>NZ_AP046058.1:0-3611211 GCF_059739345.1 Arthrobacter sp. SlRoot2-15
GGTATGAACGTTTTCAGCAGGGTTCGCCGTGGGGTCTAACGCGGCGCGGATGGCCGGCGAGATCGACCGGCACAGCGGCGTCCCCATCTACGTCCAGCTCCGCGAGATCCTGCGCGCGCACATTGCCAGCTCCTGCCCGCCGGGCTCAGCCCTTCCCTCCGAACGGGACCTCTCCGAACGGTTCGGCCTCGCCCGGATGACGGTGCGCCAGGCGATCGACGCCCTGGTCGGTGAGGAAGTGATTGAACGCGTCGTCGGCCTCGGCACGTTTGTGCGTAAACCGAAACTGGACCTGCAGGTCAAACTCACCTCCTACAGCGAGGAGATGCAGCGCCGCGGCATGGTCCCGGCCGCCAAGGTGCTCAGCTTCGAACAGATCAACGCCAGCGCCTTCCTGGCCCGCGAGCTGCAGCTCGAGGAGGGGACGCCGCTGGTGCGCTTCCGGCGCCTCCTGCTGGCGGACAACGAGCCGATGAGCGTCGACGAGAACTTCATCCCCGCGCACCGTGTGCCGGGCCTGCTCGACGGGGAGCCGCCGACGTCGCTCTACAACGTGCTGAGCGAACGCTACGGGCTGGTGATGGAGTGGGGCGAGGACATGATCGAGGCGACGGCGGCGTCGCCGTCGACGGCCCGGCTGCTCAACGTCGAGGTGGGCTCGCCGCTGCTGAAGATCCAGCGGCACGCCTTCGTCGCCAGGGCCATGGTTGACTACTCGGTCTCCTACTACCGGGCCGACCGGTACAAGCTCTGGGTGCCCCTGCAGCGGCCCGGTGTGCGCCCCACCCGCAACTACGCCACCGGCTACCGCGCCTGACCAGCAACGCCCGGGTCGCTCCGCGCCCATGTTGACCCTCGGGATGGGCGCGGAGTGACCCCGCGTTGCTGTCTGCCGGTGCGCGGGGACACAGAAAGGCCCGGTCCAATTGGACCGGGCCTTTCTGTTGGCTAGCGCCGGAGGCTAGTGGCTGAGGCTCTTCTGCTCCGCAGCCGGGGCAACAGCCTCGTGCTCACCGTGGTGGCCGTGGGCCGCCGCGAGCTCGGCCGGGGTTGCCGGGGCAACCCGGTCCTCGAAGAACCACTTGGAGAGCAGCGCACGGCGCTTCTCTTTACGGTCCACGATGCCGTGGCTGTTCGGCTCCGCCGGGAGCGGCGACGGGGATTCGAAGCCGACCAGCTTGTAGCGCTTGTATTCGTCCAGCGGCGCGTGGACCTCGATGAACTCGCCGTGCGGCAGGCGCACGATGCGGCCGGTTTCGCGGCCGTGGAGAGCGATTTCGCGGTCCTTGCGCTGCAGGGCCAGGGCGACGCGCTTCGTGACGATGAACGCGATGACCGGGCCGATGAAGAACAGTGCGCGCAGCCAGTAGGTGACGTCGTTCAGGGCCACGTGGAAGTGCGTGGCGATGAGGTCGGAACCTGCTGCTGCCCACATCACGCAGTACCAGACGAAGCCGGCCATGCCGATCGCCGTACGGGTCGGCGCGTTGCGGGGACGGTCCAGGACGTGGTGCTCGCGGTCGTCCTTGGTGATCCAGCGTTCGATCCACGGGTAGGTGAACATCACGGTGAACAGGATGCCCGCCGGGACCAGGGCCGGCAGCAGCACGTTGAAGGTGAAGACGTGGCCGAACCAGACCTGCTCGACGTGCCAGTTGCCGAAGGTGCCCGGCATCAGGCGCAGGGCGCCGTCAACAAAGCCGATGTACCAGTCAGGCTGGGTACCTGCGGAGACGGGGGAGGGGTCGTACGGACCGTAGTTCCAGATCGGGTTGATCGTGAAGAAGCCGGCCATCAGGGCGATGACACCGAAGACGATGAAGAAGAAGCCGCCGGCCTTCGCCGCGTAGACCGGGCCGAGGGGGTAGCCGACGACGTTGCCGTCGTTGCGTCCCGGGCCGGGGTACTGGGTGTGCTTGTGCACGACCACCATAAAGAGGTGCACGGCGATCATCAGGAGGATCAGCGCGGGAACCAGCAGGATGTGGAGCATGTACAGGCGGCCGATGATGGCGGTGCCGGGGAATTCTCCGCCGAAGAGGAAGAACGAGATGTACGTGCCGATCACCGGGATGGACTTGATCACGCCGTCGATGATGCGCAGGCCGTTGCCGGAGAGCAGGTCATCGGGGAGCGAGTAGCCGGTGAAGCCGGCGGCCATGGCCAGGATGAGCAGGACGCTGCCCACCACCCAGTTCATTTCGCGGGGCTTGCGGAAGGCGCCGGTGAAGAAAACGCGCAGCATGTGCACGGACACCGAGGCCACGAACAGCAGGGCCGACCAGTGGTGGACCTGGCGCATGAACAGTCCGCCGCGGACATCGAAGGAGATGTTCAGCGAGGAGTTGTAAGCAACCGACATCTCGACGTTCTTCAGCGGCAGGTAGGAACCCTGGTAGTGGGTTTCCGCCATCGACGGGTCGAAGAAGAAGGTCAGGAACGTGCCGGAGAGCAGCAGGATCACGAAGGAGTACAGCGCGACTTCGCCGAACATAAAGGACCAGTGGTCCGGGAAGACCTTGCGGCCGAATTCCCGGAGCATTCCGGAACCGCCCACACGCTGGTCAACAAAATCGGTAATGCGGCCGCCCTTGGTCTTGGCGACAAAGGTGGGGGTGTCAGCTGTTGATGTTGCGCTCATGCTCATCACGCTCCCAGTAGCTAGGTCCGACAGGTTCTTTGAAGTCGCTCGTGGCGTAGAGGTAACCCTCGTCGTCGACGGCGATGGGCAGCTGCGGGAGCGGCCGGCTGGCCGGGCCAAAGATAACCTTGCATTCCTGGGTCAGGTCGAAGGTGGACTGGTGGCACGGGCAGAGCAGGTGGTGGGTCTGCTGCTCGTACAGGGCAACAGGGCAACCAACGTGGGTGCAGATCTTGGAGTACGCAACGATGCCGTTGTAGCTCCAGTCCTCGCGGCCCGGGGAGGGCTTGAGGGATTCCGGGTTGAGGCGCATCAGCAGGACGACGGACTTCGCCTTTTCGTTCAGCTTGCCCTCGTGGAGTTCGTTCAGGCCTTCCGGAATGACGTGGAACGCCGAGCCGATGGTGACGTCCGAGGCCTTGATGGGGGTGCCATCCGGGTCGCGGGTGAGGCGCTTGGTCTTGCCGTCCACTGGGGCCCACATGGTGTGCGCCAGCTTGTTGTCCGGACGCGGACCCAGGTCACCGAAGACGGCCAGGGCCGGCAGCGGAGCCAGCGCGACGGCGCCCAGCAGGGTGTTGCGGATCAGCGGGCGGCGCTTGATGCCGGTCTCCTCGACGATGTCGTCGACGATCCGGACGGCGGCCAGACGGTCTTCTTCGGTGCGGATGGCGTGGCGCTCTTCCGACACTTCGTGGTCCGGCATAAGGGCCTTGGCCCAGTGCACGATGCCGGTGCCGATACCGAGCATGGCAAAGGCGGTGCCGATGCCCAGCAAGGTGTTCTGCAGCCGGATGGTGGCGATCGAGGAGTCAGCTCCAAGATCGATGGCGAAGTACGCCACCAGGAATATCAGGGTGCCAACGACCGAGGCGCCGAACAGGATGGCCACCTGCCGTTCCGCTCGCTTGGCGGCCCTCGGGTCCGTGTCAGCCAGGCGCAAACGATGCGGGGGAATTCCAGGATCCTGGAACTTCTCCACCTCATTCTGACCAGCCGTAGCTACGGTGCCCGAGTGGCTCGGACTGCCGTCACTATGGTTGCCCATAATTCGCCTCATCCTTCTCTCGTCTCGGCCAATGCCGAGTTAGTTTTCAATTCAAACTGCTGAGTGATCAGCAGAAAATTCTTACGGGTGCCGCGGGGCGCCTAGGACGTCCGCGAAGTCAGCCAGATCGTGAAGGCGATGATGACGCCCAGTCCGGCGATCCAAACAAACAGGCCTTCGGAGACCGGGCCGAGTGCGCCCAGGTCATTGCCGCCGGGGGAGCCGTTGGCTTCGATCTGCTTCAGGAAGGTGATGATGTCGCGCTTGCCTTCGGGGGTGACGTTCGCGTCGGAGAAGACGGGCATGTTCTGCGGGCCGGTGACCATGGCCTCGTAGATGTGCTTGCCGGAAACGTCGGCGAGGGCCGGGGCGAACTTGCCCCGGGTCAGCGCGCCGCCGGCGGCAGCAGCGTTGTGGCACATGGCGCAGTTGGTGCGGAACAGCTCGCCGCCCTTGGCGGCGTCGCCCTTCTCGTCGAGCACACCGGCCTCGGGGATCGACGGGCCGGGGCCGAGCGAAGCGACGTAGGCCGCGAGCTGGTGGGTCTGCTCCTCGTTGAACTGGGCGGGCTTCTTGTAAGCCTGCGGGCCGTTCATCTGCATGGGCATACGGCCGGTGCCAACCTGGAAGTCAACGGCGGCAGCGCCGACGCCGACGAGCGACGGTCCGGCCTGCGAGCCACTGGCACCCATGCCGTGGCAGGTGGCGCAGTTGGCGGCGAACAGTTTGCCGCCCTCCTCTGCGTCGCTTGCGCTGAAGCTCGTGGTGTCGGCCTTGGCCTGGTTGACGGTGGTGGCAACGGCGTACAGCCCACCAGTGATGAGGAGGCCCATCAGCAACAGTGCAACTGCTGCCAGTGGGTGACGTCGCTTCTGCGAGAGTGCCTTCACGTGGTGGTTCCTTTATTCGATCCTGCGTTGGCTCCGGGAGCCACTTCTTGAAATTCTATCTCTTGTAGAAAGAGAGACAAGTGGGGCTACTTGAGGACGTAGATGACCAGGAAGAGGCCAATCCACACGACGTCGACGAAGTGCCAGTAGTACGAGGTGACAATCGCGGAGGTTGCCTCGAAGTGCCCAAACTTCTTTGCCGCGAACGAGCGTCCGATGATGAGCAGGAAGGCAATCAGGCCGCCGATAACGTGCAGGCCGTGGAACCCGGTGGTCATGTAGAACGCTGAGCCGTAGGCGTTGGAAGAGAGTGAGACGTGCTCGGAGACGAGCATGGCGTACTCGGTCGCCTGGCCGGCCACGAAGAACGCACCCATGATGAATGTGAGCGTGAACCACTCGTTCATTCCCCAGCGGGTAAAGCTC
Source organism: Arthrobacter sp. SlRoot2-15 (assembly GCF_059739345.1). NCBI lineage: Bacteria > Bacillati > Actinomycetota > Actinomycetes > Micrococcales > Micrococcaceae > Arthrobacter > Arthrobacter sp. SlRoot2-15. The sequence continues at coordinate 5,006 of NZ_AP046058.1, forward strand.
AGGGGACCGCCGAGCCGGCGCGGCTGGAGCCGTTCGGCGGCGAAGACGCCCATCTGGCAAGTAAAGGAACTGGCCACGAGGACGATCGTGTTTACGAGCGCAAAGGGGAAGTTGAGCTTGGCTGTCTCTTCGGCCCACATCTGTCCGGACGTCGAACGGAGTGTGAAGTACATGGCAAAGAGACCGGCGAAGAACATCAACTCACTGGACAGCCATACAACGGTTCCAACGGAAACCATGTTCGGGCGATTCAGCGTCGGGTGCGCCGGGGTACTGGGGGCATGGGTCGCAGATGTCACATAGACATTATGTCTATAAAAGTCCGTCCTGCCCAACGCAAACCGCGTTTCGGGAGGACTTTTTCTACAAAGCCGCGAAATCGTGCGGAAAAGTTCCCGGCCCCCTTCGCATTGGGCATTGCGGCCCGCGGCTCGATAGCATCAGAACGTGACTTCTCAGGCATCAGCACAGGCGGCAGGCAAGACGTGGCCGCGCCTCATCGGCGCCCTCATCAACGGCAGCAACCTCACGGCCGGGGACACCGAGTGGGCCATGAATTCGATCATGTCCGGCGAAGCGACCCCGGCCCAGGTGGCCGGCTTCCTGGTGGCGCTGCGCGCCAAGGGAGAGACCGTGGAGGAGCTCTCCGGCTTGGTTGAGGCGATGATTGACTCCGCCAATCCGATCGAGATCGCGGGCGAAAAGCTGGACATCGTGGGCACCGGCGGGGACCAGTTGAACACCGTAAACATCTCCACTATGGCGGCCCTCGTCTCGGCCGGGGCAGGCGCCAAGGTGGTCAAGCACGGGGGCCGCGCAGCGTCGTCGACGTCGGGATCCGCGGATGTCCTGGAAGCTCTGGGCGTCCGGCTGGACCTGCCCATTCCGCGGGTAGCCAGGAACGCGGAAGAAGCCGGCATCACGTTCTGCTTTGCCCAGGTGTTCCACCCGTCGATGCGGCACGCCGCCGTCGCCCGCCGTGAGCTGGGCGTCCCGACGGCCTTCAACTTCCTGGGGCCGATGACCAACCCGGCGCACGTCCAGGCGTCCGCCGTCGGCGTCGCGAACGAACGGATGGCGCCGCTGGTGGCCGGGGTGCTCGCGCAGCGCGGCAGCCGCGGACTCGTCTTCCGGGGCGACGACGGGCTGGATGAGCTGACCACCACGGGGCCGTCCCGGATCTGGGAAATCCGCGGTGGGCAGGTGACGGAGGAAGTCTTCGACCCGCGCGAGCTGGGGATCCGGCAGGCGACCGTCGAGGAACTGCGCGGCGGGAACGCTGAGGCCAACGCCGCCGTCGTCCGTTCGGTGCTGGCCGGAGAACCCGGCCCCGCCCGCGACGCCACGCTGCTGAACGCCGCGGCCGGCCTGGTCTCCTTCGACGTGGACGCGACCGCCCCGCTCACCGAACGGATGGCCGCCGCGATGAAGCGGGCCGAGGAATCGGTGGAGTCCGGCGCCGCGGCCGCGGTCCTGGACCGCTGGGTCGCGCTGTCCCGCGACTGACGCGCTTCTTACTGTTCGAAGCCCAGGGCAAACGCCGCGTCGAGGTCGTGCTGTGAGTATGCACGGAACGCGATGTGCGTGGTGGTGTGCACCACCGCAGGGACCTTGGAGAGCTTGTCCGCGATAACGTCGGCGAGCTCCTCATGCTTGGCCACGCGCGCAATCGCGATCAGGTCCCATTCGCCGGTCACCGAATAGACCTCGCTGATGCCGGGAATCGCGGAGATTTTTTCTGCAGTTTCCGGAATGGCGGAAGCGTCAGTCTTGATCAGGACGAAAGCGGTGATCACGTGGGGACCTTTCGGATCTGGTGCGCCGTTGCCGGCGTCATGAGTGGCCCGTGAGGGCAGTGCCGTGTGCTTGCAAGCCTAGTCCATCAGCCCCGCGTGCGGCGTGCCCGGAACCGCCGGGCCGCCGCTGCCAGCAGCCGGTACCCGAGCAGGAAAACCGCCAGGCTGAGCAGTGCCACGATCACAAACGGCAGGACCACGGTCTGCCCGGTGAGCGCCCGGAGCAGCATGCCGACGGCCACCGTTCCGAGCCAGACGGCGACGCCGGCCGGCCACAGTGCGAGCGGCGCGCGCCACAGCCGCAGAGCCAGCCAGGCCGCGGCGGCGCCGGCCAGGAACGGCCACGCGGTCGCCAGGACTCCGGTAATGATCTCGCCGCGCTGGTGGGCGTCCCGTCCGATCGCGGCGAAGAGCAGGATCAGGAGGGCGTCGGCGGCCGCCGCGAGGACCGCTGCGCGGGTGCTCGACGGCGAATGGGGCAGCGGGGGAGTGGTGGCTGGCATGCTTCCAGCCTAGCTTCCGCAAGTCATGGAGCCGGGCAGCATTGCGGACTAGCATGGGGCGCGGAACAGACAAGCAGCTAACCTGAGGAGATGCCCATGACAACGTTGTCCGGTCGACCCAACACCGCCTTGATGGTGATCGATGTGCAAAACGGTGTGGTGGAGGGCGCGCACCGGCGCGACGCCGTGATTGCAAACATCGCGGAACTGGTGGACAAGGCCCGCGACGCCGCGGTGCCGATTGTCTGGGTTCAGCATTCAGACGCCCAGTTGGAACGGGGGAGTGAGGCCTGGGAGTACGTCCCGGAGCTGGCCCGGCAGGAACCGGAGCCGCTGGTGCACAAGTCCTTCGGCGACTCCTTTGAGGACACCGACCTGGAAGAGGTCCTTGCCGCCGCCGGCGTAGGGCGCCTCCTCGTGGCGGGCGCGCAGACGGACGAATGCATCCGGTCCACGATCCACGGCGCGTTCGTGCGTGGCTATGACGTCACCCTCGTTGCCGATGCCCACAGCACTGAGGACCTCTCGGCCTGGGGTGCGCCGCCGCCTGAACTGGTTATTGCGCACACCAACCTCTACTGGGAAAACCAGGCGGCTCCCGGGCGGACCGCGGAGGTCGTCAAGACCTCAGAGGTGGCGTTCGACGGGTAGGAGCAGCGGTGCTAACGCCTCATACGGTCGGGCCGGTGCCGTTGGCCGCCCGCCCGCCGCGGGGAGCCACGCTCATGGCGACCGTCACCGTGTCGCCGTCGCCGAACCGCTCCCGCGTGCGGACGTCCTTCTTGACCGGCAGCACGTATTCACCGTTGCGCGGCAGCAGCGAGGTTTCCCATTCGGTGCCGCCGATGCGTACGGAGACCGGGATGGCGCCCCAGCCGTAGCTGGCCGCCGCGGCCTCGGCCCGGACGTAGTCACCGACGTCCGCGGGCAGCGTCAACCAGTAGAACGGCGCAGGACCACGCCACTCGAACAACTCAGCACTGAAGGTCGTCTCCACGTCACGCAACGCTAGCTGTGGAGCGTCTTGCCTTCAACCATGCGGTCAGCGGCGGTTCGGTCTTTGCCACCGCCGCCGCCCGGGCGATCGACGGGTGGGCTGCGGCGGTGTACCGTCGGGGCATGACGGGGGATCGGAGGCAGCGGCGGGGGAGTAGCGCCGCGGTGTACAGGGCCATGCAGACGCTCCATCTGATGTTTTTCCTGGGCGGCTCCGCCATCGTGATTGCCGGCTCGATCCGCTTTGCCCAAACGGCGGCGACTCTGAGAGCCCACGGGCAAACGATTGACGGGGATGTGCTGCGGGGCCCGTTCATCGGAATCTCGGCCGGCCTGCTCGCCGCCGTCCTTGGCGCCTGCGCTTTCCTGCTGCTCCGCAGGTGGGCGCTGGGCCTGCTGGATCAGCGTCGTGCTCTGGGCTGCACTGTGGTTCCCGGTGGTCGTCAACGTTAGCTCCCTTCTCCCGGGATTTGCCGGGCCCATTCTGGTGACGTTGCTGTGCATCGGCGGTTCGGTCTTTGCCACCGCCGCATATTTCCTCCTGGATCCAGTGAGGTCACGCCCAGCCAGCCCGGAGCGGGACACAACCGTATCGACATTGACCTGACCTTGGTAGGCTCCCCGGCTATGGACATGCTCACGGGCGACCAGATCGCCGAGGCCAAGCTGACCGACTGGCGCAAGTTGGCCCAAGGACTGCATGCCCGGTACCTCGTCGACGACTTCAGCACCGGCGCCCGGTTCGTCATGGCGGTGGGGGAGGCGGGCGATGCGCTCGGACACCACCCACGCGTGTCAATCGGCAATGGGTACGTAGACCTCAAGCTGAGCACGGACGACGCCATTTACCGCGACGCTGCGGGCGCCGAACACGTCGTCGAATGGGTGACCCAGCAGGACGTGGACCTGGCGCGACGGATAACCGAGATCGCCGCCGCCCACAAGGTCGAAGCTGACCCGGCTGCGGTAAGCCACATCGAGTTCGGCCTCGACACGGCGAGTTCCGCGACCATCGCCCCGGTGTGGGCCGTCCTGCTGACCGGGAACGCCGAAGCCCAGGGCCACGGTTCGCCCAGCGACGAAATCCGCGACGCCACGGGACGGGTACCGAACCTGTGGTTCGGGGACGCCCACGGGCACGGGACCTCGAGCCAGCGGTTCCACATCGAGGTCTATGTGGCGCCCGAGGTGGCCGGGCAAAGGATCGCCGCCGCCGTCGCCGCGGGCGGAACAGTCGTTGACGACAGCAACGCGCCATCGCTCACCGTAATCGCCGACCAGGACGGCAACAGGGGGATTCTCTGCGTCGACGTGTCCGCCGCGACGAGGGAGTGAAACGCTCGCAGTAGGGGGTTGGTGTGATCTATCTGAGGGCTCACTCAAAAACGTTACTTGACATAATGTTGATTATCGGCTTTACGCAAGCAGTCCCGGTAGGGCCGGAAACGTCGCCCTGAAACGCGATCATCGTGCGGGTTCCTTAGAACCACAGTCGGAGGCGGAAACGATACTTGTTTCCCAGAACTTCCTCGAGGGCGTCTCGGAGTCGGACGCCCTCCAAGTCAAAATGCTTGCGCAGTTTCTCGCTGCCAAACATTCCTGTTTCTGGATTTGCATGATCGTTGAAGAACTTTGCCCAGGCCCTCAGATCCTCGTTGAGCTGTGCCGGAAGCTCTCGCTCCCAGTGGGGACATCCTTGGGATCCCAAAAGATTGTGGACAGTGGCCACGAATACCCGTAGTCGACGTCGAGAAGAATCTCAGGCCTCGGGTCGTCGTCGCTTTGACTCACACCGACAAGTTCTTGATCTGCGCTGTGATGGCGGACCGGTAGGGATCGTGTGCTGGGCTCAGCGCGGTGGCCGGGTCGGACCAGTTGGCTCCTGGGTACAGCCACACCGGTTTGGTCTGCAATTCGGGTTCTTCCCATTGGTACCGCGGCCAGATATGCGTGTGCAGGAATGGGTCTTTGTTGCCAAGAATTTCGATATTGACCCGAATGAATGCAGGATCCAATTCCGCGCAGGCAATTTCGACAGCTTCGGCCAGAATGTCGACGCTGCTCAAATAGGCCATCCGTTCGGCGCGCGGCAGATCGGTCAGCCGGTCCACGCCGGGCTTGTCTGTGACCAGCACCGAGTAGCCGGGAAGCCACTGGACGTCGCCGATGACCGCGAAACCGCCGTCCAGCCGGGTCATCACGGTGGGATTCTCCCCCGCAATCGCCGAACCCACCCGGTCGGTCTTCCATGACTCCATTGTTGACCTTTCATCAGGATGAATTTGGGCGCCTGCGCACACATGCGCAGTAATCTAAATTTCCTTATTCAATACGGAATATTGTTCAAAACAATACATTACCCATAATTGGTGCTTTTCTTCGCCGCCGGATCATGACGGTCAGGCAGATTGGTAAATCCGGCCCCGGCTGCAGCGAGCCGCCTGCACCGTCACGCCCACACTGACAGTCAGGCTTAGGAGCAGCGCCAGAAAGCCGGCCGCGGCGGCGACGTAATAGCTCGCCGGATCCGGAACCGAATCGACCACCGGTTCCATGTAGAACCACACTGTGGCAGCAGCGCTGATACCCAGTACTGCGATCAGAAAAGTGACGCTCCACGCGACGATCGCGAGAACGAGCATCGCCCGTCCTCCCCCGGGCCCGCCGGCAGGAAAAGTGTTCGGTCCACGGCCTTCACTCCCCCACATAAGCCGCCAGATGTTCCCCGGTCAGCGTGGACCGCGCGGCGACGAGGTCCCCAGGCGTGCCCTCGAAAATGATCCGGCCGCCGTCGTGCCCGGCGCCGGGGCCCAGGTCGATGATCCAGTCGGCGTGCGCCATGACCGCCTGGTGGTGCTCGATGACGATCACCGACTTCCCGGCGTCGACCAACCGGTCCAGCAGCCCGAGCAGGTTCGCGACGTCGGCCAGGTGCAGGCCCGTGGTCGGTTCGTCGAGGACGTAGACGTCCCCCTTCTCGGCCATCTGGGTGGCCAGCTTGAGCCGTTGCCGCTCGCCGCCGGAGAGGGTGGTCAGCGGCTGCCCTAGGCTGAGGTAGCCCAGGCCGACGTCCACCAACCGGTCGAGGATCTTGTGCGCGGCCGGTGTGCGGGCCTCGCCGTCGCCGAAGAACTGCTCAGCCTCGGTCATCGACATCGCCAGGACCTCGGCGATGTTGCGGCCGGCCAGTTTGTACTCCAACACCGACGCCAGGAACCTGCGGCCCTCGCAGTCCTCGCAGGTGGATTCGACGGTGGCCATCACGCCCAGCTCGGTGAAGATGACGCCGGCGCCGTTGCAGGTGGGGCAGGCCCCTTCGGAGTTGGAGCTGAACAGCGCCGGCTTCACGCCGTTGGCTTTCGCGAACGCCTTGCGGATCGGCTCAAGCAGGCCCGTGTACGTGGCCGGGTTGCTGCGCCGTGAACCCTTGATGGCGCCCTGGTCGATCAGCACCACACCGTCCCGGCCGGCCACCGAGCCCTGGATCAGCGAGCTCTTCCCGGATCCGGCCACGCCCGTCAGCACACACAGCACGCCCAGCGGGATATCGACGTCGACGTCCCGGAGGTTGTTGGTCGTCGCACCGCGCACCTCAAGGGCGCCCGACGGCGTGCGCACCGTCTCCTTGACCGCCGCTCGGTCGTCCAGGTGGTGGCCGGTGATGGTGCTGCTGGACCGCAGGCCCGCCACGCTTCCCTCGAAGCAGACACTGCCGCCCGCGCTGCCCGCGCCGGGACCCAGGTCAACAACGTGGTCGGCGATGACAATGGTCTCCGGCTTGTGCTCGACGACGAGCACCGTGTTGCCCTTGTCCCGGAGTTGCAGCAGCAGCTGGTTCATCCGCTCGATGTCGTGGGGGTGCAGGCCAATCGTCGGTTCGTCAAAGACGTAGGTGATGTCGGTCAGGGATGAGCCCAGGTGCCGGATCATCTTGGTGCGCTGCGCCTCTCCCCCGGACAGAGTCCCCGCCGGCCGGTCCAGCGAAAGGTAACCCAGGCCGATCTCGGCGAACGAATCGAGCAGGTGCCGCAGCCCTTTGAGGAGCGGCTCGACTGAGGGCTCGTTGAGCCCGCGGATCCACGCGGCCAGGTCGCTGATCTGCATCTGGCACAGTTCGGCGATGTTCTTTCCCTGAATCTTCGAGGACCGCGCCTCCTTGCTGAGCCTGGTGCCCTCGCACTCGGGGCAGGGCTGGAAGGTGATGGCCCGGTCCACGAAGGCCCGGATGTGGGGCTGCATCGCCTCCACGTCCTTGGAAAGCATTGATTTCTGGATCTTCGGGATCAGGCCCTCATAGGTGAGGTTGATGCCCTCGACCTTGATCTTGGTCGGCTCCTTGTAGAGCAGGTCGTGCATTTCCTTCTTGGTGTACTTCGCGATCGGCTTGTCCATGTCGAAGCCGGCGCCGCTGAAGATGCGCCCGTACCAGCCGTCCATGCTGTAGCCCGGGACCGTCAGGGCACCCCCCGCCAGCGACTTGCTCTCGTCATAGAGCGCCGTGAGGTCGAAGTCGGAGACCGATCCCATTCCCTCGCACCGCGGGCACATTCCGCCAAGGTAGATGGCGTTCTGGACCACGCTCTTCTCCACCCTGCCGCCGGCCTTCTCGGTGCTCATCACGCCGCTGGCCTTCCGGGTGGGGACATTGAAGGAGAAGGCCGTGGGCGGACCCACCTGCGGCGTGCCGAGCCGGCTGAAGAGGATGCGCAGCATGGCGTTGGCGTCGGTGGCGGTGCCGACCGTGGAGCGCGGGTTCGCGCCCATTCGTTCCTGGTCGACGATGATCGCCGTCGTAAGCCCCTCCAGGAGGTCGACGTCGGGACGCGCCAGGTTCGGCATAAAGCCCTGCACAAAGGCGCTGTAGGTTTCGTTGATCATCCGCTGCGACTCGGCCGCGATCGTGGCGAACACCAGCGAGCTCTTCCCCGAGCCGGAAACGCCGGTGAACACCGTCAGCCGGCGCTTCGGAATCTCGATGCTGACGTCCTTGAGGTTGTTTTCCCGCGCTCCCTGCACCCGGATTAGATCGTGGCTGTCGGCGACGTGCAGCGCAGCCGGCTGCGCGTCCGTGCCGGTGCTCGTGGCCGTGCTCATCGTGTCTCCCTCTGTCAGGCGGGCCTTCGCCGCGGTGGCGGCGGCATCGGCTGGCTCAATGGGAACAGCTTAGAACAGTCGGTGGGCTAATCCTCCGGCAGTCCCGCCAGGCGCGGGGACGCCGTCGAAAATCCATTGTCATATCCGGCAGGCTCACTGAGAATGAACCATGACGGTCTACCTGAGGTCCCTGGAAACTGCAGTCCCGCCCACCGTACTGATCCAGTCCGAGGCCCGCGACGTCTTCGCCGCCCAGCCGGGGCTCAGCCGCCTCGGCTCCCGACTGGTCAGCACCTGCTTTGACTCCGCCGCCATCGACACCCGCTACACCGCCGTAGGGGAACTGACCACCGGCAGCCGGGCGGAGGATCCGCAGTTCTTCGACCCCGCCACCGGCCTGCTGCTGAGTCCCAGCACCAAGATCCGGAACGACATCTTCGCCTCCGAGGCGACCAAGCTCTTCATCGAAGCCGCGGAAAAGGCGGTGGACGCCTGCAAGGGCCTAGACCGCGGTGAGATCACGCACCTGGTGACGGTTTCCTGTACCGGCTTCTTCAACCCAGGACCGGACTACAAGATTGTCCGGGCGCTCGGGCTGAACCCTGCGGTCCAGCGCTACCACCTCGGGTTCATGGGCTGCTACGCGGCTTTCCCGGCGCTGCGGGCCGCGAAATCCTTCTGCGACGCGGACCCCGACGCCGTGGTGCTGGTGGTCTGCGCCGAACTCTGTTCCCTCCACGTCCGGACATCCAACGACCCGGACACCATCATGGGATCCGCCCTCTTCGCCGACGGCGCGGCGGCCGCCGTCATCAGCGCCCGCCAGCTGCCGGACCAGCCCGCGCTCATGACCCTGGACCACTTCGAGACGGTCCTGACGCCGGTGGGCGAGGAAGCCATGGCGTGGAACATCGGCGACGAAGGCTTTGAGATGGTCCTGGGCACCTACGTCCCGCACATCATCGACGACCACATCATCGGCGCCCTGGAACCGCTGTTGTCCCGGGATGCGTCCCTGATCGGACTCCCGTACCGCGACATCCGGCACTGGGCCATCCACCCCGGCGGCCGCAGCATCCTGGACAAGGTGCAGTCCCGGCTGGAGCTCAGCGACGAACAGCTGGTGCCGGCACGGGAAACCCTCCGGAACTACGGGAACATGAGCAGCGCCACAGTCCTCTTCGTGATCCGGCACATTCTCGACCTCCCCGCCGCCGACGGCGACTTCAGCGGCGGAACCGCCGGAACGGGCGGTGCCGGCGACGACGACGGTGAACGCATCTGCTCGATGGCGTTCGGACCGGGGCTGACAGTTGAAACGGCACTCTTCACCAAGATCACGGCACCACGGCCGCCGGCGCCCGACGCCGGGCAGGAGCGGCCAGGTGTGCCCCGGGCGGAACAGGCCCTCGCCTGAGTCCCGGAGCCATGGTCCCGCTGCGAACCCGGGCCCTGGACGCCGTCGAGGAGATGGACCGGCCCGACTGTGATCCGATCCGGCTGGAGCGGACCTACGCCCAGTTCGCCCTGGTCAACCGGGCCGTGTCCGGCTGGAGGGGCATCTACCGCCGGGAGCTCCGGCCGCTGCTCTCCAAGGAATCCCTCACTACTCTGCTCGACATCGGCAGCGGCGGCGGCGACGTTCCGATAATGCTCTCGAAGTGGGCGGCCCGGGACGGGCTGCGGCTTCAGATCACGGCGATCGACCCGGACGAGCGCGCCGCCGCGTTCGCCGCGCGCCGGCGGAATCGAGCCGGCGTGACATTCCGGCGCCGGCGGAACACGGCGGAACTGCTCGGCGAAGGTGCGCGCTTCGACGTCGTGGTGTCCAACCATGTGCTGCACCACCTGGCACCGGCGGAACTGGCCGGCTTCCTCGCCGAATCAGCGGCGCTGAGCGCCGGCACGGTCATTCACAACGACCTCCGCCGCAGCGCGGCGGCCTACGCGCTGTTCTGGGCCGCCGCACTGCCGTTCTACGGGTCCTATATCAGGCAGGACGGCCTCACCTCGATCCGGCGCAGCTACACCGGCGCCGAACTGCGCGCCGCCGCTCCCCCGGGCTGGACCGTGCAGCCCCGCTCCCCCTTCCGCAATCTGCTCATCCTGGCTAAGCCACCCGGGCGCCGCGGCGGAGACAGCGCGTGAGCGACGTCGTCATCATCGGCGGTGGCCCGGTGGGCCTCTTTATGGCGGCGCTGCTGCTGCAGCGGGGCCTCACCGTCACGGTGCTCGAACAGCGGACCGGGCCGGAACCGCACTCCCGGGCCATCGGCATCCACCCGCCGGCGCTGGAGGCCCTCGGCCGGATCGGGGTGGACCAGGAACTCGTGCGCCGCGGCGTGCCGATCCGGCGCGGCCTGGCCCTCAGCGGCGGCTCGATCCTGGCCAAAATGTCCTTTGCCGGGGTGTCCGAGCGGTTCCCGTTTGTCCTGTCGCTGCCGCAGAATTCCACCGAGTCCGTCCTCGAGGAACGGGTGCGTGGGCTCGATCCCACGGCTTTGCGCCGCGGCGTACGCGTGACGGGACTGCACGACGACGGCGGCCACGTCACGGTTGCGGCCTGCGCCGCCGGAGAGAACGAGCGGATCGCCGCGTCACTCGTGATCGCCGCCGACGGGGTCCGTTCCGCTTCCCGGGCTGCCCTGGGCGCCCCGCTGCGGCGCCGGGACTACCCGGACCGCTATCTTATGGGCGACTTTGACGACGGCACCGCGTTCGGCCCCGATGCCGCACTCTTCCTGGCCGGCGGCGGCATCGTGGAGTCGTTTCCGCTGCCCGGTCAGCGGCGGCGCTGGGTGGTCCGGCTGGATGCGGACGGTACGGCCGGAGCGGACGACGGCGTGGACGGTGCCAACGCAAATCTCGACGCCGGATGGCTCGCCCGGGAGGTCCGGCGGCGGACCGGCATCGACGTCGACACGGGCAGCAACAGCATGCTCAGCGGCTTCGGCGTCCGCTCCCGACTGGCCCGCCGCATGGTGTACGGCCGCGGCATCCTGGTCGGCGACGCGGCACACGAAATCAGCCCGATCGGGGGCCAGGGAATGAGCCTGGGCTGGCTCGACGCCCTGCTTCTGGCACCCCTGGTGCCGGCCGTCCTGGCCGGAAACCGGACCGGTCTGGCGGCATTCGAACGGAGCCGGATGCGCCAGGCGGCGCGCGCGGTACGGCAGTCGGAGATTAACATGGCGTTGGGCCGGCCGCTGCACGGAGGTCTGCTGGCCGCCCGCAACGCCGCCATTGCGGCCGTGGCCGCGGTCCCGGCCGCGAACCGGCTCGTGGCCCGCCGCTTCACCATGCAGTAGGCGCCGCCGGCGTTGGCGCCACACCCGCTAACGCGGCATGTAGTAGCAGTCGTAGCTCTGCTGGCTGGTGATCCGGCCGTCCCGAACCTCGAACACCGAGGCGGTCCTGGCACGGATTTCATTGCCTCGGTCCCAGTGTGGCAGGTCCATCAGCACGGTCGCGGACCAGTCGGCCTCCACGACCACCCGGCCGCCCGCGCAGGTGCTGCGCCGCACCTCAAAGTGCTGGCCGGAGACGATCTCGCCGCTGTGCTCGGCACCGTCCAGGACCTGGGCACGGGTGCGGGTCGAACCCTCAGGCGCCAGCAGATGGGGCGCCTCGGTCAGGACGTATTCTTCGGCTAGGAACGGAGCAATCGCCTCGGCGCCGCCGCCGGCCTCGATGGCGCGCAACAGGCCCAGCACAACGTCCACGGGTATCGGTGAAGTCATGGACTGAGACTACCCTTCAGGGGGCAGCCGGCCCTCGGGGTCCACGCCGCTGCCCGCCGCCGCGGCACGGCCTAGACTGACCGCATGGTCAGCCTCCCCGCGCAGCTACGGTGGCCCGCCGTCGTGCTGGTCCTGATGGCGGCGGCGTCCTGCAGCACCGGGCCGGGCACAACCGGTCCCGGGGGCGCAACGGCGCCGTCGACGTCCGGGGCCGGGCCGCTGACGGCGGAAATCAGCCAGTTCCGTGACAACTACAGCCGGCAGATTATCGAGATCCAGCTGACCAACACCACCGGCGAGCCGATCACCGTTCTCGCGGCCGGGCTGCGGAGTCAGCTCTTTGCTTCCGCGATTAGCTGGAGCGCGGCGGACGCCGGGACGGAACTGCCGCCGGGCCAGACGAAGAGCCTGCCCGCCCGGCTCCCGGCTGCGTCCTGCCCCGATCAGGCCCCGCAGCCGGACGCCGCAGCAGACCCGCCGGCCGCCGTCGTCGAAGTGCTGCTCGCTCCCGCCGCCGGCGCTCCGGGACGAACGGTCACGACCAAGGCCACCGACCCCTTTGGTGTGCTGCCACGGAACAACAGCGAAATGTGCGTGGCCCAGGCGGCCGCCGAAGTGGCCGAATTCCGGTTCGGTCCCGAGCCGGAACTGTCCCCGGATGCCCGGACCGCCGTGCTGCATCTGGTCATCACCCCGCGTCACCCGGCCGGTGAACCCCCGGACCGGGCACTGACGATCAACAGCATCGGCGGTACCACACTCCTGGAGGAGGACCGCAGCGCGCCGTGGCCCAGCGGGCTGCGGATCGACGCCGCCGGCCCGGTGCGCGAGCTGCGGCTCGGCATCCGTCCGGCCCGGTGCGACCCGCACGCCGTGGCGGAGGACAAGGTGGGCACGCTGATCCCGCTACACGTCACGGTCGCGGGCCGGGAGGGGGTGCTGAAGGTCGACGCGGGTGCGCAACTGCGGGGCCGGATCTACGATTTCGTCACGTCTGCGTGCGGACGCCAGTAGTCTGGTGCCATGTCCGCAGACGCCAGGAACGACGCAAGCTACTCCGCCCCCACCGCCGAAACCAGCGACGAAGCCATCCAGGAGGCAGTCGAGCAGCTCCTGAACGCCGGGGTGCTCCCGCCCATCGTCCAGGTGGGGCACCCGGTCCTCCGCCAGCAGGCCGTTCCGTTCACCGGCCAGCTCGACGACGCCGAGCTTGGCCGGCTGGTCGACCTGATGCGCCGGGTCATGCACAAGGCGCCCGGCGTCGGACTCGCCGCCCCGCAACTGGGAATCCCGCTGCAGTTGGCCGTCCTGGAGGACAGGTTCGACGTCGACCCCGACGTTGCGGAGGCCCGCGGCCGTGAGCCACTGCCGTTCTTCGCCATGCTGAACCCGCGCTACGAGCCACTGGGCACGGCCAAGAAGGCGTTTTACGAGGGTTGCCTGTCCCTGAACGGCCTGCAGGCCGCTGTGCTGCGGCCCGAATCCGTGCGCCTGGACTTCACCGCGTTGGACGGAACAGTGCAGCAGCGGGATTTCACCGGCTGGCAGGCCCGCATTGTGCAACACGAGACCGACCATGTGCACGGCGTCTTGTACCTGGACCGGGCTGAGCTGCGTTCCCTCAGTAACAACGCCGAATATTCCGCCCGCTGGGCCCAGCCGGACATCAGCCACGCCCGGCAGGAACTGGGGTTCCTGCCGGACGACCCCGAAAGCTAGCCGGCGGGAGGTGCCGCGGGTGCCGCGGCCACCGCGCCATCCTGCGGCGCCGGGTTGGCCGCCGTCGGAAGGTGGCGGGACCACCACTGCAGGATCTGGTCGAAGCGCTGCCGGCGGTGGTGCGGGGTTCCGGAGCGGGAAAGTTCATGGTTCTCGCCCGGGAAGACCAGGAACGCGGCCTCCACACCCAGCTGCTTGAGCGCGGTGAAATAGCGCTGGCCCTGTTCCACCGGGCAGCGCAGGTCCTCCTCGCTGTGGATGACCAGGGTGGGCGTTCGGACGTGCTCCACCCGGGCCATCGGGCTTTGCGCTGCCATCTGCTCGGCCGAGCGGCCGGTGTACTCGCCGCCGAAGAACCAGCCGATGTCCGAGGAGCCCGTGAAGCTCACCGGATCCAGGTAGCCGCGCTCCACGATGGCGGCCTTGAAACGGTGGTCGTGGCTGATGGTCCAGGCCGTCAGGTAGCCCCCGTAGGAACCGCCCATGATGCCCAGGGCATCGCCGTCGAGCTCTTCGAACTTTTCCAGTGCCCCGTCCAGGAACGCCAGCACGTCCTGCATGTCCACGGTTCCCATGCGCTCCTTGATGGCGCGGCCGTGGGCCTGTCCGTACCCGGCGGAGCCGCGCGGATTGCACATCAGCACGGCATAACCGGCGGCGGCGTACACCTGGGCCTCGTCGAAGAGCGCCCCGGTGAACTGCGCGAACGGGCCGCCGTGGATGTTGAGCAGCACCGGATGCGGCCCCTCCCCCGCGGGCGCGACGAGCCAGCCGTGCACCGGGTAGCCGTCGGGCGAAGCGAACGTGAGCTCCTGCGGGACCAAGACGCCGGCGTCGGCCCGCAGCGGCGCCGAGAAGTCGGTCAACACCCGGAGCCCGCCTGCGTCGAGGACCGCGACGTCCCCGGCGGTCGCGGCGTCGCTGAAGCTCAGCAGCACCGCTCCGGCGCGTTCGGCCGCGGCCGTGACCACCCGGTCGCCGTCCAGCAGGGTGCTCCGCACCCCCGCGGGGCCGAACTCCAGCAGCTCCATGTTGCCGCGCGCGTTGTTCAGGACGAGGACCCCGTTCGCGCCGGCCGGCTCCAGCCCGCCGGCCAGGTCCATGGTCTCCACGTCGCTGAGCGCGACCGGGTCCCCGCCGCCGGCAGGCATAACGAAGAGCGCCGTGTTGCGGGCCACGAAGTCCTGGCCCGAGGCGCCGAGATCCTGTGCCGTGAAGTAAAGCCACCGGCCGTTCCGGCTCTGGCGGACGGCCGAGACTGACAGCCGGGCCGTACCGGCGAGGGCCACCTCTTCCGGGGCGGCTCCACCGGTTGCCTCAGTTCCGTCCCCAGCGGGCAGCGGCAGCCGGTAGATCCCGCTGACCAGGTCGTTATCGCTGCCCTCGTGCAGGGCGGCGGTGAAGTACACGGCGCCGCCATCGGTGCTGAAGCTGGCGCCGTTGTGGTCGGTCGCTGCCGTGGTCAGCTGGCGTGCCTCCGGAGTTCGCCCGGCCGTTTTGCCGCCGGTCACTTTGCCGCCGTCGGCGGACGCGGCCGCCTTCAGGGCCCGGCCGGCCGGGGCCACGGCGGGTTCCTCGTCCAGGGACGGGACCTCGACGACGAACAGCTGCAGCGGTTTGTCCGCCGTGTAGCCGACGCCGTTCATCCGGTACTGGTAATCCGTGATCAGGCGGGCGTCCTCGCCGCCGGCGGAGACCCCGTCCACCGTGCCGTAGCGGCCGTCCTCGGGCGTCCGGGCGCCGAAGACGATGCTCCGGGAGTCCGGAGACCAGGTGAAGGCGCTCACGCCGAGCGGCGCGTCCGTCACCGTTAGGGGCTCCCCGCCACCGGCCTCGACGACGTGCAGCTGCGGTTTGCCGCCGGGCGCCGCGCGGAGGAACGCCAGTACCTCGCCGTCCGGGGAAAAGTCCGGGGCGGTATCGCGGAAGCCGCGGGTCAGCCGGCGTGGCCGCAATGCCGGATCCACCGGCACGGTCCAGAGCTGGCCCACGTAGGCGTCGGCGTCGAAATCGGGGCGGACCACGGACACAACGGCCCGGGAACCGTCAGGGTGCACGGCCGGCGCCGAAACGGACTTGAGCAGGGGCAGATGTTCGGATTTCACGAGTGCGAGCCTAGCCGCTGCAGCCCGCGACGTGAAATGCCTCACACCGGCGCGGCGCTGCCCGGAGGCCACGGGATGGACCGGGACGGTCCGGGCCTACGATGGACTCTATGCCCGCCGCCTCCCTCGCTGCCCTCGTGTGCCCCGTATGCCGGAGCCCGTTCGCGGCGGGCAGCAGCCAACGCACCCTCGTTTGCCCCGCCGGGCACAGTTTCGACGCCGCCAAACAGGGCTACTTCAACTTCCTGACCGGGAAGGGCACCGTGTTCGAGGCGGACTCCGCGGACATGGTCGCGGCGCGCTTCGACTTCCTCTCGGCCGGGCACTACCGGGGCCTGGCCGACGCCGTCGCCGACCTCGCCGCGCCGTTCCTCGCCGCGCCGTTCCTCGCCGGTGCCGGGGCGACCGTGCTCGACGCCGGCACCGGCACCGGGCACTACCTGCGCGGCCTGCTGGACCGCGTCCCGGCGGCCGCCGTGGGCCTGGACATCTCCAAGTTCGCGCTGCGCCGGGCAGCCCGGCTGAACCCGGAAGCGGTCAACCTCGTCGGCGACGTCTGGCAGCCGCTGCCGCTCGCGGACGACGCCGTCGACGTCGTCACGGTGGTGTTCGCGCCGCGCAACGCGGCCGAATTCGCCCGCGTGCTCCGGCCGGGCGGCCGACTGATCGTGGTCACGCCCAGGCCCGGCCACCTGGCCGAGGTCGCCGGGCAGACCGGCATGCTGGGGATCGAACCCGCCAAGGACGAGCGCCTCGCGGCCTCGCTGGCCGGTGACTTCGCCGCGCGCGGCGGACGAGAGCTGGACCTGGCGTTGAGCCTCTCACCGTCCGATGTGGCCAACCTGGCCCTGATGGGCCCGGCCGGCCACCACCTGGACCGCGGCGCCCTGACCGCCCGCATTGCCGGCCTCCCGCCCCGCACCGCCGTTTCCGCGCGGTTCCGGATCAGCGTCTTCGAACCGCTCAAGTAGGCGGCGACGGACCCGCCAACGTAACGACTTGGCCACGTTCGCCGGCTGATTTCCGCATCCCATGCCGGTCGTTGCCGTCCGGCTTAGGATGGAACCACGCTACGGAGGGCCTGCGCCTGCAGGCGCCCGGACGTATCGGCAAGGGGGAAATGATGTTTGAATGGCTGGCCGAAAACTGGTGGGCGTTGTGGCTCACGATTTTTCTGGTGTTCGCGGTGGTGGAGATGCTCACCCTCGACCTGTTCTTCATCATGCTCGGCGGCGGTGCCCTGGCCGGGCTGATCTCCGCATTCGCTGGCGCCGACCTCTGGCTCCAAATCGTTGTCTTCAGCGTTGTCTCGCTCTTGATGATCGGCTTCGTGCGGCCCGTAGCCCTCAAGCACCTGCGCAGCAGCCCGGCCGACCAGCGCAGCAACATCGAACGCCTGATCGGCGAATCCGCCCTCGTCGTTGAACCCGTAAGCGCCACCGGCGGCCGGGTCAAGATCGGCGGAGACGTCTGGAGCGCCCGCACGGAAACCGGTGAGCTCGCCTCCGGACAGCACGCCGTCGTCAGCGCCATCGACGGGGCCACCGCCGTCGTCGTTCCCGAACCGGGCACGGCCGCGCCGTAACGGCCCCGCCCCGAATGGGGCCCACAAAATCTTCCTGCCGCCGCCACCGGCTGCAGGATCCGCGGCAGCCGGACCGCCGCACAAACAAAACCACATATCTGGGGAAAAGGTGATGTATGGATATCGCAGTCGCAATAGTGCTGCTGGTACTCGTTGCGTTCGTAATAATCGTGCTGGTGCGCTCGGTGCGGATCGTGCCGCAGGCCCGCGCCGGCGTTGTGGAACGCCTTGGCAAGTACCAGCGGACGTTGAACCCGGGCCTGACCATCCTGATCCCTTTCGTTGACCGGCTGCTGCCCCTGCTCGACCTGCGCGAACAGGTGGTCTCCTTCCCGCCGCAGCCGGTGATCACCGAGGACAACCTCGTGGTCTCGATTGACACCGTGGTCTACTTCCAGGTCACCGACGCGCGGGCCGCCACCTACGAGATTGCCAATTACATCCAGGCAGTCGAACAGCTCACGACGACGACGCTGCGTAACGTCGTCGGCGGTCTCAACCTCGAAGAGGCTCTGACCTCGCGCGACCAGATCAACGGCCAACTGCGCGGTGTGCTGGACGAAGCCACCGGCCGCTGGGGCATCCGGGTCTCCCGGGTGGAGCTCAAGGCGATCGACCCGCCCCACTCCATCCAGGATTCGATGGAGAAGCAGATGCGCGCCGAGCGTGACCGCCGCGCCGCGATCCTGACCGCTGAAGGCACCAAGCAGTCCGCCATCCTCACCGCCGAAGGCCAGCGCCAGTCCTCGATCCTGAAGGCCGAGGGTGACGCGCAGGCGGCCATTCTGCGGGCCGACGGCGAGGCGCAGGCCATCCAGAAGGTCTTCGACGCCATCCACAAGGGCAACCCGGACCAGAAGCTGCTGGCCTACCAGTACCTGCAGACGCTCCCGAAGCTCGCCGAAGGCACCTCCAACAAGCTGTGGATCATCCCCAGCGAGGTCGGCGAGGCGCTCAAAGGCATCGGTAACGTCCTGGGCGGCACCAACCCGGACCCGCGCGCGGACGGCAGTTAACGCCTGAGTCACCAGGGAGGCACCCGTTCCGGCGGGTGCCTTTCCCGTCTCACCGGCTTTACCTGCGGCGCCGCACCCGCGTATAGTTGAGTATTTGTCCGGGCGGTTCAGCCTGCCGGAACAATTACGCTTCGCGGCGCGTTATATCTACTGACGATTTCTGCAGTGGGGAACGCCCAACAAATCGCATGCAACAAGTAGTCCGGCGTGGTCCTGGTGGCCCCCGGCTAGCGCAGGGCCCGGCCCTGCGAACCGATCATAAGGGAGAAAAGATGAGCGATCGCAGCCTGCGGGGTATGCGCCTTGGCGCACAGAGCATGGAGACCGAATCCGGCGTGGAACCGGCTCCGCGCCAGCGCGTTGAGTACCGCTGCGAGGACGGCGAGCAGGTGTTTGTGACGTTCTCCTCCGAGGCGGAGATCCCCCCGGTCTGGGTTTCCAAGACCGGCAAGGAAGCCCTGCTGGTCGACGGCGAACGCCCGGTCAACAGCAACGAAAAGGCCGTCCGCACCCACTGGGACATGCTGCTGGAGCGCCGCTCCCTGCCGGAGCTGGAGCAGATCCTCGCAGACAGGCTCACCATCCTGCGTGAACGCCGCGGTGAACGCCGCTCGGCCTAGTCGGCCAGCCACCGAGCAATAAGGCCGGGCCGGCACCTCATTGAGGTGCCGGCCCGGCCTTTTTGTCCCCGGCGCTACTGGCGGCCGAGCTTCCGGCTGAGGGTGTTCCAGCGGGCGGTGAGTCCCCACTTGGTGACATTGATCATGGCTTCGACCACGATGTTGCCGCTCATCTTCGACGCGCCGAGTTCGCGCTCCACGAAGGTGATGGGCCGCTCCACAATGTTCAGGCCCAGCTTGGCGACACGCCAGGCGAGGTCCACCTGGAAGCCGTAGCCCACCGAGTCGACCGAATCCAGATTGAGCTTTTCGAGCGTGCTGCGGCGGAAGGCGCGGAAGCCGCCGGTGACGTCCTTGATCTTGACGCCCAGCATGATCCGCGCGTAGGTGCTGCCGACGCGGGAGATGGCCTGGCGGTACAGCGGCCAGTTCACCACGCTTCCGCCCGGAACCCAGCGCGAACCCATCGCGAGGTCGGCGCCCTGCTCCACGGCCGCGATCAGCTGCGGCAGCTGCTCCGGCTTGTGCGAGCCGTCCGCATCCATCTCAACGAGAATGTCGTAACCGGCGTCGAGGCCCCACTTGAAGCCGGCGATGTACGCCGCGCCGAGACCGGCCTTGCCCTCCCGGTGCAGAACGTGGACCTGGCTATCCTCTGCTGCGATGCGGTCCGCGAGCTGGCCCGTGCCGTCGGGGCTGTTGTCATCGACCACCAGGACGTCGGAGGCTGGCACAGCGGTGCGAAGGCGCCCAATGGTCTTGGGCAACGATTCCAGCTCGTTGTAGGTCGGGATGATCGTGAGGACACGCACAGCGGGGCCTTTCCTTGGAGGGAGCGGTCGAAGGCCGGGACAGCCGGCTTAAGCCGACTGCAGGCACAGCTCCCCATTATAGTCAGTCGTCCGGCCGCCGCCGGGCGCGGACGTTAGCTTCCGAGCGAGCCGGCGGAGAAGAGTTCGACGCCGTCGCGCACAGTCTGCAGGCAGACCGGATCGCTGCCGGTGTCGAGGGCCGGCAGCAGCGGCGTCCGCGCCCGCGGGTCCGTGCTCCAGGACTGGACCCTGCCGTCGGCGACCTGGACCATTAGCTCTTCGACTTCCCAGACCGCGAAGCTCGCCGGGGCGCCCGGCACAAGCTGGCCCGCCATCGGGTTCCGGTACCGCGCGGCCCGCCAGCCCGCCCTGGTGTGCCCCAGGAAAGCGGCCCGTGCGGAGATCCGCTCGTCCGCGTTGTGGTGCTCCAGGCAGGCGCGGACGCTGGACCAGGGCCGCAGCGGCGTAACCGGGCTGTCGCTGCCGAAGCAGACCGGCACACCGGCGGAGTAGAAGGAACCGAAGGGGTTCATGGCCGTGTGCCGGGCGCCGAGCCGCTGGGCGTAGAGTCTCCCCTCCCCGCCCCAGAGTGCGTCGAAGACAGGCTGGGCGCTGACCGTCACCGAGTACTGGGCCAGCCGGGCGATGGCGTCCGCGTCGGCGATTTCGACGTGTTCCAGCCGGTGGCCGGCAGCGCGGACGCGCTGTTCGCCGACGTCGGCGGCGGCGCGGTCCAGGGCCTGAAGCGCGGCGTCGAGCCCGGCGTCGCCGATCACGTGGAAACCGGCCTGGATGCCGAGCACCGAGCACGCCGCAATGTGGGCGGCCGCCTCGTCGACGGAGAGGTACTGGCTGCCCCGCTCCCCCGCCGCGTCGCTGTAGTCGCTGCGCAGGGCGGCGGTGCGTGAACCGATGGAGCCGTCCATGTTCAGGTCCCCGGCCAGGCCAAGTACCGGGACGCCCAGGCTTTCGAGGATGGCCCGCGCATGCTCCGCCGAAGAAGCCAGCTGGCCCCAGTACGGCAGGATCTCCGGCACGGCCTCGCCGGTCCGGCCGCGGGTGTTCCAGCCGGCCGCGAGTTGCAGGTCTTCGATGCTGGTGATGTGCGGGGCCGCCATCTCGGCCAGCGCCACGTAGCCGTTGGCGGCCGCCTCGGCCAGGGCAGCCTGCTGGTAACTGCGCCGGGCGTCGGCCGGGAGTTTCCGGGCGGCGAGCCGGGCGGCCGTGTGGGCGGCCCGTTTGACCTGCCCGTCGGAGGCCCCGTCGGAGGCGCCGTCGAGGCCCTCAAGCCCTGACGCCGCGGCCAGCGACGCGGAGACCAAGGCCGAGTGCACGTCCACCCGGGAGAGGTAGACGGCCCGGCCGCCGGCAGCCCGGTCCAGCTCCTCCCGGGTCGGCAGTGCGGGGTCAGCCCAGAGCGTCTCGTCCCAGCCGTGCCCCAGCACCGGCCCCGCCCCTCCCGAACCGGCGGAGTGGGCGACGGCGTCGAGCAGTTCGGCCGCGGAACGGACTCCGCCGAGCTGCAGCGAATCCAGCGCGATCCCCGTTTCCGTCAGGTGCACGTGCGAGTCCACGAAGCCGGGGGCCAGCAGCCCGCCCTGCAGGTCAATGACCTCCATCGAGGAGTCGGCGATGGACGTGGCCGCCTGTTCGGAACCTACCCAGGCCACCGTGTCGCCGTCGACCAGCATGGCCGTCGCGAAGGGGTCCGCCGCGGTGTAAACGGAGCCGTTGCGGTACAGCGTCACCTTGCGCGGTGGCTGCGGTGCCTTCGGTGCCTCGGACGGTGAAGCGGTCATGGTGCGGATCTCCTTGTTGCAGGTCGCCGGCGGCGGGGCCGGGCAGGGTGAAGAAAAGGCGGCGGGGGCCGCTAGGGAAGGCTCATGCGACGGCCGAGTAGGCGACGACGCCGCGCTTGACCAGCGTGATCGCTTCGGCGCAAAGCCGTGCCACACGCGGTTCGAGTCCGGGGATTTTGGCCAGCTGGTCCAGCAGGTCGATGACCTGCTTGACCCAGCGGACAAAGTCGCCGGCGGCCAGGTCCGTGCCGCTGAGCACCTCCTGGAGGTGGCGGCCCTTGGCCCATTTGAAGATGGGCCAGACCAGCCCCAGTTCGGGCTCCCCGGTGAGGGGCAGTTTGTTGGCTTCCTCGACATCCTCGAGGGCCGACCATTCGCGCACCACGGTGTCGACGGCGGACTCCAGCGAGACGCTCGGCATCTTCGGCCGGAGGCCGCGGTCCTCGCGCTTGGCCTGGTAGACCAGGACGCTGGCCAGCGCCGCGATTTCGGCGGCATCGAGGTCACTGAAGGCGCCCATCCGCAGCGACTGCGAAATGAGCAGGTCCTTTTCACCGTAGATCCGGCGGAGCCGCTGGCCGTCCGGGCTGATCGAGAGGGTCCCCGCGTCCGAGGTTTCGAGGTAGCCGTAGCTGGAGAGCACGCCGCAGACCCGGTCGAAGGTCTTGGCGATGGTGTTGGTTCGGCCCTGGATCTGGCGGATCAGGCCGTCGGTCTCCTGGCGCAGCTTCCACCAGCGCTCGGACCAACGGGCGTGGTCCTCGCGGTCGCTGCAGCCGTGGCAGGGGTGGGCCCGCAGTTCGCGGCGCAGCTCGGCGATTTTCTTCTCCATGTTCGGCAGCGCGGCGGCTCGGCCGAAGTCCTCGTTCCGGTTCGGCGGTGCCGGCGGGCGGCTCTCCCGGATCGCGTTGCGGACCGAGGAGGCGAGGTCGCGCCGGGACTTGGGCACCTTGGCGTTGAAGGACTTGGGGATCCTGACCCGGGTGATCGGCGCGAGCGGGCCTTCGACGTCGTGCAGGCCGATCCGGCGCAGTTGGTTGTCCAGGGTCATCACGGCCGGGCGCGGCTCTCGGGAGTGGTGGTCCGAACTCAGCACCACGGCGAGGCCGGGCGCCCGGCCCGAGGGTACGTCCACGACGTCCCCGGGCAGCAGCCGGCTCAGGGAGTCCTCGGTGAGCGACTTCCGGGCCCGCGAGGTGCCCTTCGCCGCGTTGTTCTCGGCGTCGGAGAGCGCCCGGCGCAGCCGGGCGTACTCGGTGAAGTCGCCAAGGTGGCATTCCATCGACCTGCTGAAGCCGGCGAGGGATTCCTCCCGGCTGCGGACCTGCTTGGCCAGCCCGACGACGGAGCGGTCCGCCTGGAACTGGGCGAAGGAGGACTCGAGGATTTCTCGGGCGCGCGGCCGGCCGAACTGCGCCACGAGGTTGATCGACATGTTGTAGGTGGGCCGGAAGCTGGAGTTCAACGGGTACGTCCGCCGGGACGCGAGGCCGGCCACGGCTGCCGGATCGGTCCCCGGCTGCCAGAGCACGACGGCGTGGCCCTCCACGTCGATCCCGCGCCGGCCCGCCCTGCCGGTGAGCTGGGTGTACTCCCCCGCGGTGATGTTGACGTGCGCCTCGCCGTTAAACTTGTCCAGCTTCTCCAGCACCACACAGCGGGCCGGCATGTTGACGCCCAGCGCGAGGGTTTCAGTGGCGAACACGGCCTTGACCAGGCCGTCTACAAAAAGCTTCTCCACCACTTCTTTGAACGTCGGCAGCATGCCGGCGTGGTGCGCGGCGAGGCCGCGGAGCAGCCCGTCCCGCCAGCTCCAGAAGCCCAGCACGTCCAGGTCGTCGGACGGGATGTCCTGCGCGGCCTCGTCGACGCGCCGGGCGATGACGGCCTGTTCCTGCTCGGTGGTGAGCCACAGCCCGGCGGAAACGCACTGTGCCACCGCGGCGTCACAGCCCGCGCGCGAGAAAATGAAGGTGATGGCCGGCAGCAGGTCCATCCGGTCCAGGCTGGCGATGACCTGCGGGCGGCTTGCCTTCCGGACCGGGCTGCGGGCGCCCTGCGGGGCCTCGGCCCGCTGGCTGCGCTGGTTCCGTTGGCGCTGGTTGCGGCCGCCGTGGCCGAAGCGCCCGCGGAAGTTCATCTGGCTCTCGGCACGCGCCATGGACAGCAGTTCCGGGTTGACCTCGAAGCCGGCCTGTTCGGTGATCACGCTGCCGGCGGTCTCCGCGGTGGCGGACACGGCGGCGACGGCGGCCTCCCCCGCCGGCGCGATCTCGTCGAAGCTGGTGTCGCCGGCAAACAGGTCCACGATCTTGCGCCCCACCATCACGTGCTGCCAGAGCGGGACAGGACGGTGCTCGGAGACGATCACGTCGGTCTGGCCGCGGACCGTGTCCAGCCAGGCACCGAATTCCTCGGCGTTGGAGACTGTGGCGCTCAGCGACGCGACCTGCACCTCGCTGGGGAGGTGGATGATGACCTCTTCCCAGACGGCGCCGCGGAAGCGGTCGGCGAGGTAGTGCACCTCGTCCATCACCACAAAGCCCAGGTCGTCCAAGGTCTCCGAGTCCGCGTAGAGCATGTTGCGGAGCACCTCGGTGGTCATCACCACCACGGGAGCCTCGCCGTTGATGCTGGTGTCACCGGTAAGCAGGCCCACCTGGTCGGCGCCGTACTTCTCCGCGAGCTCGGTGTACTTCTGGTTGCTCAAAGCCTTGATCGGCGTCGTGTAGAAAGCCTTCAGGCCGCGCTGGAGCGCCAAGTAGATGGCGAACTCGCCGACGATGGTCTTGCCGGCCCCGGTCGGGGCCGCGACCAGCACCCCACGGCCTGCCTGAAGCGACAGGCACGCCTCGCGCTGGAACGGATCGAGGTCGAACGCGAGCGAGCGGGTAAAGCCGCCCAGGTAGGTCTTGGCTTCTGCGGCCCGCTCGGCGCTGGCGCGGTAGCGCTCGGACGGCGACTCCGGCCCGGGTAGTGAGGACATGCTTCCAGCCTAGTGCGCCAACGGCTAGAGATTCTCCAGCTCGGAGCTCGGCGTCGCCTGGTCGGCGGTGGCTTCGGTCTCGGCGGCCACCTTGGCGGCACGCTTCTCGCGCCGGCGGTCGTTGAGCAGGCACAGCCCGATCGCTGCGAAGAACAGCACCAGCATGGGCACGGCGAGGTAGAACATGCTCATCGCGTCCGCGCCGGGGGCGGCCATGGCGGAGAAGAGGCAGACCAGGAACACAGTGATCCGCCAGCTCTTGACCAACTGCTGGCCCTTGACGAGCCCGGCCAGGTTCAGCCCGAAGAGCACCACCGGCAGCAGGAATGCGATGCCGAACGCCAGCAACAGCCGCAGCACAAAGGACAGGTACACCTGGGCGCTGATGAAGTTGGAGCCGCCCGAGGGGGTGAAATCGGTCAGCACGCGCACGGCGTTCGGCAGCACCAGCCAGGCCAGCAGGACACCACCGACGAACAACGGTACGGCGGCCGCCACGAAGGAGAGCGCCAGCCGCCGTTCCTTCTTGTGCAGCCCCGGGACGATGAAGGCCCAGAGCTGGTAGAGCCACACCGGGCTCGCGACGATCAGGCCCAGGAAGACGGACACCTGGATCATCAGGTCAAAGGAGCTCGCCACGCCGTCGAAGTTCAGCGACGCCTGCCGGCCCTCGTGCTCGTTCAGGTCGCGGATCGGTTTGATCAGCGCGGCCAGCATGGGCTGGTAGACGAGGAACCCTACGACGGTCCCGAGGACGACGGCGATGGCCGCCTTAAACAGCCGGTTCCGCAGCTCCTTGAGGTGGTCCAGCAGGGCCATCCGGCCCTCGGGGTTCGATCGGCGGCTCATGGTTACTGCCATGTGGTTCTAGGCGCGGGTCGACGGCGGAACGTCGGTTCCCTCGCCGGGGCGGCTTTCGGTGCCGTTGGACCGGGGGTGGTTCACGACTTTGCCTTCGACGGCGTCGGAATCGGCCGCCGCCTCGGGGTTGCCGTCCTTCTTCATTTCACGGACCTCGGATTTGAAAATCCGCATCGACTGCCCCAGGCTGCGGGCCATTCCGGGCAGCTTCGGTGCAGCGAAAAGCACCAGTGCCAGGACGATGATGATAATGAGATGCCAGCCTTCAAGCCTCATGCCGGGTGGTCCTTTCGTTTGAATCCATCGTATGTCTAACGGAGATTGATGTCGCGCAGCGCTTGGGGCTGGCTACGCTCCGCCTTGCGCCGGATCCGGCGCAAGCGCCGGGCTTCCTGCCGGGCAACTTTCGATGCATGGTAATCATGTCGCATCGACGCGGGCGGGGCAAAAACGGCCGAACCGGGCGCGGCCCGCAGGCCGGATCCGGTGCCCTCCCCGTCGCCGTTAGAGCCTACGGCGTCCACATGAACAGCAGCTGAACCGGAGGTAAGCGGCGCGGAGGCGAAGTTGGAGAAGCGGTCCCCCGCCTCCCCGAGCTCCTTGACCGTGGCCATGAACTGCCGGAACAGCCGGACGCCTAGCACGCCGTAGAAGAGCAGTGACAGCGAAATGAGCGCTATCCAGATCACGATCCAGGTCCACCAAGGCATGCTGATCAGTCTAGCTGGCGTGCCGCGTGCTCCTCGTACCCGGCGAGGGCGGCGCCCAGCCACTCCCGGACCGCTGCGGCCAGGGCCGGGGGCTGCAGGATCCGGACGGCCCCGCCGTGCTGGGCAGCGAGCATGGGCAGCCAGTCCGCGCTGCCGAAGCGGATTTCCGCCAGCATGTTCCCGTCCGGAAGCGCCGCGGTCCGCTCGGCGTAGTAGTCGTCAGCGAGCCCGGCACCCTGTCGGGTCAGCTCCAGTACCACCACGGCGTCGTCGTCGTTGGGGGTGAACAGCTTCACCGGAAAGCCGCCGGCCGGGTTGGCGGCCGAGGACGCCGGACGGCCGGTGGGCGCCAGTTCCTGGATCCGGTCCAGCCGGAAGTTCCGCAGGCCGTCCGCGGTGTGGCAGTACGCCTCGAGGTACCAGGTGCTGTCCAGGGAGTAGAGCCGGTGCGGGTCGACGTCGCGCTCGGAGACGGTGTCTCGCTGCGGGGCGAGGTACTTGAGCCGCAGCTGCGCGCCGGTCCGGATCGCCTCGCGCGCCGTTGCCAGGGTGGCGGAATCCGCCGGGGCCACCTCGGGGCCGGAGACGGCCGCGGCCTTGAGGCCCTCCTCGCCCGCGGCGGCCATGAGCTTGAGCGTGACGGATTCGAGGGCGCCGCCTTCGTCGAGACCCGGCAGGCCGTTGAGCGCCTCCAGACCCGTCAGCAGCGCGCAGGCCTCGTCGACGCTGAACCGGACCGGCCGCTTGAGATCCAGGTCCTCGAAGATGTAGACGTGGTCGTCGTCCCACCGGATATCCAGCAGATCGTCCGGGTAGCCCTCCGGCAGGCCCGAGCAGATCAGGATGCGCAGGTCATCTTCGAGTTCCTTGCGGGTGACGCCGAAACGGTCGGCGACCTCGCTGATATGCAGGCCCTGGTTGTGGACCAGGAACGGGACCAGCTGCAGCATCCGCTTGAGCTGGTCCTCAGAGGTGCGCTTCCGGATCCGTTTGGGCTGTTCCGAGCGCGGGAAGTCGACCGGCGGCTCCGGTGCCGCGGCGAAGGCGGCGGCGGCTTCCAGCCTCCTCCGCACGGCCGCGTGCAGCCCGTGCGGGGCGACGACGACGGCCCTCGGGCCGTGGGAGGCGAGTTCTGCGGCGAGGGTTTCCGCGTCCCGGTACGGCACGCTGAGCCGGTCAAAGCCGGAACGCGGCGGGAGTTCGGAGGCCTCGGCGGAGGTTTCCGCGTCCGGTCCGGCGGCGGATTCTGCGCCATCGGCGCCGGTGCCGCCGTCGAAGGACTCGGAGTGCTTGCGCAGCCCCAGCAGCGCACCGGCGGCGACGTCGACGACGGCGTGTCGCACGGGCAGTTCTGGCAGGGCGGCCAGCTGTTCGCGGACGTTGAACGACGGCGGCGGGGTGAAAGTCTCCTCCAGCACGGTGACGGCGGAGGTGAAACGCGAGAGCCGGAAGAACCGCTTGTCGCCGCGCGCGCGGTCGTGGCCCACGAGGTACCACTGGCCGAAGCGGCTGCCCAGGCCCCAGGGCTCGACGGTGCGGGTTTCCTCCTGCCCGGTGCTGCCGGCCAGGTAGCGGAAGCTCACAGGGTGCTGGGCGTGGATGGCCGTGACGAGGTCCTCGAAGGCCTGGCCGGCCGGCCGGATGCGGGGCTGGACCCCGGCGGGAAGTTCGGCGTCCAACAGGCCGCCGGAGGCCTGGAGCTTGCGCACGGCATTCCGGGCTGCTGAGCCGAGGGCGGCCTGTTCCCAGAGCTGCGCGGCCAGAATCAGGACCGTGCATTCCGCAGGGGTGAGGCTGACATCCGGGAGGCGGTTGGATTCCTTGCCGATCCGGTACCGGGTGGTCGCGGGATCGTCCGATCCCCAGCCCGTATCGGTCACCGTCTCCACTTCAAAGCCGAAGTGGCGCAGTTCGCCCTTATCCCGCTCGAACATCCGCCCGAAGGCGGCCTCGGTGCTGGTGCTGTCGTGGTAGACCTTCTCGCGCAGTTCGCTGCGGCGCAGGCCGTACCTGGTGTTGAGCAGCGCGATGAGAAGGTTCAGGAGTCGTTCGGTACGTGAGGCGGACACTCCGCAAGGTTACTAAAGTCCCCGCGCTTAAAAGGCGAAAGCGCGGCAACAGCCGGAAGAACTTTCCGATTGTTACCGCACTTTCGCAGGCGGGCGCTGGGCCGGGCGGGGTGGGCCCTTAGCGGACGGCGACGAGGTCGACGACGAAGATCAGCGCCTCGTTGGGGCCGATCGCTCCGCCGGCGCCCCGGGAGCCGTAGGCCAGCTCGGAGGGGATCTCCAGCCGGCGGCGGCCGCCGACCTTCATGCCCAGCAGGCCCTGGTCCCAGCCCTGGATGACTTGGCCGACGCCGACGCGGAAGTCCAGCGGCGCGCCCCGGCCCCAGGACGCGTCGAACTCTTCGCCGGTGGACCAGGCGACGCCAACGTAGTGAGTGGAAACGGTGTCGCCGGCCTTGGCCTCGGGGCCGTCGCCCTCGATCAGGTCGGTGATGACGAGCTCGGTGGGTACGTCGCCCTCGGGGAAATCAATTTCCGGCTTCTGGCGGTCGAGGTTGCGCTGTCCAAATGACATGGTTGCTCCTTCTGGGTGGCTGAATGGGTGGTGCGGGTCTACTTGACGCCGAGGATGTCGACGACGAACACGAGGTCGCCCTTGGCATCGCCCTGGCCCTGGTCGCCGTAAGCGAGGTCCTTCGGGATGACCAGCAGGACACGGGAGCCGACGGTCTTGCCGGCGAGGCCCTGGGTCCAGCCCTTGATCACGCCGTTGAGCGGGAACGTGGCTTTCTTGCCGCTGTCGAAGCTGGAGTCGAAGACCTTGCCCCCGGCCAGCGCCACACCGACGTAGTTGACGGTGATGGTGTCGGTTTCCTTGACCGCCTGGCCCTTGCCCTTGATCAGGTCCTGGGAGATCAGCGCGGTGGGTGCGGGAACGCCGTCGACGGAGATGACCGGAACGCCCTTGTCGTTTTCCTTCACGGTGGGCAGGCCGGCCGGCGGGGTCACGGCGTCGCCCTCGGGCTTGTCCAGGACCTTGGGTGCGTCCTTGACCGCGAGGATCTTGACCACCAGCAACTGCGAGGGCTGGGCTGCGCCGCCTTCGGCGCTGGCGGCCTTGCCGGGCACTGCCAGGGCCAGGTGGGAGCCGACCTTGGCGCCGACGAAGGCGTTGTAGATGAAGGCGCTGCCGGACTTGAGATCGTCGTTCAGCTCGAGCTTCTCGGGATCCTTGGCGAAGGTGTCCTCGAGGGTTGAGCCGTCCTTGCCGTTGAATGCGACGATCGAGATGTCCGCGACCTGGTTGGCCTTGACGCGGTCGCCGTCGCCTTCCTTGACCACCTTGATGGTGGGGTCCTTGACCTCGAGCGGCTTGGTGAACTCGACGCCGGGGGCCTTCTTCTCACCGTTGTCCGTCAGTTTCAGGGAGTCGAGCTTTGCGGTCTCACCGGCGGACTGGCTGGTGGGCTCGGGGGCGGCTGGTTCGCCGCCGCCACAGGCGGTGAGCAGCAGCAGTCCGGGGATGAGAATTGCTAATAGTCGGCGCACGTAAGAACTTTCGTCGGGGCAGGATGGACGCTTCGCCGGCCGGGTGCCAGCGGCAAAGCATGCGGTAGCCGTGAAACGGCACCTTCCCCAGAATAACGCGGAAAGCTGGGTATCAGCCCATAGAGTCCAGCAGGGCGTCCACCCGGTCGTCCACACTGCGGAACGGATCCTTGCACAGAATGGTCTGGTGGGCGCGGTCGTTGAGCTTCAAATGGACCCAGTCCACGGTGTAGTCGCGGCCCAGTTCCTGGGCCCGGCGGACGAAGTCGCCGCGCAGTTTCGCCCGGGTGGTCTGCGGCGGGGCGTCGACGGCGTCCTTCACCGCGGTGTCGTCCACCACGCGCCGGGCCGCGCCGCGGGACTGGAGCAAATAGAAGAGCCCGCGGCTGCGTGAAATGTCGTGGTAGGTGAGGTCAAGCTGCGCGATCCGGGGCGCGTCCAGCTCGAGGCCGTGCCGTTCCCGGTAGTTGTCCATGAGCTTCTTCTTGATCGCCCAGTCCACCTCGGTGTCGATGGCGCTCGTGTTCTCGCTCTCGATCGCGTCCAGGGTGCGCTCCCACAGGTCCAGGATCAGCGGGACGTGGGCGTTGTGGGCCCCCCGGTCCGCCACGAACTCGGTCACCTTGGCCAGGTATTCGCGCTGGATTTCCAGGGCGGTCAGCTGCCGGCCGTTGGCGAGGCGCACCACCGCGCGCCCGCTCAGATCGTGGGAGATCTCCCGGATGCTGCGGATGGGGTTCTCCATCCGCATGTCCCGCATGATGACACCGGCCTCGATCATCCGGAGGATCAGGTCCACGGTGCCGACCTTGAGCAGGGCCGTGGTCTCGGACATGTTCGAGTCCCCGACGATCACGTGCAGCCGCCGGTAGAACTCGGCGTCGGCGTGCGGCTCGTCGCGGGTGTTGATGATGGGCCGCGAGCGGGTCGTGGCCGAGGAGACGCCCTCCCAGATGTGGTCCGCACGCTGGGAGAACGCGAAGGTGGCCCCATGCGGGGTCTTCAGGATCTTGCCCGCGCCGGCGATCAGTTGGCGGGTCACGAGGAAGGGGATCAGGATTTCGGCCAGCCGGGAGAATTCGCCTCGGCGCGGGATCAGGTAGTTTTCGTGGCTGCCGTAGGAGTTACCGGCCGAGTCGGTGTTGTTCTTGAACAGGTACACCGTGCCGTTGAATCCTTCGGCCGCGAGGCGTTCCTGCGCCTCGTCCACGAGGTCGTCCAGGATCAGCTCGCCGGCCCGGTCATGGGCGATCAGCTGGGCGAGGTCGTCGCATTCGGCGGTGGCGTATTCGGGGTGCGAGCCGACGTCGAGGTACAGCCGGGATCCGTTGGTCAGGAACACGTTGGAGGACCGTCCCCAGCTGACCACCTTGCGGAAGAGGTAGCGGGCCACTTCTTCCGGCGCCAGCGGGCGGGACTCGGGGCTCGAGTAGGAGATTCCGAATTCGGTTTCGATCCCGAAAATGCGCTTGTCCATTTCAGTTCTCCTCAGCCAGCAGTGCCACCACGTCGGCGTCGTCGAGGCGGCGGAACGCCCGCCGGGTGCCCCGGCTGCTTTCCGAGCCGCGGTCCAGCACGGCGACCTCCACGGCCGATGCCGGCAGCGCGTCGGCCTCCTTGTCCGCGACCAGTCCGGCCAGGGCCAGCCGGATCGCCCCGGCGAAGTCGAGCTCTCCGCGCCAGCCGGCGGCGACGGCCTCGGAGACCTTGTCGGCCTGGCCGCCCATCACGATGAACCCCTGCTCGTCCGCGATGGAGCCGTCGAAGGTCAGCCGGTAGAGGTGGTCGGCTTCCGGGCTTGCCCCGACCTCGGCCACGGCCAGTTCCACCTCAAAGGGTTTCTGTTCGGCCGTGAACACCGCGCCGAGGCTTTGCGCGTAGACGCTGGCGAGCCCTCGGGCAGTAACGTCCTCGCGGTCGTAGGAGTAGCCGCGGACGTCCGCGTACCGGACCCCGGCCTGGCGCAGGCTCTCGAACTCGTTGTACTTGCCGACGGCGGCGAAAGCGATCTTGTCGTAGATCTCACCGATTTTATGCAGCGACGGTGAGGGGTTCTCCGCCACGAGGGCAATCCCGTCCCGGCAGCTGATGACCACCACTGACCGTCCCCGGGCTATGCCTTTCCGGGCGAAGTCCGCCCGGTCCTTCATCAGCTGTTCGGGTGAGACATAGAACTGCTGGGTCATCTCAGGCCTCCCGCTGGGCAACGGCCCGTGATTCGATGATGGTCCCGGCCACCGCCGCGAGCTGGCGCTCGGGGACGCGGACGGCGCCGGAGCGGCTGACGGTGTAGACCACGGGCCAGAGCTGCCGGACAGGGTCCGGGCCGCCGGTGGCGGAGTCGTCGTCGGCCGCGTCGTAGAGCGCTTCGACGGCCACCTGGACGGCATCCGCTTCCGGGAGGCCGGGCCGCCAGAGTTTCTTCAACGCCCCGCGGGCGAACATGGAGCCCGAGCCGACGGTGTGGTGTTCCTGCTCCTCGTAGCGGCCGCCGGTGACGTCATAGGAGAACAGGCGGCCGACGCCAGCGGGCCGGTCAAAGCCGGCGAACAGCGGGACGACGGCGAGGCCCTGCATCGCCATCGGCAGGTTGCCGCGGATCATCGCGCCGAGCCGGTTGGCCTTGCCGTCCAGGCTCAGCTGCGTGCCTTCGATTTTTTCGTAGTGCTCCAGCTCAACCTGGAACAGTCGGGTGATGTCCAGGGCGATGCCGGCGGTTCCGGCGATGCCGAGCACGGAGTACTGGTCCGCGGGAAACACCTTCTCGATGTGCCGGCTGGCGATCACGTTGCCCATGGTCGCCCGGCGGTCCCCGGCCATCAGCACTCCCCCGGCGTAGGTCATGGCGACGATCGTGGTGGCGTGCGGGGTCTGCAGCGGCGCGGCGGCCGTTCCGGCCGGGATGCCGTGCTGCAGGGCGTTATACGGCAACAGTTCGGGCCGTGAGCGCTGCAGGTGCTCGGTGAATGAGGACGTCGCGCCGGCTGCTACCTGGTTGGCTGATGTTTCCTGCACTGGTGCACTCCCTCAACGTAGTGGATCAACGACTTCCGGCCCTCAGCCCTGTGTCTCCTCAGTTCCGGTTCCCTCCAGTAGTGCCCCGCCCGGCCGGTGGCCCTACTGGCCGCCCTTCTGGACGAAGGCCCGGACAAACTCCTCGGCGTTGGACTCCAGGACGCCGTCGATTTCGTCCAGGAGGTCATCCACGCCCTGGGTCGCGGCGGAGGCCTGGGCCTCGGGCGCCGCCGGCGGTGCCGGGATCTCCTCCTCGACCTCGGTGTCGCGGGACTGCGGCTGCTGCTGCTCCTGGCCTGCCATCGTTTTCTCCTATCGGTCTTCGCCGTGCGCTGTCGTCGCACTGCGTTGTCCCCCGGAAGTACCCGCGTGCACGGGACGTCCTGTAAGCAATATTGCCACGCCCGGGCCCCGCGCGGGGGCCTTTGCGGTTACGAACCGGGGGTCAGTCCCAGGAGCTCGGCCAGGAACGGCCCTGCCTCGCGGTGCCGGGCAAACAGGCCGCCGGTCAGGGCCTCGGTGCCGCGCAGCGGTTCGCGGGTGGGGACCCGCTGGAGCTTGCCGCGGCCGGGCAGGTCAAAGATCACCGAGTCCCAGCTCGCGCCCACCAGATCCTTGCCGAAACGGCTGACGCAGCGCCCGCGGAAGAAGGCCCGGGTGTCCGACGGCGGCTCCGTCACAGCCCGTGTGATCGCCCCGTCCTCGACGATCCGTTGCATCCGCTCGCGGGCCAGCAGCCTGTAGTAGAGGCCCTTCTCGGGGCGGATGTCCGCCCACTGCAGGTCCACCAGGCCCAGCCGGGCGTCCGACCATTCCAGCCCGTCGCGCTGGCGGTAGCCCTCCAGCAGGGACAGCTTGGCCAGCCATTCCACCGTCGACGCGGCGGCCGCCCGGTCGCTGTCCAGCGCGGTGAGCGTCGAGGACCAGCGCTCAAGCACCTCATGGGTATGGCCGTCGCCGTCGACGGCGTCCGCAACACCGGTGTCCTGCGCCAGTTTCGCGGCCGCCTCGAAGTACATCCACTGCAGGTCCAGCGCGGTGACGCGGCGCCCGTCGAGCAGCCGCAGCGTCGCCGTCAGCGAGGTGTCGTGGCTGACCGCCTGCAGGGCCGCCACCGGCTCGTGAACTTCGATCCGCGGCGCCAGGCCTGCCTCGATCAGGCTCAGGACCATGGCGGTGCTGCCGAACTTGAGGAAATTGGAGCCCTGGCTGAGGTTCGCATCGCCGATGATGACATGCAGCCGCCGGTACTTGTCCGCGGTGGCGTGCGGTTCGTCCCGGGTGTTGATGATCGGGCGGCGGATCGTCGTCTCGAGCCCGACCTCGGTTTCGAAGAAGTCGGCCCGCTGGCTGATCTGGTAGCCGGGCCGGGAGCTGTCCTGGCCCAGCCCCACCCGGCCGGCGCCGCAGATGATCTGGCGGGTGACGAAAAACGGCGTCAGCCCGCGCACGATCTCCCCGAAAGGGACCGAGCGGGGCATCAGGTAGTTCTCGTGCGAACCGTAGGAGACGGACTTGTTGTCCGTGTTGTTCTTGTACAGGTTGATCGGCGGCAGGTCCGGATCCGCGGCCAGCCGGCGGACGGCTGCGAGGGCCACCAGGTCCCCGGCGGCATCCCAGACCACCGCGTCACGCGGACTGGTGACTTCCGGGCTGGAGTATTCCGGGTGGGCGTGGTCCACGTAGAGCCGCGCGCCGTTGCCCAGCACCATGTTCATCAGAAGCGAGCCGGACTCATCCTCGCCGTCGTGGTCCAGCTCGGCGCGGCCGTACGCCAGGGCGATCGCCTCCGCGTCCAGGGCCGGCGGCCGGTCGGTGAGCTGTTCGGGCTCGGCCGCGCTCCGCTCCAGGGTCCAGCCCCGGGCATCGTGAAGAGGCTCCTCGTCGGTGTAGTCCCACCGCGTCTCGGCGCCGCCGGCCGCGCGCTGCCGCGTGACCTGGGCGTAGGCCTGGATGACGCGGGCGGACATCATGGTGGCGTTGGCGCCCGGCGCGGACGGCGCGTGGATGCCGTACTCGGTTTCCGAGCCCATCACGCGCATGGCGCCACCGACGGGCAGGCCTCCGGAAACCGCTGAAGGACCCGCCGTCACAGGTACTGGCCCGTGCTGGGCATCGTCTCGATGGACTTCCCGGGTTCCTGGCCGGCCTTGCCTTGGACGATGGTGCGGATGTAGGTGATGCGTTCGCCCTTTTTGCCGGAAATCCGTGCCCAGTCATCCGGGTTCGTGGTGTTGGGCATGTCCTCGTGCTCACGGAACTCGTCGATGACGGCGCGGAGCAGGTGGTCGATGCGCAAACCCTTCTGGCCGCTGGTGAGCAGGTCCTTGATGGCGGACTTCTTGGCCCGGTCCACCACGTTCTGCACCACGGCGCCGGAGTTGAAGTCCTTGAAGTAGAGCATTTCGGTATCACCGTTGGCGTAGGTCACCTCGAGGTACTCGTTGGACTTCTCGGTGGAGTACATGGCCTCCACGGTGCGCTGGATCATGGCGTCCACCGTGGCCTGGATGTCGCCGTTGTGCTCGGCCAGGTCCTGCTCGTGGAAGGGCAGGTCCGTGGTGATGTACTTGTTGAAGATGTCCGCCGCGGCCTCGGCATCGGGGCGCTGGATCTTGACCTTGACGTCCAGCCGGCCCGGGCGCAGGATGGCCGGATCGATCATGTCTTCCCGGTTGGACGCGCCGATCACGATCACGTTGTCCAGCCGCTCCACGCCGTCGATCTCGCTGAGGAGCTGCGGCACGATGGTCGTCTCGACGTCCGAGGAGATGCCGGTGCCGCGGGTGCGGAACAGCGAGTCCATCTCGTCGAAGAACACCACCACCGGGCTGCCCTCGGACGCCTTCTCCCGGGCGCGGGCGAAGATCAGCCGGATGTGCCGTTCGGTCTCGCCGACGTACTTGTCCAGCAGTTCGGGTCCCTTGATGTTCAGGAAGTAGCTCTTCATGTCCGTCTTGCCGGCGCGCTCGGCGGCCCGGGCGGCCAGCGAGTTGGCCACGGCCTTGGCGATCAGGGTTTTGCCGCAGCCCGGCGGGCCGTAGAGCAGGATGCCCTTGGGTGCCTTGAGTCCGTGCTCCCTGTACAGGTCCGGGTGCAGGAACGGCAGTTCGACGGCGTCGCGGATCTGTTCGATCTGCGGGCCGAGGCCGCCGATGTCCTGGTAGGTGATGTCCGGGACTTCCTCGAGGACCAGGTTTTCCACCTCGGAGCGCGGAATCTTCTCCAGTGCGTAGCCGGTGCGGGTGTCGATCGAAAGGGCGTCGCCCACCCGCAGCTTCTGCGCCAGCAGGGCGCCGGAGAGCCGGATGACGCGCTCCTCGTCGGCGCGGCCCACCACCAGGGCGCGGTCGGAGCCCAGCAGCTCCTTGAGTGTGACCAGGTCGCCGGCCCGCTCGTAGCCGAGCCCGGCGACCACCAGCAGGGCCTCGTTGAGCAGCACTTCCTGGCCGACGGCGAGCTGGTTGATGTTCACCAGCGGGCTGATGCCGACCCGCATTTTGCGGCCGGCGTTGAAGATGTCCACGGATTCTTCGGTGGCGGCCTGCCCGCTGCTGCCCGGGGCGGGGTGCCGCTTCGGGTTCAGCTGCAGGATGGTGCCGAAGCTGTACGGCGGCTGCCCTTCCTGGTCCAGGGCGTTTTTTAGCCGCAGGATCTCCGCTTTGGCCGTCTCCAGCATGCCAACGAGCTTGGAGTTGTTTTGCGTGGCGGCCGCGAGCTGACGGTCGATGTGGCGCAGTTTGTCGCGCAGGATGTTGACCTGGCGCTCGGCGACGGACAGCTCGGCGGCAGCGTAACGGTCGACGTCGGCTGCCGCCGCCGGCTCAGACCCGCCGGCGGCCGCAGCCGCCAGGGCCTCGTCCTGTGCCGGCGTGCGGCCGGTCTCGTTGTTCGGAGTCTCCATCGTGCATCAGCCCCTTCAGTACTTCTGTTAAGACCATAGCCCCAAGACGGCGGGTGCTGCTGAAGACTTCCGAAATGCGGACTAGTTCGTAACCCCGGGGGTGTCCTTGACGTTGGTGCCGGCGATCGCGTCGCGGGCCGCGCGTCGCAGCTTCTTGTCCGAGACGGCCCGTTCGCCGACGGCGCCGGGGGTCCAGGCGTTGACATCCTCGGCGTCGAACTCGGTCTTGGACGGCCGCCGCTTCACGGAGATGCCGGTGACACCGTCGGCCAGCCGGCGGGTAACCAGCAGGAACCCGGTGTGGGCCACCATCCGGTGGTCCGGGCGCACGGCAAGGCCCTCAAGGTGCCAGCCGCGGACCATGGACTCCCAGGCGTCCGGCTCGGTGAAACGCCCGTCCGCGCGGATGGCCTCGGCGGTCCGGGACAGCTGCGTAACAGTCGCGACATAGTTGATCCAGACGCCACCCGGAGCGAGGACGGTGGCGACGGCGTCGAGGCATTCCCAGGGGGCGAGCATGTCCAGGACCACGCGGTCCACGGAGCCGGGCGCCTCGGTCCGGACGACTTCCTCCTGGAAGTCGCCGAGGCTGATCTGCCAGGCCGGGTGGGGGCCGCCGAAAATCGTCTCGACGTTGCCGCGGGCGATGTCGGCGAACTCTTCACGCCGTTCGAAGGAGTGCAGGTAGCCGTTGTCCCCCACCGCGCGCAGCAGCGAGATGGACAGTGCGCCGGAGCCGACGCCGGCCTCGACCACGCGGGCGCCCGGGAAGATGTCCGCCATGGTGACGATCTGGCCGGCGTCCTTGGGGTACACCACGGCCGCGCCGCGCGGCATCGAGAGGACAAAGTCGGAGAGCAGCGGGCGCAGCGTCTGGTACTGCTGGCCGACGTTGTTCACGACGACGGATCCGTCCGGCTTGCCGATGATCTCGTCGTGGTTGAGGAAGCCGCGGTGCGTGTGGAACGCGCCGCCGGCCTCGAGGCTGATGGTGTTCATGCGGCCGCGTTCGTCGGTGAGCTGCACCCGCTCCCCCTCGCGGAACGGCCCGCGGCGCCGGTTGGCCCCCACAGGGGCAGTAGCTGTTTCCGTGGCCGGCGCCAGCGGGCTCTCGACGGCGGTGCGCTCCCCGCTGGGGGTGGCATTGGCGGCAGTGTCGCTGCTCATGGAATGTTTCCTCGCTCCTGTAAAGCTTTGGTGGCCGCGGCTGTGGCGGCTGGCACCGGCCCGTGGTTCTTGGGCCGGATAATTCACGACCGGCAGGTAACTCTACCGG
Source organism: Arthrobacter sp. SlRoot2-15 (assembly GCF_059739345.1). NCBI lineage: Bacteria > Bacillati > Actinomycetota > Actinomycetes > Micrococcales > Micrococcaceae > Arthrobacter > Arthrobacter sp. SlRoot2-15. The sequence goes on from NZ_AP046058.1 coordinate 43,100, forward strand.
TTCCCTTCCTGATTGCGGCCCTCGCCCACGGCCGGGGTGCCCACCGTGCCCCGTGGCTGCTTGCCGGTGAGGGCATTGAGCACAGTCAGTTGCCGCAGCAGTCCCGTGACGGTGCCGGCGTCGTCGACCACCGCGTAGTCCGATCCCTCCAGCTGCGCCAGGTACGCCAGCAGTTCGGCGCCCCGGTCGGTTTCCTTCACGTAGGCGCCGGCAGTGAGCGGGTACGCGACAGCGGTAGCAGGTGTGGCGGCGGCCAGCGACGCGGGTACGTCCGCGGCGGCGGTTTCGTCAACGACGGCGGCGGGCCGCGCATCGGCACCGTAGAGCACGACGGCGGGCGCCCCGGCCGGCGAGTGCCGCAGCACGTCCGCGACGGTGGCGGTGTCCGGCAGGCCAATAGCCGGCTCAGCGAGGGCGGCGGCGTCGACCAGGTGCAGCCTGCTGCGGTAGCGGGCCTGCTGGATCGAGGCGGTGGCGCCGAGCCAGAGGAAGCTGCCCACCAGGACGGTGATGAGTATCAGGGAGGTGTCCGGGCGGTTGCCGCTGAGCAGCGGCAACGCCACGAACCAGACCGCGAGTCCAATCACGATGATCCTGCCCGCCCAGCCGGCCGCGATGGTTCCCTTCTCGTGGCTGCCGGTGGCCTTCCAGACCGCGGATTCCACCAGCCGGCCCCCATCCAGGGGCAGGCCTGGCAGCACATTGAAGATGCCGATCAGCAGGTTGGCCCACACGAAGATGTTCGCCAAGGGGTCCGCGAGGCCCGGAAGCGGGCCGGGGGCGACCACAAGCCAGCCCGCGCCGGCCAGGACGAGGTTCGCGGCCGGGCCGGCCATGGCCACCAGCACGGACTTCCCGGGCGAGGCGGTGAAGTTCTCAAACTGGGTGTGGCCGCCCCAGAGGTTCAGGACAATTTTGCTGGTCGGCCAGCGGTACATCCGGGCCGTCAGGGCGTGCGCCAGCTCGTGGACCAGCACCGAGAGCAGCAGCAGCACGGCGTACGCGAACGCGGCGAGGTAGGCGGTGGCCCCGGTTCCCGGGAAGTTATGAGCCAGGACCGGGCCGTAGGCGATCACGGTGAATGCCGCGATGACGAACCATGAGTAAGCCAGGATGACGGGGATGCCGGCGATCCGGCCGAGCGGAATGCCGCCGCGCAGGGAGAACGGCCGCTCCTCGGCGTTTCCCGGCGGTTTCTGCGGCGACGGCTCAGTCAAGCTGGCCACCGCTGCCCGCGCGCTCCAGCGCGACATCGCCGGCTGCGGCTTCATGCCGCAGCGTGACGAGTTCCTCGAGGTCGGCGACGGTGCGCCCGGCCAGGGTGTCCCAAATGGTGCGGCGCGGATCGTGCGGGAGCGGAACGATGTGCGGAATGGCCACCGTGACGACGCCGGAGGCCACGGCCGCGGCAACTCCGGGAACGGAATCCTCCAGGGCCACGCAGTGCTCGTGGTCCAGTTCGGGATCCTCTTGCTGCAGGAGTTCAACGGCCTTCAGGTACGCCTCGGGGTGCGGCTTGCCCTGCGTGACGGTGTCTCCGGTGACGAGGAATTCAAAATACGGTTTGGGCAGGCTGGCAATGATCTCGCGGGCCAGGGGCGCCTCGGACATGGTAACCAGGGCGCAACGGATGCCGGCCGTGTGCAGTTCGTCGAGCAGCTCTCGCGCTCCTGGCCGCCACGGGACCGACTCCCGGACCAGGCTGACGACATGCCCGGTGAGGGTGTCTATGATTTCGCGCTCTTCGAGTTCCACACCGGCTTCCTGCAGGATGCCGGCCGAGAACACCAACGACTGGCCCACGAGCAGCATGGCCTTCTCGTGCGACCATTCTCCGCCGTGGGCCGCGACCAGGGCGTGCTCAGCCTCGATCCAGTAAGGTTCGGTGTCCACGATCGTGCCGTCCATGTCCCATAACGCGGCTTTGAGCAGGGGCTGGGAGGCTGGGGATCGCATGCCCTCCAGTCTACGGTGTAGCCCCGGCCCGGTGCCCGGGGCTACGCCGTCGGCGAATTTCCGCGGACTTGCAGTGCCCGCCTGCCTGCGCTCCCCCGCAAGTTGGACGTAGGGTGAACACATGAATAGCTTCGAGCCAGACACCACCGAAACGGGCGTCACGCCCGAGCCGGAGCGGCTGCTGCTGCCCGTACCCGAGGGCCAGCGCATCACGGTGATGCTCGCGGCGTTTGAAGGATGGAACGACGCCGGCGAAGCCGCAAGTGATGCGCTGCGCTACCTGAACAAGCTCTGGGGCGGCAAAAAGGTCGGCTCTATCGACGCGGACGAATACTACGACTTCCAGTTCACCCGCCCGACGATCCGGCGCACCGCCTCCGGGGAACGGAAGATCAAGTGGCCGTCCACCCGGATCTTCAAGGCCAGCGTCCCGGGCTCCAACGTCGACGTTATCTTCGTCCAGGGCAATGAGCCCTCGTACAAGTGGCGCGCCTATACGGCCGAGCTGCTGGTGCACGCCGAGGCGCTGAAGGTGGACTACGTCATCCTGGTCGGCGCCCTGCTGGCGGATGTGCCGCACAGCCGGCCCATCCCGGTCAGCGCCTCGACCGACGACGCCGCATTGCGTGAGCGGATGGATCTGGAGGCCTCCCAGTACGAGGGCCCCGTCGGGATCGTCGGCGTGCTCGCCGAGGTAGCACTGCTGGCCGGACTGCCCACGGTCTCCCTCTGGGCCGCGGTGCCGCACTATGTGGCCCAGGCGCCCTCGCCGAAGGCGCAACTGGCCCTGCTGCACCGGATCGAGGAACTGCTGCAGGTCCCGCTGGACACGCAGGAGCTGGTCGAGGACGCCGACGCCTGGGAGCGCGGCGTCGACGAACTAGCCACCGAGGACCCGGAGATCGCGGCCTATGTCCGCCAGCTCGAAGAGGCCAAGGACACCGCGGACCTGCCGGAGGCCAGCGGCGAGTCGATTGCGCGGGAATTTGAGCGCTACCTCAAGCGCCGCGGCAAGGAAAAACCCTAAGGACGCGCAGGGCCCCTGGCGCTACGCAAAAGCGCTGGCGACACCAGAATTCGGGTGTCGCCAGCGCTTTTTCGCTTCGCCGGCCTTTAGCGCGCGGCGCGCCGCGCGCCGCGCCTAGAGTTCGACGCCGAGTAAGGCGTTGACGGCGTCGGCCACCAGTGCCGCATCAGCGGCGGAACCCGTGGCGGCACCCGACGGGCCTTCGGAACCGGACGCCTGCGCGGCGGCGGCCCAGGCATCCACGGCGGAGAGGGCACGCGGGGCGTCCAGGTCGTCAGAGAGCGCGGCCCGGAGTTCCTCGATGAGCGGACCGGCGGAACCAGCCGGAGCAATGGCCACGGCGGCCCGCCAACTGGCGAGCCGGTCCTTGGCCTGGGCAAAGCCGTCCTCGGTCCAGGACCAGTCACTGCGGTAGTGGTGGGCCAGGATCGCGAGCCGGATGGCGCCCGGCTCCTCGCCGGCGGCCCGCAGCTTGGACACCAGCACGAGGTTGCCCTTGGACTTGCTCATCTTTTCGCCGTCGAGTCCCACCATCCCGGCGTGCGCGAAGTGCTTGGCCAACGGCACCCCGGCCAGGGAGTAGGCATGGCCGGCGCCCATTTCGTGGTGCGGGAAAACGAGGTCGGATCCGCCGCCCTGCACCGTGAACGGCGCGGGCAGGTATTTCTGGGCGATGACAGTGCACTCGATGTGCCAGCCGGGACGCCCCTCCCCCAGTTCGCCGCCGGGCCAGCTCGGCTCGCCCTCGCGGGCCACCCGCCACAGCAGCGGGTCCAGGGCCTGGCGTTTCCCGGCGCGGCCGGGGTCGCCGCCGCGTTCGGCGAACAGCTCCAGCATTTCGGCGTCACCCAGACCGGAAATGGATCCCAGCGTCCAGGCATCGCGCGCCTCCGCGGAGTGCTTCCCGGCCGCTTCGACGTCGTAGTAGACATCGCCGTCGGGCTCCCCGGCGGTGCCGGCCACCCGGTAGGCCAGTCCGCGCCGCACGAGGGACTCGATGGCCGGAACGATCAGCGGGATGGCTTCGACGGCGCCCACATAGTTGTCCGGGGCTAGGACGTTCAGGGCTGCCATGTCGGTCTGGAACAGTTCGATCTGGCTGGCGGCGAGTTCACGCCAGTCCACGCCGGTCGCCGTCGCGCGCTCCAGCAGGGGGTCGTCGACGTCGGTGACGTTCTGGACGTAGGCAACCTGCTGGCGGCCGTCGCGCCACGCACGGTTGAGCAGGTCGAAGGCGACGTAGCTGGCGGCGTGGCCCATGTGCGTGGCGTCGTACGGGGTGATGCCGCATACGTACATGGACTGCTCCCCCGTCGCTTCAAGGGTGACGAGGCCACCCTTGGCGGTATCGAAAAGTCGCAGCGCGGGCATGCTGCCCGGCAGCTGGGGAACGGGGCGGGAAGTCCAGGATTTCACAATCCAAGCCTAGTGCTAGGCGCTGATGACATTGAAACCGAGCAGCAAGTACAGCGCGAGGCCCAGACCTATCCGGTACCAGACGAATAGCCGGTAACTGCGGGTGGAAACGTACTTGAGGAACCACCCGATGATGACGTAGCCCACCACGAAGGCGATCACGGTGGCAAGGCCTGTTTCGGGCAGCCCGTACGGGCCGGTGATGCCCTCTTTCGTGACCACCTTGTACAGCTGGTACAGGCCGCTGCCGAAGACCGCCGGGATGGCCAGCAGGAAGGAATAGCGGGCAGCGGCTTCGCGGGTGTAGCCCATCAGCAGGCCCGCGGTGATGGTGCCACCGGAACGCGAGACGCCGGGGATCAAGGCCATCGCCTGCGCGAGGCCGTAGAAAATGCCGTGCTTGTAGGTGAGCTGGGTCAGGTCACGTTCCTGGCGGCCGACGGCGTCCGCTACGGCCAGGATCATGCCGAACACGATCAGCGTGGTGGCGACGATCCAGAGGTTGCGGAGCACCGATTCGATCTGGTCCTGGAACAGCAGGCCCAGGACGATGATCGGAAGGCTGCCCAGGATCACGAGCCAGCCCATCCGGGCGTCCGGGTCCTGCCGGGACACCCGCCCGGCGAGCGAGCCGAACCAGGCCTTCACGATCCGCACGATGTCGCGCCAGAAGTAGACGATCACCGCGGTCTCGGTACCCAGCTGGGTGATGGCGGTAAAGGCCGCCCCAGGGTCGGCGGCATCCGGCAGGAACGCCCCCACAATCCGCAGGTGGGCGCTCGAGGAAATCGGGAGGAATTCTGTCAGGCCCTGCACCAGGCCCAGAAAGGCTGCTTCTAACCAGTTCACGTTTATAGACCCTACGTTATGAACGTTCAGGAGCATCGTAAGCTTGCAGGCATGCAGCAGCGTTATGTCGGCAACAGTGGGTTGCGTGTCTCGTCCCTCTCCCTTGGCACCATGTCGTGGGCCGGTGAGACCGATGAGCAGGATGCCTCAGGCCTGCTGCGCACCTTTGTCGACGGGGGCGGCACGCTGATCGACACCGCGGCGTCCTACGCCGGTGGCCGCGCCGAGGCGATGCTCGGCAGCATGCTGGGTGACGTCGTCGCGCGCTCCGAAGTAGTGATTTCCACCAAAGCCGGGCTGACGACGTCCGGCGGTCGCCACAGCGTCGACACCTCCCGCAACGGAATGCTGTCCGGCCTGGACGCCAGCCTGGCACGGCTCGGCACCGACTACGTTGACCTCTGGTTCGCCCAGGCCTGGGATCCCAATGTGCCGTTGGAGGAAACCCTTTCCGCCCTGGAATTCGCCGTGCGCTCCGGCCGGGCACGCTACGCGGGCGTCTCCAACTTCACCGGCTGGCAGACCGCCAAGGCCGCCGCCGTGGCCGGGTTCCCGCTGGTCGCCTGCCAGTCCGAGTACTCACTGCTGCAGCGCAAGCCCGAGGCCGAGTTGATTCCCGCCATTGAAGACGCCGGGCTCGGCCTGATGGCCTGGGGTCCGCTGGGCCGCGGCGTGCTGACCGGCAAGTACCGTGGCCATATTCCTGTCGACTCCCGCGCCGCGCATCAGAAACTGGCAGGCTACGTTGAGCCGTACCTCGAAGGAACCGCCTCCAGCGTCGTTGAGGCGGTGGCCATGGCGGCCAAGGGTCTGGGCCGGACCGCCCTGGACGTATCGCTGAGCTGGCTGCTTTCCCAGCACGGGGTGGCCACCGCGGTGGTGGGACCCCGGACTGCCGTCCAGCTCAAGGAGATCCTGGACTCCTCGCTGGCGCCGCTGCCGCCGGAGATTGCCGTCGCCCTGGAGGACGTCTCCGCCGGAGCTTAGGGGCCTCCCGGGAGGCTGCCGGCACGATTGATCCCCGGCTCTCTCCCCCTGCGTTCACGGTCGTATCCCAGCGGCAGGTGGCACCATTGGGAGATGACTCCTGCGAACGGCTTTTCCGGATTCTTTCGGCGTCCCCAGCCCATCAAGCCCAAGGCCGGGCAGGAATCTGTGTGGGACTACCCGCGGCCGCCGCGCGTCGAGCACCGGTCCGATCGGGTGGTCGTGCGGCTTGGCGGGCAGGTGATTGCCGACACCACCGACTCGGTCCGTGTCCTGGAGACTAGCCATCCCCCTGTCTACTACCTGCCCTTCGAAGCATTCCCTGCCGGGGTCCTTGTCCCGGCCCAGGGCACCAGCTTCTGCGAATTCAAGGGAGAGGCACACTACTTAGACGTTGTTGCTGGTGGTGTTGTTGTCCCCCGGGGCGGCTGGACCTACCCGGAACCCACACGTGGATTCGAGGCGCTCAGCACCCGGGTGGCCCTCTACCCGGCCCATATGGACTCCTGCGCGGTCGACGGGGAACGGGTCACCTCGCAGGAGGGTGACTTCTACGGCGGCTGGATCACCTCGCAGATCGTCGGCCCGTTCAAGGGCGGCCCGGGCACAGCCGGATGGTGAACGACTCCGACGCGGCGACCCGACCAGCCTTCACGATCTGAAGTAGTGGTTGCGTCTCGGTTGCTGGTGGGGGTCGAGGTGGGGTGGCGGGATGAACCATGGGATGCCGTCGCGGGGCTGGATGGTCCATTGTTCCTTGTGGATCAGGTGGTGATGGTGTGAACAGAGGAGTGTTCCATTGTCGGTGCTCGTGGAGCCTTCGCGGGACCAGTAGGTGATGTGGTGGGCTTCGCACCAGGGGGCGGGGATGGTGCAGCCGGGGAACGCGCAGCCCTGGTCGCGGGCGGTGATGGCTTTGCGGATGTGGGGCGGGAAGACGCGGGTGGTGCGGCCGATGTCCAGGACGCGGCCCTTGGATCCGAGGAGGACGGGGATGATGTCGGCGTCGCAGGCGATTTTGCGGATGGTCGCGGCGGTGACGGGCCCGGTGAACGCCATGGTCCCGGTGCCGGTGAAACCGAATGGGCCGGCGCCGGTGCCGGTGCGAGGGTTGAGTCCGCTGGCGTCTCCAGTCCGGCCGGACTTTCCGGAGTGCACGGCCTCTCCCAGCTTCCAAGCTTCCCCGGTGTCGGTCAGGCGGTGGAGGCGTTCGAGGAGGTCGCGGTAGTCGATGGTGACCATGACCTGGGGCCGGAAGCCTCCCGTCGCGGGCAGCCCGCCGGAGGCCATGGCGACCTTGCAGCCGCCGACGAGCCCGTCGAGGTGTTTCTGCGGCCGCGACCGCCGGTCCAGCTGGTTCGGAACAAAGGCATCCGCCGTCTCACTGCCATCCGCGCCTGTCCCGCCACCCGCTCCGTCGGCGTCACTGCCGTCCGCTCCGTGACCGGTGCGGGGGTTGGTGGCGGTGTTCATCACGGTCAGCAGGTGCTCGAACTGTTCGGTGGTGGCGAAGATTTCCAGGTGCTGCAGCCCGTGGCGGGGTTTGCGGATGAAGGCGCCCTGGAGCTGGCGGAGGACTTCCTCGCTCGGTTCGGCGCCGTCCTGGTCGATCGCGTCCACCCAGCGGCGGGTGATCCGGGTCAGGAAGTCCGGGTCGTGCTCGATTGCGGTGCGCGTCAGGGCATGTTCCATCCGGGCGGCCGTCTCCGCGTCGCAGTGCGGCCGGACCCGGCCCAGGGCGAGGGTGATGATGGTCGCGGAGCGGGACGGGACGGTCCCGGCGGCCACGGCCGCGCCGAGTTCCTCGCGCAGAGGCGGCAGCGGCTGGCCGGTGATCCCGGTGCGGGGCAGTACGTCCTGGGCCAGGGTGAGCCGGCGGTGGGCCTCGGTGGCGCTGATCTGCAACCGGTCACGGAGGAACTCGGAGGTTTTGCGGTAGCCGTCGTCGAGTGCCGGGGCGCCGTCGGCGGCGGCTTCCTTACGGGTGCGTTCCACCGCCCCGGCGGCAACGAGCTGCAGGTATTCGGCGGCCCGGGAGATCTCCTCGACCCGGCCGGCGAACTCCGCCGCCTCGCCAAAGTCCATCAGGGCCGCGTCCGCGACCGCCGTCGCGGCGAATCCGCGTAGCTGGCCGAGAACGCTATCCAACGGCGGAACCCGTCGCCCCTCATCGCCCGGCCTGCCGGCCGGATGAACGATGAGAGCTGCACCGATTCCCATGACTCAATCCTGCCGGGGACCTACGACAATAAGGGCTGGCGCTCCACAGCCCGGAACGCGATCGGCGTGGGCGGCCGGGACACGGGGGAAATCATCCGGCCTGCCAGCCGGACGGGCGATGAGCGCTGCACCGATTCCCATGGATCTATTCAAGCGGTTAGGTCAGACACTATTGGCCGCTCCGACGGTACGTCGCGTCGTGGCCTGCTGCGGGCTTTAGAGTGCAATGGACTTGAGTGGCGATTCAGGAGGATGACGGTGCGGGCGGTTCTGTTGGGAGGAACGGGAGCCATTGGAGGAATGACGGCTTTGCGGCTCGCTAAAGCTGGCTGGAACGTGGACGTGACCGGCCGCAGTAGTTCACGTATGCCCGTCGAGCTCGTCGACGCAGGGGTACGCTTCCACCCGCTCGAGCGAAGCGATACCAAGAGAACCAAGGAGCTGGTGGGCGACGGCGCCGATCTCCTGGTCGACCTCGTCGCCTACACGGCAGCGGATGTTCAGGCCATCCTTCCCGCCATGGCCTCCGTGACATGCCCGGTGCTGGTGTCGAGCCGCGCGGTCTACACCGACGCCGCGGGCAGGCATGTCAACGGCGACGAGCCTCCTGAGTTTAACGGGCCCATCCCCGAGGATGCTCCCACGCTTCCGCCCGCCGGGGATGACATGAACCCTTACAGTCGTGAAGGCTACGCGCCTTGCAAGGTTGCCGCCGAGCGTACGGCACTCGACTCGGGCTTGCCGGTGACCGTCATCCGCCCCTCGAAGATTCACGGTCCGTGGGCCCGGCAGGCCCGCACCCAAAGCATCGTTGAGCACATGCTCCGCGGAGAGTCAGCAATTGAGCTGGCCAGCCCGGATACCGTCGACCATCTCAGCGCCGCCGCCAATGCCGCCGCCCTCATCGAGATTCTGGTAACGCAGCCGGGGCCCCGCGTTCTCAACGCCGCCGACCCGGACACGCCTGCAGCACTCCACATTGTGCAGGCCATTGCCGCACACCTCGGATGGAACGGCGACATTGATCTGATCCCTAACACGGTGAACCGAGGGAACCATCCGTGGCGGACGCCCATGACCCTCGACACCACCGCGTCCCGGGAGCTGGGCTACCAGCCGGTCGGTACTGCCCTCGAGTTGCTCGCCGATGAAGTGACCTGGGTTCAGACCCAGATCAGCGCCGGGCGGCCCTAGTCCTGGATCAGTTCGAGGTCTTCCTCGTCGTCGACGTCTTCGTTTTCCTCGTCGTCATCTTCTTCGTCAATGACCTCAAGGGGCGTCACTTCGCCATACGCTTCGTAGAGGGAGTCGTCGTAGACTTCAAAGGCATCGGCGACGGCGAAAAACGCCGCTTCGACCGCGGGATCCCCGTCTCCCCGCCGCGCCGCTGCAGCGGCCAGATGCTCCTCGAGGGCGGCGGTCAGGGACTGAAGCGCGACACGCGGATCGATGCTCATGACTTCACGTTAGCCCGAAAAAGACGAAAATGGAGAGCAATGAAGGAACATTTTCTGAGCAGCTCGGTCCGTCGGGAGCGGGACTATGCGCGTCAGTACGAGTACCTCGTGCTGACGGTCAGCCCTGAGGATTCCCTGCCGGAGGCGCGCCGCCTCCTCGCCGCCCATTCCGAGTACGGCAAGTGGGAACTTGAGCGTAGCGTCCTCTACGTCGGCGGCGGACGCCGCTTCTGGTTGCGCCGGAAAGTGATCCAGGTCCAGCGGACCGTCTAGGGCCCCCGCGGACCGTCCAGGGCCGTCCCAGCCTCGCTGCGCTTAGCCCTCCAGCGGGCCCAGCCAGGCGTTGGCCACCGTATTGTGCGCCGATTCGTCGTCGGAGGGGTGGAACATCCCGGCCAGGACATCCCGGTAGAGCCGCTCGAGCTCGGACCCGCGGAAGTAGCTTGAACCGCCGGAAACCCTGATCGCCAGGTCGACGACGGTTCGTGCCGTTTCGGTGGCGCGTACCTTGACCCCGACGAGTTTCGGGAACCACTGCCCGCCGTGATCGGTGAGGGCATCGACGGCGGCCGCCACCGCGGCGAGCTGCGGATACAGCCCATCCATCGCCATGGCAGCTTCGGCGACCTTCCAGCGGATATCCGGCTCCTGTGCGTAGCTGCGGCCGCCATTCTTGAACGAGGTGCGGCGCTTGACCGCTTCCACCCCCAGATGCAGCGCGCGTTCCCCGATCCCCGTGTACACCGCCGCCAGCAGCGTCTCGAAGCACGCGAAGATGGCGAAGATCAGCGGATCAGCGTTCGGGCCGACGGGGAGCTTTCGGAAGATTCGTTCCGGCGGCACCACGGCGCCTTCCAGAACCGTGGTGTTGGACTGGCTGGCCCGCATGCCCAGGGTGTCCCAGTCGGAGAGGATCTGGTAGCCGGGCGTCTCCCGGTCGATGAAGCCGTGGACCAGTTCGCCTTCGCCGCCGCGCGCAGTGGCGTCCTTGCCGAAAATGCCGAGCCGGGTCCAGGCCGGCGAGAGGCTCGTGAAGATCTTCCGCCCGGTGAATCCGTAGCTTCCGTCCGGCAACGGAGTGGCCTCGGTCCGTGAGTCGAAGAGCACGGAGTCGTTGCCGGCCTCGGAGTTGCCGAACGCAAAGATCTCACCCTGCGCGGCCTCCTTTAGCACGAAGTCCAGCGAGGAATCACCCCGGGCTGCCAGCACGTGCGCGACGCCGGTCCAGACCAGGTGCATGTTGATCGCCAGGGCGGTGGCCGGCGCTGCGGTGGCCAGCCTCCGCTGCAGTTGCGCCGCCCCGGCGAGACCGAGGCCCAGGCCGCCGTCGGACGCCGGGACGAAGATCTTCAGGTACCCGGCGTCGGCGAGGTCCCGGAGGTCCTCCGTGAAGAAAGCATTGTCCCGGTCATAACCGGCCGCGCGGGCGCGGATCCGTTCCAGCAGTCCTTCGGGCAGGATGTCTCCGGGTGTCATCTCTGTGGGAGCCATTCTTAGTACGTTCCGCTCAGTAGTTGGTCAGCAAGGTGTTCAGCACCCGGGAGCCGAACTTCAGCGAGTCGGCCGGGACCCGTTCGTCGACGCCGTGGAACATGCCGGTGAAGTCCAGGTCGTCCGGAAGCATCAGCGGTGCGAAGCCGTAACCGGTGATGCCCAGCCGGCTCAAGGCCTTGTTGTCAGTGCCGCCGGAGAGCGTGTACGGAAGGACCTTGGCGCCGGGATCCTCGGAGTGCAGCGCGTCGATCATGGAGTCCACCAGGTTGCCGGCGAACGGGACTTCGAGCGAGACGTCCTGGTGGACGTAGCTGACGTCCACGCCGGTGCCGGCAAGTTCGCGGACGATCTCGAGGACCTGTTCCTGCTGGCCGGGCAGCGTCCGGCAGTCCACCAGGGCCTCGGCCGACTCCGGGATGACGTTGTGCTTATAGCCGCCCTTAAGCAGGGTGGGGTTGGTGGTGTTCTGCAGCGTAGCGCCGACAAACCGCGCCACCGTGCCGAGTTCCTTGAGGATCTTCTCCGGGTCGTCCGGGTCGAATTCGACGCCGGTGAGTTCCGTTACGCCGTCCAGGAATTGCCGCGTCGTGGGGGTCAGTTCCACCGGCCACCGGTATTCTCCGATCCGCGAGACGGCGCTGGCGAGCCGGGTGACGGCATTGTCCGTGTTGATCTGGGAGCCGTGGCCGGCGCGGCCGTGGGCGACCAGCCGCAGCCAGGACAGACCCTTCTCCGCGGTCTGCAGCAGGTAGGTGCGCTGGCCGCCGATAGTGGCGGAGAAACCGCCGACTTCGGAGATCGCTTCGGTGGCGCCCTCAAACAATTCGGGACGGTGTTCGACGGCGTAGCCGGCGCCGTACTTGCCGCCCGCCTCCTCATCCGCAAAGAACGCGAAGATCAGGTCGCGCTTGGGTTTGCGGCCGGTCCGGGCGAAATCCCGCAGCACGGAAAGGATCATGGCGTCCATGTCCTTCATGTCCACGGCGCCGCGGCCCCAAATCAGGCCGTCCTTGAGTTCGGCGCCGAAGGGGTCCACGGACCATTGCTCGCGCAGGGCGGGAACGACGTCGAGGTGGCCGTGGACCACGAGGGCGCTGGCCGACGGATCTTCGCCGGCCAGCCGGGTCACCACACTGGCGCGGCCCGGGGCGGATTCGAAGATCTCGGCGTCCAGCCCGACCTCCGTGATCAGCCCCGCGGTGTACTCCGCGGCAGCGCGCTCCCCCGGCCCGGAACCGTCACCGTAGTTGGACGTGTCGATCCGAATCAGTTCCTGGCAGATCCGGACAACCTCGTCTTCGGGCCGAATGTCAGTCATATCGCTCCTCGTGGCAGTGGCTCAGTGCTGGCTTCAGCCTACCCACACCGCCCTGGCGGGCCCCGATTATTTGTTTCCGGAATCTTCGTGCTAGAGTCTTTCTCGCTGCTTCCGAGAAAAGCAAAACGCTGAACGGCGAAATTCTTCCCGGAAATACCACCTGCGCGGGTGGCGGAATGGCAGACGCGCTAGCTTGAGGTGCTAGTCCTCGAAAGGGGGTGGGGGTTCAAGTCCCCCTCCGCGCACAACAGGAAATGCCCCGGAATTCTTCATGGATTCCGGGGCATTTTTGTGTTTCTGCCCCCAGCGGATGCGGCTGTCGGTCTGCCGCTACTCTATGGGCCCGCCGGCGGGGCCGTCACCCCTGGGTGGGATCCTCAAAGGTGCCTGTGAAAAGCCGGGCCTGGAAATTCCGCAGTGCGAAGTCCCTCAGTTTCGAGTCGTTCACCAGTTCGGCGGCGGCGGCAACTTGCAGCGGCAGAGATGCCCGGTGGGCCCGTGCCCTGGCGATCGTCTCCTTGTCCGCCAAGTCGGCGACCCTGCTCGAGCCGAAGGCTCCGATGAGGGGTGCCAGGTCGATTGCCGGGTCACCGATGCAGGCATTGTCGAGGTCCACGACGCCGGAAGGTTGGGTGCCTGTCCACAGGATGTTGTGCAGGCCGAAGTCCCCGTGCACCAGCGTTGTGCCGGCAGCGGACTCTGCCTCCAACACGTTCGCGACAACTCGTCCGGCGGCGCTCCTCGCAGCCCTGTCCAGAGGGTGGAGAATCCGGTCCACGACGCCGGGCCAGTCCTCGCCTCCGCACGACTGCCTGACCGGACGAAGCGCACCCGCAGGTTGCCCGGCTCGCCGGAAGCCGGCGAGGACCACGTCCAGGGGCTCCCGGACTTCCGCCCAGGAGAGACCGGTCCGATGGTCGCCCGGGACGACGCTGGTGAGCTGGGCCGACCACGCCGGCCCAGAACGCGGTGCGGACAAAGCAACAGGAATTCGAAACGGAAGATCCATGGCCGCCAGGATCCTAAGGTTTCGATGTTCCCTCTGCGTCCGCAGGAAGTGTTCCGAGCCGCTTGCGACGCGCACAACGGCAGACGTGCCGAGGACCGCTACGTGATGGAACGCCCCGTGCCTGAACGCAGCCTCCTCCCACGGGAGGTCCGGCCACGCCATTTCAACGTCCGTCCACAGCGTTAAGGTGACGGCATCGAGAGTGTTCACGAGGGTCAGTCTCTCAGAACGCGGTTCCCGTTAGCCCGCATCCCCCGGATACCGATGGCGAGGAGGAGACCCGACCTACACCGCCAGCAGCCCGGCGGGCGTCTGACCGGCCAGGGAGGCAAGGGCGCGGGGGCGCAGGTCCGGCCACTCCTCGGTCAGCAGCGACAGGATGACGAAGTCGCGCCAGAGGCCGTCGACGTTCCGGGAGGAACGGCGCCGGGTCCCCTCGGCCGTGAACCCGAACCGCGCAAGCGAGGACAACGACCGCTGGTTGCGGGCGTCCACATCGCATTCGATCCGGCCGGCCCCGCACGAGAACAGCCAGTCGAGCAGGGTGATCTTCACCTCGTGGTTGACCTTGGCGCCCCAGAAATCCGGGTCCAGCACGGTCCGGCCGATCTTGACGCGCTCCGTGGGCTCGTCATGCTCCGTGATGCCGGTAGTTCCGACGAACCGCGACTGTCCCAGCGGCAGCTTCTGGTACACGGAGAAGACCTGGAGCCCGGCAAAGCGGCGGTCCACAAACGCCATCAACTCGGCCTCGCCGGCGGGCCTGGACTCGCTGTCGCTGAAGCCCTGGGACCAGATTTCATCGCGGGCCAAAAGGCGCGCCAGCGGCTCGACGTCGAGAGCTGTGAACGGTGCCAAGACGAACCTGCCCGTGACCGTCTGAAGGGTCGGCAGAGTGTCGGGAAGGAGCAGCGCCATTGCGGCCTTTCTGGTTCGCGGGGAAGCGTCGGGGAGGGGGAAAACGGAAGGCAATTTTGTCCGCGAATTTGAGGCGGCAAGTGAAATTATCACCCCGGTGCCCCACCCCGCAACGACACGCTGGCGTAGGGCATCCCGGCGGGCCTTCGCCGCGCCCGGAGCGGCGGTTCGGGAGCCCGCGGCAGTGCAGCAAAAAGCGCTGCGGAACCGGACGAACGCACCCCGGATCCAGGGTGCGGCCGTCCGGAATCAGCGCGGAAATCACGGCGCTCAGCACGCCTCTGCCGTTAGGTGAAAGCGACGCGCTGGATCTGCAGAACTTCCGAGCCGGACACGACGTTGACGCGGACCCATTCGTTGACGGAGGAGGCACCCTCGATCGTCACCCGGCTCAGGTTGGAAACACTGCCCGAGAGGCCGTAGAACGACTTCCATTTGGAGGTGGTCAGCGGCTTGTCCTTGATGTAGCCGTGGCTGTCGCCGTTGAACAGGAACACCGGACGCTGGAAGAGCGAGGCCTCGCTGGCAAGAGCCCGGACAATGGACTGGAAGGCCTTGCGGTAGCCGGGGCCCTGTGTGCCCGGCGCGAACATGTCCGCCTGGGTCAGCAGCACCACCGCCCTGCTGCCGGCGGCCTTGGCCGAGGCAAAGGTGTTCCTGAGCTGGGTGATGGTGGCGTCGACCCGGGCAGCCTCCTCGGCGAGTTGCGGTTCCGTGGGGGCCGTGTAGCCCAGGCCCGTCCAGGGCTTGAGGTCGTTTTCGGAGCCGACGATGTGGAGGGTGGCCAGGGTCAGTCCGCCGGCGGCGAAGGACACGTTCTCCTTGTAACCGGTCTGGACGGACACCGTCATCGCATTTTGACCCAGGGTGCGGCCGGACGACGGGAAGAAGATTGAACGGACCGTGGCCAGCCGCTCCAGCGGGTTGCCCTTGCCGACGCTGGCCCGGTGGCAATCCGCCCATTCGTTGTCCCCCGGTGTGTACACCAGCGGATCCACGAACTTGTCGAAGTTGGACTTGATCTTCTGGTAGTAGCTGGTGGAGCAGTTGCCGGAGCCGATGTCGCCCAGGTGGCTGACCATTTGGACGTTCGGGTCCTCATTGATTTGGGCTATGCGCTTGGGAAACAGCCCCAGCTGGGTGGAGCCATAGGGAATGTCGCCGATCACCGCGAAGCTGTAGCTCGTCGCCGCGCCCGCAGTCCCCGTCGCAGCACCGGAAATGCCCAATGCCAGCGCCAGCGCGGCCCCTGCCATCCTCGCGGCTCGCCTCATCAGCTTCCTCCCCGGGCTTCCGGACGCGCGGGCATTAGGGCTGTCCCCGTTGCCGATGGTGCCGAGAATAGCGCAGCGGAGCAGCCCTGCAACCAGTAGCGGCCACTGGGACGGGCCTGCCCCAGCCACTGGAAGGGCTACTGGCCTGTTACTGGGATGGCTACTGGGAGCCGGGCCCTCCGCCCGGGAGGAGCGCCTGCTGGACCCTGCTGAGGAGGGAACGGAATCTGGCGTTGTCCGGCAGTTCCTCGATGAGGACGACGCCGTCGGGTCCCGCGAGCGGCACGCACCAGTTGGGGTACTCCGTGCTGGTGCCCGGCTGGTTTTGCGTGCGGGTCTCCCCCACGGCATCAACCAGCGCGACGCCCAGCAACGACGACGGCGTGAGCGCAGTGAACGCGTACAGCGCCTCGACCGTGGCCTGCACCGCCGCCGGATCTGCCTGTTGCCCGGCCGCGTCGGTCGCCGTCCCCGGAACGGCGCCCCTGGCCGGCAGCAGCCCGCGCTCCCGCACCAGGGCGAGCACCGCTTCCTGCTCCGCCTGGTCGGCCGCCCTTGCTTCTTCGACCGGACGCCGCAGCAGCCCGAGCGACTCCCGGAGCGTGACATGGCTGCCGGCCAGGTAACCGGCCGTGGGCGGCAGGTCGTGGGTGTTGACGCTCGTGAGGCACTCCTGCCGGTAGCGTTCGGGTGCCAGCGGCCCGGCGTCGTCGTGTTCGAACCACAGGATGGAGGTGCCGAAGATTCCCCGTTCGGCCAGGTAGTCCCGCACCCAGGGTTCGAAGACACCGAGGTCCTCGCCGATCACCACGGCCCCGGCGCGCTGGGCTTCCAAGGCGAGGATCCCGATCAGCGCCTCGTGGTCGTAGTACACGTAGGTGCCTTCGCCCGGTCCGGCGCCCTCGGGGATCCACCAGAGACGGAACAGGCCCAGGACGTGGTCCACGCGGATGCCGCCGGCATGGCGCAGCACGGTCCGCAGCATGTCGCGGTAGGCGGCATACCCCGATTCGGCCAGCCGCGCCGGGTGCCACGGCGGCTGCGTCCAGTTCTGGCCCTGCTGGTTGAACATGTCCGGCGGGGCGCCGACCGTCACGCCGTGGGCAAGGACGCCGGACAGCGCCCAGGCGTCGGCGCCGCCGAGCTTCACGCCGACCGCTAGGTCGTGCACGATCCCGATGTCCAGGTCGGCCCGCCGCGCCGCGTCCTGCGCCGCTTCCAGTTGCTCATCGCAGATCCACTGCAGCCAGCGGTGGAACTCGATGCGGTCCGCGAGCGCCGTCCGTTGGGCTGCGGCGTACCCGGTTGCCGGGGAGGAAGCGGCGTCACCCCAGCCGTCCGCCGAAGGGCCGAGGGTCTCCGCGAGGGCCGACCACAAAGCGAAGTCATCGAGTCCCTGCCCCTGGTCTCGGCAGAAGTCGGTGAACTGCCGCGAACGCGCCGGACCCCGGCGGACAAGGAACACGCGCTCGAGGGCGGTGAGCTTCGCCTCGTAGCTGGCGTTGCGGTCCAGCAGCCCCGTCTCCCGGTTGGCGGTGTGCAGGCCGGACGCCAGCCGCTGCGTCTCAGCCAGTGCCGCGGGATCCAGGTAGGCGTACTCCTTGATCTCCTCCACCCGGATGTACAGCGGGTTGAAGAAACGCCGGGTGGTGGGCAGGTAGGGCGAGTCCTCCACCGGTGGACGGGGCTCGGCCGCGTGCAGGGGGTTGACCAGGATGAATCCGGCTCCCTGGGCTCCGGCCACCGCGGCGAGGTCGGACAGGTCGGCGAAGTCGCCAATCCCCCAGGAACGCGAGGACCGCACGGAGTAGAGCTGCGCCATGAGTCCCCAGCGGCGGCCCGCCAGCGCCTCCGTGGTACGCAGCCGTTGCGGCGTCACCACCAGGGCACACTGCGCACGGATGCCCGCCGCGTCGGCCTCGATGGTGTGCCAGCCCAGGGGCAGGGCGTCCGGGGTGCTGAAGCTCGCCCGCCCGGTGAGGACGCCGTCGACGTCGCGGGGCGCTTCCCAGTTCTCCAGCTGCCGGACCTCGTGCCGGGTTCCGTCCTCCGCGACAACCTGGACGTTGACGTCGCTGCCGTGTGGCACGTGGACGTGGAAAGTCGTTGCTGTTCCCTCCCGCGCCACCACCGTGGGCGGCAGCAGGCGGCGCCAGGGTGCAAGCCCGGCTTCTGCCAGGGCGCCCCGGACCTGTGCCTGGCTGTCGCAGGCTATGCCCAGGGCAGTGAGGACCCGGCGCAGGGTGCGAGCGGCGACGGAGCGTTCCACACCGTCCCAGCCCCAATACGAGGTGCCAACCCCGTGGGCCGCCGCCAACTCGCGCAACAGGGACCCGGCGTCGTCGTCTGCCGCTTCGTCGGGCGCGTCGAGTGGATCCGTACTGTCCGCCATCGGCGCGTCAGGTGCTGACCGGGGGCGCCGGCGGCACGGGGCCGTGGGGGGCGGCGTGGACGTGGGCCTCCCCCACCAGCTCGTGCAGCCCGGCGACAGAACCGGCCAGGCTGAGGCCGGGCGACTCCACGATGAAGGGCATCAACAGCCCGTTCTCCTTGTCCAGGTGCAAGGCGAAGACCTCGCCGATGCCGGCCGCGGCGACGGCGGCGTCGACCCCCTGCGCCGTCCGGAGCCGTTCGACCAGTGAGACGATGACCTTGTGTTCGGCCAGCATGCCCGCCACCAGCAGCCGGCCCTCCGGCGCGGCCCCGGCTCCGCTGTACAGCGGGCCTTCTTCGGCGAGCGCGTGCGGGACGAGCTCAGTCTCGCACCATTCCACCAGCACTTCGTGGGCGTCGTGCTCCGCCACCGTATTGTGCGCCTTCACCGCCTGGGTGAGGGCGGCGATCAGGGCGCGGAGACGTTTAAGCATCCCCGCATGGTGGGCCTCCACGGCCGCGAGCGCCCGCGCTTCCTCCTCGGCGTTCTTGGGAACCGGCGTGTCCATGGCATCTCCCTTGCTGGGCGGAACGTTGTTCCGGCTGGATGTGATCCAACTGTACGGCCGGCCCGGTTCCCTGGAACAGGCCTTTCGGCCCCGGGGACTCACGGGCCGACGGCACGGGCCGCCCCGGCGGTCCGTGCCCGTTTCGACGCTGTGCAGCCCGCCGCGCTAGCCTTGCATCCTATGGTTGACGTCGAACGGTTCCGGGTTTTCCTCACCGAGGAGCGCAAGCGGAAGCTAGCCCTGCTGCTTGCCCTGCGCAAGGACATCACCTCGGTGAACGCCGCCCGGCAGGATTCCAACGTCGACGACGAACACGATCCGGAGGGTGCGACGATCGCGTTCGAACTCTCCCAGGCCGCCGCGTTGCTGGAACAAAGCCGAGCCGGCCTCGCCCAGATCGAGGCAGCCCTGGCCCGGATTGATGCCGGACGCTACGGGATCTGCGAAGTCTGCGGCGGCCCCATAGCCGAGGGCCGGCTGGAAGCCAGGCCATGGACGCCCTACTGCATCCTGCACAGCGCCGGGCAGCCCCAAGCTGGAAGGCGCCACCATCCCCATGATCACTAACCCACTGGCCCTCGTTACCGAGGACCTCGCCGGGACGTGGTGGCAGCGGATCGTGGGCGGTTTCAGCCACGCCCCTGCCCCAGTGGTCACCGCTACCGAACTGCTGCTGGTGGTTGCCGTCGCCGTCGCGTTGTCCCTGCCGCGCATCAGCTGGCGGTACTTCGGCCTGCTCGCCACCGTGACCCACGAGCTGGGCCATGCCTTTGCCGCCCTGATGACCGGGCAGCGGCTGGGCGGCATCCGGCTGAGCCTGGACCATTCGGGTACCACCACGAGCTACAGCCGGCGCCCGCTCGCCGCGGTCTGGTCGACGTTCTGGGGTTACCCGGTGCCTGCCCTTGTTGGCGCCGCGATGGTGTGGTCCGGCTTCAACGGCTGGGGGCCCGCTGCCATGTCAGTGGGCACCCTGTTGCTGCTGGTCTCCTTCCTTTTCCTGCGCAACGGCATCGGGCTGCTGATCACGGCCGCGGCTGTCCTCGGCGCCGCGCTCCTGGTCCTGTTCGTCCCCGCCGAATTCATCGGGCACGTGATGATCGGGCTGGGCATCGCTCTGCTCGTGGCCGCCGTCCGGGACCTGGGCAAACTGGCGGCGGTGCATTCGCGGCACCGGAACCGGCTCTCGACGTCGGACGCGTACCTGCTGTCCCGGGCAACGCGCATCCCCGCGGCCGTCTGGATTGTCCTCTTCGCCGCCGTGGTGGCGGCCTGCTGGTGGTTCGCCTGGCAGCCGATGGCGCAGGTGTTCGCCACAGTGGCGCCGGGGCAGGGCCGCTTCCCGGCATAGGCTGGGACCATGAACACAACACACACCGACGACCCGGGCTTCAGCACCCGGGGCGCCTACGTCACCGGCGGTGCGGAATTCAACCGGGACACCAACTACATCGAGGACCGGATCACCCGCGACGGCGCCCCCGGGGCCAACGGCGAACCCGGCTGGCCCGTCGAGGCCGGCCGCTACCGGCTCGTCGCGGCGCGCGCCTGCCCGTGGGCCAACCGCACCGTGATTGTCCGGCGGCTGCTCGGTCTTGAAGACGTGATCTCGCTCGGCCAGCCCGGCCCCACCCACGACTCCCGCTCCTGGACCTTCGACCTCGATCCCGGCGGCCTGGACCCCGTCCTGGGGATCGAACGCATCCAGGAGGCCTACTTCCGCCGCTTCCCGGACTACCCCCGGGGCATCACGGTGCCGGTAATCGTCGACGTGCCCAGCGGCGCCGTCGTGACCAACAACTTCCCGCAGATCACCCTCGACTTCTCCACCGAGTGGACCGAGTTCCACCGCGACGGCGCCCCGGACCTGTACCCGGAGGCGCTCCGGGAGGAGATCGACGCCGTCAACAAGCGCGTCTTCACGGAGGTCAACAACGGTGTCTACCGTTGCGGGTTCGCCGGATCCCAGGACGCCTACGACGCCGCCTACGACAGGCTGTGGACGGCGCTGGATTGGCTCGAGGAGCGCCTCACCGGGCAGCGGTACCTGGTGGGCGAGACCATCACCGAGGCCGACGTCCGGCTCTTCACCACGCTGGCCCGCTTCGACGCCGTCTACCACGGCCACTTCAAGTGCAACCGGCAGAAGCTGAGCGAAATGCCGGCGCTGTGGGCCTACGCCCGGGATCTCTTCCAGACCCCCGGCTTCGGCGACACCACCGACTTCGTGCAGATCAAGCAGCACTATTACATCGTCCACGAGGACATCAACCCCACCGGAGTGGTACCGAAGGGCCCGGAGCTGGGCAACTGGCTCTCGGCACACGGCCGCGAGGCACTGGGCGGACGGCCGTTCGGCAACGGCACGCCGCCCGGGCCGGTCCGGGCCGGCGAGGAAGTCGCCGCCGGACACGGCGCCGGCTGACACCAGTGCCCATGACACCTGCCCCGGCCCTGTCCGCCGGAACGGCCGCCCAGGAGTTCCGTGCGGTGCGGGCACTCTTCGACACGTTTCTGGCGCAGGACCCGGGCTACAGTGCGCAGCTGGCGGTATACCGCCACGGCACGAAAGTCCTGGACCTCTGCGGCGGCCCCGGACTGGCCCAGGGCGACATCACCGGTACCTATTCCTGCTCCAAGGGCGCCGCGGCATTTGTGATCGCCCTGCTGGTCCAGGACGGGCTGCTCGACCTGGACGCCACCGTGGCGTCCTACTGGCCGGAGTTCGCCGCGCACGGCAAGGACCGGCTCACCGTCCGGCAGGCCCTCTCCCACCAGGCGGGACTGCCCGGCATCCCGGGCGGCTTCGCCCTTGAGGACTTCACGACGCCGGAGGCCGCCAGCGCCCTCGCCGCCGCCGCGCCGTTGTGGCGCCCGGGACGCACGTTCGGCTACCACGCGCTGACCATCGGCATCCTGATGGAGGAACTCTGCCGCAGGGTGGCCGGGGCTCCGCTCCAGGAACTCTACGAGGAACGCCTCCGCCGCCCCTTCGGGATCGATTTCTTCCTGGGTCTGCCGCCGGAGGAGGAACCGCGCTACCGGGAGGTGCTCTACACCGAGGACCCGGCCGCCGCGTGGCTGGATCCCCTGAGCTACGCCGGCCTGAACAGCAACGCGCCGGCCAGCGGCATCATGGAGTTGCCCAACCACCGCCTGATCCGCGCCGGCGGCATGAGCGCGGCCGGCGGGGTGGGTTCCGCCGAGGGGCTCGCCCGGCTCTACGCAGCGGCCACCACCGGGGTCCAGGGCGGTCCCGGGTTCCTGACGCCCCGGACCATAGGCGCGATGGCCGAGGAACAGGTGTGGGGCCTTGACCGCTCCTCCGGCCAGGACAACGCCTTCGCCGTGGTCTTTATGAAGCCCCAGCCGGGCCGTGATTTCGGCAGCCACCTCGCCTTCGGCCACGAGGGAGCCAACGCCGCCCTGGGGTTCGCCGACCCCTGCTACGGGATCGGTTTCGGCTACGTGCCCCGGCGCAGTGAGGAAGGCCGCACCAACGGGCGGGCGCAACGCCTCTCCGCCGCGGTACGGCAGGCCTGCGCAGCGTCCTGAGACGGCTCCCGAAGGTTCGTCCAGTTGTCGCAGCAGCCCGGCGGCCCTAGGGTGAGCCGGGATGGCAAATACAAAAGAGCACGACGCCGGCGCCCGCCCCTCGCGACTCCGCATGTTGGGACGCACCGTGGCAGGGAGTGTCTCGGCCGCCCTGCTGTGGCCACGCCTGCAGCTGGCCGCCAAGGCCGCCATCGCGGCCGGCCTGGCCTTCGCCATCGCCCCCTTTATGCCCGGGTCGGCGGCGGACTACCCTTACTACGCGCCGCTCGGTGCCCTCGTCGCCATGTACGAAAACGTCTCCGGCTCCATGCGCCAGGGGGTCCAGACGCTCGTGGGCCTGGCTATCGGCGTCGGGCTCGCCTTTATGCTCTTCAGTCTAGGCAGCCCGTCGCCGGTGACGGTCGCGATTGTGATGGGGCTCGGCGTGATCCTCGCCGGGCTGCCAAAAATCGGCTCCGGCAGCGACTGGATCCCGACGGCGGCCCTGCTGGTGCTGCTGGTCGGCGGGCACAACCCGGACCAGTTCTCCTTCGGGTACCTGCTCCAGATGGGCGTTGGCGTCAGCGTCGGCATTGTGGTGAACCTGCTGGTCTTCCCGCCGCTGCATTTCAAGGCGGCGGCGCTCAGCCTGGCCGAGCTGCGGCAGGCGCTGGCCCAACAGCTCTGGGACATGTGCAAGGCCCTCAAGGAAAACTGGCCGCCGGAGCACGAGGACTGGTCCCGCCGTTCGGAGGCGCTCGTGGCCCACACCCGCTCGGTGCGCGCCGCGGTGCAAAAGGCGGACGCGAGCCGGCGGGCAAATCCGCGGCGCCGGCTCCATCCACGCGACGTCGAGGAGGACTACCGCAACCTGCGCGACCTGGAACGGCTGACTTTCCACATCCAGGATGTGACGCAGGTGCTCGCGGACGTTATCTGGGCCACGGACCACCCCTTTGTCATCCCCGACGGGCAGGCCGCCCCCCTCGCCGACGCCATGGCCCTGGTGGGAGATGTGCTGCACGCCGCCGACGAAGAGGATGCCCAGGGGCAGGCACAGCTCATCGAGGAAGCTGACGCCGCCGTCAAGGCACTCACCGCCCGGATCGCCGCCGAGGACGAGCACCCGGGGGCCCCGAACGCCGTCGAATCGATTCTGCTGAGCCTGCACCGGATGCTGCGCGTCGTAAAGTCTGGCGGCGGCAAGCGGGAGTCGGACCCCTCCCCCGCCGGCGCCAGCTAGCCCGCCGGTCCCTCCCGCCGCGGACCCGCCCGTTCCGGCAGAAGACGGCGGCGTCCGCCCCCGGATATCCCGGTGGCGGCCGCCGTCGTATTTCATCGTCTACTTCAGTGAGGCTACCGATCCGCTGAAGTGCTTCCGCCCCGAGTGCGGGTTCCAGGCCACGTAGTCGGAGCGCTGCCACGCGCCGTCTTCGGGCTGCACCGTGCTGATGTCCAGCGCCACCCGGGCCGGCAGGAACACGGGCGCCTCGAACGCCACGTCCCAGCTGAAGGCATCGCCCTTCACGGCGCCGACGTCGGCCAGGGCCCTGGACGCGAGGTACATGCCGTGGGCGATGGAGCGGCGCATACCCAGGGCCTTCGCGCTGAGGACGCTCAGGTGGATCGGGTTGAAGTCACCGGAAACCGCTGCGTAGGCGCGCCCGGTATCGACCCCCAGCTGCCACAGTGCCGTCGGGTTCGGCACCCGGAAGGACTCCGGCACGGCGGCGGCGGTGGGCTTGTCGATGCCCGGAAGGAAGACGCCCTTGGCCAGGTAGGTGGACACGCCGCGCCAGCGGACGGTGTCCTCCCCGGCCCCGCGCACCTCGGCCACGAGATCCAGCTGGGTGCCGGAGCGGTGCCCGCGCAGGTTCTCCGCCCAGGCCCGGATGTCCAGAGCCTCGGTGAACAGCACGGGAGCGCTCTGGACCACCTTGTTCGTGAGGTGGATCATCCCCAGCAGCGGGAGCGGGAAATCGTCCCGGTTCATCACGGACATGGAGAGCGGGAACGCCAGGGCGTGGATGAATCCGGCCGGCAGCACATCGCTGGCGGACTCCCCGATCAGGTGCTGGTAGGCGGTGAGGTTCGCCACCCCGGCCTTGACGCCGCGGACCTCATGGCTGCTCCCGGGCAACACGGTGCCCGAGTGCGCACCGAGCACCCTCCGGCGCGCCGCGGTGGCGGCGGCGTTGACGTAGAGCTTGGAGAGGGACGGCATCTCCGCCAGGATGACGGGCTGCGAAGCGGTCATGCGCCCACCAGGTTCTGCCCGCAGACGCGCAGCACCTCGCCGGAGATTCCGCCTGCGGCATCGCTGGCGAGGAAGGCAATGGCCTCCGCGACGTCACCGGGCTGGCCGCCCTGCTGCAGCGAGTTGAGCCGGCGTGCCACCTCGCGGGTGGCGAACGGGATCTTGGCGGTCATCTCGGTTTCGATGAAGCCGGGGGCGACGGCGTTGATCGAGCCGTCGTGCGGTGCGAGCAGCGGCGCCGTGGCGCGGACCATGCCCATCACGCCGCCCTTGGAGGCAGCGTAGTTGGTCTGCCCCCGGTTGCCGGCGATCCCGCTGGTGGAGGCCACCGAGACGATCCGCGGCGAGTTCCGGAAGTGCTCCGAGGCCAGCAGCGCCTCGTTGATGCGAAGCTGCGCCGCGATGTTTACCGCGATCACCGAGTTCCAGCGGCCCTGGTCCATGTTGGCCAGCAGCTTGTCCCGGGTGATGCCGGCGTTGTGGATCACGATGTCCAGCCGGCCGTGGCGCTCCACGGCGTGGTCGATGATCCGCTGCCCGGCGTCCTCGCGGCTGATGTCCAGCTGCAGGGCCGTGCCCCGCACCTCGTTGGCGACCTTGGCGAGGTGGTCCCCGGCGGCAGGGATGTCGACGGCGATGATCGTGGCGCCGTCACGGTGCAGGGTGCGGGCGATGGCGGCGCCGATCCCCCGGGCCGCTCCGGTCACGACCGCGACCTTTCCTGCCAGCGGCTGCTCG
This sequence comes from Arthrobacter sp. SlRoot2-15, assembly GCF_059739345.1. Classification (NCBI taxonomy): domain Bacteria; kingdom Bacillati; phylum Actinomycetota; class Actinomycetes; order Micrococcales; family Micrococcaceae; genus Arthrobacter; species Arthrobacter sp. SlRoot2-15. The sequence goes on from NZ_AP046058.1 coordinate 68,496, forward strand.
ACGTCGGCCGGCAGCTGCCCGGCCTCCGAGGAGACGGTGAGGAACTGGCCGTCCACAAAGGCCGAGCGGCCGGAGAGGAAGAACCGCACGGCCCCGAGCGTGCTGGGGCTGGTGGTGCGGGCGCCGTCGGCGAGCACGATGCCGTTGCCGGTGGCGCCGGCGCGCAGTTCCTTCGCCAGGGAGCGCAACAGGCCGTCGACGCCCTGCCGGGCCGCCGCGGCGGCCGGATCAGGGGCTTCTGCCGCGGCGCGGGAGATGGTGACAACGCGGGCGTTGGCAGCGAGATCCCGGATCGAGGCGGCCGTGGCGAGCACCGGCTTCTCCAGGTCCTCGGGGCGGGCGGCCTCATCAAGCACCAGGATGATGGCGCCGAGCTTTTCGCGCGGCACGGCGTGGCGGCGCACGTCGAGGCCCCAGGACAACAGGGTGGCGGCGAGCTCGTCGGCGCCGTTGCCGGCCCCCTGGACCAGGACGGGACCCGTGACCAGCGGCTGGCCGGGCTGGTGGCGCCGGAGCACCACCGGCTGCGGCAGCCCGAGCTTTTTGGCGAGGTCCTTGCCGAAGCCCCTGCTCACGAATTGGGTGTACTTGTCGGTCATGTTCTCCCCCTAGTGTGCTTCGAGAATGGCGACGACGCCCTGGCCGCCGGCGGCGCAGACGGAGATGAGCCCGCGCGCGGGGCGGCCGTCGACCTGGCCCTTGGCGTGCAGCATCTTCGCCAGCGAGGCGACGATCCGGCCGCCGGTTGCGGCGAACGGGTGGCCGGCGGCGAGGGAGGAGCCGTTGACGTTGAGTTTGGCACGGTCGACGCTGCCGAGCGCGCCGTCCAGGCCAAGGCGGGTACGGCAGAACTCCTCGTCCTCCCATGCGGCCAGGGTGCTCAGCACCGTGCCGGCGAAGGCCTCGTGGATTTCGAAGAAGTCGATGTCCTCGAAGGTCAGGCCGTGCCGTGCCAGCAGGCGCGGGACGGCGAACGCCGGGGCCATCAGCAGCCCGTCCTTGCCGTGCACAAAGTCGACGGCGGCAGCCTCGCCGTCGAGCACCGTGGCGAGCTTGGGCAGGTCGTGGGCGTCGGCCCAGTCCTCGGAGGCGAGCAGCACGGTGGAGGCACCGTCGGTGAGCGGGGTGGAGTTCCCTGCCGTCATGGTCGCTTTGGCCCCGAGGTTCTTGCCGAAGACGGGCTTGAGGGTGGCGAGCTTTTCCAGCGTTGTGTCCGGGCGGAGGTTGGAGTCCTTGCTGAGGCCGCGGTAGGGGGTGAGCAGCTCGTCGAAGAAGCCGGCGTCGTAGGCGGCGGCGAGGTTGCGGTGGCTGTTGTAGGCCAGTTCGTCCTGGGCCTCGCGGGTGATCTTCCACTGCGCGGTGGTGAGGGCCTGGTGTTCGCCCATGGAGAGCCCGGTCCGGGGCTCGCCGGTGTTGGGGGCGTCCGGGGCGAGGTCCTTGGGCCGGAGGCGGCTCAGCACCTGGAGCCGCTGCGGCAGGGTCTTGGCACGGCTAAGGTCCAGCAGGACCTCGCGCAGGCCTTCGCTGACCGCGATGGGGGCATCGGAGGCGGAGTCGACGCCGCCGGCGATGGCGGAGTCGATCTGGCCCAGCTTGATCTTGTTCGCGAGGCCCAGCACGGTCTCCAGGCCGGTGGCGCAGGCCTGCTGCAGGTCGTAGGCCGGGGTTTCGGCGGAGAGCGCCGAACCGAGCACCGCCTCGCGGGTGAGGTTGAAGTCACGGGAGTGTTTGAGCACCGCTCCGGCGGCAACTTCGCCGATCCGTTCGTCCTGGAGGCCGAACCGGGCGATCAGCCCGTCCAGGGCCGCGGTGAGCATGTCCTGGTTGGAGGACTTAGTGTAGGCGCCGCCGGTCCGGGCGAAGGGGATGCGGTTACCGCCGACCACAACGGCCTTGCGGAGCTGCGGAGCTGCGGTGGATCCCGCGGCCGGGGCGGCGGTGTCCTTCGGTCCGGTTGCGGACGTTCCGTGGTCAGGCATGTGCTGTCTCCTTTGATCAAAGCGGGTTACTGATACCCAGCGTACCTGATACGCTGGGTATCGTGAACAACCCTCAGCCAGATCCTGCCCCCGGCGGTGCAGCCGTCGACGGACGCGCCTCCCGCTGGCAGTCCCACCGTGAGGAGCGGCGCCGCGAGCTGATCAAGTCCGCGCGGAGGGCCGTGCATGCACTCGGCAGCGAGGCATCGATGGAGGACATCGCGGCCGCGGCCGGAACCTCCAAATCGGTGTTCTACCGCTACTTCGGCGACAAGGCCGGCCTGCAGCAGGCGGTCGGCGAAGTGGTCCTGAATCAGATGCAGCGGCGGATCCAGGAGGCGGCGCAGAGCGCGCAGACCCCGCGCGAGGGCCTGTTCGCGATGGTCTCCGCCTACCTGCAGATGGCCGAGACCAGCCCGAACGTCTACACCTTTGTGACCCGCTACGCGCCCGGCGAGGCTGAAAGCCACAATGGCTCGATCAGCACGGCCGGCGCGCTGGGCCACTTCTTCGCCGCGATCAGCGAGATGATCGCGCTGCCCATGCGGCACCAGCTGCGCGCGGTCCCCGGCAAGGAGGCCGTGATCGGCTACTGGCCCAACGCCGCGATCGGGCTGGTCCGCAACGCCGGCGAGCAGTGGCTCGCCAGCCCGGACTCCCCCGCCAAACCCGGCCAGGAAGCCATGGCCCGCCAGATCACCGACTGGCTTTGTTTCGGCATCGCCCCGGAAATCCAGAACCCGCCGGCCCCGTAGCCGGACGCCCCCCCGCCCAGTACCAGACCACCAACTGCCAGAACCACAATGTCAGCGCCAACGAAGGAATCGACATGACTGAACTAGCCGACCGCTCCGCAGGCCACACCACCTCCGCCGCCCCTGCGTCCCGCACCCCGGCGGCCGCGCCCGCGGCTGGAGCACCCGCCGTCGACGTCGCCGCCCTCGGCGAACAGCTGCTGGGCAAGTGGGCCGCCGTCCGCCGGCAGGCACGCGAACTGGCCGGCCGGCCGGAGCTCTACAAGACCGAGGGACTCACCCACACCGAGCACCGCCAACGGGCGTTCGGGCAGCTCAAGATCCTCGTGGACAACGGCGCCGTGCACCGCGCGTTCCCCGTCGCCGTCGGCGGCGCGGATGAACACGGCGCCAACGTCGCCGGCTTCCAGGAGCTCGTCATCGCAGACCCGTCGCTCCAGATCAAGGCGGGCGTGCAGTGGGGCCTGTTCGGCTCCGCCGTGAACCACCTCGGCACCGAGGAGCACCACGCGAAGTGGCTGCCCGGCATCATGAGCCTGGACATTCCCGGCTGCTTCGCCATGACCGAGACCGGCCACGGCTCGGACGTCGCCAGCATCGCCACCACCGCCACCTACGACCCGGCCACCGAGGAGTTCGTGGTGCACACGCCCTTCCGCGCCGCCTGGAAGGACTACATCGGCAACGCCGCGAACGACGGCCTCGCCGCCGTCGTCTTCGCCCAGCTGATCACCAACGGCGTCAACCACGGTGTGCACGCCTTCTACATGGAGCTCCGCGACCCGGAGACCAAGGAGTTCCGGCCCGGCATCGGTGGCGAGGACGACGGCGTCAAGGGCGGCCTGAACGGCATCGACAACGGCCGGCTGCACTTCACCCAGGTCCGGATCCCGCGGACGAACCTGCTCAACCGCTACGGCAACGTTGACGCCGACGGGACCTACACCTCCCCGATCGCCAGCCCCGGCCGGCGCTTCTTCACCATGCTGGGCACCCTGGTCCAGGGCCGGGTCTCGCTCGACGGCGCCGCCGTGACCGCGTCCAAGCTGGCCCTCAAGACCGCCATCCAGTACGCCTCCGAGCGCCGGCAGTTCAACGCGTCCTCCGCCACGGACGAGGAAGTCCTGCTGGACTACCAGCGGCACCAGCGCCGGCTGTTCACCCGGCTCGCCACCACCTACGCCGCGAGCTTCGCCAGCGAACAGCTGCTGCAGAAGTTCGATGACGTCTTCTCCGGCCGGAACGACACCGACGAGGACCGCCAGGACCTCGAAACGCTGGCCGCTGCCCTCAAGCCGCTGAGCACCTGGCACGCCCTCGACACGCTGCAGGAATGCCGCGAGGCCTGCGGCGGCGCCGGCTTCCTGATCGAGAACCGCTTCGCGTCGCTGCGGGCCGACCTCGACGTCTACGCCACCTTCGAGGGCGACAACACGGTGCTGCTGCAGCTCGTCGCGAAGCGCCTGCTGGCCGACTACGCCAAGGAGTTCCGCAACGTGGACTTCGGGGTGCTGGCCCGCTACGTCGTCGGCCAGGCCACCGGCGCAGCCATTCACCGCACCGGCCTGCGCGGCGTCGCCCAGTTCGTGGCGGACTCCGGCTCGGCGCAGAAGGCGGCCACCGCCATCAAGGATGAGGCCGGCCAGCGCGCCCTGCTCACCGAGCGGGTCCAGGCCATGGTGGCCGAGGTCGGCGCCGCGCTCAAGGGAGCGAACAAGCTGCCGCAGCACCAGGCCGCCGCGCTGTTCAACAGCCACCAGAACGAGCTCATCGAGGCGGCCCAGGCGCACGCGGAACTGCTCCAGTGGGAGGCCTTCACCGAGGCCCTGGGCCAGGTGGCCGACCCCGGCACCAAGGCGGTCCTGACGTGGCTGCGCGACCTGTTCGGCCTGTCCCTGATCGAGAAGAACCTGTCCTGGTACCTGATGAACGGCCGCCTCTCGATGCAGCGGGCCCGCACCGTGGGCGAGTACATCAACCGGCTGCTCGTGAAGATCCGCCCGCACGCGCTGGATCTGGTGGACGCCTTCGGCTTCGGCCCGGAGCACCTCCGCGCCGCGATCGCCACCGGGGCGGAGAAGGCCCGCCAGGACGAGGCCCGCGAGTTCTTCAGGGTCCAGCGCGCCAGCGGCGAGGCCCCGCTGGACGAGAAGATCCTGCTCGCCCGCACCGTCCTCGAGGCCAAGCCGCAGAAAGCCGGGTCCCGCCGGGGCTGAGCAAAACCACCGCACGACGACGGCGCCGCCCCTGAATTGGGGCGGCGCCGTCGTCGTTGTGGCGTGCTGGTCAGTTACTGCGGGAGGACCGAGCGGTAGACCTCAAGGGTGGTTTCCGTGATGGATTCCCAGGAGAAGTGCGCCTCGGCCCGGCGGCGGCCGGCCTCGCCCATCGCGCGGGCGCGGGCCGGGTCGGAGACCACCTCGGTCAGGGCCGCGGCGAATTCCGTGACGAACTTCTCTGGATCCAGCGGCGTGCCGGTGCCGTCCGTGACCTGCTCGAGCTGCACCAGCAGGCCGGTTTCGCCGTGCTGGACCACCTCGGGGATGCCGCCCGTGGCGCTGGCCACAACGGCCGCGCCGCAGGCCATGGCCTCCAGGTTCACGATCCCGAGCGGCTCGTAGATGGACGGGCAGGCAAACGCCGTGGCGTGGCTGAGGACCTGGATCAGCTCGTGGCGCGGCAGCATCCGCTCCACCAGGACCACGCCGCTGCGCTGGCCCTGCAGTTCCTCGATCAGCCGGGCCGTCTCCGCGGCGAGCTCCGGGGTGTCCGCCGCGCCCAGGCACAGCACCAGCTGCACGTCGGCGGGCAGCTTGGCGGCGGCCCGCAGCAGGTACGGCACGCCCTTCTGCCGGGTGTTGCGGCCCACAAAGACGACGCTCGGCCGCGCCGGGTCGATCCCCAGGGCCCGGACCACGTCCTCGCCCTCGTCGCGGTTCCAGAGGCTCACGTCGATGCCGTTGTGCACCACGCGGACCTTGGCCGGATCCACGTCCGGGTAGCTGCGCAGGATGTCCTGCCGCATCCCCTCGGAGACGGCAATGATCGCGGCGGCGGATTCGTAGGCGGTCTTCTCCACCCAGGAGGAGAGCGCGTACCCGCCGCCGAGCTGTTCGGCCTTCCAAGGCCGCAGCGGCTCCAGGCTGTGCGCGCTGAGCACGTGCGGGATGCCGTGCAGCAGCGAGGCAAGGTGCCCGGCCATGTTGGCGTACCAGGTGTGCGAGTGCACAAGGTCCGCGCCGGCGATGTCCGGAACGATCCGCAGGTCCACGCCGAGGGTTTGCACCGCGGCGTTGGCGCCCGCCAGGTCCTCCGGCACCGGATAGGAGGTGACGGTGGCCCCGTGGTAGTCCGGAGCGCGCTCCGCGCCGAAGGCGCGCACCTGCAGCTCCACCCGCTGGGCCAGCACCCGGCTGAGTTCGGCCACGTGGACGCCGGCGCCCCCATAGATTTCGGGCGGAAATTCCTTGGTCACAATGTCTATTCGCACAAACCCCAAGGTAGTCGTTCCGGCTGATCTGTTCTAGTGTGAAGAGGTCCGGGCACACCGGACAGTTTTGGGGAGCAACGAAGGCGTTCAGGAGCGATCACATGCCGCAGCAGAAGAAAGTCTTGGCCATTGTCCTCGCAGGTGGCGAGGGGAATAGGTTGATGCCGTTGACGGCCGACCGGGCCAAGCCGGCCGTTCCGTTCGCCGGGAGTTACCGGCTTATTGATTTCGCCCTTTCCAACCTGGTCAATTCCCGGTATTTGCAGATTGTGGTCCTGACGCAATACAAATCCCACAGCCTTGACCGGCACATTTCCGAAACATGGCGCATGTCCACCCAGCTGGGCAACTACATCGCCTCCGTGCCCGCGCAGCAGCGGGTGGGCAAGAGCTGGTTCCTCGGCAGCGCCAACGCCATCTACCAGTCCCTGAACCTGATCCACGACGCCAACCCGGACATCGTCGTCGTGGTCGGCGCGGACCACGTCTACCGCATGGACTTCGCGCAGATGGTCGCACAGCACGTCGCCAGCGGCGCCAAGGCAACCGTGGCCGCCGTGCGCCAGCCGCTGCACATGGCCGACCAGTTCGGCGTGATCGAGGTGGACCAGGAGAACCCCGAAAAGATCGCGGCGTTTGTGGAGAAGCCCTCCTCAACGCCGGGGCTCGCCGCGGATCCCAGCCAGTTCCTGGCCTCCATGGGCAACTACGTGTTCAACGCGGACGCTCTCGTGGAGGCGCTGCACGTCGACGCCGAACGGCTCGACACCAAACACGACATGGGCGGAGACATCATCCCGTACTTCGTCGACCAGGGTGAGGCCGGGGTCTACGACTTTACCCTCAACGACATCCCTGGCTCGACCGAGCGCGACCGCACCTACTGGCGCGACGTCGGCACCATCGACTCGTTCTACGACGCCCACATGGACCTGATCTCCCCCGTGCCGGTCTTCAACCTGTACAACTCCGAGTGGCCCATCTACACCCGCCAAAGCATCTCCCCGCCGGCCAAGTTCGTCCGCGGCGAGGGCAGCACCGTGGGCACGGCGCTGGATTCGATCGTGGCCAGCGGCGTGGTGATCTCCGGCGGCATCGTGGAGGGCTCGGTGCTCTCCAACGACGTCTACGTCGGCACGGCCAGCCGGGTGCTCGACTCCGTATTGATGGACAAGGTGCAGGTCGGGGCCGGCGCCGTTATCAAGCGCGCCATCGTCGACAAGAACGTCCGGATTCCCGCCGGCGCCGCTATCGGCCTGGACCCGGACCTGGACCGCGCCCGCGGCTTCAAGGTCACCGACTCCGGCATCACCGTCCTGGCCAAGGGCCAGAACGTTCCCGAGCCCGGCGACGCCGAGCGCGAACTGTCCGCGGCCAACCTCTACCTGGTGCCCAACGCCGTCAAGACGGCCACCGAGAACTGGCCGGCCGGACGCGAGACCGTGGAGAAGGTCGGCGAGGTGCACGCCGCCGCCGTCGGCGTCGAACCGCCCGGGGCATCCACCAGCCAGGCCCGCTGAGAGCGCCTGGTCGGGCCGCGGCCCGGCCAGGCTGTAAAATTGGCCCAATGAGCTCCCCCGATCTGCCCCCCGCCCCGGCCAGTGACGAGCCGGCCGCGGCTGACTTGACCCCGGCGGAAATCGCCGCCTGCCTCAAGGTCCTGAACAGCATCCACGTCTATGACGAGGAACACCCGGACTACGTGTCGATCCGGCGCGCAACCGGGAAGATGTTCAAGGCAGTCAAGCGCCACCGCCGGGTCGCCAAGCGGGACCTCATCGCGGAGGCTGACCGCGCCGTGATCGCCCAGACCGCGACCGCGGCTCCGGACCGGATCGACGACGAGACGCGCGGCAACAAGCTGGCGCCCTCGGCCACCGGCGAGGTAGCCGGGCACCTGATCCGGTCCCGGCCCTGCTACATCTGCAAGCAGCACTACACGCAGGTGGATGCCTTCTACCACCAACTCTGCCCCGAGTGTGCGCTCTTCAGCCACAGCAAACGCGACGCCCGGACAGACCTGACCGGCCGGCGGGCGCTGCTCACCGGCGGGCGGGCCAAGATCGGCATGTACATCGCGCTGCGGCTGCTGCGCGACGGCGCCCACACCACCATCACCACACGCTTCCCGAAGGACGCCGCCCGCCGTTTCGCCGCCATGGAGGACAGCGCGGACTGGCTGCACCGGCTGCGGATCGTGGGCATCGACCTGCGCGACCCGTCGCAGGTCATGGCGCTGACGGACTCCCTCGATGCCGCCGGGCCGCTGGACATCATCATCAACAACGCAGCGCAGACGGTCCGCCGCTCGGGCAACGCCTACAAGCCGCTGGTCGACGCCGAGGACGAGCCGCTGCCGGCGGAGCTGCAGGCGGCCAACGGCGGTCCCGAGCTGGTCACCTTCGGCCACGCCCACGACAAACACCCGCTGGCCCTGGCCAGCTCGGTCCTGGAGCACCCGGTGCTGGCCGGGGACGCCGTCACCTCGCTGGCGCTGTCCACCGGTTCCGCGTCGCTGGAACGGATCGCCGCCGGCACCGCCATCGATGCGGGCGGGCTCGTGCCGGACCTGGCCACCATCAACAGCTGGACCCAGGTGGTGGACGAGGTGGACCCGCTGGAAATGCTTGAGGTGCAGCTCTGCAACGTCACCGCGCCGTTCTTGCTGGTCAGCCGGCTCCGCGGCGCCATGAAGCGCTCCACTGTACGCCGGAAGTACATCGTCAACGTCAGCGCCATGGAGGGCCAGTTCTCCCGCGCCTACAAGGGCCCGGGGCACCCGCACACCAACATGGCCAAGGCCGCCTTGAACATGATGACGCGCACCTCCGCGAAGGAGATGCTTGAGGCCGACGGCATCCTGATGACCGCCGTCGACACCGGCTGGATCACGGACGAGCGGCCGCATTACACGAAGGTCCGGCTGATGGAGGAGGGCTTCCACGCCCCGCTGGACCTCGTCGACGGCGCCGCCCGGGTCTACGATCCGATCGTGATGGGCGAGTCGGGCGAGGACCAGTACGGCGTCTTCCTGAAGGACTACAAGCCCAGCCCCTGGTGAAGCCGGCCCGGCCCGCCAGGCGCAGGCCTAGCAGAGCGCCCGCGCAGCCGCCACGGGCCTAATGGCCCTAATGGGGGCCGGGAGCCGTCCGTAACGTGGAGCTGTGAACACGACGACGCCCCAGCCGAATTTCCAGCTGTCCATCGACCAATGCTGGGTGCTGCTCGACAGCGAGGTGGTGGGGCGGATCGCGCTGATCGTGGACGGACACCCGGAGGTCTTCCCAGTCAACTTTGTCCTGCAGCGCCGCTCGATCGTGTTCCGCACGGCCGGCGGCACGAAGCTCTGGGGCGCCATCACGGCCAAACCGGTGGCTTTTGAGATCGACGGTTACGACGCGCATGAGCAGACGGCCTGGAGTGTCGTCGCCCGCGGCGAGGCCGAGCTGATCGACGACCAGGCCGAGAAGGACGGGGTGGATGCGTTGCTCCTGGAGCCGTGGCAGCCGGGCGAAAAGAACTACTACGTCCGCCTCGCCCCGAAAGCCCTGACCGGACGCCGCTTCAAGGTCAACAACCCGGACGTGTGGAACACCCGCCTTGCCGACCCGCGGCGGGCGTCCTTCGAATAAGGCTCCGGGGCCGGCCCTAGCGTTTCTCGGGGGTGTGGACCACCAGGACCGGGCAGTGCGCGTGGGCCACCAGGGCGGAGCTCACCGATCCCAGCAGCAGGCCGCCGAAGCCGCCGTGCCCGCGCCGGCCCAACACCAGCAGGTCGGCGTCGCGGCTCTCCTCGATCAGCGTGTGGCGCGGGTGGCCCTGCACCAGCCGGGTTTCCACGTTGGCCGGCGTGTCCGCGCCCAAGGCCTTGGCGACGGTCTCGGCCAGGATCTCCCCCGCGCGGACGTCGAAATCGTCGATGCCCATCGCAATGTAGCCGTCGTAGACCGGGGGAACGTCCCAGCAGGCCAACGCGACGACCTTGGCCGAGAGCGGCAGCGCCAGCCGCTGGGCCTGCCGGAGTGCCTCCACCGACGCATCCGATCCGTCGACGCCGACCACAATGGTCCGGATGTCCGTAGCCTCGCCCATGACTGATCCCTTCGTCGTGCCCCAGCAGCGCGTAGCTCAACACTTTATCCCCCGTCCGCGGCAAGCTAGGGCCGAAAGTCACGGCGACGCCGCCGCGTCCTAAGCTCCGTAGGCCGAACGACCCTTGTTGGCCAGCGCCGGATGGTCCGAGAATTGCGGTGCGCGGCAAAGAAATATTCGAGCTGCGCGGTCGATGCGGACGATTTGTTGCCACAATGGAATTCACGACGCCACTGCTTATTCAGGGACCGGCAAGCGGGTCCCGCACAAGAGGTACGGACGCGGTCTGCCACAGACCTGCAACGCGGGCTGGGGAGCTCCGTGGGAAAAGTGGCAACGTCGGCGCCCGGACGGGAGAATCATGATTGCCTGGGCAGATGCCGGTCTCACTGCAGCCGAAGGCCATCCGGCCGTAATCCGCGTGTTCATCCTCGATGACCACGAACTTGTCCGCCGCGGCCTCCAGGAACTGCTGGAGGGCGAAGGCTTCCTCGTGGTCGGCAGCTCCGGATCGGCCGTGGAGGCCACCCGGCGCATTCCGGCGCTACACCCGGACGTCTGTGTCCTGGATGCCCGCCTGCCCGACGGCACCGGAATCGAAGTCTGCCGGGACGTGCGCTCCGTGGACCCCTCCCTGAACTGCATCATCCTCACCAGCTTCGACGACGAACAGGCCCTCCGCGGTGCGGTCCTCGCCGGCGCCTCGGGCTACGTGCTGAAAGAGATCGGCGGCACCGACCTGATCGGGGCCTTGCGGCGTGCCGCGGCCGGGGAATCGTTGTTCGACGACGGCGTGGCCGCCGGAATCGTGGACAGCATGGTGGAGACCGAGGAGGTCGACCCGCGGACCGCGGCCCTGACCCCGCAGGAACGCCGGGTGCTGGAGCTGGTCGGCGGCGGCCTCACCAACCGCCAGATCGCGGCTGAGATGTTCCTGGCCGAAAAGACGGTGAAAAACTACGTCTCCTCGCTCCTGGCCAAGCTGGGCTTCGAACGCCGCACGCAGGCGGCCGTCTTCATCGCCAGTCCGGCCGCAGCGGGGGCTCCGGCCGCCGGGGCGGCGCCCGAGGGCAGCCGGCAACACAGCGTACGCTGACCGGCAGCTCCCCTGCGGGTCAGAGCGGCACGGACCATTCCACGCTGGTGCCGGCATCCGGGGCCGTGGTGATGGTGCACTGGCCGTCCAGCATCCGCGCGCGGTCCTCCAGGTTGGCCAGGCCGTTGCGTTCCAGGGAGGCGTCAAAGCCGGAGCCGTTGTCCGTGATGACCACCGTGACCTGGCCCTTGATAACGGCGACGGACACGGCGATCGTGTCCGCACCGGAGTGCCGGATGGCGTTGCTCAGACCCTCGGAGACCACGGCCACCACGTTGTCCGCTTTGTCCGGCGTCACGGCGTCCACCGGTCCGGTCAGCGTCAGTCGGGGTGTAAAGGGCATTGACTTGGCCGAGCTGCGGGTGACGCGGCGGATCCTGCCGCTAAGCAGTTCAGTTTCGCCGTTGCTGCTCTTGAGCGAGTAGATGGTGTCCCGCAGGCTGCGGATCGCCTCATCCAGCTCGCCGGTGATATTGCGGATCCGCTCGGTCGCGAGCTCGTCCTTGGTATATCTGGTCAGGCTTTGCACGCTCAGGCCGGCAGCGAAAAGCCGCTGGATGACCAGGTCGTGCAGGTCCCGGGCGATCCGGTCGCGGTCGGTGAAGACCAGCAGCTCCTCGCGGAGCCGGTGGACGCGGGCAAGTTCCAGGGACAGGGCCACGTGCGACCCAAAGACGGCACCCATCTCGATATCGGTCCGGGTGTAGCGGAGGTCCTCGGGGTCCCGCGCGAGCAGCAGCAGGCCGTGGTGGGCGCCCTGGGTGCTCAGGGCGACCGCGAGCAGCGGTCCCAGGCTGCCGCCGTCGTCAATGCCGTCGAACACCCCGGCGGGGTTGTCCAGCATCAACGGTTCACCGCCGGCGAGCACGTCCTGCAGCTCGGGCGCGTCAAGGGGCAGCACCCCGCCGGAGAAGGCCGCGGCGCGCTCGCCCGCGGCGCCGGCGACGATGTAGCCGGGCCCGGACACCGCCGGGGCCACAATGAGGGCCAGTTTGGATTCGGATTCCTGCAGCGCCCGGGCGGCGATCGGATCGAGGCCGCCAGCGGTGTAGTCCCGGTCGCTGCCGAGCATCAGCCCGGAGACATCCATGCAGGCTTCGAGCCAGCGGGCGCGGCGGCGGGCGTCGTCGTAGAGTTTGGCATTTTCGATCGCGACGCCGGCGGCGGCGGCCAATGCCATCGCCAGGCCCTCATCCTCGTCGCTGAAGTCCCCGCCGCCCTCCTTCTCGGTCAGGTAAAGGTTGCCGAACACCGTGTCGCGGACCCGGATGGGCACACCCAGAAAGGACCGCATCGGCGGGTGATGGGCAGGGAACCCGACCGATTCCGGATGCTGGCCAAGGTCCTGGAGACGCAATGGCCGGGGGGTCGTGACGACGACGCCGAGCACCCCGCGACCTGAGGGCAGCAGGCCGATCTTGTCGGCGAGTTCGCTGTCAATCCCGACCGTGATGAAATGGCTCAGGGTGAGATTTTCTCCCATGACGCCAAGGGCGCCGTACCGGGCGTGCAAGAGATGGCAGGCGGACTGCACCACGCGTTCCAGCACAGCGTCGAGGCTGAGGTCCTCCGCGAGGGCAACAACGGCTTCGAGCAGGCCGGCCATGCGCTCCCGTGACTGCAGCAGCTCGCCGCCGTGGGACACCAGATCCTTGAGTAGGTCTTCAACTTTTGTGTTGCCGGATCTCACCGTCTCCCGGCCTGCATCGACAGAATCCATCTGACCCCAATTCTCACGACGTACATCCGCGCCGATGACGTGTTGCCAGAATACCCCGATCCCTTCTAAACGGACCCAAAAGGGCCGGGGATTGTTACGGCTGCGGGCCGTTGGCCCCTAGCCCGCCCGGCTCTGCCTGACGTAGGCTCCTCGCCATGAGCACTGATCCGAAACCAGCCGCCAATCAGCCCCATGCAGTCGAAAACCTGGACAACCACGAATGCTGGAGGCTGCTGCGCAGCGTCACGGTGGGCCGGATGGCCGTGTGGGTGGACGACCACCCGGACATCTTCCCGATCAACTACAAGGTGGACCACGGCACCCTCGTGTTCCGCACTGCCGAAGGTACCAAGCTGCACGCCGCGACAGGCGACACCCCTGTGGCCGTCGAGGCCGACGGCGTGGACTCGGACAGCGGCATCGCCTGGAGTGTGGTGGTCAAGGGCCAGGCCGCCGCGGTGAAGAACCAGGAGGAAGTCATGGACACCGTGGGGCTCCTGCTGTTCCCGTGGCAGGCGGGGAAGAAGGAGCACTTCGTCCGGATTACACCGGACAACATCACCGGCCGGCGGTTCAAGATCGTCCCGCCGCTGACGTGGTGGACGCCGCTGGATGACGCCACCCGCTCCGGCCTCGAATAGGCGAGCCCACGCCGGCGGGCCGGCTCAGGCCAGGCGGGTGATCTCCACGGTGACCGCGAGTGCCGACCCGCCGCCGCCGGACAGGATGCCCTTCAACGGCGGCACGTCGCGGTAGTCGCGGCCGCGGGCCACCGTGACGTGGAAGTCCCCGGCGGGCTTATGGTTCGTCGGATCCCAGCTGCGCCATTCGCCGTCCCACCATTCCAGCCACGCGTGCGACTGCCCGGCGACGGTCTCACCGAGCTCCGCCGTCGAACGCGGGTGCAGGTAACCGGAGACGTAGCGGGCCGGGATCCCGCAGCTGCGCAGCGCCCCGATCGCGAGGTGCGCGAGGTCCTGGCAGACGCCCTGGCGCTGATTCCAGGCCTCTTCGGCGTTAGTGGTGACGCCGGTGGAACCCTTCATGTAGCTCATCTCGCCGCGCATCCACTCGAAGACCGCCATGGCGGCCTCGTGCGGGTTACGCCCGGCGACCACGCCGGGGACGATCCCGAGCACCTCGGCGCCGGGGCCGGTGAGCTGGGACTGCGGGATCCAGTCGCTGTACTGGTTGAGCGTTTCCGGGGCGGACAGAACGTCCCAGCCCACGATGTCGGCCTCCGCGGGGATCCGCTCCACCCGGTGCACCTCCACCGTGGTGGTGGCGAGGACGTCCAAGTGGTCGTGCGGCATCTGCATGTCGAAGGCCGTCACGCGGGTGCCCCAGTAGTCGCGGTAGCTGCTGATCGCCGCCTGCGACGGCGAGACCTTCATGGAGGACTCCAGCACCACCTGCTGCGGGTCCGTCAGCGGCGTCATCCGGGCCTCGTTGTAGGAGAGGGTGACGCGTTTGTTGTATTTGTACGCGGTCCTGTGGGTGATGCTGAGCCGGGTCATGAAACTTCTCCCACCCAGGCCAGTTCGTCTGCCTGATTGAAGTACTTACGGGAAATGGCGTCCGAGGCCTGCGAGACGGCCTTCTGCACGCGTTCCATGTGCTCGGGCAGTTCGGACATCAGGTCGTCGGTGCGGTGGAACTCCAGGAACGTCCGGGCCTGGCCCACGATCCGGCGGGCGTCGTTGATAAAGCCGACGCGCTGGGCCGAGGGGTCCAGTTTGGCGAGGCACTCATCGGCGTCGCGCAGGGCGTACACGATGGAGCGGGGGAACAGCCGGTCCAGCAGCAGGAACTCGGCTGCGTGCTGGTCGCCGAAGGCGGCCCGGCGCGTGCGCAGGAACGACTCGTAGGCGCCGGCGCAGCGGAGCATGTTAACCCAGGACATGCCGGCCGAAAGCACGTCGCGGGTGGAGAGCATCCGCGCCGTCATGTCCGCCCGTTCCAGCGAGCGGCCCAGGACCAGGAACAGCCAGCTTTCGTCGTGGCTGACCGTCGTGTCCGCGAGGCCGCTGACCATGGCGGTACGCTCCAGGACCCAGTTGCAGAACCGGTAGGTACCCACCACGTCCTTGCGGTGCTGGTTCAGCCCGTAGTAGGTGGTGTTCAGGCTCTCCCAGAGCCCCGAGGACACGGTCTCCCGGGCGCGCCGGGCGTTCTCCCGCGCGGCACCGAGCGACCCGGCGATCGACGTGGCGCTCTGCTTGTCGTAGGCCAGGGCGTGCAGCAGCTCGTCCAGGCCGAAGTCCTCGGACTGCGGCCGGGCGCCCATCACGGCGAGGAGTTCCTGCGCGACGCTGCGCTGTTCCTCCATCGGCAGGTGGTTCAGGCGTTCGAGGTGGACGTCGAGGATCCGAGCGGTGCCGTCGGCCCGCTCCACATAGCGGCCGATCCAAAACAGGGACTCGGCAATACGGCTAAGCATTCGCGGCTACCTCCTGCGCGTCAGAACTCTGCTGCTGTTGCTGCTGCTCTTTCTGGCTGTCGCGCCAGTTGCTTTCCACCGGCCAGACGGACACCCGTTCGCGAACCGTGATGGCAGGCCGCGGGATGACCTCGACGGGAACCTGCGGGGAATCGGCGAGCACCCAGGTGTCCTTGGAGCCGCCGCCCTGGCTGGAGTTCACGATCAGCGAGCCTTCCTTCAGCGCCACCCGGGTGAGCCCGCCGGGCAGGACCCAGACGTCGTCGCCGTCGTTCACGGCAAAGGGGCGCAGGTCCACGTGCCGCGGTCCGAACTTGTCGCCGCTGAGGGTGGGCACAGTGGAGAGCTGGAGCACCGGCTGGGCGATCCAGCCGCGCGGGTCGGCAATAATGCGCTTGCGCAGGGCCTCGAGTTCGTCCTTGGACGCGTCCGGGCCGATCACCAGGCCCTTGCCGCCGGAGCCGTCGACGGGTTTGACCACCAGCTCATCGAGCCGGTCCAGCACGTGTTGGCGGGCTTCCTTCTCCTCGAGCCGGAAGGTGTCCACGTTGGCGATCACGGGCTCTTCGCCCAGGTAGTAGCGGATCAGGTCCGGCACGTAGCTGTAGACCAGCTTGTCGTCTGCGACGCCGTTGCCCACGGCGTTCGCGATCGTGACGCCGCCGGCGCGGGCGGCGTTGACGAGTCCGGGGCAGCCGAGCATGGAGTCGGAGCGGAACTGCAGCGGGTCCAGGAACTCGTCGTCGATGCGTTTGTAGATCACGTCCACCCGCTGCTCACCGGCGGTGGTGCGCATGTAGACGCGGTTGCCGCGGCAGATCAGGTCGCGACCCTCCACCAGTTCCACGCCCATCAGGCCCGCCAGCAGGGTGTGCTCGAAGTAGGCGCTGTTGAACACGCCGGGGGTCAGGACCACCACGGTGGGATCGTCGACGCCGGACGGCGCAGTCTTGCGCAGCGCGGACAGCAGCCGGCGGGGGTATTCCTCCACCGGGCGGATCAGCTGCTGGCCGAAGGCCTCGGGCAGGCCCTTGGCCATGGCACGGCGGTTCTCCAACACGTAACTGACGCCGGAGGGCACTCGCACGTTGTCCTCGAGGACCCGAAACGTTCCGGCGGCGTCGCGGACGACGTCGATGCCGGAAATGTGGACGCGGACGCCGCCGGCCGGCTCGAAGCCGTGGACCTGGCGGTGGAAATGCGCGCTGGTGGTGACGAGCTGGCGCGGGATCACGCCGTCGGAGACTACCGTCATTTTGTCGTAGACGTCGTTGAGGAAGGCCTCCAGGGCCCGCACCCGCTGCGCCACACCGCGTTCGAGCACGGTCCACTCGTCGGCCGGGATCACCCGGGGGACGATGTCCAGCGGGAAAGGCCGTTCCTCCCCCGCGAAGTCGAAGGTGACGCCGCGGTCCAGGAACGTCCGTGCCATCGAGTCCGCACGCGCCGTGACGTCGGCCAGCGAGAGCTCCCGCAGCGCCCCGGCAACCTGGCCGTAGGAGCGCCGGGCTTCCTGGCCCGGGGCAAACATCTCGTCGTAGGCGCCGCTTCGGCCGGCAGCCTCTGAGTAATCCTCAAAAAGGTCAGACATGCCCATAAGCCAACCATCTTTTCGTTACGAAATCATTTCGGCACCTCCCGCGGGGCGTGTTGTGGCTCACGCTGCGGTGTTTGGGCGGCGCGTAGGGCAAGGTTGACGGCGTGCCTCCTCTCCGCCGCTTTTCCTTGCCGCAGACGTCCGGCCGGCTGCAGGCTCTTCCCGCACTGCTGCCCGGTCTGCTCGCCTGCGCCGCCGCCGTCGGGACCGCCCTCGCCGTCCACACCCTGCTGCCCGCACTGCCGGCCATGACCGTGGCGGTCCTGCTGGGGCTGCTGGCCGCGAACCTGCCCGGAGTGTCCGGCTGGAGCGCCGGTCCCGGCCGGGCCGGCCTGGACTTCGCCGGCAAGCACCTGATGCGCGCCGGGATCGTGGTGCTGGGGCTCAAGGTCAGTGTGCTGGAGGTGCTGGGCCTGGGCTGGCCCGCCCTGTTGCTGATCACCGGGGTGGTGCTGGCGGCGTTCGCGGGCACCTACGGCATCGGACGGCTGTTCCGGCTGCCGCCGCACATCTCGCTGCTGATCGCCACCGGCTTCGCCATTTGCGGGGCCTCCGCGATCGGGGCGATGGCAGCCGTCCGGCGGATCCGGCAGCAGGACACCGTGCTTCCGATCGCGCTGGTCACGCTCTGCGGCACCCTCGCCATCGGCGTCCTGCCACTGCTCATCGGCCCGCTGGGGCTCGGCCCGGAAACCTTCGGGGCGTGGGCCGGGGCCTCGGTGCACGACGTCGGGCAGGTGGTCGCCACCGCCCAGACCGCGGGGGCCTCGGCGCTCGCGGTCGCCGTGATCGTCAAGCTCACCCGGGTGCTGCTGCTCGCCCCCATGGTCGCCGCGGCGGGCATCCACCACAGGATCGGGTCCGACGCCGGTGGCCGGCTCCCGCCGGTGGTGCCTTTGTTTGTGGTCGGCTTCATTGCCATGGCGGCCCTGCGGAGCGCCGGCTGGCTCTCCCCCGGAGCGCTCGGGGCCGCCGCCGTGCTGCAGGACCTGCTGCTGGGCATGGCGCTGTTCGGACTTGGGTCGGCCGTCCGGGTGGGGCAGTTGCTGCGGACCGGAACCCGGGCCGTGCTCGCGGCCCTGGCCTCCTGGCTGCTGATCGCGGCCCTCGGGCTGGCCGCCGCCGTCGTCCTCGTCCCCGGCCGCTGAGCGGCGGGCCGGATTCCGGGCCGCTGTCGGTTCCGTCCGTGATTAGATAGCGGGGTGTCGAACCAGAACCTGAGCCGTGACGAAGCGGCAACCCGCTCAGCCCTGATCACCACCCACAGCTACGACGTGTCCCTTGACGTCCGGCAGGCGGCCGATCCCGGCGTCGCGGGCTATACCAGCCGCAGCGTGATCAACTTTTCCGCCAGCGAACCCGGCTCCTCAACGTTCCTGGACTTCATCAGTGAATCCGTGCACAGCGTCTTCCTCAACGGCAAGGGCCTGCCCGTGGCCGACGTGGTGGACGGCTCCCGGATCCGGCTGGAGAACCTGCAGGCCGAGAACCAGGTCACGGTCACGGGAACGGCCTTATTCAGCACGTCCGGTGAGGGCATGCACCGCTTCTTCGACCCCGCCGACGGCCAGTGCTACCTCTACACGCAGTACGAGCCTGCGGACGCGCGGCGCGTCTTCGCGAACTTCGAACAGCCCGACCTCAAGGCCGAGTTCACCTTCCACGTGATGGCCCCGTCCGAGTGGCAGGTCTCCTCGAACGGCGTCGAGTCCCTCCGCACCCAGCTGACCAGCGACCCGGCCACGAGCCGGTGGGATTTCGCCGCCACCAAGCCGATGTCCACCTACATCACCACCGTCCTCGCGGGCCCGTACTTCAGGGCCGAGGACACCTGGCGCGGGAGCCTCGCGGACGGCACCGTGCTGGAGGTGCCGCTGGCTCTCTTCTGCCGGGCCTCGATGGCGCCCTCCTTCGACGCGGAGGAACTGTTCCGGCTGACCAGGAACGGCCTGGACTTCTTCAACGACCTCTTCGACTACCCGTACCCGTGGGGGAAGTACGAGCAGGCCTTCGTGCCCGAATACAACCTCGGCGCCATGGAGAACCCGGGGCTGGTGACGTTCACCGAAAGCTACGTCTTCACCTCCCGCGCCGCCGACTCGCAGTACCAGGGCCGCGCCAACACCCTGCTGCACGAGATGGCGCACATGTGGTTCGGCGACCTCGTCACGATGCAGTGGTGGGATGACCTGTGGCTCAAGGAGTCGTTTGCGGACTACATGGGCACCCTGGGCGTGGACCGGACCACGGACTGGGACACGGCCTGGGTGAACTTCGCCAACAACCGCAAGGCCTGGGCCTACGTCCAGGACCAGCTGCCCACCACGCACCCGATTGTCGCCGACATCCCGGACCTCGAAGCCGCCAAGCAGAACTTCGACGGGATCACCTACGCCAAGGGCGCGTCCGTGCTCAAGCAACTGGTGGCCTATGTGGGCTTCGACGCGTTCATTGCCGGCTCCCGCCGGTATTTCCGTGACCACGCGTACGGCAACACCACCCTGGCGGACCTGCTGGCGGCATTGAGCGCCGCCTCCGGCCGCGACCTTGCCGCCTGGGCCCGGCAGTGGCTGCAGACGTCCGGCATCTCGACCCTCACCACGGAGATCGAGGAGCGCAACGGCGCCCTGGCCACGGTGTCCGTGGTCCAGCACGCCGAGGATCCGATCACCGGCCGGCAGGAGCCGCGGCCGCACCGGCTGCGCATCGGTCTGTACAACTTCGACGACGCCGGCGCCCTGGTCCGCACCGACAGTGTGGAGACCGACGTCGACGGCGGACGCACCGACGTCGGCCAGCTCGCAGGCAAGGACCGGCCGGCACTGCTGCTGGTCAACGACGAGGACCTCAGTTACGCCAAGGTCCGGCTCGACCCGCAGTCCGAGGCGACGGTACGCCGCTCCCTGGGCGTGATCAGCGACCCGATGGCGCGGGCCCTGTGCTGGACCGCGCTCTGGGATTCGGCCCGGGACGCTGCCACCCCAGCGGCCCAATACGTCGAGGCGGTGCAGCGCTTTGCCCCCATCGAACAGGGCATCGGGGTGCTCCTGAACGTCCTCGGCAACGCGGGAACGGCGATCGAACGCTATGTGCCGGCGGCCCGGCGGGACGACGTCCGCAGCCGTTTCCTCGACGCGGCCGCCGCGGAACTCCGGAACGCGGCGCCCGGCTCCGACCAGCAGCTGGCCTGGGCGCGGACCGTTGCCGCCACCAGCCGCTTCGACGCCGGCCAGCTTGGCCTGCTCAGGGGCCTGCTGGATGGCAGCACCGTGATCGAGGGGCTCTCCGTTGACGCGGAACTCCGGTGGAACCTCTGGCACGCGATCGCAGCCCACGGCCAGGACAAGCCCGAGGAACTGGACACCGAACTGGCCCGCGACAATACCGCTTCGGGCAAGTCCGGGCACGCCACGGCCCTCGCCGCGCGGCCGGACCCGAAGGTCAAAGCCGAAGCCTGGGACGCCGCCGTGCACGGCACGGCACTGTCCAACCAGCTGCTCAGCGCGACCATTTCGGGTTTCAACACGGCCCCGGCGGAACTGCTGGCGGGCTACGTGGAGCCCTACTTTGAGTGCCTCGAGCAGGTCTGGGCGGACCGCAGCATCGAGATCGCCAGCCGGATCGTCCGCGGCCTCTACCCCGCAGGGCAGGACCTGGCGGGCCCGGGTGCGATGCCGGTAGAGCACCCGGTGATCGCCCGGACGGACGCGTGGCTCGCTGAGCACGCGGCCGCGCCGCGGGCGCTGCGCCGGATCATCATCGAACAGCGCAGCCAGTTGCTGCGCGCGCTCACGGCCCAGGCCGCGGGGTAGCCCCTATCGACTTCGCCGCATAAGCCAGTCTTGGGTCATGCGGCCACTTGTGGCGAACGGACGAGGTGCGGCGCCCCGGGGCGCCGCACCTGACGCGAATGGCCGATAAATGGGTGGGTATAGCGGCCACTTGCGGCGAATCGACGAAGGATGCCCGCCCGCGCTTGGCGCGGCCCCCCGGACTGCAGTCCGGGGCGCCCATCTGACGCACATGGCCGCCAAGCTGCAGTCCGGGGCGCCCATTTGACGCGAATGGCCGCTAAACGGGTGGGTGAAGCGGCCACTTATGGCGAATCGACGCAGGATGCCAGCCCGCCCCTGGCGCGGCCCCCAACTGCAGTCCGGGGTGCCCATCTGACGCACATGGCCGCTAAACGGGTGGGCATAGCGGCCACTTGTGGCGAATCGACGAAGAGCGCCGCCTGCCCAGGGCGCCCTTCTGACGCGAATGGCCGCCAAGCTGCAGTCCGGGGCGCCTATCTGACGCGAATGGCCGCCGGGCAGCAGCCGGGGCGCGCTTTTCTGACGCACATGGCCGCTAAACGGGTGCGTGAAGCGGCCACTTGTGGCGTATCGACGCAGGATGCCGCCCGCCCTGGGCGCCCTACGGGACCCGGTGCAGCCATTCTGCGGTGCCGAACTTGGTCTCCACCCGCCTGCGCGCGGCGTCGAGTTCGGCCTCGGTGAGTTCCGCCGTCGTCGCCCCGTAGCGCTCGGTGAAGACCTCCATCATCGCCGCGACGATCTCGGCCCGGGCCAGGCCGGTCTGCCGGCGCAGCGGGTCGACGCGTTTCTTGGCGCTGGTGGTGCCCTTGTCCGAGAGTTTTTCTTTGCCGATCCGCAGCACCTCCACCATCTTGTCCGCGTCGATGTCGTAGCTCATGGTGACGTGGTGCAGCATGCCGCCGTTGGCGAGCCGCTTCTGGGCGGCGCCGCCGATCTTGCCGTGCTCGGTGGCGATGTCGTTCAGCGGCACGTAGAACGCGCTGATGCCCACCTTTTCCAGCGCCGCCATCACCCACGCGTCCAGGAAACCGTAGGAGTCGGCGAAGCTGATGCCATCCACGAGGGTCTGCGGCAGGTACAGCGAGTAGGTGATGCAGTTGCCGGCCTCCATGAACATGGCGCCGCCGCCGCTGATCCGGCGGACCACGCTGATCCCGTGCCGGCTGACGCCGTCGGGGTGGACCTCGTTGCGGACGGACTGGAAACTGCCGATCACCACGGACGGTTCCTCCCAATCCCAGAACCGCAGTGTCGGGTTGCGCCGGCCGGCACCGACCTCTTCGGTGAGGACTTCGTCGAGTGCGACGTTCACGTGCGTGGGCAACACCGAGGGTCCGATGATGTTCCAGTGGTGGTCGCCCCAGCCGGTGGCTTTGGCCAGGGCGCGCCGGACCGCGATCGCGACCGCGCCGGCGGAGAAGCCGAACAGCACCGCGTCCTCCGGCAGCGCCGCGGTGACGGCCGCCGCAAGGTCGGCCGCGCCGGCGTCGACGGGCAGCCCGGTGAGGCTGCGGTTGATGTCCAGGAGCGCCTCGTCTGGCTCCAGGAAGAAGTCCCCGCTGATCGAGACGTGCGCCAGGACGCCGTCGACGACGTCGAGGTCGGCGACCACGAGTTTCCCACCGGGGACCTTGTACTCGCCGTGGCGGCGGAGGCCGTCCTCGTCTGCGCTGCCGGAACCGGGGACGGAGGGAAGGGTTGTCATGCCCTTAATCCTGCCACGGGGCGCCGGCGCGGGTTCGCACAAGGCCCGGGACGCGAAAAGCCCGCACCGTTGCCGGTGCGGGCTTTTCCAAAAGACCTTGGGAGCAGAAGGTTACTTCTTGCCGCCGAAGCCCTTGAAGCGAGCGTTGAAGCGCTCGACGCGGCCTGCAGAGTCCATGATGCGCTGCTTGCCCGTGTAGAACGGGTGGGACTCGGAGGAGATTTCGACGTCGATGACCGGGTAGGTGTTTCCGTCTTCCCACTCGATGGTCTTCGAGGAAGACACGGTGGACTTGGTCAGGAACTTGACGCCGGAAGCCAGGTCGTTGAAAACAACAGCTTCGTACTTCGGGTGGATATCAGACTGCATAATTGGACCTTTGTTCGCGCAACTGGATT
The DNA here is from genome assembly GCF_059739345.1 of Arthrobacter sp. SlRoot2-15. Taxonomy (NCBI): domain Bacteria; kingdom Bacillati; phylum Actinomycetota; class Actinomycetes; order Micrococcales; family Micrococcaceae; genus Arthrobacter; species Arthrobacter sp. SlRoot2-15. The sequence goes on from NZ_AP046058.1 coordinate 91,586, forward strand.
TTGCCAGCTGCCAGGTATGAGTGGGATGGCTGTCCGGCGCCGAAAGGCGCAGCACGGCCAGCTACCCATCATAGCCGAGATCCGCCGGCCCGACGAACCGGCCCGCATGCGGTCCACCGCCGGCTTTGGGGCATCAGCCGCGGTGCCGCAGTTCCCAGAACGCGACGGCGGAGGCGGCCGCCACGTTGAGCGAATCGACGCCGGGTCGCATGGGGATCTTCACGGCGAGGTCGACGGCGGCGAGGGTCGCCTCGCTCATTCCGGCACCCTCGGTGCCGAGCACCAGTGCCAGCTTCTCGGGGTTTCGGGCCGCGAGGACGTCGACGTCGACAGCGTCCTCGGTCAGCTCCATCGCGGCCACCAGGAAGCCGTGCTCCTGCAGCACTGCCAGTGAGCCCGGCCAGTCCTCGAGCCGGGCCCACGGGACCTGGAACACGGTGCCCATGCTGACGCGGACGCTGCGCCGGTACAGCGGGTCGCCGCAGCGCGGGGTCACCAGCACGGCGTCGAGGCTCAGCGCGGCGGCCGAGCGGAAGATCGCGCCGACGTTCGTGTGGTCCACGATGTCCTCGAGGACGGCGATCCGGCGGGCACCGGCGAGCAGTTCCGGCAGCGGAACGGACGCGGGGCGGTGCATGGCGGCCATCGCGCCGCGGTGCAGGTGGAAGCCGGTGATCTCCTCCAGCAAAGCGGCGGACCCGATGTAGGCCGGCACGTCCGGATACTGCTCGAATACATCCGCGAGGTCCGGGAGCCATCTCTCCGCCAGGAAGAAGGACCGCGGACGGTGCCCGGCCGCGAGGGCACGGCGCAGCACCCGGGAAGACTCCGCGATGTACATACCTTCGGCGGGTTCGCGGAGCTTGCGCAGGTGCACGTCGGTCAGCTGGGTGTAGTCGGCGACGCGCGGGTCGTCCGCGGATTCGAGGTGATGGAAGCTCACGGTCGGCTCAGTTCAGCAGTTTGGCGATCATAAAGCCCAGCGCCACCAGGCCCAGGGTGAAGATGACGCCGCGCAGCACCGTCGGGGAGAGCCGCCGGCCCACCCTGGCGCCGATCAGGCCGCCGATCAGCGAGCTGACGGCGATCAGACCGACGGCGGTCCAGCTGATCCGGTCAAAGGCGAACAGCAGGTAGGACACGGCAGCCACAATATTCACACCCAGGACCAGGATGTTTTTCATGGCGTTGGCGTTTTGCATGGTCCCGGCCATAAAGACTCCCAGGATGCCCACCAGAAGGATGCCCTGCGCCGCCACGAAGTAGCCGCCGTAGACGCCGGCGAGGTAGACCAGCACCACGAGCAGGACGCCGTGCTGCTTGTCCCGGATGGCGTGCTCCGGGTTCTGCTCCCGGGTCTGCACCCAGCGCTGGAGCCGGGGCTGGAACACGACCATCAGCAGGGCCACCACAATCAGGGCAGGTGCCGCGTATTGGAAGACCATCTCCGGCAGGTGCAGCAGCAGGTAGGCGCCGGTGACGCCGCCGAGCAGCGATGCCGGCAGCAGCTTCAGCAGCTGGTTGCGGCGCCCGGCGAGCTCCTTGCGGTAGCCCCAGGCGCCGGCCGCACTGCCGGCCACGAGGCCCATGGCGTTGCTGATCGAGGCGGTGACCGGCGCGAAGCCGAGTGCGATCAGCACCGGGAAGGTCACCAGCGTGCCGGAACCCACCACGCTGTTGATGGTGCCGGCCCAGAGCCCGGCGAAGAAAATGAAGACGCTGCTGAGGAACTCCACGCGCTGTCAGTGGTCCCTTCAGCGGCGGGCGGTGGCGGTGTAGCGGCCGCCGGAGACGTTGACATCCAGGTCCACACCGAACGTCGCGCTGAGGTTCTCCGCGGTCAGCACCGCCTCCAGCGGGCCGGAGGCGACCACGCCGCCGTCGCGCATCAAGAGGGCGTGGGTGAAGCCCGGCGGGACTTCTTCCAGGTGGTGCGTGACCAGCACGATCGCGGGGGCGGCCTCGTCGCGGGCCAGTCCGCTGAGCCGGTGGACGAGGTCTTCGCGGCCGCCCAGGTCGAGGCCGGCGGCGGGCTCGTCGAGCAGCAGCAGTTCCGGGTCCGTCATGAGCGCGCGGGCGATCTGCACACGCTTGCGTTCCCCCTCGGAGAGCGAGGCGAACGGGCGGTTCAGCAGCGGGCCCATCCCCCACTCGTTGAGCAGGGCGAAGGCGCGGCGTTCGTCGTCCTTCTCGTAGCCCTCGCGCCAGCGGCCGGTGACCCCGTAGGCGGCGGTCACAACGACGTTGAGGACCTTCTCGTGCTCGGGAATCTGGTTGGCCAGGGCGGCCGAGGACAGGCCGATCCGCGGCCGGAGTTCGAAGACGTCAACGGCGCCGAGGATCTCTTCGAGGATCCCGGCCATTCCGGACGTGGGGTGCAGGCGGGCGGCGGCCACCTGCAGCAGAGTGGTCTTGCCGGCGCCGTTGGGGCCCAGGATCACCCAGCGCTCGCCCTCCTTGACCTGCCAGTCGACCTTGTCGAGGAGCGTTTTCGCCCCACGCACAACGCTGACGGCGGCCATTTCAAGAACATCACTCATAGGAGTAGACACTAGGACAAAAAAGCGGACGACTGATAACCGGGCCGGGCGCCCGGCGGCGGTCCCCGTGGCCCGCGTCACCGGAGCGAAACCAATTCCGGTCCGCCCCGGCCCGCTCGCTAGGATTGAGGCCATGAGTTCGAACGTGACCGCGGTCAGCTACGGCATCAATTTGTCCCCTTCCCAAGTTGAGCAGGTGCGCCGGTCACTGGCCGGGGCGGGGTTGGCCCTGGGCTCCGAAAATACTGCCGGCGACGGCCGCTACTCCGTCTATTCCGTGGACTGCACGCTCCCGGGCGCCCTTACCTCCGCCGGGCTGGCCGAGCTCCGCCGGAGCATCGCCGGAATCGACGGGGTGGACATAGCCGTTGTTCCCGCCGTGCTGCGGCGGGCCCCGCGGAAGTTCCTGATCATGGACGTTGACTCAACCCTGATCAAACAGGAGGTCATTGAACTGCTGGCCGCCTATGCGGGCAAACGCGAGGAAGTCACGGCCGTGACCGAGGCGGCCATGCGGGGCGAGCTGGACTTCGCGCAGAGCCTGCACGCCCGGGTGGCGGTGCTCGCCGAGCTGCCGGCCGACGTCGTCGATTCCGTCCGCGCCGAGGTGACACTGAGCGACGGCGCCGCCGAACTGGTGGCCGCCTTCAAGGCGGCCGGGCACGCGGTGGCAGTCGTCTCGGGCGGCTTCAACCAGGTCCTGCGCCCGATTGCGGAGCGGCTGGGGCTGGACCACTGGATCGCCAACGAGCTGGAAATTTCCGACGGCGCCCTGACGGGCAAGGTGGTGGGCGACGTCGTGGACCGTGCCGCCAAGGAGAAGTACCTGCGCGAGTGGGCGGCCGCCGAGGGCATCCCTATGGAGCACACCATTGCGGTGGGCGACGGCGCCAATGACCTGGACATGCTCGGCGCCGCCGGGATCGGCGTCGCGTTCAACGCCAAGCCGGCCGTCCGGGCCGCGGCAGACGCCGCTATCAACATGTCCTACCTGGACGCCGTCCGGCACATCGCCGGGGTCTGAGCTTAACGGCCGCGCACCCGGGCGGCGCCTTAACGCCGGATGGCGCCCGGCGGCAGCGTTTGTGAGGAACGCTGGCGCCAGGTGCCATCGCGGCGCGGCCTAGTTGGTGCCGCCGGCCTTGTCGAAGTAGTCGGCGCCGCCGACGTATTCGGTGTGGCCGGTCTCGACGTCGGCGGTGGCCATCTTGGCGACCTCCGCGGCGAATTCCCTGACCGAGTAGAGCTTGCCGGCCTCGGCACGACGGGCCTCGATGGCGCCCGGGTTGGAGCGGTCCAGCAAGGTGGCCGTGACGGTGCCCTCGATCATGTCGCCGGAGACGACGACCAGGGAGATCCCCTTCTCGGCGAGGCTCGGCACGTGCTCGCGGAGCGCGTCTTCGCCGGCACGCTTGCTGCGGGCGACGGGCTCATATTCGGGCATGGTGGGGACAGTCTCGATGAAGTGCGCCTGGTGGCTGGTCACAAACACCACACGCGAGCCCTCGGGCATCAGCGGCACTGCGGCGTTGAGCATGTTGACCTGGGCGTCGCGGTTGAGCTTGAGGGCGTAGCCCTCTTCCATGCCGGATTCCATGCCGCCCGAGGCGTTGAGGACCAGCAGATCCAGCGAGCCGAAGTTTTCCATCGCGGCGCTGGCGAGGGCCTGGACGCCTTCCTGCGTGGTCAGGTCCGCGCCGACAGCCGCGGCGCGGCCACCGGCGGCCTCAATCTCGGCGACCACTTTGTTCGCGCGCGGGGCCTTCTGGCGGTAATTGACGACGACGGCGGCACCCTCCGCGGCGAGGAATTTTGCCACCTCGGCGCCGATGCCGCGCGATGAACCGGTAACGATGGCGGTCTTGTTGTCCAGCAATCCCATTCGAGCTCCTTTGTTCCAAACGTCCAAATACTGTTGGGTCTGCTGTCCATCATGCCAGCGCCCCGCGGCATTTCAGTTGTTCGGGATCCACAAAGAAGGCGGACGGGCCTAGTTTAGGGACGGTTGCGGAGAGGGCCGACGTCGAACCTTGGGTGCGGGACGGGGCGGCTAGAGCCGGGAACGCCGGAGTGTCACGCGGGAGCAGGTCGCCGGTCGACGCTCCGCCTCTGGGCATGCCCATCCGGCGACGCTGCCAAAGGACATATTCAGTAAATGTCCATTGCACGCTTTGAGGAATGAGCATGCCCATCGGGGTGGGCGGCCAGGGCTGAGCATGTCCGCTGTCGGACCGTGAAGAATGGGCATGCCCATCCGGCGGCCCGGTGAAAGGCCGCCCAACTGCGCGAACGCAGCTCAAACGGTCCGGACTAGCCCCGGTCGACCCGGATCTTCTTGCTCGGCTCCCCCGGCGCTGCCAACGGGGCCGGCGCCCGGACCTCGAGGACCCCGTCCTTGTAGCTGGCGGTAATGTCTTCCTCTTTGGCTCCGGCCGGCAGGGCGATACTGCGCACGAAGGAGCCGTAGCGGAACTCCGAGCGGTAGCCGTTTTTGCTCTTGTGCTCGGACTTTTCCTCGCGTTCGGCCCTGATGTGCAGCATGCCTTCACTGACCGATACGTCGACGTCTTTGTCGGGATCGATGCCGGGAACCTCGGCCCGCACCACCAAGGTATTGCCGTCCTGGAACTGCTCGACCTTGATGGTCGACGCCATTGTGAGGTCGCCGTCGAGGAAGCGGCGGACAGGCTCCAGCATGTCCGACGGCGCCCACTTGCTGAGATCAGCCATGATCAAAATCCTCCTGGGTCCATGCCCCTGCCGTTGCGAGGTGAGGGGCTGTGCCTCCATTACACGCCCCCGCCCGCGGCCCCGCCTAGGGCCAAAGGCCCGGTCCGGCCCCTAGTGGCCCATGCCCAGGCCGCCGTCGACCGGGATCACCGCGCCGGAGATGTAGGCGGCCTCGTCGCTCGCGATCCAGCGGACGACGTCGGCGACCTCTGACGCCTCGGCGAAGCGGCCCGCGGGAACCTTGGACAGGTAGTCCTTCTGCGTGGCCTCCGGAAGTTCGGCGGTCATGTCCGTGTTGATGAAGCCCGGCGCCACCACATTGGCGGTGATGCCGCGGCCGCCGAGTTCGCGGGTGAGCGAGCGGGCAATGCCAACCAGGCCGGCCTTGGAGGCGGAGTAGTTGATCTGGCCCGGGGCGCCGTATAGGCCGGAAACGGAGGAAATCAGCACCACCCGTCCCTTGCGTGCCCGGATCATGCCCTTGGACGCGCGCTTGATCACACGGAAGGCGCCGGTGAGGTTGGTGTCGATCACCGAGGTGAAGTCATCCTCGCTCATGCGCATCAGGAGGGTGTCCTTGGTGATGCCGGCGTTGGCCACCAGCACCTCCACGGGGCCGTGCGCCGCTTCGACTTCGGCGAAGGCCGCGTCCACGGAAGCTTCGTCCGTGACGTCGGCTTTGACGCCCAGAATGCCCTCCGGCAGGGTGGCCGCGCTGCGGTAGGTGACGGCAACCTTGTCGCCGTTGGCGAGGAAGGATTCGGCGATGGCGAGGCCGATGCCCCGGTTGCCGCCGGTGATGAGGACGCTGCGGCCGGTGGACGTTGCTTCAGTCATGGTGGACTCCGGTTTCTGCGGCGGGCTCGCACCGCGGGTGGGGGCTGGATTTTCCTGCCTCCGATCTTAGCCTCCGGCGCCAGCCTGCCCCGCGTCGGTGACCGCGCTGTTTGGGCGCCTCCGCTGATGGTGAGAGAATCGAAGCAAGCCTATGGAGCGTGATCTGACAGCCGTGACTAACAAGAACCGACCCGGTGAGCGGACGTCCGGGGAGGACTCCGGCGACACCGAGGTCCACAGCATTACCGACGCCGCCGCCGCGCACTCGGAAGAGATGCGCCAGCGGATGGTCAAGTACGCCGTGGCCATGGGCATCCGCATGGTCTGCCTGGTCCTGGTTTTTGTGGTGGACGGCTGGTTCAAAATCATTCCCGTGATCGGGGCCGTCTTCCTGCCCTGGTTTGCGGTGGTGATCGCCAACGGCAGCGACCACGCCGAAGTCCACAGCGACTCGCTGATCGACTTCGTGCCGATGGGCGAGCTGGACGCGCCCCGGGACGAGGGAACGGCCGGCCAGGGCCCGCCATCGGCGGACGCGCCCATCACCCTGCTGCAGGGCGAGCTGATTGACGACGACGACGAGGACCACAGGCAGGCTGCTTCATGAACCTTTTTGACCTCGCCGGCGCCGCCGCCCCGGCGGCTGCGATGTGCTCCCGCAAGGCCTGCCGCGCCGACGCCGAATGGCAACTGCTGTGGAACAACCCCAAAATCCACACCCCGGAGCGCCGCAAAAGCTGGCTCGCCTGCCCTGACCACCGCGCCTGGCTGGAGGACTACCTGCAGACCCGGGGCCTGTGGAAAGAGACACTGCCGTTGTCCGCCGCCGACGGCGACGCAGGCAGGGCCGGCTGAATGTACCGGTTCCTGTTCTCCAGCAAGTGGCTGGGCTACCTGCTTTTGGCCGCCATTTTCGCGACCGCCTGCGTGTTCCTGGGCCGCTGGCAGATGGACCGCCGGGCGGAAACCCTGGCGGAAATCAACCGCGTGGTCTCCAACTATTCCGCCACTCCGATTCCCTTCGCCGCCGCCCGGGACCAGTTCCTCCAGCTCGACGCCGAGCGTGAGTGGACGCAGGTGGAGCTGCACGGCAGCTACGACACCGCCGGCCAGCGCATTGTCCGCAACCGCCCGCTCAACGGCCAGCCAGGCTACGAGGTGGTGGTCCCGTTCAAGCTCGAGTCGGGCGAGACGGTGGTGATTGACCGCGGCTGGCTGCCGATCGGCAACAAGACCCCCGGCAGCCCCGACTCGGTGCCGGCCCCGCCGGCCGGACCCGTCACCGTGGTGGCCAGGCTCAAACATTCGGAGCCGGAACTGCAGCGCGGCGCCCCGGACGGGCAGCTCGCCTCGATCGATCTGGCCGCCTACTCCGCCCAGCTCGGGTACCCCGTCCTCACCGGCGCGTACGGCCAGCTGGCCTCCGAAACCCCTGCGGCGGCGGAGATGCCGGTCGGATTCCCCAAGCCCTCCACCGAGGAGGGCACACACCTGTCCTACTCGCTGCAGTGGTTCGCGTTCGGTGTGCTGATGTTCGTCGGCTTCGGCTACGCGGCACGGCAGCAGGCACGTAACGCCGAGATCGATGCGGAGGACGCCGGGGACTACGAGAGCCAGCCCGACGGCGACGGGTACCTGCACGCCAGCAACCCGGCGGCCCGCCGTCGTCCCGTCCCCCGCAAGCGGAAGAACGCCACCGCGGAGGAAGAGGAAGACGCCATCCTCGACGCCCAGGGATTCTGAAGGAGCACACCATGGACCCCGACGCCGTAGCGAACGTCCGGCGCGCGCTGCTCGCGGCCGGCTCGGCCGACACCGTCGCCGTTTTTGAGACGCAGGTGCCGACCGCAGCTGCCGCCGCGGCTGCTTTGGGTTGCGACGTCGCGGCGATCACCAACAGCCTGGTCTTCGACGTCGACGGCGTCCCCCTGCTGATTCTGGCCAGCGGCGCGGCCCGGGTCGACACCGGCAAGGTGGCCGCGCAGCTGGGGTCGGGCAAGATCCGCCGCGCAACGCCCGATTTCGTCCTGGCCCACACCGGCCAGCGAGTCGGCGGCGTAGCCCCGATAGGACACCCGGAGAAAATCAGGACAATCCTGGACCAGTCCCTCAAGACCCATGAGCTCCTCTGGGCCGGCGCCGGCGACCACAACTCCATGTTCTCCATCACCTACCAGGACCTCCACCGCATCACGGACGCCCAAGAAATGCCCGTCCGCTAGCCTCGCGGCGCGCGGCGACCCACATCGGTTAGCCACGAATGGCCGCTAAACCGAACCGGTTAGCGGCCGTTCGCGTCAGATGGATAAGCCCGGTGCCAGACGTGGGTGGTTAAGGCGACGAAGACGTGACCGCGAACCCAATAGCGACATCGCCGCAAGCGCCGAACGCGGTTCATTTGCGTAGCGTGCGTCTAAGCGAGGAACGAGCGAGCACGCGGCAAATGTAGCGCGTGAGACGCGAAGGCGAGTGCGGCGCGAGCCTGAGCCGCGGCCTACGCCAGCGTGATGAGGTCCAGGTAGTCCTCGTTCCATAGGTCCTCGACGCCATCAGGCAACAACACCACGCGCTCCGGATTAAGCGCCTCGACGGCACCTTCGTCGTGGCTGACCAACACCACGGCGCCTGTGTAGTTGCGCAGCGCGCCAAGGATTTCGGAGCGGCTGGCGGGGTCGAGGTTGTTGGTGGGCTCGTCGAGGAGCAGGACGTTGGCGCTGGACGCGACGATCGTGGCCAGGGCGAGCCGGGTCTTTTCGCCGCCGGAGAGCACGCCCGCGGGCTTGTCGACGTCGTCGCCGGAGAATAGGAACGAGCCGAGGATGCCGCGGACCTCGGAATCGTTCATGTCCGGGGCGGCCGAGCGCATGTTCTGCAGCACGGTGCGGTCGACGTCGAGCGTCTCATGCTCCTGCGCGTAGTAGCCCACCTTCAGCCCGTGGCCGGGGATGACCTCGCCGGTGTCCGGTTTGTCGACGCCGGCGAGCATGCGCAGCAGCGTGGTCTTGCCGGCACCGTTGAGGCCCAGGATGACCACCTTGGAACCGCGGTCGATCGCGAGGTCGACGTCGGTGAAGATTTCGAGGGAGCCGTAGGACTTGCTGAGGCCGTCGGCGGTGAGCGGGGTCTTGCCGCAGGGCGACGGGTCCGGGAAGCGCAGGGCGGCGACGCGGTCGTTCTCGCGGACCGCTTCGAGGCCGCCGAGCAGCCGTTCGGCGCGCTTGGCCATGTTCTGCGCCGCGACGGCCTTGGTGGCCTTGGCGCGCATCTTGTTGGCCTGGTCCATCAGGACCTGGGCCTTCTTTTCGGCGTTGGCGCGTTCGCGCTTGCGGGCGCGCTCGTCGGTCTCGCGCTGGGTCAGGTAACGCTTCCAGTCCATGTTGTAGAAGTCGATCTGCGCGCGGTTGGCGTCCAGCAGGAAGACCTTGTTCACCGTGGCCTCGAGCAGCTCGGTGTCGTGGCTGATCACGATCAGGCCGCCCTGGTGGTTCTTCAGGAACTCCCGGAGCCAGGCGATGGAGTCGGCGTCGAGGTGGTTTGTGGGCTCATCGAGCAGCATCGTCTCGGCGTCGGAGTACAGGATGCGGGCGAGCTCCACACGGCGGCGCTGGCCGCCGGAGAGGGTCTTGAGCGGCTGGTTCAGCAGCCGGTCCGGCAGGGCGAGGTTGGAGCAGATCGCCGCGGCCTCGGCCTCAGCTGCGTAGCCGCCGGCGGCCAGGAACTCGGATTCCAGCCGGTCGTAGCGGTTCATGGCCTTGCGCTGGATGGTGGGGTCCTCGCTGGCCATCTCCTCGTGCGCGGTCCGGAGCTTGCCGACGGCGATGTCGAGGCCGCGGGCGGAGAGGATCCGGTCCCGGGCGAGCTGCTCCATGTCCGGCGTGCGCGGGTCCTGGGGCAGGTAGCCGATCTCCCCGCTGCGGGTGACCTTGCCGGCGGCAGGCAGGCCCTCGCCGGCCAGCACGCGGGTCAGTGTGGTCTTGCCTGCACCGTTACGGCCGACGAGGCCGATCTTGTCTCCCTTGTCGATCCGGAAGCTCACCTGGTCCATAAGCAGACGGGCGCCGGCGCGCAGTTCGAGATCCTGGACGGTAATCAATGCAGCTAAGGCCTTTCACAACGGGGAACGCCGCGGCACAACGGATGGAAATTGGACGGGGCCGGGGCGGTGTGGCCGAGAGGACGGCCCCTACCAGTCTACCGGCAGCTCCCCCGGCGGCTGACATCGCGGAAGGCCGCGGAAGGCCGCGGACGACGGCGGAGCTGCCCGGCGCTTCGGTCTCCCGTCCGGGTGTCTATTGGCGGGGTGGTCCAGCTGCGGGGCCGCGGTTTAGTGGAAGCCCTACAAAATGCCTGCGTTGCCGTCGCCGTATCGTCGGAAGTGAGACCCGCACGCCCTGCCGCGTGCCCACCTTTTTCGTGACAGGACAACCATGAGCAAGACTGAGAGCAGCGCCGCCGCCGGAACCACCGCCGCAACCGGCCCCGGGACCGGCTCCTCCCCCGCCACCGGCCGCCCGGGCCGCCGCCGGCGCTGGAACGCGACCGACCTCGGTCTGATCGCCGTGTTCGCCGCCCTCGTTGCGGTGTCCGCCGTCGTTCCCGCCATCCCGGTCGGGGCGCTCGGCGTGCCGATCACCGTCCAGACCCTTGCCGTTATGCTCACCGGCCTCGCCCTCGGACCCGGCCGGGCCTTCGCCGCCGTCGGGCTCTACGTGCTGCTGGGACTTGCCGGGCTGCCCATCTTCAGCAACGGCCGCGGCGGCCTCGGTGTGCTGGCCGGCCCCTCCGCCGGCTACATCCTGGCGTTCCCGCTCGCGGCCGCCGCCGTGGGCTGGCTCGCCGCCGTCGTCCTCCGCCGCACCACGGGGAAAGTCCGGGCCCTGGCCCTGTTCGCCGCGGCGATGGCCGGGAGCATCATCTTCGTCCACAGCCTTGGCATCCTGGGCCTGATGGTGAACGCCCGGCTGGAGCTGTCCAAGGCCTTCCTCGCCGATCTGGCCTTCTACCCGGGCGATGTGATCAAGAACATCCTGGCCGTGAGCGTCGCGCTGGCCCTGCACAAGGCCTTCCCCGATCTGCTGGTGCGCCGTGCCCGCCCGGCCGACGAGCCCACACCCCCCGCATGAGCATTGTCTTCGACCGCGCCGCGGTCCGGGTGGCGGTTGACGGCCGGCCGGACCCCAAAACGCTGCTGGAACCGGTGTCCCTGTCGCTGACCGAGCACCGGATCGGCGTCATCGGGGCTAACGGCTCGGGGAAATCCACACTGCTGCGGATGGTCAACGGCCTCGTCCCGCCCTGTTCCGGCACGGTGACGGTGCACGGAGCCGACACGGTCCGCGGCGTCCGCGCGGTCCGGCGGCGGGTCGGGTTTGTCTTCACCGACCCCCTCGCGCAGCTCGTGATGCCCACCGGGCGCGAGGACGTGGAACTGTCCCTGCGCCGCTCGGTGCGGAACCCGCGTGAGCGGCGCGCACAGGCGGAGGCGGTGCTGGACCGTTTTGGCCTGCTGCCGCTGGCGGACCAGAGCGTTTACGAGCTTTCCGGCGGTGAACGCCAGCTCGTGGCCCTCGCCGCGGTGCTGGCCGTGGACCCGGACATCCTGGTCCTCGACGAACCGTCCACACTGCTGGACCTGCGGAACCGGGAACTGCTACGCCGCACCCTCGCGGGCCTGGATCAGCAGATCATCCTGTCCACACACGACCTCGAGCTCGCCCTCGATCTCGACCGCGTGCTGGTAGTGGACGCCGGGAGGATCGTGTTCGACGGCGTCCCGGCCGCCGCCGTCGGGCACTACCGGGCGCTGTGCGCGGCGGAACCTGCCCCAGCCCCGCCGGCCGCCGGGGAGTCGGTCGCCGGGGATTCGGTCTTCGGGGATTCGGCGCGGCCATGAGGGGGCATGGCTTCCTGCTGTCCAACTACGTGCCGGGAAGGTCGCCGGTGCACCGCGCCCCGTTGTGGCTGAAGTTCCTGCTGGTGCTGGCGTGCGGGATGGCGTCGTTCCTGGTGGCCGACTGGGCCGCGGCTGCCGCGGGGCTCGGGCTGCTGTGCGGGGTGTACCTGTTCAGTGGGGCCGGGCTGCGCCGGCTGGTGCGGGCCGTCCGTCCGGTGCTGCCGGTACTCGCCGTGATCGGGCTGTACCAGTGGTGGCAGCTCGGCGGCGCCCCGGCCGCGAGGATTGTGCTGAACATCCTGATTTGCGTGGTGGCTGCGTCAATCCTCACCGCCACCACGCCGGTCCAGGCGCTCTTGGATGGTGTCGCCTCCCTGGCCCGGCCGTTCCGCCGTTTCGGCGCCGACCCTGAACGGTTTGCGCTCACGATTGCGATCATGCTTCGGAGTATCCCCTTCATCGCGGGCGCCTATGCCGATGTCCGTGATTCCGCCCGGGCTCGGGGGCTGGACCGGAACCCCCGGGCCCTGGTGCTGCCGGTGTTCATCACCACAGTCGCGTTCGCCCGCCAGACCGGCGACGCCCTGGCGGCCCGGGGCCTGGGCGAGGCTGAGGAGCTTGACGACCCTGAGGCCCGGCGAGGCTGAGGAGCTTGACGGCCCCGAGGCCCGGCGAGGCTGAGGACCCGGAGGGCTAAGGGGCTGCTGCCGGCCAACGTACAAGTTCACCGGACAAGCCCGTCCCTGCGCCCCGCCGACGAGCATGCCCATCCCTGCCCACATGGAGCGGACATATACGCACTATGTCCACGCCTGCGGCTGAAGGATGGGCATGTCGGTCCTGGCGGTGCGGCATGTCCAATTTTGCAGCCGGGGACGGGGCATGTTCCAACGCGCAAGTTCACCGGACATGCCCGTCCCTGCGCCCCGCCGACGAGCATGCCCATCCCTGGCCACATGGAGCGGACATATACGCACTATGTCCACGCCTGCGGCCGAAGGATGGGCATGTCCCTCCGCGCTCGCCGAGCAAGTCCAACCCCCGAGCCAGGGAATGGACATGTCCGTGGGGGCTAGTGGAAGGAGCGGTACTCGAACAGTGCGGCGGTCCCCATTCCGCCGGCGATGCTGATCATGGCCAGCGCCAGCTTGTCGTCCAGGGGGTCGCGGCGGGCCTGGGCCAGCAGCCGGGTGACCAGCACGGCGCCGGATGCTCCGTAGGCGTGGCCCAGGGCGAGGGCGCCGCCGTCGAGGTTGACGCGGTGCGGGTCGATCTTCAGCTGGTCGAGGCAGGCCAGCACCTGCGCCGCGAACGCCTCGTTGAACTCGATGAGGCCAAGGTCCCGCGCCGAAACGCCGGTGGCCGTCAGCAGACGGTCAGCCGCCACGGCCGCTCCCATCCCCAGCAGTGCCGGTTCCACGCCCGCCGTGCCGGTTCCGAGCAGCACGAGGCCGTCGCGGGCGCCGAGCGCTTTCGCCCGCGCCAGGGAGGTGACCACGACGGCGGCGGCCCCGTCCGCGTCGAAGCAGGAGTTTCCTGCGGTCACCGTCCCGCCCGGAACGAAGGCAGCCGGGAATCGGGCCAGCACCGCGGGCGTGAGGGACTGCCGCGGGCCGTCGTCGGCGCGCACCGGCCCCGATGCGACGGGCAGCGGCACCGTTTCGGCCGCGAAGGTGCCGTCCGCGGCGGCGCCGAGCGCCCGGCGGTGGCTCCGCAGCGCGTAATCGTCCTGCCGTTGCCGGGCAATGCCGAAGCGGGCCGCGACGTTTTCGGCCGCCACCCCCATATCCGGATCGCCATGGCTGTCGGGCGCGAACCGGGCACGGCGGAAGAACCGCGGCGCACCGTCGGGACCTGGCCGGGCCCGCAGCGGGGCCGTGCTGATGCTCTCCACCCCGCCGGCGAGGAACACATCTCCGCTGCCCGGACCCCCTCCCACACTGCCGCCGGCGGCAATCAGCCGGCAGGCCAGGGCGATCGCATCCAGGCCGGAACCGCACTGCCGGTCCACAGTCAGGCCCGGAATGCTCACGGGCAGGCCCGCTTCCAGGGCCGCCAGCCGGGCGACGTTGCCGCCGCCGCCCACGGCGTTGCCGATCACCACGTCCGCCACCTGGCCGGCCGCGACTCCGGTGTCGCCGAGCAGGCGGCGCAGCACCGGGGCCAGCAGTTCGTGGGCGTCCAGGGACTTCAGGGCGCCGTGGGCGCGGCAGAGCGGGGTGCGGAGCGCGGCGATGATTACGGGCTGCCGGTCCGCCGGCAGCCCGGCGCGGCGCACCCCGCCCGGCGTAGCACTCACGTCCGGAACCTCAGCCAAGGCGCCGCAGCCGTGGATCACCGCGGGCAATCCAGTCGAGCAGGAGCGGGCGGCTGATTTTGCCGCGGTCCGTGAGGGGCAGCTCGGCCAGCAGGTAGTACTCCAGCGGCCGCTTGTTCCGGGCCAGGACATCCTCGACGCCGGTCCTCAGCTGGGTGCCGGTCACGCCGCCGTGGGCGGGCAGCACCGCCGCAACCACGCGCTGGCCCCGGAGCTCGTCGGCCATACCGGCGGCGACCACGGCCGCGACCCCGGGCACGGAGGCGAGGGCCAGTTCCACCTCGTGCGGGTAGACGTTGGTGCCGGCGGTGAGGATCATGTCCGAGCGGCGGCCCAGCAGGTGCAGGACGCCGTCGCAGAGGTAGCCCTGGTCGCCGACGGTGTACCAGCCGGCGACGCACTGCAGTGCCTCGCCGTCGTCGCCCCAGAGGTATCCGTCGCTGATCATGCCGCTGCGGACATAGACGGTGCCGTCAGCCCCGTCCGGAACCGGGGCGCCGTCGACGTCGAGGATGCTGAGCTCGACGCCGGGGAACGGGCGGCCGATTCCCGTGCCGCCCGCCGCGGGGGCAGCGCCGGGCTGGAGCCCGGCGCCTGCGACGAAGCTGAGCTCCGCGGCGCCGTAGTACTCGAAGATGGTGGCGTTGGGCGCCCACCGGCGTGCCGCCTCGACGGTCCGGGCGTCGAGCTTGGAGCCGGCGCAGATGATGCTCCGCACCCCGGAGGCGTCAACGCCGCCGGCCAGGCCGCGTTCGCTGAGCAGCCGGAGCATCGTCGGGACCAGCACCAGGCGGGTGATGCCGTCGTGGCTGACCGCGGCATGCGCGGCCCCGACGTCGAACTGTGCCAGCGTGTGGAACTCGGAGCCGGCGTACAGGCACTCGGCCAGGGCGTAGAGGTTGAGGCTGGCGGCGAGCGGACCTGGCGCGAGCGTCCGGTCCCCCGGGCGCAGGCCGAAGAACTCCACGGAGGAGTCGAAGGACAGCTGCCAGGACCGCCGCGACCGGGTGAAGGCTTTGGGGACCGCGGTGGTCCCGGAGGTGAGCCCGATCAGGAACGGGGTGTCCGGGTCACCGTCGGAGAGTTCGTTTCCCGGCCCGCCGTCGTCCGGGTCGCCGCCGGGGCCGCCGGGGCCGCCGGCGGGGTCAGCCTCCGCGATCCGGGCGGTGAGGGTGTCCCGGAGCTGCTGCGGCCAGGCGGGGTCGAGCACGGCGCAGCGCCGGCCGCCCGCCACGGCCGCGGCGAAGGCGGCCGCGAACCGGGTGGAATTGTGTTCGGCCAGCACCGTGACGGCCGGGGTGGCCGGTACGAGTTCGGCCGCGGCGTCCCGGAGCGCAGCCCAGCTCAGGCGCTGGCCGGCCACAACGACGGCGGTGTCGTCGGGGCGCTCGTCGGCCCAGCGCTGGAGTCTGTCGAGGAAAGGCATCGGATCAACTTTACCGGGCAGGCGCCTATCGGCGGGCGGCAGGGGATATTGTGACAGCATGAGTTTCAATGACAATGTCCAGCTGGATCCCTCGCAGGTCCAGAGCCGCGGCGGCATGGGCCGGGGCACCAAGATCGGCGGCGGCATCGGCGGCGGCATCGTGCTGCTCCTGGCCGCGCTGTTCGGCATCAATCCCGCCCTCCTCGAGGGCCTGACCGGCACCACCCAGGACCAGACGCAGAGCCAGGCCACGGCTCCGGCCTGCAAGACCGGAGCCGACGCCGACGCCAACCTTGACTGCCGGATCGTGGGCACCGTCAACAGCCTGAACGCGTTCTGGCCGGCCTACCTGGCCCAGTATGGCAAGCAGTATCCGCAGCCGAAGACGGTGCTGTTCCGCGGCGCCACCAACACCGGGTGCGGCAGTGCCACCTCGGAGGTAGGTCCGTTCTACTGCCCCGCGGACCAGACCGCGTATTTTGATCCGGGCTTCTTCCAGGAGCTGGTGGACCGCTTTGGTTCCTCCGGCGGCCCGCTGGCCCAAGAGTACGTTGTGGCGCACGAGTTCGGGCACCACATCCAGAACCTGCTCGGCACCATCGACCGCGCCCAGCAGGACCCCCAGGGGCCTGAGTCCGGCGCCGTGCGCACCGAGCTCCAGGCAGACTGCTACGCCGGCCTGTGGGTCCGCTACGCCACCACCACCAAGGACCCCAAGTCCGGCCAGGCGTACCTGGAGCCGCTGACGGACAAGGACCTGCAGGATGCCCTGTCCGCGGCGTCCTCGGTGGGCGATGACCGGATCCAGAAGGCCGCCACCGGCCGGGTCTCCCCGGAGTCGTGGACGCACGGTTCCAGCGCGCAGCGGCAGAAGTGGTTCTACCAGGGCTACAAGACCGGCGACATCAACCAGTGCGACACCTTTAAGGTAGCCACACCGTAATCACATACGACGACGGCGGGCCCACCTCCCAGAGGTGGGCCCGCCGTCTCATGTCAGGGGCCGCCGCCGCCGAGGGTTCCCTGGCCGAAGCGGAGCGAGGCTAGGGAGGCGGTGGGGACGTATCAGATGTTGAAGCCGAGGGCGCGCATCTGGTCGCGGCCGTCCTCGGTGATCCGTTCCGGACCCCACGGCGGCATCCACACCCAGTTCAGGCGCCAGTCGTCGACGATGCCGTCCAGGGCCTTGCCGACCTGCTCCTCGATCACGTCGGTGAGCGGGCAGGCAGCCGTGGTGAGCGTCATATCGATCAGCAGGGCGCCGTCGTCGTCTGAGTACTTGAGGCCGTAGAGCAGGCCCAGGTCAACGATGTTCACGCCCAGTTCAGGATCGATCACATCCTTGAGTGCCTCTTCGACATCCTCGAGGCCCGTGCGGGCCGTATTGATTTCGGTCATGGCGTAGTCCTAACTAGGCCTGTGCTGCGGCGTCGGCGGCAGCGATGGTGGCGGCTCCGGCACCGGGGAGGTAGCGGTCGTAGCCTTCTTCTTCGAGGCGGTCGGCCAGTTCCGGGCCGCCTTCTTCGACGACCTTGCCGTCAACGAACACGTGCACGAATTCCGGCTTGATGTAGCGCAGGATCCGGGTGTAGTGCGTAATCAGCAGGGTGCCCATGTTGCCTTCGGCGTGGGCGCGGTTGACGCCCTCGGAGACAACCTTCAGCGCGTCGACGTCGAGGCCGGAGTCGGTCTCGTCGAGGATGGCGAACTTCGGCTTGAAGAGCTCCAGCTGGAGGATCTCCACGCGCTTCTTCTCGCCGCCGGAGAAGCCTTCGTTGACGTTGCGCTGGGTGAAGTCGGCGTCGATGCGCAGCTGCTCCATGGCGGCCTTGACGTCTTTGGTCCAGGTGCGGAGCTTCGGGGCTTCGCCGTCGATCGCGGTCTTGGCGGTGCGCAGGAAGTTGGTCATGCTGACGCCCGGGACCTCGACCGGGTACTGCATGGCCAGGAACAGGCCGGCGCGGGCGCGCTCGTCGACGCTCATCGCCAGGACGTCCTCGCCGTCGAGCGTGATGGTGCCGCTCGTGACGTTGTAGCGCGGGTGGCCGGCGATCGTGGACGCCAGCGTGGACTTGCCGGAGCCGTTGGGTCCCATAATGGCGTGGGTCTGGCCGGTCTTGATGGTCAGGCTGACGCCCTTCAGGATTTCCTTGGTGCCCTGCTCGGTGTCAATGCTGACGTGCAGGTCCTTGATCTCAAGAGTAGACATGTGTCTTGTTCTCCTCTGCACCGCCGCCTCGGCGGTGCGGTTCTCGTCGATAAGTTTTTTAGGTGGTGCTGGCTGCCGGCCGGGCCGGGGCAGGTGGTGCGTGCCCCGGCGCGGTCAGCTGAAGTTCGGAGCCTCGGCGCCGTTGAGGACGGTGCTGACGTCCACGTAGACGTCGTCACCGAAGATGGTGACGGCAAAGACGGGCACCGGGTCGTAGGCGGGCAGCTGGAGCGGCTGGCCGCTGCGCAGGTCGAACTGTGAGCCGTGGCCCCAGCATTCGATCTTGCAGCCTTCCACTTCGCCCTCGGAGAGCGAGATGTCCGCGTGCGAGCAGGTGTCGCCGATCGCGTGGATCTCCCCCATCGAGTCTTTTACGACCGCTACCGGGTAGTCGTCGATCAGGATGCGCAGGGCCTGCTTGAGCTGGATCTCGCTGGCGCTGCAGACCAACTCGCCCTTGGGCTGTTCCGTCATGTGTCGTCCCGTACTGTCTAGTTGTCCGTGGCCGCGAGCTCGCGCTCGACGGCTTCCGTGAGGCGTTCCTCGATGGCGGGAACCTTGATCTGCTGGATGATCTCGTTCAGGAAGCCCCGGACCACGAGCCGGCGGGCCACCTTTTCCGGGATACCGCGGGCCATCAGGTAGAACAGGTGCTCGTCGTCGAAGCGTCCGGTGGCGCTGGCGTGGCCGGCGCCGGCGATCAGGCCGGTCTCGATTTCAAGGTTGGGCACGGAATCCGCGCGGGCACCGTCGGTGAGAACCAGGTTTCGGTTGGCCTCGTAGGTGTCGGTGCCTTCGGCTTCCTTGCGGATCAGAACATCGCCCACCCAGACGGTGTGCGCGTTGCGGCCCTGCAGGGCGCCCTTGTAGAGCACGTTGGACTTGCAGTTGGCGACCGCGTGGTCCACGAAGAGGCGCTGCTCGAGGTGCTGGCCGGCGTCGGCGAAGTACAGGCCGAACATCTCCGCTTCGGCGCCGGGGGCGGTGAAGCGGGCCGACGGCGTGACGCGGACCAGGTCGCCGCCGAGACTGACGACGATGTGCTTGAACTTGGCGTCGCGGCCGAGCTTCGCCTGCTGGGAGGAGGCGTGCACGGCGTCGTCGTTCCATTCCTGGAGCGAGATGACGGTCAGCTGCGCGCCGTCCTCCACGAGGATCTCGATGTTTTCCGAGACGACGGCGGTGCCCTGGTGGTCCAGCACCACAACAGCCCTGGAGAACTTCTCCGCGATGATCACGACGTGCTGCGACGCGGCCGCGGTGCCCTGGCCGGTCAGCACGACGCTGACCTCGCCCTCGGCCTGGACCTCGGCGGGGACCGTGATGACGGTGGCCTCGGTGAAGTTTTCCCAGGCGTTGGCGGAGACGCGGTCCTCGGGGATCGCGGCGGAGCCGATGCGGGCGTCGTCGCGGCCGACGGTCTCTACCCGGACGCTGTCCGGGCCGCTGACGGCCACGGCCGGGGCCGCGCCGTTGAGGACCTCGGTGTGCAGGCCGCGGAGGCGCTTGAGCGGGGTGAACCGCCAGTCTTCCTCCATGCCGGTCAGCGGCTTGAAGTCCGCCAGCTTGTAGGAGGTCAGCCGGCCGGCGCGGGAGCTGTCCGGGACGCCGACGCCGCCGCCGTGCGAGTGGCGCTTGACGGCCTCGCCGGCCAGCGGTGACTTGGACTCAGCGGCGTTCAGCGGTGAGAGGCTTTCGCCTTCCTCGGTGAAACCGTTGATGAACGGCTGGGCTGAGGGCGCGCCGATGCGAGCCTTTTCGGTAGTGATGTCAGTCATTAACCGACCGATCCTTCCATCTGCAGTTCAATCAGGCGGTTGAGCTCGAGCGCGTATTCCATCGGCAGTTCGCGGGCGATGGGCTCGATGAAGCCGCGCACGATCATCGCCATGGCCTCGTCTTCGCGCATGCCGCGGGACATCAGGTAGAACAACTGCTCTTCGCTAACGCGCGAGACCGTGGCCTCGTGGCCCATGGTGACGTCGTCCTCGCGGATGTCGATGTACGGGTAGGTGTCCGAGCGGCTGATGGTGTCCACCAGCAGCGCGTCACAGCGGACCGTGTTGGCCGAGTGCTTGGCGCCTTCGCGGACCTGGACCAGGCCGCGGTAGGCGGCGCGGCCGCCACCGCGGGCCACGGACTTGGAGATGATCGAACTCTTGGTGTTGGGCGCGATGTGGACCATCTTGGAGCCGGTGTCCTGATGCTGGCCTTCGCCGGCGAACGCGATCGAGAGGGTCTCGCCCTTGGCGCCCTCACCGACGAGGTAGACCGCCGGGTACTTCATTGTGACCTTGGAACCGATGTTGCCGTCGATCCATTCCATCGTGGCGCCCTCTTCGCAGATGGCGCGCTTGGTGACCAGGTTGTACACGTTGGTGGACCAGTTCTGGATGGTCGTGTAGCGGACGCGGGCGCCCTTCTTCACGACGATCTCCACGACGGCGGAGTGCAGCGAGTCCGAGGTGTAGATCGGCGCGGTGCAGCCCTCGATGTAGTGGACGTAGGAGTCCTCGTCCGCGATGATCAGGGTGCGCTCAAACTGGCCCATGTTTTCCGTGTTGATGCGGAAGTAGGCCTGCAGCGGGATGTCCACGTGGACGCCCTTGGGCACGTACACGAAGGACCCGCCGGACCACACGGCCGTGTTCAGCGACGCGAACTTGTTGTCACCCACCGGGATGATGGTGCCGAAGTATTCCTGGAAGATCTCCGGGTGCTCCCGTAGGGCGGTGTCCGTGTCCAGGAAGATGACGCCCTGGGCTTCCAGGTCCTCGCGGATCTGGTGGTACACAACCTCGGACTCATACTGGGCGGCGACGCCGGACACGAGGCGGCTGCGCTCGGCTTCCGGGATGCCCAGCTTCTCGTAGGTGTTCCGGATGTCCTCGGGCAGGTCCTCCCAGGTGGCGGCCTGCTTCTCCGTGGAGCGCACAAAGTACTTGATGTTGTCGAAGTCGATGCCGGAGAGGTCCGCGCCCCAGGTGGGCATGGGCTTGCGGTCGAAGTACTTCAGGCCCTTCAGGCGCAGGTCCAGCATCCATTCCGGCTCGTTCTTCTTGGCCGAGATGTCACGCACGACGTCCTCATCGATACCACGGCGGGCGTTCGCGCCGACGTCGTTCTTGTCGGCCCAGCCGTACTCGTAGGTGCCGATTCCGTGGAGCTCGGGATTCTTCTCCAGAATCTCCGAGATCACAGTGGATTCAGCAACCTTCTTCTCTGATAGTTGGTCCGTCATCACGGCCTTTCTTGCAGATGGTTGGATTCTTCGTCCGGGTTGCCCGCGCCGGCGGGGCTGGAGGCCCCGCCGGCGGCCGGACGGCCCGTAGGTATGTGGGTCGTGCAGACGTGCCCGCCGCGCGCCAGGGTGGAGAGCCGCCGCACGTCGACGCCGACCAGCCGGGAGAACAGTTCGGTCTCCACGTCGCAGAACACGGGGAACTGCGCGGCGAGCTGCTGGATGGGGCAGTGTCCCTGGCACAGCTGGACGCTGGAAAGCGCTGCCGGAAGCGGTGCCTTGGCCTCGATCGACTGCGCGGAGGCTACGAAGCCGTCACGGCTCAGGGCCGCGGAAAGGGCCCGGGCGCGCGCCGTGATGTCGCTGCCCGCCCGTTCGATTTCCGGTGCGTAGCGGCGCTCCATTTCGGCGAACCGTTCGACGGCGAACGCGCGCACGGCCTCAGAGCCCGCCATTTCGCCGAGCCGCCGCAGGGCGGAGCTGGCGATGTCGAGGTAGTCGTTGCCCAGCGTGGACTGGCCCTGCGAGCTGAGCACGTAGCGGCGGGCAGGCCGGCCCGCGCCGGCGCCCGCGCGGGCCACCCGCTTGACCTCGATCACGCCGTGGCGCGAGAGGTGGTCCAGGTGGCGGCGCACTGCCGCGGGGGTGAAGCCCAGCAGCTCGCCCAGTTCGGCGGCGCTGATGGGCCCGTGCTCCAGCACGGCGGCCAGCACGCGGTCCCGGGTGCGGTCCTCGGCCTCGGCGGCGTGCGCCGCGGGTACGGCAGCACCCTCTGCGGGCTCGCGCGACTGCGCGCGCACAGCAGGCACGGCAGACGTACTTGGGCTCATGGAATACACAACACAATCATGTCGTAATTTACTCCCCCGATCCAGTAAGGCATGGCTTTCCTGCGCCAGGCTCCGGATCGGGCCGGGCCCTACTACATCGCGTAGAATGCTTTGGTGCGATCTCCCGAATCCCCCGCCCTGACAATCAGCGGGCTCATCAAGGATGTTGGTCCGCTGCCCAGCCTTGACGGCAAGATGCTGCGGGTGGTCAGCGGCCTGTCCCTCGTCGCCGAACGCGGGCAGGTCACCGCCCTGCTGGGCGCCAACGGGGCCGGCAAAACCACCACCATCGAATGCGCCCAGGGGCTCCAGAAGCGCACCGGCGGCAGCATCAGCCTGCTGGGCCAGGACCCGGACACCGCCGGCGCGGATCTCCGCGCCCGCGTGGGCGTCATGCTCCAGGACGGGGGCCTGCCGCCGTCGGCCCGCCCCATCCCCCTGCTGCGACACATCGCGGGCCTGTACCAGGACCCGTGGCCGGTGGACGAGCTCGTCGCGCGCCTGGGCATTAACACCTTCAGCCGCACCACGGTGCGGCGCCTTTCCGGCGGCCAGAAGCAGCGGCTGGCCCTCGCCGCCGCGCTCGTGGGCCGCCCCGAGGTGCTGTTCCTCGACGAACCGAGCGCCGGCCTGGACCCGCAGTCCCGGCAGCTCGTCTTTGAACTCATTGCCGAACTGCGGGACCGCGGGATGGGCATCATCCTCACGACCCACCTGATGGACGACGCGCAGCGCCTGGCCGACTACGTCTACATCATCGACGCCGGCCGGAACGTCGCGGAGGGCACCGTCGCCCAGCTCCTGCGGCATGAGCTGACGTCCGGGGCGGACCAGCACATCCGCACGCTGCTCTTCGAAGCCGAACCCGGCCTGGACCTGGCCGGTGTGCTGCCGGCCGCCGTCGAGGTCCGCGAAACGCGCGCCGGCAGTTACAGCGCCACCGGGGCGCTGACCCCGGCCGACCTAGCCGCCGTGACGGCCTGGTGGGCCGAGCGCGGCATTATGCCCGCCTCGATGAGCCTCGCAGCCCGCAGCCTCGAGGACGTCTTCCTCGACATCTCCGGAAGGGAAACCCGATGAGCTCCGCCCCTGCAGGCACTGCGGCCGGTATGCCGCTGGGCAGTGCCCCCGCTCCCCTGCTGCGGCGGATCCTGCAGCAGGGACGGTATGAGACCGTCACCATGCTCCGCAACGGCGAGCAGCTGATCCTGGCGGTCATCCTGCCGCTGCTGGCCCTGGTGGGCCTGGCCGTCACGCCCCTGCTGGACGGCCTCGGCTCCAGCCGGGTCAACATCGCCGTGCCCGGCATCCTCGCGTTGTGCGCGATGTCCACCGCCTTCACCGGCCAGGGCATCGCCACCGGCTTCGACCGCCGCTACGGAGTGCTGCGCTTCCTGTCCACCACCCCGCTGGGCCGTACCGGGCTGATCCTCGGCAAGGTGATCGCGGTGCTCGTGGTGCTGCTGCTGCAGGTGCTGGTGGTCACCGCCGTCGCGCTCCCGCTGGGCTGGCAGCCGGCGCCCGCGGGGCTGCTGCCCGGGTTCGCTCTGCTGGTTCTCGGCGCGGCGGCGTTCACCGCCCTCGGCCTGCTCGTGGCCGGCACGGTCCGGCCGGAGGCGACCCTGGCGATCAACAATCTGCTCTGGATCCTGCTCGGCGCCTTGGGCGGCATCGTTATTCCGGCCGAGCGACTTCCCGCCCTCGCCCAGGCGGTGGTGCACTTCCTTCCCTCCGGCGCGCTGGGCCAGGCGCTGCGGGATGCCTTCCTGCACGGCAGCGCCAATGCTGCGTCCGTGATTGTCCTGCTGCTCTGGACGGCGACCGCCGGCTTCGCAGCAACCCGTTGGTTCAAGTGGAATTGAGAAAACTGTGAGTACGGCGTCCCGCCCTTCCCGGATCGTGTCCCGGATTTCCTCCCGGCTGCCCGTCACCGTCGACAAGACGGTCCGGCGGCTGGCCGTGCTGTCCCTGATCGGCCAGACCGTACTGGTGGTGACCGGCGGCGCCGTCCGTCTCACCGCCTCCGGCCTGGGCTGCCCCACCTGGCCGCGCTGCACCGACAACTCGCTCGTGAACACCCCGGAAATGGGCATCCACGGCTTCATCGAGTTCGGCAACCGGCTCCTGACCTTCGCGCTGGCCGCCGTCGCCGTCGCGATGCTGGTGTACCTGTGGAACCTGCGTAAGGAACGCCGGGACCTCTTCCTGCTGGCCCTCGGCCTGCTGGCCAGCATCCCGGCCCAGGCCGTCATCGGCGGGATCACCGTGCTCACCCAGCTGAACCCGTGGGTGGTCGGCCTGCACTTCCTCGTCTCGATGGCCCTCGTGGTAGTCGCCACGCTGCTGGTCAACCGCGCCTACGACCGGACCGGCAAAGCCCGCACCCGGGAATTGCCCGCCCTGCCGGGGGCCGCCCGTCCGGTGCTGGCCGCCGTCGCACTGTTCTCCGCCGTCGCCGTGTGCCTCGGTGTGGTGGTGACCGGTGCGGGCCCGCACGCTGGTGACGCGGACGCGCCGCGCAACAACCTGGACTGGGACCTGTTCTCGCACATCCACGCCGTCCCGGCCTACCTCGTGACCGCCGGCGCCTTGTTCGGTGTGTTCCTTGTGCTCCGCGACCGGATCACGGGCCCGTTCCGCACCGCTGTTTTCATGCTGCTGGGCGTCACCGTGCTGCAGGCCGTCATCGGCTTCACGCAGTACTACAACGGCATCCCCGCGCTGCTCGTGGGAGCGCACATGCTCGGCGCGGCCCTGCTGATGAGCGCATCCACCAACGCCGCCGACCTCGCCCGCAACAGCCCGGTCAAGTAAGCCACACACAACATCGCGGGGTCAGATACGGTCCATTCCGGGCGTCCGGATGGACCGTAGCTGACCCCGCGTTTCTTTGTCGGCGGGTAGCCTGACTTTGTCGAGAGAAAGGCAGCGCCGTGAACGCGATCGTCGACAGCCTTCTGAATATGAGCCCCGCGCTGGCCTTCACCCTCGTGGCGTGCCTGGTGTTCGCCGAAGACGCGGTCTTCATCGGCTTCGTGATTCCGGGTGAGACGGCCGCAGTCCTGGGCGGCGTGATTGCGAGCCGCGGCGAAGTCCCGCTGTGGGGCATGGCCGCCGTCGTGGTCACCGCGGCCATCGCCGGCGACACCGTGGGCTACGAAATCGGCAAGCACGTGGGTCCCCGGCTGCTGGACTTCAGGCTGATGAAACGGCGTCGGCGCGGCCTGGCCAAGGCCCAGGCCTTTCTGCGCCAACGAGGCGGCTCGGCCGTTTTCCTGGGCCGCTTCGTGGCGTTCTTCCGGGCCGTCATGCCGGCCCTGGCCGGCGCCTCCCGAATGCACTACCCGAAGTTCCTGGCCTTCAATGCCGCCGGCGGATTGGTCTGGGGCACCGGCTTCGTGCTGCTGGGCTTCTTCGCCGGGAACTCCTACGACGCCGTAGCCAAGGTGGCCGGCCGGGACATCACGGCGGTGATAGCTGTGCTCGGTGTCCTGGGACTCCTCATCTGGCACCTGCGGCGCGGGCGCCGGGCCCGGCGGGATCTCCCGGAAGCGGCTGACCGCCGCAACCCGCCCGGCCCCGAAAAGTCCTGACTCCCCGTGCCGGACTAGCCGACGATCGCGGAGCCGATGAACGGGTCCACGGCAAGGGCGATGAAGAGCAGGGTGAGATAGCTAATGGAGCCGTGGAAGACCTTCATGGCGCCCTTGTTGGAGACCTCCCCGCCCTGAGCCCGGTTGTAGAGGGCGTGCGACTCGTACAGGAACCAGGCTCCCGCGGCGACGGCGGTGACGGTGTAGACCCAGCCGGCACCGCCGACCGGGATCAGCAGCAGCGAGCAGGCGACCATCGCCCATGCGTACAGGACCACCTGCACGGACACGACCTTGGCGCCGGCGATCGCGCCGAGCATCGGCACATTGGCGTTGCGGTAGTCCTCGCCGTAGCGCATGGACAGCGGCCAGTAATGCGGCGGGGTCCAGAGGAAGATCACCATAAAGAGGACGACGGCGGGCCACTCCACGGTGTTGGTCACGGCGGCCCAGGCGATCAGCACCGGGAAGCAGCCGGCGGCCCCGCCCCAAACGATGTTCTGCGCGGTGCGGCGCTTGAGGATCATCGTGTAGATGACGACGTAGAACACGATCGCGCCGAGCCCCAGCCAGGCCGAGAGCGGGTTGGCGCCGAACCAGAGGATCGCGATCGCGGCCGCGCCGAGCAGCCATGAGAAGACCAGGGCTTCACGCGGGGTGACCTCTCCGGTGACCAGCGGGCGGTTTTCCGTCCGGTGCATCAGCTTGTCGATATCCCGGTCGATGTAGCAGTTGAAGGAGCCCGCGCTGCCGGCGGCAAACGCGCCGCCAACGAGAGTCGCCAGGATCAAGCCGAGGGAGGGGAAGCCGCGCTCGGCGTAGATCATGGTTGGCAGGGTGCTGACCAGCAGGAGTTCGATCACTCGCGGTTTGGTGAGCGCCAGGTAGGCCTTGGCCTTACGGGCGAAGCCGATCCGGCCCGGGGCCTGGGAGGCGTTAAGCGGCGTATCTGTTGTGCTCACGGTGGCAGTCACTCTGTTCTGTCTGGCTGGTCAGTCCGGCTGGTCGTCGCAGCGCGCTGAGTCCGGCGCGTTGCATTCGGAGGGGTTCACGCGCAGCGCACAGGCGTGTCCTCGCCCCCGTTGGTAGCCAGGCTCCATCATACCGTGGCGGCACCGCCGCCCGGGCCCGAAGCCCCCGCAGAAGTCCGGGTGGTTAACGCGGCCTCACCGCCGCCGCGGGACGCGGTGATTCATATAAGCCCCAAAACCGGTCCAATTCCTGAGATGCACCCTGACCGGCAGGTGGAATGGGGCTAAGCTGTCTGACAGATCAGCACGCACGGACGGGCGCCGAACGGCGCTCCCGGCCCTGTGCATGCGGCGCAATGATAGATCAACGTTTCGATGGTGAACGGCTGGTACGAACCGCGGCGGGCACCGAACTGTGCCCCGGCGGTAAGCCCCCCAAAGGAAATCCCCCAGCGGGAAAACTCGGAGGGAAAACGTACCGCCGGCCGTCAGCACAGAGAGGGGCCCGGTTTTCGTGCCACATTTGGAAGAGCAAGAACTGTCATGGACTCAGCTTGATGCCCGTGCCGTGGACACCGTCCGGGTACTGGCGGCGGATGCGGTGGAGAAGGTCGGTAACGGCCACCCGGGTACCGCGATGAGCCTGGCTCCGGCCGCCTACCTGCTCTTCCAGAAGCTGATGCGCCACGATCCGGCGAACCCGGAGTGGCTGGGCCGGGACCGGTTCGTCCTGTCTCCCGGCCATACGTCGCTGACACTGTACATCCAGCTCTTCCTCTCGGGCTACGGCCTGGAGCTGAAGGACCTCGAGGCGCTGCGGACCTGGGGTTCGCTGACCCCGGGGCACCCGGAATACAAGCACACCGCCGGGGTGGAAATCACCACCGGGCCGCTGGGCCAGGGCCTGGCCTCGGCGGTCGGGTTCGCGTACTCCCAGCGCCGGATGCGCGGTTTGTTCGACGCCGACGCTCCCGCCGGCACCAGCCCGTTTGACCACACCGTCTGGGTGATCGCCTCCGACGGGGACCTGCAGGAGGGCGTCACCTCCGAGGCGTCCTCGCTCGCCGGGCACCAGGAACTGGGCAACCTCGTGGTGATCTACGACGAGAACCACATCAGCATCGAAGACGACACGGACGTCGCGTTCACCGAGGACGTCCTGGCCCGCTACAAGGCCTACGGCTGGCACACCCAGCGGGTCGACTGGACCCGCACCGGCGACTACCAGGAGGACGTGGCCGAACTGCACGCCGCCCTGCTCGCGGCGAAGGCCGAGACGTCCAGGCCGTCCATCATCTCGCTGCGGACCATCATCGGCTGGCCCGCGCCGAAGAAGCAGAACACCGGCAAGATCCACGGCTCCGCGCTCGGCGCCGAGGAAGTCGCCGGCCTGAAGGACGTCCTCGGCTTCGACCCCGGGCTCTCCTTCCAGGTCGAGGACGAGGTCCTGGCCCACACCCGCGAGGCGCAGGACCGCGGCGCCGCGGCCCGCGCCGAGTGGCAGGAGCGCTTCGAGGCCTGGCAGTCCGCCAACCCCGAGGCCGCGGCCCTGCTCGAACGCGTCGAGGCCCGCAAGCTCCCGGCCGAGTTCGACGCCGCGCTGCCGGTCTTCGAAGCCGGCAAGGACGTCTCCACCCGCGCCGCGTCCGGGAAGGTCCTGAACGCGATCGGCCCGGTCATGCCCGAACTCTGGGGCGGCTCCGCCGACCTCGCCGAGTCGAACAACACCACCATCGAGGGCTCGCCCTCGTTCATCCCCGCTTCCCGGCAGACCGAGGCGTGGAAGGGCAACCCGTACGGCCGGGTGCTGCACTTCGGCATCCGCGAACACGCCGCCGCGTCGATCGTGAACGGCATCAGCCTGGCCGGGGCGACCCGCGCGTTCTCCGGGACCTTCCTGATCTTCTCCGACTACCAGCGCCCGGCCATCCGGCTCGGCGCCCTGATGGGCGTCCCCTCGCTCTACGTCTGGACGCACGACTCGATCGGCCTCGGCGAAGACGGACCCACCCACCAGCCGGTCGAGCAGCTCGCCTCCCTGCGCGCCATTCCGGGCCTGGACGTCGTCCGCCCGGGAGATGCGAACGAGGTCGCCGCGGCCTGGCAGGCCATGCTGGAAAACCACGCCAACCCCGCCGGGATCGTGCTGACCCGGCAGAACATCCCCACCTGGGAGCGCGGCACCGGCGACGCCGACGGGGACACGTTCGCCTCCACCGCCGGGGTCGCCAAGGGCGGCTACGTCCTCGCCGAGGCCTCCGCCGCCGGCAAGACCGTGGAGGCGAAGGTCATCCTGATCGGCACCGGCTCCGAGGTCCAGCTCGCCGTCGCCGCCCGCGAAGCCCTGCAGGCCGAGGGCATCCCCACCCGGGTCGTGTCCATGCCCTGCGTGGAATGGTTCAACAAACAGGACCCCGCCTACCGCGAGGCCGTGCTCCCCGCCAACGTCAAGGCACGCGTCTCGGTCGAAGCCGGCCTCGCCCTGGGCTGGCGCGAATTCGTCGGCGACGCCGGCCGCTCCATCTCCCTCGAGCACTTCGGCGCCTCCGCCGACTACAAACGGCTCTTCCAGGAATTCGGCATCACCACCGAAGCCGTCACCGCCGCCGCCAAGGAATCCCTCGCCGGCCTCCCGGCCTGACCCCAACTTCACGTATTCCGGGCCGCCGCCCCTGCCGGCGGCGGCCCCAGACTTCAGGAGTGAACCATGAACACCACCCCCACCCAGCAGCTGTCCGACGCCGGCGTTTCCATCTGGCTCGATGACCTCTCCCGCGGCCGCCTCGAAACCGGGACGCTGCGCAAGCTGATCGAAGAGAAGAACGTCGTCGGCGTCACCACGAACCCGAGCATCTTCCACGCCGCGATCACCACCGGCACCGACTACGATGCCAAGATCCGGGAAATGGCGGCCGCCGGCGCCAGCGTCGACGAAACGGTCTTCGCGATCACCACCGCCGACGTCGCCGATGCCTGCGACCTGTTCGCCCCGGTGTACGCCGCCTCGAACGGCGTCGACGGCCGCGTTTCCATCGAGGTGGACCCCCGCCTCGCCTGGGACACTGCCGGTACCATCACCGAGGCCAAGGAACTCCACGGCCAGGTCAACAAGGACAACGTCCTGATCAAGATCCCCGCCACGCTTGAGGGCCTCGAGGCCATCACCGCCACCCTGGCGGCCGGCATCAGCGTCAACGTGACCCTGATTTTCTCGCTCGAACGCTACCGCGCCGTGATCAACGCTTTCCAGAGCGGTCTGGAGCAGGCAAAGGAAAACGGCCACGATCTCTCCAAGATCCACTCGGTCGCCTCGTTCTTCGTCTCCCGCGTGGACACCGAAATCGACAAGCGCCTCGACGCGATCGGCACCGACGAGGCCAAGGCCCTCAAGGGCAAGGCCGGCGTCGCCAACGCACGCCTCGCCTACCAGGTCTACGAGGAGCTCTTCGCCACCGAGCGCTGGGCCCTGCTGGCCGACGCCGGCGCGCGCCCGCAGCGCCCGCTCTGGGCGTCCACCGGCGTCAAGGATCCGGCCTACCCGGATACCCTCTACGTCACCGAGCTCGTAGCCCCCGGCGTTGTGAACACCATGCCGGAGAAGACCCTGGACGCCACCTTCGACCACGGCGCCATCACCGGCAACACCATCACCCGCGGCTACGACGACGCCAACGCGACCCTCAACGCCCTCGATGCGCTCGGCATCTCGTACAACGAGGTCGTCGCCGTGCTCGAGTCCGAAGGCCTCGACAAGTTTGTGGCAAGCTGGAAGGAACTGCTGGCCGACGTCGAGGGCGCCCTCGCCGCTGCACGGAAGGACGCATAGTCCCCCATGACCACTCTCAGCTACGACGCCACGGGCGCCGCCCGCCAGGCCCACGAACAGCACCTGCCCGCCCTCCTGGAAGACCGGGTCGCCACCCGGATCTTCGCCAAGGACGCCACCCTGTGGGGTCCCGACGCCGAGGCCGAGTCCGCGGTCCGCCTCGGCTGGGTCGAGGCCGCCACCGTCTCCCAGCCGCTCGTGCCGCAGATTCTGGCGCTCCGCGATGCGCTCCGCACCGAGGGCGTGACCCGGATTGTCTTGTGCGGCATGGGCGGTTCCTCCCTGGCCCCCGAGGTCATCGCCGGAACCGCGGGCGTCGAGCTGACCGTGCTGGACAGCACCGACCCCGAACAGGTGGCCGCCGCCCTGGCGGACCGTCTCGCGGAGACCGCCATCGTGGTGTCCTCGAAGTCGGGTTCAACCCTGGAAACCGACTCGCAGCGCCGGGTCTTCGAGCACGCCTTCACCGAGGCCGGGCTCGATGCCAAGAGCCGGATCATCATTGTGACCGACCCGGGTTCCCCGCTGGACAAGGCTTCCCGCGAAGCCGGCTACCGCGCCGTCTTCAACGCCGACCCCAACGTCGGCGGCCGCTATTCGGCGCTCACCGCGTTCGGCCTGGTGCCGTGCGGCCTGGCCGGCGTGGACATCCAGGCTTTCCTTGACGAGGCCGAAGAGACCGCTGAGATCCTCAACGACGACAGCGAGGAGAACATCGGGCTCGCCCTCGGCGCCGCGCTGGGCGGCACCAACCCGCTCCGGGACAAGATCGTCATCGCCGAGGACGGCTCCGGGATCGTGGGCTTCGCCGACTGGGCGGAACAGCTCATCGCCGAATCCACCGGCAAGCTCGGCACCGGTGTACTTCCGGTCGTCGCCGGACCAAACGCCCCAGAGGTCACAAGCGGCGCCGCGGACGTGCTGGTGGTCCGGCTGGTCGGCGCCGACGCCGACGTCAACCTTGGCGCCAACGAGGCGGCGATCGCCGGCGGCCTCGCCGCGCAGATGATGACCTGGGAGTTCGCCACCGCCGTCGCGGGCCGGCTGCTGGGCATCAACCCCTTCGACCAGCCCGACGTCGAGGCCGCCAAGGTGGCCGCGCGGGGGCTGCTGGACGCGCAGCCGGAGGCCACGGCGGCTGACTTCACCGACGGTGCCATCGAGGTGCGCGGCGGCGACTGGCTGGGCGGGGCCACCACCGCGGCCAAGGCGGTCAGCGCGCTGCTCGGCCAGCTCGGCACCGACGGCTACCTCAGCGTCCAGGCCTACTTCGACCGGCTCAGCTACGCGCCACTGGAAGGCATCCGCGACGAGCTGGCGGCGCTCAGTGGCCGCCCCGTCACCTTCGGCTGGGGTCCAAGGTTCCTGCACTCGACCGGCCAGTTCCACAAGGGCGGCCCGGCGATCGGTGTTTTCCTGCAGGTCACGGCGGCGTCCGCGGCGGACCTCGCCATCCCGGACCGGCCGTTTACGTTCGGCGAGCTGATTTCTGCCCAGGCGGCGGGCGACGCGCAGGTCCTCACTGAACACGGCCGGCCTGTGCTCCGGCTTCACCTCACGGACCGTGCCGCCGGCGTCCGCCAGCTGCAGCAGCTCGTCTCCGCGCTGGCCGGCACCTCAACCGCGGGCAGCTCCGCCTCCACCAACGAAAGCTAAGGCACTACAGCAACCATGCCACTCTCGCAAAACGGCGGCCGCACGTCCGCGGGCCGGGGGCGTAATCCGCTCCGGGACCCGCGGGACCGGCGGCTGAACCGCATCGCCGGCCCGTCCTCCCTGGTGCTCTTCGGCGTCACCGGTGACCTCGCCCGCAAGAAACTCATGCCGGCCGTCTACGACCTGGCCAACCGCGGGCTGCTGCCCCCCAGCTTCGCCCTGGTCGGGTTCGCCCGGCGGCAGTGGGAGAACGAGGACTTCGCCGCGGAGGTGAAGGAAGCGGTCAAAAGCTACGCCCGGACCCCGTTCGATGAGACGGTCTGGAAGCAGCTCTCGGAGGGCATCCGTTTTGTGCAGGGCGAGTTCGACGACGACGACGCCTTCGAGCGGCTCAGCGAGACGATCGACGAACTCGACGAGCAGCGCGGCACCCGCGGCAACCACGCCTTCTACCTGTCGATCCCGCCGAAGGCGTTCGAACTGGTCTGCCGGCAGCTCTCCAAGCACGGGCTCGCCCAGGCCGAGGGCGACAAGTGGCGCCGCGTGGTGATCGAGAAGCCGTTCGGGCATGACCTCGAGTCGGCCCGCCAGCTCAACGACATTGTGGAGTCGGTGTTCCCGCCGGACGCGGTCTTCCGGATCGACCACTACCTCGGCAAGGAGACGGTCCAGAACATCCTGGCCCTGCGCTTCGCCAACCAGCTGTTCGAACCGCTGTGGAACGCGAACTACGTCGACCACGTCCAGATCACCATGGCGGAGGACATCGGCACGGGCGGCCGCGCCGGATACTACGACGGCGTGGGCGCGGCCCGCGACGTCATCCAGAACCACCTGCTGCAGCTGCTCGCCCTGACCGCCATGGAGGAGCCGATCTCCTTCAACGCGGACGACCTCCGCGCCGAGAAGGAAAAAGTGCTGGCGGCCGTTCGGCTGCCGGAGGACCTCTCCACGCACTCGGCGCGCGGGCAGTTCGCCGGCGGCTGGCAGGGCGGCGAGCAGGTCCTGGGCTACCTGGAGGAGGAGGGCATTCCCGCCGACTCCACCACCGAGACGTTCGCCGCGATCCGGGTGGACATCAACACCCGGCGCTGGAGCGGCGTGCCGTTCTACCTGCGGGCCGGCAAGCGGCTGGGCCGCCGGGTGACGGAAATCGCCGTCGTCTTCAAGCGCGCGCCCAACCTGCTCTTCCGTGACCACGGCGAGGACGACTTCGGCCAGAACGCCGTCGTGATCCGGGTCCAGCCCGATGAGGGCGCCACGATCCGCTTCGGCTCCAAGGTCCCCGGCACGCAGATGGAAGTCCGCGACGTGACCATGGACTTCGGCTACGGCCACTCGTTCACCGAGTCCAGCCCCGAGGCTTATGAGCGGCTCATCCTGGACGTGCTCCTCGGCGAGCCGCCGCTGTTCCCCCGCCATGCCGAAGTTGAGCTGTCCTGGAAGATCCTGGACCCGTTCGAGGACTACTGGGCGTCCCTGGCCGAACAGCCGGAACCGTACGCCCCCGGAAGCTGGGGCCCGGCCTCCGCCGACGAATTGCTCGCCCGCGACGGACGCACCTGGAGAAGGCCATGATCGTAGATCTTCCCGACACAACAACCTCCAAGATCTCCAAGAAGATCATGGCGCTGCGCGAACAGGGCGGCGTAATCGCCCTGGGCCGGGTGCTGACCCTGGTGGTGGTGACCAAGTCAGGGCTCGAAGAGGAGGCGATCGAGGCCGCCAACGAGGCGAGCCGCGAGCACCCCTGCCGGATCATCGTGCTTGCCGACGCCGGCGCCTCCAAGCCCACCCGGTTGGACGCCCAGATCCGCGTGGGCGGCGACGCCGGCGCGTCCGAGGTCATCCTGCTGCGCGGCTACGGCGAACTCGCCGAGGAAAGTGAATCCCTCGTGGCGGCGCTGCTGCTTCCGGACGCCCCGATCGTGGCCTGGTGGCCGCACGGCGCGCCCAGGAACGCCTGCGAAACGTCGATCGGGCGGATCGCCCACCGCCGCATCACGGACTCCGCGAACGAGGCGGACCCGCAGGCGGCGCTGGACAACATTCGGAGCACCTACAAAGCCGGCGACACCGACCTGGCCTGGACCCGCCTGACCAACTGGCGGATCCAGCTGGCCGCCGTCCTGGACCAGGTGGACGCGTCGCCGGTCACCGCCGTCGCCGTCGAGGGCGCCTCCGACTCCCCCAGCACCCTGCTGCTCGCGGCCTGGCTGACGCTGGCGCTGGACGCGCCCGTGACCATCGTGGCCGATCCGGCCGGCACCGGGATCCGGCGGGTGCGGCTGTCCCGCACCGGCGGCGACGTGCAGCTGTTCCGGCCCGGGCTGACCGTGGCCGAGCTGACCCAGCCCGGGCAGCCCGCCCAGCGCATCTCGCTGCCGCGGCGCAGCCTCAAGGACTGCCTGGCGGAGGAGCTCCGGCGCCTGGACCCGGACGAAGTTTTCGGCGAAGTGATTACTATTGGACTGCCGCGTACCAACCTAAGGAGTGTCCGTCCCAGTGAGCGCTGACCCCAGAGTAAGCATCCACCCTGACTCGACGGTCCTGATGGCCGCGATCGCGGCGCGCCTGATCACCAAGCTCGTGGACATCCAGGACAAGCACGGCGAAGCGACCGTGGTGCTGACCGGCGGCACCATGGGCATCGGCTCCCTCAAGGCGGTCGCCGAGTCGCCGGCCGCCCCCGCAGTCGACTGGTCCAAGGTGAACTTCTGGTGGGGCGACGAACGATTTGTGGGCCACGACGACGCCGACCGGAACGCCCGCCAGGCCTACCAGGCGCTCCTCGACCACATCAACGTGGACCCGGCGCGGGTCCATGTTCCCGGCTCCACCGAGGACTTCGAAACCCCCGAGGACGCCGCGGCCGACTACGCCCGGCGGCTCGCCGAGGCGGCCGCCGCCGAACACGCTGCCGACATGTCCGATGACCGGCCGGAGGAGCCCGGCCGCCTGCCGCGGCTGGACATTGTGCTGCTGGGCGTCGGCCCCGACGCGCACGTAGCGTCGCTCTTCCCGGAGCAGGCCGGCATCCGGGAGAAGGCCCTGACCGTCGTCGGCGTCCGCAACTCCCCCAAGCCGCCGCCGGCCCGCGTTTCACTGACCCTGCCGACGATCAACACGGCCAACGAGGTGTGGATGGTGGTGGCCGGCGACGACAAGGCCGGTGCCGTAGGCCTCGCCCTGGCCGGGGCTAACCCGGTGCAGGTGCCGGCGGCGGGACCGCGCGGGCGCTTCCAGACCCTGTGGCTGATCGACGAGGACGCGGCCTCACGCGTCCCCGAGCAGCTCGTCCGGAAGGGCGCGTCGGGCGCGTAGCTTCTCCAGCGCTCCGGCCAGCACGTCTTCGGCGTCCTGGCTGGAGCGCCGCTCTTTAACGTATTCGAGGTGGCTCTTGTAGCCCTCCGCGGGCTCGTCCTCCAGGGCGAACCGGGATTCGTCCCGGGTGGCGGTCCCCCCGCAGCGCCGACAGTCCCAGACGCCCGGGATCTGCTCTTCCGGGAGTTTGGCGAACACGAGGGACATTTCGTGGCCCTTGGCGCACCGGTATGTGACGGCGATCCGCGGTTGCCCGGCGCCGCCGCCGTCGAGGGGCTCGTGGCGGGCCGGGGCGCCGGCGACGGCACCAACGCGGATGCCCCTGAATCCGGAAGCAGAATGCAGCATCGGGAACTCCTGGCTACTGGGCTGGTGATGTTTTGCCAGCGACAGTGTAATCCGGGAGTCCCCGATGCGGGGAGGGCCGCAAGGCCCTTATGAAGTTGTGGGGCGGGGCGCTGTCAGGAGTCGCCGCCTCCGCTGAAGCGCATCAGCAGGCCTAGTCCGATGATAACGACGCCCCAGGTGACGCCGAGGATGATCGTGAAGCGGTTCAGGTTCCGCTCGGCAACGCCCGAGGAGCTCAGCCCGGAGCTCATGCCGCCGCCGAACATGTCGGACAGACCGCCGCCGCGTCCCTTATGGAGCAGGATGAGCAAGGTCAACAGGAGGCTGGTGATGCCCAGCAGCACCTGCAGGATGACATGAAGAACGTCCACGACGGCCTTTCAGAAGAGGGGATTGCGGGGGCCACGAGCTGCGTCCGGACTAGTCCGTCACAAGGTGACTCTCGAACCTGACAATATTAGCAAACTCGGCAGCGTCCAGGCTGGCACCGCCGACCAGCAATCCGTCCACGTCGCGTTCCTTGAGGATCGACGCCGCGTTGTTGGCCTTCACCGAGCCGCCGTAGAGCAGGCGCGTTTTGGCGGCCACCGAGGCGTCGAAGAGGCTCGCCAGCTCGGCCCGGATGGCGGCACACATTTCCTGCGCGTCCTCCGGCCCGGCGACCTCGCCGGTGCCGATGGCCCAGACGGGTTCGTAGGCGACGACCAGCTCGGCGGCCTGCTCCGCGGTGAGGCCGTCGACGCCGGCACGCAGCTGGGCGAGAGTGTGCTCGACGTGGGTGCCCGCCTGGCGGACCTCGAGACCTTCGCCGACGCAGAGCACCGGGGTGATGCCGTGCCGGAAGGCCGCCTTGGTCTTGGCGTTGAGGACCTCGTCGGACTCGTGGTGGATGGTGCGGCGTTCGCTGTGGCCCACCAGGACGTAGCGGCAGCCAAGCTTGGCGAGGAACGCACCGGAGATGTCCCCGGTGTAGGCGCCGGAATCGAACTGCGAGAGGTCCTGGCCGCCGTAGGCGACGTCCAGCTCGTCGCCCTGGACGAGGGTCTGCACACCGCGCAGGTCGGTGAACGGCGGGAACACGGCGACCTCCACCCGGCTGTAATCGTGCTTGGCGTCGGACAGGGTCCAGGCCAGCTTCTGCAGCAGGGTGATGCCCTGGACGTGGTCCATGTTCATCTTCCAGTTGCCCGCGATGAAGGGCTTGCGGTCGAACTTGCCGTTGGTTGACGTTGTCACGTGATCTCCAAAAGGTTCGTAGCAGTGAAAGAGCCGGCAGGGCGCCCGCCGAGCGGGACGGACACCCTGCCGGCTGGAGGTCCTAGCGGTCCAGCACGCTCAGGCCGGGGAGTTCCTTGCCTTCAAGGTATTCCAGACTGGCGCCGCCACCGGTGGAGATGTGCCCGAACGCCTCGTCTGCGAAGCCGAGGGTACGGACAGCGGCAGCGGAGTCGCCGCCGCCCACGACGGTGAAGGCGGAGGTCTCGGTCAGGGCCTGGGCGACGGCCCGGGTGCCGCCGGCGAAGGCGGGGAACTCGAAGACGCCCATCGGGCCGTTCCAGAACACCGTCTTGGCGCCCTTGATCCGTTCCGCGAAGGCTGCCGCCGAGTCAAGACCGATGTCCAGGCCGATGCCGGTGGCGCCGAAGCTGCTGGACTCGATCGATTCGGCCGCGACCGTCTCGTGCTCGGCGTCGGCGGCGAACTTGGCGGCCACCACCACGTCGGTGGGGATGACGAACCCGGTGCCGGCGTCCGCGGCCCGCTTCAGGTAGTCCTGCACAACGGGGATCTGGTCCTCTTCGAGCAGGCTGCCGGCGACCTTGTGGCCGGCGGCGGCGAGGAACGTGAACAGCATGCCGCCGCCCACCAGGATCGTGTCCGCCTTACCGATGAGGTTGTCGATCACGGCGAGTTTGTCGGAGACCTTCGAGCCGCCGAGCACCACGACGTAGGGTCGCTGGGTGTCGGTGGTGAGCTTGCGCAGCACCTCGACCTCGGTGCGGACCAGGTCGCCCTGGTAGGACGGCAGCCGGGTGGCGACGTCGTACACGGAGGCGTGCTTGCGGTGCACTGCGCCGAAGGCGTCGTCCACGAAGGCGCCGTTGTCACCGGTGAGGGCCACCAGCTCGTCCGCGAAGGCGCCGCGTTCGGCGTCGTCCTTGGACGTTTCGCGGGCGTCGAAGCGCACGTTTTCAAGGACCAGGGCTTCTCCGTCCTGCAACGCCGCGGCGAGCTCCTTGGCGGAGCCGCCGACAGTGTCGCCGGCCAGGGTGACCTTGAACGGGGCGAGCCCGGCCAGGCGGTCGGCGGCCGGCTTGAGCGAGTATTTCGCGTCCGGGGCGCCCTTGGGGCGGCCCAGGTGTGCCGTGACCAGCACACGGGCACCGGCGTCCGTGAGCTTCGCCAGCACCGGCAGGGAGGCCTTGATCCGGCCGTCGTCAGTCACTGTAGAGCCGTCGAGCGGCACGTTCAGGTCACTTCTGACCAGAACATACCGCCCGCGGACACC
This sequence comes from Arthrobacter sp. SlRoot2-15, assembly GCF_059739345.1. Classification (NCBI taxonomy): domain Bacteria; kingdom Bacillati; phylum Actinomycetota; class Actinomycetes; order Micrococcales; family Micrococcaceae; genus Arthrobacter; species Arthrobacter sp. SlRoot2-15. Next base: position 129,836 of record NZ_AP046058.1, read on the forward strand.
TTCAGCGATCAATTCGTCGAGGGTGTGGAATGTCATGAGTCTTACCCTAGCTCAGCTTCGACGCGACGAGCTCCGTGAGGTCGACGAGGCGGTTGGAGTAGCCCCATTCGTTGTCATACCAGGAAACAACCTTGACCTGGTTGCCGATCACCTTGGTCAGGCCGGAGTCGAAGATCGACGACGCCGGGTCACCCACGATGTCCGAGGAGACGATCGGCTCGTCGGTGTAGGTCAGCAGTCCCTTGAGCTCTTCGGACTCGGAAGCCGCCTTGAGCGCGGCGTTGACCTCTTCGACAGTGGTCTCGCGGGAGACGGTGACGGTGAGGTCGGTGGCGGAGCCGGTGGGGACGGGGACGCGGATGGCGTAGCCGTCCAGCTTGCCCTTGAGTTCGGGGAGGACCAGGCCGATGGCCTTGGCTGCGCCCGTGGAGGTGGGGACCATGTTGATGGCGGCGGCGCGGGCGCGGCGGAGGTCCTTGTGCGGGCCGTCCTGCAGGTTCTGGTCCGCGGTGTAGGCGTGGATCGTGGTCATCAGGCCCCGCTCGATGCCGAACGCGTCGTTGACAACCTTGGCGAGCGGGCCGAGGCAGTTGGTGGTGCAGGAGGCGTTGGAGATGATGTTGTGCGCGGCCGCGTCGTACAGGCCGTCGTTGACGCCCATCACGATGGTGATGTCCTCGTCCGAGGCGGGGGCGGAGATCAGGACCTTCTTGGCGCCGGCATCTATGTGCTTCTGCGCGTCGGCGGCCTTGGTGAAGAAGCCGGTGGACTCGATCACGATGTCGACACCCAGCTCGCCCCACGGCAGCTTGGCCGGGTCGCGCTCTGCGAGGACCTTGACGGTCTTCCCGTCGACGACGATGTTGCCGTCCTTGACCTCGATGGATTCGGCCAGGCGGCCTCCGACGGAGTCGTACTTGAAGAGGTGGGCGAGGGCCTCCGGGCTGGTGAGGTCGTTGACGGCAACGATCTCGAGGTCTGCTCCCTGGGCGAGTGCGGCGCGGAAGTAGTTGCGACCGATGCGGCCGAAGCCGTTGATACCAATACGTGTCGTCACGTTTTCAGTCTCCTTGGTGCTCTCTCAAGCACGACTAGTTGAGTAGGCGTTCAAGCCAACTAACAGATCCCGCACGCCATTGGGCAGAGATGATTACCAGATCGGAGGGCGACCAGCCACGTTGCTGAAGGCTAACCGCCTTCCGTGATCCATCTTACGTTTAACAGGACCCGCCCCCGCAAGTGCGGGGGCGGGTCTTCCACGTTCCGGGCCGAACGGCACGAATTGTGAGCTTTGTTACAGCGATATTTCGGCTTGCCGTCCCTTAGAGGGTGATCAGGCCGGTGGCGTTCTTGCGCGCGGCGTCGAAACGCTTGGCGACGTCGGCCCAGTTCACGATGTTCCAGAACGCCTTGACGTAGTCGGCCTTGACGTTGACGTAGTCCAGATAGAAGGCGTGCTCCCACATGTCGAGCATCAGCAGCGGGGTGGTGCCGAGTGCCACGTTGCCCTGCTGGTCGTAGAGCTGCTCGATGACGAGGTTGCCACCGATCGGCTCGTAGGCCAGGAAGCCCCACCCGGAGCCCTGCAGGCCCAGGGCTGCCGCGCTGAACTGGGCGCGGAACGCGTCGAAGGAGCCGAACGCGTCGTCAATGGCGGCAGCGAGCTCGCCTTCGGGCTTGTCGCCGCCGTCCGGGGAGAGGTTCTTCCAGAACACGGAGTGGTTGATGTGGCCGCCGGTGTGGAACGCGAGGTCCTTGGAGAGGCGGTTGATGTTGGCGAAGTCGCCCTGCTCGCGGGCTTCGGCCAGCTGCTTCAGGGCGTTGTTGGCGCCGGCGACGTAGGCCGCGTGGTGCTTGCTGTGGTGCAGCTCCATGATCTTCGCGGAGATGTGCGGCTCCAGCGCGGCGTAGTCGTAGTCGAGTTCTGGCAGTACGTATTCGGTCACAAAATCCTCCAATGTCGTGGACGGCTCGTCCGGTTTTGCTAACTCTCGGATTGTGCATCCGGATGGTTCAACACCCGGAAGTTTCGTGGATGGGGATCCAGTGGTCATAGCCTCCGTCCGCGCCGCGGTATTCCCGGGCGCTGGATCCGATTCTGTCCCTGATCCCCGGCGGTGGCTACTCGTCCAGCATTTCCGGCGTCACGTTGGCTTCGGTCCCCGGGATGCCGAGGTCCTGCGCCCGCTTGTCCGCCATGGCGAGCAGCCGGCGGATCCGGCCGGCGATGGCGTCCTTGGTCATGACCGGGTCGGCGAGCCGGCCGAGCTCGTCCAGGCTGGCTTGCTTATGCGCGACCCGCAGTTCGCCGGCGTATTTGAGGTGGTCCGGAACGTCGTCGCCGAGGATCTCCAGGGCCCGGTCCACGCGGGCCCCGGCGGCGACGGCGGCCTGGGCCGAGCGGCGCAGGTTGGCGTCGTCGAAGTTGGCGAGCCGGTTCGCGGTGGCGCGGACTTCCTTGCGCATCCGCCGCTCTTCCCAGACCATCAGCGCGTCGTGCGCGCCCATCCGGGTCAGCAGCGCGGCGATCGTGTCGCCGTCGCGGATTACCACGCGGTCCACCCCCCTGACTTCGCGGGCCTTGGCCTGGATGCCGAGGCGGCGGGCGGCGCCGACGAGGGCCAGGGCGGACTCCGGGCCGGGGCAGGTAACCTCCATCGCGGAGGACCGGCCGGGCTCGGTGAGCGAGCCGTGGGCCAGGAACGCGCCGCGCCAGACCGCTTCGGCGTCGGCGGCGGAGCCGTTCACGACGACCGAGGGGAGCCCGCGGACGGGCCGGCCGCGGGCGTCCAGCAGGCCGGTCTGGCGGGCGAGGGCCTCGCCGTCGCGGACCACCCGGACAACGTAGCGGCTGCCGCGGCGCAGGCCGCCGCCGGAGACGACGATGATCTCGCTCTGGTGCCCGTAGACTTCCGCGATGGCGGCGCGGAGCCGGCGCGCGGTCGAGGCGAGGTCAACCTCGGCCTCGATCACGATCCGGCCGGAGATGATGTGCAGTCCCCCCGCGAACCGGAGCATCGCGGACACCTCGGCCTTGCGGACCGAGGACTTCTTGATATCCAGCCGGGAAAGTTCTTCCTTGACTGATGCTGTCAGTGCCATGGCACCTTTCCCTACCTGTTCCCGAAAATGTCGTGGTACGCCGTTGCCAGACGCAGCGGGTCGTGGATCGGCCGGCGGCTCGACGCCCCTACTTTACCCAAGACCACCTCCGCGCCGAGCATTCCGGCGGCCCGTTCGAAGTCCGGGAGGTCCGGCACCGAGGCGGGGTCGGCCAGCACGACGTCGACGGTGAACTCCGGCGCGTACTCCCGCAGCACCCGCAGGTGGTCGGCGGCGGACATCCCGCGGGTCTCCCGGGTGTCGGTGGCAAGGTTCATCGTGAGGCAGCGCCGCGCCTCGGTGCTGCACAGCGCGTCGCGCATCTCCGGCAGCAGCAGGTGCGGCAGGACGGAGGTGTACCAGGAGCCGGGGCCCAGGACCACCCAGTCCGCGAGCTCGATCGCGGTCAGCGCCTCGATGCAGGCGGGGGCCGCCTCGGGCAGCAGCCGGACGGACTCGAGCCTGCCGGCGACGGCGCACCGGGCCTGCCCGGTCAGCGTTTCCAGCACGGAGCTGCCGTCGGGCAGCTCGACCCGTGCTTCGCCCTCGATGGTGAGCGGAGTGGTGGACATCGGCAGGACCTGGCCACGGGCGCCGAGGAGCGCCCCGGCCCACTGCAGGCCGGCAACGGTGTCCCCCAGCAGTTCCCACAGCGTGACGATCAGCAGGTTGCCCATGGCGTGCTCGTCGAGGGAACCGCCCCGGCCCTTTCCGGGTTCGAAGCGGTGCTGCATAACGTCGCGCCAGGTCCGGCCCCAGTCGGTGTCGTCGCACAGCGCGGACAGCGCCATCCGCAGATCCCCCGGCGGCAGGACGCCGTATTCCTCACGCAGCCGGCCGGAGGATCCGCCGTCGTCCGCGACCGTGACGATGGCCGTCAGTTCCGAACTGAGCAGGCGCAGTGCCGACAGGGAGGCGGAGAGGCCGTGGCCGCCGCCCAGGGCGACCACGGAGGGGCCTTTGTCCTGCTGGCCGGCGAAGGCCGCGCTGGCGGCCGGTACCAGGGGCAGCGGCCCGGTCAGAAGTGCCATTACTCGCGGCCCAGATCCCGGTGGGTGGTGGTGACGGTGACCCTGGGGTACTGCGCCAGCCGGCGCGAGAGTTCAACGGCCACGGCAACCGAACGGTGCTTCCCGCCGGTGCAGCCGACGGCGATGGTCGCGTAGTGCTTGTTTTCGCGCCGGTAGCCGTCCAGGACCGGTTCGAGTGCCAGCACATAGCGTTCCACGAAGTTACTGACGCCCTCCGCTTCGAGCACGTAGTCGCTGACGTCCTTGTCCAGCCCCGTGTGCGGGCGCAGCTGCGGCACCCAGTGCGGGTTCGGGATGAAGCGGGCGTCGGCCACGAAGTTGGCGTCCACCGGCAGCCCGTACTTGAAGCCGAAGCTCATGACGTTCAGGCGCAGCGCGACCGGGCCGGTTTCGCTGAACAGTTCGGTGATGGCGGTCGCGAGGCCGTGGACGTTGAGCGGAGAGGTGTCCAGGACGATGTCCGCGGATTCGCGCAGCTCGTGCAGCAGCTCGCGTTCCGCGGCAATGCCGTCCAGGATCCGGCCGCCGCCCTGCAGCGGGTGCGGCCGCCGGCCCTGTTCGAAGCGGCGCACCAGCACGTCGTCGCTGGCATCCAGGAACAGCACCCGGAAGGTGACGCCGCTGGCCTCGAGGTTGCGCAGGGCGGTGCGGATGTCGGCGAACAGGTCCTTGCTGCGGACGTCGACCACGACGGCGAGCTTGGAGATGGAGCGCGGGGCGTGCGAGACGAGCTCAGCGAGCGTTCCCAGCATCTGCGGCGGCAGGTTTTCCACGACGTACCAGCCATGGTCCTCGAGGGCGTCCGAGGCGGTGCTGCGGCCCGCACCCGACATCCCGGTCACCACGAGCAGCTCCGCCTCTGCCGGCTTGACGGGGGTCAATCCGTCCGCCTCCACGCCGGATCCTGCCGTTGACTCTGCCATCAGTGCTGCCCCATCTCTGCTGTTTGCTCTGCCATGAGGCCGCCGCGCGGGGCAGCTGGCTGCCGGCCGCGTCGTACCTCAGCTCCTTACCCTAGCCAAGATTGCCGGCGCTAGCTAAGTTTCGAGGATTTCGCCGGTCGTCATGTTGATGGCGGGCGCAACCGGCCCGTCCGCGCCGGAATCCTCGCTAAAGTGCCGCACGATCGCGCCGGCCAGGGCAGGGCCGATCCCCTTGGCGGCGGTCAGCTCCTCGATGCTGGCGGCCCGGATGCTCTTGACCGAGCCGAACTGGTTCAGCAGCGCCTTGCGCTTGGAGTCGCCCAGGCCGGGGACGCCGTCGAGCGCGGAGACGGTCATGGCCTTGCCGCGCTTCTGCCGGTGGAAGGTGATGGCGAAGCGGTGCGCCTCGTCGCGGATGCGCTGCAGCAGGTACAGGCCGGCCGAGGCGCGCGGCAGGATGACCGGGAAGTCGCTGTCCGGCAGCCAGACCTCCTCGAGCCGTTTGGCGAGTCCGACGACGTAGACGTCCTCGATGCCGAGCTCGGCCAGGGCACGGGCCGCGGCGTTGACCTGGGGCTTGCCGCCGTCGACGACGACGAGGTTGGGCGGGTAGGCGAACTTCGTCCGGGGGGCCGGCGTTGTGGTGTCCTCGACCGGTGTGTCGGCCACCGCGGCGGCCTGGGCGGCAGCCAGGGGCGCGGCGCCGGGGCCTGCTTTGTCGGATTGTTCCTGCAGGTAGTTCCGGAACCGGCGGGTCAGGACGTCGTGCATCGCGGCGGTGTCGTCGTTTGCGGCCTCCCCGGTGACCGAGAACTTCCGGTAGTCGGACTTCTTGGGCAGGCCGTCCTCGACCACCACCATCGATCCGACGACGTTGGTGCCCTGCACGTGCGAGATGTCGAAGCATTCGATCCGCAGCAGCGCCACCGGCAGATCCAGCGCCTCCTGGAGTTCCTGAAGCGCCTGGGAACGCATGGTCAGGTCGCCGGCGCGGCGGGACTTGTGCAGCTTGAGCGCGTGTTCGGCGTTGTCCCGCACGGTGGAGAGCAGGGCGGCCTTGTCCCCGCGCTGCGGCACGCGGATGTCCACCCGGGCGCCGCGCAGCCCGCCCAGCCACTGGGCGAGCTCGGCGGCATTGCTCGGCTCGGCCGGGACCAGCACCTCGCGGGGCAGCCGGCCCTGGCTGGCGGCTTCGTCGCCGTAGACCTGCTGCAGCAGGTGTTCCACGAGGTCCGGGGTGGTGGAATCCTCGACCTTCTCCACCACCCAGCCGCGCTGGCCGCGGATCCGCCCGCCCCGCACGTGGAAGACCTGGACCGCCGCCTCGAGTTCGTCCTCGTACAGCGCGAACACGTCCGCGTCGGTGTCCTCGGCGAGGACCACGGCATTGCGTTCAAAGACCTTCTTCAGCGCGACGATGTCGTCCCGGACCCGGGCTGCGCGTTCATAGTCCAGTTCGGCGACGGCGGCGGCCATGTCCTTCTCCAGCCGGGACACGAACCGTTTGGCTTCGCCGCCCATAAAGGCGCAGAAATCCTCCGCCAGGGCACGGTGGTCCTCCGCCGAGATGCGGCCCACGCAGGGTGCCGCGCATTTGTCGATGTAGCCGAGCAGGCAGGGCCGTCCGCTCGCTTCGGCTCGTTTGAGCACCCCGGGGCTGCAGCTGCGGACCGGGAAGACGCGCAGCAGGGTGTCCATGGTGTCGCGGATGGCACCGGCCGTGTACGGGCCGAAATACCGGGTCCCCTTGCGCCGTTCGCCGCGCAGCACCTGCACCCGGGGGTACTTCTCCCCCATCGTGACGGCCAGGTAGGGGTAGGACTTGTCGTCGCGGAACATCACGTTGAACCGCGGCTTGAATTCCTTGATCCAGGTGTACTCGAGCTGCAGCGATTCCAGCTCGCTGCCCACCACGGTCCACTCCACGCTGCTGGCGGTGTGGACCATCGCGTGGGTCTTGGGCAGCAGGCCGGCGGGGTTGGCGAAGTAGGAGTTCAGCCGGGAGCGGAGGTTCTTGGCCTTGCCCACGTAAATGACCCGGCCGTGCGGGTCGCGGAAGCGGTACACACCCGGGTTGGTCGGGATCTCCCCGGTCTGGGGCCGGTAACTAGCTGGATTTGCCACTGGTCTATTCTACTGAGCCGGCCGGACCGGGGCGGAGGCACGGCCCGGGCGTGGCCCGGCTCCGGATGCGCTGATCAGTCGACGCTCTTGCTCTGGTTGTAGGTGGTGGCCCGCTGCTGCCCGCTCAGTTCCGCGATCGCATCCATAATGCGGTCCGTAACCTGGCGCCGCGCCGGGAGGGAGTGGTCCGGCCCGGTCTTGTCGAAGTAGAGCGGCTCGCCCACCTTCATGGTGAAGTGCTGCGGCTTGACCTTGTTGCTGTCCGCAGGCTGCAGGTTCTCGGTGCCGATCAGGCCGACCGGGATCACCGGCGCGCCGGTGGTGAGGGCGAGCCAGCCGACGCCGGTGCGGCCGCGGTAGAGGATGCCGTCGCGGGAGCGGGTGCCCTCCGGGTAGATGCCGACGCCCTTGCCGGCGTCGAGGATGTCCAGGAGGGTCTTCAGGGCCTGGACGCTGGCTGCCTGTTCGCCGCGTTCCACCGGGATGGAGCCCACGGCCTCGAAGAAGGACTTCATCATCCGGCCCTTGGCGCCGCCCGTGGTGAAGTATTCCGCTTTGGCGAAGAACGCCACCGGCCGCGGCATCAGGGCCTGCACGATCACGCTGTCCAGGAAGGAGAGATGGTTCGGCGCCACGATGAAGGGGCCCTCCTTGGGCACATTCTCGAGGCCGATCACAGTGGGACGGCAGGTCGAGGAAATGAGCCCGCGGGTGGTCCAGCGGATCGCGTCAAACATTGCCAATGGTGTGCACCTCATTCAGGGCTTCGGTCCCCGGGCATTCGGAGAGTCTGGTGATCGTGGCGTGGAGCGCCAGCGTGGTGTGGACGACCTCGACGGCGCCGGCCGCGTGCAGTTCGCCGTCGGGCGCAAAACCCCAGCCTACGCCGATGCAGGCGAGTCCGTTGGCAGCCGCCCCGGCGACGTCCTGGTACCGGTCCCCCACCATCACGGCGCGCCGGGCGTCGTCGCCGTACCGGGCGGTGAGGTCAGCCAGCGCCGCGGCCACAATGGACGCCTTCCCGGACTGGGTGCCGGGCGCAGCCGTCTCGTCGGCGGCAGAGCCGCGGATGGTGTGGAACAGTCCGGCGATCCCGTGCTGCTCGAGGACGGTGCGGGCGATGCCTTCGGGCTTCTGGGTGGCGACGGCGACGGGCCGGCCGGCCCCCACCAGGGCCTCAAGCAGCGCCCGGATTCCCGGGTAGAGCCTGCTCCGGGCGATGCCTGTGGCCAGGTAGTGCCGGCGGTAGATGCGGATGGCGTCGTCGAGTTGTTCGGGCGGGACCCCGGCGATCTCCCGCAGGGAATGGCCCAGTTTCGGCCCGATCATGGCGTCCAGCCGGTCCTTGGCCGGAACCGGCAGGCCGAGTTCGGTCAGGGCTGCCGCGATCCCGTCCGTGATCCCCCCGGCCGGATCGACAAGAGTGCCGTCGAGGTCAAAGATCACAGGCACGGTTGTAGGCGTCACCGGAGTAGTTTCTCACGCCGGCGCGGATGGCAGAAACTTTCATGCCCCGTCAGGAATAGATCAGGGAATGCGTCCGCCATCCGCTCCGCGTCAGCCCAGGATGTCGGCGAGGAACGCTGCGGTGTGGCTGTCCTTGGACTTCGCCACCTGCTCCGGCGTGCCCGAGGCGACGATCCGGCCGCCGCCGGAACCGCCGTCGGGCCCGAGGTCCACGATCCAGTCGGCGCTCTTGATGACGTCGAGGTTGTGCTCGATCGTGATCACGGTGTTGCCCTTTTCGACCAGGCCCTGCAGGACCATGAGCAGCTTGCGGATGTCCTCGAAGTGCAGGCCGGTGGTCGGCTCGTCGAGGACGTAGACGCTGCGGCCGTTGGAGCGCTTCTGCAGCTCCGCGGCCAGTTTCACGCGCTGGGCCTCGCCGCCGGAGAGCGTGGTGGCGGGCTGGCCCAGCCGCACGTAGCCGAGGCCGACGTCGACGAGCGTCTTGAGGTGCCGGGCGATCGGCGAGAAGGCGGCGAAGAACTCGGCGCCCTCCTCGATCGGCATGTTCAGCACGTCGGCGATGGTCTTGCCCTTGTAGTGCACCTCGAGCGTTTCGCGGTTGTACCGGGCGCCGTGGCAGACCTCGCAGGGCACGTACACGTCCGGCAGGAAGTTCATCTCGATCTTCAGCGTGCCGTCGCCGGAGCAGGCCTCGCAGCGGCCGCCCTTGACGTTGAAGGAGAAGCGGCCGGGCATGTAGCCGCGAACCTTCGCCTCGGTGGTCTCGGCGAAGAGTTTGCGGATGTGGTCGAACACGCCCGTGTAGGTGGCGGGGTTGGAGCGCGGGGTGCGGCCGATGGGGCTCTGGTCCACGTGCACCACCTTGTCCAGGTGTTCGAGGCCCTGCACGGCCTTGTGCCGCCCGGCGACCTGCTTGGCGCCGTTGAGCTTGGTGGCGAGCACCTTGTAGAGGATCTCGTTGACCAGGGTGGACTTGCCGGAGCCGCTCACGCCGGTCACGGCCGTGAACAGGCCCAGCGGGAAGGCGGCGTCGACGTTGAGCAGGTTGTTTTCCTTGGCGCCGACGACCTTCAGTTCGCGCTTCTTGTCGTATTTGCGCCGCTTCTTCGGCACCTCGATGGACTTCCGTCCGGAGAGGTAGTCCCCGGTCAGGGATTCGGTGTTCTTCAGCAGGTCCTGGTAGGACCCGGAGTGCACCACCTTGCCGCCGTGCTCGCCGGCGCCGGGTCCGATGTCCACCACCCAGTCCGCCTCGTGGATGGTGTCCTCGTCGTGCTCGACCACGATCAGGGTGTTGCCGAGGTCCCTGAGCCGGGTGAGGGTTTCAATCAGGCGCCGGTTGTCGCGCTGGTGCAGGCCGATCGAGGGCTCATCGAGGACGTAGAGCACACCGACGAGGCCGGAGCCGATCTGGGTGGCCAGGCGGATGCGCTGCGCCTCCCCGCCGGACAGGGTGCCGGAGGGCCGTTCCAGGTTCAGGTATTCCAGGCCGACGTCGAGCAGGAAGGTCAGCCGCGCCTGGATTTCCTTGAGCACCTGGTGGGCGATCTGCGCCTCGCGGCCGGTGAGGACCAGGCTGTCCAGGAAGTGCGCGCACTCGCGCATCGGCAGCGCGGCGACCTCGGCAATGGACTTGCCGTTGATCAGGACCGACAGCGACGCCGGGTTCAGCCGGGCGCCGTTGCAGGCCGGGCACGGGACCTGCCGCATGTACTCCTCGTAGCGGTCCCTCGCCGAGTCGGAGTCCGTTTCGGTGTGCTTGCGGTGCACGTACTGGACCACGCCTTCGAAGCCGGTGCTGTATTTGCGTTCCCGGCCGAAGCGGTTGCGGTACTGCACCACCACCTTGTGGTCCTTGCCGTGCAGCACGGTCTGCCGTGCCTCGGCGGAGAGCTTCTCCCACGGAGTGGTCATCTTGAAGCCGAGTTCCTTGGCCAGGCCGCCGAGGAGCCGGTTCCAGTATTCGGTGGTGGCGGTGCCGAGCGACCAGGGTGCGATGGCGCCTTCGGCGAGGGAGAGCTCGGGGTTGGGGATGAGGAGTTCCTCGTCGACCTCGAGTTTGGTGCCGATGCCGCTGCACGCGGAACAGGCGCCGAACGGGTTGTTGAAGGAGAACGAGCGGGGTTCGATCTCGTCGATCGCGAGGGGGTGCTCGTTGGGGCAGGCGAGGTGCTCGGAGAAGGCCCGGATCCGTTCCGGGTCGTCCGCCTCGAGGTCGACGAATTCGGCCAGGACACGGCCCTCGGCCAGGCCCAGGGCGGTCTCCACCGAGTCGGTGAGGCGCTGGCTGATGCCGTCCTTCACGACCAGGCGGTCCACCACCACCTCGATGGTGTGTTTGAACTGCTTGCCCAGCTTGGGCGGCTCGCTCAGTTGGACCAGTTTGTCGTCCACCCGGGCCCGCGAGTAGCCCTTGGCGGTGAGCTCCTTGAACAGTTCGACGAATTCGCCCTTGCGGCCGCGGACCACCGGGGCCAGCACCTGGAACCGGGTGCCCTCGGGCAGTTCGAGCAACTGGTCGACGATTTGCTGCGGCGTCTGCTTGGTGACGGGTTCGCCGCAGACCGGGCAGTGCGGGCGCCCTACCCGGGCCCAGAGCAGGCGCATGTAGTCGTAGATCTCGGTGATCGTGCCCACGGTGGAGCGCGGGTTCTTGCTGGTGGACTTCTGGTCGATCGACACGGCGGGCGAGAGGCCCTCGATGAAATCGACGTCGGGCTTGTCCACCTGGCCAAGGAACTGGCGGGCGTAGGCGGAGAGTGATTCCACGTAGCGCCGCTGCCCCTCGGCAAAGATCGTGTCGAAGGCCAGCGAGGACTTGCCGGAGCCGGAAAGTCCCGTGAAGACGATCATCGCATCGCGGGGCAGGTCGAGATCGACGTTGCGCAGGTTGTGTTCGCGCGCGCCCTTCACCACGAGCCGGGACAGGTCGGGACGGACAATCTCGGCGCCCGACGACGCCGAACGGGAGGACAGGGGGCCGGGCGCTTTTCCGGACTTCACCGGAGCGGCGGCAGGCTGGACTTCGACGGCTGGTTCTTCAGCTACGGCTTTAGGCACGCTTCCAATGCTAATCGAAAACTTCTTCGAATATCCATTCGGGCGGCTGGTGTGCTACTGGCGGTCGTAGGCCGCCGCCAGCAGCTGGACGGCCTCCGCGAAGCTGGCGCCCTGGGCTTTGGCGGCGGCCGCAAATTTCGCGGCGGCGGCGCTGAGTGAGCCCCACGCCTCGTCGCGGGCGCACACGACGGTGCCGTTCCGGCCACGGGTCGCGACGACGCCGGCAGCTTCGAGTTCCTTGTAGGCGCGCGCCACGGTGTGCGGCGCCACGCCGAGGTCGGCGGCCAGGCTGCGGACGGCGGGCAGCCGGGTGCCGGGCGCGAGCGTCCCGTCGTCGGCCCGCTCGATGATGTTCAGCCGGAGCTGTTCGAACAGCGGCACGGAACTGCCGGTGTTGGGTTTCCAGCTGCCGGGAAACCGGGCCAGGCCGGACTCCGCCGGGGTCACAGCTCGGGCTCCAGCACGCCGTCGAATTGTTCGCGGCCGGCGAACTGGGCGCGGTAGAGGCCGGTGTACAGGCCCTCCCCCGCCATCAGTTCCTGGTGGTTCCCTTGTTCTACAATCCGTCCCTGGTCCATGACCAGAATTAGATCAGCGTCGCGGACGGTGGACAAGCGGTGGGCGATCACGAAGCTGGTCCTGCCCTGCCGCAGCCTGGCCATCGCCTGCCGGATCTGCACTTCCGTGCGGCTGTCCACTGAGCTGGTGGCCTCGTCGAGGATCAGGATGCTGCGGCCGGCCAATTGCGCCCTGGCGATCGAGATGAGCTGGCGCTGGCCGCGGCTGAGCGAGTCGCCGTCGTTGCCGAGCATGGTGGCGTAGCCGGCCGGCAGGGCCCGGACAAACTGGTCTACGTGGCTCGCCTGTGCCGCCGCGGTGATGTCCGCGTCGGGGGCGCCCGGCCGCCCGTATTCGATGTTTTCCCGGATGCTCCCGGTGAACAGCCAGGCGTCCTGCATTACGGTGCCGATGGCCGCCCGCAGCCCGTCGCGCGGCAGTTCCGCGATGTCCACGCCGTCCACCGTGATCCGCCCGGCGTCCAGTTCGTAGAAGCGCAGCAGGAGGTTGGCCACGGTGGTTTTGCCGGCGCCGGTGTGGCCCACGATCGCCACTGTCTGGCCCGGTTCAGCGCTGAAGGTGAGGTCCTGCACCACGGGGACGCCCGGGGTGTAGCCGAAGGTGGCGCCCTCGAACGTGACCCGGCCCGCGGGTGCGGCGGCAGGCTCGCCCGCGGCGGCCCGCGCGGCGGCCGCCCGCGCGCCGCCGGCCGCGGCGGCGTCGGCGGGGATTTCCGGTGCATCCAGCAGCGCGAAGACCCGTTCGGCGGAGGCGGCGCAGGACTGCATCAGGGTGAGCATGCCGCCGATCTGGCCCATCGGCTGGCTGAAAAGCCGGCTGAACTGGATAAACGCCTGGACGCCGCCGATCGTCATGGTGCCGGTGGCGACCTGGAGGGCGCCGATCACCGCGACCGCGATGTAGTTGAGGTTGGAGACGAAGATCATCAGCGGCTGCACGACGCCGGACAGGTACTGGGCGCCGGAGGCCGCGCGGAAGAGCCGGTCGTTGCCCTCCCGGAAGGTGGCCGCGGCAGCCTCCTGCCGGCCGAACGCCTTGATTACCTCATGCCCGGTGAAGAACTCCTCCAGGTGTGAGTGCAGGTCGCCGGTGCTGGCCCACTGCTCGGTGAAATGCGCCTGCGACTTGCGGGCCACGAGCACGGTGATCACGGTGGAGACCGGGACCGAGGCGAGGGCGACGAGGGCCAGCAGCGGGGACAGCCAGAACATCATGGCCAGGGCGCCGGAGAGCATCAGGACCGACATGATGAGCTGGTTGAGCAGCTGGTTCAACGCCTGCGAGACGTTGTCGACGTCGTTGGTGGCACGACTGAGCACGTCGCCGCGGTGCTGGTCGTCGAAATGGCTCGAGGGGAGCAGGTGGAGCTTGTGTTCCACGGAGGCGCGGAGTCCGTAGCTGAGCCGCTGCACCGCCGTCGCGGTCAGTGCGCCCTGGATCCAGCTGAACAGCGAGGCGCCGAGGTACATGAGTGCCACAGCGAGCAGCAGCCGTCCGAGTTTCGACTCGTCAAAGGCGCCGCGCACCACACTTTCCACCACGACGTCGGTGGCGTCACCGAGGTATTTGGGCGCGGCCACGTTCAGCGCGGCGAAGCCGCAGGTCGCGGCGATGACGCCGGCCATCCGGAGGCGCACCGGGCGCAGCAGCCCCAGCAGCCTTCCGGCGGCCCGCCATTTGGCGGCGGCCCCGGCGGGAGCGGGGAACGCGGCGCTCACGCGGTTTCCTCCAGGACCAGCTGGGAGGCCGCGATTTCCTGGTAGGTCGGCGACGTCGCCATCAGCTCCTTGTGGGTGCCCTGCGCCACCAGCCGGCCGTCCTCCAACACCAGGATCAGCCCCGCGTCCACGATCGTGGAAACGCGTTCGGCCACGACCAGCACCGTGGCGCTCCGCAGCAGCAGTTCCAGGGCGGCCCGGAGCCTCTCGTCGGTGCCGTAGTCGAGGGCGGAGAAGCTGTCGTCGAAGACGTAGATGGGGGCGGGCCGGAGCAGGGCCCGGGCGATGCACAGGCGCTGGCGCTGGCCGCCGGAGAAGTTGGTGCCGCCCTGGCTGACCGGGGCGTCGAGTCCGCCCGCCAGGTCACGGACAAAGTCCGCGGCCTGGGCGGTTTCCAGTGCCCGCCACAGGTCCTCGTCGCCGGCCTCCGGCCGGCCCATCCGCAGGTTGTCCGCGAGAGTGCCGGAGAACAGGTAGGAGTGCTGGGGCACCATGGCAATCCGGCCGCGCAGCGACGCCAGCGGCAGCGCGCGGGTTTCGCGGCCGCCGATGCTGATGGTTCCTTCGGTCGGGTCGATGAAACGCGGCAGCAGGTTCAGCAGTGTGCTCTTGCCGCTCCCGGTGGCGCCGACGATCGCCGTGGTGGTGCCGGGGCGCGCGGTGAATGTGACCCCGGCCAGGACCGGCGCTTCGGCCCCGGGGTAGGCGAAGGCCACGTCGCGGAATTCCACGGTGCCTTGCGGCACGGGCCCGTCCGGCGCTGCTCCATCCGGGCCCCCGGACCCAGGCCCGGCGGTCGGGCCGTCGATGGACGGCTCGGTGTCCAGGACCGCCTGGATCCGCTCGGCGCAGGCCGCCGCCCGCGGAGCCGTGGTGAAAACGTACATCGCCATCATGATGGCGATCAGGATCTGCAGGATGTACGCGATGAACGCGGTCAGGGCCCCGAGCCGCATCTCGCCGGACTGGATCCGGTGGCCGCCGAACCAGACCACCGCGACCGAGGACAGGTTCACCACCACCATGATCAACGGATTCATCCGGGCCACCAGCAGCGCGGAGTCGAGATTGTTGCGGGTGAGGTCCTTGTTGGCGGCGTCGAAGCGGTGGATCTCGTGGTCCTGCCGGACGAATCCGCGGATGACGTTGGCGCCGATGATCTGTTCGCGGAGGACCCGGCTGATTCGGTCGATGAGTGTCTGGCCCTGCCGGTAGAGCGGAATCAGGCGGCGGACGATCAGGAACATGATCACGGCGAGGACCGGGATGACGGCCACAACAATCCCTGTCAGGGCAAGGTCCTGGTGCAGGGCGAGGGCGATGCCGCCGATGAAGCTGGCCGGCGCCGCGACGAGCATGGTGAAGGCGAGGACCGTGAGGTTCTGGATCTGGGTGACGTCGTTGGTGGCCCGGGTGACGAGGCTGGGGGCCCCGAACACCCCGACCTCCTGCGACGAGAGCGTCTGGACCTTGGCAAACAGCTCCTCGCGCAGTTCCCTGCCCACGCGCATGGCGACCACCGCGCCAATGTAGCCGGCTGCGATCGCTGCGCCCACCTGGAGCGCCGCGACGCCGGCCATCGCGCCGCCCAGCCGCAGGATCACGGGCGTGTTGCCGGCGACGATGCCATCGTCGATGATGGCCGCGTTCAGGGTGGGAAGCATCAGGTTCGCCGTGGTCTGCACAAGTTGCAGGCAGATGATGGCCAGGACGGTCATCCTGTGGGCGGCGAGCAGCCGCCCGATCAGGTTAAAGAGCACCGAACCTCCATCATCAGAACAGGGCTCGGATCCGGAAATGACGGCGGCCGCCCCCAGACCGCTGTGTCATTGTATGCCCACTACACACCAGTTGTTGTCACACGGCGTGTCACATCCGTCAAAACGGCAGGATCCCGGGGAACTTCCGGAGTCGCGGCGCCCCGAAGCGGTGCCGGCGGCGGGGGTTTAGCCACGCTTTTGGGCAACGGCGAAGATCCGCCGGAACGGGAACACCGTTCCATGCGGGCCGGGCGGATAGGCCGCGCGGAGCGCCCGCGCGTACTCCGATTCGAACCTCGCGGCCTCCGCGGGCGTGAGCGCGGCCAGCACCGGGCGCAGCCCGGTCCCCCGCACCCAGTCGAGCACCGGGTCGGTTCCCGGCAGGAGCTGCAGGTAGGTCGTCTCCCAGGCATCGGCGTCGCAGCCGGCGTCGAGCATCAGTTCAAGGTAGTCGGCGGGCCCGGCCACCACGTCCTCGTGGCGCAGCACGCCGGCAAGGCGGGGTGACCATTCGTCCGTGCCGGCCAGGGCGCGCATCAGGGTGTGCGACGGTGCATGGAAGTTGCCCGGCACCTGGAGGGCGAACCAGGCGCCGGGCCGCAGCGCTGCAAGCCAGCGGCGCAGCAGCTCACGGTGCCCGGGGACCCACTGAAGGGCGGCGTTTGTGACGACGACGTCCGTCTCCGGCGCCGGCATCCACCCGGCGATGTCCGCCAGGGCGAAGGTCAGGTTTGCGGTGCCGGCGGAAAAGGCGCCGGACTGCGCGAGCATCTCGGCGGAGGAATCCAGCCCCTCCACCGCCGCCCCGGGCCAGCGTGCGGCCAGGGTGGCGGTGAGGTTGCCCGGCCCGCAGCCGAGGTCGACGACGTGCCGCGGCGCCTCCGCGCGGATACGTGCAGTCAGGTCGAAGAACGGCCTGTCCCGGTAGTCGCCGAACTGTACGTACCTGGCCGGATCCCACTTCACGCATTTCCTCCGTTTCACCCTGGAGCTCCCAGGCGAAGCCTAACCCCGCGGCGCCGGCCGGACGGTGCCGCCGGTGCCGCGGGCGGGGGTCACGCCGCGGCCAGCCCGCGGATCCAGGCATCCAGCTCGGCCAGGGTCTGGCCGGTGATGCCGTGGCCGCCGGGGTCGCGGCGGGAGTGCGCGGCGGCGCCGGATTCGGTCACCAGATACTGCCAGGTGCGCGCCAGCAGCTCCGGCGGAATCACCCGGTCCTGCTCGCCGTGGGCGACGAAGACCGGGACGCCGGCCAGCTGCCCGGCGGTGACGGGTACGCCGGCGTCAAACGGCAGCGTGCCGTACAGGATGGCCGCACCGGCAAATCGTACCGGGTCCGCGAGCAGGAGGCCACCGGCAAAGGCCGCGCCGCCGCTGAAGCCGACCAGCACGACCGGCCGGCCGGCCGGCGCCACCGCGTCGAGCCAGGTCCGGAACCAGGACATGGTGCTGTCGAGCGATTCGGCGACGGGACGGCCGATGCCGCGGTTGGCGAACCAGGCATAGCCTCCGCCCTCGACAATCGGCGCCCGGACAGCGGCGTAGGCCGGGCCGGAAGGCAACCGCTCCGCCAGGCCAAGGATCTCCGTTTCGTTGGAGCCCCGGCCGTGCAGCAGCACCACCAGCGGCGCCGCGGGGTCGGCCGACCCGGCGGTGGCCACTACGGGGTCCGTGAAGGTGGTTTCCATTTAGTTGGTGACCTTCAGCCCGGTGTCCCAGTTGAAGTCGGAGAACTCGGGGTTGGCCTGGAGGGTCATCAGGACGAACTGGAAGCCCTCGAGCTCCCTCGCCCGTTTGAGCGGGCCGACGACGAGCGGGCGCAGCCCGGCGGCCTCGACGAAGCTGCTGACCGCCCCGGTGGCCGCGGCGTCGTCGCCGGCAATAAAGACATCCAGCGGCTGGCCGCCGGACTGGCCCGCAAGCAGGGTTCCGGCGAAGGTCGTGTTGAAGGCCTTGACCACGTGGGCGCCGGCGGGGGCCAGCCGGGCGATTTCCTCGGCGGCGGAGGTGTCCGGACCGACGACCAGGGAGTCGAAGGTCTCGAAGTTCACCGGGTTGGTGATGTCCACGAGGGTCTTTCCGGCCAGGGCCTCGCCGTAGTTGCTGACCACGGACGCGGCGGCGGCGAACGGGACGGCCAGGACGACGATGCCGCCACGCGGCGCGTCGGCGGTGCTGCCGAAGGTGACGCCGGCGCCGAGCTCGGCCGCCAGGGCCTGGGCCTTGGCCGCGTCCTGGCCAAGGATTTCGACGTTCCGGCCGGCGGCCAGGGCGGTGGTCGCGAGGCCGCGGGCCATGTTGCCGTTGCCGATGATGGTGATGTCAGTCATGGGGGTCTTCTTTCCAAAGATGCGGGCCAGGAGGTTTTTCATCAGAGTCTGTTCTGCCGGGTGGTGAATATTTAGTTGAAGCTACAACTAACATACGCCCGGAAAGTTGAAAGGTCAAGCAATGCGCCGGGTTCGCCGGTGACCGCTGCCGGCCGCCCGGCGGCCCACTAAGCTGGAAGGCAATGAAACTCGTAGATCAGCTCCCCGCCCCGGCCGCCCGCGTCCCCGGCAGGACCGGCCTCGACCCGGATGAGCTCTACACCCGGTTTGTCGAGTGGACGGAGGGCCGCGGACTGGCCCTGTACACCGCGCAGGACGAGGCCGTGATGGAGCTCGCGGCTGGCTCCAACGTCATTCTGGCGACGCCGACCGGGTCGGGTAAGTCGCTGGTGGCCATCGCGGCGCACTTCCAGGCCATGGCCCGCGGCGCCCGGAGCTACTACACCGCCCCGATCAAGGCCCTGGTCTCGGAGAAGTTCTTCGCCCTGTGCGAGATTTTCGGGGCCGAAAACGTCGGCATGATCACCGGCGATTCCGGCGTCAACCAGGACGCACCGATCATCTGCTGCACCGCCGAGATCCTGGCGAACGTTGCCCTGCGCGAGGGCCCGGCCGCGGACCTCGGCACGGTGATCATGGACGAGTTCCACTTCTACTCCGACCCGCAGCGCGGCTGGGCCTGGCAGGTGCCGCTGCTGGAGCTGCCGCAGGCCCAGTTCCTGCTGATGTCCGCCACCCTCGGCGACGTCAGCCGGTTCGAGGAGGGCATCAGCGAGCTCACCGGGCGCCCGACGACGACCGTCAGTTCGGCCGAGCGGCCCATCCCGCTGCACTTCTACTACCAGCAGACCCCCGTGCACGAGACGCTCGAGGAACTGCTGTCCACCAAGCAGGTGCCCGTCTACGTGGTCCACTTCAGCCAGCTTGAGGCGATCGACCGGGCCCAGAACCTGATGAGCATCAACGTCTGCACCCGGGAGGAAAAGGACAAGATCGCCGAGCTGATCGCCGGGTTCCGCTTCGCCGCCGGGTTTGGCAAGACCCTGAACCGGCTGGTCCGGCACGGCATCGGCGTGCACCACGCCGGGATGCTGCCCAAGTACCGCCGGCTCGTCGAGCAGCTGGCCCAGGCCGGCCTGCTCAAGGTCATCTGCGGCACCGACACGCTCGGCGTCGGCATCAACGTCCCCATCCGCACCGTGCTGCTGACGGCGCTCAGCAAGTACGACGGCGTCCGCACCCGCCCGCTGAACTCCCGCGAGTTCCACCAGATCGCGGGCCGGGCTGGCCGGGCGGGCTACGACACCGCCGGGACCGTGGTGGTCCAGGCCCCGGAGCACGTGATCGAGAACGTCAAGGCGATGGCCAAGGCGACGGCGAAGTTCGGCGACGACCAGAAGAAGCTGCGCCAGGTGGTCAAGAAGAAGCCGCCGGAGGGCTTTGTCTCCTGGGGCGAGCCGACCTATAAGCGGCTGGTGGAATCCGTCCCGGACCCGCTGGTCTCCAGCTTCACCGTGACGCACGCGATGCTGATGAACCTGATGGAGCGGCCCGGTGACCCGTTCAAGGCCGCGCGCCGGCTGCTGACCGAGAACCACGAGCCCCGCGCCGCGCAGCTGCGGCTGATGAAAAGGGCCCTGGGCATCTACCGCGAACTGCTCGCCGCCGGCGTCGTCGAACGCATCCCGCCCGCGGAGCAGGGCCCGGACGGCCGCAGCGTCCGGCTCACCGTCCACCTGCAGGCGAACTTCGCCCTGAACCAGCCGCTCTCCCCCTTCGCCCTGGCTGCCCTGGAACTGCTGGATCCGGAGTCGCCGTCGTACGCCCTCGACGTCGTCTCGGTGATCGAGTCGACGCTGGAGAAGCCGCGGCAGATCCTCTCCGCCCAGCAGAAGAAGGCCCGCGGGGAAGCGATCGCCGCGATGAAGGCCGACGGCATCGAGTACGACCAGCGGATGGCCATGCTTGAGGAAGTCAGCTACCCGCAGCCGCTCGCGGAGATCCTCGGCGAGGCATTCGAGGTGTACCGCAGGGCTGCCCCGTGGATCGGCGACTTCGAACTCGCCCCCAAGTCCGTGATCCGGGACATGTACGAACGCGCGATGAACTTCGGCGAATTCGTCCAGTTCTACGGCCTGGCCCGGTCCGAGGGGATTGTGCTGCGCTACCTGGCCGACGGCTTCAAGGCACTCCGCCAGACCGTGCCGCAGGATGCGCTGCGTGAGGACCTTGAGGACCTCATCGCGTGGCTCGGCGAGTTGGTCCGCCAGGTCGACTCGAGCCTGCTGGACGAGTGGGAGGAACTTAGCTCCGGTGCCGCCCCGACCCCGCATGATGCCCCGCCGCCCCCGCCGCCGTCGCTGACCTCCAATATCCGCGCCTTCCGGGTCATGGTCCGCAACGAGATGTTCCGGCGGGTGGAGCTGTTCGCCGACGAGGCCGCCGCCGCCCTGGGCGAACTCGACGGCGGCTCCGGCTGGGACGCGGAGCGCTGGGAGGGCGCGCTGGACGACTACTTCGAAGAGCACCAGGACATCGGCACCGGCCCGGATGCCCGCGGGCCCGGGCTCCTGATCATCACCGAGGAGCCGGGCACCTGGAAGGTCCGGCAGATCTTCGACGACCCGGCCGGCAACCACGACTGGGGCATCTCCGCCGAGGTGGACCTGGCCGCCTCCGACGAAACCGGCACCGCCGTCGTGCGCGTGACCGACGTGAACCGCCTGTAGCCGCTAGTAAACTGGCGACCATGAGTGTAATCCGCCCGGCCACGCCCCACGACGTCCCCGCCATCCTGCAGATGATCCACGACCTGGCCATCTACGAGAAGGAACCGGACGCCGTCCGCAACACCCCGGAGATGCTCACGGAGGTGCTGTTCGGCGAGAACCCCCGGGTGTACGCGACCATGGCCGGGAACGAGGCCGGGGACGTGCAGGGCTTCGCGCTGTGGTTCCTGAACTACTCCACCTGGGAGGGCGTGCACGGGATCTACCTCGAGGACCTGTACGTGATGCCGGAGGCCCGCGGGGCCGGGCACGGCAAGGCGCTGCTGCAGCACCTGGCCGCGACCGCCGTCGACCGCGGCTACGCCCGGGTGGAATGGAGCGTGCTCGACTGGAACGAACCCTCGATCGCCTTCTACCGGAACCTTGGCGCCGCACCGATGCACGAATGGTCCACATTCCGGCTCACCGGCGAGGCCCTGGCGGCGTTCGGCGGCGACCGGACGACGGCAGCCCGTGGCTGACACCGCGGCTGACACCGTGGCGACCGAGACGGCCGAGACGGCCCGGGTGCCGCACATCGTCAAAGCCAGGCACGACTACCGCGGCATGCGCACCGCGGAGCACTACTTCGAGGTGCCCCTGGACCACTTCGGCGGAGGCGGGGAATCCATCACGGTCTTCGCCCGGGAGTACGTTTCCGCGGACCACAGCGAGGAGGCCGCCGCGGAACTGCCGTGGCTGCTCTACCTGCAGGGCGGCCCGGGCGGCCGCGGGAACCGTTTCCCGGCCCTGGGCGGCTGGAGCAAGGCCGCGGCAAAGGACTTCCGGATCCTGATGCTGGACCAGCGCGGCACCGGCCTCTCCTCCCCCATCGACCGCCGCACCCTGCCCCTGCGCGGCAGCGAACTGGACCAGGCGCAGTACCTGGAGCACTTCCGGGCCGACTCGATCGTGGCCGACGCCGAAGCGATCCGACAGGCCCTCGGGGCCGGGCCCTGGACCATCTACGGGCAGAGCTACGGCGGCTTTTGCGCCCTGAGCTACCTGTCCTTCGCCCCCGAGGGCCTGCGCGAGGCCCTGATCACCGGGGGCCTGCCGCCCCTGGCCGGCCCCGCCGACCGGGTCTACCAGGCCACGTTCGCGCGGGTGGCGGCCCGCAACGCCGAATACTTCGGCTGGTATCCGCAGGACCGGGAGCAGGTCAACCGGATCGCCCGGCATCTGCGCGAGGCGGAGGAACTCCTGCCCGACGGCAGCCGGCTCACCGTCGAACGGTTCCAGATGGTGGGCTCGTACCTCGGCGGCAACACCCGCGTGGACGGGCTGCACCACCTGCTTGAGGACGCGTTTGTCAGCACGCCCGATGGCGAACGCCTCTCCGACGCGTTCCTGGAGCAGGTCCGCGGCCTCGTCTCGCGCGCCGCAAATCCGCTGTACGCGCTGATGCACGAATCGATTTACGGCCAGGGCGAGGCCACGGACTGGGCGGCGCTCCGGGTGCTCCAGGACTTCCCGGAGTTCCGCCCGGACAACGCCGCTCCCCTGCTGACCGGCGAGATGGTGTACCCGTGGTACTTCGAACAGGACCCGGCGCTGCGCCCCCTCCGCGCCGTGGCCCAGCTGCTGGCAGAGAAGGACGACTGGAAGCCGCTCTACGACCCCGAACGGCTCGCACTGAACACCGTTCCGGTGGCGGCGGCCGTGTACAGCGACGATATTTACGTGGACCGGGACCTCTCGCTGGAAACTGCCGCTGCCGTGCGCGGCCTGCAGGTGTGGGAAACGGATGAGTTCCACCACGACGGCATCGCGGACGACGGCGATGCCATCTTCGGCCGGCTGCTCGGCATGGCGCGCGCCGCCCGGGGCTGACCGGCCCGGGGTTCCCGACTTCGGGCCCGTAGCCGGCGGCCGGGTGCGCCCTTAGCCGGCGGCCGGCTCCGGGCTGCGGCGTGACCGGACGGCCGCCGGCAGCGCGACGCCGAATACGGCGGCCGCCACGGCGGCCGCAAGCAGGTTCAGCCCCTGGTAGCCGATCCCGCTCATCACCAGGCCGGCGAAGCCGGATCCCACGGCCCCGGCCACGCCCATCAGGGTGTCGGACACGCCCTGGACCAGGACCCGGTCCCCGGCAGCGACGCTCTCCGCGAGCAGCGTCGAGCCGGCGATGGTGGCCGCGGACCAGCCAAGTCCCAGCAGCACCAGCCCGGTCGTGACCAGCGCCGGCTGCCCCTGGCCGAAGCCGGCGACGCAGACGGCCAGCAGGATCAGCCCGTGGCCCAGCAGGATCACCGGCAGTCGGCCGACCCGGTCGGTGAGCCAGCCCATCACGGGTGAGAGGGCGTACATCCCGGCGATGTGCAGCGAAATCGTGAAGCCGATCAGCACAAACACGTCAGTGCTGGCGGCGTGCGCGTGCCCGGCGGAGTGCCCGGCCAGCGGGCCCTCGGTGAGCAGCTGCAGGTGCAGCGGCGTCATGGACATCACGGCGGCCATGCAGCCGTGCGCGGCGACGACGGCGAGCAGCGCCAGCCGGGCCCGGGGTGCTGCCCGGACCGCGCGCAGGCCGTTCCGCAGCGCGTGCCTTCCCCGGGTTCCCGTGGTCCCTTTCGCGGGTTCCTCGGCTGCGCCGCGGAGCCGTGCGGCCAGCAGCAGCGGATCGGGGCGGAGCCCGATCAGCAGCAGCAGCGCGGCGAGGGCCAGTCCCGCCGTGGAGAACACGAAGGGCCCGGAGATCGGCGGGAGGCCCAGTGCCTGCCCCACGAGTGCACCGGGCTGGATCAGGTTGGGCCCGGCGACGGCCCCGACCGTCACGGCCCAGACCACGATCGCGAGCGAGCGTCCGCGGTGCTCCGGGTCGGCGAGGTCGACGGCGGCGAAGCGTGCCTGCAGGTTGGCCGCCGTGCCGAGGCCCAGCAGGGCGGCGCCCAGCAGCAGGACCGGGAAGGCGCCGGTCACGGTGGCCAGGATGACCAGCAGGGCGCCGGTCATTGCGGCGAGCAGCCCGGTGACCAGGGCAGCCCGGCGCCCGCGCCGGCCGGCCAGCCCGGCCAGCGGCAGTGCCGTCAGCGCTGCCGCCAGCGTCATGGTGGTGGTGACCGAACCGGCCCAGGCGTTGGAGCCGGCGAGCTGGACGGCCAGCAGCGAGCCGACGGACAGGCTGGCCCCGTTGCCCACCCCGCTGAGGAGCTGGGCGGCGCTGAGCACAACAACGGTACGGCGCTGCACCCGTTGCGGGTGCAGCGCCGTACCGGCCGCTGTTGCGGCATCAAAGATTTTCACGCTCCGAGCTTAGCCGGTGGCCGGGCCGCGGGGTGGCCGGTGCGGGGCTGCCGCTGCCGGACCGGGCCGCCGGCTACTCGGCGTCGGTGAGGCTCTTGCGGGAGTCCTCTTCGAGCCGGGCGTCCAGCTTCGCCTTGGAGGCCTTGGAGCTGACCAGGCTCGCGACGACCGCGATGATGATGGTGCCGATGATCACGCCGAGTGAGACGTAGGTGGGGATCTCCGGGGCCCATTCGATGTGCTTGCCGCCGTTGATGAAGGGCAGTTCGTTGACGTGCATGGCGTGCAGCACCAGCTTGACGCCGATGAACGCGAGGATGACGGAGAGCGCGTGCTTGAGGTAGATCAGCCGGTTCATCAGGCCGCCGAGCAGGAAGTACAGCTGGCGCAGGCCCATCAGCGCGAAAATGTTCGCTGTGAAGACGATGAACGCGCTCTGCGTCAGGCCGAAGATCGCGGGAATGGAGTCTACCGCGAAGAGCAGGTCGGTCATGCCGATGGTCACGAAGACGATCAGCATGGGGGTGAAGACCTTCTTGCCGTCGACCTCGGTGCGGAGCTTGCCGCCGTCGAACTTCTCCGACATCGGCAGGATCTTACGGATCCGGGCGATCAGCGGGTTTTCCTTGTCTTCCTCGTCCTCGCCCTCGTCCTGGGCCTGCTTCCAGGCGGTCCAGAGCAGGAACGCGCCGAAGATGTAGAAGACCCAGCTGAACTGTTCGATCACGATCGCGCCGAGCAGGATGAAGATGCCGCGCAGCACCAGGGCGATGATGATGCCCACCATCAGCACTTCCTGCTGGTACTTACGGGGTACCGAGAAGCGGGCCATGATGATGATGAAAACGAACAGGTTGTCGATGCTGAGGCTGTACTCCGTCACCCAGCCGGCGAGGAACTGGCCGCCGTATTCCGGGCCGGTGAACATGAACATGGCACCGGCGAAGACGAGCGCCAGCGCGATGTAGAAGGAGACCCAGAGGCCGGCTTCCTTCATCGAGGGCTCATGCGGCCGCTTCAGCACCAGCAGCAGGTCGATGGCGAGGATGATGCCGAGAACGACGAAGGAGCCGATCTCGAACCAGAGGGGAAGTTCGGGCACGTAGATACCTTTCGCAGGGTACAACTAAGCGGTGTAAGTCTCTCCGGCCAAGCCGCCGCTCCCCGGGCCATAAACCTCGGGTGCTGCTTCGGTGCCCGCTACGCCCGGCATGGCATCTGTGCCCTGCGTGTTGACGATCGTAGCGCTTGGGATACTCCCCTACGTTGGATCTACTTTACCTTAGGCGTGCCCGGCCGACTGCATCTGCCGCAGTTCCTTCTTGAGCTCGCCGACCTCGTCGCGGAGCCGGGCCGCCAGCTCGAACTGCAGTTCGCCGGCGGCGGCGTGCATCTGCTCGGTTAGTTGCTCGATCAGGCCAACGAGGTCCTCGGCCGGTGCCGCGGCGAGGCCGTCGGCCCGGACCTTGGAGCCGCCCTTGCCCTTCCCGCGGGTCTTGCCGGCGCTGGCCAGCAGCTCGCGGGTGTCGGCGTCTTCCTTGGCGAGCTGGTCGGTGATGTCCGCGATTTTCTTTCGCAGCGGCTGGGGGTCGATCCCCTTCTCCGTGTTGTAGGCCACCTGGATGGCGCGGCGCCGGTTCGTTTCGTCGATGGCATGGGCCATCGAGTCGGTGATTTTGTCCGCGTACATGTGCACCTGGCCGGACACGTTTCGGGCGGCACGGCCGATCGTCTGGATCAGCGAGGTCGAGGAGCGCAGGAAGCCTTCCTTGTCCGCGTCCAGGATGCTCACGAGGGACACCTCCGGCAGGTCGAGGCCTTCGCGGAGCAGGTTGATGCCGACCAGCACGTCGAAGACGCCCATCCGCAGTTCGCGGAGCAGTTCCACACGGCGCAGGGTGTCGACGTCGGAGTGCAGGTATTCGACCTTCACGCCGTGCCCCAGCAGGTAGTCGGTGAGGTCTTCGGCCATCCGCTTGGTCAGCGTGGTGACGAGGACACGCTCGTTCTTCGCGGTGCGCGTGCGGATTTCGCCCAGCAGGTCATCGATCTGGCCCTTGGTGGGCTTGACGATCACCTCGGGGTCGATCAGGCCGGTGGGCCGGATGATCTGCTGCACAAAGCCGTCGGCCTTGCCGAGCTCGAACTTGCCGGGGGTCGCGGACAGGTAGACGGTCTGGCCCACGCGCTCCTGGAATTCGTCCCACTTGAGCGGGCGGTTGTCCATCGCCGAGGGCAGCCGGAAGCCGTGGTCCACGAGGTTCCGCTTGCGGGACATGTCGCCCTCATACATGGCGCCAATCTGCGGCACGGTGACGTGGGATTCGTCGATCACCAGCAGGAAGTCGTCCGGGAAGTAGTCGATCAGGCAGTGCGGGGCGGTCCCCCGGGCGCGGCCGTCGATGTGCGAGGAGTAGTTCTCGATGCCGTTGCAGAATCCCATCTGCTGCATCATTTCCAGGTCGTAGGTGGTGCGCATCCGCAGCCGCTGCGCCTCCACGAGTTTATTCTGGCTCTCCAGGACCTTGAGGCGGTCGGCCAGCTCGTCCTCGATCCGCTTGATCGCGCGGGCCATCCGCTCCGGGCCCGCCACGTAGTGCGAGGCCGGGAAGACGTACATTTCGTTCTCTTCCCGGAGCACCTCGCCGGTCAACGGGTGCAGGGTGTAGATGTTCTCAATCTCGTCGCCGAAGAACTCGATCCGGATGGCGAGTTCCTCGTACATCGGAATGATTTCCACGGTGTCGCCGCGGACCCGGAACGTGCCGCGGTGGAAGTCCATGTCGTTGCGGGCGTACTGCATGGAGACGAACTTCCGGAGCAGGTCGTCGCGGTTCATTTCGGCGCCCTTGCGCAGCGTCACCATGCCGGCGATGTATTCCTCCGGCGTGCCGAGGCCGTAGATGCAGGAGACGGTGGCCACCACAATCACGTCGCGCCTGGTCAGCAGCGCGTTGGTGGCGGAATGCCGGAGCCGTTCGACCTCCTCGTTGACCGAGGAGTCCTTCTCGATGAAGGTGTCCGTCTGGGCAACGTAGGCCTCCGGCTGGTAGTAGTCGTAGTAGGAGACGAAGTATTCCACCGCGTTGTTGGGCAGCAGCTCACGGAATTCGTTGGCGAGCTGGGCGGCGAGCGTCTTGTTCTGCACCATCACCAGGGTGGGCCGCTGGACCTGCTCGATCAGCCACGCCGTCGTCGCGCTCTTACCGGTGCCGGTGGCACCGAGCAGCACCACGTCCTTCTCGCCGTTCTTGATGCGCTCGGTCAGTTCCGCGATCGCGGCCGGCTGGTCTCCCGCGGGCTGGAACTCGCTGATGACCTCGAAGGGCGCCACAACACGGTTGATTTCCTGGGCAAGGCTCATGTACCTAATCTACCGCCGCCCTCCGACAGCGTGCCCGGATTCAGCTTTGGGCGGTACCCGGGTCCCCGGCGGCGTACGACGGCGGCAGCCAGCCGGTGCGGCGGGCCCAGTCCTCCATCCGCGGAGCGGCGTAGTGCGTGAACCAGTCCTCCTTGTCCGCGGCGTAGCCGGCGGTGGACTTGTCCACGCCGTGCCGCCGGGCCGCACGCCGCTTTTCCGCGACGTAGTCCGCGCGGGCGGCCGCGTCGTCGCGCAGCCAGTCCCGGAAGCACAGCGCATAACGCCAGCCCGGCGAGCCGGCGGCCCGGACGTGGAGGTTGACGGGCCGGCCGGGGTCCGCGTTGCCGTGCACCCGTTTGTCCCAGGCTGACGGGTCGGGGTGTGCCGGCTTGGGGTTGTCAGCCCCGATGCCCGGCCAGCGCGGGAACCCCGCCGCGGCCAGCAGGGGCTCAAGACGGTCCGCCGTCGCCAGGTCCGGGACGGTGAGCTGGAGGTCCAGCACGTCCTTCGCATCCAGCCCCGGGACGGCCGTGGACCCGATGTGGTCCACGGCCAGGATGTCCTCCGGCGCCACCGCCCGCAGCCGGCCGATCAGCCGGGAGGCCTGCGCCGGCCAGTCCGGGTTGGCGGGGCTGAGCACGGGACCGCCGGTGCGCGCGGCCATCCGGCCGCGGGCCAGGTTCTCCGCGAAAGGCTCCAGCCGGTGCCGCCACAGCCGGTCCACCGCGTCGCGCAGTTCGTCCTTGGTCCCGGAATTGTCCAGCACGACGTCGGCGGCCGCCAGCCGGTCCTCCCGCGTGGCTTGGGCCGCCATCCGGGAGCGGGCGTCCTCGACGGTCATTTTCCGGTGCTCCACCATCCGCCGCACCCGGACATCATCCGGGGCGTCCACCACCAGCACAAGGTGGAAGTTGGCGCCCTGTCCTGTCTCGACCAGGAGGGGGATGTCCTGGACCAGGACGGCGCCTTTCGGGGCGGCGGCCGCGAGGGCGGCGGCACGCTCCCGGACGAGGGGGTGGATGATGCCGTTCAGCACGGCGAGGCGCTCTGGGTCGCCGAAGACGAGGGCACCCAGGCGCGGGCGGTCGAGGGCCCCATCCGGACCCAGGACGGAGGCGCTGAAGGCGTCCACCACCCGGGCCAGTCCGGGCGTGCCCGGCTCCACCACTTCGCGGGCCAGCGCGTCGGCGTCGACCAGTACCGCGCCGAGCTCGCGCAGCCGCGAGGCGACCACTGACTTCCCTGAGGCGATGCCGCCCGTCAAACCGATCTTCAGCACCCCACCAGACTAAACTGAAGCGGTGCCAGATGACGCGGTTTCTCCCAGGGGCGGGGCCACGGCGTACACCACTCTGGCGGCCGGCGACGGGTTCCGGCACGAGCTGGAGATCAAACGCTCCCGGTTCATCACCGTGCTCCGGCGCACCGCCGACGAGGAGGGCGCCCGTGCACTGCTCGGGTCGTTGCGCCGGGAGTTCCACGACGCCCGCCACCACTGCTCGGCCTTTGTGCTCGGCCCGGACCGCTCGGTGCAGCGTTCCAGCGACGACGGCGAACCTTCCGGCACGGCCGGGCTCCCGATGCTGGAGGCGCTGCTGAAGCGCGAAACCGCGCCCGGTGTGGCGGACCTCAGCGACGTGACCGCCGTCGTGGTCCGGTATTTCGGCGGGATCCTGCTGGGTGCGGGAGGCCTGGTCCGGGCCTACTCCGAGTCCGTGTCCTCAGCGCTGGCGCTGGCGCCGCTGGTGCACCGGCAGCGGCTGCGGATCTGCGGCGTGCCGGTGCCGCATGCCGCCGCGGGCAGGCTCGAGAACGACCTGCGCGCGGCGGGCTATGTGATGGCCGGCGCCCGCTATGATGCGCAGACGACGGTTCTTCGGCTGGCGCTCCCGGACGAACCGGCGTCTCTGTCGCAGGCCGCCGACCGCCTCGCGGCGCTCTCGGCCGGAAGCGCCGCCCTGGTGCCCGGAGAAACGGAGTGGATCGATGTCGCCATCAGCTGAGCAGGTGCCCGTGGTGGCGCTGGTGGACGTGACGGATCCGGTGCTGGAGCGCCTGCTGGCGGTCGCCCTGCACGACGCGGACGCGGACGAGGTCACCCCGCCGCTGGGGACCGCCGCGGGCTGGAATACGGAGCGGATCAGCTGGTTCCGGGCCTATCACCACGCCGCGGCGGCCGGCATCGACGGCCCGGCACGGCAGAAGTCCTGGGCCATAACCGCCGACGGCGAACTGGCCGGTTCCATCCGGCTGGCCCGGGTCCCCGCCACCGGCGCGGGACCGTTCACGCGCGACGGCGGGGCGCTGGAGACCGGCATCTGGCTTGGCCGGAGCTTCCGGGGCCGCGGCATCGGCACGGAGGCGTTGCGCCTGGTCAAGGCGGCGGCCGCGGCAGCCGGGGCGGACCTGCTGGAGGCGGAAACGACGGCCGGCAACACCGCCGCGCAGGCCCTGCTCCGATCGTTGGGCGCGGAACTCGCCGCCGACGGCCAACGGGTCAAAGCACGTTTCACCCTGGGCTAGACCGGGGCACGGTTAGGGCGGGGTGCCAGCAGCCCTCCCCCGGCCGATGGACATGCCCATCTCCCGGCTCAGGGAATGAGCATGATGGCACTATGTCCACCGTCCGGGCCCAGGAATGGACATGCCCGTCCGTGGTCCTTGCACCCCGTCGGGCATGCCCTCTGCCTACCCCAAGCAACGTTCATGCCCATCTCCCGGCTCAGGGAATGAGCATAATGGCACTATGTCCAAGGTCCGGGCCCAGGAATGGACATGCCCGTTCGTGGTCCTTGCACCCCGTCGGGCATGCCCTTTGCCTGTCCCAAGCAATGGACATGCCCGTCCGTGGACGTTGCACCCCGCCGAGCCTTGGCGAGTACGCTAGGGCCGGCACGGTGCGGAAGTGTCGCCGGGGTGCTCTGCGTGCTTGGATGAGGGGAGGCCGCACTCCCGATCCGCGGAACGGCGGGACAGATATGATCGGCCGGACGAGGAGAGGTGACGTGGACGACCCCTTCAAGCTCGTGCGTTTCGAGGAAGCCCAGGACGCCGCGGGCACCTATCAGCGGGCACTCTCGGAGCTGCGCGCCGGCGACAAGCGAAGCCACTGGATGTGGTTCATCTTCCCGCAGGTTGCTGGCCTCGGCCTGAGTCCGACCTCGCGGAAGTATGCCCTTTCTTCCTGGACGAAGCGCGGGCCCACCTCAGCCACCCGCTGTTGGGCGCCCGCCTCCGTGAGTGTTGCCTGGCCGTCCTCGCCGTCGAGGATCGGAGCGCGGAGCAGATCCTCGGCGGCATCGACGCACGCAAGCTGCATTCGTCGTCGACCCTGTTCCTTCGGGCGGCACCGGAGGATCCGGTGTTCCGGCAGATCCTCGACAAGTATTTCGGCGGGATCCCCGATGGGGCCACGGACCGGCTCCTGGGTGTGGCCACCTAAAAGCGCCGCAAGCCGCCCGTGGCGACTCCCCCGCCGCGATTCCCAGCCCCGTACCGGACACAGGTCGCTTATGGACATGTCCAACGCACGCCGCGTGCAGTGGACATATACGGGTTATGTCCACTGCACGGGCCCGGGAAGGGGCATGTCCGTCGCGGAACGTCGGCAAGTCACGCACAGGCGCGCACAGTCGCCCGCACAGCCACCCGCACCGCGGCCACCCCGTTAAACCCAAAGCGGGCCCCTGCACGTGGCAGGGACCCGCTGTGGTTGGCCCGGAGCGACCCGGGCCGGCGGCAACTAGTTGCCGGTCAGCTTTTCGCGCAGAGCGGCGAGAGCCTCGTCCGAAGCAAGGGTACCGGCCCCTGCGTTCGACTCGGCAGCCGGCTCGGAGGAGTAGCTGGTGGTGCCGGAGTCGCTCTCGCCGGACGTTGCAGCTGCAGCGTCGTCGGCAGCGTGCTGGGCAACCTGCTTCTTGTGGGCTTCCCAGCGGGTCTGGGCGTCAGCGTACTGCTGCTCCCAGGCGGCGCGCTGCGTCTCGTAGCCTTCAAGCCACTCGTTGGACTCCGGGTCGAAGCCCTCCGGGTACTTGTAGTTGCCCTCTTCGTCGTACTCTGCGGCCATGCCGTAGAGAGCCGGATCGAATTCGGTGGACTCGGCGTCGACGCCCTCGTTGGCCTGCTTGAGGGACAGCGAGATGCGGCGGCGTTCGAGGTCGATGTCGATGACCTTGACGAACAGCTCGTCACCGACGGAGACAACCTGCTCGGCCAGTTCAACGTGGCGCACGGCGAGCTCGGAGATGTGGACCAGGCCTTCGATGCCGTCTTCAACGCGAACGAACGCGCCGAACGGAACCAGCTTGGTGACCTTACCCGGAACAACCTGCCCGAGGGCGTGGGTGCGGGCGAAGGTCTGCCACGGATCTTCCTGCGTAGCCTTGAGCGACAGGGAGACGCGCTCGCGGTCCAGGTCGACCTCGAGAACCTCGACGGTGACTTCCTGGCCAACTTCGACAACCTCGGACGGGTGGTCGATGTGCTTCCAGGACAGCTCGGAAACGTGAACCAGGCCGTCTACGCCGCCCAGGTCCACGAAGGCACCGAAGTTGACGATGGAGGAAACGACGCCGGGACGGACCTGGCCCTTTTCCAGCTTGTTGAGGAACGTGGAGCGGACCTCGGACTGGGTCTGCTCGAGCCAGGCACGGCGGGACAGCACAACGTTGTTGCGGTTCTTGTCCAGCTCGATGATCTTGGCTTCGATCTGCTGACCGATGTACGGAGCAAGGTCGCGCACACGGCGCATCTCGACGAGGGATGCGGGCAGGAAGCCGCGCAGGCCGATGTCGAGGATAAGACCACCCTTGACAACCTCGATGACGGTGCCGGTGACGACGCCGTCTTCTTCCTTGACCTTCTCGATGTCGCCCCAGGCACGCTCGTACTGAGCACGCTTCTTGGAGAGGATCAGACGGCCTTCTTTGTCTTCCTTGGTGAGCACCAGGGCCTCGACGAGATCGCCGACGGAGACGACGTCTCCGGGATCAACGTCGTGCTTGATGGACAGCTCGCGGGAGGGGATGACACCTTCGGTCTTGTAACCGATGTCGAGCAGAACTTCGTCGCGGTCGACCTTGACGACGGTACCTTCGACGAGGTCCCCGTCGTTGAAGTACTTGATGGTGGCGTCGACTGCTGCGAGGAAGTCCTCAGCGGTACCGATGTCGTTAATCGCGACTACGGGGGTACCGGGCTTCTCGGTGGAGGTGATGGTCATGTAGTAGGGGCTCCGTTGTGGATAGTTAGTCGGTCAGGCAAACCGTCCCGTCCGCGTCGGCGACACGGGTGGGGAGCACGGCAGATCAAAGGCGATCCGCCGGGTCATCCTGATTTTGTGGATTGAATGCGCGCACGTAGTACACGCCCGTTTAGTCTAGTCGGTTCCGCCAACGCCGGTCAAAGCGCGACGGCGCCCGCCGGCAGCACCCGACGGGCCGTGCGGGACCGGTTGCCTAGAAGTGCGTCAGGCAGTGCGGCGCGCGTTCGACGGCGAACATCAGCCGGGCGGTCAGCGCGGCTCCGGGGGTGTGCTCGGTGATCCGCCCGGCGGCTTTCAGGGTCACCGGGCAGACCGCGCCCAGGTAGATGGAGCCGAGGTCCGCGACGTCCAGCGAAAGCTCCGGGTCCGCGTCGGCGGCCTCGGTGACCGTCGCCTCTCCCCCGGTGACCTCCACGGCGTACGTACCGGCGGCGAAGCCGAGGCTGTCGGTAACGCGCAGTACGAGGGTGCCGTCGGTGGAGTAACGCCGGGCGCCCAAAACCCTGACCGGGTCCAGAACGCGCAGCCAGAGCATGTCCGCGTGGTCGGACGACTCGATACAGCGGGGATCCTCGAGGGCCCAGGCCAGAGGATTGTCCACCGGCGCTTCCTTCCAGGTGACCCGCCGGATCAGATCCATGTTGCCGAGGAATTGCCACAGTTCCAGGTAGGCCGCGTCGGTGGCGGCCACAAGGTCCACGATCTCCACGGTGGCGGGTTCGGTCTCCCAGCCGGCGAACTTGTAGGAGACGTAACCGTCGACGGTTCCGGACGCGTCGTAGTGCAGGGCGCACCTGATCGCGTTGTCCTCGCCGCCGTCGCGGGCCAGCGTTCCGGAGACCCGCAGCCGGTAGGCTTCCTGCCGCATGATTGAGCCGGGTGTGGCGCCGTGGGTGCGTTCGAACACCGCCGGCGCCAGTTCCAGCAGTTCCTTCCGGTCCGCGAGTTCCACCGAACCACTGGCCTCGTGGCGCAGCCGGAACCGCGGGCCGGTCTCCAGCTTGATGTCGCGCTCGAAAGTGGCCACACCGAAGCCGAACCGTCCGTAAATCGACGCCTCCGAGGCCGTGAGGGCAGCGAAGGGGACGCCGTCGGCCTTGGCCGCGGCGAGGTCCTCGGTCATCATCCGCCGCAGTAGTCCCTGCCGGCGGTGCGTTCCGCGCACGGTGACAGCGGTGACCAGCTGGGCCTCAAGCTGCCGCCCGTAACCGATGTTCAAATTCTTGCGCAGGGTGGCGAACGTGGCCACCGGAACGTCGGCGGACACGGCGTGCGGTGCCACGGCATCGGTTTGGTAGACGCCCGTCATTTCACGGTTGTCCACCCGGTACATCGCCATGACCTTGTCGATGAACTCGTCTTTGTGCTGCTCGTCGTAGAACCCGATGCCGACGCCGCGGAGCCAGGACACTCCCCGGGCGTACTCCGACGATTCCTTCCCGGCCGCACGGAACCGCCGGATTTCGTAGTGCTTCGCCACGTGCTTCTCCCCCTGGAATTTACTGCGCCCTAGAAACGAATAATGCTGGGCGGCGGCTGCCCGCCGGTGTTAGTGCCCGGCCTCGTACCAGCTGGTGCCGACGCCGATCTGTACTTCGAGCGGAACTGACAGTTGCGCCGCGGCGCCCATCTGTTCCGTGACCAGCTCCTCGACGGCCTCGCGTTCGCCTTCGGCGACTTCGAGGACCAGTTCATCATGGACCTGCAGCAGCATCCGGGACTTCAGGCCCTGCTCGGCCAGCGCGCCGGAGACACCGAGCATGGCCCGTTTGATGATGTCCGCCGCCGAGCCCTGGATCGGCGAGTTTAACGCTATCCGCTCGGCGTTCTCGCGCAGCTGGCGGTCGGTGCTGGTCAGGTCCGGCAGGTAACGGCGCCGGCCCTCGATGGTGGCGGTGTAGCCGTCGATCCGGGCCTGGTCCACAACGCCGCGGAGGTAGTCGCGGACGGCGCCGAAGCGGTCGAAGTAGTCCTTCATCAGGGTCCGCGCCTCGTCCACGGAAATTTCCAGCTGCTTGGACAGCCCGAACGAGGTCAGGCCGTAAGCGAGGCCGTAGGACATCGCCTTGACCTTGGAGCGCATGGCACTGGTCACCTGGTCGGTGGGCACGTGGAAGATGTTGGAGCCCACGAAGCGGTGCAGGTCCTCGCCGTCCTTGTAGGCCTGGATCAGGCCGGCGTCGCCGGAGAGGTGAGCCATGATGCGCATTTCGATCTGTGAGTAGTCCGCGGAGAGCAGGCATTCGTAGCCCTCGCTGACCACAAAGATGCCCCGGACGCGGCGGCCCTCCTCGCTGCGGATGGGGATGTTCTGCAGGTTCGGGTTGTTGGAGGAGATCCGGCCCGTGGCCGCGACGTTCTGCGCGTAGGTGGTGTGGATGCGCCCGTCCTCTGTGACGGATTTCTTCAGCGACTCCAGCATCTGGCGCAGCTTCGAGGACTCGCGGTGCGCCATCAGCTGGACCAGGAACTCGTGCCCGGTCTTCTCCAGCAGGTTCTTGAGCGAGGCCGCGTCGGTGGTGTAGCCGGACTTGATCTTCTTCGTCTTGGGCAGGCCGAGCTCGTCGAACAGGACGGTCTGGAGCTGTTTCGGCGAGCCAAGGTTGACCTCGTGCCCGATGGCCGCGAACGCCAGCTCCTGGGCGTTGTCGATCACCTTCGCGAGGTCCGAGAGCTGCTCGTCCATGCGGGTCATGTCGATGGCGATGCCCGCGAGTTCCATGTTGGCCAGGACCCGGCTGACCGGCAGCTCCAGGGTGGTCAGCAGGTCCTGGGCCTTCCGCTCCGTGAGTTCCGACTCGAAGTAGTGGCTCAGGGCCCGGACGACGGCGGCCTCGTGGACCAGCGCTCCCGCGGCGGCGGCGTCGTCGCCGTCGAACGCCAGCTCCAGCTGGCCGGCCTTGGCGGCCTCGGTGGATACGGAGATGTTGAGGTGGTGCTGGGCCAGCTCTGCGAGCTCGTAGCTGCGGCGGTCGGGCTGGATCAGGTAGCCGGAGATGGAGGTGTCGTCCGCCACGCCTTCCAGCTCCAGGCCGCGGGCGGTCAGCGCCTTCAGGGCGGCCTTGAACCCGTGCATCACCTTGGCTGCTCCGGCGTCGGCCAGCCAGGCGGCGAGTATGTTTTCGGCTGCGGCGTCCTGGCCGGCCAGGTCAATGTAGGCTGCGGCGTCGTCGCGGACGATCGCCAGGGCGGCGGCATCCTCGCCGATCCGGCCGGGCACCAGGTCGACGGCGAGGGCGGACCGCTTGCCGGCGCCGGCCGCGAGGAAGGCTGCCAGCTCGTCGGCGTCCGCGGGGGTGACGAAGTCCGGGGTGTCGAGGCTTTCACGCTCGGCTTCGGTGACTTCACTGCCGTACAGGGCAAAGAGCCGGGTCCGGATGGTCTTGAACTCGAGGGTGTCGAACAGGTCCTCGAGGGCGGCCTGGTCTGGCCGGGGGTCCGCGAGGTCCTCCAGCGTGACGGGCAGTTCGAGGTCGGTGTGCAGCCGGTTGAGCCGCCGGTTGCGCTTGACCTCCTCGACGTTCTCGCGGAGGGCGTCGCCCACCTTGCCGCCGATCGCGTCGAGGTTCTCGAGGACGCCTTCCAGGCCGCCGTAGAGGTTGATCCATTTGGCCGCGGTTTTGGGGCCGACGCCGGGGACGCCGGGGAGGTTGTCCGCCGTTTCGCCCACCAGGGCGGCGAGGTCCGAGTACTGGGTGGGGCTGACGAAGTACTTCTCCTGGATGGCGTCCGCGTCCATCCGGGGAATGTCGCTGACGCCCTTGCGCGGGTAGAGCACGAACACGTTGTCGGTGATGAGTTGGAAGGCATCGCGGTCGCCCGAGACCAGCAGCACCTCGTAGCCGGCTTGTTCACCCATGGCGGCGAGGGTGGCCAGGATGTCGTCGGCTTCCCAGCCGGGCATCTTGATGGTCTTGATGCCCCACGCGCCCATGACCTTGTCGATCAGGTCGATCTGGCCGCTCATTTCCCGAGGGGTCTCGTTGCGGCCGCCCTTGTAGCCGTCGTACTCGGCCTTGCGGTGCGTGGTGTCGTCGGAAACGTCGAACGCCACGGCCACGTGGGTGGGCTTCTGTTCCTTGATCAGGTTGATCAGCATGGAGGTGAAGCCGTGCACGGCGTTGGTGTGCTGGCCGGTGGCCGTGGAGAACTTGTCCGCGGGCAGGGCGAAGAACGCGCGGAAGGCCATGGAGTGGCCGTCCAGCACTAGCAGGCGGGGCTGGTCCGTGAGCGGAATCACCGGCGCCTCGGTGGCGGAAACAGACGCCGCGGCCCGGCCGGTCTTTCCGGCGGGCTTCGCCGCGTCTGCTGATGCGGGCTCAGCTGCCGGGAGGAGGTCAGTCGCGGAAGGGGAAAGGGCCGGTTTGGTAGTTTCGCTCACAGGTGCCAGCCTAGTTCCCATGATCGACAATTTCACGCCAGCCCCGTTCGCCGCCGAACTGGAAGCCGCCGGGGTTCCCGCGGAACTGCACGACTGGCTGGGCCGGATGGGCGTCGGTGCCCTCGTCGTGAAGATGGGCATCCACTTTGTGGAGCTGAGCCCGGAGCGCACGGTGGCCACTATGCCGGTGGAGGGCAACACGCAGGTGGCCGGGATCCTGCACGGCGGCGCGCACGTGGTGCTCGCCGAAACGCTGGGGTCCTTTGCCGCCGGCATGCACGCCGGCCCGGGCCGGCAGGCGCTGGGGATTGACGTCAGCGCCACGCACCACCGCGCCGTTTCCGCCGGGACCGTGACGGGCACCTGCACCGCCATCCATCTGGGCGGCACCCTGGCCACGCACGAAATTGTCATGACCGACGAACAGGGCCGCCGGCTTTCCACCGCGCGGATCACAAACCTGCTCCGCGATATCGACGGGTAGCCCGCGGGCAAGCCGGCCCGGAGCGCCTGCCCGGAGCGCCGGGGCGCCGGGCGGCGTCGTCAGGGCCGGGGCCCCGGGGCCGGCCCCGTGGTTCAGGTGGTGCCGGGGACGCGGTAGCGGAGTTCGACGATGCCGCGGCCCATGGTCCGCGAGGCAAGCAGCTCCAGCGGCGCCGTCGGCCGGGCCAGCGGCAGCAGCGGCTTCCCGTTGCCCAGCACCACCGGAATGATCGAGACGATCAGCTCCTCCAGCAGGCCGGCGTCGGCGAACTGGGCGGCAAGGACTCCCCCGCCCACCACCCAGACGTTCCGGCCCCTGGCCGCCGCCTTCAGGTCCTCCGCGAATTCGGTCACCGGTCCACGGACAAAGGTGACATCGGCGCCCTGCGGGGCCGCCAGTTCGTGGTGCGTGAACACCCAGCACGGGGTTCCGGGGTAGGGCCAGGTGCCGGCTTCGTGCTTCCGGAGCCACGCGTAGGTCTCGCCGCCCATCGCGATCGCGCCGACGTCGGCCATAAACGCCTCGTAGCTCTCCATGCCGCCGGCGTACCCGTCGAACTGGAGGAGCCAGTCGAGGTTGTCGTCCGCGGTGGCGATGAAGCCGTCCAGCGAGGCCGCTACAAAGTACTGGAAAGTCGGCATGGACCCAGCGTAGCCACTCGCGCAGCCCTTTCCCAGAGCGCCCGCGGCCGCCCCGCTGCCGAGGAGGACCTACTTGCTGAAGTACGGGATGATCAGGTACAGCCCGAAGAGCACCGCGACGCCGCAGAGGCCGAAGCAGACGTAGGAGAGCGGCCGGACCCAGCCGGGCTGGTTGGTCCGCACGTCACCGGCAATGGCGGTGAGCCGGACGCCCAGGGCGTAGAGGACGACGACGGTCACCGCGGCGACGAGGGTTGCCCCCGCGACGAGGACGAGTTCGAGCCATTTCATTTGCGGCCATCCTTGGAGTTGTTGGTGCGGCTGACCGCCGCGGCCTTCTT
This sequence comes from Arthrobacter sp. SlRoot2-15, assembly GCF_059739345.1. Taxonomy (NCBI): domain Bacteria; kingdom Bacillati; phylum Actinomycetota; class Actinomycetes; order Micrococcales; family Micrococcaceae; genus Arthrobacter; species Arthrobacter sp. SlRoot2-15. The sequence continues at coordinate 168,418 of NZ_AP046058.1, forward strand.
CTTGGCGAACCGGATGGCCTGGCCGGCCTCTTCAACCTCGACGGCGTTGTGGTGGCCGACGTGGGATTTCCGGGAGGCCACAAACATGTACACCACTGCGGCGGTCCCGGCGACGGCGGCGATGACAAAGCCGACGGTGACGGTGTGCACCAGCATCGCAGTCAGGGCGCCGACGATGCCCGCGGCCGGGAGGGTAAAGAGCCAGCCGACGACGATCTTCCGGGCCGTCGTCCAGCGCACGGAGGTGCCGCGCCGGCCCATGCCCGAGCCGATGACCGACCCCGAGGCGACGTGGGTGGTGGACAGGGCGAAGCCCAGGTGGGAGGAGGCCAGGATGGCGGCGGCGGTGCTGGTCTCGGCGGCGAAGCCCTGGGCCGGTTTCACGTCGGTCAGCCCGGTGCCCATGGTCCGGATGATGCGCCAGCCGCCGGAGTAGGTGCCCACGGCGATGGCGAGGGCACAGGCAGCGATGACCCAGAACTGCGGGCCGGTGCCGGGGGCCTGGCTGCCGGCAGAAATCAGGACCAGGGTGATGATGCCCATGGTCTTCTGCGCGTCGTTGGTGCCGTGCGCGAGGGCCACGAGGCTTGAGGTGAAGATCTGCCCGGTGCGGAAACCGCCGCGCTTCTGCGTGAGCTTGCTGCCTGTTTCGGGGTCGTGCCGGGAGGTCAGCGCATAGGCGAGCCGGGTGCAGACGTAGGCCACGGCAGCGGCGATCACGGGCGCGAAGACGGCCGGCAGCAGGACCTTCTGGACCACCGAGGTGAAGTTCACTGAGTGCAGGCCGATACCGGCGATGGCCGCGCCGATCAGGCCGCCGAAGAGTGCGTGCGAGGAGCTGGAGGGCAGGCCCTTCAGCCAGGTGATCATGTTCCAGAGGATCGCGCCCATCAGGCCCGCGAAGATGACGTCCGGGGTGATCTGGACACCGTCGGAACCTTCCCGGATGATGCCGCCGGACACCGTCTTCGCCACTTCGGTGGAGAGGAACGCGCCCACGAGGTTCAGCATGGCCGCCAGGGCGACGGCGGTCCTCGGCTTGATCGCACCGGTCGCGATGGGCGTGGCCATCGCGTTGGCGGTGTCGTGAAACCCGTTTGTGAAGTCAAAGAACAGCGGCAGCGTTATCACTAGCGCCACCATTACGGTGATTTCCACCTGTTGCCCAATCTGCAGAGTCGACGGTCAGCAGTTTCATTAACCGTGGCGGCCCTGTTGGTCACTGTTCATCTGCTCTTAAGCTGGAATCCCTTGCGCAGTTCACCAAAGCTGTCCTGAAACCCAGTAGATCGTACGTGTCTATGCGTGCTGGGCAAAACAACGCGCCCGTGTGCCGCCGCCGTGGCCTGCCGCGGCTCAGACGGGCGGACGGCTGTGGGTCTGTCCCGCGTCGAGCATGCCGGCGATCTTCCCCTCCAGGGAGGCCAGCGTTGCTTCCGGCAGCACGATCAGGCCGTCCAGCTCCCGTCTGGCCCGCTTGTAGGCTGTCTGCCGTTCAGCCGGGGTGGCGGCCGCATCGGAGGCGATCCGCAGCAGCTTCCGGGCAGTGGCGAGCCGCTCGCGTTCCGGGCCGGTGAAATTGCTGTCCCGAATCCGCCGGGCCTCGCGCTCGGCGACGTCGAAGGCCAGCTCGAAGCTGCGCACCGCTGCCCGGTACTCCGCCAGCCGGGCCGCCGTCGACATGTCGGCGGCGGTGGCGGGCCGGAGTCCGTCGGCTTCGCGTTTGGCCCTCAGGAACGCCACAGTGAGGGGTTCTCGCACGTCGGTCATGACGGGGAAATCAATTAATTTACCGACGTCCAGTTCGTAGTCCAGCCAGCGCCGGTTGACCGCATCGTGGGCGTCCACAAGTGCCTGCACCTGGCTCCTGCCGGCCTGCTCGACTTCGGTCTGGTGGTTCCTGAGCCGGTACAGTTCCACCTTCCGGCGGTGCCGACGTTCGGCGGCCTTGCTCCAGGAACGGGCCCAGCCCCCAGGAGGCCGCTGATCGGAAACACAAGCCACCAGTAGTGGCCGACGAAATTGAAAAGGGAATCCACGGCAACATCCTCCCACCCGGCAAAGACAGCGGAAAGCCCCCTCCGTGAAGGGGGCTCCGCGGGTAACCGCAGGCGTTGGCGCCTCAGTCCCCGTGCTTGACCTTGTGCACCCGCGTCACCACGGTGGGGCTCGTCACGTTCAGCAGCACGGCGTGGGCCGTGGAGCCAAGCACCAGCCGGGAAAAGCCACCGCGGCCGCGGCTGCCGACCACCAGCAGGCGCGCGTCCCGCGCCAGGTCGGTGAGCGCTTTCGCCGGTTCGGTGTCGGTTTCGAGGCGCTGGTGGATGACCAGGTCCGGGTACTTGTCGCCGAGCCCGGCCACCGATTCGGCGAGGACGATCCGGTCCTCTTCGACGATCGTCTCGGCGAGACCGCTCTCGGGCAGCTGGTGTTCAACCCAGCGGGCCGGGCTGCGGAAGGCCAGGACCACGGTCAGTTCGTCGCCGCCGCGGTCAGCCTCGGCGGCAGCGAACGCGACCGCCTGTAGCGACTCCTCAGATCCGTCCACCCCCACCACTACGCCGTGGCTGCCGGTTCCGGGTGTACTCGGGATGACGGCCACCGGGCTGTCCGAGGCGGTCACGATCTGGAGGGCGCGGTCCGTCATGGGTCCGCCGTCCATCCAGTGTTTATCGTGGGCGCCGACGACAACCATGGAGGCTTCTTTCGAGGCCTCGCGCAGGCCCGAGCCGGGACTTCCGTGCCGCAACTGGACGTCAACGTCGACGTCGGGGGCCTGGCTCTTTGCACTGGTCTTGGCCTTCTCCAGCAGTTCCATCCCGGATTCGCGGATGAGCTCGTGGTACTGGAAGTCCGGGGACATCCAGCGGTCGTCCACGGCGTGGACACACAGAACCGGGAGCTTCTGCGCGGCAGCGCGCTTCAGCGCCCACGTCAACGCGGCCTCACTGCCCGCCGAGCCATTGATGCCGACGACGATTGGTTTACTCATCCTGAATCCTGCTCTTTTCCATGGCGCGAACGTGTGCGTGACCCCGATCAGGGGTCCCGGCAGCGCACCGTTCTGTGACCACTGCTGAGACCGAGGCGGGGCCGTTGAAGGCCGCTGCTGTTTGGCATGACTCGCCGGCAGCACCGAGGCTCTGCCGACACTTCAGTGTGCCCCGGGCCCCGGCGGCCGGTTAGGGCCTTAAGCCCCTCACCGGGACGCTCCGGCCGCCGGTAGCGTCCCGGCCAGGATCAGCCGCAACCCCGACCGCAGTGCAGCGGACCAGGACGCCAGGACGGGACACGCCATGGACACGCACGGCCACCGGCAGACGCCGCCCAAGGACTGTTCCTACCCCGGCAGCGGAGCCGGGGCACTGAGCGGCCTGCTCTCCGTTGCTCTGGGCATCGTGGGCGGTGCGTTGGAAGGCGCGCTCAGCGGGCCATGGCCGGCGGCCGGGGACCCCGGCTACGCCGGCTACCTGCTCGCCAACCGCACGACGATCCTGGCCCAGAGTATGCTCTTCGTCTTCAGCTCGGCCGCCCTGCTGTGGTTCCTGGCCTACGTCCGCGGATACCTGTTGCGCACCGAAAAGGCTCCCGGCACACTCTCCGCCCTCACTTTGGGTGCCGGGGTCCTCGCCTGCGGCATGAACGTCCTCGGCCAGGCCGCCCAGCTCACCCTCACGCTTCCGGCGGAGTCGCACACTACGCCGGACGTGGCGGGGGCGGTGGCCGACCTTTGCCTGGTGACGCTGAACCTGGCGAATCTGCCCGCCGGAATCATGTTCAGCGCCGTCGCGCTGCTGTCTCTCCGGCTGCGGGCGTATCCGCGGTGGCTCGGGCTCATCGCCGCCGCGGCGGCCGCCGCGGCGTTCACCTCGGTCTTTTCGCTCGTCCCGACGGAAGGCGCACTGGCACCCACGGGCTGGCTGACCACGGTGCTGCGGCTGGTGCCGCTGCTCTGGTACGTCCCGGCCGCCGTCGTGATGTACCGCAGCCGCGGAATGCCGGAGCGGCTACGGCCGCCCTAGAAACCGGTCGGTTCGGTCTCGAATTCCGGCTCCACGGCCGGCCCTTCGTGGTGCACCGGGCGCAGCGCCGCGGTCTGTTCCAGCCAGATCAGCGCATCGTAGCGCTCGCCGATCCGGGTCGGGACGTAGTTCCCATGTTCCCGCTCCGGGTGGTAGACGACGCCGATGGCCCGGTGTCCCAGCCAGCTCGACTGCCACGGGCCGGTCCGGTCGTCGCCGAACTCCAGCACGGCGGGCACGCCGAGGGCCTCGTGCAGGAAGTCCTCATGGCTGCCGGGCCGGGCGGCGGGGACGGGCAGGATCCGCTCCGGCGTCCCCCAGGCGTCCGCGGCGATCACCGTGCCGCGGTGGGAGGCGAAGCCCACCAGCAGGACCCCTTCGGGGGCATGCCGTTCCCGCAGAAGCTGGCCGACGTTGACCAGCCCGTCCTGCGCCATGTCGGTGCCGCGCGCGTCCCCGATGTGGGTGTTGTGCTCCCAGATGATGCCCTTGGACCCAGCGCCCAGGTGGCGGCCCAGCCGGTCGATGGTGTCGGCCATGTGGTGGTCCCGGACATTCCAGGACTGCCGGTCGCCGCGGACCATGATCCGGTAGTAGTGCTCGGCATTGGCGGCCACTTCGGCGTTCTGGACGGCGTCGAAGGCCTCCTCGTCATGATCGCCCGGGCTGAACACCCGGCTCCGGACCTCGCTGAGCAGGGCCACGACGTCGGCTTCGCAGGAGTTTGGCACCAGGCGGGTACTCCAGGCGTACTGGTGCGGGTCCTCGTGGTGCGGCAGGAAGCACTGCCAGGCGCGCATGGCGGCGGGGACGGCGTCGGGCAGGTGCTCCTGCAGCCAGCCGATAATCTCGCGCAGCGAGTCCCAGAGCGAGTAGACGTCGAGGCCGTAGAAGCCGACCCGTTCCGCCGCGGGCCGGCGGGAATTCCAGCTGCGCAGCCAGTCCAGGAACCCGGCCACTTCCTCGTTGGCCCACATCCAGGTGGGCCAGCGCTGAAATCCGGCGAGGAGCGCATGGACGCCCTGGTCCTGGCCGCTGAGCCCGCGGACCCACTGGTTAATCCGCCAGCAGTCGGGCCAGTCCCCTTCCACACCGATCCAGGTGTAGCCCTGCTCCTCGATCAGCCGGCGGCTGAGCGTGGCCCGCCAGGTGTAGAACTCGTGGGTGCCGTGCGAGGCTTCCCCGATCGCGGTGAAGCGGCACTCCGCGGCGCGCCGGACCAGGCCGTCCAGGTCGCGGTCGCTGCGGAGCTGGCGCGCGAGCGAGTGGATCTCGCCGAGGAGGGACGCCCTGGTGACGGTGCCCGGGTTCACCGCGGATCCCCGATGTCGATGCGTTCCAGGTGCTCCGGAACCCGGGCCCGCCAGCCCAGCTCGCGCTTGATCCGGACCCGCAGCGCGTCGGCGGCCTCCGGTTCTCCGTGCGTGATGTAGGTCATCCGCGGTTCCCGCGGTGCCGCTTTCATCCAGCTGATCAGGCCGTCCGTGTCGGCGTGCGCGGACAGGTTCTCCATCTGGATGACTTCGGCCCGGATCCGCACGTCCTCCCCGTAGATCCGCAGCTCCCGTTCCCCGGCGGCCAGCGTGGCACCGCGGGTGCCGCCGGCCTGGTAGCCGCTGAGGATGATGGCGTTCTTGGGGTCGGGGCCGTAGGCGGCGAGGTGGTGCAGGATCCGGCCGCCGGTCAGCATGCCGCTGGCGGAAATGATGATCATCGGCCCGCCGCGCAGGTTCAGCAGTTTGGAGTCGTCCACGCTGCGGGTGAGCTTGGCGATGCTGTACATGTGCTCGTATTCGTCCCTTTTGAGCCGGTGCTCCTCGGGGTGCCGCTGGTACATCCCGGAGGCGTCGATCGCCATCGGGCTGTTCAGGTAGACCGGGATGTCCGGGATCGCGTCCTTGCGGCGGAGCCGGGAGAGGTACAGCATGAGCGTCTCGGCCCGTCCGACGGCGAACGCGGCGAACATCACCACGCCGCCGCGCTTGGCGACCCGCGTGATGATCTCCGCGAGCTGTTGTTCGGGATCCAGCGTGGAGTGCAACCGGTTTCCGTAGGTGGACTCGGTCACGAGGACGTCGACGGCGCCCAGCGGCCGGGGCGGGAACATAAACGGATCATCCGCGCGGCCCAGGTCGCCGGTGAAGTGCACCGACTGGGAGCCGATCCGGACGTGGACCTGCGCCGCGCCGAGGATGTGCCCGGCCGGCACGAACGTCAGTTCCATCCCGCCGCCAAGGTCCAGCGGGTCGTCGAAGTCGCGGACCTGGAAGCTGTTGAGCGATTTCACGGCGTCCGCGGCCGTGTACAGCGGCAGCGCCGGGCTGTGCCGGGAGGATCCGCGGTGGGCCGCGTAGCGGGCCTCCTCCTCCTGCAGGTAGCCGCTGTCCGGCAGGATCAGCTTGCACAGGTCCGTGGTGCCGTCGGTGGCGATCACGGGTCCGGTGAAGCCGTCCCGCACCAGTGCCGGGACGTAGCCGGTGTGGTCCAGGTGCGCATGGGTGAGGACGACGGCGTCGATCGAACGCGGCGGAACGGGAAAGGGCATGCGGTTGCGCTCACGGCTGCGTTTGTAGCCCTGGAACAGCCCGCAGTCGACCAGCACCCGGCGTCCGGCGGCTTCAAGCATGTAGCGGGAACCGGTCACAGTGTCGGTGGCACCGAAGAACCGGAGGGTCGGCTGCTCGTGTTTCATGGTGCTTCCGTTCCCGAGTCCGTCAAACCCACCTTCCGCGCAATCCGGCCCCTCCCCTAGGGCCGAAAGTCACGGTCACAGCAGGCACCGGGCACCCGGGCATGCACGCCGGCGGCGCCCGCACCGGTAGGCTTTTTGGGCAGGCTCTTTTGGCCGGCGTGAGGGCGGGGCGAGAGCCGGACACCGCCATTCCCAAGGGCAAGGACTGAGCATGAAGAAGAAACCCACCCGCGGCGCCCCGGTCCCGGGCGTCCCCTGGGCGGACCGGCCGTGGACGAAGCACTACAGCCCGGGAGTCCCCGCCAACCTCAAGTTGCCCAAGGGTTCCCTCGTGGACCTGATTGACTCCTCCGTCCGGCGCTTCGGCGCTAAGACCGCGCTGGAGTTCTTCGGCGCCACCACCAGCTACCGGGAGCTGGGCGCGCAGATCAACCGGGCGGCGGCCGGGCTGAAGAAGCTCGGCGTAAAGGCCGGCGACCGGGTAGCCCTGGTCCTGCCGAACTGCCCGCAGCACGTCGTCGCCTTCCACGCCGCGCTGCGCCTCGGCGCTGTGGTGGTCGAGCACAACCCGCTCTACACGGACCGTGAACTGCGGCACCAGTTCGAGGACCACGGCGCCGCCGTCGCGATCGTCTGGGACAAGGCGGTGGAACGGGTGCTGCAGCTCCCGGCCGACGTCGGGCTCCAGAGCGTCGTCTCGGTCGAACTGATCCCGGCGATGCCGCTGGTCAAGCGGCTCGCGCTGCGGCTGCCGCTGCCGGCAGCGCGCCGCGCGCGGGCCGCCCTGTCCGCCGGCAAACCGTCCGCCGGCCAGCAGTCCGCCCGCCAGGCCGGCGGCGCCCGGCGTCAGGTCCTGCCGTGGCGCGAGCTGCTCGACGCCGGTGAACTGAAGAAGCGGTACCCGCGCCCCGCGCCGGAGGACCTGGCCGTGCTGCAGTACACCTCCGGCACCACCGGGACGCCCAAGGGCGCCATGCTCACGCACGCCAACCTGCAGGCCAACGCCGCGCAGGGCAGGGCCTGGGTGCCGGGCCTCAAGGACGGGCGCGAAACCGTGTACGCGGTGCTGCCCATGTTCCACGCGTACGGGCTGACCCTGTGCATGACCTTCGCCCTGAGTACCGGCGCAAGGCTGGTGCTGTTCCCCAAGTTCGACGTCGACCTGGTGCTGAAGGCGCACCGGAAATCCCCGGCCACCTTCCTGCCCGCGGTGCCTCCGATCTACGACCGGCTCGCGGCCGCGGCGGCCCGGCAGGGCGTCAGCCTCAAGGGCATCCGCTACTCCATTTCCGGGGCGATGAACCTGCCGGCCGCGACGGTGGAAACCTGGGAGAAGGCGACCGGCGGCTACCTGATCGAGGGCTACGGGCTGACCGAGACCTCCCCCATCTCGGTGGGCAACCCGTTCGGGCCGAGCCGTAAGCCCGGCACAGTGGGTGTGCCGTTCCCGCTGACCGACATGCGCGTGGTGGACCCGCAGAACGTCCTGATCGACCGGGGACCGGGCGAACCCGGCGAACTGCTCATCCGCGGGCCGCAGGTGTTCGCCGGGTACTGGAACCGGCCGCAGGAGACCGAGGAGGCGCTGCTGGAGGGCGGCTGGTTCCGCACCGGCGACATCGTCTCGGTGGACAATGACTTCTTCGTCACGATCCGGGACCGGATCAAGGAACTCATCATCTCCGGCGGCTTCAACATCTCCCCCACGGAGGTGGAGGACGTGCTCGCCGAATTCCCCGGCATCGCCGAGGTCTCCGTCGTCGGACTGCCCCGGGCCGGTGGCGGCGAGGACGTGGTGGCCGCCGTCGTACCGGCCCCCGGAGCCACCGTCGACGCCGTTGCCCTCCAGGAATTCGCACGCCGGCAGCTGGCGGCCTACAAGGTGCCGCGGCGCGTGGTGGTCCTGGAGGAGCTGCCGCGCTCGCTGATCGGCAAGGTCCTGCGCCGGGAGATCCAGAAAATGCTGGTGGCCGGCTGACGGGTCGCTGGGAACCCGCCAGCCGGCGGTACCACCATGCTGCCCCTGGACGCGGCGCCCGCTCCTGTACCGCGTCAGGACGCCGGGTGCCGGAGGATGTGAACCCACATCCAGAAGCTGATGGTGTTAACAGAATGCAGGCCGGTCCTTGCGAAAACTTGGACCGGCCTCCCTCTGCCGACGGCGCACAGCGTTCGGAGGGCCCAGCAAGCCGCAGGATCTGCCCAATTGCTTGCGGCGCTCCGGGCGAGCTGATAGGCCTGTAAGGAGCGTGAAGGTAGGGTGCGTAGTGTTGTTATGCCCGCCGTCGGATGCCCGGCGGCGTCTGCAGAAGGGAAGTTGTCGTGACTCGTAAGACTCCGCGCATTGAGGAAACCAGCGAAAAAGACCTGGAGGTCGGCAAGGGACCGAAGCATTGGGCTGCCGGTGTCCCGGGCGTTTATCATTCGATGGTCCCGGCCGTGGAGCAGATGGGCCTCAACCGGACCCGCAAGACGGTCATGAAGATGAACCAGAAGGACGGTTTCGACTGCCCCAGCTGCGCCTGGCCGGACCCGCACCACCGGAAGGCCTTCGAGTTTTGCGAGAACGGCGCCAAGGCCGTCACCTGGGAGGCGACGCCGGTGGTGATCCCGACGTCATTCTGGGCGGAAAACTCGGTGAGCGAGCTGCGGAACCGCTCGGATTACTGGCTGGGCATGCAGGGCCGGCTCACCGAACCGGTCTACAAGGCCGCCGGCGAGGACCACTACAAGCCGATCGGCTGGGACGAAGCAATCCGCATCATCACCGGGAAACTCAAGGGGCTGGCCTCCCCCGACGAGGCCGCCTTCTACACGAGCGGCCGGACCTCCAACGAGGCTGCGTTCCTCTACCAGCTCCTGGTCCGCGGCTACGGCACCAACAACCTGCCGGACTGCTCCAACATGTGCCATGAGTCCTCGGGCTGGGCCATGGGGCAGACCATCGGCATCGGCAAGGCCACGGTCAACTTCGACGACTACGCCGACGCCGACCTGATCATCATCATGGGCCAGAACCCTGGCACCAACCACCCGCGCATGCTCACCGAGCTCGAGAATTGCAAGCACAACGGCGGCGAAATTGTCGCCGTCAACCCGCTGCCCGAGTCCGGCCTGCACCGTTACAAGAACCCGCAGAAGGTCAAGGGCATCATCGGCCGCGGCACCTCCATCGCGGACCAGTTCCTGCACATCCGCATCGGCGGAGACATGGCCCTGCTCCAGGCGGTCTCCAAGCGCGTCCTCGACGCCGAGGCGAAGAACCCCGGAACCGTCCTGGACCACGCCTTCCTCGCCGAGCACTGCGAGGGCCTCGAGGAACTCAAGGAGCATCTGGCCCTGCTGGACGAACAGGCCGTCCTGGAAGCGACCGGGCTGCGCACCGAGGAAATCGACGAGTTGGCCGCCCGCTACCTGAAGGCCGACAAGGTCATCATCACCTGGGCCATGGGGATCACGCAGCAGAAGAAGGGCGTGGCAACTATCAAGGAGATCATCAATCTGCTCCTGCTGCGAGGCAACATGGGCAAGCCCGGTGCCGGCGCCTCGCCGATCCGCGGGCACAGCAACGTGCAGGGTGACCGGACCATGGGCATCTGGGAACAAATGCCGCAGTCCTTTATGGAAGCCCTGGGCGAGGAGTTCGGCTTCGAACCGCCCCGCGAGCACGGCGTGGACGCGGTGGAAACCATCAACAAGATGCAAGAGGGCGAAATCAAGGTCTTCATGGCCATGGGCGGCAACTTCGTCGGCGCCATCTCGGACACCAACGCCGCCGAGGCCGCGGTGGCCGGGACGGAAATGTCCATCCAGGTCTCCACCAAGCTCAACCGTTCCCATGTGGTGACCGGAGCCGAAGCCTTGATCCTGCCCACCATGGGCCGGAGCGAGATCGACATCCAGGAGTCCGGCGAGCAGTTCGTCTCGGTGGAGGACACCGTCTGCGCGGTGCACCCGTCCTGGGGCAGCGTGGAACCGGTTTCGCACCACCTGCTCTCCGAACCGGCCATCCTGAGCCGCCTCGGCAAGGCCCTGGTCGGCGACAAGATCAGGGCCGACTGGGACGGTTACGAGAAGAACTACGACCTGATCCGGGACCACATCTCGCGGGTGGTGGGCGGCTGCGAGGACTACAACGAGCGGATCCGCCAGGAAGGCGGCTTCATCCTCGCCAACGGCCCCCGCGACTCGCGCACATTCCCGACGCCGACCGGCAAGGCCGTCCTCACCGTGAACGAACTCGAACACGTGGAGCGGCCCGCGGGCACGCTGATCCTGCAGACCATGCGCTCGCACGACCAGTTCAACACCACCATCTACGGCCACAACGACCGCTACCGGGGCATCAAAAAGGGCCGCCACGTGGTGTTCGTCAACCCGGACGACATCAGCGAACTGGGCCTCTCGGACGGGCTCTACGTCGACATCCACGGCGAATACCAGGACGGCGTCGAGCGTGTGCTGCGCAAGTTCCGGGTGGTCTCCTACCCGACGGCTCCGGGCTGCGCCGCAGCGTACTACCCCGAAGCCAACGTGCTGGTGCCGCTCAACCACACGGCCGAAGGCAGCAACACGCCGGTCTCGAAGGCGGTCATCGTCCGGCTCGAACCGAGCCTGGACCAGACGCCGGACAGCCCAGCCCGGCTGCACGCGGCCCCCGGAGCGGCGACGCCGGCGTAGGCCGCCGCCGCGGGGCATGTCCCGTAGGCCCGGCGCCTCTGGACATGCCCAACCCCGGTTACGGCCACTGGACATATTGCCAATAGGTCCATTCTTGGCGTCACGCGAAGGGCAAGTCCCTTAGGCCCGGCGCCAGGGACCACGGCAAATGTGCTGCCGCGCGCCAGCACCAGCGGACATGCCCAGTCCGTGCCGCAGCCACTGGACATGCCCAGTCCCGGCTGCGGCCACTGGACATAATGCCTGAATGTCCATCCTTCGCCGCCAAGGGAGGGCATGTCCATCGGGAGGGCTCACGCTTCGGAGGACATGCCCAATCCCGGCCGCGGCCACTGGACATAATGCCTATATGTCCATCGTTGGCCGCCAAGGATGGGCATGCCCCATCGGGAGCGCTTACGCTTCGGAGGACATGCCCAGTCCGTGCCGCGGCCACTGGACATAATGCCTATATGTCCATCGTTGGCCGCCAAGGAAGGGCCTGTCCCCCGGAGGTGGGTTGGCGGCACAGGGTGCCAGGATGCTATTGGGCGCGCTTGGCCCAGCCCTTCTCGTCCGGGCCGCCGGATTCGCCGTGTTCGCACAGTTCGATGACCTTGTTGGAGGCGGCGTGCACGGCTTCCTGGGTGCTCTTGCGTCCGTTGGTGGAGGCCGTCCCCGCGGCATAGCCCACGATGAACGCGCTGATGGCATCCGCGTGCGGCCCCACGGCCTTTAGTGACTCGTCCGCGACCTGGACGATCTTCTCGTGGTCGACTTCCAGATCCAGGATCTGCAGGGCCTGGATCAGGCGGGCGCTCCAGTGCCGCAGCGAGCTGTCTTCATCTCGGGGCAAAGTCATGTGCTACTCCTCTTCGTCGGTACAAACGTCGATCGGCTGTCCCTCAAGGGGTAGCACCGAATCCGGCCAATGTGCAACGCGACACAGGCAACGCCGGCCCCGGTGTGCCGGCCGTTAGCTCCACAACGCGACGTGGAACTTCGAACCGCGCCGCTCCAAGCCGCGGGAACCGCCGCGGGCGACCATGGCCGCCGTCGCGTCCGCGGTGCGGACAAAGCGCTGCAGGGTTTTCGCCATGGTGGTGGTGCGGTGCTGATCCAGCGTGCTGGCCCACCACAGTCCCGGAACGGGGGTGCCGGCGATGGGCAGGCGGAGCAGGGCGCCGCTGCGGACCTCGGCCTGGACGATGTGCCCGACGGCGAGCATGGTTCCCTCCCCTGCCCGCACGGCGGCCAGGGCGTCGGTCTCGCTGCTGAGCCTGATGATCTCCGGCACGACGCCGAGGCCCGCGAGCCAGCGCCCCTCCTCCGAGCTGTCCAGGATGCCCGCGGGGCCGGCGAACCACGGCCGCCCGAGCAGCCGCTCCACGCCGAGCGGGCCGCGCACCCGGCCCAGCGGGTCGGAGCCGGCCGCGACGAAGACCCGCTGGTAGCGCAGGAACGGGACGGACTCAATGCCCGGGTCGGCGGCCGGGGTGCCGGCGGGGGCCAGCGGCCTGGCACCAAGGGCGATGTCATAGGCGCGCTCCAGCAGCAGACCGGCGAGGTCCTCCGCAGCCACGGCGACCACGTCCACGGAAGCGCCGGGGACGCGTTTGGTGAACAGATCCAGCAGCCGGCCCGCCGCATGTTCGGCGAACGGGGCGGTGGCTGCAATTTTCAGCCGCCCGGCGTCGTTCTTGGCGTTGGCGACCTCCCAGCGGGCCTGGTCCGCGAGCCCGACGATGTCCTGCGCGTAGTCCGCCAGCGCCCGCCCGCCCGGGGTCAGCGAGATCCCGCCCGCGGCCCGCACAAACAAGGGATCGCCGAGATCCTGCCGGAGCGCCGCCAGGGCCGCGGAAACCGCGGGTTCGCTGACGCCCAGGGCCGTGGCCGCGGCGTGCAGGGAGCCCAGCCGCGCCACCAGCGCGAACGTCCGCAGCTGGCTCAACGTCATCGACACGGCTTCATAACCTTTCGCTTATGTCGATATTGACACCCCTCTCGGGGCGGGGCAACACTTGCCTTAAACCGGCGCCGTGCGACGTTGCCTGCGCCCCGGAGTGAGGTGGGACTATGCAGATTCCGGCTCCATTCGACTATGTTCGCGCCACCACCGTGGAGAACGCGCTCGAGCTCCTGGCACGCCACGGCCCGGAGTCGCGGATCATCGCCGGCGGCCACAGCCTGCTTCCTATGATGAAGCTCCGCCTCGCCCGGCCCGAGTGGCTGATCGACATCAACGACCTCTTTGAACTGGACTTCATCCTGCAGGGCGGCGGGGAGCTGCGCGTCGGCGCCCTCACCCGGCACAGCACACTGCTGGAGTCGGAGGAAATCGCCCGGCTGTTCCCGATTGTCCGGGACGCCGAACGCGTCATCGCCGACCCGGTGGTGCGCAACCGCGGCACGATCGGCGGCTCGCTCTGCCAGGCTGACCCGGCCGAGGACCTCTCCACGGTCTGCGACGTCCTCGGCGCCGTGGCGGTGGTCCGCGGCCCCGGCGGCGAGCGCATCCTGTCGATGCGGGACTTCCACCGCGGCCCGTACCAGACCGCCGTCGGGGCGGACGAGCTGCTGTCCGAAGTCCGGTTCCCGGTTCGGCCCCGTTCCTCCAGCGCCTACGAGAAGGTGGAGCGGCGCGTGGGCGACTGGGCGGTCGGAGCTGCCGGCGCGGCCGTGACCCTCGCGGCGGACGGCAGCATCGCCGAGGCCGCCGTCGGGCTGACGGCGCTGGGCCTGGACCACACCGTCGCGGAGGCCGCCGAACTGCTGCGGGGCAAGCAACCCTCCGAGGAGCTGTACGCCGAGGCCGGCGCTCTGGCGGCCGAGGCCTGCGACCCGGTGGCGGACCAGCGCGGGCCGGTCGACTACAAGCGGCACCTGGCCGACGAACTCACCCGGCGGGTCCTGCGGCGGGCCTGCGCCCGCGCCGCCGGGACGGCCGAACAGACCCAGGAAGGCTGAAGCACATGCAGATCAGCATGACCGTGAACGGCAACGAAGTGACGTCCGAGATTGAACCGCGGGTGCTCCTGGTGCATTACATCCGCGAGGTGCTGGGCCTGACCGGCACCCACTGGGGCTGCGACACCAGCAACTGCGGCACCTGCGTGGTCCTAATGGACGGCCAGCCGGTGAAGTCCTGCACCGTCCTCGCGGCCATGGCCGCCGGGCACGACATCCGCACCGTGGAGGGGCTCGCCAGCGGGGCCACACTGGATCCGGTCCAGCAGGGCTTTATGGAGGAACACGGGCTGCAGTGCGGCTTCTGCACCCCGGGCATGATGCTCACCGCCCGCGCCCTGCTGGATAAGAACCCGCACCCGGACGAGGGTGAGATCCGGCAGGCCATCTCCGGCCAGATCTGCCGGTGCACCGGCTACGCGACGATCGTCCGCTCGGTGCAGTGGGCCGCCGCCCACCCCGCCGCCGCTACCGGCGGCGAAGGCGCCGACGAGGTCCTCGACGGCACCGACACCGTGGTGGAGGACGTCGCGGCGGAAACCGACAATGCAGAGGTGAAGGCATGACTGTCATCCACGAGCGGGGCAGCAACCCCGCAGCCGGCGACGCGGACCGCCCGATCGGCTACGGCCGCATCCAGCGCAAGGAAGACCCCCGCTTCGTCCGCGGCAAGGGCCACTACATCGACGACCTCGTGCTGCCCGGCATGCTGCACGGCGCGATCCTGCGGGCCCCGGTGGCGCACGCCCGGCTCGTGTCGATCGACACCACCAACGCCCTGGCCCACCCCAAGGTCCTGGCCGTCATCACCGGCAAGGACCTCGAGGGCCTCAAACTCGCCTGGGCGCCGACGCTCTCCGCCGACGTGCAGGCCGTGCTGGTCACGGACAAGGTCCGGTTCCAGGGCCAGGAGGTCGCGTTCGTCGTCGCCGAGGACCGGTACGCCGCCCGCGACGCGCTGGAACTGATCGACGTCGAATACGACGTACTGCCGCCGCTGGTCGACGCGCGCCGGGCCCTCGACGCCGACGCCCCCGTCATCCGGGACGAAATCGCCGGCCGGACAGACAACAAAATCTTCGACTGGGAGATCGGCAGCGCGGCGGAGACCGAGGCCGTATTCTCAAGTGCCGACGTCGTCGTCAGCCAGGAGATGGTCTACCCGCGGGTGCACCCGGCGCCGATGGAAACCTGCGGCGCCGTCGCCGACTTCGATGCCGTGAACGGCAAGCTGACCCTCTACGAGACCACCCAGGCCCCGCACGCCCACCGCACGCTGTTCGCGATCGTCGCGGGCATCCCGGAGCACAAGATCCGGATCGTGTCCCCGGACATCGGCGGCGGCTTCGGCAACAAGGTGGGCATCTACCCCGGCTACATCCTCGCCGTCGTCGGCTCCATCGTCACCGGCCGACCGGTCAAGTGGGTGGAGGACCGTTCCGAGAACCTGATGTCCACCTCGTTCGCCCGCGACTACATCATGCAGGGCGAGATCGCGGCGACCCGGGACGGCAAGATCCTGGCCCTGCGCACCAACGTGCTGGCCGACCACGGCGCCTTCAACGCCACCGCCCAGCCCACCAAAACCCCGGCCGGCTTCTTCTCCATCTTCACCGGCAGCTACGACCTGCAGGCCGCC
Source organism: Arthrobacter sp. SlRoot2-15 (assembly GCF_059739345.1). Lineage (NCBI taxonomy): Bacteria > Bacillati > Actinomycetota > Actinomycetes > Micrococcales > Micrococcaceae > Arthrobacter > Arthrobacter sp. SlRoot2-15. Next base: position 184,397 of record NZ_AP046058.1, read on the forward strand.
TACTGCAAGGTCACCGGCGTCTACACCAACAAGGCCCCCGGCGGCGTGGCCTACGCCTGCTCGTTCCGCGTCACCGAGGCTGTGTACCTCGTGGAGCGGATGGTGGACATCCTCGCCCGGAAACTGGAGATGGACCCCGCGGAGCTGCGGCTGAAGAACTTCATCAAGCCGGAGCAGTTCCCCTACGCCAACAAGACCGGCTGGGTCTACGACTCCGGTAACTACGAGGCGGCCATGCGGCAGTCCATGGAGCTGGCCGGCTACGAGGACCTCCGCCGCGAACAGCAGGAGAAGCGGGCCAAGGGCGAGCTGATGGGCATCGGTATCTCCTTCTTCACGGAGGTCGTCGGCGCCGGGCCGCGCAAGCACTTCGACATCGTGGGCCTGGGCATGGCCGACGGCGCCGAACTCCGGGTCCACCCCACCGGCAAGGCCGTGGTCCGGATCTCGGTGCAGAGCCAGGGCCAGGGCCACGAAACCACGTTCGCGCAGATCGTCGCGGAGGAACTCGGCATCCCGCCGGAGAACATCGACGTCGTCCACGGCGACACGGACCAGACGCCGTTCGGCCTGGGCACCTACGGCAGCCGTTCGACGCCGGTCAGCGGCGGCGCCGTGGCGCTCGTGGCGCGCAAGGTCCGGGAGAAGGCCAAGCTGATCGCCGCAGCGATGCTGGAGACCCGCCCGGAGGACCTGGAATGGGAGAAAGGCCGCTGGTTCGTCAAGGGCGACCCCACCGCGGGCAAGACCATCGAAGACATCGCGATGGCCGCCCACGGGACGCTGACGCTGCCCGAGGGCGTGGACGGCAACCTCGACGCGGAAGTCACCTACGACCCGCCCAACCTCACCTTTCCGTTCGGCGCGTACATCTGCGTCGTCGACATCGACCCGGGCACCGGGCACGTCAAAGTGCGGCGCTTCGTGGCGGTGGATGACTGCGGGACCCGGATCAACCCGATGATCATCGAGGGCCAGGTCCACGGCGGCCTGACCGACGGCGTCGGGATGGCGCTGATGGAGATCATCGAGTTCGACGCGGACGGCAACAACCTGGGCGGGTCCTTTATGGACTACCTGATCCCCACCGCCATGGAAGTGCCGGACTGGGAGACCGGTTTTACGGTCACTCCCTCCCCGCACCACCCCATCGGCGCCAAGGGCATCGGCGAGTCAGCCACGGTCGGCTCCCCGCCGGCGATCGTCAACGCCGTCGTGGACGCGCTGGCGCCGTTCGGGGTCACGCACATGGACATGCCTTGCACACCGGCCCGGGTCTGGGCCGCCATGCAGGGCCGGGCAAGGCCGCCGATCTGAGATGGCCGCCACCGCTGAATCCATCGCCGCCCGGGCCGGCGAGCTCGCCGCCCGCCGCGAGCCGTTTGTGCACGCCACGGTGGTCCGCGCCCAGCATCCGACCAGCGCCCGCGCCGGCGACACCGCCCTGCTGCTGCCCGGCGGCGAGCTCCAGGGCTTCGTCGGCGGGAACTGCGTTGAGTCCTCGGTCCGGGAGTACGGGCTGCAGGTGCTGGCCTCCGGGGAACCCCTGCTCTTGCGCGTCCTGCCCGGCGAACCGTCGCACCGCACCGAGGAGGGCGCCGTCGAGGTGTCCAACCCGTGCCTGAGCGGCGGCGCGATCGAGATTTTCCTGCAGCCCCGGAACCCGGCGCCCCGGGTGGTGGTGGTCGGGGGCGCACCGGTGGCGCAGGCGCTCGCCGCGCTGGGGCCAGGCGTCGGGTTCGACGTCGAACTGGCCGACGGCGACGCGGCCCAGCCCCGTGCGGGGGACGCAGCCCTGATTGTCGCCTCGCACGGCAAGGCCGAGGAGGGCGCCCTCGAAGCGGCGTTGCGCGCCGGCGTGCCCTACGTGGCCCTCGTCGCGAGCGAGGTGCGCGGCGCCGCCGTGCTGGACTCCCTCGACGTCGACGATGTGTTGCGCTCTCGGGTTTACACGCCGGCGGGGCTGCAGCTGGGCGCGCGCACCCCCGGGGAAATCGCCCTGTCCATCCTCGCCCAGCTGGTCCAGGAGCGGGCCACGGCGCGGGCCCACGCGCACACCGGCGGGGTTCCGGCCCCCTCGACCCCGCAGCCGAAGACCGCGGTGGATCCGGTGTGCGGCATGTCCGTGCCGGCGGTGGAATCGTCCCTGCACCTCGAGCACAACGGCGTCACCGTCTACTTCTGCTCCCCTGGCTGCCGCGCGGCCTTCCGCAAGGACCCGGAGCGCTATGCCCTCAGCACCTGACTCCCCCATCCCTGAGTCCCCGGTCCCGGCCGGCACGGCCGCCGTCATCCTGGCGGCCGGGGGCTCGCGGCGCCTGGGCAGGCCCAAGCAGTTGCTCCCCTACGGCAGCGGAGTGCTGCTGGACGCCGTCCTCGCGACGGCCCGGCGCTGCGGTTTCGCCCAGACTGTGCTGGCCCTGGGCGGCTCCGCCGAGGAGGTCCTGGGCGCCGTGGACACCTCGGGCTGCGAGGTGGCGCTCAACCCCGACTACGACGAGGGCTGCTCATCCTCGATTGCCGCCGCGATGGCCCTGCTGCGGCCGGATACCAGTGCGGTAGTGCTGCTGCTCGGTGACCAGCCGGGCGTCCGCGCCGGGAACGTGGCACCGCTGCTCCGCGCCCTGGCACGGCCGGACGGCCCCGGGGCCGCCGTATGCCGTTACGACGACGGCGTCGGCCATCCCCTGGCGTTCAGCCGGCGGCTGCTGCCGGACTTGGCCTCGCTGCACGGGGACAAGGCTGTGTGGAAGCTGCTGGAGCAGCGGGCGGACGACGTCGTCGAGGTCCGGACGCCGGGGCCCGTCCCGCTGGACGTCGACAACGAGGAGGACTACCAGCGAGTGCTGGCCGAGCTGCAGGGGGCCGGGTGACCACGGCGGCCCGGACGGGGGCAGAGGACGAGATACAGCGGCGGGTCCCGGACGTGGCGTCGCTGATGGCGGCCCTGGACCGGCACGACTACCTGGCCGACACTGGGCTGGCGACCGCCCTGTTCCTCGCGGTGCGGCTGCCGCAGCCGATCCTGCTCGAGGGCGAGGCGGGGGTGGGCAAAACGGAGGCCGCCAAGACCCTCGCGGAACTGCTGGACACACCCCTGTTCCGGCTGCAGTGCTACGAGGGCATCGACGCAGGCGAGGCCCTCTATGAGTGGAACCACCAGCGCCAGCTGCTGGGCATCCGGCTGGCCGAGGCCCGCGACGCCGAAGTCAGCGAAGCCGAGCTGTTCGGCCCCCAATACCTGCTGCGCCGGCCGCTGCTCCAGGCAATCGAGCACCCCGGGCCGCGGCCGGCCGTGCTGCTGCTGGACGAGATCGACCGAGCCGACGCCGAGTTCGAGGCGTTCACCTTCGAGCTCCTCGCGGAAGCCTCGGTCACCATCCCCGAGCTCGGCACCATCCGCGCCACCCATCCGCCCATCGTGGTCCTGACCTCCAACCGCACCCGGGACCTGCACGATGCGCTGACCCGCCGCTGCCTCTACCACTGGATCGACTACCCCGGGCCGGGGCGGATCGCCGAGATCGTCCGCCGCCGCGTGCCGGCCAGCAGCGGGCCGCTGGCGCTGCAGGCCGCCGCGGTGATCACCCGGCTGCGGACCCTTGACCTGGCGAAGCCGCCGGGGATCTCGGAGGCGATCGACTGGGTCTCGGCACTCGCGGTGCTGGGCATCGAGCGGATCGACGCCGCCACGGCCGAACAGACCTGGGGCTCGATCGTCAAGAACCGTGACGACCTGGAGCTGGTGGACTCCCGCGGGGCAGCCTGGCTGGTGGGAGGCACGGGTGACTGAGACGAGGCCGGAGCCGGTTGCCCCGCCGTCGTTTGTGGAGGCTGCCGCCCTGGCCGCCGCCGTCATCACGGCCCTGCGCCGCGCCGGCGTTTCCTGCTCCCCGGACCGGGCCGCCCGGCTGGCGGAGGCCCTCCGCCTGGTCCCCCCGACATCCCTGGAACGGCTCTACTGGACCCTGCGCGTGGTCCTGGTAGCCAGCCTCGAACAGCTTCCGGTGTTCGACGCCGTGTTCAACACCGTCTTCCGGGGCGGCTTCGATCCGGCCGCAGCGCTGGACCGCAGCGCCGGCACCCCCGTCCCGGCGCCGCCTGCCCCGCCGCCGGACGAGGGATCGAGCCCCCGGCCCGCTGCGGACAGCGGCCGCCCCACCGAGTCCGGCCCCACCGCCGGCCCCCGGCACCCTGCCGTGGCGACGGGCCGCGACGACGACGGCGCCCCCTCCGGACCCGATCGCGACGCCATCCTCGCGATGGCATCCACGGAGGAGCACCTGCACGGGACAAACTTTGCCGAGCTCTCCGCGGCCGAGGCCGCCGACGTACGGCGGCTCGCAGCCCGGATCCAGCTGGCCACACCCGTGCGCCGGAGCCGGCGGACCCACAAATCGCCGCACAGCAGCGCGCGCCTGGACGTCCGGGCCACCGTGCGGGCCGCCCGCCGCTCCGGCCACGACTCCCCCCGGCTGTACTACGCCCGGCGCCGGGAGCAACGGCGCAAGCTGGTGCTGCTGTGCGACGTGTCCGCTTCGATGGAGTCCTACTCCCGGGTCTTCCTGTCCCTGCTGCAGGGTGCCGTCGCGAACGCCGGAGCTGAGGCCTTTGTGTTCTCCACCCGGCTCACGCGACTGACCCGTCAGCTGGCTCACCGTGATCCTGATCTGGCCCTCGCAGAGGCCGCCGCCACGGCGCCCGACTGGGCCGGCGGCACCAGGATCGCCGGGAGCCTGCGGCGCTTCCTGGACGACTACGGCCGCCGCGGGCTGGCCCGGGGCGCCGTCGTGGTGGTGTTCTCCGACGGCTGGGCGCAGGAGGATACGGAACAGGTCGCTGCGCAGATGGCCCGGCTGCGGCGTCTCGCGCACCGGGTGGTCTGGGTGAACCCGCGCAAGGCCGCGCCGGGCTACCGGCCGCTGGCCGGCGGCATCGCCGCGGCGCTGCCCTACTGCGACGCCTTCGTCAGCGGACACAGCTATGCGGCGCTGGCGGAGCTCGCGGCCGCCATCCGGGGCGACGTCGTGACGGCACCGGACGGGCGAACTCCGGGACCACCAAGGACCGGCACACAACGGGAAGACAAGGGAGCAGCTCATGCAGATTGACAGCAATTTTTCGGTGGTGGCACCGATCGACAAGGTCTGGGACACCCTGATGGACTTCGAACGGGTGGCAGGCTGCCTTCCGGGCGCCCAGATCCTGAACAAGCTCTCCGACGACGCCTACCAGGTCGGCATGACGGTCAAGCTGGGCCCGGTGAACATGCAGTACAAGGGGCTGCTCAACGTTCTGGAGCGCAACGCCGCCGAGCACCGGGCAGTGCTCGGCGGCAAGGCCCAGGAAACCCGCGGCCAGGGCACTGCGGAAGCCCAGGTCACGCTGGCCCTCACGGAGGAAGGGAGCACCACGCGCGGAACCGTCAGCGCCGATCTGGCGCTCTCGGGCAAGGCGGCGGCGATGGGGAAAAGCGTGATCGGCAGTGTCACCGAACAAATGATGGGGCTGTTCGCCGGCAACCTGCAGGCCATGCTCGCCGAACCGGGTGCGGCGTCGACCGCCGCCGTCGAAGGGGCGACTGCCACTGTCGAGGGGGCGACGGCGGCCGCGGGACCTGCACCTACGGCGGCCGCCAGCCCGGTGGCGGCGCCCTCACCCGTGCCCGCAACCTCGGGCGCCGGCGCGCCGTCCCCACAGCCGCTGCCCGCGCCGTCGCCGTCGCCGTCGAGCAGCCTCGATGCCTTCAGCCTCGCCAAGGGCATCGCCGCCGACCAGCTCTCCAGCCCCGGCAAGGTCCTCGGCCTGGTCGCTGCCGTGGCCTGCGTCGCCTACTGGGCGGGCCGGCGCTCCGCGTTCCGGATGCTCCGGCTCTGCGGAAGGCTCTAGGGGGCACCATGCGGGATGTCCTGGCGGCCATCATGCCGGACTGGCAGCACGGCACCACCGCCGGCCTCGCCACCGTGGTGAGCACGTTCAAGTCCGCTCCCCGGCTGCCCGGCGCTTCCATGGCCGTTACGGCCGGCGGGGAGGCCGTCGGATCGGTGTCCGGAGGCTGCGTGGAAGGCGCCGTGTACGAACTCGCCACCCAGGTCAAGGACGACGGCGTCCCGGTGCTGGTGCGGTACGGGATCAGCGACGACGACGCGTTCGCCGTCGGCCTGACCTGCGGCGGGATCATCGACATCTTCGTTGAGCCGGTGTCGCGGGAGCGTTTCGCCGAGCTCGACGGCGTCCGGCAGGACATCGCCGCCGGGAAGCGGGTGGGGGTGGCCACGGTTATCGAGCACCCCGACAGCGCGTGGCTGGGACGGCATCTGGTGGTCCGTCCGGACGGCTTCGAGGGCAACCTGGGCTCGGAGCGCGCCAACCTGGCCGTCGGCGACGACGCCCAGGGCTATCTGGCGGCGGGCCGGACCGGCATTCTGAGCTACGGCCCGGACGGGGAGCGGCTGGACAGCGGGATGCGGATCTTCTTCACCAGCTACGCCCCGGCGCCGCGGATGCTCGTCTTCGGCGCGATCGACTTCGCCTCGGCGCTGGCGCGGCTCGGCACCTTCCTGGGCTACCGGGTGACCGTCTGCGACGCCCGCGCCGTTTTCGCCACGCCGGCGAGGTTTCCCGACGCCGCCGAGGTGGTCAACGAGTGGCCGCACCGCTACCTCGCCGCTCAGCAGAAGGCGGGGCTGGTGGATGAACGGACGGTCATCTGCGTCCTCACGCACGACCCGAAGTTCGATATTCCGCTGCTGGAGGTAGCCCTGCGCGGCGGCCCGGTGGCGTTTGTCGGGGCGATGGGGTCCCGCCGCACCCACGAGGACCGGCTGAGGCGGCTGCGCGAGGCCGGACTCGGCGATGCCGAGCTGGCCCGGCTGCACAGCCCCGTCGGCCTGGACCTCGGCGCCCGGACCCCGGAGGAGACGGCGGTGTCCATCGCCGCGGAGATCATCGCCAAGCAGTGGAGCGGTAGCGGCGAGCCACTGCGGCAGCTGGACGAACGGATCCACCACGACGAACTGCACCGCGAACAGCCGCCGGCCTAGCCGCAGTTCGACGTCGGCCCCCACCCCCGAAGGTACAGCAGCCCCGCGGCGCCGGGCGTAAGCTCATGCCATGGCGAGATTCTTCGATGTGCACCCCGATAACCCCCAGCCGCGCTCCATCACGCAGGTAGTGGAGCTGCTGAAGTCCGGCGGCCTGATCGCCTACCCGACCGACTCCTGCTACGCCCTGGGCGCCCAGCTGGGGAACCGGGACGCCCTGGAGCGGATCCGCGCAATTCGGCATCTGGACGACAAGCACCACTTCACGCTGGTCTGCAAGGACTTCGCCCAGCTCGGCCAGTTCGTGCAGATCGACAACGACGTGTTCCGCAGCATCAAAGCCGTGACGCCGGGCAGCTACACCTTCATCCTGCCCGCCACCAAGGAGGTGCCGAAGCGGCTGCTGCACCCGAAGAAGAAGACCGTGGGCGTCCGGATCCCGGACCACACAGTGGTCCAGGCGCTGCTGGCCGAACTTGGCGAGCCGCTGCTTTCCAGCACCCTGCTGCTGCCGGACGAGGAGGAGCCGCTGACCCAGGGCTGGGAAATCAAGGAGCGGCTGGACCACGTGGTGGACGCCGTGATCGATTCCGGTGACTGCGGGGCGGAGCCGACGACGGTCATCGACTTCTCCAGCGGCGTTGCCGAGGTTGTCCGCCACGGCATGGGCGACCCGTCCAGGTTCGAATAGGGACCAATAGCCCCGGAACCGAAGCCCGTTCGACTAGGCTCTTGGGATGCCTCGCCTCATCGCTCCGGACGTCCGCTTCCACTCCACCTGGCTGGAGGGATCCGCTGAATTCAACGGAGCCCACCGGGACGGCGGAGGCGCTGAGGACTGGTCCTTGGATGAGCTTAGGGATGCCGGGTCGTTCCGCCGCTTTGTGGACGCCCTCATCAACGGTGCTTTGCCGGAGACCCCGCGGAAACCGGGCTATGTGCCCTGCACGTACCTGTGGATCGTCGAGGGCGAGAAGTTCCTTGGCTCCCTGGCCGTCAGGCATGAGCTGAACGATTTCCTCTTCAATGAGGGCGGCCACATCGGTTACAGCGTGCGGCCCTCCGCCCGGCGCCGCGGCCACGCGGCGGCAGCGCTGGCTGAGGCCCTGCCGGTTGCCCGGGACCTCGGAATCCCCCGCGCTCTCGTGACCTGCGACGAGGACAATGCCGGTTCGCGGGCAACTATCGAAAAGAACGGCGGCGTCTACGAGGACAGCCGCAACGGCAAACGCCGCTATTGGATCGATACCGCCCCCAACGGCGGCGCCTGACCTCCTACGCCGGGCTGCTCTTTGAGGTCCGGGTTGGTTCGCCTGCTCTACCAGGAAAGATCCTCTTCTCCGAGGGAACAGAATCGGGGGGACGTCCGCACACCCGAATCGACCAGGTCGCGCAGTTGCCCGGGCGGCGGTGCGCGGATCTTTGGACGCATCGGGCTGCCCCATCCCAGTCGCCAGTTTGCCCGGGTGTACCGCCCAGCAGCGAACCCGTCCCTGGAGGTCTTGCGCCAGCGCTACGGTCAGCATGTTCTGCGCGGCTTTGGAGATTTTGTAGGCATAACTCGTCGACAGGTCTGAGAAGTCACCGTTGGCCTGGGCCGCCAGGGACCCCAGCCGGGACGTCACGTTGATAATGATCGAATCAGGGGCCGCCAAGAGGTTCGGCAACAGGAACTGCACCAGGCGCAGCGCACCGGCAACGTTCACGTCAACGGCGTTCAAGATTCCTTCCGGCGGAATCGCCCCGAGGTTGCCATGGGGTGCTCCCTGCGCCGCGTTATGGATCAGCACGTCGACGGGGCGGCCGTCTAGGGCCTCAAGAAGTTCTGTCGCAACGGCTGATCGAACATCATGGTGGACGGTTACCACGTCGCGTGCGTGCGTGCGGGCGCTCTCGGGCTGAGGCGTCCGCGCGATCGCTATGACGCTCCAGCCGGACGCCGAAAACTCGTTGACCAGGGACAGCCCAAGACCGCGGCTGGCACCTGTCACCACAGCCAGTTTCTTCATCTGCTCAGGCTAGCCGTAGTGCGGGGCGATTCTTGTGCTGGCCTAGTTGGCCTCGAGGACGAAGAAGATGAAGGACAGGAACGCCGACTTCTCCCCGCTGAGGATGCGCGGCGGAAGCAGTTCGCGCGGCGTGTCCGGAGCCGGTTCAGGTTCGCTCACGGTGGCCACGCGGTAGCCCGCCGATATGAAGGCGTTGATCATCGCGTGCAGCGGCCGGTGCCAGAAGGTCAGGACCGCCGGTTCGCCGTCGAACTCATAGTCCTCCGAGTACTGCCGGAGGGCGAAATAGTCCTCGGCCGGCTGGGTGACCACACTGACCGTGGGGTGGTTGACGGACAGGATCAGGCGGCCGCCCGGCTTCAGCACGCGCCGCACTTCGGCAAGCGGCGCCGACCAGTCCTCCAGATAGTGCAGCACCAGGGACGCGACGACGTCGTCGAAGGAGCCATCGGCGAAAGGAAGCGGCTTGCTGAGGTCGGCCACGTGCAGGTCCGCGGACGCGCCCAACCGCTGTCTTGCCAGCTCCAGCATCGCCGGACTGGAATCGAAGCCGGTCATGACCGCGCCCTTCGCGCCCAATGCCGCGGACAGCGGCCCGGCGCCGCACCCCGCGTCCAGGATCCGGCGCCCGTCGACGTCGCCCGCGAGCGCAATCATCGCCGGCCGCTCGTAGTACGCGTTGAGGAGGCTGGACTCGTTCTCCGCCGAATAGCTCTGGGCGAAACTGTCATAGTGGTCGACCTTCATTGCTCTTCCCTTCAGGCGAAATCCCACGGGCGGGACAATAAGGGTTGACCCTAGCAAGCCGGCACCGCCCTTCACCAGCCACGGCGCCGAGGGTCCATTGTCACCCCTCGGGGCTACACTTGGATTCGAAGATATGTTCGAATAAAGGTGTGTTGTGGGCGTAATCATCGGGCCGCGCGTGATAGATGCGGGCTCCTCTCTCTTGTCGGTGCTGATCTCGCCGGTACCGGTCGCCGCCGGCTATCCGTCGCCGGCCCAGGACTACTTTGACGGCCGGATCGACCTCAACGAACACCTCATCAAGGACATCACCAGCACCTACGTAGTGCGGGTGTCCGGGGACTCGATGGAGGGCGCCGGCATCAGCGACGGCGACGAACTCATCGTGAACCGGGCACTGGAGCCCCGCGACGGCTGCGTCGTCGTCGCCGTCCTCGACGGCGAACTCACCGTCAAGCGCCTCCGCCTGTCAGCGTCCGGGGTGGTCCTGCAGGCGGACAACCCGCGCTACCCCGACATCCGGGTGCCCGCCCTCGCCGACCTCGTCATCTGGGGTGTCGCCACCCGGTGCCTGCACCATGTCTGAGACCATGCCTGAGACCAATGATTGAGTCCCGCGTCCGCCGAGGCAGCATCGCGCTCGTGGACGTGAACTGCTTCTACGCCAGCGCCGAACGCGCCTTCGACCCCTCACTAGAGGGCAGGCCCGTGGTGGTGCTCTCGAACAACGACGGCTGCGCGGTCACCCGCTCGGTCGAAGCGAAGGCCCTCGGCATCCCCCTCGGGGAACCCTGGTTCAAGATCGCCCCGCGGGCCAAAGAGTGGGGGCTGGTGGCAAAGTCAAGCAACTACGAGCTTTACGGGGACATCAGCGCCCGCGTGATGGAACTCCTGGGCCGCTATTCGGCCTGGTTGGAGGTGTACAGCATCGACGAGGCCTTCCTGGGCGTCCGGGGCACCCCGGAGGAGTTGCTGCGGTTGGGCCAGACCATGAAGACGGCGGTGCGCCGGAATGTGGGCGTCCCGGTCTGCGTCGGCATCGCCGGCACCAAAACCCTTGCGAAGCTGGCCAACAAGTGGGCCAAGCACAACCCGGACTTCGACGGCGTCTGCCATTGGGATTCTGTTCCCGCGGACAGGCGGGAGCACCTGATGGCCCGGCTGCCCGTGATCGAACTCTGGGGTGTCGCCACGCGGCTGACAAAACGACTCAACGGGATGGGGATCCATACCGTGCTGGATCTCGCCCGCACGGACCCGATCAGAATCAGGGACCGCTTCTCGGTGGTGCTGATGCGGACCGTCCTGGAACTTCAGGGCACCCCCTGCATCCCGCTCGAGGAGGAACGCGTCGGCCGCGACCAGCTGATCTTCAGCCGGTCCTTCGCCACGCCCATCAGCACCGCGGCCGGCATGCGCCAGGTCCTCGGCATCTACGCCCAGCAGGCCAGCGCCCGGCTCGCCAGGCACGAGCTGCAGGCCGCGGTCCTCACCGCGTTCGCCGCGACGTCCCACTACAACCCCCGCGACAGCTCACACCCCTCGGCCTGTGTCCGGCTGCCGATGCCCACCGCGGATCCGGTGCTGCTGGCCCGGGCGTCCTACGCCCTGCTCCCCCGGATCGACGACGGCGTGAAGTACGCGCGGGCGGGCATTATGGTCACGGACCTGCGCCCGACCGCCCGCCAGGCTCCACTGGCTGCCTTTGAGAACCCGCATGAGGAACGCGGCATCGGCCCGCTGCTCGAGGAGGTGAGCCGCAAATACGGCCGGGGCTCCATCGGCCTGGGGCACGCCGGAATCCGCGGCGGACCGGACTGGACGATGAAGCGCGACATGCTGTCCCCGCGTTACACCACCCACTGGGACGAACTGCCCGTGGTCAGAGCGGGCTGACACCGCCGACCCGCCTGATAGCCGGACCCCGGTCCGACGAAGGGGCAGTGGCGGGACAGGTGCGGCTCAGACGGCCGCGCGGACGCGCTGGAGGAAGGAATCCAGGATCCGTCCGGCGTTCTCATGCAGCCGGTCGTCGGCCGCCAGGCGCTGCGGTCCGGCGCCGTGCAGCCTCTCGCCCAGGAAGAGCAGGGCCGCCAGTACTTCGGAGAGTTCCGTGTTCGCCTCCGCGCGCTGGCGCAGGAGCCGCAGATGCGCCGCCTGGAGAGCCGGGCCGGGAGAGCAGGCCAGGTCCCGGTCAAAGAGCCGGCGGCAACGGTCATAGGCGGAGAGGCCCTCCACCGGCAGTCCGGCAAGTTCGTACGCAGTCACCAGGACCGTCCAGGCCCGCTCGTTCAGCGGCTCCGTCCGAATCGCTGCCTGCGCCCAGCGGATCGCCTCGTCATGGCGCTCCAGAAAGGTCGCCGTCTCGGCGGCGAAGATCATCGCGGCGACCCGCTCAGCGGAGTGGCGGGTGCGGGCCTCTTCTGCCCAGTCGGCCACGAGTTCGAAGCCGAGGAGCGGTTCGGCGGAGAGTTCCAGGGCCTCAAGCAGGAGCGGATACGCATCGGCCGGGGCCGCGAGGCTGGCCGCGCGGAGCAGACCGCGGAATCGCGAGAGGTCCAGATCCACCAGCTGGGGATCCAGCACGTAGCCGCTGTTCGCGGTCCGGAGCGGGCCCGTCTTGGTCTGGCCCGGCTGAATCGCTCGGCGGATACCGCTGACATAGCTCTCCAGGGTTGCCACGGCGCCGTCACTGGCACTTGGACCCCAGAGGATCTCGATCAGGCGGGTTTTGGAGACCGGCGTGCCCAGATTCAGCAGGAGAATCTCAAAAATGTGCCGCGGTTTACACCCGCCCAGATCCGCGGCAGTGAGTGCCACGCCGTCGCGGCGGATTTCCAAGGATCCAAAAAGTTGAACGGATATCGATGGTGTTGCTCCCGGCAAATTGTTCACGATGTTCTCCGATTTCCCCAGGTAAAACGATTTAAATCGCGTCATTCAAAGGCCGAAGTAGAGACGGAACAGTGCGGACTGAAACCCCTGTTCCAGCCGACCCCTCACAGCCACCGTGACACGATGAACATTGGGCAACAAGCAGGGAAACTACCCGATTTCCGGGGGAATGAAAGACGGGTACGGCTGCCAGTACTGCTGAGTAAGCGCGCGAGAACAGATGCAGGTAATCACGGTCCGGGCCAAGTAGGCAGCACCGGGAAAGAGTGCCGCTTCAAGTATCCGCGGAACCTCACCTGCCACATTCGCGGACTCGTCAACCACGTAGCCGGACGGCGCCCGCGGGCCCGGATTTGGCACACAAACGACGCACTATTTGCCGGCAGGGGTGCCGCGGCCTGATTTCCGCCGTCGGATTGCCCTGACAATAAACCACGCCACGAGGGCGGCGACGGCCACGTAAACGGCGTAATTGAGGTACCGGGAATATTGCTCGATCAGCTCGTACTGGGCTCCGAGGAAGGCGCCCAGACCGATCAGGAGCCCGTTCCAGAGTCCGCTCCCGGCGATAGTGAAAAGGCTGAAGGTGAGCATGTTCATTTTCTGGGCGCCGGCGGGAAGGCTGATCAGGCTCCGCACGCCGGGGATCAGCCGGCCGAAGAAGATGGCCGGCCGGCCGTGGCGGTCGAACCAGTGTGCGGCCTTCTCAAAATCCTCCCGGTCCACCAGCGGCAGCCGGGATAGCCAGCGGATGGACCGCTCCAGCCCCAGGCGGGCGCCGAGCCAGTAGAGCAGCAGCGCACCCACATACGCGCCCAGGGTGCTGGTGAGGAAGACGAGCGCCAGGCTCATGGATCCCTGGCGGGTGAGGAAACCGGCCAGCGGCAGGATGACCTCGCTGGGGATTGGCGGAAAGACCGTCTCCGCCAGCGTGAACAGCCCAACACCCCATTCCCCGAACGCGTCGATGGCTTGGGCAGCGAAGCCGACGATTCCGGTCAGCTCGTGCGCTTGGGACGCTACAGGCACCACGGCGGGCACGGACATCGTTCGGACTCCTCGGGCGCGGCGGAACTCGGGTCATCCCCTACCCTGCCACACCCTCCCCCGCCGGACCGCCATCCACCCGACCGCGACGCCGTCGCCCCGAGCGCTTTCCGGCCGGTTCCCCGGCCACGGACCTGCGCTCCCGGGTCGGCGCTATTTCCCTGCAACGGGAGGAAGATTGGATCAGGCAGCAACACGTCCAAAGCCACGAATCCGGGTCACCGGGATAGGGGTTGCACCATGAACACCGGAAATGCGCGCGTCACGCTCCTGCTGGCGGCGGTCCTGCTGGGAGCTGCCGGCTGCGCCCCGGGAGGCGGACCCGCGGCGCCCCCGGCCAACACGGCCGGCCCGGCAACTGCACCTGCAAGTGCAGCTGCCACTATGGCCATCACCATCCGCGACTTCGGCTACGGCGAGCCGCTGCTGGTGCCCGCCGGGGCCGCGCTGACCATAACGAACATGGACAGCGCCGCACACACCGTCACCGCCGACGACGGCTCGGCGTTCGACGCCGACGTCAAGGGCAGCGGCGGCACGGCCACCTTCACCGCACCGTCCAAACCCGGAACGTACACCTACCACTGCAGGTACCACCCCAGCATGCACGGGACGCTGACGGTCCGGTGAGCGTACCAGCCAGCCGCGCCGCGCCGACCCGGGGACGGGGACGAGACGTTGGCCTGCGTGCCCTCACGGCCGTTGCCCTGCTGGTCGATGCCGCGGTCCACCTCCATCTCGCTCCCGGCTACCAGGCCGGCTCTCCGCAGGGCATCGGCCAAGGCACCCTGTTCCTGCTCGAATCCGCGGCGGCCGCGCTCGCCGCGCTGGCGGTGCTGCTGCGCGGCAGCCGGGCCGCGTACGCCTTCGCCCTGCTGGTGGCGCTGAGCGCGTTCGCTGCCGTCGTGCTCTACCGCTACGTGGACCTGCCCGCTTTCGGCCCGTTTCCGGCCATGTACGAGCCGGTCTGGTACTTCGAGAAGGCGGCCAGCGCGGTCGCAGAGGGCGCCGGCGCCGTGCTCGCCGGCGTCGGCCTGGCACGGACGCGTACCCGGTACCGCGCGCCGGCACGCTGACGTCGGCCGGCGCCCTTGCCGGGCCCGTCCTGAACGGTGCGTTGTTAGCAAGGGGGCGAGGTGCCCATGGCAATCAGAACACCCGGCCGCGGATCGGCCGACGTCGCGGCCGCCGCGGCCGCCTACTTCGCTGCGGGCGGTTGGCTCGTGTCCGTTCACTCCCCGGACCCACTCGCCGGACTGGTGGCTACGGGCGCCGGCGCCGCGGTAATGGTCCGCACCGCCGGGTCAATCCTGCAGCGCAGGCCCAGAGTGTGCACGCCGGCGGACCGCGTCACCCTGGTCCGGGCGGTGCTGGTGGCGTGCTGTGCGGCGTTGGCCGCCGCCAGCTTCCTCGGCCGTCAGCCCCCGGGGACGCTACTGCTCCTCCTGGGTGCCACGGCGTGGGCGCTGGACGCGCTGGACGGCCCGGTGGCGCGGCGAACCCGTTCGGCGTCCGAGGCCGGCGCACGCCTGGACACCGAGACGGACGCGGCCTTGACGCTGGTGCTTTCCTGCGCCGCGGCGGCCGCCCTCGGACCGTGGACACCCCTGATCGGTTCGCTGTACTACGCCTTTACCGCCGCCGGCCGGTTCCGCCCCGCCCTGCGGAAGACCCTTCCGCCCTCGCGCGCCCGCAAGGCCATCGGCGCTGTCCAGCCGGGTGCCCTGCTGCTGGCCCTGGCGCCCGGGGTCCCGGCGGCTGTGGGGGCGGCGGGACTCCTCGCGGCCCTTGCCCTGCTGCTGTTCTCCTTCGGCCGCGACGTCGCTGCCCTGGAACGGAGGGCGGCTGAGCAACCCGAGGCGGCCGGTACCGCAGTCATCCCCGGCAGCTGACGCGCAGCTGATGGACAGGCGGGTCTGAGGAGGCCGCCGGACAAGTGTCCGGCCGCGCACTGGTTGAGGAGAGTGCGCGGCCGGGATCTTTGGCGTTGGACTACAACGTGGGGCCTGCCTCTACTGTGGCCCTTTGCACCTGAGAGGAGCCTGAGGACACCAGGGCGGGGTGAATGGTTGTCGCGGTCCCCGAGTTGCACCATTCTTGGAGCAT
This sequence comes from Arthrobacter sp. SlRoot2-15, assembly GCF_059739345.1. Classification (NCBI taxonomy): domain Bacteria; kingdom Bacillati; phylum Actinomycetota; class Actinomycetes; order Micrococcales; family Micrococcaceae; genus Arthrobacter; species Arthrobacter sp. SlRoot2-15. Next base: position 200,244 of record NZ_AP046058.1, read on the forward strand.
GGAACACGACGCGCCCGTGGATGGGACGGCGGGTACCGGCCGCGGCCGGACCGGCCCGCCGCGGGGCAGTGCGACCTGGGGCCTGCGGAAGCGGTCGACGGCGGTCGCCGTCGCCGTCGTGGCCCTCGCGCTCCTGCTCGGCAGTGTGGTCCTGCTGGGACTGCTGCAGGCCTCCCTGAGCGCCTCCACGGAATCCGCCGCACGCCGCAAGGCCCATGACGTCATCAGCCAAGTCGAGGACCAGGACATCGCCGATGCCGGGGACTATCTGTTCGCCACCGCCCATGCCGGGCAGGTGGTGCAGATCCTTGATCCCGCGGGCGCCGTTGTCACAGCCTCCGACTCGGCCGTGGAGAAGGTGCCCCTGACCGCCCTGCGGCCCGCGCCCGGCCGCACCCTGACCGAGGAGGTCAGCAGCCTGCCCGGCGTCGACGGCGGGGACGACTTCCTGGTCGTGGCCACCGGCGCCCAGGTGGGACCCACGGCGTACACGGTGGTCGTTGCCTCGACCATCCAGATCCAGGCGGACACGCTGGCCACGGTCGCGTGGTTCATGTTCGGGGCCACCCCGCTGCTGCTCGCGGTGGTGGGGGTCTCGGTCTGGCTGCTCGTCGGGCGTTCACTGCGCCAGGTCGAACGGATCCGCGGCCAGGTCGCGCGGATCAATGCCCAGCGCCTCGACGGCCGGGTGGACGTGCCGCCAACCCACGACGAAATCCAGGCCCTGGCCGTCACCATGAACATGATGCTGGACCGCCTGCAGGCCTCGGACCGGGAGCAGCGGCGCTTCGTGTCCGACGCGAGCCACGAACTGCGCAGCCCGCTCGCCACCCTGAGCGCCGGAGTGGAGATCGCCTCGGCCGATCCGACCGGCGTGACCTGGAACCAGATGAAGTCCGTCCTGGCCGGGGAAACCGCCCGGATGCGTTACCTCGTGGAGGACCTGCTGACGCTCGCAAAAGCCAACGACGGCGGCCTGCGGCTGGAGAGCGCCGACGTGGACCTCGACGACGTTGTGGACCAGGAAGTCCGCCGGCTGCGGTCCACCAGCAGCCACAAGGTGACGGCGCAGCTCACCCCGGCGCGGATCACCGGGGACGCCCGGCGGATCGGCCAGGTGCTCCGCAACGTGCTGGATAATGCGGACCGGCACGCCCTCTCCCGGATTACGGTCGCCCTCCGCATCAGGAAGGAGGGCGCCGTACTGACGGTGGACAACGACGGCGATCCGATCCCCGCCGCCGACCGGGACCGCGTTTTCCAGCGGTTCGTCCGGCTCGACCAGAGCCGGTCCCGGGAGGGCGGCGGCAGCGGGCTGGGCCTGGCCATCGCGGCGGGCATCATGGCAGCCCACCATGGGACCATCCGGGCCACGAGAAGCCCCTCCGGCGGGTGCCGCTTCGAAATGACCTTCCCCGCCCAGCGGGACGCCGGGTTGACCGCCGTCACGCCCCGCGCTGCTGAGAAGCCCCGGCCGCAGCGCTCCGGTCGGCGCTGAGCAGGTAGCCCATGCCGCGGACCGTCACGAGGGTCTGCACGCCGAACGGGGCATCAATCTTGCGCCGCAGGTAGCCGATGTAGACCTCCACCACGTTGTCGCCGCCGTCGAAGGCCGGATCCCACACGTTGTCGAGGATCTCGGACTTGGAGACCACCTGGTCGTGGCGGCGCATCAGGTACTGCAGCAGCCCGTACTCGCGCGCCGTGAGGCCGATCGCGGAGTCCCCGCGGCGCACGGTCCGGGTGACCGGGTCCAGGGTGAGGGTCCCCAGCGTCAGCACCACCGGCCGCTCGGGGGCGCCCCGGCGCACCAGCGCCCGGACGCGTGCCACCAGCACCAGAAAGCTGAACGGCTTGGTGAGGTAGTCGTCCGCGCCCAGATCGAAGGCGTCGGTCTCGTCGTACTCCCCGTCTTTCGCGGTGAGCATCAGCACCGGGGTCCAGATACTGCGGGCCCGCAGTTCCCGCAGCACGTCGTAGCCGTTCTTGAGCGGCAGCATCAGATCCAGCAGGATCACGTCGTAGCTGTTTTCGGTCGCCGCGGATAGCCCGCTCACGCCGTCGTGCATGACGTCGACGACGAACCCCTCGTTGCTCAGACCGCGGCGGACCGTTTCGGCGAGCGCCGCCTCGTCCTCCACCATCAGGATCCTCACGGCTGCCCCGGCTCCTTGGTCCGGGCACGGCTGGGCTGCACCCGCGGCGGTTCGCCCGGCATCTTCGGGAAGTCCGGCGGGAAGGGAAGCTCGCCGTGGCCCGCGGCCAGGTCCCGTTCCCACCACCCGAGCAGGGCGTCGAGCGAGCCCGGGCTGGTATGCATGCCGGCCCAGGGATCCCCGGTGGCCTGGAGCCGGCCGGGGACGGTCGCGACGGTGAACTGCAGGGGGTCCGCGCCGTCCAGCTCGTCCCAGTCCAGCGGGCAGGACACGGTGGCGGCAGGCAGCGCCCGCGGGCTGTAGGCTCCGGCGATGGTGCGGTCGCGGTTGGCCTGGTTGTAGTCCACAAAGACTTTGGCACCGCGTTCTTCCTTCCACCAGGCGGTGGTGACCTGTTCCGGCATCCGGCGTTCAAGTTCGCGCGCGGCGGCGATGACGGCGTGCCGAACCTCGAGGAATTCGTGGGCCGGCTCGATCGGGGCGAAGACGTGCAGCCCGCGGTTGCCGGAGGTCTTGATGAAGGCTGTCAGTCCTGCCTCGGCCAGCACCCGGCGCAGTTCCCGGGCGGCGGGCACGGCGTCCTTGAACCCGGTGCCCGGCTGCGGATCCAGGTCAATCCGCAGCTGGTCCGGGTTGTCCGGGTTTGAGGCCCGGGACGCCCAGGGGTGGAAGACCACGGTGTTCATCTGGACCGCCCACACGGCAGCGGCAATCTCGTCGATCACCAGCTGGGGGTGGGAGCGGCCGCTCGGGTAGACCACGTCCACCGCCCGCACGAAGTCAGGGGCGCCCTTGGGCGGGTTCTTCGAAAAGAACTGCTCGCCGTCGACGTTGCCGGAGAACCGTTGCAGCGTAATGGGCCGGTCACCGTTGGCTTCCAGGAAGGCATCCCCGACGGCGATCATGTAATGGGCCAGGTCCAGCTTGCTCAGGCCCGCCCCGGGCCAGAGCAGCCTGCTTGGACTGGAGATCCTGAGTTCCCTGCTGCCGTCCGGTCCCTCAACGGAAACCGTGGTTTCTTCCCGCGCCATGAGGACAAGCTACCCCGGGCCGCTGCCCAGTGAAAGGGAGGCTGCAGCGTCAGGGGCGGCGGACAGTCTTGTAGATTTCGAACCAGGCCACGCCGGCGGCACCCGCCGCCACCGCCAGCAGCCAGTCCCCCGGTGCCAGCGGCCCCAGATCGAAGGCGCCGCGGAGCGCGGGGACGCTGAGCAGCACCACCAGCAGCAGCGCCGCGCCGCCGACCACCCACTTCAGGGTGCGGTTGCGGCGCTCGCGGAAAGTGCGCCACACCGGCAGCCGCCAGGACCGGTTCACGAGGATCAGCGCGAGGTTGCCGATGACGAGGGTGGCGAAGGAGACGGAGCGGATCACGTCGTCGGGCTGCCCGGCGCCGAGGTTCCAGAGGTAGACGCCGACGACGGCGGCCAGCACGGAGAGCCCCTGGCAGGCGGCAATGGCCAGCACCCGGCGGCCGAAGATCCCCTGGCCGGCCTCACGCGGCGGCTGGTCCATGATCGCCGGGTCGATCTCCTCGGCTTCGAAGACCACGGAGCAGGCGGGGTCGATGATGAGTTCGAGGAAGGCGATCTGGACCGGCAGCAGCACCAGCGGCCACTCGCTGACGAAGACGGGCAGCAGGGACATGCCGACAATCGGGACGTGCACGGCGATGGTGTAGGCGAGGGCCTTGCGCAGGTTGTCGAAAATGCCCCGGCCTTGCCGGATGCCGCCGGCGATCGAGCTGAAGTCGTCGTCGGTGATGACCAGGTCGGCGGACTCGCGGGCCACGTCGGTGCCGCGCGCGCCCATTGCAATGCCGATGTCCGCCGCGCGCAGGGCCGGGGCGTCGTTGACGCCGTCGCCGGTCATGCCGACAACGTCGCCGTTGGCCTTGAGGGCGCGGATGAGCCGCAGTTTCTGCTCCGGCACCATCCGGGCGAAGACGCTGACACTGCGGATGCGCCGGGCGAGTTCCGCGTCCGTCATGGCCTCCAGTTCGGGGCCGGTGATGACGCCGGCCCCGTGGTCCAGGCCGATTTCGCGGGCGATCGCCTGGGCGGTGCCGGGGTAGTCTCCCGTGATCATCACGGTGCGCACCCCGGCGCGGGCGCAGGCCGCGACGGCGTCGGCCGCGCCGGGCCGCAGCGGATCGTGCAGGCCCACCAGGCCCAGGTACTCGAAGTCGAAATCGAGCTGGCGTGAGGGCAGTTGCCCGGCCCGGTCAAAGGCGGCGCGCGCCACGGCGAGGACGCGCTGGCCGCTGGCGGTGGCCCTTTCCACGTCCGCCATCAGGGCCGCGCGCCGGTCCGGGTCAAGGCGGCACAGTGTGGCGATCGCTTCCGGGGCGCCCTTGGCGGCCACGACGTAGTGGCTTCCGTCGGGGGCGCGCCAGACGTGCGAGAGGGCCAGGAGGGCCTCGGAGAGCGGGTATTCCCGGATTAGTTCCCAGTCGGCGTGCAGGTGCCCGGAGCCGTTGAGGTACCGGGCGCCCACGGCCTTGAAGGCCTTGTCCATCGGGTCGAAGGGGTCCACCGGGGAGGCCAGCACACCGAATTCGGCGATGGTGTGGAACGCCTCGGGCAGCGGCCCGTCATCGAGGGTGTGGCTCCGGGCCCCGACCAGCAACTGGCGCACGGTCATGCTGTTCAGCGTCAGGGTGCCGGTTTTGTCCACGCAGATGACGGTCGCCGAACCGAGGGCTTCAATAACCGGCGAGCGCCGGGTCAGGACGTGTTTTTGCGACATCCGCCAGGCCCCGAGGGCCAGGAACACGGTCAGCACCACCGGGAACTCCTCGGGGAGCATCGCCATAGCGGTCGCGATCCCGGCCAGCAGGCCCTCCAGCCAGTTTCCGCGGGTCAGCCCGTACACCGTGACGACGACGGCGGCGGCCGCGAGTCCGAACACGGCCAGGTAGCGGACCAGCCGGTCGATTTCGCGCTGCAGCGGCGTGGGCTCCTCCTCGATCGAGCGCAGCGCGGTGCCGATCCGGCCGAGTTCTGTTCCCGCTCCGACCGCCTTGACGCGGGCGAGGCCTTGGCCCTTGACCACCAGGGTGCCGGAGAAGATCCAGGGCGTCGCGTCCCCGCCGGGGCGGCCCATCGCCTCGTCCGCTGTGCCGGCCGCACCCGGCGCCTTGCGCACCGGCACGGACTCCCCCGTCAGGGCGGACTCGTCCGCCGAGAAGTTCCGGGCCTCCAGCAGCACCGCGTCGGCCGGGACCCGGTCCCCCTCGGCCAGCAGGGCGATGTCCCCCCGCACCACGTCACGTCCGGCGATGCGCACCTGTTCCCCGTCGCGGAGCACGAGGGCGCGCGGCGAGGACAGGTCCCGGAGCGCCGCGAGGGCGTTCTCCGTCTTGCGCTCCTGGTAGATGGAGATGCCGATCACCACAACGACGAAGGACATCAGGAGCACGCCGTCGAGCGGTTCAGCGAGGAGGAAGTTCACCGTGCCGGCGCCGAGCAGGAGCAGCAGCATGGGCTGGCGGATCACAGCCCAGGCCTGCTGCAGGAGGTTCCGCGGTTTGGCGGTCGGGAGCTCGTTCGGCCCCTCGGCCGCCAGCCGCCGGGCCGCCTCCGCCGCGGAGAGCCCCTCCGCGACGGCGGCGCCGGGTTCGGGTGCCATCAGAGCCAGGCGCTCCGGCGCAGCGGTGGCTCGGTTCCGCCGGCACGTTGCACCAGGACCTGGTTGACGCCGGTGGTGCCGGCCTCGAATCCCAGCGCGCTGGCCGCCATGTAGAGCCGCCAGACCCGGGCCCGGCCCAGGCTGCTGGCCTGCACGGCCTCGTCCCAGTGGGTCTCCAGATTGTGCACCCAGGCGCGCAGGGTCAGCGCATAGTGCGGGCGCAGGGCCTCGACGTCGAGCACCTCCAGGCCGCCGCCCTCCAGGGCGCCGATCATCTCGGCCAGGCTCAGCATCTCGCCGTCCGGGAAAACGTAGCGCGGGATGAAGGAATTGGGATCCGGCGCGGTCGGGCCGGCGTTCCAGGAAATGGCGTGGTTCAACAGCCGGCCGCCGGGGCGCAGCAGCCCGTGCAGCAGGGAGGCGTAGTGGCCGATCTGTTCGCGGCCCACATGCTCGGACATGCCGATGGAACTGATCGCATCAAACGGGCCGTCGTCCACGTCGCGGTAGTCCTGGATCCGGATCTCCACGCGGTCCGTCAGACCTGCTTCCGCGACCCGCTTGCGTGCCAGTTCCGCTTGTTCGGCGGAGAGCGTGATGCCGACGACGTCGGCGCCGTAGTTCCGGGCGGCGTGCAGGGCGAAGCTGCCCCAGCCGCAGCCGACGTCCAGGACCCGCATTCCGGGCCGGAGTCCGAGCTTGCGGCAGACCAGGTCCAGTTTGGCCGCCTGCGCCGCATCGAGCCCGGTTTCCGGGCTGTCCCAGACGGCGCAGGAGTAGACCAGGGACGGGCCGAGCACGAGGGAGTAGAAACGGTTGCCGACGTCGTAGTGGTGCGAGATGGCGGCGGCGTCGCGCTTCCGGGAGTGGCGGCGGCCCTTGCGCGCGACGCGGACCTCTTCCGGCGGCGGCGCCGGGTTGGGGCCGAGCGCGCCGAGGCGCACCGCGGTGCCGGCCAGGCGTCCGAGGTCCCGGAGCGCGGGGCGCCGGAACGGCCCCGGTTCGGCGAACTTCCCCGCCGAGCTGAGCGCGGCGAAACTGGCGAAGATGTCGCCGGGGGCCTCGATGTCGCCGGCCACGTAGGCCCGCGCCAGGCCCAGCTGCCCGGGCGAGAAGAGGATCCGCCGCAGCGCCCGGCGTGAGTGGAACACCAGCAGCGGCGCTCCCTCCGGCCCGGCTTCCGAGCCGTCCCAGGCGCGGAGACGGAGCGGGATGTCCCTGGTACCGAGCACAATGGCCAGCGCCCCGGCGATCCGCGGCGCGGCCCCAGCAGTAGTCGACATGCTTCTTTCCTTTCAGCCGGCAGCTTGCCCCAGCCCCAATCTATGGCCATCCGGCGCGCCCGGACAGGGGCCGGACGTCCCGGAAGCGCCGGCCGCGAACCGCCGGCGGGCTGCACGGAGGCCCGCTCTGGTGCTGGCCGCGGCCGGTGGTTAGGCTGGCTCACATGGCTGAGGCTTTTTCGTCCCTCGTGGACGCATTCAGGAATGTCGGGGTGTCCCGCGCGTACGGCGAGCCCGTGCAGCTCGGCGGCGAGGAACTCATCCCCGTTGCGCTGGTGTCCTTCGGCTTTGGCGGCGGCAGCGCGCCCGCCTCGGACGACGCCCCGGCGGGGGCAGGCGGCGGGGGCGGCGGCTTCGTCCTGCCGCTGGGGGTGTACGTCCCCGGCAGGGGCGGCGGCACCGTGTTCCGGCCGAACCCCATCGCCGTGCTGATGGGCCTGGTGCCGGTGGTCTGCGCCGTGGGGTTGTCCCTGCGCGGGATCCTGCATGGCCGCCGCTGAACTTCCGATCAACATCGTCGTCGGCGACACGGTTGTCTCGGCGGTCTATGCCCGCCCCGCGGATACCCGCGCGACCCTGGTGGTGGCCCACGGCGCCGGCGCCGGGATGGAGCACCCGTTCCTGCGTGGATTCACCGGAGCCCTGAACGACGTCGGCGTCGCCACGCTGCGGTTCAACTTCCCGTACCGCGAGGCGGCCCGGAAGTTCCCGGACCGGCCGCCGGCCGCGATCGCCGCCTGGCGCGCCGCCATGGACGCGGCCGCCGCCCGTGCCGAGGGCGAGCCGCTCTGGGCCGCAGGCAAGTCCTTCGGCGGCCGGATGGCGTCGATGGCCGTGGCGGAGGGTATGCCGGCAGCGGGGCTGGTCTACCTGGGCTATCCGCTGCATCCGCCGGGCAAACCGGAGAAGCTTCGCGACGAGCATCTCTACGGGCTCACCGTGCCAATGCTGTTCCTTCAGGGCAGCAGGGACACCTTCGCCACCCCCGAGCTGCTGGAATCCGTGGTCGCACGCATCGGACCCACCGCAACGCTTCAGTGGCGTGAAGGCGGAGACCATTCCTTTGCCGTGGCGGGGACGAAGCGGGCGCCGGAGGAGATCGGGGCGGACCTGGCGGCCGCCGCGGCGGATTTTATCCGGCAGCACAGCCCCTGATTCCCGGGCGGTGGTTCCCATCCCGGCTGCCACGCTGAATGATGGTGCCCATGAGCAAACCATATGAAGCCTCCCGCCGCGTCGAATCCGATAACCCCGAGGCCGTCGTGTCAGCGGTGCGCGCGGCGACCCAGGAGCTCCGCGACGACCTGCAGCGCGACGGGATTGACGTCAGCTTCCAGGATCTGGCCCTGTTGGGCCATTCGGAATCCTGGGACGGGGAGGGCCAGCGCTGGGTCCATGTGGCCTGGGACGGCGCCGAGGCCGGGTAGGGCCGCGGGCTGTTCCGTGTGACACGCACCGGGCATATCATCCCGTCATGAGCGCCAAACTATTCGCGTACCTCAGCTACCCGGATGCCCCGGCCGCCCTGGAGTGGATGGAGCGGGTGGGGTTCGACGTCGTCCGCCGCCAGGACGGGGAGGCCGGCCGGGTCATCCATGCGGAAGTCCGCCTTGGTGATGCCGTCCTGATGGTGGCCAGCAACGACGCCGACTACCAGCGGCCCGGGCTGCTCGGCCAGTCGACCGGACAGGGCCTGTACCTGCTGCTGGACGACGTCGACGGCTTCTACCGCAATGCCCTCGCCGCCGGGGCAACGAGTGTGATTGAACCCGAAAGCACCGAATGGGGTGCCCGGCGGGCGCGGGTCCTGGACCCGCAGGGACAGGAGTGGAGTGCCGGGACGTATGAACCCGGCGTTGCCTGGGATTGACCCGAAGGGACCCTCCGGGCAGTGACGCTTACATCCTGCTCTTGACCTTGGCGGTCGCTGGCGCGGTCCAGGGATCCTCCGGCCACGGGTGCTTCGGGTAGCGGCCGCGCATCTCCGCCCGGACCTGCGCATAGGGCCCGGACCAGAAGGACGCCAGGTCATCGGTCACCGCGAGCGGCCGTCTGGCCGGCGAGAGCAGGTGGAACAGCACCGGGACCCGGCCGTCCACCAGCCGCGGCGTCTGGTCCCAGCCGAAGACCTCCTGCAGCTTGACCGCGACAACAGGCCGGCCGCCGTCGTCCGCCGCCGGATAATCGATCCGGATCCGCGAGCCGCTCGGCACCGCGAGCGTCTCCGGCGCCAGCTCCCCCAGCCGGGCAGCTTCCGGCCAGGGCAGCAGCCGGCGCAGCGGCTCGGCCAGGCCGATGCTGCCGGTGGCGGCTCCGCCGGCCAGGGCCTCGAGTTCCGGGGCGAGCCACTCGTCCAGCCGGGCCAGCAGGGCCGGCTCCGACACATCGGGCCAGGGGTCCCCCAGCTCGCGGCGCAGCAGGGCCAGGCGACGGCGCAGGGCGTCCGCCGCCGTCGACCAGCCGATTGTTTGGAGTCCCGTCTGCCCGAGGGCGCGCGCCACGGCCGCGCGTCCCTCGGCCGCCGACGGCCGGACCGGCGTGGAGGAGAGCACGATGGCGCCCAGGCGGCGCTCGCGGCGGGCGGTGACCCGGCCCTGGCCGAACCGGGCCTCCACCGTGTCGCTGATCAGGTGCGGGGCGGCGGCCTCCGCCGCCCCGGCGGTCAGCGGGGCGGCGGAGCGGATGACCGCGCCGGTGCCGTCCGCGTCCTGCCCTTCGGCCCGCGAGACCTCGGCGACGGCCAGCCACTCATGCCCGGCGAGGCGGCTCCCGGCGGGAAGACCGGCCCGGGTGCCGGAGGAGAGCAGGTACCGCTCCCCAGCTCCCGGAACCCGGCGGGCCACCCGGTCCGGGAAGGCGAGGGCGACGACGAACCCGGTAGCTTCCGGTCCGCCGGCGGCCACCCCCTTCACCGGCGTGGCCGCAGTGCGGGATTCCGGAGAGCGCGCGATCGCATCCATCCGCCGCACATCCTCGGCCCAGCGCCGGGATCCGGTATCCCGGCCGGACCGCAGAGCGTGCAGGAGTCCGGGCAGATCAGCGCCCGCGGCGCGCTGCCCGCCGGCGACGACGGCGACGGCCTCCGCGGCGGTGCGGTGTCCGACGGAGGCCGCACCGTCCAGCAGGGCGCGGGCGAGCCGGGGGTCTGCGGGGACCCTGGCCAGCGTTTTGCCCAGGTCTGTGGCGAGGCCGGCGGGGCCCACCGCGCCGAGTTCCCGCAGCACGTCGACGGCCTCGTCCATGGCGGCGCGGGGCGGCGCGTCCGGGAGGGCCAGTCCGGCGCCGCCGGGGGAACCCCAGCAGGCCAGGACCAGGGCAGCGGCCGTGAGGTCGGCGACGGCGATCTCTGGGGTCTGGTGCGCCGGGGCGGCGCCGTAGCTCCTCTGGTCGTAGCAGCGCACCACCCGTCCGGGACCCTGCCGGGCGGCGCGTCCGGCGCGCTGGTCCGCGGAGGCCCGGGAGCAGGAGACCGTCACGAGGCCGGTCATCCCGCGCCCGGCGTCGCGCCGCGGTTCGCGGGACAGTCCGGAGTCGACCACCAGGCGGACGCCCGGAACAGTCAGCGAGGATTCGGCGAGCGCCGTGGAGACGATGATCCGCGCGGGGTCGCCGGCGCCGCGCCCGGATACGGCCCGGTCCTGCGCGCGCGAATCCGCCTGTCCGTGCAGCTCCAGCACTTCTGCGCCCACCCGCCCGCGCAGCCGGGCCGCTACCTGGGAGACCTCCCGGGCCCCGGGAACGAACACCAGCGCGTCGATGTCTTCCCCGGCGGCGAGCGCTGCGGCGTGGGCCGCAGCGGCCGTATCCGCCACATGGTCCAGGAACGACTGAGTCACGCCGCGGGCGTCCAGCCGCTGAACGGGAGCCGGCACCCACTGCACTTCCAGCGGGTACAGCGCGGACGGGCAGCCGACGACGGGGGCCGCGCTGCCGGCGTCGGGCGGGGTGTCCCCCAGCAGGGCGGCAAAGCGGGGGGCGTCCAGGGTGGCCGACATCGCGACGAGGGTGAGGTCCCCCCGCAGCTGCCGGACCTCGGCCAGCATGCCGAGCAGCAGGTCGGTCTCCAGGCCGCGTTCGTGGACCTCATCGAGGACCACCGCGCCGGTGCCTTCCAGGCCCGGATCGGCCAGCAGCCGGCGCAGCAGGATGCCGGGCGTCACGAATTCGACCCAGGTTCCGGGACCGGCCTGGCTGTCGCCGCGCACCGTGTAGCCGACGCGCCCGCCCAGCCTGCTGCCGTCCAGCTCGGCGAGGCGCCGGGCGGCCGAACGTGCGGCGACGCGGCGTGGCTGGGTCACCACGATGCGCTGCGGACGGCTGCCACCCCCGTGCCGGGCGAGGTTGGCCAGCAGCGGGGGCACAAGCGTGGTCTTGCCGGTGCCGGGCGGGGCCTCCACCACGGCAGCGCCGGACGGGGCTCCGGCGCGCAGCACGTCCGCCAGGGTCCCCAGCGAGCCGGCGAACACCAGGCCGGCACCGATGGCCTCGAGATCGAACGGCCGGTGCGCTGGTTCGTGGGCGGCGGGCGTTGAAGTCACCCCTTTATTGTCCCCGCAAAGTGGTCGCGGCCCGATTACGCTCCGGGACTCCCCCGGACTGACGCTCCACCGTGCCGTGGCAGCCCCGGAAATGCGGGAGACTGGAACCCTCACAACCACGAAGGCGGAACCATTGATCAAGCTCCAGCAGGACGCCGAAGGCTTTATCCGCATGAAGCGGCATTTTCCCGCCGGCACCCCCGTCACCATCACGTTTGCTGACGGATCCAGCGAAGAGTTCACCGGACGGCAGCTGAACGCAGCCTACGACGCCGCCCTTGCCGAGTACCGCGCGCAGAACCACCTCGACGCGAAGGGATTCTCCCGGGCGCCCAAAAAGAAGGCCGACTCCGGCAACATGATCGAGTTCGTAAGCGTCCAACCCGGCATGGGCGGCTAGCCGGCGGAGCTATTTGCCGCCGTACTCTTCATCGGTGACGAGATCGCCGGAACATTTCGGCCCGGCATGGTGTTGGCCCCTATTGTGCCCGTGGGCGACATCCCTGCCGGCCCACCCGCCGGTGCAGAACCGTGGCCACCGAGCCACAAGTCCATGGACCTGAAACCACTCTCCCCTACGACCGCAACTACTCAACCGACTCTTACTGGAGAAAAATGCTTACCGTAAACGCTTACGCTGCCCCGTCCGCCACCGGTGACCTCGTCCCCACCACCATCGAGCGCCGGGATGTCGGACCGCACGATGTGCTGATCGACATCAAGTTCGCCGGCATCTGCCACTCGGACATCCACACCGTCCGCGGCGACTGGGGACCGCAGTCCTACCCGCTAGCCCCCGGCCACGAGATCGCCGGCATCGTCACCGAGGTCGGCTCCGCCGTCACCAAGCACGCCGTCGGCGACCGCGTCGGCGTCGGCTGCATGGTGAACTCCTGCGGCGAGTGCGCCAACTGCCAGGCGGGCGAGGAGCAGTACTGCCTCAAGGGCAACACCGGCACCTACGGGGCCGTGGACCGCGACGGCACCATCACCCAGGGCGGTTACTCCACCCACGTCGTCGTGACCGAAGACTTCGTCGTGCGGATCCCCGAGGGCATCGAACTCGACGTTGCAGCACCCCTGCTGTGCGCTGGCATCACCACCTACTCGCCGCTGCGCCACTGGAACGCCGGACCGGGCAAGAAGGTCGCCGTCGTCGGCCTCGGCGGCCTGGGACACATGGCCGTCAAGATTGCCCACGCCATGGGGGCCGAGGTCACGGTCCTCTCGCAGTCACTCAAGAAGCAGGAAGACGGCCTGCGCCTGGGCGCGGACCACTACTACGCGACGAGCGACGAGAACACCTTCAGCGACCTCGCCGGCAGCTTCGACCTGATCATCAACACCGTCAGCGCCTCGATCGACATCAGCTCCTACCTGCAGCTGCTGCGCCTCGACGGCACCATGGTGAATGTCGGTGCCCCGGCCGAGCCGCTGCCGGTGAACGCGTTCGCCCTGATTGGCGGCCGGCGCGCCTTCGCCGGTTCCATGATCGGCGGCATCCGCGAGACCCAGGAAATGCTCGACTTCTGCGCCGAGCACCACCTCGGGGCCGAAATCGAGGTCATCCCGGCCGAGAAGATCAACGAGGCCTACGAACGTGTGCTGGCCTCCGACGTCCGCTACCGGTTTGTAATCGACACCGCGACACTGGCCTAGGCTGCGCCGCGGTTCCGCGCAGCGGTGACAAACTGACGCCGCGCAAACGGTCCGGCGCTACGGGGATCCCGTAGCGCCGGACCGTTTCCGTGTCGCGGGCCCTCCGGCCCCGCCCTGCCCTGCAGGGTGGCGACGAGCCCGTTGTCCGTTCCTCAGGGCGCGGCCGGGTTCGTCGTCGCCGTCGCCCGCCGGGGAGCGGAACCCCCGTCGTCAATCCGGCGTTAACCTTTTGAAGGCCTTACCGTCGCCTGGATATCACCCTCCGGAAATGCCGCTGCAATAATGCGGGTGCAAGCTGGAAGGGGCTCCCGCAGGGTGTCCCGCTGGTTGCAAGAGAGAGCAGGGCTGCCGTGAATCCCTTGATTATCCTGACCGCAGCGACCGGTCCACGCGAGGGCGGCCGACCGGCCGCGGCGATCCGACCCATCCGGGCCGACGACCTTCCCGAGCTCGACGCGATGTACCGGGACGCCTATGCCCACGCACTGCCCCAGCCTCCGCAACGCGCCGTCGGCTGGATCGACGCGCTCCTCGACGGCGCCGAGGGGCGGCACGTGCCGGAAGCGTCCGCGGTCCTGGCCGGCCCCGATGGCCAGCTCGCCGCCGCCATCATCGTCACGGAGCCCGCATCCGGCACCGCCGGGGACTGGGATTCCGTCATCGCCGAACTCTTCACCCACCCGAACCACCGCCGGCAGGGACTGGCGGAAGAGTTGCTGGGCCACTGCCTGCACGTACTGCATACGCTCGGCCGGGGCAGGGTGGCGGTCACGGTGGACAGCGGCAATGCGGCCGCGCTGGCGCTGTACCTGTCCAGGGACTTCCGCCGGCTGGCCGACGACGACGGCGACTGAACTGCCGACGTCGCCCCTGAACGCCGGAGCGCTTCCACGGCTGCCACCTTCCAAGTCGGCCCCCTTCCACGGACGTGGGAGCCGGTGCTAGCTTGTTGCGGATGAACGTCCTCGACTGGTTGCTCGACTCCGACCCCGCCGTCCGCTGGCAGGTGCTGCGGGACCTCACCGACTCCCCGGTGCAGGAGGCGGCCGCCGAGCGTGCCCGCGTTGCGGTCGAAGGCTGGGGTGCCCGCCTGCTGGCGCTGCAGGGCGACGACGGCCAGTGGGACGGCGGCACGCATTTTCCCGTCCCTTTTGACGGCGCCGAGCCGGGCCAACCGTGGACCGCGACAACGTTCAGCCTCCTGCTCCTCCGGGAGTTCGGCCTGGACCCCAGCAGCGACCGGGCACGGCACGCCGTCGGCCGGGTCCGGGCCAACAGCCGCTGGGAAGAAGGCGGCCAGCCCTACTTCGACGGCGAAGTGGAACCCTGCATCAACGGAATGGCCGTCGCCCTGGGCGCCTACTTCGGCGAGGACGTCGATGGCATCGTTGCCCGGCTGCTCGACGAACAGCTCGACGACGGCGGCTGGAACTGCGAAGCGGAAAGAGGGTCCACACGCTCCTCGGTTGACACTACGATCAACGTCCTCGAGGGACTGCTCGAATACGGCCGCGCCACCGGAGGCACACCCGAAGCCGCGGCGGCTCGGCGGCGAGGCGAGGAGTACCTGCTGGAGCGTGGCCTGCTCCGCCGCAAAAGCACCGGGGAACTGGTCAATCCGGCATGGCTGCAGTTCTCCTACCCCACCCGCTGGCACTACGACGTGCTCCGCGGCCTGGATTATTTCCGTGGGTCCGGGGGTCCCCCGGACCCACGGATGGCCGAGGCCCTGGACCTGGTGCGTTCCAAGCGGCAGGCCGACGGGACGTGGCCGCTGGAGAACAGCCATCCCGGCCGGATCCACTTCCCGCTGGAGGAAGGCGACGGCCGCCCCAGCCGCTGGAACACCCTCCGGGCACTGAGGGTCCTTGCGTGGGCGGAACACACCTAAAACATATTTGTCACTTCGATGGAAATATGGCTACATTTGCCTGTAGGCATCGAGGTTTCTGGGGGGGAATATGAACAAGGCGCAGCGCCGCGCTCACACCGAGCCGCCCTGTCCGACGTGCGGATCGCGGGTCGTCCCGACGTGGAAGGACGAGCGCTCGCAGGCCGAACGCCAGCCGGACTGGCGTGTCAGCGCACGTCAGTGCAGCAGCCAGAACTGCAACATGAACGATCCGCAGAACTGGTAGCCGCGCGCCGGCGCAACACTACTTGCCGATGATTTCCTCGGCGTTTTCCTGCACCCAGCCAAAGAGCGGCAGCAGGTGGCCGGCGAGCTCACGGCCCCGCGGCGTCAGGCTGTAGTCCACCCGCGGCGGAATGGTCGGGCGGGCCTCCCGGTGCACCAGGCCGTCGCGTTCGAGGGTCTTCAGTGTCTGCGCCAGCATCTTTTCGCTGATGCCTTCTGCCCGGCGGCGCAGTTCGCTCCACCGCTGCTGACCGTCCGCCAGCGCGATCAGAATCAGCACGCCCCACTTGCTGGTCACATGGTCCAGCAGGGTACGGCTGGAGCAGCCGGCAGGAAATACGGGGCCATCTGTAGAACGCGGAGCCCGGGATGATTCAAAAGTAACCGTCACGTTTGTACCTTACCTTAAAGTGCGTACTCACTTCCGGGAAGTATCCCGGGAGTTGGCCGGTTGTCGCCTCCGGAAGAACAAATCCCATGAAAGGACATTCCCATGAGCATCGTCGTCACCGGCGCCACCGGACAACTTGGCCGCCTTGTCATCGAGTCCCTCCTGCGCCGCGGCGTCCCCGCGGGGCAGATCGCCGCCACCGGGCGCGCTGTCGAACGGCTGGCCGACTTCGCCGGCCGGGGCGTCCAGGTTAGGGCCATGGACTACGACGACGCCGCCACGGTCACCGACGCCCTTAGGGGCGCCACGAAGGTGCTGCTGATTTCCGGGAGCGAAGTCGGCCGGCGGGTGCAACAGCACCGCGCTGTGATCGACGCCGCCGTCGCCGAGGGCGTCGGACTGATCGCCTACACCAGCATCGCCAATGCGGACAGCACGGGCATGAAGCTGGCCGCCGAGCACCAGGCCACGGAGGTCCTGCTGGAACAATCAGGACTCCCCTACGTGCTCCTGCGCAACGGCTGGTACCTGGAGAACTACACCGAGCAGCTGCAGGGCACCCTCGCGCAAGGCGCATTTGCCGGCAGCGCAGGCGAAGGCAGGGTCAGCGCCGCGGCCCGCGCCGACTACGCCGAGGCAGCTGCTGCCGCGCTGCTGGCCGGGGACCAGGCCGGGAAAGTTTACGAACTTGGCGGCGACGAGGCTTTCTCCATGGCCGAACTCGCCGGCGAGATCACAGCCGCCAGCCGGCAGCCGATCGCCTATCAGGACCTGCCCGCCAGCGACTACGCCGCCATGCTGGCGGGCTTCGGCGTGCCGTCGGACTTCGCCGGAATCCTGGCGGACTCGGACCTGGGGATCGCCCGAGGCGACCTGCACGTCACCACCAAGCACCTGCGCACGCTGATCGGCCGGCCCACCACTCCCATGTCCGAGGCAGTCAGCTCGGCAGTATCCGCCCTCTAACCGGTCCGGACAGCCCGCCCGCTGCTGTAAGCCGCGGGCGGCTCCAGGCCCAGCCGCGGTTCCGGGCCTAGCCATGCTTGTCTTCTCCCGGCTCGCGTCCGAAGATGGCCCGAAGCCAGCCCGCGGATTGGAGGTTCCCTTGACGGTTCGGAGCGCAGGACTGCTGCTGTATCGGCGGGGCGCGGAATCCCCGCTGGAGGTCTGGATCGCGCACATGGGCGGACCGTTCTGGGCCCGCAAGGACGCCGCCGCCTGGTCCATCCCCAAAGGCGAATACTCCGCGGACGAGGACGCCCTGGCGGCCGCCGTGCGGGAGTTCACCGAGGAAATGGGAACGCCGCCGCCGCCAGCGGCCTACTTTCCCCTGGGCAGCTTCAAGCAGTCCTCCGGCAAGCTCATCACGGTCTTCGCGGCTGAAGCCGACTTTCGGCCGGAACATATTGCCAGCAACACCTTTTCGCTGGAATGGCCGAAAGGGTCCGGCGTCATCCGGGCCTTCCCGGAGATCGACGACGCCGCGTGGTTCAGCGAGCCCGCTGCGCGCCTCAAGCTGGTGCGCGGGCAGCTGCCGATCCTGGACGCGCTGCTGGAGCAGCTGCGCCGGACCTCCTAGGTGCGCCCCGCCCCGCCCTCGCCGCGTCCGCGAATGTGACAGCGCTGTATTGAAATGTCACAACGGGCCCAACTAGTGTGACAAGTATTGTCAGTTCACACGAACCCGGGAGCGACCATGCACCAAGTAGGACGTCGACTGTCCGCCGTTACGGCGACGCTGGCCCTGAGCGTGGCAGGCGGCGCCGTCGCCAGCCCCGCGTCCGCCGACCCGCGTGAGACTGAGAAGACCGCGACGGCCACCGGCTACGGCGGCGCCGTCAGCACGGTGGACCCGGAGGCCTCGGCCGCGGCGATTGAGGTGCTCCGCAAGGGCGGCAACGCGGCGGACGCCGCCGTCGCCGCGGCCGCAACCCTTGGGGTGACCGAACCCTACAGCGCCGGAATCGGCGGCGGCGGCTACTTTGTCTACTACGACGCGAAAACCGGCACGGTCGGAACGGTCGACGGGCGCGAAACGGCGCCCGCCGCGATGCCGCACGACGCCTTCATCAACCGGGAAACCGGCCAGCCCTACCGCTTCACCCCGGAGTTGGTCACCAGCGGCGTCGCCGTCGGCGTCCCGGGCACGCCGGCCACCTGGGACCGTGTCCTCCGCCGCTGGGGAAGCCTGTCCCTCGGCGACGCCCTTGATCCGGCCATCAAGGTGGCAACCCGCGGTTTCGTCGTCGATGGGACGTTCCGCCAGCAGACTCTGGACAACAAAAGCCGTTTTGCGGCCTTCCCCGCGACCAGCGCCCTCTTCCTGCCCGGCGGGGACGCCCCCGCCGTCGGCAGCGTCTTCCAGAACCACGACCTTGCGGCCACCTACCGGCTCCTCGCGAGGCAGGGCACGGACGGCTTCTACCGCGGCCCGCTCGCGGCGGACATCGCGGCCGCCGTGCAGGCTCCGCCGAAGTCGGCAGACACCAAACTGCCCGTTCCGGCCGGGTACCTGACCACGGCGGACCTTGCCGCCTACGGCACCCGGGACCAGAACCCGACCCACGTCAACTACCGCGGCCTGGACGTCTTCGGCATGGCTCCCTCCAGCAGCGGCGGCACCACCGTCGGCGAGGCGCTGAACATCCTGGATCCCGCCAACCTGTCCGCCATGTCCAAGGGAGGCGCCCTCCACCACTACCTCGAGGCCAGCGCATTGGCCTTCGCCGACCGCGGCAAGTACGTCGGCGACCCTGCCCACGTGGACGTGCCCACCGCCGCCCTCACCGATCCGCTCTTCGGCAAGGAGCGCGCGTGCCTAATCGACCCGCTGCGCGCCGCGGCCAAGCCGGTGACACCGGGGCATGTGGCCGCGTACGACGGCGCGTGCCCGGCGTCGTCTGCGGCACCCGCCGAGGACAAGGACACCGAGAACATCTCAACCACTAACCTGACGGTCGCGGACAAGTGGGGCAACGTGGCCGAGTACACCCTCACGATCGAGCAGACCGGCGGCTCCGGAATAGTGGTGCCCGGCCGTGGTTTCCTGCTCAACAACGAACTGACCGACTTCTCCACCGTGTATGACCCGAAGGACCCCAACCGGCTCGAACCCGGCAAGCGTCCCCGGTCCTCCATGTCGCCGACCATCATCCTCAAGGACGGGGCGCCGTTCCTGGCCCTTGGTTCGCCGGGCGGCTCGACCATCATCACCACGGTCCTGCAGACCATCCTGAACCGGGTGGACCTGGGCATGGACATTTCGGAGGCCATTGCGGCTCCGCGCGCCTCGCAGCGGAACACGGCCAAGGTCACCGCCGAGCCGGAGTTCATTGCCGCGTACGGCGGCACGCTGGCACCGTTCGGGCACCAGTTCACCCCGTCCGGAGACGCGTTCACGTCGGCGGCGGAGATCGGCGCGGCCACGGCGATCGAGTTCGGTCCGGGCGGGCGACTGATCGTGGCCGCCGAGCCGGTCCGGCGCGGCGGCGGGTCCGCGATGGTGCTGAAGCAGGCGCCATAGCCCGGGCCGCTCAGCGTAATCCGGGCGTCCGGGTTCGTCAGTGCGCGGGGTTCAGGCCCTTCACATAGGCGGCCTGCCCGGCGTGCTGGAGGCAGTCAGCGAGGGTGCTGACCAGCCGCACCCCGAGGGTGACGGGCGGGTGCCAGCGGGTGTCGATGACGCGGTCGAGGTCCTCGGCGGCAAGGCCTGCAAGGAACCCGGCGGTCTGCCGGTGGACGGCGTCGTAGTAGGCGAGCAGCAGGTCCGGGGTCGCCTGCACCGCGTCGACCTGGCCGGAGCTGTGGCCGTAGCCGGTGTCCTTCGGGGACAGCGGAAGGCCGAACCGGTCGGCGAATCCCTGCGACGTCCAGACCTGGTCCAGTCCGGCCGCTGCGGCCAGCTGTGCGTCCTCCACCCGGGCCAGATGCCAGAGCAGCCACGCGATTGAGTTCCCGTTCCCCGCCGGGCGCCGGGAGAGTGCGTCAGCGTCGACGCCGTCGAGGACGGCCGCAACCGTCTCGCGGATCCGGCCAAAGGCGTCCAGCAACAGTTGCGTCGCTTCCATGTCAGTCCCTTCATGTGCATTGTGGCGGCGCCCCATGCTTGCACGGACGAAACCCGTTGCGCTATCACTTTTGGCTGTTCCCAGGGGTGGGAGGGACCATCCGTGATAGCGCAACGGGTCAGGCGGGACAGGTTAAGGCGGAAACCCGCTCCGCCTGGGCCGTGCGGACTGCCGGCACACCGTCGCCGTCCTGGCCGTAGAGCCAGTCGTTGTAGCGGAAGTCGTTGTCCTTCCGGCTCTTGAACAGCAGGTTCCGCAGCGTGCGGGCCAGCCCGGAGACGTGCCAGGATTCGCCCCAGACGCGGGCGGTGCGCTGGACCCGGGCGGTGCGGGCGGCGCGGATGCTGTTGAACTCCTTGATTGCGCCGTCCCAGGCGTCCGGGTTCACGCCGTCGTCGGTGAAGACCGACCCGACGGTGGCGTCCTGCAGCACGGCGGCGTCCTCGAGCGCCTGGCAGGCGCCCTGGGCCAGGTACTGGAGCATCGGGTGGGCGGCGTCGCCCATCAGCACCATCCGCCCGGCGACCCAGTTTTCGATCGGGTCGCGGTCGTACATGGGCCAGCGGATGCCGGTGGCCAGGTTCTTCAGCGCTTCCTGGACGGCCGGGACGCAGTCCTTGTACGCAGCCTCGAGCTCGTCCACTCCCCCGTACTGCTCTTCGCCGCGCTCGAACGAGGGGGACTTGAAGACGGCCACGGTGTTCAACAGCTCGCCCTTGCGCAGCGGGTACTGCACCAGGTGGCAGTCCGGTCCGAGGTAGACAATGACGTCCTCGAGGTCGGCCTTGGGCGTGTTTTCGGTGATCGGGACGGTGCCGCGGTAGGCGACGTAGGCCGAGGAGACGGGCTCGTCGTTGGTCACGAGCGGGCGCAGGGTGGACCGGAGTCCGTCGGCGCCGATCACGACGTCGGCCTCGTAGTCCACTCCCGCTGCGGTGTGGGCCACGCCGCGGCCGTTGACGGTTTCAACGCTTTCGACCATAACGTCGTTGACCAGCGTGACGCCGGCGGCTTCGCAGCCTTCGAGCAGGACCCGGTGCAGGTCGCTGCGGTGGATCACGACGTACGGCGCGCCGTAGCGCTCGGCAAATTCGCCGCCGAGGCTCTGGCGGGTGAGTTCCTCGCCGGTGACGGCGTCGCGGAAGACCAGGTGCTTGGGCTGGACACCGATTTCCAGCGCCTTCTCCAGCAGGCCCCAGCGCTGCAGGACGCGGGAGGCGTTGGGGGCCATCTGCAGCCCGGCGCCGACCTCGCCGAATTCGGGCGCCCGCTCGACGAGGGTGACGTTGGCGCCGTTCTCACGCAGTGCGAGGGCTCCGGCCAGTCCGGCCATTCCCCCTCCGATAACGAGGACATCCGTGGACTTGCCGTCGGCAGACGCGGAACTGGTGGACGGGACGTGCTCAGACATTGCTTGCTCCTGATGGTGAAGAGTGGATCGAGAGGTTGGATTTGAGTTTCAGGCCGACGGCCACCAGCAGGGCCGCCGCGATGGCGGCCGCGCCGGCAAAGGCGAAGAAGTTGGAGTTGACGCCCAGTCCGGCCGCCAGCAGGAGGCCGCCCACCTGGGGAGCGGCGACGGCGCCGATCCGGCCCGTTCCCAGCGCCCACCCAAGTGCGGTCCCGCGCAGGTGTCCGGGATAGTGGCTCGCGACGGCGGCGATGATCAGGCACTGGGTGCCGTGGGTCCCGACGCCGGCGAGGACAAGCATGAGGTAGACAACCGTGACCGGCGGGCCGGTTACGAGGACCACGAGGGCGACGGCGGCGACGGCGGCCGCGGCAATCGCCGTCGGGATCGGACCGAACCGGGTGCCGGCCCAGGCCGTGATGACCGAGCCGGCCACCGCGCCAAGGTTCAGGGCCAGGGCAAAGGTCAGGGCGGAGCCCAGGTTGTAGCCGGCCAGCTGCATGAGGTTGGGCAGCCAGGTGCCCAGCCCGTACCAGGCGAACAGGGTGGCAATCGTGGCGACGGCGAACAGCATGCTGATCCCCAGGTAGGGGGCCCGGAGCAGGGAGGAGAATCCGGCCGGTTCCTTGAGTCCGTGGCCGGCCGGGGCGGTCTGGCCGGCTGCTCGGACGGTTTCCCTGCCTGTGGCACGCGCCGGGGCGAGGGTTTCCGGGAGATACTTCAGCCCCAGGGGCACCACGATCAGCAGGGCCAGCACGGCCACCAGGAACATGGACTGCCAGCCGAACGCGGGAATGAGCTGGATCCCCACGAGGGCGGCGATGGAGCCGCCGATCGGGACGCCGGACATCATCAGGGTGGCGATGGTGGACCGCCATTTGGTGGGCACCAGTTCCGCTACCAGGGCGTTGGCCGAAGGCACCAGCCCGCCGAGCCCGATGCCCGCCAGCAGGCGCAGTGCGCCGAAGACGGGGGCGTTGGGAGCGAAGGCGCAGAGAATGGTGAAGACCGAGAAGACGACGGCACAGCCGAGGATGGTGCGGCGGCGGCCCCAGGAGTCGGCCATCCGGCCGGCGAAAATGGCGCCGATCATCATGCCGACGAAGGCCATCGAACCGATGGTCCCGGCGGTGGCCTTGCTCAGGCCCCAGCCCGTTTCGGAGATGAGCGAGGACTGGACGGTGCCGTACACGATGAGGTCGTAGCCGTCGAAGACCACAAGGAGCCAGCAGACGAGAACCGCGGCCGCCGAGCCTTTGGAAAAGCGGGAAGCGGGCCCGTCCGCGACGGCGGAGGCGGCAGTCCCCGGCACGGACCGTTGCGGCACTGCAACAGATGGTGTGTGATTCATGCCACTCACTGTCCTAGCCGCCGCAGGTGAACCACAATACAATTCTGATGTGCAGAATGAACCAGCGCCCAAGTCAGCCCGGAAGCCCGTTCAGAAGCGGCCCACGTATTCGATCGAGGCGGTCGACAACGCCCTGCAGCTCCTTCAGCTGCTCCGCGACGGCGGAGCCCTGCGGCTCAAGGACGCCGCCGAGGAACTGGGGGTGGCCCCGTCCACGGCCCACCGCCTGCTGGCCATGCTGGTTTACCGCGGTTTCGCTGTGCAGGACGAGACCCGCCGCTACGTCCCCGGCCCGGCCATGGGCGTCGGCCCGGCCGGCCTCGCGTGGACGCGACTGCTGCGCACCCTGGCCCAGCCGCACATGGAACTGCTCTCCGCCCGGCTCAACGAGACCGTGAATCTGATGGTGCGGGTGGGCACAAAAGTGCGGTTCCTGGCCACGGTGGAGGGAAACAACGTATTGCGCGTGGGCGACCGGCAGGGAACGGTCATGCCGGCCAACAGGACGTCCGGCGGCAAGGCCATGCTGGCCGAACTCGACGCGCCGATGATCGAGCAGCTCTTCCGCAGCAACAACGCCGAGATCGGCGGGGACACCATCCCGGACGCCGAGTACCCGGCCTTCCGGCGCGAGCTGGAGTCGATCCGCAGCAACGGCTTCGCCGCCAATTTCGAAGGCACCGAGGAAGGGGTGAGCGCGCTCGGCATGGCCCTGCACAACCGGCACGGCCACGTGGTGGGTGCGCTCAGCGTCGCCACTCCGGCCACCCGGTTCCGCCGGGTGTTCGACGCCGGGCTCGTCCCCGCGCTGCGGGAGACCTGCCGGCAGCTCGAGATCGATATCGCCGCCAATCCGGCCGAGCCGGACTGAGCGCGGCCGCCCGACTGGCTCGCAGATAAGGCCGTTTTGAGTGCTAATAACGGCCTTAACTGCCACTTAGTTGGGAAGTAATTCTGACTGGCAGAATATGTTGGAGGTCACACCCGCGGATCCGTAAGGTCGAACTACGCCGAAAACCTGTTCTGACCTACCGAGGAGGCCCACGTGTCCATCAGCGCCGAGAACACGACCCATGAATCAGTGGCTGCGGGGCACACCGCCCCCGAGCCCACGCCCGAAGAGGCCGCGCAGCTCCAGGAGCTGTACCGTGATTTTGACCGCGAGAACCTGATCCCGCTCTGGACCGAGATCGCGGACCTGATGCCGATGGTCCCGAGCCCGAAGGCGGTCCCCCATGTCTGGCGGTGGAGCGACCTGTACCCGCTGGCGGCCCGCGCCGGCGACCTCGTCCCGGTGGGCCGCGGCGGCGAACGCCGCGCCATCGCCCTCGCCAACCCGGGACTGGGCAACACCCCGTACGCCACCCCCACCCTGTGGGCAGCCATCCAGTACCTCGGGGCCCGCGAGACCGCCCCGGAACACCGCCACTCGCAGAATGCCTTCCGCTTCGTCGTCGAAGGCGAAGGGGTCTGGACCGTTGTCAACGGCGACCCGGTCCGGATGTCGCGCGGCGACTTCCTGCTGACCCCGGGCTGGAACTTCCACGGCCACCACAACGACACCGACGAGCCGATGGCCTGGATCGACGGCCTGGACATCCCGTTTGTGCACTATGCCGACGCCGGCTTCTTCGAGTTCGGCACCGAGCGCGTCACCGACGAGGCCACCCCGGACATCTCCCGCTCCGAGCGGCTCTGGGCCCACCCGGGACTCCGTCCGCTCTCGGGCCTGGACGACACCACCAGCTCGCCGATCGCGGCCTACCGCTGGGAATACACGGACCGCGCCCTGCGCGAGCAGCTGCTGCTGGAGGACGAGGGCCACCCGGCCACCGTGTCCCAGGGCCACGCCGCCGTCCGGTTCACCAACCCCACCACGGGCGGGGACGTCATGCCGACCATCCGGGCCGAATTCCACCGACTCCGCGCCGGCGCCTCCACCGAGGCGGTGCGCGAGGTCGGCTCCAGCGTCTGGCAGGTCTTCGAAGGCCGCGGCTCCGTGGTCCTGAACGGCGAAACCCGGACCCTGGAAAAGGGCGACCTGTTCGTTGTCCCGTCCTGGGCCTCTTTTTCCCTTCAGGCGGAGCTCCAGGCCGAGAGCGAGTTCGATCTCTTCCGCTTCAGCGACGCCCCAATTTTCGAACGGCTGAACTTCAACCGCACCTACATCGAAGGACGCAAGAACGCATGAAACTCCTGACCCTCCGCACCGGAAACGGCTCGACCAAGGCCGTCCGCCAGGACGGCGACACCCTGACCGAGATCGACGGCTTCGCCGACGTCGGAGCGCTGCTCCGCTCGGAAGGCTGGGAAGCGACCGCGCAGAACGCCAGCGGCGTCACCCACCCGCTCGAAGGCGCGGACCTCGACGCCGTGGTCCCCTCCCCCGGCAAGATCATCTGCGTGGGCCACAACTACCGCAACCACATCAAGGAAATGGGCCGGGAAGTTCCCGAGTTCCCCACCCTGTTCGCCAAGTACGCCGAATCCCTGATCGGCCCGAACGATGACCTGGCCCTGCCGCAGGAATCCGACACGGTCGACTGGGAGTCCGAACTCGCCGTCGTCATCGGCAAGAAGGGCCGCCGGATTTCCGAGGCCGACGCGGCCGAGCACATCGCCGGGTACGCCGTGCTCAACGACGTGTCCATGCGCGACTACCAGTTCCGCACCATCCAGTGGCTGCAGGGCAAGACCTGGGAAAAGTCCACCCCGTTCGGCCCGGCCCTGGTCACCAAGGACGAGTTCAGCGGCGGCCTGATGACCACCGCCGTGGACGGCGAGATCCAGCAGAGCACTCCCACCAACGACGTCGTCTTCACGCCGGAGTTCCTGGTCTCCTACATCTCCACGATCATCACGCTGAACCCGGGCGACGTCATCGCCACCGGCACCCCGGGAGGCGTGGGCCACGCCCAGGACCCGAAGCGCTACCTGCAGGAGGGCCAGCTCCTGGTCACCAGCATCGAGGGCCTGGGCGAGCTGAAGAACCGCGTGGTCAAGGAAGCCTGATGGTTGCCCGCCACGACCAGACGACGGACCCGGAGCTGCTCGCGGCCCTGTTGCAGGCGCGCCGGGGCACGGCGTTTTTCGCCCGCAAGCTCAACGAGCTCTCCGACGCCGACCTCGACGGCGACTCGCTGCTGCCGGGCTGGACCCGCCGCCACATCACGGCGCACATCGGCTACAACGCCCGGGCCATCGCGCGACTCATCGAGTGGGCCGCCACGGGGGTGGAGACCCCGATGTATCCCTCCACCGACATCCGGGACCACGAGATCGATTTCGGCACCACGCTGAGCCCGATCGCGCTGCGGCACCTGTTCGACCACTCCGCCGTGCACTTGAACGTGGAATGGCGGGACCTGCCCGAGGATGCGTGGCACCACAAAGTTCGCACCATCCAGGGCCGCGAAGTGCCCGCCACCGAAACGGTCTGGATGCGCAGCCGGGAAGTCTGGATGCACGCCGTCGACCTGGCCAACGGCGCGGCTTTCCGGGACATTCCGGTCCCCGTCCTGGAGCGCCTGCTCAAGGACATCACCGGGGCATGGAAGACCCGCGGCACCGATGCGGGCCTTGTGGTCAAGGTCACCGACCGCGATCTGACATTCGGGGACACGACGTCGGCGTCCCCGACCGTGGTCTCCGGGCCGCTGCCCGGCGTCGTCGAATGGGCCGCGGGCCGCGGCAACGGCGGCGTCACCGCCGCGGGCGCGGAGACCGCCAACGGCACGGTTCCGGCCGCACCGAAGTGGATCTGAGGCCGGCGCAACGGCCTACAAACCGGGAGGCCCGTTCGCCTGAACAGTTCAGGCGAAGGGGCCTCCCGCTTTCGTGCTTGGCTGTCCGTCCCGGGGCACTTTGAGGGCGATGCCCGACGCCGGCGCCCTGGCTGAAGGCGTGTCCGCGCCAAAGTGCCCCCGGAGCGCGGCCGGACCTTCCCGGGCCCACAGCGTTTCCCGCCGGCCCGACCGGCCGAATCGACGACGATGGCCGCGTTCCCGCCCAGTTGCAGGTCCGAGAAGCCCACCCGGGCAGGCGACACGCCTGCCGACTGCGCGCGGCGGATCCGGTAACTGGGCTGGAGCGCAGCAGGCGTGCCGCCTCCGTTGGTCCACCGCGTTCTCCTGCCCCCTGCCCTGCCGTCCAGCCAACGGCATCGGGTTCACTTCTGCGAGGACCGGCTCAGCCCTCGTCGCAGAGCAGGTGGTACCAGCTGTCGGCCAGTACCTCGAGAGCGTGTTCACGGTTCGGTTCGAACTTCCGCCGCGTCCAGAGGGTGGCCACGTAGTCGAGCGAGGTGAAGGCCAGGGTTCCGCGGATGTGGCGGGTCTCCGCCGGGAAACGCCCGGCCAGCTCCATGCCGCGGACCAGGTCGGAAATGACCTCCTCGTGCCAGCCTTCCACCATCTCGCGCACCTCGCGGTCGACGGCGGCGGCCTCGTCGAGGACGTCGAGGTAGGGCCGGAAGACCGGCCAGAGCGCCGCCCGGGACTCGAGCCAGGCCAGGATCCCGGGCAGCTCGCCGGCGCGCACTACGTCCACCAGGTCGGGCGCGGTCGATCCGCTCTCCGGGCCGTCGGCGCGGTCCAGCACCGCGTTGACGCGCGCCATGAAGTCCCGCATCAGATCGGCGCGTGAGGGGTAGTAGGCGTAGAAGGTGACCCGGGTGGTGCCGGCCGCGGCGGCGATCTCGTCGATGGTGGTCGCGGCGTAGCCCTTCACCACGCGAAAGTCGGCCGCGGACGGCTGATCCCGGCGCTAGAAGGTGCCGGCGGGGGTGCGTCCGAGGTATCCCTCGCTGGGCAGCCCGGTGCCCGCGTATGTCCAGAGCGTACCGTCGGGTTTCCGGGCTACAAGGTCAGGGTGCCCGTCAGCGTTGAGGTCCCCGGAGCCAAGGAGAGCGTCGAAGCTGTTCCAGCCGAAGTAGCCGATCTTCACGGCTGCCTTGTAACCGCCGCTGGTCGCGTCGACGCGGCCCGTCCCCTGGTAGTACCAGAGGGTGCCGTCGGGTTTCCGTGCCACCAGGTCATTGTGGCCATCACCGTTGAAATCCCCTACCCCCGTCATGATGTCGAAGGTGTCCCAGCCGAAGGCGCCGATCTTCACCGGCAGGCCGTACCCGGTGCTCGTGGCATTCACCGCTCCCGTTCCGGGGTAGAGCCACAGGGAGCCATCGGGCTTGCGGGCGGCCAGATCATTCTTGCCGTCGCCGTTGACGTCTCCGACGCCGACCAGGGCGTTGAAACTGTTCCAGCCGAAGTTGCCGATCTTTACCGGCAGGCCGTACCCGGTGCTCGTGGCATTGACCGCTCCCGTTCCGGGATAGAGCCACAGGGAACCGGCGGGACTGCGCGCAATCAAGTCATTCTTGCCGTCGCCGTCGACGTCACCGGCCCCGACCAGGGCATCGAAACCGTCCCAGCCAAAGTTGCCGATCTTCACCGCGGGGCCGTAGCCTCCGGCCCCGGTCCCGGGGTAGAACCAGAGGGTGCCGTCGGGTTTGCGGGCCAGCAGGTCATCTTTAGCGTCGCCGTTGAAGTCGTGGACGTTGACGAGCATATTGAATGCCTGCCAGCCGAAGGCGCCGATCTTGGCGGGAGGGGCGAGGTAGCCGCCGCCTGCGGTGCCTGTGCCGGCGTAGAAGAAACCGGATCCGTCGCTCTGGCGGGCGACCATGTCGGGGCGTCCATCCTTATTAGCGTCGCCGACGCCGATTATGTCGCCGTAGATGTTCCATCCGGTGCCGATCTGCTGCCCGTTGACGAGTCTTGCGGCCCCGGTGTTGGCGTAAAACCAGAGTGTACCGTCCGGCTTCCGGCCGACCAGGTCGCTGGTGCCGTCGCCGTTGAAGTCCCGGACGGCCACGAGCTTGTCGAAGATACTCCAGCCGAAATCAATCTGCCGTGCAGTTCCCGGCAGCCCGTTTCCGGCGCCGGAGTAGAGCCACAGGGTGCCGTCGGGCTTGCGTGCGACGAGATCCGACAGCCCATTGCCGTCGAAGTCCCCTACCCCGAGGAGCGTGTCAAACATGTTCCAACCGAAGTTGCCGATCTTCACCCCGCCGGCGAAGCCTTTGCTTGTTGCGTCGACGCGTCCGGTGCCGGCGTACAGCCAGAGCGATCCGTCCAGGTTCCGGCACACCAGGTCCGGGCGGCCGTCGCCGTTGTAGTCGCCGACGCCGACGATCTGGTCAAACGCCTGCCACCCGAAATCGCCAATCCGCTGCCCTGCCCCGAAGTGCCCGGCCCCGTCGCCGGGAAAGAACCACAGGGTGCCGTCGCTCTGGCGCTGAACCACGTCCGGAAGTCCATCACCGTTGACGTCCCCGGCGGCCACCAGCTTCTCTTTCCAGTCTCCGGGGCCGGTCCCGGGTGTCGGGTTGGGGTTGGGCGCGGGTGACGGCGTCGGCGTCGGCGTCGGCGTCGGGAGCGGTCCCGGAACCGGTCCCGGCGTCTGGGCACCGCTGTTGATGACCACGTCGTCGGCGTAAATATCGCCCATCTGCTGGTCGTGTTCTGCACCGAGCTGCAGCCGGTCGAACGTAGTTGCGCTGATATTCACCGTTTGGGCAAACACCGATTGGCCGTCCCACCAGATTTGCACCCCGGTCGCGGCGCCCTTTGGCACCACGTGCATAACCAGGTGGTGCCAGCTGCCCAGCGTCACGGTCGAGGCCAGGGTGGTGTAGACGAACCCCTGGGCGCCAGTGACGCGGAGCACCAGATCGTTGGTGACGTTGTGCCGGAAGACATCCACGAACCTGATTCCACCTGAAAAGAACCGAAAGTAGGGGACATCGTTCCCCGCTAGCCCCTCCTTGGTGATGTTGAACCAGCCGTCCGCGTAGGCTTCCCTCATTCCGGCTGGCAGGCCCACGGACATGTTCGCGATCGAGGCGTTGTCCGTCGTCGCGTGCAGATGGGCGGAGCACGCCGGACTATTCGACTGGTCGGAGGCGACCGCCACGGTGCCGGTACCCGAGGTGAACGGAGTGAACGGCGACAGAGTGCCCGATTCGAAATTGGTGGCCGCCACCGTGGTTCCGGGATACGGATCCACCGGTGCGGGAGCGCCGGGCTGACATGTCGGCGGGGCGGCGGACGCCGGCCCCGGACTGAACGCAGAGACGCTGACCAGGGGCAGCGCCAACAGACCTGCAAGGATTAGCCTTAGAAACCTAGTCATGTCCTTCGTCCCCACCCCAGCGCAACTTGAGCGTATCGCTCCGTCGTGCGGCCCGGGTCTCGCCAAACGCCCCTGCCGTGACGGTGCCTCCCCACACAGTAGGGCGGGCATCTTGGAAAAACCTTGCAAACGGAAACGCAGCAATCCCGCCTGGCCCCGGGCCACTCCGGGTGGGGGTGACCGTCAGTCGTGGACGGGCTCACCCGTGACTCTGTGGTCGGCGTGGTTCAGGCCCTCCATAACGAGGCGGGTCAGGTGTCCGTCGGAGATGCTGTACACGACGCGGCGGCTCTCCTTCCGGGTGGTCACGAGCCCGCTGAAGCGCAGTTTGGCCAGATGCTGGCTGACGGATGTCCTGGACGCTCCGGTGCGCTCCACCAGGGAGGACACATCGGAGGGTTCCTGGGCCAGCAGCCACAGGAGATGCAGCCGGGTGGGGTCCGAGAGCATCCGGAACGTGGCCGTGGCGGTGTCGAGCCGCCGGGAGTCGGGGGCCGCGTCGTGGTGGAGGCTGGGTGCTGCGGCGCGCTGTACGCTGTCCATCCGATCACCTCCTCGTCGTCGCGGGCGTGGTGCCGGTCTTGGCGGTCGCGGGCCAGAATAGCAGGGCGGCCGCGGTGCCGATGGCCGCCACCGCCGCGAGGGCGCCGGCCGCCACGGGCTGGCCTGCCACAGCGCCGATCCAGCCGGCCGCGGGGTAGGTGAGGATGAAGCACGCGTGCGAGAGCGAGAACTGGGCGGTAAAAATGTAGGACCGGGTGCTGTCCGTCGCGGCACGGCGGAGCAGCCGGGCCGAGGGTGTATTGATCATCGACGTTCCGGCTCCGAGCACCACCCACAAGCCCAGCAGTACGGGCCACGGTCCCGACGAGACCAGCAGCACGAAGGCACCGGCCAGGCCGACGGAAAGCAACGCTGCCCCCGCCCCCATCAAGGTACGGTCTCCGGTCCGATCCAGAACCCTGGGCGCCGCCAGGGCGACGACCATGGATCCGGCACCGAAACAGGCAAGGGCGAGTGCGACGTCCGCGTTTGACCCGCCGAACAACTCCCGGGTATAAACCACGGTGTTGACCAGCACCAGTGCCGTGGCCGCCGCCACCACCAGGTTCAGCGCCATCAGGCCCCGCAGTTCCGGCGTCTTGGCAAAGATCCGGGCGCCCAGGGTGGTGCGGTGCCACAGCGAACCCTCCGGCGCAGCCGCGTGCACCGCCGGCAGCCCTGTGGTGATGACGAGCGCCGCCGAGACCAGGAACCCTGCCACGGTGCCCAGGAACAGTTCGTGGAAGGACACGACTGTCAGCAGCGCGGCCGCCAGGGCGGGACTGAGAAGGGACTCGAGGTCGTACGCCAGGCGCGAGAGTGACAAGGCGCGTGTGTAGTGCCGCTCATCGGGCAGCACCACCGGGATCAGCGCCTGGAAGGCAGGAGTGAACGTTGCCGAGGCACTCTGCAGCACGAAAACCAGCACATAGATCTGCCAGGCCTGGTCAACCGCCGGCAGCATCAAGGCGATGCCGGCCCGGATCAGGTCAGCACCAACCAGCACTGCCTTCTTGGGAAGCCTCTCCACGAGGGCCGCCATCAGGGGCGCGACAAAGACGTAGGCGAGCATTTTGATGGTCAGCGCCGTCCCGAGCACCGCCCCGGCGTCACCGCCGGCCAGGTCAAAGGCCAGCAGACCCAGGGCGACCGTGAGGAGACCGGTGCCAAGCAGGGCAACGATCTGGGCCGAAAAGAGTTTCCGGTAGGCCTTGACGGCCAGAACTTCAAACAACGGGGCTCCCAGTCGGGTCGGCGAAGCGTTCATCGTGTGCACATGTGTGCACACATTAGCCTACCCTGGACCCGCCCCGCCGTGCTAGGCCAGGCTCAGCTCGTCCGAGATTGCCCGCGCCGCGTCCCGCAGGAGGGGAACCGCGCGGTCGGCAAAGGCCTGGTCCACCCGGGATACCGGGCCGGAGACGGAAATGGCCATGGGTGTCGGCGCGTTGTCGACGGCCATGGCGAAGCAGCGGACGCCGAGCTCCTGTTCCTCTTCGTCGACGGCGTAGCCCCGCTGCCGGATCGTCTGGAGGTCCTTGAGCAGGGTGTCGAGGTCCCCGATGCTCTTGGGGGTGGGCGTGGGCATGCCGCTGCGGAACACGATCCCCCGGACGGTGGCGTCGTCGAGCTGGGCCAGAATCGCCTTGCCCACGCCGGTGGAGTGCATGTGGGCCCGGCGGCCCACTTCGGTGAACATGCGCATCGAGTGCCGCGACGGCACCTGGGCGACGTAGATGATCATGTCCGCGTCCAGCACAGCCATGTTGGCGGTCTCCCCCAGTCGGTCCACGAGGGACTTCAGCTGCGGCCGGGCCAGGACGCCGAGTTGTTTGTTCGCGCCCTCGCCCAGCCGGATCAGCCGGGGCCCCAGCGAGTACCGGCGGTTGGGCAGCTGCCGGACATAGCCCAGGCTGACCAGGGTGCGCAGCAGCCGGTGGATCGTCGGCAACGGCAACGATGTGGAGGACGAGAGTTCGCTCAGCATGACTTCGCCGCCGGCGTCGGTGATGAGTTCCAGGAGTTCAAAAACGCGCTCGACCGACTGGACGCCTCCGGGGGCCTTTTCAGCCATCTCGCTCTGTCTCCTGCCGGTCCCTGCCGATATCAAATATCCGCATCGTGAAATTTTTGTCTGACGATTCCAAGATACAACACGCCCGCCGCGGGCCCCGGGCCCGGCCGCCGCCAGCGCGCACGGCCGTGCCGACGGCCGTACGCGCTGGCGAATTCCCTAGATTGCCTTGCCGGGGTTGAGGATGCCGAGCGGGTCAAAGACCTTCTTGATGGCGTGCTGCAACTCGAGGGAGTCGCTGCCCAGTTCGTCCCGCAGCCAGTCGCGCTTGAGGATTCCGACGCCGTGTTCCCCCGTCAGGGTGCCGCCGAGGCTCCGGGCCAGCTCGAACATCTGGCCCAGTGCAGCCTTGGCCGGGCCTTCCGTGGAGGGCTGGCCGGGGTCAAGCACGATCATCGGGTGCAGGTTGCCGTCGGCGGCGTGGGCAACAGTGAAGATCCGCACCCCGGTGCGGCGCGAGATTTCCTCGATGCCGGCGACCATCTCCGCGAGCCGGCCGCGCGGCACACCGACGTCGCCGATGCAGACGTCGCCGAGCAGTTCCAGGGAGGGAATGGCCTCCCGGCGCACTTTGAGCAGTTCGGCGGTTGTTTCCGGATCCGCGGCCTTTTCGTAGGACGAAGCGAGCGGCTTGATGGCCTCGATCAGCACCTCCTGTTCCAGGAATGCCCCGTACCCGTCGGTCTGGGCGAGGAGGAAGGCTCCGCCGCGGCTTCGGTAGTCGGTCCCGAGTGCCGCGTCGACGGCCGCCAGGGTCGGGCCGTCCATCAGTTCCAGTACGGACGGGGTCACGCGCGAGGAGATGATGGCCGAGGCTGCCTGGGCGGCGGCCACGATGTCCGGGAAGAAGGCGGCGACAGTCGCCGTCGCGACCGGGAGCGGGCGAAGCCGCAGCGTAGCTTCCACAACGACGCCGAGCGTCCCTTCGGAGCCGATCATGAGCGCGTTGAGGTCATACCCCGTGACCCCCTTGATCGTTTCCCGGCCGGTCACCAGGAGCCGGCCGTCCGGCAGGACAACCTTCAGCGCCAGGACGGATTCGCGGGTGACGCCGTACTTGGCGCACCGCATGCCGCCGGCGTTGGTGGCGATGTTGCCGCCGATCGAGCAGATGGCGGTGCTGGCCGGATCCGGGGCATAGAAGAGCCCGTGTTCACCCGCGGCCGCGTTGACCTCCGCGTTGAGGATGCCGGGTTCGACGACGATGAGCTGTTCCAGCGGATCGAGCCGCAGGATGCGGTTCATGCCGGAGACGTCGAGGACGATCTCGCCCGCCTGGGCGGCCGAGCCTGCCGCCAGGCCGGTGCCGGCACCCCGGGCGACGATCGGAACCCGCCCCGCCGTCGCGCGGACCATGGTGTCCACAACGTCGTCGATGCTGGTGGCGTACACGACGCCGTCCGGCAGCGTCTCGGGCGTGTAACCCGACCGGTCGGTGTTGACGCTCCTGCGGGCAGCTTCCGCCGTCGAACCGTGCCGGGCGGCGGCGAGCAGCGTCGCCCCCGCCTCTGAAATGGTCTCACTCACGTTGGTCCTCACAAGCTCTGCTCTCTATCTGTTGCTTTGTATTCTCATTCCGGCGCGGCCCCGGCCATGGGGCCGGGGCCGCGCCGGACTGTGTTGGGACGGTGTCGGTTGCTTAGGGAACCATCCAGCCCAGCACCGGGGTGGACTGCAGGACAATAAGGATGGTCAGGAATGCCAGCAGTCCCAGGCTCCAGCCGATGAGCTTCCGGAACAGGACGCTCTCGGCCCCGTCCAGGCCCACTGCAGCCGAGGCAACGGCCAGGTTCTGCAGGGACAGCATCTTTCCGAGGACCCCGGCAGAGGAGTTGGACGCAGCCATCAGGGTCGGCGACAGGCCCGTTTGCTGGGCCGCGGTCACCTGGAGCTGGCCGAACAGTGAGTTGGACGAGGTGTCCGAGCCCGTGAGCGCAACACCGATCCACCCCAGCAGCGGGGACAGGAAAGCGAAGAAGCCTCCGGCGGACGCCAGCGCAATGCCGAGCGAGTTGGTCTGCCCCGAGACGTTCATAACAAACGCCAGGGCCAGCACCGAGGTAACGGAGACGATGGTCCAGCGCAGCTGGAACAGCGTGTCGCGGTAGATGCGGAGACCCCGCAGCGGTGCCAGCTTGTACAGCGCCATGGTGATGATGCCCGAGATCAGCAGCAGCGTGCCGGTGGCCTTGAGGTGGTCAAGCTTGAATTTGTGGGCGGCAACCGGTTTCCCGTTGGGATCCACCGCGTCCAGGCCGGGCCATTCGAACGTCACCGACCCCACTGCTGTGAGCCAGTTCTTCACACCCGGAAGCTGGGCGATCGAGAACACCGCCATGATGATCAGATAGGGGGCAATCGCCATCCACACTTCGCCGTTGGAAGGCCTGACCGCGGCGTCCCTGCGCTCCCCGGCCGTGCCCGCCTGCGCGGGCGCACCGTTGCGGCTCACGCCGCCGAGGCCGGAGGACGTTCCGTAGCCGGTACCGGCCTTCGCACCGACGCTGGCCAGTTCGGCGTCGGCGGTCTCGTTGTCGGCGATGTCGTGCATTCCGATGATCTGCGCCGGCTGCCAGTACTTCAGCATGACCAGCACCACCGCCACGGTGGCAATGGCGGCGACGACGTCGGTGAGCTCCACAACCAGGAAGTTCGAGGCAACGAACTGCGCCAGGCCGAAGACGACGCCGGAGACCACGGCCACCGGCCAGGTTTGCCGGACACCGCGCTTGCCATCGACGATGAAGACCAGGATGAGCGGGACGATGACCGCGACAAAGGGCGTCTGGCGGCCGGCCATGGAGCTGAGGTCGTGAAGGGGGATGCCGGTGACACCGTTAAGGGCAATGATCGGCGCGGCCATCGCTCCGAAAGCCACGGGGGCGGTATTGGCCAGCAGCGCCACGATGGCTGACTTCAACGGTTTCATGCCGGCCGCCATGAGCATGGCGCCCGAAATTGCCACCGGGGCACCGAACCCCGCCAGGGCCTCCAGCAGCGCCCCGAAACAGAAGGCGATCAGGATCGCCAGGATGCGCAGGTCGTTGGAGATGGAGCGGATGGTCCGGCCCAGTACCTCGAACCACGGGGTATCCACCGTGAGCTTATAGACCCAGAGCGCATTGATGAGGATCCAGAGGATCGGGAAGATGGCATAGAAGGCGCCCTGGCCGGCGGCGCTGAGCACCTGGCCAAAGGGCATCTGCCAGCCCACAACCGCGAGCACAATGGACAGCAGCAGGCTCGCGATGGCAGCCTTGGGCGCCTTGACCCGGAAGACGCCCAGCAGAACAAACAGGAGCAGCAGCGGCAGGGCGGCAACCACGGCTGACATGGCGAGGGAACCCGCAATCGGATCGATGACTTGCTGGAACGGCTCAAACCTGGGACTCACAAAAACTCCTTTGTTTTCTCCGAGCTATCGGTGGGCACTGCGGTGGCAGCATGGCGGCAATCCGCTCAGCCTGCGGATTGAATTCCGCATAGTGGAATATATCTTTTGTTCAGTGATATTCAGTGACTGAGAGTATGTGCGATCCAGGTCACAGTCAACCGTCCGCCCCGGCGCGGCGCTGCGCCGCGCCGGGGGCCGCAAACGCCGTTGACAGGCGGCAGCGGGGCTGGGTAGGTTTTATATATTGGTATTTAACTTCCACAATGCGAAATTTGATCTTGAGAGGTGGCCGGTATGCCGAATCACGTGGAGACAAACGGGCTGAACGTCGCCGAGGAGCTCTACGCCTTCGTCCGGGACGAAGCGCTGCCGGGGACGGGAATCGAAGCGGAGGCATTCTGGGCCGGCGCCGCCGAGCTCATCTCCGAGTTCTCGCCGAAGGTGCAGGAACTGCTGGACATCCGCGACCGGACCCAACAGCAGATCGACGAGTACCACCGTTCCCGGGGCGCGGCTCCGGTGGACCCGGAGGAGTACGAGGATTTCCTTCGCTCGATCGGCTACCTCGTCGACGAACCCGGGGACTTCACCATCTCCACTGAGCGGGTTGACCCCGAGATCGCGACCGTCTCCGGAGCGCAGCTGGTGGTCCCGCTGTTGAACGCGCGGTTCGCGGCCAACGCCGCCAACGCCCGGTGGGGCTCGCTCTACGATGCCCTGTACGGCACCGACGCCATCGACGAAGCGGACGGACGCGGGCACACCAGCGGTTACAACCCGGTCCGCGGTGCCGCCGTTGTCGCCCGCGGGCGACAGTTCCTGGACGAGACCACCCCGCTGGCGGGCGCATCGCATGCCGATGTCACCGCCTACCGGATCACCGACGGCGCCCTCCTGGCAGAGACTCCGGACGGCGCGAAGAAACTGGCGGATCCGGCCCAGTTCGCCGGCTTCAGGGGATCCGCTGAAGGACCCGAGTCCGTGCTGCTCGTGCACCACGGACTGCACGTGGAGATCCAGATTGACCGCAGCCACGCCATCGGTTCAGGCGACCCTGCCGGCGTCAAGGACATCGTGCTGGAATCCGCCATCACCACCATCATGGACCTCGAGGACTCCGTTGCGGCGGTCGATGCCGGCGACAAGGTCGCGGGCTACCGCAACTGGCTGCAGCTGATGCAGGGCACCCTGAGCGCCGACGTCGAGAAGGGCGGACGCACGTACACCCGGCGCCTCAACGCCGACCGCGTCTACACGGCACCCGACGGCTCGGAGCTGACCCTGCCCGGCCGCTCGCTGCTGCTCATCCGCCAGGTGGGCCACCTGATGACCAGCGACGCAGTGCTCGACGCCGACGGCGCACCGGTGCCGGAGGAAATCCTGGACGCCCTGTTTACCAGCCTCGGTTCCGTGCATGACCTCCGCGGTCCGCACGCCGGCCGGAACTCCCGTGCCGGATCGGTGTACATCGTGAAGCCAAAGATGCACGGCCCGGGCGAGGTGGCCGTGGCCTGCGCGCTGCTGGCCGGCACCGAGTCCGTGCTGGGGCTCGAACCTCTGACCCTCAAGATCGGCATCATGGATGAGGAGCGCCGCACCTCGGCCAACCTGAAGGCGTGCATCTGGGAGGCGCGGGAACGGGTGGCGTTCATCAATACGGGCTTCCTGGACCGTACCGGCGATGAGATCCACACCTCGATGCTGGCCGGTCCCATGGTCCGCAAGGCCGACATGCGCAACTCCAGCTGGATCAAGGCCTACGAGGACGCCAACGTCGATATCGGACTGGAGTGCGGCTTCAGCGGGCGCGCCCAGATCGGCAAGGGCATGTGGGCGGCCCCCGACAACATGGCCGACATGCTCCAGCAGAAGATCGCCCACCCGCTCGCGGGCGCCGACTGCGCCTGGGTCCCCTCGCCCACCGCCGCGACTCTGCACGCCATCCACTACCACCAGGTCGACGTGGACGCCCGGCAGGCCGAACTCGCCGGGAAGCGCCGTTCGACACTGCGGCAGCTGCTGACCATCCCGGTCGGCGATCCTGCCGGCTGGGATGCTGACGCCCGGCGCAACGAGCTGGACAACAACATCCAGAGCAGCCTGGGCTACATCGTCCGTTGGGTGAACGACGGCGTCGGGTGCTCCAAGGTCCCTGACATCAACGGCACGGCGCTGATGGAAGACCGCGCTACCTGCCGGATCAGCTCACAGCACGTGGCCAACTGGCTCCAGCACGGCGTCGTGACCCCGGAGGAAGTGGAGGCATCCCTGCGGCGCATGGCCGCCGTCGTCGACGAACAGAACGCCTCAGACCCCGGCTACACGCCCATGTCCCCCGCGTTCGACGGCGAAGCCTTCCTCGCCGCCCGCGAGCTCGTGCTTGAGGGAGCCGCCCAGCCATCCGGCTACACCGAGCCGGTCCTGCACCGGCGCCGCGCCGCGCACAAGAACACCGAGAATTTGGCAAGGAACGCATCATGAACCTGACACTGGAATCCGCACAGTCCATCATCAGCGACGCCTTCGCGGCCGGGGCGCAGCACGGCTTCAAACCGCTGACCGTGGTGGTCCTCGACGCCGGAGGCCACGTGATCGCCGCCGCGCGCCAGGACGGCGCCTCGAACAACCGCTTTGAGATTGCGCAGGGCAAGGCCTACGGGGCGCTGGCCCTAGGGATGGGTTCGCGCGCCATCATGGAGCGGGCCGAGCAACAGGCCTACTTCATCGCTGCGGTGACCGCCGCCGTGGGCGGCCGGCTCATCCCGGTGCCCGGCGGGGTGCTGGTCCGGGGGCAGGACGGCACGGTCCTGGGTGCTGTCGGCATCACCGGCGACACTTCGGACAATGATGAGACGGCGGCGACGACGGCGATTGAGGCCGCCGGCCTGACGGCCCAGGCCGCCTGACCCCGGGCCGCTCCCCTCGATCATCTTTTGGGATCCGAGGGGGTGGACCGTCGCCACGGCTCTGGTTTTCGGGTGTATCGGGACGTATCGTTAAGTATCGTTCGTGATCCACCGAGGAGAACAACATGCGCAATTCACACCCGATGGGCGGCTTCGGCGGCCCCAACATGGACAACATGTGGCAGGCCGTCGAAGATCTGCGTTCAAGGTTCGAGAAGCGCGCGGGCACCCGCGCCGGGCGGGGCGAGGTGCGGTCGGCCGTGCTCGCCCTGCTCGCCGAACGGCCGATGCACGGCTACCAGATCATCCGGGAAATCGAGGAGCGCAGCAACGGCAGCTGGAAACCCAGCGCCGGCTCGGTCTACCCCACGCTGCAGCTGCTGGCCGACGAGGGACTGATCCGGGCCGAAGAGTCCAATGGCCGCAAAATCTACTCGCTGACCGACGCCGGGCGCGAGGAGGTAGCGCAGGCCGACGCGTCAGCGCCCTGGGAGGAAACGGGCCCCGCCCCCGGCCCGGGCTTCGCGGCCCTCCCCAAGGCCGGCGTCGAGCTTGCGCAGGCCGCGGCGCAGGTGGGCCGCACCGGCTCCCCGGAGCAGGTGAAGCAGGCCGTGGCGGTGCTCGACGAGGCACGCCGCCGGCTGTATTCGATCCTCGCCCAGGACTGACGGGGGTGCCGGCGGCCGGTCGGGCCCGGGCGGCCCCGGTGTCAGGCGCCGGGAACACCCGCGCCCGCTACCGCCGTATCCTGCGCTTCGCCGCGTGGCACCTCGCGGTCACCTGGTGGTTCGAGCTGATCCTCCCCCGCGTTGGGCTGGGCGGACTTGCCGGGCGCACGCGGACCAATCGGATGCAGAACTTCGCCAGGCGCTTCCACGTGCTGGCGGTGGAACTGGGCGGCCTGATGATCAAGGTTGGCCAGTTCCTGTCCTCCCGGCTGGATGTGCTCCCGCCCGAGATCACCAAGGAGTTGGAGGGGCTGCAGGACGAGGTCCCGCCCGTCTCCTTTCCGGCCATCCGCGCCCTCGCCGAAGCGGAGCTCGGTGCGCCGCTGGAGCAGGTTTTCGCCTCGTTCGAGGAGACGCCCATCGCCGCGGCCTCCCTCGGGCAGGCGCACCGGGCACAGCTCCTGCCCGCCAATGCCGCGGACGCCGGGCTCCACAGCGTGGTCGTGAAGGTGCAGCGTCCGGGCATGGAGGAGATCGTCGACGTCGACCTGGCGGCGCTGCGTAAGGTGGGCGGCTGGCTCAGCCACGTGCGCCTGGTCTCCGCCCGCGCGGACATGCCTGCCCTGGTCGAGGAGTTTGCCCAGACCAGTTTCGAGGAGATCGATTATTTGCATGAGGCGGCGAACGCCGAGCGCTTCGCCGCCGATTTCGCCGACGACGACCGGGTGGATGTGCCCGTCGTCGCCTGGGAGTGGAGCACCCGCCGTGTCCTGGTGCTCGAGGATGTTGCGGCGATCAAGATCACGGATGCGGTGGCCCTTCGTGCGGCCGGCATCGATCCGGCTCAGGTGGCTCCGGTCTTCGCATCGGTGATGTTCGACCAGCTGTTCACCAACGGCTTTTTCCACGCCGACCCGCACCCCGGCAACATCTTTGTCACCCCGGTGCCCGGTGCTTCCGCCGCGCATCCCTGGAAGCTGACGTTTATCGACTTCGGCATGATGGGCGAAGTTCCGCCGGGCACCCGGAGGGGCCTGCGGAAGCTGCTGATCGCGGCCGCCTCGCGTGACGGCAAGGGCCTGGTCGGCGCGATCAGCGACGTGGGAGTGCTGGTCCCGTCGGCCGACAGGGCGGAGCTTGAGCGGGCGATGACGCAGCTCTTCGACCGCTTTGGCGGAATGGGCTTCGCCCAGCTGCGCGAGGTGAACCAGCGGGAGTTCCTGGAGTTCGCCGTCGAGTTCGGGGACCTGGTCCGCTCGCTGCCGTTCCAGCTGCCGGAGAACTTCCTGCTCATCATCCGGGCCATGTCGCTGACCTCGGGGGTGTGCAGTTCGCTGGATGAGGAGTTCAATCTCTGGGACTCGGTCGAACCCTATGCGGCGCGCCTGCTCCGTGACGAACGCGGCAACGTGGTGCAGGACGTGGCCCAGCAGGCGCTCGACGCCGCCGGGACCGCGCTGCGCCTGCCGAAACGCCTGGACGGCCTGGTCACCCGGATCGAGGAGGGTTCACTGGCCGTAGCCAATCCGCGGCTCGAACGCCAGCTGGCGCGGCTGGACCGCTCGGTGCAGCGGACGGGCTCGGCGCTGGTCTTCGGCGCCCTGCTGATCGCCGGGTCCGTGCTGCGGGCGGACGACGCCGTCCTGGGCAGCGTGCTGATGATCGCGTCGGTGGTCCCGCTGCTGCACGGGCTCTGGGTGGGGCGCCGCGGCCTGTGATCAGTACTCGCCCTTGAGCACGAAGTAGGACCCGCGGATCACGCCGGCCAGCTTCGATTTCTGCTGGGCGAACTTGAAAGCTGCCAGTTCCTCCGGGACCTCCATGCCATCGGACAGTTTGAAGCCGACGGCCCGCTTCCCGCCGTCCTCGATGCTGTACATAACGTTGATGGACAGTCCGGACTCGTAGAAGACGTAGTCCATCCGTAAGCCGTCCACCTCGAAGCCGGTGGCTTCGAGCGGCCGCGAGCCGATGACGATGCCGCGCTCGTCCCTGAGGATGCGGCTCACCCGGTCCACGACCTCCGGAACGTCGCCGGCCGGGCTCACGGTAAAGGCGTGGTCATATTTGTTGCGGTAGTAGCGGGCCTCGTTGGCGCGCAGTCCGGCCAGCGCCCCGGCAACCGGGGACGTTTCCAGGCCCACGGTGGCAACGTTCTGGAAATCAACGACGTACGGCATGCGCCCTCCCGGGATAGACGTGTGGTGGACCAACAATAACGTGGCGGCGCTCTGCCGGCCCGAAAGGGCCCCTCCCTTCGACTCTGTCCGTCTCCGGTGCCCGCCCCTACAATGGCGCTATGGCAGTTCCGGAATATGGAAAAGTACCGCAGCCCGTCGGTGGCGGGGCTCCGAAGGCGCTCGTCCTCTCCGCCGATAAGTTTGAAGATCTGGAGTTGTACGTCCCGGTCTTCCGCCTTGTCGAGGCGGGGTGGACGGTCGATATCGCCGCCCCGGAAGAGGGCCGGATCACCGGCGAAAGCAACTGGTACTACGTCATCGCCAACAAGCGCATCGACGACGTCGACCCTGACAAGTACGACCTTCTCTTCATCCCCGGCGGCAAACCGGAGGGTGCACCGACCACGGTGAGGAACAACAGCCGGGCAGTGGACATCGCCCGTTCGTTCTTTGCCGGCAACAAACCGGTCGCCGCAATCTGCCATGGACCGTATCTCCTGGTTTCCGCGGACCTTGTGAAAGGCAGGCGGCTAACCTCCTATTGGGGCGACGGCGTTCCGGAGGAGATCACCAATGCCGGCGGGACCTGGGAGGATGCGGACGTCGTGGTCGATGGAAATCTCGTCACCTCTCGATGGCCGATGGACCTGGCAGCGTTCTCGCGCGAAATGATGAAGTTGGTTGGCAACCGCGCCTGACTGGAAGGGCGCCGTCACCAGCCGCCGCGCGTGGGTGTATGCCCCTTT
Source organism: Arthrobacter sp. SlRoot2-15 (assembly GCF_059739345.1). Lineage (NCBI taxonomy): Bacteria > Bacillati > Actinomycetota > Actinomycetes > Micrococcales > Micrococcaceae > Arthrobacter > Arthrobacter sp. SlRoot2-15. The sequence goes on from NZ_AP046058.1 coordinate 242,569, forward strand.
CGGGCATCGTCGGGCATGGCCATCTCGGCCCGCAGGCCCAGGAGCCGGACCGGACGGCCCGCCTCGATTGCCGCGGCCAGGTCAAGGGCCCGCGCGAGGACTTCGTTCCGGTCGAAGGTCTCCGGAATCTTCCGCGCATGGGTGGTGGTTAGGAACGGCGCGTACCGGACCTTCAGGGTCAGCCCAATCACGGGCCGGCCCTCTGCGGCAACATCCTCAAGGACCCGCGCTGCCAGCTCCCGGACGGCGTCGTCCACCTGCACGGGGTCGGTCAGGTCCTGTTGAAAGGTAGTCTCGCGGCTGTGCCCGCGGGCAACCCACGGGGTGTCGTCCACAACGCTGGTGCCGTCTCCACGTCCGAGTTCCGCGTACCAGGGGCCCATCCGGGGTCCGAACTCCGGGACCAGGTTTTGGGGGTCGGCCGCGGCGAGCTCGGCGACCGTGCTGATGCCGAGTTTGGCCAGCCGTGCGGAGACTTTGGTTCCGACGCCCCACAGCTCCCTGGTGGGCCGGGCGCCCATAACCTCGAGCCAGTTCCCGGCCGTGAGCCGGAAGACCCCGGCCGGTTTGCCGAATCCGGTGGCCACCTTGGCCCGGACCAGGGTGTCGCCGATGCCGACGCTGCAGTGCAGCAGCGTGCGCTCCAGGACGGCGGCCTGAATCTGCCGGGCGTAGGACTCGGGATCCGCCGTCTCGATGCCAACGAAGGCCTCGTCCCAGCCCAGCACCTGGACTGTCGCACCGGGCTGGGCGCGCAGGGTCGCCATCACCGTCTCAGAGGCGGCGAGGTATGCCTCCCGATCGACGGGCAGGATCACGGCGTCGGGCACTTTGCGGGCCGCCACCCGCAGGGGCATTCCGGAACCCACACCGAACGCCCTGGCTTCGTAGGAGGCGGTCGACACCACGGCCCGCTCGGAGGGGTCGCCCCGGCCTCCGACAATGATGGCCCTGCCCGCAAGTTCCGGCCGCCGCAACACTTCGACCGCCGCGATGAACTGGTCGAGGTCGACGTGCAGCACCCACCGGATTCCGCTCACGCCACCAGCCTGCCCTATTGGCGGGTGCGACGGGTGAAGACCATATGGACGACGCCCGCCGGGGACGGAGTCGTTTCGATGTCGAAGCGCTGTTCGAGTCCCTCGAGGGAATCCCAGAGCCGTTCACCCCGGCCCAGGACTATCGGCACGACGACGATGTGCATGTGGTCGATCAGATCGGCCTCGAGGAACTGCCGGACCGTGCTGACGCCGCCGCCGATCCGGACGTCGAGGTCACCGGCCAGGGCACGCGCCTGCTTGAGCGCGGTGACGGGGTCGGCGTCGACGAAGTGGAAGGTTGTTCCACCCTCCATCTCCAGGGTCGGCCGGGGATGGTGGGTCAGGACGACCACCGGGGTGTGGAAGACAGGGTTGTCGCCCCACCACCCCTTCCATTCCTCGTCCGCCCAGGGGCCCCGCTGCGGCCCGAATTTGTTCCGGCCCATGATCTCCACGCCAACCCCGGGCCCCCAGCCGCTCGCAAACGCCTCGTCGACGCCGAACGATCCCTCCGACTCCCCGTGGAAGCCCATCTGGCGGAAGGTGCGCGTCTCGAAAGCCCACTCCATCAGCCGCGAGCCTGCATGACCGAACGGTGCGTCGAGTTGCTGGCCCTCGCCGGTGCCGAAGCCGTCGAGGGAGATCGAGAAGTTGTGCACGCGGACGAGGGACATATCAGCTCCTGGGGTGCTTGTAGGTTGCAGTTACCTTATGGTGATTGCACCCGGCGACTCAAGAGGTTCCCGTCTTGGCGGCGTAGTCGGCCGCTTGGTCCCGAACCTGGCGTACGTAGGACCCGGACTGGTTGTAGGAGTAGACGGCGTCGGTCCAGCCTTGCGCGGTGGAAAGGTCACGGCCGTGGGCGCACAGATAGGCCGCCGCGCTAAGCGCGGCGTCGTCGATATTGAACGGGTCAGCTGTTCCGTCGCCGTTCCCGTCCCGGCCCGCGAGCTGCCAGGTGGAGGGGATGAACTGCATGGGTCCGACGGCGTGGTCCCAGCGGGCGTCGCCGTCGAGGGCTCCGGCGTCGGTGTCGGCGATGGCGGCGAACCCGGCGCCGTTGAGGCTCGGGCCCACGATCGGACCGCTAGCTTCGCCGTTTGCGTTGAGGCTACCGCCGCCGTAGCTTCCGTGGGCCGTTTCAACAAAGCCGATGGCGGCCACGGTGTTCCAGCCGATCCCGCACTTCGGAGCGGAATCGTTGGCCGTGGCCGCTGCGGCAACGTAGGCCCGGAGCGCGCGGGCCGGAATCCCGGTCTGTCCGGCCGCCCGGATCAGCCACTCGGCATCAGCGCTGGGGGTCACGTTCACGGCGGTGGTGAGGCCTGCGGAAGATGCGGCGAGTCTCGCCCCCGCCCGCGGCGGCGGAGCCAGTGCCCCGCTGGCGTCGGCACCGGGCTGGCGGACAGCCCAGAATGAGAACGCCGTGATGACGCATAGCGCGAACAGGCTGAAGACCAAAAGACGTTTGAGACGGAGCACCGACTAATCAAACCATCCAGGTTCGGTGGCCGGTAACCGTGGGCGCCGCGGTCAGCAGACCAGCGTTAGCGGCGGACGGCAGCGCGCCGGCGGCCGGCATCGCTGCTCATCTGCGCGTAGGACTTCTCCGGATTCCGGGCGCAGTCAGCGACCAGCCCGCGGTTCACGACCTCGGCCAGCAGCACCGGGAGGCGGTAGTCGGCGGTGTCCTCCAGTGCCAGTTTCAGGTACCGGGCGGCAAATCCGGACTTACCTTTGAGCCATTCCAGCCAACCGATGAGGCAGAGCATCGGGGCGCGCTGTCCTTCACGTGTGGCCTTCATCAGTTCGAAGGCGACTTCCTGGGCGGTGTCCACACGGGCCCAGTCCGGACGGCCCTCGAACAGTCCAAGCATGACAAACCGGAATGGATCCGATGCACCGGTGATGACATCAGTCATGAGACAGTCCCTGATAACAGGGTGCTGAAATCCCGCCGCGAGTTCCTCCGCGGTCTGGGCGGTCAGGGTGGCGGGCGTCCGCAGAACCTGCGCCCACTGCTCCCGGCTACTTTCCAGCCCGGCGGCCCATCTATCCGGGCGGGAATCCGCGCTGGCGTCGCCGGATCCGTTGTTCCCGGTGAACTGTGCCGGTGCGGTGACTCCTGTGGTGTTGCTTGCGGCGCGGATCAGGGCGGCGTGTCCGGCGCTGGTGATGACCGAGTCCAGCGGCCCCTTGGTCCGGGAGCCCGGGTCGGGGCGGAGGTAGTTCATCCAGGCCTCGGAAGCGACCAACCATGCGTCCGGGAGCGGCATTTCCGCGGTGACCAGCTCGCCAATCAGTGCCGCGACGTGATCGGCGTGCGGACGGCGGCGGTTTGAGCTGGCTGCGTCGTGGCCCTGGCGGCTGGCCGGTATCCGGGCGAAGGTCGGCGGGTTGGTGCCGAACCGCGCGCCCACGCGGAGCGTGAGGCTTGGCCGGTTTCCCTTCATGGTCAGCACGTGGCGGTATAGCTAACACTCATCACAAGAAGCGTCCACCCTTGGGTTGCGTTTATGGCTGGCCGGCGCCGCTTGGGGACAGGCGCCGGCCAGCGCCTATGTCGGAAGCCCGGCCGCCAGCACTGGTGGGGGTCCAGGCTACAGCGGCGCTTCCAGAGCAGTAATCGTTGAGCAAACCCCAAAGGTTACGCCCCAATCGGAAATTCTTTTTCCGCCTACGCAAGCGATACCCATCCGCTGGCACGCTGGCCCCATCTGCCCCGGCTCCGGCAGCGCCATGCACCCCGCTGTGTCGTTCGACCGCGGAACCGGCCCTCGCTGGGAGTTCTTGTTTACCGGAGATTAACCCGATGCCCCTATGCTGGGGAAAACCGCCGTCATCGGGAAGGGCCCGTCCAACCGCCGCACCCCGCCCCCGGCGGAGCAGTGTCGGGCACAGGCCGCACGTGCGAAATTCAAGCTATAAAGATCGGACAATTGCTGTGACCGGGATCCCGAATCGGAGATCGTTCCTACTGGCTGCTGCCTCTCTGGCCCTGGCCGGCTGCGCGCCCGCCAGCCAAGAAATTGGGGCACACCGGACCCCGGGGACGGACGGTGCCGCTCCGCACACCCCCGGCGGGGCATCCCTCGCTGATGGCGGGGAATTAGGAATCGATACGGCCGCTGCTCCGGCCATCCCCGCAGACTTACACCCGGCGGACCTTCCCGCGCCGCCAGCGACAATGCCGACCCGCGCCGACGTGACAACTGCGTTCGCCGGACACGCGCCTAAGTACTGGGGGCTGGAAGCACCCGGGGTACTTAGCCGGTTGCCAGCCACGGCCCCCGGGGTGGCGCTGACGATTGATTTTTGCGGAGGCCCCAACGGCACTGGAGCCGATCTCGCCCTCCTGGCCCTTCTGCGGCAACAGCAGGTCCCCGCCACCTTGTTCCTTAACTGGCGATGGATCACGGCCAACCCCTCCCTGGCCAAGGACCTGGCCGCCGACCCGCTCTTCGAACTCGCCAACCACGGCACCACCCACCGGCCCCTGTCCGTCACGGGCCGGAGCGCCTACGGGATCACCGGCACCGCGAACCCCGGCGAGGTCTACGACGAGATCATGACCAACGACGCCCGCCTCACCGAACTGACCGGACACCGCCCCCGCTACTTCAGACCCGGCACCGCCTACCTGGACGAAGTCGCCGCCGACATCGTCCGCTCGCTCGGCCTTGTGCCGGTCGGCTTCAGCGTTAACGGCGACGGCGGCGCCACCTTCCCCGCCCCGACGGTCACCCGCGAGGTCTCCCGCGCACACACCGGCGACATCGTCATCTTGCACGGCAACCGCCCCGGCGGCGGTACCGCCGCCGGCCTCGTGCGCGCCCTGGCGTCAATGAAGGACCGCGGCGAAACCTTCCGGCCCCTTCCCAAGGAGACTAGCTAGCTGAGCCCAAGGCATGGCGGTGCTCCCACACTGTGGCATGCACTTACCGGGCCACACATAGGGGGAGGGCCCCCAAGGCCCTCCCCCTGGTGTCGGTTGCTAGCGGCCGAACCGGTCCTGCCCGTCACGGTGCTCCCGCTCCTGCCCGTCACGGGCCGCGTCGCCTCGGCGGCTGTCACTGGCGTGTTCGGAGGCTTCGCTGTCTGTCGAAACGGCGTCCTCGTTGTCGGACTTGCTCGTGGCAGGTGCTGGCACTTCCGGCGTAGCCGGAACAGGCTTCGCCTCGTCCGTGCCCGTTTCGTCCTCCGGGGCTTCCGCCGCCTCTCCCTCTGCCTTCCCGTCATCACGCACTGCGGGTTCCTCAGGCGCCGGCCCCTCGCTGGCAGGAGGCGCTGCAGCCGGGGCTGAAGCCGTCGGAGCAGGTGCCGGGGTCCCGGGGGCGGACGGGCTGGCCGTCGGCGGCTCTGATGGTGCCCCTGTCGGGGAGCCGGACGGCGACGGGGAGGTGACGGCCGGCGGCGTGTCGACCGAGGTGATGGTTGTGAACGCGGCGGCGCCACCGCCGAGGGCGATCGCGCCCGCGGCGGTGAAGGTGATGACGGTCTTGCTCGCGGCAAGCGCTGTCAGAATAGGCATGGAGACCTCCGGAATTTCTCGTCTTGATTGCTCATTGGATATTTCTCGGATTGGGCTGCGGCTGCCTCACCGCATGTTCGAACTGCTTGAACACCCAGGTACAACGTAGGCATACCGGCCGGTAGTTTTCAGTGTTCCTTCGGCAATACTGAGCGACTGTTCACTTTGGGTTTACCCGAGGGAAAGAATTTTCGGCGTGGGGAGCTTTTCCGGCACCCGCAGTGAGGACCGCCGGGGTGTCCACCTGGTGGAACCCCGGGGCCCTCCGGGCCCCTTCATGGGCCAGGAAACCATGACCCCATGGGCGCCGTCACCACCGCCGGCTGGCTCGCTCAGCTCACAATACCCAGTACACCCCGTGCCGCCGTCGGGAATCGCTATACTCGATTTGTCCCCCGCTGGGGAGGATTTGAACTTGATGCTTTGGAGGCGGACATGGACGAGAATTTGGCGCGAGTTTGGGTTGCTTCCGCAGACAGTGAGTCAGCGGACTTTGCGGCGGACCAAGCGAGGATGGACCTGCACGATGCAATGACCGAGGCCTTGGAGGACGGCGCCGATCCGCAAAGTGTCTGGGCTGCCTCCAACGCCACTGACTCTGACATGATGCGCGACCAAGTCCGGGTGGACGGGCCCGAGTCAGCATAGAACGTGCGGCCGCCATGGCACCTGCCATGACCCGCGCCTGCCCGTGAAATCTGCCACAGTTCTAAGCGTCCCCGACGCGGGCGACGGCCTCGTCGGGCTGGCCGGGCCAGACGCGATCCGCCAGTCCGAGGACCGGTAAAAGGGCCGGGTTGTCCGAGGCCCCGCGCCAGGCCATGCGCAGGTAGATCGGCAGGGTCTCGTCGAGCACCCGCAGGAACCGCACATGCGGGTCCGTCACGTTCTCCGCCACCGAAGAAACCGTAAGCGAGCACCCGACTTCGGCTCCGACCAGGGCCATCGCGGTCCAGGAATCTGGGGCCCGTTGCACGATGTCGGGATCGAACCCGGCTCCAAGGCTGAGCCTGCGCAGCCGGTCGCCAAGGACAGAGCCCTCGTGCGGGGGAAGCGCCACGAACGGCTCTCCGGCAAATTCGGCCAGCTGCACTTCCTCGTGCCCGGCCAGCCGGTGGGATGCCGGGACCGCCATCACCAGATGTTCTTCCACGATGATGCGCGACTGAACGCCAGCAGGAACGAAATCCCACCGGCCGAGGCTGATGTCCACGTCGCTCCGCAGAACCCGGGCGAGAGCCGGCAGGGCGAAGTCCTGGCTGTCCAGGCGGAATTCGATGACCGGGTAAACTTTCCGGACTTCCCGGGCGAGCACTCCCACAAGTACGTGGGTTGATGCACCGGCGTAGGCCAGCTTGACCGTCCCCACCTCCCCGCGGCCGGCGGCGTGCGCGCTGGCCCTGGCACGGTCCGCTGCGGCGAGGACCTCCCGGGCGGTTGGCATCAGGGCCGCTCCGGCGGCAGTCAACTGGACACTGCGGGTGCTGCGGACAAAGAGGTCGGTGCCGAGGTCGCGCTCCAACTGCCGGACCATGCGGCTGACCGGCGGTTGCGCCAGATGGAGCCGCTCCGCCGCCCGCCCAAAATGCAACTCCTCCGCCACGGCGAGGAACACGCGCAATTGTATGTGACGGCCGCCACAGCGTCTGGGTTAACGCTAGATGCGCTGCGCAGAGGGCAGTGTTCCGATGTGAAACACCGGCCATCAAGTCCCGCTGACACGCAATTAGCGCGTCTTCACGGACTCCTGCAGGTGCGTTTCGAGAACGTCGCGGACCGAGGTCCATGCGTGGGGCCCGTAGCGGTCGTTGTCGACGTGCCGGAGTTGGGCTTCGCCGCTGAACATGCTGACGAAGTATTGCATGCCCTGCCAGGCGGGGAATGCCTCGCCTTTGTCTTTGGACAAGCGCCGGCCGATCTTGCTCATCGCCAGCAGGGTCCCCGCCGTTCCCGCCCACTGCGGTGCAAAGGATGTTCCGGTGAGCTCGGTCATGGTTTGGGCGATGGTGCGGGCGGTGACGCGGTCCCCGGCGACTTCGATGACCCGGGGCGCGTCCGCGTCGAGGGCCACCAGCGCGACGACGCGAGCGACGTCGTCCTTCGTGGTGAAGTCAAGGACCTGGTCCGGTGAGGACCAGTACAGGACCCGGTGGCGGGAGAAGAGGATCATCGGCGCCTGCCCGGTGAGCATGTCCGCGAACGCGCCGTTGAGGACAGACGTCACGCGAATGGGGGCGGCGTCGAGTTCCGCGGCGAACTCGCGGCGGAGTTCGAAGTTTCGGTTGCTGCCCGGAGCGATCCGGCGGTAGTCGGCGGAGTAGTCCGACGGGATGAACCGTGCCACACCGGCGTCGACGGCGGCGGTGAGGAGTGCACGCTGGATGTCGATAATGACCGGACGCGCACCGCTGACGGCCGAGACGACGGCGTCGACGCCGGACAACGCCGAGACCATGGCGGGAGCGTCCGTGTAGTCGACCTCATGGATCTCCACGCGGTCCTGCCCGCCGTAGATTCCGTGGGCCTTGCCGCTGCCGGGGCGGGTCAGGACCCGGACGAGGGTGTCGTTACGGAGGAGTTCGCCAACAATGCGTTGGCCGAGGTCACCGGTGGCTCCGGCGACGAGGACGGTGCTGGTCATGGTGCGCTCTTCCCGGTGAAGTTGTTGGCGAGGTGTCGGCGGGAGGATCGGCGGCCTTCGCCATGAGTCGCCCGATGCGGCCGCGGTCTCGGGCAGCGACGTTCCCCCTGCGAGACGGCCCGACCATGGGTCCGACTCTAGTCCAACAATGGCCCGGTTCCGATCAAGACTGAGACGGGGAACAGCATTATCACTGCTACGCTCCATGCCTGGGCAGATGCCGGAACTCTGCTGAATCTGACCGAAACTACACGATCAATTCTGAAGAGCCACATATCGAACGGGGACGAATATGGCCATGCCGCCCTACATTGCCCAGCTACGTCAAAAAGTTGGCGGAGAGCTGCTCTGGCTTCCCGGCGCTACCGCGATTGTTCTCGATAGTTCGAACGGACAGCCCGAAGTCCTCCTCGTGCGTCGCAGCGACAACAACGAGTGGACCCCGGTGTCGGGATTCTCCGATCCGGGAGAGGACCCCGACATCACGGCAGTGCGCGAGGTGTTCGAAGAAACAACCGTGCATGTGAAAGTTGATAAAGTCCTCTGGATTCAGGCTCTACCAGAGTCTGAATACGTCAACGGGGATAAGGTTCAATACTTCGACGTAGCCTTTAGCTGCAGCCGGGTCAGCGGCGAGGCCCGGATCGGAGATGACGAGTCCTCAGACGTGCGCTGGTGGAAGATTGACGACCTGCCACCGATGAAGCAGCGATTCGTGGAACTGATTCACGTCGCCAGCAAGAGCACCCCAGGGGTGCTAATGGGCGCGGAACGCCGACAACTGGACTAGCCGACCGTTGACCTCTTGAATAACGGCCACTAAGCCCCAGGCGAATGGCCCCTATCCTCGCACTGTGTAGCTCGCCAGAACAGCCTTGTGGTCCGTCGGCCACGGCACATCAGCCAGCAAGAACTGGTCCTTCCCGGACTCGGCAACCCGCTGATTCCGCACAATCGATTCCCGCGGGCCTACGACTTGCGCATCCTTCAGCTTCAATCGGGCATCCGGGTGGTGGAAGACGTAGTCAATCCGGTCCCGTTCGTCCGCCTCCGGCGCCCAAGTCAGCGAGTCGACTGCGGCGTTGGGATTGCTCGCGGGCCACGTGAACCCAGGATGCGTGACCGGGTTGGGGTGCTGGCGCCGATAGGCATCCACGAACCCGGCATCGTCGAGCGCCTGCGTCGAGGCCCAGGGCAGAACAACACCATTGTGGTCGAAAAGCTGCGCAGTTCGGCGCGTCCAATCCAACGTCGAAGGCTCGTTGAAGTCACCGCCGAGGATTACGAGGCGTCCAAGTTCCCGCTCCTTGGCCGCATCCGCGATGAACCGTGCGATCACCTGCGGCCGTCCAGAAGCCTCATTGACCCGGGCAACTGCCGCCGCATCGGTGACCGGACCGCTGGGAATCTTGTTCCAGCCGTACTCGGAAAACTCACCGCTCGGCGCGCCAGGGCCATAAGCGCGGGGCAAGTACGTTGCGTACCACTGGTATTGCAAATGAGCTGCATAGGCGGCGATTTCAACAGAGCCCACTGTCACGACCGCCTTGGTCATATAAGGAAGTGTGGTCGCCTCACCGATCGGGTAGACCGAAACGATCGCGTTGTCCCCGGTCCTCTTGTGCTGAAAGTCCAGGCCGGAGGCATTGAGCTTCGCCACGATATCCGGCGTCGTCTCGCTGGCCTCCGCTATAAAGACCAGGGTGGCGCCGGATGCCTTGATGATGTCAGCGATCATGCCAACACCGCCGGGGACCTGCGTGCCGCCGAACCAGGCATTGATCACCAGGACCTTGAGCGTGGACTCGGACGAAGACGCCGTAGCCGAGGCGGCTCCTGCCATGGACAACGCCCCAAGCGCCGCAGCACCAGTAATTCCTCGGACAACGCTACGACGCGACACCTGGTTCATCGTTTTCCTTCCTCGCATGGATTGGGCCTCAAACGCTATTGAGCTTGCGTGAATACGAAGTTCCCTTCGTAGTTGGAGTCGGGTTAACGCCATGCGAACGGACGACTTCGCCGCCGGCGTCGGCGTCGGATTGCCATAAGCCGGCTACGCACCAGGAAACCGCCGCCAACCAACCGCGGCCGCTGTTCCCGATTTCATGGCCTTTGCGGCACCCGCTCGCCAGGTCAAGGAGTCAACAAATCCGGGGGCATCCCCCCTCGTCAGTTGATGATTACTATCTGGTCCGGAACTACACGGTGGATGCCCTGGAATTGCGCATCCCGGCTCGGAAACCAGTGACTGCCGCGGGCCGGTGGCAGGATGGTTGGATGACATTGCAGGACTGGGGCAGAGCACCCAACGAGGAATGGGTGCGGATGTACCGGGACGGGCTCACAGCGCCGCGGATCGGCGCGCTCACCGGCACCCCGTCATCAACCGTTGGCTACCACCCGCCGCTTGCCAGGGCCGCGGATCAGCAGCTTACTACCGCGAGGACGCCCGCGCAGGCCGGTTCCCGGCAGAGTTCAAGCACGGCCTAGGAGTGGGCCATCTCACTGCCGTCCCTTGAACCTTTATCCAACCTGAGACCGGAATTAATCCCCAATTTCTTCGTCCGTCAGTTGCGGCCCGGAAAGTAGTTCGCGTCAGGGGCAATGGGGCCGGTGAACAGCAACCGGAGGAATGCCTATGTTCAACCGAGGAACTATAGCCGCAACAATGATGCCGCCAGCGGTAGGCCCATGGCGATGGCTTCCGGTCGGACCGCTCGGCCGACATGGTGCGGCGTCCGCGGCCTTGTGGCTGGCGTTGGGAGGGGTTGCCTTCGCTCTGGGCGAGGCCGCTTCGATACTTGACCTACCGGCGCCTCATCTGCTGGTGGCGCTCGTGGTCGGTGCTGCTGCTGCCCTCTCAGGGGCGGTCAAGCGGCAGCTGCCGAAGCCGGCGGCAGTGGCCTCGCAGGCCGGAATCGGCGTTCTCATGGGCAGCTACGTCACCCCGGCGGCCTTGCAATCAGCCGGTGCCACGGCGTTGCCTATGACGGCGGTGACCATCCTGACCATTGGGCTGTGTCTCATGGCCGGAGCTCTCCTGGCCAGATGGGGTCGTACAAGTCTTGCTGAAGGTGCGCTGAGCCTGGTGCCCGGCGGTTCCGCGGCCATCGTCGCTGCCGCAGAGGATCTGGGCGCCGACTCCCGCCTCGTAGCCTTCTCGCAGTACCTTCGGGTCGCCCTCGTGGCTTTCACGGCGCCCGTGGTAGCCACCGCCATCCACCCGGCCGCGGATGGAAACGCGAGCTCTGGGGGCGCGCCGCTCTGGGCCGATCCCTATCGGATCCTTCACCTCTCACAAGGCGCGCATCAGCTCCCGGGCCTGCTCATGCTGGCCGCCGTCTGCATCCTCGGGGTCAGGGCCGGCAAACACTTTTCGATACCAGCCCCCGCGCTGCTCGGGCCGATGGTCATAACCGCATTGTTCGTGTTCACGGGAACCGCGGAGGGCTTCGCGCCAGACGGCGTGCTGCGCAGCCTCCTCTTCACACTGGTGGGCCTTGAAGTTGGTTTGAAGTTTACCTGGGCCTCCGTGCGGAGCATCGGCAGGCTGTTCCCCCACGTCTTGCTCTGGACCGTGGCTGTCTGCCTCGGGTGCGGAGGCCTGGCCTGGGCGTTCTCGGCAGGCCTGGGCCTTCCCCTGGTTGACGCCTACCTCGCGACGACGCCGGGCGGCATCAACGCGGTGCTGGCCACGGCTGCGTCCATGGATACGAACCTCCCCGCCATTTCGACCGTCCAGAGCACGCGCCTCCTCATAGTCATGCTCGTGACCCCGCCCATCATCAGTTGGCTGGCCCGCAAGACCACATCAACGCTGAAACCCGAGCCCGCCGCCTCTAAGCATCTCCCGATCGTGACCGAGTCAGCCGTCTCCTGACAAAGGCCCAACACACCACGGCGTCGTGACCGACGCAGACAGTGCGCGGGAGCCCCGGGCTCGCGACATCGTCGCCACGTCCTCGCCGCCCGGCCGAACTCGGTCAATTCCGCCAGCTGCTCAGGGACAATTCATAAGGCGCATTGGGACCGCTTGCTGTGGCTTGAGGCTCAGGGATAGGGCGAGTAGAGATGTCTTGCATCGCCTGGCACTGGAAGAACCGTTTGAATCCCATTGGGATACCCCAACCGGGCAACCACGGGACCTTGCGCCGCACGGCAAACCTTAGCGTTGGATATTTCACTTTTTCACATTCTGCCCCTGGTCCGACGCGGGGGCCGAGTTCGTCCCGCTCCTGCAGTTCGACGCGGAGCTCCGCCGAGTTGTGTGCGCCACGAACGCCGCCGAGTCGGTGAACGCGCTGATCCGCAAGTCCGTCAACGCCCGCGGGTAGTTCCCCAAAGAACAGGCCGAATTGAAATGCGTCTCCCTCGCGGTCATGGCCTTGGGCCCCACCGGCAAGGGCCGGGCCAGATGGACCCACGCTGGAAGGCCGCCCTGAACACCTTCGAAATCACTTTCGACGGCCGACTATCCACCAGCAGCCGCTGACCATCAACATATGACATACACCCTCGTCCCGAGGGAGCCGTCCGGTGTGCAAGGGTGGGCGGGACGGCGGAAGCGGACATTGCCGGCGCTGGCGGGTCCGGATCCGGAATCGTCGCCGGCGTCGAAGACATCACGGCCCAGCAGAGCAGGCAGAGCCGGGCCAGCCGGTCTGGCGATTCGCCGACGGGCCGGAGGATAATCCGGAGCACGGGCGGTACCGGATGACCTCAAAGCGAAGAAGGATATGTAACCATGGCCAAGCAAAACAGCCCTTCCAAACCAAAAGATGCTCCCAAATCGGCAGCAGCCCCTGTTTCCGTGAACTGGATGAAGGAGCCGCAGCAGCACGACTATCCGGCCGCATCCTCCTACCTGTCCCTGATCGCCGGTCCCGCTGCTGTCGCCAGGGCGATCACGGCCTTCGAGGAGGCGGCGACCGAAACGTTCAAGGCCAAGGACCTCTTGCGTGCAGCGGGACTGCCGTTGCTGCCCGCCGATGACCTGGACGTCGCCAAGGAACTTGGCAGGGTCAGAGCCGGCACAGCACTCTCGCCGTGCCTGGTTATCCGCGGAAGCGCCAAGCACGGGACGACCGCCCGGATCGCCGACGGCTACCATCGAATCTGCGCGTCCTATCACCTGAGTGAAGACACGGCCGTTTCCGCGCGGATCGCCCGATTCTAGGCCGGAATCGATGCCCACGAACGCTCCAGCGGAATCGCTCGGGATACGGACCCATCCGGGACTATCCCTCCAGGACCACCACTTGATCCGCGAATTTTGACAAACCCCGGAACGCCTCCCGCCGGCTGTTCGGCGAGGTTCTGGCACTTACCTTCTGGTGGTGGCCGCGGCCGGGGCCGACATGGTGAACGCCGTTACCGGCGAAGGACTCGGCCATACCTCTCAGGCGAACAGGTTGTCCACCTCCAGAGGCCCACAAGCCTCTGAACAGGGAAAACACTGTGCCCGAGGTGGGACTCGAACCCACACACCTTTCGATACCGCATTTTGAGTGCGGCGCGTCTGCCAATTCCGCCACTCGGGCGCGGAGTACACCGGCTGTCATATTGCGTGCCCCAGGGGTGCTGTGAGCAACGCGATCGCTTCCGGTGCGCGAAATTACTCTACATGCAGATAGGCTGAATTCCAGAATCGCGCCAGTGACGCCGCATCGATCCCAACCGGCCCCCAGTACACCAGCGGACGCGCCACAGAATGGCTCGCCGCCCGCCGTACCTTTACAAGGAGTTCCCGTGTCAGAACAGACGGAGTCAACCCCCACTTCCCAGCCGGCGCGCCGCGTCGTGGTCGCAGAGGATGAGACCCTCATCCGCCTGGACATCATCGAGATCCTGCGCGGTGAGGGCTACGACGTCGTCGGCGAAGCGGACAACGGCGAGAAGGCCGTCCAGCTCGCAGAAGAACTGAAGCCGGACCTGGTCCTGATGGACGTCAAGATGCCCGTGATGGACGGCATTTCCGCCGCCGAAAAGATCGTCAAGGCCCGGATCGCCCCCGTGGTGCTGCTGACCGCCTTCAGCCAGAAAGAACTCGTCGAGCGGGCCCGCGACGCCGGCGCCATGGCCTACGTGGTCAAACCCTTCACCCCGGCGGACCTGATCCCGGCCCTGGAGATCGCCCTGTCCCGGCACGAGGAAATCAAGGCCCTCGAAAGCGAAGTCAGCGACCTGCAGGAACAGTTCGCCACCCGCAAGCTCGTGGAGCGCGCCAAGAGCCTGCTCACCACGAAGATGGGCCTGACGGAGCCGGAGGCCTTCCGCTGGATCCAGAAGACCTCGATGGACCGCCGCCTCAGCATGCGCGAGGTCGCCGAGACCATCATCAACCAGGTCAACTAGGCACTCCGCAGAGAAACCAACAAAAAGGGAGGGTCCCCGCCGCTATACATCAGCGGCGGGGACCCTCCCTTTTTGCCATACCGGGGAAGAACTAGATCTTGGTGGTCTTCTTCTTCTTTTCGGGCCAGGGGCCGAGCTTGTCCTTGGCTCCGGCGTTCTCGCCGTGGCTGCCGGCGTCGGCGAGGTCGCCCACCTTGTGGACCTTCAGCATATTCGTGGAACCGGCCTTGCCGGGAGGCGAACCGGCCGCGATGACCACCATGTCGCCGTCGTCGACGAGGTCCATCTCGAGCAGGCTGCGGTCAACCTGGGCGGTCATCTCGTCGGTGTGGCCCACCATCGGGACCAGCACCGGCTGGATGCCCCAGGTCAGCGCGAGCTGGTTCCAGACGTGCTCCACCGGGGTGAAAGCGAAGACCGGGCGGATCGGGCGCAGCCGGGACAGCCGGCGGGCGGAGTCGCCGGACTGGGTGAAGGTACAGATGTACTTCGCTTCCAGCTGGTCGGCGATTTCGACGGCGGCACGGGTGATCGCGCCACCGCGGGTCTTGGGCTTGGTGCCCAGCGGCGGGACGCGCTCCAGGCCGTGGACCTCGGTGGATTCGATGATCCGGGCCATGGTCTTGACGGTCTCGATCGGGAACTTGCCCACGCTGGTCTCGCCCGAGAGCATCACAGCGTCCGCGCCGTCGAGCACGGCGTTGGCGCAGTCGGAGGCCTCGGCGCGCGTCGGGCGCGGGTTGTCGATCATGGATTCGAGCACCTGGGTGGCCACGATGACCGGCTTCGCCCAGCGGCGGGCGAGCTCGACGGCGCGCTTCTGCACGATCGGCACTTCCTCGAGCGGGAGCTCCACACCGAGGTCGCCGCGGGCCACCATGATGGCGTCGAAGGCGTCGATGATCTCGGGGAGCTGCTCCACGGCCTGCGGCTTTTCGATCTTGGCGATCACCGGCACGCGGCGGCCTTCTTCGTCCATGATTTCGTGGACGCGCTTGATGTCCGAGGCGTCGCGGACGAACGACAGGGCCACCATGTCCACCCCGCGGCGCATGGCCCAGCGCAGGTCGTCCTCGTCCTTTTCGCTCAGCGCGGGGACGTTGACGGCGACGCCGGGCAGGTTGATGCCCTTGTTGTTGGAGACGTAGCCGCCCACGGTCACGGTGGCGACGACCTTGACGTCGTCGACCTCGACGGCGCGCAGGGCAACCTTGCCGTCGTCGATCAGCAGCGCATCCCCGGGGTTGACGTCCTCGGTGAGGCTCTTGAGCGTCGTGGAGCAGATGTCCTTGGTGCCCGGAACGTCCTCGGTGGTGATCGTGAAGGTGTCACCGACGGCGAGCAGGTGCGGGCCGTCCACGAAACGGCCGAGGCGGATCTTCGGTCCCTGCAGGTCAGCCATGATGGCAACGGCCTTGCCGAGCTGCCCGGCGGCCTTGCGGACGTTGTCGTAGGTGTTGTCGTGCACGGAGTAGTCTCCGTGGCTCATGTTCATCCGGGCCACGTCGACCCCGGCTTCCAGCACGGCGAGTGTGTTCTCGAAGCTCGCGATCGCCGGTCCGAAGGTGGCCACAATTTTAGCGCGTCTCATATACCTACCCTAGTTGTCTCTTGGTTGTTTTAAGTTGTCGCGGGGACGAACGGCCGGCATCCGGCCCGGGCCCGGAAGGCGCCGGAGCCGGACTACAGGACGGCGATCGCCCGGTCGGTCGGCGCCACGGGCGCCGGGAGAATGGTGCTGCCCATCAGGAACTTGTCCACGGCGGCAGCGCAGGCTCGGCCCTCGGCGATCGCCCAGACAATCAGGGACTGGCCGCGGCCGGCGTCTCCGGCGACGAAGACCCCTTCGGTGTTGGTCATGTAGTAGCCGTCCCGGGCCACGTTGCCGCGGCCGTCGAATTCGGCGTGGACCTGCTCGGTGATGCCGGCCGGTTCGGCGCCGGTAAAACCGAGGGACAGGAACACAAGGTCCGCCGGGATGATCCGCTCGGTGCCGGCCTTGGGCAGCCGCTTACCGTCGACGAATTCGGTTTCGGCGACCTTCACGCCGGTCAGCTTGCCGTTCTCGCCGACGAACTCGACGGTGGACGCCAGGTAGGTGCGTTCGCCGCCTTCCTCGTGGGCGCTGGCCACCTCGAACAGGGTGGGGAACGTCGGCCAGGGCTGGTGCGCGGCCCGCTCGGCGGACGGCTGTTTGCCGATCGCGAGCGTGGTCACGGACGCGGCCTGGTGCCGGTGCGCGGTGCCGAGGCAGTCCGCGCCGGTGTCGCCGCCGCCGAGGATCACCACGTGCTTGCCCGCGGCGTTGATCTGGTTCTCCACGGTCTCGCCGGCCACCACGCGGTTGGCGGGGACCAGGTAGTCCATCGCGAAGTGCACGCCCTCGAGCTCGCGGCCCGGGATGGGAAGGTCCCGCGGGACGGTGGCGCCGGTGGCGACCACGACGGCGTCGTACCGGCGGCGCAACTGCTCCCAGGTCACGTCGGTGCCGACGGCGACGCCGGTCCGGAAGCGGGTGCCCTCGGCCTTCATCTGCTCCAGCCGGCGGTCCACGTGCTCTTTTTCCATCTTGAAGTCGGGGATGCCGTAGCGGAGCAGCCCGCCGATCTTGTCGTCACGTTCGTAGACGGCGACGGTGTGGCCCACCCGGGTCAGCTGCTGCGCGACGGCGAGCCCGGCGGGGCCGGAGCCGACGACGGCGACCGTCTTGCCGGACAGGCGGGCCGGCGGCAGCGGGGTGACCCAGCCGTTGTCGAAGGCCTGGTCCACGATCGAAACCTCGACCTGCTTGATGGTCACGGCCGGCTGGTTGATGCCCAGCACGCAGGACGCCTCGCAGGGGGCCGGGCAGAGCCGTCCGGTGAACTCGGGGAAGTTGTTGGTGGCGTGCAGCCGCTCCATCGCTTCCTCGCCCTTATCCCGCCAGACGAGGTCGTTCCACTCCGGGATGAGGTTCCCCAGCGGGCAGCCCTGGTGGCAGAACGGGACGCCGCAGTCCATGCAGCGGCCAGCCTGGCTCTTCAGGACACCCTTTTCCTGGGCCTCGTAAACCTCTTTCCAGTCCATGATGCGGACCGGGACAGGACGGCGCGGCTGGGTTTCACGCTGGCGTACTTTCAGAAATCCGCGTGGATCAGCCACCGGTCACCTCCAGGATTCGAGACCAAACTTCTTCGCCGTCGGGGTCAAGGCCCTCTTCGATGGCGTCAAGACGGGTTTGCAGGACAGCCGCGTAGTCGCGCGGAAGCACCTTGGTAATACGGGCTGCGGTGTCGTCGAAGTCCTCGAGCAGCCGGGCCGCGTGCTGCGACTCGGTTTCCTCGAGGTGCTTCACCAGCAGGCCATGGACAATGTCGCGGTCCTCGGCGTCGAGTTCGCGCAGCTGCAGTTCGCCGGCGTCGAGGGCCTGCTTGTTGACCCGTTCGGTCTGCAGGTCCAGGACGTAGGCGGTGCCGCCGGACATGCCGGCGCCGAAGTTGCGTCCGGTGCGGCCGATCACAAGGGCCTGGCCGCCGGTCATGTACTCGCAGCCATGGTCGCCGATGCCTTCGACCACCGCGGTGGCGCCGGAGTTGCGCACCATAAAGCGCTCCCCCACCTGGCCGCGGAGGAACAGCTCGCCGCTCGTGGCGCCGTAGCCGATCACGTTGCCCGCGATCACGTTCCGCTCCGCCGCGAACACGTTGGTGCGGTCCGGACGGACGATGATCCGCCCGCCGGAGAGGCCCTTGCCGACGTAGTCGTTGGAGTCGCCGAACATCCGCAGCGTAATACCGGCCGGCAGGAACGCGCCGAGCGACTGCCCGGCGGTGCCGGTCAGCGTGATGTCGATCGTGTCGGTGGCCAGCACGTCCGTGCTGAAGGTTTTGGTGACGACGTGGCCGAGCATGGTGCCGACGGAGCGGTCCGTGTTGATCACGTCGACGGCGATCTTCACCGGGGTGCGGTCGCTCAGCGCCTCGGCGGCCATCGCGATCAGGCGCTGGTCGAAGTGCTTGTCCAGCTCGTGGTTCTGGCCGGTGAGGTTGCGCAGCGGGGCGTCGTCGTCGAACTCGAGCCCGTGCAGGATCGGGTCCAGGTCCAGCCCCTCGGCCTTCCAGTGGCTGATCGCCTCGCGGGTGTCGAGCATTTCGGCGTGGCCGATCGCCTCCTCCAGGCTCCGGAAGCCGAGTTCCGCGAGGATTTCGCGGACCTCCTCGGCAAGGAACTCGAAGAAGTTGACCACGAATTCGGGCTTGCCGGTGAAGCGTGAGCGCAGCTCGGGGTTCTGCGTCGCGACGCCCACCGGGCAGGTGTCCAGGTGGCAGACGCGCATCATGATGCAGCCGGAGACCACCAGCGGCGCGGTGGCGAAGCCGTACTCCTCGCCGCCGAGCAGCGCGGCGATCACCACGTCGCGGCCGGTCTTGAGCTGGCCGTCAACCTGCACCACCACGCGGTCGCGCAGGCCGTTGAGCATCAGGGTCTGCTGCGTCTCGGCGAGGCCGAGTTCCCACGGGACACCGGCGTGCTTGAGCGAGTTCAGCGGCGAGGCGCCGGTGCCGCCGTCGTGGCCGGAGACCAGCACGACGTCGGCCTTCGCCTTGGTCACGCCGGCGGCAACGGTGCCGATGCCCACCTCGGAGACGAGTTTGACGTGCACCCGGGCCGAGGGGTTGGCGCGCTTGGCGTCGTAGATCAGCTGCGCCAGGTCCTCGATCGAGTAGATGTCGTGGTGCGGGGGCGGGGAAATGAGACCGACGCCAGGCGTGGAGTGCCGGGTCCGGGCCACCCAGGGGTAGACCTTCTGGGCCATCAGCTGGCCGCCCTCGCCGGGCTTCGCGCCCTGCGCCATCTTGATCTGGATGTCGTCGGCGTTGGTCAGGTACAGGCTGGTGACGCCGAAACGGCCCGAGGCGATCTGCTTGACCGCCGAGCGGCGGGTCGGGTCCAGCAGCCGGTCCACGTCCTCGCCGCCTTCGCCGGTGTTGGACTTGCCGCCGAGGCGGTTCATCGCGATTGCAAGCGTCTCGTGCGCTTCCTGCGAGATGGAGCCGTAGCTCATGGCGCCGGTGGAGAAGCGCTTGACGATGCTGGAGACCGGCTCCACTTCCTCGAGCGGGACCGCCGGGCGCAGGCCGTCCTTGAACTTCAGCAGCCCGCGCAGGGTCATCAGGTTCGTGGACTGGTCGTCCACGCCCCGGGTGTAGGACTTGAAGATGTCGTAGCGGCGCTCCCGCGTGGCGTGCTGCAGCCGGAACACCGTCTCCGGGTTGAACAGGTGCGGTTCGCCGTCGCGGCGCCACTGGTACTCGCCGCCGCCCAGCAGGGGCTGGTGCGGCAGTTCGATGCCGTTCTCGGGGTAGGCCATCCGGTGCCGCGCCGCGACCTCCGCCGCGATCACGTCGAGGCCGACGCCGCCGAGCTGGGAGTGCGTGCCGGAGAAGTACTCGTCCACCAGGTCCTGGCCGAGGCCGAGGGCCTCGAAGGTCTGGGCGCCGGTGTACGAAGCCACCGTGGAGATGCCCATCTTGGACATGATCTTCAGGACGCCCTTGCCGAGGCCCTTGATCAGGTTGTAGACGCCGTCCTGCGGGGTGACCCCGGTGACGTCGCCGGAGGCAATGAGCTGCTCGACCGATTCCATCGCCAGGTACGGGTTCACCGCGGAGGCGCCGTAGCCGATCAGCACGGCCACGTGGTGGGTTTCGCGCACGTCGCCGGCCTCGACCACCAGGGCGGTCTTGGTGCGGTTGGCGCTGCGGAGCAGGTGGTGGTGCACGGCGCTGACCAGCAGCAGGGACGGGATGGGTGCCCACTGGGCGTTCGAGTCGCGGTCCGAGAGCACCACGTACTGGACGCCGCGGTTGATCGCGCCGGAGACCTGCTCGCAGATTTCGGTCAGCCGGGCGCGCAGGGCGTGTTCGCCGCCGTCGGGCCGGTACAGGCCGCGGACCTTCATGGCGACCCGGTCGCCGTCGGCGTTCTCGATGTTCGCGATCTTGGCGAGCTGGTCGTTGTTGATCACGGGGAACGGCAGCGAGACCTGCGGCTGGCGGACCTGCTTAGTGTCCAGCAGGTTGCCGTTGGGGCCGATCGCGCAGGTCAGGGACGTGACCAGTTCCTCGCGGATGGCGTCCAACGGCGGGTTGGTGACCTGTGCGAAGGACTGCACGAAGTAGTCGAAGAGCAGCCGGGGACGCTTGGAGAGCACGGCAACCGGAGTGTCCGATCCCATGGCGCCGAGCGGTTCGGCGCCGGTCCGGGCCATCGGGCCGAGCAAGATTTTCAGTTCTTCGGTGGTGTAGCCGAAGGTGCGCTGGCGGATGTTGACCGAGGCCGCGGTGTGCACCACGTGCTCGCGTTCGGGCAGGTCCTTGAGGTCGATCAGGTTGTCCTTGAGCCACTCGGCCCAAGGGTTGGCCGCGGCGACCTCGGCCTTGACCTCGGAGTCGTCGATGATCCGGCCGGCTTCGGTGTCCACGAGGAACATCTTGCCGGGCGAGACGCGGCCCTTCTTGACCACCTTGGCGGGTTCGACGTCGATCACGCCCACCTCGGAGGCGAAGACGACCAGGCCGTCCTCGGTGATCCAGTACCGGCCCGGGCGCAGCCCATTGCGGTCCAGGGTGGCGCCGACGAGGTTGCCGTCGGTGAAGGAGACGGCGGCGGGGCCGTCCCACGGCTCCATCAGCAGCGAGTGGTACTCGTAGAACGCGCGCCGGGCGGGGTCCATCGTGGCGTGGTTTTCCCAGGCCTCGGGGATCATCATCATGATCGAGTGCGTGATGGGCCGGCCGGAGAGCCAGAGCAGTTCGGCGACCTCGTCGAAGGAGGCCGAGTCCGAGGCGCCCGGGGTGCAGATCGGGTACAGCTCTTCGGGGCTGTCCCCCAGCAGCGGGTTGGCCAGCTGCGACTGCCGGGCGCGCATCCAGTTGCGGTTGCCCTTGACCGTGTTGATCTCGCCGTTGTGCGCGATGGTGCGGAACGGCTGGGCCAGCGGCCAGGACGGGAAGGTGTTGGTGGAGAAGCGCGAGTGGACGATCGCAAGCTTGGTCTTGAAGCGGGTGTCCGAGAGGTCCGGGTAGAACGGCTCGAGCTGCGCGGTGGTCAGCATGCCCTTGTAGACGATGGTGCGGGAGGACAGCGAGGGGAAGTACACACCGAACTTGTTCTGCGCGCGCTTGCGGATCCGCCAGGCCCGGGAGTCGAGTTCGTTGCGGGTGAGCGTCTCTCCGGTGCTGGAGGCGAAGAACGGCTGGGCGAAGTACGGCATGCAGGCCCGGGCCATGGCGCCGACGAGGTCGGCCACGATCGGGACCTCGCGCCAGCCCAGGACGGTCAGGCCCTCGTCGGCCGCGAGGCCCTCGATGCCGGCCTTGGCGGCGTCGGACTCGCGCTGTTCGGCCGGCAGGAACGCGGTGCCGACCACGTACTGGCCGGCGGCGGGGAGCTCGAAATCGGTGACCGCGCGGAAGAACTCGTCGGGGACCTGCATGAGGAGGCCGGCGCCGTCGCCGGTTCCCTCATCGGCGCCGACGGCACCGCGGTGCTCGAGGTTGCGCAGGGCGGTCAGGGCGGCGTCCACAATGTCGTAGCCGGGTTCGCCGCGCAGCGTGGCGATGATGGCGAGTCCGCAGGCGTCCTTCTCCTGCTCCGGGTTGTAAAGACCGGCGGCATCGGGCAGCGCCGCGAACCGCTTGAACGGCGAGATCGCCGTGGCGGGCTGTTCCGGACCGGACCAGCTGGGGCTGTGCAGGGTTTGGGTCATGGGAGACGTCCTTCCTCCTGATCGTGCGTATGGGAGGGACAACATTGGCCCGAATCGGTGCGCCGGTGTGACGGGCACAACAACGTGATTTTCCTACTCGAATTGTAGGCCAGCGCCGCTTCCTGCACTAACAGTTACGCGGGCCGCCGGCCCGGGTTTGCATAGCGTCCAGCTGTCTGCTGTGCGTTGCCACCCTGGTGCCACGACGCTGTGGACTCGGGCCCAGCCGGCGGTCGCCCTGCAGCCCGATTTCCGGTGCTGAGCTACTTGGTGCCCTCAGCCTCCGGCGCGGTTCCGGAGGCCCGGCGGCCGGGTGCTCCGGCTTCGGGTTCTCCCTGGGCGGCTTTGCTGCCGCCGGTGGATTCCGCGGCGGCAACGGCCGGGGCCGGAGCGCGGCGCGGACCGCTTTGGTTCTCCGGGAGATTATCATGCGACTCAGTATCTGAGACAGCAGAGTCCGAATGGCGGACAGGAACCGCGACCTTCTCATCGTCGTGTTTGACGGCGTCCTGCTTCGCTTCCGCCTCGGCGTCGTCGTGTTCGACGGCGTCGACCTGGGCGGCGCCCCGTTCGTCTACCTCCGCGTCGTCGTCGGCGTCGACCTTATCGGCGTCGGCGTCGCTGTCCTCCGCCACGGCTGCCGGCTCCGGCTCACGGCCCGGCAGGTAGGGGCTGTCCGGCACGTCGCGCTTGCGCAGGCCCAGGACAATGAACGCCACCAGGGCCGCGAGGAGCACAAAGATGCTGGTCCAGACATTGAGGCGCGTGGTGATGCCGAAGAGGTTGATCTGCTCAGCGTCATCGATCCGCATGGCCTCGATCCAGACGCGTCCCAGCGTGTAGTAGATGGCGTAGAGCCAGAAGAGGCGGCCGCGGCGGAAGTTGAAGCGGCGGTCCAGCAGGAGCAGGATGCCGACGCCCACGAGGTTCCAGACGGACTCGTAGAGGAACGTGGGGTGGAACAGGGTGTCGGCGGGCATGCCGGCCGGGAAGTTGGGGTTGTCGGCGTCGATCTGCAGCCCCCACGGCAGCGTGGTGGGGCCGCCGAAAAGTTCCTGGTTGAAATAGTTGCCCCAGCGGCCGATCGCCTGCGCCAGCAGCAGCCCGGGGGCCGCGGCGTCCACGAACGCGCTGAGCTTCACCCCGGCCCGGCGGCAGCCGATCCAGGCGCCGAAGGCGCCGAGTACCACGGCGCCCCAGATGCCGAGGCCGCCGCGCTGGATCTGCGGAATCAGGGACAGGTCGCCGGTGCCGTCGAAGCCGGGGCCGAAGTAGGCGTCCGGCGACGACACGACGTGGTAGAGCCGGCCGCCGATGATGCCGAAGGGGATTGCCCAGATGGCGATGTCCCAGACGCTGCCTTCAGGCGCGCCGCGGCGGGCCCAGCGCACCGAGGTGAGCCAGAGCCCGGCGATGATGCCGGCCAGGATGCACAGCGCGTAGGCATGGATGCGCAGGGACCCCCAGGGCAGCGGGATGTCGAAGCCGGACCAGTCCGGGCTCGGAATGCTCGCGGGAACCATCGCTGCCGCGTGGAGGACTGACTGCATTGCTTACGCTTCTTCCTTGGTAAGGCCGGTGCTGAGCTCTTTCGTCAAGGACGCTACCGCATCCACGCCGCCCTCACCGATTGCCGCGACGAGGGCCGTGCCGACGATTACTCCGTCCGCGTAGGCCGCGATTTCGCGGACGTGGCCGGCGTTGGAGACGCCCAGGCCGACGCAGACCCGCTCGGCGCCCGCGGCGTGGGCTGCGGCGACGACGTCTTTGGCGGCGGAGCTGACGGAGGTGCGGGCGCCGGTGACGCCCATGATGGAGACGGCGTAGACGAAGCCGCGGCTGGCGTCCACGGTGCGCTTCATCCGTTCCGGCGAGGAGGACGGTGCCACGAGGAACACGCGGTCCAGGCCGTACTTATCCGAGGCGGCCATCCATTCCGCGGCCTCGTCCGGGATCAGGTCCGGGGTGATGAGTCCCGCTCCCCCGGCTTCGGCGAGCCGGCGGGAAAACTCGTCGACGCCCATCCGGACCACGGGGTTCCAGTAGGTCATGACCAGGACCGCGGCTTCGGTCTTGCTGGTGATGCCGCGGACGACGTCGAACACCTGGCTGACGTGGAAGCCCTTGGAGAGGGCCTCGGTGGTGGCGGCCTGGATGACCTGGCCGTCCATCACCGGGTCGGAGTAGGGGATGCCGATCTCGATCAGGTCGGCGCCGTTTTCGGCCAGGGCAATGCCCGCGGCGATGGTGTCTTCGACACTGGGGTAGCCGGCGGGCAGGTAGCCGATGAGGGCGGACCGGCCCTGGGCCTTGGCCCGGTCGATGGCGGCCGCGGACTTGCTGGCGCCGGGAGCCGTGCTCCCGGTGCTGGTTTCGGGGCTGTTGTCGCTGCTCACAGCTGCTCCCCTTCCTGGGCGATCTCGGCTTCGGGCGAATCCTTGTCCAGCAGGTTGAACCATTCCGCGGCGGTGGCCACGTCCTTGTCGCCGCGGCCGGAGAGGTTCACGACCACGATCTTGTCTGCGGCGGGGCCTTCCGCGGCGAGCCGCTGGCCCACCTTCATGGCGCCGGCCAGGGCGTGCGCGGATTCGATGGCCGGGATGATGCCTTCGGTGCGGCAGAGCAGCCGGAAGGCTTCCATGGCTTCGCTGTCCGTGATGGGCGCGTAGCTGACCCGGCCGATGTCGGCGAGGTAGGAGTGCTCGGGTCCGACGCCCGGGTAGTCCAGGCCGGCCGAGATGGAGTGCGACTCGATGGTCTGGCCGTCGTCGTCCTGCATGAGGTAGGAGCGGGCTCCGTGCAGCACGCCGGGCTTGCCCAGGGTGATTGTGGCCGCGTGCCGGCCGGTTTCAACGCCCTCGCCGCCGGCCTCGAAGCCGTAGATCTTCACCGAGGGATCGTCCAGGAAGCCGTGGAAGATGCCGATGGCGTTGGAGCCGCCGCCAATGCAGGCACAGACGGCGTCCGGCAGCCGGCCGGTCTGCTCCAGGATCTGGGCGCGGGCCTCCTCGCCGATCACTTCGTGGAAGTAGCGGACCATGGCCGGGAACGGGTGCGCCCCGGCGGCCGTGCCGAGCAGGTAGTGGGTGTTGCCGACGTTGGCCACCCAGTCCCGGAGCGCCTCGTTGATGGCGTCCTTGAGCGTCTGCGACCCGTTGGTCACCGGAATAACGGTGGCCCCGAGGAGCTCCATCCGGGCCACGTTGAGGGCCTGGCGGCGGCAGTCCTCGGCGCCCATGTAGACCACGCACTCCAGGCCCAGCAGGGCGGCGGCGGTGGCGCTGGCGACGCCGTGCTGGCCGGCGCCGGTCTCGGCGATGACCCGGGTCTTGCCCATGCGCTTGGCGAGCAGCGCCTGGCCCAGCACGTTGTTGATCTTGTGCGAGCCGGTGTGGTTCAGGTCCTCGCGCTTGAGGAAGATGCGGACTCCCCCGGCGTGCTCGGCGAAGCGCTTGGCCTCGGTGAGCAGGGACGGCCGGCCGGAGTAGTTCTTGTTCAGGTCCGCGATCTGGGCGGTGAATTCGGGGTCCGCCTTGGCCTTCTCGAAGGTGTCCTCGAGTTCGTCCAGCGCGGCGATCAGGGACTCGGGCATCCAGCGGCCGCCGTAGGAGCCGAAGTAGGGTCCCGGGGCGTGGCGCAGGGAGGGCGCGCTCTGCGGTCCGTCCTCATCTGGCCGGCTGCCCTCCAGGAAGGCGTCCACGGGGTTTTCGTCTGAGCCGGCTGCTGGCGCATCGACCATCAGTCTCACCATCCTGTTCCACTGCTATCTAGGTCTTCGGTTCCGCACGGACGTACCGCGGTCTGCGGCCGGTTCCCCGGCCCGGCCGCGGGTCAGGAGCGTGCGGCGATTTCTTCGGCTCCGGCGGCCATGAATTCGGCGATCCGTTCGCGCGGGGTTGCGTCGCTGACCAGAGCCTCGCCCACCAGGACGGCGTTGGCGCCGCTGGCCGCATAGTGCCGGACGTCGTCGACGCCGCGGACCCCGGATTCGCCCACAACGAGGGCTCCCGCGGGGATGCCGGCGGCGAGCTCCGCGAACAGGGAGCGGTCGACGTCGAGCGTCTTGAGGTTTCGGACGTTGACGCCGATGATCCGGGCCCCGGCGGCCACGGCGCGTTCGACTTCGCCGGCGGTGTGGGTCTCGACGAGTACGTTCATTCCCAGCTCGCGGCTGAGGGCGCTGTACTCGTGCAGCTGCGCGTCGGAAAGCGAGGCGACGATCAGCAGGATCAGGTCGGCGCCGTGGGCACGGGCCTCCCAGATCTGGTACTCGTCGATCATAAAGTCCTTGCGCAGCAGCGGGATGTCCACGGCTGCCCGGACCGCGTCAAGGTCGGCGAGTGATCCGTTGAATCGGCGTTGCTCGGTCAGGACGCTGATCACGGCCGCGCCGCCGTCGGCGTACTGCACGGCAAGGGAGGCAGGGTCCGCGATGCTCGCCAGCGCGCCCTTGGAGGGGCTGCGCCGCTTGATTTCGGCGATCACCTTGAGCTGGTTCCGGTCCGAGGGTCCGCCCAGGGCGGCCCAGGCGTCTCGCGCCGGGGCTGCTGCCGCGGCACGGTCCTTCAGTTCGGCGAGCGTGACGAGGCGCTGGCGGGCCTCCATATCCTCCCTGACACCGGCATTGATGTCATCGAGAACGCTCACTTCTAGTGGCCGGAGTTCTTCAGCTTGCTGCCGCCGACGCCGTAACCGGCCTTGCGCATGGCAAAGCCCACCACGAGGCCGACCAGCATCACGACGGCACCGGCGATGAAGATCGGGGTGTTGGCGATCACGAAGGCGATGCAGGCGATGAGGGCGCCGACCAGCATGATGATCACGGTGGTCCAGGCCGCCGGGCTGTTGCCGTGGCCGGTGGGCTCGCTGTGGTCGACGCCGTCGTAGACGCCGGTGCCGGCGGCGGGCTTGGGTGCGGAAACAGGGGCTTTGCTCATGGAATTCTCCTCAGGATCAATACTGCTTACATTCTGCCATTTTTTGGCGGCGTCATTGGCCGCGTTACCGGGCGGGCTGCCAGGCCGCGCCAGCGGGCGCGGCTCAGGTGGGGTCGTCGCCACGGGAGAGCCGGTCCCAGCTGTCGATCTCGTCGGCCGGCTGCGCGGGGCCGGTCACGGCGCCGGTGGCGGCGGCGTCGTACTTCGTCCGGCTCTTCCAGTACCGTCCGGCGGGCACAATCGCGAGGGCGCTGACCCCCAGCAGGGCACCGGCGGCGACGGCGAGGACCGGGAACGCAGTGAGCGCCACTTGGACGTTGCTGCCGCTGATGCCGGTGGCGGCGGCGATGGATCCCTGCGCCGCGGCCAGCGGGTCGGACAGCACGGTCACGGCCGCGGCCACAATGCCGGCGGCGGCCAGCAGGATGATCGCCGTGATGACCCAGCGGGCGATGCGCCCCGCGATCGACGCGGCGAGTCCGCCGGCCAGTGCCACCAGGGCCAGGGCGGTGACCGTGGTGGCGGCCTTGCTGCCCTGGACCTGCAGGCCGTTCTGGCTGACGCCCTGGCCCAGCTGGCCGGGATCGAGCTGGACCGTCAGCCAGGTCTGGGTGGTGGTGCCGAAGACGGCCAGCGCCAGCGCGGCGATGACCAGGACCAGGGTGGACTTCCGGGCCCAGCGCGGAACGGCCGGGCTGGTGCTCTTGATGGTGCCGGCGGCGTCGGTCATGGCTGCTCCGTCCCGGCGTCGGGAACAGTGTCCGCGGTGATGTTCCGCAATGACTGCGCCGTGTGCACGGCCCGCATCGGGGCGGCGGCCTTGTTGACGGTCTCGAGCGCCTCGGTGGCGTTGACGGAGTCGGCCACGATGCCGCCGCCGGCCTGCACGTAGGCGCGGCCGTCGCGGAGCAGCGCGGAGCGGATGGCTATGGCCATGTCCATGTCGCCGGCGAAGTCGAGGTAGCCGACCACGCCGCCGTAGATGCCGCGGCGGTGGGGTTCCAGTTCGTCCAGCAGGCGCAGCGCGCGCGGTTTGGGGGCGCCGGAGAGCGTGCCGGCCGGGAAGGTGGCCTTGAGCACGTCGTAGGCGGTGGCCGTCGGCGCGAGTTTGCCCACCACCGTGGAGACCAGGTGCATGATGTGGCTGAAGCGCTCCACTTCCATGAACTGGGTGACGTCAACGGTTCCGGCCACACAGACCTTGGAGAGGTCGTTGCGGGAGAGGTCCACCAGCATGAGGTGCTCGGCGCGTTCCTTCTGGTCCGCGAGCAGTTCCTCGGCGAGCGCCTTGTCCGCCTCGATGGTCTTGCCGCGCGGCCGTGACCCGGCGATCGGGTGGGTGATGACCTCCTCGCCGGTGACCGTCACGAGGGCCTCCGGGGAGGAACCGACGATCGAGTACTGGCGTCCGCCGGCGTCCTCGAGGCTGAAGATGTACATGTAGGGGCTGGGGTTGGTGTTCCGCAGGACCCGGTAGACGTCCAGCGGGTCGGCACCGCAGTCCATTTCGAAGCGGCGCGAGATCACCACCTGGAAGACTTCGCCGTCGACGATCGCCTCCTTGCCGCGGTCCAGGGCGGCGAGGTAGTCGTTTTCGTCCCAGCGTTCCTGCACGCTCGAGGCGAAGTCGAGCGCGGCGGGCTGCAGCACGGAGACGGGCTGCTCGGTGGGGGTGCTGATCTTTGCCAGCAGCGCCTTCACCCGGGCAACGGCGTCGTGCCAGGCTTCGTCGACGCGTTCGGTGCTGTTGTCGAAGTTGATCGCGTTGGCGATCAGCAGCACGGTGCCGTCCATGTTGTCGTGTACGGCCATGTCGGTGACGAGGTTCAGCGCCATTTCCGGCAGGTCCAGGTCATCCTCGGGCGGGCTGGTGAGTTTCTCCCAGTGCCGGACGGTTTCCCAGCCCAGAAACCCCACCAGGCCGGAGGTGAATGGCGGCAGGCCGTCGAAGCGCTCGGTGTGCAGCGCCTTCACGGTGTCCCGGATAGCGTCGACCGGGCTGCCGTCCAGCGGGACCCCGACGGGCGGCTGGCCGAGCCAGTGCGCTTGCCCGTCCTTGGTGGTGAGGGTGGCGCGGGACCGCGCGCCGATGAAGGAATAGCGGGACCAGGCGCCGCCCACCGCGGCGGACTCCAGCAGGAAGGTCCCCGGCTGGCCCTGGGCGAGTTTGCGGTACAGCCCGATCGGGGTTTCGGCGTCAGCGAGCACCTTGAGCCGGACCGGAATGACGCGGCTGTGGCCGGCGAGTTCCCGGAACTCGTCCAGGCCGGGGCTGATGATTCCAAGGTCCTGCATGGCTGTTGTGTTCCGCCTGTTCTCTTGGTCTGTTGCTTTGGAAACGCCGGGGCGCGGGTGGCCCGGGCCTGCGCCGCGCGGGTGGGCCGGTTTAGTCCGCGTTGCCGACGACGGCGTCCAGCGCGCGCCCGTCGAAGCACGTCCGGGTTCCGGTGTGGCAGGCCGCGCCAACCTGGTCGACCCGGATCAGCAGCGCGTCGCCGTCGCAGTCCAGGGCGAGGGACTTCACCCACTGCACGTGGCCGGAGGTGTCGCCCTTGCGCCAGTATTCCTGCCGCGAGCGGGAGTAGAAGGTGACCCGCCCGGTGGTCATGGTGCGGTGCAGCGCCTCGTCATCCATCCAGCCGAGCATCAGCACCTCGTTGGTGTCGAACTGCTGGACGATCGCGGCCACCAGGCCGGCGCTGTCCCGTTTCAGGGATTCGGCCAGGCCGGCAGGGAGCGGAGTTTCGCTGAAGGGGGCGGGGGCAGGCTGCTCAGACATCAGCTCCAGTCTAGTGCCTCCGGGTCGGTGGCCGCCCGGGGTTGGCGGCCCCGCGCTTAACATGCGTGCCAATAGCCCGCTGCGGCCAAAACGGCGGCGCTTCCTGTGCACACCGGCGGGCGTCTCGTGCTAGTTTCACAAGTGATGCATTTCGTCGATCCGTCCCGAGAAGTCCTGGCCGAAACCCTGCTGGCGGCCGGTCCTGACTCCCCCACGCTCTGCAAGGGCTGGCAGACGCGTGATCTTGCCGCGCACCTGTACCTGCGGGAGCGAAAGGCCCGCGTCGGGCTCGGGCTGCTGATCAAGCGACTCTCCAAGGCCTCGGACCAGGCCACGGCCGAGCTCGCCGCCACCATCAAGACCCCGGAAGCCTACGCCCGGCTGGTCAACACCTTCCGCGCCGGGCCGCCCGCGCTCTCGCCGATGCGGATCAAGGCCCTGGACGAGAGCTCCAACCTGATCGAATATTTCGTCCACACCGAGGACGTCCGCCGCGCGGTGGACCGCTGGGCGCCGCGCGCCCTGGACGAGGCCTACTCCGACGCTCTCTGGGACGAACTGGTCAAGCGCGCGGCCATCCTCTACCGCGGCGTGGACCTGGGCATTGTGCTGGTGAGCCCGTCCGGCCCCCGGCATGTGGCCAAGCGCGCCCCGGTCTCCGTAGCGATCGTCGGCGAACCGGGCGAACTGCTGATGCACGCCCACGGCCGGACCCGGCACGCCCTGGTGACTTTCGAGGGCCAGCCCGACGCCGTAGCGCTGCTGCAGTCCGCCGAAGTCGGGCTCTAGTCGCCACCAACTCTCCCGATATCTCTTGACATCCCGTGAGTTGGCCCTGAGTGGGCCCCGCAGTCCACGTGCGCACTCCTAGGCACAATACTTCAAAGAGGAGGAGCGGGTGTCGCGCTGCACTTGCCCTGGCCGTAAATTCCGGCGTCGGTGCCTAAACACTCCGCGCCGGTGCGTCTCGCAACCCTAGGCATTTGAGCCACTAAGGTTACGAGACACCTTGTTCGGGTACGAAAATGAGTTCAAATGCCCGCACCGGACGGTTCGCCCGCGCACACGTGGGATATTGCCACGATGAAGCCGTAAATCCAGGACAACATGACCTAGGAACGGCGCTGGGCGTACCCGAGTGCATAAGCGTCCGCCACTGCTTCTACTGCGGTATTCATTGACCTAGCCGAACTTCAGATCCAGCACTTGTTCGCCGGAGGTCCACGTGAACTCCGGGTCCGGGCCCCGGTAGTGGAAGAAGCCACGTAACGCCGCACTTGCTGTCTCAAGATTGACCACAACCTCGCTAGGAGCGTATGCACGGCCCCCGGGAATGCGAATCTCGGCCTCTTCCTTCCCAATGGCGCCAAGCACCCGCCACTCACTCTCTTCCCGGAAATTCGCTGCGCAATGGACGATGAAACCCGTCACCGGGCTGCCCATGGCTTCGAACCACCCGTCGTTGCGTTCAACAATGAACGCGCCGTCCCTTGCACTGTCCCAGGCCGCCAAGGCCGCCAGCGAGGTTGTCCTGGCGGTGTCAGTACGCGGCTCCTCAGTTCCGTTGACCACCCATACGTCACGCTGGGCCCTAGCTTTATGCCGTCGCTCGAGTATCCAGAGACGCACATAGCTTCCGACCATCACGCCAACGGCGTTGGCGGGCAGCAAAACTGGAGCCAGGACGGACCAAGGCGACGGAAGCTGAGCCGTGAGGAATACCTCCGCAGCAACAACGAGAACAAAAGTGACCGTCACCCAGCTTTCACGGATAACGGCCCTAACCAAGCCGCCACCCACAAGGCCGACAACCACGACGGTGACGATCTCCGCGGAGTACGAACCTCCGGTCTGGAAGAGAGGAAGGGCGAAGAGCGCGACCACAAGAAGCAGCGGCAGGGCCAGCCCCCAGCCGACCCGCGCAAACGTGGCACCTGACGAACTGCGCACAGCACTTCCCTTTCGTAGATATGTGGACCGCAGCCCGCCGTCCGAGCTCTCTATTCTTCGAGCCACACTATCAAGGCGGAATGGGGTCCTTCCACGACGTTGGCACCGAGGCATCATCCCAGACAGTCAACAGACTCTATCTCGCCATCCGTCGCGGCCGCTCTTGGTTCCTGCGCAATTCTCGAAGCACAACGACGCCCTCCGGTCCCGTAGGGCGGTGCCACTAACGGGCGCTCCTGCGTCCGATAGTGGATGGCATTAGGAGTTGAGGCGGGCGACAAGTAGCGTTGTGAAAACGCCCTCACATATAGCCGAAGGTCACCGCCTTTTCGCCTAGAGGACCGCGACCATCATCGACGTCAGAACCATCGCGATCAGCGGTACCCAGAACACAATCCGGCGCTTAGAGAGCATTACTATCGTGGCTATTGCCGCCGCCAGTGGGATGAGCAAGATCAGAACGGAGGCAGACGTTGCCGCCCAACGCGGGATCGGTTGGCTTCCGTTCATCCAATTTGACGCCCCGAGGGCTACCAGCAAATACTGCGCGACGGCGACAAACGGCTGAGCGACCAGGAAGATGACTGAAAAGACGCGGTCGATGATCAATGAAGCTCTGGTAGTTCGGTCGTCGCCCTGTGCTTCTATATGCACAATCCGTCCTGATATATGCTCTTCCGCCGCCATCGAAATAGTCTATGGCGCAGATCCACAGCGTGCGCTGAGGGATCCTTCACTGAGACACCTCCATTGTCATTTACCTCACGTAGACGCTCCCCTTTGCGAACGTATCGCTACCAATCCTTTCGGAGTGTCTCGTCGGGAACGAAATAGGAGCTGGAGTAGTGAACCCAATCGTGCCTGCGTCCCTCTCTGAAAAGGCGGTCTGCAACCATCTGGCACTCCTGCCAATCTTTCCGGGAGTCTTGCGGCCCATAGCCGACAGCTTGACCGAGTTGATCTAACGTCACCAGCCGCGTCTCTCCCGGCGCGGTCGCCACTTCGTAGGTGAAGGTTCCTTTGCGGGAGAACAATCCCTTGCGGACGGGAGTTTCGATCAGACGGAAGTAGGTGCTTCCATTGGCGAACATGGCACCAGCCGCGCTCTCTTTAGATTCCGGCTCCGCATTGACGAAATCCGTAAACTTCTGGAGGAGTTCTTCGTACTCGGCGTTGAGGACTTCATCCACTACTCCGTCCTTCTGCACGTACATGTCACCTAGGCTTCCGCTGCCACCCTTCATTGGCGAACGGAGCCACAGCCGAACCTCTTCCACAGCCTCTTCCGATGGTTCGCTCTGAAGCGCTCTGGCCATCGCTTCGAATTTGAGCGCCACGACAGGCTGATTCATGTGTCTTAGCAGGGACGCAAATCGCATCATGTCCGCTGCCAGTACTTCCGTGTCCGTTTTCATCAGGCTTCCTTCGCGGGGTAGGGGTAAAGCTAACCACGGGAGGACGCCGCGTTCACGGTTTCCCGGTCCGATGAAGCCGATCCCTATCGGGAGCCTCAGGCGGCCGCCCGTAAGCCGGTCCTTCAGCGCACGCTTTGGATCTGCGGGCCATAGACTGTGCCGATGGGGGCGGAAGAGCGTGTATCAGGCCGGAGCGTTGACCTAAGACCACAGGGCGATGAACGAACTACCAAAGCTTCATTGATCATCGACCGCGTCTTTTCAGTCATCTTCCTGGTCGCTCAGCCGTTTGTCGCTTTCGCGCAGTATTGGCTGCTGGTCCTCGGCACGTCAAATTGGACGAACCGAAGCCAGCCGACACCGCTCTGGGTGGCATCGTCTGCCTATGTCCTGATTCTCATCATCCTGCTGGCGGCGGCAATTGCCACGATAGTAATGCTCTCTAAGCGCCGGATCGCGTTCTGGGTACCGCTGCTCGCGATGGTTCTGACGTCGATGATGGTCGCGGTTCTCTAGGCAAAAAGGCGGTGCCCTTCGGCTATATGCGCAGGCGTTTTCGCGACGCTACTTGGTGGCCGCTTCAACTCGCAGCGGCAGCCCTCCGCGGGACGCGGCCACGCCTGAAGGGCCTGCGCTACCGTCTCGGTTCCCGCGGGCCGACGAAAGCCAAGCGCCAGAATCGACTACAGCACCTACGAAACTAAGACGAGCGCACCTGACTGGCCATAAGTCTGCCGCTCTTTGACGCCATCGTGGGGGTCCCATGAAGCCGACTTGAATCCCTCGATCCTCAAGGCAGGATATTTCTGGAACTCCGTCTCGACGACGGTCACGTTGCCTTCACACACTAGTTCCCTTCCGCCTTCCATCTCGATCTTCAGCCCATCCCGAAGATCCAGGGCGGAACTGAGCGCGAACAGGGAATCGAAGGGTCTCCCGTACCAGCCGTCGGGTAGCACGAGGCCGGCTCGTCCGTGCTTTGCGAAGAAGCGCTCGACTACCTGGGCAGGCGGCCCAGTAGTTTGCCAGGGCACAAGGTTCATAGGTCGATCCTACCGACGGCCTTCTGTCGCGGGACCAGTCCGAGACATTCAAAAACGACCGATATCTTTAGCCGTCTGCCAGCTGTCCGTCATGTAGTTCACTGGGGTTTGGGGCTCTGGTTGCTTCGTTGTGGATGGGTTAGCGTCTTGTCCGTCCACGAGGCAGCTGACGGGAGCGGCGATGCGGGTATCGAAGGTGTTGGATCCGGCAAGCAATGCGGTGTCGTACACAGTGGTCGGCGTGGCCGGTGTTGTGGAACCGGCGGAGCGGTATCTGCGGTATCTGGCCGAGACCGAGCGGTCACCGAACACGATCAAGGCCCACGCCCACGATTTGAAGGACTGGTTCATTTTCCTGGACGAATACGGGCTCGACTGGCAGTCGGTGAAGCTGGAAGACGTGGGGGCGTTCATCCGGTGGCTGCGGCGTCCGCCGGACATGCGTGGCCAGGTCTTTTCGGTGCTCCCCACGATCGGGCACCATTGCGGCGAGGCAACGGTGAACCGCAAGCTTTCAACCGTGTCGATCTTCTATCAGCATGCCGCCCGCCAGGGCCTTGACCTGGGCGAACTGATCACGTGCTGGGACCCCGGCGCCCGGCAGGGAGGGTGGAAACCCTTCCTGCACCACATCAGCAAGGGCACCGCGAAACAGCGCCGGGTGGTGAAGCTTCCCGTGACGGCAAGGATTCCCCGCCTGCTGGCCCCCGACGAGGTCCAAAGCATTCTGGATTCGTGCGGGCACCTCAGGGACCGACTGCTGTTCGCGCTGCTCCATGACGCGGGTATCCGGATCGGTGAGGCCCTGGGGCTCCGGCATGAGGACATCGCCGTGGCCGAACGGGAAATCACTGTCCGCCGACGCGACAACACCAATGGTGCGCGCGCAAAGTCGCCTCATTCGCGCTCGGTCCCGGTCACCGTCGAACTGATCCGGCTGTATGCCGACTACCTCGACGTCGAATACGGTGACCTGGATTCCGACTACGTCTTCGTCAACTTGTGGGGCAGGCCCTACGGGCAGGCAATGACATATGCCGCCGTCCACGACCTGGTGCGGCGGCTACGGCGGCAGACGGGCATCGGGTTTGACCCGCACTGGTTCCGGCACACCTATGCCACTCGGATGCTCCGGGAGAACGTCCCGATCGAGGTGGTCTCTAAGCTGCTGGGCCATGCGAGCCTGACGACGACGGTCAACACCTACGCCCATATCTCCAG
The DNA here is from genome assembly GCF_059739345.1 of Arthrobacter sp. SlRoot2-15. NCBI lineage: Bacteria > Bacillati > Actinomycetota > Actinomycetes > Micrococcales > Micrococcaceae > Arthrobacter > Arthrobacter sp. SlRoot2-15. The sequence goes on from NZ_AP046058.1 coordinate 278,233, forward strand.
CGATGATGCCCGCCGCGCACTGGCCGATGCGGGCTGGTTCGCCTCCAGAACGGTGACGATATGACCACCCTGCATCCCGTGCCCTCACGAAACGACCCACTGCCGGTCCGGACGGGACCCTCCCTGGGCGCCGCAGCGCCGTGGGAGACCGAGTTCCCCAAGGACATCTGGCATGCCAGGGCCCTCGGTATCGCGGCCCGCAGCCAAGTCACGGTCCACTTCGAAAACATCACCCGGCCCTGGTTGAAGCAGCTGGCCAAACGATGGGCCCGCTGGCGGCTGACGACCGGATTAACGGTCGAATCCGCGGTGCTGGGAACCAAAGCCGTGGAGAGCTTCAACGCCTTTCTGGATTCAACGAGGATCCCAGTCACCGGCACCGCCGACATTGATCGCGAGTTGATCGAGAGGTTCCTGGCCTACCTGCACACCCATGCCGCCGGGACGACGACGCACCGGATGCGGATCGGCCAGTTCAACACGTTTCTCCTCACCATGCGCCGTCACGGATGGGTGACCGATCTGCCCAGCACGGCCCAGATCTACACCGAGGACTATCCCAAAGAGACGGTCCGGCAACCCCGGGCACTGAGCGAACACGTCATGGCCCAGCTGGAAAACCGGGAAAATCTCGCCAAAATGACCAACCCGCATCACCGGCTGATCACCGTGATTCTGATCCGGTGCGGGCTGCGGATCAGCGACACCGTGGCCCTGACCCAGGACTGCATCACCCGCGACAGGGACGGTGCCCCGTATCTGCGTTATCTGAACCACAAGATGAAACGCGAGGCGCTCGTCCCCATCGATGAAGAACTCGAACGGGCCATCGCGGAGCACATCCTCTACGTCAATGGCACGGGCAACTCCGGGACACGCCAGCTTTTCGCCCATGACCGGGTGGACGTTTACGGCGCCGGACACCTCAGCCCGGGCTCTTACAGCACCGCTCTTCGGCGATGGGTCGAGGACTGCAACGTCACCGACGAAAACGGCACCCCTGCCGTGGTCAGCCCACACCGATTTCGCCACACGCTGGGCACCAGACTGATCAACCTCGACGTCCCTCAGGAGGTCGTACGCCGGATCCTGGACCACGACTCCCACCAGATGACAGCCCACTACGCCAGACTCAGCGACACAACAATCCGGCGACACTGGGAAGCCGCACGGAAAGTCAACGCATCCGGCAGCGTCGTAGAACTTGATCCCGACGGCCCCCTCGCCGAGGCCGCCTGGTCCAAACAACGCCTCGGCAGGGCCACCCAGGCACTTCCCAACGGCTACTGCGGCCTCCCGGTCCAGAAAACCTGCCCGCACGCCAACGCCTGCCTGACCTGTCCCATGTTCATCACCACCGCCGACTTCCTCCCGCAACACCGCGAACACCGGACGCAGGTCGTGCAGATAATCTCCGCCGCCGAAGCCCGAGGCCAGCAGCGGCTGGCCGAAATGAACACACGGGTCCTCGGCAACCTGGACCGCATCATCCAAACACTCGACAACGGAACGCCAGAAGGCCGCAGCCACTTACTCGAGGAGGACAACCGTGCGGGCAGATAACAGCCGCCATATCCGGCAGGCCGCGGAACGCCGGCACGAACTCACCCGCTCCAAAGCCGTCGCCGCACTCCGCGATCTCCAAAGCCAGGGCGGCCCCGTCACCTTCGAAACAGTAGCCGCGGCAGCCGGCGTATCCCGGTCCTGGCTCTACTCCCAGATCGACCTGCGAACCGTCATCATCGGGCTGCGCGAGGACCGCCCACAACAACCCAGAGCGAGTCGAAGCAGCGCCAGTACGGAGTCCCTGCGCGCCCGCCTCAATGCATCGCTGGAGCGGAACCGCGAGCTCTCCGCAGAAATCGAGCACCTCAGACACCAGTTGGCGCTTGCACTGGGACACTCGCGGAGTCGGAACACCAGCGGACTCTAAGGGGACCCCTCAACGGGACAGTCGGCCTCCCGCGTCGCGCGCTGACTAGGATTTGGGTAGAACGGGACTGCCGTTCAATTTGGGGGAGATATGAAAATGGTTAGTCTTGCAATCGCCGCATGGGTCGTGACTGGCCTCATCGCGCTACTCGGAATCAGCGCCGGAGCGACCATATGGTTCTACATGGAACCTGTCGTCGACTCAGTGCCAGACCCGGCGAGCTACTATGTCGCCGCCGGCGCCGGATTCCTGGCACTGTTCCTTAGCCTGGCTGTCAGTGTCGGCATTACCGTCCACTCAGTTCGGTGCAAATCCAGCGGGCGGACCCCAGCAATCTGACGCATATCGGCGACACCGTTCAGACCGGCGGATCTTGACCATCACGTCATCCGAAGGCTGCAGCCATTCAGCAACGAGGGGGCACCGTGAGCATCTCGAGTGCATCACGATTCTTCCCAGCGCTGAAGGACCCCGGAGCGCCAACTATCCACGTCCTGGACACTGTCCAGGACGGACACGCCCCGCCATCACGGCTGTGATCCAGCAGGACTATAGATATGGGTCGTTTTTGCGTGTTGGTGCTGCGTGTCGTTTTTGCATGTGACTTTCGGCGGTAGATGGCGGGGTTCTGGCGGCGCTCTTTGCCGCGTGGCCCGTCCGGAAGGGGATCCCTGACCGGGCACAGGCGTTGGCACGCGTTGTTTGAAACTGCCCTGCCCCGTTCCCCTAGGGTGTTGTCATGACTGAGCGATATTTCTTCTCCGCCGAAGCGGACAGAGTTGATCGTGCCCGCGTACGACATCGAGACTGGAGAGCAGGTAGCTTACGGTCGCGTCGTGACTGACGGCGTTACGCTTGCGTGGCTTTGCGACGTGTTCGTGGCTACTGAAGCCCGCGGTCAAGGCATCGGCAAGTTGCTCGCCGCTGGTGTAATGGCGGACCTGGACCCTCTAGACCTAAGACGGATTCTGCTCTCCACGGCCGATGCCCACGGGCTCTACGCCCAATATGGCTTCACTGAACTGAGCGAGCCATCAAAAATGATGGCGCGCGTCCGCTGACCCATCCCAACCGGACGCTTCCTGCCGCCGGTTTGACCGCCGGCTTACGGTCCATGCTGCTTGTTTCCATATCGGGGCCGATAAGGTGAGATTGACCAGCGAATCCGACAAGAGGACGACCATGCCTAGCGCAGTTACCCTCGTTCGTTCGAGCACCCTCAGCCCGTCCGCACAATACGCATATGCGTCGACCGTTCCCGGGAGCGCACGTCTCATTTTCCTGGCCGGAGCATGCCCCTTGAATGAGGACGGTACGACCGCAGGCCTCGGGAACTACGCAGCACAGGCCGCAAAGGCGATTGAGAACTTGTGTCTTGCCCTGGAAGCCGCCGGTGCCGGAATTGGGGACGTAGTCTCCACCCGTGTCCTTGTGGCATCGACCGAACGGGCCGACCTTATAAGGGCGTGGGACGTGGTTCGGGAAGCCTTCGGCGAGCACGATGTGCCAAGCACGCTGATGGGAGTCACGGTGCTCGGCTACGACGGTCAGTTGGTGGAGATCGAAGCAATTGCCGCAGTTATCGATTGAACCGGCCCCAACCATCATTCCCCAAGGGCATTTGGGTTGATCGCCAGACAACCGGCTGTGCGAGGTTACCCGACCAGCCCCTACCCGCCCGCCCAGTAACTGGTTAAGGGGTGCGCTCCTTGGCGCGCCATTCGTTGGCGTCGGAACGCACCGGAGTCTTGGTGAGGATCGCCGCCGAGATGGAGCCAAGGACGATGACCGTTCCCAGCATCTGCATTGGCGCGAAATGCTCGCCGGCGACCAACCAGCCGAGGAGTATGGCCACGACTGGGCTAAGTAAACCAAGGAAGGCCGTGGTGCTCGCGGGGAGCCGGGCGATGCCGCGAAACCACATAACGTAGGCAAACGCGGTGCCCAGAACAGAAAGGTAGCTGTAGCCGACGAGATTCGAGGCCGTCAGCGGGATAACGGGGAGCCCCTCGAACGCGAGCATCACCCCCAGGAGAGTGAGCCCTCCAGTGCGAGGGCTTCTTCTACCTGGTTCATCGCGTCAACCTCATCCCCGGACATAGTCAGGCGGGAGTCGGAATGTCATCGCATGGCTGTCTTCCGGGCTAGTCGCTCTCCTTGCCATGCGTTGAAGTTCGGCCAGGAGTTCCTTGACTGTCTTGGTTTTGGTGGTCACGACTTCCAGTGTCGCGCGAGAAGCTCCTGAAAAGTGATCATTCCCTGGTGATTCTGCTGTCTGTCTGTTGGAACTCTTGAGGACGCGGAGAGCGGCCCAATTTGGCCCATCTTCTGCAGAGCAAGCAAAGCGTCATCCCTCGGATCGCGCGGCGACAGTCTGGGGGATTGCCACGCCTCGTTACCTCTGAGTTCAAGCGCCCGTTAGCCGGTCGTCGAACGCGCAGCCAGGCAGCGGTTCTTCCTTTGACGCCGTTGCAATCCTCCAAACGTACGTTTACCCCGCACGAGGGAATGTACGGTGATGGCGCCCTAAACGCTCCACACTGCGGCGTCTCGAAACCCATGGCATACGAGACGTCTCATCCCCCTCAAGTGGCAAGGCGGGAATGCGGCTATTCTCTTCGGCCAACGATTCTCATAACTACGTCGCGAAACCATCTTGGGAAATCGGCGTACACAACGTTAGTTATGAGACACCATCGGTGACGCCCCGGGTAAGGCCACCACCGGGCCCGGCGGCACGTCCGTTCATGAGGCACGCCCACAGGGTGGCCAGGGATCTCGGCGGTTCCGAAAGACGGCGGCGCCGGCCGGCCTAGCGGACTTCGAAGCCTGCCTCGCGGATCGCGGCCTTGACCTGGGCAATCATGTCCAGCGGGCCGAAGTGGAAGACCGAGGCTGCCAGCACGGCGTCGGCGCCGGCAGCCACGGCCGGCGGGAAGTGCTCCGGCCGGCCGGCGCCGCCGGAGGCGATCAGCGGCACCTTCACCGCGGCACGGGCCAACCGGATGAGTTCGAGGTCGAAGCCGTCCTTGGTGCCGTCGGCGTCGATCGAATTGAGCAGGATCTCACCGACGCCGCGGTCGGCAGCCTCACGGGCCCAGGCGAGGGCATCGATGCCGGTACCCTGGCGGCCGCCGTGCGTGGTGACCTCGAAGCCGGAGGGCGTCGGCTGCGAGCCCGGACGGGTGCGCCGGGCGTCGAGGGAGAGCACCAGGACCTGGGAGCCGAAGTGGCGCGTGATCTCGTCGATCACCTCGGGCCGAGCCACGGCCGCGGTGTTGATCGCGGCCTTGTCCGCGCCATAGCGCAGCAGCTTGTCCACCTCCGCCACGCCGCGGACGCCGCCTCCAACGGTCAGCGGGATGAAGACTTCCTCCGCGGTGCGCCGGACGACGTCGAAAGTGGTTTCGCGGTTGCCCGAGGAGGCGGTGACGTCGAGGAACGTCAATTCGTCGGCGCCGCCGTTGTCGTAGCGGTGCGCGAGCTCCACCGGGTCACCGGCGTCGCGCAGGCCTTCGAAGTTGATCCCCTTGACCACACGGCCGGCGTCGACGTCCAGGCACGGGATAACGCGGACGGCGACGGTCATGGCTGCTCCTGGCGGTTGCTGGCGGCTGAAGTCTTCACGGACGGCCGCCCTAGATCCGGCAGGCGTGGATGCTGCTGACCAGGATGGCGCGGGCGCCGAGGTCGTAGAGCTCGTCCATGATCCGGTTGGTGTCCTTCTTGGGCACCATCGAGCGGACGGCCACCCAGTCCGAGTCCCGCAGCGGCGAGATGGTGGGCGACTCCAGCCCGGGCGTCAGGGCGGCGGCCTGCTCCACGAGCTCATTGCGGATGTCGTAGTCCATCAGGACGTACTGGCGGGCCACCAGGACGCCCTGGAGGCGGCGGATGAGGACCTCGGTGGCGGGGTTCTGCTCGCCCTTGCGGCCGATCAGGACGGACTCGGAGTTCAGGATCGGCTCGCCGAAGATTTCCATCCCGGCGGCCTTGAGTGTGGTGCCGGTTTCGACGACGTCGGCGATCGCGTCCGCGACGCCGAGGCGGACGGAGGATTCGACGGCGCCGTCGAGCCGGACGACCTTGGCGTTGATGCCGCGCTCAGCGAGGTAGCCGCGCAGCAGTCCGTCGTAGCTGGTGGCGAGGCGCTTGCCTTCAAGCTGTTCGATGGCGGTGAAGTCGCCCACCGGGCCGGCGAACCGGAAGGTGGAGGCGGCGAAGCCCAGGGGCAGCAGCTCCTCGGCATCCACCTCGGCGTCGAGCAGCAGGTCGCGGCCGGTGATACCCACGTCCAGGGTGCCCTGGCCGACGTAGACAGCGATGTCGCGGGGGCGGAGGAAGAAGAACTCGATGTCGTTGTCCGGGTCCACCATGACCAGTTCGCGGCTGTCGCGGCGCTGGCGGTAGCCGGCCTCGGCGAGCATGGCGGAGGCGGCTTCGGACAGGGATCCCTTGTTCGGGACGGCAACTCTCAGCATGGGGAAGGTCTTTCTGGTTAGGAAGTCATCGGTGCAGGCACAGCGGGCCACGTGGTGCGCCGGGGTCCGCGCGGATTCGGTTCCGCGGCGGGCGGCGCGTCGTGGCTAGAGATGCTTGTAGACGTCTTCCAGGCTGAGTCCTTTGGCGAGCATCAGAACCTGCAGGTGATAGAGCAGCTGCGAAATTTCTTCCGCGGCGGCTTCGTCGGATTCGTACTCGGCAGCCATCCAGACCTCGGCGGCTTCCTCCACGACTTTCTTGCCGATGCCGTGGACTCCGGAATCCAGTTCGGCGACGGTGCGGGAGCCCTCCGGGCGGGTGGCTGCCTTCTCACTCAGTTCTGCGAACAGCGACTCGAAATTCTTCACGCCCTCCAGCCTACTTGCTCACGGCAAGACGCCGCCTGCCGGGCCGCCGGATGACGGCCCGGATGTGAGGGAATACACAGGCTAGGAATACTGCTGGAGCGTGACGGCGGTGGCGAGGGCGGCCGTGACGGCCTCGTGTCCCTTGTCCTCGGTGGAGCCCGGGAGGCCGGCCCGGTCGATGCCCTGCTGTTCGGTGTCGCAGGTCAGCACTCCGAAGCCCACTGGCACACCGGTGCGGACGCTGACCTCGGTCAGGCCGAGCGTGGCGGCTTCGCAGACGTACTCAAAGTGCGGCGTTCCGCCGCGGATCACAACACCGAGCGCGACGACGGCGTCGAAGTGCGGCGCCAGCCGGGCCGCGGCGACGGGGAGTTCAAAGGTTCCGGGGACACGCAGCACGGTGGGTTCGCCGATGCCGGCCTCCTTGGCGGCGCGCAGCGCGCCGTCGAGCAGTCCGTCCATGATCTGGGTGTGCCAGCTCGCGGCAACGATGGCGAGTTTCAGCCGGGAGGTGTCCTCGGGGTTGAAGGTGGTGAGGTCGATCTGGGGGGCGCCGTGGCCGCTCATGCGTTGTCCTTGCTGTGGAGTGTGTGGGAGGGGGTGGTGCTGTGGCAGATACCGCGGGGTGCTCAGTCTTGTTCGTGCTCGAAGCCGCGCTGGCCGGCGGCTGGTGCTGCCGGCTCCATGTCCAGGACCAGCCGGTGGTCCATCCGGTCCTTTTTGGTCTGTAGGTAGCGCAGGTTCTGTTCGCGGGACGGCACCTCGGTGGGGACCATCTCGACCACGCGGACGCCGGCCTGGGCCAGCCGGTCCTGCTTGTCCGGGTTGTTGCTCAGCAGGCGGATCTCGTGCAGGCCCAGCTCGGCGAGGATCTGCGCCGCGGCCTTGTAGCAGCGGGCGTCCACCGGCAGGCCGAGCTGCTCGTTGGCCTCGACCGTGTCGAAGCCGGCCTCCTGCAGGGCGTAGGCCTTGATCTTGTTGGCCAGGCCGATGCCGCGGCCTTCCTGGCCGCGCAAGTAGAGCAGGGTGCCGCCGAATTCGTGGATCATCTCCAGGGCGTAGGCCAGCTGCTCGCCGCAGTCGCAGCGGTAGGAGCCAAACACGTCCCCGGTGAGGCATTCGGAGTGCAGCCGGACCAGGGGCGCCTTGCCGTCCGTGGCCGGCAGCGGGGAACTGACGGCGAGGTGTTCGGCGCCGGTGGCCAGGTCGGTCCAGGCCTGAGCCACGAAGTCGCCGTAGGCGGTGGGCAGTTGGACGATCGGTCCGCCGCTGACCGGATGCGGCTGCTGCGCCGGGGTGGCCGGCTGCGCTTCAGAAGTCGTCATTGTTTCTCCTCAGTCCAGGGTGTCAGGCGGATTCCGCCGCGGCGCTGCCGGTGTGACCGGCCTCCAGGTAGGCCACCAGGTCGGCGATCGAGATCAGCGGGCAGCCGTGTTCGAGGGCAAAGCCGCGAAGTCCGTCCAGCCGCATCATTTCTCCGTCGTCGTGCACCAGTTCTGCAATCACGCCCACGGGTTCGAGTCCGGCCAGCCGGCACAGCTCCACTGCTGCCTCGGTGTGGCCGGGACGCTCCCGCACACCCCCCTTAACGGCGCGAAGCGGGAAAACATGCCCGGGACGAGTCAGGGAATTCGGCCGGCTCGTCGGCTCGGCCAGGATCCGGGCCGTCAGCGCCCGGTCCGTCGCCGAGATTCCGGTGCTCACGCCAATGGCGGCGTCGCAGGACACGGTGTAGGCGGTGCCCTTGGCGTCCTGGTTGATGGCCACCATGGGCGGCAGCTCCAGCGCGTCGGCCTGCTCGCTGGTCAGCGGCACGCAGATCACCCCGGAGCTGTACCGGATGGTCCAGCCCATCAGGGCAGGGGTGGCGTGCTGCGCCGCGAAGATGATGTCGCCTTCGTTTTCGCGGTCCTCGTTGTCGACCACCAGCACCGGCCGTCCGGCCGCCATGGCGCGGATGGCGTCCTCAATTGGGTCCAGCGCCGGTGCGTCGACGGCGAACCCGGGGGTGTCCTGCAGCCGGTTCATGATGCGGCCGCCTGGGTCTGTGCGGCGGGGGCGAAGGCCAGGAGCCGCTCGGTGTACTTGGCCAGGACGTCCACCTCAAGGTTGACGCGGCCACCCACGGCCTTGGCGCCCAGCCCGGTCTCGGCCAGGGTGGTGGGGATCAGGCCGACTTCGAACCACGGGGCCGGCTCGGGCGCCGGGCTGACGGCGGTGACGGTCAGGGACACCCCGTCGACGGCGATCGAGCCCTTCTCGGCGATGTAGCGGGCCAGCGGTGCGGGTACGGCGAAGCGCAGCCGGTCCCAGTTCCCGAGCGCCTCGCGTTCGAGCAGTTCGCCGACGCCGTCGACGTGCCCCTGCACGACGTGGCCGTCGAGCCTGCCGCCGGCCGGGACGCAGCGTTCCAGGTTGACCGGGTCTCCCGCGGCCAGTGCACCGATGGTGCTGCGGACCAGGGTTTCGCCCATCACGTCGACGCTGAAGTCCGTGCCGTTGATGTCCGTGGCCGTCAGGCAGACGCCGTTGACGGCGATCGAGCCGCCGTGGGCCAGCCCGGCGGTGCTTTCGGGGGCGTGCAGGCGCAGCGTGGCGCTGGTGTCGCCGTCGCGCTCGACGGAGAGCACCTTTCCCTGTTCGGCGATAATTCCGGTAAACATCAGTTGCCTCCTGCGGCGGTGTCCGCGTCGCTGCGCGGGGTGGAATCGGATGAAGTGTTGGTGGCCGGACGCAGGTGGAGCCGCAGGTCGCGGCCCAGCATCTGCACGGCGCCGCCCGAGGCGTGGTCCCAGTCCCAGTGCTGGGCGTCGGCGAGGGTGCCGATGCCGAGGTCGTCCAATGCCGGCGTGCCGGAGCCGAGCAGCGTCGGGGCCAGGTAGACGATCAGCTCGTCGACCAGGCCGGCGGCCAGGAAGGCGCTGATAATCCGGGAGCCGCCCTCGACCATAAGGTGCCGGACGCCGGCGTCGAACAACCGGTCCAGAGCCTCGCTGGGTTCACGGGTGGACAGGTGCAGCACCTTGCCGTCGTCGCCGTTGACCGCGGCGTCCCCGGGAATCCCCCGCAGCCCCATCACGGCGCGCAGCGGCTGCTTGTCCGCGGGTTCGCCGCCGGGGTTGCGGGCGGTGAGCCGGGGGTTGTCGACCAGGACGGTCTGGGTGCCCACCAGGATCGCGTCGATCCGGCCCCGCAGGGCGTGGTTGTCAGCGAGGGACTCGGGGCTGGAGATCCACTGGCTGGTCCCGTCGCTGGCCGCGATCCTGCTGTCCAGGGTCTGGGCAATGTGCAGAGTGACGAACGGCCGTTTGGCGGCGACGGCGTCGAACCAGCGGCGGTTGAGGTCCAGGGCGGCGACGGCGCCGAGGCCGGAACGGACCCGGACGCCGGCGGCGCGCAGGGTGGCCGCTCCCCCGGCGGCGGGGTCGTGCGGGTCGTCGATGGCGTAGACGACGTCGGCCACGCCGGCGTCGATGATGGCCTGGGCGCAGGGGCCGGTGCGGCCGCAGTGGTTGCACGGCTCCAGGGTGACCACCATGGTGGTGCCCGTGAGGTCCAGCCCGGCGGCTGCCGCCTGCGCGATCGCGTCGGCCTCGGCATGCGGGGTGCCGGCGCCGCGGTGGTACCCGGTGACCAGCGGTGCGCCGTCGGTTCCGATCACGACGGCGCCCACCAGCGGGTTCGCCCCGCGCGGGCCCTGCGCCGCGGCTGCGAGGGCAACGTTCATGGCGGCCGTCTCGGCCGCGCTGAAACCGGCGGCGTCGAAGTCTTCCTGGGCCGGGTGTTCCTGCGGCCCGGCGGCCGGTTGCTGGAGGCTCATGTGCCGTCCGCCGCGGCCCGTTGGGCCGCCGAGCCGGCGAAGAGCCATCGCAAGGGGTTCATGTGTGTGTCGTTCCTTCCCTCAAGAACCGCGATGGCTCCGGGGGTATACGACAGCGCAATTCCGCGGCGCCGGGAGGGCGCCGCAGTAACAGCTGTACGTGCTTCTCTCATCCAGACTTTAACTGTCGGTACCGGAGTTCCACCGGTTCAACCGTCCGCCGTCGCCTTCCTTGCGGAAAGTTCCGGCTCGCGGGTCGCGGACTATAACCGCCGGTTCGGACTTACACCGACCCCGGAGCACGTATGTGTGTAGCTATTCTGACACAACCGCGGGTACCGTCCGGCTATTCCCGCCGGCCGGAGAGCGCAGTTTGCGTCATGTTTCGGCCGGTTAGCGCCGGCCCGCGGCCCGCAGCCGCTCGATCGCGTCGGCCGGGTCATCGGCGCCGTAGACGGCGGAGCCGGCGACAAAGACATCGGCGCCGGCCTCGGCGGCACGCCAGATGGTCTCCTCGGTGATGCCGCCGTCGACCTGCAGCCTGACGTCCAGCCCGGAGGCGTCGATGGCCGCCCGGGCCCGGCGGATCTTCGGCAGCGTGAGGTCCAGGAACTCCTGGCCGCCGAAGCCGGGCTCCACGGTCATGATGAGGATCATGTCCAGCTCCCCGAGCATGTCCAGGAACGGCTCCACCGCGCTGCCGGGGCGCAGCGCGATCCCCGCCTTCGCCCCGCGGGCCCGCAGTTCGCGGGCCAGCTTCACCGGCGCGATCGACGCCTCGGCGTGGAAGGTCACCGACGCGACGCCGGCGTCGGCGTAGGCCGGGGCCCAGCGGTCGGCGTGCTCGATCATGAGGTGGGCGTCCAGCGGGATCGGGCTGACTTCCTGGATGCGCTGGACCACCGGCAGGCCGAGCGAGAGGTTCGGCACAAAGTGGTTGTCCATCACGTCCACGTGCACGGCGTCGGCGGTGCTGATCTTGTGCAGCTCGGACTGGAGGTTCGCGAAGTCCGCAGAAAGGATGCTGGGGTTGATGCAGCAGTAGGCCATGGGTGTCCTTTGTGGTTGCGCGGGTCGGAAGATCAGGTAGCTGGTGCCAGTATGGCCCGAAGCTCAGGCTTTCTTGTGGATCAGCGCCAGGAACATGGCGTCGGTCCGGTGCCGGTGCGGCCAGAGCTGGGCGGTGAGTTCGTGGCCCGCCTCGAGGTGCCCGGTGAGGCTGACGGCGTCCAGGGCCGCGCCGGCGTCGAGCAGTTCAAGGTCGTCGCGCTTGCGCAGCGCGTCGCTGACGACGGCGGTGGTCTCGGCCGGGTGCGGCGAGCAGGTCACGTAGGCCACCACACCGCCGGGCTTGACGGCGTCGAGCGCCGACTTGAGCAGTTCGCGCTGCAGCGGGCCGAGGTCCACGAGGTCCTTGGGGGTTCGCCTCCAGCGGGATTCCGGGCGGCGGCGGAGCGCACCCAGCCCGGTGCACGGCACATCCACCAGCACCCGGTCGAAGCTTTCAGCCATTTCGGATCCGACCTCGCGGCCGTCGCCGGTGCGGACATGCCAGACCTCGTGCGGCACCGCGGCCAGGGCCTGGCGGACCAGTTTGGCGCGGTGCGGGGCGGGTTCGTTGGCGAGCAGGGTGGCGCCGTGCTGGCGCGCGAGGGCGCCCAAGAGGGCTGCCTTGCCGCCCGGGCCGGCGCATAGGTCCAGCCAGCGTTCCGCGCCGGCCGTGCCGCCGTCCGCGGTGGCGTCGGAGCCTCCGCCGCCGTCGGTGGCGTCGGCCAGATCCACTGACGCCAGTGCCCGCGCCACCAACTGCGAGCCGACATCTTGGACCCGGGTGCTGCCGTCCCGCACGGAGGCGAGCCGGCCAAGGTCGCCGCCGCTGGAGAGGGCCGATCCTTCGACCAGCTCCCCCGGAGTGGCGCCGCTTTCCAGGGCTTCGTCGAGGCTGCCGAGGCCCGGCAGCGCAACGAGGTTCACCACGGGTGCCGCGTTGTCCGCTTCCAGGAGCTCGTCGATCTCCGTGACCGGGCGCCCGTGTGCAACCAGGGACTGCCGGAAGGCGCGGACGATCCACTCGGGGTGGGCGTAGCGGACGGACGCCACCGTGGTCTGGTCCTGCTCGTCGCTGAGCAGCAGGTCCAGCCATTCCTCGAGGGTGTGCGCGGAGACCTTGCGCAGGACGGCGTTGATCAGCCCGGACGGTCCGGCGCCGATCACGGCGCGGGCCAGGCCCACGGTCTCGTCGAGGGCCGCATGTGCGGGCACCCGCATGGCGAGCAGCTGGTGCGCCCCGATCCGCAGCGCGTCCAGGATGGCCGGGTCCAGCTGCTCGAGCGGGCGGTCCACGCAGCGCGCAAGGATCGCATCGTAGGTGCCCTGGCCACGGAGGGCCCCGTAGCTCAGTTCGGTGGCGAACCCGGCGTCGCGCTTATCCAGCCCGTGGTGCCGGATCCGGGCCGGCAGCACAAGGTTCGCGTAGGCGTCCTCGGCGGCCACCGCGCGAAGCACCTCGAAAGCCACCAGACGGGCCGGATCGGCGCGCCGGGTGCGCTGGGAGGGGGCGTTTTCGGTGAAGCCGCGCTGCGGGCCTCGGTTCCGTTCCCGGCCCTGCGCGTTCCGCTTCACCCCGCCCCGGGGGCCCCGGTGGCCTTCACCGCCGCGGCCGCCGTGCCCCTGTCCGCGGTTGCCGTTGGATCCGGTTTCGCTCATTCGAAGACCACGCTTTCCAGTGTTGCCTGTCCGCGCGCCCAGTCAGCGGCGGTCATCATTTTCTTGCCCGCGGGCTGGACCCGGGTGAGTTCCACGGGGTGCGAGCCGGTCCCGACCAGGACGGCTTTCCCGTCCAGGGCCAACTGGCCCGGGCGCAGCGGCTGCGCCCCGGGCCGGAGCAGCACCGGTTCGAGTTTCACGCGCTGGCCGTCCAGGGTGGTCCAGGCGCCGGGTTCCGGCGTGACTCCGCGGGACCGGCGGCCAAGCGCGAGGGCCGGCTGCTGCCAGTCGAGGCGGCCGTCTTCGAGGGTTAGCTTGGGGGCCACACTGACCTCGCCCAGCTGCGGGACGGCGGCGGCTTTGCCGGCATCGACGGCCGAAAGAGTCTGGGTCAGCAGCACGGCGCCGCTGTGCGAGAGGCGTTCCAGCAGCTCCCCCGCGGTGTCTGTGGGCCGCACGGCCTCGGTCAGGGTGCCGAACACCGGTCCGGTGTCCAGGCCTTCCTCGAGCCGGAAGGTCACGGCGCCGGTGATGTCGTCGCCGGCGATCAGGGCGCGCTGCACCGGCGCCGCCCCGCGCCAGGCCGGCAGCAGCGAAAAGTGCAGGTTGATCCAGCCGTGCCGGGGAATGTCCAGGGCCGCCCGCGGGATGAGCCCGCCGTAGGCCACGATCGCGGCGACGTCGGGTGCGGCCGCCTCAATCCGGGCAGTCACGGCGGCGTCGACCTTCGCGGCGTGGATGACGTCGATGCCGAGTTCCGCGGCGCGGGCGGCCACCGGCGAGGGTGTCAGCACGCGTTTGCGTCCCAGCGGGGCGTCCGGCCGGGTCAGGACGGCGACGACCTCGAAGCCGGCCGCGACGAGAGCGTCCAGCGACGGTACCGCGACGGCCGGGGTTCCCGCGAAGAGGACCCTCACTGGCCGGTTCCGAAGGAGGAGCCGGCGCCGAAGCTGCTGCCTCCGAAGCTGGAGCCAACCGTCTTGGCCCGCTTCGACGTCGTCTGCTCGGTGATGGAGTCGTAGTTGGCGTTGCGGATGGCGCGGAGCGCCGCTTTGCGGTCCTCGCCCTCGAGCCGGTCGGTGAAGAGGATTCCGTCCAGGTGGTCGGTCTCATGCTGGAAGACGCGGGCGAGCATGCCTTCTCCCTCCAGTTCCACCGGGTTGCCGTGCACGTCGACGCCGGTGACCCGGGTGGCGCGGTGCCGGCGGACCGGGAAGCCCAGGCCGGGGATGGACAGGCAGCCTTCCACCTCGTCCGGCTGGAAGTCCTCGCTGTTCTCCAGCACCGGATTGATGATGTGGCCCTCGACCCCGCGGATACGGTACGTGAAGACCCGCTGGCTGATCCCGACCTGCGGCGCTGCCAGGCCGGCGCCCTCCACGTCCTCCATGGTTTCGGTCATGTCGGCAACGAGCTTCTCCAGCTCAGGCCCGAATTCCGTCACGGGATCGGCAACTGTGCGCAGCACAGGGTCCCCGATGATGCGGATATTCAAAATGGCCATGGGTAATCGGTCCTCACGGTGGGCGGCTACAGGATTCCGTCCAGTTTAGTGGCAGGCTCCGGTTTCCGGCTCAGCGGGCCGCCGGCGGAGCGATGGGCAGCAGAGCGGGTCCGGCGGCCAACGTGTCGGCGGACATCTCCCAGACGCGGCGCAGGGCGCAGAACTTCCACCAGTGGTGCTTGAGGACCTCCGGGTTGGCCCGCTGCGGCCGGACCTCCGTCTCGCCGATGGCGACGGCGAGGAGAATCGGGGAGTCCCCGTGCTGCCAGGGTTCCCACTCCCCCGCCACCGGGTCCACCAGGCTTTCCTCGGCCTTCATGCCGGCGACCAGCTGCATCACCACCTTGTCATCGAGCGGCTTGACTGTGCCGTCGCGGCTGGTTCCCTTGGTCTTGTAGTCGATGAGACAGGTGCGGCCGTTGATCCTGGCGACGAGGTCCAGGGTCCCCGCGTAGCCGACGGTCTTGTTCCACACCGTGATTTCCGGGGCAAGCGGTTCCACCTGGAACAGCTCCCACCATTCGTCAAAGCGGGCGGCGAAGGCTTCCTCACCGTTGGCCGCCAGGGCCTCCCGGGTTTCCTTCATCAGGTGCGGCCGGCCCAGAGCACGGAGGGCCACCTGCTCGCAGTAGTTGTGGACCCGGTCGCCGCGCGCGGCGGCGTCGTCACGGTAGGTTTCGGCGGCCTTGGCGGCGCGGCTGACCGCCTGGCGCACCTTGGCCGGGCTGCCGAGGATGGCCGGCAGCGTGGGGTCCGCGGCCAGGCTGTTCGCGCCCATGTAGCCGAACCATCCGTCCAGGCCGTGGGGCTGCTGGCCGATCACGGTGGTGATGGAGGGGACGGAGAACTGCTCAGACGTGGATCGTGCGTACATCCGACCGTAGTCGGTGGCGTGGGCGAGGAGCGGGGCGGTCATAGAAAGACTCTTTCACGGGGGTCGGACGCTGGCGGAAAACAAAATGGCCCGCCCCGCTCTGTGAGCGGAACGGACCATCTTCCAGGTGGGCGATACTGGGTTCGAACCAGTGACCTCTTCGGTGTGAACGAAGCGCGCTACCACTGCGCCAATCGCCCCGGTGCCATTGAATGCTAGCCCACCCCGGCGGAAATCCGAAATCGGCGCGCTCGACGGCGACGTGGTGCCGGCGGGGTACCCTTGCGCCCCCGCGCGCCGCCATCGGAGTCGGCCGCTTTCGGCGCCCACTTGCCACAAGTGGCCGCAATTCGGGTCGACTTAGCGGCCATCTTTGGTGAATCGATGGGCCCCTGCGCCCGCTGACCCTCCCGGAGCCGCCGAGCCGAGTGCTTTCGGCGCCAACTTGCCACAAATGGCCGCTAAGCGGGCCGGCAATGCAGCCATCTTTGGTGAATCGACGGACCGGGGTACCCCTGCGTCCCCGGGCGCCGCCGTCGGAGTCGGCCGCTTTCGGCGCCTACTTGCCACAAATGGCCGCTATACGGGTCGACTTAGCGGCCATCGTTGGTGAATCGATGGACCGGAGCGCCCGCTGACCCCCGGGAGCCGCCGAGCCGGGAGCATTCGCCACCCACTTGCCACAAATGGCCGCAATTCGGGTCGGCTTAGCGGCCGTCTGTGGCAAATGGCGGAATGGGCTCGCCCCGCCGAATCGCAGCCCTGCCCCGGCACCGCTCCTTCGCCGACCGCGCGTCTGCCGCCGTCGTCGTCGGACACCACGTCGGCCACCCCGCCCAGGCGACGTAAGAATGGGGGGCGAATTACACATCTGTAATTAGCAAAATCCGCTAGATTGCAGGGAAGGGCGGGGGTGCGCCGGCGCGGATGGCGTCCCGATTTGTAGATTGCCTGAACCTCCTATAGAGTTCTTACTCGTTGGAACGCGAGGAATTGCCGATTACGGCAGCGAATCGCAGGCAACACTGCGGACGTAGCTCAGCTGGTAGAGCACCACCTTGCCAAGGTGGATGTCGCGAGTTCGAATCTCGTCGTCCGCTCGCAGGACACTGTCACGGCAACGGCTTCTTTTGGGAAGCCGGAGCTACACGGTGGGTTGGCCGAGAGGCGAGGCAGCGGCCTGCAAAGCCGTATACACGGGTTCGAATCCCGTACCCACCTCGGTGAAAACCCTGGTTTCCGGTTCCGGCCGGATCAAAAGGGGCGATTGGCGCAGCGGTAGCGCGCTTCCCTGACACGGAAGAGGTCACTGGTTCGATCCCAGTATCGCCCACCAAAGCAAGGAAACTTGCTTGACCCAGCACCGCCGGCAATGCCGGAACGGACTAAAAATGCGGACGTAGCTCAGCTGGTAGAGCACCACCTTGCCAAGGTGGATGTCGCGAGTTCGAATCTCGTCGTCCGCTCTGTTTTTTAATCAGATTCACACAACTCCACTCCGGATCCTTCCGGTTGCGGGCGATTGGCGCAGCGGTAGCGCGCTTCCCTGACACGGAAGAGGTCACTGGTTCGATCCCAGTATCGCCCACCACACAAAGCAGCTCCCCCGGGGGCTGTTTTTTTCGTTGCCCTGGCCGGCCCTCCGGCACAGAGTCTTTCTCCTCTGGGCGTACACCCTTGGCACCTCCATGTCCGCCGGTTAGGATCGGAAGCGCTAGGAGCGATCTGGCTCCGCGACCGAAGGGAGGTGCCCGTGGGATTACTTGACGATCTAAAGGGCAAGGCTCAGCATCTGATTGGTGGCAACGAACAGGCCATCAAGGACGGTATCGAAAAGGCGGGTGATTTCGTCGACTCGAAGACCGGCGGAAAGTACGCCGACAAGGTCGATGCCGCCCAGCGAGGCGCCTCCGACTTCGTGGACAACGCGGACGGCCGGCCGGAAACGGCCCCCACCGCAGAGCCGCACGTCGCGGAAGTGCCGCCCGTCCCCGGGGAACCCCGGCAGCCGGGCCTCTGACCCAGGTACGTCAGCGAGGTGCCGGTCCCGCCGAGAGGCGGCGCCGGCACCTTTGTCGTTTAACGACCAACGCGGGGTCACTTACGGCCCATCCGAAGCCTCCGAATGGGCCGTAAGTGACCCCGCGTTGCCGTTACGAACTAGGACGGCTCGTGGTTCTGGCCCTCCCGGGCCAGGGCAGTGAGCCGGGAGACCGCGCGGAAGTACTTCTTCATGTACCCGCCGGTCATCATTTCCTCGGTGAAGAGCTGGTCGAACGGCACGCCGCTGGCCAGGATCGGCACATCCTTGTCATACAGCCGGTCCGCCAGGACAACGAAGCGCAGCGCCACAGCCTGCTCGGTGATGGTTTCCACGTTGCGCCAAACGACGCCGTCGATCCCGTCGATCAGCTGCCGGTAGCGGCTCGGGTGGACGCCGGCGAGGTGGTTGATCAAGGTGCTGAATTCATCCTTGGCCACGGTCTGGCCGTCGAACTCCGCCTGCATGTGGCGCGTCAGCTCGTCGTTGCGCAGCGGTGCCGGGGCCTTCGGCAGGCCGCGGTGCCGGAAGTCCTCGCCGTCGATCCGGACGACGTCGAACTGGTCGGCCAGCACCTGGATCTCGCGGGCGAAGTCGACGGCGGCGAAGCGGCCGTCGCCCAGGGAGCCCGGCAGTGTGTTGGAGGTCGCGGCCAGCTTGACGCCGGCGTCGGCCAGTTCGCGCATCAGCCGGGACATCAGGACGGTGTCGCCCGGGTCGTCGAGCTCGAACTCATCGATGCAGACCAGCTTGTAGTGGCTGAGCGCCTCCACCGTTTTGCGGAAGGACAGGGCTCCCACGAGGTTGGTGTACTCCACGAAGGTGCCGAAGGCCTTGGGGCCCGGGGCGGCGTGCCAGAGCGAGGCGAGCAGGTGGGTCTTGCCGACGCCGAAGCCGCCGTCGAGGTAGATGCCCGCCCGCGAGGTGTCCTTCTTGCCGAAGAGCCGCTTGAACAGGCCGTCGCCGTCCCCGGCTCCGACGCCGGCCGCGAATTTTTGCAGCGCGTGGACCGCGTGGGTCTGGCTGGGCTGGGCCGGGTCCGGCCGGTAGCTGGCAAAGGACACCTCACCGAAGCGCGGCGACGGATAAAACCCGTTGAGGAGTTCATCCACGGAAACCGCCGGTGTTCTGGCGGCGAGCTGTTCGATCTGTACCAAGGTGGTCCGTTCTGCTGGTCTCGTGTCCCCAGAAAGGATACCGGCAACTGCCCCGTTCCCTTCCGGACGCCGGAACGGACGTGACCAAGGCCATATTTCCGAGTAAGTAGCCCGGGGAAGCAATCCTGCCGGGGCGTGGTTAGTGTGGAGAAAGGCCCGGCGCCGCGCACCACCACGGCCCGGCCTCCCGACCGCCCAGTGAAAGGCCATCTTCATGCCCTACCCCGTTGAGCAGAACGAGAAATTCTCCGCCTACGCCCACCCGGAGCGCCTCGTCTCCACCGAATGGCTCGCCGCGGCGATTGACGGCGGCGCGCTCGACGGCGGGAAACTGGTGGTCGTTGAATCCGACGAGGACGTGCTGCTGTACGAAACCGGACACATCCCCGGCGCGGTCAAAATCGACTGGCACACGGACCTGAACGACGAGGTCACCCGCGACTACGTGGACGGCGCAGCCTTTGCCGCCCTCGCCGCGGCCAAGGGAATCTCCCGCGACAGCACCGTGGTCATCTACGGCGACAAGTCCAACTGGTGGGCCGCCTACGCCCTGTGGGTCTTCACGCTCTTTGGCCACGAGGACGTCCGGCTGCTCGACGGCGGCCGCGACAAGTGGATCGCCGAGGGCCGCGCCCTCACCACGGACAAGCCCGCCGTCACGCCGGGTGAGTACCCCGTGGTGGAGCGCAACGACGCCCCGATCCGCGCCTTCAAGGACGATGTGCTGGCCCACCTCGGCAAGCCGCTGATCGACGTCCGCTCCCCCGAGGAATACACCGGCCAGCGCACGCACATGCCGGCCTACCCGGAGGAAGGCGCCCTGCGCGGCGGCCACATCCCCACCGCGGCGTCCATCCCGTGGGCCCGCGCCGCGGCGGAGGATGGCACCTACCGCAGCCGCCCCGAACTGGAGGCCCTCTACCTGGACGAAGCGGGACTCAAGGAGGGCGACGACGTCGTGGCTTACTGCCGCATCGGCGAGCGGTCCAGCCACACCTGGTTCGCGCTCAAGTACCTGCTGGGCTTCGACACCGTACGCAACTACGACGGGTCCTGGACCGAATGGGGCAACGCGGTCCGGGTCCCGATCGTCAAGGGCGCGGACCGCGGCACCGTTCCCGCCGGCAAGTAAACTGGAAGTGATGACTACTTCTGCCCTGCCCCCCGCCCTGGCGGACATCGTTGACGATTTCCAGGCCCTCGAGGAAGCCGAGCGGCTGCAGCTGCTGCTGGAGTTTTCCCGCGAGCTGCCGGATCCGCCGGCCCGGCTCCAGGACCACCCGGAGCTGATGGAGCAGGTGGTTGAATGCCAGTCGCCGCTGTTCCTCACGATCGAGACGGAACCCGCCGGTGACGGGCAGTCCGGTGACGGGCGGCCCGGCGGTGCGCCGGAGCGCGTACGGCTGTTCTTCAAGGCCCCACCGGAGGCGCCCACCACCCGCGGCTTCGCCGGTGTGCTGCACGAGGGTCTCGACGGGCTCAGCCCGGCGGAGATCCTGGCCGTCCCGGACGACATGCCCGAACTCCTGGGCCTCACCCGGGCCATCACCCCGCTGCGGATGCGCGGCATGACGGCGATGCTCGGCCGGATCAAGCGCAAAGTCGCTGCCCTGCCGCAGCACGGCTAAGCAGCCCGGTGGCCCGCAAGCAGGCGTCCCATGGAACCCCGGCCACCGCGGCACTCGCGGCGGCCGGGGTTTCCTTCGTGGCACACCCCTACAGCCACGACCCCGCCGCGGCCAGCTACGGCCTCGAGGCCGCCGAGATGCTTGGCATCGACCCGGCCCGGGTGTTCAAGACGCTGATGGTCGACGTCGACGGGCGCCTCGCCGTCGGCGTCGTGCCGGTGAGCGGAAACCTGGACCTGAAGGCGATGGCCGCCGCCCTGGGCGGCAAAAAGGCCGCCATGGCGGACCCCGCGACGGCGGAGCGCCGCACCGGCTACGTCCTCGGCGGCATCTCGCCGCTGGGACAGCGCCAGCCCTCCCCCACGGTGCTGGACGAGAGCGCACTGGCGCTTGAGACCATCCTGGTTTCCGGCGGGCGCCGCGGCCTGGACCTTGAGCTCAGCCCGGCGGAGCTGGTCCGGCTGACCGGCGCCCGCACGGCCCGGATCGGCACCTCCCGAAGCTAGGGGCTTGCCCTAGCCTGCCGGGGTTGGCCTGGGCGCGAGCTGCTGCCGGAGCCAGGCGGTGACCAGGGACTCCCAGCGTTCCGGGTCGACGTTCCATTCCTTGGTGTGCCGCGCCGTGTTGAACGTTTCGAAGGTCACCATTTCCGGGTTCTTCTCGGCGAGGGCCGCGGAGGGGCCGTAGGGGACGTATTCGTCGTCGACCGAGTGCAGGATCAGCGTCGGCGTCCGGAGCTCCACGGCACGGGACACCCAGTCCATCGCCTTGAGGTCCACCGGGGCGGCCAGCCCCGTGAGCCGGCGGCCCAGCCGGTGGCTCATCATCAGCTGCCCGTAGCGCCCGACGGCTGACGGGATCCGGTTCAGCTCGGCGTGGTGCGCGAGCACGTTGACCCAGTTGATCACCGGAGCGTCCAGCACCATCGCCCGGATCAGGTGGTGGTAGCGGGACAGGTCAGCGGTCTGCAGGCAGATCGCGCCGCCCATGGACCAGCCGAACAGCACCACTTCGCGGGCGCCCTGGTCCAGCGCGTAGGCGATCGCCGCCTCGACGTCGCGCCATTCGGTGGACCCCAGGCCGTACCGGCCGTCCTGCGCCGAGGGCGCCAGACCGTCGTTGCGGTAGGAGATCAGCAGGCTGGACAGGCCCAGGTCGCGGGCCACCCGGACGGCCCGCAGGCCCTCCTGCCGGCTCGCGCCGCGGCCATGCACCATGATCGCCCAGACGTCCGACGACGGCGTTGCGCCCGCCGTGGCTGCCGGCACGTCCGCCGGCAGGCCAGCCTGCGGGGCGGCGCGGACCAGCCAGGCCGGCGCTGTGCCTCCGTCGACTTCGATCTGCACCTCTTCGGCCGGCAGCCCGAGGGCCGCGGGGTCAGGGTGCACGGCCCCGCTCCAGTAGCCGCGCCGCGCCGTCGTCAGGTCCCCGCTGTAAACGGCCTCGACCTCCCGCAGCACCGTCTGCTCGGCGGGCGAATAGGACAGGATCCGGCCGAGCCGGGCGTGCCCGCGGCCGCCGTCGAAGAAGAACCCGTAGACGCCCTCGACCGTTGAGTCCGGGGTCGCCTTGAGGATGACTTGCAGCTCGCGGCCGTCGCGGATCACCGCCAGCACTTCCTGGTCCTCCTCGCGGACCCGCACCGGCGTGATGACGCGCCGGGCGAAGTACAAGGCCAGCGCCGAGGAGCCCGCGGCGAGCAGGCCGGCCGCGGCGCTCCCGCCGATGATGCCGCCCACCGCCCACTTGGCGTTCCCGGCCGTCAGGGTCTCCGGCGCTCCGGTGTCCCGGAGGCCCGCCGGCAGGGCCCGGGCGGTCCTCCGGGCAGGGGGGATCCGGTGCGTTGGCGGGCGGAAGCGCAGGGTCGAGGCCATGGCACCATTCTTACCGAAGTCTTGGCCAACCCCGGCATCCGGCGCACCCGCGGCTCCGTCCGGCCGGGAGGGCGCCCCAATCCGTGCGGGGCGGTGGCCCTGGGGCTAGGCTGGGGGCATGAGCGACCCAATCGTCATCCTGACAGAAGAGCCCCTCGGCGCGGACGACCGCGTCAACATCGAAACCCTCGTGGCCGACGGCGATGCGCCGCTCGTGGTCCTGGTTCCGGCGAACACCGAGCGCCATTTGCTGGTGGACTTCCTGGAGAACCTGTCCATGCTGGAGATCGCCAAGGCCTTCCGCGAACTGAGCACCAGGCACCCCGACCCGGCCGTGGAACGGGCGGCGGCCGCCGAAACCCTGGCGGCCTCCCTCGCCGCACTGGGCGGACTCGGCGGCGGCGTGACCGGCGAAATCGTCGAGGGCAAGGCCGTGGACGGCCTCGTCGCCAAGGTCAAGGAACTCAACGCAGGACAGGCCGTTGTGATCACCCGCCCGCACGCCGTCGCGGACACCTTCCACACCGACTGGGCCAACGAGGCCCAGGACAAGCTCGGCCTCCCGGTGCTGCATCTGTACGCCGGATCGGGATTTATCGGCGACTCCTGAGCGTTGTTGACGTCATGAGCATCTTCAGCAATCGGCCCAAGGTCCAGCCCGTCTCCTCCCCCGCCGGCGGGGATACCGAAGGGAACACCGCAGCGTCCGCGGCCGGACAAACTGCCGAAACCGCTGCGGGCCCGGTGGAAAAGACCGAACAGCAGTGGCGCGAGGAGCTGAGCCCGGAGGAATACCGGGTGCTGCGCCAGGCCGGGACCGAGCGGCCCTACACCGGCGAATACTGGGACACCCACACCGAGGGTGTGTACCAGTGCCGGGCCTGCGGCACCGAGCTGTTCACCAGCCGGGAAAAATTCGATTCGCACTGCGGCTGGCCCTCCTTCTGGGCACCTCTGGCGGAAGGTACGGTGCGCTACATCCACGACCGCACCCTCGGGATGGAACGCATCGAGGTGCGCTGCGCGGCCTGTGATTCGCACCTGGGTCACGTATTCGAGGGCGAGGGCTACGGCACCCCTACGGACCAGCGCTACTGCATCAACTCCGTCTCCCTGAAGCTCGTCCCTGCAGCCTCCGGCGACACCGACGACTCCGCCAGCGCGGCCCGCTAGGCGGAGCCCCTGCCCGGCTGGAGCTGGATGCCACCCACCGGCCCGCTTGCCTCAGACATTCTTATGCTCGACCCAATTTTGAGTTAGCACTTCTGTTTGCTTGCTACGCTCGCCGTAGACGTTCCAGCAACCAGAAAGGCGAGCAACGATGACCGTAACCGCCCTCACCGCCCCTGCCCGGATCACTGCCGATTCCCCGGAATGGCAGCAGCTCAAGGCCGCCGCGACCGCCCTGCAGGCCCTCCAGATCAAAGACGGTTCCGTGCCGGACGCCGCCGATCACGAGGCCGCGGCACGGCTGGTCGCCACCATCACAGCGTCGGTCGACGCGCTGGCACCGTCCTTCCCGCACGATGCCCGCTACCTGGAACTCCTGGCCCTGGACTTCCAGCGCTGGGCCGACGGCGGCTTCGGCGTCCCCGACTTCCTCGACTCGCTCCAGGCCTTCCAGCCTCAGCAGCACCGCATCAACGGCCTGCAGCACCTCGTGGTCTTCCCGATGTACACCCAGAACGGCAGCAGCAACCGCCTGGTCGAAGCCGTGCTGATCGAGGTCGTCTGGCCCGAGTTCATCGCCGGTCTCGAGGCGGGCGATTACTCCAACAAGCTTTTCGTCCCGATCCGTTTCCTCGACTTCACCCCCGGCTACGACACCAACTCCGCAGTGCTCTTCCCGGAGACCGTGGCCGTCCGGGAGACCCCCACCTTCACCTGGGGCGCCATCTTCGCCGACCGCGAGGCCGCCCGTTTCCGCCGGGTGCTGCGCGCCGCCGCGGACATCACCTCGCTGCAGCTTCCCGAGGATGCCGCGGGCCTGCTCGAAGACCAGGAGCTGACACAGGCGACGTTCGTTATGTGGGACCTCATCCACGACCGCACCCACATGCGCGGCGACCTGCCGTTCGACCCCTTTATGATCAAGCAGCGCATGCCGTTCTTCCTCTATTCCCTCGAGGAACTCCGCTGCGACCTCACCGCCTTCCGCGAATCCGTGAAGATCGAAAAGGACGAGGACGCGGATCCGGAGGCCCGCCGACACGCCAAGCTGGTCCAGTACGCCGTCATCTTCGACCGCATCTTCCGCTTCGCGATCACCGGCAGCCGGGTCCGCAACTATGATGGGCTCGGCGGCCAGCTGCTCTTCGCCTGGATGCACCAGCACCACGTGCTGCACTGGACCGACAGCAAGCTCAGCATCGACTGGGACGAGGTTGCCGACGTCGTTATTGAACTCGGCGCCAAGATCGAGGAACTCTACTGGCGCTCGATCGACCGCCCCAAGACGGCCCACTGGCTGGCCGCCTACGAGCTGATTTCCGGCACCGTCACGCCCAACCCGGCCTCGGTCTGGGCCAAGGGGCCGGACGCCCTGCCGCTGGACGGGCCGCCGCGCGGCCTGACCGACCAGGTGCTCGACGACGAGTTCCCGCTCTCCATGTTCTACGAGGCGCTGGAGAAGAAGATGCGCACCGTGATCGAATCCACCGCCGGCATCACGGGGTCGACAGACACCAACGCGGACACCGTTCCCATGAACGCCGGATGAGCGCCGGCCGCACACTGAGTGTGCTGGTCGCGGGCGGCAGCGGTCCGTCGGGGATCGCCGTCGCCCGCGCCCTCCGCAAGGCCGGCCACACCGTTTTCACTGTGGGCTCGGACCGGGCCCGGATCGAGGCCGCCGCGGCCGAAGCCGGCGACGGCGTGGTGCCGCTGGTTTGCGACCTCGCCGATCCGGCCGCGGTCCGGGACCTCCACTCAACACTCACGGAGCGGGCCGAACCTATCGACGGCGTGATCCACCTGGTGGGCGGCTGGCGCGGCGCGAAGGGCATCACGGACCAGAGCGACGAGGACTGGGACTTCCTGGAACGCAACGCCGTCACCACCCTCCGCAACGTCAGCCGGACCTTCTACGACGACCTCGCCGCCTCGGACGCCGGGCGCCTGGCCATCGTCTCGTCCACCGCGGTGGCCAGCCCGACGGCGGGCGGCGCCAGCTACGCGTCGGCCAAGGCGGCCGCGGAGGCCTGGACCCTTGCGGTGGCCGACGGGTTCCGCCGCGGTCAGTCGGGCCGCAAGGAAGACCCCGAAGAACAGCGCAGCGCCGCCGTGATCTTCGTGGTGAAGGCCCTCGTGGACGCGGGCATGCGGGCCAAATCCCCCGAACGCAAGTTCCCGGGCTTCACGGACGTCGAAGACCTGGCCGATGCCGCCGTCGGGCTCTTCACCGCCCCCGCCGCGGAACTGAACGGCCGGCGGCTGCCTCTTAGCCGGTAGGCCGGCACCTCTAGACTGAAAGTGTGAGTAACGAGATGACCAGCACGGTCGAAACAAACACAGTTGATACTGCCCCGGCCAGCACCATGGAGCGGCTCCACGACCCTTCGGTCCGCGGCTTCGCCTCGGACAACTATTCCGGGGTGCACCCGGAGGTGCTGGCGGCGCTGGCCGCCGCCAACGAGGGCCACCAGGTTTCCTACGGCGAGGACGACTACACCGCCCGGCTGCAGCAGCTGATGGAGGAGCACTTCGGGACCGGTATTGAATGCTTCCCGGTCTTCAACGGCACCGGGGCAAACGTACTCTCGCTGCAGTCCCTGCTGCCGCGCTGGGGTGCCGTCATTTGCGCCTCCACCGCCCACATCAACATGGACGAAAACGGTGCCCCCGAGCGGATCGGCGGCATCAAGCTGCTCCAGGTCCCCACAGAAGACGGCAAACTCACCCCCGCCCTGATCGACCAGGAAGCCTGGGGCTGGGGCGACGAGCACCGCGCCCAGCCGCTGGCCGTGTCCATCACCCAGACCACCGAACTCGGCACCTGCTACACGCCCGAGGAGGTCCGCGCGATCGCGGAGCATGTCCATTCCAAGGGCATGAAACTGCACATGGACGGTGCCCGGCTGGCCAACGCCGCCGCCCACCTGGACGTGCCGCTGCGGGCCTTCACCCGCGACGCCGGCGTGGACATCCTCTCCTTCGGCGGCACCAAGAACGGCCTGCTCTTCGGCGAGGTCGTGGTGGCCCTTAACCCCGACGCCGCCCACGGCTTGGTCTACCTGCGCAAGATGAACATGCAGCTGGCCTCCAAGATGCGGTTTATGTCCGCCCAGTTCATCGCCCTGCTCGAGGGTGACCTGTGGCTGCGGTCGGCCTCACACGCCAACGCGATGGCGGCCCGGCTGCGCGCCGGGGTCGAGTCGATCCCCGGCGTCGAGCTGAGCCAGAAGACCGAGTCCAACGGCGTTTTCGCCGTCCTCCCCGCCGGTGTGGCAGACCGGCTGCGGAAGTCCTTCCGCTTCTACGACTGGAACGAGGCGGCCCGCGAGGTCCGCTGGATGTGTTCCTTCGACACCACCGAGGAAGACGTTGATTCCTTTATTGCCGCGATCAAGCGCGAGCTCGCGGCCGGCTAGCCGCCCGTCCGGCCCGGCAGGGCGGCGAGCCTGCCGGGCCGGGACGGCGCCCGTGCATACCCTGTCACTGTGAACGCCCTCGACCAGGTTCCGGCGGATTTCCTCTTCGCTTTGGGAACCCTTCGAAAAGCACGGTGCCGCAGCGAGTTGCGCCTCGACGAGATCCCGGCGCCCGGCCGGCTCGCGCCCTTCGCTGTCGCGCTCGGCGCGGAAGTCGTCGTCCCCGGCGACGGCGCGTCCGGGGCGGTCCACGGTCCGGCGGCCGCCGCGCTGGCACCCGCGGCCGGCAGCGACGACGTCGAACTCGCGACCGGCCGCTTTATCCTCCTGCACGACCCGGACGGCTCCGCGGTCTGGGACGGCGAGTTCCGGATCGTCACCTACATCCGCGCCCAGCTGGAACCGGACATGGGCAACGACGAGATGCTCGGCTCCGTCGCCTGGACCTGGCTGGTGGAAGCACTGGAAAACCACCAGGCCGACTACCGTTCCGCCGGCGGCACAGCCACCCGGGTGCTCTCCGAGAGCTTCGGCACGCTGGCGGACCGGCCCGGAACCATCGACATCGAACTGCGTGCCTCGTGGACTCCGGCCGGCCGCGATATCACCGCGCATCTGGAGGCCTGGTCGGACATGGTCTGCACGTTTGCCGGTCTGCCGCCGCTGCCTGACGGCGTCTCTGCGCTGCCGCGCCGGCGTCCGCGGCGGGCATGACCGGGCCCGGCCAGGCACCGCTTCGGCCTGCAACGATGGCGATGTCGGTAAACTGGAGTCATCATGACCCCTCATAATCCGGAAATCACCACCGCGGGCGCAGCCACCAACACAGCCGCAGCCACCGACTCTGCCGCCAGCACCGCCACGAACCCTGCCGCAGCGCAGGCCGCGGACACGGCAACCCACATCACGGTGGAAGGCTTCGACAGCCTGGTCCCCGAGGTCATTGACCTCGACGCACCGCGTGACGGCGTCCCGCTCGTCATCGAAACCCGGGCAGGACTGGAACGCTGCGCGGCAGCCCTGGCCGCGGGCCACGGCCCCGCGGGGGTCGACGCCGAACGGGCATCCGGATTCCGTTACGGTCAGCGCGCTTTCCTGGTCCAGATCCGCCGCGAAGGCGCCGGCACCTGGCTGATCGACCCTGAGCCGTTCGGTGACCTCAGCATCATCAACGACGCACTGCGCGGCGTCGAATGGATCCTGCACGCCGCCAGCCAGGACCTCCCCTGCCTCTCCGAGCTCGGCATGTGGCCGGACAAGCTCTTCGACACCGAGCTCGCCGCCCGGCTGGCCGGCCTGCCCCGGGTGGGCCTCGCCGCCGTGATCGAACAGCTCCTCGGCTTTGGACTGGCCAAGGAGCACTCCGCGGCCGACTGGTCCACCCGGCCGCTGCCCGAACCCTGGCTGCGCTACGCCGCGCTCGACGTCGAGGTCCTCACCGAACTGCGCGAGGAGCTGATCGAACTCCTCACCGCGGACGGCAAACTCGAGTACGCCGAGCAGGAATTCGCCGCGATCCTCGAGGCCGGCCAGGCCCCGCCGCGCGTGGACCCGTGGCGCAAAACCTCCGGGCTGCACCAGATCCGCGACCGCCGCCAGCTTGCGGCCGTCCGCGAACTCTGGCTGGAGCGCGACTCGCTCGCCCAGAAGCGCGACGTCGCCCCCGGCCGGCTAATCCCCGACTCCTCCCTCGTGGCCGCCGCGAAGGCCATGCCCAGCACCGTCCCGCAGCTGCTCGGCACCAAAGGCTTCCACGGCCGCGCCGCGCAGCGCGAGGCTCCGCGCTGGCTGCGCTGCATCAGCACCGCCCGCAGCCTCGAGGAACTGCCGCCGCTGCACCTTCCCACCAACGCTCCCCCGCCGCCGCGCGTCTGGGCCGACCGGGACCCGGAAGCCGCGGCACGCCTCGCCACCGCCAGGCCCCTGCTGCAGGCCCGGGCCGAGGAGCTGAACCTGCCGGTGGAGAACCTCCTCACCCCCGACTTCCTGCGCCGTGTGGCCTGGCGCCCGCCGGCGGAAATCAGCGAGGAAGGCATCGCCGAGGAGCTGCAGAACCTCGGTGCCCGCCAATGGCAGATCCAGCTCACCGCCCCGCTGATCGCCGAGGCGTTTCTGAACCCGCAGCCGCTGCCGCCGAAAGAGGCCAAGGCAGCCGCCCCGGGAACAGCCGACGCCCCGTCCGAAGCCGTTTCCTGACCCGCCGGCTCCGTCTCCTTGCCAGCTAAGTTACTCATGAGTAACATAGCTGGTGATGCCGCCTGGATCATTCCAGCCCGTCCTGCCCCCCTTGGGCGCGCGCAACGATCCGGCACCCATGTCTCAATGAGGAGTAAAACGTGAGCCAAGCCAGCAGCGCCCAGCCGGCCACCGGAAGAAGGAACACTGTCCGCGACGTCGTTTTCGTCGACGGCGTCCGCACCCCGTTCGGCCGCGCCGGCGAGAAGGGCATTTACGCCGGAACCCGTGCCGATGACCTTGTGGTCAAATGCATCCGCGAACTCATGCGCCGCAACCCCTCCCTGCCGGCCGAGCGGATCGACGAGGTGGCCATCGCCGCCACCACCCAGACCGGCGACCAGGGCCTGACCATCGGCCGCACCTCGGCCCTGCTGGCCGGGCTGCCCCGCACCGTTCCCGGGTTCGCGATCGACCGGATGTGCGCCGGCGCCATGACCGCAGTCACCACGACGGCGAGCGGGATCGGCTTCGGCGCATACGACGTCGTGATCGCCGGCGGCGTCGAACACATGGGCAACCACCCGATGGGCGCCGGCGCGGACCCGAACCCGCGGTTTATGTCCGAGCGGATTGTGGACCCCGCGGCCCTGAACATGGGCAACACGGCCGAGAACCTGCACGACCGCTTCCCGGCCATCACCAAGGAGCGCACGGACGCCTACGCCGTGGCCTCCCAGGACAAGCTGGCCGCGGCCTACGCCAAGGAGCAGATCCAGCCGGACCTGGTCCCCGTGGCCAACATGAAGCCCGGCCAGGGCTGGACCGTCAACACGGTGGACGAGCCGCCGCGCCCGGGCACCTCGGTAGAGGACCTCGCCGCGCTGCGCACCCCGTTTCGCGCGCACGGCCGCGTCACCGCCGGCAACGCCGCCGGCCTCAACGACGGCGCCACCGCCGCGCTGCTGGCCTCGGCCGACGCCGCCGAGGAACTCGGCCTACCGGTCAAGATGCGCCTGGTCAGCTACGCCTTCGCCGGCGTCGAACCCGAGGTCATGGGCATCGGCCCCGTCCCGGCCACCGAGAAAGCGCTCAAGAACGCCGGACTGGGCATCGGGGACATCGGCCTGTTTGAGATCAACGAGGCCTTCGCCGTCCAGGTACTCAGCTTCCTGGACCACTTCGGCATCGCCGACGACGACCCCCGGGTCAACCGCTACGGCGGCGCGATCGCCGTCGGCCACCCGCTGGCCTCCTCCGGCGTCCGGCTGATGAACCAGCTGGCCCGGCAGTTCGAGGAGGACCACAGCGTCCGCTTCGGCATGACCACCATGTGCATCGGCCTGGGCATGGGCGCCACCGTCATCTGGGAAAACCCGCACCACGCCGACTACGGCACTCCCTTTGACAAGACCACCGCACGTTACACCACCGAGACTGGAGCCGCAGCATGAGCGCCGCCGATTTCCGCAAACTCGCCGAACTGTTCCCGGGCGAGACCGTGACCCACTCCTACGTCCAGGACATCCAGCTGCCCGCCGTCAACGGCACCAGCCCCGGCACCTTTGCGCTGGTCACGCTGGACAACGGCCTGGACCACTCCAAGCCCACCACGCTGGGCCCGAACACCCTGATCGAGCTCGGCACCGTGCTGGAAGGGCTACGGGAGCGTGCCGCGCGCGGCGAGATCGTCGGCGTCGGCGTAACCGGCAAGCCCTATTTCCTGGTCGCCGGCGCGGACCTGTCCACGGTCAAGTCCGTCAGCGGCCGCGAGCAGGGCCTCTGGATGGCCCAGCTCGGCCACGACGTCTACTCCACCCTGGCCAACCTCGGTGTCCCCAGCTTCGCGTTCATCAACGGCCTGGCCCTGGGCGGCGGGCTGGAGATCGCCCTGCAGTCCACCTACCGCACCGTCTCCACCGGGGCCGGCGCGCTGGCCCTTCCTGAGGCATTCATCGGGCTGATCCCGGGCTGGGGCGGGGTCTACATCCTGCCGCGGCTCATCGGGCCCGAGAACGCCGTCAAGGTCATGATCGAGAACCCGCTGAGCAACAACCGCACCCTGACCGGCCCGCAGGCCTACGACTTCGGCGTCGCGGACGCCATCTTCGAGCCCGCCGACTTCGTCGAGCAGTCCGTCGCCTGGGCCGCCCGGGTGATCGCCGGTGCCGAGACCCCGGCACGGGCCAACGCCGTCGACGCCGCCGCGCCCGACGTCGCCGAGCGCTGGGCGGCCGCCGTGGCCGCCGGCCGCGCCTTCGTCGAAGCCAAGACCTCCAACGCCTCCCCCGCCCCGGCAAAGGTGCTGGACGTACTGGAAGCCAACCGGACCCTGACCCAGGCGGAGTCGGCGGAGCTCGAGTGCCAGACCCTTGCGGACCTGATGCAGACCGACGAGTTCCGCTCCACCGTGTACGCCTTCCTGGACCTGGTCCAGCGCCGCTCCAAGCGCCCCGCGGGCGCCCCGGACCGCAAGCTCGCGCGCCCGGTCACGAAGATCGGCGTCGTCGGCGCCGGCCTGATGGCCAGCCAGCTGGCACTGCTGTTCGCCCGCCAGCTCAAGGTGCCGGTGGTCATGACCGACATCGACCAGGCCCGGGTGGACAAGGGCGTGGACTACGTGCACGCCGAGGTGGACAAGCTGCTGGCGAAGAAGCGGATCAGCCCGGACGCCGCCAACCGGACCAAGGCCCTGGTCAGCGGCTCGGTGTCCAAGGAAGCCTTCGCGGACGCCGACTTTGTGATCGAGGCCGTGTTCGAGGAGCTCAACGTCAAAAAGCAGGTGTTCAAGGAGGTCGAGGCGATCGTCTCGCCCGAGTGCATCCTGGCGACCAACACTTCCTCGCTGTCCGTCACCGCCATGGCCGAGGACCTGCAGAACCCCGAGCGGCTGGTCGGTTTCCACTTCTTCAACCCGGTGGCTGTGATGCCGCTGCTGGAGATCGTCCGGGCGCCGAAAACCGACGACGCCGTGCTGGCCACCGCCTTCGAACTGGCCAAGGGCCTGAAGAAGTCGGCCGTGTTGGTCAAGGACGCGGCGGCGTTTGTGGTCAACCGGCTCCTGCTTCGCCTCATGGGCGAGGTCACCGCGGCCTTTGACGAGGGCACCCCGGCCGGGGTGGCGGACAACGCGCTGCGCCCGATGGGCCTGCCGATGACACCGTTCACGCTCGGCGCCATGGTGGGGCTGCCGGTCGCGCAGCACGTCCAGGAATCCCTGCACGCCGCCTTCGGGGACCGTTTCACGGTGTCGAAGAACCTGCAGGTAATGATCGACAACGGTATCAAGTCCCTCTGGGACCCGGCCTCCGTCAAGGCCGGCAAGCCCGAGATCCCGGCCGAAACCCTGGCTCTGCTGTCATTCGGCGATTCGCCGTCCACGGCAGAGGAAGTGCTGCGCCGCACGCAGGACGCCCTCGCCGAGGAAATCGGCCTGATGCTGGCCGAAGGTGTGGTGGCCGGGCCGGAGGACATCGACCTCTGCATGATCCTCGGCGCCGGCTGGCCGATGTTCCTTGGCGGCATCACCCCGTACCTGGACCGGGTGGGCGCCTCCGAGCGGGTCAACGGCAAGAAGTTCCTGGCACCGGGTGTGGCCTCCGAGCCGGCCGCCTGAGCCGCCGGCTTCCCAGCCAAAGCGCCGCCGTCCCCGCTGTAAGGCAGGGGCGGCGGCGCTTTTGTGTCAGACTTCCCGCAGGCTCCCGCCGTCGAGCGCGAGGACGCGGTGGGCGCTGGCTTTGGCGTAGGCGAGGTCGTGGGTGACCATCACGACGCCGGCGCCGCGCGCTGCCGCGGCGGCCACGGCGTCGGCGAGGTGTTCGAGGCCGTGCCGGTCCAGTCCCACGGTGGGCTCATCCAGGGCCAGGAGGGCCGGCCTGCGGGCGAGCACCGTGGCCAGGGCCAGCAGCCGCTGCCGGGAGGAGGGCAGCTCGGCCGGGTGGTCCTGCGCTGCTTCGGAGAGCCCGACGGCGGCCAGCGCATTGAGCGCCCGCCCGGGCGCCTCCGCGCCCACCAGCCGGCGCAGTCCAAAGCCGACCTCCCGCAGCACCGTCCGTTCAAAGAGCTGCTCGCGCGGCTGCTGGAAGAGCAGGCCGACCGAGGCGGCGGTGTGTCCCGCCGGGGTCCGGCCAATGCTTCGTCCCAGCACCCGCACCTCGCCGGCGTGCGGCCGGAGCAGTCCGTTGAAGTGGCGCAGCAGCGTGGATTTTCCGGCGCCGTTGGGGCCGGTGATCGCGACAATTTCCCCCGGACGGACGGTGAGGTCCAGGTTCCGCAGCAACCCGTTGGTCCGGTAGCCGAAGCCGATTCCCCGCAGTTCGAGGACCGGCGCTGCGGCGTTTGCCGGGGCCGCGGTCAGTGTCCGCGGCGCTGCGGCGGCGGCGCTCTCCGGCACGACGCCGGCGTCACGCAGGTGGGGGCCCGCGGCCAGTTCGGCGGGTGCGCCTTCCGCCGTCGCCGTGCCGCCGTCCAGTACCAGCCAGTGCCCGGCGCGCCGGGCCAGGGAATCCGCGGACTGGCTCAACAACACGACGGCGGTGCCGGCGTCGACCAGCTGCTCCACCAGCGTCAGGAGCCGGCTGGCGCCGGCGGCATCGAGGGAAGCCAGCGGTTCGTCGAGGACCAGCACCTCCGGTTCGGCAATGACCGCACACGCGACCGCCAGCCGGCGCAGCTCGCCGCCGGAAAGCTCGGCCGGGTTCCGTTCCATCAGCCCGGACAGGCCCGTCAGTTCCGCGGTACGGGCCACCCGTCGAAGCATCTCCAGGCGCGGCACGCCCCGGTTCTCGAGGCCGAAGGCGAGTTCCTCGGCGACGGTGGAGCGCACCGTGGATAGCATGGTGGCGGCATCCTGGGGCACGTAGCCCACCCTGCCGGACCAGGCGGCCGGGTCGATCCGGGGGTCGCCGCCGGCGCCGGCGAACTCCAGCGCGTCCGCGCCGAGCGCCAGGCTGCCGCGCAGGACCCCGGAGTGGCCGGCCCGCAGCCAGCCGGCGAGGACCTTGCCGAGCGTGGTTTTGCCGCTTCCGGAGCCACCCAGCACCGCGGTCAGGGAACCGGGCTGCACGCAGAGCCGCACGTTCCGCAGCGCCTCCCGGTTGTCGCCGTGGAAGCTGAAGCTGTCGATCCGTGCGGCGGCGGCCGGCAACGCGGCGGTCGCGCGTCCGGCCGCGCTCACGCCGGCACCGCCGCCGGCCAGGCCGTGACGAGCCGCAGCACAACGGCGGCCGCGGCGAGCAGGAGCGCCGCGGCACGGAAGATCCGCTGCCCGGGCGGGTCCTGCAGCTGCCGGTAGCTGGTCCGCGGGCCCGGCGCGCCGAAACCGCGCGCGTCGAGGGCCTGCGCCCGGACCCCGGCGTCCTCGATCAGCCCCAGGACCAGCGGCACCGCCTGCAGCCGGGCCGCGGCCAGCCGGGGCAGCAGCCCGCGCCGGACCACCAGGCCGCGCGCCTCCTGGGCCTGCCGGATCTGCTCCAGCCGGCCGGCCATGGCCGGGACCAGGGTGAGTGTGGAGGCGAGGACAAAGCTGAATTGCGGCGGGATCCGCCGCGCGGCCAGTGCTGCCAGGAGATCCGGGACGCTGACGGTGAAGGAGAACAGTAGGAGCACCAGGACGGACGCGGCCGTCCTGGACGCCAGCTCCAGGGCCAGGCCGAGCCCCTCGGCGGTCACCCGGGCCGGAC
The DNA here is from genome assembly GCF_059739345.1 of Arthrobacter sp. SlRoot2-15. NCBI lineage: Bacteria > Bacillati > Actinomycetota > Actinomycetes > Micrococcales > Micrococcaceae > Arthrobacter > Arthrobacter sp. SlRoot2-15. The sequence goes on from NZ_AP046058.1 coordinate 313,065, forward strand.
CCCACTGCGCCAGCACTGTGTGGCCTTCCGGGAAGAACAGTCCGTGCAGCACCAGCAGGGACAGGCACAGCGGCACCAGGATGACCCCGGCCGCCGCCAGCACCCGCGGCCCCGCACCCGCGCGGGCGGCGAGCAGCACGGCGGCCGTGGCCACTGCGAGGGACAGCGGCCAGCGGCCGGCCGCCGTCGTGATGACCGCGGCGCAGCCGGCCGCCGTCAGGGCCGTCAGCGGGTGCAGGCGCACGGTCCTAGGCAACTGGTCCTAGGCGGCGGGGGCCGCCGGGGCCTTGCCGGCGAGCACCCGGAAGCGGCGGACGAAGGCGAACTGGAACGTGGTGCGCCGCGGCAGGGCGTAGGCCAGCAGGGCGGCGATGGTGAAGACGATCGCCTTGTCCATCGGGTCCGAGATGAGGGCCTGCTTGGTGATCGCGGCCAGCAGGGTGTCGCCCATGGCGCGGAAGGCGCTGACGACGGCACCGGTGCCCAGGCCGGCGGTTCCGCCGTAGACGAAGGCCGCGATCGGGGCGGAGACAACGCCGGCCAGGATGCCGGTGAGGAAGCCGGCCACCGGGGCCAGGTAGAAGCGGCGGAACAGGCCGCCGCGGGCGGCGAGTCCGGCGAGGAAGCCGATCAGGGCCGCGCCGGCGGCGAAGGGCAGCACGGTGGGGTTAAAGAAGGACCAGACGATGCTGCCGAGCACGCCGGTGGCTGCGCCGGCGGCCGGGCCGGCCAGGACGGCGATCAGGACCGTGCCGATCGCGTCGACGTAGAACGGCAGGCCGGTGCTGCCCATCAACTGGCCGAGCACCACGTTGAGCACAATCGCGACGGGCATCAGGACCAGGGTGGAGGTCGGCAGCACGGGCAGCACGGCGACCAGCAGCAGCACCGCGCCGAGCAGGAAGCCGCCGAGGGCGACGAGGGCGGAGAAGCTGGTCAGGCCGTCGGCGAGTTCCACCGGCTGGGTGAGGACCAGGAAGACGTAGGTGGCGGCGATGGCCGCGGCGCCTGCGATCTCGAGCAGCCGGCGGCGGCGCGGGGCTGTTCCGGGCCGGGCGTCGGCGTCGGGGAGGGTCAGGGGCTGCTGTGACATGGGAATGGTCCTTCGGCGTGGGTTTGGAACGTCCGCCTCATGTCACCTCGGCGCAGCTATCATCTTAGCGACCCTGCGCACCGCCGGGAACACTGCCGGCTATTGTGCCGCCAGGGACCGGTCCAGCGACCGGGCCAGGGCGCCCACCGAGGAAATGAGTTCGTCGAAGCACTGGCCCGGATCGTTGCCGGTGACGATCCTGGCGTTCGGCGGCAGGTCCCAGAGTCCGCGGTAGTCCGCCACCGTGGTGCCAACCAGCAGCGGCGAGACGGTTTCGACGTCGACCGTGGCCAGCCGGGCGGTGAACGGGGTGCGTGCGACGGCGGCGCAGGCGGCGAAGGCGTCGTGCATGTGTGCCACGTAGCCCTGGTCGTAGTGCCGGTGGAACTCCATGTAGAACCGGATCGCGTCGGACAGGCAGGCCACGAGCGGGCTGCTGGAGGTGCTGCGGAGGCCCTCCGGCTGCTCCGGCAGGACGAGTTCCGGCCCGGCCCCGGCGGCCTCCCCGAAGCGCCGGAGGTGTTCGGGCAGCATCTCGATCCGCTCCGTTGTTTCGAGCGCGCACACCAGCGGCAGTTTGTCTTCGGGCAGACCGCGGTAGGCCTCGTAGACTTCCTTGGCGGCGTGCGGGTCCACCGAGGTGTTCCACTCCGCCGTCGGCGTGGTGTTGCCTTGGTAGTAGAAGCTGCCGCCCATGATGACGAGTCCCTTGAGCAGCCGCGGCAGGTCCGGTTCGCGCCGCAGGGCGAGGGCGAAGTTGGTCAGCGGCCCGGTGATCAGCCCGGTGATCTCCCCCGGATGCGCCCGGACTTCCTCCACCCACACGTCGACGGCGTGGCGCGGGGAGATCTGCTGGGCGGGGGCGGGCAGCTCGGCGTAGCCGATCCCCTGCGGCCCGTGGGTTTCTTCGGTGGTGACCAGCGGGATTTCCAGCGGGACCTCGGCGCCGACAGCCACCTCGATCCCCTGCCGCCCGCACAGCTCCAGCAGGGACAGGCTGTTCAGCGCCACCTGGCGCGCCCCGACGTTGCCCGCGGTGCAGGTGATGGCCTGCAGGTGGACCTCTGGCCGGGACAGCAGGTAGACGATCGCCAAGGCGTCGTCGATGCCGGTATCGACATCCATCAGGATCCGCTGGACGGCGGCGTCGGTCTCAGGCACGGGTGCGCTCAACATAGTTCGGCTCGGATCAATGCGGCTCAGAACAGTGCGACCTTCGGCGTGCGCGGGAAGATCTCATCAAGTTCGGCGAGCTCCTTGGCGTCCGGGACCCAGGCGACGGCCTCGGCGTTCTGCCGGACCTGCTCGGGCCGGGTGGCGCCCGCGATCACGCTGCTGACCGAGGGCTGGGCGGCGAGCCAGGAGAAGGCCACCTGGATCTCGGTCAGGCCCCGCTCGGCGGCGAAGGCGGAGAACGCGTCCAGCTGCTTCCAGTCGGCGTCGTGGACCAGGTTGGTGCGCGTGTGGCTCAGGCGCGATCCCTCCGGCGCCTGCCCGGCGGAGTACTTGCCCGTGAGCAGTCCGTTGGCCAGCGGGAAGTAGGGCAGCACGCCCAGGCCGTAGGCTTCGGCCGCCGGGGTGACCTCCAGCTCGGCGCGACGGTCCAGCAGGTTGTAGTGGTTCTGGCTGGAGATGAAGCGTTCGCCGCCTTGGGCGCGGGCCACGAACTCGGCCTCGGCGATCTGCCAGCCGGCACGGTTGGAGTGGCCGATGTAGCGGACCTTGCCGCTGGCCACGAGCTCCTCGAGGGCCGCGAGGGTCTCGTCGATGGGCGTGAGCGGGTCCGGGGTGTGGAACTGGTACAGGTCGATCCAGTCGGTTCCGAGCCGGCGCAGGGAGGCCTCGGCGGCCTTGATGATGTAGCGGCGGGATCCCCGGGCGCCGAAATCGTTGCCGTTGGTCCCGCGCATGTCCATGCCGAACTTGGTGCCGATCACGGCGTCGCCGCGGCGGGACCCGAGTGCCTTGCCGAGCATCGTTTCGCTGAGCCCGGGCTCCCGGCCGTAGGCGTCCGCGACGTCGAAGAAGGTGATGCCGGCGTCCAGGGCCGCATGCACGACGGCGTCGGTCCCCTCCTGCGTCTCGGTGGCGGTATTGGCCCGGCCCAGGTTGTTGCAGCCAAGTCCCACAACGGAGACAGTCAGTCCGGAATTTCCTACGCGGCGGTATTCAGTCATGGGATTCAGCCTATAACGGCCGGCGGCGGCACCGCGGCAGCCGCACGCGGTCTCCCGATGCTGGACCCCTGCCCCCCTACCCTGCGGGCAGTTCCAGTCCGCGTTCGTCCAGGGCATCCTCAAGCTGGGCCAGGGTGCGAGGGCAGACCCCCGGCATCCCGGCAAGCCGGCGCCGGCCAAGCTGCACGAGGTGTTCGAGGGTTTCAACTCCCGCGTGCGCCAGGGACTTGCGGGCCGGGGCCGCCAGTCCGGCGGGAAGCGGGGTGCTGCCGGGTCGAGGGGTTTTGCGCGTCATTGCGTTGCCTTCCTGTCGCTTGCCCCCAAAACTGATGTGAGCCGTGCCCGGCTCCCCGCAGGTACTGTCCGGGCCGTGGCTGGCGGGCCCGGCGCCTAGAGCGTGAAGCTGTTGGCCGGTTTGGCCGAGTGCTTCAGTTTGAAGTCCGTCCCGCCGAACGGTGCGGCACCGATGCTGAGCTTGGTGAAGTCCAGGTCCTCGCCGCGGATGCAGACCTTGATCGCGTTGACCGTCTTGTTGACCTCCGGGGTGAGGCAGAAGATGTTGAGTTTGGCGTCGGAGAATTCGGTGCGGTCCACCACGCCGAGGCCGCGCCAGGCGAGGTGGCTGATCAGGGCGTCCTTGGCCTTCTCCTCGAGGTAGCGGTCGCGGCTGGTGCCGTCCTTGGTCTTGAGCGCGTACTGCGCCACCACCCAGAACTGCTCCTCGTCCGGGATCTCGGCGTAGCCGTCCTCGGTGCACTGCGCGGCGAAGGCCTCCATCAGGCCCTCCCCCGCGGCGGCGTCGGCGGCCTCGGTCTCCTCGGTGGTGCTCTGGTGCCCGACGACGCCGTGGTTCATCACGAACTCGTGGTACTCCTCGTCGATCCAGGCTTCCCTGAAGTGCAGGACTCCCTCGTCATCGCGCTTGTACACGCGGATAATGCCGCTCATGGCTGTCCCTTCGTAAACCGTCCGCGGCAGGTGCCGTCGAAGGGTGCTTGTTGTGCCTTGACGGCGTGGTCGTTCCGGCCCAACGTCGGGACCCTCACAGGATCGGCAGGCTGCCGGTGCTGGGGTGCTCCTGACCGGGCAGCGGCCGCGCGAACGGCACCTTGGTCCCGAGGACCTGGGCGACGACGTCGTGGGTGATCTGCTGGGCCGTCAGTCCGACGCGCTCCAGCACCTGGCTGCGGCTCCCGTGGTCCAGGAACTCCACCGGCAGGCCCACCTCGTTGAGCGCGGTGTCCACCCCGGCAGCCCGCATTTCCTGCCGGATCCGGGAGCCGACTCCGCCGGCCCGGACGCCGTCCTCGATGCAGATCACGAGGCGGTGATGCGAGGCGAGGGCGATAACGGACTTGGGCACCGGCAGGACCCAGCGCGGGTCCACCACAGTGGAGCTGATGCCCTGGGCGCCGAGGCGGTTGGAGACGTCGAGAGCCAGCTCGGACATGGCGCCGACGCTGACGATCAGGACGTCGTTGTCGCTGGACCCGGCGGGCCGCCGGGCCAGCACGTCGACGCCGTCGCTGAGGCGTTCGAGCGCTTCCACTTCGGCGCCGACCGTGCCCTTGGAGTAGCGGATCACGGTGGGGGCGTCCTCGACGGCGACCGCCTCGCGCAGTTCCTCGCGCAGCCGGGTGGCGTCGCGGGGCGCGGCCAGGTGCAGGCCGGGGACGATCTGCACCATGGCCATGTCCCACATGCCGTGGTGGCTGGCGCCGTCTGGCCCGGTGACCCCGGCCCGGTCCAGCACCACGGTCACGCCGGCTTTGTGCAGCGCCACGTCCATCAGCAGCTGGTCGAAGGCACGGTTCAGGAAGGTCGCGTACACCGCCACGACGGGGTGCAGGCCGCCGAAGGCCATGCCCGCCGCGGAGGTGAGGGCGTGCTGCTCGGCGATGCCGACGTCGAACACCCGGTCCGGGTGGCGGGCGGCGAACTTGTGCAGCCCCACTGGGATCAGCATGGCGCCGGTGATTCCGACGATGTCCTTGCGCTCGTCGGCGATGTCGGCGATCTCATCGGCGAACACGGAGGTCCAGGACTTCGCGCCGCCGGCCTCGGTGGGTTCGCCGGTTTCCGGGTCGATGATCCCGACGGCATGGAACTGGTCCGCCTCGTGAGCCCGGGCCGGCGCATAGCCGTGGCCCTTCTCGGTCATGGCGTGGACGATCACGGGGCCGGCGTAGTTCTTGGCCGTGGACAGCGCGTTCTCCATGGCCTGGAGGTTGTGGCCGTCCACCGGGCCGATGTACTTCATTCCGAGGTCCTCGAACATGCCCTGCGGCGCCCACCAGTCCTTGATGCCCTTTTTCATGGCATGCAGGCTCTTGTAGGTGAACTGTCCCACGGGGCCGCCGCTCTGCAGCCGCTTCTTCCACCAGTCGAGGGCGCCTTCGTAGGCGGGCGCGGCGCGGAGTGAATCGATCGTGGGGCGCAGCGAGGCGAGGTAGTCGGCGACGCCGCCGACGGTCGGGGCGTAGGAGCGGCCGTTGTCGTTGACCACGATCACCACACGTCGCTTCTTGTCCGCGGCGATGTTGTTGATGGCCTCCCAGGCCATGCCGCCGGTCAGGGCGCCGTCACCGACGACGGCGATCACGTACCGGTCGCCGTCGCCGGTCAGCCGCCGGGCGCGGGAGATGCCGTCGGCCCAGGACAGCGAGGAGGAGGCGTGCGAGCTTTCGACGATGTCGTGCTCGGATTCGCCGCGGTCCGGGTAGCCGGAGAGCCCGCCCTGCTGGCGGAGCGTGCTGAAGTCCTGGCGGCCGGTGAGGAGCTTGTGCACGTAGGACTGGTGGCCGGTGTCGAAGACGATGCTGTCGCGGGGGGAATCGAAGATCCGGTGCACCGCGATGGTGAGTTCAACGACGCCGAGGTTCGGCCCGAGGTGGCCTCCCGTCTGGGAAACGTTGCCGATCAGGAACTCCCTGACCTCGGCTGCCAGCTGCTCCAGCTGCGCCTCGGACAATTTGTTCAGGTCCTGCGGACTCCGGATGGTCTCCAAGATTCCCAACGGCCCCTCCTTGCGGGTAGTAGACATGCCTTTTAACTCTAACGCCTCCGAACCGGGCCGGGTGCCGGAAACGGGAAAGCCCCGGTCCGTCGGTGACGGGCCGGGGCTTTCGGGCGGTGCTGCCGGAACTGACCTAGCTGGCCGAGATCTGGCGCAGCACGTACTGCAGGATGCCGCCGTTGCGGTAGTAGTCGGCTTCACCCGGGGTGTCGATGCGCAGGACCGCGTCGAACGAGGTGGTGGAGCCATCTTCGGCCGTGGCGGTGACCTTGAGGGTCTTCGGCGTGGTGCCTTCGTTGAGGGCGGTGACGCCCTCAACGGCGAAGGTTTCCGTGCCGGTCAGGCCCAGGCTGGCGGCGTTCTGGCCGGCCGGGTACTGCAGCGGCAGGACGCCCATGCCGATCAGGTTGGAGCGGTGGATACGCTCGTAGCTCTCCGCGATGACAGCCTTGACACCCAACAGTGCGGTGCCCTTGGCGGCCCAGTCACGGGACGAACCGGAGCCATACTCCTTGCCGGCCAGGACAACCAGCGGGGTGCCGGCGGCCTGGTAGTTCTGCGCGGCGTCGTAGACGTAGGCCTGCGGGCCGTCGGCCTGGGTGAAGTCGCGGGTGAAGCCGCCCTCGACGCCGTCGAGGAGCTGGTTCTTGATCCGAATGTTGGCGAAGGTGCCGCGGATCATGACTTCGTGGTTGCCACGGCGTGAGCCGTAGGAGTTGAAGTCCTTGCGCTCCACACCGTTGGCCAGCAGGTACTGGCCGGCCGGGGTGTCGGACTTGAAGGAACCGGCCGGGGAGATGTGGTCCGTGGTGACGGAATCGCCGAGCTTGAGCAGCACGCGCGCCCCGGTGATGTCCTGCACGGGCTCCGGCTGCGCCTGCATGCCCTCGAAGTACGGGGGCTTCCGGACGTAGGTGGACTTCTCGTCCCAGGCGAAGGTGTCGCCGGCCGGGGTGTCGAGTGCCTTCCAGCGCTCGTCGCCCTCGAAGACACCCTCGTAGCCGCGGGCGAACATGCCCGTGTCGATCGAGGAGTCGATGACCTGCTGGACCTCGACCGGGTTCGGCCAGATGTCCTTCAGGAAGACGTCGTTGCCGGCCTCGTCCTGGCCCAGGGCGTCGTTTTCGAAGTCGAAGTCCATGGTGCCGGCCAGGGCGTACGCGATGACCAGCGGCGGGGAGGCCAGGTAGTTCATCTTGACGTCCGGGTTGATCCGGCCTTCGAAGTTGCGGTTGCCGGAGAGCACGGCGGTGACGGAAAGGTCGTTGGCCTGGATGGCCTCGGAGATTTCGGCGTCGAGCGGGCCGGAGTTGCCGATGCAGGTCGCGCAGCCGTAGCCGACGATGTAGAAGCCGAGCTTCTCCAGGTACGGGGTCAGGCCCGACTTGTTGTAGTAGTCGGTGACGACCTTGGAACCGGGGGCCACGGAGGTCTTGACCCACGGCTTGGAGGTGAGGCCCTTGTCCACGGCGTTGCGGGCCAGCAGCGCGGCGGCCAGCATCACGGACGGGTTGGACGTGTTGGTGCAGGAGGTGATCGAGGCGATCGACACCGCGCCGTGGTCCAGTTCGAACTCGCGGCCGTCGGCGGTCGTGACGGCCACCGTCTTGGACGGGCGGCCGTTCGACTTCGGGCCGTGCGCGTGCGGCGCCTGGTCCGTGAGGTGGGTGCCGGAGGCGGTGAAGGACGGGGCGTCCGACGCCGGGAAGCTCTCGTCGATCGCTTCGTCCAGGCTGCCGTCGGCCAGGTCTTCCTTCACGTAGTTGCGCAGGTCCTCGCGGAACTGGGCCTTCGATTCGGAGAGGATGATGCGGTCCTGCGGGCGCTTCGGGCCGGAGATCGACGGGACAACCGTCGAAAGGTCCAGCTCGAGGTACTCGGAGAACTTGATCTCGCGGGAGGGATCGTGCCAGAGGCCCTGTTCCTTCGCGTAGGACTCCACGAGGGCCACGTTCTCGTCGGACCGGCCGGTGAGGCGCAGGTAGTCGAGGGTGACGTCGTCGATCGGGAACATCGCGGCGGTGGAGCCGAATTCGGGGCTCATGTTGCCGATGGTGGCGCGGTTGGCCAGCGGCACGGCAGCGACGCCTTCGCCGTAGAACTCCACGAACTTGCCGACAACACCGTGCTGGCGCAGCTGCTCGGTGATGGTGAGTACAACGTCGGTGGCGGTGGCGCCGGCCGGGATGGACCCGGTCAGCTTGAAGCCCACAACGCGCGGGATCAGCATGGAGACGGGCTGGCCGAGCATGGCAGCCTCGGCTTCGATGCCGCCTACGCCCCAGCCGAGCACGCCCAGGCCGTTGACCATGGTGGTGTGCGAGTCGGTGCCGACGCAGGTGTCCGGGTAAGCGCGGAGCGCGCCATCGACTTCACGGGTCATGACGGTGCGGGCCAGGTATTCGATGTTGACCTGGTGCACAATGCCGGTTCCCGGCGGGACGACCTTGAAGTCGTCGAACGCGGTCTGGCCCCAGCGCAGGAACTGGTACCGCTCGCCGTTGCGCTGGTACTCGATCTCCATGTTGCGCTCCAGTGCGCCGGAGTTGCCGAAGGCATCGATCTGGACGGAGTGGTCGATGACCATTTCCGCCGGTGCCAGCGGGTTGACCCGCTTGGGGTCGCCGCCGAGTTCCTTGACGGCCTCACGCATGGTGGCGAGGTCAACAACGCAGGGCACGCCAGTGAAGTCCTGCATGATCACGCGCGCCGGCGTGAACTGGATTTCAGTGTCGGGCTCGGCGTTGGGATCCCAACCGGCCAGTGCGCGGACGTGATCGGCCGTGATGTTGGCGCCGTCCTCGGTCCTCAACAGGTTTTCAAGCAATACCTTGAGGCTGAACGGAAGGTTTTCTGCACCTTCAACGGAGTTCAACCGGAAAATTTCGTATTCGGTACCGGCTACATTAAGTTTGCCTTTTGAACCGAAGCTGTCCACAATGCTCATCGCAGGACTCCTCTCGCAACAGTTTCATCTTTGTCGCGCCGCAGACCCCTTGCTAGTTAGGTCAGCCTAACTAAGACATGAGTGATGATTTCTCAACAGTGAATTCTCAAAAGTGACTGCAGTGCGCGATGTCGGACTACTCCGCCCATCCTAGTGGCCTCAGCCCCGGGGAGTCAGTAACGCCACAGTCTCCAGGTGGTGGGTGTGCGGGTACAGGTCGAAGGCGCGCAGCCCCGCCAGGGCCCAGCCGGCCTGCTGGAAGTACCCCACGTCCCGCGCGAACGACGCCGGATCGCAGGAGACGTAGGCGATGGCGCGGGGCCTGGATGCCACCAGCTGGTTCACGACCGCCTTGCCGGCGCCGGCCCGGGGCGGGTCCAGGAGCAGGGCGTCGAAGCTGCGGGGCTGCTGCCGCAGCACGCGTTCGACCTTGCCTTGGATGATTTCGACCTGGGGCGCGCCGTGCAGGTTCTTCCGGGCGTCCCGGCTGGTGCCCGGCGCCCCTTCCACGGACAGCACGGAACCGGTGACCCCGACGGCGTCGGCCAGGGGCGCGGTGAAGAGCCCGGCGCCGGCGTACAGGTCCGCCACGACGGACCCGGCATTGAGGTAGCCGCCGCCCTGCAGGAAGCCGGTGACGGCCCCCACCAGTGTCTCCGGGGCGTCCCGGTGGATCTGCCAGAAACCGTCGCCGGTGACGCGGTATTCGTGCCCGGCCGCGGTTTCCTGCACCCAGGTGCGGCCGCGCAACTGCGTCACGGCACCGGTGCCGGGGTCAACGGCCGCCACCGAGATGTCGTCGGGCAACTGGGCGGTGATCGCGGCGAGCCGCTTGGCCCGGGTTCCGGCAGACGGGACCAGGAGCACCAGCGGCCGGGAGCCGTTGGCGGGAGCTGCGACCTCCACCCGCTCGATGCCCTGCAGGTCAATGTCCCAGAGCTTGAGGGCGTTGATGTCCTCGACGGCCAGCGGCATCTCGCGGACGGGGAAGACCGAGTCGGAGCGGTGCGCGTGCATGCCCAGCTTGCCGCCGGCCGTCACGGCGAAACCCGTGCGGGTCCGCCAGGCCAGGCCGGTGCCGGCGGCGCCCGCCGCCTCCCCCACGGCTTCGACCGGGACGGCAAGCTCGACGCCGGCGAGCCGGCGCAGCTGCTCGGCCAGCACCTCGGCCTTGAGGCCGCGCTGGCGGTCCAGCGCGACGTGGCCCAGCTCGGCGCCGCCCACCGGCGGGTGGCCGTGGGACCAGGAGCGCTGCGAGTCGGCAGCGTGCCAGAAGTGCTCCACCCGGTCCGGCGAGGCCTCCAGCACCTCGACGACGTCGGCGCGCCAGAACTTGGCGGACTCGCCGTCGTCGGTCAGCCGGATCCGGACCTTTTCGCCGGGGATGCCGTGCCGGACGAAGATCACACGGCCCTCGTGCCGGGCCACGCAGTGGCCGCCGTGGGCGACGGGGCCGACGTCGACAATCAGCTCGGTGCGGGCGGGGGTCCGGGTGTCGGTGCTCATTGGATGTCCTGCAGTTTCTTGGCTTCTTCGGAGGATTTCAGCTGCCACGGCACGCTGGCCACCATGACCCCGGGCTCGAAGTGCAGCCGGGTCTTGATCCGCAGCGCGGTCTGGTTGTGCACCAGTTGCTCCCACCATTTGCCCACCACGTATTCGGGGATGTACACAACGATCAGGTCGCGCGGGGAGTCGCGGCGCATGTTCTTGATGTACTCCATGATCGGCGTGACGGTTTCACGGAACGGGCTCGCCAACACCGTCAGCGGTACCGGGATCTCCAGCTTCTCCCAGTCCTCGAGGGTCTGCTCCGTTTCCTCCGGGCTGATATCCACCGTGATGGCGTCCAGCCGGGAGGGCCGCGAGGCCCGTGCGTAGGCAAGCGCCCGCAGCACGGGCTTGCGGACGTGGGAGACGAGCAGCACGGCGTGCACCCGGGTGGGCAGCGCGCGCGGCGAGGAGTCCTCATCCACGGCGAGCTCCTTGGCCACGTTGTCGTAGTGCGCCCGGATGCTCCACATGATCAGGAACAGGATGAACATGGCCAGCAGGGCGATCCAGGCTCCCTGTTCGAACTTGGTGATCAGCACGATCACCAGGACCAGGCCGGTCATGCCGAAGCCGATCGTGTTGATGGTGCGGGACTTGAGCATCCGCAGCTTGGTGGCGGCGTCCTTGGCGAGCTTCAGTTCACGGCCCCAGTGCCGGATCATGCCGAGCTGGCTGAGGGTGAAGGAGATGAAGACGCCCACGATGTAGAGCTGGATGAGTTTGGTGACGTCGGCGTCGAAGGCGATGATCAGCACCAGCGCGCCGGCGGCCAGCGCCAGTACCCCGTTGCTGAACGCGAGCCGGTCGCCTCGGGTGCGGAGCTGGCGCGGCAGGTAGCCGTCCTGGGCGAGGATCGAGCCGAGGACCGGGAAGCCGTTGAAGGCGGTGTTGGAGGCGAAGACCAGGATCACGCCGGTGGCGGCGACCACAATGTAGAACGGGATCGAGCCGGCGCCGAAGACGGTCTCCGCGATCTGGCTGATCGCCGGGTTCTGGATGTAATCCTCAGGCAGCGGCTTGCCGTCCAGCAGGAACTCCTTGGCCGGATCCAGCACGATGTGCACCTTGGTGGCGTTGGCCAGGTAAATGATGCCGGCCAGCATGGAGGCCGCGATCACGCCGAGCAGCAATAGCGTGGTGGCCGCGTTCTTGCTCTTGGGCTTCTGGAAGTTCGGCACGCCGTTGCTGATCGCCTCGACGCCGGTCAGGGCGGCGGCGCCCGAGGAGAACGCCCGGAGCAGCAGGAACGCGCCGGCCAGGCCCACCATCCCCTCATCGAACCCGGCGGCCGGGACGATCTCGAACGCGGCCGACGGCGCCTGGCCCAGCTGGCCGGTGGCGGCCTGGAAGATGCCGACGGCGGTCATGCCGAGGATCGAGAACATAAAGATGTAGGTCGGCACCGCGAAGACGCTGCCGGCCTCGCGGATGCCGCGCAGGTTCACCAGGGCCAGGATCACGACGCCGATCGTAGCGATCGCGGCCTGCTGGCCGTGCAGCGAGGGGACGGCCGTGGTGAGGTACGCCGCGGCCGAGGACATCGACACCGCGACGGTGAGGACGTAGTCCACCAGCAGGGCCGAGGCGACGGTGAGCCCGGCGTACTTGCCCAGGTTTTCGTTGGCGATTTCGTAGTCGCCGCCGCCGGAAGGGTAGGCGTGGACGTTCTGTCGGTACGAGGCCACAACGGTCAGCAGCACCACCATCACGGCCAGGCCCACCCAGGGTGAGAAGGCCACGGCGCTGACGCCCGCCAGGGCCAGGGTCAGCAGGATTTCGTCCGGTGCGTACGCCACCGAGGAGAGCGCATCGGAGGCGAAAATGGGGAGCGCAATCCGTTTGGGCAGCAGGGTGTGGGCCAGACGGTCGTTCCGGAAGGGCCTGCCTACCAGCACCCGCTTCACGGCATTGAAAATTGTCAGCACCAGACAAAGCTAGTCTGATTCGGGTCCGATGTCATGACGGCGGAGCCCGTCCGCCAGGCCCCCGGCGGCCCGCGCCGCTGATCGACGGCCTGCGGGTGCGCCCTGGCCGGTACAGTTTTACGCAGCAGCAAACCGCAGCAGCGCAAGAAGGTAGCTTGAGGAGGCACGTGTGGCGCACTTCGTGATCATGGGTTGTGGCCGAGTTGGGGCGACCCTGGCGCACACACTGGAGGACGCCGGCCATTCGGTCGCGATCATCGACCAGGACGACCGTGCTTTCCGCCGGCTCCGGACCGGCTTTTCCGGCCGCAAGGTCACCGGCGTCGGCTTTGACCGGGAAACGCTGAAGCAGGCAGGCGTCGAGGAGGCCTACGCCTTCGCCGCCGTGTCCAGCGGTGACAATTCCAACATCCTGGCCACCCGGGTGGCCCGCGAGACATTCCACGTCCCGCACGTCGTGGCGCGGATCTACGACCCGGGCCGCGCGGAGATCTACCAGCGGCTCGGCATTCCCACGGTGGCGGCGGTGCGCTGGAGCGCCGACCAGGTGCTGCGCCGGATCCTGCCCGAGCAGCACCTCGCCGGCGACTTCCGCGACCCGTCCGGCCGGCTGGTGCTGGCCGAGGTGGACCTGGACGCCGGCTGGATCGGCCACCCGCTCTCCGCGATCGAGAAGGCCGCCGACATCCGCATCGCCTACCTCACCCGCTTCGGCGAGGGCATCCTTCCCGGGCCGGGAACCGCGTTCCAGGACGGAGACACCGTCCACGCCATGCTGAGCGTGGACCGCACCTCCGAGGTCGCCCACATTCTTGCCAAGTCCCCCGCCAAGGAGTCCTAAGTGAAAGTCGTCATCGTCGGGGCGGGCAGCGTCGGTTCCTCGATCGCCCGTGAACTGCTGGCCCACAAGCACGAGATCCTGCTGATCGACCTCAAGCCGGAGGTGATCGGCCGCAGCGGGCTGCGCGGCGCGCACTGGCTGGTCGGCGACGCCTGTGAACTGAGCACGCTCAAGGACGCCCGCCTGGAGGACGCCGACGTCGTGGTCTCCGCGACCGGCGACGACAAGGTGAACCTGGTGGTGTCGCTGCTGGCCAAGACCGAATTCGGCGTCGGCCGGACCGTGGGCCGGGTCAACAACCCGAAGAACGACTGGATGTTCGATGACTCCTGGGGCGTCGACGTCGCGGTCAACACCCCGCAGCTGATGACCGCCCTGGTGGAGGAAGCCGTGGAAATCGGCGACCTGGTCCGGCTGCTGACGCTGCAGACCGGGGTGTCCTCGCTGGTCGAATTCACGGTGCCGCACGACTCGCATGTGATCGGCCTGACCGTGGGTGATATCGACTGGCCCGAGGACGCCACCCTGGTGGCGATCCTGCGCGACCAGGCGCCGATCACCCCCAGCCGGGACGATGTGATCGACGGCGGCGACGAGCTGTTCTTCGTCACCACGATCGCCGCGGAGGACGGGCTGCGGGCCCTGCTCTCGGCGCCGGAGTCCGACGCCGAAGCTGCCGGGGAGCCGTCCGGTTCCGGCCGGCACCCGGCCGCCGTCGAGCCGCACGGCCGCGAGACGCAGGCCGCCGGCGACGACGGCTTCGAGGGCTGACACCCCCAAGTAACTGGCAGCTGTGGCCGTTTTCAGGTCTGAAAACGGCCACAACTGCGGGTCAGTTGGGTTCGACCGGCTCCTCGGCGGGGGCTTCAACGGGGGCCGGCGCGGGGCGGGTGAGCAGCCAGGCCACCCACATGCCCAGGATGTACAGCGGCGCCCCCATGATCAAGCGCGTGGTGGCGAGGCCGGCGAGGCCCTGCTCCCCCATGAAATACAACGGGACCTGGACGAGCAGGCGCAGGACCAGTACCGAGATGATCACCCAGGTGCCGATGCGGTAGGCCTTGACCCTGGCGGGGTGCTTGCGCCAGTCCAGGCCCTCGTTCCGGATAAACCCGAAAAGGAGCCCGGCGAACGGCCACCGCACAGCGATTGAGATGGACATCGCGACGATGTACCCGAGGTTGGTGAAGAACCCGAGCACGTAGAAGTCCTCGGCCTTCCCGGTCGAATTCGCCAGCCAAGCCGAGAGCCCGACGCCGACAATGCCGGCCAACGCCTGCGTCAGCGGTTTGCGCTGGAGAAGCCGCGCGACGGTGAACGCCGCGGCCACGGCCAGCGCGGCGACGAGGGCCAGCGGAAGTTCGCGGGTGATCGTGAACGCGACCAGGAACACGAGCCCGGGCAGGATGCTCTCGGCGATGCCCTGGACACCGCCGGCGCTCTTGAGCACGTCAATGTTGCCGTTGCCGGAGCGGTGCAGGCCCGCCTTGGCCGCATAGCCTTCGGCGAGCTGGGCCACGGTGGGCTGCTGGTCTTCGGGGGTGCTCATTGCTCCTCCTGGCGGGAGAGTATTTCGTAGCGCGGATTGAACATGGTGGGCAGCCCGTCACGCACCGTGACCATCCCTTCGAGCCGCAGCTCCAGGCCGGCCTTGACGCCGGGGATCCGGCGGCGGCCCAGCCAGATCACGCGGAGCCGGTCCGCGGCGACGGCGGGTCCCTTGCGACGGACCCCGGCCGGGCCTGACGGGCCGGTCTGCCCGGCCGCGGCTGCCCGGACGGCTGCGGGGCGGGCCTTGGGCGGCGGGGCGTCGTGGTCGGTGATGATGGCGGTGAAGGCGGCCACCTCGCCGGCCGGGGCATACGTCACGGATTCGATGAAGCCCCGGCACACCACGCGGCCGCGCTCCGGAAGCCCCCGCACCGGAACGGCGGCGGCTGGTTCCTTGCCGGAGGCATCAGCCAATCTGGGTAATCTCCGGTCCGCGCTCGGGCTGGTCAAACTCCGGGGCACCCTGCGGTGCCGTCGCGCCGGAGTCGCGCGGCAGGCGGAGCTGCAGCAGGTCGCGCGGCGGCATCGGGTTCTCGCCGCGGACCACAACAATCTGGCGGAAGAGGTCCTCGAGTCCGGCGGCGGCATTGCGGTCCAGCGCGGCTTCCCCGCCGAGGACGCCGCGGAGGAACCAGCGGGGGCCGTCGACGCCGATGAACCGGGCCACGCGGTAGCCCTCGCTGCCGTCGCCGGCGGGCAGCTTGGCGACGAGTTCGATGCCGAAGTGGCCCTCGATTTCGTCGACCTGGCCGCCCTGGCTGCCCACGGACTGGCCGATCTGCTCACGGATTTCGTCCCAGAGGCCCTCGGAGCGGGGCGCTGCGAAAGCCTGCAGCTGCAGGCTGGAGCCTTCCAGGTCCATGGTCACGGCGACCACGCGCTGGGTGGCTTCCTCGACTTCCAGCCGGAGCTGCAGTCCTTCGCGCGGGGCAATCAGCAGGGCGCCGAGGTCCACGTAGCCGTCCTGGTTGTCGATTTCCGAGGCGTCATACGGGCCGGACCCGCGGACGGCGCCGTCCGTGGCCACGGGGGGTGCGCCGGCGTCCACAGCGTCGGCCTCCCGGGTCTCGCCGGGGTCCGTCAACTGCTCCTGCTTGGCTTTCCTGCCACGCCCAAAAACCATGGGGTTGTCTCCTTAGTTGTGATCCTGCGCGAAGTTCCTGGCCCCGCGCGGGGAACAGCTGTGTGTAACGGCCGGGGTTCAGGCCCCGGGGGCGCCGAATCCGCCGGTGGAGCCGAAGCCGCCGCCGCCGCGGACGGACTCGCTGAGTTCCCGGACGGGCACGAAGTCGGCGTACTCCACACGCTGGATGACCATTTGTGCAATTCTATCGCCGCGTCGCAGTTCAATCGCCTGCTCGCGGTCGGTATTCAGCAGTGTCACGGCGATCTCGCCGCGGTATCCGGCATCCACGGTGCCGGGCGCGTTCACCACGGTCAGTCCGTGCTTGGTGGCGAGACCGGAACGCGGGTGGATCAAGGCCACGAAGCCGTCGGGAAGGGCGATGGAGACTCCGGTGGGAACCAGCCGCCGCTCCCCCGGCCCGAGCACAACGTCCTCGCGCGCGCGCAGGTCCGCGCCGGCGTCGCCCGGGTGGGCATACGAGGGCGGTTCCAGTCCGTCGTCGAGCATTTTGAGCTGCACCGTCAGGGTGGGGGCTCCGTAGGCGGAAATGCCGCCGGCTGCGGGCCCTGCCGGCGGGGTGGTCGCGGCGGTGGTTTCTTCAGTCACAGTTCCCCACTGTAACGCCCGCGGGGAGGATCGACCTACCGCGCGGGCGCCGCCGCAGCCCGGTATGGCGGTGGCCGCCTGGCCAAGGTGAAAAGGCCCGGAAAAAGTGGAAAGCTGGACCCATGCCCGAATCCAGCGCCGCCGTGCCTGCCTCCAACACCCCCCACAACGCCACCGTCCTCTATAGCGAAAAGCTCTGGCCAAGCTTCTGGATCTGGCTGGTGGCTGCGGGACTGGCCGGGGCCGGCATCCTGGTGTTCGCGCCGATCAGCATCGCCGCCGGCATCACGGCCGCCGTGGTGCTCTTCGTCATCCTGGCCGTGCTGCTTGTCCTGTCTACGCCGTCCATCTCGGTCACCGCCGGCACCCTGCGCGTCGGCCGGGCCACCATCGAGAGGAGCTTCGTCGGCGCCGCCGAGGCCTTCCGCGGGGCGGAGGCGACGGCGGAGCGCGGCACCCGGCTCAACGGCCTGGCGTTTATGTGCATCCGGGGCTGGATCGATCCGGTGGTCCGGATCGAGATCACCGACCCCTCGGACCGCACGCCCTACTGGCTGGCGTCCTCGCGGCACCCGGACCAGCTCGTCGCGGCCCTGAACGGCTGACCCCGCAGCTTTGACCCCGGCGGCGCTTAGCCCTCGCAGTCCTTGCAGTACTTCAGGCCGTCCTTTTCGCGGGCGATCTGCGAGCGGTGGCGGACGAGGAAGCAGGAGGCACAGGTAAATTCGTCTGCCTGTGCGGGCAGCACCCGGACCAGCAGCTCCTCGCCGGAGAGGTCGGCGCCCGGGAGTTCGTAGCCTTCGGCGAGGTCGGTTTCGTCTTCATCGACCACCGCGGAAGGCTTGTCCGTACGCCGCGACTTCAGTTCCTCGATGGAATCCTCGTTGAGGTCTTCTTCAGTCTTGCGCGGCGCATCGTAGTCTGTCGCCATTAGTAGTTGCTCACACTCCGCATTCGTTGGGTTGGATCGCCGCCTCCGCACCGGCGGGGGCTGGTAGCCCCCGGTCCCGGCCGGGTTCGGTTCACCGATGTCAACGCCGGACAAGCGCTTTTTGTGCCCGATGTCGGGCCATTTTTACGCGCATCCCCGCCGTAACGCCAGAGTCCTGCGGTCCGGGGGCGGCGCGGCCTCCGCCGGCCGGTGCTAATGGGGCGCAAAGTCGCGGAAAATCACGGCGCGCCCGCCCTCCTAACCGGAATAGCTGCCCATCGGTGGCAGAGTTTCGAATGTTAGTAATGCCAGGGTGGAGGATTTGTATGCAGGATCTACGGCTTGTAGGCGTCCACGACGACGGGGAGCATCTCCTGGTCAGTGGCACCGGCGGCGAGATGTTCCGGCTGCCGATCGATGAGGCTCTTCGGGCGGCTGCCAGCCGGACGCCGGCGAAGGCCGCTTCCGGCGTGGGCGCCGCGCCCATTGCCATGTCCCCCCGCGACATCCAGGCCAGGATCCGCAGCGGTGCCACCGCCGACGAAGTCGCAGAACTTTCCGGCATCCCACTGGCCAAGGTCCAGCGCTATGAGGGCCCCGTGCTGGCCGAGCGCGAGTACGTCGCGCAGCAGGCCCGCAAAATCGAGGTCGCTTCCCCGTCCGCCGGGCACGACAGCTACCGTTCCTACTTCGGCGACCAGCCCGCAACACTCGATGACATGGTCACGCACCGGCTCCGGGCCCACGGCGTCGAACCCTCCACCGTGGAGTGGGATTCCTGGCGCCGCCCGGACGGGAGCTGGAACGTGGTGGCCCGGTTCGACGCCCCCTCCGGTGCGCACGCCGCGATCGGCGAAGAGCCGCCGGCCATGTGGACGTTCAGCCCGGCCCGGAAGTCGCTGCAGAACGCCAACCGCTGGGCCCAGCAGCTCAGTGAACTCGAACCGATTGACGGCCCGGTCCCGGCCCGGCGGCTCTCCGCGGTCTCGGACCGCCCTTTTGATTTTGAAACCGACGCCGAAGCCGCGGCGCGCACCGCCACCGCGCAGCTCAGTGTGGTCCATCCGAACGGAGCCCATCCCTTCGGCGGCCCGCAGGAAAAGGACGCCGACGGGCTGTTGGACATGCTGCGGTCACGCCGCGGCCAACGCCTGGGCCTGGACGAGGACGCCGACGACGCCCTGGCGCTGCTGCTGACCAACGGGGTTCCGGCCGCCCACCCCCGCCCGTCCGAGGTCCCGCCGCCGGAAGACTCCGGCGACGACGACACCGAGGTTCCCGGGGAGCCCGCACCGGCCGCGGAGGAACAGGCCCCGGCAGCGAAGACCGAACCGCACGCGGTTCCGGATGCGTTCGCCCGGCGCCGGGATGCCCGGCCGTCCATGCTCTCCCGGCTGAGCCTGGCGCCGCGGCACGAGGACACCGACGGCGACGACGCGCTGAAGCTGCACGACGGGGTCAGCACCGAGACCCGCGAAATCACCATCGCGGCCTCGCAGTTGCGCCCGGTCCGCACCGGTCCGACGTCCAGCCCCGGGCTGGACGAGCTCCTGGGCGGCGGCCCCTCGCGGCGCGCGCAGGCCGACTCCCCCGCCGATTCACCCGCCGGCGACGCGCCCGTCAACGGCCCGTCCGACGCCCGGGCGTCCCACCGGGACTCGTCCCGCACCGACCCCGCCCGCGGTGACCGGGAACACGAAACACCCGAACGCCAGCCGTCCAAGCCCAAACGCTCCAGCGTTCCCAGCTGGGATGAGATCGTCTTCGGCACCCGCAGCGACTAAGACTACCGCCGGCACGTCACGCCCGTCAGGCTACGGGCCGAACAGGAGACGGCTCAGCCAGGAAGCCGCTCAGTCAGGAACTAGTTCAGTGCCGCGGAGCCTTCCGGGCCGGCTTGGCTCCGGTTTTCCCCTCAGCCTTGAAGCACAGCAGCGGGACCTCGCGCTCGGCCTTGGTCAGCGAACCGTGCTGGCCGACCACCTCCAATGCCCTTGCCTGGACCCGGCGGGTGTCATAGAACGCCAGCGCGTCACGGGCGGCAATCATTACATCCCCGATCCGTGCCCTCACCGGGCCGCGGACGTCCCCGAACAGCCCCGCGGCCACGGCCTCCTTCCGCGTAAAGGCCCAGATCCGGTCGCCGAAGCGCGCCCGCCACGCTTCCAGCAGCCGCCGCCGGCCGGCGTCGTCGGCTCCGTCCTCAAGGTAGAGGTGCACCATCCGAGGCTCCCCCGCTGTGTGCCGGACGCCGGCGATCAGTTCCGGGTCGGCCGAGTAATCGATCCGCTGCGATTCCGGCACGTCCAGCATGCCGTGGTCGCCCGTGACCAGCACGGTCGTGCCGGCGGGGAGGGTGGCGTTGAGCCGGCGCACGGTGGCGTCCAGCTCTTCGAGCTGGTGCTCCCACTGCGGCGACTGGCAGCCGTAGCGGTGCCCGGCCTTGTCCAGTTCGTGGACATAGAAGTACATCAGCGAGCTCTCGGCGCCGGCCATGGCTTCCGCCGCGGCGGCCGTCCGGGCGTGTGAGGTGGTCCCGGCCAGGAAACGGCCGCCGCGCAGCGCGGCCTTGGTCATGGCAGAGTCGCTGAACCGCGGCAGGGCGACGGTGCTGACGTCGACGTGTCCGGCGGCCCGCTCAAAGACGGTGGGCATCGGCTGCCATTGCTGCGGGTCGACGCCGTCGTCCCAGTTGCCCAGCATGTTCACCACCCGGTCCTGGTCCGGGTCGAGGACGTCGTAGCCGACCATGCCGTGCTGCCCGGCGGGCAGTCCGGTGCCGAAGCTGGCCAGCGAGGCGACGGTGGTGGACGGGAAGGCCGCGTCGATCCCCGCCGGCACGGCGCCCTGGCCGGCCTGCAGCACCGAGCGCAGGAACGGCGTGTGGGCGGACTTCTGTTTGAGCAGCTGCCGGCCCAGGCCGTCGGCCAGGACCACGCAGACGTGCTTCGCCGCGGGGAGCTTCAACCGGTTCTCGAAGCCCGGCACACCGAGGCTGGCCGCGGCGCTGCTGAGCACTTCGGCGATGGAACGCTCCCCGTAGGCCGGGGCCGCCGGCATGGCCGGCTGGCCGGCGGGCGACGTCCGGGGCGCCTGCGGCGAGGAGACCGGGGACTGGGAGGCGCGGACGGGCACCATCTCAGCGCTGGTGGCCGCGGCTGAGGCGGTTTCCGAAGACCCCGGCGCGGGGACGCTGCGGCAACGCGGAGACGCCGTGCGTGGCCGGCGCGGTGGAGCCGGTGTTTACGGCCCGGAGCGCGCGGGCGAAAAGCTTGGCGTCCTGGACGGCCTGCAGACCGTCCGCCTCGGCGCTGATGCGGAGCACAATGTCCTCCTGCGCGATGGTGCCGCTGTAGCCGTGGTCGGCCTCGCACTGCGGGTCGCCGCAGCTGGCCGGTCCCATGTCGAGGCGCTGGCCGCCGGACCAGGCGATGGAGAGGGTCAGCTCACGCACCGGGTCCGAGGGCTTGTAGTCCTGCGGCTGCGCGTAGACGTAGCTGAGCACCACGGAGCGGATCTGCGTGACCGGCACGGATTCGGTGGAGACCTGGGCGACGATCTGTTCGCCGGCTTCGTCGAGCTGCTGGTCGTCCACGTGCGTGATGACCAGCATGTCCTCGGTCAGCACCAGCACGGTGATGTGCCGGCGCACCTCGGCCCGGTCGAAGTGGGTCTCGAGGTGGACCAGGTGGGCCACGCAGTCGCGGCCGTCCAGGGCGTCGGCGACGACGTCGGCCACGAGGCGGGGGTAGAAGCCTGCCTGCTGGAGGGCCCCTTCCAAGCTCTGGCCCTGCGCGCTGTGGTCATGCAGGCCATGGGGCTGCGAGCCGTGGCGGGCGGGGACCGGCGCCTGGGGCTGGGATGCTGGAGGCTGGGAGCTCATGGCTTCCATTTTCACAGATCGGCTGGGCACTTGCTAACTGCACCGGCTAACTGCGCATCGCGCGCCTGGCGGTGTCCGTGCGCTGGGCGGCGTTGGCGATCCGGACGTCGGCGGCCAGGATCACGGCGCCGTCGGGACCGGCCAGGACCGGGTTGAACTCCACGAGGACGATCTCCGGGTGGTTGTCCTTGAGCCGGGTCAGCCGGGCCGCGAGGTCCTCGAGCGCGGCGGCGTCGACGGCGGGCAGGCCCTGGTAGCCGAAGAGTTTTCGGGCGGCGCGGGGTGCGCGGATGAAGTCGTGGACGTCGGAACCGGAGAGCGGCGGGACCCGGTGCGCCCAATCATCGAGCAGGTTGACCGCGTCGCCGGCCAGCCCGAAGGACACTACCGGGCCCAGCAACGGGTCCTCGATGGCGCGGAAGGTGCAGGCCTGCCCCACCGGGGCCATCGACTGCACCTCCAGGGAGGGCGAGCCGTAGCGCTGCAGCGACTTGCGCATCTGGACGACGTTGCGCCGCAGCGAATCGGCGTCCTGGATGTCCAGGCGCACCCCGCCTAGGTCCAGACGGTGCCGCAGCGCCGGGTCGGTGGTCTTCAGCGCTACCGGCCAGCCCAGCCGGTCGGCGGCGGCGACGGCGTCGTCCTCGCTCTCGAAACCCTCGGAGGGCAGCACCTGGATGCCGTAAAAGCCCAGCAGCTTGCCGGACGCGGCCGGATCCAGCCGGACCAGTTGCTCGCCGCCGACTGGCCGGAGCAGTTCCTCGAGATCCTCGTGGGCGCCCTCGGGATCGCAGCCCTCGGGTTCCACGAACAGGCCCTGGTCGCGGACCACCCACTGGGCGTAGCGCACCACCGCTGCGAGGGCGGCGACGGCGGCCCCGGGGTTGGAATAGCAGGGCACCCCGGCGGCGGATTCCGCCGTCTCGTCCGCGGCGGCCCCGACCATGCCCTCGACGTAGATGGACGGGTCAAGGAGGCCGGTGAACGCCGCCACCACGGGTTTGCCGGCGGCGGCCGAGCACTCCGCCAGCACCGCGCCGATCTTCTCCACGGTGAGCCCGCGGGCCGGCAGCAGGGCCACCACCACCGCGTGGACCGAGTTGATGGTCAGCGTCTCCTGCAGGCTGCGGCGCAGCGCCGGCAAGGCCCTGGACATGCCGGTGTCCAGGTCGACGTCGGCCACGATCCGCTCGACGCCGAGTCCGGCCGCGGCGGCCCGGTCCGCCACCACCTTGCCGAGCGCCCCGGAGTTGCTGAACACGGCGACGCCGGGCCCCTGGGGCAGCGGCTGGCTGGAGACGATCTGGGCCACGTCCATCAGCTGCTCGATGGTTTCCACCCGGATCACCCCGGCCTGGCGCATCATGGCGTCGAGGGCTTCGGGCGGCGCCTGGGTGGTGCGCACAGCGTGGCCCGGCGGCAGGTTCAGCCCCATGGCGTCGGACTTGGCCACGATCACCGGCTTGGTCCGTGCGAGCCGCCGGGCCAGCCGGGAGAATTTGCGCGGGTTGCCGATGGATTCAAGGTACAGCCCGACGGCGGTGGTGTCGGCGTCGTCCTCCCAGAACTGCATCATGTCGTTGCCGGACACGTCGGCGCGGTTGCCGGCGGAGAGGAACGTGGAGATGCCCACCCGGCGCCGGCTGGAGGCGGCGTAGAGCGAAACGCCGATCGCCGCGGACTGGCTGAACAGGCCGAGGCCGCCGCGGCGGGCCAGGGACGGCGCCATCGAGGCGTTGAGGGACACGGCGGGGTTGGTGTTGACGATCCCGAGCGAGGCCGGGCCGATCACGCGCATGCCGTTGGCGCGGGCCTGGCGGACCAGCTCGCGCTGCCGGGCGAGGCCGCGTTCGCCGTCGTCCGCGTAACCGGCGGTGGCCACCACGATGCCTTTGACCCCGGCGTCGGCGCACTCCTGGACCACCTTGGGGACCTCGTCGTACGGGACGGCGATGATGGCGAGCTTGACCGGGCCGGGGACGTCGGAGAGTTTGGCGAAGGACAGCATGCCGGCCAGTTCCAGGGCCTCGGGGTTGATCGCGTAGACCGGGCCGGTGAAGTGGCCCTCGATGATGTGTTCCAGCAGCTGGTAGCCCACGGTGCCCCACTTGCGGCTGGCCCCGATCACGGCCACGGAGGACGGCGCGAGCAGTTCCTGGATGCTGCGGGCCTCCGCGCGGTGTTCGCGGGACTCCATCACGGCGCGGGACTTGTCCGTGGGGTCGATGTTGAACTCGAGGCTCACGACGCCGTCGTCGAAGTGCCGCTTCACGTCGTAGCCGGCGTCGGAGAAGACCATCAGCATCTTGCGGTTCTCCGGGAGCACCTCGGCGCTGAATTTGCGGATCCCGTTCTCCCGGGCCGCGGCGGCGAGGTGTTCGAGCAGGATCGAGCCGATGCCGCGGCCCTGGTGCGCGTCGGCGATGTTGAAGGCGACCTCCGCCTCCTCCGGGTCATCGAGCCGGTCGTAGCGGCCGATGCCCATGATTTCGCCGCCGATGGTGATCACCAGGGCCACCCGGTCCTTGTAGTCGACCTCGGTGAAGCGTTTGAGTTCCTTGGCGGTGAGCTTGGACTTGAAGGCAAAGAAGCGCATGTAGATGGACTTCTGCGACTGGCCCACGTGGAAGGCCTGCACGGCGTCGGCGTCGGCGGGGTGGATGGGGCGAAGGTGCGCGGTGCCGCCGTCGCGCAGCACGACATCGGCTTCCCAATGTTCCGGATATACGCCGTCCGCGGGCTGATCCACCATAGGCTTAGCCTAGCCATAAACTTTTGCAGTACCCGTTCAGCACCCCGTAGAAGGACCCACCCGCCTCATGGCACGCCGCCAAACCACACCCCCGGCAGGGGAAGCCCCGGACTTCGTCGAGAACATCGTCGATATCGACGTCACTTCCGAAATGGAAGGCTCGTTCCTGGAGTACGCCTACTCGGTCATCTACTCCCGGGCGCTGCCCGATGCCAGGGACGGCCTCAAGCCCGTGCAGCGGCGCATCCTGTACATGATGAGCGAGATGGGCCTGCGCCCGGACCGCGGCCACGTCAAGAGCGCCCGCGTGGTGGGCGAGGTGATGGGCAAGCTGCACCCGCACGGCGACACCGCGATCTACGACGCGATGGTCCGAATGGCGCAGGACTTCTCCCTGCGGCTGCCGCTGATCGACGGCCACGGCAACTTCGGCTCGCTCGACGACGGCCCTGCCGCCCCGCGGTACACCGAGGCGCGGCTGGCGGCGGCCGCGCTGACCCTGACGGACCACCTCGACGAAGACGTGGTGGACTTCGTCCCCAACTACGACAACCAGCTCACCCAGCCGGACGTGCTGCCGGCAGCGTTCCCGAACCTTCTGGTCAACGGAGCCACCGGCATCGCCGTCGGCATGGCCACCAACATGGCCCCGCACAACCTTGCCGAAGTGGTGGCGGCGGCCCGGCACCTGATCGCGCACCCGGACGCCACGCTCGAGGACATCATGAAGTTCGTCCCGGGCCCGGACCTGCCCACCGGCGGCCGGATCGTGGGCCTCGACGGCATCCGGGACGCCTACGCCACCGGCCGCGGCTCCTTCAAGACCCGCGCCAAGGTCGACGTCGAACAGCTCTCGGCACGCCGAACCGGCCTGGTGGTCACGGAACTGCCCTACATGGTGGGCCCTGAGAAGGTGATCGAGAAGATCAAGGACGCCGTCAACGGCAAGAAGCTGACCGGCATCAGCGACATCGTGGACCTGACCGACCGCAAGCACGGCCTGCGGCTTGTGATCGAGCTCAAGAACGGCTTCAACCCGAACGCGGTGCTGCAGCAGCTCTACCGGTTCACGCCGATGGAGGACTCCTTCGGCATCAACAACGTCACGCTCGTCGACGGGCAGCCGCAGACCCTCGGCCTGCTCGAACTGCTCTCCGTCTACGTGAACCACCGGATCAACGTGGTGCGGCGCCGCACCTCCTTCCGGCTGGGCAAAAAGAAGGACCGCCTGCACCTGGTCGAGGGCATGCTCATCGCGATCGTGGACATCGACGAGGTCATCCAGATCATCCGGTCCTCGGACGAATCGGCCGAGGCCCGCACCCGGCTGATGTCCATCTACGACCTCACCGAAATCCAGGCCAATTACATCCTGGAACTGCGGCTCCGGCAGCTGACCAAGTACTCCCGGATCGAACTCGAGAAGGAGCAGGAGGAGCTGCGCCGCGAGATCGCCGAGCTGCAGGCCATCCTGGACTCCCCCGAGCTGCTGCGTGCCCTGGTCTCCGATGAGCTCGGGGAACTCGCGGACAAGTACGGCACCCCGCGCCGGACCGTGCTGCTCGAGTCTGAGGCCGTCTCCCCCACGGTTGCCGCCGCCCTCGCCGCGCCCGGCGCCAAGGGCAAGGCCGCCCCGCTGGCCCTGGAGATCGCGGACGACCCCTGCTGGGCCATCCTGACCGCGTCCGGCCAGATCGCCCGCACGGCCAACCAGGACAGCCTGGCCGAGTCCGGTCCGCGGACAAAGCACGACGTGTTCCGTTCTGTGGTCAAGACCTCGGCGCGCGGCGAGATCGCCGCGGTCACCTCCCAGGGCCGGATGCTGCGGCTCCAGGTAATGGACATGCCCGTGCTGCCGCCCACCTCCGGCACCCCCAACATGGCCGGCGGCGTTCCGGCCAAGGACTTCATCACGCTGCTCAAGGGCGAATCGCTCGTCGCGTTCGCCCCGCTGGATCAGGTCCTGGCCATCGGCACCGCACAAGGTGTGATCAAACGCGTCCAGCCGGACTACCCGCTGAACCGCGAGGACTGGGAAGTGATCGCCCTCAAGGACAAGGACACCGTGGTGGGCGTCGAGCCGGCCGCCGGCGACGACGTCGAGCTGGTCTTCGTGACCCGCCAGGCCCAGCTGCTGCACTTCAGCGCCTCCGCGGTCAGGCCGCAGGGCCGCACCGCCGGGGGCATGGCCGGGATCAAGCTCGCTGCCGGGGACCGGGTGCTGCACTTCGGCACCGCCGGCGCCACCGACGACGCCGCCGTCGTGGTCACCATCGCAGGCACCGAGGGCGCCCTGCCGGGCACCGCGCCGGGCGCCGCGAAGGTCACCGCGCTGGCCGAGTACCCCGCCAAGGGCCGCGGCACCGCCGGCGTCCGCGCGCACCGCTTCCTCAAGGGCGAAGACACCCTGCTGCTCGCCTGGGCCGGCCACGGCCCGGCGAAGGCGTCCTCTCTGGCCGGGGTTGCCCGCTCCCTGCCGGGCGAGCACGGCCGCCGCGACGGCTCCGGCATCCCGCTCTCCCAGGCCATCGACGCGATCGGCCCCAGCATGGCGTGGGCCTCGGACGTCCCGGCGGAGGCCTAGCGCCCGGGCTATTCCGGGCATCCGGTACCGCGCGGGGCTCCAGCAAACGACCAGGTCCGCCCATTCGCCACAGCTGGCCGCTAACTTGCCCGACTTAGCGGCCATTTATGGCAAATGGACGGGCTGCCCTGTGGACGAGTCCTTGCTCGGGACGCCCTGTCCGGCACGAGAACCGTCGCGACCGGCACCCGGCCTCGCTACCCGAGAATGGGCTCCTTGCCCGCTCCGTTCATCCATTTGCCACACACGGCCGCTCAGGGCTTCGCTATAGCGGCCATCTGTGGCCAATGACCAACGGGGCACTCACACGTGAGGCACTCCGGCAGGCAAAGCGGCGTTGCCATGTCCCCGGTAGTCCATCTTTGGTCCCGGGCTCAGGCGGCGACGTCCCGGCGTCGGAAGCCGACGACGGCGAGCGCCACCAGCACCGCGACGGTGCACACGGACACCGCCACCCCGTCCCAGGCGACGCCCGTCCGCAGCGGGTCATGCGCGATGTACTGGAAGAACGGCGAGACCTTCTGGATCCGGTCGAAGGCGTCCACCAAGGGCGCCAGGGCATTGACGATGTAGGCGAACACCGCCAGCGCCGCAGGGACCCCGCGGCTCAGGCCGGTCTTGCCGGTGCCGGCGGAGAGCGCCAGCGCCAGCGCCCCGAACACGACGCCGAGCAGGGCCAGGTGCACCATGGTGGCGGCGACCTTGTCCGCCGGCAGTTCCAGATCCACGAACTTGCCCTCCAGGACCAGCGAGGCACCCATGACGGCCGCCAGCAGGACCGTGCCGAGGACCATCGCCAGGAACTTGTCCAACACCACCCGGCCGCGGCCCACCGGGTTGGACAGCAGCAGGTCCATGGTGTGACGGTCTTCCTCCCCGCCGATGGACCGCGCGCCCGCGCCGATGGCGTAGACCAGCACGGCGATCGGCCCCATAAAGGAGAGCAGTTCAACCTGGATGTACCCGGTCGGGGTCGACATGTCCGCGCCCGAGGTGGCGAACATGGAGCGGAACGCCTCGGGCATCTGGTCGATGAAGTCGCCCATCGAGGGCTGGTCGCGGACGGCCGGCCACACGGCGGCGTACATGGCCACCAGCACCACCAGGGACAGCGACCACGCCAGCAGGCTCCGGCCCTGGTCCCGGAGCGTCTTCGCCAGCACGCTAGCCAGCATCGGGGCCCACCGACCCGGCGCTAACGCCGTTCGCACCGTTCGCGCCGTTGCGGTCCATGCCGTAGTAGCTGAGGAAGGTGTCTTCCAGCGGGGCCTCGGCACATTCGAAGTCCTCCACCTGCCGCGCGCTGACCCGTTTCAGCAAGGCGTCGAGGGCCGATTGCGGGGCGCTGCAACTGAACGAGCGGCCGTCCACCAGCACATCGCGCAGGCCGGGAATCCCGGCGAAGTCGGCCGCGGCCACGTCCTCGGCGAAGCGGGCCCGCACCTGGTGCAGGGACCTCGCGGCCAGGTCCTGCAGCCGCTCCACAGCGACCAGCTTGCCCCGTCGCACCACGCCGATCCGGTCCGCGACGCGCTCCACCTCGCCGAGGACGTGGGAGGAGAACAGTGCGGAACCGCCGTCGGCGGTGTGTTCGAGCAGGATGGTGTGGAAGACCTGCTGCACCAGGGGGTCGATTCCGCTGGTGGGCTCATCCAGCACCAGCAGCCGCGGCCGGGACATCACGGCGAGGACGACGGCGAGCTTCTGCCGGTTGCCCCGGGAGAGGGTGCGGGCCGGCCGGTCCAGGTCCAGGCCGAGCCGGTCCGCAAGCCGGACCGCGTGTTTCTCATCGTCGCGGTGCCGCAGGTGGGCGCAGTACGCGACGTGCTGGTGCCCGGTAAGCCGTTCGTAGAGGGCCGGCTCCCCCGGGACGTAGCCCACCACGCGGTGCACCTGGACCGGCTGCCGCCAGGAATCCAGGCCCAGGACCTCGGCGGTGCCCGCGGTGGGCCGCAGCATGCCCATGATCAGCCGGATGGTGGTGGTCTTGCCGGCGCCGTTCGGGCCCAGGTAGCCGAAAACTTCGCCGGCTTCAATGGTGAGGCTGACGCCGTCGAGCGCGGTGCTATGACCGAACCGCTTGCTGAGGCCGTCGAGCCGGACCAGGGCTTCCGCGCACATGTGCAGAGTCTGCTCCGCCGCGGCGGGCCGCTCCAGAGGCTTTGGGCCCGCGCCAGGTCCCGGGCAGCGCACTGCCGCCCGCGACCAAGCGCGGAGAAGCTACATCCCCGAGTTGATGTTCAGGATGTTGCCTTCGGTGTCGAGGAACCACGCTGCGGAGCTACCGTCCGGCAGGGTGGCGATGCCGTCCTCGGTCTTCAGGCCCGGGAAGTCGTACTCCTCGAAGACAACCCCTGCCGCGCGGAGCTCGGCGACGGTGGCCGGCAGGTCGGTGACCATCCAGCCCATCTGGGTGTTCTTGGCGCTTCCGGCGTTGGACGTCTGGTAGATCAGGAATCTGCTGCCGGCGCCGCAGGTGTATTGCAGGTTGTCCTCGGCATCCGGGTTATCGGGTTCGAGTCCGAGCTTGTCGCGGTAGAAACCGCGTGCGCGGGCGAGGTCCGCGGCCGGCAAAACGGCGCCGACCGGCTGGTCTTTGAGCATGGCTATATCCCTTTCCAGGCCCTTCCCCCGGTTCGCATCCTACTCCTTCCCCTAGACTGCAGACATGCCTATCGTGCCCGATCAAAAAGACTGGACCTGGGTGCTCACCCGGCCGTGCCCCGAGTGCGGTTTCGACGCCTCCGCCTGCACCCCGGCCACGACTCCGGGAAAGCTTGCCAACATGCTGCCGCGCTGGCGCGCCGTGCTGCGGCGGCCGGACGCCGCGGTCCGCCCGGACGAGGACACCTGGTCGCCGCTGGAGTATGCCTGCCATGTCCGGGACGTGTTCACGCTCTTCGACCACCGCCTGGACCTTATGCTCACCGAGGACGACGCCCGCTTCGAGGACTGGGACCAGGACCGGACCGCGGTCGAGCAGGACTACGCCGGCGCCGATCCCGCCGAGGTGAGCGCGGCGCTGACCGCCGAGGGCGAGCAGATCGCCGCGTCCTTTGGCCGCGTCCCGGAGCGGGACTGGGACCGCAAAGGCACCCGCAGCAACGGCTCGGAATTCACGGTGCTGACGTTCTCGCAGTACTTCCTGCACGACGTCGTGCACCACCTCCACGATGTGGACGGATAGCGCGTGGATGGGTAGCGCGTGGATGGGTAGCGCCTCGACGGATAGGCGCGGGACTGCCTAGAGTTCCTTGTCCCAGGCCATGCTGCGGTTGACCGCGACGTACCCCATCTTGGTATAGAGCGCCAGTGCCCCGGTGGGGTTCTCGGAGTCGACGTCGAGCGAGGCCTTGTCCATTCCCGCCGCGGCGAAGCGGCGCATGGCGTCGGCCAGCAGCGCCTGGGCAATCCCCCGGCCCCGGAACTCCCGGCGCACCCCCAGCAGGTCGGTGTAGCCCTCCTTGAAGCCCCGGGCCGCGGCACTGTCGGCGTCGTGGCTGGCGATCTGGTAGCCGGCCACCCGGCCGCTGGCCTTCTCCACGACGACGGCGCTGAGGTCCGGCCGCGCCTGCGGATCGTTCACCACGAACCCCCAGGCCTCCTCGTCGCGGGGCTCGCTGCCCCAGTGGTCGCGGAAGGCGTCGTTGTGGGCCAGCCGGACGGCCTCGTGCAGGCCGGGCCAAAAGTCCACGAGTTCGAGTCCGTCGTCGAGCGCCGGCTCCGGGAAGGCGTCATCCAGCGGCCGGTGCATCTCGTTGTAGTAGCGGACTATCCGGTAGCCGCAGTCCTCGAAGAGCGAGCCCTGGTGGGTGTGCTGCTCTTCCATGTAGAGGCGCAGCCTCGGCCCGGCGGCCCCGGCGTCGTGGGCGAAGCGCTGCAGGGTCCGGGACTCCAGCCAGCCCAGCAGCCCGGTTCCGATCCCGCGGCCCTGCCACTGGGGGTCCACGCAGCCGAAGCCGACGGCCTTGTCACCCTCCGGGTTTTTCGTCAGCCTCGCATAGGCCCGTGCGACGCCCTCGCCGTCGTATCCAACGATGCTGTTCGCGGCCACCGGTTTGGTCCGGGACGCCAAGATCTGGGCCAGGTCCTCGCGCCGCTCGAACCAGACGGGCCGCTCGACAGCGGCTGTCCGGGCAATCAGGGCTGCCCAGTCCTCCAGCTCGGCTTCGCCGGCGGGCCGCCAGTCCAGGCCGGGGTCGAGGCGGCCCTGCGGGTCGGTGTGTCCGGTCATGGCTACAGGCTAACTGCGCCCCTAGCCCCGTGCCAGCAGCGGCTCGGCCCGTGACGCTGCATGGTCGAGGTCAAGCAGGCCGTCCTCCGGGTCGATGTCCTCCGGGTTGTGCGTCACCAGGACCACGGTGCGGCCGGCCAGCCCGCGGCGCAGTTCGGCCAGCATCGCCCGGCCGGCCTCAGCATCCAGATGCGCCGTGGGTTCGTCGAGCAGGATCACGTCGGCGCCGGTCAGGAGCGTGCGGGCCACGGCCAGTCGCTGGCGCTCCCCGCCGCTGAGGAACGCCCCGCCCGGCCCGATGGGGGTGTCCAGCCCGCCGTCGAGCCGCTTCAGCAGCGGCTCCAGGCCGACGGCGATCAGCGCCTCGGCCAGTCGCCGCTCAAGCTCCGCAGCCCCGCCCGGCCCCGCCAAGCGGTCCCCTTCCGGAAGTCCCAGCATCAGGTTTCCGCGGATGGTCGAGTCGAAGAGGTGTGCCTCCTGCGGGCACCACGCGGCGCGGCCGGTCAGGAGGAGCTCTCCCCCCGCGGCCGGCAGGAAGCCGAGCATGGTGGCCAGCAGGGTGGACTTGCCTGAACCGGATGCTCCGGTCACCGCGAGCCAGCGCCCCGGTTCGGCACTGGCGGACAGGCCGGTGAAGACTTCCGCGCCGCCCGGCCACGCGGCCGCCAGGTGCCGGAGTTCGACGCCGGGACGCCCGCCGGGACGCGCGGCCAGCGGCACGATTCCCGGCGATTCCGGCTCCTCCGTTGCGAGGACCCCGGAGGCGCTGATGCGCCGCAGCACGGACCGCAGCGCCGGGTACTGCCGGACCGCCGTCGTGATGGCCGCATACGGTTCCACGAGGGCCAGCTGCAGCAGCACCACCACAGCCACGGTTGCCGGCTCCGCGGCGCCGCGAAAGACCAGGGGCGCGGCGAGAACCGCGCTGGCCAGCGCGGCGGCCCCGCAGGCCAGGACGGTGAGTCCCTGCCCGAGCCCTTCGGCGAGGGCGGACCGCTGCGACGCGGCCGTCGCGGCCCGGTCGGCCCGGTGGATGGCGGTCAGGACCGGGGCGCCGACGCCGTTGGCGTGCAGTTCGGCGCGCGCATCCAGGGCCGCGGCGACCCGGCGCAGCACGCCGGAGCGCAGTTGCTGTTCGGTGCGGGCGGACATCCGGTCCGCGAGCAGCGCCAGCGCCGGAGCGGCCACAAGGCTGACGGCGGCGCCGGCAATCACGGCCGGCAGGGCTACCGGCAGCAACAGCCCGATCCCCGCGACGGCGGCCGCACCGACGGCAACGGCCGTCAGCGGCGGCAGGACCACCCGCGGCAGCAGCTCCCGGACGGTGTCGACGTCGTCCACCACAGCGCCAAGGACGTTGCCGCCCTGCAGCAGCCGCCGCAGCGAGAGGGCCCGCCGGCTCAACGACTCCCACAACCGGCCTCGGAGCCGCGTCAGCGCTGTGAAAACGGCGTCGTGCAGCAGCAGCCGTTCGGCATACCGCAGGGCGGCCCGGCCGACGCCGAAGAAGCGCACCCCCACAATGGCGGTCAGCAGGTACAGGATGGGCGGCTGCTCGCTGGCACGGATGATGAGCCAGCCGGAGAGCCCGGCGAGGGCGAGGGCGAACAGCGCGGCCAGGACGCCGACGGCACCGGCGGCCGCAAACTTCCCGGCGACCGGCGCCAGCAGCCGGCGCAGCTGGGACGCCGCCGTCCCGGCGCCGGCGGCGCTGTCCGCCGGGTCGGGCGCGCTGCCAGAAGCTCCCGCGGCACGGGAGGCGGTGTGGGCCGGGGCCGACGGTCCGGAAGTGCCGGCACGCTGAGGGGCAAGCGGCGAGGCCGGGGCGGCTCCGGAGCGCCCGTCCACGGTTACCAGCTGGTCCGCGAGTTCCCGGGTCTGCCGGTCGTGGGCGACCAGCAGCACGGTGGCCTTGCCCCGCAGCCCCGCGATGCTGCGGCTCACGGCGTCGGCCGAGGCCCGGTCCAGGTGTGCGGTGGGCTCGTCCAGGAGCAGCACCGTGGCGCCGGCCGCGATCCGGGCCAGTCCGCG
Organism: Arthrobacter sp. SlRoot2-15; assembly: GCF_059739345.1. NCBI lineage: Bacteria > Bacillati > Actinomycetota > Actinomycetes > Micrococcales > Micrococcaceae > Arthrobacter > Arthrobacter sp. SlRoot2-15. The sequence goes on from NZ_AP046058.1 coordinate 346,316, forward strand.
GGCCACGGCCACCCGGCGCAGCTCCCCCGGGCTGAGCTCGGCAGGATGCTTCGCGGCAAGATGTTCTGCCGCGCAGGCGGCGAGGCAGCGCCGGGCCTCGGCCGTGTCATCGGTGCTGGCGTGCCTCTGCGTCCGGTCCGGGGCCGCGCCCAGGTACAGCAGGACTTCGGCCAGCACGTTGGACTCCACCAACACGGGGTGTTGCGGCACCCACGCGAGGTTCGCCGTCGTAAATCCTGTGAACTCACCGGTGACATCCGTGCCGGCGCCGGAACCGATGGTGCCGGCGAGCACGCCTAGAACAGTGCTCTTACCCGCGCCGCTGTGACCGTCCAGGGCAGTGATTTCTCCCGGTGCAGCCGTAAAGCTCAACGGCCCGACGGCGGCCTCCGCGCGCCCGGGGTAGCGGACGGTCAACTCCCTGACCGTGACCGCGGGCGGCGCAGCGGCCGGCTCGACGGCCTGAGGGGCCGCGGCCGGGACCAGCGGCACGGCCGTGGCGGCGTCGAGCACTTCGGTGGTGTCGGCCAGCGCGGCCCGGCCTTCGTCACTGGCGTGGTGGGCGGTCCCGAGTTCGCGCAGCGGGAGATAGCAGTCGGGGGCCAGGATCAGGGCCAGCAGCCCGGCCTCGAGCGCCATGTCCCCGTGGACCAGCCGGACGCCGATGAAGACGGCCACCACGGCGACGGAGATGGTGGCGATGAGCTCCAGGGCCAGCGCCGAGAGAAAGGCGGTGCGAAGGGTCCCCATGGTCCTGGACCGGTAGTCCTCCGAGATGTCTTCGAGGGCCTTGCGCTGGGCGGCGGCGCGGCCCAGGCCCACGAGCACCGGCAGGCCCTTGGCGAGTTCCAGCATGTGGCCGGAGAGCCGGGACAGTGCCGCCTGCGCGTCACGGACCCGGTCCTCGGTGTAGCGGCCGATCAGGATCATAAACAGTGGCACGAGCGGGACCGTGAGCACGATCACGACGGCACTGATCCAGTCCGCGAACAGGATCCGGGCCCCCAGCAGCAAGGGGATGGCGGCGCAGTTCACCAGGGCGGGCAGGAACTGGGTGTAGTAGTTGTCCAGCGCGTCCAGTCCGCGGGTGGACAGCACCGCTAGGCCGCCGTCGGCCGGGCCGGCGGTGCGGATTCCGCTATGCAGGGCCCGCTCCAGCAGCCGCGAGCGAAGCTCCTCCTTGACCCCCAGGGCGGCCCGGCGGGCGGCCACGGCCTGCGCCCACACCGTCAGCGAGCGCAGCACCACCCCGGCCAGGCCCCAGCCCAGTTGGTCGGCCCAGGCGGGGCTGTGCGCGATCAGGCCCACCAGCATGGCCGCGACCGCCTGCCCCATCAGCACCAGGGACAGGGCTTTGAGGGCCGCGAGCAGCCCCAGCAGGTACAGCGCGGAGCGGGTGGCGGGGCCGGTGGGGAACTGCGGTTTCATCGGGCGGCTAGTCCTTCGGCGCCAGGGCCTTGGCGGCAATGGCGGGCAGGAAGCTGTGCGCCTCGGGAATGTGGGCGGCGCTGACCCGGCGGCGGAACACCCAGTAGGTCCAGGCCTGGTAGGCCAGGACCAGCGGCAGCCCGATGCAGGCGACGATGGTCATCAGGCCCAGGGTGTAGTCCGAGGACGAGGCGTTGGCGACCGTCAGGCTGAAGTCCGGGTTCAGGGTTGAGGGCAACACCACGGGGAAGGCGGCGCCAAAGATCGAGGCGCTGCCGAGCAGCAGGAAGGCTCCCAGCGAGAGGAACGCCCGGCCCTCGGCACCGCCACGAGCGAAGTTCCAGGCCAGGGCGGCGGCCACGACGGCGGCGATCACGGCGGCGACGGTCCACACCTCGCCGCTTTGGAACTGCAGCACGATCGCCCAGCCGGCGATCGGCAGCAGCAGCACCGGCAGCAGCCGCACGAACCACTGCCGCGCACGGTGCCGGACGTCGCCGTCGGTCTTCAACGCCAGGAAGGCGAGCGCATGCAGCAGCGAGAAGCCGACGACGGCGAGGCCGCCCAGCACGGCGTACCCCGTGAACCACGCGAACGGGCCGCCCTCGCGGTCGCCGTTGGCGTTCAGCGGCAGTCCCGTGGTGGTCAGCGCCAGGGCCGCGCCCACCCCGAAGGCGGCCACGAGGGAACCCAGGGCGAGCGCCCAGTCCCACCGTGCCCGCCACTGCGGCGTGTCCACCTTGCCCCGGTACTCGATCGACACGGCGCGGAAAATCAGCGCGACCAGGACCACCAGCAGCGGCAGGTAGAGCGCGGAGAACAGGGAGGCGTACCAGAGCGGGAACGCCGCGAAGGTGGCGCCGCCGGCGGTGAGCAGCCAGACTTCGTTGCCGTCCCAGACCGGGCCGATGGTGTTGAGCAGCACCCGGCGTTCGGTGTCGTTGCGGGCGAAGACCTTCATGAGCATGCCGACGCCCAGGTCGAAGCCCTCCAGAAAGAGGTAGCCCGTCCACAGCACCGCGATGGCAATGGACCAGATGGTGGGTAGCAGTTCCATACTGAAAATCCTCTGCTTCTTGTTCTTGGGCCGTTAGTAGGCGAAGGCCAGGACGTCGCCGGCTTCGGGCTTGCCGGGGGTACCGCCGGGCGGGGTCCGGTCTTTGTTCTCGTCCGCCGGGGCGTGGGCCAGCTCGGGCATTGCGGAGACAACGCCGCCGCGGATGTACTTCACCAGCAGCTTCACCTCAACCACCAGCAGCACGCCGTAGACGGCGGTCAGCACCAGCAGGGAGGTCAGGAGTTCGCCCGCGGAGACCCCCGGTGAGACCGCCGCGGCGGTGAACATAAACACCTGGTCGATGCCGCTGGGGTCAGGGTTCGGGGCGACAACGAAGGGCTGGCGGCCCATTTCGGTGAAGATCCAGCCGGCGGCGTTCGCGCCGAACGGGGCCAGGATGCCGAAGACGGCGAGCCGCATCAGGCCCCGGGAGGCCGGCACGGTCCCCTTGCGGGTGATCCAGAGCGCCACGAGGGCGGCGAGCGCTGCCACTCCGCCGAAGCCGATCATCATCCGGAAGCCCCAGTAGGTGACTTCCATGACCGGGACGTATTGGATTTCCTGGCCGGCCCGGTCACCGTAGATCGGGTTGTCCGGCAGGTGGGTTCCGTAGTCGGCCTTGTACCTCTCCAGCAGGCTGTTCACGCCCTTGACCTCGGTGGTGAAGTCGCCCTTGGCCAGGAAGGACAGGATGCCGGGCACCTCGATCACGGCCACGACGTCGTCGCAGTTCTTGGAGCCGACGTTGCCGACGCTCAGGATGGAGAAGCCGGTGCCGTCGTGGCAGGCGGCCTCGGCGGCGGCCATCTTCATCGGCTGCTGTTCGAACATGAGCTTGCCCTGCAGATCGCCGGTGATGGCGGTGCCGGCGAAGGAGATCATCGCGACGACGGCGCCGATCCGCAGCGAGCGGATCCAGACGGCGTGGTCCGCGCGGTCCCGGCCCGGGATGTCCGATTCGCCGGGGATGACCGTGCCGTCAGCCCCGACCGTGTCGATGCCGTCGTGGCGGCGGCGCCACAGGTGGTACCAGGCGATGCCCAGCAGGAAGGCCCCGGCGACGGCGAGGGCGCCGAACAGCGTGTGCGGCACGGCGACGAGGGCGGTGTTGTTGGTGAAGACGGCCCAGGCGTCGGTCATCACGGGCCGGCCGTTGATCATCTCCACGCCCACGGGGTGCTGCATCCAGCTGTTGGCCACAATGATGAAGTAGGCGGAGAAAACCGAGCCGATGACGGCGATCCAGAGGCACGCCAGGTGCACGCCGCGCTTGAGCTGCTTCCAGCCGAAGATCCAGAGGCCCAGGAAGGTGGATTCGACGAAGAAGGCCAGCAGCGCCTCCATGGCGAGCGGCGCGCCGAAGACGTCCCCGACAAACCGGCTGTACTCGCTCCAGGCCATGCCGAACTGGAACTCCTGCACGATGCCGGTGGCCACACCCATGATGAAGTTGATCAGGAAGAGCTTGCCCCAGAACTTGGTCATCCGGAGGTACTGCGGTTTGCCGGTGCGGTACCAGAGGGTCTGGATCACGGCCACCACCAGGCCCAGGCCGATCGTGAGCGGCACCATCATGAAGTGGTAGACGGTGGTGATGCCGAATTGCCAGCGTGCGATTTCCAAGGCGTCCAAGGCAGTCCCTTTGGCTAGGTTCCCGAGAGTTTTCTACATTGCGTAGAACTAACTTCTACAGAGTGTAGAACAAATCCACACCTTCCCGCACCCCAGCGTGGCACGGCGCACCCCGGCCCGCAATGGAGCGGCAGCAAGGTCCGTGGACGTGCGAAACCGTTCGCTCCCGGAGGACACGGCGGCCATGTTCTACCTTATGTAGAAACTGGACGCAAAACGCGGTAAATTTGAACCTGAAGTATTCAGCAACCACCCGGCGCAGCTACGGCGCCGGACGGCACTCACGAAGGACATACGGAATGGCAAGTCTCGGCGAACTGGAACGGGCAGTGATGGACCTGCTCTGGGCAGGCCAGGAGGCTGCGACGGCGAACACCCTGCGGGACCTGCTGGCGCAAAGCACGCGGTCGCCGGGCGACACCACCGGCCACGAGGGCAAGGACCTGGCCGTGACCACCGTGTTGACCGTTCTTTCCCGGCTTGAGCGCAAGGGCCTGGTGGAGCGCGAACGCGGCACCCGCCCGCACCGCTACCAGGCCGTCTCCAGCCGCGCGGACCACACCGCGGAACTGATGCACGAAGTGCTCGGCTCCGCCCCGGACCGCGAGGCCGTGCTGGCGCGCTTCATCGGCTCCGTGTCCGCAACCGAAGCTGAAACGCTGCGCAAACTGCTGGGCCACAGCTAACACCGGATGTTCTGGACCTCATATTTTCTGGCGGTCCTGGCGATAGTCCTGGCCTGGCCGGTGCCTATCCTGCTTTCCCGTGCCCAGTGGCCGGCCCGCTCCCCCTTTACGGCGATGCTGCTGTGGCAGGCGATCGCCCTCGCCGGCGGCCTGTCCATGATCGGCGCCATGCTTGTCTACGGTCTGGAACCGGTGGGAGACAACCTCCTGGCGGGCCTGCGCTCATTGGCGGGCATGGTCTTCCGCAACGACCCCACGACGGCGCTGGGCTTCTGGCACATCTTTGCGCTCTCCGCGGCGGCGCTACTGAGCGCCCACCTCGTGTTCACCCTGCTGCTGACCTACTACAAGATCCAGCGCCAGCGCCGGCGCCACCGCGAACTGCTGGCGTTACTGGCTTCCCCCTCGGCCGACGGCCCCCGGACCATGGTGATCAGCCACGACTCCCCCGTGGCGTACTGCCTGCCGGGTGGCGCCCGCTCCGTCACGGTGCTCTCGGATGGCCTGATGGCGGCCCTGGAACCGGACGAGCTGCGCGCGGTCCTGATCCACGAAAACACCCACCTGAGCCAGCGCCACCACCTGCTGCTCTGGGCCTTCGCAGCCTGGCGGCAGGCCCTGCCCTGGCTGCCGACCACCCGGCTGGCCCAGGAGGCGGTGAACTCGCTGATCGAGATGCTGGCCGACGACGTCGCGCTCAAGACCGAAAGCCGGGCCACCCTGATCAAGGCGATCGCGATTGTGGCGAGCGGTTCCGCGGGCGCGGCCGCTGCCCCGGCATTGCCGGCGGCCCGGATGGCGTTCGGCGACCGGGCCGCGGAGGCCGACGCCGGCCAGCCCGGCGCCACCGGGGGTGCCGGTTCGGCGGTGACTACCGCCTCGCGCGTCAGCCGGCTGCTCTCCCCCCAGCGGCCGCTGCCCGAGCCGCTGCGGATCGCCGTACTGGGCGCCTGCCTGTTGCTGCTCGCGGTGCCCACGGCGCTGCTGATCGTCCCCGGCCTGCTCGGCTAGGGCGCCGGGTCAGGCGGACACGTCAGGCGTCGATGCGCTCCCGGTCCAGGCTCGCGGCCCCGGCGATGATGAAGTCCTTCCGCGGCGCCACGTCGGAGCCCATCAGCAGGTCGAAGGTCTCCTCGGCCTGCTTGGCGTTCTCGATCCCGACCTTGCGCAGGGTGCGGTGTCGCGGGTCCATGGTGGTTTCCGCGAGCTGCTCCGCGTCCATTTCGCCCAGGCCCTTGTAGCGCTGGATCGGCTCCTTGTACCGCTTGCCCTCCTTGGCGAGCCGGGCCAGCAGGACGTGGAGCTCCGCCTCCGAGTAGGTGTAGATCATCTCGTTGGCCTTCTGGCCGGCGTTGATGACCTCCACCCGGTGCAGCGGCGGGACGGCGGCGAAGACGCGGCCCTCGTCGATCATCGGGCGCATGTAACGGAAGAACAACGTCAGCAGCAGGGTCCGGATGTGCGCGCCGTCGACGTCGGCGTCGGTCATCAGGATGACCTTGCCGTAGCGGGCGGCACCGATGTCGAAGCTGCGGCCGGAGCCGGCGCCCACCACCTGGATCAGCGCGGCGCATTCGGCGTTGGAGAGCATGTCCCCCACGGAGGCTTTCTGCACGTTCAGGATCTTGCCGCGGATGGGCAGGAGCGCCTGGAAGTCCGAGGAGCGTGCCAGCTTGGCGGTGCCGAGCGCGGAGTCACCTTCGACGATGAACAGTTCGGAGCGTCCGACGTCGTCCGTCCGGCAGTCCGCGAGCTTGGTGGGCATCGAGGAGGTCTCCAGCGCGTTCTTGCGGCGCTGGGTCTCCTTGTGCACGCGGGCCGAGATGCGGGACTTCATCTCGCTGACGACCTTTTCCAGCAGCAGCGCCGACTGGGCCTTGTCGTTGCGGTTGGAGGAGGTGAGCTTGGCGTTGATCTCCTGCTCCACCACCTTCGCCACGATCGCCCGGACGGCCGAGGTGCCGAGGATCTCCTTGGTCTGGCCCTCGAACTGCGGCTCGGCGAGGCGGACCGTCAGCACGGCCGTCAGGCCGGCGAAGATGTCGTCCTTTTCGATCTTGTCGTTGCCAGCTTTGAGCTTGCGGGCGTTAGTTTCCACGGCCTTGCGGAAGGTCTTGAGGAGCGCCTGCTCGAAGCCGGACTGGTGCGTGCCGCCCTTGGGCGTGGAGATGATGTTGACGAAGCTGCGCACGGTGCTGTCGTAGCCGATGCCCCAGCGCAGGGCCACGTCCACCTCGCAGTCGCGCTCCACTTCGGCCAGCTGGCTGTGGCCGCGCTCGTCCAGGACGGGCACCGTTTCCTTGAACTTCCCGGCGCCGTGCAGGCGCCAGATGTCGGTGACGGCCGGATCGGCGGCAAGGAACTCGACGAACTCGGAGATGCCGCCGTCGTGGTGGAAGACCTCCTCGTGCGGGCTGGACTCGCCCGGGGTGCCGGCAACCCGGCGCTCGTCCCGCACGGTGAGCTTCAGCCCGGGGACCAGGAAGGAGGTCTGGCGGGCGCGGGCCGCGAGCTCGTCGTAGGAAAACTTCGCGTCCGGGGTGAAGATCTGCCGGTCGGCCCAGTAGCGGATCCTGGTGCCGGTGACGCCCCGCTTGGCCTTGCCGATGACGTCGAGCACGGAACCGTCAACGAAGGGCTCAAAGACGGCGGCGGGGTCCGATTTGGTACCCGGGTCCTTGAAGCGGCCCGGTTCGCCCCGGCGGAAGGACATCTTGTAAGTCTTGCCGCCGCGGTCCACTTCGACGTCCAGTCGGGAGGACAGGGCGTTCACGACCGAGGCGCCGACGCCGTGCAGGCCGCCCGAGGCGGTGTAGGAACCGCCGCCGAACTTGCCGCCGGCGTGCAGCTTGGTGAACACGACCTCGACGCCGGTGAGCCCGGTCTTGGGTTCGACGTCGATCGGGATGCCGCGGCCGTCGTCGTGGATCTCTACCGAGTTGTCCGCGTGCAGGATGATCTTGATGTCGTGGCCGAAGCCGGCGAGGGCCTCGTCGACGGAGTTGTCGATGATCTCCCAGAGGCAGTGCATCAGACCGCGGGAGTCGGTGGAGCCGATGTACATGCCCGGGCGCTTGCGGACGGCCTCGAGGCCTTCCAGCACGGAGAGATGCCGGGCGGTGTAATCAGAACTTGGGGCCACGGGTCGGAAACTCCTTCAGGGATGGAACGTAAAAGACGCTCTTCCTAGGTTAGTCGGCTTATGGCCCGCCGCCCGGTTGCCACTCCCCGAAAGGACACCGGCGGCCAACCCGGCGGACGACACCGCGGACACCCTGGCGGACACCCCGCAGCAGCCGTTACTGAGCCGTGATACGCGGACAGCGAAAGTGGCCCATCCTTGCCATGGATTGTCCGCGAATGCTGGTTATATAGATGTATCGATCTACTAAGGAGGCCGAACATGACAACAGCAGTTGCGGACCGCACACTCACCACCGTTGACCGGTGCGACCGTTGCGGAGCTCAGGCATACGTCCGGGTTGTTCTCGGAGCCTCCGGCGGTGAACTGCTCTTCTGCGCTCACCACGCACGCGCCGTTGAACCGAACCTTCGCCCGCTCAGTTCCGACTGGCACGACGAGACGGGCCGCCTCCACGAGAAGGCACCGGTTCCGGTCGACTAGACGTCCACTCACGAAGGGCCCCTCCACTGCGGAGGGGCCCTTCGGCGTTAACCGCCGGTGTGGCCTGATCCCCGGGCCGGCGGCGGCTTAACCAAACAACGCGGGGTCGCTTCCCGCCCATGGATCCGATGATCATGGGCGGGAGGCGACCCCGCGCGGCCTGAGGTGGTGCTTAGTCCAGGTAGTCGCGCAGGACCTGCGAGCGGGACGGGTGGCGCAGCTTGGACATGGTCTTCGATTCGATCTGGCGGATACGCTCGCGCGTGACGCCGTAGACCTTTCCAATTTCGTCTAAAGTCTTCGGCTGTCCGTCGGTCAGGCCGAAGCGCATCGCCACGACACCGGCCTCGCGCTCGGAGAGCGTGTCCAGCACCGAGTGCAGCTGCTCCTGGAGCAGGGTGAAGCTCACGGCGTCCGCCGGGACCACGGCCTCGGAGTCCTCGATGAGATCACCGAATTCCGAGTCGCCGTCCTCGCCCAGCGGGGTGTGCAGCGAGATCGGTTCGCGGCCGTACTTCTGGACTTCGACGACCTTTTCCGGGGTCATGTCCAGCTCGAGGGCCAGTTCTTCCGGAGTGGGTTCGCGGCCAAGGTCCTGCAGCATCTGGCGCTGGACGCGGGCCAGCTTGTTGATGACTTCCACCATGTGGACCGGGATGCGGATGGTGCGGGCCTGATCAGCCATGGCGCGGGTGATGGCCTGGCGGATCCACCAGGTGGCGTAGGTGGAGAACTTGAAGCCCTTGGTGTAGTCGAACTTCTCGACCGCACGGATCAGGCCCAGGTTGCCTTCCTGGATGAGGTCCAGGAACAGCATGCCACGGCCGGTGTAGCGCTTGGCGAGTGAGACGACCAGGCGGAGGTTGGCCTCCAGCAGGTGGTTCTTGGCGCGCTTGCCGTCGTGGATGACGAACTCGAGCTCGCGCTTGAGCTTCGGATCCATGGAGCCGTCGTCGGCAGCGATCTTTTCCTCGGCGAAAAGGCCGGCCTCGATGCGCAGGGCGAGGTCGACTTCCTGTTCGGCGTTCAGCAGGGCGACCTTGCCGATCTGCTTCAGGTAGTCCTTGACCGGGTCGGCGGTGGCGCCCGCGGACATGACCTGCTGGACAGGGGCGTCGTCGTCGTCGGCGTCGGAGTAGACGAAGCCGGAGCCGGTGGTGGCGGCTGCCGCTTTGCCGGCTACTTCTTCGCCGTCGTCGCCGAGCTCGGCGGCATCGGGGGTCACGTCATCGAGTTCCTCGTCGACCTCAACGTCGTCGGAGTCCTCGTCCCGGGACTTGCTGGCGGCTTCGGCCGCGGCTTTGGCGCCGGGCTTGGGCCCGCGCTTCTTGGGCTCAGGCTTGGCGACTGCCGGGGCGGAGTCATCGCCCGCGGCGGAGGCGGCGTCTTTCGCAGCCTTGTTGGCTGCACGCGTGGCGGCACGCTTGGCGTTTGCCGCCGCCTTCTTCTCCTCGGGAGACAATACGGCCTGGTCGGCGGGTTCCTTCTTCGCGGAAGACGGGGTCACAGAAAACCTTTCTAGCAGCGGTCTGCGGAATCACCATACGGGCAACACCACTATGACCCTGTCAAGTCCGTGTTTCACATCAAGTGCAATCACGACCAGCAGAGCCACTAAGTAGAACTGCCGGAGCGACCGTAATGTTCCCTGTTTCCAAGGTTCCTTACACGCACTCAATCCACGGACCCAACCGGGTCTCGCCAACCATTGTCTCACGATTTTCCGGATCAGGGCCTCGAAGCCACTACTGCCGCGTTATATGGCGCACCACGCCGGCGGGGTTCAGGCGGCGTCGGGATCGAACTTCTGCCAGGCAGCGTCCCTGCGCCGCGCCCACCCGCACAAGGTCCCGCGGCGGCCCAGCTCGGCCAGTAACTCGGCCAGCCGGTAACCGGGCTGTTCGGCGGCCGCCTCGGTGAAGAGAGCGTCGGCGAACGAGCCGCGGCCGCGGCACCATTCAATCCAACCCCGGCCAGTGAGGGCAGCTGCCTTGGCCTCCCCGCCACCGCAACCGCCGAGGCGGGCCAGAACCCGGTCGAGCCCCGCCAGGCGTGCCCAGTCCGGAGCCGGAGGCAACAGGCCCAGCAGTACATCCCCGTACCCCGGGGGCTCCCCGGCCCCGGCGGCCTCCCCCGGCGCCGGGCCGGGAGCGGGCGCTGCCAGGGGGAACCCGTCGAGCTCGGGCAGCGGGGCCGGCTCGTCCGGCCCGGCGTCGAACACACCGAACTCCTCGGCACCGGCTTCCGCGGCCGACCGCCCGGCGGCGGCCATGACCAGGACCGCGTCCCGCCAGGGCGCCACGCACAGCGTCGCGCGCAGGTACCCGGCGAGGCCGGCAGGTAGCGCGCCGGCCGGCACGCCGGCGGACTGCCGCCCGGCGGTATTCCTGGCAGCCGGGCCGTTCGAGGCATCCAGCACGCGTTCCCAGACATCCAGCACCGCGTGGAACTGCGCCCGGTTCCGCCACCGGCCGGAGAATTTCCGGGACCAGCCCTGCTCCGCATCCAACGCGGCCGGTTCGTCCGGCGTCGGCGTGCCGACCGCGCCCGGGCGTCCCGGGAGGGACCGTCCCGGGGCGGCGCCCACGCTGCTGCCCCGGAAGACGAGCTCGGCGTTGAGCCTGCTGTTCTTGATTTCCTCTATCGGCCGGCCGGGTGGCGCGCAGCAGGACGGGTCGGTGCAGTGGGCGTTGCGCCAGTACCGCTCCCCGACCAGCCAGGCATCCCGCACCGGGAGCCCGGCCGCGCCGAGGGTGCGCTCCAGTTCACGCAGGAGTCTCGCCAGGGAGGGAGAAACGCCGTCGTCGGGGACGTCTCCGCCGTCGTCGGCAGCGTCCTCCGGCGCGGAGAAGATGGCGAGCAGCGCGCCGTCCGCCTCCTCATCCGCCTCAAGGTAGTCGCGGACGGTCCGCGCAAACTCGGCCAGCGCAGGCCCACGGCACCTGGACGGCTCCGGGAGGTCGACCCGCAGGGTGGCTCCGAGGCGCTTTCCCTGCAAGGTCATGGCCACAAGGCTGTTGGCCGGCCAGTAGCCGAGCGAATGCGGGATAAAGCCAAGAATGTCTTCGGGGCCGGTGATTTTCAGATGCTCGGGGGCTGTCATAGGCCCAGCTTCGTCCGCGCCGAAAGCGGCCGTCAGCCCCGAAGCCTGCTATGTGGACAACCGCCCGAACAACCCCGGAAAACCGGTCAGGGGGTGCGGCGGCGCTCCGCGACGAGCCGGCGCTGCCGGGCGAGGGCAGCGAGCAGCGGCGGCACCACCACGCCCTGCGCCGCCATCTGGCGGCGCACCTTCCGCCGCGTGATCAGGATGGCCACGGCACCGGCCACCAGCAGCACAAACTGCACGCTCAGCGCGATCCGGAACGCGCCGAGGCTGTAGAGCCCCTCCGGCGACAGCCCGGCCAGGTGCAGCGCATCCAGCGCCAGCCCGATCAGGAAGATCGAGAGGAGGGCGGCGATGAAGCCGCCCACGTTCACGATCCCGGTGGCGGTGCCGATCCGGTGGGCGGGGTTGAAGGTCCGGGCGAAATCGAAGCCGATCATCGAGCCCGGGCCGCCGATGGCCAGGACCACCACCAGCCCGGCCAGCAGCCACAGCGGCGACCGCTCCGGCTGGAGCAGCACCGCAGCCCAGGCCACGGCCGTGGCGCCGGAGATCAGCAGCACCATGGTGGAACGGCGCAGCGGGTGGCGGGCCACAAAGCTGCCCATCAGCGGCCCGGCGGCCATCGCGGCGGCGACGTACAGCGCCATCAGGGCGGACACGGTGCCGGTGTCCAGCCCCTGCGCCGAAATGAGGAAGGGGTAGCCCCAGGTCATCGCGAAGACGGTGCCGCTGAACTGCACGGTGAAGTGGCTCCAGAGGCCCAGCCGGGTGCCGGGCTGGCGCCAGGCCCGGGACAGTGACACGCCGGTGGCGCGGAGCCCCTGCGAGGGTTCCGGCGCGGGGTGGCCCGGCGGCAGGTCCTGCAACAGCACCACCACCAGCACGACGGCGAGCCCGGACATCCCGGCCAGGGTCAGGAACGCCGGGGTCCACCCGGCGGAGTGCAGGATCAGGGCGAACGGCACCACGGAGAAGAGCTGGCCCAGCTGGCCGGACATGCCGGTCAGCTGGGTGAGCAGCGGCACCCGGGACGGGGCGAACCAGAGCGGGATCAACCGGATCACGGAGACGAAGGTCATGGCGTCCCCGGCACCGACGAGCACACGGCCCAGGACGCCGCCGGGGATGCTGTCGGCGAAGGCCAGCTGTAGCTGGCCGAGGCCCATCAGCAGGGCGCCCCCGGCGATCATGGCGCGGGAGCCGAAGCGGTCCACGAGAACGCCGACGGGGATCTGCAGGGCCGCGTAGACCAGCAGCTGCAGCACGGTGAAGAAGGAGATTTCGGCGGCGCTGGCGTGGAACCGGGCAGTGGCCTCGAGGCCCACGACGCCGAAGGAGGTGCGCTGGCTGACCGCCACCAGGTACGCGAAGACCCCGATGATCCAGATCAGCCAGGCGCGGGGGGAGGTCACTCCCCCATTATGCCCCGGCCTTTCATAAATAGTATTTATTCGCCGGGTTCTTTACGGGCCAGGTAGGCCTCGACGGCGGCGCCGAGCGCGTCGGCGTTGGGGAGCTGGTCGTTCTCATCCGCGAGCAGCGAGCGGCGCACTGTCCCCTCGGCCTTCTCGTCGTACCGGGTTTCCAGCCGGGAGACGACCTGCTGGACTTCCTCGGAGGCGTCGATCTGCTCGGCGATCTGCCGGCCGACCTCCCGGCCGGCTTCGCGGAGCCGATCGGTGGGGAGCATCAGCGAGGTAGCCGCGCCCAGGTATTCCAGCCCGGCGACGGCGGCCGTCGGGTATTCGGCCTCGGCCAGGTAATGCGGCACGTGGATGACGTAGCCGGCGATGTTCCGGCCCGCCTCAACCAGGCGCAGCTCCAGGATGTGGCCGACGGCGGCCGGGACCTCGACGGTGGGCTTCCAGACCGAGATCCCCTCGATCAGTTCCGGCCGGTTGCCGTGCACGGTGACCCCGACCGGGCGGGTGTGCGGCACCGGCATCGGGATGGAGTGGATCCAGGCCGCCAGGTTGACGTCCAGTTCCTCCACGATGCCGACGACGGCGCGCGCGAAGCGCTCCCACTGCAGGTCCGGTTCGAACCCGGCCAGCAGCAGGAACGGCTTGCCCAGCCCGTCCTGCATCCGGTACAGGGCCAGGCGCGGGGCCTGGTAGTCCTGCAGGTGGTCCTCGACGAAGCTCACCTGCGGCCGCCGGGAGCGGTAGTCGATCAGCTGGTCGGCGTCGAACTCGGCGATGAGCTCGGACTCCAGGGTGTCCAGCAGTTCCGCGGTGATCTGCTTGACGACGTGGCCGGCGTCGGCGAAGCCGGTGAAGCCCATCAGCAGGTTGAGCCCGCGCAGCTCGGGGCTGCGGAACAGCGCGTCATCACGGACGTACAGAGTTTGGGGGTCCAGCAGGGAGCCGGAAATCCGTTCCATCACGGCATGTTCCTTTCGCAGTAGCAGGTAGTGGGAGGGCGGAGCCAGAGGACAGGGCGGCCCACGGGCCGTGCCGATACCAGCTACAACGCCCCGTCTGCCGGGGTAATTCCTGCCGCGGCTGTGGGCCAGCTCTCATTAAATTGAACTCCGGCGCCGGGGAGAGACTACGATCGGAGCTGGCCTTATAGATGGCCTTGCAGACACCGGATCGCGTGCAATGCCGACGGTGGCTCAGGTACCCGTGGCAGGGCGCCGAACATGCAGTTCCTGCCGAAATATCACAGAGAATTGAGGACTGTCCTCGTGGTCAAGAATACCGAAGTCAAACTGAGTGCCATCGCCGGAGACTTGAAAAAGTCGCCGTCCGACGCCCTCGTCGTCGGCGTGGGACAGGGCACCGACGGTCCCGTCCTGCTCGAAAACCCGCTCTCGGCCAAGGCTGCCGAAGCGCTGGCCGAGTCCCTGGCCGCTCTTGGCCTCACCGGCGCCGCGGACCAGGCGCACCGCCTCCCCGGTCTGCCCGAGGCCGGGGCCGCCGTGCTGGTCCTCGCCGGCGTCGGCAAGGTCTCCGCAGGCACCCCGCTCTCCGAGGAAGCACTGCGCCGGGCGGCCGGCTCGGCCGTGCGCCAGCTCGCCGGCGTCGCCACCGTTACCCTTGCACTGCCGACGCCGAACCTCGCCGCCGTCGCGGCCGTCGCCGAAGGCGCCGCGATGGGCGCCTACTCCTTCACCGAGTACCGCACCGCCAAGGACGGCATCAAGGACCCGGTCAAGAATGTCCGCATCCTCACCGACTTCGCCGCGGACAAGGCACTGGCGCCCGTGCTCGAGCGCGCCTCCCTGATCGGCAAGGCCGTCAACGCCACCCGCACGCTGGTCAACCAGCCGCCGAGCCACCTTTACCCCGAGTCGTTCGCCGACGCCGCTAAGGACCTGGCCAAGGGCCTGCCCGTCAAGGTGACCGTCTGGGACGAGAAGCGCCTGGAGAAGGACGGCTTCGGCGGCATCCTCGGCGTCGGCAAGGGCTCCACCCGCCAGCCGCGCCTGGTCAAGGTCGAGTACGCCCCGGCCAAAGCCACCGCCAAGATCGCGCTCGTGGGCAAGGGCATCACCTTCGACACCGGCGGAATCTCGCTGAAGCCGCACCTGGGCATGGGCGACATGAAGTCGGACATGGCCGGCGCCGCCGTCGTCCTCAACACCGTCCTGGCCCTCGCCGAGCTTGGCCTGCCGGTCAAGGCCACCGCCTGGCTGTGCATCGCGGAGAACATGCCCTCGGGCGCGGCCCAGCGTCCCGCCGACGTCATGACCATCTTCGGTGGCAAGACCGTCGAGGTCCTGAACACCGACGCCGAGGGCCGCCTGGTGATGGCCGACGGCATCGTCGCCGCGAGCCAGGAGTACCCGGACGCGATCATCGACGTCGCCACCCTTACCGGCGCGCAGCTGATCGCCCTCGGCGACCGCACCGCCGGCGTGATGGGCTCCGATTCGGTGACCGGCGCCATCAAGGCCGCCGCCGACCGCGCCGGCGAGCTGGTCTGGCCGATGCCGCTGCCCGAGGAACTCCGTCCCAGCCTGGACTCGCAGGTCGCTGACATCGCCAACATCGGCGAACGGCACGGCGGCATGATGACGGCCGCCGTGTTCCTGCGCGAATTTGTCGGCAAGGGCAAGGACGGCGAGCAGATCCCGTGGGCCCACATCGACATCGCCGGACCGTCCTTCAACAACGGCAGCCCTTACGGCTACAACCACAAGCAGGGAACCGGCTGCACCGTGCGCACCCTGGTGGCGTATGTCGAGGACATTCTCGCCAAAGCCGTCTAGCCGGGACCGCCGCCTTGTGGCCGGGGCTGATACCCCGGCCACAAGGCCGCGTGACACTGGACACAAGCGCTCCACAAACGCCACGGCAAGGTGGAGCATGTATTAGTGGTTCGCTAAGGTGAACCGTAGTTTCACAGCAATCAGCTTCACAGAAGTAATTCCAAACGAAAGGGAACCGGCCTGCTGGCATAATCACGGCAGAGAAGTTCCAAGACCAGATGATGCGTGTTCTCGTGTCATCGTTCACGCGAGGGAGCGTTTTAGTGGCCGATCAGGCAACTGCGCAAGAATTCGACATCCTGGTACTCGGTGGCGGCAGCGGCGGCTACGCAACTGCGCTCCGCGCCGTCCAGCTCGGCCTTACGGTCGGCCTCATCGAAAAGGGAAAGCTCGGCGGCACCTGCCTGCACAACGGCTGCATTCCCACCAAGGCCCTGCTGCACTCCGCCGAACTGGCCGACCACGCCCGTGATTCCGCCAAGTACGGCGTCAACGTGACCCTGGACAGCATCGACATCAATGCCGTCAACGCGTACAAGGACGGTATCATTGCCGGCAAGTTCAAGGGCCTCCAGGGACTCATCAAGGGCAAAAAGGGCATCACCGTCATTGAGGGCGAGGGCAAGCTCCAGGGCACCGACACCGTCGTCGTAAACGGCACCGCGTACAAGGGCAAGAACATCGTCCTCGCGACCGGCTCCTACTCCCGCACCCTGCCCGGCCTCGAAATCGGCGGCAAGGTCATCACCTCCGACGAAGCCCTCACCATGGACTTCATCCCGAAGAGCGCCATCATCCTCGGCGGCGGCGTGATCGGCGTCGAGTTCGCCTCGGTCTGGAAGTCCTTCGGCGTCGACGTCACCATCATTGAAGGCCTGCCGTCCCTCGTCCCGAACGAGGACGCAACCATCGTCAAGAACTTTGAGCGCGCCTTCAAGAAGCGCGGCATCAAGTTCTCCACCGGCGTCTTCTTCCAGGGCGTCGAGCAGAACGACGACGGCGTCAAGGTCACCCTCGTCGACGGCAAGACGTTCGAGGCCGACCTCATGCTGGTCGCCGTCGGCCGCGGCCCGGTCACGGCCAACCTCGGCTACGAAGAAGCCGGGCTGACGATCGACCGCGGCTTTGTCATCACCAACGAGCGCCTACACACCGGCGTCGGCAACATCTACGCCGTGGGCGACATCGTCCCGGGCGTCCAGCTCGCCCACCGCGGCTACCAGCAGGGCATCTTCGTGGCCGAGGAAATCGCCGGCCTCAAGCCCGTCGTCGTTGAGGACGTCAACATCCCCAAGGTCACCTACTCCGAGCCGGAGATCGCCACGGTCGGCTACACCGAGAAGGCCGCCAAGGCCAAGTTCGGCGACGACCAGATCGAAACCCAGGAATACAACCTCGCCGGCAACGGCAAGAGCTCCATCCTGGGCACCTCCGGCATCGTCAAGCTGGTCCGCCAGAAGGACGGCCCCGTCGTCGGCGTTCACATGATCGGCGCCCGCATGGGCGAGCAGATCGGCGAGGCCCAGCTGATCGTGAACTGGGAAGCCTACCCCGAGGACGTGGCCCAGCTGGTGCACGCCCACCCGACGCAGAACGAATCGCTCGGCGAAGCCCACCTCGCCCTGGCAGGGAAGCCCCTGCACGGCTAACAGCCCGCACCACCGCAAGACCACCGCGCTTAGTGCATCCGGCCGGAAAAGCCGGGTGCACTAAGCTCGAACCAGGCAGCAACCATCCGCACCAAAGATCAATAAGGAGAACGGGGACGACATGTCTGAATCCGTTAACTTGCCCGCCCTCGGTGAGAGCGTCACCGAAGGAACCGTCACCCGCTGGCTCAAGCAGGTCGGTGACCGGGTAGAGGTGGACGAGCCCCTGCTCGAAGTCTCCACCGACAAAGTAGACACCGAGATCCCCTCTCCGATCGCCGGCGTGATCGAGGAAATCCTCGTCGCCGAAGACGAGACCGCCGAGGTCGGCGCACCGCTGGTGCGCATCGGCGACGGCTCCGGTTCCGGTTCTGCCGAATCCGCTGCCCCGGCCGCCGAGGAAGCCCCCGCCGCAGAGGCTCCGGCCGAAGAAGCCCCCGCCGAGGCGCCCGCCGCACCTGCCGCCGAAGCCGCTCCGGCCGAAGCACCCGCCACCGAGGCCGCCCCGGCCGGCGAGGGCCACGAGGTGACCCTTCCCGCCCTGGGCGAGAGCGTCACCGAAGGCACCGTCACGCGCTGGCTGAAGAGCATCGGCGACACCGTCGAGGTGGACGAGCCGCTGCTGGAAGTTTCCACCGACAAGGTCGACACCGAGATTCCGTCCCCGGTTGCCGGCACCCTGCAGGAAATCCGCGTCGCCGAGGACGAGACGGCCGAGGTCGGTTCCGTCCTCGCCGTGATCGGCTCCGGCGCAGCTGCCCCGGCAGCCGCACCGGCCCCCGAGGCGCCCAAGCAGGAAGCCCCCAAGCAGGAGGCCCCCAAGCAGGAAGCCGCGGCTCCGGCCGAGGCCCCGAAGCAGGAAGCCCCGAAGCAGGAAGCAGCCCCGGCCGCTCCCGCAGCCGCGGCCGAGTCCGGCTACGTCACTCCCCTGGTCCGCAAGCTCGCCAACCAGCAGGGTGTGGACATCTCCTCGCTGACCGGCACCGGCGTCGGCGGCCGCATCCGCAAGCAGGACGTGCTGGCCGCGGCCGAAGCCAAGGCAGCCCCGGCCGCTGCCTCCGCCCCGTCCGCCGCCCCGGCCGCGGCATCGGCTGAACTGTCTTCGCTGCGCGGCACCGTGCAGAAGGCCCCGCGCATCCGCCAGGTCATTGCCCGCCGCATGCGTGAGTCGCTGGACATCTCCACCCAGCTGACCCAGGTCCACGAGGTGGACATGACCAAGGTCGCCAAGCTGCGCGCCAAGGCCAAGAACTCCTTCCAGGCCCAGAACGGCTCCAAGCTGACCTTCCTGCCCTTCATCGCCAAGGCCGTCGCCGAGGCCCTGAAGCAGCACCCGAAGGTCAACGCCTCCTACGACGAGGACAAGCAGGAGATCACCTACCACAACGCCGAGCACCTGGCGATTGCGGTGGACACGGACAAGGGCCTGCTGGTTCCGGTCATCGCCGACGCCGGCAACCTGAACCTGGCCGGCCTCGCCGGTAAGATCGCCGACGTCGCCGACCGCACCCGCAACGGCAAGATCGGCCCGGACGAGCTCTCCGGCGGTACCTTCAGCATCACCAACATCGGTTCCGTGGGCGCCCTCTTCGACACCCCGATCATCAACCAGCCGCAGGTCGCCATCCTCGGCACCGGGGCGATCGTCAAGCGGGCCGTCGTGGTCTCCGACGAGAACGGCGACGACTCGATCGCGATCCGTTCGATGATGTACCTCTCGCTGACGTACGACCACCGCCTGGTGGACGGCGCCGACGCGGGACGCTTCCTGCAGACGCTGAAGGCACGCCTTGAGGAAGGCGCCTTCGAAGCCGACCTCGGCCTCTAGGCCGCAGCCACCGAAAGGTGAGTCAAGGGCACCTTCCCGTCCGGGAGGGTGCCCTTCGCAATTTGCGGACACTTTGTCGCTAAGCTAGGTCCCATGAACATCGTCTATAACATCATGGTCTTCCTGCACATCATCGGCGCCGCCATGATTGTCGGTATCTGGATTGCCCAGATGAAGAAGCCCACCGTGCACCCCCGCCAGTTCGACGGCGCCGCCCTGCAGATCATCACCGGCGTCGTGATGATGGGCCTCATCCCGGCCCTGAACATGGAGGCGAACTACTTCAAGCTGGGCATCAAGTTCTCGATCGCTCTCGCCGTCGTGGTCCTCGCGTTCATCGGCAGCCGCAAGTACAAAAAGGACGAACCCGTCAGCAAGGGCCTCGCCCACGGCGTCGGCGGCCTTGCCCTGCTGAACGTGGCCATCGCCACCCTCTGGCAGTAAGCTCCGCCCACCACAACGGCGGCGACGCACCCCGCGAGGGTGCGTCGCCGCCGTCGTTAAAAACGGGCCCGGCACGAATGTCGAGGCTATCCTCTGAGAGCGGACACCGGGTGCGGCGGCGGTCCCGACTCCTTAGGATGGGGAACGGCAGGATCCCGCCTACCTGGCAGGATCGCTGATTCAACGACGCTGAGGAGTGGACATGGCAACAACACGCACCGCACACACTGTATGGAACGGCGACCTGATGTCGGGGGCGGGCAACACCAGCCTGGACAGCTCCGGGCTCGGCAACTTCGACGTGACCTGGAAGGCGCGCGCCGAGGCTGCCGAGGGCAAGACCAGCCCGGAGGAACTGATCGCCGCCGCGCACTCCGCCTGTTTCTCGATGGCGTTCAGCCACGCCCTGGCCCAGGCCGGCCACGCCCCGGAGGAAGTCAACACCAAGGCCGACGTCACCTTTGAGCCCGGCACGGGAATCACCGGCAGCCACCTCACGCTCAACGCCCGGGTGCCCGGCATCTCCGAGGAGGACTTCCAGCGCATCGCCGGGGAAGCCAAGACCGGCTGCCCGGTCTCCGCGGCCCTGACCGGCATCGAGATCACCCTCGACGCCACCCTGGCCGCCTAGCACAGGCTCCCCCAGGGACCACGAAGGCCCCCGCACCGAATCATCCGGGGCGGGGGCCTTCGTCGTTTCTGCTAGTCTGCCTGCCGGCGGGCCGGCAACGGGGCCGGACGCACCGTGCGGTAGCCCTCGCGCAGCGGCGGCCGGTCGGTGGGCAGCTCCTGGATCATTTCCTTGAGCGCGCCGATGCCGTACTCGAGCTGCGGGTCCGCGCCGGCCGCGTAGGCGTGCGGCGGGAAGGCCACCTCGATGTCGGGGGCCACACCGTAGTTCTCGACGCCCCAGCCCACACCGCCGGTGAACCACGTCGCATAGCGCGGCTGGGTGACCCCGGTGCCGTCGGCGAGGGCGAAGCGGTTGTCGATGCCGACGACGCCGCCCCAGGTCCGGGTGCCGATGACCGGGCCGATGCCGCGGAGTTTCGACACCTGGGTGATGATGTCGCCGTCGGAGCCGGCGAATTCGTCGGTGAGGATGACGACCGGGCCGCGCGGGGCGTGGTGAGGGTAGGTGCGCGGGCGCTCCCCGCGCGGCATGCTCCAGCCGGTGACCTTGCGGCCGATCAGCTCGGCGACCAGCTGCGAGGTGTGCCCGCCGCGGTTGCGGCGGACGTCCACGATCAGGCCGTCGAGGGAGGTTTCGGTGTCCAGGTCGCGGTGCAGCTGCGCCCAGCCGTTGGCCAGCATGTCCGGGATGTGCAGGTACCCGAAGGTGCCCTGCGAGGCTTCGCGCACGGTGCGGCGGTTGGAGGCGACCCATTCCTGGTACCGCAGCCGTTCCTCGTCCTTGACCGGGACGACGGCGACGCGGCGCTGCTTGCCGGCCTGCCCGCCGTGCCCGGCGCCGTTGCGCAGGGTCAGCTCGACGGCGCGGCCCGCGGCGCCGGCCAGCTGCACGGCCGGGGTGAGGGCGGCGGAGAGTTCGACGCCGTCGATCGCCAGCAGCACGTCGCCGGTCTTGGCATCAACCCCGGGCCGGGTCAGCGGCGAGGTCGCCAGCGGGTCCGAGGACTCCCCGGCGAGGATGCGGGTGATTTCCCAGCCCTCGCCGGTGTACGCGAGGTCTGCGCCAAGGCGGCCCTGGCCGTTGCTGCCGTTCTCGGTCACCAGGGCCGGGCGGACGTAGGCGTGCGAGGTGCCCAGTTCGCCGTGGAGTTCCCAGAGCAGGTCCACCAGGTCATCGTGCGAGCCGAGCCGGTCCACGATCGGCCGGTAGCGGGCGTGCACGGAATCCCAGTCCTGCCCGGCCATGTCCTCGGTCCAGAAGAAGTCGCGCTGCAGGCGCCAGGCCTCGTCGAAGGCCTGGCCCCAGACGCTGACCGGGTCCAGCCGGACCCGGATACGGTTTAGGTCGACTTTGACGAGCTGCCCGGAGTCCTCGTCGGCCTTGGCCGCGGCCGGTGAGACGCGGATCTGTTTGTCCTGGACGAGGACGACTTTTTCGCCGTCGCCGGTGAGCCGGTAGCTGTCCAGGGCCTCGACGATCGTGGAGGTGCGGCGCTTGGCCAGGTCGAAGCGGACCAGGCTCGGCGCCGCGTTCTTGTCCTCCAGCGTGGCCCGGCCTTCCCCGGTCACGCCGGCCAGCTCGTGGTCGAGCCAGAGCAGCGCGCCGGCGGTGGCGGAGAGGTCGGAGTAGTTGCCCTGCGGGACCGGGACGTTGATCACGCGGTGCGCCAGCCCCTCGGCGTCGACCCTGACCGACACCGCATCCTCGGTGCCGGCAGCCTCCGTGGCGCCGGCGGAGTCGGTGTCATCGTCGGGGAGGGCGACGCTCGGCCCGAACGGGGACGGGGTGTCGGCGGCCAGGGCCACGAGGTAGGGCTTGATCGGGCTCGGGAAGGACAGGTCGAAGGAGTGTCCGTCGTAGACCGGGTCAAAGCTGCGGTTGGAGAGGAAGGCGAGGAACTTGCCATCCGGGGTGAAGGCCGGCGACTCGTCCCGGAAGCGGCCGTCGGTGACGTCGATGATCACGGGCCGGGCGGAAGGTTCCCCCGTGCCCGGCTCGCCCGTGCCTGTTCCGGCCGCGATTCCGGCAAGCCGGAGCCGGGTGCGGGAACCGAAGGAGGTGACCGGCTCGGCCCAGCCCAGCCATGCCGAGTCCGGCGACCAGCTGAAGCCGTCGATGCTGCCCTCGCCGATGCTGCTCAGCACGGTCAGGGCGCCGGTGCGGGTGTCCGCGAGGTAGACGTCGCCGAAGGAGGTGCCGACGGCGACCCAGCGGCCGTCCGGGCTGGCCTCCAGGGCGCTGGCGTGGCTCGGCTTCGGGAAGTCGATCCGGGTAGGCTGCCCGGCGGCGGCAGGCGCTGCGCTGTCCCGGGACACGCCGGCCGGGGCCACGCCCTCGCTGTCATCGCCGGGCGCTGCGTCCGCCGCGACGACCGGCCGGGTCAGGGCGGCTGCGGAGACGGGGCGGGGCAGCGGAGTGCCGCCGTCGGCGTCGTGCCCGGCCTTGGCGGTAGCCGCCGGGGCGGTTGCCGGGGCGGTTGCCGGGCCGGCGTGCACGAGGGCCGCGATGGCCTTCAAGTAGAGGGCTTCGGCTCCCCCGTGGTCCGCGATGTAGGCGATCCGGCCGGCGCCGAAGGGGCGGGGCAGGCGTGCGCGGACGCCGGCGGTGGCCTCCACAATGCGCGAGGGACCGTCCTTGTGCCGCAGCCAGTGCAGGGTGCCGTGGGCTTCCACCGCGCTGGCGTCGCCGGTGTGGTCCGGGATGACGTCGCCAAGGTGGCGGGAGGGCTTCAGCGCGGTGGAGCGCCGGGCCTGCGAGGCCGAGCCCAGGGTGATGTCGAGCTTGACGGCGTCCGCGTCGAGGCCGGCCAGGAGCCAGAGTTCACCGGCGGATTCGAAGATCACCCGCTCACCGTCCGTGGCTGCGTGCCGGACGTAGAAGTCCTCGTGGTCCGTGTGGCGGCGGAGGTCTGTACCGTTGGGCAGCACGGAGTAGAGGTTGCCGTAACCCTCGTGGTCGGAGAGGAAGGCGATCCGGCCGCGGACCCACATGGGGTCGGTCAGGTTGCCGTCGAGTTCGGGCACGAGCCGTTCGAACTCGCCGTTCCCGTCCGCGTCGATCCAGAGCTTGCCGGCCGTGCCGCCGCGGTAGCGCTTCCACCAAGCGGGTTCGCGGGAAAGCACACTGGCCAGGACCACGGGCCGTTCGTCCCCAAGGACGGTGCCGAACGCCACGGACTCGACCGGCCCGAACGGCAGTTCCTCGGCCCAGCCGCCGTCCACCGGCAGGCTGTAGGCGTGGGTCAGGCGGCTGTCCGCCTGCCGGAACGCACTGGTGACCACCACGTCGCCGTCGGGGGTAAACCCCTTGACCCGGGTGGAGCTGTGGCCGAAGTAGCTGAGCTGCCGGTATCCGCCGCCGTCGACGTCCGCGGTCACGACCTCCGGGGCGGTGCCCTGGACGACCGTCCACACCAGGCGCTGCCCGTCCGGGCTGAAGCGGGGGTTGCGGGCGGGCAGCTGCAGCGAGGAAACCCGCCAGGCGCGGCCGCCGTCGAGAGGCGCAATCCAGACGTCGTCCTCGGCCACGAAGGTGACCAGATCGCCGTGAAGATGCGGAAAACGGAGGTAGCTCGAATTGGTCATCGTTCGATCATAGTCAAAACGGACGCGGCCTCCGGGGAGGTTCCCCTGCCGTGCCGGGCATGGTGAGATGGATCATGCGAATCCTTGTTGCCGGCGCCTCCGGGCTGATCGGAACCGCCCTTTCCGGCACGCTGCGCGGCAGCGGGCACGACGTCGTCAGCCTGGTCCGGCGGCCGCCCGCCTCGGCCGCCGAGTTCCAGTGGGATCCCGCCGCGGGGCGGATCGACGACGTTGCCCTCAAGGGCGCCGACGCCGTCATCAACCTCTCCGGCGCGGGGATCGGCGACCGTCCCTGGACGCGGCGCCGGATCAACGAGCTGGGCACCTCGCGGCTTGACGCCACGCGGACCCTGACGGCGGCGATGGGCCGGATGGACACCCCGCCTGCGGTCTTCCTGAGCCAGTCCGCCTCCGGCTACTACGGAAACGCCGGGCCCGCGGTGCTGCGGGAGAACGCTCCGGCGGGGAACGGCATCCTGGCCCGGATCTGCGTCGACTGGGAGGCCGGCGCGCACCAGGCGCCGGCCGGGGTCCGGGTGGTCACCGCCCGCACCGGCGTCGTCCTGAGCCGCAGCGGAGGGGCGCTGGGCCGGTTGCTGCCGCTGCTGCGCCTGGGCGTGGGCGGACCCCTCGGCAACGGCCGCCAGTACTGGCCGTGGATTACGCTGCCGGATGTGGCGGGCGCCTTCGAATTCCTGCTTACCGCCCCGCTGGACGGGCCCGTCAACGTCTGCGCGCCGGAAAGCGCGGACGTGAACTCGTTGATCGCGCGGCTGGCCGGGGCGCTGCACCGGCCGGCCCTGCTGCGGGTGCCCGCGCCGGTCCTGCGCCTCGTGATGGGCCAGCTGGCCAACGAGCTGCTGCTGGCCAGCCAGCGGATGGAGCCCGCGGCCCTGGCCGGTGCCGGGTTCCAGTGGCAGCACCCCTCGCTGGCCGAGGCCGCCGCCTGGGTGGCGGGCCCCTCCTAGCCCGCGGCGCCGGGAAGGATCTCCTGGATCCGCCACCTGCCGTCCACCGGCACCAGGACCAGGCGGAGCCGGCGCTCCCCCGCGGCGGCCGCCTCGGCCACGACCGAGCCGTCGGCTTCCCGTTCGCGGTACGGCGGCGAGGCCACGCTGAGCGCCACCACCGCCCGGGCGGGGGTGCTTTCCGGCAGGCTCTCGACCAGCGAGAGCCTGGCCTCGAACCCCTCCAGCACGTGGCCCGATTCCGCCAGCCGGGAACCGAGTGCGGCGTCCGCGGCGGCGGCGGGCGACCCCGGTTCGTTGACGTGCTCCAGTAAGCCGAGGCTGCCCGAGGCGAGGGCATAGGACCGGAGGCCGGCGAGGCCCCGGACGGCGTCCTCCGGCCGTGGCGCCGCGAGCAAATTCCGCAGTTCCGCGGGAACGTCCGGGGTTACTGCGGCTGCGGTCGGGTTGGCTTGGCCGGCGGGGCCCGACGGTCCGGGTGCCGGACCGGCGAGCAGCGGTGCCGCGACGATGCCGCCGGCCGTGACGAGGGCTGCCAGCACAAACGCGGCCGCGACCCGGCGGGTGCCGGCGCCCAGGAAGCCCGTCCTCCGGAGACCCTGCACCCTGGCACGGGATGCTGCGTGCCGTGCCCGGGCTGCCCCTCCGGTCGCGGCTTCGGTGCCCGCTCGCGGCGTCAATACGGCGAGTGCGGGGCGAACCCGCGAGTCAGCCTTTGGACGCCGCCCCTGACCGCGCCCCAGCCCCTGCGCCCTGCCCTGCCAGGCCCGGAGCCAGTCCCGGAGCCAGGCCGTCCGGCGCGCCCTCGCTCTGACGGGCAGGGACCGCCGGGTCAGCAGCTCCGGCAGCACGGTCGGGTGCACCGACGCCGACAGGTCCACGGGCGCTGCCGGCGCGCTGCGGAAGACGGCGGCCGCAAGTTCTGCCGCGGACGGCCGCTGCCGCCGGTCGGTGCGCAGTCCCGCCTCGAGGGCCTCGGCGAGGCCGGCCGGAACCCCCGGGACCAGCAGCGGCAGCGGCGGCCGCTGCGCCTCCGGCTCCGGCGCCCGGCCGGTGAGGCAGAACCAGCCGAGGGCCGCCACGGCATAGACGTCCCCCTCCGGCTGCAGCCCGGCCCGGACAGCGTCAACCGGCGCGGGGTCGCGGAACCCGTCCGTGCCCGGGCGGGACGGTTCCCCCGGGTCCGCCAGCATCCGGGCCACTCCGAGGTCGGAGAGCAGCGGCTTGCCCCGTGCGGTGAACAGCACGTTGCCGGGTGAGACGTCGCCGTGGGTAAAGCCGTTCCCGTGCAGATACGCCAGCGCCTGCGCGATCGGCGTCAGGACCGTGACGGCCTCCCCCGGCGTCAGGCTGCCGCGCGCGGCCAGCAGCGCTGCCAGTGATCCGCCGGGCGCGTAGTCCAGCACCAGGGCCAGACCCGCGGCGCCGCCGCTCCCGTGGCGCAGCCGCACGACGGCGCGGGCCTTGACGAGGTGTTCGTGCTCGAGCACGGAAAGGATCCGGATCTCGCGCCGCACGGCTTCCTCGGCGTCGTCCGGCGCTGTTGGCCCGGCACCGGCAAAACACTTCAGCGCGACGTCACGGCGCGTCACATGTTCCGTGGCCAGCCAGACGGCGGCGGTTCCGCCGCGCCCCAGCAGCCGGCCGACGTCGTACCCGGGAACCTGCGGGGGGCGCCCGGCGCCGGGCCGGGAGGGCAGCATGTCATCATCCATAGCTCAGGAATAGCGGATCCGCGCCGCCCCTGCAGAAGTTATCCACAGGCATGAGAGCTTCACCACAGAATCGGTCCGCGGAAGCGCCGAGGACTAAGCTGGATGCCATGACTCTTGAGTTCTCCCAGCTGGGTCTGGCTCCCGACTTCGTCGACTACACCCGCGGCTGGGACATCCAGCGCGAGCTCCACGAGAAAGTCGTCGCCGGAACCGCCCCCAGCACCGTGCTGCTGCTCGAACATTCCGCGGTCTACACCGCCGGCAAACGCACCGAAGACCACGAACGCCCCTTCGACGGGACACCCGTGGTGCCGGTGGACCGCGGCGGCAAACTGACCTGGCACGGTCCGGGCCAGCTGGTGGGCTATCCCATCATCAAGCTGAAGAATCCGGCCGGCATCCGGGACTACGTCGAGCGCCTCGAAGCCGTCATCATCGCCGTACTGGCCGACTACGGCATCGACGCCGTCCGGATCAAGGGCCGCGCCGGCGTCTGGATCGACCAGGACGAGAAGGGCCCGGCACGAAAGATCGCCGCCATCGGCATCCGCGTCCACGAAGGTGTGACCATGCACGGCTTCGCGATCAACTGCAACAACGACCTGGCGCCCTACGCCCAGATCATCGCCTGCGGCATCACCGACGCCGGCGTCACCACGATCGCGCAGGAGACCGGCCGGGACGTCACCCCCGCAGACCTCTTGTCGCGGATCACCGAGGAACTACGCAACAATGAAGAAGCCCTAGTTGCAACCCATGAAGGAGCCCTACTGTGACACTGGCACCAGAAGGCCGGAAGATGCTGCGCATTGAGCAGCGCAATGCGGCCACCCCGGTGGAACGGAAGCCCGAATGGATTAAAGCCAAGGTCCAGATGGGCCCGGAGTTCGTCCAGCTCAAAAACCTCGTCAAAAAAGAAGGCCTGCACACCGTGTGTGAGGAGGCCGGCTGCCCCAACATCTTCGAGTGCTGGGAAGACAAGGAAGCGACGTTCCTGATCGGCGGCTCCGAGTGCACCCGGCGCTGCGACTTCTGCCAGATCGACACCGGCAAACCCTCCCCCGTGGACATGTTCGAACCCACCAAGGTCGCCCGCTCCGTCCAGTCCATGGCCCTGCGCTACGCCACCGTCACCGGTGTGGCCCGAGACGACCTCGCCGACGAAGGCGTCTGGCTCTACGCCGAAACGGTCCGCAAGATCCACGAACTGAACCCGGGCACCGGCGTCGAACTCCTGATCCCGGACTTCTCCGGCAAACCCGAACACATCGCGGCGATCTGCGACTCCAAACCCGAGGTCTTCGCGCACAACGTCGAGACCGTGCCGCGGATCTTCAAGCGCATCCGGCCCGCGTTCCGCTACGAACGCTCCCTGGACGTCATCACCCAGGGCCGCAACCTCGGCATGGTCACCAAGTCCAACCTGATCCTGGGCATGGGCGAGACCCGCGAGGAAATCTCCGAAGCCCTGCGCGACCTGCACGAGGCCGGCTGCGACCTGATCACCATCACCCAGTACCTGCGCCCGTCCGAACGCCACCTCCCGGTGGACCGCTGGGTCAAGCCGCAGGAATTCGTCGACCTGCAAAACGAGGCCAACGAGATCGGCTTCCTCGGCGTCATGTCCGGGCCCCTGGTCCGCTCCTCCTACCGCGCCGGCCGGCTCTGGGCCACCGCGATGCGCAAAAAAGGCTGGGACGTCCCCGCCGAACTCGCCCACATCGAAAGCTCCGGCAGCACCCGCCAGGAAGCCAGCTCACTGCTCGCGGCGCACTCCTGAACCAACCCGCCCACCATGGCCGCCCAGGGCCGGCGCCGGAGCAATCCGGTGTCCGGCCCTGAGCCGTGCATCACGTAGAATTAAGGCACTATGGCGAATTCCCCTGACTCCAGCACGTCCACTTCTTCTGCCGATGCGCCGAAGCGTGGCCTTTTCTCCCGCAAGCCCAAGGAAGCCAAGGTCAAGAAGCCGAGCCGGCTGAAGCAGATCCGCGAAGTCTTCCAGATGACGCGCCGCCACGATCCGATGGTCCCGTGGCTGATGCTGCTGGCCTTCCTCGGCGTCGTGGCGGTCAGCTTCCTGGTGGGCTTCCTGCTGGAGAACTGGATCACCGGGCTGATCATCGGCATTCCGCTGGGTATCCTCGCGGCCACGCTGATCCTCTCCCGCCGCGCCGAACGTGCCGCGTTCGCCCAGATTGAGAACCAGCCGGGCGCCTCGGGCGCCGCACTTGGCACCCTCCGCCGCGGCTGGATCACCGAAGAGCAGCCGGTCGCCGTAAACCCGCGCACCCAGGACGCCGTGTTCCGCGCCATCGGCCGGCCCGGCGTCGTGCTGGTCAGCGAAGGCCCCAGCCACCGCGTCAAGCCCCTGCTCGACGGCGAACGCAAGCGCCTCGCACGCATCCTGCCCAACGTCACCATCCATGTGATCGAAAGCGGCCGGGGCGAGGGCCAGGTGCCGATCAGCCAGGTCGCCAAGAAGATGGGCAAGATGAAGAACGAACTGACCAAGACCGAGGTCAGCACCGTCTCCAAGCGCATCTCCTCGCTCGGCAACCGCCTGCCGATCCCCAAGGGCATCGACCCGTACAAGGCCCGCCCGGACCGCAAGGCGGCCCGCGGCCGCTAGGGGCGCCCACGCTTTCTACGAACGCCCCGGTTACCGGCATCACGCCGCAAGCCGGGGCGTTCCGCTTTGGCCCACCTCATCCCACCCGCCCGACGCCGGCGCCGCACCGCCGTCGTTGCGGCCGCCGCAGCCGCCGTCGTTGCGGCCGCCACTTATGCCGCCGCCCCAACCGAATCCGGAGAGCCTAATGAAACGCCCCTCGAAGACCGCCGTCGTCAGGATATTCCGCGTGCTGGCCATCGCCGAAGCCTTCAGCTGGGCGGCGCTGCTGGTGGGGATGTTCCTCAAGTGGGTGCTCCGGACCACCGAACTGGGTGTGGAACTCGCGGGTCCGGTGCACGGGGCGTTCTTCATCGGCTACGGAATCTCGGCCCTTGCGCTCTGGCGGCTGCAGCGGTGGCCCTTCCGGGTGGCGCTCTTCGCCGGGCTCTCCGCCGTCCTGCCGTTCACCACCGTCTGGTTCGAACGCTGGGCCGGCCGCCGGGGCTACCTGTCCGTCCGCGACGGCGAGGACGATCTGACCCGTGCCCAGGAGTCCGTGCGGGTCTAAGTCCCGGCGACGCGCTTGGCGATCCGGTCCGTTTCTTCGCTGGGCTGGTCAGCACTCCCGGGTTTGCCTCCGGGCCCCCGCCATTGGCCGCAGGTGGCCGCCACGCGGGCCCTATTCCGGCCATCTCCGGCAAACCGGCGGGGGGCTTCCGCGTATCGGCCGGTCCGACTGAGCGAAGCCCGGTCAATGGCTCCTCCCAGAGACCCTGGCGGCCCAGAATCGGGATTCGCCGCCTCGAACGTGGCTGACCCACGCCATTCGCCACAGGTGGCCGCCATGCGGGGCGGGATACCGGCCATCTCCGGCAAACCGCCGCAGATTCGGTGCTGGGCAGGCGGTTCTGGCAGCTTCCTTCGGCGAAATCCGACGCCGGCCCTCACCATCGCGGGTCCGGCCGTTCAGCGTCGGGCGGCCCCTACCTCCGGACGAGAATCGTGTTCATGGCCTTGTCGTGCAGGCCGCGGTGGTCCGGGTCGAAGATGACCGCGGGGATTACGAGGCAGAGCAGCACACTGCGGACCAGGGCCGGAAGCGGGCCTGCTGGGCCGCCGTCGAGCCGAAGGACATGGATGCCCATGATGCGGTGGCCGATGCTGTAACCCAGCGTGCCCACCAGCAGCGCCTGCTCCACGGCGAACACGGCGAGGGTTGCCCAGGAGTTCCCGGCAAAGGCGAAGTTGCTGATCAGCAGGGCGATCCCCCAGTCGATGCAAATGGCGAGGATCCGTCGGCCCGCCCGGGCGATGGAGCCGGGGCCGGACTCGGGCAGGCCGAGGCGCTCTCCCGGGTACTTGGAGATGCCGGAGGTGTCCGGTCCGCTGAGCCAGGAGCCTATGTCTTTACGATCAACCACCCTCCAAGCCTATCGGCTCCAGCAGCCCTCGACTGATGTTCACAATGTGGACTTTTCGTGGTCACAGAGCGGACCCGGATAGGCCACACTGTGGACAGCGGCTAGCTTTAACACGTCAGCGCATTCTGTAACCTGCCTGAAACAAAGCGGACACCGCGGGGAAATCCCGTGTCCTTAGGGTGGTAACAGTTGCCAGCGGCATCGTAGCGGGGTGAACACTGCGTTTCCCCCGCCGTCGGACTGCGCTGGACCACACGGCCCGATGGCCAGATCTTTCATATGCGTAAGGAGCATAGATGTTCAAGACTGCGGACGAAGTCCTCAAGTTCATCAAAGACGAAGACATCAAATTCGTCGATATCCGCTTCACCGACCTCCCGGGCGTCCAGCAGCACTTCAACGTGCCCGCCAAGAGCGTTGACGCGGACTTCTTCGTCAACGGCCAGCTCTTCGACGGCTCGTCGATCCGCGGCTTCCAGGGCATCGCCGAGTCGGACATGCAGCTCATCCCGGACGTCACGACGGCGTTTGTCGACACCTTCCGCATCGAGAAGACCCTCGCGCTGAACTTCTCCATCGTGAACCCCCGCACGGGTGACCCGTACCACCGCGACCCCCGCGGCGTGGCCGAGAAGGCCGAGGCCTACCTGGCTTCCACCGGCATTGCCGACACCGCGTTCTTCGCTCCCGAGGCCGAGTTCTTCGTCTTCGACAACGTCCAGTACCAGTCCTCCCCGCAGGGCAGCTTCTACAAGATCGACTCCGAGGAAGCCCACTGGAACACCGGCCGCGAGGAAGAGGGCGGAAACCTCGGCTACAAGACCCCCGTCAAGGGCGGCTACTTCCCGGTCTCCCCCACCGACAAGCAGGCCGACCTGCGCGACGCCATGTGCATCGCCCTGGACGAGGCCGGCCTTGAGGTCGAGCGCAGCCACCACGAGGTCGGTTCCGCCGGCCAGGCCGAAATCAACTACAAGTTCACTACGCTGACCCACGCGGCCGATGACCTGCAGAAGTTCAAGTACGTCATCAAGAACACCGCGGACGCCTGGGGCAAGTCGGTCACCTTCATGCCGAAGCCGGTCTTCGGTGACAACGGCTCGGGCATGCACTGCCACCAGTCGCTGTGGAACGGCGGCGAGCCGCTGTTCTACGACGAGAAGGGCTACGCCGGCCTCTCCGACACCGCCCGCTGGTACATCGGCGGCCTGCTGAAGCACTCCTCCGCCGTTCTGGCCTTCACCAACCCGACGGTGAACTCCTACCGCCGCCTGGTCAAGGGCTTCGAGGCCCCGGTCAACATGGTCTACTCGCAGGGCAACCGCTCGGCCGGTATCCGTATCCCGATCACGGGCTCCAACCCGAAGGCAAAGCGCATCGAGTTCCGCGCCCCGGACCCCTCCTCCAACCCGTACCTGGCCTTCGCTGCCCAGCTGATGGCCGGCATCGACGGCATCCGCAACCGCATCGAACCCCCGGCCCCGATCGACAAGGACCTCTACGAGCTCCCCGCCGAGGAAGCCAAGGACATCCCCAAGGCTCCGGGCACGCTCGAGGAGGCCCTGGAAGCCCTGGCCGAGGACAACGAGTTCCTGCAGGCCGGCGGCGTCTTCACCCAGGACCTGATCGACACCTGGATCGAGTACAAGTACGAGAACGAGATCCGCCCGCTCTCGCTGCGCCCGAACCCGTACGAGTTCGAGCTCTACTACGGCGTCTAGCCACCAGCGGCTTTCCGTCAACGGATGGCACGACGGCGGCCCCCACCTTTGGTGGGGGCCGCCGGTCTTTAAGCAACGGCCTCGTCAGGGCACCGGCTACTCCCCGGTCGTGCCGTCGATCCGTTCCCGCAGGAAGTCCGCGTGGCCGTTGTGCCGGGCGTATTCCTCAATCATGTGGACCAGCACCCAGCGCAAAGACACGGTGCCCCGCTGTTTGGCATCCCCGGTGACATCCAGATCGGCGGCGTTCCTGACGAACGATTCAGCAATGGCCACCTCCTCACGCCACGCCCGCCAGGCCGCGTCGACGGCGGCGGCGTCGGCGGTTGCCCCGTCGAAGTCCCCGTCCGGGTCGGCTGCGGAGTGAAAACGCGGCGGGATATCCTGTCCGGCCAGCATCTCCCGGAACCAGTAGTGTTCGACGTCGGCCATGTGCCGCACCAGGCCCAGCAGCGAAATCGTGGATGGTTCCACCGGCCGCCGCGCCAGCTCCTCCGGTCCAAGGCCCGCGCACTTGAGTTCCAAAGTTTGCCGTTGCCAGCCAAGGAATTCCGAAAGGGTGGTCCGCTCATCCGTGCGCGGCGCCGGTTCAATCCGCGGATCCGCGGCGGTGTTTGTGCTCGTGCGCGCCATCCTTTGACGGCCCGGTCAGAACGCCCGGTACATGGTCCGCTGCGGGCCCGCGCCGCCGCCCAGGTACTGCCCGCGGTCCTCGAAGCCGGCCTTGCGGTAGGCGGCCTGCCCGGCCGGATTCTCTTCGTTTACGGAGAGGACGACGCCGGCCTGCCCGCCGCCGAGGGCTGCGGTCAGTTTCGCCGCCGCCCGCACGGCGGCCTCGGCCGCGAGCGGGCCCAGGCCCTTGCCCTGCTGCCGGAGGTCGATCAGGAAGCCGCGCAGCAGCCAGACCGACGTGTCGTCCGCCCAGCCGGCCAGGGTCGCCGCGCCGGTCTGCAGCGTCAGGACCCCGACAGCGGATCCGCCGACGTCGATGACAAAGGGGTGCCGGGCGTCCTCCTCGAGGCCCAGCAGCATCATCCGCAGCGGGTCCCCGACAAAGCGGCGCTGCCCCTCGCCGAGTTCAAGCTCGGCGACTTCCCCCAGCTTGACGGCGCGCGCGTCGTCGTCGAGGTCCTTCAGCGGCAGCAGCCACACGTGTCCAGGCATATTTGAAGCCTACCCATGCCGGCGGCGTGCTTCGAACGCTACAGGGCGGCGTCCTTGGGTGGCCCGGCCGGGTCCATCCAGAACACTTCCCAGAGGTGGCCGTCCGGGTCCTGGAAGCTGTGGGTGTACATAAAGCCGTAGTCCTGGGCTTCCTCCGACGGTGTCCCGCCGGAGGTCAGGGCGGTCCTGACCAACTGGTCCACGGCCTCGCGGCTCTCCAGCGAGAAGGACATAATCGCCTCGCTGGTGCTGCGGGCGTCGGCGACCGTCTTGGACGTGAAGGTCTTGAAGTAGCTCTCCACCAGCAGCATCACGTACGCATCGTCGTTGACGATCATGCAGCTCGCGTTCTCGTCGGTGAAGTCGGGGTTGAAGGAAAACCCCAGCGCGGTGAAGAACTCCACCGTCTTCGCGAGGTCTTTTACGGGCAGGTTTACAAACAGTTGCCTGGTCATGCGCCCCAAGGTAGCACCGTGGCCGCCCGCACGTCAGCAGCCGGCCGCCGGCGCCGTTGCGGGCCCGGCAGCCACCTGCGTGCCTACTGGCCGTAGAAGACCCGCTCGAAGACGGCACGCGCCCGCCGGCTGAGCCGCAGGTAGTCCTCCTCGAACGCGGCGGCGTTCCCCTGGCCGTAGCCGCACCAGCGGGCCACCGCCTCCAGGTCGCGCCGCGAGGAGGGCAGCAGGTCCGAGGCACGGCCGGTCCAGATCACGTTGGCCGAGCGGATCCGGCTCGCGAGCCGCCAGGCCCGCAGCAGCAGCACCACTTCCCCGGCCTCCAGCAGTTCCAGCCCGGCGGCCGCCTCCAGGGCCTGCACCGTGGAGGTGGTCCGCAGCTCCGGGTGCCGGCCGGCGTGCCGCAGCTGCAGCAGCTGGGCGAGCCATTCGACGTCGCTCAGGCCGCCGCGGCCCAGCTTGAGGTGCCGGGCCGGATCCGCGCCGCGGGGCAGCCGCTCGGACTCGACGCGCGCCTTGACCCGCCTGACCTCACGGACATCCTGGTCGGTAATCGTTTCCGGGTACCGGATCGGATCGATCAGCGCCACGAAGTCGGCGGCGAGGTCGTCGTCGCCGGCCATCGGCCGGGCCCGCAGCAGCGCCTGGGCCTCCCAGATGAGAGACCAGCGCCGGTAATACTCGGCGTAGGACTCCAGCGACCGCACCATCGGCCCGGCCTTGCCTTCCGGGCGCAGGTCCGCATCCACCATCAGCACGCGCTCGGCCAGGATGGCGGGCTTGAGCGGCTGGGTCAGCAGGCTGGAGAGCTTGCCGACAATCAGGGCCGCCTGCTGCTGCGCCTCGTCCTCCGGGACGCCGGGCAGCCCGCGGTGCACGTACATCACGTCGGCGTCGGAGCCGTAGCCGATTTCCCGGCCGCCTTGGCGCCCCATCGCCACCACCAGCACCCGGGTCTTAAGGGGCCCGCCGGCCGAAACGACCGTCTCGGCCACCCGGAGCGCGCCCAGCACCGCGGCGCGGTCCGTGTCGGCCAGCGCCGCGCCCACCTGGTCCTGGTCCAGCAGCCCGGCGCTGTCGGCGATGGCAATCCTGAGGATTTCGCGGCGCCGGATCAGGCGGATCAGGCGCATGGCGCTTTCCGGATCGGCGTGCCGGGACATTTTGGAGGTGATCTCCAGCCACTGCGCCTCGTAGCTGAGCGGGGCCAGGTCCTTGTCCGAGCCGAGCCAGGCCACCGACTCGGGCGAGACCTCCAGCAGGTCGGAGATCAGCCGGGAGTTGGAGAGCACGTGGCAGAGCCGCTCGGCCGCCGCCGTCGAGTCCCTGAGCAGCCCCAGGTACCAGTGCGTGGTGCCGAGCGCCTCGCTGACCCGGCGGAAGGCCAGCAGCCCGCCGTCGGGGTCCACCCCCTCGGCGAGCCAGCCGAGCAGGATGGGCAGCAGCTGGCGCTGCAGCGCGGCGCGGCGGCTGACCCCGCCGGTGAGCGCCTCGATGTGCCGCATGGCGCCGGGCGGGTCGAGGTAGCCGAGCGCGGCGAGCCGGCCCTGTGCGGCCTCGGGGGTGAGCCGGGCTTCCTCGCTGCTGAGCGCGGCGGCGGTGTTCAGCAGCGGCCGGTAGAAGATGCGTTCGTGCAGTTCGCGGACGGAGCGCTTGGTTTTCCGCCAGGCCGCGAGCAGCGCGTCCGGGTGCGGGCGTTCGTTCGAGAACGGGCCCAGCACGGCCTTCGCGAGGGACCGCAGCGAGGCCTCCTTGACCGGCATGAGGTGGGTGCGGCGCAGCTGGAAGAGCTGGATCCGGTGTTCGAGCAGCCGGAGGTAGCGGTAGTCGCGGTCGAATTCCTTGGCGTCCGAGCGCCCGATGTAGCCGCCGGCGGAGAGCGCGGCGATGGCCGAGGTGGTGTCCCGGCAGCGCAGCGTCTCGTCCGACTTGCCGTGCACCAGCTGGAGCAGCTGGACGGTGAATTCGACGTCGCGCAGCCCGCCGCGGCCCAGCTTGATCTGCCGCTGCTCTTCCTCGGCCGGGATGTGTTCGGTGACGCGCCGGCGCATCGACCGGACCGACTCGACAAATCCTTCGCGGCCCGCGGAGGCCCAGATCAGCGGCGCGACGGCGGCCTCGTAGCGGGCACCGAGGGCGGCGTTCCCGGCGATGGTCCGGGCCTTGAGCAGCGCCTGGAACTCCCAGCTCTCGGCCCAGCGCGCGTAGTAGCTCTCGTGCGAGGCGAGGGTGCGCACCAGCGGCCCGGACTTGCCCTCCGGCCGGAGGTTGGCGTCGACTTCCCAGAGCCCGGGTTCCCGGCTCGTGGACATGATGGCCCGCGAAATCCCCGAGGCCAGGGCGGTGCCGATGGTGTTCGCCCGCGGGTCCTCCAGCGTGCCGGCGTCGATCACGTAGATGACGTCGACGTCGGAAATGTAGTTCAGTTCGCGGGCGCCGCACTTGCCCATACCGATCACGGCGAGGCCGACGTCGGCCACCTCCGCGGCGCTGAACTGTTCCGCTGCCTCGGCCCGGGACACGGCCAGGGCCGCCTCGATCGCGGCGCCGGCCAGGTCCGCGAGCTCGGCGCCGACGGCGGGCAGGTAGTCCAGCGGGTCGGCGGCGCACAGGTCCTTGACCGCCAGTTCGACGAGTCCGCGCCGGTAGGCCGTGCGGAGCGCCGCGTACGCATCCTGGCCGGCCAGGCCCGCGACCGGTCGGGCCGCCTTCGGGTCGGCGCGGACGGACTGCAGGAGGCGGGTGCGGAGCGCGGCGGCGTCGGCGGGGGCCGGCTCGGGGCTGGACCTCGTGTGGAAGGCGTCGAGGTGTTCGGGGTGCCGGATGAGGAACTCGCCGAGGGCCTCGGACGCGCCGAGCACGCGGTAGAGCGGCTCGCTGCGGTCCGGCTCGGCCGCGGCGAGTTCACGCAGGTCCGGATGCTTCTCGATCAAACGCACCAGCGACAGCAGCGCCGTGTCCGGGTTGGCGGCCAGGGCCAGCCCGGCGAACAGCGCATCCTGGTCCAGGCCATCCAGCTCCGGGGCGGCCAGGAACCGCTCGCCCTTCTCGAGGTCGTTGAACCCCGCGGCGATGAGGCGCCGTGCCAGGCTCACCGCGGCCGCCTAGAGGATGGCCAGGTTGCGCTGCAGCTCGTAGGGCGTCACCTGCAGGCGGTAGTCCTGCCACTCGGCGCGCTTGTTGCGCAGGAAGTGCTCGAAGACCTGCTCGCCCAGGATCTGCGGCATCAGCTCGGAATCCTCCATGGTGCGGATGGCGTCGTGCAGGCTGGCCGGCAGCGGGTCGTGGCCCATCGCGCGGCGCTCGGCCGAGCTCAGCGACCAGATGTCGTCCTCGGCGGCGGCGGGCAGCTGGTAGCCCTCCTCGATGCCCTTGAGCCCGGCGCCCAGCAGCACCGCGTAGGCCAGGTAGGGGTTGGCCGCGGAGTCGATGCCGCGGTATTCGATCCGGGCGGACTGGCCCTTGCCCGGCTTGTACAGCGGGACACGGACCAGGGCGGAGCGGTTGTTGTGGCCCCAGCTCAGGTAGCTCGGGGCCTCTCCCCCGCCCCAGAGCCGCTTGTAGGAGTTGACGAACTGGTTGGTCACGGCGGTGAACTCGGGGGCGTGCTTGAGGATGCCGGCGATGAACTGGCGGGCGGTCTCGGAGAGCTGGAACTCCGCGCCGGCCTCGTAGAAGGCGTTGGTGTCGCCCTCAAACAGGGAGAAGTGGGTGTGCATGCCGGAGCCGGGGTGCGCGGTGAACGGCTTGGGCATAAAGGTGGCGTAGGTGCCCTGCTGCAGCGCGACCTCCTTGATCACGGTGCGGAATGTCATTATGTTGTCCGCGGTCTGCAGGGCGTCCGCGTAGCGCAGGTCGATCTCGTTCTGGCCGGGCCCGGCCTCGTGGTGGCTGAACTCCACCGAGATGCCAACGGACTCGAGCATGGTCACGGCGGTGCGGCGGAAGTCCTGGGCGACGCCGCCGGGGACGTGGTCGAAGTAGCCGCCCTCGTCCACCGGGACCGGCGCGCCGTCCGGGCCGGGCTGCTGGGACTTGAGCAGGTAGAACTCGATTTCGGGGTGGGTGTAGCAGGTGAAGCCCATGTCCGCGGCCTTGGCCAGGTTGCGCTTGAGCACGTTGCGCGGGTCCGCCGCGGACGGCTCACCGTCGGGGGTCAGGATGTCGCAGAACATCCGCGAGGTCGCTTCCGTCTCGCCGCGCCACGGCAGGATCTGGAAGGTGGAGGGGTCCGGCTGGGCCAGCATGTCGGATTCGAAGACGCGGGCCAGGCCCTCGATCGAGGAGCCGTCGAAGCCCAAGCCCTCCTCGAAGGCGCCTTCCACTTCGGCCGGTGCCAGCGCCACCGACTTCAGCGATCCCACGACGTCGGTGAACCAGAGGCGCACGAAGCGCACATCGCGCTCTTCGATCGTCCGCAGGACAAACTCTTGCTGGCGGTCCATGGTGCCTCTTTCCGGGTTTAAGTCCATGCCCCCGGACCGCCCCGACTACTCGTCGTCGGTGGCGCCCGTGGCTGCTCACGAATCACTCTACTAAGCATTCCCGGCGATTGCTGGAGTAGCGCACCGGCGTAACACACCGTTAACACTCCGGCCAACACGCCCGCTTCCGGAGCGGCGTCCCGGCACCGCGGCGGCCGTGCCCGCACGCCGTGTTTGTGACGGGTTTCACCGGGCCGCCGGAACCGGCATGTAGCTAGGACCCCCGGTATCGCACTACGCTCGTGGCATGGCCCCCAGCAACAGCCCCGAATCCAGCATGTCCGCCGAGCTCCCCGCCCCCTACGGCAACGGCCCCGCCCCCCAAGGCACCGCAGCCAACGCCGCAGCCCCCAAAGACAGCGCGCCGAGAGACACCGCACCCAAGCCCGTCGCCCGGATCCGCACCCACCACCTGCGCCAGGCGAAGCTCAACGGCGAGCACTTCGCGATGCTGACCGCGTACGACCAGTACACCGCCGAGATTTTCGACCAGGCCGGCATCGAGGTGCTCCTGGTGGGCGACTCGGCCTCCAACAATGTCTTCGGCAATGAGACCAGCCTGCCGGTCACGGTGGATGAGCTGATCCCGCTGTGCCGGGCCGTCGCGCGCTCCGCCCGGCGGGCCCTGGTGGTGGCCGATCTGCCGTTCGGCAGCTACGAGGTCTCCGCCCATCAGGCGGTGGCGACCGGCGTGCGCTTCCTCAAGGAAGGACTCGCCCACGCAGTCAAGATCGAGGGCGGGAAGTTCTACGCCGAGACGGTCCGGGCCATGGTCCAGGCCGGCATCCCGGTGATGGCGCACATCGGCTTCACGCCGCAGAGCGAGCACGCCCTCGGCGGCTACCGGGTCCAGGGCCGGGGCGACGACGCGCAGCGGCTGATCGACGACGCCGTCGCCCTGGCCGACGCCGGGGCGTTCTGCGTGCTGATGGAGATGGTTCCGGCGCCGGCGGCGGCTGCCGTGGACGCCGCCGTCGAGGTCCCCACGATCGGGATCGGGGCCGGCAACGCGACCACCGGCCAGGTGCTGGTGTGGCAGGACATGGCCGGGCTGCGGGGCGGGAAAATGGCCAAATTCGTCAAGCAGTACGCGGACCTGCGGACCACGCTGAGCGACGCCGCGAAAGCCTACGGCGACGACGTCCGTTCAGGCCAGTTCCCCGGCCCGGAGCACTCGTTCTAGCATCGAGTCCCCCGGCCCGGGAGCAGGCCCGCGGCTTTAGCCGCTGGCGGAGCTGCCGTCGCTCTTGATCGCCGAGACCTCGAACTCCAGGGTGATCTTGTCCGAGACCAGCACGCCGCCGGAGTCCAGGGCCGTGTTCCACTTGAGCCCGAAGTCCTGGCGGTCGATCCGCCGTGAGCCCTCGAACCCAGCGCGCAGGTTGCCCATCGGGTCCCGTTCGACGCCGATGAAGTCGATCGGGATCGAGATCTCCTTGGTGACGCCGCGGATCGTGACGTCACCGCTGACGATGTAGTGTCCCTCGTCGACCTGATCCACCCGGCTGCTCACAAAAGTGATCTCCGGAAACTGCGGGGCGTCAAAGAAATCGTTGGTCCGCAGGTGCTGATCCCGGTCGGCGTTGCGGGTGTCGATGCTCGCGACCTTAACCCTCAGCTCAACCGTGGACCGTTCCAGGTTCTCCGGGTCGACGGTGATCAGGCCGTCGAAGTCATTGAAGGCTCCGCGAACCTTCGTGACCATTGCGTGCCGGGTGGAAAAGCCGATGCGCGTATGGGTGGGGTCGAATCGCCACTGACCCGCGTATTCGGGCCTGAGTTCGGCCATGATATGCCTCCTTGCGGGACCGGCCACGCCGGCCCCGGATGTGGGTAGAGATGGTTGCGAACGGAAGTCCGACTGGGTGTCGCTATCTTAGTCGTCTTCGCCCTTGTCCCAGGCTTCGTTGCGGGCCTTGACCTTTTCGAGGGCATGTTCAGCTTCGTCGCGGGTCTTGTACGGGCCGATCAACTGGCTCCAGTCGGACATGGCGTCTTCTTCAATTTCGTGGGTGTTGACGTTATACCAGTATTCGGTCATCGGGGCTCCTTTGGCCTGTTTTTCCGCCTTGGGTCACTACTTATAGAATCAATCTATGCCTTCTCTGACCTCGACTGCACCCATCGGCACCCTCGTCCCGGGAACAGTCAGCCCCCAGCTCGCCGTGCCGGCGTCCATTCCGCGCCCCGAGTACGTCGGCAAGCCGGCTCCGGCCAAGTTCATGGGGTCCGAAGTCAAGTCCGCCGAGACCATCGAGAAGATCCGGATCGCTTCGCGCCTTGCCGCCCAGGCGATCGTGGAGGTCGGAAAGCACATCGCGCCCGGTGTCACCACGGACCAACTGGACCGGGTGGGGCACGAATTCCTCCTCGACAACCAGGCGTACCCGTCCACCCTCGGCTACCGGGGTTTCCCCAAGTCCCTCTGCTCCTCGCTCAACGAGGTGATCTGCCACGGCATCCCGGACAGCACGGTGGTGCAGGACGGCGACATCCTCAACATCGACATCACGGCCTTTATCGGCGGCGTGCACGGCGACACCAACTACACCTTCCTCGTCGGCGACGTCGACGAGGAATCACGGCTGCTGGTCGAACGCACGGAAGAGTCGCTGCGCCGCGCCATCCGTGCGGTGGCGCCGGGCCGCGAGATCAACGTGATCGGCCGGACCATCGAGTCCTACGCCAAGCGCTTCGGCTACGGCGTCGTCCGGGACTTCACCGGGCACGGCGTCGGCGAGGCGTTCCACACCGGGCTGATCATCCCGCACTACGACGCCGCCCCCGCCTACAACACCGTGATGGAGGCCGGCATGGTCTTCACGATCGAACCGATGCTCACGCTGGGCACGGTCGACTGGGACATGTGGGCCGACGACTGGACCGTCGTGACCCGCGACCGCAAGCGGACCGCACAGTTCGAGCACACCCTGCTGGTCACGGAGTCCGGCGCCGAGGTCCTCACCCTCCCCTGATCCCGCACCACCGAAGACCCACCCCGCCCCTGCCACGAACGGAAGCCCATTGGCCAAGAAGGACGAGAAGTCGAAGAAGAACGCCCCGCTGATCGGCATCGACATCGGCGGCACCGGCATCAAGGGCGGAATTGTTGACCTGAAGAAGGGCAAGCTGGTGGGCGACCGCCTGCGCGTGCCCACCCCGCAGCCGTCAACGCCCGAAGCCGTCGCGGAGGTCGTCGCCCAGGTTGTGGCGGAACTGTCCAAGCGCCCGGACGCCCCGGCCGCGGATTCCCCGGTCGGCGTCACCTTCCCGGGTATCATCCAGCACGGCGTCGTCCACTCCGCGGCCAACGTCGACCACTCGTGGCTGAACCTTGACATCGACGCGCTGCTCACCGCCCGCCTCGGCCGGCCCGTCGAGGTCATCAACGACGCCGACGCCGCCGGCCTCGCCGAGGCGCGCTATGGCGCCGGCGAAGGCGTCGCGGGCACCGTCCTGGTGATCACCCTCGGCACCGGAATCGGCTCGGCCTTCATCTTCAACGGCAAGCTGGTTCCCAACGCCGAGCTGGGCCACCTGGAAATCGACGGCTACGACGCCGAAAGCAAGGCCTCCGCCGTCGCCCGTGAACGCGATGGCCTGAGCTGGGCCGAATACAGCGTGCTGCTGCAGCGCTACTTCTCCCACGTCGAATTCCTCTTCTCCCCCGAACTCTTCATCGTCGGCGGCGGCATCTCCAAGCGGGCGGACGAGTACCTGCCGCACATGTCGCTGCGCACGCCGATCGTCCCGGCCGAACTGAAGAACGACGCGGGCATTGTGGGCGCGGCGATCGAGGTCGCCCTGACGCACAAGCTGGCCAAGTAGCCACGACACAGAAAACCCAACTGACTCGCAGTTGTTGTCGTTTTGAGCACTCAAAGCGACAACAACTGCGAGTCAGTTGGGTTGGAGCCGGTGGTGGCCACGGCTTCCCCTCCGCTGCCACCACCGGAACTTGGGCGAGCCTAGAGCGGGCTCTTCTGCGAGTTCTTGCCTTCCAGCCCCTTGGACTCGGCCTCGTGGCGGAGCAGGGCGATGGCGGACTCGAAGTCTTCCAGCGATTCAAAGGCCTGATATACGCTCGCGAAGCGCAGGTAGGCCACCTCGTCGAGGCGCTGCAAGGGGTTGAGGATCGCGAGGCCAACCTCGTGGGCGTCGATTTCGGCGGCGCCGGAGGCCCGGATGGTCTCCTCGACCTCCTGGGCAAGCATGGCGAGGTCGTCCTCGGTGACGGGCCGGCCCTGGCAGGCCTTCCGGACCCCGTTGATGACCTTGCTGCGGCTGAACGGTTCGCCGACGCCGGAGCGCTTGATCACGGTCAGGCTGGTGGTTTCCACGGTGGT
Organism: Arthrobacter sp. SlRoot2-15; assembly: GCF_059739345.1. Taxonomy (NCBI): domain Bacteria; kingdom Bacillati; phylum Actinomycetota; class Actinomycetes; order Micrococcales; family Micrococcaceae; genus Arthrobacter; species Arthrobacter sp. SlRoot2-15. The sequence goes on from NZ_AP046058.1 coordinate 389,096, forward strand.
GAAGCGGCGCCCGCATTCGGGGCACTGGCGGCGGCGGCGGATCGCTGAGCCGTCGTCCGCGATGCGGCTGTCGACCACCCGCGAGTCAGGGTTCCGGCAGAACGGGCAATACACGTCGGTTCCTCCCCTGTCGCAAGCCTGCACACCCCGGCGGGTGCCGCAGCACCGTGGCGGTGCATCCGAAATCAGTTTACGACTAGATGTTGCTGAATAACAAGCCTGTAATTACTACATGTTGTGGTTGGGTGCGCCCCGCGGCACCCTAGCTGCCGGCGGCGAACCGGGCGGTAACGGCCTCGCCGTGGGCGGGCAGGTCCTCGGCGCCGGAGAGGCTGACGATGTGCCCGCTGACTTCCGCCAGAGCGCCCTTGCTGTAGTTGATCACCTGGATGGCGCGCAGGAACGTGGTCACGTTCAGCCCGGAGGAGAACGCCGCGGTTCCGCTAGTGGGCAGCACGTGGTTGGATCCGGCGCAGTAGTCGCCCAGGCTGACCGGGCTGTAGTCCCCCACAAAGATGGCGCCGGCGTTGCGGATCCGGCCGGCGACGGCGGCGGCATCGGCGGTCATGATTTCGAGGTGTTCGGCGGCGTACGCGTCGCAGGCGGCGATGCCCTGCGCCAGGTCCTCGACCAGGACAACGCCGGACTGCGGACCGGACAGGGCCTGCCGGACCCGGGCGCTGTGCTTGGTCGCGGCTGCCTGGATATCGAGTTCGTGGCGGACGGCGGCGGCGAGCTCGTCCGAATCCGTGATCAGCACGGAGGCGGCCTGCGGATCGTGCTCGGCCTGGCTGATGAGATCGGCCGCGACCAGGGCCGGCCGCGCCGTCGCGTCGGCCAGGATGGCGATTTCTGTAGTGCCGGCCTCCGAGTCAATCCCCACGACGCCCTTGACGAGCCGCTTGGCGGTGGCGACGAAGATGTTTCCGGGCCCGGTGACGACATCGACAGCGTCAATGCCGGCGTCGGGTTCATTCCCGGTGCCGGTCCCGGCGGGGATGCCGTAGGCGAAGGCGGCGATGGCCTGGGCGCCGCCGATCGCGTAGACCTCGTCGATGCCCAGCAGGCACGCGGCCGCCAGGATCGTGGGGTGCGGCAGGCCGCCAAAGTCCTTTTGCGGCGGCGAGGCCAGGGCAATGGATTCGACGCCGGCGGCCAGCGCCGGGACGACGTTCATGATGACCGAGGAGGGGTAGACGGCCAGGCCGCCGGGGACGTAAAGCCCCACGCGGGCCACCGGGACCCAGTTCTGGCTGACCACCGCGCCCTCGCCGAGTTCGACGTCGGTGTCGGCCGGGCGCTGCGCGTCGGCGAAGCGGCGTGCCCGGCGGACGGACTCCTCGAGGGCGGCACGTACGGCCGGCTCCAGCCCGGCCAGGGCGGCCGTGAGCGCCTCGGCGGGAACGCGCGGGTGGGACTGTTCGACGCCGTCGAAGGTCAGGGCCAGTTCGCGCAGGGCCTCGAAGCCGCGTGTGCGGACGGCGGAAATGATGTCCTGGACCTTTTGCTCGGCGTCGGCCACGGTCCCGTGCTGTGCCCGCGGGACGGCGGCGCGGAGCCCCGCGAGGGACAACCGCTGGCCGCGGACGTCCACGGTGCGGAAAGTCACGGCGCGGTCAGTGTCGGTGGATGCGGGGCTGTCAGCAGTTGGGGTCACGCGACCATTTTACGCGCCGCCGGGTACGGCCCCTGACCGGCTCTGCCCTGATCGCGGCGTCAGGCGCCCGTGCGGGCGTCCGCTCCGGGGGCCGGCTCATGCTCCGGCTCGGTGTGGCCGAACACCGTGGCGAAGAAGATGGCCAGGGCTGTGGCGGCGGGCCAGATCAGCAGCAGGGCGTAGGCACGCAGCGAAAAGGCGATGCTGGCGCTGGCCGAGGTGTCCTCCGCGGCGCCCCACCAGCTGCCGGCGAGCACACCCGTCCCCCATGCCAGGATGGCGCCCGCGGCCCCGGCGGCGACGGCCAGGACCACCGTCGCGGTGCCCAGCCGGGCGGGCCGGTTGCCGGCGACGAGGACGCCGGCCAGGCAGCCGGCCAGCAGGAACAGCGCCGCCAGCACCAGGTCGCGGGGCAGCCAGGCCTCGGGGTTGCTGCCGGTGGCGAGTGCCGGGTCGCGGGTGATCAGGTTGAGGCCGGTCGGCGCCAACAGCCACCAGAGCATGCCCACCGGAAGCCCGGCCGCCGCCATCGCGATGAGCCCCTTCCAGGGCACTCCGTTCCACTGCACGTCCCGCCAGGGCAAACCCCGCCAGGGGACCGCGCGGCGGGGCCGGCGGGGGCCGCCGGGGCCGGGGCCGCCGTCGTGGTGGTCAACGGGCAGGTGCACCGCGGGTTGTGTCATGCCACAAATCTTAACAAGGGATTCGGTGGGGCCGGACATTACGCCGCCGCATGCCACGTGACGCGCCGCGGAACCGATGCCGGGCCGCGAATACCGCACGGGGCGCCCGGCGGAATACGCTGGCAGGAAGTACCGGTGACAATCGCAGGGAGATGAAGCAAAGTGGCCTCAGCCGAAGAAGCCTTCGAGGGAACGTTCAAGGAGATGTTCCGCCGTCATGCGGCCGGTGTCGCGATCATCACGGCGAACTACAACGGCGTCCCCTATGGTTTCACCGCCACCTCGGTGGCCTCGCTCTCGGCAAAGCCGCCGCGCTTCACCTTCAACATGGCCCGCACCTCCAGCTCGTGGCCAGCGGTGGCCAACTCCGCCTACATCGGGGTGCACATGCTAGGCCTGGACAACCAGGAGCTCGCCGACCGCTTCGCCCGCGGCCGCAACCGGTTCGAGGGCGACCACTGGAAGCTCGGCCCGCACGACGTGCCGATCCTCAACAATGTGTCCGGCTGGCTGATCGGCAAGATCCAAATGCGGCTCTCCTTCGAGAACAACGCCGTGGTGGTCGTTGAGGTCGTCGCCGGCGAGGTCGGTGAGCACGGCGCGCCGCTGCTCTACCACGGCGGCAGCTACAGCCAGCCGGTGCCGCTCGACTACGAGATCTAGGCCTAGCTGTCCAGGCAGGTCGGGCCGAGCAGCACCTTCAGGTCGCCGAACAGCGACGGGCTGGGGTTAACGCGCATATGCACGGGCAGCCCCATCACCTCCACCCGGGAGTCGCCGTGCAGATGCAGCCGTACCTCCGACTTGCCGCGGTGGGTCCTGAGCACCTCGCCGAGTTCGTTCACCACGGCCTCGGTGGCCTTGTGCGTCGGCATGGTGATCACCAACGGCCCGTCCAGGCCCTCGCTGAGGTCCGGGACCGAGAGTTCCATGCAGTTCAGGGCCACGGCCCCGTCGTCGCGGCGCTGCAGCCGGCCCTTGACGACGACGATCAGGTCCTCGGCCAGCACCGAGGCGATCGGGCCGTAGACCTGGCCGAAGAACATCACTTCCACCGAGCCGCCGAGGTCTTCGATTTCGGCGCGGGCGTAGGCGTTGCCGCTGGCCTTGGCGATCCGCCGGCTCAGCGAGGTGATCATGCCGGCGATGGTAATGATGGCGCCGTCGTGCGGTCCGTCCTCGGCGATGATCGAGGTGATGGACTGGTCCGCGTGCTGGCTCAGCAGCCCCTCCAGGCCCTGCAGCGGATGGTCCGAGACGTAGAGCCCGAGCATGTCGCGTTCGAAGGAGAGCTTGTCCTTCTTTTCCCACTCGGGCAGCTCGGGGATCTCGATGCTGAGCGAGGACTCCGACTCGGTGTCCTCGAAACCGGCGAACAGGTCGAACTGCCCGATCGCCTCGTTGCGCTTGAGCGTGATGACCGAGTCGATGGCCTCTTCGTGGACCATGGCCAGGGCCCGGCGGTGGTGGCCAAGTGAGTCGAAGGCGCCGGCCTTGATCAGCGATTCGATGGTGCGCTTGTTGCAGACGACCGCCGGCACCTTCATCAGGTAATCCTTGAAGGAGGTGTAGGCGCCTTCGCGTTCGCGTGCGGCCACCATCGCGTCGACGGCGTTGGCGCCGACGTTGCGGATGGCGCCCATACCGAAGCGGATGTCGTTGCCCACCGGGGTGAAGTTGAGCGCGGACTCGTTGACGTCCGGCGGCAGCACCGTGATGCCCATGCGACGGCATTCGTTCAGGTAGATCGCCGACTTGTCCTTGTCATCGCCGACGGAGGTCAGCAGGGCGGCCATGTATTCGGGCGCGTAGTGCGCCTTCAGGTAGGCGGTCCAGTAGGAGATCACGCCGTACGCGGCCGAGTGCGCCTTGTTGAAGGCGTAGTCGGAGAAGGGCAGCAGGATGTCCCAGAGGGTCTTGACGGCGGCCATCGAGTAGCCGTTGTCCTGCATGCCCTGGGAGAAGCCGGCAAACTGCTTGTCCAGCTCGGACTTCTTCTTTTTGCCCATGGCCCGGCGCAGGATGTCGGCCTGGCCGAGGGTGTACCCGGCCAGCTTCTGCGCGACGGCCATCACCTGCTCCTGGTACACGATCAGGCCGTAGGTGCCGCCGAGGATCTCCGCGAGCGGCTCCTCGAGCTCGGGGTGGATCGGGATGACTTCCTGGATCTTGTTCTTGCGCAGCGCGTAGTCGGTGTGCGCGTTCGCGCCCATGGGTCCCGGGCGGTACAGCGCCAGGACGGCGGAGATGTCTTCGAAGTTGTCAGGCTTCATCAGCTTCAGCAGCGACCGCATCGGCCCGCCGTCGAGCTGGAAGACGCCGAGGGTGTCGCCGCGGGCCAGCAGCTCGTAGGAGGCGGCGTCGTCTAGGGCCAGCGCCTCGAGGTCCAGGTCCACCCCGCGGTTCATCTTGATGTTTTCCAGGGCGTCGGAAATGATCGTCAGGTTCCGCAGGCCGAGGAAGTCCATCTTGATCAGCCCGAGGCCCTCGGAGGTCGGGTAGTCGAACTGCGTGATGACCTGGCCGTCCTGGAAGCGGCGCATGATCGGGATGACGTCGATGATGGGGTCCGAGGACATGATGACACCGGCGGCGTGCACGCCCCACTGCCGCTTCAGGCCTTCAATGCCCAGAGCGGTCTCAAAGACCTTCGCGGCTTCCGGGTCGGTGCTGATCAGCTGCCGGAAATCGCCGGCCTCGCCGTAGCGCTTGGCTTCGGGGTTCTGGATGTCGGCCAGCGGGATGTCCTTGGCCATCACGGCCGGCGGCAGCGCCTTGGTCAGCGTCTCGCCCATGCTGAACGGGTAGCCCAGCACTCTGGAGGAGTCCTTAAGGGCCTGCTTGGTCTTGATGGTGCCGTAGGTGACGATCATGGCCACACGCTCGTCGCCGTACTTGCGCGTCACGTAGTCGATCACTTCGGAGCGGCGCCGGTCATCAAAGTCGACGTCGAAGTCGGGCATGGAGACGCGGTCCGGGTTGAGGAAGCGCTCGAAGATCAGGCCGTGGTGCAGCGGGTCGAGGTCGGTGATGCGCATGGCGTACGCCACCATGGAGCCGGCACCGGAACCACGGCCCGGGCCCACCCGGATGCCGTTGTTCTTGGCCCAGTTGATGAAGTCTGCCACCACCAGGAAGTAGCCCGGGAAGCCCATGGAATTGATGACGCCGAGTTCGTAGTCGGCCTGGGTGCGGACCTTGTCCGGGATGCCGCCCGGGTAGCGGTAACGGAGGCCCTTGTCCACTTCCTTGACCAGCCAGGAGGTCTCGTCCTCGCCTTCCGGGCAGGGGAAGCGGGGCATGTAGTTGGCGCCGGTGTTGAACGAGACGTCGCAGCGTTCGGCGATCAGTAGCGTGTTGTCGCAGGCGTCCGGATGGTCGCGGAAGAGTTCCCGCATTTCCTGCGGGGACTTCAGGTAGTAGCCGCTGCCGGAGAACGCGAACCGGGAGCCGCCGTTGTCGTACGTGGGCTCCAGCAGGGTGGACCCGGACTGGATGGCCAGCAGGGCCTCGTGCGCCTTGGCATCGTGCTCGTGCGTGTAGTGCAAGTCGTTGGTGGCCACCAGCGGCAGGTTCAGTTCCTTGGCCAGGCGCAGCAGGTCGCCGGTGACGCGCCGCTCGATGTCCAGGCCGTGGTCCATGAGTTCGCAGAAGTAGTTCTCGGCGCCGAAGATGTCGCGGAACTCCGCGGCCGCCTCGACGGCCTCGCGGTACTGGCCCAGCCGGAGCCTGGTCTGGACCTCGCCGGAGGGGCAGCCGGTGGTGGCGATGAGGCCCTCGGAGTAGGTGTTCAGCAGTTCGCGGTCCAGCCGGGGCCATTTGCCGAAGACCGAGTCCAGCGAGGCGATCGAGGAAGCGCGGAACAGGTTCCGCATGCCCACGTTGTTGTAGCTGAGCAGCGTCATGTGGGTGTAGGAACCGCCGCCGGAGATGTCGTCCTTGCGCTGGCTTTCCTCGCCCCAGCGGACGCGGGTCTTGTCCCCGCGCGCCGTTCCGGGAGTGACGTAGGCTTCGACGCCGATGATCGGCTTGATGCCCTTGTCCGTGGCGCGCTTCCAGAAGTCGAAGGCCCCGAAGAGGTAGCCGTGGTCCGTGGTGGCCAGGGCGGGCATGCCCAGCCGCTCGGTCTCATCGAAGAGTTCGCCGAGCCGCGCCGCACCGTCCAACATGGAGTACTCGGTGTGGTTGTGGAGGTGGACGAACGAGTTGTTGCTGGAAGTCACCGAATCATTCTAGTGCCGGGCACGGACACTTCCGCGCCCGGCACGCGGCCGGCCCCTGGCTGGTCAGGCCTGGCCAGACTCCAGCACCTCGAGGGCGTACCGGAGGTCCTGGGGGTACTCGCTGGTCACGGTGACCCGCTCCCCCGTCCGCGGGTGGTCGAAGGACAGTTGCCGGGCGTGCAGCCACTGCCGGGTCAGCCCCAGCGTCGCGGCGAGCCGGGGGTCCGCTCCGTAGGTGAGGTCACCGGCGCAGGGGTGGCGCAGTGCGGCGAAGTGCACCCGGATCTGGTGGGTGCGGCCGGTTTCCAGATGCACCTCCACCAGCGAGGCCTTGCCGAAGGCTTCCAGCACCTCGTAGTGGGTCACCGAGTCGCGGCCGTCCTCGATCACGGCAAAGCGCCAGTCGTGGCCGGGGTGGCGGCCGATCGGGGCGTCAATGGTCCCGGCGAGCGGGTCCGGCAGGCCCTGGACCACCGCGTGGTAGACCTTGTCCACGGTGCGCTCCTTGAACGCCCGCTTGAGCGCCGTGTAGGCGTTCTCGGTCTTGGCCACCACCATCACGCCGGAGGTGCCGACGTCGAGCCGGTGCACGATCCCGGCGCGTTCCGGGGAACCCGAGGTGGAAATCCGGTAGCCGGCGCCGGCGAGGCCGCCGACCACGGTGGGGCCCACCCACCCGGGCGACGGGTGCGCCGCGACGCCGACGGGTTTGTCGACGACGACGAATTCGTCGTCGTCGAGCAGGATTTTCAGGCCTTCCACAACTTCCTCCACGACTTCCAGGGGGTCCCGGCGTTCCGGCACGACGACGTCGAGCCGCCCGCCGGCGCTGAGTTTGAGGGACTTCCCCACGGCCTTGCCGTGGCTGCTGACATTGCCCTCGGCGATCAGTGTGGCCGCCTGCGAACGGGAGATATCCATGAGTTTCGCCAGTCCGGCATCCACCCGGGTGCCGGCGAGCTCCTCGGGGACGGTGAAGTGCCGGGGCGTGGTTACCGGTCCGGTCCCAGCGCCGGTCTCAGACATTGTGTTCCCGCCCGTTCTCTTCCAGCACTGCCGGCCGGGCTGCCGCCTTGTCCTCGGCCGGGTTTTTGCCCTGGTTGTGGTGTGAGCCGTCCAGGCCGATGCCGCGCAGCGTGAGCAGGCAGATCAACACCACCGAGGAGACCACGGCCGAGTCGGCGATGTTGAAGATCGCGAAGTTGGGCAGCTGGATGAAGTCCACCACGTGGCCCATTGCGAACGAGGGCTCGCGGAACAGCCGGTCGGTCAGGTTGCCCAGCGCGCCGCCCAGCAGCAGGCCCAGCGCCAGCGCCCACCAGGCCGAACCGAGCTTGCGCAGCTGCAGCAGGATCGCGACGGACACGGCCGCCATGATGATGGTGAAGACCCAGGTGACGTTCTCGCCGATGGAGAACGCGGCGCCCGAGTTCCGGATGTAGTACCAGTGCAGCAGCGGCGGCAGCACCGGGATCCGCTCCCCCTCGGTCATGGTGCCGGTGACCCAGAGTTTGGTCAGCTGGTCGAACACGTAGGCGAACACCGCAAATCCGGCGAACAGGGACAACAGCAGTGCGCGCCGCGGCCGGCGTGCCGGGGCCTTCGCGGCGGCGGACTGCGCGGCGGCGGACTGTTCGGCATCGGCGGACTGTTCGGTATCGGCGGGCTGTTCGGTATCGGCGGGCTGGGCGGCGTCCGCGGGCTGGGCGGCGTCTGGGGTTGGTGCGTCAGTCATAGTGCTTTCGTTCCGGTGCCGAGGGGGCGGTTAATGCCAAAAGCCGGTGGCCGAGGAGTCCTCAGCCACCGGCTTTCAGAATACTTGCTAAACGTCCTAGTTGGCTTCGACCTCGGGGGCCGCTACCGAACCACGGGCGTCAAGGTCACGCAGCTGGCCTTCGATGTAGGCCTTGAGGCGGGAGCGGTAGTCGCGCTCGAAGCCGCGCAGCTGCTCGACCTTGCGCTCCAGCACCGAGCGCTGCTGTTCGAGGGCGCCGAGGATCTTGCGGGACTTTTCCTGCGCGTCGTTGACGAGGCTGCTGGCTTCGATCTGCGCCTCGGCGATGATCTTGTCGCGCTGCTGCTCGCCGTCGGCGACGTGCTTGTCGTGCATCTGCTGCGCCATGGCCAGCAGGCCGGCGGCGGACTCTGCCGAGGCGCTGGCGGCGGCGGGGACCGGGGCGGCCACCGGGGCGGGAGCCTTTTCGGCTTCCTTCTTCTTGGCGGCTTCGGCGGCCTTGGCCTCGGCTTCTGCCTTGGCGCGGTCGTCCTTTTCGGCCTTGACGGGTGCCGGCACCTTTTCCACGACGGGGGCTGCAGCAGCGGAGCTGGCGGCCGTGCCGGAACCTGCTTCGGAGAGCTTCTTGCGCAGCTCGTCGTTCTCTTGGTTCAGGCGTCGCAGTTCGACGACGATCTCGTCCAGGAAGTCATCAACTTCGTCCTGGTCGTAGCCTTCGCGGAACTTGGTCGGCTGAAAGCGCTTGTTGACAACGTCTTCTGGCGTCAAAGCCATCTGGTCACCTCGTTGGTCTAGTTAGTCAGGAGGCCTTCCGGCCGTCAAAACTACGGTACCTAAATATGGTCTGGTTACTCTAATTCAACACCGCAGTGTCAAACCGGAGTTTTTTATCTTTTGGCGGGCGGAGCCGGTCCGCCGCCGGGGTTAGGTGGCGATCGGCTGGGCGTACGTGAAGTACCTGGCGATGCCCATGGCCACCGAAACGGCCAGGAAGAGCACCAGGAACGCCAGGTCCAGCGAGATTCCGCCGAGCCGCAACGGCGGGAGAACCCGGCCGAGCAGTTTGAGGGGCCTGTCCGTGACGGAGTACACGGCATGGGCGGTGACGAGGGCCACGCCGCGCGGACGCCAGCTGCGGGCGAACATCTGCACCCAGTCGAAGATCAGGCGGATGATCAGGGCGACGAAAAAGAGCAGCAGCGCGATATAGACGAGTCCGAAAACAATTCCCATGCGTTAGCTCATATCTCCATGATCATTCCGGATACCGCAGTAGCCCGACAGTGGTTGCGCATCCATTCCAGCACGTCTCTTCCAGCACGGAAAGTCGGGCACGGATGCCGGGCAGGTTTCCCCGCCCGGCATCCGCGCCCGGAGCCTGGACTAGCTCTGGTTGAAGAAGCTGGCCTGGGTCTCGCTTACCTTCTTGTCGTCGCCGATCACTTCGACGTACGACGGCGAGAGCAGGAACACTTTGTTGGTCACCCGTTCGATGCTTCCGCGCAGGCCGAACACCAGGCCGGCGGAGAAGTCCACGAGCCGCTTGGCGTCCGCTTCGCCCATGTCGGTGACGTTCATGATGACAGGGATGCCGTCACGGAAGCTTTCGCCGATCAGTTTGGCGTCGTTGTAGGACCGCGGGTGGATCGTGGTGATCTGCCGGAGGCCGGTGGTTTCATCGCGGCTGGCAGCCGCTCGCTTAATGGGTGTCACGGGTGCGCGGTATTCCTCTTCAGCGGCGTAGGGCTCTTCCCGGGGGGCCTCGCGGACAGGGGCCGGCGCGCGGCGCTCCTCGCGGTCGTGCTCCATGGAATCGTCCTCATCCTTGTGCGGGGTGTGATGCTCGGACTCGTAGTGTTCGTCGCCGTCAGCGAGCCCAAGATAGATCATTGTCTTGCGCAGAGCGCCAGCCATGGTCGACTCCTAATCGTGTCCGTTAGGCGGGCCGCTTTTGTGACTTGACTGTGTTGGAGTCGCTGTCTTCTAAACATTGCATTGGAATCCCCGCCATTACCTTCCAATACGTCGAACCTACCGTAGTGCCGGGCGCGGACCGAGAATATCGGAGCCAATTCGTAGGTGTGTCGCCCCGAAACGGACGGCCGCTTCAAGGTCCTGGCTCATGCCGGCTGAAATGGCGGCGGCCTGCGGATATTCGCCGCGGAGCCGGGCGGAGATCTCCGCCAGTTTTTCGAACGCCGCCTCCGGCGCGGCACCGAGGGGAGCCACGGCCATGACCCCGGCCAGCTTCAGGCCCGGGGACCCGGCGAGCTCCGCGGCCAGGGCGGCCACGTCGGCGGGCAAGGCGCCGCCGCGGTGGCCGTCGGCGTCGTCGTCCAGGCTGACCTGGATGAAGCACTCAAGGTCGGCACGAAAGGCGCGCTCCTGCTCGGTGCGAACCGCTTTGGCCAGGGCGGTGACCAGCGGGAGCCGGTCCACGGAATGCACGGCATGAGCGTACCGCACCACGGATTTGGCCTTGTTGCTTTGGAGCTGGCCGATGAAGTGCCAGCGCAACTGCAGCTCTGCGAGCCGGGCGGCCTTGTCCGCCGCCTCCTGGTCCCGGTTCTCGCCGACGTCAGTGATGCCCAGGGCGGCCAGCCGCGCCACGTCCTCGGCGGGGTGGAACTTGGTGACCACAATGAGTTGCGGCGGGTCGGTCTGGCGCCCTGCGGCGGCCACCGCGGCGTCGATCCGCTGCCGGACGGCCGCGAGTGCTCCGCCCAGCTCGGCGAGCCGCGGGTCGTGACCTGCGGGCCCGGCCGCCGGGGCGCTCACGCGCCCGCCCGGTCATGGTCGGTCCAGACGAGGCCGGCGAACCGGCCCGTGTGGTTGTTGCGGCGGTAGGAGAACAGCGCGGTGTCCTCCCGGGTGCAGCCGCCGGAATATTCGACCACGACGCCGGCCGCCTCCAGCTGGCCGCGGACCCCGGCGGGCAGGTCCAGCCCCGGCGTCCCCTGGGAGGTGGTGCACCAGGTGGCCGGAACGAGTGCCGCAACGTCCGCGCGCATGCCCTCCGGGACCTCGTAGCATTTCCCGCAGATGGACGGCCCGATCCACGCGCCGATGCCGGTGGCGCCGAGGGCGCGCATGCGCTCCACGGCGGCGGGAACCACCCCGGCAGCCAGGCCTGGCCGGCCGGCGTGGACGACCCCCAGCACGGGGGCTGCCGACGCTCCCCCGGAGTTCTCCCCCACCAGCACAACCGGCACGCAGTCGGCCACCATGACGGCCAGCGGCTCACCGGCGGACACCAAGGCATCGGCCGTCGGGGCAGGTCCGGCCTCCGGGCCTGCGGGGCCGGCAAAGACGGCCACGTCGTTGCCATGGACCTGGTTCATAAACCGGAAATGCAGGGACCCCAGGCCGGCCGCCTGCTCGAGGGCTTCGCGGCGCGTGCGCACCGCGTCCGGATCATCGCCGACGTGGAGCGCCAGGTTGCCGGCCGCAACGTTCGTAAAGGCCGCCCAGACGCCGGGCCGCACCTCTGCTCGCCAGGAAAACACTCAGCCCACCGCCACGTCAGGAACCTGCACTGTTGAAATCTTCATACCCAACACCGTAACCCGCAAAAGCACCATGGCACCGCCCGGGGGCAGTGCCATGGTGCTGATTGCGGCTGGTGGACCGCCGGCCTACTTCAGGAAGTCGGGCACGTCCAGGTCGTCCGAGTGGCGGCCGGAGAGGTCAGGCTCGACCACGGAGGGCAGGTCTACGTCGAAACCCGAGTCGGCCGGCACGGCCGAGGGACGCTGCTGGCCCCAGTTGCTGAGCCCCGAGGCGCCGACGCCGGCGTGCAGCGGCTGGACCGGCGCGGAAGCCGGAGCCTGGGCCGGAGCAGGTGCGGGTGCAGCCTGGCGCGCCGGAGCGGGCTGGGACTGGTCCATCGAAGGCGAGGTGGCCTTGACGTCGTCGAACCCGGCGGCGATCACGGTCACGCGGGCCTCGTCGCCGAGGGCGTCGTCGATCACGGCACCGAAGATGATGTTGGCCTCCGGGTGTGCCACTTCCTGCACCAGGCGGGCGGCCTCGTTGATTTCGAACAGGCCGAGGTCTGAACCGCCCTGGATGGACAGCAGCACACCGTGCGCACCGTCGATGGACGCTTCCAGCAGCGGCGAGGCGATCGCAAGTTCGGCGGCCTTGACGGCGCGGTCTTCGCCGCGGGCCGAGCCGATGCCCATCAGCGCGGAGCCTGCACCCTGCATCACGGACTTGACGTCTGCGAAGTCAAGGTTGATCAGGCCCGGGGTGGTGATCAGGTCGGTGATGCCCTGGACACCGGAGAGCAGGACCTGGTCGGCAGAGCGGAACGCGTCCAGCACCGAGACGTTCCGGTCGCTGATCGAGAGCAGCCGGTCGTTCGGGATGACGATCAGGGTGTCGACCTCGTCGCGGAGGGCGTCGATGCCGGCTTCGGCGGAGCCGGCGCGGCGGCGGCCCTCGAAGGTGAACGGGCGGGTAACGACGCCGATGGTCAGCGCGCCCAGGGACCGGGCGATGCGGGCCACGACGGGAGCGCCGCCGGTACCGGTGCCGCCGCCTTCGCCGGCGGTGACGAAGACCATGTCTGCGCCGCGGATGACCTCTTCGATTTCGTCCGCGTGGTCCTCCGCAGCCTGCCGGCCGACCTCAGGGTTCGCACCGGCGCCCAGGCCGCGGGTCAGCTCGCGTCCGACGTCGAGCTTGACGTCGGCGTCGGACATCAACAGCGCCTGCGCGTCGGTGTTGATGGCGATGAATTCGACGCCGCGGAGACCGACTTCGATCATGCGGTTGACTGCGTTCACGCCACCGCCGCCGATGCCGACGACCTTGATGACGGCCAAGTAATTCTGCGGAGCTGCCACGTTACGTGTCCCTTGTTCGTGTTCTGTTGCGAAAACTGATGGAGTCGAGCTTGAAGCTTCGAACCTTAACCTTCGACTTGAAGGTTATAGTTATGTCAAGTAACTCATGTCTGTGACGCTATTTCCTATGCCGGGGACATTCAATTACCGGCTCCGCGTGTCGCGGTAATACCGGGGAAATGCCGTCCGTTTCTGCCTTTCCGGGCGCTTTGGCGCCGCGCCGGATCCCGGCGGAAGCACCGGTTCCACTATCGCCCGGTTCCATGCCGATGTAAGTGATTCACGGCTATCGGGTGACCGGCTGCCGCGGCACACTGACGTCGTAGACGCGGACCGGATTCTTCGGGTCGGCCGGCGCATTCAGGAGGGCGGCGAGGACCTTCGCCTTGAGTTCCTTCTCCCCCGCGTTGCCCCAGACGATCGTCTGGCCGTCCACGAGCTTGAGTTCCACCGCGTCCACGGACTTGGCCGAGGCGTCGGAGAGCCTGGCGAGCACGTCCGCCGGGAGCGCCCCCAGAACTGCTGTGACGGCGTGGAAGAGCTCCTTAGGCAGGGCGCCGCCGCCGCCGTCGATCACCGGCAGTTGGACCGAGGCGGGGTCCGTTGTGGTGCCGAGCTGGACGCCGTCGACGTCCACCAGTTGGAAGGCTTCGCCTTGTTTCAGCAGCGCAACCGGGACACGTTCGGTAATTTTCACCTGCAGGGTGGACGGCGGCCGCGCCTGGGTGGTGACCGCCTTGACCTGGACCAGGGGCTGCAGCAGCCCGGTGACCTGCTCGTCGCTGATCTGCGGCAGCGGCTTGCCCTGCAGGGGCGCCAGGGCGGCTTTGACCTGCTCCGGCGTGAGCATCCGGGTCCCCTCTACCGTGACAGTCCGGACGGCCAGCCAGGGCGAGTAGAAGGCTGCCGCAACGATTGCGGCAAGCAGCACCGCGATCACCCCCGCCGTGCTGAGCACGATCCGGCGGCGCCGCTTGGCTTTCGGCTCCGGGAAGGAGAGCACCTTGCCGGGCCGGGGCTCGGGCGTGGCGGCGCCGGCCGGGCCGGCGGACGGCTGTGCTCTTGACGCCGGTGTCGCGGGGTCCGTTTTCGAGGCGGAGATGACGTCCGGCAGTCCCCGCGAGGGATAGCCGGGCCGGCGTGAGTTAGCCACCCGGCGCCTCGGCTTTCAGCGCCTCGACGATGAGCGGCCCGTAGGCGGTGACATCGCCGGCGCCGGCCGTGAGCACGATGTCCCCCGGCGCGGCGGCGTCGAGGACTGCCTGGACGGCTTCCTGGCCGGCGCCAACGAGCCGGCCGCGGGAGCCGAGGTGGTCGGCGATCAGCTGGCTGGTGACGCCGGGGATGGGGTCTTCGCGGGCCGGGTAGATGTCCAGCACCAGGGCCGTGTCCGCGGCGTTCAGGGCCTCCGCGAACTCCTGCGCGAATTCGCGGGTGCGGGAGAACAGGTGCGGCTGGAAGAGCACGTGCACCCGGCGGTCGCCGGCCACCGAACGGGCCGCGGCGAGGGCGGCGCGTACTTCGGTGGGGTGGTGGGCGTAGTCGTCGTACACCCGCACGCCCCCGACCTCGCCCTTGAATTCAAAACGGCGTGCGGCGCCGGAGAAGTTTGCCAATGCGCCGGCCGCTGCCTCCGGGGCGATGCCGAGCTCCAGCGCCACCGCGAAGGCAGCGGCGGCGTTGAGGGCGTTGTGCCGGCCCGGCACCTGGAGGTCCAGGGCGAAGCGGCACGCCGGCGTCGTGATCCAGACGTCGCCCGGGCCGCCGTCGTGCAGCTTCACTTCGGCGTCCCCGGCCGTCCCGTAGAGGACCACCCGGGTGGTGGCCCGCTCGCGGGTGCGCAGCGCCAGGGCGCGGGCGCCGTCGTCGTCGGCGCAGGCCACCAGCAGGCCGTCGGCCGGGAGCAGGGCAGTGAAGCGGTCGAAGGAGGCGTACACCGCTTCGGCGGTGCCGTAGTGGTCCAGGTGGTCGGGTTCGACGTTGGTGACGACGGCGATTTGCGGGCGGTAGTTCAGGAATGAGCCATCCGATTCGTCGGCTTCCGCGACGAAGACCGGGGAGGTCCCGGAGGCGGCGTTGACGCCCAGGGCGGGCACGTTGGCGCCGATGGCGAAGGACGGATCCAGCCCGGCGCCCTGCAGGAGCACCGTGATCATCGACGTCGTGGTGGATTTACCGTGTGTGCCGGCGACCGTGATGGCGGTGTCCTGGGCCATCGTCGCGGCCAGGGCCTCGGAGCGGTGCAGCACGGGCAGGCCGGCGGCGCGGGCCGCGGCCAGTTCGGGGTTGTCCGGGCGGATGGCCGAACCGGCGACGACGGTCTGAGCGTCGGCCAGGTTCGCCGCGTCGTAGCCCACGGCAATCCGGGCCCCGGCCGCGGCCAGCTCGGCCATGACCGGAAGGTCCTTGGCGTCCGAGCCGCTCACCGGCAGGCCCCGGGCCACCATGATGCGGGCGACGGCGGACATCCCGACTCCGCCGATGCCGATGAAGTGCACGCGCCCCAGCGAGTCCTGCGTGCGCGCCGCCGGCGGGGTGCCGTTCTGGGCCTGGGTCATTGCCATACCGCTTCCTGCTTGCTGTTCACTGTTGCTGCTGTTCACTGTCACTGGCGTTGAAAATCACTGCTGCTCGCCATTACTGCCCCCGGGCCCGGCCTGGGCGGCCTCGAGGACCAGGGCGGCCATCCGCCGGTCGGCGTCCCGGATTCCGAGCTGTTCGGCGTCGGCGGCCATCCGGTCCAGCCGGGCGGCGTCGCCCAGCAGCGGGATGAGGTTCTCGCTGACCCAGCCGGCGTCGAACGCCGCGTCGTCGACCAGGAGCGCGGCGCCGGCGTTCACCAGGCCGGCCGCATTCAGCGCCTGTTCCCCGTTGCCGATCGGCAGGGGAACAAAAACGGCCGGAACGCCGACGGCGGCCACCTCGCACACGGTCGCGGCGCCGGATCGCGCCAGCAGCAGGTCGGCGGCGGCGTAGGCCAGCTCCATGCCGTCCACGTACTCGACCTGGCGGTAGCCGGGAGCGGCCAGCAGCTTGCCCTGCGCGTCGTGCACGGTCTTGCCTCGTCCGGTGATGTGCAGGGTCTGGATTCCGGCGTCGGCCAGCGCGCCCACGGAGGCGGCGATGGCGCGGTTGATGCTTTGCGCACCGGACGAGCCGCCGGTGACGATCAGGGTGGGCTTGTGCTGCTCCAGCCCGAGCGTGGTGCGGGCGGCCGCCCGGGCGGCCGTGCGGTCCAGGCCGGAAATTTCGCGCCGCATCGGCATGCCGACGTGGCGTGCGCCGCGGATCCTGGTCTGCGCGAACGCGACGGCGACGTGCCGGCTCAGCCGGGCGCCGACGCGGTTCGCGAGCCCGGCCCGGGTGTTGGCCTCGTGCACCACGATCGGGATCTTGCGGCGCCACGCGGCCAGGTACATCGGCGTGCAGACGTAGCCGCCGACGCCCACGAGCACGTCCGCGCGGGCCTCGTCCAGGATGGTGCCTGCCTGCCGCACGGCAGCGGCGAGCTTGCCGGGGAGCCGAAGCAGCTCCACCGAGGGCTTGCGCGGGAACGGCACGCGGCTGACCGTGGCCAGCTCCAGCCCGGCGGCCGGCACCAGCCGGGCTTCCATCCCGCCCGGAGTGCCGACGGCCAGCAGCTGCGCCTCGGGCCGGACCTCGAGGATGGCGTTGGCGATGGCCAGCAGCGGGCTGATGTGCCCGGCGGTGCCGCCGCCGGCGAGGACTACGGACAGGGACGACTCGGTCTTCATGGGGCTAGCTGCGCTTTCGTGCGGGGTTCTTGGGGGCGGGTTTCCTGGGTGCAGGACCCGGTGGCGCGGTTTGCCTGGCTGTGTTCCTGGCCGGGCCACCCTCGCTCTTCGCGCCGGCTGCCCGGGCGCCATTCACGGCAGCCCGGGCCGACGGGCTGGATGCCTTGCCGGCGGCCCGGGCTGCACGGGCGCGACGCACCGAGTTCGCGAAGGCTGCCGGGCCGAACTTGAGAATCTTCTTCGGCTGCATGCCCGGGTCCATCTGGGCCCGCGCCAGGGACAACGCTACGCCAATGGCGCACAGCGACATCAGCAGGGCCGAACCGCCGTAGGAAATGAAGGGCAGCGGTACGCCGACCACCGGGGCCAGCCCGGTGACCACTGCCATGTTGACGCTGGCCTGGCCCAACAGCCACACCATGATGGAGCCGGCCAGGACGCGGTGGAAGACATCGTGCTGCGCGGCAACGACGCGGTAGATGGCGGTGCCGAGGATGGCGAACAAGACCAGGACGACGAGCGTCCCGACCAGCCCGAGTTCCTCGCCGATGATGGCGAAAATGAAGTCGTTGTGCGCTTCCGGGATCCAGCTGTACTTCTGCCGACTCTGTCCCAGGCCCACCCCGAACCAGCCTCCGGACGCGAGCCCGTACAGGCCGTTGGTGGACTGGTAATTCAAGTCGGACCCGTCGGCACAGGTCTGCCCGGTCCAGGACAGGATCCGGCACATCCGGTTCGGGCTGGTGACGGCGAGGACGCCGGCACCGAGGGCCAGGGCCGCGCCGGCAATCGCGAAGAAGGCAATCCGGACGCCGGCAAAGAAAAGCCCGGCGGCAATGATGACCATCACGATCATCGCTGTGCCCAGGTCGTTTCCGGCCAGGATCAGGCCCAGCACCGCGGCTGCTCCCGGAATCACAACGGGAACGAGGGCATGCCGCCATTCGCGCAGGAGCTTTGCCTTGCGGTCGAGCACCGTCGCCATCCAGACGGCGAGGGCAAGCTTGGCGGCCTCGGAGGGCTGGAAGGTGAACGGACCGACGTCGATCCAGTTCTGGTTGCCCAGGGCGCTGCGCCCGACCACGAGGACCAGTCCCAGCAGCCCGACGGCCAGGAACATCAGGGGCCAGGCAAGACGCCTGAGCCAGCCGACGTTGACGCGCGAGAGGACAAACATCGCAAAGACGCCGAGCGCGGCGAAGCCGCCCTGCTTGAGCGCGGCGGAGTAGGGCGACTCCCCCGCGGCGATCGCCTCCACGCTGGAGGCGGAGAGCACCATCATGATGCCGATCGCCGTCAGCGCGAGGGTGGAGCCCAGGATGAGGTAGTAGGTGGAGCCATTGCGAGACTTGCCGGTCCCCTCCAGGGCGGACCAGAAGCCGCGGTACCAGCCTCTGACCCGGGCGGCCGGGCGGACCCGGGCGGCGGGTTGTGCCGCTCCGGTGTTCCCGGCGGCGGCGGTTCCTGCCTTGCTGCCTGCGGTTCTGCCTGAAGGTGCCCCTGAGGCAGGGGTCCGTGCCGCCGTGGGACGGGTGGGCGTGCTGACCATTGCTACTCCTCGGTGGTCTGAGCCTGCCCTTCCACGAGCTCGCGGACAGCTTCGATAAAGGCGTCGCCACGGTGAGCGTAGGAAGAGAACTGATCCATGGACGCAGCTGCCGGGGCCAGGAGCACAGTGTCCCCGGAGGTGGCCAGCTGTGCCGCCGACGCGACGGCCCGCGCCATCACAGTCTCGCCGAAAATCGGCGAGGGGCCTGCGTCGGCGTGGGCAGTTCCGGCAGTCTGCACCTCTTCAGTGTCGCCCTTCGCGTGGCCGATCACGGGGACATCGGGAGCGTGTCGCTGCAACGAGGCGAGCAGCTCGGAGGAGTCCGCCCCGATCAGCACCACGGCCTTAAGCCGCGGGGCGTTGTCCCGGACCAGTGCGTCGTAATTCACGCCCTTGGAAAGGCCGCCGGCGATCCACACCACATTTTGGAACGCGGACAGCGAGGCCGAGGCGGCGTGCGGGTTGGTGGCCTTCGAATCGTTGATCCAGAGGACGCCCTCATGGCGGGCGACCGGCTGGATGCGGTGGTCCCCCGGCAGGTAGTTTTGCAGGCCCTGGCGGACGGCGGCGGGCTCGACGCCGTAGGCGCGCACGAGGGCGGCCGCGGCGAGGGCGTTGGCCACCATGTGCCGCGGTGCCACCGGACCGAGGTCTGCGATCGCGGCCAGTTCGGCGGCGCTGTCCTTCCGCTCGGGGATGAAGGCCCGGTCCACGAGCAGGCCCTCGACCACGCCGAGCATGCTGATGGCCGGGGTGAGTGTCGTGAAGGCTACCGCGCGGCAGCCCTCGACGACGTCGGCGTCCTCCACCATGCGCTCGGTTTCGATCTGCTCGGCGTTGTAGATGCACGCCTTCTGGGTCCGTTCGTACACCTTGGCCTTGTCCGCCAGATACAAGTCGTAGGAGCCGTGCCAGTCGACGTGGTCCTCGGCAACGTTGAGGCACACGCTGGCGACCGGCGAGACGGAGTGGCTCCAGTGCAGCTGGAAGCTGGAGAGCTCCACGGCGAAGACGTCGTAGTCGACCGGGTCGCGGAGGGCGTCCAGGATGGGGGTGCCGACGTTGCCGACGGCGATCGCCTTGAGCCCGGCGGCCTGCAGCATGGATTCGGTCAGGCCGACCGTGGTGGTCTTGCCGTTGGTGCCGGTGATGGCGAGCCAGTCAGCGGTCTTGCGGCCCTGGCGTTCGCGCACGCGCCAGGCCAGTTCGACGTCGCCCCACACCGGGATGTGGGCCCGGGCGGCGGCGGCGAGCAGGGCCTGGTCGGGGCGCCAGCCGGGCGAGGTGACAATGAGCTCGGGCTTTTCGCCGTCGACCTTCGGCACCGTGGTGACGGCGTCGTCGCCCAGCAGCACGTCGGCGGCGCCGACGATCCGGAGCGTGTCCGCCTGGGCCCGGGCCTTGGCGCTGTCCGCGGCGTCGACCACGACCACACGGGCGCCGAGTTCGATCAGGGTGTCCGCGGCGGCGAAGCCGGAGATGCCGATGCCGGTCACGACGACGCGCAGCCCGGACCAGTCCGAGTCCCAGCTGGTGAGGTTCTCAAGCCGGGGCGAGCTGGCCAGCGGTTCGGGAATGGTCCCGCTCACAGCAGCACCACCCATTCGGCGTAGAAGATGCCCAGGCCGGCGGCGACAAAGAGCCCGCAGAGGATCCAGAACCGGACGACCACGGTCACTTCGGCCCAGCCCTTGAGTTCAAAGTGGTGCTGCAGCGGCGCCATCTTGAAGAAGCGTTTGCCCTTGGTGATCTTGAAGTAGCCCACCTGGATGATGACGGAGAGGGTGATCAGGACGAAGAGGCCGCCGATGAAGGCGAGCAGCAGCTCGGTCCGGGACAGGATCGCGAAGCCGGCGACGGCGCCGCCGATGGCCAGCGAGCCGGTGTCGCCCATAAAGATCTTGGCCGGCGAGGTGTTCCACCAGAGGAAGCCGACCAGCGCTGCGCTGAGGATGGCGGCAAGGAGCGCGAGGTCCAGCGGGTCCCGGACGGTGTAGCAGCCTGCACCGGCTTGGCGCGGTGAGCCGCAGGACTGGTTGCTTTGCCAGATGCCGATGAGGGTGTACGCCCCGAACACCATTACCGAGGCGCCGGCGGCGAGGCCGTCCAGCCCGTCGGTGAGGTTCACCCCGTTGGTGGCGGCGGTGACAATCAGGTTGGACCAGAGCACGAACAGGATGGCGCCAACGACGGTGCCGCCGAACGCAAGGTTCAGCCACGGTATGTCGCGGACCAGGGAGATCTGGTACGACGCCGGCGTGACATAGTTCTCGTCCGGGAACTGGAGCGCGAGGACTGCGAAGATGATCCCGACGGCGGCCTGCAGGATGAGCTTGGCCTTCGCGTTGAGCCCCAGGCTGCGCTGCGCGGAGATCTTGATGAAGTCGTCCAGGAACCCCACCAGCCCCATGCCGACCATCAGGAAGAGCAGCAGCAGGGCCGAGGCGGACGGACCCGGCGAGAGCGGGTTCACCATCCACATGATCAGGTGGGTGATGCCGTAGCTCGCCAGCACCGCGAAGACGACGACGGTGCCGCCCATGGTGGGCGTGCCGCGCTTGGTGTGGTGCGAGGTGGGCCCATCGTCCCGGATGAACTGGCCGTAGCTCTTGCGGACCAGGAAACGAATGAAGAGCGGCGTGCCCAGGAAGGAAAGCAGCAGGGCCAGTCCGGCGCCCATCAGCAGTGCTATCACGGCAGCGGGCTCCCTTCAGTGGTGGTTTCGGGTAATGCTATCCGATCCCCCAGATGGCGCAGGCCGATGCTGTTGGATGACTTGAAGAGGACCAGGTCCCCGGGTGCAAGTTCGGAGCGGAGGATCTCGTAGGCCTCGTCAATGGTCTCGGCGAAAAGGCATTCGTCGCCCCAGGAGCCCTCGTTGACGGCGGAGACGTACAGGGCGCGGGCCTCGCGTCCGATCACCAGCAGCCGGGAGATGTTGAGCCGGACCACCTGGGTGCCGACGGCGGTGTGCTCCCGGATGGAGTCCTCGCCGAGTTCGAGCATGGCGCCGAGCACGGCCCAGGTCCGTCGGCCGCGGCCCAGGTCCGCAAGGGTCCGCAGGGCAGCCCGCATGGACTCAGGGTTGGCGTTGTAGGCGTCGTTGATGATGGTCACGCCGTCGGGCCGCTCGGTGCGTTCCATCCGCCAGCGGCTGGCGGCCGTCTGGGCGCTCAGTGAGGCGGCGATCTGCTCACCGGAGATTCCGGCGGCGTGGGCCGCCCCCGCGGCGGCCAGCAGGTTGCCCACGTGGTGCTCCCCGATCAGCTTGGCGCTGACGTGGTGCCGGGCGCTCCCGCCCGGCAGGATGAGGTCGAATTCGGGGTTGCCGGCGGAGTTCAGCTCGACGCCCTCTGCCCGGACGACTGCCTGCTCGCCATCCCTGGCCGGCCGGGCGGAGAACCCGAGGACCGTTGCCGTGGTGCGGGAGGCCATGGCGGCCACGCGGGCGTCGTCCAGGTTCAGCACGGCCGTGCCGTCGGCGAGCAGCGCCTCAACCAGTTCGCCCTTGGCCCGCGCGATGTTCTCGACGCCGCCGAATTCACCGGCGTGGGCCGTGCCGACGCCCAGTACGACGCCGATTTCGGGGCGGACCATGTCCGCGAGGTAGTTGATGTGGCCGATGCCGGTGGCGCCCATTTCGATCACGAGGTAGCGGGTGTCAAAGCCGGCCTTGAAGACGGTCAGCGGGACGCCCACTTCACCGTTGTAGGAGCCCTGCGGAGCCACTGTTTCGCCGTGGCCGGCGAGGATCCCGGCCAGCAGGTCCTTGGTGGTGGTCTTTCCTGCGGATCCGGTGATGCCGATCACGGTAAAGGCCTGGCCGGCGGCGGCCCGGCGGGCACGGATCCGGCGGACCGCTTCGGCGGCCAGCGCGCCCATGGCCAGGACGGAGTCCTCGACGACGACTGCCGGGAAGGCGTGGCCGGCGGCGTCGGCAACGTCGCGCTGCACCAGGGCCAGCGCGGCTCCGCGGTCGAACGCGGCGGCGACGAAGTCGTGCCCGTCGGCGGCTTCCCCGGGTTTGGCCACGTAAAGGGAACCCGCCGTGGCTTCGCGGGAGTCGGTCACCACGGAGCCGGGCGTGAGGCCCGGATCGGCGGCCAGCCGGCCATGGGTTATTTCGGCGATTTCCGCCGCGGTAAATGCAATCATCTCGGTTTAGGACTCTATCCGCTGCTCATCGAGAATGGTGAATCCTCGTGCTGTCAAGGCTGACCGCAGCTCCACCCGGTCATCGAGCGCCAGGTTGACGCCCTTGACCTCCTGCCAGACCTCGTGGCCGCGGCCGGCCACCAGGATGGTGTCCTGCGGACCCGCGAGCTCCACCGCTTTGCGGATGGCAACGTCGCGGGGAAAGACCTCGAGGATGGTGCAGCCCAGTCCGTCGTGTTCCTTGGCCTGCCGGGCACCCGCCATCACATCGGCGCGGATGGCAGCGGCGTCCTCGTCGTGCGGGTCGTCGTCGCTGACGATCACGATGTCCGCGAGCCGGGCGGCGATGGCTCCCATCGCGGGCCGTTTGCTTTGGTCCCGCTGGCCGGTGGCGCCGAAGACGATGATGACTTTGGATCCCGGTTCCGGGTAGCGCACGGCTTCCAGCGCGCGTTCGAGGGCGTCCGGATTGTGGGCGAAGTCGACGACGGCGGCAGGAGCCGTCGCGACAAGCTGCATCCGCCCGGGCACGGCCACGGTGAACGGATCCGCGCTGTCCAGTGCGGCCTGCACCTCGGCCGCGGCCGTGCCTCCGGCGAGGACCATGACGGTGGCCAGGGCGGCGTTGGCGACGTTGAAGCTGCCGGGCAGCCCGGTGTGCACCCGCAGTTCCGTGCCGTCCCGGTGCCGGAGCCCGAACTCGGTGCCGAGGCCGCGCGGACGGGGATTGACGACAGTCCAGTCGGCGGCAGTCCGGCCGGCAACGACGTCCGGACCGGGTGTGCCGGTCGTGAGGGTGCTGACCGGGATGTCGGCGGCGGCGGCGAGCTTCTGGCCCCATTCGTCGTCCACGGTCACCACGGCGGTCCGGGCACGCCCGGCGGTGAAGAGCCGGGCCTTGGTCTCGAAGTACTCTTCCATGCTCCCGTGCAGGTCCAGGTGGTCCTGGGTCAGGTTGGTGAAGCCGGCGACGTCGAACACCACGCCGTCGACCCGGTGGAACGAAATGGCGTGCGAGGACACCTCCATCGAGGCGGCGGCGAGGCCGCGTTCGCGCATCAGCGCCAGCAGGGCGTGCACGTCCGTCGATTCGGGCGTCGTGAGCAGGCTCGGGATCGGGTCGCCGCCGGCCAGGATCTCGATGGTCCCGATCAGCCCGGTCGTGCGGCCGAGGGCCCGCAGCAGGGAGTTGATGAAGTAGGTGGTGGTGGTCTTCCCGTTGGTCCCGGTGACACCGAACAGCGCGGGGGCGGCTGCGTCGTCCGGGCGGCTCCGGTAAATCTGCGCGGCGAGGGGGCCGACCAGGGTGCGCGGCTCGTCGGCCAGCAGTACCGGGACGGAGATGTCATTGGAGAGGGCCAGCAGGCGGGCGCCGGCGTCGTCGGTTAGCACCGCGACGGCGCCGGCGTCGACGGCCTGGGAAACGAAGTCGGCGCCGTGCCGGGTCGCGCCGGGAAGTGCGACGTACAGATCCCCGGGCAGGACGGCGCGGGAGTTCAGCGAGATCCCGGTAACGGGGACGGCCGCGGAGGCGCCGGGAACGACGACGCCGATCCACCCGCCGATGGTTTCCAGCGGTACCGCGGTGACCTTTGCGGGCCGGAATGCCGCGCTGGATTCCTGGCCGGACGGCGCGGCGGCCGCAGCCTGGGCATTGAAGTCTGACAAGAGGTCTCCGTCGTGTGGTGCCGGGGCGGCGGACGCGGCGCGCGGAGCATGGCCCGCACGCGGCCCGGCCGCGTGAAACTGTTGGTGCTGCTGACTCGTGGTGTTGGGTGCTACTTGGCGTACTGTGGCAGCCTGGCCGGCTCCCCCGTGGACGGCTGGACGTTGTAGGTGCGCAGCGTCTGGCTCATCACCGAGCGGAACACCGGCCCGTTGGTGATGCCGTAAATATTGCCTTTGGGCCGTTGCAGGACCACTTCAACAATAAACCGCGGATCGTCCATCGGCGCCATCCCCACCATCGAGGCGGTGAAGCCGCAGAACCCGGACTTCCCGTCATCACACGGCGACTGGGACGTTCCCGTTTTAGCCCCGACCCGATAGCCGTCGATGGCCGCTTCCTTGATCTCGCCCTCGGTGACGGCACTTTCCAGGATGTCGCGCACCTGCTTGGCGGTGTCCTTGGAGACGACCTGCCGGCTGTCTTTGGCGGGCACCTTTTCCTCGCTGCCGTCGGGATTGATGTAGCTGTCGATCAGGCGGGGCTGCAGCATCACGCCGTCGTTGGCGATGCTCTGGTAGGCGCGGACCGTCTGCAGCGTCGACTGGGCAACACCCTGGCCAAAGAGCACCGTGTATTCCTGCCGGCCGTCCCACTGGGCTGCGGGCGTCAGGATGCCCGCGGCCTCGGCGGGCAGGCCGATGTCCGGGGCCTCGCCGATCCCAAACTTCTGCAGCCAGCCGTGCCGCTGGTCCTTGCTCAACCGCTGGCCCGCCATGACGGTGCCGGTATTCATGGAGTACCCCAGGATGCCGGCCAGGGTCCGTTCCTCGGTGCCATGCTCAAAAGAGTCGGTGAAGTTCTGGCCGTCCACGGTGTACGACGGCGGGATGGTGAACTTGTCCAGCGGGCTGGACTTGCCTTCCTCGATGAGAGCGGCGGCCGTGATCATCTTCTCCACCGAACCTGGCTCGTAGGCCGCCGTCACCGCGCGGACGCCCCGGTCCTTGGCGGCGACCTTGCCGGGGTCGTTGGGATCCGGGGCATTGGTATCCGCCATGGCGACGATATTGCCGGTCTTGGCGTCGGAGACGATGATGACGCCCCATTCGGCGCTGAGCTTGTTGGCCTGGCTCTGGATGGCCTGCTGGGCGAAGTACTGCAGGTCGGAGTTCAGGGTGAGCTTGATGTCCTTGCCGTTAACTGCAGGCGTGAACTGGTCCACGCCCACCGGGATCCGCAGCCCGTCGGCACCGATTTCGAAGAGACGTTTGCCGGATGTTCCCTTGAGTACCTCGTCCTGGGTTTGTTCGAGCCCGGACTGGCCGGTGGTGCCGTCCTTGAGGAAGCCGACGATTCCGCCGGCCACCGAACCGTTGGGGTAGACCCGTTTGCTGGTGCCCTCGGTGACAATGCCGGGGATCTGGAGTTTGGAGATGCGGTCCTCGACGTCCGGCCGGATGTCTTTCGCCACGATGTAGTAGCGCTGCTTGCCGGTCAAGGCTGCTTTGAGGTCGTCCTTTTTCATGCCGAGGACATTCGCGAGCTCTTCGATGCCCTGGTCCCGGGGGATCTTGACGACCGTGTCCTTGCCGTCGACCTGTTCGAGCCGCGGGAAGGAGTCGGTCTTGGTGTTGACGGTCTGGTCCACAACGACGTTGTAACGGATCACGCTGCTGGCCAGGACGGCACCGTGGGCGTCGAGGATGCTGCCCCGCTCCGCGGGAAGCTCCATGGGTTTGAGCCGGTTCTGGAGTGCCGCCTCGGCCATGCCGCCGGCGTCGAGGCCCTGGACCAGGAACAACTTTCCACCGACGACCAGCAGGAGCGAGAGCATGATGCCCAGCCCCAGCCGCAACCGCCGCGTGGCGCTGGGCGTCTTGCCAGCGCGTGCCTTGCCGGTGTTCTGCGCCACGATGTTTCCTTGCTGCTTGCCTGGCTGGTTCTGGGTCCCGTCGGTTATTTTCCGGGGGCCTTCTGCGCGGGGGCCGGGATGGACCCGCCGTGCAGGTCCACGGCCGGCGCGGGGGCCGGGGGCGCGGGCACAGCAGGGGCTTGGCCGGCCGGTGCAGCTGCCGCGGGAGCGGGGACGGCCGGCACGGCAGCGGCCGGGATGCCCTCGGCCGGCTTGCGGTTTGCGAGCGGTTCCTTCCCCGAGGCGGACGGGACCACGTTGACCTGGCCCGCTACGGCCGGGGCGGCGATGACCGCGCCGGGGGCGTCACCCTTGACCGCAGGCTTGGCCTTGCCGGTCACCGTCAGGGTGGACAGGTCGATCTGGCCCTTGCTCGTGGAGGCCACCATGCCCAGCTCCGTGGCTTTCGCGGCCAGGTTCTGCGGGGCGTCGAAGTTCTGGACCTGCTGGGTGAGGTCCTGGTTTTGCTTGGTCAGGGAAGACTGCTTGGCCCGCAGTTCCACCAGCTGGTACTGCGCGGAGGACACGGAGATGTTCAGGACCAGCACCGCCATCAGCGCCAGCGCCAGGATCCCGAAGCACATCACCACGAAGGGCGCCCGGCGTTTACGCGGGGCGCTGCGGACGATGGAGAGCGGGGTGCGGGTCTTGCGGGCCGGCGCACCCGGCTGCAGCTCCGGAAAGGCACGGGCGGTGGCGGCGGTGGCAACGGGGAACCTGTTGACGGCGGCGGTGCTCATGCGACTCTCCTGGCTTTGATGCGTTCCACGGCGCGGAGCCTGGCGGAGGCGGCCCGTGGGTTTTCTGCGATTTCTTCGGCGGTGGGCACCTCGGTGCCCTTGGTCAAGGTCTTGAGTTCGGCTTTGTGTTCCTCGAGCTCCACCGGGAAGCCGAGCGGGGCCGAGGATTTGGATCCGGCCTGGAAAACGGCCTTGACGATTTTGTCCTCCAGCGAGTGGTAGGACATCACGACGACCCGGCCGCCGACGGCGATGGAGGCCACTGCTGCCGGGATCGCGCGCTCCAGCACGTCGAGTTCCTCGTTGACCTCGATCCGGAGTGCCTGGAAGGTCCGTTTGGCCGGGTGGCCGCCGGTCTTGGCGGCGCCGGCGGGGACCACGGCGCGGATTGTCTCGACCAGTTCTCCGGTGGTGGTGAAGGGCTTCTCGGCGCGGTCCGCGACGATCCGGTTGGCGATCCGGCCGGCGAACTTCTCTTCGCCCCATTTGCGGATGATCCGGACGAGGTCCTCTTCGCTGTAGTTGTTCACCACGTCGGCGGCGGTCTGGCCCCGGCTCGTGTCCATGCGCATGTCGAGGGGTGCGTCGAAGGAGTAGGCGAACCCGCGTTCGCGCTCGTCCAACTGCAGCGAGGAGACGCCCAGGTCCATCAGGATGCCGTGGACCTCGGTGAAGCCCAGGTCCTCGAGGACCTCGGGGATTTCGTCGTACACCGCGTGGACCAGGTCGATCCGGGAGGCGAACGGCTTCAGCCGCTCCCCCGCCAGGGCGAGGGCTTCCTCGTCACGGTCGATGCCGATCAGGTGCAGGTCCGGGAACCGCTGCAGCATGGCTTCGGAGTGTCCGCCCATGCCAAGCGTCGCATCGACGACCACCGGCGTCTGCCCCCGGCGTCGGGCTTCCTCGAAACCCGGTGCCAACAAATTGATGCACCGGTCCTTGAGGACCGGTACATGGCGTTCGGACGTAGGCTTCGCCTGGTTGGAGTCTTCGCTCATGCCTGCGTCCTTTCGTGGGGTGGAGTGACTGTCGGGGTGCTGTGCTTCTTGGTCCAGATCCCCATCCGCGCCTACCCTGCGGCCCGCCTGGCTCCGGGGAAGTGAGCCAGGTGAACTGCCGGATGGGCGGCTGGAGATCTTGATCAAGAAACGGTTGGTGCTGGGATGCCGGCGGGTTTCAGAGGATCCCCGGGATGGCGTCGTCGGTTTCCGAGAAGGCGGTTTCCTTTTCGGCCAGGTACTCGTTCCAGGCCTGGGCGTCCCAGATCTCCGCCCGGGTGCCGGCGCCAATGACGGCCAGCTCCCTGCCGAGACCTGCGTATTCCCGGAGCGCCGGCGGAATCGTCACGCGCCCCTGCTTGTCAGGTACCTCGTCGGAGGCTCCAGAGAGGAAAACGCGGATGTAGTCACGAGCCTGCTTGGAGGAGATTGGTGCCTCCCGCATCTGTTCGTGAACCCGGCCGAATTCCGCCTCACTGAAGACGTAGATGCAACGTTCCTGGCCCCTTGTGAGAACCAGTCCGCTGGCAAGTTCCTCGCGGAACTTCGCTGGGAGGATGATTCGACCCTTTTCGTCCAGACGCGGCGAATGAGTGCCGAGAAACACGGCCCACCGCCTGTCTGTTGTAGGAAGTCCAACGTCCCCTGTGCTGCCACTACCCTCTTACGTCCTCCACATTACTCCACTTCGCTCCCCCGTCAACGACATTCGGCATATTTTTGGGCAATTTTGGGGCGTTTTTGACGCAAAAGTTCCTTGCGAATAAAGGCAAGCGCTAAAAGTGGTGCGCAGTGGAGGGAATTCCACCTCCCGGCGGCGGTCGGGCAGCCGCCAAAGCGCCCACGCGCGCCGGCGTCGGGCCGGCTCCGCAGCGGTTGCTCCGTAATTGCCCTTTCGGCGCTCCAAAACGGCACCAACGGAGCATTCGATGCCGGTTAAACGGCAAAAGACCCGCCGAAGCGGGTCTTGAGTTGCCTGGTGGAGGCCTGGGTGGTGCGAAATGGAGGGCCGGTAGGACGGCCAAAGGGAAACCCGGTCAGGAGTCCCCGCGGTGCCGTTCCTCCCACCGCTCCTCAAGGTTGCTCATAAAGGAACTGCGCGGCTTGCCCGATTTGCGGCCGCCGGCGGCGGTGGGCCTGCCGCCGGAGTTGCGCATGGTCGCGAAGTACACGCCGGCACCCATCACCACGAATCCAAGCACCCCGACGACGATGAGTTGCATCGAGACGCCCAACAACAGCAAGAGAATGCCGGCGAGGGCGCCGAGGACCCCAATGACCAGGTGACGGGTGGACCAGGAGCGACCCGGATCCGAGCCCATGGAGCTGGCAAACTTGGGATCGTCCTCATGCAGCTGCTTCTCAAGTTGCTCCAGCAACTTCTGTTCGTGCTCCGAGAGCGGCATCACGACCTCCTTAAGTCGGCCAACGTCCAGACTTGACGCGGCCCTTGTCCCTAAACCCCTAACGTGCGGGATTCCCGCCTGGTTCCCATTCCCCGCCATTGGATGAATGTGGATTCACGGTTCCCTGAAAGGTGTTCAGTTGGCATGGCCGGCAGCCCGAACGTTCGATCCAGTCGTTCGAAATCTACGTATATCTAGGATAGTTTGTTGCGCCCTGTTCTGAAAGACGCACCGGCAGCTTCGCGCTCAGTCGGTGCCGGGTCCGGGGTCCAGTAAACGGGCCGGGAGCACGGACTTGTTGCCGAACTTCCGGGTGACCCGATCCAGGGCCTGTTCGGCGGCGCGCCAGTTGTCGTCCCGGCGGTCCAGACTGAGCTGCAGGGGCGCCTGGGCGGCTTCCTCGAGCTGCTCCGCCCGAATCCCGATGAGCCGGACCGTCATCGGCCTCTCGCCGACGGATTCAAGCAATTGCAGGGCGACGCCATAGAGCAGCTGTGCACTGTCGATCGGGGTGCTGACGGTGCGGCTGCGGGTGATGGTGGAGAAATCCGCGTAGCGCAGTTTCAAGGCCACGGTCCGGGCGTGCATGCCGGCGCTCCGCAGCCGTTCGGCCGTGCGGTGCGCGAGCCGCAGCAGTTCGCGGTGCAGCAGGGCGTCGTCGGCCGTGTCCACCGCAAAGGTCTCCTCCGCGCCGATGCTCTTTTCCAGCCGGACGGGCGTCACCGGACGGGGGTCGATCCCCCACGACAGCCGGTGGACGTGTTCCCCCGTGGCCCCCAGGATCTTCCGCAGCGACGGCAGCGGCGTCGCCGCGACGTCGGCCACCGTCCGGATCCCCATCCGGGCGAGGACCTCGACCGTCTTGGCACCGACCCCCCAGAGCGCGCCGACCGGCAGGGTGTGCAGGTAGGGCACGGTCTCCTCCGGGCCGATCAGCAGCAGGCCGTCCGGCTTGCACCGCGTCGAAGCGATCTTCGCGACGAACTTGCTGGCCGCGATGCCTACCGACGCCGTGATGCCCAGCTCTCCGGCCACCCGACGGCGGATCAGCTCGCCGATGTCCCGGGGCGGCCCGAGCCGCCGGATGGCGCCGCCGACGTCGAGGAAGGCCTCGTCGACGCTCAGCGGCTCCACCAGATCGGTGACCGACCCGAAGATGGCCATGATCTGGCCTGACACCTCGTAGTAGAGCTTGTGGCGCGGCTCGATGATGACGGCCGAGGGGCACATCCGGGCCGCGACCGCCATGGGCATCGCGGATTTGACGCCGAACTTGCGCGCCTCGTAGGAGGCCGACAGCACCACCGAGCGGTCCGCGGGATAGCCTACGATCACCGGCCGGCCCTTGAGTTCCGGCCGGCTTCGCAGTTCCACGGAGACGAAGAAAGCATCCATGTCCACGTGCAGGATGCTGCTGCGCCGGAGCTCGCGAAGACCCGCTTCGCTGTACTGTTTCACGCTGTTGATTTCAAGGTGATTCTCGCTCTCCGGCCCCACACATCAATCCTATGCGCAGGGACTGACTAAACTGGAGGCTGAATCCGGCATCAACACCAGGAGGAATGTCCGCGTGAAGGTTTTTGGAGCGCTCAATCGCGCCGTGGCGGCCGCGGCCGCCGCCGGCGCCTTGCTGGCCCTGGCCGCCTGCACCCCCGGCCAGGCACCGGCCGCGTCGTCACCCTCGGCGTCGACGTCGGCGGCCTCCACCACGCAGGCCACCACCACGGCGCCTCCCAGCCCGTCCGCCGCACCGGGCACCTCCGCGACCGTGGGCGCCTTGGTCTCGGGCTTCCCTGAGAAGCTGCTGCCGGTGATGCCCGGGGCCAAGGTGGAATCAAGCAGCTTCGATAAGACCGCAAGCCCGGCAACGGTGGCCCTGGTGGGAAAGATCACCTCGCCGTCCGCCGGAGTCGTGGCCTTCTACAGCAAGGAACTGGAGAACCAGGGCTTTAAGGCCGTGCCCGGCGAAACCGTCGGGACGGTGGCGTCCAAGGACTTCCTGCGCGGCGAGAACGAAACCGTAAACCTCGCCGTGGTGGAGGCCGCGGGGGTTTCCACGTTCACGATCGGCGCCAACGTCGCCGCAGAGTCCGTCAAGTGAGCCTGGCCGAACAACTGCGGGTTGAGCAGGCGGATTTCGTCGCTGCCGTGGCCGGGAAGCTGACGGACTTCCTGGTCGATCGCACCACGGTGATGTCCGCCATTTCCCCGGACATCGACCCGCTGATGGGTTCGATCTCCAACCTCGTCACGGGCGGCAAGCGGCTCCGCGCCCTGATGTGTTACTGGGGCTGGCGCGGGGCTGGCGGCGATCCGGGCGCGCCGGAGGTGGTCACCGCCGGTTCGGCGCTCGAGCTGTTCCAAGCCGCGGCACTGATCCATGACGACATCATCGACCGCTCCGACACCCGCCGCGGCGGTCCGAGCGTGCACCGCCGCTTCAGTGAGCTCCATGCGAGCCAGGGGTGGGCCCTGGATCCGGAGCGCTTCGGCCACGCCGCGGCGATCCTGACCGGTGACCTGTGCCTGTCCTTCAGCGAGGAATCCTTCACCGAGATCGGCGACCGGGCGGCCTCCGGCAGCCGGGCCCGGCTCATCTTTAATCTGATGCGTGCCGAGGTGATGGCCGGCCAGTACCTGGACATCCTTGAAGAGGTGGCCGGTCCGCACCGGGACCGCGCCGGCGCCGTCAGCCGCGCCCAGTCCATCATCCGGTTTAAATCGGCCAAATACTCCACGGAGCACCCGTTGGCCTTGGGCGGGGCGCTGGCCGGGGCGCCGGACGAGCTGCTCCGCGGCTATTCGGCCTTTGCACTCCCGCTGGGCGAGGCGTTCCAGCTCCGCGACGACGTGCTGGGTGTCTTCGGCGACCCGGTCACCACCGGGAAACCGGCCGGCGATGACCTCCGTGAGGGCAAGCGCACGGTGCTCGTGGCTTTTGCCCTGGACCAGGCCGCTCCGGCCGAGTCGGGTTTCATCGACGCCAAGCTCGGAAGCCCTGACCTGAGCACCGGCGATGTGGAGGAAATCCGCCGCATCATCGTCGACTGCGGGGCACTCCAGGCCACCGAAGTCCTGATCGAGGAATTCGGCCGGGCAGCGTTCGATGCCCTGGAGCTACTGCCGCTGGAGGAACTGCCCAAGACGGCGCTCCGCAAGCTCGCCGAAGCCGCGGTCAGCCGCACCGCCTAGCCCCGGCCGCAGGGGACGCAAAAGGCCGTGCACAACGCCGGGGCGCCGCGCACGGCCTGGGCCGTATGGTTCCTACCAGGCCATCGTCTGGGCCCGGCGCCGGATTTCGGTCTTGCGCCCTTCGCGGAGGGCGTCGATCGGCCGGCCGCGGAGGGAGTCGTCCGGGGTAAAGAGCCAGGTGATGAGTTCCTCGTCCGAATAGCCTGCGTCGGAGAGCACGATAATCGTGCCCTTAAGGCTCTCAACGGCGTGCCCGTCCTGGATAAACGCCGCCGGCACGGAGCGAATCCGCCGGTCGCCGATCCTCACGGCCGCGAGGGCACGCTCGTCAAGCAAGGCATGAACCTTGGTGATGGAGACGTCCAGCAGCTTAGCTACGTCGGGCAGGGGCAGCCATTCGCCTACAAGGCTTTCTACAGTACTCACGGATCAAGATTGCCATGCCGGACCGGATTGCGCCTAGTCAGCCACGATCGAATAATCCGACCTCTTAATGCAACCCGCCCAGGGCCCCGCAACGGCGCCGTCTCCCCCGCCGCCAAGCCGTCCGCGGCGACACTCCAGAAAGCCGTGTTTGCGGAATGTCAAACCGTTCTTGTGCTATTTCGCAATTCATGAGAGATTCACATAGATCACATTTGTAACTGTAGTTTCTTTAGTCACACTGTTAACACCAGTCACACCGGCCTGACCTGCAGCCTTCGCCGCTGAGAAGAGGATCTTTCCCATGACGACGTCACGTTCGCCGAAGCCCCCCACGAGGCCAGGCCTCCCGCTGATCGCGGCGACGACGGCGGCGCTGCCCGCCGTCGTACTTTCGTCTTTGGCGATCGCCCAGCCCGCCGCGGCCGAACCGCGCCCCCGCGCGATCCCGGCGACGCTTGCAGCGGCCATGAAGGCCCAGGCCCAGGGGCTGGCCGCCACCTCGGTCACCTCCGCACTGATTCCCGCGGCTTCCGTCCCGGCAACCATCCCTGCAGCCTTCCGTCCGGCCCAGGTCTCCGCACCGTCCGAATACACGATCGCCCGCGGCGACACGATCAGCGCGATCGCAGGCAAGTTCGGTCTGGACACCTATGCGGTCCTCAAGCTGAACAACCTGCAGGCCAACACCGTGATCTACCCCGGCCAGAAGATCAAGCTCAACGGCTCCGCACCTGACCAGGCCGCTGCAGCGGCGCCGGCTCCCGCCGCACCCGCCGCTCCGGCCCCGGCCCCGGGAACGGCCGGCGGCTCGGTTTACACCGTCAAGTCCGGCGATACCCTGGGCGGTATCGCGTCCCGCCATGGCGTCGGCCTCTCCGACGTCCTTACCTGGAATGCGCTCAGCATGCGCTCCGTGATCTACCCGGGCCAGCAGATCAAGGTCGGTGCAGGCGTGGCCGCGCCGGGCGCCCCGGCCCCCGTGGCTCCGGCCGCCCCGGCACCGGCCCCGGCCAGTTCCGGGTCCTACACCGTGAAGTCGGGCGACACCCTCTCGGGCATCGCGGCCAGGAACGGGGTCAAGCTCTCTGACATCCTTTCTGCGAACCAGTTGACCATGAGCAGCGTCATCTACCCGGGCAACAAACTGGTGATCCCCGGTTCAACGTCCGGCGCCATCAACCCGTCCTCGAGCCAGCCGCCCGCCACCGTGACCCCGCTGGTGCCCAGCACGTTCCTTGGCTTCAGCTACCCGGCGGCCGTCCTCAACTCGGCCAACCAGAACAAGGCACTGCTCAACGCCTCGCCGGTTCCCAGCCGCGAGCAGATGAAGCAGATCGTGGCGGACACCGCGCGACGGATGGGCGTGGATCCCTCCCTCGCGATGGCGTTCGCCTTCCAGGAGTCCAGCTTCGACCACCGCTCGGTGTCCCCCGCCAACGCGATCGGCACCATGCAGGTGATTCCCTCCTCGGGCCAGTGGGCTTCGGACCTGGTGGGCCGGCAGCTGAACCTGCTGGACCCGTACGACAACGCCACGGCCGGCGTCGCCATCATCCGCCAGCTGGTGCGCACCAGCAAGGACCTGGACTACGCGATCGCCGGTTACTACCAGGGCCAGTACTCGGTCAACACCCGGGGCATGTACGACGACACGAAGGTCTATGTGGCCTCGATTAAGAAGCTGCAGAAACAGTTCAGCTAAACCGCCAGCATCGCGCGGGGCTGAGCCCTCCGTCGCGTAACGATACGGGCCCGGATTGCATGTCAATCCGGGCCCGTTTCCGTGCAGAGCTTAGGATCAAATGGTGCAGGAATACACATCGGACGCTCTTGTCGGGACCCTGGTGGACAACCGGTACCTGATCCGGTCCAAGCTGGCCCGCGGCGGGATGTCCACGGTCTACCTCGCCACCGACCGCCGGCTGGAGCGGGATGTGGCGCTCAAAGTCCTGCATCCGCACATGGCCGGCGACCCGCAGTTCCTGGACCGGCTGGGCCGCGAGGCCAAGGCTGCCGCCCGGCTCTCGCACCCGCATGTGGTGGGCGTGCTGGACCAGGGCGAGGACGGCCCCCTGGCCTATCTGGTGATGGAGTACATCAAGGGCCACACACTGCGCGACGTACTCAAGGACAAGGGCGCGCTCACCCCGCGGCTGGCCCTGGCCCTGATCGACCCGGTCGTCGAGGGACTCGGAGCGGCCCACGCCGCCGGCCTCATCCACCGGGACGTAAAGCCGGAGAACGTGCTCATCGCCGACGACGGCCGGATCAAGATCGGCGACTTCGGGCTGGCCCGGGCCATCACCACCACCACCAGCACCGGGGCGCTGATCGGCACCGTGGCCTACCTTTCCCCCGAGCTGGTAATGGGCCGGCAGGCCGACGCGCGCAGCGACATCTATTCGCTGGGCATCATGCTGTACGAGATGATCACCGGCCGGCAGCCGTTCGACGGCGAAGTCCCAATCCAGGTCGCTTACCAGCACGTGAACTCCAGCGTCGGCGCACCCTCGGAGCTGGTCCCCGGCCTGGCCGGGGAACTCGACGAGCTGGTGCAGTGGTGCACCGCCAATGACCCGGAGCAGCGTCCGGTGGACGGCAACGCCCTGCTGGCCGAACTGCGCCACATCCGGACCAACCTCAGCGACGCTGAGCTGGACCTGCGGCCTCCCGCCGCCCGGCCCGCCCCGATGCCGGGCGGAGCACCGGCGGGAGCCGCCGGCACCGCGTCCGGCGCGGCTGCCGCAACGGGAGAAGCCCACACCGAACTACTCGGCGGCATCCAGCAGCCCACCGAAGTCATCAACCGCGGCGGCCAGCACCCGACGACGGTGCTCTCCGGCACGCCGCGGCCCGGCGCGTACGGACCGCTCTCGGCCCCGGACGACGGCGCATTCGGCGCCAGCGCGGCGGAACCCGCGGACGCAGCCGCGGCACCGGCCAGCAAACGGGCACTGCGGAAGCAGGACCGTGACGAGGAGAAGGCACGCCAGCGTGCGGCGGCAACGCCCAGCCGCAGCCTGCGGGCGGGCAACCCCCGCCGCCGCGGCCTGGTCTGGATCCTGCTGCTGGCCGTCCTGGCCCTGCTCGCCGCCGGGGCCGGCTGGTTCTTTGGCATGGGACCGGGCTCCCCCGGAACCATTCCACAACTGGCCAACAAGACCGTGGCGGAGGCGCAGCAACTGCTCCGCACCGCCGGTTTCCAGTCGACCACCCGGGACGTCTTCGACGACGACGTCTCGCCCGGCCTGGTGGTCGGTTCGGAACCGAAAGCCGGACAGGTGGTCCGGAAGTTCGAGTCCGTTTCACTCGCCGTGTCCAAGGGCCCCGAGCTGTTCCCCCTGCCCGGGCTGGCGGGCAAAACGCTCGATGAAGCAAAGACAGCCCTCAATGGCGCCGGCATGGCCCTGGGGCCTGTCACCGAAAGCTACGACGACGCGGCGGCCGCCGGTACCGTGCTGGCCCAGGCCCCGGGTAAGGGAACACCTGCCAAGCACGGGACGCCGGTGGCACTGACCGTCTCCAAGGGCCCGCAGCCGATCCCGGTCCCCGATGTGCGCGGCAAGGACCAGGACGCCGCCGTCAAGACGCTCGAAGCGGCCGGCCTCAAGGCCGTCGTCGCCCCGGAGCCGGTCTTCGACCGGACGGTGCCCAAGGGGAAAGTCGCCGGCCAGGACCCCGCCACCGGGAACCTCACGAAGGGCGGCGCGGTTAACCTCACCATCTCCAAGGGCCCGAAACTGGTCCAAGTGCCCGACGTGTTCCGCAGGCCCGAGGCGGAGGCGGTCAAGGCCCTCAAGGACGCCGGCTTCGAGGTGAAGGTCAGCTACACCTTCGGCTCGTCCGTGCTGGGCCTCGTGGCCGGCCAGGACAAGAGGGGCCAGCAGCCCGAGGGCTCGCTCGTCACCATCACCGTGACCTGATTTCTCCCGCAAACCTAATAAGCTCCGCCCCGGCTGGATCCAGCCGGGGCGGAGCTTATTAGTCTGGGCGGTGTCTGCGGCCTAGCGCTTGGACAGGGCACCCGCCACCAGGAACGCCATCTCGAGGGACTGCATGTGGTTCAGGCGCGGATCGCAGACGGACTCGTACCGGTCCAGGAAGGCGTCCTGGTCGACCGGGTCGGCGCCGCCGAGGCACTCGGCCACATCGTCGCCGGTCATTTCCACGTGCAGGCCGCCCGGGACGGTCCCCAGTCCGTGGTGCACCTCGAAGAAACCGCGCACCTCGTCGATCACGTCGTCGAAATTGCGGGTCTTGTAGCCGTTGGGTGAGGTCACCGTGTTGCCGTGCATCGGGTCGGTGACCCAGAGAACCTGGGCGCCGGAGGCCGTGACGCGCTCCACAATGGGAGGCAGCTTCTCGCGGATGTTGCCCGCGCCCATCCGGGTGATGAAGGTCAGCCGGCCCGGTTCGCGGTTCGGGTCAAGCTTGTCGATCAGCCGCAGCGCGTCGTCGCCGCTGGTCGAGGGGCCGAGCTTCACCCCAATCGGGTTCCGGACACGGGAGAGGAAATCCACGTGCGCGTGGTCCAGCTCGCGGGTGCGCTCCCCGATCCAGAGGAAGTGCGCGGAGGTGTCGTAAGGCAGGCCGGTGCGCGAATCGATGCGGGTCAGGGCGCGCTCATAGTCCAGCAGCAGCGCCTCGTGGCTCGCGTAGAACTCCACCCGCTTGAGCGCCTCGAAGTCCGCCCCGCAGGAGGCCATGAACTGGATGGCCCGGTCGATATCCCGGGCCAGCGACTCGTAGCGCGCATGCGCCGGGTTCTCCGTGAAGCCCTTGTTCCACTGGTGCACCAGGCGCAGGTCCGCGAAGCCGCCCTGCGTGAACGCGCGGATCAGGTTCAGGGTCGACGCCGAGGTGTGGTAGGCCTTGAGCATCCGGCCGGCGTCGTGGGCGCGGGACTCCGGCGTGAAGTCGTAGCCGTTCACGATGTCGCCGCGGTACGCCGGCAGCGTCACGCCGTCGCGCGTTTCGTCGTTGGAGGAGCGCGGCTTGGCGAACTGGCCCGCCATGCGTCCCATCTTGATCACGGGCATGGCCGCGCCGTAGGTGAGCACCACGGCCATCTGCAGGATGGTCTTGACCCGGGCGCTGATCTTGTCCGCCGTCGCGGCTTCGAAGGTCTCCGCGCAGTCCCCGCCCTGGAGCAGGAAAGCCTTGCCCTGGGCCGCGGCGGCGAGCCGTTCGCGCAGGATGTCCACCTCGCCGGCGAAAACCAGCGGCGGGAGCACCGAGAGTTCCTGCACCGAGGCCTCAAAAACGGCCGGGTCGGACCAGCTGGGCTGTTGTGAGGCGGGCAGTTCCCGCCAGTGGTCCAGCCCGGGATAGTCCGCGGCGCCGCTTTGGGCCGTGCTGGCGAACGCGGTGCCGGCCAGGGCAGGGCCGGCCTGCTGGAAGTTGTTGAGGGGGGACGTCGAAGGCTCGGATAGCTCAGTCACCTTCTAAGGATAGGCGCCCGGGACCCTATCGGGGGCGCCCCGCGTCATTGACCGCGGGCCTTCCGTCACACAGCCCCGGGGGTCTCGGTCCCGCGGCCGGCACCGCTCTCCGGCACCTCGGTGGCCTTGCCGGCCAGCCGCAGCTTCACGACGGCGGCATACTCGTCGACGTATTCCTGGCCGGAGAGCCGCATCAGTTCGTACATGATCTCGTCAGTGACGGAGCGCTGGATCAGGCGGTCATCCTCCATGCCGTAGTAGCGGCTGAAGTCCAGCGGTTCGCCGAAGATCATGCCGATGCGCCGGATGTTGGGCATCCGCTTGCCGATCGGCTGGACCTTGTCGGTGCCGATCATGGCGACCGGGATCACCGGCACCCGGGCCTGCAGCGCCAGACGGGCCACCCCGACCTTGCCGCGGTACAGGCGGGCGTCCGGGCTGCGGGTGCCCTCCGGGTAAATGCCCAGGAGCGAACCGTTCTTCAGCACGTCCATGCCGGCGTCCAGCGAGCGAGCGGACGCCGCTCCCCCGGACCGGTCCATCGGCAGCTGGTTGGTCAGGCGGAAGAAGGCCGCGGTGAGTTTGCCTTTGATTCCCTTGCCCGTGAAGTACTCCGACTTGGCCAGGAACACCACCGGACGGGGCACCATCAGCGGCATAAAGATGGAGTCGGAGAAGGAGAGGTGGTTGGAGGCCAGGATCGCGGCGCCTTGGGCCGGAACATTGTCCAGTCCCTTGACCCACGGCCGGAACAGCGTCTTCAGGACCGGCCCAAGGACGAAGGTCTTCATGAACCAATAAAACACGTGGTGAACCTCTCCGGCAGGCGTCTGGCCGGCCCTTCCTCGGGCCCGGCCAGGACTTCAATGACACCCTACTCTAGTGAGTTTTGTCGCGAACAGTGACACGATGGGCTCATGAGCGAAAGCAGCACTCCAATGGCGCCTGCCGCTTATCGCTACCCGGGCCACGGCGCGAACGCGGGCATCGGGGTGGCCATCTGCCACGGCTTTACCGGAAGCCCGCTCAGCGTCCTGCCCTGGGCCGAACATCTGGCGGCCCTCGGCCACGCCGTCACCGTCCCGCTGCTGCCTGGCCACGGCACCGACTGGCGGGACCTCGCCCGGCACCGCTGGCAGGACTGGTACGGCGCCTTCGAGTCCGCGTATCTCGACCTCGCGGCCCGCACCGACAGCTGCTTCGTCGCCGGACTGTCCATGGGCGGGACCATCGCCCTGCGGACCGCGGCGCGCCACCGCGTGGCCGGCGTCGCCGTCGTCAATCCCGGTCTCAGCTTCTACGACCGCCGGGTGCGCTACCTCGGGGTGCTCAAGTACCTGCAGCGCACCACGTTGCCGCTCCGGGAAACTGAGTCGACGGCGGCACCCACCCAGGACGGGGATTACTCGCTGACCCCGTTGTCTGCCGTGCACGAACTGCGCAGGCTGTTTAACGCCACGCTTCGTGAACTGCCCGCCGTCGAAGTCCCGGCCCTGGTGTTCAAATCCGACACCGACGCCGTGGTGCCCCCGACGTCCCTGGCGCTGCTGCGCGAACGGCTCGGATCGCGGGAGCTCTCCGTGGTGCCGCTGCCGGGCAGCGGCCACGTGGCCACGCTCGACGTCGACGCTCCCACGATCTTTGCGGAGTCGGCCCGCTTCTTCCGAGACCACACGTCCCGCCCCGCAGCCCAATCCCCTGCCACCTGGGGCCGGCGGCCAACAACTACGGAGCACGCATGAGCACAGCCCCCGACCACTCACCGTTCAGCAGCGCGTTCACCGGCTCAGGTCCCGGGACCGGCGTGGTGGTTTCCCACGGTTTTACCGGCAGTCCGCACGGGGTACGGGCGTGGGCCGAGTCCCTGGCCGCGGCCGGCTACGCCGTGCGAATGCCGCTGCTGCCCGGCCACGGCACCAGCTGGCAGGAACTGGCCCGGACCCGCTGGCAGGACTGGCACGCGGGCCTCGACGCCGCCTATCTGGAACTGGCCGCCGAGTGCGATCAGGTTTTTGTGGCCGGCCTCTCGATGGGCGGGGCACTGGCGCTTCGGCTGGCTGCCACCCGCCCGGTGGCCGGGGCGGTGCTGGTCAACCCGGGGCTGGTGATCGATGACCCCCGGGCGCCGCTGGCCGGGATCCTGAAGTACGTGCTCAAGTCCACCCCGGCGATCGCCAACGACATCCTCAAAGCCGGCGTGGATGAGGGCGCCTATCCGCGGACCCCGGTCGCGGCGGCCCACGAGCTGAACAAGATGTTCAAAGACACCCTGCGGCTGCTGCCGCGCATCACCACCCCGGCCCGGGTCTACCGTTCCACCGTGGACCATGTTGTCTCCGACGCCAGCCTGGCGGCGCTGCGCCGCGGCCTGACCCACGCCCCGTTGGAGGTCATTCGGCTGGAAAACAGCTACCACGTCGCTACCATGGACAACGACGCGCCCCGGATCTTCACCGGCACGGCCGAATTCATCCGGTCCGTTGTGGAAGGGCACACCCCGGGCGCAGCCGGCGCCAGCCAGAAAGAAACGGCAGATGACTAGATTCGACCCCGGCTCCCCCGACCCGGATTCCCCGGACTCCGGGGCCAACGAGGACGACGCCGTTTGGCGGGACCTGGTGGCCCGGCTCGAGGGCACCGATTCCGGTCCCTTGCCCGGACCCGGCGGCAAGACCCCTGCCGCGCGGACGTTCCGTGACTTCGACCCGCTGGGGCTCTCTGTCCCGCAGCAACTGACTCCCCCGGCCGGGACCCGCCCGGCCGCGGGCGGCGATTCCGAGGGCTCCGCCGACCGGAATGCCCCGCCCGGCCCGCGCGACTACGA
Organism: Arthrobacter sp. SlRoot2-15; assembly: GCF_059739345.1. NCBI lineage: Bacteria > Bacillati > Actinomycetota > Actinomycetes > Micrococcales > Micrococcaceae > Arthrobacter > Arthrobacter sp. SlRoot2-15. Next base: position 430,311 of record NZ_AP046058.1, read on the forward strand.
GGCGGACGAGGACGAGGGCGCTTTCGTGCCCGAAGAGCCGCCCAGCCTGGCCTCGTCGGATCCGATGACGGTGCTGGCCTGGCTGGGAGCCGTCGGCGGTCCGATCGCGCTGCTCCTGTCCGCCATCTTCTGGCGCTCCGCACCGCTGCTGGCGGTGGTGGGCATGGTGGTCGCCTTCGCGGCGTCGGTGGTGTTCCTGATCATGAAGCTGCCGCATGAAAAAGACGAACACGACGACGGTGCCAGGGTCTAGCCGGACGTGGCCTGCTAGCTGTGCATGCGGCTGCTGACCCGGGAGAGGTCCGCGGCGCCGATCAGGCCCGCGTTGGGACCTAGCGCCGCGAGCTCAATCCCGGCCGCCGGACGGAAGCCGCGGCCGGTCAGGTTGCGGGCGAAAGCCTTCCGCGCCGGAGCCACCAGCAGCTCGCCGGCGTCGCACAAGCCGCCGCCGATGACGAAGGTGCCCGGGTCCAGGGCCGCGGCCAGGTTGGCCAACCCCAGGCCGAGCCACTCCCCGACGTCCTCTAGGAGTTCCCGTGCGGTGGCGTTGCCGGCCTTGGCCAGTTCGGTGACGATCACGCCGGTGATCCGGTCGGCCCGGCCGTCGACCGCCCGCAGCAGTTCCTGGGCCACCGGCGAGTTGGCATCGGCCAGTTCCCGCGCCTCGCGTCCGAGCGCGTTACCGGAGGCATACTGCTCCCAGCAGCCGCGGTTGCCGCACTCGCAGCGGTGGCCGCCGGGCACGATGATCTGGTGGCCGAATTCGCCGGCGACGCCGAAGCGGCCCCGTTCCAGCCGTCCGTCCATCACCATCGCCCCGCCGATCCCGGTGCCGAGCGTGATGCAGACCAGCCGGCTCTCGCCCCGGCCCGCGCCGAAGCGCCATTCCGCCCAGCCGGCGGCGTCGGCGTCGTTGGTCAGCAGCACCGGCCGGCGCAGCAGCCGCTGAAGGTTGTCCCGGAGCGGTTCGTTGCGCCAGGCCAGATGCGGGCTGAACAGCACCGTGGCGCCGTCGAGGTCCATCCAGCCGGCCGCGCCGATCCCGACCGACCAGATACGGTGCCCCCGGCTTAGTTCCTCCACGAGCTCGACGATCACCTGCTCGACGGCGCGCGGGTCGCTCCCCGGCGTGGACCGCCTGGCCTCGCTGAGGATGCGCCCTTCGGCGTCCACCACTCCGGCCGCCACCTTGGTGCCGCCGATGTCCACGCCGATCGCCAGGCCCTTGCGCCCGAGGCGCAGGTGCTCGCGCAGCCGGCCGGCCCGGGCGGAACCGGGGCCGCCCGGTGAGCGGCGGTGCCAGGCGGCGGTCCTGCGCTGCGGACCGGGCTGCGGACCGGGTGTTGGAGTTAGCATCGTTCCCCATTCTAGGCCCGCACGAAGGGGCGCGCCGGGGCAGCCGGACGCCGGGGCAAGTGGCGCCGGCACACGGCTTGACCGTAAAGTTACTCGCCAGTAGGTGAAGTGGAACACACCCCGCGGTGGGCCACATACTACTGTTAGTCGTACCCCTAGCGGGTCTATGGATATCAAAGGAGCTATCGTGCGAGTAATCAGTGTCCCGCCCCTGGTCACCGTCCCCCCGGAAACGAACGTCACAGACCTGGTGCTGCGCCAGGCCGCCAAGGCATCGAACCCCGCCCTGTTCTCCCGGCTCGACGCCGCCGGGCAGTGGCAGGACATCCGGGCCACCGATTTCCTGGCCGATGTGTCCCTGCTCGCCAAGGGCCTGATGGCCAGCGGCGTGGCGGCCGGCGACCGCGTCGGCATTATGTCCCGCACCCGCTACGAGTGGGCCCTGATCGACTTCGCGATCTGGTTCGCCGGCGCTGTCTCGGTCCCGATCTACGAGACCTCCTCACCCTCCCAGGTGGCCTGGAACCTGGGCGACTCGGGCGCCGTGGCGGCCTTTGGCGAGTCGGCCCACCACGAAGACATCATCCGGCAGGCGGCGACCTCGGAGGGGCTGACCGGCCTGCGGCACGTCTGGCAGCTCGAAGGCGACGCCCTCGACGAGCTCCGCGGCGCCGGCACCAACATCAGCGATGAGGAGCTGGAGGCCCGGCGCGGCCAGGCCTCGCTCTCGGATATCGCCACGATCATCTACACCTCAGGCACCACCGGGCGTCCCAAGGGCTGCGAACTGACCCACGGCAACTTCGTGGAGCTCTCCGACAACGTGCTCGCCACCTCGCTCGGCCAGGCCGTCCACGAGCACGCCCGGACCATCATGTTCCTGCCGCTGGCACACGTCTTTGCCCGCTTCATCTCGGTCCTCGCGGTCGCGGCCGGCGTGACAGTCGCGCACACCCCGGACATCAAGAACCTGCTGCCGGACCTGCAGAGCTACAAGCCGACCTTCATCCTCGCGGTGCCGCGGGTCTTTGAAAAGGTCTATAACTCCGCCCTGACCAAGGCCGAGGACGGCGGCAAGGGCGCCATCTTCCACCGCGCCGCGGAAACCGCGATCGCCTACTCGCGGGCGCGGCAGGCCGGCAAGGTGGGCGTGGGCCTCAAGCTCAAGCACGCCCTGTTCGACAGGCTCGTCTACGGCAAGCTCCGCGCCGCCATGGGCGGCCAGGTCGCGCACGCGGTCTCCGGCGGCGGCCCGCTCGGCGCACGGCTCGGCCACTTCTTCCAGGGCATCGGCCTGCAGATCCTTGAAGGCTACGGCCTCACCGAAACCACCGCGCCGGTCACGGTCAACACGCCGTCGCTGATCAAAATCGGCACCGTCGGCGCGCCGATTCCCGGCAATGCCGTGAAGATCGCCGACGACGGCGAAATCCTCGCCAAGGGCGTCTGCGTCATGCGCGGCTACTTCAACCGCGATGACCTCACGGCCGAGACCTTCGTGGACGGCTGGTTCCGCACCGGCGACCTCGGCCAGCTCGACGAGGAAGGCTTCCTGACCATCACCGGCCGGAAGAAGGAAATCATCGTCACCGCGGGTGGCAAGAACGTGGTCCCGGCGTTGCTCGAGGACCAGATCCGCGCCGACGCGCTGGTCTCCCAGGTCCTGGTGGTCGGCGACAACCGTCCCTTCATCGGCGCCCTGGTGACCCTCGATGAAGAGGCACTCCCGGGCTGGCTGCAGCGCCACGGCCTCCCGGCGTCGACTACGGTGGCCGAGGCGACGACGAACGCCGCCGTGACCGCGGCCGTCCAGGAATTGATCAACCGCGCGAACCAGTCTGTCTCGCAGGCCGAGGCGATCAAGTCCTTCCGGATTGTGCCCTCCGACTTCACCGAAGCGTCCGGGCACCTCACGCCGTCCATGAAGGTCAAGCGCGCCCAGGTGATGAAGGACTTCGAGAACGTGATCGAAGAGATGTACTCGGCGAAGCGCGCCAACGCCTAAGCCGCCGGCCCGCAGCAACGCGGGGTCAGCTGCCGCCCGTCCCGGGTCACCGGACTGGCCGTAGCTGGCCCCGCGTTGTGCTTTATCCACCTGCCACGGACCGGCAAGAGCCGCTAATCTGGGGGCATCCTCAAGCAAAGGAGAGCCCCATGGGCACGGTGGTCATGTACAGCTCGGTGTCGGTGGACGGCTTCATCGCGGACGGGAACGACCAGCCCGGACTCCTGTTCGACTGGCTGACCGGCGGTGACGTGCCGTTGGACGACAGCGGAGTGTTGAAGGTCTCGCAGACATCGTACGACTACATAAGGCCGTACTGGGACCAGATCGGGGCCACCGTCGTCGGCCGCCACGTCTTCGACCTGACGGACGGCTGGGAAGGGACGCCTCCGGGCGGGGTTGAGTACGTGGTCGTCGTGACGCACCGGCCGGCGCCGGAGGGCTGGGACCCGGGGGCGCCGTTCTACTTCGTCGACGGCGTCGGGGCAGCCGTGGCCAAGGCGCAGGAGCTGGCGGGTGAGCGCCTGGTGGAGGTTGCCGCCGGTGACGTCGGTGGCCAGGTGTTCGCGGCGGGTCTGGTCGATGAGGTGCGCATGGACGTCGCACCCGTGGTGTTCGGGTCCGGCAAGCGCTACTTCGGGTCGGTCCACGCCCAGCAGCTGTTGGAGGATCCCGACGCGGTGATCCAGGGCAACCGGGTGCTCCATCTGCGCTACCGGGTGCGCCGCTGACAGATCCGGGGGCCTGACCGATCCGGCGGGTGCACGGCGGGCACCTGGCCCGCCGTGCGCCGGCCGGCTATTCCACGACCAGCAGCAGGTCCCCGCCCTGGACCTGTTCAACCGCGCCGACGGCGAGGCGCGAGACGGTGCCGGCCACCGGCGTCGTGATGGAGGCTTCCATCTTCATCGCCTCGATGGTCGCGACGGTGTCCCCGGCCTTGACCGAGTCGCCGGCCTTGACCGTCAGGGTGACGGCGCCGGCGAACGGCGCGGCGACCTGGCCCGGCTGCGAGGTGTCGGCCCGTTCGGCCGCCTTGACGTTGCTGACCACGGAACGGTCGCGGACCACCACCGGGCGGGACTGGCCGTTCAGCGTGCACATTACGGTGCGCATGCCCTTTTCGTCCGGCTCGGAGACGGCTTCCAGCGACGCAATCAGGCGCACGCCCTTCTCCAGCTCGATCTCGTGTTCCGCGCCACGCTGGAGTCCGAAGAGGTAATCGCGGGTGTCCAGCACCGACAGGTTGCCGTACGCCTCAACGCTCTTCTGGTAGTCCTTGGTGGGACCGGCGAAGAGGAGGCGGTTGAGGGTCTGCTGCACGGTCTTGGAGTCGGACTTGAGCGCCGCGCTGTCCTCGGCGCTCAGTTCAACATCGCGGACCTTGACGCTGCGCCCCTGCAGCGCCTTGGTCCGGAACGGCTCGGGCCAGCCGCCGGGCGGGTCGCCGAGCTCGCCGGAGAGGAAGCCGATCACGGAGTCCGGGACGTCGTACTTTTGCGGGTTCTCGTTGAAGTCCGCCGGGTCGGCGTCGAGGCCCACCAGGTGCAGGGCGAGGTCGCCCACCACCTTGGAGGACGGGGTGACCTTCACGAGCCGGCCCAGGATGCGGTCGGCCGCGGTGTACATGTCTTCGATCGCCTCGAAGCGCTCCCCGAGCCCAAGCGCGATGGCCTGCTGGCGCAGGTTGGAGAGCTGGCCGCCGGGGATCTCGTGCTGGTAGACCCGGCCGGTGGGACCGGGCAGGCCCGACTCGAAGGGGGCGTAGACGCGGCGCACGGCCTCCCAGTAGGGCTCCAGGGCGCAGACGTTGGCCAGGCTCAGCCCGGTGTCGCGCGGGGTGTGCGCCAGCGCCGCGACCAGGGCCGAGGCGGAGACCTGGCTGGTGGTTCCGGCCAGGGAAGCCGAGGCGACGTCCACGGCGTCAACGCCGGCGTCCACAGCCGCCAGCAGGGTCGCCAGCTGGCCGCCGGCGGTGTCGTGCGTGTGCAGGTGGACCGGCAGGTCGAACTTCTCCCGCAGGGCCGTCACGAGGCGCGCGGCGGCCGCCGGGCGGAGCAGCCCCGCCATGTCCTTGATCGCGAGGATGTGCGCGCCGGCGTCGACGATCTTCTGCGCGAGCTCCAGGTAGTAGTCCAGCGTGTACAGCGTCTCGTCCGGGTCGAGCATGTCCGCGGTGTAGCACAGCGCCACCTCGGCGACGGCGGTGCCGGTCTCGCGCACGGCGCGGATTGCGGGCGCCATCTGGTTGACGTCGTTGAGGGCGTCGAAGATGCGGAAGATGTCGATGCCCGCCGCGGCGGCCTCGTTGACGAACGCAACCGTCACCTCTTCGGGGTACGGGGTGTAGCCGACGGTGTTGCGGCCGCGGAGCAGCATCTGCAGGCAGATGTTCGGCAGCACCTTGCGCAGCGCCGCCAGACGGTCCCAGGGATCCTCGCCCAGGAAGCGCAGTGCGACGTCGTAGGTCGCGCCGCCCCAGGCCTCGACCGAGAGCAGTTCCGGGAGCAACCGGGACACCGCCGGCCCGGCTGCCGCCAGGTCCCGGGTGCGGACCCGGGTGGCGAGCAGGGACTGGTGCGCGTCGCGGAAGGTCGTGTCCGTGACGGCGACGGCGTTCTGGCCGCGGAGCGCCTTTGCGAAGCCCTCCGGGCCAAGCTCAAGCAGCCGCTGGCGCGAGCCTGCGGCGGCTTCGCCGTCCGGCAGTGCGGGCAGCTTGTCCGCCGGGTCGGTGTGGACGGTGAGCTCGCCGTTGGGCTTGTTGACGGTGACGTCGGCGAGCCAGGTCAGCAGTTTGGTGCCCCGGTCCGCGGAGACGCGGGCCTTGAGCAGTTCGGGGCGCTCGTCGATGAACGAGGTGGCCACGTCGCCGGCGACGAAGTCCGGGTCGTCCAGGACGGCCTGCAGGAAGGAGATGTTGGTGGAGACGCCGCGGATGCGGAACTCGGCGAGGGCGCGCCGGGCGCGGGCGACGGCGGTGGGGTAGTCGCGGCCGCGGCAGGTCAGTTTGACCAGCATCGAGTCGAAGTGCGGGCTGATTTCGGCGCCGGAGTACACGGTGCCGCCGTCGAGCCGGACGCCGGCGCCGCCGGCGGAGCGGTAGCCAGTGATCTTTCCGACGTCGGGGCGGAAGCCGTTGGCCGGGTCCTCGGTGGTGATGCGCGACTGCAGCGCGGCGCCGTTGAGCTTGACGGTCTCCTGTGAGAGGCCCAGGTCCGCGAGGGTCTCCCCCGAGGCGATGCGCAGCTGGGCCTGGACCAGGTCGACGTCGGTGACTTCCTCGGTGACCGTGTGCTCGACCTGGATGCGGGGGTTCATCTCGATAAAGACGTGCTGGCCGGCCCGCTCGCCGACGGTGTCGACGAGGAACTCCACGGTGCCGGCGTTGACGTAGTTCAGGGCCTTGGCGAATTTCACGGCGTCCCGGTACAGGGCCTGCCGGATGCCTTCGTCGAGGTTGGGAGCCGGCGCGATCTCGATGACCTTCTGATGGCGGCGCTGGATGGAGCAGTCGCGCTCGAAGAGGTGCATCACGTTGCCCTCGGCGTCGGCGAGGATCTGCACTTCGATGTGCCGCGGCCGCAGCACGGCCTGCTCCAGGAACATGGTGGGGTCGCCGAAGGCGGCGTCGGCCTCGCGCATCGCGGCCTGCAGGGCCTCGGGCAGGGCCTCCCGGGTGTCGACCCGGCGCATGCCGCGGCCACCGCCGCCGGCGACAGCCTTGGCGAAGATGGGGAAGCCGATCTCGTCAGCTGCGGCGATGAGTTCGTCAACGTCCTTGGACGGCTTGCTGGACTTGAGCACCGGGACGCCGGCCTTGCGGGCCGCCTCGAGGGCGGCGACCTTGTTCCCGGCAAGTTCGAGGACCTCCGCCGGGGGCCCGACGAAGGTGATGCCGGCGGCAGCGGCAGCCCGGGCCAAGTTGGGGTTCTCCGAGAGGAAGCCGTAGCCGGGGTAGATCGCATCCGCGCCGGCTTCCTTCGCGACCCGGACCACCTCGTCGACGTCGAGGTACGCCCGGACCGGGTGGCCCTCCTCGCCGATCAGGTATGCCTCATCCGCCTTCTGGCGGTGGATGGAGTTGCGGTCCTCGGTCGGGAACACGGCAACGGTCTTGGCACCCAGCTCGTAGCTGGCACGGAAGGCGCGGATCGCGATTTCGCCGCGGTTAGCCACCAGAATCTTGGAAAACATACTTCTCCTGCTTCATCGCGGGCGGTTCGGTAAGTCGTCACAGTTTCTAAGACCGGCGTGCGCAAACACAAATCATTGTGGCGCCCGTCACAAGATTATGCGTCATTTCGGCCGGAGAAGGCAGATCGTTGACGTTGCGGGTGCTCCCGGGCCGTCCGGGCCCCCTCCGGGCGCCCGCCGGGTCCGATGAGACGGGATTCGACGGCGGGTCAACATATGATGAGGTGGTGGGTGGCGCATGCACGCCCCGGTCCGAAGGAACGCACGGGCCGGCATGACCCAGTCTCGGCAACCGGCGTTAGGTATTGGTTTTTCAAGTGCAAGTAGTCAGCATCAGCAGCCTCAAAGGCGGGGTCGGCAAGACATCCGTGACAACCGGACTGGCGTCGGCAGCACTCGCAGCCGGCATCCCAACCCTCGTGGTCGACCTCGACCCGCACGCGGATGCCAGTACGGCCCTCGGCGTCCGGCCCGACGAACAGCTGGACATCGGCCGGATGCTGAAATCCCCGCGCCGGGCACACCTGGCCGACAACGTGGTTCCCAGCGGCTGGGTGGAGCACGCCAGCCTCGCTTCCTCCAACGGCGGCTCCGGCCACCGCACGGCGCCCGTCCTGGACGTCGCCGTCGGGTCCGCCTACACCGGCATCTACGACCGGCCCGACCTTGGCCGCCGCGACCTGCGCCGGCTCTCCGCCGTACTGGCCGGCGCCGGGGACTACGAGCTGGTCCTGGTCGACTGCCCGCCCTCGCTCAACGGCCTGACCCGGATGGCCTGGACGGCCAGCGACAAGGTCACCCTGGTCGCCGAGCCCGGGCTGTTCTCCGTCGCGGGCACCGAGCGCACCATGCGGGCCATCCAGCTGTTCCGGCAGGAATTCGCGCCGGCCCTCTCCCCTGCCGGCATCGTGGCCAACCGGGTGCGGACCGGCTCCGCGGAGCACAGCTTCCGCCTGGCCGAGATGCAGTCCATGTTCGGTGAACTGCTGCTCACCCCGCACATCCCCGAACAGGCCAACTGGCAGCAGATCCAGGGCGCGGCCCACTCCGTCCACCACTGGCCCGGCGATTCCGCCAAAAACGCCGCAGCCCTGTTCGACTCGCTGCTGGCCAACCTGATGCGCACGGGCGGCTCCAACACGGAACTGGCCGCCGCGGGCCGGGTTCGCAACCGCAGCCAGCGCTGACGGGCCGACGTCCCGGGCCCGGCCCGGGACGTCGGCAGATGAAAAAGCGCGGGGCCACCTGGTGGCCCCGCGTTTTTGGTCGAATCTTCGAGCCGTGCTAGCCGATCTTGCGGGCCGCGCGGCGCTTGCTGAGTTCATCGTCGGGGAACGACTGGTCCGCGGCGTGTTCGCTCGGAAGCGCCGCGAGGCTGCCTTCCACTTCGCGCCAGACGCGGCCGACGGCGATGCCGAAGACACCCTGGCCGCCCTGGACCAGATCGATGACTTCGTCCGCCGAGGTGCATTCGTAGACGCTGGCGCCGTCGCTCATGAGGGTGATCTGGGCGAGATCCTCGACCCCGCGTTCCCGGAGGTGTTCGACGGCGGTGCGGATCTGCTGCAACGAAACACCGGTGTCGAGGAGCCGCTTGACGACCTTGAGGACCAGGATGTCGCGGAAGCCGTAGAGCCGCTGCGAACCGGACCCTGCGGCGCCGCGCACGGCGGGCTCAACGAGTCCGGTGCGGGCCCAGTAGTCCAGTTGGCGGTAGGTGATGCCGGCCGCCTTGCAGGCCGTCGGTCCGCGGTACCCCGCGTCCTCGTCCAGGACGGGAAGATCCTCGGTGAAGAGCAGTCCCTGGGCACCGCTCGCGGGCACAGCAACGCCTGCCGTCGAGGCCTGCTTGAGCTCGCCTGCTTCGCCTTTCGGACTCACGTGGATCCTCCTTGTCATGAGTTCCCGCGGGAACTTGCAGCACCAGCGCGCCACTGTCCAGTGTGACTTGCGCGGCTGTTGTATGCAATGGGAACTTGTACCTCTGACGTTAGGCCTGCCGGGGGCCAAGGTCAAAGACCTTGGGCCTATTGCCGGGGCGTGTCGAAACTTTCGACCTCGACTTTAAGCTTTGAGCCGTTTCAGCCGGCGAAGTCCTCGGGTTCGACGTCGTCCAGGAACTCCCGGAACCGGCGCAGCTCCCCCTCTTCGTCGACGGCGGGCCCGGGCTGGGCCTCCTCGCCGTCGTCGTGCTCGGTGATCCGCACGCCGGCTTCGTCCATCACGGCGTCGGCGCACCAGATCCGGCACTTCGCGCGCAGGCCGAGGGCCAGGGCGTCGGAGGCCCGCGAGCTGACCGTGGTGCCGTCCTCGAACTGGAGCTGGCCGTAGAAGATGTTGTCTTCCACCGCCACGATGTTGACGCTGACGATCGAGTGGCCAAGCGCCTCGACGACGTCGACGAGCAGGTCATGCGTCATCGGCCGCGGCGGGACCACACCCTGCTGGGCGAGCGCAATGGCGCTGGCTTCCGGCGTTCCGATCCAGATGGGGACGTGGCGCTCACCGTGCAGTTCCTTGAGCAGGACGAGCGGCTGGTTGGACGGCAGTTCGATCCGCACGCCTACGATTTCCACCTCGATCATCAGCTGTCCATCCTCGAGATGCGGTCCTGCACCAGGGCCCGGTGCAGCGAGAGGCACAGTTCGCTGATCTCCCGGGCAGCCTCGGCGGCGCGGGCCTGGGAGGCGGCGTCCTTGCGGGACGTCAGCGTGGCCACCGCGCGTTCCACCAGCCCGAACTCGCGGTCGGCCGCGGCCTGGAAGGGCCGCAGGTGCCGCGGCTCGAGGCCGTGGCTTTCCAGCTGCACGCAGGCGCGGGCCACCTGCAGGGCGTGGTCGTCGAACTTTCCGTTGACGTGGCCGATCAGGCCGAAGCTGAGCAGGGACTCGAGCAGCGGGACGCTGGCCCCGGACTCGGTGCGGAGCTGTTCCTCGCTGAGCAGCCGCACCCGGTTGTTAAGCTCTGAGGCGAGCTCCTCGGAAACGATCCGGGGCGACACCGTCACCCCCGGCGGCAGGCTCTCCGGGCGTTCGCCGCGGTCGATCGCGTCGAGGTAGTCCTTGATCACCTTCAGCGGCAGGTACTGGTCCCGCTGCAGCGACAGCACAAAGCGGAGCCGTTCGACGTCGCCTTCCGAGTACTGCCGGTAGCCGGCCGGGGTGCGTTGCGGATTAATGAGGCCCTTTTCCTCAAGGAACCTGATTTTCGACGCAGTCATGGAGGGGAAGTCGTCGCTCAGTTGAGCCAGGACCTCCCCGATGTTCAGGACCTGGGGTCCGCGCCGTTCGGCTTGTGCCATGGCCACCGGCAACTACCCCGATATCAGACGTGGCCTGCGGTACGGGCAGGGCTGAGGTAGAAGGTGAGCCGGAACTTGCCGATCTGCACCTCGTTACCCGACTTCAGCTCCACGCTGTCGACACGGTCGTGGTTGACGTAGGTGCCGTTCAGGCTCCCGGTGTCCACCACCTCGAAACTGCGCGCCGTGCGGCGGAATTCGACGTGGCGGCGTGAAACCGTGACGTCGTCGAGGAAGATGTCGGCGTCCGGGTGCCGGCCCGCCGTCGTCACGTCGGAGTCGAGCAGGAAGCGGGCACCGGAGTTGGGGCCGCTGTGGGCCACCAGCAGGGCGGACCCGGCCGGGAGCGACTCAATGGCCGTCCGTTCCTCGTTCGAGACCTTCGGGGTGATGGTGGGCTCATCGCGCACGGGGGTGAGATGGATCGACGTGGTCTCCGAGGCTTTCACTCCACCCGTGCCGTATTCACCGGTGTCGTTCTGTCCGTGCCCAACCATTGAGTCCTCCTCATTCGTTGCAGGTGTCCCCCCTGCAAACAACGCATGCGTCCGGAAAAGCCTGGCAGATCCGGTGGTCAGTTCCCGGCGTAGTAGCACAGCCCGGGAACCTTAGGCATTAGCCTACCTGCTGTTCGTACTCCGATGCACTGAGCAGCGACTCCACCGCGTCGGCTTCCGCCAGCTTGATTTCAATCAGCCAGCCCTCGCCGTACGGATCCGAATTGATCAGGGCGGAATCGGTGTCCAGCGCCTCGTTGCGGGCCACCACTTCACCGCTCACGGGGGCGTAAATGTCGCTGACGCTCTTGGTGGATTCCACTTCCCCGACGACGTCGTTGGCCTTGATGTCGGTGCCGACCTCCGGCATCTGGGCGTAGACGACGTCCCCGAGGGCGTCCTGGGCAAAATCAGTGATGCCCACGCGCACGACGCCGTCGGCGTTCGGCGCGGAGACCCATTCGTGTTCGGCGGTGTAGGACAGCTCTTCGGGAATGTTGCTCATGACGGGCCTTTCGTCGGGTCAATCACCAAGGTCTTCGGCGGCCGATCGATCGGGCCGCCGCTGAAAGTATAGGCACATCCGCCCGGGCCCCGGGAGGACTCTGACATGATGTTGCCATGGCAGCACCTGCACCCGTTACGGACGGATTTGCCCATGCCTGAGCTCCCGGAAGTGGCGGCGCTGGCGGACTTCCTGGACGCGCGCCTGCGCGGATCCAGCCTGGCCAAGGTCCAGATCGTCTCCTTCGCGGTGCTCAAGACCGCGGATCCGCCCATCTCCGCACTGGAAGGCAGGACCGTCACCGGCGTGGGCCGGCACGGCAAGTTCGTGGACCTGGACGCCGGCGGGCTGCACCTGGTCTTCCACCTCGCCCGGGCCGGCTGGGTCCGGGTCACCGATGCCCCCACCGGCGCGGTGCTGAAGAAAGGTGGCGGGCACATCGCGGCCCGGCTGTCGTTTTCGGGTGGGGACGGAGCACTCGACCTGGACCTGACCGAGGCCGGCACAAAGAAGTCCCTGGCGATGTACGTGGTCCGAGACCCGGCCGACGTTCCCGGGATCGCGGCGCTCGGCCCGGATCCGTTCAGCCCCGGGTTCGACGTCGATGCCCTGGCCGGGATCCTGGCGGGCAGTTCCCAGCAGATCAAGGGTGTGCTCCGCAGCCAGGGCGTCATCGCCGGCATCGGCAACGCGTATAGCGACGAGATCCTGCACGCGGCGAAGACGTCCCCGTTCGCCATTGCCAGCTCCCTGGACCGGGCGGCGGTGGAGCGCCTCTACGACGCGATCCACGACATCCTCGGGACGGCGCTGGCGGAGGCCGCCGGGAAACCGCCCAGCGAGCTCAAGGACGCCAAGCGGAGCCACATGCGGGTCCATGGCCGGACCGGCGAGGCGTGCCCGGTCTGCGGCGACACGGTCCGCGAGGTTTCGTTCGCGGACACCGCGCTGCAGTACTGCCCAAGCTGCCAGACGAAGGGGAAGATCCTCGCGGACCGGCGGACGTCGCGTTTCCTCAAGTAGGCGCTTCCCTGAAACAGCCCACCCCCGGGAAACAGAAAACCCCGCCATTCCGTTGCCGGAATGGCGGGGTACTTTCTTGTTGGTCGGGCTGACAGGATTTGAACCTGCGACCCCTTGACCCCCAGTCAAGTGCGCTACCAAGCTGCGCTACAGCCCGCTGGTTCTGCCGTTCTCCGCTCCCGATGATCTCCTGTTGTTCCCCATAGGATTTCATCTGAGCAGTCCGGCCGAACCACCTCCAAAAGCTTACACGATTCCGGAGGGTGCCCGTGACACTTTCACCATGTCACAGGCGGCGTGTGTCGGAATCAACGCTTCTTGCCGCGCTTTTCCCGGACCCGCATGTTGACCTCGATCGGCGTGCCCTCGAAACCGAAGGTTTCGCGGAGCCGGCGGGTGATAAAGCGGCGGTAGCCGGGATCGAGGAAGCCGGTGGTGAAGAGCACGAACTTCGGCGGGCGGCTGGAGGCCTGGGTTCCGAAGAGGATCCGGGGCTGCTTGCCGCCGCGGACCGGGTGCGGGTGCGCGGCCACCAGTTCGCCGAGGAAGGCGTTCAGGCGTCCGGTGGGGATGCGCTTGTCCCAGCTTTCCAGTGCGGTGTCCAGGGCGGGAACCAGCCGGTCCTTGTGCCAGCCGGTCTTGGCCGAGATGTTCACGCGCGGGGCCCACGCCACGTGGGCGAGGTCCTGCTCGATTTCGCGTTCGAGGTAGGTGCGGCGTTCGTCGTCGAGCAGGTCCCATTTGTTGAACGCGAGCACCAGCGCGCGGCCGGACTCTATCGCCAGCTGCAAGATGCGGACGTCCTGCTCGCTGAGCACTTCGTCCACGGCGAGGAGCACGACGGCGACCTCGGCCTTTTCGAGCGCGCTCTGGGTGCGCAGCGAGGCGTAGAAGTCCGCGCCCTGGGCCATGTGCTGGCGGCGGCGGATGCCGGCGGTGTCCACGAAGCGCCAGGTGCGGCCGCCGAGTTCGATGAACTCATCGACCGGGTCGCGCGTGGTGCCGGCGGTGTTGTCGACGACCACGCGCTCGGAGCCAGCAAGCTTGTTCAGCAGGGAGGACTTGCCGACGTTCGGCCGGCCGATCAGGGCGATGCGGCGCGGGCCGCCGCTGCGCTCGAGGCCTTCGATGGTGGAGAACTCCGGGAGGGTATCCATCACGTGGTCGAGCAGGTCGGCGACGCCGCGGCCGTGCAGTGCGGAGACCGGGTAGGGTTCGCCGAAGCCGAGGCCCCAGAGCGCGGCCGAGTCGGCCTCCTGGGCGAAGTCGTCCACCTTGTTGGCCACCATGATGACGGGCTTCTTGGACTTGCGCAGCATCTTCATGACGCCTTCGTCCGTGGCGGTCGCGCCGACGGCGGAGTCCACCACGAACAGCACAGCGTCGGCGAGCTCCACGGCCATCTCGGCCTGCTCGGCGACGCGGGCGTGGATGCCGCGGGCGTCGTGTTCCCAGCCGCCGGTGTCCACCACGGTGAAGTTCCGGCCGTTCCAGTTGGCGGAGTACATCACGCGGTCGCGGGTGACGCCGGGGGTGTCCTCGACGACGGCTTCGCGGCGGCCCAGGATGCGGTTGACCAAGGTGGACTTGCCGACGTTGGGGCGGCCGATGATGGCCAGGACCGGGTCCAGCTTGACCGGGCCGTCGAAGTCTTCGTCCTCGTAGCGGCCGCTGAGCAGGGCGGCGTCTTCCTCGTCCAGTTCGTAGTCATCCAGGCCGGCGCGGAGCGAGGCCGCACGGAGTTCGGCTTCCTCGTCGTCCAGGGCGGCAAGGTTCTCAGCCACCTGGTCCGTGCCGGTGGGCGTGTATTCGTCTTCGCCGGCGCCGAAGTGGCCGGGGGTTTGAGTCGTATCGCTCATTGCACTTTCCTTAGGTGGTGATCTGCCGGCGTCCCGGCTACTGCTGTCTGGCGTTCTTGCGGGGAATCCGCGTCGGGCAGGCCCTGCCCGGTGGACTGAATGGTGTCCTGGACGTGCCGGGCGAGGGCGGCGCGGATCTCGGTTCCCACCCTGTCCATTGAAGCACGCCCGGTCTCGCCGGGCCTGCGGCTGAGATTGAGGGCGCCACCGAAGCTGACATGCAGCCGGCGGCCGGGCCTGGGAACCGCGTTGAGGTGCTCGCCGCTGATCCTGGTGCCCAGGATGGCGACCGGGATCACGGTGGCGGCCGAGTTCAGTGCGAGCCAGGCGACCCCGTTGTTGATCGTGGCGACCTCGCCGCTCCCGCGGGTGCCCTCGGGCAGGATCCCGACGCACCGTCCGGCGTCGAGGACGCTTTTCGCCCGCTGCAGCGCGGTCCGGTCACCGGAGCGGTCCACCGCCAGCTGGCCGGAGGCTTTCAGCACCAGTCCCGGGAAGCCCCGGAACATCTCCTTCTTGACGAAGATGTGCATCGGCCGCGGCGCGGCGCCGAACATCACGGGGCCGTCGAGGAAGCTGATGTGGTTCGCGGCGAAGATGACCGGGCCGGCCGCGGGCACGTTGGCGCGTCCCTTGACGGTGGTCCGGTAGACCAGGTGGTCCAGGACCCAGCCGACCGGCCGGCTCCAGGCCATGGTCCCGTCGAGGAACGCCCGGCCGGGCTGCCCCGCCCGGACTGCGCCCTCAGTCACGGTTGATGGCCGTGTGGTTGAGAACCTTGTGCACAATCCCCAGGGCCGCGTCGACGGTCTGGGCGAAGTCCAGGTCCGAGGAATCCAGGGTGACCACGCCGTCGGCGGCCTGGGTGAAGTTCACCACGGTGGAGTCCTTGGCGTCCCGGGCCGTGACCTGCGCGGCGAGTTGTTCGGCGTTCTGGCTGCCGCCCAGCTGGATGCCGCGGCGGCGCAGCCGGGCCTCCTCGCTGGCGGTGAGCAGCATGCGCACCTCGGCGTGGGGCGCGACGACGGTGGTGATGTCCCGGCCCTCCACCACCATGCGGCGGTGGTGCTTTTCGATCAGCTCGCGTTGCCGGCGGATCAGTTCGGTACGGGCGCCGAGCGTCGTGGCGACGGCGCTGACCGCTGCGGAGATGGCAGGCTCACGGATGGCCTCGGTGATGTCAGTCCCGGCGACCCGGACGTATTCGTCCTGGGGGCTGGTGCTGATCTCGAGCTGGAGGCCCTCGGCGGCGGCCTCGATGGCCTCGCCGTCGGCCAGGTCCGTGCCGCTGTCCAGGCAGAACCAGGTCAGGGCCCGGTACATGGCGCCGGTATCGAGGTACGCCAGCCGGAGCCGGCGTGCCACCTCTTTGCTGACGCTGGATTTGCCGGAGCCGGAGGGGCCGTCGATCGCGACGACGAGGCTCTTGCCGGGGCGGACGATGTCCACCGTTGCGATGAGTTCCTGGGTCATTACTGGAGTACCCGCCATCCACGGTCGTTGAGGGCTTCGATGAGCAGCTCGTGCTTGTTGGGCAGCACGGAGAGTTCCACCATGCCGACATTCCGTCCCGAGGAGTGGTCCAGACGGAGGTCCTCGAGGTTGACGCCGATCTCGCCGATCTCGGTCAGGAGCTTGGCGATCTGGCCGGGCGTATCGTCCACCAAGACGGTCAGCCAGGAGTACGCCTGCGGCGGCCCGCCGTGCTTGCCCGGGATCCGGGACTGGCCGGCGTTGCCTTCGCTGATCAGCTGGGCCAGGTCCAACCTGGCGCCCGGCGCCGTCGGATCCTCCAGGGTGCCGATCAGCCGGTTCAGGTCCTCGCGGACGCCGTGCAGGATGTCCACGACCTTGTCCGCGTTGGCGCCGAGGATCTGCACCCAGAGCGTGGGGTCGCTCGCGGCGATCCTGGTCACGTCCCGCAGGCCGTTGCCGGCCAGCGAGAGGGCGTGCAGCGGGGTTCCCTGCAGCCGGCTGGCCACGAGGGAGGACATGACCTGGGGCAGGTGCGAGACCAGTGCCACGGCTTCGTCGTGTTCCTCGGAGCCGAATTCGGAGACGACGGCGCCGAGGTCACCGGCCAGCGCGCGGGCGGCCTGCAGCGCCTCGGGCCGGGTTTCGGGCGTTGGGCAGATGACCCACGGCATCGAGGTGAACAGCTCGCCGCGGGCGGCGACCGGGCCGGACTTCTCCCGGCCCGCCATCGGGTGTGTTCCGACGTAGCGGCCCAGGTCGGCGCCGCGGGTCCGCAGCTCCGCCAGGATAGACGCCTTGACGCTGGCGATGTCCACCACCACGGCCTCCGGGTAGTCCGCCAGGGCGCGGGCGACGACGTCGGCGGTCACGTCCGGCGGCGCGGCGACCACCACGAGTTCCGGCGCCTCGCCCTCAAGGCGCGCCAAGGGCAGGCCGGCGCCGATGTCGACGGCGACGGCCTGGTTGGTCGGCGAGGGGTCGGAGAGGTACACAGCGACTCCGCGGCCGCGGAGCCCCAGCCCGATGCTGGTGCCCAGCAGCCCGGTCCCCACAACCACCACCGGGCCGTTGAGGTGGCCGCGGCCGTGGGTGCGAAATGCAGACATGCCTACAGCCCCACGGATGCCAGCAGGTGGCCGACTTCCTGCTTGCCGAGGTTGCGGATGCTGCCCTGGCGCTGGTCGCCCAGGCCGATGGGTCCGACCTTGACGCGGACCAGCCGCAGCACCGGGAATCCAACGGCGTCGAAGAGGCGCCGGACAATGCGGTTCTTGCCCGAGTGCAGCACGACCTCGATCAGCACGTGGCCCGGGGTCGAGTCAACGAGCTTGAAGGAGTCCACCGAGGCGATGCCGTCTTCGAGTTCGATGCCGGCCTTGAGCTGCGCGCCGACGCCCTGCGGGAACGGCCCGCGGACCTGCACGAGGTAGGTCTTGGGCACCTCGTAGGAGGGGTGCGTCAGGCGGTTGGCGAGCTCGCCGTCGTTGGTCAGCAGGAGCAGCCCCTCGGTGGCGACGTCCAGCCGGCCGACGTGGAAGAGCCGTTCGCCGTGGTGGTTGCGGACGAAGTCGCTGATGCACGGGCGGCCGTCCGGATCCTCCATGGTGGAGACAACGCCCTTGGGCTTGTTGAAGACCATGTAGACCATGTTCTCGTCCAGCTGGATGCGCAGGCCGTCCACATGGATCACGGCGGTCTTGGGGTCGACGCGCACGCCGAGTTCCGTCACGACCTGGCCGTCGACCTCGACGCGGCCTTCGGCGATCATTTCCTCGCAGACGCGCCGCGAGGCGACGCCGGCGGAGGCCATGACCTTCTGCAGGCGGACGCCGTCGGCATCGTGCAGCTCGGACTGCGGCACGGGCCCGCGCGGGCCGCGCTTTCGGGTGGGCTTGCGGACCGGGCCGAGGTTCTGGCCGAAGCGTTCGCTGCCGAACGCGCTGGAACCGGTGGCCTTGGCCGCCCCCGCGCCGATGCGCGGCTTGGGCTTGAGCGCGCCCGGGGTGCCGGGAGCCTTGCCGGCACCGGGCTTGCGGGCCGCGGGCTTCCGTGCCGGCTTCGCGCCGGCCTTGCGGTCAGCCTGCTCGGGGGCTCCGACGCCCGGGTTCAGGTCCGGGTCAACAAAGGCCTCTTCGCGCGGCTTGGGCCGCTTGAACGGGCGGTCGCCGCCGCCCTTGGAGAAGTCGCGCTGGCCTCGGCCGGCGCCGCCCGCACCCTGGGTGCGCGCTGATTGGTGTCCGGCGCTGGTGCGTCCCGAACTGTTACGTGGTGAACCCTGGCGTCCCGCCTGTGTCATGACCCGTCCTTCGTTTGGTGGCCCGCGACGGCTGCCTCACGGCAGTCCCCCACCGGCCGGGCAAATGGTTCTGCCCTGGTGGATACTTTTACGCAGGCAGCATTCCTGCCTACATTCTTCCTGCGTCGTAATACTCTGCTATGCCTTCAAGCCCTGGAAGATGGGGTGAAAGCTGAGGCAACTCAGCCACCGAGCCGATTCCCATGCGTTCGAGGAAATACGACGTCGTGCGGTACAGGATGGCCCCGGACTCGGGATCGTTTCCCGAGTCTTCGATCAGGCCGCGCTGGGTCAGCGTCCGCACCACCGAGTCAACATTGACCCCTCGAATCGCAGAGACCCGCGCCCTGGAGACGGGCTGGCGGTAGGCGATGACGGCGAGCGTTTCGAGCGCCGCCTGCGTCAGCCTGGCACTTTGCCCTTCCAACACGAAGCCGCCTACGACGTCGGCGAACTCCGCGCGGGAATAGATCCGCCAGCCTCCGGCGATATTCCGCAATTCAAAACCCCGGGGGGCGGCACTGAATCCAGCAGTATTCAACGACGTGCTGGCCTCATCCGCATCCGGGGCATTACCAGTATAGCCGTTATACTCCCGCTGCAGTTCCCCGAGCAGACCCTCGACGACGTCGACCGTCAGGTTCAGGCCGGCGGCCAGCTCCGTGGCCGTGGCCGGCTCGTCAATGACCATCAGCACCGCTTCGAGGGCCGCACTGGCGCCGCCGGGCAGCGCTGCCAGGTCCGGAACCCCGGGCCCTCCGGCGTCGGCGGGAGGGTTGGACGCGTCGCTCACGGCTGCTCCTCGTATTCTTCACTCAGGTTCTCGCTGCTCCAGTCCGCGTCGTCGGCGGTCCAGTGCACGGACAATTCGCCGAGGGGAAGCAACTGGTCGAAGGCCACCGCCTTGTCCCGGAACATCTCCAGCAGGGCAAGGAACCGCGCCACCACCACGAGGGTGGATTCGGCGTCGGCGATCAGGGACCGGAAGGTGAGCGGCTTGCCGAGCCGCAGCCGCAGCCCCAGGATTTCCGCCTGTTCCTTCACGCTGACCGGCGTCCCGTGCAGGTGGGCGAGGCCGACCTCGGTGGGGGCGGCGTCCTTGGGTTTCAGGGCCGCCTCGGCGAGGGCCGCGAACTCCGCGGGGCTGTGCTTCCAGACCAGCTCGGGCAGCAGCGCGGCGAAGTGGCCCTCGAGGGCGACCTGCCGCGGGTAGCGCCGGGCCTCCAGCTCCAGGGTGGAGCCGATCAGCCCGGCGACCTGCTTGAAGGCCTTGTACTGCAGCAGCCGGGCGAACAGCAGGTCGCGGGCCTCGAGCAGGGCGATGTCCTCGTCGTCCTCGACCTCGCCGGCGGGCAGCAGCCGGGCGGCCTTGAGGTCCAGCAGGGTCGCGGCGATCACCAGGAACTCGCTGGCTTCATCCAGGGCCCAGTCCTCCCCCAGCCGCTGCAGCCCTTTGATGTATTTGATGAACTCGTCCGTGACCGTGGCCAGCGCCACCTCGGTGATGTCCAGCTGGTGTTTGGAGATCAGTCCCAGGAGCAGGTCGAACGGGCCGGTGAAGTTCTCCAGCCGCACCTCGAAGCCCGGCTTCTTTCCGGACGGCGACAGTTCGGCCGTCGGGGCTGTCGCTGCCACGGCCGTGGTTAGGGTGCGCCGCCGCGCGAGATCAGCTCTTTGGCCAGTCGGCGGTAGGCGTCGGCACCGGCGTGGTTGCCCGCGTAGCTGGTGATCGGTTCGGCGGCGACGGTGGCGTCGGCGAACTTGATGGAGCGCTTGATGACGGTTTCGAAGACCTTGTCGCCGAAGGCTTCCACGAGCCGGGCGATGACTTCGCGGCCGTGCAGGGTGCGGGCGTCGTACATCGTGGCGAGCACGCCGTCGACCTGCAGGCGCGGGTTCAGCCGGTCCTGGACCTTGTCGATCGTCTCGACCAGCAGCGCCACCGCGCGGAGGGCGAAGAACTCGCAGATCAGCGGGATGATGACGCCGTGCGCCGCGGTGAGGGCGTTGACGGTGAGCAGGCCGAGGGAGGGCTGGCAGTCGATCAGGACGACGTCGTAGTCGTCCTCGACCTTCTTCAGCGCCCGGTCCAGGACCTGTTCGCGGGCGACCTCGTTGACCAGCTGGACTTCGGCGGCGGAGAGGTCGATGTTGGCCGGCAGCAGGTCCACGTTTTCGACGCCGGTCTTCTGGATGGCATCGCGGATGTCGACCTTGCGGTCCATCAGGACGTTGTAGACCGTCAGGTCCAGTTCGTGCGGGTTGGTGCCAAGGCCGGCGGAGAGCGCGCCCTGCGGATCGAAGTCGACTAGCAGCACCCGGCGGCCGTATTCGGCCAGCGCCGCCGCGAGGTTGATCGTGGACGTGGTCTTGCCCACGCCACCCTTCTGGTTGACCATGGCGATGACCCGGGCCGGGCCGTGGGAGGACAGCGGCGCGGGTTCCGGGAAATCGCGGTAGGGGCGCCCGGTGGCGCCCATGACGGCGTCGTCCAGATCGAGTTCTGTGCCTTCCAGAGTGGCTGAACCCTGTTCGCTGCTCACGTATCTATCCACACTTTCGATGACGGTGATTTTCCTGCCGGATCCGCCCGGTCCGGCGCTGCCTGCTTGAGGCTGGCTCCGCCCGGCACGGATCGTTATTCCTCCCAAGGTTACAGCCCCCGACACGGTATTCGACGGACCTTGACAACCGCCGACCGGCGCGTCTGACCCTCTGGTAGAGGTCGAGGGTTCCGCTCCGGCGGATCCCGGGGGCACGCAAAACCGCCCGGACGCGGGTGGCGCGTCCGGGCGGTTTTGGTGTGAGGTGAAAGCGGTGCTGCCGGTGCTTAGGCGTTGGCGGGCACCGGGTGTGCGGGCTGGGCAGCCGGCGCAGCAGCGGGCTGCTCGGCCGCGTGGCCGGCGATCATGGTCTGCTCGTCGAACGGAGCGGCGCCGGAGAGGACCCGCTCGACCTGGCCGCCGTCGATCTCCTTGACCCAGGTGCCGATCAGGACGGTCGCCACGGCGTTACCGGTGAAGTTGGTCAGCGCGCGGGCCTCGGACATAAAGCGGTCGATGCCGACGATCATGCCGACGCCGCCGAGCAGTTCCGGCTTGTGGGCCTGGAGGCCTGCGGCCAGGGTGGCCAGGCCGGCGCCGGTGACCCCGGCGGCGCCCTTGGAGGCGATGATCATAAAGATCAGCAGCGAGATCTGGGCGCCGAGGTCCAGCGGGGTGCCCATGGCGTTGGCGACGAACAGCGAGGCCATGGTCAGGTAGATGGCCGTGCCGTCCAGGTTGAAGGAGTAGCCGGTGGGCACCGTGACGCCGACGACCGGCTTGGAAACACCGAGGTGTTCCATCTTCGCGATCAGGCGGGGCAGCGCCGCTTCGGAGGAGGACGTGGAGAAGATCAGCAGGTATTCGCGGCCGAGGTACTTCATCAGGCGGAAGATGTTGACGCCCGAGACGACCTGGAGCAGGCCGCCGAGGATCACAACGATAAACACTGCGCAGGTGATGTAGAACGCGATCATCAGGGTGGCCATGCTGATGATGGCCTGGACGCCGGTGGCACCGACGACGGCGGCGATCGCACCGAAGGCGCCGACCGGGGCGAGCCACATGACCATGATGAGGATGCGGAACACGAGGGCCTGGCCGTGGCCGATGGCCTTCAGGATCGGGGTGCCCTGCGGGCCCATCTTCTGCAGCGCGAAGCCGACCAGGATGGCGGCGAGCAGGGTGGGCAGCACGGGGATGTCACTGGGGATGATGCCGAGCAGGAAGTCGACGGTGCTGTCCGTCGCTGCCTTCTTGTTCGGATCGTACGGGGCGAGCTTGAGGCCCTCACCCGGGTGGATCAGGTTGCCGACGACGAGGCCGATGGCCAGGGCGAACGTCGACATCACAATGAAGTAGCCGAGGGCCAGGCCGCCGACCTTGCCAACCGTGGCGGCCTTGGCGATGGAGCCGATGCCGAGGACGATGGTGCAGAAAATGACGGGGGCGATCATCATCTTGATGAGCTTGATGAAGCCGTCGCCGAGGGGCTTGAGGGACTTCCCGACCTCCGGGAACATCAGGCCGACGAGGGCGCCGAGGACGACGGCGGCGATGACCGCGATGTAAAGGTAGTGGGACTTGTCCAGACCCTTGCGCTGCTTGACCGGCGCCGCGGCCGGTGCCGCTGACTCTCCTCGTTGAGAGGCCATGGTGTTCTCCTTGGATAGGCTGGACTTCGATGCGGCTTGGGGCGCGCATCACGTCCGTTCTGCGTGTTCCTCCATCATTGGGGATGGAGTGACGCGCATCACCGTTGCGTTCATATTGGTCATGGAAGGTGCCGTTGATCCATCACTGGAGCATTGCCCGCAGGCTGTTCGTGGCCCACCTGCTGTTCATGCTGGCCCTGACCGCCGTCGTCGGCACGGCGACGTTTGTGGACGCCCGCGACCACGCCTACCAGGAAGCGGGCCGGCGGATGGCGGGGATCGCCACCGCGGTGGCCGACAACCCGCTGGTCCTGCAGGCGGCGGCCTCCCCCGACCCGTCCGCGCGGCTCCAGCCCTACGCCCTGCAGGTGATGCGGGACGCCCGCGCGGACTTCATTACGATCATGGCGCCGGACCGGACCCGGTGGACCCATCCCCGCGACGAGGAGCTCGGCAAGCCGTACATCGGTTCGATCGACGCCGCCCTGCGGGGCGAGGTCATCACCGAGATCATGGCCGGGACGCTCGGGCCTTCGGTGCGCACCATCGCCCCGGTCAAGGACGCGGACGGCACGGTCCGGGCCCTGGTGGCGGCGGGCGTGACGGTGGGGACGGTGGATGTCGCGTTTTCCGGCCGGCTCCCGGCCCTGCTGGCGATCGCTTTCGCCTTGCTGGCGGCCGGATCGGTGGCCTCCTGGCTGCTGGCCCGGTACCTGCGCCGGGTGACCCGCGGCTGGGGCCCGGAGCAGCTCGCGCAGCTGTTCGCCTACTACGAATCGGTGCTGCATTCGGTCCGTGAGGGGGTGATCCTCATCGATCCCAGGGGCAAGGTGGTGATGTATAACGACCAGGCGGCCGCGCTGCTCGGAGTCCCGCCCCGCGCGGTCGACGGCGTGGCCCCGGGCGACGGCGTGGCCCCGGCCGGCCGCGGCGCGGCGGGCGGACGGGGCGCGGCGGCACCGTCCCTGGCCGAACTGCCGCTGGCCCCGAGCCTCAAGGACCTCTTCGAGTCCGGCCGGACCGCCCAGGACGAAATCCACCTCACCGGCGAGCGCGTGCTCGTGGTCAACCAGGGCCCGGCGGTGGGTCCCCGCTCCCCCGCGTCCCGCCAGCGCCAAACTGCAGGTCCGGTCTACGGCACGGTCGCCACCATCCGGGACCGCACGGAAATCGAGTCCCTTGGCAGCGAACTGGAAACCATGCGCACACTCTCCGACGCACTCCGCGCCCAGACCCACGAGCACGCCAACCGGCTGCACACGATGGTGTCCCTGATGGAACTGGGCCGCGCCGCCGAGGCCCTCGATTTCGCCACCAAGGACCTGGAGCTGAGCCAGCGGCTGACGGACGACCTGGTCAGCTCCCTGGAGGAGCCCGTGCTCGGCGCGCTCGTCATGGGCAAGGCGGCCGAGGCGCACGAACGCGGCGTCGAACTGATCCTCACCACCGGCGGCTCCACGGCGGTGACCGGGCTGGCCGTCCAGGACCTGGTGGCCATCCTGGGCAACCTGCTCGACAACGCGATCGACGCCGCCGCCGATGCGCCGCCGCCGCGGCTGGTTGAGCTCTCGGTCGTCTCGGAGGGCGGCGCCCTGCAGATCTCGGTGGAGGACAGCGGCCCCGGCATCGATCCGGACGCGGTGGAGGACGTCTTCCGGCACGGTTTCAGCACCAAGGCCCCGGGGCCCTTCGGGCGCGGGCTGGGCCTGGCGCTGGTCCGCCAGGCCGTGCAGCGGCTGGGCGGTAGCATGAGCATCACCAGCCCGGCCGGGGCTCTGTTCCGGGTCACGCTGCCGACGGCGCCGGCCCCCGCAGGCTCCGCAGATGAACCCGCCGATGAACCCGCCGGGACAGCGAAGGAACAGCAATGAGTGACATCCGCGTACTCGTCGTCGAGGACGAACCGATTGCCGCGGCGGCCCACGCGGCCTACATCGGCCGGCTGGACGGCTTCACCCTGGCCGGCTCCGCCCCGGACGGGCAGTCCGCCCTGCGCCTGATGACGGAGCTGTCGGCCGCCGGGCAGCCCGTCGAGCTGGTCCTGCTGGACATGAACCTGCCGGATCTGCATGGCCTGGACATCGCCCGCCGGATGCGCGCCTCCGGCCTGTTCGCCGACATCATCGCCATCACCGCGGTGCGCGAACTGAACATCGTCCGCAGCGCCGTCGCGACCGGCGTCGTGCAGTACCTGATCAAACCCTTCACCTACGCCACCTTCGCGGACAAACTGCGCAGCTACCGGCAGTTCCGCGAGCAGCTGGCCTCCCCCGGACCGGGCGGCGCCGGGGCCGGGGCATCCCAGAGCGACGTGGACCAGGCCTTCGCGAGCCTCCGGGCGCCGTCGGAACTGCCGCTGCCCAAAGGCCTGTCCGGGTCCACCCTGGAGGCCGTCCAGGACTTCATGAAACAGCAGGCCGGGGCCGTGTCTGCCAGCGAGGTGATGGAGGCGCTGGGCATGTCCCGGGTCACCGCACGCCGGTACCTCGAATACCTCGCCGACGCCGGCACGGTGTCCCGCACCGCCCGCTACGGCGCGCCCGGCCGGCCGGAAAACGAATACCGCTGGAGCCGGTCCGGGTCCTAGCTGGACACCTGGCCCTGCCGCTCCCCCGCGGCACCAGGCCGCAGCGTCTCCAACAGCTGGTCGATCACACCGGCGTCCTCGATCGTGGAGGGTACCACGTAGTCGTCGCCGTCGGCGATCTGGCGCATGGTCTTGCGCAGAATCTTGCCCGAACGGGTCTTGGGCAGCGCCTCCACCACGGTGACATGCTTGAAGTCCGCCACGGCGCCGATGTCGCGCCGAACCAGGGCGATCAGGTCCTTGACCAGCACCTCCTCCGGCACGTCCACCCCGGATTTGAGGACCACGTAGCCGCTGGGGCGCTGGCCCTTGAGCGGGTCCGCGAGGCCGATCACGGCGCATTCGGCGACAGCCGGGTGCTGGCCGATCACCTGCTCCATGGCCCCGGTGGAGAGCCGGTGGCCGGCAACGTTGATGATGTCGTCGGTGCGGCCCATCACAAACAGATAGCCGTCCTCGTCCCGGTAGCCGGAGTCACCGGTGGCGTAGTAGCCCTCGAAGGCCTGCAGGTAGGAGGAGATGTAGCGCTCGTCATTGCCCCAGAGCGTCGTCAGGGTGCCCGGCGGGAGCGGCAGGCCCAGGACAATGTTGCCCTCGGTGCCGGCCTCCACTTCCTCGCCCGCGCCGTCGAGGATCCGCAGCCTGAAGCCGGGCATTGGCACACTTGGCGAGCCCGCCTTGATCGGCAGCCCGTCCAGGCCGCGCGGGTTGGCGCAGATGGCCCAGCCGGTCTCGGTCTGCCACCAGTGGTCCACCACCGGGACGCCGAGGACGCGCGACGCCCAGTGGAAGGTGTCGGCATCCAGCCGCTCGCCGGCGGCAAAAAGGGTCCGCAGGCTGGAGATGTCGTACTGCCCGAGAACGTTCGCTTCGGGGTCGGCCTTCCGGATGGCGCGCAGCGCCGTCGGCGCGGTGAAGAGCACATTGACCTTGTGGTCCTGGATCACGCGCCAGAACGCTCCGGCATCCGGGGTGCCGACCGGCTTGCCCTCGTAGATCACGCTGGTGGCGCCCGCGAGCAGCGGCCCGTAGACGATGTAGGAGTGTCCCACCACCCAACCGACGTCGGAGGCGGTCCACATCACGTCTCCGGGGCCGACGTCGTAGATGTTCTCCAGCGTCCAGCTCAAGGCGACGGCGTGGCCGCCGTTGTCCCGCACCACGCCCTTGGGGGCGCCGGTGGTCCCGGAGGTGTAAAGGATGTAGAGCGGGTCGGTGGCCTTGACGCCAACCGGGTCCGCGGGCTCGGCGGCTGCCATCGCCGCGTCCCAGTCCAGCCAGCCCGCATGGTCCGCCGCAGATGCCACGAACCCGTCCCGCGCCTTGACCAGCACGGGGATTTCCGGGGTGCCGGCCAGTTGAAGCGCCTCGGCGACGGCCGGCAGGTATTCAATCCGGCGAGAGGGTTCGATCCCACCAGAGGCGGTGACCACCGCGGCGGGGGCGGCGTCCCGGATCCGGGCGGCGAGTTCCTTCGGCGCGAAACCGCCGAAAACTACCGAATGGACCGCGCCGAGCCGGGCCGTGGCCAGCATCGCGATGGCAGCCTCGGGGATCATCGGCATGTAGATCACCACGCGGTCCCCTTTGCCCACCCCCTGGCCGCGGAGCACCCCGGCGAAGCGGGCCACGAGGCCGGTGAGCTCGGCATAGCTGAAGCGCTGCTGGATGCCCAGCATGGCCGAGTCGTAGATCAGGGCGTCCTGGGCGCCGCGGCCCTCCGCCACATGCCGGTCCAGGGCGTTGTAGCAGGTGTTCAACTCGCCGTCCGGAAACCAGGCATAGAGCGGGGCGCGGGCGGCATCCAGCGCGCGGACCGGCGGTGTGCTCCAGGCGATTTTCTCGGCGGCCTCGAGCCAGAATTCCTCGGGCTGCTCAACGCTGCGTTCGTAGCTGTCCCGGTAGCTGCTGGTGACCATGAAGTAATCCCGTCCACGACGTTGTGATGCAGCTCATGGTAGCCCGGCGGGGGTCCCTCCACAAGAGCTGTGTATACAGTGGACGGCGTAATTCCCCCTTTCTACACAAAAAGCTGGGCCAGCACTCGAATTGTGTATACACTGTTGGGGTCAGCCAACGAAGGAGTCAGGATGCGCGCCAGCGACAAGGCCTATGCGGCCCTGCGCGAGGACATCATCGAATGGCGTCTGGCGCCCGGAACCGTGCTCGCCGAAGTGGAGCAGTCCGAGCGGCTGGGCATCTCCCGGACCCCGCTCCGGGAAGCCCTGAGCCGGCTCACCGCCGAAGGGCTGACGACGACGGCCGGCGGCCGCGGCGTCGTCGTCACCGACATCTCCCTGGAGGACATCGACGAGCTTTTCGAACTGCGCGAAACCCTGGAGGGCAAGGCCGCCGCGCTGGCGGCCGAACGCGGCGACGCAGCGACGTTCGAGCTGCTGCAGCGCGAGCTGCTGCGGGCGCCGGAACTGATCAACGGGGCCGATCCCGCGCGGCACGACTATTACAGCCTGGTCGGCCGGCTCGACACCGCCATCGACGCCGCAATCTCCAATTCCTACCTGGCCCAGGCCATGCGCAGCCTGCGTGTGCACTTGGTCCGGGTCCGCAGGCTGGCGGCCGACGACGCCAAACGCCTCACCGCCGCCGCCGCCGAGCACGCCGCCATTGCCGAAGCGATCGCCGCCGGCAACCCCCGGCTCGCTGAGGCCGCCACCACCGTGCACCTGCACCGCAGCCTTTCCCACGTCAAAGCCACCCACGTACCTCACTAGAAGGAGAACCATGGTTAAGGAACACCACGTCCGCGTTTACAAGAGCGAGGAAAACCTGGCCCGCGAGGACCAGCTCGCCTACAAAATCGCCAAGGTGGCGGCGGATCCCGTCGCGGTCTCCGACGAGGTCACCGACATGGTGATCAACCGCGTGATCGACAACGCCTCGGTGGCCATCGCGTCCCTGAACCGCGCTCCCATCGTCGCGGCCCGCGCCCAGGCGCTCACCCACGGCCCCAGCACCGGCGGCAAGGGCTCGAAGGTCTTCGGCATCGAGGAGCGCGTGGCGCCCGAATGGGCGGCCTGGGCCAACGGCGTGGCCGTCCGCGAACTCGACTACCACGACACGTTCCTCGCCGCGGACTACTCCCACCCGGGCGACAACATCCCGCCGATCCTCGCCGTCGCCCAGCACGTCGGTTCCAGCGGCCAGGACCTGGTCCGCGGCATCGCCACCGGCTACGAGATCCAGGTCAATCTGGTCAAGGCCATCTGCCTGCACAAGCACAAGATCGACCACGTCGCGCACCTGGGCCCGTCCGCCGCCGCCGGCATCGGCACCCTGCTGGGCCTCGACGTCGAGACCATCTTCCAGTCCGTCGGCCAGGCGCTGCACACCACCACCGCCACCCGGCAGTCCCGCAAGGGCGAGATCTCCACCTGGAAGGCGCACGCGCCCGCGTTCGCTGGCAAGATGGCCGTTGAGTCCGCCGACCGTGCCATGCGCGGCCAGACCTCCCCCGTGCCGATCTACGAAGGCGAAGACGGCGTCATCGCCTGGATGCTGGACGGCCCCGACGCCAACTACACCGTGCCGCTGCCCGAGGACGGCGAAGCCAAGCGCGCCATCCTGGACACCTACACCAAGGAACACTCCGCCGAGTACCAGGCGCAGGCGTGGATCGACCTGGCCCGCAAGCTGCACGGCGAACACCCCGAGGTCACCGACCCGGCCAACGTCGAATCCGTGCTGATCAAGACCAGCCACCACACCCACTACGTGATCGGCTCCGGCGCCAACGACCCGCAGAAGTACAGCCCCACCGCCAGCCGCGAGACCCTGGACCACTCCATTCCGTACATCTTCACGGTCGCCCTGCAGGACGGCGCCTGGCACCACGTCGACTCCTACGCCCCGGAGCGCGCGGGCCGCCCGGACACCGTGGAACTGTGGCACAAAGTCACCACGGTCGAGGATCCGGAATGGACCCGCCGCTACCACTCCCTGGACATCGCGGAGAAGGCCTTCGGCGGCTCCGTCGAGATCACCCTCAAAGACGGCACCGTCATCACCGACCAGATCGCCGTCGCCGACGCCCACCCGCTGGGCGCCCGGCCGTTCGCCCGCGAGCAGTACGTCAACAAGTTCCGTACCCTCGCCGCCGGCCTCGTGGCCGAGGAAGAGATCGAGCGCTTCCTCGCCGCCGCCGCGCGGCTGCCCGAGCTGGCCGCCGGCGAGCTGGACCAGCTCAACATCAAGGCCGCCGACGGCGTGATCGACCTGGCGTCCGCACCGAAGGGACTCTTCTGATGCTGTATTCGAAGACCACACCGGAGCAGAAGCGGATCCGTTTCCGGGAGCTGCTAGCCTCCGGGACCATCCAGCAGTTCCCGGGCGCGTTCAACCCGCTCTCGGCCCGGCTGATCGAGGAGAAGGGCTTTGCCGGGGTCTACATCTCCGGCGCCGTCCTCGCCAATGACCTGGGCCTACCGGACATCGGCCTGACCACCCTCACCGAGGTGGCCACCCGGGCCGGGCAGATCGCCCGGATGACCGACCTGCCCTCGATCGTCGACGCCGACACCGGCTTCGGCGAGCCGATGAACGTGGCGCGCACCGTGCAGGAACTCGAGAACGCGGGCCTGGCAGGCCTTCACATCGAGGACCAGTTCAACCCGAAGCGCTGCGGCCACCTCGACGGCAAGAACGTTGTGGACCTGGAGACCGCCACCAAGCGGATCCGGGCCGCGGCGGACGCCCGCCGGGACCCGAACTTCCTGATCATGGCCCGCACCGACATCCGGGCCACGGATGGGCTGGAGGCGGCGCAGCAGCGGGCCAAGGCCCTCGTGGAGGCCGGCGCGGACGCGATCTTCCCGGAAGCCATGAAGGACCTCAGCGAGTTCCAGGCGATCCGCGACGCCGTCGACGTGCCGATCCTGGCCAACATGACCGAGTTCGGCAAGAGTGCGCTGTTCACGGTGGACGAGCTGGCCGGCGTCGGCGTCAACATGGTGATCTACCCGGTGACGCTGCTCCGTAGTGCCATGGGCGCTGCTGAGCGTACTCTGGAATCGATCAAATCCGACGGCACCCAGGAGGCACAGGTTTCGAGCATGCTGACCCGTGCGCGGCTCTACGACCTTGTGGACTACGAGGCCTACAACCGCTTTGACACCGGGGTGTTCAATTTCCAGATCCCCGGCATCTGACACCCCCACCGGACTGCCGGCCCCGGCCGGTAAACAGGCGTTAGGAACAAAGGAGTTCAGCATGGCTGAAAATGAGATCAAAAAGGGCCTTGCCGGCGTCGTGGTGGACTACACCGCGGTGTCCAAGGTCAACCCGGACACCAATTCGCTGCTCTATCGCGGCTACCCCGTCCAGGAGCTGGCCGCCAAGTGCAGCTTCGAGGAAGTGGCGTACCTGCTGTGGAACGGGGAGCTGCCCACCGAGGAGCAGCTGGCCGAGTTCACCGCACGCGAACGCGCGGGACGTGCGCTGGACCCGGTGGTCAAGCAGGTCATCGACGCGCTGCCGACGACGTCGCACCCGATGGACGTCTGCCGGACGGCGGCTTCGGTAATGGGTGCCCGGCACCCGCTCGCCGAGGACTCTTCGCGCGAGGCCAACATGGCCAAGGCGGTGGACCTGTTCGCCGCGATGCCGGCCGTGGTCGCCTACGACCAGCGGCGCCGACACGGCCAGGGTGTGGTGGAGCCCCGCGACGACCTGGGCTACTCCGCCAACTTCCTGTGGATGTCGTTCGGCGAGGAGCCGGTCCAGGAAGTCGTGGAGGCCTTCAACGTCTCGATGATCCTGTACGCCGAGCACTCCTTCAACGCCTCGACCTTCACGGCCCGGGTGATCACCTCGACGCTCTCCGACCTGCACTCGGCCGTCACGGGTGCGATCGGAGCGCTCAAGGGCCCCCTGCACGGCGGCGCGAACGAGGCAGTAATGCACACCTTCGACGAGATCGGCATCCGGCAGGAGGAGTCACTCGACGAGGCAGCGGTGCGGGCGAAGGCCTGGATGGAAGACGCCCTGGCGCACAAGAAGAAGGTCATGGGCTTCGGCCACCGCGTCTACAAGCACGGCGACTCCCGCGTTCCCACTATGAAGGCCGCCCTGGACAAGATGATCGCGCATTACGGGCGTCCGGAGCTACTGGGGCTCTACAACGGGCTTGAGACCGCCATGGACGAGGCGAAGGCAATCAAGCCGAACCTCGATTACCCGGCCGGTCCCACGTACCACCTGATGGGCTTCGACACCGCGACGTTCACGCCCCTGTTCGTGGCGAGCCGGATCACCGGCTGGACCGCGCACATCATGGAGCAGCTGGACTCGAACTCCCTGATCCGCCCGCTGAGCGAGTACAACGGCGTGGAGGAACGGCACGTGCCGTAGTTCCTGCCACGAGTAAAAGCGCGGGCCGGCCACCTTGGAGAGGTGGCCGGCCCGCGCTTTTTGTTGATTAAAGGCGCTGCTAGCCCGCGGTGAACTTCAGCGAGGTGATCATGCGCTTCGCGTTCAGGTACTCCGGGGTCTGCATGTAGGCCCGGGCGGCGTCCATCGAAGGGAAGGACTTGACTCCCTTGCGGGCCGGGTCTTGCTGCGTCTCGCCCGCCCGGACCGAAAATTGGTCGGCGAAGGAGTACATCGGCGGGTCGGCGAGGGTGGTGACGACGTTGTAGAACATGCAGGTGGTGCCGTTCTGCCCGGCCACGGAGTTGGTCAGCCCGTAGGTGGCGGAGACATGGTCCGCTTCCTGGAGGGCGCGGAAGACAAACCTCGGCGTGACAGACCCCTTCGTGGCCTGGTACGGGAGATCGACTTCAACTGTATCCAGCACCGTGTAGGGAACGGCGCCCTGGCACGCGCCCCCCAGCCCGCCCGACGGGCCAAAAGTCAGGGAGGCCACCACCACACCGGCCTCATCGGCGACGTCGACTGAGTTGCCGGCGTAGGCGGAAGCCCCGGGCGTCGGGGACACACGCCAGGCGGCCGGATACTCGAAGCTCGCCCTCGAATCGGCGGTGGTGAAAGTCTTCCATTCTCCGGCGGCAGCTGCCCCGGTTGCCGGAACGGAGGCGTTGGCCGCGGGGGACGTCGCGGACGCCGATGGCGCGGCGGTGGGCGCCGTCGTCGTCGAAATGCCTGCGGATGCCGTGGGAGAGACTACAGCGGCCGTCGAAGCTGCTGCGGGGGCCGGCTTCCCTAATCCCATGGTTCCGGCCAGGGCAACGCCCCCGGCCACGGCCGCCAGAGCCACGGCGACGACAACGGCCGCCCACACCCGGCGCCGCCGAACCCCGGTGTTTGGGGACTGTTCGTCGTCGTAACTGTCTTCGTTGTAACGCTCGGCGTTGCGATCTCTCAAGTCCATGCCCTGCCCCCAAAGTGTGAGTGTGCCGCTCCCGACTTCAACGACGAAGAGCGCGGATTGCCGCGTGTGAGAGTCGATCCCTAGGCTACCGGCCCGTGACGGCATTCGGGGTAATTCCGCGCCGCCAACTTAGGTGGTGCGGGGTTACGGATCATCCGGGCGCAGAGGGGTACCTGACCGACGCGACGGTTTCGTTGTCCTCGTTGAGGACGACAACGACGTCGATCGTCTCCCCCGCCAGCGCCGGAGGCAGCCAGTGCTCCGCGTCCTGCCACATCCTCTCCAGTGGCAACGATGCGGCGTCGAACCATTCGGGCGTGATTTCCGGGCTTTCGGCGGGCTCGCCCTCCCAGCGCCGGGTGGTGAAAAGCCGGCAGGACATGTTCCACGCGGGCCGGGCGGGAAAGATGAACTCGACGACGCCGGCGTGGGCGAGGTCCTCCTGGAGCACCACGACGCCGGATTCCTCCCAGACCTCGCGGACCACGGCCTCGGCGTCGCTCTCCCCTGGCTCCACATGGCCGCCGATGCCCACGATCTTGCCGAGGCCGAAGCCGGTCCGCTTCAGGCCCAGCAGGACCTCGGTGCCGCGCCCCGATTCGCGGAGCAGGAAGCAGAGGGTGACTGGTGTAGACGTCATGTGCTCCACCCTATAACCGGCGCCGTGGACCGCAGTCACCCGGCGGCCGGCCCGTCTCCCACGAGCTGCGGGCGCAGTTCAACCGGTATCCCTTTCTGCGCGAATTGTTTGTCCATAGCCTGCTGCGGCGTGAGGCCTTCGTTGTTCGTGGCCTGGAACTCCCAGTTCAGGACGTCGGACCACGGCTGCCGGACATCGCACAGGAACCGTCCGTTCTGGAGTTTGGCGATCTTGAACCAGGCGTTGCCGCCGTCGAGCTGGAGTGCCCTGATCCCGTCATCGGAGATGGAGTAGGCAAGCCATCCGCCGGCACAGCCCAGCACCGTGTAGTAGCCCTGTTCTGCGGGGGCGATCGGGATGATTGCCCGCACCTGGTCACTGCGCTGTTGGTCCACGTTGTCCAAAGTGCAGGCGACTCCGCCGGTGCTCAAAGCCGCCTGCGTGGGGGTCGGGGTGGGAACGGCGGCGGACGGCGTTGGGGAGTTTGGCGAGGAGGTGGCCGAGACAGCAGGGGCCGGGGAGCCGGTCTGTGCTGGCCCGGGCGCCGGCTGTGGCATCAGGCTGCCGCCGACAACCACGGCGGCCACCACCGCTGCGGCGGCGAGCACGGTCGCCGCGGCCGTCCTGACGCCAGTCCTTGCCCCGGAGCGCCGCGCCGGAGTTCGCCCTGCGAGGCTGACGACATTCGGGTCGTCAGAGTAGACAATCGAGCGGGCCTGCTGACTTCCGGGGACTGCGCCAGGTGCTCCCACCCGCGGCTTGGCATCCCTCATGAGCTGTTCGATGCGGTCCATGGCTAGTCCTTCCGTTCGGTCATGAGGTGTGAGGGGGCGGCCTTTGCGAACGCACGGCGGGCCCGGTGCAGGCGGACCGCTGCGGCCGACGTCGAACATCCCAGCGCCTGGGCGAGTTCAGCGGTGGTCAGATCGTCCCAGTAGCTGAGCATCAGCACTTCACGGTCGCGCTCCCTGAGTTGCACGAGCACTTCCGCCACGGCGGACCGTTCTTCGGGGTGTGGTGCGGGGACATCGGTGCGGGCTTCCTCTTTGAGCCGTTCCACCAGATCCTGTCTGCGCCGGCGGCCCTTGTACTCATTCCCGACGACGTTTCGCGCGGTCGCCAGGAGCCACCCGATTCCCGGCGGCTCCGGGAGCTGTTTTTCCCAGGCGATCCTGAAGACATCGGCAGCAAGTTCCTCAGCGCGGTGCCCGTCGTTGATGCGGCACGCGATGTAGCTGTACACCCGCGCGGAATGCTGGGTGTGCAGGTCTATGAATGCTTGCTCTTTCGCAGCCAACATGGTGGTTCCCCCGGACCTCGGATGACTTCTTCCTGAAGACTAAGTGTCCCGTCAGGCAGGTTTTCTTACACGAACCAATAACAACATTCACCGGGCGAGGATTCTGGCAGGATGTGCTGATGGCCTTCACTTTGCGCGAACCCACGCTTCCGGATGCACCCCTGATCGCCGAACTGCACGTGGCCACATGGCGGGAGGCGTACTCTCATTTGCTGCCCGAGGGGTTCTTCACCGCGGAGTACGTCCAGGGCAGACACATGATGTGGAACCAGATTCTTGAGAATCCACGCCCGGATTGGACGATCAGAATCGCGGAGCACAACGCGCAGATCATCGGTTTCGGTGTTGCCGGCCCCAGCTACGGAGCGGAAGGCCAGGACCTCCCCCGCGATCGTCAACTCTTCAGCCTGTACGTGTCGGCGGAGCACTACGGAACTGGCGTGGGACAGGGGTTGCTGGACGCGTCTGTTGGCGATGCTGCGGCCGTGTTGTGGGTCGCAAAAGACAACCCCCGGGCGATCGCTTTCTATCGTCGCAACGGGTTTGCGTTCGACGGTACGGAGCAGATCGACCCGGGTGCTCCACGGATCGTCGACGCCCGGATGGTCAGGTAGGAAACGGTCGCTGTGGTACGAAACCGGCGGCGCGACCAGGGGGCCTGTCGTTAGCGACGCCACGGGCCGGTCAGGCGCAAGGCAGCAGGGAGCTTTCGGGCACAGGGTGCCCGGCCGCGAACAGGTGCCAGTCCGGTAGGGGGTCCTCAGGCAGCTCGGCCTCCGGACCTGGGTCGAGGTATTGTCCGGGATCCGGGGGTGGTTCCGCTTCGAGCTCCCACCCAAATTCCTGGACTTGGATCATATGCGCAGCAACGGCTGGCGGCGGCCAGTGGGGTGGTTCCCAGTCCTGGTGTTCGCTGGGGTAGGTCCGTCCTGATGGTGAGGTCCAGCCTGGCGGGTGGTTCTTGCCGCCCGCGGTGGGTCTCCACGCGGAGCCGTGTTTGAGGCGGTGGTGTTTGCGGCAGGGCTGGCCGAGGTTGGCGATGCCGGTGGTCCCGCCGTCGGCCCAAGCCAGGAGGTGGTCGGCCTCGTTGTCGAGGGAGGCGTTGTTGCAGCCGGGGAACGGGCATTTCCCGTCCCGCAGGCGGAGCCATTGCCGCAGGGCCTTCGGGACCCGGTAGCTGGCCCGCCCGATTTCCAGCGGGGCGCCGTCACGCGGGTCGGTCAGGACCCGGTGGAACGACTCGGCGCCGTCCGCGACCAGGCGCCGGGCCATCGACGGCGGGATCGGCCCGTGCCCGTCCAGCATTGCCGGTTCGTCGGTGGCACCCAGCAGGGACAGGGCCGGAACAGTGACCAGGACCTGCGCCCGGGGCGACGGAACGCCACCGGTTCCCGTCCCGTCGTCGGGCGTTAGGGAGTCAGCGTCGCTGCTGAGGAGCCACGTCGCGGCGATGTCGGCGCGGAGCTGGGTCAGGGTCCGGGCCTCAGCCGGGCCCTGCAGGGCGCGGGCGGCGGCCGTGGTTCGTTCCCAGATCCCGGCGGCGGTGTCGGCCGGCAGGTAGGCCGAAAGCCAGGCCATGCCGTCCCGGTCCGGGGCGTATTCGACCCGCCGGTCCCCGGCGCATTTGGTGTGGCGCGCCTGGATGCTGACCGGGTGGTGGCGTTCGCGCCAGGCGCGCGCCTTCGCCCGGAACCGGCCCGGGACGAGCTCCCCGGCGGCGCAGCCGCGGGCGGGGTTGGGCGCGTCGGGGTCCAAGAAATGCGCTTCCAGCGCGGCCGCCCCGGCGGGGTCCAGATTCGCGGTTTCGTCGACCATGATCCGGGCGTGCTGCCAGGAGATCGTGCCGGCCTGCAGGGCTCCCAGGGTCAGCGGCAGCCCCGCCGTCAGGGCCAGGGCCTCGGAGATCAGCGCCCCGGCGGCCCGTTCGCTGACGGTCAGGACACAGGCGACCTCGGAGACCACCGCCATCTCCCGCACGGTGCAGTCCTGCGGCGTCGCCGCCGGCGGCGCCAGGGCCTCGGCCGCGCCGAGTTACTCCGCGGTCAGCCGGACCTTCAACGCGGCGAACCGGGCCTCGCACCGGGCCACCTCGGCCAGCCCGTCCAGGCAGTTATCGGCCAGGCTCCGCAGCGGATCGGCGGGGCCGCCGCGGTCGTCAATGACGGCAGCCAGCGCAGCAACGGACGCGGCAAGAGCCGCCAGCGCCGCACCGGTCTCCGCACTGGTGTCCATACTCCGAGCCGCTCCGCTTTCCATAACCCCACACTAAAAGCAGGCACCGACAATTAACGAAGCAACCGCGGCAGCGTTCAGACAAGCCGTCGCCGGAAGAAAATTACGCCGGGGACAAGGCGAAATCGGGCCGATGGCCACGAGCAAGCGACAAACCGCCGGCAGCCGCGGGCCGTCCCCTTAGGAGCCTCAGCCCAGCGCCCTCGGGTGCGCGGCGGCGTAGATCTCGCGGAGCGTGTCCGCCGAAACCAGGGTGTAGACCTGCGTGGTGGTCACCGATGCGTGGCCCAGCAGCTCCTGCACCACCCTCACGTCCGCCCCGCCCTCGAGCAGGTGGGTGGCGAAAGAGTGCCGCAGGGTGTGGGGCGAGACATCCTTGGTGATGTTGGCCTTGTCGGCGGCCGCTTTGAGGATGGTCCAGGCGCTTTGCCGGCTGATCCGCCCGCCCCGGGCGTTCAGGAACAGTGCCGGCGTTCCCTTTCCCTTGGCGGCCAGCAGCGGCCGGCCCCGGACCAGGTAGGCGTCCAGGGCGCGGGCGCCGAAGGACCCCAGCGGCACCAACCGCTCCTTGGAACCCTTGCCGAAAAGCCGGACGATAGCGGGGCCCGGTTCGTCGTCGCCCTGCAGCGAGATGTCGTCCACGTCCAAGCCAACGGCCTCGCTGATGCGCGCCCCGGTGGAGTAGAGGAATTCGAGCAGCGCCCGGTCGCGCAGGCCGGTGGCCGTGTCCGTGCCGGCCGCTTCCAGGATGCGGGTGACCTCGTCCACCGTGATGGCCTTGGGCAGCCGCTTCCCGGGCATCGGCGGGTGCACGTCGCTGGCGGGATCGGTGGGAGTGACGCCCTCCAGCGCCCAGAACTTGTGCAGTCCGCGGACCGCGACTACTGTCCGGGCGGCCGAACGCACGCCCAGGGCCGAACCGCCGTCGGAGCCGTCGGAGAGTGCCTGCACGAAGCCGGTGACGTCTTTCCGGGTGATTTCCTCCGGACGCCGGCGCCCGGCCGCGGCGAGGTGCCGGGCGTAGCGGGCCAGGTCGCGGCGGTAAGCGGACAGGGTGTTGGCGGCCAGCCCGCGTTCCACCCCCATGTGCTGCAGGTAGTCCGTGATGGCCCGGTCGACGGCGGTCAGCGGCCGGACGGCCGGCACCGGAGCAGACGCAGCAAGCGCGGCAGGCGCGGGAACACCAGCTTCGGACGCAGCCGGCTCCGCAACGTCGGGCCCGGCCGCCAGCAGCCCGGTCATCAGCGCTGGCTGGGGTGGGCGGGCCACGGCGCGCTGGCCGGGCGGAGGCTTTCGAAGCCGTCGGCCCTGGCCGCCGCGGCGGCGAGGATCCCGACGACGGCGGACGGGTTGTGCAGGCGGCCCTCCAGCACGGCCCGGACCGCGTCCTCGAGCGGGATCCAGTGCAGCTCGATTTCCGCTTCCTCGTCGGTGCGGACGTGCAGCTCGTGGCCGGGGACGTCGCTCAGGCCGCGGGCCAGGTAGATGCGGATGGCCTCACTGGAGGAGCCGGGCGAGTTGAAGAAGTCGGCCAGCACGTTCCAGCGCTCAGCCACCAGGTCGGCTTCCTCCGCGAGTTCCCGGGCCGCGCCGGCCACGAACTCCTCGCCCTCGACGTCGAGCAATCCGGCCGGAATCTCCCAGAGGGCCATGCCCACCGGGTGGCGGTACTGCTTGATCAGCAGGATCTCGCCGTCGTCGTTCATCGGGAGCACGGCCACGGCCCCGGGGTGGTCGATGTAGTCGCGGACCAGGGGCTCACCGTCCTCGCTCAGCCGGAAGCTGTCGCTGACGACATCCCAGATCCGGCCCTGGTAGACCTTCTCTGAAGACAAAAGACGGCGCGGGCTCGGCTCGTCCGAAACCTGCCGTGCAGCATTGGGGGTCTCAGACTTACCGGGCATCGCGCCGTCCTTTGATTCAGTTGGGAGTTACTTCGACGCTGCCGGGGTGGTCTTGGCAGCGGCCTTGGCGGCCGTGGCGGCAGGCTGGCCCGCGCCGTGCTGGTGGTCCAGCGCAGCCTTGACCAGTCCGGCGAACAGCGGGTGCGGGCGGGTGGGCCGGGAGCTGAGCTCCGGGTGCGCCTGCGTGGCCACGTAGTACGGGTGGACTTCACGGGGAAGCTCAACGTACTCCACCAGCTTGCCGTCCGGGGAGGTTCCGGAGAACACCAGGCCCTCGGCGGCGATCTGCTCGCGGTACTTGTTGTTGACCTCGTAGCGGTGCCGGTGGCGTTCGCTGACCGTCGTGGTGCCGTAGGTCTCGGCGATGACGGAGCCCTCGTCCAGCTTGGCTTCGTAGAGGCCCAGGCGCATGGTGCCGCCCAGGTCGCCCTTGCCGTCGACAATGTCGAGCTGCTCTTCCATCGTGGCGATGACCGGGTACTTGGAGTCCGGCTCGAACTCGGAGGAGGATGCGCCTTCGAGGCCGACCACGTTTCGGGCGTACTCGATCACCATGCACTGCAGGCCCAGGCACAGGCCCAGGACCGGGAGCTTGGATTCGCGGGCGTACTTCAGGGCGCCGAGCTTGCCCTCGAGACCGCGGATGCCGAAGCCGCCGGGGACGCAGATCGCGTCCACACCGTCCAGGGACTTGACCGCGCCCTCGTGGGTTTCGCATTCGTCCGAGGGGACCCAGCGGATCTTGACCTTGGTGTTGTTCGCGAAGCCGCCGGCGCGCAGCGCCTCGGTCACGGACAGGTAGGCGTCCGGCAGGTCGATGTACTTACCGACGAGGGCGATCTCCACCTCGTGCTTGGGGTTGTGCACGGCGTCGAGGAGCTTGTCCCAGCTGGTCCAGTCGACGTCCTTGAACGGCAGGTCGAGGGCACGGACGATGTAGGAGTCCAGGCCCTGCGAGTGCAGCGTCTTGGGAATGTCGTAGATGCTCGGCGCGTCCGGGCAGCCGATCACGGCGTCGATGTCGACGTCGCACATCCGCCCGATCTTCTCGCGCATGGCCTGCGGCACGTCGCGGTCCGAACGGATCACGATCGCCTCGGGCTGGATGCCGATGGAGCGCAGCGCGGCAACGGAGTGCTGCGTCGGCTTGGTTTTGAGCTCCTGCGACGGTCCGATGTACGGCACCAGCGAGACGTGCAGGAAGAAAACGTTGTTCCGGCCGACGTCCTGGCGGACCTGGCGGGCGGACTCGAGGAACGGCTGGGATTCGATGTCGCCGACCGTGCCGCCGATTTCGGTGATGATGACGTCCGGGGCGTTTTTGCCCTCGGCGGGCAGCCGCATCCGGCGCTTAATTTCATCGGTGATGTGCGGGATGACCTGGACGGTGTCCCCGAGGTACTCGCCGCGGCGCTCCTTGGCGATGACCGTGGAGTAGACCTGGCCGGTCGTGACGTTGGCCGAACCCTCAAGGTTTTCGTCGAGGAAGCGCTCGTAGTGGCCGATGTCGAGGTCCGTCTCGGCGCCGTCGTCGGTGACGAAGACTTCGCCGTGCTGGAAGGGGTTCATCGTGCCCGGATCCACGTTCAGATAGGGATCGAGCTTTTGCATTGTTACAGACAGGCCGCGTGCCCGCAGGAGGTGACCGAGGCTCGAAGCCGTCAGTCCCTTACCGAGCGAGGACGCCACACCACCGGTTACGAAGATGTGTTTGGTCGTCTTGGACGAGCCCGGGAACCGGGAATTTACACGGGAATTTGATCGCTGCACCACGGAGTTCGAGCCTATCATCAATTCGTTCTTTCTTGGGTCGGCAAAACGCCGTTGTGATGGTCATCCCAGTCCCAAAGAACCGACCGGGACGGTCAGGCCCGCTGCGGCAGCAGCTTGGCGTCGTCCAGCAACTCCTGGGCGTGCGCCCGGGCCGATTCCGAATCTTCCTGGCCCGCGAGCATGCGGGCAAGCTCACGGACCCGCTCCGCCTCGTCGAGGAGCTGGACGTCGCTGGAGGTGAAGCCCGTGGCCGTGGCGCCGTCGGCGCCGCGCACGGAAGTCTTGGTGACCCGGATGTGTTGGTCGGCGAAGGCCGCCACCTGCGGCAGGTGGGTGACTACCAGGACCTGGACATGCCGGGCGAGCATGGCCAGCCGGCGGCCGATTTCGACGGCGGCGCGGCCGCCGACGCCGGCGTCGACCTCGTCGAAGACGAAGGTCGGGACGGGGTCGACGGCGGCCAGCACGACCTCGATGGCGAGCATCACGCGGGAGAGTTCACCGCCGGAGGCGCCCTTGCCAAGCGGCCGGGCCGGCGCACCCGAGTGCGGCTGCAACAGGAGGGCGATCTCGTCGACGCCGAACGGGCCCAGCTGCTCGCCCGGGTCGACGTGGATGACAAGGGTGGCGTCGGCCATTGCCAGGGCGGTCAGTTCAGCGCTGACCCGGGCGGAGAGGTCCTTGGCGGCCTTCTTCCGGGCCTTGCTGATGGCCCCGGCCTGCTTCCGGAGATCGGCTTCGGAGCGGGCCACCTCGGCGTCCAGCGCCTCGATCCGGGTGGAGTCGTCCTGGAGCTCCTCGAACCGCGCCCTCGCCTGCTCCGCCCAGGCCAGCACCTCGTCGATGCTGGGCGCGTACTTGCGCACCAGCTTGGCCAGCGCGGCGCGGCGTTCCTCGATTGCGGCGAGCCGTTCCGGGCCTTCGGTGTCGAGGGAGGCCTGGTAACTGGCCAGCTCGGTGGCGATGTCGTTGAGCAGGAATCCAACTTCGGCCAGCCGGGCGGCGGCGGAGCCGAGTTCCCCGTCGTGTTCGGCGACGTGCTCCAGGGTGCGCTTCGCGGCGTCCACCAGCGTGGTGGCGTCGGCTTCCTCGCCGAAGTCTTCGGAGATCAGGGCCTGGTGCGCCGTGCTGGCGGCGATACGGAGCTCTTCGACGTTGGCAAGCTTGACGGCTTCGGCTTTGAGCGATTCATCTTCGCCCGGCTGCGGATCGACGGCGTCGATCTCGGCCAGGGCGGCCTCGAGGGATTCCGCCTCGCGCAGCCGTTCGCGGGCGGCGCTGCGGAGTTCGTCCAGCTCGACCTGGCTGGCCTTCCAGTGCCCGTGCAGCTGCTGGTAGGCGGCCAGG
This sequence comes from Arthrobacter sp. SlRoot2-15, assembly GCF_059739345.1. Classification (NCBI taxonomy): domain Bacteria; kingdom Bacillati; phylum Actinomycetota; class Actinomycetes; order Micrococcales; family Micrococcaceae; genus Arthrobacter; species Arthrobacter sp. SlRoot2-15. The sequence goes on from NZ_AP046058.1 coordinate 472,149, forward strand.
GAACCGGCGAGGGACTCCCCCGCAAATTTGTCCAGGGCCTCGCGCTGGGCCACCGGGCTCTTGAGCCGGATCTGGTCGGACTGTCCGTGGACCACCACGAGCGTCCCGCCGATCTCGGCGAGGACGCCGACCGGCGCGGTGCGGCCGCCGAGGTAGGCGCGGCTGCGGCCGTCGGCTCCGACGCTGCGCGCCAGCATCAGCTCGGCTCCGCCGTCGAACTCCTCGACCTCTGCCCCGGCCTCACGCGCGCGGTTGACCGCGGCATGGCCGGCGTCGAGCTTGAGCACGGCTTCGGCGGAGGCGCTCTTGGCGCCGCTGCGGACGGCACCGGCGTCGGACCGGGCGCCGAGGAGGAGTCCGACGGCGGTGACCACCATGGTCTTGCCGGCGCCGGTCTCGCCGGTCACAACGCTCAGGCCGGGGCCGAGCGGGAGCGTCGCGTCGGTGATGACGCCGAGGTCGCGGATTCTCAGTTCTTCAAGCATGGGTCACTTCGCGGTCGAGGGATCGGTGGGGGCGCCGGGGTCCGCGGGCTGCGGTTCGGGCAGCTGCGGCCCTGCCTGCGGCGGCGTGGGCAGGGGCGGCATCGGCCGCGGGGTGCGTACCACCGGCAGGGGCCCGGTGTGGATGGAGTCGGGCTGCGGGACCGGGCCGCGCCAGCCCTGGATGGGGAGTTCGAACTTGCGGACCAGGCGGCCGGAGAACGGGGTCTGGTGGGTGCGGGCGAGCCGGACCGGGGTGGCGGAGCGGGTGACTTCCACGCGGGCGCCCGGGGGCAGGTCCACGGAGCGCCGGCCGTCGCACCAGAGCACACCCTGGGCGTCGGTGCGGTTCAGGATCTCGACGGCGAGCCGGGACCTGGGCGAGACCACAAGGGGTTTGGCGAAGAGCGCGTGCGCGCTGATGGGCACGATCAGCAGCGCCTCGACCTCCGGCCAAACCACCGGGCCGCCAGCGGAGAACGCGTAGGCGGTGGATCCGGTGGGGGTGGCGAGGACCACACCGTCGCAGCCGAAGGATGTCAGCGGGCGTTCGTCGACCTCGGTGACCACCTCGAGCATCCGTTCCCGGTTGCCCTTCTCGATGGCGGCCTCGTTCAGCGCCCAGGTGTGCCAGATCTTCTGGCCGCGGACCCAGACCTGCACGTCGATGGTCATCCGCTCTTCCACCGTGTACTGGCGGCTGGCGATCCAGTCGACGGTCTGGGCCAGGTCCGCCCGTTCGCTTTCGGCGAGGAAGCCGACGTGGCCGAGGTTGACGCCGAGCAGCGGCACGTCAACCTCGCGCACCAGCTCCGCCGCGCGCAGGATGGTGCCGTCACCGCCGAGTACCATCACGAGCTCGACGTCCGGAAGTTTTACGTGGTCGTGCAGCACCTCAACGGGCTGGTCCAGCCGCCCGTAGAACCGGACCATATCGCCGAGCTCGGATTTCTGCATCACGGGCACGATGCCGGAGGCATGCAGCTGGGCGCACGCTTCCCAGGCGGCCTTGAGGGATTCCTCTCGGCCGGTGTGGGCAAGGACGAGGACACGCCTGCTCATCGGGTTCCGCCTTCTAGTGCGTCTTGTGCTGCTTGTGCGTTCAGTACTTCGGCCAGATCGTTCCCAGTAACGCAGCGACGGCTGCGTCCCGCTCTTCGATCTTAGGCAGGTCTGTTGGGTTCCCGCGTTTTATCCACAGGAAGTACTCGACGTTTCCGTCCTGGCCGGGCAGCGGGCTCTGCGCGAGGCCCTCCAGATCCAGGCCAGCATCCATCGCCGCGGCCGCGACTTTGGCGACGGCCATGCGGCGTTCCCGCTCGGAGGTCACCACCCCGGTGCGGCCCAGCCGGTCTTTGCCGATCTCGAACTGCGGTTTGACCATCAGGACCAGGTCTCCGCCCGGCTCAGTGCACGCAGCGAGCGGCGCCACGACAAGAGCCAGCGAGATGAAGGACAGGTCAGCCACTGTGAGAGAGGCCGGACCGCCGATCGCTTCCGGGGTCATGTAGCGGACGTTGAGGCCTTCGTGGACCGAGACCCGGGCGTCGCCGCGGAGCTGCGGGACCAGCTGGTCATGACCGACGTCGACGGCAACCACGTGCGCGGCGCCGCGCCGGAGCAGGACCTCGGTGAAGCCGCCGGTGGAGGCGCCGGCGTCGAGGCAGCGTTTGCCGGCCACTTCGACGGCAGGGAAAGCGTCCAGGGCGCCGGCGAGCTTGTGGGCTGCGCGGCTGACGTAGTCGTCTTCGCTCGTGGTAGCGACATCCAGGGCCATGTCGTCCTGGACCTGCAGGGAGGCCTTGGCGAGCACCTCGCCGCCCGAGCTGACCTTTCCTTCGCTAATCAGCCGTGCGGCGTGGGTGCGGGACCTCGCCAGCCCGCGGCTGACGAGGGCCTGGTCGAGTCTGGTCATCGTGGGGTTTCCCCCGCGGCCTGCCCGGCGACATCCTCGTTGAGGGCCGCGGCCAGCTCGTCGTGCAGGCCGGCATATACCTCGCCGTGGGACGCGACGGGCAGTTCGGGCAGGTCACCGAGGCGCAGCAACAGTGCGTCGACGGCCGGATCGCCGACGGCGGACTCGCCTGCGGGCTCCGGCCAGTCGATCCGGGCCTCGGTGGAGGGGTTCAGCTCGGTCATGCTGTCCAGTCTAGTGATCCAACCACTCCAGGCTGGGCGCCTTGGCCGTGGGTGTCTCCGGGTTCGCGGCCCACCAGGCGGCGCAGGCAGCGCGCCAGGAATCGAGATCGGCCGGGTTACCGCTGACCCGCAGGCTGGTGCCGAGTACCTCCGCCGAAGCGCCGCCGCAGCGGTAGCGCCCGTCGCCGTCGTGCTCGATGGCCGGGTAGGGACGGTACAGGTCGGTAAGGTCATTGATCAGGAAGCTGGGGCGTTCCAGGGTGCGGGCGGCGAGGATGGATTCCCGCGTGTCGACGCCCGTCAGCACGGCAACGGTGGCGAAGCCGGCGTTGTTGCCGCCGAGGATGTCGGTGTCCAGCCGGTCGCCGACCACCAGGGGACGGTCGGCGGCCAGCCGTTTGGCCGCGGCGTGGAACAGCGGCGCCTCGGGCTTGCCCGCCACCAGCGGCCGGCGGCCGGTGGCGGCCGCGACGGCGGCAACCAGCGTGCCGTTGCCGGGCGCCATGCCGCGCGCCTGCGGAATGGACATGTCCGTATTGGTGGCCACCCAGAGTGCGCCGGCCGCGACCACGTAGGCCGCCTCCGCGAGGTCCTTCCAGCCCAGGTCGGGGTGGAAGCCCTGCACAACCGCGACCGGGTCTTCGGCCTCACTGCGGACCGGGACCAGGCCCGCGAGTTCGATTTCTCGGGCCATTGCCTCGCCGCCGGTGATCAGGACGCGGGCGCCGGCCGGCAGCATGGACGCGAGCAGCTCGGCAGCTGCCTGGGAGGAGCTCACCACCTGCTGGTCCTCGGCCGGGGCGCCGAGCTCTCGCAGGTGCTGCGCCACTTCGGCGGGCGACCGGGAGGCGTTGTTCGTCACATAGCCCAGCCCGACGCCGATGCCATTAAGCCGCTGCAGCGACTCCACGGCGCCGGGGATGGCCTGCGGGCCGGCATACACAACGCCGTCCAGATCGGCCAGCAGCGCATCGAACCTGGAAATGAGCTCAGCTTCGGCCATGGTCGCTTAGTCCTCGGCGCGTTCCGGAACGCGGGAGTCGTGGCTGTGGGCATCCCCAGTTTCCAGCCCGTCCGCCTCAAGTTCGTCGGCTTCAACCGAATCGTCATCGGATTCGGCGTCGTCGGACTCAAAGAAGTCCGGCTCTTCGTCGTCGGAGCCGGCCTCAAGATCCTGTGCCGCGGACGCCGGCGCTCCGGTTTCCGGGAGGCCCGCGACGGCTTCGGCGCTTGCTGACTTGGGTGCGGGCTCGCCGGCAGCGGCGGCGGACTGCTGGGCAGCCTGCTCCCGCAGGATCCGACGGCGCTGCTCCTCCTCGCGCGCTTCCTCCTCCTCGTCCCAGCCGAGGTCAATGATGTCCGGGTCCTCGTCGACGCCGAGGCCAAGAGCGTTCTCGGCGACGACCGCCTGGCGCTGCCACTTTCCGGCTTCGGCGTCGCGGCCTGCTGCCGTCAAGGCATCGGCGTAGGCGCGGAAGAGCCGCGGGCTGTAGGAGAAGGCCCGGTTGATGTCCAGCTGCGCGATTTCCAGCTCGGAAACGGCGGCCTCGAGCTGGCCCAGGTCGGTGCGGGCGCCGGCGGCGACGATGGCCAGCTCCACCTTGCCCGGAGCGTCGAGGTCCTTGGCTTCTTCGGAGCGTGCCATGTCCAGTGCCCGGTCCGGGCGGCCCAGGCCACGTTCGCAATCGGCCATGACCGGCAGGTGCATGTTGGACCCGCTGATCCGGCGGTAGGTTCGGAATTCGCGCAGCGCCTCGCCGTAGTGTCCGGCGGCGTAGGCGGTCAGGCCGACAGCTTCGCGGACGGCTGCCAGGCGACCACCACGGCGGCTGGCGGCAAGGGCGTGCTGGAAGGCAAGTTCCGGTTCGTCGTCGATGAGGCGGCCGGCCATGACGAGGTGGCGGGCCACCCATTCGGCGCTGTTGTCCTCCAGGGTCTTGATCTGGTGCTGCGTGGCGCGGTCCAGTTCCTTGCCGGTGACGTCTTCGTCGATCTGGGGTGAACGCTCACGGTCCGGGCGGTTGGCGCTGCGCAGGTCCTTGGCGTTGGGTTCGCGGACGGGACGGTCTTCGGCGCGGTCACGGCCGAACTGGCGGGGGCCGGCGTCGCCGCGGTCGAAGCTGCGGGCCGGACGGTCTTCGCGGTTGCCGAAGGGCTTGCGGTTGTCGCCGCCGCTGAACGGCTTACGATCACGGTCGCCACCGAAGCTGCGACGCTCACCACCCTCACGCGACGGACGATCACCAAACGGCTTACGATCACGATCGCCACCACCACTGAACGGCTTACGGTCACGATCGCCACCGAAGCTGCGACGCTCACCACCCTCACGCGACGGACGATCACCAAACGGCTTACGATCACGATCCCCACCGCCGCTGAACGGCTTACGATCACGATCCCCACCACCGCTGAACGGCTTACGATCACGGTCGCCGCCGAAGCTGCGACGCTCACCACCCTCACGCGACGGACGATCACCAAACGGCTTACGATCACGATCCCCACCAAAGCTGCGACGCTCACCACCCTCACGCGACGGACGATCACCAAACGGCTTACGATCACGGTCGCCACCGCCGCTGAATGGCTTACGATCACGATCTCCACCGAAGCTGCGACGCTCACCACCCTCACGCGACGGACGATCACCAAACGGCTTACGATCGCGGTCGCCAGCACCACTGAACGGCTTACGATCACGGTCGCCACCACCGCTGAACGGCTTACGATCTCCATCACGCGACGGACGATCACCAGATGGCTTACGATCGCGGTCATTGAATGACGGGCGCGATCCCTCCGAACGATCGTCCCTTCCACGGAAGCCGCGGGGGTTTCCGCCGGAGTTGTTGGTCCCGCGGAATCCCCCGCCGCCGGAGTTGCGTCCGCCGCCGAAGTTACCGCGGTCGTTGCCGCCTCGGTTGCCGTCGTTGTGCTCAGCCATGGTGGATTCCTCCTGTTATGAGCTGACCACTGGCGCAATCGCAGCCGCTCTGTTTCCGTGTTTCGTTCGCTACGCAACCCGAAATCAAGCGCTTCGAAGTCCGTACATCTCAATCAATTCTAGGCGAGTCGTCTCCGCCCGGCTAACGGCAGCGGGCCATTCCGGCCCCGCGGTGTCAAGTCTCACAGGGCTGTTCCACCTTCGCTGCGCACCGGCAGCTCAAACCGCCGACCTTGAATGGTGGTGGCCTTGTTTGTGGTTATTAAATGGCTCAGGCCCCGACACGGTGTGTCGGGGCCTGGCTGTAATGGTTGTCCGGCGGTGACCTACTCTCCCACACCCTCCCGGGTGCAGTACCATCGGCGCTGTGGGTCTTAGCTTCCGGGTTCGGAATGGGACCGGGCGTTTCCCCCACGCTATGACCGCCGTAACCCTGTGTCCGCACCCCTGGCGGCCCTGTGTGAGGGTTTTCCCGGGGTGGGAAATCTGGTGGTTACAACTTGTGGTGTTGTATTCAGTTGTTTTGGTTCCGTTAGCAACGTGCCCGTGGCGGGTTTGTTGTTTGGGAACCACATAGTGGACGCAAGCGTATCTTGTTTCTTTGTACCCTTCCCTGGATGCAAACGCTTTTGAAGGAACGTTTGCGGGGAGGGGTGTGTGGTGTAAGTTATCGGCCTATTAGTACCGGTCAGCTTCACGAGTCGTTAGTCCTCGCTTCCACATCCGGCCTATCAACCCAGTGGTCTGGCTGGGGGCCTCTCACACGCAAGGTGTATGGAAATCTCATCTCGAAGCGAGCTTCCCGCTTAGATGCTTTCAGCGGTTATCCCATCCGAACGTAGCTAATCAGCGGTGCACTTGGCAGTACAACTGACACACCAGAGGTTCGTCCGTCCCGGTCCTCTCGTACTAAGGACAGCCCTTCTCAAATTTCCTGCGCGCGCAGCGGATAGGGACCGAACTGTCTCACGACGTTCTAAACCCAGCTCGCGTACCGCTTTAATGGGCGAACAGCCCAACCCTTGGGACCTACTCCAGCCCCAGGATGCGACGAGCCGACATCGAGGTGCCAAACCATGCCGTCGATATGGACTCTTGGGCAAGATCAGCCTGTTATCCCCGAGGTACCTTTTATCCGTTGAGCGACGGCCATTCCACAATGTACCGCCGGATCACTAGTCCCGACTTTCGTCCCTGCTCGAGATGTCTCTCTCACAGTCAAGCTCCCTTGTGCACTTACACTCGACACCTGATTGCCAACCAGGCTGAGGGAACCTTTGGGCGCCTCCGTTACTTTTTAGGAGGCAACCGCCCCAGTTAAACTACCCATCAGGCACTGTCCCTGACCCGGATTACGGGCCGAAGTTAGATGTCCAAAGTGACCAGAGTGGTATTTCAACGATGACTCCACCCGAACTGGCGTCCGGGCTTCAACGTCTCCCACCTATCCTACACAAGCCACTCCGAACACCAATACCAAACTATAGTAAAGGTCTCGGGGTCTTTCCGTCCTGCTGCGCGTAACGAGCATCTTTACTCGTACTGCAATTTCGCCGAGTTTATGGTTGAGACAGCGGGGAAGTCGTTACTCCATTCGTGCAGGTCGGAACTTACCCGACAAGGAATTTCGCTACCTTAGGATGGTTATAGTTACCACCGCCGTTTACTGGGGCTTAAATTCTCAGCTTCGCCTTGCGGCTAACCGGTCCTCTTAACCTTCCAGCACCGGGCAGGAGTCAGTCCGTATACATCGTCTTGCGACTTCGCACGGACCTGTGTTTTTAGTAAACAGTCGCTTCCCCCTGGTCTCTGCGGCCCCTGCACGCTCCGGACAGCCAGTGTCCATCACGATAGGGGCCCCCCTTCTCCCGAAGTTACGGGGGCATTTTGCCGAGTTCCTTAACCATAATTCTCTCGATCGCCTTAGTATTCTCTACCTGATCACCTGTGTCGGTTTGGGGTACGGGCGGCTAAAACCTCGCGTCGATGCTTTTCTAGGCAGCATAGGATCACCGAATCCCCCCATACGGGGGTCCCGTCGGGTCTCAGGCATCATGAACGGCGGATTTGCCTACCGTTCGCCCTACATCCTTAGACCGGGACAACCATCGCCCGGCTCGGCTACCTTCCTGCGTCACACCTGTTAATACGCTTGCCTCCCAGGATCAGGTCCCGCGCTCCACCAAAACCCTCACACCACAAGGGTGATCGGGCAGGTCTCGGGCGGTTAGTATCCCCTGTTCAGCATGGGCGGTTTTTCGCCGGTACGGGAATATCAACCCGTTGTCCATCGACTACGCCTGTCGGCCTCGCCTTAGGTCCCGACTTACCCAGGGCAGATTAGCTTGACCCTGGAACCCTTGATCATTCGGCGGACGGGTTTCTCACCCGTCTTTCGCTACTCATGCCTGCATTCTCACTCGTGTAGGCTCCACCGCTGGTTTCCACCGCGACTTCACTGCCCACACGACGCTCCCCTACCCATCCAGACGCCTGAACCACAAGGGCTTAGCTAATATCTGAATGCCACAACTTCGGCGGTGTACTTGAGCCCCGCTACATTGTCGGCGCGGAATCACTTGACCAGTGAGCTATTACGCACTCTTTTAAGGATGGCTGCTTCTAAGCCAACCTCCTGGTTGTCTTCGCAACTCCACATCCTTTCCCACTTAGCACACGCTTAGGGGCCTTAGTTGGTGGTCTGGGCTGTTTCCCTCTCGACTATGAAGCTTATCCCCCACAGTCTCACTGCTGCGCTCTCACTTACCGGCATTCGGAGTTTGGCTGACGTCAGTAACCTTGTAGGGCCCATTAGCCATCCAGTAGCTCTACCTCCGGTAAGAAACACGCAACGCTGCACCTAAATGCATTTCGGGGAGAACCAGCTATCACGAAGTTTGATTGGCCTTTCACCCCTACCCACAGCTCATCCCCTCCATTTTCAACTGAAGTGGGTTCGGTCCTCCACGACGTCTTACCGTCGCTTCAACCTGGCCATGGGTAGATCACTTCGCTTCGGGTCTAGATCACGCCACTGCAACGCCCTGTTCAGACTCGCTTTCGCTACGGCTTCCCCACACGGGTTAACCTCGCGACGTAACACTAACTCGCAGGCTCATTCTTCAAAAGGCACGCCGTCACAACTACAAGGCTGCTCCGACGGATTGTAAGCACACGGTTTCAGGTACTGTTTCACTCCCCTCCCGGGGTACTTTTCACCTTTCCCTCACGGTACTGGTCCGCTATCGGTCATTAGGGAGTATTTAGGCTTATCAGGTGGTCCTGACAGATTCGCACGGGATTTCTCGGGCCCCGTGCTACTTGGGATACTTCCCAGGCGGCACACAACATTTCGGTTACGGGGCTCACACCCTCTCTGGCCGGCCTTTCAAGACCGTTCACCTATGCACATGCTCTCACCCCACTGTCCCGGCAGAGACAGAACGGAAAGTCCCACAACCCCGACCATGCAACGCCCGCCGGCTATTCACACATGGAACGGTTTAGCCTGATCCGCGTTCGCTCGCCACTACTAACGGAATCACTATTGTTTTCTCTTCCTGCGGGTACTGAGATGTTTCACTTCCCCGCGTTCCCTCCACGCACCCTATGTGTTCAGATGCGGGTCACCAGATCACTCGCGCGTCTGGCGGGGTTTCCCCATTCGGACACCCTGGGATCACAGTCCGGTTATCGACTCCCCCAGGCTTATCGCAGATTCCTACGTCCTTCTTCGGCTCCTAATGCCAAGGCATCCACCGTGTGCTCTTAAAAACTTGACCACAAAAGATCAAGGAGTAATTTCGAGAGAACCACAAAACCAACCACACCCAACAACACCACCCCAAAAGGGTGACACCATCACGCACAGCCAGATCCAGGTTCATATTCTTGGAAATTGCTTCTTATAAAAGATGCTCGCGTCCACTATGTAGTTCTCAAACAACAACCCCGTACCACACACCCCACACACTCAGACCCCCAAAAGGACCCATACAGTGCGTGTTCGTCGCAGCCGGGAAACCAGAAACACAAGTCCCGGACACCACCACCCAAGGGGTGGCGGCAACCGGTCCTGTTGTCTCAGGACCCAACAGTGTGCCAAACACTAAACCGCCCGAACCCTCAAACACCGTTCCAGGAACCACACAAGTGGGGATCCGTACTGGGTGCCGGAGAAAACGCAGCGGCCGCTATTTGTTGATATTCCACCCGCGAGCACCCGCCGCAGAACTTGCGTCTGCGCAACGGGCGTACTCCTGACAACACCACCACAGGACATGCGTCCGGTGATGAGCATTGTAGGTGCTCCTTAGAAAGGAGGTGATCCAGCCGCACCTTCCGGTACGGCTACCTTGTTACGACTTAGTCCCAATCGCCAGTCCCACCTTCGACAGCTCCCTCCCACAAGGGGTTAGGCCACCGGCTTCGGGTGTTACCAACTTTCGTGACTTGACGGGCGGTGTGTACAAGGCCCGGGAACGTATTCACCGCAGCGTTGCTGATCTGCGATTACTAGCGACTCCGACTTCATGGGGTCGAGTTGCAGACCCCAATCCGAACTGAGACCGGCTTTTTGGGATTAGCTCCACCTCACAGTATCGCAACCCTTTGTACCGGCCATTGTAGCATGCGTGAAGCCCAAGACATAAGGGGCATGATGATTTGACGTCGTCCCCACCTTCCTCCGAGTTGACCCCGGCAGTCTCCCATGAGTCCCCGCCATTACGCGCTGGCAACATGGAACGAGGGTTGCGCTCGTTGCGGGACTTAACCCAACATCTCACGACACGAGCTGACGACAACCATGCACCACCTGTGAACCGACCGCAAGCGGGGCACCTGTTTCCAGGTATTACCGGTTCATGTCAAGCCTTGGTAAGGTTCTTCGCGTTGCATCGAATTAATCCGCATGCTCCGCCGCTTGTGCGGGCCCCCGTCAATTCCTTTGAGTTTTAGCCTTGCGGCCGTACTCCCCAGGCGGGGCACTTAATGCGTTAGCTACGGCGCGGAAAACGTGGAATGTCCCCCACACCTAGTGCCCAACGTTTACGGCATGGACTACCAGGGTATCTAATCCTGTTCGCTCCCCATGCTTTCGCTCCTCAGCGTCAGTTAATGCCCAGAGACCTGCCTTCGCCATCGGTGTTCCTCCTGATATCTGCGCATTTCACCGCTACACCAGGAATTCCAGTCTCCCCTACATCACTCTAGTCTGCCCGTACCCACCGCAGATCCGGAGTTGAGCCCCGGACTTTCACGGCAGACGCGACAAACCGCCTACGAGCTCTTTACGCCCAATAATTCCGGATAACGCTTGCGCCCTACGTATTACCGCGGCTGCTGGCACGTAGTTAGCCGGCGCTTCTTCTGCAGGTACCGTCACTTTCGCTTCTTCCCTACTGAAAGAGGTTTACAACCCGAAGGCCGTCATCCCTCACGCGGCGTCGCTGCATCAGGCTTGCGCCCATTGTGCAATATTCCCCACTGCTGCCTCCCGTAGGAGTCTGGGCCGTGTCTCAGTCCCAGTGTGGCCGGTCACCCTCTCAGGCCGGCTACCCGTCGTCGCCTTGGTGAGCCATTACCTCACCAACAAGCTGATAGGCCGCGAGTCCATCCAAAACCACAAAAAGCTTTCCACCCCCCACCATGCGATGAGGAGTCATATCCGGTATTAGACCCAGTTTCCCAGGCTTATCCCAGAGTTAAGGGCAGGTTACTCACGTGTTACTCACCCGTTCGCCACTAATCCCCCCACAAGTGAGGATCATCGTTCGACTTGCATGTGTTAAGCACGCCGCCAGCGTTCATCCTGAGCCAGGATCAAACTCTCCGTTGAAGTAAAACAGACACAGCATCCGCCCCCGGGAAAACGGGAACAAACACTGCACAAAATTTGAAACCAGCTAAAAACACCAGACCATCCACGGGGTGGACAATCCGGCACAATCAACCAATTCAATACAATAAATTGGTATCAACAAACTTGGCACACTATTGAGTTCTCAAACAACAGACACATTCGAATATTTGCCGAAACAATTTACTTCGTGAATTCATTTGCTTCGTTTTTCTTCGCTGCGATGTATTTAGCTTATTTCATTCATTTCCACTTTGCAAACCCGGAAGTTTTCCCGAATTTCACCTCGTCGAAGCGAATCCGCCCAGCAAAATGCGAAGCAATTTCGATTTCCCGCATTGTCTGCAAGAAGAATTGCTTCTCTTTGTTGGGGTTTGTCACCACTCAGCGGCGGCGACTCAGAAAACATTACACGCTCCCCTCCGGCCGTGCAAATCGGCCGGAGAAGAGCGTGCTGGGGACGTAACCGGGCCCGGGGTACATGCCTGCTAGACGCCGGAAACCTCCACGGTTGCCAGGTTCTTCTTGCCGCGGCGCAGCAGCAGGAACCGGCCGTGCAGAAGTTCCGCGGGGGCGATGACGGCGTCGGGGTCCGAGATCTTGGTGTTGTTCACGTAGGCGCCGCCCTCGCCGACGGTCCGCCGGGCAGCGGACTTGCTTTCGGACAGCCCGGTGGCCACCAGCAGGTCGATGATGCCGAGGCCGGACCCGTCAACGGTGGCGGACGGCAGCTCCGCGGTCGCTGCCTGCAGGCTTGCTGCATCCAGGACCGTCAGGTCTCCCCCGCCGAACACGGCAGCCGAGGCCGCGATGACTTTCTCCGTAGCTTCCACGCCATGCACCAGCGAAGTCACCTCGTAGGCGAGTTTGCGCTGGCCTTCGCGGGCGAACGGGCGCTCCGCGACCGAGGCTTCGAGGGCTTCGATCTCGGCGCGGCTGAGGAAGGTAAAGACCTTGAGCCGCGCGGCGACGTCGGAGTCGGCGGTGTTAAGCCAGAACTGGTAGAAGGCGTAAGGGCTGCACATCTCGGCGTCGAGCCAGATCGCGTTGCCCTCGCTCTTGCCGAACTTGGTGCCGTCCGCGTTGGTGATCAGCGGGGTGCCCAGGGCATGCACGTGCTTGCCCTCCACCTTGCGGATCAGGTCCGTGCCGCTGGTGAGGTTGCCCCACTGGTCCGAGCCGCCGGTCTGCAGCACGCAGCCGTAGTCGCGGAACAGCTGCAGGTAGTCCATGCCCTGCAGGATCTGGTAGCTGAACTCGGTGTAGCTGATGCCCTCATCGGAATTCAGGCGGGTGGCCACAATGTCCTTTTTGATCATGGTGCCTACGCGGAAGTGCTTTCCGATCCCGCGCAGGAAATCGATGGCGCTCAGCGGAGCGGTCCAGTCGAGGTTGTTGACCATCCGGGCCGCGTTCTCGCCCTCGAAGCTGAGGAAGCGCTGGACCTGGCCCTGCAGCCGGCCGACCCATTCGGCCACGGTCTCCGGGGTGTTGAGCACGCGTTCAGCGGTCTGCCGGGGGTCACCGATCAGCCCGGTGGAACCTCCCACCAGCCCCAGGGGTTTGTGCCCGGCCAGCTGGAGCCGGCGCATCAGCATCAGTTGCACAAGGTTGCCGAGGTGCAGGCTGGGCGCCGTGGGATCGAAGCCGCAGTAGTAGGTCACGGGGTCGCCGGCGAGCAGCTTCTCCAGCTCCGCCTCATCCGTGGACACGTGGACGAGGCCGCGCCATTTCAGCTCTTGCCAGATGTTGGCGAAGCCGGGGTCGTTCTGCTGGGACTGGAGATCATTTAGCTGGGACACGGAATCTAAGTTAGCAGGAACGCCCGGGCCCGAAGGTCCCTCCCCGGGACGTGACGGAACGGCACGTCCCGTCACGCCCAAGGCTGGACACCAAGGGGCTAGCTGCGCGGACCGCGGCCTTCGTCTTCGATGCCGGCCGGCACGCCGGCGGCGGCGATGAGGCGCAGGCGCTGGGTGGGCCGGGTCATCGCCACGTACAGATCCCCCACCTTGCCGTGTTCGTGGTTGAGCATGGCGGACGGTTCCAGCACCACAACGCCGTCGAACTCCAGTCCCTTGGCCTCGCGGGGGCTGATCACCACGATGTCCTGCTCGTAGCTGCCCGCCCCGGTGCCGACGCGGCGTCCGTAGGCGCCGCGCAGCGCGGCGGTGGCCTCCGGCAGGAGCCCGCCGTCGGCGATGACCGCCAGCAGGCCGCCGTCGAGCGCGTCCAGCTCCTCGGGGAGGACCTCCAGGAGCCGGTCGACGATGGTGCCGGGCTTGACCCGGTCGATCACCGGTGACCAGCGGCCGTCGCGGACGGCCTTGGGGGCGGAGACGACGAGTCCGGCGGCGTTGGCCATCCGGGCCGCCGCCTCGGCGATCTGGGCCGGGGTGCGGTAGTTGACGGTGAGTTCCTCAAGCTGCCAGCGGTCCCCGAACATCGGGGCCAGGGCGCTCTGCCAGGACTTGGCACCGGCCACCGAGCTGGTCTGGGCGATGTCGCCGACGATCGTGAAGGACTTCAACGGGCAGCGGCGCACCAGCAGGCGCCACTGCATCGGCGACAGCTCCTGCGCCTCGTCCACCACAATGTGCCCGAATGCCCAGGTGCGGTCGCTCGTGGCGCGCTCGGCCGCGGTCAGCCGGCCCTCGCGCTCCTGGTTCTGGTCCACCAGTTCCTCGGCCGAGATCAGCACATCGACGCCGGCGGTTTCCATGTTGACCAGTGTCTGCTTGGCGTTGGCCAGGTCCCGGGCTCGGTCGTGCTCCTGCTGGGCCAGGCCGCGGCCGGCGGCCGGGTCCAGTTCACCAAGGAGTTCCGCTGCCTCGTCCAGCAACGGCACGTCGGCCTCGGTCCACGGCGAACCGGCGGGCCGCAGCAGCAAGTCGCGCTCGGCCTGGCTGAGGTCCGGGGTGCAGGCCGCCAGGATGGCGGGCTTGCTGAGCAGTTCCCCCACCAGCTTTTCCGGTGTCATCGGCATCCAGCACAGGTTCAGGGCCACGCGGACGTCCCTCGCCGAGCGGACGTCCTCGGCGAGGTAGGAGCGGTCGGCGTTGTTGCCGATGTTGCCGGCCTCGACCAGCTCGGTCATCTGCTCGGTGAGTTCCCGCAGCAGGATCTTGACGAAGGAGACCCGGGCCTCGTTGTGCGGCTTGCCGGTAGCGCGCGCCTTTTCCCGGGCACGGCGCACCTGGCGCGGCGTCAGCACCAGTTTGCGGCCGTCCACCTCGAGGATGCGGTTTTCGGCCGGGATCCGCTGCCGGTTGGCGACGGCGTTGGCCACCACCTCGGCCATGTCGAGCCGGCCCTTGATCGCCGCGACATCGGCGTCGTCCTCGGCGACGGCGTGGATGCCCGGCATCAGCCGGCCCAGGCTGGCCATAACAACACCGGTCTCACCCAGGGACGGCAGCACCCGTTCGATGTAATTCATAAACGACGAAGACGGGCCGACCAGCAGCACGCCGGCAGTCTTGAGCCGGTCGCGGTGGGTGTAGAGCAGGTAGGCCGCGCGGTGCAGCGCGACGGCGGTCTTGCCCGTGCCGGGCCCGCCCTGGACCACCAGGGCGCCGGAGATCGAGGAGCGGATGATCCGGTCCTGCTCGGACTGGATGGTCCCGACGATGTCCGACATCCGGCCGGTGCGCTTGGAGTTCAACGCGGCAAGCAGTGCGCCCTCGCCCTGCAGGGAGTCGTTGTCCGCCAGCAGGTCGGCGTCGAGCACGTCATCCTCGATCGCCTTGACCTCGCGGCCCTGCAGGATCAGGTGCCGGCGGCGGCGCACGCCCTGCCGGTCGAAAGCCGTGGCCTGGTAGAAGTGGCCGGCCTCGGGGGCCCGCCAGTCCACCATTAGCCGCTGCAGGTCCTCCGTGGTCAGGCCGATCCGCCCGATGTACTGGGCCTCGCCGGAGTCCAGGTCGAGGCGGCCGAACACGAGGCGGTCATCGACCGCGTCCAGCTGGGCCAGGCGGTCCTCGTATAGTGCGGCGAACGCGTCCCGCTCGGAGACGTTCTGCATGGTGCCCACGGCGCCGGCACGGCGGACCTGGGCCAGCTGGGCGCGCTTTTCCGCCCGCAGCTCATCCAGCCGGGCGTACAAGCCGGCCACATAGTCGCGTTCATGGGCCAAATCAGCGTCGTGCATCGAGCGTTCCCCTATCGAAAAAGACAGACCAACCATTCTACAGCGATTTCGGTTAACGCTCCCGAAATATGTCGGTTTTCTTCCGGCTGCACTTTTTGTCAGGCATTCTACCGAGGCGGCGGCACCCGTCCAGACCAAGGCCCCGGAGGCCGGGGCGTGCGGACCGGCCTCCGGCTACAGGCCCAGCAGGGCGTGGACGCGGTGTCCGGCCAGGGCGTCGCGTCCGTTCAGTTCGGCGAGTTCCATCACCACACCGACGCCGGCCACCTCGACGCCGCAGCGTTCGAAGAGGCGGGCGGCCGCGCCCAGCGTGCCTCCGGTGGCGAGGACGTCGTCGAGAATCAGCACCCGGGTGCCCGGCACCAGATCCGCGCTGTGCAGCTCCAGGGTGGCGGTGCCGTACTCCAGCGAGTAGTCCTCCGAGACGACCTCGCGCGGCAGCTTGCCGGCCTTGCGGACGGTGACGACCCCGGTCCCGGTCGCGTAGGCCGCGGCTGCGGCGAGCAGGAAGCCGCGGGCTTCCACGCCGGCGACGGCGTCGAACTGTCCGCGGAAGGGCTCAACCAGCGCGTCCACCATGGCCTTGAGCGCGCCGCCGTCGGCGAAGACCGGGGTCAGGTCCTTGAAGACGATGCCGGGCTTGGGATAGTCCGGGACGGTGGCACACAGGCTGGCAATCAGCTCCTGCACCGGCACGCTGGCGGCGCTGGGGGCGGTCTGGCCGGGCTGCCCGGCGGGGTTGGTTTGGGGTACGTGTCGGCTTGGATTCACCCGTCCACCTTACGCGGTGGCCAAGCCGCGGGTCGGGCCGGGCAGCACGCCCGGCCACCCGGGCGTTGCCAACTGTTCATGAGGAGGGCTCCGTTTTGCCGTTTCCCGGGTCCGGCCGCGGTGATTCAATACTGCAATGCAGCACGACATTTCCTTGTCCGGCCACGGCGTCTGCGCGGTTCCGCTTTCGCCGCGGCACGCGTCGGCGCTCTTTGACTTTGTGGATCCGCAGCTGTGGGCCGGCATGGCCGCGGCCCGGCCGAGGGACGCCGCGGAGCTGGCCGATTTGTTCCGTGCGCGGCTCAAGGACCCATCCGTTATTCCGTTCGCCGTGACGGACCAGCGGACCGGGGCGCTGCTGGGCGCCACCTCGCTCTGCGACTATTTCCCCACGCAAAATCGGATCGAGATCGGCGGCACGTTCTTCGGCCGCCAGTTCTGGGGCAGCCACGTCAACGCGGCGAGTAAGAGCATGCTGCTTGGCTACGCCTTCGAGGTGCTTGGAGTGCACCGTGTCGGCTTCCGCTGCGACGCCACCAACGTGCGCAGTGCCGCCGCGATCCAGCGCCTGGGCGCCCAGTTCGAGGGGGTCCTGCGCGGATACCGGGCTGCCCAGGATGGCGGGCGCTCGAACACCGCCGTATATTCGATCCTTGCCGGGGAGTGGCCCGGGGTGCGCGAGGGCCTGCGGTCACGTCTGGCCCCGTTTGCGGTTCCTGCCGGTTACGCCGTCCGGACCTTCGCGGCCTTGTAACGGGAGACGGTCGGGTCGCCGCTGAGCCAGAAGCGCCAGGGGTAGTCGTCGGTGCCGCCGGCGCCGGAGACGCCCACCCGCGGCCCGGAGCTAATTTCTGTCGACGGTTTGTCCGGGAGCTCGAGCCGGAATGGGGCACCGAGCGCGTCGCGGCCGCTGTCCGCCGTCGTCAGTCCCAGGGCGGTGGCGAAGCGGGCGGGGCCGCTGGCCAGGTCCTTGGGGGCCTTCGACGTCGGTCGCCGGGCCAGGGCCAGCTCCTCCCCCGCTACGACCTCCCCGGCGCGCAGCAGCACGGCGGAGGCTACCCCCTCGGGTCCGCAGACGATGTTGGCGCAGTGGTGCATGCCGTAGGTGAAGTACACGTAGAGGTGGCCGGCGGGGCCGAACATCGGGGCGTTCCGGCGGGTCTGGCCTCGGAACGTGTGCGAGCCGGGATCCGGGTGGAGCGAGTCCTCCGGCCCCAGGTAGGCCTCGACCTCGGTGATCCGCACTGCCACCGGCCCGCCGTGGCTTTCGTGTGTGAGCACCGCGCCGAGCAGCTGCGGCGCCACGGTGCGGGCGTCGGCGGACAGCAGCCCGCGCAGGGCGTCAGGCGTCAGGCGCGAATCCATCCTCCGACTTTAACAAACCCACGGCGGCTGGCTGCGGCCGGGCCTCCACGGCCGTGTCCGATTTCCGCTAGCAGTGACCGGCTGGAAGCTGGCAGGATGGAGCCATGGACTTCTGGCAGCGCTACCGGGCGATCGACGCCCGGGACACTCGTTTCGACGGGCAGTTCTACACCGCTGTCCGGACCACCGGCATCTACTGCCGGCCTTCGTGCCCCGCACGGACGCCCAAGGCGGACAACGTCACGTTCTATGAGACCTCCGCTGCCGCGCACGACGCCGGCTACCGGGCCTGCAAGCGCTGCCTGCCCGAGGCCGTCCCCGGCACGCCGGCCTGGAACCTTCGCTCGGACCTTGCCGGCCGCGCCATGCGGCTGATCAACGACGGCGTGATCAACCGCGACGGCGTCGAGGGGCTGGCGTCTCGGCTGGGCTACTCCTCGCGCCAGCTCAACCGGATCCTCAGCCACGAACTCGGCGCCGGCCCGCTGTCCCTGGCCCGGGCCAGCCGCGCCCAGACCGCCCGCACCCTGCTGGTCTCCACCCCGATGAAGGCCGCCGACATCGCCTTCGCCGCCGGGTTCAGCAGCGTGCGCCAGTTCAACGAGACCATCGCTGAAGTCTTCGCCATGACCCCCTCGGAGCTGCGGGCCACAGCCCGGCACCAGCACGCGCCGGCCCGGACCGCGGCGTCCTCCACTGCCCTGACGCTGAACCTGCCTTACCGGGAGCCGTTTGATCCGGGCGTCTTTGAGTTCCTGGCCGTCCGCGCCATCCCCGGCATCGAGGAAGGCACGTCCACCTCCTACGCCCGGACGCTTCGGCTGGCCCACGGGGACGCACGTTTCCGGGTGGAGTACGAAGCCGACGCTCCGGGACGCCCGATCAGGCTCAGCATAGGGGCCGTGGACCTGCGGGATCTGGCCTCGCTGCTGAGCCGGGTCCGCCGCCTCTTGGACCTCGACGCCGACCCGGTCGCCATCGACGGGGCGCTGGGGGCCGACCCGCGCCTGGCAGCCAGTGTCGCGGCCGTGCCGGGGATGCGGATGCCGGGCGCCGTCGATCCGCAGGAACTGCTGATCCGCGCCATGATCGGCCAGCAGATCACCGTGGCCGCAGCCAGGACGGCCCTGGTCCAGCTTTCCGCGTGCGGCGGCGCGAGCCTGGTGCCAGCGGACGGACTGCACGGGATATTCCCGACGGCGGCCGAGATCGCGGACAGCGGGTTCCAGTTGCTCCGCGGGCCGCAGCGCCGGATCGATTCCATCCGCGGCGCCGCAGCGGCGATGGCCGCGGGTGAGCTGGACTTCGGCTACGGCGACGACCTGGCCGGGCTGCAGGCCAAGCTCCTGCCGCTGCCCGGCGTCGGACCGTGGACGGTGGGGTACGTCGCGATGCGGGTGATCGGCGCCCCTGATGTGTTCCTGGCCAACGACGCGGCGGTCCGTAACGGTATCCGCTCGCTCGCCCAGGCGGCCGCCCCGGAATCGCTCTCCCCGGATTCGTTGCCACCCGTTGCGCTCTCGCCCGATTTCCGGGAGCTCAGCCCCTGGCGTTCCTACGCCACCATGCACCTCTGGCGCGCGGCCGCCGCGGTCCAGTCCGCAGCCCGCATCGAGAAACTCTCCCCGAAGAAAGTGACGCAATGAACGCCCAGCTCTTGACCATGGACACGCCCGACGGCCCGTTCACCATCATCGCCCGCGACGGCGCCGTGCTGGCCTCCGGCTGGACCGCGGTGCCCGGCGAACTCACCGGCCAAATCCACGCCGAGCTGCTCCCCGGCGGCTACGAACCGGTCGCGGAGCTGGGCGGGATCTCGGCCGCCGTCGAGGAGTTCTACGCCGGCAACCCCGGGGCCGCCATGGACGTGCCGGTGCTGCAGAAGTCCGGTCCGTTCCGCAGCCACGCCTGGGACATGCTCCGGACCGTCGCCCCGGGGCATCCGGTGACGTACACCGAGTACGCGGAACTCTCGGGCAACGCCAAGGCGGTCCGGGCAGCGGCCAGTGCCTGCGCCTTCAACGCGGCTGCCTTGTTTGTGCCGTGCCACCGCGTGATCCGCACCGACGGGAGCCTGGGCGGCTTCCGCTGGGGGCTCGCGATCAAGGAGAGCCTGCTGGCCCGCGAACGGCAGCTGGCGCCGGTGCCGCAGGCCTAATCAAGCACCCCTGGCTCGAGTGGGCCTACTTGGTCACGGGGACACCCGCGGGCCAGGGCAGCAGCGCCGGCAGCTCAACGCCGTCGGCTGCGGCCGTGGCGCGCAGGCTGCCCAGGGTGGGGGTGCGCCCGGCGAGCCACGCCGCGATATCTGTGAGCATGCCGTTGATTACGGTCGAGCGCCCGCCCGCGGCGCCGAGCGCGACGGACGGCAGGCCGAGCGGCTGCAGCACGAACCTCTCCCCCTCCGGCACCCGGGCGGCCAGGAATTCGAAGAGGTGCTCGCAGAAGTGGCGGCTCCAGGTTTCCGGTCCGCGGCCTGTGCCGAGGTCAGTGGCGTGGATGGTGAGTTCGCGCCAGAGCGCCAGGCCGCCGTCGAACACCACGCCGTCTCGGAAGGTGATGGGCGCCTGCCAGCCTGCCGTGTCGAGTGCGCCGAACGCTGCCAGAGCGCGGCCGACGGCGGCGGTCACGGCGCCGCGGTGCTGCTCGGCGCCGTGGCCGGCACTGAGTTCGATGGCGCGGTTGCGCCCCTCGAAGCCGCCGTCGTAGAGCTCGATCTTTTCGCCGCGTGCCGCGTATTCGAGCTGGCGGGCCATCGCGTTGGCGATTCCGGCGACGTGGGCCAGGACGTGGCCGCGGGTCCAACCGGGAAGCTCCGAGGCGGCCGTGACGTCCGCGTCCGTTAGTTTCGCGGCGATTCCGGTCACGACGTCGGCGGCGCGGCGGAGTTCGTCCGGCAGGTTTTCCGGGGTGATTGAAGTCATGGCGCCCATCCTAACTGAGCGCCCGGATTAACCCTGATTAACTGGGCTTGCCGTTCAGCGCGGCCCGTAGCGGTGCCGGATGTGCCCTCGGTCATGCCGGGCCTGCCAGAATTCCAGCTCCCTCGGACGCAAGGCATAGAGCTGCCAGGCTGGATTTTCGCTGCCGTCGGCGCCGGGCCTGGCGTGCCAGTCGGCGGCGGACGCCTCCGCGGAGAGCACCACCACGTCCCCGGCAACGCGGACCTGGCGGCCTTGCTGCTGCCAGAAGAAGTTGAGCGCCGCATTCGGGTTGGCGCTCAGCTCCCGCCCCTTTCGGGACTCGCGGGAGGTAGCGAAGTGCCAGCCGTCGGCGTCGATGTCCTTGAGGATCAGCATTCGCGAGGACGGCCGCCCCTGCCCGTCCGCGGTAGCCAGGCTGCAGGCGTTGGGCTGCGGAACCCCGGCGGCCAGCGCTTCGGCGAGCCACTGCCGGAACAGCTCGGCGGGGTCCTCGGGCGCCGTTTCCGGGTCGAAGTCAGGGAGTACCTCCGGGAAATCGGGCAGGGACCGCAGGAACTGGCGGAACGATTCGCTCATCCCGTCATGCTACCGAGTGCTGTTCGGCCGCGAACGCACAACGCTCCCTCACCTTTGGCAGGAAACACACCGACGCTCCTGCAGGAATTGCAGGAGCGTCAGTGGAAACGCCGTCCGAAGTGAGGGAGCGTCTGGTTGCTAGCCCGCGTAGCCGCGGACGGCGTCGAGCTCGCCTTCGAGGGCCAGCAGCTGGCGCTCGACGGCGGCCGGCGCGGTGCCGCCTTGGGAGTTCCGGCTGTTGAGCGAGCCATCGGTGGACAGGACCGTGCGGACCTCCGGGGTCAGGTGCTCCGAGATGGCGGCGTATTCCTCGTCCGTGAGGTCCCAGAGTTCGACGTCGCGGCTTTCGGCCTGCTTCACGGCGGCGCCGGAGAGCTCGTGCGCCTCGCGGAACGGCACGCCCTGACGGACCAGCCACTCGGCGATGTCCGTGGCCAGCGCGAAGCCCTGGGGTGCCAGCGATTCCATCCGCTCGGTGTTGAACTTCAGCGTCGCGATCATGCCGGACACGGCCGGAAGCAGCAGCTCCAGGGTGTCGGCGGCGTCGAAGACCGGTTCCTTGTCCTCCTGCAGGTCGCGGTTGTAAGCGAGCGGCAGGCCTTTGAGGGTGGCGAGCAGCCCGGTCAGGTCGCCGATCAGCCGGCCGGCCTTGCCACGGGCCAGCTCCGCCACGTCCGGGTTCTTCTTCTGCGGCATGATCGAGGAGCCGGTGGAGTAGGAATCGTGCAGTGTCACGAAGGAGAACTCCTTCGTTGCCCACAGGATCACTTCCTCCGAGACCCGGGACAGGTCCACGCCGATCATGGCCGAGACCCAGGCGAACTCGGCGAAGACATCGCGGGAGGCGGTGCCGTCGATCGAGTTGTGGGTGGCCGAGTTGAAGCCCAGGTCCGCCGCGACGGCCTCCGGGTCCAGGCCGAGCGAGGACCCGGCGAGGGCGCCGGAGCCGTAGGGCGATACCGCCGCGCGCTTATCCCAGTCCTCCAGCCGCTGCACATCGCGCAGCAGCGCCCAGGCGTGGGCCAGCAGGTGGTGGCTGAGCAGGACCGGCTGGGCATGCTGAAGGTGGGTGCGGCCGGGCATGGCCACGCCCTGGTGGGCCTTGGCCTGGCCGATGAGCGCGTCGATCGTGGCGAGCACACCGCGGGCGATGATCCGGGCGTGGTCGCGCAGGAACATCCGGCCCAGGGTGGCGACCTGGTCGTTGCGGGACCGGCCGGCGCGGAGCTTGCCGCCGAGCTGGGTTCCGGCGCGCTCGATCAGGCCGCGCTCCAGCGAGCCGTGCACGTCCTCGTCGGACTCGGCCGGGGTGTACGCGCCGGAGGCGACGTCCGCATCCAGCCGGTCCAGGGCGTCGAGCATGCCCGCGAGTTCGGCGTCGTCCAGCAGCCCGGCCGTGTGCAGCACGCGGGCGTGCGCCTTGGACCCGGCGATGTCGTAGCGGGCCAGCCGCCAGTCGAAGTGCGTGGACTTGCTCAGCGCCGCAAGGGCGTCCGCGGGGCCGCCGGCGAACCGGCCGCCCCACAGCGCACCTTCGTTGGTTGCGGACGCCATTACTTACCGGCGACGCGGATGTCGCGGCCGGAGGCAACCTTGGCCGACATGCCCCACAGCTCGATGAAGCCGCGCGCCATCGACTGGTCGAAGGTGTCGCCGGTGTCGTAGGTGGCGAGGTCGAAGTCGTAGAGCGAGGTCTCGGAGCGGCGCCCGTTGACGATCGCCTGGCCGCCGTGCAGCACCATGCGGATGTCGCCGGAGACGTAGCGCTGGGTGTCCAGGATGAAGGCGTCCAGGGAGCGCTTGAGCGGGGAGAACCACTGGCCGTCGTAGACCAGCTCGGCCCAGCGCTGGCCGACGGTCGCCTTGAAGCGGGCCTGCTCGCGCTCGATCGTGATGTCCTCGAGGTGCTTGTGCGCAGTGATCAGCGCCATCGCGCCGGGGGCCTCGTAGATTTCGCGGGACTTGATGCCGACGAGGCGGTCCTCGACGACGTCGATCCGGCCGACGCCCTGGGCGCCGGCGCGGCGGTTCAGTTCCTTGATGGCCTGCAGCGGGGTGACCTTGACGCCGTCGATCGCGACCGGGATGCCGGCTTCGAAGGAGATGGTGACTTCATCCGGGGCCGGCGGGAATTCCGGGGTGGCGGTGTAGTCGTAGATGTCCTTGGTGGGGGCGTTCCAGATGTCCTCGAGGTAGCCGGTTTCGACGGCGCGGCCCCAGACGTTCTGGTCGATCGAGTACGGGTTCTTTTTGGTGGTCTCGATCGGCAATCCCTTTTCCTCGGCGAAGGCAATGGCCTTGTCGCGGGTCAGGGCGAGGTCGCGGACCGGGGCGATGCACTTCAGGTCCGGGCCCAGGGTCTGGATGCCGACCTCGAAGCGGACCTGGTCGTTGCCCTTGCCGGTGCAGCCGTGCGCCACGGTGGTGGCGCCGAATTCGCGGGCGGCCTTGACCAGGTGCTTGACGATCACCGGGCGGGAGATGGCCGAGACCAGCGGGTAGTGGCCCTGGTAGAGGGCGTTGGCCTGCAGCGTGGGCATGCAGTATTCATTGGCGAACTCGTCCGACGCATCGGCCACGTAGGCCTCGGCGGCGCCGCAGCCCAGGGCACGCTGGCGGATGGTCTCCAGCGACTCGCCGCCCTGTCCGACGTCGACCGCCACGGCAATGACCTCGGCGCCGGTCGCTTCACCGATCCAGCCGATGGCTACGGAAGTATCCAGGCCACCGGAGTAGGCCAGCACAATACGCTCAGTCACTTCAAATGCTCCTTAGTTGTTGGTTCTTGGTTGTCTGGTGAAAGTTCACGGGGAAGGTCATTGGCCGGCTTCTTCGGCCAGCTGCAGGAAGCGGGCGGCGACGGCGGCGCCGCCGGCCGGGTCACGGGTGACCAGCAGCACGGTGTCGTCCCCGGCGATCGTGCCGAGGATCGAGGGCATCACCGAGTGGTCGATGGCGAGGGCCAGGAAGTTCGCGGCCCCCGGCGGGGTCCGGAGCACCACGAGGTTCGCGGACGCCTCGGCCGTGACGAGCAGTTCGCCGCAGAGCCGCGCGAGCCGGGCGTCGAGGATTTCCTGGGTTACCCCGGACTTGGCGCCGCGTTCGCCGCCCTCCCCCGGCACGGCGTACACGAGCACGCCGTCCTTGCCGCGGACCCGGACGGCGCCGAGTTCCACGAGGTCGCGGGAGAGCGTGGCCTGGGTGACCTGGACGCCGTCGTCCGCGAGCAGCGCCGCGAGTTCGGCCTGTGAGCGGACGGATTCGCCGGTGAGGATCGCGGTGATCCGCGCCTGCCGGGCCGTTTTGGTGGCCGGGCTGGCCCCCTGGGCGGCGGGCTGGATGGACATTAGCCGAGTCCTTCAACCACGGCCAGGCCGGAGCGGTGCATCAGCCAGGCCATCAGGGCCTTCTGGGCGTGCAGCCGGTTTTCGGCTTCGTCCCAGACCACGGACTGCGGGCCGTCGATGACGCCGGCGGCGATTTCGTAGCCGCGGTAGGCCGGCAGGCAGTGCAGCACGACGGCGTCGGGGGCGGCGAGTTTCATCGCGTCCTCGTCGACGGAGTAGTCGCGGAACAGCTGCAGCCGGGCTTCCTTCTCGTCCTCCTGGCCCATCGACACCCAGGTGTCGGTGGCGACGACGTCGGCACCGCGGAGCGCCTCGGCGGCGTCGACCGTGACGAGCACCGAGCCGCCGGTCTGGGCGGCTCGTTCCTCGGCGGCGGCGACGATCTCCGCGGCGGGAAGGTAGCCCTCCGGGCCGGCGATGCGCACGTGCATGCCGGCGGTGACGCCGGCCAGCAGGTAGGAGTTGGCCATGTTGTTGGCCGCGTCGCCGAGGTAGCTCATGGTCAGGCCCGCCAGCTCGCCCTTGTGCTCCTTGACGGTCAGCAGGTCGGCCAGGAGCTGGCAGGGGTGGTAGTCGTCGCACAGGGCGTTGATGACCGGGACGCCGGAGTTTTCCGCCATCGCGACCAGGCCGGCGTGCGCGCCGGTCCGCCACACGATGGTCGACACCATACGTTCGAGGACCTTGGCGGTGTCCTCGACCGATTCCTTGTGGCCGATCTGCGCCTCGCCCGGGTTGATGATGAGCGCGTTGCCGCCCATGTCCGCAATGCCGGTGGCGAAGGAGACGCGGGTGCGGGTGGAGGTTTTGTCGAAGATCACGGCAACGGTCTTGCGGCCGCTGCCCTCCGCGGCGAAGGGCTGGACGCTGTAGGGCGCGGCTTTCATCCGGACCGCGAGGTCCAGGACCTCGGCCTGCTCGGCCGGGGTGAGGTCCGTGTCCTTGAGGAAGTGGCGGGTAGGCCCCGCCGACGTTTCAGGTGCATTCATGGAGGCGGTCACTGGGCGTCCTTTGCGGTCCGGAGGAGGGCCGGCAGCGCGGCGAGGAAGCGGTCGGACTGCTCCTTGGAGAGGATCAGCGGCGGCGCGAGCCGGATGGTGTGCGGGCCGGGGCTGTTGAGGATGAATCCGGCGTCGAGTCCCGCCGCGACGACGGCGGGGGCGACGTCGGCGTCGAGGTCGAAGCCGATCAGCAGGCCCTCGCCGCGGACCTCGGTGACGCCGTCGATTGCGGCGAGGCCGGAGCGCAGGTGCTCCCCCACCTCCCGGACGTGGGCGAGAACCTGCTGGTTTTCCAGCACGTGCAGGGTGGCAAGGGCCGCCGCGGTGGCCACCGGGTTTCCGCCAAAGGTGGTGCCGTGCTGGCCGGCGGACAGCAGGGCGGACACCTCGGGGCCGAAGGTGAGCAGGGCGCCGATCGGGAAGCCGCCGCCGAGGCCCTTCGCGAGGGTCACGGCGTCCGGGACGATCCCGGCGTCCTCGCTGGCCAGCCATTTGCCGGTGCGGCCGATGCCGGTCTGGACCTCGTCCAGGATCAGCAGCGCGCCGGCGGCGGTAGTGGCCTCGCGGGCCGCCTTCAGATAGCCGGCGGGCAGCGGGCGGACGCCGGCTTCGCCTTGGATCGGTTCGAGGAAGACGGCGGCGGTGGTGTCGTCGATCGCGGCGCGGAGGGCCTCGATGTCGCCGAAGGGCACGTGCACGACGCCGCCGGGAAGCGGCGCGAACGGTGCACGGTAGGCCTCCTTGGAGGTCAGCGCGAGGGCGCCCATGGTGCGGCCGTGGAAGGCGCCCTCGAGGGCGATGATTTTGGTGCGCGGCGTCTGGTCCGTGCCTGCATTGCGCCGGGCGAGCTTGAAGGCCGCCTCGACCGCTTCCGTTCCCGAGTTGGCGAAGAATACTTTCGAGCCCGCGGGCGCCTTGCTGATCTCCAGCAGCTTCTCGGCCAGGGCCACCTGGGTGGGGCTGGTGAAGAAGTTGGAGACGTGGCCCAGGGTGGCGAGCTGGCTGGAGATCACGGAGGTGACGAACGGGTGCGCGTGGCCGAGCGCGTTGACCGCGATCCCGCCGAGCAGGTCCAGGTACTCCTTGCCGTCGGCGTCCCAGACGAGGCAGCCGGCGCCCCGGACCAGCACACGCTGCGGGGTGCCGAAGACGCCCAGCAGCGAGGAAGAGTAGCGGGACAGCCACTGCGCGCCGCTGCTCTTTCCAGTCATAACGGAAGCTGTGGGGGCCGAGCCGGCGATGGGGGCCTCCGAAGCGGAATGGTTAAGTTCGGTGCTGCTCACTGTGCGTTCACTTCCTCGTCCGGGACGACCTGCGTGCCGATGCCGGCGGTCGTAAAGGTTTCCAGCAGCATCGAGTGCGGCAGCCGGCCGTCCACGATGTGCGCGCGTTCGACGCCGTCGTCGACGGCTTTCAGGCAGGCCGCCATCTTCGGGATCATGCCGGACTCCAGGCGCGGCAGCATCTCGCGCAGTTCCGAGGCCGTGAGCGAGGAGATCAGCGAGGAGCGGTCCGGCCAGTTGGCGTAGAGGCCTTCGACGTCGGTCAGGATGACCAGTTTGGAGGCGCCCAGGGCGGACGCGACGGCGGCCGCGGCCGTGTCCGCGTTGACGTTGAGCACCTGGCCGGTGGTGGAGCCGTCGTCGTGGATTTCCGGCGCGACGGTGGAGATCACCGGGATCCGGCCGGCCGCGATGATGTCCAGGATGCCTTCCGGGTTCACGCCGACGACTTCGCCGACGAGGCCGAGGTCCACCTCTTCGCCGTCGACGACGGTGCCGGTGCGCACTGCGCGCAGCAGCCCGCCGTCCTCGCCGGACATGCCGACGGCGTAGGGGCCGTGCGAGTTGATCAGGCCCACGAGTTCGCGGCCCACCTGGCCGGTGAGGACCATGCGGACCACGTCCATGGCCTCGGGAGTGGTGACGCGCAGGCCGCCCTTGAACTCGGATTCGATGCCGAGCCGGCCGAGCATGGCGTTGATCTGCGGGCCGCCGCCGTGGACCACCACCGGGTGGATCCCCACGTGGTGCAGGAAGACGACGTCCTCGGCGAAGGCGCGGCGCAGTTCGTCGTTGACCATGGCGTTGCCGCCGTACTTGATCACCATTGTGGTGCCGGCGAAGCGCTGGATCCAGGGCAGCGCCTCGATCAGGGTGCCGGCCTTGCCCTGCGCGTCGGACATCGAGGTCGTCTCGCGGGTCTGGGTGCTCATGGTGGGTGTCCCTCCGGGAACTGCCTAGCTGGAGTAGGCGCTGTTTTCGTGGACGTAGTCGTGCGTGAGGTCGTTGGTCCAGATGGTCGCCTCGGCGGTCCCGGCCTGCAGGTCGATCTCGACGAGGACTTCGCGCGGTTCGAGGTCAACGAGGTTCCGGTCGTCGCCGATGCTGCCGTTGCGGCAGATCTGCACGCCGTTCATCGACACATTGAGCTGGTCCGGTTCGAAGGCCGCGTCGGTGGTGCCGACGGCGGAGAGCACCCGGCCCCAGTTGGGGTCCTTGCCGAAGATGGCCGTCTTGAAGAGGTTGGAGCGGGCCACGGCCCGGCTGACCACCTCGGCGTCCTTTTCGCTGGCGGCGTTGAAGGTGCGGATGGCGATGTCGTGGCTGGCGCCCTCGGCGTCGCCGATCAGCTTGCGGGCCAGTTCGGCGCAGACCTGGGTGAGGCCCTTGCCGAAGTCGGCGGCGGAGGGGGCCGCGCCGGAGGCACCGGAGGCGAGCAACACCACGGTGTCGTTGGTGGACATGCAGCCGTCCGAGTCGGCCCGGTCGAAGGTGACGCGGGTGGCGTCGCGGAGGACGACGTCGAGCAGTTCGGGCTGGGCGTCCGCGTCCGTGGTGAGCACCACCAGCATCGTGGCCAGGCCGGGGGCGAGCATGCCGGCGCCCTTGGCCATGCCGCCGATGGTGAATTCGCGGCCCTCGGCGTCGGTGCCGGTGAACACGGCCTGCTTGGAGACCGAGTCGGTGGTCATGATCGCGGTGGCGGCTGCCGGGCCGCCGTCGGCGCTCAGTTCCCCGGCGGCGACGGTGATCGCCGGGACCAGCTTGTCCATCGGCAACTGCTCGCCGATCAGGCCGGTGGAGCAGACGAAGATGTCGGTCGCCGAGGCGCCGAGTACTTCGGCGGTCTTTTCCGCGGTGGTGTGCGTGTTCTGGAACCCCTGCGGTCCGGTGCAGGCATTGGCGCCGCCGGAGTTGAGGATGACGGCGTCCACGCGGCCGTCCTTGATGACCTCGCGGGACCAGTGCACGGGAGCCGCGGCCACCCGGTTGGAGGTGAAGACAGCGGCGGCGGCCTTGTTGGGGCCGTCGTTGACCACGAGGGCCAGGTCCGGGTTTCCGGAGGCCTTGAGGCCGGCCTTGACGCCGGCGGCCCGGAATCCCTGGGGGGCGGTGATGCTCACGGTGCGACTCCCTGCAGTTCGAGGCCGGCGGTTTCCGCCAGGCCGAGGGCAATGTTCATGGACTGCACGGCGCCGCCGGCAGTCCCCTTGGTGAGGTTGTCGATGGCGCAGGTGACGATCACGCGGCCGGCGCGGGCGTCGAGCGCCAGTTGCATCACGGCGTGGTTGGAGCCCTGCACGGACTTGGTGGAGGGCCACTGGCTTTCCGGCAGCAGGTGGACGAACGGCTCCTCGTCGTAGGCCTCGGCCCAGGCGCGGCGCAGTTCCTCGGCCGTCACGCCCGGCCGCACCTTCGCGGTGGCGGTGGTGAGGATGCCTCGGCTCATCGGGGCCAGCGTGGGGGTAAAGGAGACGGTGACCGGAGCATTCAGCGCCTTGGAGAGTCCCTGCTCGATCTCCGGGGTGTGCCGGTGCCCGCCGCCGACGCCGTAGGGGCTCATCGAGCCCATCACTTCGGCGCCGATCAGGTTCACCTTCGCGGCCTTGCCGGCCCCGGAGGTGCCGGACGCGGCAACGATCACGACGTCGTCGCCCTGGAGCAGGTGGTTGCTGAAGCCGGGGGTGAGGGCCAGCAGGGCCGACGTCGGGTAGCAGCCGGGCACGGCGATCCGTTTGGCGCCGCGCAGGGCCTCGCGCTGGCCCGGGAGTTCGGGCAGGCCGTAGGGCCAGGTGCCGGCGTGCGGCGAGCCGTAGAACTGCTCCCACGCCGCCGGGTCCTCCAGCCGGTGGTCCGCGCCGGCGTCGATCACGACCGTGCCGGCCGGCAGCTGGGCGGCGATCGCCGCGGACGCGCCGTGCGGCAGAGCGAGAAATACGACATCGTGCCCGGCGAGGTTCTCCACGGTGGTGTCCTCGAGGATCCGGCCTGCCAAACCGTGGAGATGCGGCTGCAATTCCCCTAGTCTGGAACCGGCGTTGCTGTGCGCGGTGATGGCGCCGATGGTGACGTCGGGATGACCGGCCAGGAGCCGCAGGACCTCGCCGCCTGCGTAGCCGCTTGCACCGGAGACGGCAACAGAAATAGTCATAGCCACGAGTATACAGCAAGACTATGCATAGAGCCCGATATTTATGCATGCGGTCCGGTGTGCCCGGCACCCGGTCCGTTCCCAGCTGGCCCGCGTATGCTGGGCAGAGGGTGATCCAGACCGTGCCGCTGCAAATGCCAGCTGCAACGTTGCCCGTAACAGTTACGAGGCATGCGTTCCATGACCCCCTCCACCACACTTTCCGCCGACTCTCCGGCGCGCCCGCAGCCCAGGGTCCGTCAGCCGAACGCCGTCGTCCTGAGCTACTCGGAGCTGCTCAAGCGCGTCAAGGCCGAAGGCCTGCTGGAACGCCGCACCGGGTTCTACCTCACGGTGTTCTCCGTTTTGGTCCTGCTGATGACCGCCACCTGGTTCGGCTTCGCGCTGATTGGTGACAGCTGGTTCCAGCTGCTCATCGCCGCGGCCTTGGGCATCCTCTGCACCCAGCTGAGCTTCCTGGCCCACGAGGCCGGCCACCGGCAGATCTTCGCCTCGCGCCGCGCCAACGACTGGGCCGCGCGGCTACTCGCCACCTCCGTGGCCGCGATCAGCTACTCCTGGTGGGAGCAGAAGCACGGCGCGCACCACAACCACCCGAACGTCATTTCCAAGGACCCGGACATCGCCACCGGCGCGATCGCTTTCTTCCCGGAAGCAGCGGCCACCCGGCAGGGCCGGTTCTCCTTCCTGACCCGCAAACAGGGCTGGTTCTTCTTCCCGCTGCTGTTCCTGGTGGGCCTGGGCCTGCAGATCGACTCGATCAGGTTCATCGTCCGCCGCGCCAAGGTCACACACCGCTGGGTGGAGCTCCCCATTCTGGCGGCCCGCCTGAGCCTGCTGCCGGTCCTCGCCTTCACGTTCCTGCCGCTGGGCATGGCGTTCGCGTTCATCGGCGTGCAGTTGGCCGTCTTCGGCTTCTACATGGGCGCCTCCTTCGCCCCGAACCACAAGGGCATGCCGGTGCTGCCCGCGGACAGCCGGGTGGACTTCTTCAGCCGCCAGGTCCTGACCTCCCGGAACATCTCCGGCGGCCGCTTTATGGACATCCTGCTCGGCGGTCTCAACCGCCAGGCCGAGCACCACCTCTTCCCGGACATGGCGCGCCCGCAGCTGGACAAGGCCGCCGTGATCGTCCGCGAGTTCTGCGCCACGCACCAGGTCCCGTACACCGAAACCACCCTGCTGCAGTCCTACGGCATCATCGTGCGCTACCTCAACGACGTCGGCCTCGCCGCCGGCCGGCACTTCGAGTGCCCAATGGCCACCGTTACCCGCCGTTACTAGCCTCCTGCCGGGCATGCTTCGCCCGGCGCGCCCGGGTCCCTAGGATGGTCTCAGGGCGCCGATGAACCAGAGCGCCGCACTTCAAAAGGAGACACATGACGCACGCAATTGTGGCCCGGCAGTCCGGCGGACCCGAGGTCCTCGAACTGGCAGAAGTCGACCGTCCCGTTCCGGGCCCCGGCCAGCTCCTGATCAAGGTCGCCGCCGTCGGCGTGAACTTCATTGACACCTACAAGCGCAGCGGCGTGTACAAGGTGCAGTACCCCTTCACCCCGGGTTCCGAAGCCTCGGGAACCGTGGAGGAAACCGGCGACGGCGTGACCGGCTTCTCCGCCGGGGACCGGGTGGCGACGGCCGAGGGCGTCAACTGCTACGCCGGGTACGCCCTCGTGGACGCGGACAAGGCGCTGCCGGTGCCGCACGGCGTCGACGACTTCACCGCGGCCGCCCTCCCCCTGCAGGGCATCACGGCGCACTACCTGATCAACTCCTCCTTCAAGGTCGAAGCCGGCCACACCGTGCTGCTGCACGCCGGCGCGGGCGGCGTCGGGCTGCTGCTGATCCAGCTACTCAAGGCCAGGGGCGCGCACGTCATCACCACGGTCTCCACCGACGAGAAGGAAGCGCTGGCCCGCGAGGCCGGCGCCGACCACGTGCTGCGTTACGAAGGATTCGCCGCGAAGGTGCGGGAACTGACCGGCGGCGCCGGCGCGCACGTGGTCTACGACGGCGTCGGGAAGGACACCTTCGACGGCTCCCTGGCCGCCCTACGGATCCGCGGCACCCTCGTGCTCTTCGGCGCGGCGTCCGGTCCGGTGCCGCCGTTCGACCCGCAGCGGCTCAACGCCGGCGGCTCGCTGTACCTGACCCGGCCGACCATCACGCACTTCCTCCAGGACGCGCAGGAGCGCCGCTGGCGCTCCGACGAACTTTTCGCCGCCGTGGCGGACGGCAGCCTCAAGGTCCGGATCGGCGCCCGCTACGACCTCGCCGACGCCGCCGCGGCCCACACCGACCTGGAGCAGCGGCGCACCACCGGCAAGGTCATCCTGGTCCCCTAAACACGCACGGGAGTGACACCGAATTCTCCCGTTCACCTGTCCCGAGGAGAATCACGCTGTGAATGAGCAGCAAACGCCGGCCGGCGACACTCCCCCGGCGCGCCCCGCCTACCAGGCGCAACTGCCGGGCGCCTCCGCGGCGCCGCCGGAACGGACCCTGATCGATGTCCTGCAGGACACCGCCAGCCGCTTCCCGGACGCCTCGGCCCTCGACGACGGCCACCGTTCCCTCAGCTACGCCCAGCTGATGGACGAGGTCCGGGCCGCCGCACGGAAGCTGCACCTGGCCGGCCTCGGCGCCGGGGACAAGATCGGCGTCCGGATCCCCTCGGGCACCAACGAGCTCTATATCTCGATCCTGGCCGTCATGTTCGTGGGCGCCGCCTACGTTCCGGTGGACGCGGACGACCCCGACGAGCGGGCGAAACTGGTGTTCGGCGAGGCCCGGGTCTCCGGCATCCTGCGCGCCGGCGGCACGATCGTCGCGGACACCGGCCGTCCCCGCCCGTTCCCGGCCGCCAGGCAGCCAGTCCCCGACGACGACGCCTGGGTGATCTTCACCTCCGGATCCACCGGCACGCCCAAGGGCGTCGCGGTGCGGCACAGTTCCGCGGCCGCGTTCGTCGACGCCGAGGCGCGGATCTTCCTGCAGGCCGAGCCGGTGGGGCCCCAGGACCGGGTGCTGGCCGGGCTCTCGGTGGCCTTCGACGCCTCCTGCGAGGAAATGTGGCTCGCGTGGCGGCACGGGGCCTGCCTGGTTCCGGCGCCGCGCGCCCTGGTCCGGACCGGCATGGACCTGGGGCCCTGGCTCATCAACCACGGCATCACGGTGGTCTCCACCGTGCCCACCCTCGCGGCGCTGTGGCCGGTCGAGTCGCTGGAGAGCGTCCGGCTGCTGATCTTCGGCGGCGAGGCGTGCCCGCCCGAACTCGCCGAACGCCTCGCCGTGGACGGCCGCGAGGTCTGGAACACCTACGGGCCCACAGAGGCCACCGTCGTCGCCTGCGCCGCGCCCCTGGGCGGGCCGGGACCGGTCCGGATCGGGCTCCCGCTGGACGGCTGGGACCTCGCCGTCATCGGCTCCGACGGGGTGCCTGTCCCCGAGGGCGGGATTGGGGAACTGATCATCGGCGGCGTCGGGCTGGCCCGCTACCTCGATCCGGCCAAGGACGCGGAAAAGTACGCGCCGCTACCGGCCCTGGGCTGGTCCCGCGCCTACCGCTCCGGCGACCTGGTCCGCTACGAGCGGGCGGGCCTGCTCTTCATGGGCCGCGCCGACGAACAGGTCAAACTCGGCGGCCGCCGGATCGAACTCGGCGAGATCGACGCCGCACTCCAGGCGCTCCCCGACGTCGCAGGCGCGGCCGCGGCGGTGCGCACGACGGCGGCCGGTAACCAGGTGCTGGTCGGTTATCTGTCACTGGCAGACGGCCGGGAGCTGGATCTGGCGGCCGCGAGGGAACTGCTCGCCTCCAGCCTGCCCGCGCCGCTGATTCCGTTGCTCACCGTGGTGGACGCCCTGCCGACCAAGACCAGCGGCAAGGTGGACCGGCACGCCCTGCCGTGGCCGCTGGCCGGCGCGGGCGCTGCCGACGCCGCGGCGGCGCCGTTGAACCTGCCCGACGACGCCCGTTGGATCGTTGAGCAGTGGAGCGCCGTGCTGGGCGGGACCGTCGCGGACCTGGACGCCGACTTCTTTGCCTTCGGCGGTGGGTCCCTGGCAGCGGCCCAGCTCGTCTCGGCGCTGCGGGTCCGCTACCCGACCATCACGGTGGCGGACATCTATGCCACACCCCGGGTCGGTGCCTTGATTGACGCGGCCCGCCAGTCCCTGCCGGAGGGCGGGGCCGTCGCCGCCGGCGAGCGATCCGTGCGGCCCACCTCCCGCCGCGCCCAGTGGGCGCAGACGCTGCTGGGTGTTCCGCTGCATATCCTCGTCGGCATGCGCTGGCTGACCTACCTGATGGCGGCCAACAACCTGCTGGCGTCCCTGGCCGGTTTCACCGCGGCGCCGACGCTGTCCTGGTGGTGGGTGGCCGCATCCTGGCTGGTATTCGTGAGCCCCGCGGGGCGGATGGCAATCTCGGTCGCCGCGGCCCGGCTGCTGCTGCGCAACGTCGCCCCGGGAAGCTACCCCCGCTCGGGCAAGGTCCATCTACGCCTGTGGCTGGCCGAGCAGATCCAGGACCTGGCCGGCGCCATCAGCCTGGCCAGCGCGCCGTGGGTGCCGTACTACGCCCGGGCCCTCGGCGCCACCATCGGCAACAACGTCCAGCTCCACTCACTGCCGCCCGTCACGGGAATGCTATCGCTGGGCACCGGCTGCAACGTCGAGCCCGAGGTCGACCTCTCCGGCTGGTGGATCGACGGCGACTCCGTCCACATCGGCGCGATCCGGATCGGCGCCGGGGCCGTCGTCGGGGCCCGCAGCACCCTCATGCCCGGCGCGAGCATCGGTGCCGGGGCGCAGGTGGAACCAGGCTCCGCCGTCCTCGGCCGGGTCAAGGCCGGCCACCTGGTGGCCGGGTCCCCGGCGGAACGCCGGGGCAAGGCCAAACAAGGCTGGCCGGACAGCCCGCCGGAGCACCGCCTGATCGGCCGGCTCTGGTTCGCCGGCTTCGCCTCAGCCTCGGCCGTGCTGGCCCTGATCCCCTACTTGTCCGCCGCGGCGGCCGCACTGGTCATGTTCGGCTTCATCCAGGGCCGGGACTCGCTGGCCGCGGCGCTGCCGCAACTGGCCCTCTCGTTCCCGCTGGCCGCCCTGGCGTGGTTCGGCACCAACCTGGTGCTGGTCCTCGCCACCACCCGGCTCCTCGGGATCGGCCTGCGCGCCGGCTACTACCGGGTGCGCAGCCGGATCGGCTGGCAGGTCTGGGCGACGGAACGGGTCCTTGACCTGGCCCGCGACCTGCTCTTCCCGGTCTACGCCAGCCTGTTCACCCCGGTCTGGCTGCGGCTGCTCGGCGCCCGGATCGGCCGTAACGTGGAGGCGTCCACCGTGCTGCTGATCCCGAAAATGACGACCGTGGGCGAGGGCGCCTTCCTGGCCGATGACACGTTGATCGCGTCCTACGAGCTCGGCGGCGGCTGGATGCGGATTGCGCCGGCCAAGGTGGGCAAACGCTCCTTCCTTGGCAATTCCGGGATGACGGCCGCGGGACGGAACGTTCCCAAAAACTCCCTCGTGGCGGTGCTCTCCGCGACCCCTGCCAAGGCGAAGTCCGGCACCTCCTGGCTGGGCAGCCCGCCGGTGCGGCTGCGACGGACCGCCATCGCCTCTGACGACACCCGCACCTTCCAGCCGCCGGCGCGGCTCAAGCTGGCCCGGGCCCTGTGGGAGCTGTGCCGTTTTGTCCCGGTGGTGCTCACGGTCGCCGTGGCCGCGGGGGTGCTGGTGGCCCTGGACTGGCTGGCCGGCACTTTCAATTACGGCGTGGCGGCGGTCCTGGGCGGCGTGGTGGTGCTGCTGGCCGGCGCGGCCGCCGCGGGCAGCGCCGTCGTCGCCAAGTGGCTGCTGGTGGGGCGCATCCGCGCCGGCGAGCACCCGCTGTGGAGCTCGTTCATCTGGCGGAACGAGGTGGTGGACACCTTCATCGAGATGGTCAGCGCCCCCTGGTTCGCGCGGGCCGCGTCCGGCACCCCGGCGCTGGTGTGGTGGCTGCGTGCGCTCGGCGCCAAGATCGGGGCCGGAACGTGGTGTGAAAGCTACTGGCTCCCCGAGGCCGACCTTGTCACCCTGGGCCGGAGCGCTACGGTCAACCGCGGCTGTGTGGTCCAGACCCACCTGTTCCACGACCGGGTCATGAGCATCGACACTGTTACGCTCGACGACGGGGCCACGCTGGGCCCGCACGGGGTCATCCTGCCGCGCGCCCGGATCGGCACCGGGGGCACAGTCGGACCGGCATCCCTCGTGATGAGGGGGGAAACCGTGCCGGCCGCCACCTACTGGATGGGGAATCCGGTCAGCCCGTGGGGCGGCCCGGACGTCCCGGCCCCCAAGCCCAAGTAGCCCCGCCCGTGATGGCCATGCCGAGAGCACCACGCCCACCGCAACCACTGAAGGCCTTTTAATGAGTCCAACCGCTTCAGCCGCCGAGGAATTTCCCGCCGAACTACCTCCCGAACTGCCCGTCGACGCCCCCGACCCGTACATGCCCGGCCACGGCACCGAGGTCTACCGGGTGACCCGCTACGAGCTGGAGCTCGACTACCGGATCAACAGCAACCACCTCGCCGGCCGGGCGACGCTGCACGCCGTTGCGCGGCGCCAGAGCTCCGCTATTGTCCTGGACCTGACGGGACTCCGGGCCACCAAGGTGCTGATGCCGGGCCGGAAGGTGCGCAAGTTCACCCAGCGGGCCGAACGCCTTGTGGTGGTGCCGGACCCGGCGCTGCTGCCCGGCGACGAATTCACCCTGGACATCCGCTACGACGGCAATCCCGCCCCGCGCCGCGGGCTCTGGGGCGAAGTCGGCTGGGAGGAGCTCAGCGACGGCGTCCTGGTCGCCGGCCAGCCCAACGGCGCGGCGTCCTGGTTCCCCTGCAACGACCACCCGCGGGACAAGGCCAGCTACCGGATCGCGGTGACCACCGACGCTAACTACCGCGCCGTCTGCAACGGGGTGCTGGTCTCCCACCAGGCCCGGTCCAGCCGCGAAACCTGGGTCTACGAGCAGTCCGAACCGATGGCGAGCTACCTCGCCACGGTCCAGATCGGCCGCTACGCATTACTCCCCCTCAACCCGGACCGGGCCGCCGGCGACGTCGCCCAGCTCGCCGCCGTGCCGGCGGAACTGTCCGCCCAGGCCCGCACCGGACTCGCCCGCCAGCCCGAGATGATGCGCACCTTCACCAGCTGCTTCGGGCCGTACCCGTTCGCCGGCTACACCGTCGTGGTGACCGAAGACGCCCTGGAAATCCCGCTGGAGGCCCAGTCGCTGTCCATTTTCGGCAGCAACCACCTGGAGCAGCACTGGGAATCGCAGCGGCTGATCGCCCACGAGCTCTCACACCAGTGGTTCGGGAACTCGCTGACGGCGGCCTCTTGGAAGGACATCTGGCTGCACGAGGGCTTCGCCTGCTACGCCGAGTGGATCTGGTCCGAGGAGGCGGGCATCATGACCGTGACCGACCGGGCGAAGGCGGCCTGGCGGAGGCTCAATGGCGGGGCCCAGGACCTGCTGGTCGGTGACCCGGGGCCGGAGCTGATGTTCGATGACCGCGTCTACAAACGCGGCGCCCTCGCCCTACACGCGATCCGGCTCAAGTGCGGCGACCTCGCGTTCTTCGCGCTCCTGCACGACTGGACCGGAAATCACCGGCACGGCTCGGTCACTACGGAGGACTTCATCCTGGCCGCGCACCGGGTCACCGGGATCGACGCCGAGGCAGTGCTCCACCCCTGGCTTTACGAGGCGGCGCTGCCGCCGCTGCCCGCCGACTGAGCCGCGGAAGCACCGTCAGTCCCCCTTCGGAACGCAGGCCAGGGCGACGGCGGCAGCAAAGTGCGCGGGCAGCCCGGATTCAGCGGGCGGCAAGTCCCTGATGCCGGGGTGCTCCAGAGCCTCCACCGTGTCCGGCGCGGTCCGCAGCCCGGTGCCGCACACTTTGAGCCAGGCCTCCTTCCGGGCCCAGAGCCGGGCGCGGCCGGCCAGGAGCTCGGCGGCGGCCAATCCGCGCAGGCTCGCTTGTTCCGCAGCGCCAAGCACCAGTGCGTCGAAGCCGGCAAAATCCGTGCCCTCCGGGTCCTGCACGTCGACGCCCAGCCGGAGCCCCGGTGAAGGATCCGCGACCGCAGCCATCAGGATCCATCCCGCGCTCCGCGAGAGGCTCAGCAGCAACGGCACCGGTTCACCGCGCAGCGCGTAGCCGGGCCGGCCGTGCGCACTTCCGGGCCCGCACTCCGGACAGTCGTAGGCCGCCGTGAGGTCCGCCGCCGGCACACCGAGCAGTTCCGCCGCGAAGCGCCGCAGCGCCAGCCGGCCGGCCAGGAAGGCCTCCCGCGGGCGGGGTTCCATGCCCGTGGCGCGGCCGAGTTCGACGTCGTCCAAAAGCGTGCGGGCGAAGTCCTCCAGCGGCTCATCGCCGGAGGCCGCCGCCTCCACGGTCCGCGCGGCGCCGGGGACCTCAGCTGCCCCGGGGACGCGGAAGGGCGGGACCGACCGCACCATCAGCTGCGACAAATGTCCCGCCCTCCTGTGTTTATCGCCCGGGCGTTAGCGCTGGACCGCGCCGAACCGCTCGTGCGCGGCCGCCACCGCGCTGTCCCGGGCCGCCGAGGCCTCGTCCGCGGTCAGCGTCCGGTCATCCGCGCGGAAGCGCAGGTTGAAGGCCAGCGACTTCTTGCCCTCTTCGATGCCCTTGCCGGCATAGACGTCGAACAGTGCGACGTCCTCGAGCAAATCCCCTGCGCCCTCGCGCAGGGCGGCCAGCACCTCGTCCGCGGCAACCTCTGCCGCCACCACGAGGGCAACGTCCTGGGTGGCCACCGGGTAGGTGGAGATGTGCCGGGCGACGATCACGTCGGCGGCGGCTTCGAACAGTGCATCGGCGTTCAGTTCCAGCGCCACCGAGCGGGCCGGCATGTCGTGCGCCGCGAGCAGTTTCGGGTGCAGTTCACCGGCGTAGCCCAGGACCTCACCGTTGCGGAGCGTCAACTGCGCGGCCCGTCCCGGGTGGAAAGCCTGGTGCTGGCCCTGGCTGATGATGATCTCGACGCCGAGGACGTCGCCGGTAAGCCGCGCGATGTCCAGCGCGTCAGCCCAGTCCCAGGCACGGGGCGCATGCGCCGGTGCGGCAGGCGAATCGTGACCGGTCAGCACCGCGGCGAGGTACAGCGGCTGGTCCGGGACGCCGTCGTACAGGCCGTCCAGCACCTCATCGGCGGGCTTGGCGCCCAGCGGCGGGATGGCGGCCGTGCCCAGCGTGTCCCCGGGCAGGAAAACCAGCCCGGACTCGAACAGCGCGAGGTCGCGGAAGCCGCGGGAGTGGTTGCGCTTGGCGACCTCGATCAGGCCCGGCAGGATGGAAGTCCGCAGGTAGCCGTGCTCTTCGCTGATGGGGTTGGCCAGCTTGAGCGCTTTGCGCTCCGCGCCGGCCTCGGGGGTCCCGAAGGTGTCGTTGGCGGCCTTGGAGACGAACGGGTAGGCCAGCACCTCGGTGAGGCCGGCGTCCGCCAGGGCTTGGACGAGCCGGCGGCGCTGCTGCTGGACGCGGGTAAGTCCGCGGCCCGGGGGCGCCACCGGCAGGGTGGCGGGAATGTTGTCGTAGCCGACCAGGCGGGCGATCTCCTCGGAGAGGTCCTCCTTGGTTTCCAGGTCGGTGCGCCAGCTCGGGGCCGTGACGGCGTAGCCGGTGCCGGTCTTTTCGACGACGGCGCCGAGGTCCTGCAGCGAGGTCAGGATCTGGTCCTCGGTGAAGTCTATGCCGATCCGCTCCGCGGCGAAGGCCGCGGGCAGTTCGACGGCGACGGCGTCCGGTGCGGTGCCGACGTCGGTCCCCTCGGCCACGGCGGTTCCGCCGGCGAGCTCGACCAGGAGGTCAACGACCCGCTGGGCGGCCACGGGGGCGATGTGCCAGTCGACGCCGCGTTCGAAGCGCTTGGAGGCCTCGGACGGGAGTTTGTGGCGGCGGCGGGAGCGTGCGATCGAGACCTCGTCGAAGTGCGCGGCCTCGACCAGGACGTTGGTGGTGGCGTCGGACACCTCGGTGGCGGCGCCGCCCATCACACCGGCGATGCCGATCGCGCCGGAACCGTCGGTGATGAGGAGGTCCTCGGCGTCGAGCGTGCGTTCTTTCGCATCCAGGGTGGTGATCTTTTCCCCGGCCACCGCCCGCCGGACCACAATGTCGCCGGACAGCGTGTCCAGGTCGTAGCAGTGGGTGGGCTGGCCGAGCTCCAGCATGACGTAGTTGGAGATGTCCACCGGCAGCGAGATCGACCGAATGCCGGCCAGCCTCAGGCGCGAGACCATCCACGGCGGGGTCGGCTTCGTGGCGTCGACGCCGCGGACGGTGCGGACCACAAAGCGGTCGCAGCCGGGCTTGCCGTAGATCGGGGCGTCGTCGTTGAGCTTCACGCCGTAGCCGCCGCTCAGCTCCGAGGGAGCCTGGACCTTGGACGCCGGGTCGGTGAAGGGCGTGCCGGTGGCGTGGGCGTACTCCCGGGCCACGCCGCGGATCGAGAACGCGTAGCCGCGGTCCGGGGTGACGTTGATTTCGGCGGCCTGGTCGTAGAGGCCCAGCAGTTCCATGGCGTCGGTGCCGATTTCCGGGTCCAGCCCGATCCGCGAGAGCACCAGGATGCCGTCGTGGTCCTCGCCGATGCCGAGTTCCCGGACGGAGGCGATCATGCCGGCCGAGAGGTGGCCGTAGGTCTTGCGGGCGGAAATGCGGAAGTCGCCGGGCAGCACGGCGCCGGGAAGGGTGACCACCACCTTGTCGCCTTCCACGAAGTTGTGGGCGCCACAGATGATGCCCTGGACGCCGGACGGGTCGATGCCCTCCCCCGTCAGGGTCTGCTGCTGTCCTTCCGGGACCACCCGGACCTGGCACCAGTTGATGGTCTTGCCGTTGGTCTGCGGTTCCTTGACGATGCTCAGGACCTGGCCCACCACCACGGGGCCCTGCAGGGCGTCGGTGGGGCGGTGGACCGCTTCTTCTTCAAAGCCGACCTTGACGAGGTCCGCCATCACGTCTTCGGCGCTCGCTCCGGCCGGTACGGCTGCAAATTCACGCAGCCAGGAAAGTGGGATACGCACTGTTTAGATCTCCATCCCGAAGTGCTCGCTGAAACGTACATCGCCTTCGATCATGTCGCGCATGTCGCCGACCTCATTGCGGAACATGAGGGTGCGCTCGATGCCCATGCCGAAGGCAAAACCTGAATAAACGTCCGGATCGATGCCGGCTGCGCGGAGCACGTTGGGGTTGACCATGCCGCAGCCGCCCCACTCGATCCAGCGCGGGCCGCCCTTGGCGCCCGGGTGCCAGATGTCCAGCTCCGCGGACGGCTCGGTGAACGGGAAGTAGTTGGGGCGCAGCCGGATCTGGGCCTCGTCGCCGAACATCTGGCGCGCGAAGTGCTCCAGGGTGCCGCGCAGGTCCGCCATGCTCAGCTTCTTGTCGATGGCCAGGCCCTCGAACTGGTGGAACACCGGGGTGTGCGTGGCGTCGAGTTCGTCGGTGCGGAAGACCTTGCCCGGGCACAGCACGTAGATCGGGACTTCGCGTTCGAGCATGGAGCGGACCTGTACCGGGGAGGTGTGGGTGCGCATCAGCAGGTGCGCCTCGGGCGGCTCCACGAAGAAGGTGTCCTGCATTTCGCGGGCGGGGTGGTCCGGCTTGAAGTTCAGCGCATCGAAGTTGAACCACTCGGACTCGACCTCGGGACCCTCGGCGATTTCCCAGCCCATGCCGACAAAGATGTCCGCGACGCGGTCCTGCAGCGTGGAGAGCGGGTGGCGGGCACCGGCACGACGGCGGCGCGGGGCGGCGGTGACGTCCACCGTCTCCTCGACCAGGATGCGGGCGTCGTTCTCAGCCTCGAGCTCGGCGGTGCGGTCCGCGAGCGCCTTGTTGACGCGTCCGCGGGAGGCGCCCATCAGCTTGCCGGCTGCGGCCTTCTGGTCCTTGGGCAGCCCGCCGATTTCCCGGTTGGCGAGGCTCAGCGCGGATTTCTCCCCGGTGTGGGCGAGCCGCACGGTCTTGAGTTCATCGAGCGTCGAGGCCGCGGCAATGGCGGCGACGGCCTGGTCTACGGCGGCGG
This sequence comes from Arthrobacter sp. SlRoot2-15, assembly GCF_059739345.1. Lineage (NCBI taxonomy): Bacteria > Bacillati > Actinomycetota > Actinomycetes > Micrococcales > Micrococcaceae > Arthrobacter > Arthrobacter sp. SlRoot2-15. The sequence continues at coordinate 514,259 of NZ_AP046058.1, forward strand.
TGATGGCGGCTTCATCCAGAGGGTTCGGGACGGCTGCGCCCGGCAAAGTTTCAGTCATCTACTGTTCTTAGCTACGAGTCGGTTTATGCCAACGCACGCAGGCCTTCAACAGGAGCAGGTGCCAGCGCGTTGGCAAAGGGCAGGGCTCGCCAAAATCGCTCCGGCGGGCGCTCCCCCTCAGTCTAGTTGAAGCCACTCAAGTGCCCGAACGTGACGGCGGCGCCGGCGGTCCCGGCGGTCCCGCCTCCCGCCCGGCGTCGTATCCCGCTGGCGTATCCCGTCAGCGGGTGCCCCGCTAGCATGGCCTCATGACTCCCGGACAGCGGCTGCGGCAGCTCGCCAACGTGGTGAATGCGACGACCCCGCTGGGGCTGTTGCTGGCGGCCTGCGCCCGGACCAGGCTCCGCCGCGGCCCCCGCGGCCTGCTCCTGGCCACCGGCTACGGCTGGCGTCTGCCGTTCGCGGCGGCGTTCACCGTGGGCAACGTGGTGCTCTTCCGTGCCGGGCCGGAGGAGGCCATGGCCAACCCGGTACTGCTGGGGCACGAAGAGCGGCACGCCACCCAGTACGCCTGGTGCCTCGGGGTGCCGTTCCTGCCGCTGTACTTCCTGGCGGCGGCCTGGTCCCTGCTCCGGACCGGCAACCCCGGGTCCGCCAATTTCTTTGAGCGCCACGCCGGGCTCCAGGCCGGCGGCTACCCGCCGGCCACTTCCGACCCCCGAACGGAACGAGGCATCACATGACGGAAACTCCCAGATCCATTTCGGTCACCGGCACCGGCACCGCAGAGGCTGCGCCGGACCTGCTGACGCTCTCGCTCGGCGTCGAATGCCGGCGACCGGGCGTGGACGCGGCGTACCGGGACGCCGCCCGCGCCTCGTCCGCGATCACGGCCGTGCTCCGGGAGCACGGCGTCGGGAATCCGGACATCACCACCACCGGGCTGAACGTCCGGGCCGAGGTCAGCTGGCAGGAGGGACGGGGCCAAATCGTCTCCGGCTACCTGGCCTCCAGCATGCTCACCGTCCGGCTTCGCGACCTGGCGGCGTCCTCCGGGCTGATTGCGGCCGCGGTCGGGGCCGCCGGGGACGACGCGCGCCTCAACGGACTCGAACTCGGCTTCGCGGACCCCGCCGCGGTCGAAGCCCGCGCCCGGGAGGCCGCGTGGCACAACGCCCGGGCGGCAGCGGAACATTTTGCCGCACTGGCCGGCGCGCGGCTGGGCAAGGCCCTCTCGGTGACCCAGCAGCCGGGCACCGCTCCGCCGCTCCCGCTCGCCGCAATGCAGCGAGCCGTGGCGTCCGAGCCGCTGACCGTCGAGGCGGGCGCGGCCGGCGTCACCGCGGCCGTCGGCGTCGTCTGGGAACTGCTGGACTGACCGGTTACGGCGCTGGTGGGTGGCGCTAGTGCGTGGCGCCGGCGGCGAGCTTGAGGTCCGCTGTCGTCGCCAGCGCGGTCCGGACGACAACGGCGAGCGCCTCCGTCATCTGCTCCAGCGGCAGCGAGGCCAGGCCGCTCCCCGGCGGAACCTGGTCGGGTCCAAACGGGACGTGCACAAAGCCGCCCCGGGTGCCGGGGGTGAGCCGCAGGGCGTGCATCAGGCCGTAGAAGACGTGGTTGCAGACGTAGGTGCCGGCTGTCTGGGAGACCTCCGCCGGAATGCCGGCGGTGCCCAGCGCCTCCAGTGCCGCCTTCACCGGCAGGGTGCTGAAGTAGCCCGCCGGGCCGCCGGGTACCACCGGCTCGTCGACGGGGGCGTTGCCCGCGTTGTCCGGGATCCGCGCGTCGTCACAGTTGATCGCGACCCGCTCCAGCGAGATGCGGGCCCTGCCTCCGGCCTGGCCCGCGCAGACCACCAGCGCAGGCCGGTGCTCCGCGAGGGCGGCCTGCAGGACGGCGATGGCGTCCCCGAAGACGCAGGGCAGCTCTACCGCGGCGACCTCGTGTCCCTCGGCCCGTAGCAGGGCCGCCGCCTCGCGCGCCGCGGTCCAGGACGGGTTGGTGGCTTCGCCGCCAAACGGTTCGAACCCGGTCAGGAGAATCATGGGCCCAGCCTAGCAACGCCGCGTTGGTCATCAAGCCCAACGTCCTTGACTTAAGATCGAACATATATTCGAATGTAGCCATGAGATGGGACGCGCAGGCACTCAGGCCACCCGGTGAAACTGACGCCACAGGCGGTGGGCAGCTGTCCGGGGATTCCGCCTCCGGCGCGGGCCCGACCGCTCCCGCGCTGCTGCCGCTGGCCGGATTGGTACGCTCCGTCTCCACCCCTGAGTTTGCCGGGGTCACTTTCCATGAGGTCACTGCCAAATCGGTGCTCAACAAGGTGGCCGCCGGTTCCCGGATGCCGTTCGAATGGACCGTAAACCCGTACCGGGGCTGCAGTCACGCCTGTGTTTACTGCTTCGCCCGCAAGACCCACACCTACCTCGACTTCGACGCCGGCCTGGACTTCGACAGCCAGGTGGTGGTCAAGATCAACGCGGCCGAGGTCCTGCGCAAGGAACTCGCCAAGCCGTCCTGGCAGCGGCACCATGTCGCCCTTGGCACCAACACGGACCCGTACCAGCGCGCCGAGGGCCGGTACCAGCTGATGCCCGGCATTATCGGCGCCCTCGCAGACTCCGGCACTCCCCTGTCCATCCTCACCAAGGGCACGCTGTTGGCCCGCGACATCCCGCTGCTCAAGCACGCGGCCGCCCAGGTTCCCGTGGGCGTGGGGATCTCGCTGGCGATGACCGACGAGCGGCTCTCCGAGGCGGTCGAACCGGGGACTCCCGGACCGCGGGCGCGGCTCAAACTGGTCTCCCGGCTGCGTGAGGCGGGGCTTCCCTGCGGTGTGATGGCGATGCCCATCCTGCCCTGGCTCTCCGACTCCGACGAAGCGCTGGATTCCCTCTTCGGCTCGCTTGCCGCCGCCGGCGCCACCGGCGTCACCGCCGGGGCGCTCTACCTCAAGCCCGGTACCCGGGAATGGTTCATGCAGTGGATCGCCAAGGAGCACCCGCAGCTCGCCGGCAAGTACCGCCGGTTGTACGGCAGCGGATCCTACGCCTCGAAGGAGTACCGGGCCTGGCTGGCCGGCCGGATCCGCTACTTCAAGTCCCGGCATGGCTTCCTGGGCTCCTCGGGGTTCAGCCACCGCGACCTCGACGACGATCCCAGGGAAGAGGAGGCCCAGTACCCGGCCGGCAGCATTCCCGACCCGGCGGCGCAGCGGGCTTTCGCGGGCAACGCACCGGCGGCCCATGCCGGTGCCGCGCAGCCCACGCTGTTCTGAGCACCCACGCTCCCTGCAGACCCTGGCTGCCCTGTCCGGCCCTGCCGGACCGGCCCTTGGGCCTAGAGGACCTTGACCGCGCCGAGGACCTTGGAGAGCGAATCCTTGGCGTCACCGAACAACAAAGTGGTCTTGGGATCGTGCAGCAGCTCGTTCTCGATGCCGGCAAAGCCCGGGCGCATCGAGCGTTTGAGGAACACCACCTGCTGGGCCTCGACCACCTCCAGGATCGGCATCCCGAAGATAGGTGACCCCGGCGATGACTTCGCGGCCGGGTTCACGACGTCGTTGGCGCCCACCACCAGGACGATGTCGGTGCTCGCGAACTCCGGATTGACTTCTTCGAGTTCCCGCAGCGACTCGTAGGGCACGTTCGCCTCGGCCAGCAGCACGTTCATGTGCCCGGGCATCCGGCCGGCGACGGGGTGGATGGCGAAGACGACGTCGACTCCCCGGGCGGTCAGGGCGGTGGCGAGTTCGGCCACGGTGTGCTGGCCCTGCGCAACGGCGAGGCCGTAGCCGGGCACAATCACGACGCGCTGGGCGTACCCGAGCTGGACGGCGACGTCCTCGGCCGAGGAGGAGCGCACCGGCCGGTCGCTGAGCGTGGTCGAGCCTGCGGTGGACCCGCCCCGGAAGGCGCCGAACATAATCCCGGCCACGCCGCGGCCCATGGCGGAGGCCATCACCTTGGTCAGGATGGTGCCGCTGGCGCCGACGAGTGTGCCGGCGACGAGCAGCAGCACGTTCCCCAGCACGATTCCGGAGGCCGCGACGGCGAGGCCGGTGAAGGCGTTCAGCAGCGAGATCACGATGGGGACGTCGGCGCCGCCGACCGGAAGCACGAGTAGCAGGCCCGCGGCCAGGCCGAGGACCAGCAGCGCGCCGGCCCAGCCGGTCGAGCCGGTCCCCACGACGAAGCCACCGGCGGCGAGAGCCCCCACTAGTACGACCGCCATCACCACGGGCATGCCGGGGAACAGCAGCGGGCGGGTGCTGATCAGCTCCTGCAGCTTCCCGACCGTGACGGCCGAGCCGGCGAAGGACACCGCGCCGACCAGCATGGTGAAGACGACCGCCAGCCGGACCCAGGAGTCAGCGCTGTGACCGAGCTCCAGCACCGCGACCAGCGCGGCCGCGCCGCCGCCGACGCCGTTGAACAGGGCAACCAGTTGCGGCATCTGCGTCATCTGCACGCGCCGGGCGACCGGGACTGCCAGGGCGGTTCCGACGGCGATGGCGGCGAGGATCAGCGGGATGTTTTCCAGCCGTGCGGAGAGGAAGACCGTCACGACGGCCACCGCGGCCCCGGCGGCGCCGATGGCGTTTCCGCGCCGGGCTGTACGTGGCGAGCTGAGGCCCTTCAGCGCCAGGATGAAGCAGACCGCTGCCACGAGGTAGAGCAGCGCGGTCCAGGCGGGGGCGAGGATGCTCATGGGCGCCCCTCCCCTGCCCGGCCGGATGCTTCCGATGTGCCAGCCGAAGTCCCGGCGCCGTCCGCCGGGTGCGCGCCGGCTGCTTTCCGCGGTCCGAACATTTCCAGCATCCGGTCCGTGACCACAAAGCCGCCCACCAGGTTGACGGTCGCGAGGGCCACCGCCAGCAGGGCCACGGCCAGCAGCCAGGGATCGTCGGCCTGGCCCGCCACGATGACGGCCCCGACCAGGATGATGCCGTGGATCGCATTGGCGCCGGACATCAGCGGCGTGTGCAGTTTGCTGGTGACCTTCGAGACGACTTCAAAGCCGACGAAGACGGCGAGGACCACCACCGTGAGTAAGGTGACTGCGTCCATTACGTGTGCGCCTCCATAGCTGCCGCCGTGCCGGCGTGGCGGACGGCGCCGTCGTGGGTCAGACAGGCTCCGGCGACGACGTCGTCGTCGAAGTCCGGTGCCACCGTGCCGTCCGAGGTCATCAGGGCGAGCAGGTTGGCGACGTTCTTGGCGTACAGGCGGGACGCGTCGGAGGCGAGGGCGGACGCCGCGTCCTGCATCCCCACCAGGGTCACGGCGCCGCCTGGGACCGGCACCAAAACGTCCCGGCCGGCGATGACGCCCTCGACGTTGCCGCCGGACTCGGCGGCGAGGTCCACCACGACGGACCCGGCCCGCATGCCGGCGACCATGTCGGCGGTGACGAGGAGCGGGGCGGCCCGGCCCGGGATCGCGGCCGTGGTGATGAGCACGTCCGCGGCCGCCACGTGCGGCGCCAGCAGCGCGCGCTGCCGGGCGGCCCGGTCCTCGCCGAGCTCCCGGGCGTAGCCGCCGCTGCCCTCGGCGGACGCGCCCGCTGCCCGGGTGTCGAGGTCGAGATTGATGAAGGTGCCGCCCATCGAGGCGACCTCGTCGGCGGAGGCCGCCCGGATATCGTTCGCGGAAACCCGGGCACCGAGCCGTTTGGCGGTGCCGATCGCCTGCAGGCCGGCGACGCCGGCGCCGAGGACCAGCACCCTGGCCGGCGGGATCGTGCCGGCGGCGGTCATGTAGAGCGGGAAGAACCGCGGGTACCGCACGGCGGCTTCCAGGACGGCGCGGTAGCCGGCGACCAGGGACTGGGAGCTGAGGGCGTCCATGGACTGGGCGCGGGAGATCCGGGGAACGAGTTCCAGGGCAAAAGACGTCACCCCGGCGGCGGCCAGGGCCCCGACGGCCGGCAGTTCCGAGGCCGGGGAGGCGAAACCGATGGTGACGGCGCCCGGCCGCAGCGCGGCGGCGGTCTCTGGCGTGAGCGGACGGACGTGCAACAGGACGTCGAGGGCCTTCAGCGGGAGCGCCGGGGTGAGGGCCGCGCCCGCCGCCTCGTAGTCGGCGTCGTCGTAGCCGGACTCGGCCCCGGCCCCGCACTCCACCAGCAGTGCCAGGCCCAGGCCCGTTAGTTGCCGCACCGTCTCCGGTGTCGCCGCAACCCGGCGTTCGCCCGCTCGCTCTTCCCGTCTGACCCCGACCTGCACACCCAGCTCCTCTCGGTTGGCCCAAGAGTAGGCACACAGGGCTCAGTTTGGCGAGGGTTCGGCTCCAACGGCTGCCAGGAGTGCTTCGACGATCGGCAGGTCGGCCGGGATCCAGGGCAGGCCCAGGACCTCCGAGGGGTCCGCCAGCGGCACCCAGCGCAGCTCGTCGTGGTCCTCCAGCGGCTGCGGGGTGCCAGCGGCCAGCTCCGCGAACCAGACCCGCATGGCTGCCCGTTCGTTCAGCGGCCAGCCGGTCGGCGCCTCGGCGGGCAGTTCCGCCCCCAGCCGGACCTCCACGCCGAGCTCCTCGTACAGTTCACGGTGCAGGGCACCCTCCGGGGCCTCGCCCGGATCCACCTTGCCGCCGGGGAACTCCCACATGCCGGCAAACTGGGGCGGCGCCGTCCGCCGGGCCACCAGGAGGGTCCGGGGGGCGGCCAGGGAATCCACTACTGCGCCGCCGACGACGCTGATGAGTTCAGTCACGTCCACCAGTCTAGGGGCCGCCCGGCGCCCGCTGCCGGGGGACAATGGTGGGGCGCGCCACGTCGGGCGCCGGAATACCGGGCCCCGCGTCCTGCGTTGCCCCCACTGACAGCACAAGCCGATCCACCACGCCGCATTCTCCTGGCCCCGGCCGGGATCGTTCCCGAAAAGCAGACGGATGACCATCACCAAAGACGCCCCCGCGACGCCCAAGACCGGCACCCGCCACCTCGCCCTCGCCATCATCTCGCTCGCCATGGGCGGGTTCGGCATCGGCACCACGGAGTTCACCATGATGGGCCTGCTCAAGGAGGTCGAGCACGGCCTGGGCATCGGCACCCCGGAGGCGGGGCACCTGATCTCCGCCTACGCCCTGGGCGTGGTGGTCGGCGCCCCGGTGCTTGCCGCGGTCGGAGCCAAGCTGCCGCGCAAGTACCTCGCGCTGGGGCTCATGCTGTTCTTCAGCCTCGCCAACCTCAGCTCCTTCATTGCTCCGGACTACGGCACCATGCTGGTGTCCCGCTTTGCTGCGGGGCTTCCTCACGGCGCCTTCTTCGGGGTTGCCGCTGTCATCGCCTCGTCGCTGGTGGCCCCGACCCGGCGCGGCTGGGCGATCTCCATGGTGATGGCCGGGCTGACCGTTTCCAACGTGATCGGTGTGCCGTTCGGGACGTGGCTGGGCCAGAACTTCGGCTGGCGCCTGCTCTTCTTGCTGGTCGGCCTGATCGGGATTGCCACCATGGCCATGCTCTGGAAGTTCGTGCCGTTCCAGCAGCCCCACGCGGACGCCAGCATCCGGCGCGAACTCGGCGCGCTGAAGCGGCTGCAGGTCTGGCTGGCCATCCTGATCGGCATCGTCGGTTTCGGCGGCTTCTTCGCCACGTACACCTACATCGCCCACACCATGACCTCGGTGGCCGGCATCCCGGCGGAATGGCTGCCGCTCGTCGTCGCGCTCTACGGCGTGGGAATGGTGGCGGGCAACATCGTCGGCGGCCGCATCGCGGACCGGTCCGTCATGGGCACCATCTACTGGGTCCTGCCCGGCGTGGCCGTGGCGCTCGTGGTCTACGCGGTGGCGGTGCACTGGCCCTGGTCCGCTTACGTGATGGTCTTTGTGGTGGGCGCGGCCGGTTCCATGCTCGTTCCGGCGCTGCAGACCCGCCTCCTCGACGCCTCGCCCGACGCGCCGTCGCTGGCATCCTCGTTGAACCACGCCGCACTCAACGTGGCGAATGCCCTGGGCGCCTTCCTCGGCGGCCTCGTCATCGCGTGGGGCTGGGGCTACGTGGCCCCCGCCCTGGTGGGAGCGGTACTGGCCATCCTCGGCCTCGGCGTCGCCGTGCTCAGCGGCGCGGTGGAACGCAAAAGGCCGCTGGTCCGGTAACCCGCAGCCTGCGGTTCCGGCCCAACGGCCTCGGTGCGACGCCCGGTCCTAGCCGGCGGTGACGCGTTCCAGGTCCGGTTCCAGGTAGATCACGCGCGCCGTCGGCACGGCGTCCCGGATCCGGATCTCGGCGGCGTCGATTGCGGCCGCGACTTGCCGGCCCGTATCGGAGTGGCCGATGCCGATCTTGGCCGCGACCAGCAGTTCCTCGGGGCCCAGGTGCATGGTCTTGAGGTGGATGATGCGGGTGCCGTCGGATTCGATGGCAGCGCGGATCTTCGCGACGTCGTCCTTCGTGGCGGACTCGCCGAGGAGCAGGGACTTGGTTTCCACGGCCAGCACGGCGGCGATCGCCACCAGCAGCAGGCCGATCATGGCAGTGCCCAGGGCATCCCAGATGCCGTTGCCGGTGACCAGCGTCAGGCTCACGCCGAACAGCGCGAAGGCCAGGCCCAGCAGGGCGCCGAAGTCCTCCAGCAGGATCACCGGCAGCTCGGGCTGCTTGGCATTGCGGATGAAGTGCACCCAGCTCTGCTTGCCGCGGATGTGGTTGGATTCCATGATTGCCGTCCGGAACGAGAACGATTCGGCGATGATAGCGCCGACGAGGACCGCGAGCGGCACCCACCAGAAGTCGCCCTCGATGCCGTGGGGGTGCTGCAGCTTGCCCCACGCTTCGTACAGGGCAAAGAGGCCGCCGACACTGAACAGCACAATCGAGACGATGAAGGCGTAGATGTAACGCTCACGGCCGTAGCCGAAGGGGTGTTCCGGGCTGGCCTCCTTCTGGGCGCGCTTGCCGCCCACCAGCAGCAGGAGCTGGTTGCCGGAGTCGGCGAGGGAGTGGATCGCTTCGGCCAGCATCGAGGAGGACAACGTCAGGATGTACGCGACGAACTTCAGGACGGCAATCGTCAGGTTGGCGGCCAGCGCCGCGACAATCGCTTTGGTACCGCCATTTGCAGCCACGAGAGCTTCTCCTTTGGAGGTTTTTCGGGGGAATCGCGGACACCGGCGGGGGCCCGTATCCGCAAGAAATACCGTACCCGTTCCGGAACCGCGCCCGCACCGCGGAGGGGCCTCAGCAGGCAGGTAACGATTGGGGGTGATGTTGCTGACAGGGGGTCACGCCTGTGTTAGCTTGAAGCCATAATCGGGATTCCTAAGGTGAATGCCGACGAATATGTAGGAGGAGAAATGGGCTTTCTAGGCTGGATCATTCTCGGACTCATTGTAGGTGCAATCGTTAAGGCAATCATGCCTGGCAGGGTCGGCGGCGGCTGGGTCACCAGCCTCGTGCTCGGCGTCGTCGGCGCCATTGTCGGCGGCTGGATCGGCGACCTGCTGTTCGGCGGCGGCAAGATGGAATTCTGGAATCTGGGTTCCTGGCTCCTGGCCATTGTCGGCGGCCTCGTTGTTGCCGGCATCTACGGCGCCGTCACCGGGCGCAACCGGAGCACGTAATCTCTCAAGCCACCGTCCCGGCAGCAGTGCCGCAGCGGTGAAAGCACGACGGCGGGGGCTCACCGAAAGGTGGGCCCCCGCCGTCGTTGTTGTGGCAGCTGTCCGCTCAGGAGGCGGCGGGCTGTTGGGAGCGGGCGCTGGCGTACAGGCAGACCGTTGCAGCGGTGCCGAGGTTGAGGCTTTCGGCCGCCCCGTAGACCGGCACGGCGACCCGGTGGTCGGCCAGGGCGAGTTCTTCGGCGGACAGTCCCTGCGCCTCGTTGCCGAAGAGCCAGGCGGTGGGTTGCTCCAGGGCGAAGACGGACCCGGCGGCCGAGGCGCCCAGGCGGCGGGCCGCGTTCTCGTCCTGCAGGCGGTCCAGGTTCAGCTGGCCCTGGCCGTCCGCGGCGAGGATACCGATGCCGCGTTCCTTGCAGCGGGCCGCCAGCTCCTCGACGTCGGCGCCGAGCACGACGGGCAGGTGGAAGAGGGAACCTGCGGTCGAGCGGACGGCCTTGGGGTTGTAGATGTCAACGCTGGAGGCGGTCAGGATAACGGCATCAGCGCCGGCGGCGTCGGCGGCCCGGAGCACGGTTCCGGCGTTGCCCGGGTCCCGCACCTGGCACAGCACCGCGAGGAGCTGCGGGCGCGCGTCCAGCACCGCGTCGAGGCTGACATCCAGGAAGCCGCAGACCGCAAGAATGCCCTGCGGCGTGACCGTGTCCGCCATGGCGGCCAGCACCTCATCGGTGGCGAGGTACGCGGCGGTGCCCTCCGCCAGGGCTTCCAGGTCCGGGTGCCGGTCCAGGCAGGCCTCGCTTGCGTAGACCTCGTAGACGATCCCGGGCTCCCCCGCGGCAATCCGCCGCTGGTGCAGGACCAGGGCCTCGCGGACAGCCTGCGGACCCTCGGCCAGGAACTCGCGGCGCTTTAAACGGGCCGGGCGCCCGGCGAGCTGTGCCACCTTCCTCACTCGATCGGCTCGAGGATTGGAAAGTGCAAAGTCTTGCGGGCGCCCGGTTTCGTTCATATAAGAACCTTAGTTGCTTACGCAGCGGGTTCTCGAACGGTGCTGTCTTGCGACGGCGGCGGGGACTACTTGGCCTCGGCGTCAGCCTTCTTGGCAGCAGGCTTCTTCGCGGGAGCCTTCTTGGCGGCCTTCGGCGCAGCAGCGGCTTCAGCCTGGACGGCCGGAGCGGAGGTGTCCGCGGGCAGCGAGTCCTTGGCAACCTTGACCAGCGCGGCGAAGGCGTTGGCGTCGGAGACGGCCAGTTCGGCCAGCATACGGCGGTCAACCTCGACCTCAGCGGCCTTGAGGCCCTGGATCAGACGGTTGTAGGTCAGGCCGTTGGCGCGGGATGCAGCGTTGATGCGCTGGATCCACAGGCGGCGGAAGTCGCCCTTCTTCTTCTTGCGGTCGCCGTAGCTGTACACAAACGAGTGCAGCAGCTGCTCTTTGGCCTTGCGGTACAGGCGTGAACGCTGTCCACGGTAGCCCTTTGCGCGTTCGAGGATAACCCGGCGCTTCTTGTGGGCGTTGACCGCCCTCTTCACACGTGCCACGTGCGTACTCCTTCAGAATTCTGATCCCAAGCGTCTACTGCCGGGAAACCCGGCTGGCCTGAGAAGCCTTTTTGGTAGTGGACCGCTGCCAGGCGGCAATCGATCCGAGAACTTGGAACTTAGATGCCGAGCATCTTCCGGATGACCTTGGCGTCGCCCTTGAAGACGATCTTGTCGCCGGCGAGGCGGCGGGTCAGCCTGGAGGACTTGTGCTCGAGGTAGTGGCGGCGGTTGGCCTGCTGGCGGCGCAGCTTGCCGCTGCCGGTCAGCTTGAAGCGCTTCTTAGCACCGCTGTGGGTCTTCATCTTCGGCATGGGAACCGATCTCCTTACGTATCCGCAGACCAGGTCTGCAGTCTTTCGTGCAGCCACCCCTGCGGGCGGCGTGCTGGTTGCTTGCTGCCGGACATTGCTGTCCGGCAGCCGTGAACTAGTTAGTCTTCTTGCTGCCCGGCTTCGGGGCGGCCTTGGGGGCCGCCGGCCGAGCCGCAGGCTTCGGCGCCGCAGGCCGGGCTACCGGCTTGGGAGCCGCGACCGGCTTCGGCGTAGGCTTCTCGGCAGCCGGCGTCGCTGCGGCGGGGGCCGCAGCAACAGGGGCCTTCGGTGCAGCCTTGGGAGCCGCGGCCTTCGGGGCAGCCGGGGCCTTGCTCGCTGCCGGCTTCGCGTCAGCCTTGGGTGCCGCCTGCTTCGGAGCCGCTGCCTTGGCGGCCTTGGGGGCCTCCTGCTTCGGCTCTTCCGCTGCCGGGGCCGCCTCGGCCGGAGCCTTCGCGGCCGCGGTCTCGGCTGCCTTGGATTCCTCTGCCTTGGGCTTCTCGACGGCGGGGGCTTCCGTTGCCGGAGCCGCCGTTTCGGGCGCCTCGGTTTCGGTGGCCTCGGTCCGTACCTGGTAGCCCTCGGGAAGGAGATCGGCGAGCGACTGCGTCATCGGCGCATCCGGGCCCGAGGTGTCGACGCGGCCCGAGGCCTTGGCTTCGTTCTCGGCCTTGGCTTCTGCGCGCTGCGTTGCACGGCGGGCCTCTGCCTTTGCTTCGGCCTTGTTCTTCAGCGGGCCCACCACCATGACCATGTTGCGGCCATCGATACGCGGGCTGGACTCCACGACGCCCACTTCGGCAACGTCGTCGGCGAAGCGCTGGAGCAGGCGGATGCCCATCTCGGGACGCTGCTGCTCACGGCCGCGGAACTGGATCATGGCCTTGACCTTGTCACCGGCGCCGAGGAACCGGAGCGCGTGGCCGCGCTTGGTCTCGTAGTCGTGAGTGTCGATCTTGAGCCGGAAACGGATTTCCTTCAGGACCGTGTTGGTCTGGTTCTTCCGGGCCTCACGTGCCTTGACAGCGGCTTCGTACTTGTACTTGCCGAAGTCCATCAGCTTGCACACCGGAGGCTTGGCCTGCGGTGCAACTTCAACGAGATCAAGATCGGACTCGGCAGCCAAACGCAGGGCATCCTCAATACGGACGACTCCTACCTGTTCACCTGCAGGGCCGACCAGCCGCACCTCGGGGACGCGGATACGCTCATTGATTCTTGGCTCGCTAATGTTAAAGCTCCTGTGTTCGTGGGGGTACTTCGCCGGCAAATGAAGAAGGCCTCCAATTGCCGGAGCAATCGAAGGCCTCGAAGATCGGAACTGCCCTCCCCCGTGAGGAGGCGGCATGCGTCCCCCGCCAGGCGTGATGCCCGGGAAGAATGCCCGACCAGGTACCCGGCAACCTTGATTCCGTGAGGAATATGTGCGGTTGACGCGGGTGGGAGAGAACTCCGCTTGCAAACTGAACTGCCATTCTACAGAAGGCACCCGTTCAACGCACATGTGCGCCGGGCGGGTTGCAGGTGTTGCTTCAAGCTGCAGAAATAACGACATTCAGTCGGTCTGTGACAAGCTTACCAGCATGAGCACTTCAGACAGTAATTCACACGTTTACCAGCCGGCCGACGCTCAGCCCGACGTCTCCCAGCAGATCCGCGACATCTCCGAGGTCCCCGCGATCGAGGTCATCACCACCGCCGCCGTCCACCTGATGAGCGCCGCCGCGGTGAAGCTCGGCCTGGCTGCCGAGGACAACGCCGAAGAGCTCAAGGACCTCGACGAAGCGCGCAAGCTGATCACCGCGCTGGCCGGACTCGTCACCTCCGCGGCGCCGGAAATCGGTTCCCAGCACGCCGGCCCGTTGCGCGACGGCCTGCGTTCCCTGCAGCTCGCGTTCCGCGAAGAATCCGTCATTCCGGACGCCCCTGGCAAGGGCCCGGGCGAGAAGTACACCGGCCCGGTCAACTAGGCACCAGCACTAACAGCCAACGACGACGGCGGCGGGCGGATCCCAGGGGGCCGGCCGCCGCCGTCGTCGGTTAACCGGGCGTTGTAACCGGGCGCTGCAACCGGGCGCCGGAAGGGGGCCGGGCGAGGGCCGCAGCAGGTCAAGCCGCGGCAAGCCGCCGGCGCCGGCGCCGCTGCAGGACCAGGCCCACCAGGCACAGCACAACGCCGGCCAGCCCCACTGAGAGGAAGCCCGCTCCCGGGCCAACCCCGTCAATAAAGAGCCCGGCCAGCGGTGCGCCGAGTGCCACGCCGCCGGTGAGGGCCGAGCCGTACCAGCCCATCGCCTCGCCGCGGCGCCCCTCCTCGACCAGGGCCGCGACCTTCTCCGACGCCGCCGAGAGCACCGGCGCGCACAGCAGGCCCGGGAGCAGCGAGAGCAGGGCGAGCGTCCAGGTGTCCTGCGCGAAGGCCATCGGAAGGGTCAGCGCGGACATGCCCAGCAGCAGCAGGACCGGCGACACCGGCCGGTGCATGGCGCCGTACACGAGGCCGCCCAGCACGGACGCGGCGCACCAGAACAGGAAGACGATGCCGATCTCGGCCTCATGGCCGCCGGTCTGCAGGGCCGCGACAATGCCGACGTCGGTGCCGCTGAGGACCATGCCCGCACCGGCTGCGACGGCGAAGACCGCCGCCACACCGGCCGTGAACCAGGCGAAGTTGTGGACGACCCTGTGCCTCAGGCCCAGGCGGTCCTGCCGGCGCTGTTCCGCGGCGGCCAGCGGTGCCAGCTCGGCCGCGGCTTCCTGCACATGGGGCGCCGCGGCGACGAGCGCGCTCTCCGCGCCCTCCTGCTGGCCGGCCTCGAACGCCGCGTCCGGTTCCGCGCCCGGGTCGGCGCTGCGGGTGGGCGGGTTGATCCACATCAGGAACAGGCCGGAGAGGGAGGTGGCCACGCCCACCACGGTCAGGCCGAGCGCCGAGTAGCCCGCGGTGGCGATGACGGCGCCCGCTGCCGGGCCGATCATAAAAACAAGCTCCGTGCTGATCGCGTCCAGGGCGAAGGCGGTCCGGCGCTGTTCTCCCCCGGCGAGGATGCCCAGCGACTGACGCACCACGCTGAAGATCGGCAGAGTCAGCAGGCCGCCGACGAAGACCAGCGGCAGCAGGAGTTCGTAGCCCACATGCGGCACGATCGACCAGATCACGGTCTCGGAGACGACGGAGGGGATGAGTGCCCGGCGCAGGCCCACGGTATCCACCCGTCGTCCGCGCCAGGGGGCGCCGACGGCGATCCCGATGGTCATGACGGCGGCCGCAGCACCGGCGGCGGCGTAGCCCTGTCCGAGGCTGAGGACGATGTGCAGCGTCAGCAGCACCCCGGCCGCGGAGTGCGGGATGCGGGCGACCATGCCGACGAGCAGGAGGTTCCTGATGGGCCTCACGGCCAGCAGGTCCCGGTAGAGCGCGAAATTCACGAAACTGCTTTCCTTTGTGTACTGCCGTGGGCAGCACCCGGAAGTGTCCGTGCCGGCCGTCGGCTAGGGTGCTGCGCGCTGCAACTTGATGTCGATCGAGTCAACCCGCTCGGCAAATGTTTCATTCCGGGCCAGCGCGTCGTTCAGCCCGGCCACGAGGGACTGCACCGCGGCGGCGTCGAGCCCGTCTTCAAGGTACAGCACCATCCGCAACTCCGGGCCCGCGCCGCCGCCGGGAAGCTGGCCGCCGCCGGCCTGCGCCGACGCCACTCCCCCGCCGGGCTGGATTTCCACGCGCCGGAGCGCCGGAAGGCCAGCCGCCGCGGTTGCGACCGCTTCGGCTACCGCCGGGTCGCTGTAGCTCGGCGTCCAGCCGTGCTGCCGGGCCAGGGCCCAGACGGCGGGCCGGCGCACGACAAAGGTGGCGGCTGAACCGGGATCCAGGACGAGCAGTTCGGCGCCTTCGGCGACGGCGGAAAGCGCCGCCCGCGCGGCGTAGACCGCCACGGGCCGCGCCTCGGCGTGCCAGGCCGCGAGGGCGTCCGCCGAGGTGAAGACCGGCAGCGCGGTCCGGCCGTCCGGCGCCTGCAGGGTCACCAGCGCCATGTCCGCCTGTTTGTCACCGTGCAGTTCCCCGCCGTGGTGTTCCTTGCCCTCCTGGCCGGCCAATGCGTCGCCTTCTTCGGCGAGCCGGGCGAGGATGGGCACAAAGACGCGGGCGGTGGCCAGCGATGCCACGACCGCCGCCTCGTCGCCCGTGCCGGCGGCGAGTGCCGCCAGCGCTGCGCGGTAGCCGGCGTCTGCGGCGCCGTCGTCGTCCTCGAAGTTGTGGATCTTGGCGTCGTCACCGCTGAGGCTGCGCCCGGCCCAGGGTTGCCCGGCGGAGTCCGTCGCGCCCCCGGCCCCGGCGAGGGCGGCGGCGATGTGGCCGGGCAGTGGCTTGTGCTCCATGGGCGGGGGTCTCCCTAGCGGCGGCCGGCGACGTCGAGCGCCTCCGGCAGCGTGAAGTTGCCGTTGTAGAGGGCTTTGCCGATGATGGCGCCCTCGACGCCGAGCGGCACGAGGGAGCGCAGGACTTTGAGGTCCTCGAGGCTGGAGATGCCGCCGGAGGCCACCACGGGTTTGCCGGTCTTTTCCACCATCTGGCGCAGCAGTTCGACGTTGGGGCCCTGCAGCGTGCCGTCCTTGGTCACGTCGGTGACGACGTAGCGGGCGCAGCCGGCCTCTTCGAGGCGGCCGAGCACGTCCCAGAGGTCGCCTCCCTCCTTGGTCCAGCCGCGGCCGGCGAGGGTGGTGCCGCGGACGTCGAGTCCGACGGCGATCTTTTCGCCGAAGCGCTCTATCACGCGCTGCGTCCACTCGGGGTTCTCCAGCGCCGCGGTGCCGAGGTTCACCCGGGCCACGCCGAGGTCGAGGGCCTTTTCCAGGGACTCGTCATCGCGCAGGCCGCCGGAAAGCTCCACCTTGATGTCCAGTCGGCCTACGACCTCGCGCAGCAGTTCGGCGTTGGAGCCCCGCCCGAAAGCGGCGTCGAGGTCCACGAGGTGGACCCATTCGGCGCCCTGGTCCTGCCAGTTGAGCGCGGCCTCCAGCGGGGTGCCGTAGCTGGTTTCGCTGCCGGCTTCGCCCTGGACCAGGCGCACTGCCTGCCCGTTGACGACGTCGACGGCGGGGAGCAACTCGAGTACCGGCAGCGGGGTTTCGGTGGTCATCGTAGGGTCCTCACGGTGTTGGGGCGGCGGTCTGGAAGGGGTGCGTGTTTGCGGGCCGGTCCGGTGCCGGCGGGGTCAGTTTCCCGGCAGGGTCAGGAGCCAGGCGGCCAGCAGCGACATTCCGGCCAGGAGGTAGAACACGACCTGGACCCACAGGGGGCTTTTCTGCTGCCGGAAGGACAGGGCGCCGCCTACGAGCAGTCCGGCGAGGCCCATCAGGACTATGGACCACATCTAGGCGGTCTGTTCCGGGGCGGCGGGCCGGGCGGTGCCGGGCTTGGTGTCGGTGCGCAGGCCGTCCACCCAGTTGCGGAGCAGCCGCGCGCCGGCGTCGCCGGACTTTTCGGGGTGGAACTGGGTGGCGCAGAGCGGGCCGTTTTCCACCGCGGCGATGAACGGGGCGCCGTGTTCGGACCAGGTCACGAGCGGTGCCTTCATCCGCGGCTGGATCACGTCGAAGTCCCAGTGCTGCACGCCGTAGGAGTGCACGAAATAGAAGCGCTCGTTCTCGACGCCGGCGAAGAGCCGTGAGCCCTCCGGCACGGTGACGGTGTTCCAGCCCATGTGCGGCACCACCTCGGCCGGCAGCAGCTCGACCTTGCCGGGCCACTCCCCCATGCCTTCGGCAACGGTGCCGTGTTCCACGCCGGCCTCGAACAGGACCTGGAGCCCGACGCAGATCGCGAGCACCGGACGGCCGCCGGCGACCCGGCGTCCGATCATGCGGACGGCGTCAACGGCTTTGAGCTCGTTCATGACGGTTTCGAAGGCCCCGACGCCGGGGACGACGAGTCCGTCGGCGTTGAGCACGTCCTCGGGCTTGGCGCTGAGGATCACCTCGGCACCGGCGCGTTCCAGCGCGCGGACGGCCGAACGGACGTTGCCGGAGCCGTAGTCCAGCACGGTGACGGTGGGCTTGCCCTCGGGCGAGGCGGGTTTGCGGGCCGCGTCGGGGTTGATGATCGCGCCGTCCTGGAGGACCTTGCCGGTCACAGCGCACCCTTGGTGGAGGGAATGCCCTCGACCCGGGGGTCGGGTTCCACGGCGGCCCGGAGAGCTCGGGCGAAGGCTTTGAACTGGGCCTCGACGATGTGGTGCGGGTCCCGGCCGGCGGTGACATTCATGTGCAGGCAGATTCCGGCGTGAAGCGTGATGGCCTCGAAGACGTGCCGGGTCAGGGACCCGGTGAAGTGGCCGCCGATCAGGTGGTATTCCTGGCCCGCCGGTTCGCCGGCGTGCACCAGGTAGGGCCGGCCGGAGACGTCGACGACGGCGTGCGCGAGGGCCTCGTCGAGCGGGACCGTGGCCTCGCCGAAGCGGCGGATGCCGGCCTTGTTGCCCAGGGCGGTGCGGAGGACCTCGCCGAAGGTGATGGCGACGTCCTCAACGGTGTGGTGGACGTCGATGTGGGTGTCGCCGGTGGCCTTGATGGTCATATCGATCAGCGAGTGCTTGCTCAGCGCCGTCAGCATGTGGTCGTAGAACGGCACGGAGGTGCTGATGTCGGAGACTCCGGTGCCGTCGAGGTCGATCTCGACCAGCACGGACGATTCGCTGGTGGTCCGCTCGAGGCGTGCGGTCCGGGCCTCGGCAGCGGCAGATCCGGTGGTGCTCATGTGGGGTGTCCTTTGGATGAGGCGGGCGCCCGGCAAACGCCGGCGGTGTGCGTGGGTCCTGGCTTTAGTCTAGGCGGACTGCGCTTCGTGGCCGGTCAGGATCCGCTCCAGCGCCTGCAGGAAGGCTGTGGTTTCCGTCTCAGTGCCGGCGGTCACGCGCAGGTGGCCGGGGATGCCAACGTCGCGGATGAGGACTCCGGCGTCCAGCAGCCCCTGCCACGTCTCGTGCGGGTTCTCGAGGCCGCCGAAGAACACGTAGTTGGAGTCCGAGGCCGCGGGCTTGAGGCCCAGCCGGGTCAGCTCGGCGACGATCCGGTCCCGCTGGCGCTTGATGTCTTCAACGTCGGCCATCAGGGCCACCCGGTGGCGCAGCGCGGCCAGCGCCGTGGCCTGGGTGATGGCGGAGAGGTGGTACGGCAGGCGGACCAGGCGCAGGGCGTCGGTGACTTCCGGCGCGGCCGCCATGTAGCCCAGCCGCGCCCCGGCCAGGGCGAAGGCTTTGCTCATGGTCCGGGAGACGATCAGCCGTTCCCGTCCGGGCAGCAGCGTCAGGGCGCTGGGCGTGCCGTCGTGGGCGAACTCGTGGTACGCCTCGTCGACGATCACGATGGTCTGGCTTGCTTTGCCGGCCTCGTAGACCGCTTCAACGACGTCGAGGCCGAGGCCGGTGCCGGTGGGGTTGTTCGGCGAGCAAAGGAAAACAACGTTGGGCTGCAGCTCGCGGACCTGCCGCGCGGCCGATTCGGCGCTGAGCCCATAGTCGTCGGCGCGCACCCCGGTGATGTATCCGGTGTCCGTGCCGGCGGCCAGCAGCGGGTACATGGAGTACGTGGGAGGGAAGCCGAGCGCTGTGCGGCCCGGGCCGCCGAAGGCCTGGAGGATCTGCTGGAGGACCTCGTTGGAGCCGTTCGCTGCCCAGATATTGCCGGCGTCGAGGCCGTGGCCGAGGTACTCGGCGAGCCCTTCCCGCAGTTCGGTGAACTCGCGGTCCGGGTAGCGGTTCAGCCCGGCGGCGGCCTCCGTCACCGCTTCGGCGATGGCCGCACGGACGTCGGCCGGAACCCCGTGGGTGTTCTCGTTGACGTTCAGCAGGATGGGGACGTCCAGCTGCGGCGCGCCGTACGGGCGCAACCCCCGCAGGTTCGTCCGGAGGGGCAGTCGGTTGAGGCGCTCTAGCTGGTCAGTCACCTGCCCAGTTTAAGTGAGACCCTGCCCGCCCCCGAAACTGTGACCGGCAATCCGGCCGCCGGCGCTACTTGGAGGGTACGTAGAGCTGCTGGCCGGGGATGACGCGGGCGGCGCCGAGGTTGTTGAGCTGGACGATGTCCGCGACGACGTCGCGGGGATCCCGTTCCGGTGCCACGGCGCCGGCGATGGCCCAAAGTGACTCCCCCGGCTGGACGGTGACGGTGACCGTAGGCGTGAGCGCCAGCTCCGACGCGGAGTCGGCAGCCTTGGCCGGCGCGTTGAGGAAACCGGCCAGCGAGAGGAGAAGGGCAGCCAGCAGGATCAGCGGCAGGCCAAAGAAGACGAAGCGGCCGCGGCGGGTCAGCCGCAGCGGCGCCTGCCCGGCGGGCACCGTCCGCCGGCTCCGGCCGGACTCCTGGCCGTCGAAGATGCCATTCGGGCCGAAGGCCTCAAAGCCGGACCCCTCGGACGGGCCCTGGCCGGGAACGGAAACCAGCGAACCGGAAATAGCGCTTACTGCTGACATGAGCTGAGCCCTCCTGGACTTATCTGTGCCGCCCGGCGTACTCCACGTACCTGCCGCCAACCGGCCTAACCATCAAACGCGAACCTTGGAACGTAAACGTTGATCACCATGTTCGAACACAGAACCGAACACAGGAGTGCTCCTCCGACGCCCTGCTTCGAACACATATTCGAACTTGGTAGTTCCTGTTTTAGCACTTATGAACGAACATTGTCGAGACTCGCTAGAACAAATGTTTGAAAAACTGTGCAGGCTGGCCTACTTTTGAACCAGCAGGACAACCAATTGCAGGACAACCACGGGTGGCGATCAACAGCAGTTGATCAACAGGGTCTGACATTTTTCAGGCCCGCTGGTCACGGCGGCCACTGCGGCCGGGCGGAACGGAAAGGCGAGGCGAACATGGCAGCACAAGCCGCCGGCGGGAGGGCCGCCCAGCGGAACCCCCAGACCGGCCGGGCGCCGAAGGGCCTCACCGTCCGGCAAAAGAAGATCCTGGAGACCATCCAGCGGTCTGTGACGGACAACGGCTACCCGCCCTCGATGCGTGAAATCGGCGACACCGTCGGGCTCGCCAGCCTCTCCAGCGTCACCCACCAGCTCTCGCAGCTGGAAAAGCTCGGTTACCTGCGGCGGGACCCGAAACGGCCGCGCGCCATGGAAGTCCTGTTGCCGCTGACGCTCGACGAGGGCGCCACCAAGGTGTCCGGTGTTGCGAAGTCCACCGGTCTGCGGGCCGTCGGTGGCCTCGCGGTCTCGGAGCTGGCCAGCGCCACGGACACAGCGATGGTGCCCTTTGTGGGCCGGATCGCCGCGGGCGGCCCGATCCTGGCCGACCAGGTGGTGGAGGACGTGATGCCGCTGCCGCGCCAGTTGGTGGGCCACGGCGAACTGTTTATGCTCCGGGTGGCCGGCGATTCGATGATCGACGCCGCCATTTGCGACGGCGACTGGGTGGTGGTCCGGCGCCAGAACGACGCCGTTAACGGCGACATCGTGGCCGCCCTGCTCGACGACGAGGCCACGGTCAAGACGTTCCGCCAGCGCGACGGCCACACCTGGCTGCTTCCGCAGAACACCCAGTACGAACCGATCCTGGGTGACCACGCCGTCATCATGGGCAAGGTCGTCTCCGTGCTGCGCTCCCTCTAGCACCCGCGTCGGCACGTCCGGCCGCCGACGCCGAAGGCCCCGTCCGAACGTTCCGGACGGGGCCTTCGCGTTGCCTGTCGGCCTAGGTGGCGGTCTGTTGGGCCGGCGCATCCCGGGCCAGGCGTGCAAGGGCGGCCAGGGCCACCGCAGGGTCGGTGGTGGGCCAGAACGGCGGCAGCGCGGCGCGCAGGAACCCGCCGTAGCGCTCAGTGGACAGCCGGGAATCCAGGACGGCCACCACGCCCTTGTCCGACGTCGAGCGGATCAGCCGGCCGGCGCCCTGGGCGAGCCGGATAGCGGCGTGGGTCGCCGAGACGGTCATAAAACCGTTGCCGCCGGCCTGTGCCACGGCACGGGAGCGGGCCGTCATCAGCGGATCATCGGGCCGCGGGAACGGGATCCGGTCAATCACCACAAGGCGGCAGGAGTTACCGGGCACGTCGACGCCCTGCCAGAGCGACATGGTGCCAAAGAGGCAGGTGTCCGGCTCGTCCGCGAACTGCTTCACCAGTGCCGTCATGGTCGATTCGCCCTGGCAGAGGATACTCAGGCCGAGCCGCGGCCGCATCGCCTCGGCGGCTTCCTCGGCGGCGCGCCGGGAGGAGAAGAGGCACAGGGCCCCGCCGCCGGAGGCGCGGATCAGCTTTTCGAGCTCGTCGAGGGCTTCGGGCGAGGTTCCGCGGCCGGGCTTGGGCAGGTGTTTGGCGACGTAGAGGATGCCCTGCTTGGGGTATTCGAACGGGGACCCGACGTCGACGCCGGTCCAGCTGGGGGCGCCCGGGCCGACCAGGCCGAGTCCTCCGGCTGCCGGCTCGAAGGCCGAGCCGATGGCGAGGGTGGCCGAGGTTAGCACGACGGTGTGGTCGGCGAACAGGCCCTCGCGCAGCCGCCCGGCGACGCTGAGCGGGGCGATGTTGATCAGCGCGGGCGCGGAGTCATCGGGCTGGGAGTAACCCTGTTGCGGGTCGAAACTGCTGTTGCGTGAGAACCAGACCACCTCGCGGTTTTCCTTGGCGGCCAGGAGCCGTTCGCACAGTTCGAGGATCAGCATCAGGCGGGACCGGGCGAGCTGCCGGCCGCCGTCGGCGGTGTTGGCGCTGTCGCCCTTCGAATCCGAGAGCGCGGCGCGGCAGGCGTCACGCAACTGGTCCACGCAGTCGAGCTGTTCGCTGTTCAGGCCGTTCGGCATCAGCCCGCTGGGGACGCCTTCAATGGCGAGTTCCAGGTTGGAGGCGGCGTTGTTGAGCGCGTCGACGGTGATTCCGGTGTGCTTGCGGGCACCTGACGCGGCGGCGTGCACCATGGCTACGGAGAGCTGTCCGGACACGGCGCCGGTCACCCGGTCCTGCAGTTCGTGTGCCTCGTCCACCACCACCACGTCGTACTCGGGCAGCACGGCGAGGCCTTCGAAGGCGCTGACGGCCAGCATGGCGTGGTTGGTGACCACAACGTCGGCGTCGGCGGCGTTTTGCCGGGCGAGTTCGCTGAAGCATTCGGCGGCGAGCGGGCATTTCTGCGCCCCGAGGCATTCCATCGAGGTGACGGAGACTTGCCGCCAGGCGCGGTCGGTCACGCCCGGCATCAGCTCGTCCCGGTCCCCCGTCTGGGTGTCCTCGGCCCACTCGCGGAGCCGGACTACCTCCTTGCCGAGCTGGGAGGACGGCCCGCCCATCGCGGCGGCGAAGTGCGGCACGGAGGTGTCCTCGCCGAGGGAGAACAACTGGCCCTCGGAGGGCTCTTCGGAGGGGAAGCCGCCTTCGAGCTTGTGCCGGCAGACATAGTTGGAGCGTCCCTTGACCAGGGCCACTTTCACCGGCCGGTCCAGGGCGGGTGTGATGGTCTTGAGCAGCCGGGGCAGGTCCCGGCCGACGATCTGGGTCTGCAGCGCCAGGGTGGCGGTGGAGACCAGGGTGGGCTTGTCGCTGACCAGCGAGTGGGCGATCAACGGAATCAGGTACGCCAGGGACTTGCCGGTGCCGGTGCCGGCCTGGACCAGCAGGTGGTCGCCGGTTTCAATCGCGCGGGCCACCTGCCGGGCCATTTCGTGCTGGCCGTCGCGGCTCTGGCCGCCCATGCCGGAGACCGCCCGGTCGAGCAGTTCAACTACGAACTGCTCGCCGGACGGCAGGGCCTCCCCTTCGGCCACCGCTGGTTCAGTCATTGCTGACGAAGGAATCCAGTTCGGCGGCGAGCCCCTCGCGCACCATCACCACGGCACGGGTGCCGGTCTCCTCGTGGTCGAGGCTGATGATTTCCGCGTCGGTCTCGTGCAGCTTGCTGAGCAGGTCCCCGCGGTTGTACGGGATCATGAGTTCCAGCTTGACGCTGGGCCGCGGAATGCCCTCGCTGATGGCCTTGAGCAGTTCCCGAATGCCTTCGCCGGTGCGGGCCGAGACCACCACGTGGCGCGGTTCGCGCTGCTTGAGCCGCTCGATCACAAACGGGTCGGCGGCATCGGCCTTGTTCAGGACGATGATTTCCGGCACCTTGCGCGCGTCGACTTCGCTGAACACGGCGCGGACCGCCGCGATCTGGCCCTCCGGGTCAGGGTGGGAGACGTCGACGACGTGAAGGATCAGATCCGAATCCGCGACCTCCTCCAGGGTGGAGCGGAAGGCTTCCACCAGCTGGGTGGGCAGCGAGCGGACGAATCCCACGGTGTCGGCGAGGGTGTAGCCGAGCCCGTCGGCGGTCTCGGCCTTGCGGACGGTCGGGTCCAGCGTGGCGAACAGGGCGTTCTCCACGAGGACACCGGCGTCGGTCAGCCGGTTCAGCAGCGACGACTTGCCAGCGTTGGTGTAGCCGGCGATGGCCACGGACGGGACGGCATTACGACGGCGGTTGGCCCGCTTGGTCTCCCGGGCCGGCTTCATCGCGGCAATTTCCCGCCGCAGCTTGGCCATCCGGGTGCGGATCCGGCGGCGGTCCAGCTCGATTTTGGTCTCACCGGGGCCGCGGGAACCCATGCCTGCTCCGGCGCCGCCCACCTGGCCGCCGGCCTGGCGGGACATCGATTCACCCCAGCCGCGCAGGCGCGGGAGCAGGTATTCGAGCTGGGCCAGTTCCACCTGGGCCTTGCCTTCGCGGCTCTTGGCGTGCTGGGCGAAGATGTCCAGGATCAAGGCGGTGCGGTCGATGACCTTGACCTTGACGATGTCCTCGAGGCCACGGCGCTGGGACGGTGCCAGTTCTGCGTCGACCACCACGGTGTCCGCGCCGGTGGACATCACGATGTCCTTGAGTTCCTGGGCCTTGCCGGAACCCAGGAACGTGCCCGGGTCCGGTTTGGCGCGGCGCTGGACGAGTCCGTCGAGGACCTCGGAACCGGCGGTTTCGGCCAGGGCAGCGAGCTCGCGGAGGGAGTTCTCGGCGTCGGCGAGGGTGCCTTCGGTCCAGAGCCCGGCGAGGACCACTCGCTCCAGGCGCAACTGCCGGTATTCGACTTCGGTGACATCTTCGAGTTCCGTCGACAAGCCGGCCGTGCGGCGGAGCGCGTGGCGCTCCTCGAGGTCCTGCTGGTCGCCGTCGTAGCTGCCGTGCTCCTCATCCAGCCGTGAGATTGCCTGGGCCTTGCCGAACACGGCCCGGGACTCGCCGGAGTGGCCGGCGCCGGTCCCGTTCTTCGAGGCAGGGGCGTCTTTGGAGAGGATCCGGTCGATGACAGCCTGGATTTCCGCAGGGCTCATGTCCTGGGCGGCTGAATCGGGTCCGGTGTTGGGCTGACTGGTCATGGTCTCCTTTGAAGGGTTGGCCCTTCCAGAATAGTGCTGTTCGGTCTCTTGTGGCGCTGTATTCGCGCTGGGCTGACGAGTGTTGGTCATCCATGCCTCCTGGCTTGCCGCCGGCAGCGGTGCCGCGGGCTGGGGCGGGCTCCGGGACGGAGCGCTGGGAAAGGGGAAAGATACAGGCGTGGTCGCCTTAAGGAGGGAGAGACTGTCCGCCCGGCCGGGCTCGAAGGAGCACTGCCAAACTCCAAGGTTCTGGCGCTGGCCGTCGGCTCCATGGCAAGAGCATCGCGGGGCGCACTGAGCGGAAGGTAACTACCTGCGTCGCTGCGGGGACGGGACTTCGCTAACGAAAGGAAGGCCCGTGCCGGCTACTTGAAGTTCAAGAACATGTCTTTAACGTTAGCAGACCGTGCCGCGGCCCCGGACCGGCCGGGGGCGCGTGTCCCGCGCGCTCGCCGGCTCATCTACCGCTGGTCCGTGCCGGTTTCCCATAGCCCCGGACGGCCAACTAATCTGGCCAGTTATGGAGTCCGCACACTATTTCAGCGCCCAGCCGGCCGGGCCGTTCACCCGCAAGCCCCTGACCGTGGAGCTTGCCGGCGCGCAGCGGACGCTGCAGACGTCCGCCGGGATTTTCAGCCCGGACGGCATCGACAAGGGAACAGCGGTCCTGCTGGCGGACGTTCCCGCCCCGGCGCCGCAGGGGAACCTGCTGGATATCGGCTGCGGCTGGGGTCCGATCGCGCTGACCATGGCGCTGCGGGCGCCGCATGCCCGGGTCTTTGCTGTGGACGTGAACGAGCGCTGCGTGACGCTGACGAATGAAAATGCGGCGCTGCTGGGGTTGGAGAATGTCACCGCCAGCACCCCGGGCGAGGTGGACCCGGAGTTGCGCTTCGACACCATCTGGTCCAACCCGCCCATCCGGATCGGCAAGGACGAACTCCACGCCCTGCTGCTGCTGTGGCTGCCGCGGCTGGCTCCGGGCGGTTCGGCCTGGCTGGTGGTGCAGAAGAACCTTGGCTCGGATTCGCTTCAGCGCTGGTTGGCCGCGGAGCTGGACAGCAGCTTCACCGTGACCCGGGAAAGCACCTCAAAGTCGTTCCGCATCCTACGGGTCAGGAAAGCATCCCGCTAGCGACGATCACGGCGGGGCCGCTCAGCTCGACGTGCTCGTGGCCGTCCGCGGCCAGGAAGAATTTGACCCCGACGACGCCGCCGGGCACCGTGACGTTCCAGGTGTCCGGGGCGCCCGCGCCGGCCCAGTGCCGGATCGCGACGGCGGCGGCGCAGGCCCCGGTGCCGCAGGAGAGGGTCTCCCCCACACCCCGCTCGTGCACGCGCATGGTGATGGCTCCGACGCCGTCGTGCACCAGCGGTTCGGACGGTACCACGAACTCGACGTTGGTGCCGTGCGGCGGCGCGGGGTCGACCCGGGGCGCCCTGAACAGTTCCGTGGCTTCGAGCTCGGCTTGCTCCGCGAGGGCGACGACGGTGTGCGGGTTGCCCATGCTCACGGACAGCGCTGGCCGGGCAACTTCCAGGCCGTCGGCGCTGACCAGCGAATCCATGGCGCGGGCGGTGGCCTCGCCCGGGAAGATGAACTCCCAGGGGCCCATGTCGACGGCGTAGCCGGCCGCGGTGCGCACCACGGTCTTGACGCCGCCGCGGGTTCCAATGGTCAGTGACTCCCCCGCCGGCAGGTCCACGAGGCCCTCTTTGATAAGGAAATGGACGAAGACGCGCACGCCGTTGCCGCACATTTCCGAGAGCGAGCCGTCGCCGTTGCGGTAGTCCATAAACCACTCCGCCGCGGGGTGCTGGCCGAGCAGCTCCTGGCCTTCCGGCAGCAGCCGGGAGGGGACGGCGCGGATGAGGCCGTCGGCGCCGATGCCGCGGTGGCGGTCACAGAGGGCGGCCACCTGCTCCGGGGTGACCGAGAGGGCGCCGTGCGGGTCCGCAATCAGGACAAAGTCGTTGCCCGTTCCGTGGCCCTTGGAGAACTTGAGTCCGGCGAGTCCGGCGGTGTCTCCGGCAGTGTCTCCGGCGGGGAGGTGGTCAGCGGCCGCGGCCAGGGTTTCGTCCATGCTCCAAGGTTACCGTTGCGGCCGCGCCGGAGCGGAAACGGCGACGCCGGGCTCAGCTGCAGAGCGCAGCGGCTCGGGCCGGCAACTGCGGGTCCTGCCAGTCCAGCCAGTTGATCCGCGGGTCGGCGCGGAACCAGGTGAGCTGGCGGCGGGCGAACTGGCGCGTCGCGACGATGGTCTCTTCCGCGGCCTGCGCCGGGTCCGACTCGCCGTCGACGACCTTGAGGAACTGCGCGTAGCCCAGGGCCCGGGAGGCGGTCTTGCCGCGGCGCAATCCCAGGGCATCCAGGCGCCGCACCTCCGCCAGCAGCCCCTGCTCGACCATGGTGTGGACGCGGGTGGCCAGGCGTTCGCGCAGCTGTTCGCGGTCCACCTCGAGTCCGATCTGCACGGCCGGCTGGAAGTACTCGCGTGAGGGCATAAAGGAACTGAAGGGCCGCCCCGTGAGTTCGTAGACCTCCAGGGCGCGGATCACCCGGCGCGCATCACCCAGCCGGCCGGCCGAGACCGGATCCACCCGTTCCAGCCGCGTCCGCAGCGGGGCGACTCCGGCCGCTGCCTCCTCCTGCTCGAGGCGCTGCCGGATCTCCGGGTCGGTTCCGGGGAACTCGAGGACGTCGAGGGCGGCACGGACGTACAGGCCCGAGCCGCCGGCCAGGATGGCCCGTTTGCCGCGGGCGTGGATGTCCGCGATCACGGCACGGGCCCGCTGCTGGAAGTCGGAGACGCTGGCCTCTTCGGTCACGTCGAGGATGTCGAGCAGGTGGTGGGGCACTCCCCTGCGCTCAGCCTCGGTGATCTTCGCGGTGCCGATGTCCATGCCGCGGTAGAACTGCATGGCGTCGGCGTTGACCACCTCGCCGTCGAGGGCCAGGGCCAGCGACACGGCGAGATCCGATTTTCCGGATCCGGTGGGTCCGACGACGGCGATGACCGGGGGCGTGGAGGCGGCCACGGAACTAGCGGGTGCGCAGCGGCAGGCTCGGCATGCCCAGCGACACACCGGTCGTGCCGCCGTTGGCTCCGGCTCTGGCTCCGCCCGGGGCCGGGGCGCCGCAGGAATCGGCCTGGGACCGGTCCCAGGCGTCGCCGGCGCGGGAGCGGCGCAGGCTGTAGTCCTCGGCCGACGCCGGGTCCGCGACGAGGTGGAACGCCGCGGCCTCGGTAATGGTCACGGTGACGAGGTCCCCGGGGCGGGGCGTTTCAGCGCCGGCGGGCACGGAGAAGTGCACCAGCCGCTGGTCCTGCGCACGGCCGGAGAGGCGGTGGGTTTCCCCGGCTTTGCGGCCCGACTGGGCGGTCACCATAACCTCCACGCGGCGGCCGAGCTGGCGGGCGTTCTCCTCGGAGGCGATCCGGTCCTGCAGCGCGGTGAGCCGTTCGAAGCGTTCCTGCACCACGGCCTTGGGCAGCTGGTCCGGGAGCTCGGCGGCCGGTGTGCCGGGCCGCTTGGAGTACTGGAAGGTGAAGGCGGTGGCGAAGCGGGATTTCTCCACGACGTCGAGGGTGGCCTGGAAGTCCTCCTCGGTTTCGCCGGGGAAGCCGACGATGATGTCGGTGGAGATGGCGGCGTGCGGGATCTTCTCCCGGACCTTGTCCAGGATGCCGAGGAACTTGGCGGACCGGTAGGACCGTTTCATCTCCCGGAGCACCTTGTCCGAGCCGGACTGCAGCGGCATGTGCAGCTGCGGCATGACGTTGGGGGTCTCGGCCATGGCGTCGATGACGTCGTCGGTGAACGCTGCCGGGTGCGGGCTGGTGAACCGGACGCGTTCCAGGCCGGGGATCTCGCCGCAGGCACGCAGCAGCTTGGAGAACGCCTGCCGGTCGCCGAACTCGACGCCGTAGGAGTTGACGTTCTGGCCCAGCAGCGTGACTTCGATGGCGCCGTCGTCGACGAGGGCCTGGATTTCGGCGAGGATGTCGCCGGGCCGGCGGTCCTTTTCCTTGCCGCGCAGCGCCGGAACGATGCAGAAGGTGCAGGTGTTGTTGCAGCCGACCGAGATGGAGACCCAGCCCGCGTAGACGGAGTCGCGTTTGGTGGGCAGCGTGGAGGGGAACACGTCGAGGGACTCGAGGATTTCCAGCTGCGCCTCGTTGTTGTGGCGGGCGCGTTCGAGCAGGGCGGGCAGCGCGCCGACGTTGTGGGTTCCGAAGACCGCGTCGACCCAGGGCGCCTTCTTGAGGATGGTCTCGCGGTCCTTCTGTGCGAGGCAGCCGCCGACGGCGATCTGCATGCCCGGGTTGGCTTCCTTCACCGGGCGGAGAATGCCGAGGTTGCCGTAGAGCTTATTGTCGGCGTTTTCCCGCACCGCGCAGGTGTTGAAGACGACGACGTCGGCCAGCTCGCCCTCGGAGCGCACGTAGCCGGCGGCTTCGAGCATGCCAGACATCCGCTCGGAATCGTGGACGTTCATCTGGCAGCCGAAGGTCCGCACCTGGTAGGTGCGGTCGGCGGGCTTCTCATCCGGGGAGGGGGTACCGCCGGGGGCTGGGGTAGGAATGGTCAAACTCACCTGTTAAGGGTACCGGTTCGGTGCGGCCGGTTTTTCGGGCCATGCTGCCGGGGGCCGCCGTGCCGGCCGGCCGCGTCAGGCGCCGTCGGCAGCTTCGGCGAGCGACGCGTCCACGGCCTCCCCGACGATCCGGAACGCCTGGGACGGCTGGTAGCCCTTGCGCGCGAGCATCGATGCGAGCCGGCGGACGATTTTGTCCCGCTCCGCACGGTCTTCCAGGCCGCGGGCGTTCCGCAGCTTGCGCTCCACCAGGTCCCGGGCCGCCGCTTCTTCGTCCTCGTCGCTGAGCTGTTCGAGGGCGCCGGCGGCGGTCTCCTGGTCGATGCCTTTCTCGGCCAGCTCCCGGCGCAGGGCACCCTTGGCAAGCTTGCGCGTCTGAGCCCGGCTGCGGACCCACATGTCGGCGAACTCGGCGTCGTCGATCAGGCGGACTTCTTCGAAGCGGTCGAGGACGGCCTCGGTGACGTCTTCCGGGATGTTGCGCTCAGCCAGTTTGCGGGAGAGCTGCAGCCGGCTCTTGGGCGAGTTGGTCAGCTGCCGTAGCACCACGGCGCGGGCTACCGCGGCGGGATCCGCGTCGGCGTCCTGCTCCGGCGCCGGCCGGGCCCGCGGAGCCGTCGGGCCCGAGGTTCCGGGGCCTTCGGTGCCGTCAACGACGCCGGTGCCAGGATTCCGGGAAGGGAACCCTGACCCCTGGCGGCGTCGTGCGGCCGAGGCCCGGCGGTTAGAAGCCGTCAACGGCCTTCAGCTTCGGTGACTCCTCCGCGTCGGCGGCCTTGACGCCAACGCCGAGCTTTTCCTTGATCAGGCGCTCGAGTTCGGCGGCGAGCTCCGGGTTGTCGCGCAGGAAACGGCGGGAGTTCTCCATGCCCTGGCCCAGCTGGTCCCCGTCGTAGGTGAACCAGGAGCCGGACTTCTTGATCAGGCCGTGTTCGACGCCCATGTCGATGATGCCGCCCTCGCGGGAGATGCCCTGGCCGTAGATGATGTCGAATTCGGCGATCTTGAAGGGCGGGGCCATCTTGTTCTTGACGATCTTGGCCTTGGTGCGGTTGCCCACGGAGTCCGCGCCCTCCTTGAGGGTCTGGATGCGGCGGACGTCGATGCGGACCGAGGCGTAGAACTTCAGCGCCTTGCCACCGGTGGTGGTTTCCGGGGAGCCGAAGAACACGCCGATCTTCTCGCGCAGCTGGTTGATGAAGATGGCAGTGGTCTTGGTCTGGCTCAGCCGGCCGGTGATCTTACGCAGGGCCTGGCTCATCAGCCGTGCCTGCAGGCCCACGTGGCTGTCGCCCATGTCGCCTTCGATTTCGGCGCGGGGCACGAGGGCGGCGACGGAGTCGATGACGATGACGTCCAGCGAGCCGGAGCCGATCAGCATGTCCATGATTTCGAGCGCCTGCTCGCCGGTGTCCGGCTGGGAGACCAGCAGCGCGTCGGTGTCGACGCCGAGCTTGGCGGCGTATTCGGGGTCCAGGGCGTGTTCGGCGTCGATGAACGCGGCGATGCCGCCCTGGCGCTGGGCGTTGGCGACGGCGTGCAGCGCGACCGTGGTCTTACCGGAGGATTCCGGCCCGTAAATTTCGACAATACGGCCGCGGGGCAGGCCGCCAATGCCGAGCGCCACGTCCAGCGCGATGGAGCCGGTCGGGATGACCTCGATGGGCGCACGGACTTCATCGCCCAGGCGCATAACGGAGCCTTTGCCGAACTGCTTGTCAATCTGGGCAAGCGCTGCGTCGAGCGCCTTCTGGCGATCCGGGGCTGCGGCCATGATTCACACCTCTGATACTTTCTCGCTGGGAGTGGCCGTCGTGGCCGTTGTTATGTCATCACTGACGCTAGTGGCAGCCACTGACAAAGTTGCCGCCGCCGTCGCGTATGTGGAAAACGCTCTGAAAAAAGCATAGCCGGACCCGAACAGATATTCGAACAATCCGGCGGCGTGTCAGGGCCGGACCCGGACGGACCGGCGGCCGCCGGGCCCTACCCGCGGGGCTTGACGTCGCGGCCGAGCCGGCGCTCGGCGGGAACGTCCTGCACGTCGCAGACCGCCAGCCAGACCTGCCTGGGCGGCACCCCGGCACTGAGGGCCTGGTCCGCGGTGCGGCCGCCGACGCCGGCCAGTACCAGGGAGCTGCTGAGGACACGGGAATATCCCGCCCCGAACTCGTCGTCCATAAGCCGCCAGAAGTCGCTGATTCTCACCAATAAAGTCTCTCACGGGCGCGGACCCTAGAATGGTTGCTATGAGCACCCCACGCGAAGCCGCCCCGGATCCGGCGCACATTTCCGGGACCGGCGACGCTTCCCCGGAGGAGGCGCTGGCCGCCGTCGAACACCAGCTGAGCCTGCTCTGGCGGCGTGCCCGGTCCATGTCTCAGCGGCTCTCCCGGCAGGTCCATCCGGAGATGGAGCCGGCCGCCTACGGCCTGCTGTCGGTGCTGCGGACCAAGGGTCCCATCCGGCTGACCGAGCTGGCCTCCTGCATCGGCGTCGGCAAGCCCTCGGTGAGCCGCCAGGTCGCGTTCCTGGAAGGCCTCGGGCTCGTCTCGAAGCAGGCAGACCCGCTGGACGGCCGAGCCCAGGCCATCAGCCTGACCGCCAAGGGCGAGGAGAAGATGCACCTGGTCCAGGATGCCCGGCGCGAGGTCTTCCGCGAGCGGCTGGCGGAGTGGCCCACCGGCGAACTTGAAGCCTTTGCCGGCTATATGGCCAAACTCAACGCCAGCTACGAACGCGACGGCTTCCCGCGGGACGAAGACCTCTAGATCCCGTCCCGGCGGGCCCCTTCGGCACCCGTCCCGGACACGGAAAAGGTCCCCGGCGCACCGCCGGGGACCTTCCCTTTGAAAGTAGTGGAGTGGGGCTTAGTGCGCCCCGGAGAGCAGGCCGGTGGCCAGCTCGTCGTTCAGCTCGGTGTTGAGCTCACGGTCAAGGTCACGGCCGTAGCGCTGGGAGAATTCCTGCGGCACGGTGTCCGGTACCGCGACGCCCTCGGCCACGGCAACGCGGTCGCTGACCTCGCGGAGCATGCTGGAGAGCGGAACGTCGAGGGCCGAGCAGATCGAGGAGAGCAACTCCGAGGAGGCTTCCTTCTGGCCGCGTTCCACTTCACTCAGGTAGCCCAGGGATACACGGGCACTGTGCGAGACTTCGCGGAGGGTACGGCCTTGGCGTTGGCGGACATCGCGCAGGACATCACCGATTTCGTGACGAAGTACAACCATCTTGCGCTCCTTCTGTTCGCTCTTTGCCTGATCGGCGAGGCCCACATCCTTCCAGCGGACAACGCCGTTTACGGATACGGGCTGCTTTACCATCTGTATCGCCTTGCTCCCTCGTATGTTCGGTTCGCTTTTGAGGGCGAACGTTGTAATGACTTCATCCTAGGCGCCACCCTTATTCCGGGGCGACACAATGTAACAACTATTCGGAATCAACTTTTGTTCCCGGCAACTTTACCCGCGGTAGCCTTCCGGGGACAGGGCTTCAAGCAGGCGCTCCAGGGCGGCGCCGCAGGCCAGCGCCCGGATCTCCTGGCGGGATCCTTCGAAGCGGTACGCGAACGACGTCGCGCCCTCAGCGGTGGCGAGGCCGATGTAGACGGTCCCCACGTCCTTGCCGTCGTGCGGCTCCGGGCCGGCGACCCCGGTGGTTGACACCCCGACGTCGGCGCCGCAGGCGGCGCGCGCGCCCGAGGCCATCGCGGCGGCGACCTGCCCGTCCACCGAGCCGGCGACCGCCAGGACCTCGCGGGATACCCCGAGGACGTCCGCCTTGACCGAGTTCGCGTAGGCGACGACGCCGCCCTGCAACATGGCGGACGCGCCGGGCGTGTCGGCCAGCACGGCGGCCACCATGCCGGCGGTGAGGGACTCCGCCGTGGCCACGGTCAGCCCGCGCTCGATGGCGCCGGCCACGGCCTGCCCGGCGAGGCGGTGGAGGTTGGGGTGGAGCCCCGGTTGGGGGCCGGGCTGCGGAGTGCTCACGGCGCTCCCTCCTGGACCTGCTGTTTCCGGGCCCGGATGCCGCTGGCACGCAGCTTCAGGGCCTCTACGACATATTCGCCACCGGTCCAGACCGTGATCGCCAGGGCCGCCATCATGACCGCGAAGGCCACGAATCCAAGCCACGGCGCGATCGAGGCCAGCGGCATGACGTAGAGGAAGATCGCCGCGGTCTGGACCACGGTCTTGAGCTTTCCGCCGCGGGAGGCGGGGATGACGCCGTAGCGGATAACGAAGAACCGCAGCGCCGTGACGCCCCATTCGCGGACCAGGATCAGGACGGTGACCCACCACGGCAGTTCGCCGAGCAGCGAGAGCATCACCAGGGCCGAGCCGATCAGCAGCTTGTCCGCGATCGGGTCGGCGATCTTGCCGAAGTCGGTGACGAGGCCGCGGCTGCGGGCGATGTCGCCGTCGAGCTTGTCGGTGTAAATCGCCACCGCGAAGGCGACGACGGCGGCCCAGCGCCACGGTCCGTTTTGGGCGGCGAGGCCAGGGGCATCGGCGACGAGGAACCAGACGAAAAAGGGCACCAGCGCGATCCGCAGCATCGTCAGGATGTTGGGCAGGTTCCAGATCCGCGGGGCGGACCCGGCGTTGGTTTCGGCGCTAGTCACCTTCCTAGGCTACCGTCTCCGCCGGTTACCGTCCGGTGAGCGACCAGGCGTCCTCGGAGCCATCCTCGTCCTCGGAGCCGCCGTCGTGATAGTCGATCGCCTGGGTGCGGTTGTCCAGGTCGGCGGCGACCAGGTCCTCGGCGTAGCCGCCCTGGGCGATGTTGGCGTGGGCGTTCTCGCTCAGCGCGGCGGTCTGGGAATCCGCGGCGACCGGCCCGTTCTGGCCCTTCATGGCGGCCAGGACCGCGGCCAGGTCGTCCGGCTTGACCAGGACGTCGCGGGCCTTGGACCCTTCCGAGGGACCCACCACTCCCCTGGACTCGAGCAGGTCCATCAGGCGGCCGGCCTTGGCGAACCCGACGCGCAGCTTGCGCTGCAGCATCGACGTGGAGCCGAACTGGGTGGTGACGACCAGCTCGGTGGCCTGCAGCAGCACCTCGAGGTCGTCCCCGATGTCGTCGTCGATCTGCTTCTTTTCCGCCTCGGGGGCGACGTCGTCGCGGTAGACGGCCTTGAGCTGGCCCTTGACGTGCTCGACCACCTTGTGGATCTCGGATTCGGTGACCCAGGCGCCCTGCACACGCATCGCCTTGGAGGCGCCCATCGGCAGGAAGAGCGCGTCGCCCTGGCCGATGAGTTTCTCCGCGCCCGGCTGGTCCAGGACCACACGGGAGTCGGTGACCGAGGAAGTCGCGAAGGCCATCCGGGACGGGACGTTGGCCTTAATCAGGCCGGTGACGACGTCGACGGAGGGCCGCTGGGTGGCGAGCACCAGGTGGATGCCGGCGGCGCGGGCCAGCTGGGTGATGCGAACAATGGAGTCTTCGACGTCGCGCGGGGCCACCATCATCAGGTCGGCGAGTTCGTCCACGATCACCAGCAGGTACGGGTACGGGCGGATGACGCGCTTGGAGCCCTCCGGCGGGTGGACCTTGCCGGCCCGGACTGCCTTGTTGAAGTCGTCGATGTGCTTGAACCCGTAGTTCGCGAGGTCGTCGTAGCGGGCGTCCATTTCGCGGACCACCCATTGGAGTGCCTCGGCGGCTTTCTTGGGGTTGGTGATGATCGGGGTAATGAGGTGCGGGACGCCCTCGTAGGCGGTCAGCTCCACCCGTTTGGGGTCCACCATCACCATGCGGACCTCGTCCGGGGTGGCGCGCATCAGGATGGAAGTGATCATCGAGTTCACGAACGAGGACTTGCCCGCGCCGGTGGCGCCGGCCACGAGCAGGTGCGGCATCTTGGCGAGGTTGGCCACGACGTAGCCGCCCTCGACGTCCTTGCCGACGCCCATGACCATGGGGTGGTCGGTGCGGCGGGCGTTCTGGCTGCGGAGCACGTCGCCGAGGGACACCGTCTCGCGGTCCGTGTTCGGGATTTCGATGCCGATGGCGGACTTGCCCGGGATGGGGCTGAGGATCCGGACGTCGGAGCTGGCGACGGCGTAGGAGATGTTCTTGGACAGCGCGGTGACACGCTCCACCTTGGTGCCCGGGGACAGTTCGATCTCGTACCGGGTGACGGTGGGGCCGCGGCTGAAGCCGGTGACCTGGGCGTCCACGTTGAACTGGGTCAGCGTCTCGGTCAGCGAGGCCACGATCGCGTCGTTGGCCTCGGTGCGCTCCTTGGGGATGGAGCCGGGGGTCAGCATGTCCGAGGCCGGCAGCGTGTAGGTAACGTCGCCGGCGAGCGAGAGCTGTTCGGTGCGCTGCGGGATCGGGGTGGGCAGCGGGGCGGGTGCGACGGGGTTGGCGGGCACCTTGGGGGCGGCGGCGCCGGGGTTCAGGGAGCCGGCGGCAACCATGCCCGGGGTGACGAGCGGGATCGCCTCGGTGGCGTTCTCCCCCACGGCACCGGCCGCGGTGTCTGCTGCGCTGCCGAGTCCCTGGGCTGCCTTGATCTTCTCGACGGCGATCTCGGCCTGGGTGGGCCGCCGCACGCCGGGCGCCACGGCTTTGGCGCCCTTACCCTTGGCGCCGCTCCCGGCACCGGCTGCTGTTTCGTCGTCGCCGTCGACGACGGCGTGTTCGAACGCTTCGTCCCCGACGTAGCCTTCCAGCCGGGCGTCGTCGTCGTCGTGGTCTTTGCCGAAAAGGCGCTTGCGCTTCTTTTTGGGCGCCGGGCTGTCGTTTTCGTACAGGTAGCTGCGGTCGTGGGCGTCGTGGTCCTCGTCGTGGTCCTGCAGGTCAATGCCCATCAGGTGCTCGTAGGCGCCGCGGATGCGGGAGGGGATGGCCCCGAAGGGGGTGGCTGTGACGATCAGCAGCGAGGTGAAGGCGAGCAGGCCGTAGAGGGCCAGCGGCACCGCGGCGTGGATGGTGGCCAGCGGCGCGGCGGCGAGGTAGCCGAGCATGCCGCCGGCCCGGCGCAGGCCGTCGAAGCCGTCGGCGACGGTCGGCTGGCCGCCGATGACGTGCGCCAGGCCGCAGCCGGCAAAGGTCATGATGAGGAAGCCGATGCCGATCCGGTTGTTGCCGCGGCCGTCCACGGGCTGGCGGAAGAGCCGGAAGGCGCAGACGAACAGCATCAGCGGCAGCAGCAGGGACATCCAGCCGAAGGTGCCGTTGACGATGCCGAAGACGGCGTCGGGGAACCAGCCCTTGAAGCCCCACCAGGCGAAGGTGGCGATGAACGCGCCGAGGGCGAGGTTGAACAGCGCGGCGCCGTCGCGGCGCTCCGCCGGGTCGAGGTCGCTGACATCGTGGCCGATCCGGCGGACGCCGGCACCCACCACATGGCCAATCCCCAGCCAGGCCCCGGCCACCACCCGCACCAGCCAGGGCTGCCGCGGTTCGACGGCGGCCATCTGCCGGGTGCGCGCGCTCCCCTGCGTGCGGCTGGTCTTGGACGCAGCTGCGCCCGAGCTCCGGACGGAAGAACTGCCGGTGTTGCCCTTTGAGCTGCCGCTTGAGTTGCCTCTAGGCGCGGAGGAGGTGCGTGTCGCCATACCCGCAACGGTACCGGACACCGGGCGGAAAACCGCGGATTTCCGGGGCGGGCGGGATCATGTTGAACCCCCGACCCGCTCGGATCCCGGCCACGGGGCCGGGGCCCACAACGGAAACGGCCTCCCCCGGCGGCTCCGCGGAAGGCGGGGCCGGCGGGGAAGGCCGGTTCGGGCGGTGGATCTTGCCGGGGCTGGTGCCCGGGCGGGGTGCCTAGGCTTCCAGGACCACCGGGATGATCATCGGCTTGCGGCGGAGCTTGCGGTTGACCCAGGTGCCGACGACGCGGCGGACGACCTGCTGGAGCTGGTGCGAGGTGTGGTCGCGGTTCTGGACGGCTTCCTCGAGGGCGGCGTTGATCTTGGGGATGATCTCGTCGAAGACCGAGTCGTCCTCGGCCACGCCGCGGGCGTGGATTTCCGGCCCGGAGACAACCTTGCCGGTGGCCCGGTGGATGACCGTGATGATGGAGATGAACCCTTCATCGCCCAGGGTCTGGCGGTCCTTGAGGTCAGCTTCGGTGACTTCGCCGACGCTGGAGCCGTCCACGTAGACGAACCCGACCTCGACCTGGCCGACGACGTCGGCCTGGTGGTCGCGGAGGTCGATGACCGTGCCGTTGTCCGCCAGCAGGATGCTCTCCTCGGGCACGCCCGATTCCAGGGCGATCTTGCCGTTGGCGATCAGGTGGCGGGTCTCGCCGTGCACCGGCATCGCGTTGAGCGGCTCGAGGATGTTGTAGCAGTAGAGGAGCTCGCCCGCGGCGGCGTGGCCGGAGACGTGGACCTTGGCGTTGCCCTTGTGGATGACGTCCGCACCGAGCTTGAGCAGGCCGTTGATGATGCGGAAGACGGCGTTCTCGTTGCCCGGGATAAGGCTGGAGGCCAGGATCACGGTGTCGCCCTGGCCGACGACGACGCGGTGGTCGCCGTTCGCCATCCGGGACAGCGCTGCCATCGGTTCGCCCTGGGAGCCGGTGGACATCAGGACCACACGGTTGTCCGGCAGGTTGTCGATGTTCTTGATGTCGACCAGGATGCCGGCCGGGACCTCGAGGTAGCCGAGTTTCGCGGCGATGGCCATGTTGCGGACCATGGACCGGCCCACGAAGGCCACCTTGCGGTTGTGGTTTGCGGCGGCGTCGAGGACCTGCTGGACGCGGTGCACGTGCGAGGAGAAGGAGGCCACGATGATGCGCTTGGAGGCCTGGCCGAAGAGCCGGTCCAGGGTGGGGCCGATCTCCTTTTCCGCGGTGGTGAACCCGGGGACGTCGGCGTTCGTGGAGTCGGACATGAACAGGTCCACGCCTTCTTCGCCGAGCTTGGCGAAGTGGCGCAGGTCGGTGATCCGGCCGTCGAGCGGAAGCTGGTCCATCTTGAAGTCACCGGTGTGCAGCACGGTGCCGCCGGCGGTGCGCAGGAACACGGCGAGGGCGTCCGGGATCGAGTGGTTGACGGCCACGAATTCGCATTCGAAGGGGCCGAACGTCTGGACCTGGCCCTCGCTCACGATTGTGGTGTTCGGCTTGATCCGGTGCTCCTGGAGCTTCGCTTCGATCAGGGCCAGCGTCAGCTGGGAGCCGACGATGGGGATGTCGTTGCGCAGGCGCAGCAGGTACGGAACCGCTCCGATGTGGTCCTCGTGGCCGTGCGTGAGGATAACGGCGAGGATGTCGTCAACACGGTTCTCGATGTAGGAGAAATCGGGGAGGATCAGGTCGACGCCGGGCTGCGTCTCCTCGGGGAAGAGGACGCCGCAGTCGACGATGAGCAGCTTGCCGTCGATTTCGAAGACGGTCATGTTGCGGCCGATCTCCCCGAGGCCGCCGAGCGGCACGATCCGCAGGGTGTTCTTGGGCAGTTTCGGCGGCGTGACAAGGCCGGGAAGGGCGGTTTGGGTCATAGTGCACTACTTTCCAGGCGGAGCAGGAGGTGTCGGTTCCTGACCAGGCATGGCTGCCGGATCAGGAGTAGACGAGTCCCGCTTCCGCCAAGTCCTCGCGGATCGTTTCGATCTCGGCTTCGCCCGGCTCCACGAGGGGCAAACGGACAACCGAGTTGGGCAGGACTCCCTGCCACTTAAGAACTTGCTTCGCAGCAACAGCACCCTGGATGTGGGTCATCACTGCACGGACCACGGGGTCCAGTTCGAAATGTATGGTGCGGGCGGTGGCAAAATCGCCTGCAAGTGCGGCGTCGATCATCGCACGGTACTGCTGGGTGGCCACGTGCGCCGAGACGCTGACGAGCCCGACGGCGCCGGCGGCCATCCACGGCAGGGTCAGGCCGTCGTCGCCGGAGTAGACGTCCAGATCGGTGTTCGCCATCACGCGGGTGACGGCGGCAAAGTCGGCCTTGGCATCCTTGAGGGCGACAACGCGGGGGTGGTCCGCGAGCCGGATCATGGTTTCCGGGAGGATCGGCACACCGGCGCGGCCCGGGATGTCATAGACCATCACGGGGAGGTCCGCGGCGTCGGCGACGGCCTCGATGTGGGCCTGGATCCCGGCCTGGCTCGGCTTGTTGTAGTACGGGGTGACAATCAGCTGGCCGTGGGCGCCTGCCTTGGCGGCGCGCTTGGCCATCTCGATCGAGTGCGTGGTGTGGTTGGTACCGGTGCCGGCGATGACCTTGGCCCGGTCCCCGACGGCGTCGACGATGACCCGGAAAAGCTTCTCTTTTTCGTCGTCTTCCAGCGTGGAGGTCTCGCCCGTGGTGCCGGAGATTACGAGGGCGTCGTTGCCGTCGTCGACGAGCTTGTTGGCCAGTTCCGCGGACTGCTGATAGTCGACCTCACCGTCGTTGGTGAACGGGGTGACCATGGCGGTCACGAGGGTTCCAAACGTGTAAGAGCGAATGTCAGAGTCGGCCATAGGAAAAACGTTACCCTGTCCCCGGCTTGTTAGGACAATGGCGGCGGCGTGATGCGCGTCAAATTCGGCCCTCCCGCGCTGTGGCTGCCGGCGGACCGGGATGCGACGGCGGAACGGCGCAGTAGCGGCTGACGGCCTCCTCGCGCAGGCCTTCTGCCCAGGCCGAGAGCCGCTGCGCGGCGCGCACGTAGTGGAACAATTCAGTGGGGGTGAGCGCCTCGAGGTCCGTCTCCGCGAGCCGGCGGGCCAGTTCAGCGCCGGGCGCCTGGGCGGACAGGACCGTGCCTTCCCGGTGCCATTGGACGTCTTCCGCCGACTCCCCCGCGACCAGCCGTCGGAACAGGAAATCAACGACGCCGGGGCTCATCGCCTTGAGCACGCCGTCCGCCTTCGCGGGACTGTGTGCCTCGGCGGAGCTGTGTGCCTTGGCGGAGCCGTGTTCCTTGGCGGAGCGGGGTGAAGGCTCTGGTGTGTGGTTCATACCGCCATAGTATTCGAACATATATTCGAATACAAGGATTCTTCGACAGCGCCCGGTGAGCTTGCCGTCTCCTGTGCGTGTGGGGGCTTGGCCGGGCGTGGGGTGCTCCTGCCACTTTCAGGATACGGCCCGGCAGGGGGCTTGCCGCAAGGCCCCTGCCGGCGGCGACAATGGTTGGCCGGGCCAGAGCGCCGTGACGGCTGACACCGGACGGCGCCCGCTCGGGCGGCCAGCGATTCGGAGCCGCAGGAACAGGAGTGGTTTCAGGGATGAGGGATGGGCGTATGTACGACGTGATCATCAGCGGCGGCGGTCCGACGGGGATGATGCTGGCCAGCGAGCTGCGGCTGCACAATGTGGAGGTGCTCGTGCTGGAGCGGGATGCTGAGCCGGGCCAACAAGTCCGCTCGCTCGGCCTGCACCCGCGGAGCATCGAAATCATGGACCAGCGGGGGCTGCTGGAGAGGTTCCTCGCCCACGGGAAGCAGTATCCCGGCGCCGGCGGCCGCCTCGCGGGCATCGATACACCCCCGCCGGCGGACCTGGACACCGCGCACGGCTACGTCCTCGGCCTGCCCCAGCCGGTCACCGACCGCCTGCTCGCCGAGCGCGCTGTCGAACTCGGCGCCCAGGTCCGCCGCGGCTGCGAGGTAGCGGGCTTCGCGCAGGACGCGGACGGGGTGGACGTCGACCTCGCCGACGGCACCCGGCTGCGGACGCGCTGGCTGGTCGGCTGCGACGGCGGACGCAGCCTGGTGCGCCGGCTGCTCGGCATCGGGTTCCCGGGCGAGCCGGCCAGGACCGAGTGGATCCTCGGCGAGGTGGAGGTGACCGCGCCGCCGGAGGAACTCGCGCAGGTCGTCGAGGAGGTCCGCAAGACCCACAAGGGGTTCGGCGTCGGCCCGGCCGGGAACGGCCTGCAGCGTGCCGTCGTCCCCGCGGCGACCGTGGCCGAGGACCGCTCAGTACCGCCGACCCTGGCGGAGTTGCGCACCCAGCTGCGGGCGTATGCGGGCACGGACTTCGGCGCCCACTCCCCGCGCTGGCTCTCCCGCTTCAGCGACGCCACCCGGCTTGCCGACGACTACCGGCGGGGCCGGGTGCTGATTGCGGGCGACGCCGCGCACGTCCATCCGCCGCTCGGCGGCCAAGGATTGAACCTTGGCATCCAGGACGCCTTTAACCTCGGCTGGAAACTCGCCGCCGAGGTCAACGGGTGGGCACCCGACGGGCTGCTGGGGAGCTACGGCGCCGAGCGCCGCCCGGTCGCTGACGATGTACTGTCCCTCACCCGCGTCCAGAGCGAACTGCTCTCCCAGGAGCCGGGCCCGCGGGCAGTGCGCCGGCTGCTGACCGAGCTGATGGACTTCGAGGACGTCCGGCGCCTGGTGGCCGAGAAGATCACCGGGATCGGGGTCCGCTACGACTTCGGGGCCGGCCCGGGCCTGCTCGGCAGGCGCCTGCGCGACATCCCGCTACGGCGCGGCCGGCTCTACGAACTCACCCGCGAAGGCCGGGGGCTGCTCCTGGACCAGACCGGCGGACTCTCGGTGGCGGAATGGGCGGACCGGATCGACTACGTCGCGGACGTCAGCGCGGAACTGGACGCGCCCGCGGTCCTGCTCCGGCCGGACGGCCACGTCACCTGGATCGGCGAGGACCAGGACGAGCTGCTCCGCCACCTGCCCGCCTGGTTCGGAGCCGCCGCGCGGCGGCGGTAGCGCGCGCCAGGTAGCGTGCGCCAGCCGCCGCCCGTGGCGCCGCCCGTCGTCGTCGGCGGGCCCGGCGGTGCCGGCGGGCCGGGCATGAGACGATCGACAGATGACCTCGCGCGGAACGGCTCCACGCTCCGGGACCGCCCGGGGCAAGGCCGCCGCAGCCCGGCTGGCGGGCATCGACGCCGCCCGGGGCCTCGCGCTGCTGGGCATGATGGCAACCCATGTGCTGCCCACGTTCGAATCCGACGCGGAGCTCACCCCCACTTGGATCGGCTTGACCTTCTCCGGGCGTGCGGCGGCGCTCTTTGCCGTACTCGCGGGGATTGGCCTGGCGCTGTCCACCGGGAAGGAGCGTCCCCTCGAAGGCCCGCAGTTGTGGGCGGCCCGCCGCGGCATCGCCCTGCGGGCGCTGGTGGTGGGCGCGGTCGGGCTCTCGCTCGGCGGGCTGGACATCAACATCGCGGTCATCCTGGTCCACTATGCGCTGCTGTTTCTCTGCGTGCTGCCCTTTGTCGGGCTGCGTCCGCGGCGGCTCTGGGCCCTGGCCGCGGCGTGGGTGCTGGCCAGCCCGCTCCTGGCCTACCTGCTGCGGCCGTGGCTGCTGGCCGCCGACCCGCCCCTGCAACTGGGCCACAACCCCGGTTGGGAGGACCTGGCCACTCCGGCCCGGTTGCTCGGGGATCTGTTACTGACCGGCTACTACCCCGTCCTGCAGTGGCTCGCCTACCTCCTGATCGGCCTGGCGATCGGCCGGCTGGCCCTCACGACGGCGGCGGTTCCGGCGCTCCTGCTGGCCGCGGGGACCATCACCGCGGTGCTTGCCAAGTGGCTAAGCGTCGTGCTGATGGAGGACTGGGGCGGCCGGGCGGCACTGCAGGAGTCGCTGGTTGATCCGGCGTATCCGCTGGCGAGCCTGCTGCAGGTCAACCTCGCGGGCATCGAGCAGTCCGGGTCCGCCTGGTGGCTGGCGTCCAGCGCCCCGCATTCGGGCACCACGCTGGACCTGCTGCACACTTCCGGGGTGGCCGCGGCGGTGGTGGGAGTGTTCCTGCTGCTGGGGCGGCTCGCCGACTGGATC
The DNA here is from genome assembly GCF_059739345.1 of Arthrobacter sp. SlRoot2-15. Taxonomy (NCBI): domain Bacteria; kingdom Bacillati; phylum Actinomycetota; class Actinomycetes; order Micrococcales; family Micrococcaceae; genus Arthrobacter; species Arthrobacter sp. SlRoot2-15. The sequence goes on from NZ_AP046058.1 coordinate 557,359, forward strand.
CAGCTGGACCTGCTGCTGCCCCTGCGCGGTGCGGGCGCGCTGACGCTGAGCCTCTACACGGCGCACCTGTGCGTGATGGCCTCCCTGTACAACCATCCCCTGCCCGCCGGCTGGACCGTCGAAGGGGTGTACTGGGCGCAGGCCCTGGCGGTGCTGGTCCTGGGCGGCGCCTTCGCGGCGCTGTCCTGGCGCGGGCCGCTGGAATGGCTGGGGCATACCGCCAACCAGGCCGGCCGCGGCCAGCTGGGCCTTAACCGAGTCGGCCGCGGCCGGGGCGCCCAACCCCGCTAGGCGCCGGCCGCCGGGGAACCGTCCCGGAAGAGCCGGACGGCGTCGCGCATGGTCGCGCGGGCGCGTTTGCGGTCCCCGGCGGCGTCGTAGGCACAGCTGAGCCTGAACCAGGAGCGCCAGTCCCCGGGCGCGGCTTCGGCCTCCGCCCGGTACTTCTCAAACTCCAGGTCGGCGGCCTCGCGGACAATCCGGCCGGCCGGGGTGCGCGGCAGGGTGTCCTCCGGCAGTCCGCCTTCGGCCTCGAGTATCCTGGCCAGCCGCTCGGTCCGGGCGCCGAACAGCAGTTCCCGCACCAGGGCCCAGGCTCCGATCACCGGCAGCACCAAGTAGGCCAGTCCTAGGGCTTTCGCCACCAGGTTGGGATCGGAGAGCAACAGCAGGGACCGCTGCAGGGACACCACCAGGTAGAACACCAGCAGGAGCGTCACCGCGCCCACCCAGATCTTGGTGCGGTTGGCCTTGAATGCCGAGAGGACGTTGGCCATCAGAGGCCCAGGTCCAGGTAGCCGTCCAGGCCCACGGTGAGCCCCGGGTGCGCCGCGACGTTGCGCACGCCCAGCAGCACTCCGGGCATAAAGGAGGCCCGGTCGAAGGAGTCGTGGCGGAACGTCAGCTGCTCCCCCGGCCCGCCGAGGAGGACCTCCTGGTGCGCGACGAGGCCGCGCAGCCGGACGCTGTGGACGCGGACGCCGTCGACGTCGCAGCCGCGCGCCCCTGGGCGCTCGCTGGTGGTGGCGTCCGGGCTGGCGGCGACGCCGGCGCCGGCGCGTTCCGCGGCGATCAGCGCGGCGGTCCGCACCGCGGTCCCGGAGGGCGCGTCTACCTTGTCCGGGTGGTGCAGCTCAATGATTTCGACCGACTCGAAGTAGCGGGAGGCTTTCGCGGCAAAGGCGGAGGCCAGGACCGAGCCGAGGGCGAAGTTCGGGGCGATGAGGACGCCGACGCCGGCATTGGCGGCCAGGAGCGCCTCGAGCCGGGCCAGCCGCTCGGCGTCCCAGCCGGTGGTGCCGACGACGGCGTGCAGGCCGTGTTCGACGGCGAAGCGGACGTTAGCCTCGGTGCTTTCCGGCACGGTCAGGTCCACCACAATGCGGGCGCCGGAGTCCACCAGGGTGTCGAGGGAATCATTGCGGCCCAGGGCCGCGACGAGCTTCAGGTCTTCGGCGGCTTCCACAGCTTTGACGGCCTCGGCGCCCATGCGCCCGTTCGCGCCCAGGACGGCGACGGCGAGTTGTTCGGTCATGGCATCAACCCTACCGCCGGGGCCGGCCCGCGCCGGAACCGGGACGGCTGCGTTACCGGCCCGCCCCGGGCGGGAGCTAGCCGCCCGCGCCGACTGGTCTTATCCGTCTGCGCCGACCCACTCGACGGTGCCGTCGGCGAAGAACTGTTCCTTCCAGATCGGCACCTGTTCCTTGATCCGGTCCACGAGCTCGGCGCACACTGCGAAGGCCTGCCCGCGGTGCGCGGCCGAGACGGCGCAGACCAGGGCGGGGTCGCCGATCTCCAGCATGCCCGTCCGGTGCGCGGCCCAGATCCGGACCGGCTGGGTCGGGTCCTCCCCCGCCGCCGGCGTGTGCTCGGCGACGAGCTGAGCGACGACGTCGGCCATCACCTGGTGCGCCGTGGGATGGGCGCTGTAGCTGAGCCTGGCCACCGGCTTGCCGCCGTCGTGGTTGCGGACGACGCCGCTGAAGCTCACCACTGCGCCGGCCGTGTCCGACTCGACCGCGGCGATCGCCTGGTCCACCGAGATGGGCTCGGCGGCCAGGACGGCGTGCACGACTTCAAATGCGGATTCAGTGCCCATGGCTGCCTTCCAGCTGGTCGCAGAGGTGACCGATGATCGGATCCAGCACACCCAGGCCGTCCATGACGCCCTTCGGGGAGCCGGGGAGGTTGACGATGAAGGTGCTGCCGGCGGCTCCGGCGTGGCCGCGGCTCAGCATGGCCATCGGCGTCTTGGCCGTGCCCGCGCCGCGCAGTCCCTCCATGATGCCGGGAATCTCGCGGTCCAGCAGCGGCAGCGTCTGTTCCGGGGTGGCGTCGGTGGGGCTCAGGCCGGTGCCGCCGCTGGTGATGATGACGGCCGGGCGCTGGGTCAGCAGGGCGCGCAGGGCGGCGCCGACGGGCTCGCCGTCGGGCACCACCAGCGCGGGAAAGACCTCGAAGCCGTGCTCCGTCAGCCAGTCGAGGATGACCGGGCCGGTGAGGTCTTCGTAGACCCCGGCGGCGGCGCGGGTGGAGGCGATCACGATGCCGGCCTTCCGGCCGGTCGCTTCGCCGTGGCGGTGCGGTTCGGTGCTGCTCACAGTGCCCAGTCCCCGCTCTTGCCGCCGCTTTTGGCCAGCACCTTGATGTCGGTCAGGACCGCGTGCTTGTCCACGGCCTTGATCATGTCGTAGACGCTCAGGGCCGCGACGGACGCAGCGGTGAGCGCTTCCATCTCCACCCCGGTCACGCCGCGGGTCTTGACCGTGGCGAACACGGTGACGGAGGCGGCGTCGAGCTCGAAGTCCACGGTGACCTTGGTGATCGGCAGCGGGTGGCAGAGCGGAATGAGGTCCGGAGTCTTTTTGGCCGCCAGGATCCCGGCGACCCGCGCGACGGCCAGCGCATCGCCCTTGGGGAGCTCACCGGCGCCGAGCAGGGACAGGACCTCGGCGGTGCTGTTGACTGTGGCGGTGGCCGTGGCCTCCCGCGTGGTCTCGGCCTTGTTGGACACGTCGACCATTTGGGCGGTGCCGTCCTGCCGCAGATGGGTCAGGACGGGCTTGTCGGGGGTTTCTGCTTCGTTCACAGGATCCATACTTCCACCTCGTCGCCCTCGGCGAGCGCCGCGGTTCCCACCGGCACCTGCACCAAGGCGTTGGACCGGGCCAGGGCGTGGACCAGGTGTGATCCGGGGCCGCCTTCCAGCCGGACGGCGCCGTCCGGGCCGAGGGTGCCGCGCCGGACCTGGTGTTTGCCCTCCGGGGAGGTCAGCGCCTCGGCCAGCCGGGCCCGGACCACCGTGCGGGGCGCTGGCGAGCCGAACAGTTCCGCCAGTACGGGCCGGAGGAACATTTCGAAGGAAACGAGGCAGCTCACCGGGTTCCCCGGGAAGCCGAGGACGGGTAGGCCGTCAAAGCTGCCGATGCCCTGCGGGCCGCCCGGCTGCATCGCCACCGGGCCGAATTCGACGTCGTGGCCCGCCAGCGCCTGCCGTACCACCTCGTAGGCGCCCTTGCTGACTCCCCCGGTGGTGATGATCATGTCCGCCTCGGGCGCGTGCCGGTGCAGCAGGGCCGCGAGTTCCGCGGGGTTGTCGGCGGAGATGCCGGTCCGCGCCACCTGCACCCCGGCCTGGCGCAGCGCGGATTCGAGCAGGGTGCCATTGGCGTCGTAGATCTTGCCGGGCCCCAGCGGGCTGCCCGGTTCCACAACCTCGTCGCCGGTGGTGACCAGCAGGACCCTCGGCACGGCGTGCACGGGCACCTCGGTCTGGCCGAGCGCGGCGAGCAGGCCCAGCTGCCCTGGTCCCAGGAAGGTCCCGGCGGCCAGGGCCGGCTCGCCGGCGGCGATGTCGCTGCCGGCAGCGCGGACGAAGGTGCCCGCCGGGGCCGCGGGCAGGCGGACCGTGGCGGCCGCCCCGGGCTCCGGGAAGGAATCCGGGACGGCCTGTTCAACGGGAACAACGGCGTCGGCCCCGGACGGGATCATGGCACCGGTCATGATGGGTGCGGCGGTGCCGGGGCGCAGCGCGGCGGGCTCGGCGCCGGCCGGGACGGGGGCTACAACGCGCAGCTCGGCGCCGCCGTCGGGCACGTCAGCGCTGCGGATGGCGAAGCCGTCCATCTGGGAGTTGGCGAAGGGCGGGAGGTCCAGCGGCGCCGCAACGTCGGCTGCCAGCCCGCGGCCCAGCGCCTCGCGGAGCGGGACCGTGTCCACGCGGGCGGCGAGCGGCGCCAGCAACGCGCGGACCTTGTCCCGGTGCGCTTCGACGGTGGCGGGCCTGTTCGCGGTGCGGTGCATAGGGTTCGTGACCTTCGGCTTGGCGGGCTAGGACTTCACGTCCACTGTAACCGTGTGGTACCCGGTGGCCCCGCTGGGCGCCACCGGGGCGCGCTCCTCCACCTGCACGGCGCCGTCCAGGTCGGTGGCGCGGACCTGCACCTCGTACCGGCCCGGACCCAGCGGCAGGCTCAGTTTCCACTGCCGCCAGGTGTCCGAGGAAATGGCGGACGCCAGTTCGGCCTGCTTCCACTCGCCGCGGTTCACACGCACCTCCACCCTTGCGATGCCGCGGTGCTGGGCCCACGCCACGCCGCCAAAGTCCACCGCCCCGGCGGGCACGCCGCGCCCGGGACGCGGCACGTCGATCCGGGACGAGGTCTTGATCGGTCCGCGCTCACTCCAGCCCCGCGGGGTCCAATAGGCGACGTCGTCCGCGAACCGGGTGACTTTCAGTTCGGTCACCCATTTGGTCGCCGAGACGTAGCCGTAGAGCCCGGGCACCACGAGCCGGACCGGGAACCCGTGCTCCAGCGGCAGGGGTTCGCCGTTCATCCCCACCGCCAGCAGCGCATCCCGGGTATCCGTGAGCGCCTCCAGCGGGGTTCCCGCCGTCCAGCCGTCCACGCTGCGGGAGAGCACCATGTCCGCCCCCGGTTTCGGCCCGGCCAGCGCCAGCAGTTCCCGGACCGGCCAGCCGAGCCAGCGCGCGTTGCCGATCAGGTCCCCGCCCACCTCGTTGGAGACGCAGGCGATGGTGATGTGCCGCTCGGTCAGGGGTTTGGCGAGCAGGGCCGCGAAGTCCAGCTCGACGTCGCGCTCCACCAGCCCGGTGACTTTCAGCTTCCACTCGCGCGGATCCACCAGCGGGACGCGCAGCGCGGTGTCGATCCGGTAGAAATCCTTGTTCGGTGTCACCAGCGGGCCCAGCCCGGCCACGGACAGCTCGGCCCCGGCCGGGAGCGGCGGCGCGGCCGAGGCGGGGGCCGGAAGCACGAGTTTGCCGCGAAGCTCCGCGACGGCTGCCGCCGCTCCCCGCACCGTGGACGCCAGGGCTCCCCCGACGGCGACGACGGCTCCCGCCACCCCCAGGGACTGCAGGAACCGGCGCCGGGCGGGGCCGTCCGTCAAACCGGCCTCCTCCCACTGCCTGAGCTTCCTGACCAGCCAGCGCAACAGCATCATGCCCGCCGCGGCGTCGAGCAGCGGAACGGGTACGGCGATGGCAGTGACCTCCGCCCGGCCCAGCACGGCGGCGGCACCTGCGAGCCCGAAGACTGCAACCACGGCCAGGCCGGCGAAACGGCGGCGCCACTCCAGGACTCCGGCGAGCGCCGCCAGCGCCGCGATCACCAGGGACATACCGGCGAGCAGCGCGAGTTTGTCCGCCGTGCCGAAGAGCGAGACCGCCCAGTCCTTGACGCCCGGCGGGGCGGCGTCGATCACAGCCCCGCCTACAGCCGTCACCGGTGACACCGAGGGGCTGACCAGCGCGGCCGCCAGTTCTCCCAGCACAACGCCGGCGCCGACGGCGGCCACCCCGGACGCGGCGGCCCACAGTTGAGGGCGCCGCTTGACCGGCTGCAGGGTTCCGCTGGGGGCCGCTGCCGAAGCGGCCCGGGACGTGTTCACCCTTCCAGCATAAGTTCGCTGGCGCCAGTTCGTTGGCACTAGTTAGTTGGCTCCGGGGCGTGATGCCTGGCCCGCAGTGGCGTAGCCTGACGGTATGAGTGTTCAGCTTGGCATGCCCCAGCCCCGCGCAGAAGGCGGCCCCGGCGCGCCCGCGCCGCAGCCGGCCGGACGCCCCGCCGGCATGCCTGCCGGGCTGCTGGACCGCTACGGCCGCCGGGCCACCGACATGCGGCTCTCGCTGACGGACAAATGCAACCTGCGCTGCAGCTACTGCATGCCGGCCGAGGGCCTCGAGTGGCTGTCCAAGCAGGCCGTGATGACCGCGGAGGAAATCGTGCGGATCGTCCGGATCGGGGTCGACATGCTGGGCGTGCGGGAACTCCGGCTGACCGGCGGCGAACCGCTGGTCCGGGCCGACCTCCTGGACATCATTTCCGCCCTGCGCCAGGAGCACCCCGAGCTTCCGATCTCCATGACCACTAACGCCGTCGGGCTGGACAAGAAGGCGGCCGGGCTGAAGGCCGCAGGCCTCACCCGGATTAACGTGTCCTTGGATTCACTCCATGAGGAAACCTTCACCAAGTTGACCCGGCGCCCGTTCCTGGACCGGGTCCTCGCCGGCGTGGACGCCGCCTGGGCGGCCGGACTGGGCCCGGTGAAGCTCAACGCCGTCCTGATGCGTGGCATCAACGACGCCGAGTCCCCCTCGTTGCTGGCCTGGGCGCTGGACCGCGGCTACGAACTGCGCTTCATAGAACAGATGCCGCTGGACGCGGACCACGGCTGGACCCGCCGGAACATGATTACCGCCGCGGAGATCAGGGACCTGCTCTCCGTCGACTACGTGCTCGGCACGGATCCGCGGGAGCGCGACGGCGCCCCGGCCGAGCGTTTCGAGGTCCGCGCCCGCGTGCCGGGCACGGACCAGGCCACCGGACCCGTGCTGGGCACCGTCGGGATCATCGCCTCGGTCACCGAGCCGTTCTGCTCGGACTGCCGCCGCACCCGCATCACCGCGGAAGGCAAGATCATGAGCTGCCTGTTCTCCCGCGAGGAAATCGACCTGCTGGGGCTGCTCCGCGGGGGCGCCAGCGACGAGCAGCTTGCCGAGCGCTGGCAGGATGCCATGTGGCTCAAGCCCAAGGCCCACGGCATGGACCACGTCGGACTGGACGCTCCGGACTTCGTCCAGCCGGACCGCAGCATGAGCGCCATCGGAGGCTGAACCACCCGTGAACGTACGCTACTTCGCTGCCGCGCGCGCCGCCGCCGGCCTGGACGAGGAGAAGTTCGACCTCGCCGACGGCGCCACGCTGGCCGGCCTGCTGGAGGCGATCCTCGCCGTCGAACGGCCCGAGCCGCCGGCCGGCACCCCGCCGCTGGCCCGCATCCTGGCCCGGTCCAGCTTCCTGCTCAACGAGGTGGCGGTCCGGAACGGCGCGGCGGTCCTGTCCGTGGACGACGTCGTCGACGTGCTGCCGCCGTTCGCCGGCGGGTAGCCGCCCCCGGGCCGACCGGAGTTTTGGGATACCGCACGCCCCCTGCCGCGCGTAGCTTGGAAGCATCCCGTCAACCCCGGGACTTGCAGCCGGAAGGATAGATAGCGATGTACACCTTGCAGATAGAACACGCAATTACGGACTTTGACGTGTGGAAGGCCGCGTTCGACCGCGACCCGGTGAACCGTGCCGCGTCTGGAGTCACCGCACACCGGGTCAGCCGTCCGGTGGACGATCCGCACTCCGTGGTGGTCGAACTTGATTTTGAGCAGCGCGCCCAGGCTGAGTCGCTGCTCGCGAACCTGCAGACCAAGGTCTGGAACTCCTCCGATATGGCCCCTGCGCTCAAAGGTTCTCCGCAGACCCGGATCCTCGAGTCCGCCCTCTGACCCACCAGGGGTCCGCTTCAGCGCACGGCCACTACGCGACGGCAAGCGCCTCCCGGACGGCGTCCGCGACGGCGCCGGCCCCGGCGTCGCCCATCACGATGGTGTAGTGGTTGACGTCCGGGACTTCGCGAACCCGCAGGGACGGCAGCTTCTCCGCCCAGTCGTCCAGGTAGCCCGGTGTGTAGAGCGCGGCCGGCTCGTTGAGCAGGCCGCGCGGGGCACGCAGGACCACGGTGTCCACGGCGAGTTCGTCCAGGGCCTTCAGAAGCGAGGCGCCGCGGTGCAGTTCCGCGGTGTCCTCGGCCATCGCCTGGTAGCGGGTCGCCGGCCGCAGCTCTGGCTCCTCGCCGGTGAGGTCGTAGTCCACGTAGGCCTCAATGAGCGGGCCCCAGTCGCTGCTGAAGGCCGGGTGCTGGCGCCAGAACGAGCGGTACACCTCGCGGCTCGGGAACGTGGCGTTCAGGCGCTCCGCCGCCGGGCCCAGCACCGAGGAAATGACCTCGGCGTCGGAAATGCCTTCCGGGACCTGGAGCGGCAGGCCGCCGTCCACCAGCACGAGCGAGCGGACGCGCTCCGGGAACAGGTTCGCGAGCACCAGCGAGGCGAACGCGCCCATCGAATGCCCCACCACGACAACCGGGCCCGGCGCCAGCTCCGTCAGAACGGCCGCGAGGTCCTCCGCGTGCGAGGGCATGCCGTACGGCGCGGGCAGCCCGTTGCTGCGGCCGCGACCGCGCAGGTCGGGGGCGATGATCCGCACGTCCGGCAGCGCCTCGGCCAGGTACGGCCAGGCCTTGTGCGAGGCGGTGACGCCGTGGACGGCGAGGATGGTGGGCGCGGCCGGATCCTCCGGGCCCCAGATGGCGGTGTGCAGTGAGCCGCCGCGGACCGCCACGTCGGCGGTGCGGTAGGTGTCCTGGCTGGCTGTCTGGGTCATGGGGCTGTCCCTTCCTGGGGCGGGGTGGGGTTCGCGGCCGGTCCTGGGGCGGAACCGGACGTGGGCGCAAGCGCCCGTTCGATGAACTGCATCATTTCCTCGAAGACTTCCTCGGGCACGTCCGGCCGGGGACCGGGGGCGGGTACGGCGCCCTCCTCGTCCCAGAGCACCCAGCGCATGCCGATCAGCTCGCCGATGCCCATCAGGGCCCACGCCGCCACGGTGGGGTCCATCTCGCGGACCTCGCCGCTGAGCTGGGCCGCCTTGAGCCCTTCGATGTAGCCGTTGACGATCCGGGTGTAGTGCAGGCGCAGGGCCCCGGGTGAGACGAACTCGGCCTGGCGGATGATCCGGTACAGCGCCGGGTGCTCGGCGGTGAAGCGGAAGAAGGCCCGGAAGCCGGCCCGTTCCGCCTCGAGCCGGGTGCCAGCGCTCCTGGCGGCGTCGGTCATGGCATGCCGGACCCGCCGGTTTAGGTCCTCGACCACCTCGTCGAAAATAGTTTGTTTGCCGTCGAAGTACAGGTAGAAGGTGCCGAGCCCGACGCCGGCCGCTTCGGTGATCTTGACGATCGAGGCCTCGTGGTAGCCCACCGAGGCGAAGACGGACTCCGCGGCTTCAAGGAGCTTGGCCCGGGTGCGGGTGCCGCGGGCGGTGCGCGGTGCGGCGCTCATGACCGGCTCCGTTCTGCCGGCAGGGGTCCGGCCGGCGCGCGTTCGGCGAGGTCCTGCCGGAGCCGGGCGCGGAGCACCTTGTTCAGGGCCGTGCGGGGCAGCGCCGCCACCGTCTCGATCCGCGCCGGGACCTTGAAACGGGCCAGCTGGGAGGCGCAGTGCTCCAGCAGTTCCTGTTCGTCGGTGGCCATGCCGGGACGGATCACCACAAAGGCCATTCCGCTTTCGCCCCAGCGTTCGTCCGCCACCCCGACGACGGCGGCCTGCGCCACCGCGGGATGGGTCAGCAGCGCGGCCTCGACCTCGGCCGGGGCGACGTTCTCACCGCCGGAGATGTAGATGTCCTTGAGCCGGTCCACCACCTTGATGTACCCCTCGGCGTCGCGCTCCACAAGGTCGCCGGTGCGCAGCCAGCCGTCGACGAGGACGGCCGCCGTCGCGGCAGGGTCACGGAAGTAGCCGGCAAAAACGCCCGGTCCGCCCACCAGCAGCTCGCCGCTGGCGGCACCCTCGAGGATTTCTCCGGTGACGGGGTCAGCCACGGCGACGGCGACGTGCGGGTACGGTTTGCCGGAGTAGCCCACCATCCGTTCGGCGTCCTCGTTCGGCAGGCACAGCACGTTCGGCGAGGCCTCGGTGAGGCCGTATCCCTGGCTCAGCGCCACTCCCCTGCGGTGCCAGATCCGCAGCAGCGGCGCCGGCATGGGCGCGCCGCCAACCACCGCGTGGCGCAGGCTGCCCAGTTCGGCGTGGGCAAAATCCGGGTGCTCCGCGAGCATCAGGTACTGGGTGGGGACGCCCATCAGCATGGTCACGCCCCGCTCGGCGATCAGCTGCAGGACCCGGCCCGGTTCGAAGCCGCGTTCCAGCACCACGGTGGCCCCGGTCCACCAGGCCAGCAGCGGCTGGATGTTCCAGCCACCCACATGGAACTGCGGCAGGACGGCCAGCACCACGTCGCTGCTGCCCATGTCCAGGGTGCGGGAGAGCGCGAGGTTGTTCCAGAAGCAGTTGGCATGGGTCAGGACGGCCGCCTTGCTGGCGCCCTCGGTGCCCGAGGTGAAGATCATCAGCAGGGCATCGTCGTCGCGCACTTCGCGGCGGGGCGCGCCGGAACCTCCGGGCGCCGCGGGCCGGACCCGGGTGGGCGGCGGGACGGACTTTTCGACGCCGCCGGGACCCAGGGCGGCGGTGCGCGGCCGGTGCGGCAGCAGCGCGCAGGCCGCCGCGGCGAGTGCGTCGAGTTCGCCTTCGACCAACAGCAGCTGCGGGTCCGCGAGTTCCAGCTGGGCTGCGAGTTCCCGGGGTGAGAGCCGCCAGGACAGCGGGACCAGGACCAGCCCGGCCTTGGCGCAGGCGAAGAAGGCCACCACGTGGTCGGAGCTGTTGCCGGTCAGGCTCGCGATCCGGTCCCCGACCCCGTAGCCGGCGGCCCGGAAGCCCTCGGCCAGGGCGGCGGCGCGGCGTTCCAGCTCGCTGTAGCTCAGGGTGCAGCCGCGGTCGTCGATGGCGACCCGGTGCCCGGTGGCGAGGCTGCGGTCGGTGGTCCAGCGGCCCAGGGTATGCAGGCCGTCGGCGGGCCCGGTGGGGCTGGTGCGGGTGCTCACGCCGCGTCCTCGAGGATGTCGCGCGGGGTTTCGGTGCCGTGGCTGCCGGCGCGCCGGCCCCGTCGGCGCTGCGCCAGCCGCTCGGCGGTTCCCGTGATGCCCCCGGGCAGGAAGATCACCACCAGGATGAAGAGGGTGCCGAGGATGAACAGCGGTTCGGACAACGGCACGCGGAGGATGTCCGGGAGCGACTTGATGGCTTCCGAGTTGGCCAGCGTGGTGAGGCGCTGGTCCAGGATCGTATAGAACACGCCGCCGATCACGGCACCCCAGCGCGAGCCGACCCCGCCGAGGACCACCATCACCAGCAGGGTCACGGTGAGGTCCGAGGATACGGCCCGGGGCACGGCCCCGCTCTGCAGCAGCAGGAAAACCATCCCGATGATGCAGACCAGGACGGCGGAGACCACAAAGATCAGGAGTTTCACCAGGTACGGCTGCAGGCCCAGGACGCGGACCCGCAACTCGTTCTCCCGCACGGCGGCCGCGGCGTGGCCGGCCCGGGAGGACTGCACCCAGGTGACGACGATAAACACGGCCACCAGCACCGCCAGCGCCAGCCAGTACAGGTTGCGGGTGTTGACCACGCCCACCAGGACGTCGGGCAGGTTGTCGGTGCGCAGCGTCAGCCCTTCGTCCCCGCCGGTCCTGCCGTCGGGGTTGCGGCCCACGATTACCGAGCCAGCCTGCGCGAAGGCGAGGGTAACCATGGCGAACGGGATGCCGCTGACCCGCAGGCTGATGCTGCCCACCACGTGGGCCAGCACAATCACGATCAGCAGGGTCAGGCCCATGGCCGGCAGCAGCGGAATGTCCAGGTTCTGCAGGATGATCGCGAGCCCGTACACCCCGGCGCCGAAGTAGAGGGCGTGGCCGAAGGACAGCAGTCCCGCGACGCCGAGGAGCAGGTGGTAGGTCAGTGCCGCGGCCGCCATCAGCATGCACATCGCCAGCAGTTGCAGGGACCCGGGCGTGTAGCTGGGGCCCGGCAGCACACCGGGCAGCGAGATGTTCAGCAACGGCAGCAGGACCAGGAGCAGCACACCGGCCGCGCCCGCCGCCCAGCCCGCGAGCCGGCGGCCGGTGACGGCGGTGCGAGGTGCGCTGCCTGCTGCTCCCCGCGCGTGGTGCTTGCGGCTCCGGTTCCTCCCCGTCCGGCGGGCCGCGCCGCCGTCGGGCGCGGGCCGGTCCTGGCGGGCGGTGTCGTCGGTGCTGGAGGTGTCAGTGTCGGTGGTCATGCGGTTCTCCCGAGCAGGCCGGTGGGGCGGAACAGCAGCACGAGCGCCAGCGCCAGCACGACGACGAAGTCGCCGGTGCCGCCGAGGTAGAAGTTCGCGAACTGCTGCAGGACGGCGACGGCGACGGCGGCGATGGCCGCGCCGGTCAGCGAGCCGAGGCCGCCGATGACCGTGACGATGAAGGCGAAGATCAGCAGCGAGCCGCCGAGCATCGGCGAGACGTAGCCGAAGTAGTGCGAGGCGAGGACCCCGCCGAGGCCGGCCGCCGCCCCGCCGATGGTGAAGACGAGGGTGAAGGCCTTGCGGACGTCGATCCCCAGGGCGGTGACCATGGAGCGGTTTTCCACGCCGGCGCGGATGATCATGCCGTAGCGGGTCTTCTGCAGGAAGAACACCAGGGCCAGCAGCACCATCACGGCGGCGATGATGCAGACGAAGCGGTCGTTGGGGATCCGGGCGCCGAGGATTTCGGTGGTGTCCTTGAACCAGGCCGGGCCCTGGATGTACACCGGGTCGGTGCCCCAGACGCCGTCGAACAGGGCCACGGCGGCGAGCGAGAGGCCCACGGTGACGAGAACCTGCTCGATGTGCCGCTGGTAGAGCCGGCGGATCAGGACGAACTCGGTGAACGCGGCGAAGGCGGCGCCGGCGGCAGCGCCGATCAGGAGGGACAGCAGGAACGTCCCCCAGTTGTCGGCACCGGTGCGCCGGGCGATCTCCCAGCCGGTGAAGGCGCCGAGGGTCAGGAACGCGCCGTGGGCGAAGTTCAGCACGCCCATCAGGCCGTAGATCAGCGACAGGCCGGCGGCCACCAGGAAGTACAGGGCCCCGAGGCCGAGGCCGGTGAACAAGAGCAGGACAAGGGTGCTCACAGGGCCGCCCCTTTCTCCGCCGGGCTCCCGGCAGGTTCCACGCTGGTCTCCGCGCTTGTCTCCGAACCGTGGGCGCCCTCTATGGAGACACCCAGGTGCCGCTGGATCAGCCCGGCGTCGTCGAGGAAGTCCAGGGCGGGTCCGGTGTGGACCACCCGGCCGCCGGAGAGCACCACGGCGCCCTCGGCCAGTTGGCGGACGACGTGCAGGTTTTGCTCGACGAGCAGGATCGGGACGGTTTTGGCCGCCTCGGCGAGGGTTTCGGCCACCTCGGCGACGATCTTGGGGGCAAGGCCCTTGGTGGGTTCGTCGACCAGCAGGATCTTGTTGGTGTTCAGCAGGGCGCGGGCCAGAGAGACCATCTGCTGCTGCCCGCCGGAGAGCGTCCCGGCCATCTGCGCGGAGCGGGCCAGCAGGTCGGGGAAGAGCTCCTCGACGAGCTGCCGGCGCGGCGCGGCGTCGCGCTCGGCGAGCCTGAGGTTTTCCGCGACGGTGAGTTTGGCGAAGACCTCGCGGTCCTCCGGGACGTAGCCCACGCCGCTGCGGATGATCTTGAAGGTGGCTTCCTTTTCGATCCGCACACCGTCCAGTTCCACGGCGCCGGTGCGGTCGATCAGGCCGATGATGGCCTTGATGGTGCTGGTTTTGCCGACGCCGTTGCGGCCCAGCAGGGCGGTGATCCCCGTGGCGGGGACGGTAAAGGACACGTCCTCCACGACCTGCTGGCCGGCAATCGAGGCGTACAGCGACTCGACCTTGAGGATGGGCGGGGTTCCTGCGGCGCGGCTTTCGGCTGCGGTGCTCATACGGGGTCTCCGAGGTAGGCGCTTTGCACGGTGGGGTTGGCCATCACGGCGTCGGGGCTGTCCAGGGCCAGCAGGCTGCCGTGGTGCATCACGGCCACCCGGTCCACCAGGCCCAGGACCACGTCCATGTGGTGCTCCACCATCATGACGGTGCAGCCGCGGTCCCGGTGCATTCCCCTGATGATGGCGGTGAGGGACGGGACGTCCCCCGACGCCACCCCGGCCATCGGCTCGTCCAGCAGCACGACGGCGGGATCCGTCGCCAGCAGCACGGCGATCTCCACCTTGCGCTTCTCGCCGTGCGAGAGGTCACCGGCCGCCGTCGTGAGCTGGCCGGTGAGCCCCACCTCGGCGATGGTGCCGCGGGCAATGCGGGTGGCCTCATCCGAGGCGGAGGGGAAACGCAGGATGCTGAAACTGCCGCCGAGCTTCGCCTGGGCGGCGAGCCGGACGTTCTCCAGCACGCTGAGCCTCGGAAACAGGTTGGACGTCTGGAAGGTCCGTCCCAGCCCTGCCCGGGACCGGCGGTGGATGGGCGCGGCCGTGATCTCCCTGCCGTTCAGCATGATGCTGCCCGCGGTGGGTCGCAGCACGCCGGAAATCAGGTTGAACAAGGTGGTCTTGCCGGCTCCGTTGGGGCCGATCACGCCGATCATTTCACCGGCGCCGACCTCGAAGCCCACGTCCTGGAGGATGCGGGCACCGCCGATCTGCAGACCAAGGCCATCCACCGCGAGGGCGGGCAGGGCTGGGGTATTCATACGGGTCCTTCGTTTCTCGCGGGCGGGTTCAGGAAGCAGGCCTGGAGCTGACGCTCCGGGCGGCTACTTCTTCTCCGGCGGCGCGACGGTGTCGCCGGGGACCACCTTGATGAGCTCGGGAGCCCAGGTGTCGCCCTTCTGGACCAGCTTGGCCTGGTACATGTCCTGGATCAGAGCGTGGTCCGAAGCCCGGACCGTTTCCTTGCCCTTGGGGCCGTCGAAGCTGAAGCCCTCGAGCGCCTTGACCATCGCGTCGGCGTCAGCGCCGCCGCCCTTGATGGCCTGGACGATCATCTGGCCGGCGACGAAGCCGTCCGGGGTGAACAGGTCGGCCTTCTTGCCGGCCTTCTCGACGGCGGCGATCATCTTCTTCTCCACCTCGGTGCCCGAGGCGCCTGGGAAGTAGTGGTTGAGGAAGCTGATCTTGGAGCTTGCCGCACCGTAGGCGCCGAAGCTGGAGGCGTCACCGAGTCCGGTCACCACCGGTGCCTTGTCGAAGACACCCTGCTGGCTCAGGGCCTGCCACATGCTGCCGGTCGTTGCCCCGGCCCAGGCCACGAAGACCATGTCCGGCTTGGCGTCGATGAGCTGGCGGGCGAACGGGGTGAGCTCCTGACCGTCGGCGACGAGGATAGATTCCACCGTGGCGCCCTTCGCGCCGAGGACGGCCTTGACCGCGGCGACGTTGCCCTGGCCGAAGGCATTGTCCTGCGCGAACACCAGGACCTTCTTGCCCTTGATGTCGATGAAGCTGCCGGCGGTGGCAACATCCTGCAGGCTCTGGCGGCCCGAGCGGAAGGTGTACTTGTTAATGCCCTGAATGGCGTCGGTCGCGGCGGGGCCGGAGATGTACAGCACCTTGTTCTGGGCGGCCTGCTCGGCGAGCTTCAAAGCGATGCCGGAGGAGGCCGTGCCGCCGATGACCTTGTAGCCCTTGCCGATCAAGTCCTTGGCCGCGGTGACGGCCTTGTCCGGATCGCCGCCGTCGTCGGCGTAGGTGAGGTTGATCTTGGCGCCGTTGACTTCGCCGGTGCCGCCGGTGGCGTAGTCAATGCCGGCCTGGAGGCCCTCGTAGTAGGTGGCGCCGTAGGCTGCCAGCGGGCCGGTCTTGGAGTAGATGATGCCGACGTTGACCGGTTCGGCCGCCTTGCCGGCGCCGCCGGAGCCGGCCGGGGCGGCGGAACCGGCCGTGGGCGCGCAGGCGCCGAGGGCGAGCCCGGTGGCCATCACGGCGGCCATCAGGAACTTCTTTGTATCCTTCACGGGATGCCTTTCGTTGAGAATCCGCGGAATCTGGCAGGAGATCTGGGTAGAACCTGAAAGGTGATTCAGATTACGGCAAATCTATGGCGCGGGTCACAGCGTGTCAACGGACTTCCGGGGGTGCTTTGCAACGAATCGGCAACGTTTCCCGGGAGCCCCGCTGCCAAGCAGCCCTCCACCGACAGACCCTCCCGCAGATCCGGCACCCTCCGGCGCCGCTGCGATCCTTTACAGCCGCGGGACACGGCGTGATGATGGTGGCGGGGCCAGACGGAGGCAATCCCACCCGGAGGAAGCATGGATCGACCGTTGCCAGGCAGCGCACACGAGGCCCTTGAGACATTTCTGGGGCGATGGAGCGGCACGACCCAATGGGAGGCCACCGCCTGGGGCCCGGCCCGGACCGCCGCGGCAGAGGTCGTTTTCGCCCGCGCCGCTGCGGGCCTCGCTGTCACCATGAGTTACCGCCACACCGACGCCGACGGCGCCGTCACCGAGGGTGTTGGCGTCTTCACGATGGACCCGGCCCATCCCGACCTGCTGTGGTACCACGTCAACAGCCTCGGACTGCCCCCGGAAGCGCCGGCCCGGGCCAGCTGGCAGGACGGCACCCTGACCATCGAACGCCGCAGCGGCCGCGGGTCTGCCCGCCACACCTTGCGCATCGACGACGGCCAGCTGACCCATGCGGCCGGGCTGCGGCTCGGGAGCGCGAGCGATTTCAGCCCATTTATGACCACGGTGTGCCGCCGCGTCCCGGAGCCCGCGCCCATCCCGGCCTGATCTGCGGGAGGGTCAGCGGTTTCCGCGCCGGAGGTGAGGGAGCGTCGCCGGACTAGAGGCCGAAGGTCTCGGTTTCCTCGAACGGGCCCACCACGGTGACGGTGCGCGGCGCGGCGGCGAGTTCGCGCGCCAGCTCCTGCACTTCGGCAACGGTGACGGCTTTGATCTGCCGCAGCGTCTCGTCGATGTCCTGGTATTCGCCGGAGACCAGTTCGGCCCGGCCCAGGCGGGACATCCGCGACCCGGTGTCCTCCAGGGCCAGGACGATCCCGCCGCTGAGCTGGCCCACGGCTTTGCGCAGTTCCTCCTCGGTGATGCCGTCCTCGGCCAGCTTGTCCAGTTCGGCGCCGAGCAGATCCAGGACCTGCCGGACCTTCGAGGGCGTGCAGCCGGCATACATGCCGAAGTAGCCCGCGTCGGCGTAGGACGAGGCGAAGGAGTACGTCGAGTACACCAGGCCGCGCTTCTCGCGCACCTCCTGGAACAGCCGGGACGACATGCCGCCGCCGAGTACCGCGTTGAGCACGCTCATCACGAAGCGGCGGTCGTCGGTGGCCACCAGGGAGGGGCAGCCCATGATGATGTTGGCTTGTTCCACCGGGCGCTTGACCACGTGCAGGCCCGCGGTGCCGGTGATGGAGGCCCGCTCGGTGGGGCGGCGCTGCACCGGGGCGGCGTCGTGTTCGAGTTCCCAGCCCGCGGAATGCAGGGCGCCCACCACCAGCTCGCAGACGACGTCGTGGTCCAGTCCCCCGGCGGCGGTGATCACGAGCTCGTCCGGGCGGTAGTAGCGGCGGTAGTGGTCCCAGACCGAGTCGCGGGCGACGGCGCGGATTGCCTCAGGGGTGCCGCCGATCGGCCGGCCGAGGGGGTGCGTGCCGAGGACGGCGGCGACGAAGTGTTCATGGGCGACATCGGTGGGGTCGTCGCTGTCCATCGCGATTTCCTCGAGGATGACGTCGCGTTCCTGCTCCATCTCCTGCGGGTCCAGCACTGCGCCGGTGATCATGTCCGCGATGACGTCGATCGCCATCGGGAGGTCGGTGTCCAGCACCCGCGCGAAGTAGCAGGTGCTTTCCTTGGCGGTGGCGGCGTTCGACTCCCCGCCCACCTCGTCGAAGGCCGAGGCGATTTCCAGGGCGGTGCGCCGCTGGGTGCCTTTGAACAGCAAGTGCTCGAGGAAGTGGGTGGAGCCGTGCTGGCCGGGGGCCTCGTCGCGCGAGCCGACGCCGACCCAGAAGCCGATGGTCGCCGACCGCTGCCCGGGCATGGCCTCGGTCAGCACCCGGACGCCGCCGGGCAGCACCGAGCGCCGCACCTCCGAGCCGCCGTCGGCTCCGTGGATGAGGGTGTCGGAGTGCTGGTTCTGCTCAAGCGGCAGGGGGACGACAGTCATTAAGGCCTTTCAATAAAACCGGCACGGGAAGTGTGCCAAATCTGCCTGCAATCCTACCTGCCTTTAACGGCAGCGGGGCCGGTGGACGAATCCACCGGCCCCGCTGCTTGGGTCAGGAAAGACTACTCTGCGGACTCCACGGAGACCTCAGCGTTGTCGGCGTCAGCCGCGCCTTCCTCGTCCGCCACGACGGGCGAGAGGGAGAGCTTGCCGCGGTCGTCGATCTTGGTGATTTCCACCTGGATCTTCTGGCCGACGGAGACAACGTCCTCGACGTTGTCCACGCGCTTGCCGCCGGCGATCTTGCGCAGCTCGGAGATGTGCAGCAGACCGTCCTTGCCCGGGGTCAGGGAAACGAAGGCGCCGAAGGTGGTGGTCTTGACGACCGTGCCCAGGTAGCGCTCACCGATTTCCGGGACCTGCGGGTTGGCGATGGCGTTGATCGCGGACCGTGCTGCGTCGGCAGACGGGCCGTTGGTAGCGCCAATGTAGACAGTTCCGTCGTCCTCGATCGAGATGTCGGCTCCGGTGTCTTCCTGGATCTGGTTGATCATCTTGCCCTTCGGGCCGATGACCTCGCCGATCTTGTCTACCGGAATCTTGACCGCGATGACGCGCGGCGCGAACTCGGAGAGCTCGTCCGGGGTGTCGATCGCGGAGTTCAGGACGTCCAGGATGTGCAGGCGGGCTTCGCGGGCCTGCTTCAGGGCGGCGGCCAGGACCGACGCCGGGATGCCGTCGAGCTTGGTGTCCAGCTGGATGGCCGTGACGAACTCGGAGGTACCGGCAACCTTGAAGTCCATGTCGCCGAAGGCATCTTCGGCGCCGAGGATGTCGGTCAGCGCGGCGTAGCGGGTCTGGCCGTCAACCTGGTCGGAGACCAGGCCCATGGCGATACCGGCAACGGCAGCCTTCAGCGGCACACCTGCGTTGAGCAGGGACAGCGTGGAGGCGCAGACGGAACCCATCGACGTCGAACCGTTGGAGCTGAGAGCCTCAGACACCTGGCGGATCGCGTAGGGGAATTCCTCGCGGGACGGCAGCACCGGCATGATGGCGCGCTCTGCGAGGGCACCGTGGCCGATTTCGCGGCGCTTCGGGGAACCGACGCGGCCGGTCTCGCCGGTGGAGTACGGCGGGAAGTTGTAGTTGTGCATGTAGCGCTTGCGCGTCACCGGAGACAGCGAGTCGATCTGCTGTTCCATCTTGAGCATGTTCAGCGTGGTGACACCCATGATCTGGGTCTCGCCGCGTTCGAAGATGGCCGAGCCGTGGACGCGGGGCAGAACCTCAACCTCGGCGGTGAGCTGGCGGATGTCCGTCAGGCCACGGCCGTCGATGCGGATCTGGTCCTTGAGGATGCGCTGGCGCACAACCTGCTTGGTGACGGAGCGGAAGGCTGCGGACAGCTCCTTCTCGCGGCCTTCGAACTGGCCGGCAAGGGAAGAGGTGACCTCGTCCTTGAGCTCGTCGGAGGCGGTGTCGCGCTCCTGCTTGTCGGCGATCTGGAAGACGGCGGCCAGCTTCTCGGCGGCAGCGGACTCCACAGCGGCGTAGACGTCGTCCTGGTAGTCCAGGAAGACCGGGAACTCGACGGTCGGCTTGGCGGCGCGGGCTGCCAGGTCGGACTGCGCTTCGCAGAGTGCCTTGATGAACGGCTTGGCGGCCTCGAGGCCCTCGGAAACGACCTCTTCGGTCGGGGCGGTGGCGCCCTGTTCCTTGATCAGGTTCCAGGAGTTGTCGGTGGCTTCGGCTTCAACCATCATGATGGCGACGTCGTTGCCCGCGATGCGGCCGGCAACGACCATGTTGAAGACGGCGTTCTCAAGCTGGGAGTGCTTCGGGAACGCAACCCACTGCGAGCCGTGCTCGTCGGCGACGAGGGCAACGCGGACGCCGCCGATCGGGCCGGAGAAGGGCAGACCGGAGAGCTGGGTGGACATCGAGGACGCGTTGATCGCGACGACGTCGTACAGCTCGTCCGGGTTGATGGAGAGCACGGTGACGACGATCTGGACCTCGTTGCGCAGGCCCTTCACGAAGGCGGGACGCAGCGGGCGGTCCATCAGGCGGCAGGCCAGGATGGCTTCCGTCGAGGGGCGGCCTTCGCGGCGGAAGAACGAGCCCGGGATGCGGCCCGCGGCGTACATACGCTCTTCGACGTCGACGGTCAGCGGGAAGAAGTCAAAACCTTCACGCGGGTGCTTGCCGGCGGTGGTGGCGGACAGCAGCGCGGTCTCTTCGTCGATGTAGACCATGGCTGCGCCGGCTGCCTGCTTGGCAAGACGGCCGGTTTCAAAGCGGATAACCCGCTTGCCGAAGCGGCCATTGTCAATGACGGCTTCTGAGAACTGGATTTCGGGACCCTCCAAGAGAGTCACCTCCGTTTCTTGTTTCACGGAGCCCAGCCGCATCAACCCAGCCCAGCATCTGTCTACTGGCCTGCACTGCACCCGGTCATCGATCGAGACCCACGGGCCGTGGCTTCAATCCTTGAAGCCGTTCCCGGAGGTCACTACCGAGGACCGCGAATGCGTGATGCGGTTGATCCTCCTGTTGAGTTTTGTTTGAAGAAGGCGGCCCCTTCCGTCTGGAAAGGGCCGCCCCTTAGAGCTGACTAGCGGCGCAGGCCGAGGCGCTCGATGAGCGCACGGTAGCGGTTGATGTCAGTGTTCTTGAGGTAGGTGAGCATGCGCTTGCGACGACCGACCATGGCCAGCAGACCGCGCTGGGTGTGGTAATCGTGCTTGTGCTCCTTCATGTGCTCCGTCAGATCCTTGATCCGCTGGGTCAGGACTGCAACCTGGACCTCCGGCGAACCGGTGTCGCCCTCGGACGTTGCGAAATCCTTCATGATGGACTGCTTTACAGCGGCTTCAAGTGCCACGATAACTCCTAGAGATGTGCCGTGAGGCCCGAATCAGTAATTCACTGCCGGGGGTGCCGCGCCGGAATTCCCATCCCCAGGGGATAAGTCTTCCCTACACAACAAGAGCCAGCCGCCACGGACTGCAGCCGGATCCAACGTTTAGTTTACTGGCACGGCGCCGAAGTTGTCTAAACCATGCGGCGCCGGCCGCTTACTCGGAGCCGTCCAGCAGCGAGCGGATCGCCGCGACACCCTGATACAGCTCGGTGAAGGAGGTGCTCAACGGTGAGAGCCCGATCCTGATGCCCTGAGGTGCGCGGAAGTCCGGAATCACGTCCTGTTCCCACAGCGCCGCCGTCATTTCGCGGAACGCCGGGTGGTCCACGGTGATGTGGCTGCCGCGCAACTCCGGGTCCCGCGGGGTGCCGAGACGCACCCCGGCCGGTTCAAGCCAGGCGTCATAAAGTTCGACGGCGAACGCGGTCAGCAGCTTCGATTTCTCCCGGACGGCGGCCATGCCGGCTTCCTCGAGCAGGTCCAGGGTGCCGCGCATGGCCAGCATCCCGAAGACGGCCGGGGTACCGCTGAGGAAACCGCGGATGCCGGGGGCGGGCTCATAGCCGGGCCCCATTTCGAACGCGTCCTTGCGCCCCATCCAGCCCCAGATGGGCTGCTGGAGCCCGGGCAGGTGCCGGGCGTTGACGTAGGCGAACGCGGGCGAGCCCGGTCCCCCGTTCAGGTACTTATAGGTGCAGCCCGCGGCGAAGTCGACGCCGGCGGCGTCCAGCCCGATCTCCACCGAGCCGGCGGAGTGGCACAGGTCCCAGACCACCAGGGCTCCGGCGTCGTGCACGGCGGCGGTGATGCCGGGCAGGTCCGCGAGGAAGCCGGAACGGTAGGCGATCTGGCTCAGGACCACGACGGCGGTGGCCGGGCCGGTGGCGGCGCGGACCTGCTCGACGGTGACGCCCGAAGCGGGGTCGGCGTCGATCCAGCGCAGCGTGAGCCCCTCTTCGCGGGCGATGCCTTCGACGAGGTAGCGGTCGGTCGGGAAGTTGTCCGTGTCCAGCACGATCTCGGTGCGGACCGGGTCGGTGACGGCGGCCAGCGCGGCGCGGATCAGTTTGTAGAGCACCACGGTGGTGGAGTCGGCGATGATGGTCTGCCCCGGGGCGGCGCCGAGCACGGCGCGGCCCAGCTGGTCGCCGATGGCCTGCGGCAGTTCCAGCCATTCCTCGTCCCAGCCGCGGATCAGGCGGCCGCCCCAGCTGTCCTGGATGAAGGTGCTGATGTCCGTGACGGTGCGCTTGAGCGGGCGGCCCAGGGAGTTGCCGTCGAGGTAGGACAGCTTCGTGTCCGTGCCGATGAAGTGTTCCCGGTAGGCGGCGAGGGGGTCAGCGGCGTCGAGGTCCCGGGCGCGCTGCCAGAGGGCTGTGTCGTCCCCGGCGGGGGCGGTGGTGGCGGCGTCGGACGCCTGCGGGTTGAGGGCGCTCACTGGCCGATCTCCGTGCGGACCGCGAACAGCTCGGGGAAGAAGGTCAGCTCGAGGGCCTTCTGCAGGAAGGCGGCGCCGCTGGAGCCGCCGGTGCCGGCTTTCATGCCGATGGTGCGTTGCACGGTGCGCAGGTGCCGGAACCGCCAGTGCTGGAAGTTGTCTTCCAGGTCGACGAGTTCCTCGCAGGCCTCGTAGGCGCCCCAGTTGCTGGCCGCGTTTTCGTAGATGTATTTGAACACCGGGACCAGCTCGGGGCAAAACTCGTGGGCCTGGCTGACATCGCGGTTCAGTACGGAGGCCGGCACGTCGAAGCCCTGGCGCTTGAGGTAGGCGAGGAAATCGTCGTAGATGCTCGGGGCTTCCAGCAGTTCCAGCAGCATCCCGTGGGCTTCGGGGTCGGACTCGAAGACGGGGAGCATCTTGCGGTTCTTGTTGCCGAGCAGGAATTCCACGGCCCGGTACTGGCTGGACTGGAACCCGGAGGAGTTGCCGAGGAAGCCGCGGAATTGGGAGTACTCGGTGGGTGTCAGGGTGGCGAGCACGGACCACTGCTCGGTGAGGGTCTTCTGGATGTGCTTGACCCGGGCGATCGCCTTGAGCGCGGAGCCGAGGTCGTCGGCGCGGAGCCAGGCGGCCGCGCTGCGCAGTTCGTGCAGCACCAGTTTGAGCCACAGTTCCGTGGTCTGGTGCTGGATGATGAACAGCATCTCGTCGTGGTGTTCCGGTGCGCTGACCGGCTGTTGGGCGCTGAGCAGGGTCGGCAGCTGCAGGTATGAGGCGTAGCTCATCCGGGAGCTGAAGTCGCGGACGATGTCCTTGTCCAGCTCGCGCGTGTTTTTCTCAATGGTCACGTGGGGTGCCTTTCCTTTGCCTCAGCGCGCGGTCAGGATGTCGTGGGCCTGGACAACGTCCAGCCGCATCTGCTCGACGAGCGCTTCAGGGCCACGGTACGCGACCATGCCCCGCAGCCGGGCGACAAACTCGACCACAACTGTCTGGCCGTACAGATCGAAGTCCTCGACGGCCTCTTCCGGGCGGTCGATCACGTGCGCCTCGACCTGCCGGCTGACGCCGTCGAAGGTCGGGTTGGAGCCGACCGAAATGGCGGCCGGCCAGCGCGTGCCGCCCTGGTCGACGAGCCAGCCCGCGTAGATGCCGTCCGCCGGAATGTAGCCGGTGGCATCGGCGGAAAGGTTGGCGGTGGGAAACCCGAGGTCGCGGCCGCGGGCGGCGCCGTGGACCACTTCACCGCGCATCCGGTGCGGCCGGCCGAGGACGGCGGCGGCGGTGGCGACGTCGCCTTCCCGCAGGGCCTCCCGGACCCAGGTGGAGGAACAGCGGCGGTCCCCTGCCCCGTCGTCGTGGTGGCCGTCGTCGTGGTGGCCGTGGAGCGGGTAGCCTTCGGAACCGAACTCGCTGATGACCTGGACCTCGAAGCCGAGTTTTGCGCCCAGCGCCTTCATGGTGTCCAGGTCCCCGGAATTGCCACGGCCGAAGCGGGCGTCGTGGCCGATGACAACGTGGCTGGCCTTGAGCGCATCGACGAGCACGGAGGAAACGAACTCCTCCGGCGTCAGGCTGGCCAGTTCCAGCGAATACTTCATCACCAGGACGGCGTCCAGGCCGACTTCGCCGAGGGCTACGAGTTTGTCCTCGAGGCCCATGATCAGCTCGGGGGCGGATTCGGGGCGGTGCACCTGCGCGGGGTGCGGGTCGAAGGTGATGGCGACGGCGCGGGCATGGTTCAGGCGGGCGGTGCGGATGAGCTGCGACAGCACCTGCTGGTGGCCCCGGTGCACGCCGTCGAAGTTGCCGAACGTGACCACGGACGGGCCGAAGTCCGCCGGGACTTCGGACGGATCGTTCCAGATGTGGACCATCTACCTCGCCTTTTTGCTGCCTGCCATGAACTCCTCCGGAGGGGTCGGGCCGGCTCCGGAACTCTCTAAGATTACCCGCAATCGCCCCGGTTCCCGGACGACGGCGGGGGCTCCGGGAGGCGCCTTCCCGCCCGTCCCTCCCCCGCCGCGGGACACCGGGCTACGATGCAAGGGCATGCAGTTCGGCGACGGCAATGCTGCCGGTGCCGCCACCACTGTCCGCGGGAGCGCCCGCGGGTGAAGGAGAAGGCCATGACTGAGCTCCAAGACATCCTCGGGCAGATCCCGGTGGACCAGATCGCCGACATGCTCGGAACTGACCGGCAGAGCGCCCAGGCCGCGGTGGAGGCAGCCGTGCCCACCCTGCTGGCCGGGCTGCACAACAATGCGCAGGCTCCGGAAGGCGCGGCGTCGCTGGAATCGGCGCTGGTTCAGCACCAGGGCGGCCTGGTCGACGGCGGCGTCGACGCCGCCCGGGTGGACACCGCCGACGGCGAGAAAATAGTGAACCACGTCTTTGGCGGCCGGCAGGACCAGGTGGCCCAGCAACTGGCCGGCACCGCGCAGCTGGGCGGGGTCGGCGGGGATCTGGTCCGCAAACTCCTCCCCATGCTGGCGCCGATCGTGATGTCCTACCTCGCGAGCAAGGTCCTGGGCGGCCGCGGCCAGGCCGGCGCGGGTGGTCAGGGTGGCGGCGGTACCGGTGGCGGCCAGGCCGGTGCCGGCGGCATCGACCTGGGCGGCATCCTCGGCGGGATTCTTGGTGGCGCGGGCGGTGCCGGCGGCGGCCTGGGCGATCTCCTGGGCGGCATGTTTGGCGGCGGCCAGCAGCGGACCGCCGACGACGCCGCGGACACTCCCGCCCCCGAGTCCGGCACCGCGCCCGAGCCCCAGCCCCTCCCGCAAGGGCAGCCGGCCGACGGCGCGCCGCGGCCGGGTGAGCTGATCGACGTCGACCTTCCCGGGCCGCAGCCGGAAGACACGACGCAGGGCCGGCAGGACGACACACGGAAGGACGACGGCGGCCTCGGCGGACTGCTGGGCGGTGTCTTCGGCAAGAAATAGGACTTGCTACAGTCAGCGGTGAATTCGCTTCGATGTTGGGGGACATTATGAAAAACAAACTGCTGACCGCCGCGGCGGCGCTGGCCATGTTGACCGCTGTGCCGCTGGGCATCGGTGCGGCCCAGTCCGCCGCCGCGCAGGGCGCCGGCCAGTCCGGCGGGTCGGGCCAGTCCGCTGGGTCTCGATCCGACGGTCCGATCGGGGGCTATGACGGCTGGTGGAACGCTACGCCGGCCTCCGGCAACGCCACGTCGCTTCCGCAGGAGACGGTCGCCGTCAACACCGCGACGAACCAGGTGGTGGACGCCTTCAACCGCAGGATCAACGATGCAGGCCGGGCAACCAGGCTCACGGACGTGGCCTACACGGTCGTTCCCGACCCCGGCTGGCCGGCCCATTCGGTCGTCATCATCGACACGGCCACGAACCTCGTGATCGCCGATTTCCGCGTCGACGCGCGGGGCGAGCCGATCCGCTGACAGGCGGGCTTTGAGCGGGGCGCCCGTCTACCTGGCCGCTTGCGGGTCCGCTTGCGGGTCCGCCTGCGGGAGCCGCTGAAGCCATGCGTCGAGTTCGCGGGGATGGCGGAAGATGATGACCTCGGCGGCGCCGGGGGTGCTCTGAAGGTCACGCATGACCCGCCGTTTGCGGCTGAAGGAGCGGAAGTGCCAGCCGATGATGGAGTCGGGGGCGACGAGGCGGCCGAACGTTTCCCGGTTCCCGTTGCAGACTTCCTCTCGGGCGACGACCCGGCGCACGGAGCGGCGGATCAGCCGGAGCAGCGAGAGCCAGCGCGGATAGTCCAGGCCCACGATGAGTTGCGCGCGCGGGACCACGAGGTCGCGCCACACGCCGTAGGCACTGTCCAGCACCCACTGGTCCTGGCCGGCGATTCCCGCCGCGAGCTTCCGCTGTTCTTCGGTGCTCGGTTGCCGCCAGCCCGGAAGCCAGCCGATGTCGTCGTCGGCGGAATACTCGGGCAGTCCGGTCCGCGCGGCGTAGGCACGGGCGGCCGAGGACTTGCCGCTTCCGGTGACGCCGTAGAAGAGGACGCGTGACGGGGCTGTGGGTGGGTTCCGTGGGGGCACGGGATTCAGCATGCCACACTGGTTCGATGCCTGAGTTTTCAATCTCCGCCGGCCGTGGTGTGTCCGATGCCGAGGCTTTGGCACTGTATCGATCCGTCGGGTGGGCCGCCTATACCCGGGATCCGGCGCTGCTGGTGCGGGCCATCCGGAACTCATCGTTTGTGGTCACCGCCCGCAATGCCGGCGGGGAACTCGTCGGCCTGGCACGCGCCGTCTCGGACGATGCGACCGTCTGCTACCTGCAGGACATCCTTGTTGACCCGGCGTTCCAAAGGTCAGGCGTCGGGCGTGCGTTGTTGGAAGCGGTCCAGAAGCGCTTCGGGCATGTCCGTCAGACGGTTCTCCTGACCGACAACGAACCCGGCCAGCGCGCCTTCTACCAGGCCTTGGGTTTCACTGAGGGTGGAGATTTCAATCCGGAACCGCTCCGGGTGTTCGCCCTGTTCCGTTAGCGCCGGCGCTCCGCCGGAGACCGGCGGGTACTTTCCATAGACCCCGTTCGCCGCGGCGGCTAGGGTTCGAGCATGCGCAGATTCGCGGGGACGATGACTATCGGTGTTCTGTTGGTTGCGCTGCTCAGCGGTTGCTGGCTGCTGCCCGTCTCCCACACTGACACCTGCGTTGATTGGGTCCGCTTCTCGACCATGCAGCAGCGCTTCGACCACGCCGGCGCGGTTCTGGTTGGCAGAGCGCTGAAGCGGGACGGCGAGGTGCAGACCTACGGGTACCAGGCCAACGTGCATGTGGTGGAAGTGGAGCAGGTGCTTAAGGGCCGTCTTGGCGAGGGTCCCGTGCGCATCGCGTCAATGCCGGTCACGTGCGGGGCGTCCTACCCCGACGGCGACCCGCTGGATGCCGGCGGCCGCCAACTCTTCTTCCTCACCCAGCAGAACGAAGGATGGTTCACCATGACGCCGGACCAGGGCGCCGTTCCATTCCCGGCGGGTACCCCGCTCCCCTTCACGACGGGCTGAGTCGGAGCATCTCCTCGGCTCAGCCGACAGTGATCCTGATCCCGGCCACCGCCCCGGTCCAGGCTGCCGTGGGATCGCGGCGCCCCATCAGCTGCGCGCCGATGGACCCCTTCTGGAGCTGGATGACCTGCGTCCGGGTTCCTGAGCAGTCGACTTCGAACACCTGGTGATCGGTGCCGCCGGGGATCCCCTGGGAGAGGTAGATCTGGGCGCGCGGGATGCCAACGCACGCCGCGGTGACGGTGTAGGGTCCGGCAGTCGTGACGATCGCGGCTTTCCGAAAGCCGACGCCGGGCCCGTCGGCCGGGCCGGCCTCGGCCAGCAGGACTGATCCGGGGGCCGTAGCCAGGCGTCGTTCGAGTTCTACGTAGTTGCGTGCTTCCGCGGCCAGCACGTCCGGGTCCCTGGCGGGAAGAGTTCGTGCGGACGCAGGGCTCGCGTTCGCCGACGTCGGCAGCGTATCCCCTTCGTCCTCGTACGCGCAGGCGGCCAGTCCGGCGGCCAACGACACGCCCAATATGAACACCACAACGCCGCGGACGGTTTTCGTTCCCCCAAGACCAGACATGTGGCAGAGTCTATGGCCCGCCTGACGGATGGCAAGTCATCCGCCTTTGACCCTGCGCGAGTTTAATCCTGCGCGAGCCGGAACACCGAGACGTGGCTGCGGGATTCCGCGGTGAATTCGCTGCGGTCCCAATCCGCCCACCTGGATTCCAGCTCGAAGCCAGCCAGCCGGGCCATGAGGTCCAGTTCGCTCGGCCAGATGTACCGGTGCGGAGTTCGTCCGATCCGCGCCTCCCGCCCGTCGGAGAGTTCCGCCCCAAACCTCACAAGGTGCGAGACCACATGCTGATTCAGCACGTCGTACGTGTCGACGAGCAGGTAGCCGGGCCGGCTCACCTCAACCGTTCCACCGTGTCCGGGTGGTAACGATCGTAACTGCGGCACCCAGAGCTCGATCACGAAGCGGCCGCCGGGAGCCAGATGACGGGCAGCGTTCTGGAAGCAGCGCACCTGTTCGTCCTGAGTCAACAGGTTAGCGATGGTGTTGAACACCAGGATTGCCAGCGAGAAACCCTCGCCCGCAACAGCCTCCGTCATGTCGCCCTGAACGACGGGAATCTGATCCTCGGTCACCTTCTCACGAAGGCGGGAGATCATCGCATGGGACAGTTCGACGCCGCAGACCGGCACCCCTGCTTCGGACAGAGGGATGGCGACCCGGCCCGTGCCGATGGCAAACTCTACGGCCCGGCCGTCGCCTGCGAGTTCTGCGAGGACGTCCACCGTGGGGCCGATTACTTCGGGGGAAAACATTCCCTCTCCGGGGGTGTCGTAGTGCTTCGCGGCCTCGGTATCCCAGAGCTGCTGCTGGTTGATCATCCCGCCACTATTGCATCCGGTGGGCCGGTTGCCTACA
The DNA here is from genome assembly GCF_059739345.1 of Arthrobacter sp. SlRoot2-15. Lineage (NCBI taxonomy): Bacteria > Bacillati > Actinomycetota > Actinomycetes > Micrococcales > Micrococcaceae > Arthrobacter > Arthrobacter sp. SlRoot2-15. Next base: position 586,294 of record NZ_AP046058.1, read on the forward strand.
AACCGGAACCGGTGGGGCGGCCGGGAAGAGCGGCAATCCTGCCCTGCTCATGTCCGTCCGGGTTCCGGCGGCCGGTCGCGTGCCTCAGCAGCGGAAGTAGTGGTTGCGTCTCGGTTGCTGTTGGGGGTCGAGGTGGGGTGGCGGGATGAACCACGGGACGCCCGCGTGGGGCTGGATGGTCCATTCTTCTTTGTGGATCAGGTGGTGATGGTGTGAACAGAGCAGTGTTCCATTGTCGGTGCTCGTGGAGCCGCCGCGGGACCAATAGTCGATGTGGTGGGCTTCGCACCAGGGGGCGGGGATGGTGCAGCCGGGGAACGCGCAGCCCTGGTCGCGGGCGGTGATGGCTTTGCGTATGTGGGGCGGGAAGACGCGGGTGGTGCGGCCTATGTCCAGGACGCGGCCCTTGGATCCGAGGAGGACGGGGATGATGTCGGCGTCGCAGGCGATTTTGCGGATGGTCGCGGCGGCGACGGGCCCGGTGAACGCCGTGGTCCCCGTGGCGGTGAACCCGAAGGGGCTGGTGCCCGGGATTTGCCCGGCCGGGTCGGGGTAGGTGCTGGCAGCGTCGGTCCGGCCGGGGCTGTCGGCCTCTACGGTGTCGGTCAGCCGGTGGAGGCGTTGGAGGAGGTCGCGGTAGTCGATGGTGACCATGACCTGGGGCCGGAAGCCTCCCGTCGCGGGGAGTCCGCCGGAGGCCATGGCGACCTTGCAGCCGCCGACGAGGCCGTCGAGGTGTTTCTGCGGCCGCGACCGCCGGTCAAGGACGTTCGGCAAGAAACCGTCCGTAGTCTCACCGCCTTCCGCGCCTGTCCCGCCACCCGCTCCGTCGGCGTCACTGCCGCCCGCTCCGCCACCGGTGCGGGGGTTGGTGGCGGTGTTCATCACGGTCAGCAGGTGTTCGAACTGTTCGGTGGTGGCGAAGATTTCCAGGTGCTGCAGCCCGTGCCGGGGTTTGCGGATGAAGGCGCCCTGGAGCTGGCGCAGGACTTCCTCGCTGGGTTCGGCGCCGTCCTGGTCGATCGCGTCCACCCAGCGGCGGGTGATCCGGGTCAGGAAGTCCGGGTCGCGCTCGGCCGCGGTGCGGGTCAGGGCATGTTCCATCCGGGCGGCCGTCTCCGCGTCGCAGACGGGCCGGACCCGGCCAAGGGCGAGGGTGATGATGGTCGCGGAGCGGGACGGGACGGTCCCGGCGGCCAGGGCGGCGCCGAGTTCCTCGCGCAGAGGTGGGAGCGGCTGCCCGGTGATCCCGGTGCGGGGCAACAGCTCCTGAGCCAGGGTGAGCCGGCGGTGGGCTTCGACGGCGCTGATCTGCAGCCGGTCGCGGAGGAACTCGCCGGTTTTGCGGTAGCCGTCGTCGAGTGCCGGGGCGCCGTCGGCGGCGGCTTCCTTGCGGGTGCGCTCCACCGCCCCGGCGGCAATGAGCTGCAGGTACTCAATGGCCCGGGAGGCTTCCTCGACCCGGCCGGCGAACTCCGCCGCCTCGCCAAAGTCCATCAGCGCCGCGTCCGCGACCGCCGTGGCACAGAGCCCGCGTAGCTGCCCGCGAATGCTGTCCAGCGGCGGAACCCGGCGCCCCTCACCATCCGGCCTGCCGACCGGACGAACGATGAGAGCTGCACCGATTCCCATGACTCAATCCTGCCGGTGACCTACGACAATAAGGGCTGCCACTCCACAGGCCGGGACGCGATCGGCGTGGGCGGGTGGCACGCGGTCGTCCTGACCGTCCGGCCGGATGGCGGGACGCGCAATGAGAGCTGCACCGATTCCCATGACTTAATCCTGCCAGCGACCCACGACAATTTGCGGTGCCGCTGCGCTGGCAGGAAACCCCGGCTGCACGCGGGCGTCAGCACAGCCTGGCCTGCCGACCGGTCGAACGATGAGGGCTGCACCGATTCCCATGACTCAATCCTGCCGGTGACCTACGACAATAAGGGCTGCGGCGGCAGAGGCCTGGACGCGATCGGCGTGGGCGGCGGGCACGCGATCGTCCTGACCATCGGGCCTCCCGGCCCGACGAGCGTCCGGCCCGCCAACCGAACGGGCTATGAGAGCTGCGGTGATCCTCACATACTCATTCTGGAACCGGGCTCAGACATTATTAGCCCCCGCTACGCGCGCCGACAGACCTAAGACAGTCCCGGGGGCATGCCAACGGCAGAACTGGCAGACTGTTTGGATGGACAACCCAGTCTCCCCGCAGCCCGCCGGAACGCCGCAGCCCGCCGGAACGCCGCCCCACGACGAATCGCAACAGGACGAATCACAGAAAAACGAGCCGCAACGCAAGCCGCATTTCGAACTTCGCCGGCCGCTGGGTCCCCGCGACCCCGGCGATGCCTGGGTGGAGGGCGAGCACGGCCGCTTCTGGGGGCGCTTTGGCTCCGCGGGTCTGCTGGTGCATGATGCCGACAAAGGCGTCCTGCTGCAACACCGGGCCATGTGGAGCGACAAGGGCGGAACATGGGGCCTTCCCGGCGGTGCCCTGCATCAGGGTGAAGGCGCCGTTGAGGGCGCGCTCCGGGAGGCCAACGAAGAAGCCGCAGTCCCGCCCGCGTCGGTCCGAGTGCTGTTCACCTCGGTGTTTGACGTCGGGTACTGGTCCTACACGACGGTCGCGGCCCAGGTTATGGAGCCCTTCGAACCCGCCATCAGCGACCCGGAAAGCCTCGAATTGAAGTGGGTCAGCTTGGAGGGCGTCAGCGACAAGGAGCTCCACCCGGGGTTCGCGGCGGCGTGGCCTGCGCTGCGGCGCAAGCTTCAGGACCAGGCGGAGAACGTCCAAGGGAAAACGAACACCGGGACATAACGCGGATTACGGCGGCGGCAACGCGCCGCCGCCGTCGTGCGGGTGCGGCGCCGTTGAGGGGAGGCTCGGCGTTCCGTCAGGGACAGGGGCGGCTCAGAACCGTCCCGGGACCTCGAAGGCTGTCAGGATTCTGGCCAGATCGTGCTGCAGCGTGGTCCAGTCCTCCAGGTCCTCGGGGAGGGCGTTGCACTCGATCTGGTGCGCAGCGGCCAGTGCGGCACTGCCGGCAGGCGTCAGGGCGACGATGAACTGCCGCCGGTCCCGCTGGTCCCGGGTTCGGGAGACGAGGTCCGCATCTTCCAGCCGAGCCAATACCCTGCCCAGGGACTGGCTTTGCACGGCGATCCTGCGCGCCAACTGTTCCTGGTTCAGCGGCCCGCCTGCGAGACCCTGGAGGGCGATCACCGCGGCGTGCGTCAGGCCGAGGGCGGCCAGCGCCTGGTCCTTTCGCCGCTCGACCACCCTGGCGGCCATGGACAGAAGCTGGTCTGTCCGCCATTTCTTGGCTTCCGGGCTGCGGCTCATCCGTGGCATCCGGTCCGGCGCCTTTTGGCTGCTCTTTTCGGTTCCCATGGTGCTCGGGAAACGGCGTTCACAATGCTCATGATGCCTCCCTCGCTCGGTGGACAAACCTGGGTGCGCCGCTATTCGCGGCCGCACCTAAGTACTACAATAAGCATGCTTACTATGCATTTGGCAAGTTCACTTAGCATGGGGTGTCGCAGGGCACGTTAAGGCTGGCCCCGGTTCGGAGCTGGAGGGTCGTGCGGGGAGGTTCTTCAGGAACGCCGGGGCGCGGGCCGGCGGCGGTACAGCCAGACGAGACCGAGGATCGGCAGCAGCAGCGGGATGTAGCCGTAGCCGCGGCCAAACAGGGACCAGACCGTCTCGTGCGGGAAGTTGACCGCGTCGAAGAGGCTGAGGGCGCCGACCACCAGGACACCGATCAACTCGACCAGCACGGCGGTCACAGACACCTTGAACCAGGCCCGGCCGGCCTTCGCGAGGGAGACGGTTGCGACGATGTAGACGACGGCGGCGAAGGCGGACAACAGATAGGCCAGGGGCGCCTCGGAGAACTTGGTGAGGATCTGGTATCCGGCCCGGGCCGTGGCCGAGAGGGCGAACACCGCATAAACAGCAATAAGCAGCCGGCCTGGGCCGGTATTGCGAGTGTCCCGCGCCGCCGAGGCGTCGTGCGAAGCCTCGGCCGAAGTGTCGCCCGAAGCGGCGGTAGTGGCGGCGTCGCCCGTGCCCTGCTGTGAAGCCGTCATGTCTTTCTTTGCCTCTTCCATGTCAGTACCAGATCTGGCTCATTCGGGCCGCCATCACCAGGGCAGTGACGCCGACGGCGGCGAGGACGAAGTTGCTCCACCGGGTGCGTTCCAGGATGGCCCAGTACACCGCGCCGACGGGAAGCATCAGCGCCGTGACCAGGTAGCCCCAGAACTCCCAGGGCTCCCCCGCGATCTGTTCCCCGGACGCGACCCGGACGATCGACCCCACCAGGTAGACCAGAAGGGACAGTTCGACGGCGGCCACCGACAGGATGGTTGCGTCGTTCGGGGCTTTCTTCAGGATGCCGGCACCGGCGCAGAGGATGGTCGAAACCAGCCCCACCACGAGGATGATGTAGAAATAGGCGTCCACCGCTAGCCCGCCGGCTTCTCGGAGTCTGGAGTCCCTGCGGCCATCTTCCCGGCGGCCGGCTTCTCATTGTCCGGGGCGAAGACCAAAACGGGCTTGGCGTAGCTTCCGGCGTCGGCTAGCAGGGCCACCAGCGAACCGTCGGGCGCGAACGCGGCGGCCGGCTTGTCCGGCGTCGCGGCATCAGCTGTGCCGGCGTCGGCCCCGGCCGCGATCCGGCGGCCGAACGAGAGTTCTGTGGTCTCTTCCGCGCTGAGCTCGCGGTTGGGCATCAGCGCCCTGGCGGCCTGGGACATTTCCAGGACCTCCAGCTCGTCGGCGAGTTGCTCCAGGGTGCGCGCCTGATCCAGGGCGTACGGCCCCACCTGGGTCCGGCGCAGGGCGGTGAGGTGGCCGCCGACGCCGAGGGCGTCGCCGAGGTCGCGGGCTAGGGCACGGATGTAGGTGCCGGAGGAGCACTCGACGGTCACGTCCAGGTCCAGGGCTTCGCCGTCCTGGGCGCGGCGCAGTTCGTGGATGTCGAAGCGGTAGATCGTCACGGGCCGGGCGGCGAGCTTCACGTCCTCGCCGGAGCGGACGCGGGCATAGGCACGCTCGCCGTTGACCTTGATGGCGCTGACGCTGCTGGGCACCTGCTGGATTTCGCCGGTCAGGGCGGCGACGCCGGCGCGGACACTGTCCTCGGTGACCGCGGCGGCGCTGCGGGTGGCGGTGACCTCCCCCTCGGCGTCGTCCGTGACGGTCTTTTCGCCGAGGCGGATGGTGGCGGTATAGGTCTTGGAGGTGCCCACAATGTAGGTCAGCAGGCGGGTCGCCTTGTTGATGCCGAGCACCAGCACGCCCGTCGCCATGGGGTCCAGCGTTCCGGCGTGGCCCACCTTCCGGGTACCGGCGATCCGCCGCATCCGTCCAACCACATCGTGGCTGGTCCAGCCTTGCGGCTTGTCCACTATTACCAGTCCAGAAAGCACGCCTCCCAGTATATCCGGGCCGGAGCCGCCTCCGGCGCGGCTGCCGCCCGCCGCTGCCACCCGCAGCTGCCGTCCGCCACCCGCCGGCCGGGCGGCGGACGCGGACTAGGATGGCAGACATGCCAGAGCTTGCCGCCCACGTTCGCGATGTCCCCATCAACCAGATCCGCGAGATCACCGAGGCCGCCTGGCACACCCCGGGCGCCATTGTGCTGAGCATCGGCGAACCGGGCTTCGCCCTCCCCCGCCACATCCTCGAGGCCGGCATGGCGTGCCTGGACCGGGACGAGACCAACTACACCCCCAACGCCGGCATTCCGGCGCTGCGGGAAGCCTTCGCTGCCCGGTTCCGGGAGCACAACGCGACCGACGTCGGCGCCGACCGGGTGTACGTCGTCGACGGCGCGCAACAGGGCCTGCACTTCGCGATGAGCCTGCTGCTCTCCCCGGGCGATGAAATCCTGATTCCCAACCCCGGCTACCCGACGTTTGCGATGACCTCCAGCCTGCTGCACGCGGTCCCGGTCCGGTACCCGCTGTACCCGGAGCACGCCTTCCAGCCGCGGATCGAAGACATCGAGGCGCTCATCACGCCGCACACCAAGGTGCTGGTCCTGAACTCGCCGTCCAACCCGCTCGGGGCCGTGCTGGGTGAGGAGCTCACCCGCAGCCTGTTGGACCTGGCCGTGGCGCACGACCTGTGGATCATCTCGGACGAATGCTACGAGGCGTTCACCTACGACGTCCCGCACGTCAGCCCGGCACGCTTCGACAGCGACGTTCCCGGCGAGGCCCGGGTGTTTACCTCGCTGACCCTTTCCAAGACCTACGGGCTCACCGGACTGCGGATCGGGGCGCTGATCTGCCCGCCCGGACTTGAGCAGAAGATGAACAACGTGATGGAGGCGATCGTGTCCTGTGTCGCCTCGCCCTCGCAGTACGCGGCGCTGGCAGCCCTGACCGGTCCGCAGGACTACGTCAGCCACGCCCACGCGCACTACCGTGCCAACCGGGACGCGGCCTCCGCCGTCCTGGAAGCCAAGGGCATCCCCTTCCTCACCGCGCAGGGGGCGTTCTACCTCTGGGCCGACGTCTCCCACGTCAGCGGCGGCGACGTCCGGGCCTGGGTCCGCCGCTTCCTCGCGGAGGCCGGGGTGTCCTTCGCCCCGGGGACCGCGTTCGGCTCCATTGGCGAGGGCTGGATCCGGATCGCACTGTGCGGCGCCCAGGCCGACCTCGTGGAGGGCCTGGACAGGCTTCCCGCCCGCGACGCGCCCGCCGCGTCCCTACCGCACGGCCACGCCAGGCAGTAGCCTGACCACACGCGGGTGCGCGGATTCACGGTGCGGACGCCGGCTGCGGCGCAAGGAGGAACCTCATGTGGTGGCAGGACTTGTTGTGGGGCATCTGGAACGGGCTCACGGCCTGGATCGTGCTGATCGTCCACGTCTTCGGGGCGTGGAGCGAGTTCCCCTTCTACAACACGGCGCGGGCCGGCAACTGGTATGACTTCGGTTTCCTGCTGGGGATGGGTTCCCCGCTGCTCGGCGGCCTGGGCGCCCGACGGCGTCGCTGACGCCCCGGCCGGTCCCCCGCGTCCGGCGCCGGTTCAGAGCCGGATCTCGTCTTCCGGCGACGCGGGCGGCACCGGCGGCGCTGTGAAGGACATCCTGACGATGAAATGCCCCTCGGCGCAGTTCCGCGCGATGATCGCCCCGGCCTCCCCCGCAAGCTTCACGCCGAACTGCAATTCGAGGTGCTCGGGCGCCAGTTCCCGCATCACCTCGGCGGCGGCCCTCGCGGCCGGCCGTACGGCGGCCAGGGCATCTTCGAGCCGCCGGCCGGCGTCGAGGATGCCGAGTTCGTTTCGGGCAGGCCGCTCGACGCCGAAGCTGCCTTCGTCGACCTCGACCAGCACCGTTCCCGACCCGACCTCGTAACGCATGATTTCGGTCATGGCTTGCTCCCTTCGCGCCGGCCCGCCAGTGCCTCATCAAGCCAGGTCCGCAGGGCGGCGGCCGGCGGGGCCCCCGCCTGCCGGGCAACCACTGTGCCGCCGGTGATCACCAGCATCGTAGGTATGGCCTGCACGTCGAAGCGCCGGGAAAGGCCGGGCGACTTGTCGACGTCGACCTTAACGAGCTTGACCCGGCCGGCGCGTTCCTGCGCCAGCTTGTCCAGCACCGGGCTGACCATCCGGCACGGCCCGCACCACGCCGCCCAGAAATCGACCAGGGCAGGAACCGGGGACTGCTCCGCGACAGCACCAAAGTCGGCATCGCCGGCCTCCACGATCCAAGGCAGGTCCCGCCGGCATTTACCGCACCGCGGGTGGCCGGCGGCGTCGGCGGGGATGCGGTTGGTGGTGCCGCAATGCGGACACTTGATGAGGGCAGCGCTCACAGCCGCTCACCGCCGTTCTGTTCGCCCGCAGTCATGGTTCCATGGGACCCCCCGGCCCGTGCAGGGCATAGGGCCCAAAGTCCCCCGGGGCCGCAACGGCCCACAGACAGCACTGGCCGGGCCCGTCTCCGGGTCCGGCCAGTGCTGCCGATCTTGGGTGCTACTTGTTGCTGTCCTCGTCGACGTCGCGGTCCGCGCTGAGGTCGGTATCCTCTTCGTCGAAGTCGTCTTCGTCCAGCTCAACGTCCTCGGGGATGTCGCTCTTGTACGGATCGGCGTCGCCGGCGTGCTTGGCGCTGGCCGCGAGGGCTGCCACCTCGGCGTCGCGCTTCTTGGCGGCCCGGAGCAGTTCCTCAAGGTTCGAGGCGACCACGGGGATCTGGTCGGCGACGAATTCCAGCGTCGGCGTGAGCCGGACGGTGATGTTGCGGCCAACCTCCTGGCGCAGCACCCCCTTGGCCTTCTCCAGGCCCTTGGCCGCGTCAGCCTGCGCCACCTCGTCGCCAAACACCGTGTAGTAAACCGTGGCGTGCTGCAGGTCATTCGTGACCCGAGCATCGGTCACAGTCACGCCCTCGAGCCGCGGATCCTTCACCCTGCGGCCCAGCGCCTCGGCAACAACAACCTTAATCCGCTGCGCCAACTTGGCAGCCCGTGCGGGATCAGCCATTTCCACTCCTAAAAAAATTTGGATGTACGACGACGCCGAAACACAAGCCGCACATTGGTGAGTTTGGTGCCACGCGCCTAAGGCAAGCCTACGACGGACTCCCGTTGGAATCTTTCCGGCGGCCTGGGAGTGGCATCGGGCCTGACGGAGCCGGACGGTTTGAGATCGAAGATCGAAAACCGTCCGGCGAAGGGGCGGGGCCGCCGGAAAAATTCCAACGGCCCCGCACCTCTTACTGCTGACTCGCCCAAAGGCGGACCGACTTAGACGCGCGGCTTTTCGCGCATCTCGAAGGTCTCGATGATGTCACCTTCGTTGATGTCGTTGTACGAGCCAAGACCGATACCACACTCGAAGTCCGTGCGGACCTCGGTGGCGTCGTCCTTGAAGCGCTTGAGCGTCTCAACGGTGAGGTTGTCGCCGATGATCTTGCCGTCGCGGGTAATGCGGGCCTTGGCGTTGCGCCGGATAACACCGGAGCGGACGATCGAGCCTGCAATGTTGCCGAACTTGGAAGAACGGAACACTTCGCGGACCTCGGCGGTGCCAAGCTGGACCTCTTCGTACTCCGGCTTGAGCATGCCCTTGAGGGCTGCCTCGATGTCATCGATTGCTGCGTAGATGACGGAGTAGAAGCGCATGTCCACGCCTTCGCGGTCTGCCAGTTCGGCAACACGCTCGGCGGGCTTGACGTTGAAGCCGATGATGACGGCGGAGTCGACCGTGGCCAGGTTGACGTCGTTCTGCGTGATCGCACCGACACCCCGGTGGATAACGCGGAGCTGGACACCCTCACCGACGTCGATCTTGAGCAGCGCGTCTTCGAGGGCTTCCACGGCACCGGACACGTCACCCTTGAGGATGAGGTTGAGGGTGTCGATCTTGCCATCGGCGACGGCCTGGTCGAAGTCTTCCAGGCTGATGCGCTTGCGGCGCTTGGCCAGGGCGGCGTTGCGGTCGGCGGCTTCACGCTTCTCGGCGATCTGGCGGGCGGTGCGCTCGTCAGCGGTCACGAAGAAGGTGTCACCGGCGCGCGGGACGTTGGACAGACCCAGGACCTGCACGGGGCGGGACGGGCCTGCCTCGGTCAGGGCGCTGCCGTCGTCGTCGAACATGGCGCGGACGCGGCCGTGGGCCGTGCCTGCGACGATCGTGTCGCCGACGTGCAGGGTGCCGGACTGAACCAGGACGGTAGCAACCGCGCCGCGGCCCTTGTCCAGGTTGGCTTCAATCGCGATACCGCGGGCGTCCTTGTTCGGGTTGGCGCGCATGTCCAGGGCAGCGTCCGCGGTGAGCAGGACGGCCTCGAGCAGCTCGTCGATGTTGAGGTTCTGGCGGGCAGAGACCTCCACGAACATGGTGTCGCCACCGTACTCTTCCGGAACCAGGCCGTACTCGGTCAGCTGGCCACGGACCTTGTCCGGGTTGGCGCCTTCCTTGTCGATCTTGTTCACGGCCACGACGATCGGCACGTTGGCCGCCTGGGCGTGGTTGAGGGCTTCGATGGTCTGCGGCATCACACCGTCATCGGCTGCCACCACGAGGATGGCGATGTCGGTGACCTTCGCACCACGGGCACGCATGGCGGTGAACGCCTCGTGGCCCGGGGTATCGATGAAGGTGATCTTGCGATCGGTGCCTTCGTGGTTGTGCGTAACCTGGTAAGCACCGATGTGCTGCGTGATGCCGCCGTGCTCGCCGGCCATAACGTCCGACTTGCGGATGGCATCGAGCAGGCGGGTTTTACCGTGGTCAACGTGACCCATAACGGTGACAACCGGGGGACGTGCCTCGAGTTCCTCGTCGCCTTCGGCTTCCAGCTCGGCGTCGAAGTCGATGTCGAAACCGGAGAGCAGCTCGCGCTCCTCGTCTTCCGGGGAGACGACCTGGAGCTTGTAGCCAAGCTCCTCGCCGAGAAGGGCGAAGGTCTCTTCATCCAGCGATTGGGTGGCCGTGGCCATTTCGCCGAGGTGGAAGAGGACCGTCACCAGTGCTGCGGGGTTTGCCTCGATCTTGTCGGCAAAGTCCGTGATGGACGAGCCGCGACGGAGCCGGACTACGGTGTTGCCGTCGCCGCGGGGTACGCTCACGCCACCCAGCGACGGAGCACTCATCTGCTCGAGTTCCTGACGCTTGGCACGCTTCGACTTGCGCTGCTTGCCACGGCCTGCGCCACCCTTACCGAAGGCACCCTGGGTGCCGCCGCGACCGCGGCCGCCCTTGCCGAAGCCACCACCGGCCGGAGCGCCGCCACCGGCACCGGGAGCACCGGTACCTGGAGCGCCACCCGGACGGCCCGGGCCACGCCCGCCGCCGCCGGGACGGCCTGCACCGGCGGGTGCGGGACGCTCGGTGCGGTTGGGCATCATGCCAGGGGTCGGACGGTTTCCGCCGGCGCCCGGACGGGCACCGGGTGCGCCGGCCGGACGCGGTGCGCCCGGACGTGCGCCGGCAGCGCCGGCCGGACGGGGAGCGCCCGGACGGGGACCGCCGGGGCCTGCCGCGGGACGCGGGCCGCCGGGGCGTTCGCCCTCGGTGCGGCTTCCGCCCGGACGCGGCATGCCCTGCGAAGGTGCGAACGGGTTGTTGCCCGGACGCGAGGTGCGTTCGTTGTCGCCGCCGCGGCCGCGGGGCATGCCCTGGGACGTGGCGAACGGGTTGTTACCGGGGCGGGGGCCGCCCGGACGCGGCGCCGAACCACCCTGGCGTGCCGGAGCAGCCGGGGTCTCGGCCTTCGGGGCCGGGCGTGCGCCGGGCTTTGCGCCGGCGGACGGAGCCGCCGGTGCCTCGGCAGCCGGTGCGGCAGCAGGTGCTGCTGCCGGCGCCGGGGCGGCCGGCGCGGGCGCCGGAGCTTCGGTCTTGGATTCGGCAGCCTTCGGCGCAGCCGGGGCCGGCGCGGGCGCCGGTGCTGAAGCTGCGGGGCTGGCCTTGGGGGCGGACGCGGGCGCTTCGGACTTCGGAGCGGCGGGGTAGGCGTTGCGGAGTTTCCGCACCACCGGGGCCTCAATGGTGGAAGAGGCGGAGCGAACGAATTCGCCCAGTTCCTGCAGTTTGGTTACTGCATCTTTGGAAGTAATACCGAGCTCTTTAGCAAGCTCATGTACGCGGACCTTGGCCACATTTCTCCTGTCTCGGTCCGCACCGAGCCAGGCACGAACCGTCTACTTCTTACTGCGGGCCTCCGCCGCGAGTGCAGCTGAAAGGCCCATTGCAGAGCGCAACAAAGTTGTCATCGTTGCGCACTCATCGCTGGGAACTCATCGGGTTTCCATCAGTTTTCTGACCCGCTTTCAGGTTGGACGGTTGTTGCTGCGGCCACCGGGGTGCCCACTGCTTGCGTGCCTGCCAGGATCCAGCGTTCGACGTCGGCGGTGCCGGAGGCCCCGGTGAGGGCGCGTCCGAACGCTCGACGTTTGACCGCCAGTGCCAGGCACTTTTCGCTGGGGTGCAGCCATGCTCCCCTGCCAGCCATCCGGCGTCGTTCATCCACCACGACAGCGGATGAACCGCTGGCGCCGGCGACGAGCCGGAGAAGCTCCGACCGCAAACCCTTCTGCCGGCATCCGATGCAAGTACGTTGCGGCTGATTCTCGAGGTGTTGCACTTCTGCCACGTCCGAGTATCTTCCTGCCTGTACCTGACTGCCTGCCCGAGGGCACGCGGACACCGGCCCTTGGGCGCGGTCATGTCTATTCTAGCCCCTCTGGCGCCCGGACCCCGAACTGGCGCGGATTCCGGGGCCGGCGGACGGGGCCCACGGTGTGGCTTATTTGTCGCGGTTCTCCGCGGCGTCGGAGACGATGTCGATCCGCCAGCCGGTGAGCTTGGCGGCCAGGCGGGCGTTCTGGCCTTCCTTGCCGATGGCGAGGGAGAGCTGGTAGTCCGGCACGACCACGCGGGCGGACCGGGCGGCCTCGTCCGTGATGGTGACCGAGTTCACGCGCGACGGCGAGAGCGCACTGGCGATGAACGTCGCCGGATCGTCGCTGTAGTCCACGATGTCGATCTTTTCGTCGTTCAGCTCGGTCATCACGGCTCGGACCCGGGAGCCCATTTCGCCGATGCAGGCGCCCTTGGCGTTGATGCCGGGGGTGTTCGCCTTGACCGCGATCTTGGTGCGGTGGCCGGCTTCGCGGGCCAGGGCCACAATCTCGACCGACCGGTCCGCGATCTCCGGGACCTCCAGTTCGAAGAGCTTCCGCACGAGGCCGGGGTGGGACCGGGAGAGGGTGATGGAGGGGCCCTTGGTGCCGCGGTGCACGTCGATCACGAACGCACGGAGCCGGTTGCCGTGGGTGTACTTCTCGCCGGGAACCTGCTCGGGCGGGGGCAGCAGCGCCTCCACGGTTCCGAGGTTCACCTGGATCATGTGCGGGTTGTTGCCCTGCTGGATGGTGCCGGCCACGAGTTCGCCCTCGCGGCCCTTGAACTGGCCCAGCACGTTGTCGTCCTCGGCGTCGCGCAGGCGCTGCAGGATGATCTGCCGCGCGGTGCTCGCCGCGATCCGTCCAAACCCTGCCGGGGTGTCCTCGAATTCGCCGATGGGGGCGCCGTCGTCGTCGATCTCGGTGGCCCAGATGGTCACGTGGCCACTCTTGCGGTCCAGCTCCGCCCGGGCCTTCTCGAAGGCGCCCGGCGTCTTGTGGTAGGCCACCAGGAGGGCCTGCTCGATGGTCGGAATCAGGAGATCCAGCGGGATTTCGCGCTCACGCTCCAGGAGTCTCAGTGCGCTCATGTCAATATCCATTAGGCCTCCTCGGAAGGTCCATTGTCGTTCTCCAGCGAGGCCTCTTCGAGGTGGCTGAACTCTATCTCGACTTTTCCACTGCGGATCCTGTCGAAAGGAAGCTTGACGGGGTCGCCCTGCTTGGGCTTCATCCCCTTTTTGACGGTCAGTTCCGGGACCAGGGTCACGCCGCCGTCGTCCACGGACTGGATGCGGCCGGTGACGTTGTCGCCCTGGATCACGTTGACCGTGACGAGGCGTCCGCGGGCCCGGTGCCAGTGCCGCTCCTCGGTGAGCGGGCGGCCGACGCCGGGCGAGGACACCTCAAGATCGTAGGGCCGCGAGTCGGTGCTCGGGTCGTTGTCCAGGATGTCCGAGAGGGTCTTGGAGATCTCGGCGATAACGTCGAGGCTGACGCCGCCGGTTTCCTCCTGCGGCAGGTCCACCACCACGTGGACCACGCGGTTGGCCCCGGCAACGTGGATGGAAACGTCTTCCAGGTAGAGCCGGTTGGCCAGGACCGCAGGCTCGAGGAGCGCGTACAGGCGCTCGGCCTCCAGATTGTGAGCGGGTGCGGCTTCAGCCTTCCCCGTCCCGGTCCGGTCTGTTGAAGTCGTGGCTTCTGCGTTGGTCATGATGCCGCCCGCCTCCCGCTAGATGATGTTGTGTCTACTAGCCTAGCGATATTCCCGGCGCCGTGGTGCATGGAGTTCCCGGCCGAGCTGCCAACCATGACAACATGGTCTGTTGTGAAAGACGACAGCAGGGAAAAACGACGGCGGGCCCGGCTGCCCCGGCACCTCCCCCGCCTGGCCCTCCTTGCCTGCCTCGCCCTCGTGGTGATCAGCCTGGGGATGGTGTTGCAGCCCGGAAAACCGCAGGAACCGCAGGAACCGGCGCCCTCCGAGCGCGCGCGTGCGGCCGCCCTGGCCGACGCCCTGCAGCTGAGGGGCGCCGGCGAACAGCTCGGTGCCGCTCCTTCCAACCCGGCCGTTCCCACCGCGGCGGCCGCGGCGCTGCCCTCCGTCACGCGCACTGTGAGTTTGCTGACAACGCAGGCCCGGGCGCTGCTGCCCGGCCCGGCGAAGGCAGCCGAACCGGCGCGGACTCCTTCCGCGCCGGCCACTTCGGCACCCGCCACCGTCAACAGCCTGGTTGCGGACCTCGCACGGAGCGGACGGCAGCGGCTCACCGATGCGGCCACGGCCGACGGCGGTATGGCCAGGCTGCTGGCCGCAGTCGGGACCGGGCAGTTGCTGCAGTCCTCCTCCCTTGCCGCCGCGGCCGGCATCCCTGACCCGGCGGCCGGACTGCCGGACCTTGGCCCATCCGCCGCGGCCACTGCCGTACCGTCCTGCCCGGCAGCGACGGCGTCGGCCGCGGCCGGCGGCAGCGGGGCCGGCACCGGCACGGACGGGAACACCGGCCTGGCCGGCGCCCTCGCGGCCCTCATCCGCACCGAGCTGGAGACGGTCTACGACTACCAGGTGGCGCTGACCCGGCTGGACGGCGCAGCGGCGAAGACGGCCGCCGAGGACCTCGCACGCCACGAGGCACTTGTCGCCGGCGCGGAATCGTTCAGCCGCGCGCACTGCGCCCCGATCCCGCCACGGGAAGCCGGCTACGCCCTGGACCCGGCGTTCCTGGCGTCCCCCGGACCCGGGCTGGCTGCGCTGGAGACCGCCGCGCTGCCGGCATACGGCGATCTGGTGGCCTTCAGCGAGGGTGACACCCGGCGGTGGGCCATTACCGGGCTCGTGGCTGCCGCACGACGGGCCGCGTTCTGGGGCGCCACCACGGACGCGGTTCCGGGACTGGCCGCCGATCCGGCGTCGTTCCCCACCCTGCCCGCCGGCTGAGCGCACCTGCACAGACGGCAGCTTCCCTGACCGCAGCCTCCGGGCAAGGTCCGGCTTATTGTGCTTAGCCTTCCAATACTGGTCAGCCGCGGCCGCCAATGATTTGCTGTACCTATGGAAACCAGCGACGCAGCAGCGCTTCATGACAACGAACCCCACCGCAACGACATCGCGCACCGGCTGAACTGGCTCCGCGCCGGCGTCCTGGGTGCCAACGACGGCATTGTGTCGGTCGCCGCGATCGTGGTCGGCGTCGCCGGTGTCACCACGGATTCGGGCCCCATCCTGATCGCCGGTGCTGCCGGCGTCGTGGGTGGCGCCATCTCGATGGCGCTGGGCGAATACGTCTCCGTGAGCAGCCAGAAGGACAGCCAGCAGGCGCTGATCGAGAAGGAGCGGCGGGAACTGGCCGAGCAGCCCGAGGAGGAACTCGCCGAACTCGCCGCCATCTACCAGGGCAAGGGACTCAGCCAGGAAACCGCCCACCGGGTGGCCACCGAGCTGACCGCGCACGATGCCCTCGGCGCGCATTTGTCTGCCGAACTGCACATCGACGAGACGGACATCGTCAGCCCCTGGCATGCGGCCTTCGCCTCCGCCATGGCCTTTTTGGTCGGCGCCATCCTGCCCATGCTGGCCATCCTGCTCCCGCCGGAGAACATCCGCGTCCCGCTGACCTTCGTGGCCGTGCTGGTGGCCCTCGCGGCGACCGGGGCCATCGGCGCCTGGATCGGCGGCGGCTCAAAGATGAAGGCGGCCGTCCGGGTGGTCATCGGTGGCGCCGCCGCGCTGGTGGCGACGTTCCTGATCGGCAGCTGGCTGGGTGCCAGCGGCGTGGTCGCCTAAGTGTTCTTCCCATTGACGTTGTGAACGCGGTCGATGGGTGAGCTGCCGCCGATGCCGGTATGGGGTCTGTGGTGATTGTAGTCGTGGATCCATGCCTGGTAGGTGCCGGCCCTGGCCTGGTCGGAGGTGTAGTGGCGGGCGTAGGCCCACTCGGCTGCGAGGGTGCGGTGGAAGCGCTCAATCTTTCCGTTCGTCTGTGGCCGGTAGGGGCGGGTGTATTTGTGGGTCGCCTGGCCGAGGGCGTCATTGAAGCAGCGTGAGCGGTAGCAGGAGCCGTTGTCGGTCATGACGCGGAGCACGGTGATGCCTTGGGAGGCGTAGAACGCGTTGGCCCGGACCCAGAAGGCGGCTGCGGTCTCCTGCTTCTCGTCGGCGAGGATCTCCGAGTAAACGACGCGGGAGTGGTCATCGATGGCCGAATGCAGGAAGGAGTAGCCGATGGGCACGTGCTTTTTCTTGTTCCTGATACCTGCCGTGCCTAGAGTCCGGTGCCCGCCGCCTTCGGGGATTCTGCCCAGTTTCTTCGCGTCGACGTGCACGAGCTCTCCCGGGTGGGCGCGTTCATAACGGACCGCGGTGGGCATCAATTGAGTGTGGTAACCCAATCGATACCGGAGGCCCTCGCCTTTTTACTTCACGCCGCGCTCACAACCTCCGTGGGAAGAACACCTAAGCGGCAACTACGCTGGAGCCGATGACGACGCCAGCACCTGTTCCGCTCCCGCCCGGACTCGCCCGCCGCTACAGCCGCAGCGCCGAGGGCCGGGCCTGGCTGGCCTCACTCCCCCAGCTCATCTCCGGCTGCCTGGCGCAGTGGGAGCTGGTCCCCGACCTCGCTCCCGGTGCCCTGCCGTGGCACGGCCACGGCGCCGTTGTGGTCCCGGTCCGCCGTCCCCCCCGACGGGGAGGCCACCGGCGCTGCCGTCCTCAAGATCGCCTATCCGCACGACGAAGCGCTCGTGGAACCCCACGCCCTCGCCCTGTGGCAGGGCAACGGCGCCGTGCGGCTGCTGGCCAGCGACGCCAGTGCCGGTGCGCTGCTGCTGGAGCGGCTCGACGCCGGAAGGTCGCTTCACGACGAGCCGATGGACGTAGCAGTTCCGGTCTGGTGCGGCCTGGTCCGCAGGTTGAGCCTGCTGCCGGACGACCGGCCCCAATGGCGGGAGTTCAGCCAGATCGCCGCCCGCGCCGAACAGTGGAGCGATGAGCTGCCGGAGAGCTGGGAACGGCTCGGCCGGCCCTTCCCGCGCTGGCTGCTGGAGGCGGCCCTGGAGGTCTGCCAGACCCGCGGCGCCATCGGCCGGCGGTCCGGCACGGACGTGCTGGTCCACACCGACCTGCACTTCCTGAACATCCTCGCTGTGCCCGGCACTGCGGCTCAGCCGGAAGCTGGCGGCTTCACGGCCGCGGACTTCAAAGCGATCGACCCGCAGCCGATGGTCGGCGAAGCGGAGTTCGCGGTGGCCCCGCTGCTCTGGAACCGGCTGGCCGAACTACCCCGCTCCGGCCCCGGCGAAGCCCTGCTGGAGCGTTGCATCGACTTCAGCGCGGCCGCGGGGCTTGACGGCGAGGCCGCCCGGCAGTGGGCCGTGGCCCGGGAGGTGGACAACGCCCTTTGGTACGCGGCCAAGCGGGGCCACCGCGGCGAACTGGCCCGCTCGCTATGGGTGGCCAGTACCCTTGCCGGCAACACCCTGGACGGCCTGCCCGCCGCGCACGAGCTGCCCGAGCCCGGAGCCTCCGTCAGCCCGCGCGGCTAACCGGCGCGGTGTCCGCGCACGGCCGCCAGCGCGGCCCGCACTGCGTCAACGGCGGCAGCCACGTCGGCGTCGTCCGTGCTCCAGTTGCTGACCGAGATCCGCAGGATGTCCCGGCCCTGCCAGCGGGAGCCCGACATCCAGACGTGCCCGTCGGCGATGATCCGCTCCGTGACCGCGCGGGTGGCGGCGTCGTCCCCGAAGGCCAGCGAGACCTGGGTGTAGTCGACATCGTTGAGCACCTCAACACCGTCTAGCGCCGAGAGCCGCTCCGCCAGTTGCCGGGCGCGCAGAACAAGCCCCCGCACCTGGCCGGCGACGCCGCCCCGGCCCAGCGATTTCAGCGCAGCCCAGACCGGCACGCCGCGGGCCCGGCGGGACAGTTCCGGGACCGTCTCGAACGGGTCCGCCGCGCCGTCCGCGGCCTGGATCAGGTAGCTGGTGTGCACGCCCATGGCCGACCGCAGCGCCCGCACGTCCCGGACCACCGCGATGCCGCAGTCGTAGGGCACATTAAGGGTCTTGTGCGCGTCGGTGCCCCAGGAGTCCGCGCCCTGCAGCCCGGCGGTCAGGCGGGCGAGTTCCGGCACCGCGGCGGCCCAGAGCCCGAAGGCGCCGTCCACGTGTACCCACGCGCCGTGGGCCTTGGCAACCGCGATCGCCTCCTCGAAGGGATCAAAGGCGCCGGAGTGCAAGTTCCCGGCCTGCAGGCAGACCAGGGCTGGGGCCCGGCCGGAGCTGTTGCCCCGGCTCGGAGCACCGTCCAGCACGCGCTCGAGGGCGCGGTCCAGTTCCTCGGGGATGATGCGGCCCTGACGGTCCGCGGCGACCGCCGTGGGCCTGCCCAGTCCCAGGTACCGCAGGCCGAGGTCGACCGTGTCGTGCCGTTCCTGGCCCACAAAGCGGTGGATCTTCGGTCCGCCGGCGAGGCCGTCGGCGTCGAGGTCCCAGCCGGCGTCGGCCATCAGGCGCCACCGCGCCGCGGCCAGGCCGGTGAAATTCGCCATGGTGGCACCGGTGGCGAAGCCGACGTCGGACTCTTCCGGAAGACCCAGCAGTTCCAGCAGCCAGTGGCCGGCGGCCTCCTCGATGGCGGCCGTGGCGGGGGTGGCGAAGCGCAGCCCGGCGTTCTGGTCCCAGGCGCTGACCAGCCAGTCCGCGGCCAGCGCGGCCGGCAGGGTGCCTCCGATGACCCAGCCGAAGAACCGTCCCGAGGGCATGGCCATCAGTCCGGGTTCGGCTTTCGCCGCCAGGTAGTCCACCACGTCCGCGGCCGGCATGCCGCCTGCGGGCAGCGGCCCGCCGAAGGCGGCAGCAAGATCCGCTGCGGACGCCCTTGGGCCGACGCGCCGCGGCTGCCAGGGCATCACCGAAGCGTTCGACAGGAGCTGACATAGCTGCATGCTACGCCCGCGGGCCCGGTTGGGGCAGGGCTACCCGAAGACGTCCTGCCAGACGTCGGAGCCAAGTTTGATGATCAGGACGCCCACCACCACGAGGAACACGATCCGGATGAACTTGCTGCCCCTGCTCACGGCGGTGCGGGCGCCGAGGTAGCCGCCGGCCATGTTCGCGGCGCCCAGGACCAGGCCCAGGCCCCAGAGCAGCGAGCCGTGGGGCAGGAAGAACATCAGGGCGCCGGCGTTGGTGGCCATGTTGACGATCTTGGCCTTGGCGCTGGCCTCCAGGAACGCGTAGCCCATGGCGGAGACGAGGGCGATGATGAGGAAGGAACCGGTGCCGGGGCCGATCATGCCGTCGTAGAAGCCGATCACCGCCCCGATCAGGCAGGCCACAACATAGTGCCGGTGCCCGTCATGCCGCAGTTTGGTCAGCTCGCCCACGTTCGGCCGGAATGCGGTGAACAGTGCGACGGCGACCAGCGCCGCGACGATGATCGGCTTGAAGACGCTCGCCGGCAGGGTTGCCGCCAGCACCGCGCCGCCGAAGCTGCCGGCCAGTGCGATCACCGCCATCGGCACCGCGGTGCCCAGGTCCGGCCGGACCCGCCGGTAGTAGGTGACGGTGCTGGTGGTGGTGCCGAAGATGGAACCCATCTTGTTCGTCGCCAGCGCCTGCACCGGGCTGATCCCGGGGACCAGCAGCATGACCGGCAGCTGGATCAGTCCCCCGCCGCCCACGACGGCGTCCACCCAGCCGGCGGCGAAGCCGGCCACCACCACCAGGATCAGCGTGGCGAGCTGGATCGATTCGAGACCTGAGACCATCCTCGGTATCGCCGGCGGCGGGTCAGTTGTTGCGGACGGCGTTGACCACGTGGGCCACCGCTTTGTCCACGGCGACGTTCTCGGCTTCGCCGCTGCGGCGGTCCTTGATCTCCACCACGCCGTCCACCAGTCCGCGCCCGACGGCGAGGATGGTCGGCACACCGACGAGCTCGGCGTCGCCGAACTTGACGCCCGGAGACACCTTGGGGCGGTCGTCGTAGATGACCTCGAGGCCGGCGGCCTCCAGTTCCAGGGACAGCTTCTCCGCGGCGGCGAAGATCTCCTCACCGCGGCCCACCGCGACGACGTGGACGTCGGCCGGCGCGACGGCGCGCGGCCAGACCAGGCCCTTGTCGTCGTGGTTGGACTCGGCCAGGGCCGCCACCGCGCGGGTGACGCCGACGCCGTAGGAGCCCATGGTGACGACGACCTGCTTGCCGTTCTGGTCCAGGACCTTCAG
The DNA here is from genome assembly GCF_059739345.1 of Arthrobacter sp. SlRoot2-15. NCBI lineage: Bacteria > Bacillati > Actinomycetota > Actinomycetes > Micrococcales > Micrococcaceae > Arthrobacter > Arthrobacter sp. SlRoot2-15. The sequence continues at coordinate 606,676 of NZ_AP046058.1, forward strand.
ATCCAGGGCCTCGGCGTACTTGCGGCCGAGCTGGAAGATGTGGCCCATCTCGATGCCCCGGGCGGTTTCCAGCGGGCCCGAGCCGTCCGGGGCCTCGTCGCCGGCGCGCACCTCGGTGGCCTCGATGACGCCGTCCCAGCCGAAGTCGCGGCCTGCCACCAGGCCGAAGACGTGCTTGCCGGCCTCGTTGGCGCCGGTGACCCAGGCGGATCCGCTGACGACCCGGGGGTCCACGAGGTAGAGCAGTTTCGCGGCCCCCTCGGTACCCAGCAGGGGCGCGTCCAGGGACAGGCCGGGGCCGAGGTAGCCCTTGACGATGAGGGGCTGCTTCTTGAGGTCTTCCTCGTTGGCGGCCTCGAGCGTGATTTCGCCGGCGATGGGCAGGAAGGAGCCGATGTTCGCTTCGACGCGCTTGAGGTCAACGCCGCGGTCGCCCGGCACGCCGATGACAACGAGCTGGCGTTCGCCGGTCGGCAGGGTCACGGCCAGGACCACGTTCTTGAGCGTGTCCGCGGCGGTCCAGGCGCCGCCGTCGGCCTCGCCGCGGGGCACCAAGGCGTTGGCGGCGTCGACGAGGGTGTCGATGGTCGGGGTGTCCGGGGTGTCACGGACTTCCGCGGCGGGGGCGGTGGAGAAATCGATGTCTGCGGGAACCACGGTGGTGACGGCTTCGACGTTGGCCGCGTAGCCTCCGGCGGAACGCACGAAGGTGTCCTCGCCGATCTCGGTGGGGTGCAGGAACTCTTCGCTCTTGGAGCCGCCCATGGCGCCGGCCGTAGCCGTGACCGGGACGACCTCAAGGCCGAGGCGCTCGAAAATCTTCAGGTACGCGCCGCGGTGGGCGGCGTAGCTGGCGTCCAGGCCGGCGTCGTCGACGTCGAAGGAGTAGGAATCCTTCATGATGAATTCGCGGCCGCGCAGCAGCCCGGCCCGGGGGCGGGCCTCGTCGCGGTACTTGTTCTGGATCTGGTAGATGCTCAGCGGCAGGTCCTTGTACGAGGAGTACAGGTCCTTGACCAGCAGGGTGAACATTTCCTCATGGGTGGGGGCCAGCAGGTAGTCGTTGCCCTTGCGGTCCTGGAGCCGGAAGATGCCTTCGCCGTATTCGGTCCAGCGGTTGGTCGCCTCGTAGGGCTCCTTGGGCAGCAGCGCCGGGAAGTGGACTTCCTGGGCGCCGATGGCGGTCATTTCCTCGCGGATGATCTGCTCCACGCGGCGCAGGACGCTCAGTCCCAGCGGCAGCCAGGTGTAGATGCCCGGGGCCGCGCGGCGGATGTAGCCGGCCCGGACCAGCAACCGGTGGCTGGCCACCTCGGCGTCGGCGGGGTCTTCACGCAGGGTGCGCAGGAACAGCTTGGAGAGTCGAAGGACCACTGGAGGGGTATCCGTTTCTGAGGAAGTGCGGGGCGAACTGGGTGTTTACGAAAATTGTCCAGCTACTAATCTACCGTCTAGCCGCGCACCGGATTCCCGGCGGAAATGGAAGAGCCACGCCATGACGCGGAAGCCCCTGGCCGTTTCCGGCTGGTCATCCCGTGATGGCGTGGCCCCTGCGTCCCCAGTGCCGCTAAGTCCAAGGCTGCCGGTCTAGCTGATCCTGCCCTTCCGGGTGGTACCTGCAGCCAATGGTTCGATCCTCCCTGAGACCGCACGCGCCTGCTCGGCGCGGCTAGCTAGAACCTATGCGATCCGGGCGGTCAAAACAAGAGTTTGCAACCAGATTTCTGTCAACATTGTGTGTCAAGAAGGTGTCTAAAAAAGAACGGTCGCGAACGTTCCCACCTGGCGGAAGCCAACCCGCTCGTAGCTGGCCCGGGCACGGGTATTAAAGTCGTTGACGTACAAGCTGGTGACCGGCGCCAGCGTCTGGGCCAGGACCACGACGGCGGCCATGTAGCCGGCGCTCAGGCCCAGCCCCCGGAACGCGGGGTCCATCCAGACGCCCTGCACCTGCGTCACCTCGGGGGTGACCGCGCCGAGTTCGGCTTTGAACACCACTTCGCGGTTGGGGCCCAGGTGCACCAGCGAGTGGCCGGCACGGATCAGGCCCTTGACCCGGCGGCTGTAGTACTCGCGGCCGCCAAGGTAGGGCGAATATCCCACTTCCTCCTCGAACATGGCCGCGCAGGCCGGCAGGATCCTGTCGAAGTCCGCGAGGTGGCCGAAGCCAAGGGCGGGGTTGGGCTCCAGCAGCGGCGGCCCGGTGATGGTCAGCAGCGGCTGGTTCCCGCGGATTTCCTGGGCATCGTGGCCCAGCTGCTCCAGGGCCGCGTGGAGTGCCCGGACTGTCTCTACCGGGCCGAAGATCGAGGCGTAGCGGCGGCCGGAGCGGTGGGCGGCGGCCGCGACGAGGCCGGCGAGTTCCGGGTCCAGCTGCACCGGCACCAGGTTGGCGCCGGCCCAGCAGGCCCCGAGCAGTGTCCCGCCGTCGAACACGCCGAAAATGCTGGCGCCGCCGGCGGTGGGAGACGCCGTGCCGGCGGTCTCGAGATGGGAGAGGATAAAGACGTTGGCGACGGCGTCCTGCCGGGCTAGTTCCAGCAGTGCACCGGTGTCCGCGCCCGTCAGGATCCGAAGGGTGAGGCCGGCGGCCGCACCGGCACCGTCCCTACGAGACGCTAACCACGGGGCTACCCTGGACAGCATCTTCGCCATCCGACTCCCCCATCTCTTCAGCGAGACGCATGGCCTCTTCGATCAGTGTCTCAACGATCTGGTCCTCGGGGACAGTTTTGATGACCTCGCCCTTGACGAAGATCTGGCCCTTGCCGTTGCCGGACGCCACACCGAGGTCAGCTTCCCGGGCCTCGCCGGGTCCGTTGACCACACAGCCCATGACGGCCACGCGCAGCGGGACCTCCATGCCCTCCAGACCCGCCGTGACCTGTTCAGCGAGCGTGTAGACGTCCACCTGGGCGCGGCCGCAGGACGGGCAGGAGACGATTTCGAGCTTGCGCGGGCGCAGGTTCAGCGACTGCAGGATCTGGTTGCCCACCTTGATTTCCTCCACCGGCGGGGCGGAGAGGGAAACCCGGATGGTGTCGCCGATGCCGCGCGAGAGCAGCGCGCCGAAGGCGGTGGCGGACTTGATGGTGCCCTGGAACGCCGGGCCCGCCTCGGTCACGCCGAGGTGCAGGGGCCAGTCGCCCTTTTCCGCGAGCATCTCATAGGCGGCGACCATAATGACGGGGTCGTTGTGCTTGACCGAGATCTTGAAGTCGTGGAAGCCGTGCTCTTCGAACAGCGACGCCTCCCAGACGGCGGATTCCACGAGGGCTTCCGGGGTGGCCTTGCCGTACTTCTTCAGGATGCCCGGCTCGAGCGAACCGGCGTTCACGCCGATCCGGATCGAGGTGCCGTGGTCCTTGGCCGCGCGGGCAATTTCCTTGACCTGGTCATCGAACTTGCGGATGTTCCCCGGGTTCACGCGGACGGCCGCGCAGCCGGCCTCGATGGCGGCGAAGACATACTTCGGCTGGAAGTGGATGTCCGCGATCACCGGGATCTGCGACTTCCGGGCGATGATCGGCAGCGCCTCGGCGTCGTCCGCGGACGGGCAGGCCACCCGGACGATGTCGCAGCCGGACGCAGTCAGTTCGGCGATCTGCTGCAGGGTGGCGTTGATGTCCGTGGTGGGAGTCGTGGTCATCGACTGCACACTGATCGGTGAGTCGGAGCCGACGCCGACCGAACCCACCTTGATCTGGCGGGTTTTACGGCGCGGGGCAAGAACGGGGGGCGGTGCCGACGGCATTCCCAGGCTGACCGAGGTCACGTGGACTCCTCTGTGGATCGAATTCTAGGTCGAAGATCGATGGCGGGTGGGCGGGGCGGGTTAGACCGCGTGCTCGGCCAGCAGGCCGGTCAGCGGGGCCCACACCATCGTGCGGGTACCGGAGATGGCGCCTGCACCGGCAAAAGGGTCCTGCTTGAGGATTTCGTTGAGGGCTTGTTCGTCGGCCGCCTTGAAGATCAGCAGCGCGCCGGCGCCGTCCCCGTACGGGCCGCTCGCCAGGATCGTGCCCTCCTGGGCCAGGCCGGCGGTCCATTCGCGGTGGGCGGGGCGGGTGGTGTCGCGGGTTTCGGCGGATTCGGCGTCGTAAACGTACTCAACAGCAAAAACAGTCATACGGATACCCTATCGCCTGTCCGGGGCGTCAGCCGAGGAGCAGCACCTTGACCAGTGCCGCGACCCCGGCCGCCCAGAGCAGCGAGGTAAGGGTGCCGATGATGAACCGTTCGGCGGCCACCGGCGTTTCCTTGAGCTCCGCGAAGCGCCCCAGGCCCTTGATGGCGACGACGTAAGCGATCGCGACCGGCTGGCCGGTGAGGATGGCCAGGCAGACCGCCAGGCGCTCCAGGACGCCGATGATCGCGCCGCCGCGAAGGATCCTGGCGCTGCTGACCGTGGCGGCCTCGGAGCCGGCTGCCCCGGCTGAAGGGCCGGCGGTAACCATGGTGGATCCGACGGGCGCGGCGGGGTCTGCGGGCGCGGCGGAGTCTACGGTGGCATCAGCCGAGGGGTCATCGGCCGAGCCGGTGACATCCGCGGCGCTGACGGCTCCGGCGGCGTCGGCCCGGTCGTCGATGGTCCGGGCCAGCCGGAAGACCAGCGCGGTCACGGGCCAGCCGGCGAACCCGGCGGTGAGCAGGGCCAGGGTGATCCAGAGGGCGTTCACCGGTCTCCTTCTGTACTGTCCCGGGGGCGGGAATCCGGCTGCTCGCCGGCGTCCGGGGCTCCGGAGATGAGTCCGTGGGCGAAGGACAGCAGCATTTCCGCCGCCGGCCTCGCGGCCCATTCTTCCTGCCAGCCGGAGCGCAGCAGCGCACGGCTCACCGATTGTTCGGTGATTCCGAGTTTTTGGGCGGCGATTTTCTGTGTACCGTGCGTGCCAGCGTGGCCGTGCTGCACCGAGCGCAGCGCATCCACCACCTTCCACTGCGCGGCCGTCCGGTCCTGCACGAGCCGCCCGATCAGGCGCAGCACCGCCTCGGCGTTGGCGCAGGCGCGCGCGCCGGCGGATCCTGCGGGCGAGGGCGCCGCCTCCCCCCTGCGCAGCCCGCCGGAGACGACGGCGACCGGCACGTGCGCGGACCCGGACTTGGCACTCTCCACGGCCGCCCGGGCCGCCACGAAGGCCGGCCCGGAGCCTTCCCTCGGGCTGGAGGGCAGCGGCAGGTCCACGGCGCCCACCCCTATGCCCACGTACCAGCGGCCGCTCCGCAGGGCGTGCAGGGCAATACCGACAACTTCGTCCGGCCGCTCCACGACGCCCTGGACCTCATCGCCCACCGAGCGCTCGAAGCGCGCCGCCGTCGAGAGTTCCTGCAACTCGGCGAGCAGGCCGGGAACGCGGTCGATGTCTGCGCTGCTGCCGCGCTGGTCGATGGTCATCACGTACATAGCCCCCAGCCTAGGGGGCTGATTCCTTATAATCAATCGCTTTCAACTGATTATCTAAAATAAACCTAATATGGCTGATAATTCAGAATCACCCCGTTGGGGTTGCCGGCCCGGGGCGTCGGCGGATGACGTCCGGGGCGCTCCGACGCTCCCGCCCAGTTACTCCGGCCCCGCGGACCCGGCGCCCGCGGAATTGCGCGGGCTCCGGCAGCGGGCGGCGGGTGCGGTCGCTGGTAACCGGGCGGGAACGTTGGCTAAGCCGGGCACACCTGGGAGGCCGCCGCGTCAGCCGAAGAGGTTGACCGGCTTGACGATATCCGCATAGATCAGCAGCGCGGACATGCCCATCAGCAGCACGGCCACAACATAGGTGACCGGGAGCAGCTTGGCGATGTCGAACGCGCCGGGGTCCGGCCGGCCGAGCAGCTTGGCGATCCGTCGGCGGGCGCCCTCGTACAGTGCCCCGGCGACGTGGCCGCCGTCGAGCGGCAGCAGCGGGACAAGGTTGAACACGGCCAGCGCGAAGTTCAGCCCGGCGAGCAGCCCCACCAGGGCGGCCAGCCGGCTCTGCAGCGGCACCTGCTCCATGGCGGCGACCTCCCCGGCCACACGGCCCACACCGACGACGCTGATGGGTCCGTTGGGGTCGCGGGGCTCCTCGCTGAAGGCCGCCTGCGCCACGCCGGCCACCCGGGCCGGGAGGTTGAGCACAACGCCGGCGATCTGCTTGATGTTCTCGCCTGCCAGCGGCAGCACGGCCGTAGCCGGCTGCGGTACCAGCGCGGTCTGGGCGCCGATCCCCAGGAATCCCACGTCCTGGTAGCGCGGCTTGCCGGCGGCATCCTTGGCCTGCCGGCCGTCCTCGCCCACCACCGGGCGGGCGGAGAGGACCGGCGTGACCGTGGTGCTGACCGGGCCCCCGTCGCGCTCCACGGTGATGGCGACCTGCTTGCCCGCGGAGGCCCGGATCCAGCCGGTGAGTTCCTCCCAGCTGCTGACGGCCTTGCCGTCGAAGGAGGTGATGCGGTCGCCCGGTTTGAGGCCGGCGGCGGCCGCGGGGGTGAGCTTGCAATCGGCGGAGTTGGGATCCACGGTTTCGCCGGCCTTGACCTGGCATTTGGAGACGTCGGCGACGGTGGTGGTGGACGCCGCCACACCGAAGCCCATCAGCAGCACGGCGGTCAGCACCACACCGATCAGCAGGTTCATCGCAGGCCCGCCCAGCATGATGATGATCTTTTTCCAGACCGGCAGCCGGTAGAAGACCCGGTTCGCGTCGTCGGGGCCGACTTCCTCGTGCGCCAAAGAGCGGGCGTCGGCGGCGAGGGACTGGAACATGCCGGTGCTGGAGGGCCGGACGCTGCCGTCGGTCTTGTTCGGCGGGTACATGCCGATCATGGAGACGAAGCCGCCCAGCGGGATCGCCTTGAGGCCGTATTCGGTTTCGCCCCGGCGCCGGGACCAGACGGTGGGTCCGAAGCCGATCATGTACTTCGTCACGCGCACCTTGAAGAGCTTGGCCGGGACCAGGTGGCCGACCTCGTGCAGGGCGATGGACACGGCGACGCCGATCGCCACGAAGACGACACCGAGGATAAAGAGGAGAACGGGGCTCATGCTGGGCTTTGCTACTTCCTGGGCACTGGGGGCTACTTCTTAGGCACTTCCAACGGCCAAACGTTCGAGGGTCCGCGCCCGTGCCCATTGTTCAGCATCGAGCACGGATTCGACCGTCAGCCCGGAGGATCCTGAGTGGCGGCTGAGGACGGCTTCGATCGTATCGACAATCTCGGTGAAGCGGATCCGGCCGGCGTGGAAGGCCATCACCGCTTCCTCGTTCGCGGCGTTGAAGACTGCCGGGAAGGTGCTGCCCTGCCGGGCGGCCTCTTTGGCCAGGCCGACGGCGGGGAACGCCTCAGTGTCCAGCGGCTCGAAGGTCCAGCTGGTCGCCTTGGTCCAGTCGCAGGGCTGCGCGGCCCCGGCCACCCGGTCCGGCCAGCCCAGGCCGAGGGCGATCGGCAGGCGCATGTCCGGCGGGGAGGCCTGCGCGATGGTGGAGCCGTCCACGAACTGGACCATGGAGTGCACCACCGACTGCGGGTGGACCACAACGTCGATCCGTTCCAGCGGGATGTCGAAGAGCAGGTGGGCTTCGATGACTTCCAGGCCCTTGTTGACCAGGCTTGCGGAGTTGGTGGTGACCATCAGGCCCATGTCCCAGGTGGGGTGCGCCAGGGCCTCCCGGGGTGTGACGTTGTGCAGCTGCTCCCGCGTCATGCCGCGGAAGGGCCCGCCGGAGGCGGTCAGCACGAGCCGGTCCACCTCGGCGGCGGTACCGGAGCGCAGGCACTGGGCGATCGCGGAGTGCTCGGAGTCGACCGGGACGATCTGGCCTTCGCGGGCCGCGGCCTTGACCAGGGCGCCGCCGACGATCAGGGACTCCTTGTTCGCCAGCGCCAGCGTGGCGCCGGACTTCAGCGCGGCCAGGGTTGGGGCGAGGCCGATCGAGCCGGTGATCCCGTTGAGCACAACGTCGGCCGGGACTTCGGCGATCCGGGTGGAGGCGTCCGGGCCGGTGATGATCTCCGGCCGGTAGCCGGACACACCGGCGGCGCGGGCGGCGTCGTCGATCAGCTCCCGGAGGACCGCGGCGTCCCCGCTGGCGACGCCGACGGCGCGGGCCCGGGTGTGGACGGCCTGCCGGGCCAGGAGTTCGAGGTTGCCGCCGCCGGCGCTGAGGGCCACGATCTCGAAGAGGTGCGGGGCGCCGTCGACGACGTCGATGGCCTGGGTGCCGATGGAACCGGTGGATCCGAGGAGGACGATTGTGCGCGGCTGCATGGTTCCAGTATCCCGCACCGCGGCGGCGGCGGTTCCATCCGGGGTCTTAACCACGAAATGGCAGATCACGGCAGTGTTTCCCCCAAAAACACTGCCGTGACCTGCCGTTCCGGCGGGTCAGACGGACACAGACTCCTTCTCCGTCACCGCTTCCAGGGCGGCCTGGCGGCGGCGCAGCCACCAGGAGCCAAGGAAGATCAGGCCCATGGTCACGTACACCACCACGGCGAACGGGGTGGATACCAGGGCCACGGGGTCGTTCTGGGAGAGCTGCAGCGAGCGCCGCAGTTGCACCTCGAACATCGGCCCGAGGATCATCGCCACCACCATGGGCGCCACCGGGTAGCCGTAGCGCCGCATGAAGTAGCCCAGGATGCCGACCACCAGCAGCACTCCGACGTCGCTCGGCGAGAAGTTCACCGAGAAGGCACCGAGCGCCGCGAAGACCAGGATGCCGGCGTACAGGTAGGGCCGCGGGATCTGCAGGATCTTCACCCAGAGGCCCACGAGGGGCAGGTTGAGCACCAGCAGCATCAGGTTGCCCACGTACAGCGAGGCGATCAGAGTCCAGACGAGGGCGCTCTGGTTTTCGAACAGGAGCGGGCCGGGCTGGATCTGGTAGCGCTGGAAGGCGGTGAGCATCATGGCGGCGGTGGCCGTCGTCGGGATGCCGAGGGTCAGCAGCGGCACCAGAACACCGGCGGCGGCGGCGTTGTTGGCCGCCTCCGGACCGGCCACGCCCTCGATCGCGCCCTTGCCGAACTGCGCCTTGTGGGCGCCCTTCGCCAGCTTCCGCTCCGCGGCGTAGGAGAGGAACGTGGAGACGTCCGCGCCGCCGGCGGGCACCGTGCCGATCGGGAACCCAATGAAGGTCCCGCGCAGCCACGGCTTCCAGGACCGCTTCCAGTCCTCCTTGGACAGCCAGGCGTTCTTGCCCTTGCTGACCGGGATGACCTCCACCGGCCCGTGCCGAAGCTTGGAGGCGACGTACAGCGCCTCGCCGAGGGCGAAGAGGCCCACCGCCACCAGCACCATGTCGATGCCGTCCACCAGGTTGGGGTTGTCGAAGGTGAAGCGCTGCTGCGCCGTACTGTCGTCGATGCCGATCAGGCCGATGAACAGCCCCAGCGCCAGCGACGCCAGCCCGCGCAGCACCGAGGCCCCCAGCAGCGCGCCGACGGTCAGGAAGGCCACCACCATCAGGGCCACATAGTCCACCGGTCCGAGCCCGACGGCGAGGTCGGCCACGACCGGGGCGAGGAAGGACAGCAGCACGGTGGCGATGGTGCCGGCGATGAACGAGCCGATCGCCGCCGTCGCGAGCGCCGCCGCTCCCCTGCCGGCCTTGGCCATCTTGTTGCCCTCGAGCGCGGTGACGATCGAGGAGGACTCCCCCGGGGTGTTTAGCAGGATGGAGGTGGTGGAGCCGCCGTACATGCCGCCGTAATAGATGCCGGCGAAGACGATCAGGGCCGCCGCCGGGTCCAGGGCGTAGGTGATCGGCATCAGCAGGGCCACCGTCATGGCGGGCCCGATGCCCGGCAGTACGCCGACGGCGGTGCCGACAAAGACGCCACCCAGGGCGTAGAGCAGGTAGACCGGCTGCAGCGCGGTGGTGAAGCCTTCGAGCAGGAGCATGAAGTTATCCATGGAAGAACGGCACCCCCTCAAGCAGCGGGCCCGGCGGGAGCGAGACGCCCAGCAGGCCGCCAAAGACGTACTGCAGCACCAGGGCCATGGCCACGGAGACGAGGACGGCCTTCCAGAGCGGTTTGGCCTCCAGGGTCCAGGCGGCCCCGCTGAACAGCACGGCCGCCGCCACGGGCCAGCCTGCCGGTTCGATCAGGAAGATGTGCAGGATGACGAAGCCGACGAGCTTGGCGAGGGCGATCCAGTCCGTTTTGGCGGTGACGTCCAGGTCCTCGCCTTCCTCGGCCTGGCCGACCTTGCCCCGGAGGACCTGGACGACGATGCCGGTGCCGACGAGCACCAGGATGCCGCAGACGATGTAGGGGAAGGCCCGGGGCCCGATGCCGGTCTCTGACGGCGGGATCGGGATGGATCCCGCCGTCAGGAGCCCCGCGGCGCCCACGCTGACGAACAACAGGGCGAAAAGGATCTCCCCCGTCGGCCGTCTGGTGGGCGTAAGAGCGTGCGAAGACATTGTTACTTGACCAGGCCGATCTGCGTCAGGGTGGTCTTGACCTTGGTGATGTCCTCGGTGAGGAAGGTCTTGAAGCCATCGCCGGCGAGGAACGCGTCGTCCCAGTTGTTCTTCTTCAGGGTGGACTTCCAGGCCTCGGACTCGTGCAGCTTGGTGACAAGCTCGGTCAGCTTGGAGCGCTGGGCGTCGTCGATCGAGCCCGGCGCCACTACGCCGCGCCAGTTGGTCAGCACAACGTCGATGCCCTGGTCCTTGAGCGGCTTGATGCCGGGCAGGACGGGAACCTCAGCCTTGCCGGAGACGGCGAGCGCCCGGACCTTGCCGGCCTTGACCTGTTCGGCGTACTCGCCGACGCCGGAGATGCCGGCCTGGACCTTGTTGCCGAGCAGCGCCGCGAGGGATTCGCCGCCGCCGGAGTAGCCGATGTAGTTCAGCTTGTCCGACTCGACGCCCTGGGACTTCAGGATCTGCCCGGCCAGGATGTGGTCCGCGCCGCCGGCGGAGCCGCCCGTGATAGCGACGCCCTTGCCGTTGGCCTTGATGTCGTCCACGAGGTCCTTGACGGACTGGTACTTCGACGACGCCGGCACCACGAGCACCAGCGGCTCTTCGGTCAGCCGCGCGATCGGAGTGGTGTCTTCGAGGCGGGTCTTCGCGCCGTTGGTCTCCACGGCGCCGACCATCACGTAGCCCATCACCATCAGGGTGTTGGCGTCCTTTTCGGTGGCGAGCTTGGCCAGGCCGTTGGTTCCGCCGCCGCCGCCGATGTTGGTGACCTGGGCCGAGGACACGAGCTTGTTGGACTGCAGGTCCGCCTGGATGGCACGGCCGGTCTGGTCCCAGCCTCCGCCCGGGTTCGCGGGGACGATGATGCTGAGCTTCTTGATCGGCTCTGCGCTGGCAGTTGCCCCGGCTGCTGCGCCGGTGCCGGTGCCGCCTCCGGCGCAGGCGGACATGGCGAGCACGAGGCCGGCTGCCCCGGCCGTCAGCGCGGCCCGGCGGGTGAAGTTGAGGTGGGACGTCATTATCTCTCCTTGTACGAATGTGATGCACATCATTGGAATCACTTCCCCGACCGTAGGGGCGGCCCCGGGCCGGGAACAGTATTCGGACGTAGAGGTAGTAGTGGTCATATTGGTCACGGCGGAACGGCGTCATCCGTCCGGGGCCCGCCCCACCGGATGGGAGACTTGTGACATGGTTCACAGGATTCCGCTGCGCTTCCAGCTGGTCGCCCTCCAGCTCGGAATCGTCCTGGTCGTGCTCACCGCCGTCGGCGCCGTGACGATCCGGATGCAGGAGGCGCAGCTGCGCGACGCCTACAAGGGCCGGCTGATCGGCGTCGCCGAAAGTGTGGCCAGGCTGCCCTCCGTGGTCGACGCCTTCGGCACCAGCTCCCCCGCGCAGACCATTGCGCCGATTGCCGAGGTCATCCGCCAGGCCTCGCACGTCACCTATGTGGTGGTGACGGACCGCAACGGGGTGCGACAGTCCCACCCGAACCCGGAGGAGATCGGCAAGCCCGTCTCCACGGACCCGTCGGTGCCGCTGTCCGGGGACATCTACGTGGGCACCCAGACCGGGACCCTGGGCGAGTCCTGGCGGGTCAAGGTACCCATCTTTGACCGCGCCGGCACGGTGATCGGCACCGCCTCGGTGGGCGTGCTGGAGAGCACCCTGGCCGCAGACCTCTACGAGGACCTCCCCCAGTTGTTCGGCTGGCTGCTCGGCGCCGCGCTGCTCAGTTCCCTCGGAGCCATGTACGTCTCGAAGCTGGTGTGGCGCCGGATCTACAAACTCGAGCCCGAGGATATTGCGGCCCTGCTGGAGACCCGCGACGCCATGCTGCACGGCCTGGGCGAGGGCCTGGTGGCCGTCGACGCCGAGGGCAGGGTGGCGCTGGTGAACGACGAGGCCCGCCGGCTGCTCGGCGTCGGCGAGGAGATCATCGGTTCGCCGGCGACTGCGTCGCTGGAGCCCGGGATCCACCGCTTGCTTACGGCAGGCTCCAGCACCGAGGAACTGGTTCTCTCGGGTGAGCGGATCCTGCTGGGCAAGGTCAACGCGGCCACCGTCGACGGCCGCGAGGTGGGCAAGGTCCTGATCCTGCGCGACCGGACCGAACTGCACACCATGCTGCGGGACCGCGACGGCGCCCTGGACGTGACCCAGGCGCTCCGGGCCCAGGCGCACGAGTTCGCCAACAAGCTCCATGTCATCTCGGGCCTGCTGGAACTGGGCGAGCAGTCCAAGGCGGTGGAGTACCTGGGCCGCAGCCACAGCGACGCAGCCTTCGTGAACCGGCCGCTCGCCCCGGGCATCACCGACGACGGCGTCCGCGCCCTGCTGATCGCCAAATCCACCGTCTGCGCCGAGCGTGGCATCGACATTGTGGTGGATCCGGACTCCGTCTGCTCCCCCGACGGCACCGATGATGTCATTACAGTCCTCGGCAACCTGATCGACAACGCCGTGGATGCCGCCGGTTACGACAGCACGATCGCCGTCGTCCTGGCCCAGACGCCCGAGGGGGAACGGACCCTGAGCGTGGACGACGACGGCCCGGGCGTCCCGGAGTCCGACCGGGAGGCGGTGTTCGAGGCGGGCGTGACGAGCAAGGAGCCGGCCGGGATCAACACGCGCGGCTTCGGCCTGGCCCTGGTCCAGCGCGTGGCGCGGCGCCGCGAAGGCGCGGCCGCGGTGTCCCGTTCGGAGCTGGGCGGCGCCTGCTTTACCGTAAGTTTTACGACGGCGGGGCCCGGGACAGCCGGTCCGGGGACAGCCGTGCCCATAACTAAAGAGGCGGTACTGGAACGACTATGAGCGGCATACGCACCCTCATCATTGACGATGACGTGGCGGTGGCGGGGATTCACCACGGTTTCCTGCTGGCGCGCGGAGGCTTCGACGTCGTCGGCACGGCCCACACCGGGCAGCAGGGCCTGGACCTCGCGGCGGAACTGCTGCCGGAGCTGGTCCTGCTGGATATCCACCTGCCGGATATGTCGGGCCTGGACGTGCTGCAGGGACTGCGCAACCGGCCGCGGCAGCCGGTCGACGTGCTGGTCATCACCGCCTCGCGGGAGCTTGAGACAGTTCGTTCGGCGATGGCAGGCGGTGTCTTGCATTACCTGGTCAAGCCCTTCACCTCGCAGGCCCTGAACGAGCGGCTGGACGAATATGTTGAGCTGCGCGATGAGCTGGCGGCTGGTTCCTCGGCCGGCCCGCTGGACCAGGAGCGGATCGACCGGCTGGTGGCCCCCTCGCGCCGGGCTGTCCTGCCGGAGGCCACGCCCGATCCGGCGGAGGCGGCGGCGGGAGGTCCGGCGGCGCGGCTGCCCAAGGGACTCGCCCGGCCCACCCTCGACGCTGTGATCGACGCGCTGCAGGCGAGCCCGGGGGACGTCTCCGCGGCCGGCCTGGCCCTGCAGCTGGGCCTGTCCAGGGTCAGCGCCCGGCGTTACCTGGAATACCTCGTGGTCAACGGCTTCGCCCGGCTGACCCCGCGCTACGGCGCGGCGGGCCGGCCGGAGAACAGGTACCTCTGGAAGCGCTAAACACGTCCGGGCCCCACCAGCTGCGACGAGCATGCCCATCCTTCGCGCCAGCCACGACGAGCATGCCCATCCCCCACCAGTAGCGACGAGCATGCCCATTCTTCGGAGTGGATACGGGCAGGTCTCGGCTGCGACCGACGCCCATTTGACACAGTTGGCCGCTATCGACCCTGCCATTCCGGCCATCTGTGGCGAATCGGTGCGAATTCAGGTCGAGACCAGGAGCTGCCAACGGTTCTCTCCGGGGTCGGGCCTGCCACGATGAGCATGTCCATTCTTCGGAGTGGATCCGCGGAGGTCTCGGCTGCAACCTGCGCCCATTTGACGGAGTTGGCCGCTAAGGACGCTGCCATTCCGGCCATCTGTGGCGAATCGGTGCGAATTCAGGTCGAGACCAGGAGCGGCCAACGGTTCTCTCCGCGGTCGTGCCGGCCACGACGAGCATGTCCATTCTTCGGAGTGGATCCGCTGAGGTCTCGGCTGCAACCTGCGCCCATTTGACGGAGTTGGCCGCTAAGGACGCTGCCATTCCGGCCAGCTGTGGCGAATCGACGGGAATTCGGTCGCCCGGCCGGCGTGGCTCCAGAGGGTCCACGTGTGCGGTCGGGCCGGTCCACGCCAGCAGCCAGGCTGGTGGCATCCTCCGTCGCCCATTTGACGGCGTCGGGCCGGGCCACGCCACCAGCCACGCAGGTGGCATCCGACGTCGCCTATTTGACGTAGTTGGCCGCTGCGGACGCTCCCATTCCGGCCATCTGTGGCGAATCGACGGGAATTCGATCGCCTGGCCGGCGCCTGAAAGCTACCTTCCGGCGCGGCGGAGGGTGGACTCGGCGTGCTTGAGGATGGGCCCGTCGATCATCTTGCCCTTGTACTGGAACACGCCGGTGCCGGCGGCAGTGGCGGCGTCGAGCAGTTCGGTGGCCGCGGCGACGTCGGACTCGGACGGGGCGTAGGCGGCGCGGACCACGGCCACCTGGTTCGGGTGGATGCACGCCTTGGAGCCGAAGCCGGAGGCGACGGCGTCCCGGGATTCGGCGGCGAGGCCGTCCAGGTCCGGGATGTTGACGTAGACCGAGTCAACCGCTTCCTTGCCAAAGGCCCGGGCGGCCAGCAGCACCGTGGAGCGGGCGTGGAGGGCCACGGCCCGGTAGGTGCCGTCGTCGTCCCGGCTTGAAGTGCCGCCGAGCGAGGCGAGCAGGTCCTCCGCGCCCCACATCAGGCCCACAACGTTAGGTTCCGCGGCGATCGCGGCGGCGTTCACGATCCCGGCGGCCGTCTCGCACAGGGCGATGACGCTATAACCCTCGAGCTCCTTGAGCTGGGCGGCGCTCTCGGCCTTGGCCAGCATCACGTGCCGGTAGGGCGTGTGCTTGAGGCAGTGCAGGTCCTTTTCGAACTCCTCGGTCCCCGCCGGGTTGATCCGGATGATGGTGCGGCTGGGGTCCAGTTCGGGGACGTCCCCGGCGGAGCCCAGCTGGGCGAGGATGGCGCCGCGGGCACGCTGCTTGTCGGCCGGTGCGACGGCGTCTTCCAGGTCCACGATCACCGCGTCGGAGCGTTCGGCCGCCTTCTGGTAGCGCTCGGGGCGGTCGGCGGGGCAGAACAGCAGGGCGGGGCCCATCAGGAAACTCATGACCCTATTGTCCCCTTTTGCGCCGTTTCCGGCGCGGCCGCGGCGTGCGCCTCCCGCGTCCACATCAGGCAGCTGCGCGTCGCGAGGGCCACGACGGTGCCGTCCTGGTTCCGGCCGGTGTGCTGCATGGTCACGATCCCCTGGCCGGGCCGGGAGGAGGACAGCCGTTTTCCGGTCACCTCGGTCTCCGTGTAGAGCGTGTCCCCGTGGTACAGCGGGTGCGGGAAGGACACGTCGGTCAGCCCGAGCTGGGCGATGATGGTGCCCTGGGTCAGCTGCGGGACGGACTGGCCCACCAGCGTGGCGAGAGTGAACATCGAGTTCATCAGCCGCTGCCCGAAGGGCTGCCCGGCACTCCAAGCGGCGTCCAGGTGCAGCGCCTGGGTGTTCATGGTCATGGTGGTGAACAGCACGTTGTCGGTCTCGGTCACGGTCCGGCCGGGCCGGTGCGCGTAGAGGACGCCTTCTTCGAGTTCGTCGAAGTAGAGGCCGCGCTGTTCGATAACCCGGCGGCCGCTTTCGGGCCCGGGCGTTGTATTCGTTGTCATACGGTCAGTTCCTGGTCTTCCTCGAAAAGTTCGGCACCGGTGGCCGCTGCCACGTCCTCCGCGGTGACGTCGGGGGCCAGCTCCCGAAGCACCAGCCGGGATTTTCCGCCTTCGGTCACGACGTCGATCACGGCGAGGTCGGTGATGATCCGGTCGACGCAGCCCTTGCCGGTCAGCGGCAGGGAGCAGCGCTCCACGATTTTCGGGTTGCCGTTGCGGTCAACGTGGTCCATCATCACGATCACCTTCTTGGCGCCGAAGACGAGGTCCATCGCCCCGCCCATGCCCTTGACCATCTTGCCGGGGATCATCCAGTTGGCGAGGTCCCCGTTCTGCGCGACTTCCATCGCACCGAGGACCGCGACGTCGACGTGGCCGCCGCGGATCATGCCGAAGGAGGCGGCGGAGTCGAAGAACGCGGCGCCCTTGTTCACGGTGACAGTTTCCTTGCCGGCGTTGATCAGGTCAGGATCCACTTTGTCCTCCCCCGGGTACGGCCCGACGCCGAGGATGCCGTTCTCCGAGTGCAGCACCACCTCGACCCCGGCCGGGATGTAGTTGGGGATCAGCGTGGGCATGCCGATGCCGAGGTTGACGTACTGGCCGTTGTGCAGCTCCTGCGCCACCCGGGCGGCCAGTTCGTTGCGGGTCCAGCCCTTGCCTTGCACCCCGCCGGCGTGTTCGACGGCGGAGCGCCGGTATTCGTGGCGGACCGCCTCGGGGCGGGGCGGCGCGCCCTGGGCGTTGTTGGTCTCCACGGTCAGGCTCCTGACTGTTCTGTAGTGCCGGAGGCAGTGCTGGAGGTGGTGCGTTTTTCGATGCGCTTCTCGGCGTGCGGCGCGAGGACCACACGCTGGACGAAGATCCCGGGGACGTGGACGTGCTCCGGGTCCAGTTCGCCGGGCTCCACGAGTTCCTCGACCTCGGCGATGGTGATCTTCCCGGCCATGGCGCAGAGCGGGTTGAAGTTCATTGCGGTGGCATGGAACACCAGGTTGCCGTGCCGGTCGCCCTTCCAGGCGTGCACCAGGCCGAAGTCCGGGGTCAAGGCCTCCTCCAGCACGTAGTCGGCGCCGTTGAAACTGCGCACTTCCTTGGCCGCGGAGGCAATCGCGACGTTCCCGTCGGCGTCGTACTTCTGCGGCAGGCCGCCGTCGGACACCTGGGTTCCCACGCCGGCCGGGGTGTAGAAGGCCGGGATCCCGGCCCCGCCGGCACGCAGCTTCTCGGCCAGCGTGCCCTGCGGGGTGAGGACGACTTCGAGTTCGCCGGCGAGGTATTGCCGCGCGAATTCCTTGTTCTCCCCCACGTAGGAGCTGATCGTGCGGCGGATCCGGCCGTCCTTGAGCAGGACCCCGAGACCCCAGTCGTCCACGCCGCAGTTGTTGCTCACGGTTTCCAGATCCGTTGCGCCGCTCTCGTGCAGCGCCTCTATCAGGGCCACGGGAATGCCGCACAGCCCGAAACCGCCGACGGCGAGCGAGGCGCCGTCGCGGATGTCCGCGACGGCCTCGGCGGCGCTGGCAACAACTTTGTTGATCATCGAAAGGATCCTTCCGGCCGGCTACAGTCCCAGTTCGCGGGCGATCAGCATCAGCTGGACCTCCGTGGTGCCCTCGCCGACTTCAAGGATCTTGGAGTCGCGGTAGTGGCGCGCCACGGTGAATCCGTTGATGAAGCCATAGCCGCCGAACACCTGGGTGGCGTCCCGCGCGTTGTCCATGGCTGCCTCGCCTGCGACCATCTTAGCGATGGCCGCCTGCGTCTTGAACGGCTTGCCGGCGAGCATCCGGGCGGCCGCATCGTAGTAGGCCAGCCGGGCGGTGTGCGCGCGCGCTTCCATCCGGGCGATCTTGAACGCGATGGCCTGGTACTTGCCGATGTTCTGGCCGAACGCACTGCGTTCCTTGGCGTATTTCACCGACTGGTCCACGCAGCCCTGGGCCGCGCCGACGGCCAGCGCGGCGATCGCGATGCGGCCCTCGTCCAGGATGGAGAGGAAGTTGGCGTAGCCGCGGCCCCGGGTGCCCAGCAGGTTTTCCTCGGGGACGTGGACGTTGTCCAGGGTCAGCGGGTGGGTGTCCGAGGCGTTCCAGCCGACCTTGTTGTAGGCCTTCTCGGCTTTGAAGCCGGCAGTGTTTGTGGGCACCAGGATGGTGGAGATTTCCTTTTTGATGCTGCCGTCCGCGCGTTCCTCCTGGCCGGTGACCGCGGTGACGGTCACGAGCCGGGTGATGTCCGTACCGGAGTTGGTGATGAACTCCTTGTTCCCGTTGATGACCCATTCCCCGCCCTCTAGGCGCGCGGTGGTCTTGGTGCCACCGGCGTCGGAGCCGGCCTCGGGCTCGGTCAGGCCGAAGCCGGCGAGCGCCTTGCCGGAGGCCAGCAGCGGCAGCCATTCCTGCTTTTGGGCGTCGTTGCCGAAGCGGTGGATCGGCATGGCGCCGAGGGAGACGCCGGCCTCGAGGGTGATGGCGACGGACTGGTCCACCCGGCCGAGCTGCTCGAGAGCCAGGGCCAGGGCGAAGTAGTCCCCGCCCATGCCGCCGAACTCCTCCGGGAACGGCAGGCCGAACAGGCCCATGTCCGCCATCTGGGAGACTACCTCGTAGGGGAAGCTGTGCTCCTCGTCGTGCTTGGCGGAGACCGGGGCCACCACCTGATCGGCGAATTCGCGCACGGTGTCGCTGAGGTCCTGGTAGTCCTCGCTGAGTTCAAAATCTGGCATGGGGGTGACTCCTTGGTCGGTATGTCTGAAGCTGTGGCTAAAGCTGTGGTGCTGAAAATGTGGGGTGCTAGTCCGCGGCGCCCATGGCGATCACGGATTCCTCGACGGTGTCCTCCGCTTTCGAAGGTTCGTGCGGGTGGATGGTGGCGAGGACCTGGTCCGCCTTGACGAGGTCGCCGGAGCTGACACTGATGTGCACGGTTCCGTCGAGCGGCGCCACCAGCTGGTGCTCCATCTTCATCGCCTCCACGGCGAGCAGGACCTGGCCGGCTGCGACGGCGTCGCCGTTGCTGACCGAGACGGACACCACGGTGCCCGGCATCGGCGAGCGGACCGCCGGGTCCGCGGCGCCTTCCTCGCGTTCGACGGCGGCCAGCACCCGTGCGAACCGGGTCTCTCGGGTGAGCACCTCGAGCCGGCAGGACCAGCCCTCGTTGCCGAGGAAGAGTTCAGTCGGTGCGCCGGGTGCCGGGTTGTCCCAGCCCGGATTGACCGGTCCGGTGTATACCGGCGCGAACGCGTACGCCGTGGTGTCGCCGTCGAGGTCCAGTTCCCCCTCGATGCGGCTGGTGGGCCGCCAGAGCGCTGTCCGCTGAGGACCGCCGTCGACGGACACCCGGAGGAGGCCTGCCGCCGGATCGTCGGCAACGGCCACCGTCGCGACGCCGCCGTCCGGCGTGCCCAGGCTGATCCGCCGCGGCACCCGGACACCGAGCCGCCATCCGTCCCGGCGCTGCCAGGATCCGGCCGCGGGCTCTGACTGGCGCTGCTGCTCCGTCTGCGCGAGCGCGAAGAGGGCGGCGGCAACGAGTTCGGCCTCGCCGACGTGGCGGAAGCTGAAGTCCGGCATCTTGCGCTCGATCAGGCCGGTGTCGAGCCGTCCGGCGCGGACGTCGGCGTCGTTGATCAGCAGGCGCAGGTATTCGACGTTGGTGTCGATGCCCAGCGCGGTGTACTCGGCGAGCGCCCCGTCCAGGGTGTCCAGGGCCGCGGTGCGGTCCTGGCCCCAGGCGATCACCTTGGAGATCATCGGGTCGTAGCTCGAGGAGATCTCCAGGCCCTGGACCAGCGCCGAGTCCACCCGGACGCGGCCACTGGCCGTTTCGACTTCGTTGCGGGCTGCGGCGCCGGGCCGCTGCGCCGGGCCAGGAATCTCGTCCAGCAGCAGCACCGTCCCGGTGGACGGCAGGAAGTTCTTCTCCGGCACCTCGGCGTACACGCGGGCCTCCACCGAGTGGCCGGTCAGCACGACGTCGTCCTGGGACACGGTGAGTTCCTCGCCGGCGGCGATGCGGACCTGCCATTCGACCAGGTCGACGCCGGTGACCATTTCGGTGACCGGGTGCTCGACCTGCAGCCGGGTGTTCATCTCCATAAAGAAGAATTCGTCCGGGGCGTTGTCGGAGACCAGGAACTCCACGGTGCCCGCGCCGGAGTAGTTGACGCTGCGCGCGGCGTTGCAGGCGGCCTCGCCGAGCCGGGCCCGGATGTCCGCCCCGTCGGGCAGGGATTCCAGCAGCGGGGACGGTGCTTCCTCGATCACCTTCTGGTGGCGGCGCTGCAGCGAGCACTCGCGCTCCCCCAGATGGATGACGTTGCCGTGATTGTCCGCGAGGACCTGCACCTCGATGTGCCGCGGCGTGGTGACGAGCCGTTCCAGGAACAAGGTGTCGTCGCCGAAGGCACTCGCCGCGACCCGGCGGGCCGTGGCCAGCGTGGCCTCCAGGTCCTCGGCGCGTTCGACAGTGTGCATGCCCTTCCCGCCGCCGCCGGCGGAGGGCTTGATCAGCAGCGGGAAGCCGACGCCGGCCGCGGCGTCGATCAGCTGCGCGTCCGTCATCCCGGGTTCGGCGATGCCGGGGACCACGGGGACTCCGTAGCCGGTGACGTGGTTCTTGGAGCGGATCTTGTCGCCCATAACGTTGAGGGATTCGACGCCGGGGCCGATGAACGTGATCCCGGCCTTTTCCAGGGCACGGGCGAAGTCCACGTTCTCGCTGAGGAACCCGTAGCCCGGGTGCACCGCTTCGGCGCCGGTGTCGCGGCAGGCCTGGATGATGGCCTCGATCTTGAGGTAGCTCTCGCTGGCTGCGGCCGGGCCGATCCGGACGGCAACGTCGGCCTCCCGCACGTGGCGGGCGCCGGCGTCGGCGTCGGAATACACGGCCACGGAGCGGATGCCCAGGGCGCGCAGGGTGCGGATCACACGGCAGGCGATCTCGCCGCGGTTGGCGACCAGGACGGTGCCGAACAGCGGCGTCGCGGGGGTGGAGGCAGCGGGTGTGGAAATAGCAGTCACAGGTGGCTCACATCCGGAAAAGGCCGAAGGAGGTCTCCGGCAGCGGGGTGCGGGAGACGACGTCGAGCGCCAGTCCCAGGACGGTGCGGGTGTCCGCAGGGTCGATGATGCCGTCATCCCAGAGCCGGGCCGTCGAGTAGTAGGGGCTGCCCTGGTCCTCGTACTGCTGTTTGATCGGGGCCTTGAAGGCTTCCTCGTCCGCGGCGGACCATTCCTCGCCGCGGGCCTCGTACTGGTCCCGCTTGACGGTGGCGAGCACGCTGGAGGCCTGGTTGCCGCCCATCACCGAGATCCGGGACGCCGGCCACATCCAGAGGAAGCGCGGCGAGTACGCCCGGCCGCACATCGAATAGTTGCCGGCGCCGAACGACCCGCCGATCACCACGGTCAGCTTGGGGACCCGGGCGGTCGCGACGGCGGTGACCATTTTGGCGCCGTTCTTCGCGATGCCGCCCTGCTCGTAGTCCTTGCCGACCATAAAGCCGGAGAGGTTCTGGAGGAAGATCAGCGGGATGCCGCGCTGGTCGCAGAGTTCGATGAAGTGCGCGCCCTTGAGCGAGGATTCACTGAACAGCACGCCGTTGTTTGCCACAATGCCCACCGGGTGGCCGTGCAGCTTGGCGAAGCCGGTGACCAGCGTGGTGCCGTAGTTCTTCTTGAACTCGTGGAAGCGGCTGCCGTCCACCAGTCGGGCGATGACTTCGCGGACGTCGTACTGGGCGTTGACGTCCGTGGGGACGGCACCGTAGAGCTCGTCCGGGTCGGCAACGGGTTCGACGGCGGTGTCGATCTCCCACGCGGGGGCGGCCGGCTTCGGCAGGGTGGAGACGATGTCGCGGACGATCTGCAGGGCGTGCTCGTCGTTTTCGGCCAGGTGGTCGGTGACGCCGGAGATCTTCGAGTGCACGTCGCCGCCGCCGAGTTCCTCGGCCGTGACGATCTCGCCGATGGCGGCCTTCACCAGTGGCGGGCCGCCCAGGAAGATCGTGCCCTGGTTGCGGACGATCACGGTCTCGTCGCTCATCGCGGGCACGTAAGCGCCGCCGGCGGTGCAGGACCCCATGACCGAGGCGATCTGCGGGATCTTGGCCGCGGACATCCTGGCCTGGTTGAAGAAGATCCGGCCGAAGTGCTCCTTGTCCGGGAAGACCTCGTCCTGCTTCGGCAGGAAGGCGCCGCCGGAGTCCACGAGGTAGATGCAGGGCAGCCGGTTCTCCAGCGCGATTTCCTGTGCCCGGAGGTGCTTCTTGACCGTCATCGGGTAATAGGTGCCGCCCTTGACCGTGGCGTCGTTGGAGATGACCAGGACCTGGCGGCCGTGGACCAGGCCGATTCCGGCGATCACGCCCGCGCCGGGTGAGTCGCCGTCGTACATGCCGTCGGCGGCCAGCGGGGCGATCTCCAGGAAGGGGCTGCCGTCGTCGAGCAGCCGGTCAATGCGTTCGCGCGGCAGGAGTTTGCCGCGGGAGACGTGCCGTTCCCGGGATTTTTCCGGCCCGCCCAGCGCGGCAGTGGCCAGGCGGTCCTTTAGCTCCCGGGCCAGGCCGAGCTGCGCCTCGCGGTTCGCGGCATAGCCGGTGCTGCCGGCGTCCACCTGGCTGGCGATTGTCTCCATTGACTGCTTCCGTCCTCGGCCGTGCGGCGTTCGCCCCGCGGGGCGCACCGGCCATTTCGGTTAGTAACGCATAACTGAGATTTAGGTTAGTCTCTATTAACTGTGATGTCCAACACAGCACAGTTAAATCAGGACATTCGAGAAGAGGGACGCGCCGGTGACCGAGTCAAGCCAGACCACCCAGCGAAGCCAGGCCAAGGAGAACCGCCGCAAGGCGCTGCTCACGGCTGCCGCGGCCCTCTTCGCCGCCGACGGTTTTAACCGGGTATCGCTGGAGGACCTCGGCGCCGCGGCGGGAGTCAGCGGCCCGGCCGTCTACCGCCACTTCGCCGGCAAGCAGGCCGTCTTGGGCGCGCTGCTGCTCAGCGTCAGCCAGGACCTGCTCGACGGCGGCCGGAGCGTGGTGGAGGGCTCCGCCGGCGCTGCCGCAGCCCTCGCCGGCCTGGTCGAATTCCACGTCGACTTCGCCCTCAGCAACCCCGACGTCATCCGGGTCCAGGACCAGGACTTCAGCAACCTCGACGACGACGACGAAGCCCAGGTCCGCACCCTGCAGCGCAACTACGTTGAACTCTGGGTGGACGTCCTAGCCACGATCCACCCGGACACCGATCCGGCCGAACTGCGGATGCGCGCGCACGCCACCTTCGGTCTGATCAACTCGACGCCGCACTCGGTGCGGAACCACGGCCGCCGGATGGCGCTCAAGCGCGCCCGGCCGCTGCTGGAAAGCATGGCGCTGGCCGCGCTGATGGCGCCGGCCACTCCCCGCCCGCTCGCCTAGGTCCCGCGCGCCGTCGCTCAGACCGGCCGCGCTCCGGGGGCACATTGGCGCGGACACGCCGACAACCGGCACCCGGCTGTCGAAATTTGCCCGCAAAGTGCCCCCGGACGGCAGAAGGCCGGGCACCCACGAGGTGGATGCCCGGCCTGTCGGCTTAGGGAACCTAGACCATCGCCAGGGCCATGCCGGGGTCGGCGAGGATGGCGCCGAGGTCCTGCAGGAACCGGGAGCCCTGTTCCCCGTCGACCAGCCGGTGGTCGAAGGACAGGCTCAGCGTCATGACCTGGCGCAGTGCCACCTCATCCTGGTACTCCCACGGCATCTTCCGCACCGCGCCGAGGGCGAGGATGGCGGCCTCGCCCGGGTTGAGGATGGGCGTGCCGGCGTCGATGCCAAAGACGCCGATGTTGGTGATGGAGATCGTTCCGCCGGAGAGGTCCGCCGGGGCGGTCTTGCCGGCCCGCGCGATCTCGGTCAGCTCGGTCAGCGCCGTGGAAAGCTCCAGCAGCGACATCCGGTCCGCGTCCTTGATGTTCGGCACGGTCAGCCCCCGCGGTGTTGCGGCCGCGATGCCGAGGTTGACGTAGTTGAACTGGACGATCTCCTGGTTGGCTTCGTCCCACCGGGCGTTGAGCGTCGGGTGGTTGCGCAGCGCGATCAGCACGGCCTTGGACACCAGGGTTAGCGGCGTCAGCTTGTAACCCGCGAAGGCCCGGCTGGCCTTGAGCCGGCCCAGCAGTTCCATGGTGGGCGTGACGTCCAGGGTCAGGAACTCGGTGACGTGCGGGGCGGTGAAGGCGCTGGACACCATGGCCGCAGCGGTGAACTTCCGCACGCCCTTGATCGGGGTCCGGGTTTCCCGCTCGCCCTGGCCGCGGGCGGCTGCCTGGCCAGCCAGTTCCTGCGGCGCCACCGGCAGGTCCCCGCCGCCAACGAAGTTCCGAACGTCATCGCGGGTGATGAGGCCGTGCTCCCCCGTTCCGGTGACGGCCGCGAGGTCGACGCCGAGGTCCTTGGCAAGCTTGCGCACCGGCGGCGTGGAGCGCGGACGCTCGGTGCCTCCGGCAGCGGCCGGCGCCGCAGCGGCGGCGGCCGGCGCCGCAGGAGCCTCGACGGCCACGGGTGCCGGTTCAACCACCGTCGCAGGCTCCGCGACCGGGGCGGCCACCGGAGCGGCCACGGGGGCAGCCGTGACGGCCGGAGCCGCGGCGGCGAAGCTGCGGGCGCGGCGGGCCGGCCGGCCGGAGCCTTCCAGCACGGCGCCGTAGCCAACCAGGTTCGGCTCCCGCTTGGCGGGGGCTTCCCCGGAGCCGGCGCCGCCGTCGTCGCCCTCCACCTCGAACGAGACGATCGGCTTGCCGACCTCCACCACGGTGCCGGGCTGCTCGTGCAGCGCCGTCACGACGCCGGCGAACGGCGAGGGCAGTTCGACGACGGCCTTGGCCGTTTCCACCTCGGCGATGATCTGGTTGAGCGTGACGGTATCCCCCACCCCGACCTTCCACGCGACGATTTCTGATTCCGTCAGGCCTTCACCGAGGTCCGGAAGCCGGAATTCCTTGATCATGGTGGCGGTCATCCTTCCAGCCCGCTAAGGGAGTTGGGGCGGCCCATGGCCCGGTCGACGCCGTCGAGGATCCTGTCCAGGCCCGGCAGGTGGTGCATTTCAAGCTTTGAATACGGGTACGGCACGTCGAAGCCGGTCACCCGGACGGGTGCCGCTTCGAGGTGGTAGAAGCAGCGTTCGGTGATGCTGGCGGCTACCTCCGCGCCGAGGCCGCCGGTCTGGGAGGCCTCGTGCGTGATGACGAGGCGTCCGGTTTTCCGGACCGAGGCCTCGAGGGTTGCGAAGTCCAGCGGGGCAAGCGAGCGCAGGTCGATCACCTCGATCGAGACGCCCTCGTCGGCCGCGGCCAGGGCGGCGTCGCGGGCGGTCTTGACGAGCGGGCCGTAGGCGACGAGCGTGACGTCGGTGCCCTCGGTGACTACACGGGCCTTCTCCATGGACAGGGCGGCGGAGAGGTCGAGCGTCTCATCTACCTCGCCCTTGTCGTGGTAGCGGCGCTTGGGTTCGAAGTAGAGCACCGGGTCGTCGGAGGCGATGGCCTGCTGGATCATGGTGTGGGCGTCCTGCGGGTTGGACACGCTGATCACGCGCAGGCCGGAGGTGTGGGTGAAGTAGGCCTCGGGCGATTCGGAGTGGTGTTCGGGTGAGCCGATGCCGCCACCGAACGGGACGCGGATGGTGATGGGCATCTTCACGGCGCCCTGGGTGCGGTAGTGCATCTTGGCGACCTGGCTGACGATCTGGTCGAACGCCGGGTAGATGAACCCGTCGAACTGGATCTCCACCACCGGGCGGTAGCCGCGGTAGGCCAGGCCGACGGCGGTGCCGAGGATGCCGGATTCGGCCAGCGGCGTGTCCACCACGCGGTGCTTGCCGAAGTCCTTTTGCAGGCCGTCGGTGACGCGGAAAACGCCGCCGAGGGTGCCGATGTCCTCGCCCATGAGGATCACCTTGGGATCGTTTTCGAGGGACTTGCGCAGGCCCGAATTAATGGCTCGGGCAAAGGTCATCTGCGTCATCAGCGTGCACCTTCTTCGGAAGCGGCTTCTGCGGGATCGCCGAAGGAAGCCAGGTAACGGGTGTAGTGGTCCTGCTGGCGGTCCAGCGAGGAGTTGGGTGTGCTGTAGACGTGCTTGAAGATGTCCAGCGGCTGCGGCTCGGCCATGTTGATGGTGCCGGCGCGCAGTTCCTTGGCCACCGCATCGGCCTTGGCGGCGACGGCGGCTTCCAGCTCCTCGGTGAACAGCCCCTTGCGCTCGAGCAGCGTCTTGAGCCGTTCGATCGGGTCCTTCGCGGCCCAGTCCTCAAGCTCGTTGGCGTCCCGGTAACGGGTGGGGTCGTCCGCCGTCGTGTGCGGGCCCATCCGGTAGGTGACGGCCTCGATGAAGGTGGGTCCGCCGCTGCGGCGGGCGCGGTCGACGGCGATCCGGGTGGCGGCCATCACGGCCAGCACGTCGTTGCCGTCCACGCGCATGCTCGGGATGCCGAAGCCCGAGGCGCGGTCCGCGATCTGGATGTGGGACTGCAGCATCACTGGCTCGGAGATGGCCCAGTGGTTGTTCTGGCAGATGAAGACCACGGGGGCCTGGAAGCTTGCCGCGAAGACCATGGCCTCGTTGACGTCGCCTTCGCTGGTGGCGCCGTCGCCAAAGTAGGCCACGGCCACGGAGTCGGCGCCGTCGTTCTGGATGCCCATGGCGTATCCGGTGGCGTGCAGCGACTGGGCGCCGATGATGATCTGCTGCGTTGCCACGTTCACGGTGAAGGGATCCCAGCCGGCCAGGGCGTTCCCGCGCCAGGCCTTGACAATGTCCGCCGGCTGCACTCCGCGGACGTAGGCGACGCCGTTGTCACGGTAGCTAGGGAAGACGAAGTCGTCGTCGCGGAGTGCCCGGGCCGAGCCGATCTGGGAGGCTTCCTGGCCCAGCAGCGGAGGCCAGAGGGCGAGCTCGCCCTGGCGCTGCAGGGCGGTCGCCTCGGCGTCGATGCGACGGATCGCCACCATGTCCTCGTAGAGCGAGGCGAGTTGTTCGTCGCTTACGTCCTGAACCCAGGAGTCGAACTCCGGATTGCTGACGCGTTCACCTCCCGGGGTGATGAGCTGGACGAGATCGCCGCCCGTGCGCCTGTTTGATTCTGCACTGTTCCCGGGGCCGCCGGCGGCAATGCCGCCCTTGCCCGCGTCGTCGGTAAACACAGTTTGTCCGCAACCTTCTGACGTCGTCTGACCCTGCCCGCGGGACTCGTGATCCCTGCGCGCGACGGCCACCCGGGCGCCGTTGCCCCGGATAATTGTGACCCTACTCACAACTTCCATTGGGTACAACCACCCCCGAAAAAATTGAGCATTCTGCCCTGACCGCGATGTTTGGACCGTGCTAATCTTGCGCATTATGCAACCCTTGGATGGCACCGACACCCGCCTACTTTCGGCCATGGCCCTGGATCCCCGGCGGACCGTGGTGGCACTGGCGCAGAAGCTCGGCCTGTCGCGGAACACGGTGCAGGCCCGGATGGCCCAGCTGGAGAAAAAGCACGTCTTTCTCTCCTTCGAGCGGCGGATCAACCCGGCCTCGCTGGGCTACCCGCTGATGGCGTTCATCTCCGTCCATGTCCAGCAGCAGAAGCTCGGACAGCTGGCCGTGGAGCTGGCCGGCATTCCGGAGATCCTGGAGGGCTACGGCCTCACCGGTTCGGCCGACCTGCTGCTGAAGGTGGTGGCGCTCGACGCCGAGGACCTGTTCCGGATCAACGGCAAGATCCTCTCCTGCGACGGCGTGGACCGGACCGACACCGCGCTGGCCATGAGCGAGCTGATTCCGTTCCGGATCCAGCCGCTGCTCGAACGCGGCCCGGCGGAGGCCTGACTGACAGGTCCCCGACCTCAGGCGCCGACCCTGAGCTGGGAAGACATTCCCGTGCCGGCTCCCGCCGTACCCATCCAAAACACCGCATGGTCCGAATCGTCCTGCAGAGAGTCCCGACCGGGACCCGCACCCGGCCGGCCACCCGCCGGCCCAATAGATAAGGATCCGGACCATGCGCACCTCACCGAACCGCTTGATCGCCACCGTTTTTGGCGCCGTCTACCTGCTGGTCGGCCTGCTGGGCTTTGCCGTCACCTCCGGCGTAGGCTTCTTCGCCACCGAAGGCGTCGACCTCATCATTTTCGAGGTCAACCCGCTGCACAACGTGATCCACCTCGCCATCGGCGCCGCCCTCCTCTACGCGGGGCTGAAGAACGTCCAGCTCGCCAGGGGCGTCAACACCACGGTCGGCGCCGTCTACCTGCTGGTGGGCATCGTGGGGCTGTTCCTGCTCAGCTCGCCGCTGAACATCATCGCCCTGAACGGCCCGGACAACGTTCTGCACCTGGCCAGCGCGGTACTGCTGCTCGGGGTCGGGCTGTCGATGGACAAGTCCGCCGCCGGTACCCACCAGCGCGCCCACGTCTAAGCGCCCGCGCACAGCAGCCATGAAACAGTTCACCAGCAGGATGACGGCACTGCCGGAGGCCGCCGGAATGACCGGACGCAGCCAGGGCACGACGGCGGCCGCCGCCCTCTTGTTCGCGGGCTTCGCGGGCTTCGGCGCGGGTTCGGTCGACCTCGCGACCGCCTCCAGCCTGCTGCTCTCCCCCGCCGCCGGCGGCTTTGCCGTGGCCGGCGGGGTGGGGGCGGCCCTCTGGGGAACGGCGCTGCTGGTCTGGTCCGTCCTGTCCTTGCAGCGGGGCAGCCTGCTGCGGGCCCGGACGGCCACGGCGCTGCTGCTGGTCGCGTCCCTGGTCCACGCCGCGTCCGCGCTGGCGGCCATGGCGGCCGGCCCCTCGGGGCTCGCGCTTAGCCACCTCGCGGCGCTGCTGCTCAGCCTCATGATCGTGGCCGCGTCAGGCTGGTTGAAGCGCCGGTCCGGCGGGGATCCCGCCGGCACCGGGGTTGTTGCGCAGCCCCGGGCAGGCCGGCTGCTCCTGGCCGCGTTCGCCTCCGCGGTGCTGGTCGCCGGGATTGCGACGCCCGGGCTGGCGGCGTCGACGGCCGGCCAGTACGCGGTGCCGCATGGCGAACACGGGCTTCCCGGCGTCGGGTCCCACCACGGCCACTGACAACGGCAGTCTCCACAACGCGAAAAGGAAGCCCCCGTGCACTTGTGCACGGGGGCTTCCTCTTTTGGTGCCGGCCGGAGCCCCGGTGGAGTCCGGACCGGCGGGGGCCCTAGTGGTTCGTGGCCTTCTCGGCGCCCACCCCGGTCAGGGAGCGGACTTCCATTTCGGCCTGCTTCGTGGTGTCCTCCAGCTTCTTGTCCAGGACCGTGCCCAGCCAGCCCAGGAAGAACGCGAGCGGGATGGAGACGATGCCGGGGTTGCTCAGCGGGAAGACCGCGAAGTTGGCCCCCTGGATCATCGAGGTCTTGGCGCCGGAGACCACCGGGGAGAGCGCGATCAGGAGGATAGCGGAGCCGAGGCCGCCGTACATGCTCCAAATGGCGCCCTGGGTGGTGAACTTCCGCCAGAACAGCGAGTAGATGATCGTCGGCAGGTTGGCCGACGCCGCCACGGCGAAGGCCAGCGCCACCAGGAAGGCGACGTTCTGGCCGTTGGCGAAGATGCCGCCGACGATGGCCAGGATGCCGATCACGACGACGGTGCGGCGGGCCACCTTGACCTCGGTGTCCGGGTCCGCCTTGCCCTTGGCGAGGACGTTGGCGTAGATGTCGTGCGCAAAGGACGCCGCCGCGGTGATGGTGAGGCCGGCGACCACGGCGAGGATGGTCGCGAAGGCCACCGCAGAGATGAAGCCCAGCAGCAACGGGCCGCCGAGGTGGAAGGCCAGCAGCGGAGCTGCCGAGTTGACCCCGCCCGGGGCGCCCTTGATGGTGTCGGCACCGACCAGCGCCGCTGCGCCGTAGCCCAGGACCAGCGTGAACAGGTAGAACAGCCCGATCAGCCAGATGGACCACACCACGGACTTGCGGGCTTCCTTGGCGGTCGGAACCGTGTAGAAGCGCATCAGCACGTGCGGCAGGGCGGCGGTGCCGAGCACCAGCGCCAGGCCCAGGGACATAAAGTCCAGCTTGGTCGTGTCGGACTTGCCGTACTGCAGGCCCGGGTTGAGGACGGCCGGGTTCTTGGCCGTTTCCGCCGCGCCGCCGAGCAGGTCGGAGAGGTTGAAGCCGTAAATCGCGAGGACCCAGAAGGTCATCACGGCCGCGCCCGCGATCAGCAGCATGGCCTTGATGATCTGCACCCAGGTGGTGCCCTTCATGCCGCCGATCAGGACGTACATGATCATCAGGGCGCCGACGACGATGATCACCAGGGCCTGGCCGCCCCAGTCGCTGATGCCCAGCAGCAGCGAGATAAGGCTACCGGCGCCGGCCATCTGCGCCAGGAGGTAGAAGAAGCAGACCGCGAGGGTGGAGATGGCGGCGGCAATGCGCACCGGCCGCTGCTTGAGCCGGAAGGAGAGCACGTCGGCCATGGTGAACTTGCCCGTGTTGCGCAGCAGTTCTGCCACCAGCAGCAGCGCGACGAGCCAGGCGACAAGGAAGCCGATGGAGTACATAAAGCCGTCGTAGCCGTTGATGGCGATGGCTCCGGTGATGCCGAGGAAGGATGCGGCGGAGAGGTAATCGCCAGCGATCGCGGTGCCGTTCTGCGAGCCGGTGAACGAGCGGCCGGCGGCGTAGTAGTCGGCGGCCGTCTTGTTGTTGCGGCTGGCGCGGAACACGATCACCATGGTGACCGCGACGAACAGGGCGAAGATGCCCATGTTCAGCAGGGTGGTGTCTTTGAGGGCGGCAACGTTGACCGCGGGGACCATTAGTGTCATTTTGCCGTTCCGCTCACTGGGTTGCCGTGCTTGTCGAACTCGTGGCCTTCGATCTCATGACGGATCTCGGAGGCGATCGGGTCCAGTTTCCGGTTCGAGTAGCTGACGTACCAGCCGGTGATGGCGAACGTGGACACGAACTGCAGCAGACCCAGGATCAGGCCGATGTTGATGTTGCCCCAGACCTTCGTGGACATAAAGCCCACCGCATAGTCGGCCAGCAGGACGTAGGCGAAGTACCACAGCAGGAATGCGATGGCCATCGGGAAGACAAAGCTGCGGTGACGTTTGCGCAGTTCCTGGAACCGCTCCGTCGACTGGACTTCCTTGAAGTCCACGGACGCCGCTGCGTCCGTGTGTTGGGCGTCGTGACCCATCGTTCCTCCTCATTGAGACTGGCGAGTCACCGCCGGGTACCCCGGGCTCCGGAAAAGAGTCCTCCGGCGCTGTGTGACTGCAATCACTGTGCATCGTGATGCGCGTTACATTCCAGCACCGCCGCGTTTCCCGTCGCTCAACGGTCGCGATGCTGCGCTCAACGGCGTTCGACGGCGCCGGGCGGCGTTCGGGGCGCCCGGCGGCCCGGACGCCCCGAACGCCGCGCTACGCTGGCAGCATGCCGGACTCTCCCCTTTTCACCGCGGCGGCGATCGCCGTGATCGCGCTGGCGATCGCCGTCGTCGTGGCCGTTGGACTTAAAGTCCTGCGCTCCTTCCGCGAGCTGGGCACCGACGCGGAACGCGCAACGTACAAGACCCTGCACGCCGCCTCCCGTGCGGGGCAGTACCTGCGCACCGGCCTGAACCCGGCGGGCGCCGCCAAGGCGAGCCGGCAGTTGCGGAGCCTGCTGGGCTGCGACGCGCTGGCGATCACCGACACCACCGGCGTGCTGGCCTGGGACGGTGCCGGCGAGGAGCTCAAGCCCGCCCTGATGGGGCTCGCCGCCAAGGTGCTCGAGGGCGGCCACACCGCGGTGATTCCGGCCGGCGAACTGCAGCTGCTCGCCGCCGGCCGGGCCGCCGCGCCGCTGGCGGAAGGCGTGGAGCGCGCCGTCGTGATCGCCCCGATCAAGGCCGGCACCCGGGTGGTCGGGGTGGTGGCCGCTTTCGCCCCGGCGGCCGGGTCGGGCCTGGTCCGTGCCACCAGCGAGGTGGCCGACTGGGTGGCGACGCAGGTGGAGCTGGCCGAGCTGGATGCCTCCCGGACCCTGCTGATGGAGGCCGAGGTCCGGGCGCTCCGGGCACAGATCAGCCCGCACTTCATCTACAACTCACTCAACGCGATCGCCTCCTTCATCAACACGGACCCGGTCCGCGCCCGCGAACTGGTGGTGGAGTTCGCCGACTTCACCCGCTATTCCTTCCGCCGCCACGGCGACTTCACCACCCTCGCCGAGGAACTGCGCTGCATCGACCGGTACCTGCTGCTGGAACGGGCGCGCTTCGGCGAGCGGGTCCAGGTGAGCCTGCGGATCGCGCCGGAGGTGCTCAGCACCGTCATCCCGTTCCTGAGCCTGCAGCCGCTGGTGGAGAACGCGGTCCGGCACGGCCTGGAGGCCAAGGAGGGCCCGGGCCACATCACCATCACGGCCAACGATTCGGGCGCCTTCGCCGAGGTCACCATCGAGGACGACGGCGTCGGCATGGATCCGGAGAAACTGCGGGCCGTCCTGGCCGGGCACGGCGAAGGCGACCATGTGGGGCTGCGGAACGTTGATGCCCGGCTGCGGCAGGTCTACGGCGAGGACAACGGTCTGGTCATCGAGACGGCCCCGGACGAGGGGACCCTGATCACCATGCGGGTGCCCAAGTCCCAGCCGCGGCACGACGCCTGAGCCCGGCACATTGCCAGGGCCCGCGGCGGGCCCCGCGCCGGGCCCCGCGGCGGCGCTGGTGACACGCCCCGCGGCGGTACCCTAGGACCATGATTAACGTCCTCGTCGCCGATGACGAGCTGCCCGCCGTCGAGGAACTGGCCTTCCTGCTGGGCCGGGATGACCGGATCGGCACCATCCACCGAGCCTCCTCCGGCGCCGAAGCGCTGCGCGCCCTGGAGGCCGAGGATGTCGACGCCGTCTTCCTGGACATCCACATGCCGGCCCTCTCCGGGCTGGACATCGCCCGGGTCATTTCCCGCAGTGCCCGGCCGCCCGCCGTCGTCTTTGTGACCGCCGACGAGGACTGCGCGCTGGAGGCCTTCGAGCTCGCGGCGGTGGACTACCTGCTCAAGCCCGTCCGCGCCGAACGACTGGCCCGGTCGATCGGCCGGATCAGCGAACTGATCCGCGAGGGCGCCCCGCCGCCGGAGATGATCACCGTGGATCTTGGCGGCACCACCAAAATGATCCGGCGCGACGACGTCACCTATGTCCAGGCCCAGGGCGACTATGCCCGGCTGCACACCGCGGATGCCAGCTACCTGATCCGGGTGCCGCTGGCGGACCTCGAACAGCAGTGGGCCGACGCCGGCTTCCTGCGCATCCACCGGTCCTACCTGATCGCCCTGAACCACCTCAGCCACATGAAGCTCGCCGCTGCCCGTCCCAGCGTGACCGTGGCCGGGGCCGAACTGCCGATCAGCCGCCGGCACCTGCCGTCCGTCCGGGAGAAGCTCGAGGCAACCCGGATCCGGCCGCAGGCATGACCCGGGTCCGGGTCACCGCGCCGCGCAGTTTTCATCCGGGCGGCCCCGCCACCGCGGGCAGCCTCACCGCCGGCGCGGCCACCGCCGGCGCGGCCGCCGGCCGCTCGGCCGTCGAGACGCGCGAGGCCGCCGAGGAGTCCGACGCCGGGCAGGTGTTCATCCGCTCGCTGATCCGCTCGCAGCTGCGGCTCGGCATCGTGGTGGCGGCGGGGTTCCTGCTGATCCTGCTCGCGTTCGCGCTGATGCTCGGGCTGGTGCCGGGCCTGGCGGAGCTGCGGATCGCCGGGCTGCCCTTTGACTGGGTTCTGCTGGGAGCCGGCATCTACCCGGTGATCGGCCTCAGCGCGTGGTTGTACGTCCGCACGGCGGCGCGGAACGAGTCCCGCTACCGGGATCTCGCCGGGGACAAGTGAGGCACGGGTGAACCCGGTCGTTGGCATCGCGGCCTTCGTGGCCGTGTCCCTGGCCACCGCCGTGATCGGTTTCTACGGCCTGCGGATCTCGCGTACCACCGGGGACTTCTACGTCGCCTCCCGCACGGTGCGGCCCTGGTGGAACGCCTCGGCAATCGGCGGCGAGTATCTCTCCGCGGCCAGCTTCCTCGGCGTCGCCGGCCTGATCCTGCTCTCCGGCACCGACGCGCTGTGGTTCCCGGTGGGCTACACCGCCGGGTACCTGATGCTCCTGCTGTTTGTCGCCGCGCCGCTGCGCCGCTCCGGCGCCTACACGATTCCCGACTTCACCGAGGCCCGGCTCGACTCCCGGGCGGTGCGCCGGGTGACAAGCCTGGTGGTGGTGGTCGTCGGCTGGCTCTACATCGTCCCTCAGCTGCACGGCGCCGCGCTGGCGATCCGGATCACCACGGGGCTGCCTGCCTGGGTGGGGCAGGTGGCCGTGGTCGCCGTCGTCTGCGTGACGGTGGTGTCCGGCGGGATGCGCTCAATCACCTTTGTGCAGGCCTTCCAGTACTGGCTGAAACTGACTGCGCTGGCGGTGCCCGTGCTGTTTATCCTGTTCGTCCTCGCCGGAACCGGCGCCCCCGCGGTCGCCGAGTCGAACGTGAACCCGACTGCACTGGCCCCTGCGGGTCCGTACCAGAACATCTCGCTGCTGGTGGCACTGCTGTTCGGGACCCTGGGGCTGCCGCACGTGCTGGTGCGCTTCTACACCAACCCTGACGGCCAGTCGGCACGCCGGACCACCCTCATTGTGCTGGGCCTGCTCTCGGTCTTCTACCTGTTCCCGACGGCGTACGGGTTGATCGGGCGGACGTTCGCCCCGGGGCTGGCGCAGAGCGGGCAGGCGGATGCCCTGGTGCTGCTGCTGCCCGGCCGGCTGGTCGGCGGCCCGGCCGGGGACCTGCTCTCGGCGCTCGTGGTGGCCGGGGCGTTCGCCGCCTTCCTCTCGACCACCTCGGGGCTGGTGGTGTCGCTGGCGGGCGTGATCAGCCAGGACATCCTGGGCGGGAGCGTGCGCGGGTTCCGGCTCGCCACACTGCTCGCCGCGGTGGTGCCGCTGGGGATCGCGGCGATGACGGATTCCACGGCTCTGGCCGGCAGTGTGGGCCTGGTGTTCGCGTTCACCGCCTCCACCATCTGCCCGGTGCTGCTGCTGGGCATCTGGTGGCGGGGGCTGACCGACGCCGGCGCGATCGCCGGGATGCTGACCGGGGCGGCGTCCTGCGGCGGCGCCATGCTGGCCGGCGCCCTGCTGGGACCGGCCGGCACGCCGCCGTGGCTCGCGCAGCCGGCCGCCTGGACGGTCCCGGCCGCCTTCGCGGTGATGGTGCTGGTCTCCCGGGCCACCCGGGGCCGGGTTCCGCGGACCATCACCCGGCTGATGACCCGGCTGCACACCCCGGAGCGGCCGCTCGCGACCGAACGGTAAGACTGCGGCCGCTGAGCGTTAGTCGATGGCGGCCATGAGTTCGACGACGCGGTCCAGGAAGGCGTCGACCTGGCTCTCCTCGTAGCCTTCGCGCCCGACGGCGGGCCGGAACGTGGCGCGGCGGACGTTGTCCACGCTGAGCGGCT
This sequence comes from Arthrobacter sp. SlRoot2-15, assembly GCF_059739345.1. Taxonomy (NCBI): domain Bacteria; kingdom Bacillati; phylum Actinomycetota; class Actinomycetes; order Micrococcales; family Micrococcaceae; genus Arthrobacter; species Arthrobacter sp. SlRoot2-15. The sequence goes on from NZ_AP046058.1 coordinate 642,323, forward strand.
GGTCCTCCTCGAGGTAGCCGATCAGCTCGTGGCAAAGGTCGTCGACGTCGGTGGTGTTGTAGCTGCGCACCTTGCCCTTGGCGGGGCGCCGGAAGCGCTGGCCGTCAGGCCGGTGCAGACGGCCGCGGAGCAGCCCGGCGAGCCGGCCGATGTCGCGCAGCCAGGCGTCCTCGCCGCGCTCACTGATCAGTTCGTCCCGTTCCCGTCGGGCCAGGGCATCTTCGAGGCGGTCCAGGGCCGCGTCCACGCCGGGGGCCGCGTAGCCGCCCTTGACCGGGTCGAAGGAGACCGCACGGACATCGGCGCTTTTGACCGCCCGGGACGCTGCGTGGGGTGTTTCAAACGACACCCGGGCGCGCTGCAGGAACTGGTCCACCTGCTTGGCGTTGTAGCCGTACTGGTTCCGCTGCACGCGGTCAAAGGAGGCAGGGATCTGCCGGTTGATGTCCACTGTAACTATGTTTCCTTCGAGGCCGTTCGGCGCTGGTTGCGCCGACGTCGGGGTGTGGTTGCTGTACAACCGGCACCATTCTAGGCGCCGGAAGGGGGCGGGCGCTTCCTAGCCGCCGGCGGCGGCGGAGAAGATCATAAACGCCACCGGTGAGGCGAAGACGATCGAGTCCAGGCGGTCCATCACTCCCCCGTGGCCGGGCAGGCTGTTGCCCATGTCCTTGATGCCGAGTTCGCGCTTGACCATGGATTCAGCCAGGTCACCGGCCGTGGCCGCACCGACGAGGCCCACCGCCAGGGCCGCGCCGAACCACCACGGCTCGCCGAGGACAAAAATGCTGGCCAGGACACCGACCAGCACGGCGCCGGCCACCGAGCCGCCGAAGCCCTCCCAGGATTTTTTGGGACTGATTTTCGGGGCCATCGGGTGCTTGCCCAGCGAGGCGCCCACCAGGTAGCCGAAGGTGTCGTTGGAGACAACCAGCAGCAGCAGGGTGCCGATCTGCCAGGCCCCGACCGGCACCACCCCGCCGGGCCAGGGCCCGATCGGCGCGGATCCGCCGGCGGCGTGCAGCGGGAGCACGGCGAAGCTGATCAGGAACGGCACCCAGGCGAGGGTGAAGACGCCGGCGAAGATGCTGCGGGCGGAGCCGGCCGCCCCCTCCAGGGAGCGCCACAGGAGCACCGCGACGCTGCTGAGCAGCAGCGCGAAGAGCAGGGCCTCAGTGCCGCCGAAGTAGGCGGCGAGCGGCATCGCCACGGTGCCCGTCATGGCCGGGATGATCGGCAGGCGCGTGCCGGAGGCTTCCAGCGCGCGGAACACCTCCCAGACGCCGAAGATGGCGAAGGCGGTGACGATCAGCACAAAGGCCAGGGGCAGGAACAGCAGGCCGCCGAGGACGGCGAAGAGCATGCCAAGGCCGACCACCGTCGCCGCAGGAAGGTTCCTGCCGGCCTTTGGCGTCGGGTTCTTCCGCTCTCTCCCCCGCACCCGGACGCGCGGTCCGGGTGCCTGCTGTTCATCCGCCATCAGACCTCGAGCAGCTCGGCTTCCTTGCGCTTGAGCAGCTCGTCGATGCCGTCGACGTGGGCCTTGGTCAGCGCGTCGAGTTCCTTCTCGCCGCGGGTGCCCTCGTCCTCGCCGGCTTCGCCGTCCTTGACCAGCTTGTCCAGGGTTTCCTTGGCCTTGCGGCGGATGTTACGGATGGACACCTTGGCGTCCTCGCCCTTGGACTTGACAATCTTGACGTACTCCTTGCGGCGCTCCTTGGTCAGCTCCGGGATGGTGATCCGGATGACGTTGCCGTCGTTGGAGGGGTTGGCGCCGACCTCGGAGTCGCTCAGCGCACGTTCGATGTCGCGCAGGGCGGTCTTGTCGAACGGCGTGATGAGGATGGTGCGCGCGTCCGGGACGGCGAACGAGGCCAGCTGCTGCAGCGGCGTCGGTGAGCCGTAGTAGTCCACCAGGACTTTGTTGTACAGGCCGGGCGTGGCGCGGCCGGTGCGGATCGAGGCGAAGTCTTCCTTGGCTACCTCAACCGCCTTGTCCATCTTGTCCCCGGCTTCGAGCAAGGTTTCTTCGATCACGTTCTCTCCTCAGAAATTAGTGCGCGCCCCAGTGCCCGGGGAGCTGAACTGTCCTAAAAAACATCCTAGCCGCAGCTAGGGGGTGACGACGGTGCCCAGGTCCTCGCCCCGGATGGCCCGGGTGACGTTGCCTTCACCCTCCATGCCGAACACCACCATGGTCAGGTTGTTGTCCTTGCACATCGTCATCGCCGTCTGGTCCATGACCCGGATGTCGCGGCGCAGGGCCTCGTCGTAGCTGAGGCGGTGCAGCTTCTCTGCGGTGGGGTCTTTCTTCGGGTCGGCGGTGTAGACGCCGTCGACCCCGCTCTTGGCCATCAGGACGACGTCTGCGTGGACCTCCATGGCGCGTTGCGCCGCAACGGTGTCAGTGGAGAAGTACGGCAGGCCGGCGCCGGCGCCGAAGATCACGACGCGGCCCTTTTCCATGTGGCGGATGGCGCGGCGCGGGATGTACGCCTCGGCCACCTGGCCCATGGTGATGGCGCTCTGCACGCGGGTCTCCACCCCCGCCTGCTCGAGGAAGTCCTGGAGGGCGAGGCAGTTCATGACGGTGCCGAGCATTCCCATGTAGTCCGCGCGGGAGCGGTCCATGCCGCTCTGGGAGAGTTCGGCGCCGCGGAAGAAGTTCCCGCCGCCGACGACGATGGCGACCTCGACGTCCGGGACGGCCGCCGCGATCTGCTTGGCAACCCCGCGGACGGTATCCGGGTCAACGCCCAGTTTGCCGCCGCCGAAGACCTCGCCGGAAAGCTTCAAGAGTACGCGGCGCCTGGTCTTCTTTGGCTGGGCAGAATTGTTGACGGTATCCATGGTGCCTTCCCGTTGGTGAGCTCTGAAAAAGGGTATCGTGCCGTGGACCAAAGGCAGCATTCGGCCTGAGTGGCCCGCGTTTTGTGGGTGCATGCAAAAGGGGTGGCCACCGCAGTGACCACCCCTTCAGCGGAGCTTACTTAGGAACCGACGCGGAAACGCGTGAAAGCAGTTGCCTTGACGCCGGCCTCTTCAAGGACCTGCGCGACGGACTTCTTGGCATCCTTGGCGAACGCCTGGTCAACGAGGACCTCGCCCTTGTAGAAGCCCGTAACGCGGCCTTCCACAATCTTGGTCATCGCTGCCTCGGGCTTGCCCTCGGCCTTGGCGGTTTCCTCGGCGATGCGGCGCTCGGACTCGACCAGCTCGGACGGGACGTCCTCGCGGGTCAGGTAGTTCGGGGCCATCGCGGCGATGTGCACGGCGACGTCGTGGGCGGCGGTGGAGGCGGCTTCGCCTTCGCCGTCGACGGCGAACAGCACGCCGACCTGGGCCGGGAGGTCCTTGGAGGTCTTGTGCAGGTACGCGTCAACCGTGGGGGCCTCGATGCGGGCAATGCGGCGGACGACAACCTTCTCGCCCAGCACTGCGCCTTCCTCGATGACAACCTCGGAGAGCGGCTTGCCGTCGACGTCGGCGGCAAGCAGGGTGTCGAGGTCGGCAGCGCCGGACTCGACAGCAACGGCAAGCACCTTGTCGGCGAGCTGGATGAACTTGTCAGCCTTGGCGACGAAGTCGGTCTCGCAGTTGACCTCGATCATCACGCCGACGCCGCCGTCGACCTTGGCAGCAACCAGGCCTTCAGCGGTGGAGCGGCCTTCGCGCTTGGTAGCGCCCTTGAGGCCCTTGATGCGGATGATTTCGATGGCCTTCTCGGCGTCACCGTTGGCTTCGTCAAGAGCCTTCTTGACATCCATCATGCCGGCGCCGGTGCGCTCGCGCAGAGCCTTGATATCAGCGGCAGTGTAGTTCGCCATGTGAACCCCTCTGTCTAGAAATTTGTGTGGTGTACGGACTGACAGGACGGCCGCCCACCCTGGGGGTGGGCCGCCATCCTGTCAGTACCCCGTGCGCCGCCGCTAACTGCCTGCGGCGCACAGGGAGATCCAGATTTATTTGTCTGACTACTTGGCTTCGTCGGCGGCCGGAGCAGCCTCGGCAGCGTCAGCGGCCGGAGCTTCTTCGGCGGCGGGAGCCTCGGCGGCTTCCGGAGCAGCTTCAGTGGCGGCCGGAGCGGCTGCCTCTTCGGCCTTGCTGCCTTCGAGGAGCTCGCGCTCCCACTCGGCCAGCGGCTCTTCCGGAGCTTCCGTGGTGCCGGTGGCGCGCTGGTTGCGGGCGATCAGGCCCTCAGCAACGGCGTCGGCGACAACACGGGTCAGCAGGTTGACGGAGCGGATGGCGTCGTCGTTGCCCGGGATCGGGAAGTCGACTTCGTCCGGATCGCAGTTGGTGTCCAGGATGGCCACAACCGGGATGTTCAGCTTCTTGGCCTCGTCAACGGCGAGGTGTTCCTTCTTGGTGTCGACAACCCAGAGGAGCGAAGGCGCCTTGGTCAGGTTGCGGATACCGCCGAGGTTGGTCTCCAGCTTGGTCAGCTCGCGGCGAAGGAGCAGCAGTTCCTTCTTCGTGTAAGCGGAACCGGCGACGTCGTCGAAGTCGATCTCTTCGAGTTCCTTCATGCGCTGGATGCGCTTGGAGACCGTCTGGAAGTTGGTCAGCATGCCGCCGAGCCAACGCTGGTTGACGTAGGGCTGGCCGACGCGGGTGGCCTGCTCGGCGATGGCTTCCTGTGCCTGCTTCTTGGTGCCGACGAAGAGGACGGTGCCGCCGTGTGCAACGGTGGCCTTCACGAACTCGTAGGCACGGTCGATGTAGGACAGCGACTGCTGCAGGTCGATGATGTAGATGCCGTTGCGCTCCGTGAAGATGAAACGCTTCATCTTCGGGTTCCAACGACGGGTCTGGTGTCCAAAGTGGACGCCGCTGTCAAGCAGCTGGCGCATAGTTACGACGGGCATGCCGACGCTCCTTCCGGCAGGTCATTCATGAGAGAGCCCACGGGCTCTCTTACCCTGCCAATAGTTGACGGTTATTTAGCTCCACCCGGTCGGGTGTTGCTCCTGGCATCCACCGCACCCCTCATCCGGGCCCTGGGGCCGGACCGTAAGAGGCGCAGTCCTCCGCACCCGGAAGCCGGGCTTCGGACAGGGAGGGCTGGATACGCGTAGTCAGCCGCTGCTCCCGCACTCCTGAATGAGACGTGCTGCTTCTGTCCGCGTAAGCGGACTAGGCATGAGGGCACAGCAAACTGCTCCACCAAGTGTACTACAGCGGACCTGCCCGGCAGGACGGTTTCCGGGTGGTCCAGGGGATGGAAATACAGGCGGAAATCCACATAGGCCTGCCGGGATCTTCCCCGTCGCGGCAGGCCGGCCGAAGCTGGCGGCATGAGGGTTTCCATCGTCCCGGCAGCGCTGCTGCTTGTGCTGGCCCCGGCTCAGGCTGCGCCGCTGGCTTCCCCGGCCGGCGGCTGGAGCTGGCCGCTCTCCCCCAGGCCGGCCGTGCTGCGCGGCTTCGACCCGCCGGAGCGGCCCTGGCTCAGCGGGCACCGCGGGGTGGACCTTCGGGCGGCGTACGACGGCGCCCCGGTCGCCGCTCCGGCGTCCGGCAGCGTCAGCTTCGTGGGCGTAGTGGTGGACCGGCCGGTGGTGACCATCGACCATGGCAACGGCCTGCGGAGCAGCTTCGAACCGGTGGAAAGCACCCTCCGGCCCGGCGACGCCGTTGCCGCGGGGGCCGTGCTGGGACGCTCGCTGACCGGGCACTGCGGCACAACCCCCTGCGTCCACTGGGGTGTCCGGCGCGGCGAGGTGTACCTGAATCCGCTGGCCTTCGTGATGGACCTGCGGCCCTCCATCCTGCTTCCGCCCGTGCGCCCCGGGGCGGGGCAGGGCGGTTCCGGATGAAGGGCCGCGAGGGTGCTGCGGGGAACGGCCTGCGTGGACCGCCGGGCCACCCTGTGTCCAGGCAGTGCCTGCCTGGACGGTGGCCGCCTAGACGATGGCCGAGATTCCGGTGATGGCGCGGCCGGTGACGAGGGTGTTGATCTCGTGGGTGCCTTCGTAGGAGTAGATCGCCTCGGCGTCGGAGAAGACCTTCGCCATCTCGTAGTCCGTGACGATGCCGTTGCCGCCCAGGAGGCTGCGGCCGATGGCGACGCTTTCGCGCATCCGTGCGGTGGTGAAGGCCTTGGCCAGGGCGGACTGCTCGTCCTTGGCCTCGCCGGCGTCCTCGAGCTGGGACAAGCGGACCATCATGCCCATCGAGCTGACGGCGTTGCCGAGCATCTGGACGAGCTGGTGCTGGACCAGCTGGAAGGAGGCGATCGGGCGGCCGAACTGGCTGCGCTCGACGGCGTAGCGGCGGGCGACGTCGAACGCGGCAAGCTGCTGGCCGACCGCCTGCCAGGCGACGGCCAGGCGGGTGACCTTGAGGACCTTGTTCGTGTCGCGGAAGCTGTTGGCGTTGGCCAGCTTGAAGAAGTCCGGCACCACAACGTTTTCCAGGGTGATGTCGGCGTTCTGCACGGTGCGCAGCGAGATCTTGTTCTCGATCTTGGTGGCGCTGTAGCCCTCGGTCTTGGTGTCCACGAGGAAGCCCTTGACCTGGTTGTCGGCAAGGTCGCGGGCGTAGATGACCACCCAGTCGGAGAAGGTGGCGTTGCCGATCCAGCGCTTGGCGCCGTTGAGGATCCAGCTGTCGCCCTCGCGCCGGGCCGTGGTGCGGGTGCCGCCGGCAACGTCGGAGCCGCCGAGGGGTTCGGTCAGGCCGAAGGCGCCGATCTTCTTCAGCGAGTAGATGTCCGGCAGCCACGCCTCCTGCTGCTCCTGCGACGCGAGCGCCTCGATCGAGCCGGTGAAGAGCCCGTCGTGCACCCCCATAAAGGTGGCAATCGACGTGTCCGCCCGGGTCGCTTCGGCGTGCAGGATGCCGGCGAAGAGGTTGGAGTAGCCCTGGCGCTTGACCGGGCTGACCAGGTCGATTTCCGCCAGCTTGGGAATGAGCTCCATCGGGAACTCGGCGCGGTTCCAGCAGTCCACGGCGATCGGCTTGACCTCTCGGGCCAGGAACTCGCGGACCTCCGCCAGCCGGTCCTGCTCCTTGCCGCTGAGCAGCTGCTCGAAGGCGAAGAAGTCGCCGTCGGCGTAGGGCAGGTTGTTGATGTCGATTGCAGCTTTGGACATGTTGTTCCTTCACTCGTGATCAGCGGCGATCAAAAGGGCGCGGGCAGCGCGCCGCCGGTATGTTACTCATGAGTAACATACCGCAGCTTTCGGCCGGCTGGCAAGTGACGGAGGCCACGCCGCACTCAGCAAAAAGGGGCCGCAGCCGGCGTGTGAACGCCTGCTGCGGCCCCTGAGCCATGGACTGTGCGGGACATGTCCGCAACGGTGTAGGGCTACTCGGACTTGAACCGAGGACCTTAGGATTATGAGTCCCGCGCTCTAACCAGCTGAGCTATAGCCCCGTAGGCCCGGGCGGACAGGCCCTTGCGGGCCGGATCGTTCCGGGGAAAAACACTCTAGCAATAGTAGTCGCCGGCGCCTGGGCGGCAGTGCCGCCACCGGCGCCCGGTGCGCCGCCCGGCCGGCCGCGACAGCCCTAGACGACGAGGTCGTCGTAGCTGGCGCCGCGGTAGATGTCCTCGAAGGTCTGCAGCGTGCGCTCGATGCTGTGGCTTTCCACCATGTTGCGGCTTGCCTTGCCCATGGCGGCCCGCTCGTCCGCCGGCAGCGAGAGCACACGTTCGATCTTGGCGGCGAGGTCGTCGCTGTCGTTCGGGATGAACAGGAAGCCGTTCTCGCCGTCGCGCACCAGGTGGGGCAGGGCCATAGCGTCGGCGAGCACCACCGGGGTGGAGGCGGACATGGCTTCCAGGGTCACAAGCGACTGCAGTTCGGCGGTGCCGGGCATGCAGAATAGGTCAGCGCTCAGGTAGGCGCGGCGCAGTTCCTCGTCGCTGGCCAGGCCGAGGAATTTCACCCGGTCCTGCAGGCCGAGGCGTTCGACCTGGGCCTCGAGCGCGGGCCGCACCTCTCCCCCGCCGACGATCTCAAGGTGGACGTCCAGCCCGGCCGGCGTCTTGGACACGGCGTCGATGAGCACGTCGATGTGCTTCTCCTCGGCGAGGCGGCCGACGAACAGCACGGTGGGGCTGGTGTGCTGCACCGCTTCCTCTCCGGGCTGCAGTTCATAGGCGGCCGCGTCGATGCCGTTGGAGAGCGGCAGCACCTTGCGCAGGAAGGCGTGCTGGTGCATGGCCTTGGCGGCGAGCGGCGTCGGGGTGGTGACGACGTCGGCCTGGCCCATGACCTTGCCCATGTCGCGCCAGGATACGCGGCCCACGATGTCCTTGAACCACTGCGGGAAGGGCAGGAACGGGTTCAGGTTCTCGGGCATGAAGTGGTTGGTCGCGACGATCCGGATGCCGCGTTTGACGGCCTCGTAGAGGACGTGTTCGCCGATCATGTAGTGGCTCTGGATGTGCACGACGTCGGGCTGGATCCGGTCGAACAGCAGGGCGATTTCCTTCTTGATCTCCCACGGGAACGTGATCCGGAAATATTCGTGGGTCGGCACCGAGTGTGAGCGGAGGCGGTGCACGGTGGCCTCGTCGCGGAACTCGCTGAAGCTCTTGCCCTTGCCCGGCCGGCAGGCGAGGACGTGGACGTTGTGGCCGCGGCCGGTCATGCCCTTGGCCAGGCGGTAGCCGAACTGCGCCGCACCGTTGACGTCCGGCGGGTAGGTGTCCGCGGCAATCAGGATGGTGAGCGGTTTGTCGTTCTCGGGCATGGTCACGGGGATAGCTCCTGGTGGTCACGGTGCGGTCAGCGGGTCCTGGTGTGGCCGGCTGGCCGGGGCGCAGGCGCCGGGCCTGCGCCTGAAGTCTGTGGCGCCGCCCTAGGACAGCCGTCCCGCGGCCTTGCGCGCGTCCTTCTTGCGCTTCGTGACCTCGGGGTGGTGCCGGGAAAGGGCGATCACTCCCACGATAGCAAGGGATGCGGCCGCACCCATGGCAATCGCCGTCACGGCGTGGACGTCGGGCCGCAGTTCGCCCAAGATCACGATGCCGATGGCGATGCCGATAATCGGGTCGATCACGGTCAGTCCGGCGATCACGAGGTCGGGCGGGCCGCCGGAGTAGGCACTCTGCACGAACCACGATCCCAGCCCGCCGGCGGCCGCCATCGCCACCAGCGTGTACCACTGCACATTGAGCAGGAACAGCCCGTTGGGATCGAGCAGGTGTTTGCCGATGATGCGGGTCAGGACCGCGACGAAGCCAAAGAGGACCCCGGCGCCCAGGATGTAGACGAAGGCGCTCATCCGGTGCTTGAACAGCAGCGCCAGGGTGCCGAAGAGCCCCACGGCCAGGGCCAGTAGCAGCACGATCGTCAGTTCGTCGGAGCCGCTGACGTGGTGGTTTTCCTGGGTAACATTCACCGCGAGGATCACGAACAGGGCCGAGCCGGTGACACAGGAGCTGATGGCCACCACGGTGGCCCGGTTCATGCTGAGCCCCTGGTCCTTCGCGTTGATGATGGTGGTGATGACCAGGGCGATCGCGCCGATCGGTTGCACCACGGTGAGGGGCGCCGAGACGAGGGCGACGGCATTCATAGCCGTCCCCACGCCGAGCAGCAGCAGGCCCAGGACCCAGCGGGGGTTCCGGATCAGGCGGAGCAGGCCGTGGGTGCTGAGCGCCAGGCCGCCGGTATCGGCCTTGACCGCACTCCCCTGCCGCTGGGCTCCGAAGGCCAGGAAGAAGGCGCCCGACACCGCCAGCAGAACTGCGAACCAGACCATCAGCGGAGGCCGCCGTCGTCGTCGGGGTTCTGCGTCCTGGGCTCCGCAGCGGGAGCCGCGGCGGCGGTGGTGCCGGCGGCGGCATTTACGCCGGCCCTGCGCTCCCGGCCCTTGCGGATGATGGCCCAGAAGTAGTTGTAGGCGGCGATCCAGTGCCCCACCAGTCCCAGTCCCAGGCAGATCCAGGCGGCCACGAAGTAGGCGTCGGTCCCCGCGATGGGCAGCTTGGAGAGCACCAGCAGCGGTGTGCCGACCAGCAGCAGTGCGGTGCGGATCTTGCCGATCCGGCTGACGGGCAGGTCGGGGTGGCTGCGGAAGTAGAACAGTGATATGGAGAGCAGCACCAGGTCCGGGACGAGCAGGGCGGTCAGGTACCACCATTCGACGACGCCGGCGATCACGAGGGTCACCGCGACCGCAATCAGGGACAGCCGGTCAGCGATGGGATCCATGATGCGGCCCAGGTTGGACATCTGGTTGAAGCGGCGGGCGATGTAGCCGTCCACCCAGTCGGTGCTGCCCATCACGGCCAGCACGAGCGCGGCGGTGCCGTATTGCTGCTTGGCCAGGACCAGCCAGATAAAAAGCGGGACACCCAGGAATCGGACCACGGTCAGCAGGTTGGGGACCGTGAAGATGACGTCGTGATGGATCTGGGGCTGCCCGGGGCGTGCCCCGGCGCCGATGAACTTCATCAGGTCCCCCTTTCCACAGCCGGCAACGGGTGAGCGTCGGAGTTCAGGGTGTTGCCTAGCCCTTGAGCAGCCGGCGGAGGAGGAAGACGAGGGCGGCAGTCGACGCGGCCAGGGCGGCCAGCGGCTTCCAGCGCTTGCCAAGCTCGGTGGCGGCACCGGAGCCGCCGGAGGCGCTGGTTGTGGCGGAGCCGCCGGCCGTCTTCTGCGCGCCCGTTGCGTCGGCGTGGCTGCGGAAGGCGGCAATCCGATCGTCCACCAGGTCCTTGCCGTCCTCCAGCCGGTGCGCGGTCGCGGCGAGCAGGGCCTGGGCCTGGGTCTTGACGTCGAGTTCCTCGCCGAGTTCGTCGCGGACCCCGGTGAGGTGGCGCCGGCGCGTCTCGAGGCGGCGTCGCAGATCGGCCTCGGTCGGGGCGGGGCCGAGGTCGGGCTGCTCTGCGGCTTTTTTGGCTTCCTTCTCCGCCTTGGCCTTGGCGGCGGCCTCTTCTTTGGCGGCCTTGGCAGCCTTGGCCTGCGGGGACTTGGGATCCAGGACGGCGGCGTCGAAGGAAGAGCCTTCCTTCGCGATGCCGAGATCGTACTTGAGGCCGCGGATCGTTTCTTCCGGCATGAGCGGCATGGCCTTCTTGAACCGGCCGTAGCCGATCAGGCCCACGATAAGGGCAATCACCAGGAAGGCGGCGCAGACCAGGAGGGCTGCGAGCCAGGCCGGCATGATGGTGGCGAGGCCCATGATGGCAGCCACGATAAGGCCGATGACCAGGAAGGCGACAAAGACCAGGGCGACGGCGAAGAAGGCGGCGGCGACGCCGAGCTGGATGCCCTTGCGCTTGAGTTCGACCTTGGCGAAGGCAATTTCGTCGTTGAGCTGGCGGGGTGCGAGCTTGAAGATCAGTTTCAGGGTTTTGGGCAGCGCGGAAAGGCGCAGCCCCCCGTTTGTCCTGCCGGTGTGCCGTCCGCTCATCTGTGCCGCCTCACTGGTTCCATCTACGATTGCGCTGGATTGCCGGGCCTGCGCGGCCTCACGCATCCCCAAGTGTCAAAACTATCATTCAGGGTACGGACGGCGGCGCGGCGGGCCGCGCGGGCCTAGGATTGGCTCCTGTGCATACACCCAGCAATCCCGGGGATTCCCTCAGCCGCCGCCGCAAGCTCCTCTACATCCTGATGCTGGGCGCCTTGACGGCCCTTGGTCCGTTCACGGTGGACCTCTACCTGCCGGCGTTTCCGGCCCTGGAGGCGAGCCTGGGCGTGACCGAGGCCGCGGTGCAGCTGACACTGACCGGCACGACGGTCGGTTTCGCCCTGGGGCAGCTGGTGGTGGGGCCGCTGAGTGACAAGTTCGGGCGGAGGCTTCCGCTGATCCTGGCCACCGCCGTGCACATCGGGGCGTCCCTGGGCGCCGCCCTGTCCACGGACATCGCCACGCTGGGCTTGTTCCGGGTGCTGATGGGCATCGGCGCGGCCGGCGGCGGCGTGGTGGCGATGGCGATGGTGCGGGACCTGTTCAGCGGCTACGCCATGGTCCGGATGTTCTCCCGGATGGCGCTCGTCAACGGCCTGGCCCCGATCCTGGCCCCGGTGATCGGATCCCAGCTGCTGCTGCTGATGCCGTGGCCGGGGATCTTCTTTTTCCTCGCCGGCTACGGGACCTGCGTGATTATCGCCGCGCTGTTCGTGGTGCGCGAGACCCTGCCGCGTGAGCTGCGCGGCACCTCCGGGCTGACGGCCCGCCAGCGCTACGGCGTCCTGTTCGCCGACCGGATCTTCGTGGGCATGCTGCTGCTGGGCGGGATGAACTTCGGCGGCCTGTTCACCTACCTCTCGGCGTCCCCCTTCCTGTTCCAGGACGTCTACGGATTCTCGCCGCAGCAGTACGGCCTGCTGTTCGGCGTCAACTCGCTGGGCATCGTGGCGGGCGTACAGACCAGCTCGCGGCTCATCAAGCGCGTCCCGCCGCAGTGGATCCTCGCCTGTTCGACGGCGTGGATGTTCCTGATGGCCCTGCTGATCGTGGCGTTCGACCAGCTGGGCTTCGGGCTGTGGGGCGTCATGGTCCCGCTCTGGTTCTACATCCTGGGCGCCGGGTTCACCTTCCCGTGTGTTCAGGTGCTCGCCCTGGCCAAGCACGGCGCGCAGGCCGGGACCGCCGCCTCGCTGCTGGGCGCGGCGACGTTCCTGATGGCCGGCATCATCTCCCCCGTCGTCGGTTGGCTGGGCCTCGGCTCCGCGACGCCGATGGGCGCGGTCCAGGCCGGCTGCATCCTACTGGCCGCCGCGGCCCTGTGGCTCATCGTCCGGCCCCGGACCGTGCCGTCTATCCACTAGCAGCACCGCGATGGACATGCCCGTCGGCGAGCGCGGGACTTGGACATGCCCCCCGACGGACATGCCCAACCCCGGCACCCAGAAATGGACTTATCAGGCATATGTCCACCCGTCGGCACGACCAATGGGCATGCCCTTTGGTGGGCGCATAAACAGAACAGCCCCCCTGGGACATGCCCAGCCCCCGCAGCCAGGAATGGACATATCAGGCATATGTCCACCCGCCGGCAAGACCAATGGGCATGCCCGGCGTGGGGGGCCGGGCCCGGGCTGCACGGCCGTGCTCCCCTATTCGCGGCCGACGGCGGGCGATAAAGTTGTTCTGTGCCTGACTGGCAGGACCCTCCTCCCCTTCCGGCCACATGGCAGCGGTGCGACGACGGCATTCTGCCCCTGTGGTGGGAGCGGCTGTGCTCCCAGACCAGTCCTCAGTCGGCGGCACTCTTCGCGGCCGGGCTGTTCACCGAGGACCGGCGCCGGCCGATCGCCCAGTGGTACAACCCCGCCTACGACTCAGCGCTCCTGGTTGCCCCCGAGACCTCCGCGGAATGGCCGGTGCAGCGCTTTGGCATCTTCTACGCCCCTCCGCGCGGCGGCTTCACCCGTGTGCACTCCTCGGCGCACGAGTGGCACCCGCGGGAGCCCCGGCAGTCCCCCACCGAGGACGAGGCCTTCCGGGCGGCGGTGGCGGAGGCAGAGCGCTTCCTGCAGGTCGAGATGTTCTTCGTCTAGCGGATGTCATCCCCGGCAAGAAAAAAGGCCCCGCCGCCGGTAAATTACCGGCCGCGGGGCCTGTCCGCTCCTCCTGCTGGACTTGAACCAGCAACCCTTCGATTAACAGTCGAATGCTCTGCCAATTGAGCTAAGGAGGAATGAAGCAGGTATGACATTAGCAAAGGTTTTGGCGCTAAGGAAATCGGCGGCGCCCGCATCCCCCGATACCCCCGCCGGGTATACAAAAAGTCCCCGTCCCGGGGACCCGGAACGGGGACTGTGCGCTCCTCCTGCTGGACTTGAACCAGCAACCCTTCGATTAACAGTCGAATGCTCTGCCAATTGAGCTAAGGAGGAATGAAGCGGATATAAGCCTAGCAAACACCGCGCCGGGAAGTGAAATTGGCCCCCGGCGGAGCACCGTGCGGCAGGCTCAGGAGTCCATCCGGAGCGAGCGCCGCTGCATCTCCAGTTCCATGAGTTCTCGGTTGAGCCGCTGGAACTCCTCGGGGTCCGCTGCGGCGTCCAGGCGCTGCAGCTGGCCCATCTTGTCCGCCTTGACGCGGGTGATCTGCAGTTCGAACAGCCGGGCCAGGATGTCGCGGCAGTAGCGCTGCACGGCTTCGGCGGTGCTGGCCGGCAGGGGCACGACGGCGAGTTCGGACACGAGCGGCCGCAGCGGCTCGGGGACTTCCTGCAGCAGCTGCTCCACCCATCGCGCGGGGTCGCCGATGGCACCCTGTCCGGTGGCCCGGATGGCCTCGTGGATGGCGAGGTAGGCCGGGGTGGAGAACCGGGCCTCGGCGAAACGCTGCCAGGTGGCCCCTTCAAGGATCGCGGGTTCCTGCAGCACGACTTCGAGCGCCTGGCGTTCCATCGCGGCCACCGGGTCACGCGGGTCCGGCCGGTTGAAAGCCGGCAGCGTGGCCGACGGCGGCAGGGGCGCCACGCCGGGGGCGGACCCGGGACCAGCCCCGTGGCCTGGTCCGGCGGCCCGGCCCGGGTTCTGGGCGGGGTTCTGGTTGTAGCCTTGTGCGGCGCCTCCGGCCGGGCCCTGGGCAAGGCGCTTGGCGGCCGCGCCGACCGCGCGGCTGACTTCCTCGACCGGCATGCCCAGCCAGCCGGCGAGTTCCCGCGCGTAGGCAGGCCGGATGCCGACGTCGCGGATTTGCGCCACCACGGGGGCCGATTCGCGCAGCGCCGCGATCCGGCCTTCGACGGTGTCCAGGTTGTGCCGCCGCAGGGTGGCGCGGATGGCGAATTCGAACAGCGGCCGGCGGGTGCCGATCAGGTCGCGGACGGCGGAGTCGCCCTTGGCCTGGCGCAGCTCGCAGGGGTCGGCTCCGCCGGGTTCGACGGCGACGTAGGTTTGGGCCACGAAGCGCTGGTCCTCTTCAAAGGCGCGCAGGGCAGCCTTCTGGCCCGCGGCGTCGCCGTCGAAGGTGAAGATCACCTCTCCCCCGCTGCCGTCGTCGGAGAGCAGCCGGCGGGCGATCTTGATGTGGTCCGTGCCGAACGCGGTGCCGCAGGTGGCGACCGCCGTCGTCACGCCGGCAAGGTGGCAGGCCATCACGTCGGTGTAGCCTTCCACCACCACCAGCTGGCGTTCCTTGGCGATGTTCCGCTTGGCGAGGTCGATCCCGTAGAGCACCTGGGACTTCTTGTAGAGCGCTGTCTCCGGGGTGTTCAGGTACTTGGGGCCCTGGTCGTCCTCGTAGAGCTTGCGGGCGCCGAAGCCGATCGTGTCCCCGGCGATGTCGCGGATGGGCCAGATCAGCCGGCCGCGGAATCGGTCGTAGATTCCCCGGCCGCCTTCGGAAAACATGCCGGTGAGTTTGAGCTCCGGGTCGGTGTAGCCGCGGCCGCGGAGGTGTTTGAGCAGCGAGTCCCAGCCCTGCGGGGCGTAGCCGACGCCGAACTGCTCTGCCGCGGCCCGGTCGAAGCCGCGGCCGTAGAGGAAGTTCCGGCCTTCGGTGGCGCCCGGGGTCAGGAGCTGGGCGCGGAAGTACTCGTCCGCGATCTTGTGCGCGTCGAGCAGGCGTTGGCGGCGGCCGATCTCCTCGCGCTTGGGGCCCGAGCCGCCGTCCTCGTAGCGCAGTTCGTAGCCGATCCGGGCCGCGAGCTTCTCCACCGCTTCGTGGAAGGTGGTGTGGTCCAGCTTCTGCACGAAGGAGATGACGTCGCCGTCCTCGCCGCAGCCGAAGCAGTGGTAGCGGCCCACCTGGGGCCGCACGGTGAACGAGGGCGAGCGCTCGTCGTGGAAGGGGCACAGGCCCTTGAAGGATCCCAGCCCGGCGCCCTTGAGGGTCACGTAGCCGTCGACGACTTCCTTGATGTCGGTGCGCTGGCGCACTTCGTCGATGTCTTCACGTTTAATCAGGCCGGCCACGGAGCCATCCTAGTACCCGCGTACGACGCCGGATGGCGGCCTATGGCACCCGTCACCGACGCCGTCACCACAGCGACGGCAGGCTGCCGACGAGCCGTTCGTACATGGCCAGCGCGGAGCCGTCCGTCAGCGACGCGACCTGGTCGATGACAACCCGCAGCCGGGCGGAATCGTCCGCCGCGGCGCGCCAGTCGGCGGCGAACATCGGCTCCAGGTGGCGGTCGCCGGTGGCGTTGAGCGCGGTCACCAGCGCGTGCAGGACCTCGCGCTGGCGTTCGTAAATCGGCTGCCGGTGTTCGGTGGTCATCACAAACGTGGTGGCCAGGCCCTTCATCACGGCGATCTCCATCACCGTCTCGTCCGGGACGATGAGTTCCGCGTTGTAGCGGGTGAGGTTCTCCGGGCCGTAGACGGCCAGGGTGGTCTCCAGCGCGCTCTGGCAGAACCGGCCGATCAGCTGGCTGGTCATGTCTTTCAGTGCGGCCATGGCCTTGCGGCTGCCGTCGGCCTCGCGCACCCAGACACTGGTGGCCTCCAGCCGCGCCAGGGCGGCGTCGATGGCGGCCGGGTCGTTGTGCGGCAGGTACCACTGCTTGGCGTAGCCCACCACCCGGGCGCGGTGGTCGGGGTTGTCCATCCAGCGCAACTGGAAGTGACCGGCGACGATCGCGTCCTCGACGTCGTGCACCGAGTAGGAGATGTCGTCCGCGAGGTCCATGACCTGCGCTTCGAGGCAGGAGCGGCGCTCGGGCGCGCCTTCCCGGATCCAGTCGAAAATGGGCAGGTCGTCCTGGTAGGCGCCGAACTTGCTGGTGCGCTGGCCGTGGATCACCGGGGCGTTCTCCGCCGACCACGGGTACTTCGCGGCAGCGTCGAGGCTGGCGCGGGTCAGGTTAAGGCCGGCGGGGCGGCCGTCCGGGGCCAGAACCTTGGGCTCCAGCCGGGTCAGCAGGCGCAGGGTCTGGGCGTTGCCCTCGAAGCCGCCGATTGCGTGCGCGACCTCGTTCAGGGCCGACTCGCCGTTGTGGCCGAACGGCGGGTGGCCCAGGTCGTGGCTGAGGCAGGCGGTATCCACCACGTCCGGATCGCAGCCCAGGGCGCGGCCGAGCTCGCGGCCCACCTGGGCGACCTCGAGGCTGTGGGTCAGCCGTGTGCGGACGAAGTCGTCCGTGTCCGGGGCGACCACCTGGGTCTTGGCGCCGAGCCGGCGCAGCGCCGAGGAGTGGAGCACGCGGGCACGGTCGCGTTCAAAGTCGGAGCGGTAGGTGCTTTTGGGCGGTTCCTCCACCCAGCGGGCGCAGTCCCGGTCCACGTAGCCGTCCAGCACGGGCGCCGTCGTCCTGGTTTCAGCCACCGGAGACGTCCAGTTCCGCGTGGCAGATCTCGCGCGACTGTTCGGCGTCCATGCTGCGGTCCAGCAGCCAGTCCTTGGGCAGGGCGGGCTTCTTGGGCGAGCCCGCACGGCCGCGGGGGCCTTCGGCGTCGACGCCTGGGTAGGGCGAGTCGACGTCCAGCTGGTCCAGCGTCGCACGGAGCACTTCGAGGCTGGTGACCAGGGCAAGTTTGGTCCGCAGTTCGCTGCCGACCACATAGCCCTTGAAGTACCAGGCCATATGCTTGCGGATCTCCCGGAGGGCCTTGCCCTCATCGTTGCCGAAGGTTTCCACCATCAGCTCGGCGTGGCGGTACACGCCTTCGGCCACCTGTCCCAGGCTCGGTTTGTGCCGGACGTCGCTGCCCTCGAAGGCGGCCATCAGGTCGCCGAACAGCCAGGGCCGGCCCTGGCAGCCGCGGCCCACCACCACGCCGTCGACGCCGGTTTCGCGGACCATCCGGACCGCGTCCTCGGCGGACCAGATGTCCCCGTTGCCGAGCACCGGGATGTCCGGGAGGGCTTCGCGCAGCCGGGCGATGGCGGACCAGTCGGCCTGGCCGGAGTAGAACTGCGCGGCGGTGCGGCCGTGCAGTGCGACGGCGGCGACGCCGGAGTCGCGGGCGATCCGCCCGGCGTCGAGGTAGGTGAGGTGGTCATCGTCGATGCCCTTGCGCATCTTGATGGTCAGCGGAATGTTTCCCTTAGAGGCTTCCTTGACCGCGGTCTGGACGATCGAGGTGAAGAGGTCGGTCTTCCACGGTAGCGCCGAGCCGCCGCCGCGCCGCGTCACCTTGGGAACCGGGCAGCCGAAGTTGAGGTCGATGTGGTCCGCGCGGTCCTCCTCTACCAGCATCCGGACGGCCTGGCCCACCGTCACCGGATCCACGCCGTAGAGCTGCACCGAACGGACCTTCTCGTCCTCGTCGTGCGAGATGATCCGCAGTGATTCGGGTGTGCGTTCCACCAGGGCGCGGGAGGTGACCATCTCCGCGACGTACAGGCCGCCGCCGTATTCACGGCACAGCCTGCGGAAGGCGGAGTTGGTGATGCCCGCCATCGGGGCCAGGATCACGGGGGTGTCCACCGTGAGGGGGCCCAGCTTCAGGGGCGGCAGTTCCAGCTTGGGGGCGGGAGGCGTTGCTACAACAGTCACCCGACCATTGTCTCAAAGCCGGGCAAATCGGCCCGGTCCCGCTCCGGCTATGTGGAAACCGCACCGGTCGTAACGTGCCGGGCCGCCTGCTCAGCCGGACACAGCCGCGCGGCGGCCGCGGCGCGTCTCCGGCTCCGCGTCGGCGCCGTCGGAGGTACCACGGTCGCCGCTGCCGCCGTCGGACGGTCCGCGGTCGGGCAGGCCTGCGGCGGCCGCGCGGCTGCTACCGCTCAGGCCGCCGGCGGGCCGAACGACGTCGTCCGCCGTGGCCGCGGTCCCCCGGAGTCCGGTGGCCTTGACGACGAGCACGGCGATCAGGGTGGTGACCGGAATCGCCAGCACCAGCCCGATGGAGCCGACCAGGGTGCGGATGACTTCCTCGGAGAGTTCGGCACTGGTGAGCGCGTCCCCCAGCGGGCGTTCGTAGAGCATCACGATGATCAGGATGGGCAGCGCCGCCCCGGCATAGGCGAACGCGATCGTGTAGACCGTGGAGGCGATGTGGTCCCGGCCGATCCGCATCGCCGAGGCGAACAGCTTCCGCGCGGACGTGCCGGGGGCAAGTTCCCAGAGTTCCCACACCGCGGAGGACTGGGTGATGGTGACGTCGTTGAGGACACCGAGGCCGGAGATGATCAGCCCGCACAGGATGATCCCCGAGATGGAGATGTGGTCCGAGACGTTGGCGAGGGTGGCGGCGTCGTGGTTGCCGACGCCGGCCAGGTTCGCCGCATCGGTGGCCCAGGCCGCGAGCGCGGCGGTGATGCCCAGGCCGAACATCGTGCCCAGCAGCGCCGTCGACGTCCGGGCGGTGAAGCCGTGCGCGAAGTACAGCACACCGATCATGATCACCGTGGATCCGACCAGGGCCAGCAGCAGCGGCGGTTTACCTTCCACCAGACCCGGAAGCATAAAGGAGACGAGCACGGCGTAGGCGCCGGCCAGGCCGATGAGGGCGCGCAGCCCGCGCCAGCGGGCCACCGCAATCACCACAACGGCGTAGAGGACCGCAAGCAGGATGATCGGCAGGGTCCGGACGAAGTCAACGAACACGTAGGCGGGTGTCCCCTGGGCGTCGGCGGCGCCCGGCGCCTTGGAGAGGTTCAGGTAGCGGATATTGTCGCCGACCTTGACGCCGTGGGACTTGGCGACGTCGGGGTTGATCACCACCTTGACCGGGTTTCCGCCCTTGTCCGGCTCGGTGTAGGCGAAGGTGCACTGCGAGCCCTGCCCGGCGCCGGGCTGCGGCTGCGAACCCGGCTGCGCACCCTGTTGCGCCGTGCCGTCCATGCAGCTGCCGACGACGACGCGCTGGATCTTGCCGGTGTCGAAGGTGACGCCCGGGGCGGCCGCGTAGGGGCTGGACAGCTTGATGCCGTCCTTGCTGCCCGAGGGCCACAGCAGCACCATCGCCGTGATGGTCAGCAGGGTCAGCGGGACCAGGACGGCGGCCAGGATCCAGTTGGCCTTCTTCCGTGCGGCGAGCGCCCGGGGCGTCACTTCGTGGTGCCCCTGGGTGGTGTGTGAATGTCCGGCGCCCATCAGCAGTTCAACCTCATGCCGAAAACTTTACGGTGTCCGGGCGGCCCGCCGCGCGCGGAGGCCACCGGCGGCCGCCCATCCCCCGGCCGCACGGCTGCGAATGTTCTTCGGAATACGTTCACAAACCAACCGGCTGCAAACGCTGCCGGGAACGCCGGCGGCCGACTTATTGTTGGTAATTGCAGGGACAAAACGATGTGGAGGACACCAGCCGTGGCCAGACGCAAGACTGACGACCGGGAGCCCGGGGCGGCCGGAGCCGGCCCTGCGGCCCGGGCCGAACTGAGCATCGCCGACGCCGCCGGGCAGACCCGCGGCGTCGCCCTGGTGCTGCACGGCGGACGATCGGACAGCTTCGAGGCGGTCCAGGCCCGGCACCTGAGCCCGGCGCGGATGTTGCCCTTTGCCCAGTCATTGCGGAACCAGGGCGGCCCGCACGGCCTGGCGGTCTGGACCCTGCGCAACCGCTACCGGGGCTGGAACGGGCCCGAGATGTCGCCGGTACAGGATGCCCGCTGGGCGCTGGCCCAGATCAGCAGCGAACACCCGGGCGTCCCCATCTACCTGCTGGGCCACTCGATGGGCGGCCTCACCGCGCTCTGCGTCGCGGACCACCCGCAGGTGGAGGCCGTCGTCGCGCTGGCACCGTGGCTGAACGGCGCCACCCCGGTGGAGCCGCTCGCCGGGCGACGGGTCCTGATCGTGCACGGCAGCGAGGACCGCTGGACCAGCCCGAAGAACTCGCTGGCCTACGCGCGCCGCGCCGAAGGTATCGCGGCCTCGGTGGACTACGTCTCGCTGACCGGCGCCGGGCACTTTATGTTCCGCCGGGTCCGGCTCTGGAACTCCCTCGCCAACGGCTTCGTCCTGGATGCCTTCGCCAGCACCGCCGGCGCACAACTGCCCGGCACGGACACGCTCCGCCAGGTCCTTCCGGCCGCCGCCACCCTCCCGGTGGTGCTGTGATGGCCGCCTTCCCGTTGGACGCCTTCCTCGCCAGCCTGCCGTGGGTGGCCCTGGGACTGGTGGCGCTGCTGGCCGTGACGTTCGCCGTCGCCGTGCGCCAGAGCCGCCACTCGGTCATCGACACGATCTGGGGGCTGGGCTTTGTGGTGGCGGCCGCTGTCTCCTGGGCGCTGTCCGCCGGCCACGGCGACGCTGGCAGGCGGCTGCTGCTGCTGGCCTTGGTGGCCGTCTGGGGCATCAGGCTGGCCGTCCACATCGGTATCCGGGCCCGCGGCGGCCACGAGGATCCGCGCTATGTGGACATGCTCTCCTCGGCGCCCGGATCCCGCAACACCTACGCGCTGCGGCGCGTGTACCTGCCGCAAGGCATCGTGATGTTCTTCGTCTCGCTCACCATCCAGGTCGGCATGTTCAGCACCGGCCCGCTCGGCTGGCCGGCGCTGCTTGGGGTGCTGCTGTGGATTCTCGGCTTTGTCTTCGAAACCGTCGGAGACTGGCAGCTGGCCCGGTTCAAAGCCGACCCGGCCAAACGCGGCACCGTCCTGAACACCGGACTCTGGCGCTACACCCGGCACCCGAACTACTTTGGCGACGCCGCCGTCTGGGCCGGGCTGTTTTTGGTGGCGGCGGACTCCTGGCCCGGCGTGCTGACCATCCTCTCCCCCGCCCTGATGATCTGGACCCTGGCCGGCAAGACCGGCAAACCGCTGACCGAGAAGGCCATGTCCGCCCGTCCCGGGTACAAGGAATACGTCGAATCCACCTCCGGCTTTATCCCCTGGCCGCCCCGCCGGCCGGCGGGCCACTGAGATGCGGGGGTTGAGGTGAGCTGGCGGCCGGCACCCAGCGACCGCTTCTACCGCGTGATCGTCCGCACCGGCCAGGCGCTGCGCTGGCTGTTCCGGATCCGCGTCATCGTCACCGGCGCCGAACATCTTCCCGCGCCGGCCCCGGACCACGGCCCCGACCACGGTCCCCGCGGCGGCCGCCGCGGCGCCTCGCGGCGGGCCACCCCCGGTGCGGGCGCCGTCGTCGCGATCACGCATTTCGGCTACCTCGATTTCGCCTTCGCCGAGCTGCTGCTCTGGTGGCACAACCGCGCCCAGATGCGCTTCCTGATCACGCAGGCCGCGGCCGACCACTGGTTCGCCGGTCCCGCCGTGAGCGCCGCCGGGCACGTCGTCGTCGGCTATGACACCGGCGCCCATGCCTACGACGCCGCCGTGCAGAAACTCCGCGACGGCGAGTACGTCGCGATCCTGCCCGAGGCCGGCGTGAGCCGCAGCTTCCAGGTCCGGGAATGCCGGACCGGCGCCGTGCGGATGGCGGCCGAGGCAGGCGTCCCTCTCATCCCGGTCTCGGTCTGGGGCGCGCACCGGATCATGACCCGGCACCACGGCTTCTCCCCGCTCCGGGCCTGGCGGGCGCCGGTGCGGGTGCACGTGGGCGAACCCTTCACCCCGGGCCCCGGACTGGACGTCCCGGCGGCCACCGAGGCCCTGCGGAGCGCCCTGCAGGCGGGGATCGACGCCGGCGTCGCGGACTTCCCGCTGAAACCGGAGCCGGGCGCCTGGTGGATGCCGGCCGCGCTCGGCGGCGGGGCGCCCACCGAGGAGGAACGGCGGCGGCTTGACGAGGCCGAGGGCCCGCGGCGCGCCCGCGGCAGGCGCCGATAAGCCCGGCTCCCGCAGCAGCGGTGGCTAAACTCCATCGGGTAGAAAAACGCACTCAATGGAGAGGTATCCCTCTGTGGCAAACACAGTCCTGACCAAAAGCGGTATCGGCGAAGAACGCGGCCTCGCCCGGATAGCCCAACGAATGGCCGCGTGGACCGAGAAGTGGTTCCCGGACGCCTACATCTTCGCCCTCGCCGGCGTTATCATCATCGCCCTGGCCGCCCTGGCCATCGGCGCGTCGCCGCAGTCGATCGCCGATTCCTTCGGCAACGGCTTCTGGGACCTGACCGCCTTCACCCTGCAGATGGCCATGGTGGTGCTCACCGGCTACGTCGTGGCGACCTCCCCGCCGGTGGCCCGCCTGATCGGCCGGCTGGCCCTCGTTCCCGCGACCGCCCGCACCGCCGTGAGCTTCGTGGCGCTGATGTCCATGTCCGTGTCCTTCCTGAACTGGGGCCTCAGCCTGATCTTCGGCGGCCTGCTGGCCCGGGCGATCGCCCGCCGCAAGGACCTCACCGTGGACTACCGCGCCCTCGGCGCGGCCGCGTTCATGGGCCTCGGTGCCGTCTGGGCGCTCGGCCTGTCCTCCTCGGCCGCGCAGCTGCAGGCGACGGCGGCCTCGCTGCCGCCGGCGCTGCTGAAGATCACCGGCATCCTGGACTTCGGCACCACCATCTTCATCTGGCAGTCGCTGCTGACCCTGGCGATCCTGATGCTGCTGACCACGGTGATCGCCCACTTCTCGGCACCGCAGGGCGGGGCCATCCGCACAGCGGCGGACCTGGGCGTGGACCTCGACGACGAGCCCACCGAGCCGGCGCCGCGGTCCCGCCCGGGCGAGTTGCTCGAATACAGCAAGATCCTGCCGATCCTCGCCGGCTTGCTGACCCTGGGCTGGCTGGTCTCGCAGTTCCTTACCAAGCCGTTCCTGACCGTGGTGAGCAGCCTCAACGGCTACCTGCTGGTGTTCCTCATCCTGGGCCTGGTGCTGCACGGCACCCCGCGGAACTTCCTGCAGGCCGTCACCAAGGCCGTCCCTGCAACCGCCGGCATCCTCGTGCAGTTCCCGCTGTACGCGGCAATGGCCGCGATCCTGACCAAGGCCACCGGCCACGGCGGGATGACCATCTCGGCGCACCTGGCCGAGTTCTTCTCGGGCATCGGCAGCGGCGGCGGCTTCGCCGTCGTCATTGCGCTGTACACGGCCGTGCTGGGCCTGCTGGTTCCCTCCGGCGGCGGCAAGTGGCTCGTGGAGGCGCCGTACGTCATGCAGTCCGCCACCGATGTCCAGATGAACCTGGGCTGGACCGTGCAGATCTACAACATCGCCGAGGCGCTGCCCAATCTGATCAACCCGTTCTTTATGCTCCCTCTGCTGGCGGTGCTGAGGCTGCGGGCCCGCGACCTGGTGGGCTTCACGTTCCTGCAGTTCGTCTTCCACCTGCCGGTGGTGCTGCTGCTGGTCTGGCTGCTGGGCATGACCTTCGACTTCGTTCCGCCGGTGATGCCGCCGGGCAAGTAGGCGTTAAACCCGACTGACCCGCAGCTGTTGTTGCGGGTCAGTCGGGTTAAGCGGGCTAGACGGGGTCGGAGACGATCAGGGTTTCCGCGCCGGTCTGCCGGGCCTTGCCGCTCTCCAGGAGCGGCTCGACGACGGCGCGCAGCGCGTCCATCGAATCGTCCAGTTCCAGCAGGACCGGGTACTGGTACGCGATCAGCGCCAGCAGGTCCCGGACCGCGGCCCGGGCATCCTCGGCGGACAGTTCCGGGTCGTGGCCGAGGAACACATCCGACGGCTCCCCCGCATTGGTGGCGTGGCCCTCTTCGGGCCCGCCCATTTCCGGGCCGCCCTGGGCGTAACTGACCGCAAACGCCTGGAGCCGGCCCTTCTTGCTGGCCGGCACACCCGCGCCGAAGGCGCTGGCCCTGGGCGCGCGCAGCACAATCGCTCCGTGGGCGCCGCTGAGGTCGTCCAGGAAGAGCCGCTGCACCGTGGCAATGCTGAGGTCCCCGGGGCTGTCCCAGTCGTGCACGGCGGTGTAGTAGCGGCCCACGACGTCGCTGAGCTCCACCGACCCGGTGGCCAGGTCCTCCACCTGCTCCGAGGCTGCGGCCTCGGAGCCGTCGCCGAAGACCGGCAGCTTCAGGGCGCCGGGTTCGACGACGACCAGGCGCGAGCGCTGGATCGGCGCCAGGCCGGCGGCCTCGGCAAAGGCGGCGCCGGGCGTGCCCGGCTCCACCTTGGTCCGGAGCCGGGACACTCCCGAGGGCGACTGCCCGGCTTCGTGCCGGAGCATGGCCAGCAGCGTCGAGCCGATGCCGGTCCGGCGGTGGTCGCGGGCAACCTCGACGTAGACCCAGAGGCGCTCCGGATGCAGCGAGGCCTCATGGACCACCCCGGCAGCGACGGGGATGGCGACGCCGTCGACGACGTCCTCGGCCACGATGCAGCGGCGCCACGGGGCGTTGCCGGAGGGGGCGAGGGTGGCACGGAACTGCCGGGCCTGGTCCGTCTCCGGACCGCCCCACATCTCCAGCAGCGCGAGGTCGTCGCCGTCGCGCCATTCGCGGTACGCGATCGCCATGATCAGGCGCCGATCAGCCGTGCGGCCAGGTAGCCCTCCACCTTGTCCAGGGCGACGCGTTCCTGGCTCATGGTGTCGCGTTCGCGGATGGTCACGGCCTGGTCCTCGAGCGTGTCGAAGTCCACCGTGATGCAGAACGGCGTACCGATCTCGTCCTGGCGGCGGTAGCGGCGGCCGATCGCGCCGGCGTCGTCGAACTCGATGTTCCAGTTCTTGCGCAGCTGCGCGGCGAGGTCCTTGGCCTTCGGCGACAGGTCCTCGTTACGGCTCAGCGGGAGCACGGCAGCCTTGACCGGGGCCAGGCGCGGATCGAGCTTAAGCACGGTGCGGACGTCGACGCCGCCCTTGGCGTTGGGCGCCTCGTCCTCGGTGTACGCGTCGATCATAAACGCCATAAATGAGCGCGTGAGGCCGGCGGCCGGCTCGATCACGTACGGGGTGTAGCGCTCGTTGGTGGCCTGGTTGAAGTAGCTCAGGTCCGCGCCGGAGGCCTTCGAGTGCGTGGAGAGGTCAAAGTCGGTGCGGTTGGCGATGCCCTCGAGCTCGCCCCACTCGGAGCCGTGGAAGCCGAAGCGGTATTCGATGTCCGTGGTGCCCTTGGAGTAGTGGCTGAGCTTCTCCAGCGGGTGCTCGAAGAAGCGCAGGTTTTCCTCGCGGATGCCCAGGGACGTGTACCAGGCCATGCGCTCCTTCATCCAGTACTGGTGCCACTGCTCGTCGGTGCCGGGCTCGACGAAGAACTCCATCTCCATCTGCTCGAACTCGCGGGTGCGGAAGATGAAGTTGCCCGGCGTGATCTCGTTGCGGAAAGACTTGCCGATCTGGCCGATACCGAAGGGCGGCTTCTTCCGCGAGGTGGTGAGCACGTTGGAGAAGTTCACGAAGATGCCCTGGGCGGTTTCGGGGCGCAGGTAGTGCAGGCCCTCTTCGCTGGCGACGGGGCCCAGGTAGGTCTTGAGCAGGCCGGAGAATTCCTGCGGTTCGGTCCATTCGCCGCGGGTGCCGCAGTTGGCGCAGGCGATGTCCTTGAGGCCGTTCTCGGCGGGGCGGCCCTTCTTCTCCTCGTATTCTTCCTCGAGGTGGTCCGCGCGGTAGCGCTTGTGGCAGGACAGGCACTCCACCAGCGGGTCGGAGAAGACCTCGACGTGGCCGGAGGCCTCCCAGACCTGGCGGGGCAGGATCACCGAGGAATCCAGGCCGACGACGTCCTCGCGGCCGCGGACCACGGACTGCCACCACTGGCGCTTGATGTTTTCCTTCAGCTCGGCACCGAGGGGACCGTAGTCCCAGGCAGAACGGGAGCCACCGTAGATTTCACCGGCCTGGAAGACGAAACCCCGTCGCTTGGCGAGGGAAATGATCTGGTCGAGTACGGATTTTGCTGCCATGGGAACTCCAGTTTCTGCAGGGCCGCTGGGTGCGGTCCGTGCTGTCAGCCCCGGGTCACCGGCTGGTTGCCGGGCGGGGTGTTGCGGACGGGGTGATGCAAGCTCCTAGCCTACCGGGCTAGCGCCCCTTGAGGGTCCCGCGGGACCAGGGCAGGCTGGCCAGGACGATCGCGGCCAGGGTCAGCAGCGTGCCGACCACGGTGGGCAGGGCGACGACGGTGCCCGGTGCGGGCAGCGCCAGGTCCAGGGCCAGGGATCCGAGCAGCTGCCCGGCGATCATGCCGAGCCCGGTGACCAGTACGCCCAGGCTACGGACCAGGAAGGCGGCGACGGCGATGAAGACGCAGCCCATCGGGCCGCCCAGGTAGTACCACCATTCGCCGGGAAGCGCGTGACCTGGCCCGGCCGCGGCCAGTTTGATCAGCCAGGCGAGCCAGAGCACTATGCTGCCGGCGACAAAGTTGACCAGGGTGGCGGTGATGGGGGTGCGGTAGTGGACTGTTGCGGTTCCGTTCATCGCCTGCTGGAAGCTCATCAGGAATCCGGCGAGCACCGGCAGCAGCACGGGGAGCACCAGCGCCATGGGGTCGGACCCGCCTGCACCGCCTGCAGCGCCGGAGGCAAAGCGCGGCGACACGGCCCACGCCACGGCGGCGACTGTCAGCACACTGCCGAGGACCCGGATGCCGGTGATGGGCCGCTTGCCCGCCGGGCCGATTCCCATCCGGTCCACCAGCAGCCCGCTGAGGGTCTGGCCGGTGACGGCGGCGACGGTGAACAGGGCCACGCCGAGGAGCCCGACGGTGAAGGACTGTGCGAAGACGAAGAGCGCGCCGATGCCGCCGGCCAGCACGTAGTAGCGCGGGAAGCGCCGTTCGCGCAGTGCCGGCAGGACCTGGGCCAGCCCGGCGCGGCCCTTGGGCAGCAGCAGCGAGATGGCGATCATCAGGACCAGACCGGTGCTGAAGCTCACCACGGCGGCGGCCAGGCCGTCCGCCAGGACTGTGCCCAGGGCGCCGTTGATACGGCCCTGGACGGGGACGAGGAGCCCGGCGGAAACGGCCAGGAGCAGTCCGACGGGCAGTGGGAGCCGCGGTGCGTGGGTCATTGGTGCCACCTTTGGTCAGGCATTATTGCTTGTATGAGCAACCCGGAAATCGAAGACATCCCCATCCGCGACGACATGATCCGGCTGGGCCAGCTGCTGAAGCTGGCCAACCTCGTCGAGGACGGGGTGGAGGCTGCGGAACTGATCAAGAACGGGCTCGTGAAGGTCAACGGCGAGATCGATGACCGCCGCGGCCGCCAGCTGCACCACGGCGACACCGTCACCGTGAACGGCCAGACCGTGCGGATCAGCACGCCCGGCGGCGCCTAAGCCCCGCAGAGCCGGGCGGCGCCTGACGACGGCGGCCGGCGGCGCCGTCGTCGGCTATTTGTTGAGCACCTCGTGGGTGAGGAACTCGCCGACGTGGCCGATCTCCTGCTGGTTGATGCCGTGCCACATGCCGGCGTAGAGCACCTTGGTGAGCTTCACATGCTTGCGCACCCAGCCCATGGTGAACTCGATCTTGTCCGGCGTGATCACGGGGTCCTGCTGGTCGCGCCCCCAGAACATCGGCACGGTGCCGTCCAGTTCCGCGTCGCGGAAGCTCGGGTCACCGCCCGCGTCGACGGCGAAGCCTGAGAGCCCGACGACGGCGGCGTAGCCGTCCGGCCGCTGCCGCAGCAAGGTGGTGGCCATGGCCATGCCCATCGAGAAGCCCAGCAGGGTGACCGAGGGGTGGTTGGCCCGGACCGAGTCGATCCAGTCCTGGACATACGCCGCGGCGTGCTGGACGGCGTCGAGCGAGTAGTCGATGGACGCCGTCAGCGGGAACCAGGTGAAGCCCGGCCCGGACACCAGCGGGGCACGCAGCGAGGCCACCACAAACTCCTCCGGCAGCAGGTCCGCCAGGCTCAGCAGATCCTGTTCGTTGGCCCCGTAACCGTGCAGCAGCACCAGCAGGGGCCTGCCGGCGCGGGCCTCTTCGGGCCGGGACCAGAGGACAACGGGGTCGGGGAAGGCGGCGGGATACGGGGCGGCGTCTGTCATGGCTCCATTCTTGCAGTTACCAATCGGTAACAAGCTACGGTGGCGTAGCTTTGCGGGGAGAGTGCAGGATATGAAGGTGAGCGAAACAGCAGCCATGGAGAATTATCCGGACCGGACCGTGAACCACCCTTGGACCCGCTACGTGGCGATGGGAGACTCCTTCACCGAGGGGATCGGCGATCCGGAACCGGCGAGCCCGGGCGGCCACCGCGGCTGGGCGGACCGGGTGGCGGAGGAACTGAGCCGCGGCCAGGCTGATTTCGCCTACGCCAACCTTGCGGTCCGGGGCCGGCTCCTGCAGCAGATCGTGGACCAGCAGCTGGCGCACTGCCTGTCCCTGAAGCCGGACCTCGTGACCCTGTCCGCCGGCGGGAACGACCTGATCCGGCCAGGCGGCGACCCCGATGTCCTCGCCGAGCGGCTGGACTCGGTGGTGCAGATCCTGAGCCTGGGCGGCGCCACCGTGGTGCTCTTCAACGGCCCGGACACCGGCTCCACCGTGCTGGGCCGGATCCGCAGCAAGGTGGCGATCTACAACGAGAACCTGCGCACCGTGGCGGCCCGGCACGACGCCGTCATCGCCGACATGTGGTCCCTGCGCCAGCTCAACGACCCGCAGATGTGGGACGTGGACCGGCTGCATTTCTCGCCGCTGGGCCACCACACCATCGCGGCCATGGTGCTGGATTCACTGAACGTGCAACACACCCTGGAGCCCCTTGCGCCCAAGCCCATGCCGCAGCGTAACTGGCGGGAGGCGCGCACCGGCGACCTCATCTGGGCCCGCGAGCACTTCGTCCCGTGGGTGGTCCGCAGGCTCCGGCACCGCTCCTCCGGCGACGGCATCACGGCCAAGCGCCCGCTGGCCGGGCCGGTGTTCGGCCCGGGGATGCCGCTGGGCTCGGGTGAGGGGCCTCCCGGTTCGGGCGAGGGCCTGCCCGGCGCCGAGGATGCCCTGCGCTCCTGAGCGCGGCGCCGGGCCGGGCACCCTCGGCCGGTATGGCGCGTTAAGCTGAAGGACCACTCCTGAAAGGTTCGATACCGTGTTCACCTTGTTTGGGCTCGCCATCCTGGCGACGATCATCATGCTCGCCATGCGCCGGTACAAGGCGTCCAACCGCGGCCAGAACGGCAATGGCCCCACCTTTCCCGGCCAGCCTTTCGGCGGGTTCCCGGGCCAGTTCCCCGGCCAGCAGAACAACCAGCCGCGGGACGGTTTCACCCAGCGGGACTACTACGGCGGGTTCGGCCAGCTGGGTGCCCCGCAGCCGCCGGCGAACCAGCAGTACCCGGTTCCCTACGAGGACAGCCCGGAGTACCTGAACAACCCCCCGCAGGCCGCGCCGCCGCAGCAGTGGCAGCCGCAGCCCCCGGCGGCCCCCGCGACGCCGGACGTTCCGCCGGTTCCGCCCGTGCCGTCCGGCCCGCAGGGTTACCGCGCGCGCAAGCTCGCCGAGCTGGACCAGAAGTACAGCAACGGCGAACTCGCCATGGAGGACTACATGGCCCAGCGCGCGGAGATCATGAAGGGCTAGCCCCCTAGACACACACAACGCGGGGTCACTTACGGACCATAATCCACTGCTGGATGGGCTGTAAGTGACCCCGCGTTGCTTTATTCGGGGAGGGATCCTCAGTCGACCTGGGGGAAGCCGAGGTCGATCACCGAAGTGGACGGGTCCGGCCAACGGGTGGTGACCACCTTGCCGCGGGTGTAGAAGCGGATGCTCTCCGGGCCGTACATGTGCGTGTCGCCGAACAGCGAGTTCTTCCAGCCGCCGAAGGAGAAGGTGCCCACCGGCACCGGGATCGGGACGTTGACGCCCACCATGCCGGCCTCGACGTCGAACTCGAACTGCCGCGCGGCGCCGCCGTCGCGGGTGAAGATCGCCACGCCGTTGCCGAACTCGTTGTCGTTGACGAGCTTGACGGCGTCGGCGTAGGTCTCGACGCGGACCACCGAGAGGACGGGGCCGAAGATCTCGTCGTCGTAGACCTTCATGCCGGGCTTGACGTGGTCGATCAGGCTGACGCCGATGAAGAAGCCGTTGGAATCGAACTCCTGGCCCCGGCCGTCCACCACCACGGAGGCGCCCTCGTCCGCGGCGCCGGCGACGTAGGAGGCCACCTTGTCGCGGTGCTCGGCGGTGATCAGCGGGCCCATCTGGGACGCAGGGTCGGTGCCGGGGCCGATCTTGAGGGTGGCCATCCGGGTCTTGATCGCGTCCACCAGTTCATCCGCGATGTTCCCGACGGCGACCAGGACGCTGACGGCCATGCAGCGCTCCCCCGCGGAGCCGTAGGCGGCGGAGACGGCGGCGTCGGCAGCCATGTTCAGGTCCGCGTCCGGGAGCACCACCATGTGGTTCTTGGCCCCGCCGAGGGCCTGGACCCGCTTGCCGTGGTCCGCGGCGCGCTTGTAGATCGACTGGGCAATCGGCGTCGAGCCCACAAAGCTGACGGCCTTGACGTCCGGGTGCTCAAGCAGCACGTCCACGGCTTCCTTGTCCCCGTGCACCACGTTCAGCACACCGGCGGGCAGGCCGGCCTCGGCGAAGACCTGGGCGATGAAGATCGCGGAGGACGGGTCTTTTTCGCTCGGCTTGAGCAGCACGGTGTTGCCGCAGGCCAGGGCGCTGCCGATCATCCACAGCGGCACCATGGCGGGGAAGTTGAACGGCGTGATGCAGGCGACGACGCCGACCGGCTGGCGGACGGAGTGGACGTCGACGCCGCCGGAGACCTGCTCGGAGCGTTCGCCCTTGAGGGCGTGGGACAGCCCGGTGGCGAATTCGATGTTTTCCAGGCCTCGGGTGATCTCGCCCTCGGCGTCGGAGAGGACCTTGCCGTGTTCGCTGGTCAGCAGGGCAGCGAGTTCGGGCCGGCGCTGCATGAGCAGTTCGCGGACCTTGAAGAAGATGCCGGTGCGCTTGGCCAGGCTGGTGGCGCGCCAGCCGGGCAGCGCTGAGCGGGCTGCCGCGATGGCCTCCTCGACGCGGGCTGCGGAGGCGAGGGCCACCTCCTTTTCCTGCTCGCCGGTGGCGGGGTTGAAGACGGGACCGTAGCGCTCGGCGTCGGAGACGAGGGCGCCGTTGATGAAGTGCGGAATGCGTTCCATGGGGTGGATCTCTTTCTACAAAGGTGTGGTGGCTACTTGGCGGACTCGAACGAGCCGTCGACGAGCTGGACGATCGCGGAGCAGTCCTTGCCGGACTGTCCGCCATCGATGAGCCGCTGGAAGAGCTGCTGCACGTGCTCGCCGATTTCCAGCGGGGTGCCGGTGTCCTTGGCGGCGCTGATGGCCAGCCCGATGTCCTTGTTGGCGAGCTCGGCGGTGAACGTCGGGGCGAAGTCGTTGTTGGAGGCCGCGGTGGGGACGACGCCGGCCACCGGGTACCAGGTGCGCAGCGCCCAGCTGTCGCCGGAGGAAACCGAGGCGATGTCCCAGAAGACCTGCTTGTCCAGGCCCAGCCGGTCGGCGAGGACAGCGCCCTCGGCCGTGGAGGCGAGGTTGATAAAGAGCATCAGGTTGTTGCAGATCTTGGC
Source organism: Arthrobacter sp. SlRoot2-15 (assembly GCF_059739345.1). Taxonomy (NCBI): domain Bacteria; kingdom Bacillati; phylum Actinomycetota; class Actinomycetes; order Micrococcales; family Micrococcaceae; genus Arthrobacter; species Arthrobacter sp. SlRoot2-15. Next base: position 674,489 of record NZ_AP046058.1, read on the forward strand.
GGCCTGGCCGGTGGTGGCGCCGCCGGTGGGGATGATGTTGGCAGCCATCGGGCGGATGTATTCGGTGGCGTCGGCGACGGCGCCGGCCTCGCCGCCGATCATAAAGGTCAGTGTGGCGGCTTTGGCGCCGCTCATGCCGCCGGAGACGGGGGCGTCGACGAAGCGGAAGCCGGCTGCTGCGGCGGCGTCGTGCAGTGCCTGGGCCGAGGCGATGTCGATCGTGGAGGAATCCACCAGCAGGGTTTTGGTGTCCGCGTGGGCCAGGACGCCGTCCTCGCCGAGGTAGACGGCGCGGGCGTGCTCGCCCTTGGGGAGCATGGTGAAGACGACGTCGGCGCCCTCAACTGCCTCGGCTATGCTGCCGGCGGGCTTGACTCCCCCGGCCTCGGCTGCCGCCACGGCCTCGGGGTTCAGGTCGAAGCCGCGGACCTCGTTTCCGGCCTTGGCCAAGTTCACCGACATGAACCCGCCCATGTTTCCCAGTCCGATCCAGGCGACAACTGCCATGGCATAAGCTCCTTTGCTTTGCATTGTGTCCGGCACACTGGCCGGTTTCCGTGTCCAGCATCACACCCCTGCTACAGTGCAATCAAGGGGAAAAAGTGAAGATGGCATGTGCATCGATGCACACATCGACGAAAGGCCAACGGTGGACTTGAAGCGGCTTCCCAGCCCGGACGACCTGCTGATCCTGCTGACGGTGGCCCGGCTGGGCCGGTTCAACGCCGTCGCGGAGACTCTGGGCACCACGCACACCACCATCTCGCGCAGAATCCTCGCCCTGGACAAACAGCTCGGCGGCCGGACGCTGGAGCGCAGCCCGCACGGCTGGGAGCTCACCGAGCTGGGGTCCCAGGCGGTGGTAGCCGCGGAGGCCATCGAGGGGACCCTCGGCGCATTGTCCGGCCGGATCGCCCGGGGCGAGGACGTGCTCTCCGGCCTGGTCCGGATCAGCACGCCGGACGGCTTCGGCGCGGAATTCGTCGCCCCGGCCCTGGTCCGGCTGCAGCAGGAACACCCGCTGCTAAACGTGGAGATGCTCAGCGCCACCCGCAAAGTCAGCCAAAACCGCTCCGGCGTGGACCTGGAGGTGGTGGTGGGCAACCTGGAGGTCAGCAACGCGCAGACCATTTTCCTGTCCAACTACTTCCTGCGGCTGTACGCCAGCCCGGAGTACGCGGAGGAGCACGGGCTGCCGGAAACGCTCGACGACGTCCGGCGGCACGGTTTTGTCTCCTACGTGGAGTCGGCACTGCAGGTCGCGGAGCTGGGCCACCGCTCCACCCAGCTCCCGATGCCCCGCTCCAGCTTCCAGGCCACGAGCATCTTCGCCCAGCTCGAGGCCGTCCGCCGCGCCGCCGGGATCGGGCTGCTGCCCAACTTCCTCGTCGTCGGCAAACCCGGCTTTGTGCCGGTGCTGCCGGACGACTTCCAGCGGCAGTTGCCCATCTGGGCGGTGGCGCGGGCGGAGTCGCTGCGCTCGGCGCCGGTGCAGGCCGTGCTGGCGGCGGTCAGGGCCGAGATCGCCGAACGCCAGGATGTGCTGGCGGGCTGAGCCGGGGGGCTGCGTGGGGACCTCCCCGCGCTATAGGTCACGCCCCATAATTGTCGCTATGGACTACGTGCCAGTACCTCGGATCGATGCCGCCCTCGAAACAGATCGACTGCTGCTGCGGCCATGGCAGGTGTCCGACGCCGCTGTCCTGCACGAACTGTGGACCGAGCGCGATCCCCGCGTTCCTCCGCATCGCCGCATCAGTGCCGATGGTCACCCCACGCTGGAAGATATCGAGGACAGCATCCGTCGCGACGATCGGCATCCCTTCCCCGGACTGCTGGCCGCCGAGCAGAAGGGTTCGGGGCAGGTCATTGGCTATTGCGGGCTGATTCCCAACCGGCATGGACAGCCCGAGGAACCGGAGCTCGCCTTTGAGTTCCTCCGCGACGTCTGGCGCCAGGGGTTTGCGACCGAGGCCTCCCGGGCAGTCCTCCAACAGGCACAGGAATCAGGCTACCGACGCATTTGGGCAACGGTCCGTGACTGGAACACCGCGTCACGCCCTGTGCTGGCCAGACTCGGCTTCGTCGAAACCGGGCGGGTGGAACCCGACGACATCCACGGCGATTCCCTCTTCACTGCAAAGACATTCTGACCGCAGTCCGGGAGCAACGGCGGGGCGGGGTCGGATTGCGAACATCAAGATCCATCGCGCCCGAGAAACGCTGGTGGTCCCTAACCCACCAATCCGATCAGGCACGGTAGTAGGCTCATGTCACCAAGCCTGGGGGAATGGAAATGTCGAAGAATTCGGGTTCGCCGCGGATACGCGATGTACTGGTTGTTGTGCTGGCCATCCAGATGGTGTTCGCCGTGACGGCGGCCGCCATCGTGATCCTTGACCCTGAAGGCATCCTGGATGAACCAAGGGACCGGTTGCTGGCCAGTCTCCTCGTGTTGGCGCCCATGGCCATGGCCCTAGTCCTGGCTGTACGTTTCCGCAGGGGGCACCGGGCTGAGAGGCGCCGTGCTGGGGCTACCGCCCAGTTGATGGACACTGTCCTGATCACCAGCCAGGAGTGGGTGTGGGCCGTCGACGACCGGGGACGCTTCACGTTTTCGAGCCCGACCAGTGAGAACCTTCTCGGATGGAAGCCGGACGAGTTGCTCGGCCAGCGATGCGACCTCGTCATCGATGGCGGCGACCTGGCGCGCGCCAGGCTCGACGTGGCGGCCGCCTCCGGACCGGGCTGGACAGGTGTCATCGTTCGGTGCCGGCACCGCGACGGCGGCGCCGTATGGATGGAAGTCTCCGGCACTGTCCGCCCCGCCACGGACGACCGGCCCGGAGGATTCGAGGGCACGAGCCGGATGCTCCCGCCGCTGACGGCACAGGAGGCGATGGATTCCCTCAACCGCGAACAGCTCCAACTGATGCTCGACCAGGACCGGCTCCTTACGGCCTTCCAGCCCATCCACAGCCTCGCAACAGGCAAACTCCTCGGCGTCGAGGCGCTGACCCGGTTCGTCGGCGAGGACGGTGCCGGCCCCGAATTCTGGTTCAAGGAGGCCGCCATCGTCGGCCTGTTGAGCGAACTTGAGTTCGCCGCCATGGAGAAAGCACTGGAGACGGCGCAGGGACTTCCCCCGGGCATCTACGTGGCTTTGAACCTTTCCCCGGAGACGTGTCTGGACCCACGTCTGCCTGACCTGCTCCAGCGCTCCGGGCTGCCCCCGAAACGAATTGTCCTGGAACTAACGGAACGGCTCGAAGTAAGCGAATACGCCCCGCTCCTTGCCGTGCTGGCCCCGTTGCGGAAAGAGGGGCTCCGCATCGCCGTGGACGACGCCGGCTCCGGCTTCGCCTCCATGCGCCATGTCCTCCACGTCCGGCCCGAAATCATCAAACTGGACCGCAGCCTGATCGCCGGGATCGACGACGACCAGGGCCAGCACGCACTCGGCGCCGCCATGGTGGAGTTTGCCCGCCAAATTGGCGCCACGCTGATCGCTGAAGGGATCGAAACGCCTGAGGACCTCGCGGCCGTGGCAGGACTCGGCATGAGCGCTGGGCAGGGCTACCTCATCGGCCGCCCCTCGATCCACCCGAAAGACTGGGCCACCTGGTCAGAGAGCATGCGCCTCGGGCCCGACACACAATAGACGGCACACCTTGCCTTTGGCGCCTGAACCTCTCGCGCCCGAACTTCGGAACCGGTCGAGGCGTGGATGAGCCGCCCGCGAAAATGCCGGTGACGGCCGGCTAATCGGGGACGGTTAACGGCAGCTGCCCGCGCCCGCGGTGAACGCGGACACGGGCAGCGTGGTGCCAATGGAGCTTACTTCTTGCCTTACTTCTTGCCTGCGGCAAGCAGGTCGGCGGTCCCCTGGGCGTCGGCGGCGTCGACGTCGTGCAGGGAGATGCCGCGGGTTTCCTTCAGGAAGTACACGGCGACCATGGTGACAACGCAGGCGATGAGCAGGTAGATGGCCACCGGAACGGAGGACTTGTACTGGCCCAGGAGCGCGACGGCGATGATCGGGGCGAGCGAACCGGCCACGATCGACGTCACCTGGTAGCCGAGCGAGACGCCGGAGTAACGCATCCGGGTCGGGAACATCTCAGCCATGATGGCCGGCTGCCCGGCGTACATCAGTGCGTGGAAGAGCAGGCCGATGATGACGGCGGCCAGGATGATGAAGTCGTTGCCGGTGTCCATCATCGGGAAGGCGAAGAAGCCCCAGGTCGCACCCAGGACGGCACCTGCCATGTAAACGGGCTTGCGGCCGAAGCGGTCCGAGAGCCGGCCCACCACCGGGACCACGGAGAAGTGAATCGCGTGTGCCACGAGCAGCAGGAGCAGGATCTTGGCGGTGTCGGCGTGGACCACGGTCTTCAGGTAAGTGATGGAGAAAGTGACCACGAGGTAGTACAGGATGTTTTCCGCGAACCGCAGGCCCATGGCGGTGAACACGCCGCGGGGGTAGCGGCGGAAGACTTCGGCGACGCCGTAGCCCTTGTTTTCGGTGACAACTTCCTTCCGTGCCTCAAGGAAGATCGGGGCGTCCTGGACCTTGGTGCGGATGTAGTAGCCGACGACGACGATCACGGCGGAGAGCCAGAATGCAACGCGCCAGCCCCAGCCGAGGAAGTCCGCGGAGGACAGCGTGGAGGAGAGGATGAACAGCACGGCGGTGGCGAGCAGGTTGCCGAGCGGGACGGCCGACTGCGGCCAGCTCGACCAGAAGCCGCGGGACTTGCTCGGGCTGTGCTCGGCCACGAGTAGCACGGCGCCGCCCCATTCGCCGCCTACGGCGAAGCCCTGGGCGAAGCGCAGGAAGACCAGCAGGGCCGGTGCCCAGTAACCGATCTGCGCGAAGCTGGGGAGGCAGCCCATCAGGAAGGTGGAGACGCCCACCAGAATGATGCTGAGCTGCAGCAGCTGCTTGCGGCCGAACTTGTCACCGAAGTGGCCAAAGACGATGCCACCGATCGGGCGGGCCACGAAACCCACCGCGTAAGTCAGGAACGCGGCAAGAATGCCGTCCAGTTCCGTACCCGAGTTGGGGAAGAACATCTTGCCGAAGACCAGGGTGGCGGCGGAGGCGTAGAGGAAGAACTCATACCACTCGACAACCGTGCCGGCCATGGAGGCCGTTACTACCTTCTTCAGTCCGGACGTCTTGACGTCCGGCTCCTCTGCGCGCCGTGCGGCGGCGTTTTCCGTGCTCATGCGAACTCCTTTGGTGTCGCCATCGACACCCTGTGGACCATTGGGTTGACAACGCGCGTGTGAGTTGGGACACACGGCGTCATTCTCCACGAGTATGGCCCCGCATCCCGGCAGGCTCAACCACTAATCACGCAGGGCGTGTCTGCAAAAATGCACACAGCGGCGCTTTGGCTACGCGAAGAAGGTGCTCCGGAGCTGCCCGCTGAGCTGGCCGATTTCGGTCAGGAAGCCGTCGTGGCCGATCGGAGCTTCGATGATGTGCACCGGAACCTCACCCGGCAGGGCGGCGGCGAGTTCATCGGACTGGGCCGGGAAGTACAGCCGGTCCGAGTCCACGGCCGCCACGAAGAACTCCGCCGTGGCGCGGGAAACGGCCTGCTCCAGGGTGCCGCGGCCGCGGGTGACGTCGTGGCTCATAAGCGCCTCGGTGATGGCGATGTAGCTGTTGGCGTCGAAACGGCGCACCAGCTTGTTGCCCTGGTGATCGAGGTAGCTCTCCACCTGGTAGCGGCCCCGTCCCGCCAGCGACCCGGCCTCCAACGGCGCCTCGGCGGCCTGGGCGTTCCGTCCGAAGCGGCCGTCCAGCTCGGCGGCGGAGCGGTAGGTGATGTGGGCGATCCGGCGCGCCAGGGCCAGCCCGGCGTCCGGCTCCGGGCCGCCGTAGTAGTCGCCGCCGTTGAAATGAGGGTCCTGGCGGATGGCGAGGGTCTGGGCCTGTGCGAAGGCAATCTGCTCGGCCGTGCTGCTGGCACCGACGGAAATGACGGCGCAGCGCCGGACCCGCGCCGGGTAGCTGACCGCCCATTCCAGGGCGCGGGCTCCGCCGAGGGAGCCGCCGAGCACGGCGTACCAGCTGCCGATCCCGAGGGCGTCGGCGAGCCGGGCCTCGGCGGCGGTGCTGTCGCGAAGGGTTACCAGCGGGAAGCGGGAGCCCCACGGCCGGCCGTCCGGCGCCGGCGTTGAGGGCCCGGTGGAGCCGTAGCAGCCGCCGAGGATGTTGATGGAGACAACAAAGTACTTGTCCGTGTCCACCGGGGCGCCGGGGCCGGCCAGCTGCTCCCACCATCCCGGCTCTTCGCCGGCGCCGCGGGTGACGTGGGTGTCCCCGGTCAGGGCGTGTTCGATCAGCACCGCATTGGAGGCGTCCGCGTTTAGGGTGCCCCAGGTTTCGTAGGCGAGCGTGGCCTCCGGCAGGGTGGCGCCGGATTCCAGCACCAGGGAGCCGATCGACAGGTACTGGACGGTTCCGTCCGGGACCGCGGGCTTGTTTTCGGGTACTCCCGTACGGGAGACGGCAATCGTCATGTGGGGACCTAACCTCGCGCTTGCCCGCCGTCAGCTGACCGGCGGGCCAGGTCTTCACCCGGGGCACCCCGCCGCGGAAGGAGGGTTGCCGGCCAGCAAGCCGGGGCTGTCGCTGGCACTCATGACCTGCGTCGATTCTACGAAACACGGCGGGGCAAGCGCGAAGATTGTGACGGCCGTGTGACAGCCGGATCTTACGGCAGCCCAGTTTCCCCACCTTTGAGGCCGTGTCCGGCGGGTCGCCCCGAAAATGTCGGCGCGTCCCGCCGTCGCGCCCGCAAAGGTGGGGAATTTCGACGTCGGCTTCCGTATGACCTCAGGCGTCCTTGGCTGCCCGGAAGCCGGCGTCGAGGTCCGCAATGATGTCGTCGATGTGTTCGAGCCCCACCGACAGCCGCACCAGCCCCGGATGGACGCCGGCCACCGCCTGCTGTTCCGGCGAGAGCTGGCTGTGCGTGGTCGACGCCGGGTGGATCACCAGTGAGCGCACGTCACCGATGTTCGCCACGTGCGAGTGCAGTTCGAGGGCGTCAACGAAGCGTTTGCCGGCCTCCGCTCCCCCGGCGAGGTTGAAGGCGACGACGGCGCCCGTCCCCTTGGGCCCGTACTTGCGGCCGCGCTCGTACCAGGGGCTGGACGGCAGCCCGGCATAGGCGACGGATTCGACGTCGTCCCTGGCCTCCAGCCATTCGGCCACCCGGGTGGCGTTGGCGACGTGCCGTTCCACCCGCAGGCTCAGCGTCTCGATGCCCTGGGCGATGAGGAAGGCGTTGAACGGGGACACGGCCGAGCCGAGGTCGCGCAGCAGCTGGACCCTAGCCTTCAGGATGAAGGCCAGGTTTGCCCCCAGCGCCCCGTCCGCGCCGAGGTCCCGGGCGTAGACCAGCCCGTTGTAGGTGGGGTCCGGGGTGTTGAAGCCGGGGAAGCGCTCCGGGTCCTTGCCGAAGTCGAAGTTGCCGGAGTCGACAATCACGCCGGCGATCGCGGCGCCGTGGCCGCCGAGGTACTTGGTGGCCGAGTGGACGACGATGTCGGCGCCCCACTCGATGGGCCGGATCAGGTACGGGGTGGACAGAGTGTTGTCCACGATCAGCGGCACCCCGGCCCGGTGGGCCACGTCCGCGACGCCCTCAATGTCCAGCACGTCCTGGCGGGGGTTGGAGACCACCTCGCCGAAGAACAGTTTGGTGTTCGGCTGCACGGCCCCGCGCCACTGCGCCAGGTTGTCCGGGTCCTGCACAAACGTGACGGAGATGCCGAACTTCTTCAGGGTGTGGGCCAGCAGGTTGTAGGTGCCGCCGTACAGGCTGGGGCTGGCGACGACGTGGTCCCCGGCCTCGGCGATGTTCAGGATTGCGAAGGTCTCCGCAGCCTGCCCGGAGCTGAGCAGGAGCGCGCCGAGGCCGCCTTCGAGGCTCGCGACCCGCTGCTCCACCGCGTCCTGGGTGGGGTTGCCGATCCGGGTGTAGATCGGAGCGAGCTCGGCGAGCGCGAACCGGTTGGCGGCGCTTTCGGCGCTGGGAAAGACGAACGACGTCGTCTGGTAGATCGGCAGCGACCGGGCGCCGGTGGCGGAGTCCGGCTCCTGGCCGGCGTGGATCTGACGGGTTTCAAAGGACCAGGCGTTGGACATTGGAGAGCTCCTGAGTGACTGGGCGCCGGCCGTTCCCGGCTTTTCGACCGGAACGGACCTGGCGGCCGCGCTTGCCGTCCGGCGGGCGCCGGAGGGCCAGGTCTTCACCCGGGGCACCCCACCGCGTTAGGAGGGTTGCCGGCCAGCAAGCCGGGGCTCGATGCTGGCACTCATGACCTGGCTTCAGTCTAGGAACGCGCCCCGACGGCTGGATAGCTTTGTGACGAATATGAATTTGTCCCGGCGGCCGGCCGCGGGGCGTCCGCGGACCGCCCGCTGGCGCCGCAATCCACAGCGGATCCGGGCGGATCCGGCCCCCGGCCCGCACGCGAAAACGACATCCTATCTTGGTTAGGAGAGCCTAAGCTGAGAGCTCCATCACAAAGTGCCAAGATGAGGGCATGCGCATGGATCACGTCTCTTACGCCTGTGAACAAGATGGCCTCGCGGCCACCACCGAACGTATTGCGTCCGCCCTCGGCGTCGAAGCCGTCAAGGGCGGGGTACACCCCCGATTCGGGACCCGCAACATGATTATCCCGCTCGCCGGGCACAAGTACCTGGAGGTTGTGGAGGTCCTGGACCACCCCGCCTCGGACAAGGCGCCGTTTGGCCAGGCCGTGCGTGCCCGCTCGGCGGCCGGCGGCGGCTGGATGGGCTGGTGCGTCGAGGTTGACGACCTCGCCCCCTTCGAGGAGCGCCTGGGCCGGTCCGCCGTCAACGGCAACCGCAAGTTCCCCGACGGCCGCGAACTGGTCTGGAAGCAGATCGGCATCCTGGGCCTGATCGCCGACCCGCAGGTCCCCTACATGCTCAAGTGGGAGGGCGATCCTGAGCTGCACCCGTCCAACGCCTACGCGAGCAACGTCAAGATGTCCGCGCTCACCATCGCCGGCTCGGCCGAACGCGTCACCGAGTGGCTCGGCGAACCGGTGGAGAAGCCGCTGGAAGACGTGGACGTGAACTGGCTCGCCCCGCACGGGACGCCGGGAATCCTGTCCGTCACCTTTGAAACCGATTCCGGAGCCGTCACCATCTGACGATTCCTGCCGACACTTCGGCCGCCAGCAGCGGGTGCCAATGATGCCACCCACCGCTGGCGGCCGAATTCTTTTAAACCGCCCTTGCGCCGCCGGGCGCCCCGACTGGGGCGGGACGGCCGGCCTCAGCCCTTGAGCAGGTCCGGGTGGTGGGCCTCGACGACGTTGGGGTGGGCGCGGAGCCGGTAGCGCAGGGCGTTGTCCCCGTAGGTCTCCAGGATCGGGCTGTTGGTCGGGTCCACCGACAGGCCGCGGGCCTTGGCCTGGAACTCCGGGCTGACCGCGAGCCGGGGCATGGTCGCATCGAGGGCCGGGTTGTAGAAGAACGGCAGCGAGATCCGGTCGGTGCCGCGCAGCGGGGAGATCACCCGGTGCAGGGTCGCCTTGAGGTAGCCGTTGGTGGCCAGCTCGAGCATCTCGCCGATGTTGACCACAAACGTTCCGGGCACCTGGGGCGCGTCGATCCACTGGCCCTGGTATTCGACCTGCAGGCCGCCCTTGCCGGGCTCGACCAGGAGCAGGGTCAACACTCCGCCGTCGCGGTGTGAACCGACGCCCTGCTTGGGATCCGGATCGGATTCGCCCGGGTAGCGCACGATCTTGAGCAGCGGGAAAGCCTGGGCGGCAAACGCGGCGTCGAAGGTATCCTCGGGCGCCCCAAGGGAGACGGCGAGCGCCCGCAGCAGGTCCAGGGAAATGGCGCTGAGCCGCTCGGTCCATTCGGTGACGATCCCGCGCATCTCGGGCAGGTTTTCCGGCCAGAGGTTCGGCCCCTCCAGCCTCCAGTAGTCGGCGACGCCGGGTCCGGGCTCGACGGCGTCGCGCTCGACGCCGATGTCGATCTGTTCGCGCCAGTCGACGGCACCGTCCGTGATTTCGCCGCCGACGCGGGTGTAGCCGCGGAACTGGGGGCTGTGGACGTTCTCGATCGCGAGCTTCTGGTCTTCAGGAAGGTCGAAGAAGCGGCGGGAGATATCGAGCATGGCGTCGGTGAGTTCCTGCGGGATGCCGTGGCCGGCCAGGTAGATGAATCCGACTTCGTGCATGGCATCACGCAATTCATCCCGGAACCGGGCGGCCTCGTCCTGGCCTGCACTCAAGCGGGAGAAATCCAACACGGGGAGTGATTCGAGCGTCAACGTCTCTTAGTCCTTTACAGCGGGTTTGGCAAGCCGGAGCCTGTAACAACTCCAATGTTACGGACCGGGCCGCTGCGGAGAGAGTCTCGTGTCGAAATAAGTCATTCTGCTTGCGTCAGCCCCGGACTTGACCCGTTTTGGTGCAACACGGGGTCACTTACGGCCGGTCCGAGGCATCCGGACGGGCGCTAAGTGACCCCGCGTTGCTTTGTGCTGCGCTAGCCCAGTCCGATGGCCTTGCCGAACAGGCTGAAGCCGACGAAGGCGACGATGTCCAGCAGCGCATGCGCGATCACCAGCGGCATCACCCTGCGCGTCCTTGTATAGATGAGCGCGAAGATGACACCCATGATGGCGTTGCCGATGAAGGGCCCGAAGCCCTGGTACAGGTGGTAGCTGCCGCGGAGCATGGAACTGGCGAAGATTGCCAGCGGCATGCCCCAGCCGAATTTGCCCAGCCGGTCCAGCAGGTAGCCCACCACGATCACTTCCTCCACGATCCCGTGCCGGACGGCGGAAAGGATGAGGACCGGCACCGTCCACCAGTAGGAGTCCAGCGCGCTGGGGATGATCGCCGTCGTAATCCCCAGCGCCCGGCCGGCCGCGTAGAGGCCCAGCGACGGGATCCCGATCAGCGCGGCCAGGCCCAGGCCCTGGAGCAGGTCTTTGCCGGGCCGGGCGAAGTTGAAACCCAGTTTCCGGAATGCCGAGGCACCGGTGCCGCCTGTGAGAGCGCCGCGGGCCAGTCCGGCGGGCCGGTGTTCGGTGAGGAAGTAGATCACCAGCACCACCGGGACCAGGGCGAACAGGATGTCCAGCAGCTGGTAGGTGAGGTCGAAGTATTCGCGGCTGCTCTGCGAGCGGTTCAGCGTCGAGGTCCCCTGCGCCAGCGGCGCCCTGGTCATTTTGTCCAGCAGCTGCACCACCGAATACACCGCCGACTGCCCGAGGGAGAGCCCCAGGACAATCCAGACTTCAAGCCGCAGCCGACGGCGGGAGGGAACCAACATGTTCCTATCTTGCCTGCCGTTCCCGGATGTTGACTGCACGTGCCTATGCTTGGGCTGTGAGCGCGCCCGGGAGAATCTTCATGGTCCGGCATGGCCAGTCCGCGGCCAATGCCGACACCTCTATCTACAACCGGGTGCCCGACTACCGCATCCCGCTGACCCCGCTCGGCGTCGAGCAGGCCACGGCCGCCGGCGAGCAGCTGCGGCGCCAGCTGGACGGCCAGCAGGTGTGCGTCTACGTCTCCCCCTACCTGCGCGCCTACCAGACCCTCGAGGCGCTGAAGCTGGGCCCGCTCACCGAACGCGTGATCGAGGAGCCCCGGCTGCGTGAGCAGGACTGGGCGAACTTCCAGATTGCCGGCGACATCGAGGACCAGAAGGAGCTCCGCAACGCCTACGGGCACTTCTTCTACCGCTTCCGCGAGGGCGAGTCCGGTTCCGACGTCTACGACCGGATCTCCTCCTTTATGGAGACCCTGTACCGGCACTGGTCCAAGCCGAGCTACGCGCCCAACGCCCTGTTCGTGACCCACGGCCTGACCATGCGGCTGTTCTGCATGCGCTGGTTCCACTGGTCGGTGGAGTACTTCGAGTCGCTGAACAACCCGGACAACGCCGAGATCCGCACCCTGCTGCGCTCCGCGGAGGGCAAGTACGAGCTGGACAAGCCGTTCAGCCAGTGGGAGGAGCGCCGCGTGGACGAGACCGTGCTCGACGCGCCGCCGATGTTCTTCTAGCCGCCGTTCTTCCAGCCGGTGGTTGCCTAGCCCGCGGGCGGTTCCTTCAGGGCGATCACCTGGTGGAACTTCCCGCTGGGCCCGCTCTGTTCCGGAGCTTCCTCCGCACGGACCAGCTCCACGTTCGCCAGGCCCTGGCCGGCCAGGAAGCCGGCCAGCTTCGCCGCCACATCCTGCCACACCGTCTCCGCCGCGGCGCCGGGCTCCGGCTGGAGCCGCACCCGCAGGGTCACGGGCCCGGTCTGGACCAGCTGGCAGCGGTGGACCCCCGGCGCGTCGTCCACCGGGGCGGTGATGGCCAGCGGCAGTACGCTCACCGTGGCGCCGCGGCCGTTGTCCAGGTGCAGGACGTCGTCGTGCCGGCCGGCCACCCGGATGGCCGGCAGCGGGTTGCCGCACTCGCAGGGGCCGGGCTTGGCGACCACGGAGTCGCCGAGGTCGTAGCGGATCAGCGGCTGGACCCGGTTGGCGAGGTTGGTCAGCAGCACCGTGTGGGACGGCTGCCCGGCGGGGGTGGGCCGGTAGTCCGCCTCGACCGGTTCGAGGATGACCCAGTCGCTGTTGACGTGCAGCCAGCCGCGGGGGCAGTCCAGGGCGATCGGGGTGAACTCGGAGGCGGCGTAGACGTTGTGCACCGCGCCGCCGAGCGCCGCGGCGAGTCGCTGCGGGTCGCCCAGGGATTCGCCGCTGGACTCCACGATCACGGGGCGGATGTGCAGCCGGCCCGCGTCCTGTTCCCCGGCCAGCAGCTCGAGCGCGCTGGGGTAGCCCACCACGAGGGCCGGGTCGAAGTCGTTGAGCGCCTGCACCAGCTGCTCCAGCGGCTGCTGCACGGAGAACAGCCGGTAGGCGCGGCGGCGGCCCCGGCTGCGGCGCCGTTCGGCCTCGAGCCAGACCACTCCGGCGAAGTGTCCGCCGGCGCCCACCACGACGGCGGCGCGGATTCCCCGCCGCAGCATCGCGAGCAGCCGGCGGGCGTCGAGCGCGGACCCGACGATCCGGACGCCCTGGGCCCGGTAGCAGGCGACGGCGTCGGGGTCATGCACGAACAGGCCGGGGTGGCCGGTGGTGCCGGAGCTGGTGCAGGCGAAGTAGCGGCCCCGATAGCGGGTGCCGACCAGCGACGGATCGGCCACAAAAGCCTCGAGGTCCGCCCGGGTGACGGCCGGGTCGGTGACCCAGTCGTCGAACCGGGCCATGAGCTCCGGCTTGGTGACCGGGGGCAGGTCCCGGAGCTGGATGTCCCCGGCCGGCAGGCCGCGGTAGAGCGTCCGGTAGAACGGGGAGGCGGTGCGGGCGAAGGCCACCAGGGCGGCCAGCCGGGCGTCCCGGCGCCGGGCCAGGGCCCGTTCCCCGCCGTGTTTGGCGCGCACCAGATCGATCATGATGGCGAGTTCCCTGGCGAAGCCGGCCATGTGCATTCCTCCTTGGCCTCCTGGGCGGGCCGGTCAGCGGGCGCGGACCCCGGCGCGCCAGACGGCGTGGGTGAGCGGCATCCCCGGCCGGTACGCCAGGTGCGTGGCGGACGGGGCGTTAAGCAGGTGCAGGTCCGCCCGGTGCCCGACGGCGATGGAACCCACGGCCCGCTGGCCGTCGACGTCGTTCCCGGTCTCCCGGCCCAGCGCCAGCGCTCCGCCGTAGGTCGCGGCCCGGACGGCCTCGTGCACACTGAGCCGCATCTGCAGCACGGCGGTGGTGACGCAGAACGCCATCGAGCTCGTGTAGGAGGTGCCGGGGTTGCAGTTGGAAGCCAGGGCCAGCTGGACGCCGGCGTCGAGCAGTTCCCGGCCGGGCGCCAGCGGCTGCCGGGTGGAAAGGTCGCAGGCCGGCAGGCAGGTCGCCACCGTGCCCCGCTCGCCGGCGCCGGCCGCCGCCTCCCAGCCGGACCAGCTGTCGGCGAGGGCGTGGACGTCCCCGCGGGAGAGGTAGTTCACGTGGTCCACGCTCGCGGCGCCGAATTCGACCGCCAGCCGCACGCCGGGGCCTTCGCCGAGCTGGTTGCCGTGCACGCGCAGGCCCAGTCCGGCCTCCCGGCAGGCCTGGAGCACGCGGCGGGACTGGTCCTCGTTGAAGGCGCCGCGTTCGCAGAAGACGTCGGCCCAGCGCGCGTACGGCCGGACCGCGGCGAGCATGGGCCCGCAGACCAGGTCCGTGTACTCCTCGGCGTCCATGCCGTCCGGGACCAGGTGCGCACCGAGGTAGGTCACCTCGTCCGCGACGGTGGACGCGATCCGGGCGCTGCGGGCCTCGTTGTCCACGTCCAGGCCGTAGCCGGTCTTGGTCTCCAGGTAGGTGGTGCCCTGCGCGACAGCCTCGGCCACGCGGCCCAGCGCCAGCCGGGTGAGGTCGAAATCGCTGGTGCTCCGGGTGGCGCCGGTGGTGACGGCGATGCCGCCGGCGCTGTAGCCCTCCCCCGCCATCCGGGCCTCGAACTCCGCGGTCCGGTCGCCGGCGAAAATCAGGTGCGTGTGCGAATCCACCCAGCCGGGCAGGAGCGCGCGGTGCCCGGCGTCGACGGCGTCGTCGGCCGCGGGGGCCCCGGCGGCGGCACCGAGCCAGGCGATGCGTTCGCCCTCGATCACGACCGCCGCGTCCTTGAGGACCCGGTGCTCGGTGTCCTGGGTCATCAGTTCGGCGATGTTGGTGATCAGGGTGCTCATGGTTCCATTCTTCAGCCCCGGATCGACATCCGCGTTGCGGCCAGTGCCGCGGCTGTCCGGGATGCCGGACTGTCGGCCGGGAACGGCGCGCCGGAGCCCTGCCCGGCGAGGATCTGTTCCGCGGCCAGTTCGGCGATGCCGGAGGAGGTCTGGAAGCCGTAGCCGCCCTGGCCGGCGAGCCAGAAGAACCCGGCGGCCTCGGCGTCGAACCCCACCACGGGGACGCCGTCGGCGGCTTCGGTCCGCAGTCCGGTCCAGGCCCGGCGGACGCTGCCGATCCCCATGGTGGTGACGTCGTTGAGCCGGGTGATCAGCGCCTCGACGTCGCCGGGGTACGGCTGGGCGTCCTCGGGCCCGCTCGGCACGGTTTCCGACGGCGAAATAAGCACCTGCCGCCGCCCGTCCGGCCGGAAGTAGAAGCTGTCCGACGCCACCATCGGGCACCCCTGCGGGAGGGGGTGTTCGACGTCAACAATCGCCGCGGTGCGCCGGTAGGGCTGGAGTCCGAGTTTCTCGACGCCGCTGAGCACGGCGAACTCGTCCGCCCAGGCGCCGGCGGCGTTGACCACAACGGCGGCCTCGAGGCCCTCTTGCCCGGCGCCGAGCTCCCAGCCGGTGCCGAGGCGCTGCGCCGAGTGGACCCGGGCGCCGGTGATGATGTCGACGCCGCCCTCGACGGCCCGCTCCCGGTGGTCCTCCAGCAGCAGCGAGGCGTTGCAGGCAAAGGACCCGGAATCCAGGCCGGCCGCCGTGAAGGACGCCGGCTTGAGCGCGGGGCAGATCTCCAGGGCCTCGGCATGGCTGATCCGGTGCATAAAGCCGCTGGCCTGCCGCTGGACGGTCTCCTCGTCCCCGATCAGCATGAACCGGCGCGGCGACAGCACGGGTTCGGGCCGGGTGCCTTCGTGGGTGCCGATGAGCTCCAGGGTGCGCATGGTCAGGTCCTGGACCACGGGCGGGCCGTAACTGGGGATCAGCTGCCGGGCCGAGCGCGCGGACGTGTGGTAGCCCAGCGACTGCTCGGCTTCGACCAGGGCCACGCTGCATTTGCCGGCGAGGGCGGAGGCGAGGGACAAGCCGGCGATGCCGCCGCCGACGATCACAACATCGTATTTAGCTGACATGCCTCCATCCTTGCACCCGGCAGGAGGCCACGTCAGTACTTTTAGGCCCCTATGCCGCGGCGGCTACGGCCTCGCGGCTGCGGACAAACGCCTGGACGCAGCGCTCGACGTCGTCCGTGCTGTGCGCGGCGGAGAGCTGGACGCGGATGCGGGCGGCACCCTTGGGCACCACCGGGTAGCTGAACGCGGTGACGAAGACGCCGTGGGCCAGCATCGCGTCGGCCACCTTGGCCGCCATCACGGCGTCGCCGAACATCACCGGGACAATCGCGTGTTCGCCGTCGAGCAACTCGAAGCCTTCCTCGCCCATCCGGCGGCGGAAGAGTTCGGCGTTGGCGAAGAGCTTGCCGCGCAGTTCGCCCGAGTTCTCCACGAGGTCCAGGGCCTTGAGCGTGGCGGCGACGATGGCCGGCGCCAGCGAGTTGGAGAACAGGTAGGGCCGGGCCTTCTGCCGGAGCATGGCGATGACCTCGCGCCGGCCGGAGACGTAGCCGCCGGAGGCGCCGCCGAGGGCCTTTCCGAAGGTGCCGGTGTAGATGTCCACCCGGTCCGAGACGCCGGCGTGTTCTGGGGTGCCGGCGCCGGTGGCGCCCATAAACCCGACCGCGTGGGAGTCGTCCACCATGACCAGGGCGTCGTACTTCTCGGCGAGGTCGCAGATCGCCTCGAGCGGGGCGAGGAACCCGTCCATCGAGAAGACCCCGTCGGTGACGATGATCTTGCGGCGGGCCGGGTTCTGCTGGGTGGTGGCCTCGATCAGCCGGGCCTCGAGGTCGGCCATGTCCTGGTTGGCGTAGCGGAAGCGCTGGGCCTTGCAGAGCCGGATGCCGTCGATGATCGAGGCGTGGTTCAGGGCGTCGGAGATGACGGCGTCCTCGGGGCCGAACAGCGACTCGAACACGCCGCCGTTGGCGTCGAAGCAGCTGGAGAACAGGATCGTGTCCTCGGTGCCGAGGAACTTGGAGACGCGCTCCTCGAGGGCCAGGTGCAGGTCCTGGGTGCCGCAGATGAAGCGGACGCTGGCCATGCCGAAGCCACGCTCGTCCATGGCGGCCTTGGCGGCGGCGATGATCTCCGGGTGGTCCGCGAGGCCCAGGTAGTTGTTGGCGCAGAAGTTCAGCACCTCGGCGCTGCCCTGGCCGAGCTGGCCCGCCTTGATGTGGCTGGCCTGCGGCGAGTCGATGTGCCGCTCGGTCTTGAACAAACCGGCGCTGCGGATCTCGTCGAGTTCGTGCTGCAGCTGGTCCTTGATGGCTGAATACATGGTGGTGCGCTCCTCAGCTGGGGTGAATTTTGTACGGTACCGGAAAACGGGGCTTAGAAGCAGGTCCAGTCGAGCACGACCTTGCCGCCCACACCGGCGCGGGCGATTTCGAAGCCCTTTTCCCAGTCCGAGGCGGGCAGGGTGTCCGTGACGACGGCGGAGATGTTGGCGTGCAGCACGGGGTTGGAGGAGAGCATGGCGCTCATGGCGTACCAGGTCTCGAACATTTCGCGGCCGTAGATGCCCTTCATGGTCAGCATGTGCGTGACCACCTTGCCCCAGTCGATGTCGATGGACTGGCTGGGCAGGCCCAGCATCGCGATCCGTCCGCCGTGGTTCATGTTGTCGATCATCTCAGGCAGGGCGGTGGGGTGGCCGGACATTTCCATGCCGATGTCGAAGCCCTCGCGCATGCCCAGTTCGCGCTGGGCGTCCTTGACGCGCATCTTCGAGACGTCGATGGCGAGGTCGACGCCGAGCTGCCGGGCGAGCTCCAGCCGCGGGGCGGAGACGTCCGTGATGGCGATCTTCCGGGCCCCGGCGTGGCGGGCGACGGCGATGGCCATCAGGCCGATGGGCCCGGCGCCGGTGATCAGCACGTCCTCGCCGACCAGCGGGAAGCTCAGGGCGGTGTGGACGGCGTTGCCGAACGGGTCGAAGATCGCGCCGAGCTCCGGGGTCACGGAGGGGTCGTGGTGGACCCAGACGTTGGTTTCCGGGATGACGACGTATTCGGCGAACGCGCCGTCGCGCTGGACGCCGACGCTGACGGTGTTGATGCACATCTGCTTGCGGCCGGCGCGGCAGTTGCGGCAGATCCCGCAGACAATGTGGCCCTCGCCGGAGACCCGGTCGCCGACCTTGACGTCCAGGACGTCCTCGCCAACCTCCACAACTTCGCCGTAGAACTCGTGGCCGGCGATCAGCGGGGCGTTGATGATGCCCTGCGCCCAGGCGTCCCAGGACTGGATGTGCAGGTCCGTGCCGCAGATGCCGGTGGTGATGACCCGGATTTTGACGTCCCCGGCCCCGGTTTCCGGCTCCGGGCGGTCGACGAGTTCGAATCCCGCGTGGGCGCCGGACTTGTAGAGAGCCTTCATGGGCCTGCCTAACTGTGGGGGTGGCTACTGTGTGGGACGCACCCGGAGGATGCGATCGTGTGGGACAACCCACCTCATTAGACCGGCCCGAAAGCGTTAGCACAACCGAGTTTTTCTCAATCGACGATTTAGGAATTGCTTACCTCTAGGATGGGGGCATGGAAATCCACCAGCTCGAAATGCTCCGCGAACTCGGGGCCCTGGGCAGTGTCAAGGCCGTCGCGGAGACCCTGCTGGTCACGCCGTCCGCGGTGTCGCAGCAACTGGCTGCCCTGCAGCGGTCCGTCGAGGTGCCGCTGACCCGCAAGGAGGGCCGCAACCTCGTCCTCACCGAGGCCGGCCAGGTGCTCGCCGACGCCGGGGCCGCCGTCGTCAGTGCGATGGCGGACGCAAGGACGGCGATCGGCGCGTACCACGGCTCCCCGGTGGCGCCGGTGACGCTGAGCGGGTTCCACAGCGCGGGCCAGGCGCTGTTCGCCCCGCTGGCCCGGCTGCTGGCCGAGCCCGGGCAGCCGCGGATCCAGCTCTCTGACGAGGACGTGGCCCAGCAGGATTTCCCGGCGCTGACGGCCCGGTATGACCTGGTCCTCGCGCACCGGATGGACCACAGCCCGCGGTGGCCGGTGGAACGGGTGGCGGTGATCCCGCTGGCGCACGAGCCGCTGGACGTGGCACTGCCGGCAGGCCACCGGCTCGCCGGCCAGCGCGCGGTGAGCGCGGACGACGTCGTCGGCGAACCGTGGGTGACCAGCCACACCGGCTACTCCCCCGCGGACGTGCTCTCCGCCGTCGCCGCCGTATCCAGCCGCGAGCTGAACATTGTGCACCGGATCAACGACTACTCCACGGTGGCGGCGCTGGTGGCGGCCGGCAGCGTGATCGGGCTGCTGCCCCGGCACACCGCGCGGCCCGTGCTGAACCCTGACATTGTGTTGCGCCCGCTGGAAGGCATCAGCACCCGGCGCCGGATCGACATCCTGGCCCGGCCGGAGAACCTTAAACGCAGATCGGTCATGATGGTCTGCGAGGCGCTGCAGACCATCATGACCGACTTGGTGGGTGTCTAGGGGCTAGCCTTCGACGCCGAGGCGCTCCAGGACCAGCTCCTTGACGCGGCCGGCGTCGGCCTGGCCGCGGGTGGCCTTCATCACGGCGCCGACGATCGCGCCGATCGCCTGCAGCTTGCCGCCACGGATCTTGTCCGCGACGCCGGGCTGTGCGGCGAGGGCCGCGTCGATGGCTTCGAGCAGCGGGCCGTCGTCGGAGACCACGGCGAGGCCGCGCTTTTCTACGATTTCCGCCGGGGTGCCCTCGCCGGCGAGCACGCCGTCCAGGACCTCGGAGGCCATCTTGTTGTTGATCTTGCCGTCCTCAACCATCTTGTTCAGTTCCACGATGGTGGCCGGGGCGACGCCGAGCTGGCCGGGGTCGACGTCGGCGTTCTTGGCGCGGCCGACGATCTCGCCCATCCACCATTTGCGGGCCACCGTGGCGGTGGCGCCGGCGGCGATGGTTTCCTCGATCTCGTCCATCACGCCGGCGTTGACGACGTCGCGGAATTCGAGGTCCGAGTAGCCCCAGTCGGCCTGCAGGCGTTTGCGGCGGGCGGCCGGCGGCTCGGGCAGCGTGGCGCGGAGTTCCTCGACCCACTCGCGGGAGGCGACGACGGGGACCAGGTCCGGTTCCGGGAAGTAGCGGTAGTCGTCGGCGTCGGACTTGGGCCGGCCCGAGGTGGTGGAGCGGGTGTCCTCGTGCCAGTGCCGGGTCTCCTGGATGACCGGCAGGCCGGAGTCCAGCACGGCGGCGTGCCGCTGGATTTCGTAGCGGACGGCGTGTTCGACGGCGCGCAGCGAGTTGACGTTTTTGGTCTCCGAGCGGATGCCGAAACGCTCGCGGCCGTGCGGGCGCAGCGAGACGTTGGCGTCGCAGCGGACGTTGCCGCGTTCCATCTTCGCGTCCGAGACGCCGAGGTTCTTGACGATCTCGCGGACCGCGGCGACGTAGGCCTTGGCCAACTCGGGGGCGCGGCTGCCGGCGCCCTCGATCGGCTTGGTGACGATCTCGACCAGCGGCACGCCCGAGCGGTTGTAGTCCACGAGGGAGTAGTCCGCGCCCTGGATCCGGCCGGCGGCGCCGCCCATATGGGTGAGCTTGCCGGCGTCCTCCTCCATGTGGGCGCGTTCGATCTCGACGCGGAA
Source organism: Arthrobacter sp. SlRoot2-15 (assembly GCF_059739345.1). Taxonomy (NCBI): domain Bacteria; kingdom Bacillati; phylum Actinomycetota; class Actinomycetes; order Micrococcales; family Micrococcaceae; genus Arthrobacter; species Arthrobacter sp. SlRoot2-15. The sequence goes on from NZ_AP046058.1 coordinate 694,931, forward strand.
CACGGTGCCGTCGGAGAGCTCGATGTCCAGGTAGCCGTCGTACGCGATCGGCTCGTCGTACTGCGAAGTCTGGAAGTTCTTCGGAGTGTCCGGGTAGAAGTAGTTCTTCCGGGCGAAGCGGCAGGTCTCGGCGATCTTGCAGTTCAGCGCCAGACCGATCTTGATGGAGGATTCGATCGCGGTCTTGTTCACCACCGGCAGCACGCCGGGCATACCGAGGTCCACCTCGTTGACGTTGGTGTTCGGCTCGTCGCCGAACACGTTCGGCGCGGAGGAGAACATCTTGGTCTTGGTGTTGAGCTCCACGTGGACCTCGAAGCCCAGCACGGGATCGTACTTCTCCATCGCCTCTTCGAAGCTGAGGGTTGCGTCAGTCATTAGTGTGAACCTCCGTGGCTCAAGGCTGCGTTGTTTAGGTCGGGGGCCTTATCCAGCAGCGGGCCGCCCCACTGCGCCTCGAGCAGCGACTCGAGCACGGCGCCGACGCGGTAGAGCCGGGCGTCCTGGCGGGCCGGGGCCAGCAGCTGGACGCCGACGGGCAGTCCGTCCTCGTCGGCGAGGCCGCCGGGCAGGGACAGGCCCGGGACGCCGGCCATGTTGGCCGGGATGGTGGCGACGTCGTTGAGGTACATCGCCAGCGGGTCGTTGAGCTTCTCGCCGAGCTTGAACGCCGTGGTCGGCGCCGTCGGGGAGATCAGCACGTCGGCCTGTTCGAACGCGGCGTCGAAGTCGCGCTGGATCAGGGTGCGCACCTTCTGGGCCGAGCCGTAGTAGGCGTCGTAGTAGCCGGCGCTCAGGGCGTAGGTGCCCAGGATGATGCGGCGCTTGACCTCGTCGCCGAAGCCCGCGGCGCGGGTGGCTCCCATCACGCGCTCGATCGTCAGCGGGCCCTCTTCGGGCAGCACCCGCAGGCCGAACCGGACGCCGTCGAACTTGGCGAGGTTGGAGGAAGCCTCCGAGGGCATGATCAGGTAGTACGCGCCGAGGGCGTACTTGAAGTTGGGGCAGGAGACCTCAACGATCTCGGCGCCGGCGCCCTTGAGCAGCTCCAGCGCCTCGTTGAAGCGGTTTTCGACGCCGGCCTGGTAGCCCTCGCCGTGGAGTTCCTTGATGATGCCGATCTTCATGCCCTCGACGTTGCCGGTCCGGGCCGCGGCCACGAGGTCCTCGAGCGGGTCCGGCAGCGAGGTGGAGTCGCGCGGGTCGTGGCCGCCGATCACCTGGTGCAGCAGGGCCGAGTCCAGCACGGTGCGGGAGACCGGGCCGATCTGGTCCAGCGAGGAGGCCATGGCGATGGCGCCGTAGCGGGAGACGCCGCCGTAGGTGGGCTTGACGCCCACGGTGCCGGTGACGGCGCCGGGCTGGCGGATGGACCCGCCGGTGTCCGTGCCGAGGGCCAGCGGGGCTTCGAAGGCCGCGACGGCGGCAGCGGAGCCGCCGCCGGAGCCGCCGGGGATGCGCTCCAGGTCCCACGGGTTGTGGGTGGGGCCGAACGCGGAGTGCTCGGTGGAGGAACCCATGGCGAACTCGTCCAGATTGGTCTTGCCCAGGATCGGCATCTTGGCGGCGCGGAGGCGCTCCACCACGGTGGCGTCGTAGGGGCTGTGCCAGCCCTCGAGAATCTTGGAGCCGGCGGTGGTGGGCTGTCCGATCGTGACGATCAGGTCCTTGACGGCGATCGGGACGCCGGCGAGCACGTGCAGGCCCTCGGCGGCGGCGCCTCCCGCGGCGCGGATGGCGTCCACCTCGGCGGCGACGGCGAGGGCTTCCTCGGCGTTGACGTGCAGGAAGGCGTTGACCTGGCCGTCGACGGCGGCGATCCGGTCCAGGTGCGCCTGGACGACCTCGACGGCGGTGACCTCGCGGGCGGCGAGCTTCTCGGCGAGCGCGGCGGCGGAGAGGCGGAACAGTTCGGCGTGGGTTTCAGTCATGGTCTTAGTCCTCATCCAGGATTGCCGGGACCTTGAAACGGCCCTCATACGCGTCGGGGGCTCCGGAAAGCGCCTGCTCGGCCGTAAAGGTGTGGCCCACCACGTCCTCGCGGAACACGTTGGTCAGCGGGATCGGGTGCGACGTGGCCGGGACGTCATCACCGGCGGCTTCACTAACGGACTTAACCGAGTCCACGATGACGGCGAGTTCGCCGGCCATCCTGTCCAGCTCTTCAGCACTCATCTCGATGTGCGCGAGACGCGCGAGATGCGCGACGTCGTCGCGGTTGATCGCAGCCATGGATCTCCCCTGCAAGGTACGGATTATTTTCCGTCCCAGTCTACGTGGGTTCGCATGCTGCTACCGTCCGGCGCCGGGCCGGACAATCCTTTGGCTGTTCGCTCGTTCCTCGCTTAGACGCAGCCGGCAGGATGTCCGTCCCACCGCCGGAGCACCCACCTCACCAAACGCGACTGTCGGGTCCGGAAAATCTCCGGACCCGGCAGTCTCGCGGGTTGCTCAGCGTCGCCGACGCCAGCGGCAGCGCGGGGGCATTCGGAAGCGTGCGTCTAAGCGAGGAACGAGCGAGCACGCGGAGAATGTCCGCGTGATGCCGCCCTTGGTCAGCCGATGCCGATGGCTCCGATTAGGACTCCTACGGCGAGCATGACCAGGGAGATGACGGCGGTGCGCCAGAGAACCTTCTTGTGGTGGTCGCCGAGGTCAACCTTGGCGAGGGAGACCAGGAGCAGGATGGCCGGGACCAGCGGGCTCTGCAGGTGGAAGGGCTGGCCGGTGATCGAGGCGCGGGCCATGTCCGCGGCGCTGACGCCGTAGTGCCCGGCCGTTTCGCTCAGGACCGGCAGGACGCCGAAGTAGAAGGCGTCGTTGCTCATGAAGAACGTCATCGGGATGCTCAGCACGCCGGTGATGACGGCCATAAACGGGCCCATGTCCGCCGGGATGATCTGGACCAGCCACTCGGACATGGCCTTGACCATGCCGGTGCCGTTGAGGACACCGGTCAGCACGGCGGCCGCCATAACCATGGAGACGACGGCGACGATCGACGGCGCGTGGGCGATCAGCTGGGCGCCCTGGTCCTTGACCTTCGGGAAGTTGACCAGCAGGGCGATCGCGGAGGCCACCATAAAGACGAACGGCAGTGGCATGACGTTGGCCACCAGCGTCACCATGACCGCAACGGTCAGGCCGAGGTTGAACCAGAACAGCTTGGGACGGAGGGTGGCGCGGTTCGGGTCCAGGGCGGTGTCCGCCATCGCTGAGTCACGGTCGTCGATGAGGTCCTCGGTGCGTTCCAGGACAGCCACAGAACCGTTGCCGGCGGGGGTTCCGGAGGGGCGGCTGGCCGTGCGCCGGCCGCCGGCGCCGCCGTCGTTCGTGTCAACAGGTGCCCAGATTTCGGGTGCCACGGTGCGCAGCCGGTTGCGTTCCTGCAGGCCCAGCAGCCAGGCGAAGACAAATACGACTACGAGGCCGGCGATCAGCGAGGGGATCATCGGGACGAAGACATCGTTGACGTCGAGCTTCAGTGCGGTGGCGGCGCGGGCGGTGGGGCCGCCCCAGGGCAGGATGTTCATGGTGCCGTTGGCCAGGCCCGCCACGCAGGTCAGGACCACGGGGCTCATCTTCAGCCGCAGGTAGACCGGGAGCATGGCCGCGGTGGTGAGGATGAAGGTGGTGGAGCCGTCGCCGTCGAGCGACACGGCGGCGGCCAGGATCGCGGTGCCCAGGACCACCTTGGCGGGGTCGTTGCCGAGCTTGCGCAGGATGAACCGGACCAGCGGGTCAAAGAGTCCGACGTCGATCATCAGGCCGAAGTAGATGATGGCGAACATCAGCAGCGCGGCGGTGGAGGTCATCGACTTCATCGAGTCGAGCACCATGGGACCGATGCCCAGGCCCGCGCCGGCAAAAAGTCCGAATACTGTGGGGACGATGATGAGCGCCAGCACCGGCGTCAGCTTCTTCGTCATGATCAGCACCATGAAGACCGCAATCATGGCGAATCCAAGTAATACCAGCACGGCCGGCTCCTTCTTCTGTGTTCCGCACCACTCCGCTGTGATGCGCACTACAGACGTTAGGGTGGGCTGCGTCACGGGAGTGCCTTTGCCTCATTTGATTGGCATACTGCTTGTTGGACGCATTTTGCGCATTTAGCTCACCGGCCGCTGTTGCCGCCGGATCACCGAAGGAGGGCCGCCGTGGGAGCCCTCGCACGCCGCACTCCGCTGCGGTTCACCACCCAGACGCTGCTGCTGCAGCTCGGCGTGGTGGCACTGGTGGTGCTGCTCAGCAGCGCCGTGCACGCCTGGCTGACGTATGAGCGGCTGGGCCGCGAGGCGGAGAACCAGGCGCTGACCCTGGCCCGGACGGTGGCGTCGGATCCGGCGGTGCGGGCCGAGGTGCAGCAGATCAGCGCCCAGGCCGGCACTCCCCCGCCCGCGGAGCTGCTCGCCGGCCCGCTGATGGGCGCCGCGGAGGGCGCCCGGGCCCGCACCGGCGCACTGTTCGTGGTCATCACCGACGAGACCGGCCTCCGGCTGGCCCACCCCGACGCCGACCGGCTGGGCGAGCGGGTCAGCACGGATCCCTCCGAGGCCCTCTCCGGCCGTGAGGTCACCACCCGCAACACCGGCACCCTGGGCCCCTCGGCCGGCGCCAAGGTCCCCGTGTTCGCGCCGGCATCCTCCACCGTGGTGGGCGAGGTCAGCGTGGGCTACTCCACCGAATCCATCAGCCAAAGCCTCGCCCGGGACATCGTTCCTATCGCCCTGACCGCGGCCGGCGCGCTGCTGGCGGGCGTGCTGGTTTCCTTCCTGCTGCGGCACCGCCTCCGGCGGCTGACCCTGGGGCTGGAGCCTGAGGAAATCAGCACCCTGGTGCACGACCAGGTGGCCGTGCTGCAGGGCGTGGACGACGGCGTGATCGGCGTCGCTGCGGACGGCAGGATCAGCGTCTTCAACTCCGCGGCGCAGCGCCTGCTGGACCGGCCGGACCTGACCGGAACACCCTGGGCTGAAGCGCCGGTGCCGGCGCAGCTGCTCGCCCTGACAAAGGCCGACGCCGCGGAGGGGGACGCGGTGGAACTCGTCGCCGGCGGCCGGGTGCTGGTGGCTAGTGCCCGCAAGGCCCTGCATGGCCGGGAGGACCTGGGCTGGGTGGTGATGCTCCGGGACCGCACCGAGCTCCAGCAGCTCACCCGCCAGCTCGACGCCGTGGGCACCCTCTCCACGGCCCTGCGCGCCCAGCGGCACGAGTTCGCCAACCAGCTGCACACGATCGCCGGCTTTATGAGCATCGGCCAGCACCAGCAGGCACGCGACTACTTGGCCCGGCTGGCCGCCACCGGACCGCTGAAATTCCCGGTGGACCAGGCCGAGTTGCTCCAGGACCCGTACCTGCAGGCGTTCCTCGGCGCCAAGGGTGTGGAGGCGGACGAGCGCGGCGTGGCCCTGCGGCTCGGTCCCGAAACCCTGGTCCGCGGCGTCGTCGTCGAACCGCAAGAGGTGACCACGGTGCTGGGCAACCTGATCGACAACGCCGCGAACGCCGCCGTCGCGGGCTCCTCGTCCGAGCGCTGGGTGGAGGTTGAGGTGCTGGACGAACCGGGCGACGGCGGCGAGCCCGGCACGCTGCACATCCTGGTGGGCGACTCGGGCGACGGCCTGCCGCCCGGGGTCGGGCCCGGTTCGGACGAGGGCGTTTTCGCCGAGGGGTTCACCACCGCGGAACGTCCGGCCCGGGCCGGGGCGGGGCAGGGCCTGGGGCTGGCGCTGGCCCGGCAGCTGGCGCGGCGCCGCGGCGGGGACGTGAGGGTGCTGGAGCGGGGAACGCCGGGCGGCCCGGGCGCCGTCTTTATGGCGGTCCTGCCGGGAACCACTGCCGGCACCGGTGAAAAAGCGGCAGAAAATGCAAGTGAACCCAGGGCCGACAACCTGGCTGAAGGAGACAACGATGTCTGACGATTTCCGGGTCCTGATTGTGGACGACGACTTCCACGTGGCCAAGCTGCACGCGGCCTACGTGGACTCCGTGGCCGGCTTTATGGCGCTGGCGCCGGCGGGATCGGCGTCGCGGGCCCTGCAATCCATCCACAGCCTCCGGCCGGACCTGGTGCTGCTGGACGTCTACCTGCCCGACGCCTCCGGGCTGGACCTGCTGGGCCAGCTGGACGTGGACACCATGATCCTCAGCGCCGCCTCGGATGCGGCGTCCATCCGGGTGGCCTTCCGCCGCGGCGCCCTCGGTTACCTACTCAAGCCCTTCACCGCCGAGTCCCTCTCCCAGCAACTGCGCTCCTACGCCCGCTACCGGCGGATCCTGGCCACGGCCGGGAACCTCACGCAGGAGACCCTGGAACGGGCCAAGCGCGCCCTGATCCCGGGCGACGTCGCGTCCTCCGCCCGGCCGCGGTCCGCCACCGAGGCGGCCGTGCTGGAATCCCTCGAGCCGGGCGAGCAGTACTCGGCGGCGGAGGTGGCCACCCGGGTGGGCGTCTCCCGGGCCACAGCGCAGCGCTACCTCTCCTCGCTCGCGGACGACGGCGCCGTTGACATTCAACTGCGCTACGGCACCACCGGCCGGCCCGAACACCGCTACGGCGTGCCCCCGGCAGCAGGCGCCTGAGCCCGCGGTGGTGTTAGCCGGCGCTCTTCTGCGCGACGAGTTCGATCTCGACGAGCATCCTGGGATCCAGGAACGGGAGCACGTGGACCAGGGCCAGCGTGGGGCGGATCTCGCCGAAGACTTCGCCGTGGGCGCGCCCCGCTTCCTCCCACTGGCTGATGTCCGTCAGGTACAGCTTGGACTGCACCACGTCCGCGTAGCCGAAGCCGGCGTCGGCCAGGACGCTGCCGAGCTTGTCCAGGATGAAGCGGGTCTGGGTGTAGAAGTCCTCGCCCACGATCCCGTCCTCGCCGCTGGCGGCGGTGGCGGAGATGTAGAGGGTGTTGTCCACCTGGACCGCCCGGGAGTAGCCGACCTTCTGTTCCCAGACGGAACCTGTGCCGAATGTCTTGCGCATGGAAGTGCCTTTCGCAGTGGGGCGTGGAGTCGGCACCACTTTAGGGCGGCAAAAGCCAGGGCAGGTAAACCGGTGGAAATGTGTCGGGCGGCCTGGTGTTACAGCTCCAGGCGGTAGACCAGGAGTTTGATGTCGGTGTCCGGGACGAACCAGTCGCGTTCGGGGACGCGCTGGAAGCCGGTCTTCCGGTACAGGCCGTGGGCGCTTTCCCAGGTCATCCCGGTGGTCAGGGCGACGCCGGTGATGCCGGGCAGGGACCGGGCGTGTTCGATGATGGCCTGCACCATGGCCTTGCCGGCGCCGCTGCGCTGCACCGCCGGGTCCACCACGAGCATCCGGAATTCCAGCTCGTCGGGCCGGGCGATGTCCGCGTACGGCTCCCCCGCGACGGCGAGGGTCACGGAGCCGACAACCTGGCCGCCGCGTTCGGCCACCCAGATGGTCGCGTTCTCGTGCCGCCGGGCGACCTGCTGGATTTGCTGCATGTAGGGGTGGTCCGCGTCCTCGAAGTGCCCGGCGGCCAGGTAGGCGTCCCGGGTGATGCGGGCGACGGCGTCGTAGTCGGCCGGGACGGCGGGACGAATGAGGATCTGCGAATGCACCTGTCTATGTTACGGGCGTCGGCCCCGACCGGGCGCCAAAGCGCGGTTTCCGTGATGGAACTATCAGCGGCCGCACGTCTGCGGGAGTGCGTCAATCATGCGGGCTGCAACTCCCCGTGCAACAGCTGTACCGGAAGGCACTGTGTGGCCGGATTCGGAACCGTTCAAATATTTCTCAAATTTTTTTCGGGCGCAGGCCACCGCCCATTTCAGGTGGAGGAAGCCAGCCTCCAAACCGCACCCTGACCTGCGCTAATGGCAAACGTTCGTCCCTGTGTCCCCGCAGCGCGGGGCTGGTCCTCACCCCCGCGTCGGGGCGGTCACTGGCCTTTGCCCCCCTTGACTACTAAGCATGCTGATCGTTACGTTGTTGTAATCCCCATCACACCAACGAAGGAGTCAACGATGCGTTTGATGACAAAAGCTTCAGCAGGAGCCGCACTGGCAGGATCACTGTTCCTGGCGGGTGGAATGGCACCGGCCAACGCCGCGCCCACCCAAGTCCAGGACGGCCTCGTCAACGTTGCGGTCGGCGATGTCACGATCCTGCAGGACGTCAACATCGGCGTCGCCGCCCAGGTGGCGGCAAACGTCTGCGGTGTGAAGGTCGGGCCCGTGGCGGTCCTCGGCCGGGCAGTGGACAAGTCCGGCACCACCACTCTCGTCTGCGACTCGGCACAAGGCCCGGTCCGCCTGATCCAGAACTAATCCGCCGGTAAGGAACTAGCCCTCTGGTTCCAGGAAATGCGCCCCCCCCGCGAGGGGGCGCATTTTTTGCGTGGGGAATCCAGCGCGCCCGGTTGCTCTGCCGGGCGTCGGTCAGAGCGGGAACTTCCCGGAGAGCTCCAGCGGCCCCGCGCAGGTCCAGGCCGCGAGCCGCTCCTCATCGGAGGGCCCGCCGTCGAGCACACTGGTGAGCCGGGGGCGGCGCACCCAGCAGCCGGCCTCCTCCGCGATCAGCGCGCCGGCGGCGAAGTCGTGTTCGTTCAGGCCGCGTTCGCCGTAGGCGTCGTGGGTGCCGTCGGCCACGAGGCAGAGATCCAGCGCGGCCGATCCCAGCCGGCGCACGTCCGCGAACCCGTCCATCAGGCCCGCCAACCCGGACGCCTGCTCGGCCCGGACGGACGGGTCGTAGCTGAAGCCCGTGGCCAGGATCTGCCCGGTCCGGCCGGGCACCGGTCCGTTGAGCGCTGTGCGCCGGCCGTTTTCCTCCAGCCACGCGCCGTGGCCGCGGGAGGCGTAGTAGACCCGCCCCAGCGCCGGGGCGTGGACGACGCCGGCCAGCCAGGCGCCGTCAGGCCCGGCCACCGCCACCGAGGTGCCGTAGTAGACGATGTTGCGGATGAAGTTGGTGGTGCCGTCGAGCGGGTCGACCGACCAGCGGAAGCCGCTGGCGGTCTCGGGCAGCACGGTGCCGCCCTCCTCCCCGGTGATCGTGTCCTCGGGCCGGGCGCCGGTGATGACCTCGCGGACGGCGGCCTCGGCCGCGAGATCGAAGGCCGTCACCCAGTCCCCCGAATCGCCCTTGTTGCTCACGTCCAGGGCGCCGGCGCTCCGGCCGGCCAGCACCGCGGCGCCGGCGGCGGCGGCCTCCCGGGCCAGCTCGAGGAACGCGGACGCGTCCGGGAATTCGGCCGGTCCGGAGGTCACTCGACAGCCTCCTGGTGGTCCTCGCCGTCCTCGACGTCGTCGACGTCGTCTGCCGTACCGGTTGCGGCACCGTCAGCACCGTCCGCACCGGCGCCGTTGAGGCCGGCCGGGCCGTGCGCGAGCAGCGCACGGAAGCCGTCCTCATCCAGCACCGGCAGGCCCAGCTGCTCGGCCTTGTCCAGCTTGGTGCCGGCGTTTTCGCCGGCCACCACGTAGCTGGTGTTCTTGGAAACGGAGCCGGCGGCCTTGCCGCCGCGGACCAGGATCGCTTCCTTGGCCTCGTCCCGGCTGAACCCCTCCAGACTGCCGGTGACCACCACGGTCAGGCCCTCCAGGGTCCGCGGGGTGGACTCGTCGCGTTCGTCCTCCATCCGGACGCCGTCGGCCGCCCAGCTGTCCACGATGTCGCGGTGCCAGTCCTCGGCGAACCATTCCTTGAGCGCCACGGCGATCACCGGGCCCACGCCGTCGACGCCGGCGAGCTCCTCTTCGGAGGCCTGCCGGATGGCGTCCATGGTCCCAAAAGCGGTGGCCAGGGCGCGCGAGGCCCGCGGCCCGACGTGCCGGATGGAGAGCGCCACGAGCACGCGCCAGAGCGGCTGGGTCTTGGCCTTTTCGAGTTCGCTGAAGAGCTTCTCCGTGGTGGCCGTCGGCTTGGACGGGACCTTGGCGGTGCCCTTGGTGTAGAAGTAGGGCACAAGTTCGAACTCGCCGGTCGCCACGCCCTTGGAGCGCTTTTCGCGGCGGATCCGGACGCCGGCGAGGTCCTCGGGCGTGAGCCGGAACAGGTTCGCCTCGGTGGTGAGCGGGGCGACGTCGGGCTCGGCCGGCTGGGTCAGGGCGATGGCCGCTTCCCAGCCGAGGGCCTCGATGTCGAAGGCGCCGCGGCCGGCGAGGTGGAAGACGCGTTCGCGCAGCTGCGCCGGGCAGGAGCGGGCGTTGGGGCAGCGGATGTCGACGTCGCCCTCCTTGGCCGGGGCGAGCGGGGTGCCGCAGGCGGGACATTCGGTGGGCATGACGAAGTCGCGCACCGGCGGGTCCTGCTGATCGCGCAAGGCCAGCACCGGCCCGACGATTTCCGGGATGACGTCGCCGGCCTTGCGGAGCACCACAATGTCGCCGATCTTGACGCCCTTGGCCTTGACGACTTCCTGGTTGTGCAGGGTGGCCATCTCCACCGTGGAACCGGCGACCTTGACCGGCACCATCACGCCATACGGGGTGACGCGGCCGGTGCGGCCCACGTTGACCGCGATGTCCAGGAGCTTGGTGTTGACCTCTTCCGGCGGGTATTTGTAGGCCACGGCCCAGCGCGGAACCCGGGAGGTGTAGCCGAGGGCCCGCTGGGTGGCTAAGTCGTCCACCTTGACCACAATGCCGTCGATTTCGTGGCTGAGGCTGTGCCGCTTGTCGCCGTAGCGGCGGATGAAGTCCAGTACCTCGGCCAGGCCGGGGAGCACCTCGAAGTAGGGGCTGGTGGGCAGGCCCCAGTCGGCGAGCTGGCGGTAGGTGTCCGACTGGCTGCCGGTCTCCAACCCTTCGCGGGCGCCGATGCCGTGCACGTACATCTTCAGGGGCCGCTTGGCGGTCTCCGCCGGGTCCTTCTGCCGCAGCGAGCCCGCGGCGGCGTTGCGCGGGTTGGCCAGCGGCGCCTTGCCCTCCGCGATCAGTGCCTCGTTGAACTCCGCGAACGCCTTGGACGGGATAAAGACCTCACCGCGGATTTCCATTTCGGCCGGGAAGTTGCCGCCTTTGAGCTGCTGCGGGATTTCCTTGATGGTCAGGACGTTGTGGGTGATGTCCTCGCCGGTGAAGCCGTCGCCGCGGGTGGCTGCGCGGATGAGCACGCCGTCGCGGTAGAGCAGGTTCACGGCCAGGCCGTCGATCTTGAGTTCGGTGAGCCACGACGGCGGGTTGCCGCCGTTGCCAAGCTTGCCGACGCCGGCCTCGGCTTTGGCGATCCAGGCCTCCAGCTCCTCGAGGGAGAAGACGTCCTCGAGGCTGTACATCCGGGTCAGGTGTTCGACGGCGGCGAAGGCGGCGGAGACCTCCCCGCCCACCTCCTGGGTGGGGGAATCGTTGGCCACCAGTTCGGGGTGCATGGCCTCGATGGTCTCCAGCCGCCGGAAGAGTTCGTCGAACTCGGCGTCGGAGATGATCGGGGCGTCCTCCTGGTAGTACGCGAAGCGGTGCTTGCGGACCTGCTCGACCAGTTCCTCGTACTCTTCGCGGATGGCCTCGGACGGGACCAGTTCCCCGTCGGGGCTGTGGGTGTCGGTTTCTGCTGCAGTCTTCCCTGTGCTCACAGACCTATCCTGCCCTAGATCTCCCACGTTGTCCGGTCATTGGCGGGCCCCGGCGCCGCACCGGCCGGCGCCGTCCCCGGGCCGGAAACGGCGGACGGCCCGGACGCGGGATGCGTCCGGGCCGTCGGTGGCAACGGATGGGCCTAGCGGGCGGAAGCGCTCTCCTGGTCGGCGGCGTTGCGGGTGGCCTGCTGGCCGGCCTGCTGCAAGGCCTGGGAAACCCGGGTGAGGGCCGCGACGTGCTCGCCGTTCCACTCGTTGCGGAACTTGTCCGCGTCCGGACCCATCCACTGGGTTCCGGCCAGAACCTTGGTCAGCATCGACTTCTGGTTCTCGATCTCCTGCGAACCGGCCTGCAGCTTCGTCCCAAGAGTCTTGAGCTGAGTAACATCCGCACCCCAAATAGCCATTTGAAAAAACTCCTTAGTTCACCGGACCCGAACCCTGTCGGCGTCCCCAGCGGCCCCCGGCTGCTCCGGAAGATCCATTGCCTAGAACCTACCCTGCCGCGCAAAACGCTGTCCATGGGCAGCCCTCCCCATCCGCGCGCCCTAGTTCCGGTTCTCCGGCGGCAGCGCGACCTGCAGCTTGCGGACCTTGCCGCGGCCCACGATGTAGCCGCGGCCGGGGATGAAGTCGCCGCTGATCCGGCCAAGGGAGGTGCTGAGCAGGCTGTCGCCCTCGATGTCCCCCGGGTTGAGCAGCAGGCCGCGGCGGCCGGACTTGAACGGCTGCGCCAGGGACCAGGCCGAGGACCAGGTGGAGGTTTCGGATTCGCCCACCACCCACTGATCGGCCTTGATCGACGCCGTGACCAGCCGGCCGATCCCGGACTCGGCCAGGGTGTCGGTGAAGTCGGTCAGGCCCTCGATGAAGATCGCGAGCTTGCCCGGGGTGCCGGCGGCGTACTCCACCAGTTCGTCGATGGCATCCTCGACGTCGTCGGTGCCCACCACGGAGCGGTCCCAGAGCTTGAGCGACGCCGCGGCCGAACGCCGCGAGCCGAGGTAGATCAGCTCCACACCCGGGTTGGACCGGCGCAGCGCGTAGGCGAGGGTCACCAGCGCCACGGTGCGGCCGGAGCCCGGCGGGCCGGCGAGCAGGAGCGGTCCCTTGGCCAGGATCTCGGCCGGCTGCAGGGTCTCGTCGTCGACGCCGATCACCGGCAGGTCCGGACTGCCGGCCGGGAGCAGGTCCAGGTCCACCGAGTCGGGCAGCCGCTCGATCTGCGGAGCCTGTTCCACGCCCTGGCGCAGCATGGCCGCTCGGAGCTTGTGCACCTCGCGGGCCTGCACGGCCAGGTTGGAGTTCCCGCCGAGCACCGCCAGCTGCACCTCGAGGTTGCCGAGCAGCCCGCGGCCCGGCGGCGTGGCCGCCCCGAGCACGTCCCGGGGCACGTCCATGGACAGGTAGTCCTCTTCCGAGGACAGCCGCAGCACCAGCCGGCGCTGGATCGAGGCCAGCAGCGACGCCGGCACCGCGTTCGGCCGGTCCCCGCTGACCACGAGGTGGATGCCGAGCGGCCGGCCGTCCGTGGCGAGCTGCAGGAAGATGTCCCAGAGCGCGGAGAGCTTGCTGTATTCGTACGCCTCACGGAAGGCGGACATGCCGTCCACCAGCACAAAAATCCGCTTCTCGTCCGGCATGTTGGCCAGCTGCCGGTACTCCACGATCGTGGAGGCCCGGACTTCGGCGTAGCGGGCCGAGCGGTCGTCGGCGAGGTCGCGCAGCCAGCGCAGCAGGCGGCCGACGCGTTCGACGTCGTCGCCGTTGATGATCTCCCCGACGTGCGGCAACGCCTCGAGCATCTTCAGGCCCGAGGAGCCGCAGTCGATGCCGTAGACGTTCACCGGACCGCCGCGCGGGGTGACGGCGGCGGCGATCGCGATCCCGCGCAGGGCGGCCGACTTGCCCGAGCCGCCGGTGCCGTAGATGGCCATGTTGCCGTCCCGGTCGGGTTCGTAGAAGACCGTGGGCTGGTCCTGGTGCGCCGGGTCGTCCGCCACGCCGAGGAGCAGCCGCTCGTCGGTGCGCGGGTTCGGCAGCCGGGAGAAGTCGTAGGCCGTGGCGAGCTCGTCCAGCCAGGGCTTGCGGGGAGGCTCGATGGCGAGCACGTCGGCGGCCTTGATGATGTTCGCCGTCATCCGGGCGATGTCGTTGGGCCCGGCGGGCTCCTCCCGCTCCGGCGCCTCGGCGGCCGGGGCGGCCCAGGCGGCGCCGGAACCGAACGCCATCTCGACGACGTCGATCTGCGCCCGCTGCGGCTTCTCGGTGGTCCAGCCGCCGGCGTAGCCGGTCTGGAAGCCCTGGATCCGGCCCGGTCCGGTCTTGGCCGCGCCGCGGCCGGGGATGGACGGGTCGAAGTATGCCGCGGTGGGCACGCCCAGGATGTCGACGGCGTCGTCCTCGTCGGCCATGCGCAACGCCACGCGCAGGTTGGTGTTGGCGCGCAGGCTTTCCTTGATCACACCGGCGGGGCGCTGGGTGGCGAGGATCAGGTGCAGGCCGAGCGACCGGCCGCGGGCGGCGACGTCCACCACGCCGTCGACGAACTCCGGCACCTCGGTGGCGAGGGCAGCGAATTCGTCCACGATGATGACCAGGTACGGCGGCGCCTCCGGGTCGGCCTGGCGCTGGAGTTCCAGCAGGTCCTTGGCCTTTTTGCGGTTCAGCAGCTTCTCACGGTGGTGCAGCTCGGCCCTGAGCGAGGTCAGGGCGCGGCGGACCAGGTGCGGGGACAGGTCGGTGACCAGGCCGACGGTGTGCGGCAGGTGCAGGCAATCCGCGAACGCGGCGCCGCCCTTGTAGTCCACGAACAGGAAGCTCACCCGGTCCGGGCTGTACGCCGCGGCCATGCCCATCACCCAGGACTGCAGGAACTCGGATTTGCCGGCGCCGGTGGTTCCGCCCACCAGGGCGTGCGGGCCCTCGTTCTTGAGGTCTAGGTACAGCGGTTCGATGCCCTTGGAGCCGACCAGGGCGCGGAGTGTTCCGTTGTCCTTCCGGTTGGGCTTGGCGCTGGCGTGCACGGAGTTGTTCTCGCTCCAGCGGTCCGCGACGGCCTGCGGGTTGTCCAAGAAGTCCTTGCCGATCAGGGTGGCGTAAGACACCGCACGGGGCAGGTCGGAGTCGTCCTCGAGCGGCTTCCCGACGTCGACCACCGGGGCGAGCATCCGCGCCAGCTGGGCGGCGAGCCCGGCGTCGAGGCTTTCGCAGCTGACCGGGAAGGTGTGCCGGCCCAGCCGGACCTGGCCGGTGGTGGTGCCGTGCTCGCCGTCGACCGCCATAAAGTCGCGGCAGGCCGCCGGGAGCTGCTGGACGGAGGTAGCCACCCACATCACGTGCACGCCGGAATCCGGCCCGCGTTCCAGGACCCGGGTGAGCCGGCCGCGGTCCACCGGGGCGTCGTCCTCGACCACCAGGAGCACGGTGGGCAGCTGCGGTGCCGGAACCTCCTCGCCGCCCGGGACGGACGCGACCCCGGGCCGGAGCTCCGGGCGCGGCGACTGGGCCGCGGCCTCGCGCTGGTCGATCAGGTCCTCGAGGCGGGAGAGCAGGGCCGAGCCGCCGGCCGGCCCGGCTGCGAGGTGGTCGCCGCCGAGCGGGCTGTGGCCGGAGCCGGCGTGCGGCAGCCACTGCAGCCATTCCCAGCGGTCCTTGGACTGGGCCGAGGTGATGGCGGTCAGCACCACTTCGGCCGGCGAATGCAGCCCCACGAGCTGCAGCACCATGCCGCGGGCCACGTCGTCGACGAGGCCGCGCGGGCCGGCGAGGCCGAACGAACCCGCGGTGCGCAGCTGGGAGACGATCGGGACGCCCTCGATGCTGCCGAACTGGGCCAGGCACTGCTGGATTTCGGCCATGTACTCGGGCTCGGTCTCGTTGCTGTGCGGTTCCTCGAATTGGATCCGGGACGGCGCCGTGCCGAGGCCGAAGCGCAGGCCCAGGAAGGCGGTGTGTTCGGGCCGGTGGGTCCAGAGCAGCGGGCCGAGCTTGTAGATGGAGTCCACGGTGTCGCTGACCGAGGGCGCTTCCTGCAGCCGGACCGAGCGCTCCACCTTCTGCAGCGCGGTGATGTCCTCACGGAACGCGGCCATGGCGGCGCGGAAGGCTTTGAGCTGTTCCTTGCGTTCCCGCTTGGACTGGAGCTTCTGGTCCACGTAGTGGCCGACGACGAACAGCGGCATCATCAGCATAAAGACCACGGACAGGACGTTTTGCGTGACGGCGAAAAGGATGGCGCCCATCATCAGCGGGGCCATCAGCATGATGTACGGGAACGGGTGGTGGTCCTGGCGTTTGGGTCCGGCCGGCAGCGTCCGCTGGCGCGGTTCGAACCGGGGCACCACCCGCGGCGAGCGGTTGAAGTTGATCAGCGGCGAACTCGGGGCGGCGCCCTGGCTGCCGCCCAGGGACACCACGGAGACGGTGGTGTCGCCGAGCGTGACGGTGTCGGAGGAGTTCAGCGTGGCCCGGGTGACGGGCAGCCCGTCCATCAGCAGCCCGTTGGCGGAGTTGGTGTCCACGATCTCGACGGTTTCGCCCACCGTGATCCGGGCATGGCGTTTCGACGTCAGCGGGTCGGTCAGCCGGACGTCGACGTCGCGGTCCCGGCCGAGGTAGCTGGTGCCGGAGGGCAGGGCGAATTCGCGGCCGACGTCCGGGCCGGAGAGGACGCGCAGGGTCGCCGCTGCGGGCCCCCGGTTGGCGCCGGGTACGGTGAACTGCTCGCTGACCTGGGTCAGCGAGATGATGGAGCCGGGCCGCAGCCCTGATTCGAGCAGGTTGTCCCCCCGCTTCAGGACGGTGTCCTTGAGGCCGCCGGCGGCGAAGGCCTCCTCGATGCGCAGCGAGAGGTTCGACGGCGGTGTGGTGCCGCGCCGTGCGGGGTCCGCCGCCCAGAGTTCGGTGGCGATGTCCGCGACGGTGGCGAGGCCGTCGACGGTGACGGCCAGGTCCTTGGCCTCGGCGGGGTCGCGGCGCAGGGTCAGCCGGATCCTCATGCTTCCTCACCGCCGCGCTGCGTCTCCAGCAGGACCAGGTCGGCCGCGGTCACCAGATGCGAGGTGACGGCGTGTTCCACCAGCCGGGCCCGGCGGTTGGTGGCGAGCTTGCCGCCGCCGCCGCGCAGCCCGGCCACCCCCACCCGGTCCAGTTTGTCGCACACGTTGTCCAGCTTCCGGTTGAACCGGGTCAGCGCCCAGCCCAGGGTCTTGGCCGCTTCGGCGGAGGAGGGCACGGCGCTGAAGCCGGTCCCTTCGCGGCGGAGCATCGGCTCGGCGAGGGCCACGATCAGGGCCTTCTGGGCGTCGGTGAACACCACCGGGCCGATGGTGGTGTCCCCGCCGCTGTCTTCGCTGCGGGCCTGCTGCCGGAACGCCGGGGTCTTGAGGTGCACCGCGAACTCGTAGGTGGTGGGGCCGGCGGTGAAGATGACGTTGGTGTGGCTGAACACCAGCGGGATGCGGGCGCCCGGGGCGAGCCAGGCCTGCATGCCGCCGGAGGCGTCGGCAATGGTCGCGCAGAGCATGCTGCCGAC
Source organism: Arthrobacter sp. SlRoot2-15 (assembly GCF_059739345.1). Classification (NCBI taxonomy): domain Bacteria; kingdom Bacillati; phylum Actinomycetota; class Actinomycetes; order Micrococcales; family Micrococcaceae; genus Arthrobacter; species Arthrobacter sp. SlRoot2-15. The sequence goes on from NZ_AP046058.1 coordinate 712,010, forward strand.
GTTGCTGAGCCACCAGATGCCGTCATACCGGGCAATCTGCAGGAACTGCCGGTGCAGGTACGGGTTGTCGTCCACCTCGAGGTCGCCCTCGCGGCCGATGCTGAAGATGTCCTCATCGGATGGCTCGTGCCATTCGCCGCAGAAATCTATCGCAAGATCCCCCATTGTCCGTGCCTCCTCGTTGGGCCCTTGGCCTGTGTGTTGTTCGGTGGGCGGTGGGCCCGGGATGTGGTGCTCAGGGCTTCTTCGCGCAGGCGACGGAGCCTTCCTGCATCGGCGAGGATGATCCGTCGGTGCGGACGATCTGCACCTGGATGCAGGTCTCCCCCGCCGGGTTGGGTGCCACCTGGGCCGTGGCCTTGGTGGTGGCGGTGAAGTTGCCGTTGCCCTTGGGTGAGTAGGTCCGCCACTTGTAGCTGTCGCCGGTCTTGGGCTGCGGGTTCTTCCAGGTGAAGGTGAAGTTCCCTGCCGCGTCCAAACGGCCGGCGAGGTTCTCCACGTCCGGGACCGTGCCGCTGTCCACGGCGTCGGCCGGCGGTTTGCTGACCTGCTGGGATGCCTGCGGGGCCGGCACGGGCCGGGTGGTTCCCGCGACGACGCCCACGACGGCGGCGACCGCCAGGACCGCGCCGCCCACGACCGCGAGCACCAGGTTCCGCCGGCCGTGGCCGGTGGCGGCGGCTGGGCCCTCGTCGGCGGCCTCCTCGGGTGGCGCTGTGCTGGAGCGGTTGACGGTGGCCGCGACGTCGTCGTCCTCCGCCGGTCGCGGAGCGGCAAACGACGGTGCGGCAAACGACGGTGCGGCAAACGACGGCGGCGCGGCCGGGACCGCCGCGGGCCGGAACGTCGTGGCGTCGTCGGCGGCCGGTCCGCCGGGAACCCGGGCCGGGAAGGTCGAGGCCGGTCCGGTGGCGTCCGGGTCGATCGCGGCGACGCTGCGGACGCGGGTCTCCTCGAAGGCGTCGTCCGGGTGCGGTTCATCGGCGTGGGGGTCCTCGAGGACCTCGAACGGCGTGACTGAGAGGTTCAGCTCGGCCTGGATGCGCTGCAATGCCAGGGCGAAGGCGTGGGCGGAGGAATACCGCGAGTCCGCCGCCTTGGCCATGGCCGTGGCGAGGGCCAGCTCCAGGGATTCGGGCACGTCGGCGCGGCCCAGCCTCGGCAGCGGCTGGTTGGTGATGCGCGAGATCAGCTCCCGCTGGGAGTTGTCCGCGCCCGGCAGCACAAACGGGGACCGGCCGGCCAGCAGCGTGTAGAGCGTGGCGCCGAGCGCCCAGACGTCCACCAGCACACCGTTGACCTGCCGGTCGCTGAACTGTTCGGGCGGGGACCACGGGATGGACATGCCCGCGTCCTCGTCCTGGTCCCCGGCAAGGGTGCCGGAGATGCCGAAGTCGGTCAGCGCCGGGCGGTTGTAGTCCGTGACCAGGATGTTCGCCGGCTTGATGTCGCGGTGCGCGATCCCGGCGCGGTGCGCGGTTTCGACGGCGGACGCCACCTGGATGCCCACGGCCAGCACCTCGTCGACGCTGAAGCGCTGCCGCCGGTAGCGGACGTCCAGGCTGGGCCGGGAGCAGTACTCCATGGCCAGGTAGGAGTGGCCGGCATCGGTGATTTGCGCCTCGAAGATCGTGACAATGTAGGGGTGCGAGGACAGCTGCGCCATCAGGTTCGCCTCGGATTCGAAGCGGCGGCGGGCGCCCTCGGTCTTGAGGTCCGAGAGCAGCACCTTGATCGCCACCTTGCGGCGCGGCCGGTCCTGTTCGTAAAGGTAGACGTCCGAGAACCCGCCGGAGCCCAGCAGGCTCACGAAGGTGTAGCCGGGGATGCCCGGCGGCGGGGCGGCGGGGCGTTTTGCGTTCACAGCAGCTCCTCGAACCGGAGCTGGACGCCGTCGCCCAGTTCGGCGATGTCGCCGTCGAACAGGATGGCCATCTCGCCCTGGGCGAGCCGGCGCGGGGCCTGGCCCTCGCGCAGCAGGACCGTGCCGTTGGTGGCCTTGAGGTCGCAGAGCATCACGTGCCAGCCCTCGAGCCGGACTTCCACGTGCGAGCGGGAGATGTCCCCGCCGGGGCTCGGCACCTGGACGAGCTTGGGCATCACGGCGCCCTGGACGCGGGACACCGAGGGCTGCCGGCCCACAACAAGGGACTGGTCCAGGTCGATCAGCTCGCCGGTGGACAGGCGCACCCGGCCCAGCCGCGGGCGCCTGACCTGCACTCCGTCGCCGGGCAGCGGCTGGCCGCAGTAGGCGCACTGGGCGTTGGTGGGCGGGTTCGCGTGGCCCTGCGGGCAGACCCGGGCCAGCACCATGGGCCCGGTGCCCGGGTCCTTGGCGGCCGGGGCCATGCCGGGACGCGCCGCGCTCGGCCCGGTGGCGCCGGGCAGGGAGCTTTTGACGATGGTCTGGCCGTCGTGGTCGGCATCCGAAGCCTGCGGCGCCAGCGGGGACGGCACCTGCGTGGACGGCACCTGCATGGAGAACGACGGCGGCGCGGCGGGGCCGGGCGCGGGGCGCGGCGCCGGAGCGGCGGACGGGGCCGGGCGGTCGCCGCCGGTGTGCCACGGCACGGAATCGATCAGCCCGGTGGGCACCGCCGCGGCGGGCGCGGGCGGCACTGCCGCCGGTTCGGGTTCGGATTTCCCGGCGGCCGGTTCCGGCGCGGAGGTTTCCAGGTCCGCTTCCGGAGAGGCGTCCGGCTCCTGCTCGTTCTCCGGGTCCTCGCGTACCGCGGCGTCTTCGATCTTCCGCATCACGGTCTGTTCCCAGAGGTGGTCGTAGCTGCCGGTCGGTTCCTGTTCGGCCGGTACCGGGGCGGGCGCTTCGGGTCCGGGTGCCTCCGGCACCGGGACCTCGTCCTCTTCGGGGAAGTCCAGCACCGTCTCCTCGGAGCTGAAGTGCCCGGTTTGCTCCGCGGCGAAGTCTGCTTCGGCCGCTGCCATCAGCTGGTCGTCCGCTGGGGCGGTCGGCACAACGGCCTCGGGCGCCACCGCGGCGGTCCCGTTTCCGGTTAGCCCGCAGTGCAGTCCCTGCAGCAGCACGACGCCCTCGCCCAGCGGCAGCGGCGCCGGCGCTTCGGCGCTGTCCCCCGCGGGACCGGCGTCGGGGATGGCCACGCTGAAGCCTTGGGCGGATGCGAAGCGCCGTTCGGTCCACGTCGTGACGTCCCGGCCGCTGAGCGCCACGGCGGCACCGCCGTCGCCCTCCGGTGTGACCGCCAGGTCGATCCCGCCGCGCAGGAACACCTGCAGCGATCCGCGCAGTCCCACGATCCCAAACCAGGGCAGCCGGGCGAGCGAGCCGCCCGAGGCCGAGGTCACGGCGTCCAGGACCTCGTGGACCTCCGGATTTGTGGCCAGCAGCGTCCAAAGCGAGTCCACCAGGGCCCGGTCCGTGTCCGGGCGCAGCAGCACCACGGTTCCGGAGCGGACCACGCCCAGCCAGGTCCCCGGCGTATAGCTCACGGCCCGGCGGTCAGCGGGCGCCATGGGACTCCTCGCCCGGGGCGTCCCCGACGACCTCGCCGTCAGGGGCGACCTCCAGGACGTCGGTGCGCGGCAGGGTGGTTTCGTCTTCGGCCTCCGCGGGGGTGCGCGGGGCGGTCTGGGCGCCGGCATCGTGGGCCACGTTGCTCGCGTCCACCACGATGCAGGTCACGTTGTCCCGGCCGCCGCTGCGCAGGGCGGCCTGGATCAGCTGGTCCACGGCGGCCTGCGGGTCCGGCTCGGAGACCAGGATCCGGGCGATGTGCTCGTCGTCGAGCTCGCCGTTGAGTCCGTCCGAGCAGACCAGGATCCGGTCGCCTTCCTCGACGGGCAGCAGCCAGTAGTCTGCCTCGGTCTCGTCGCCGGTGCCCAGGGCGCGGGTGACCACATGGCGGCGCGGGTGGACCGCGGCCTCGGCCATGGTGATCTCGCCGGCGTCCACCAGTTCCTGCACCTCGGAGTGGTCGACGCTGACCTGGTGGAGCCGGCCCTGGCTGAGGCGGTAGGTACGCGAATCGCCGATGTTCATGACCAGCCAGTACGGGATGCCCATCTGTTCGACGACGACGACGCCGGAGAGGGTGGTGCCGGCACGGGAGCCGGTCTCCTCGCGGATCCCCGCGTCGGCCTGCAGCAGGTACTGCTGGACGACGGCGGCGGTGGCGTCCCGCTCCCCGGTGGCGAGCTGCGGGATCTCGGAGAGTGTGCGGACGCAGATACCGCTCGCGATCTCGCCGGCTTCATGCCCGCCCATGCCGTCGGCGACGGCGAAGACCGGGTCGGCGGCGATGAAGGAATCCTCGTTCATCTCCCGGCGCAGGCCGCGGTCGGTGCCGTAGCCGCAATTGAGCCGGAGGCTTGGAACGCTGCTTGGAACGCTGCTGGGGGCACTGCTCTGAACGCTGCTGGGTGCACTGCTCTGAACGCTGCTGGATGCACTGCCGGACGGGGCGGCAGAAGCCTCGGCGGGAGGAACGGAAGCCGGTTGGGGTGTCATGCCTGTCCTAGGTAGAAGGAGCGGTCACCGAAGTGCACGGTGGATCCGGGGCGTACGTGGGTGGGTTCCCCGGGTGCCAGTGCGGTACGGATGCCGTCCGGCGTCGTGACGGCGCTGCCGTTGGTGGAGTTGCGGTCCGTCACCCAGATGCCGCCGTTCCCGGTCAGCACGTGCAGGTGGGTCTTGGAGATGGAGCGTCCGGGGTCGGCCACCGGCAGCAGCTGCACGGATTCCTCGCCGGGCTGGCCGGCGGGGTTGCGGCCGATCAGCATGGCCCGGTCCAGTTCGACTTCCCGGCCGTCGTCGACCCGGATCCGCAGGATGGCCACGGTGACCGGGGCGGAGCTGTCGCCGCGGACCTGGGTGCGGTCGTGGTCATCGTCGGGGTGGGGACTGAACGCGTGGCTGTTCAGGGCCTCGCTGCGGGCCGCCTCGATCAGCACCGGCTGCGGGGCCGCGGGAGCGGGAGCGGGAGCGGGCGCCGGGGCGGCCACGGGAGCGGGAGCCGGAGCGGGGGGCTGAGCCTGGAGCCGGGCGGCCCAGGCGACCGGGGAAGCGACCTGCTGCACCGGCGGCAGATCCAGCGGGGCAAAACTGTACGGGCCCTGGATGCCGCCGGTCGCGAGCGGGTTGCGGCCGGCCTTGATGTCGAAGACGAGGGTCTTGGCGGCGGCATCATGGAAGCCGCGCAGCCTGCCGTTGCGGTCCCAGGTGTTGGAGACCACCACCAGCACGGCCCAGCCGGCGCCCAGCAGGGCCAGCGGTGCCAGGATCCACAGCGCGGCGCCGAACCACTGGAACACCACCACGAGGACGGCGGCCAGGCCCGCCAGCAGCACCCCGGCGCCGGTGACCAGGCCGCGGAGGAACACCGCTCCCCCGCCGGGCGCGTAGCCGTCGGCGTCGGCGCTGCGGATCCCCATCAGGCGGTTGCCCAGGGTCGCTCCGGACCGGGCCTCGATCATCGCCTGGACCAGTGTGTAGGCGGCCGTGACGCCGAGCCCGATGCCGCCGAAGAGCACCAGCGAGGAGGTGTTGTAGGTGATGGAGCCGCCGCCGCGCGTCTGCGTCACCCCGGCGAAGCCGACGGCGAAGAGCACAATGAGGACCGCCACGGGCCCGGTCCAGTCGAGCACCGCGGCCCCCAGCCGCTTGCCCGCATCCGCTGGGACCAGCTCAAGCTTGTTCGGCAAAACGGTACCTCCCCCTAGTCCGTGCATACCCTGACCGTTCAGCTGCACTCCGGCAGGTGCCGGTCCGGACGGGAACGCACGGCCCGGCCCGGAAGTCGCTACCGGGATAGTACCGGGTTCCGGCTGGCCCCGCCGGACGCTGCGGGCAGAGCGGTTGCCGAGCGGCACCCCGCACGAGGTGCAGAACGCGGCGCCCGGGCGGATCGGCTGGTGGCAGCGCGGGCAGCGCTCGACGTCGTCGGTCATGGCTCGGGGCGGCTCTTCCTGGCTGTTCACGGGGTTTCCTGCGGACCGGGCTCCACTGTACTAGCTGTACCGGTTTTGGCTGGGCCGCTGCCGGCCGGCCCGGTCCGCTTCCGGCCGGTCAGCACCGGGCGCAGACCGCGCAGGGTGAGGGCGGCGCGGCCGTCGGCCAGCAGGGAGCGCGGCGAGAACCGGGCCTGCTGGCGCCGCCAGAAGCCGATCGTCCCGGTCATTTCCTGCAGCGAGCCGTCCACGATCTGCCAGTATTCGCGCACCTGCTCCTCGCTCGGCTGCCCGGCGCCGAAGATGGCGGCGTCGGCCCGGCGGGCCAGCAGCGTGGTGGTGCCCTGGCTCGCGGGGAACGCCTCGCCGAGCACGACGGCGGACTCGCGCCGGGTGGCGCGGCTGTCCACGCCGGCGCCGAGGTCGGTCGCGAGGCTCAGGACCTCGTTCCAGCCGCCGCCGACGCGCTGGGCGGGGTGGCCGTCGGTGAAGCGGGCCTTCCGGCGCCGGGCCTTGAGCCAGGCGATCAGCAGCAGCGGCAGCGCCAGGACAGCCACCGGTATCAGGGCGAGGCCGATCGCGGTGAGCAGCGGACCCCAGAAGAGCCAGGGGTTGTTCTTCTTCTCGTCGGCGTCCAGCGCGTCCGGCGAGGAGTCCGGCGGCAGCTCGGCCGGTTCCTGCGGCGGAGGCGGCGGCTGCAGGACCTGGGGCTTGGGCTTGGACTTGTTCTCCGGGTCCGGCGGGATGGGCACGTTGTCCTTGGGCGGGGTGGGGTCGAAGGACACCCAGCCCACCCGGTCGAAGGCCACCTCCACCCAGGCGTGGACATCCTTGCCGGTGATCTTCACTTCGCCGGCGCCGTTCTCCGGGCTCTTGGGGTCCGGGTAGAAGCCCATCACCACCCGTGAGGTGATGCCCAGGTGGCGCAGCATGAGGGACATCGCCACGGCGTACTGTTCGTCGTCGCCGAGCATCTGCTTGGCGGTGAGCAGGCTGCGGATGCGGTTGGCGCTGTGGCCAGAGACGCTGGGCAGTTGACCGTCGGCGATCAGGCCGTTGCTGAAGGCGCCCTTCTTCTGGAAGTGCGCCTCGATCTGGCGGACCCGGTCGATGGCGGTGGGCGCGTCGGCGGCCAGGTCGTTCGCCTGCGAGCCGACCACCGGCGGCACCTCGGCCGGGTCCGGCAGCGAGTCCTTGGCGAAGTCGTACTGGGTCAGCTGGCCGTGTTCCAGCCTGGCCGGGTCGGCCACCTGGACACTGTAGGAATCGCCCTTGGCCAGGCCCCGGGTGGTCACGGCGGTGTCCGTGCCGGAGTTGAAGTACAGTCCGGCGGCGGCGCCGGTGCCGTCCCGTTCGAAGCTGATGCCGGTGGTCTTGCGGCCGCCCGGGAGGAAGTAGCCCTGGTAGTCCTCGATCGTGATGTCCAGGGTGTAGTTGTTGGCCGGGGCGATACCGGTGGAGTCGGCGAGGGTGTTCAGGGACTTCGTGTCGCCCACCTTGGAGAAGCTGCCCGAGCCGTTCGGGTCCATGGTGTAGTTGGTGCCGTTGAACGCGTCCAGGGCGGCGAGCCGCACCCGGCCGTCCTTGGGCAGGCCCTTGACCACAAAGAGGTCGTCGTCCTTTTTGTCCTTGACGAAGGTGCGGAAGCTCGCCAGCGGGGTGACGTAGTCCTTCGGGTCGAACGGGGGCACGATCGTGTTGCGAAGCACCTTGCGGTCATCGTCCGCGGCCACCAGCCGGGAGACGACGGCGGTGATCGAGACGGCGGCGGCGATCACCGCGGCGGCGGTGCCCACGCGGCGGAGCCGGGCGGCGCGGGCGGCCGATTGGTCCGCCTCCGGCCGGTTCACCGACACCTTGCGGGTGTCGTTGCGGCGCAGGCCGTCGCGGCGGAAGGTCGCCCAGGCGATCGCGACGACGGTGAGCGAGATGCCGCGCTCCACGGTCAGGAACCCGGCGTTGGTGCTGAAGGCGATGCCGGTGATGAACAGCGCCAGCACCGGCAGCAGCGGCCAGTACGGGCTTTTGAGCCGCCAGGTCAAAAGCCCGGCGGCGAGGGCCGTAAGCAGGGAACTCAGGAACGGCACAATCAGGGTGCCGCCGGCGTTCCCCACCGGCACCCCGACGGTGAGCATGTCCTTCCAGGCGAAGACCACCCCGGCCAGCAGGGTCCGCAGGGATTCCAGGCTGGGCAGCACCCCGGCGATCGAGGCCTCGGGCACGGCGAGGGCGGTGCCGAAGACGATGTAGGCGCCGGCCGCCAGGGCCGCTGTGATCAGGGCCCCGAGCCGGAAGTGCACGTTGGCGCCGGCCACGGCCAGGCCGAGCCCGATGCCGCCGAAGCCGGCGATCAGGTAGTAGGCGTCGCCGCCGAAGCTGAGGCTGAAGCCGAGGACACCGAGGCCGAGCAGCACGGTGAGGGCGCCGGCGTCGAGCACGTGATGCCAGGCCGGCCGGCCGTCGCCGAAGCCTGAGCGGCGGGACGCCGCCTTGCCGCGGGGCCGGACGTCTGTGGCGGCGCTCATGCGGCGGCCTTCCGCAGCACAATGGCCAGCTCGGAGAGCTCGCCCAGGGTGAGCACGGTCAGGTCCGCGATGTTGGCCCGGGACGGTGCGGCGCCGGGCTGGATCCGGACCGCGAGGCTGCGCACCCCCGGCGGCACCGAGGCCGAGGCGGAGCGCAGCTGGGTTGGGGTGACGTTGCTGCCCACCACAAAGAACACCACGGAAGCGTTGGGGACGGTGTCGGCCAGGGTCCGGGCGAGGTCGACGGCGGTCTTGCGCTGGGGTGCACCGGTGATCCGGGTCATGTCATCGAGCAGGTTGCGGCCGGTTTCGCAGCGCAGCGGCCCGGTCTGGGTGAGGACGTCGAGGTCGCGCTGCTCCCGGATGGCCTGCAGCCCGATCGAGGCGGCGGCGGAGATGGCCAGTTCGAACTCCTGCTCCGAGGCGTATTCGTCCGTGTTGGTGGAGAGCGAGATGGCCAGGTGCGCGCGGCGGGTTTCCTCGAACTGGCGCACCATCAGCTTGTTGGTCCGGGCCGTGGTCTTCCAGTGGATGTGCCGCCGGTCATCGCCCGGCACGTAGTCGCGCAGCGCGTGGAAGGACACGTCGGCGCTGGAGAGGTCCGTGGTGGGCATGCCCTCGAGGTCGCGGATGAACCCTGCCGCGGAGCCGCCCAGGGCCACGGTCTTCGGGTGCACGTAGAGGTCCTCCGGTTCGGTCCAGAGCACCTGGCGGCGGAGCAGGTGCAGCGGGTCGGCGCGCACCGAGCGGACCGGTCCCACCACGATCACGGCGCGGCGGGCGGTGGGGATGGCGAAGAGGTCCTCGTGGACCTGCCCGGGCTTCATCCGGGGAAGGTGGAACACGGCCGTGGCGGTTCCCACGGGCAGTTCCAGGTCGGCGGGCAGCAGCGGCCGGGCGGAGGTGTTGGACACCGTGATGCTGCCGACGGCGCTGTCCCCCACGGCCACCCGGGTCCGGGCCAGGTCCAGCAGCACCCCGTAGGAGGACCGGCCCAGGATGAAGCCGACCGCCAGCACGAACAGCACAAACGCGGCCATCGCGGCGGCCTTGGCTTCCTGCCAGCCATAGGCCTGGCCGAGAATCCACAACACGGCCGAAGCCGCCAGCACGGACCAGCCGAGCGCGCTCACGACGGAGAGCACGGGCTCGAGGTGCCGGCGGAAGCGCTCCCGGGCGGCGCGCCCGGCCGGGGCCAGCGCCAGCGCCGCGGTGCTTCTGGCCTCGGCCCAGACGGCGGAGGGGTGCAGGCGGGCGGGTGCGCCGGGCCGGGAGAAGGGCCGCTTCAGGCGGTCAGCAAGCCGGGTCAACGGAGTGCTGGTGGACATATGGGGGCCTTTGTTCGTGCTGGTTCTTGCGGTGGAAACGGGTTCGGGCGGTGTGCCGCCTACACGGCGGCGCGCTGCTGCGGGGCGGCGACGTCCGCCAGCACCCGCGCCAGGACGGCGTCGGCGGTGGCGCCGGAGAACTCCGCTTCGGGGTCCATCACCAGGCGGTGCGTCCAGACGACGGCGGCGAGGTCCTTGACGTCGTCGGGCAGGACGAAGTTCCGGCCCTGGCCGGCCGCCCAGACCTTGGCGGCGCGGACCATGGCGAGGGCGCCCCGGACGGATACGCCCAGGCGGGTCTCGGGGGCGTTGCGGGTCTCCTCGCAGAGCCGGGAGATGTATTCGAGCACCGCGGTGTCCACGTGGGTGGTGGCGGCGAGGTCGGCCATGTCCGCGACGGCCTGGGTGGTGATCACGGCGGTGATCTCCTTGGAACGGTCCTTGAGGTTGGCCCCGCCCAGCAGCTGCACCGTGGACGCGTGGTCCGGGTAGCCGATCGAGGTCTTGATCAGGAAGCGGTCCAGCTGGGCCTCGGGCAGGCGGTAGGTGCCGGCCTGCTCGATCGGGTTCTGGGTGGCCATGACCATAAACGGCCGGCCGGCCTCGTAGGTGGTGCCGTCCACGGTGACGCGGGATTCCTCCATGACCTCCAGCAGCGCCGACTGGGTCTTGGGCGAGGCGCGGTTGATTTCATCCGCGAGGACGATGTTGTTGAAGATGGGCCCGTTGTGGAACTCGAACTTCTGCGTCTTCTGGTCATAGATGGTCACGCCGGTGACATCCGAGGGCAGCAGGTCCGGGGTGAACTGGATGCGGTTGTTGGAGCCCTGGACGGTGGCCGCCAGGGCGCGGGCCAGCGAGGTCTTGCCGGTGCCGGGGGCGTCCTCGAAGAGCACGTGCCCCTCGGCGAGCATGGCGGTGAAGGTCAACCGGATGACGTGCTCCTTGCCCAGCACGGCCTGGCCCACGTTGGCGACGAGTTTCTCGAAAGTGCCGGCAAACCATTCGGCCTGTTCGGTGGTCATGGTCATGGGTGGTCCTCTTCTGTGTCTGCTGGAAGCCGGGTGAGGGCAGGGTCGGTCCGCCGTGTCCGGCGGTTAGTTGAGTCGGCGGCAACACTGGCACGTCACCTGATCGGCATGCCATTGGGCGGGTTGCCGCCCAGGGACGTGGTGTCACTTCGGGCGAAGTTACCCGCCGCCATGCCGGTGGTGAGGTGGTACCACACGCCGGTCGGGTTGCTGGCGGTCTTGTTCCAGACGACGTAGTAGTCGGTTTGTTCCGTGGAGCCGGGGTCGAACCACTTGCCCGGGGCGATGCACTGGTCCGGGTTGCTGTTCCGGTAGCTGTTGGTGATGCTGTTGGGCTCAGTACAGGTCCGCACCGGCGTCGCCCGGATGCCCCAGGAGGTGGGTTGCGGCGGCGGCCCGCTCCGGGAGGAGTCGCTGCCACTCCGGCCGGGCTGGCCGGCACTGATGGCGCGCACCCGGAGGGTGTGCGTCTCGTCGTACCCGACGGTCCTGGAGTAGGACCGCAGGCCCGTATCCTGCCAGGCTCCGCCGTCCAGGCTGAACTGATAGCCCGTCACCGCGCGGCCGTTGCCGCTGGGCTGGTTCCAGGACCAGGAGACGGTCTTGTCACCCGCGCCGCCGCTGCCGCTGCCGGTCACGGTGGGCGCGAAGGCGAGCCCGTAGGGGTTCACCGTGTTGGAAGCGGGGCTGGCGTCGCCGGGGTTGCTGCTCCGCGAGGAGACAGCCCAGACCACAACGGCGGTGGCGGTCCCGTTGGGGGCGGATACCACGCCGCCCCCGGCCGGGATGGTGCCGCTGCCGTCGCCGGAGGTCAGCTTGTACCGGTAGCTGATCTCGCTGGCGCTGGAGCCGTTCCGCTGGGCAGCCGTCAACTGCGGGAACCTTACGTCGATCTTTCCGCCGTCGCCGCCGGTATCGTAGAGCGTCGCCGAGGGCTGCCCCACCATCGCCGGTTTGCCCACGGCACGGACTGCCCCGGACTGCGCGCTCGTCCCGGACGTTCCGGCCTTGTTCGTGGCCGCAACGGTAAAGGTGTAACCGGCCTCCGAGTTGTCCACGGTGATGTTCTGCGAGGTCCCGGAGACCTGCTGGCTGCCCACCGCGGCGCCGCCGCGGAACGTGGTCAGGGTGTAAGAGGAGATCGCGTCGCCGTTGTTGTTCGGCGCCGTCCAGCTGACCTTGACCTGGCTCTGGCTGCCCACCGAATCAGCCGCCGTCGCGCTCGGCGCCGCCGGGGTGACCGGCACGCCCGCGGGCGTCTCCGCGGCCGAGTAGGGGCTCCACTCGGAGGGGTCCTTGGCGTCGTTGCGGGCCAGGACGCGGACCTTGTAGGCCACCCCGTTCTGCAGGCCCTTCCAGACGTAGCTGGTTGAGGTCAGGTTCTGGATCTGGGCGTTCTGCCCGGCCGGCGCCGGCGAGATCTCCAGGTCGTAGGACTTGACCGCCGAGCCCTTGGATGCCGGGGCCGCCCAGCTGACGGTCAGCTGCTTGTCGCCGAACTTCAGCGTCGGTGCCGCCGGGGTGTCCGGTTTGACGTCCGGGCGGACCTCGGCCGAGGCCGGGGACCGTTCGGACTCGTCGATGCTGTTCGTGGCGGTGACCTGGAAGTGGTACTTGGTGTTGTTGCTCAGCCCGTTCAGGGTGCACGAGTTGGCCGGGCAGTCCTGGCGGTAGCCGCCCTCGCCGTAGACCGTGTACTTGGTGATAGGCGAGCCCCGGTCCGCCGGCGGCGTCCAGGTCAGCAGAGCGGTCCGGTCCCCCACGCTTTGCGCCTGCGGCGTTCCGGGGGCCAGCGGCTTGTCCTTGACGGTCAGCCGGATCCGCGCCGTAGCGTTGCGGGCGGGGTCCCCGGTCTTGTCCGCCACGGTGTAGGCCACCACCATGGTCCCGGAACCCGCGGGCGTGACCTCCACGTTCTCGCCGGCCACCCGGACGTTCCCGGTGCCGGTCTCGGCGGACGCGGAGACGATCTTCAGCGCCGTCTCCGGGAACGGGTTGGCATCGTTGGCCAGCACGTTGACGGTGACCGGTTTGCCGGCGGCGGCGTTGGCTTCGACGTCGTCGTTGGCCACCGGCTTGGGCCGGTTGGAGGCGGTGACCGAAAGCTGGTAGGTCGCCGTGGCCTCGAGCCCGCGGCGGTCCCTGGCCTTGACCTGGACCGCGCCGGTGGCACCGGCGTTGGTGCCGTCCTTGGCCGAGGCCTTCAGGGTCTTCCCGTCGATGCTGGCGTCGAAGCCGGCCGGGACGCCGCCCACCAGTTCGTACTTCATGGCGTCCGCGTCGCCCTCGTCCGGGTCCGTGGTCAGTTTCGCCAGGTCGGTGCTGGCGGTATCGCCCTTGGGCACCTCCACCTGGCTGCCCAGGAGCACCGGCGGGTTGTTCCGGTTGGGGTCCGGAAGAACCTTGGTGCGGATGCTGAGGGTGGATTTCAGCCCGGCCGGATCGTCCGGGCCGCTGCCGTCGGTGACCTCGAAGCTGAGCGAACCCGGGCCCACATAGTCCCTGCCGGCCGTGTACTTCAGGGCGGTGCCGCCGCCGGCCACTGGGTCCGAACCGTCCGCGCCGATCAGCTTGATCCGGTCCGTCTGGGTCAGCCGGGGCGAGCGGCCGTCGCGGACCTTCACCCATTCCTTGAGGTCCACGGTGACCGAGCCGCCGGCCACCACCTCAATGACCTCGTCCTTGGCCAGGGTGGGGACCTGCTGGCCCACGCCGGGGACCCAGATGATGGCGGTGGACTTCTGGCCGTCCACGTCCTCCACGGTGTACGGGATGAGCTGCGGGGCCTCGGTGAGCTCCACGATCATGGTCCCGTCCGGGCCCGGCCGGGCGGTCTTGGCCTCGGTGGCCACCTTGAGGTTCTCGCCCACCCCGTCCGGGTCCTCGTCGTTTCTGAGCACCGGGACATCGACGGCGGTCTTGCCGAGGGTCTGGGCTGAGGTCACCCTGTCATCGCGGGCGATGGGCGCCTGCAGGGGCACGTCCTTCTGCACCTTGACGGCGATCGCGGCCTGGGCCGTGGCGCCGCGGTCGTCGGCCACGGTGTAGCGGACGTTTTCGGTGCCTTCCGCGCCGGGAGCCAGCAGGACCACCCGGCCGCTCTGCTTGCTGACGGCGGCCTGCAGTTCCGGCGCGGCCTCAACGCCGTTGGCCAGGATCCGGATCGGGTCGCCGTCGGGGTCGGTGTCGTTGCCGGTGGCGTCCACCGCGATCTGGCGTCCGGGCCGGACCTTGACCTGGTCATCCACCGGGGTGGGTTTCTGGTTGGTGTCCCCGCGCGGGGCGATGCCCACGGTGACGGTGCCGGTGTTCACGGCGCCCTGCCGGTCCACCACCTTGTAGCGGAAGGTGTCCGTGCCGGCGCCGTCGCCGGCGGCGGTGAAGTCGATGAAGTTGCTGCCCACCGTGGCGGTGCCCATCGACGGGGTGCTGTCGATGCCGGTCAGCTGGACCGAGTCGCCGTCGGGGTCGATCCCGTCCAGCTCCACCGGGATCCGCACGGTGCCGGCTGCGACCACCCGGGCGGTGAGGTTCTTCGGCTGCGGCCGCGAGTTTTGGGCGCCCTCCAGCGGGAGGATGTGGATGGTGACGGCGGCGGCGCTCTTCTGGCCCTGCGGGTCCACGGCGTTGTAGATGGCGCGGACGGTCCCGGGCACGGCGCCGGCGATGAAGCGCAGGGTGTTCTCGGAGACGAAGCTCTTCCCGTCGGCCTCGGGCACGGGCTGCGGCAGTACCGGGTCCACGGTGAGTTTCTCGCCCTGCGGGTGGGTGTCGTTGGCCAGCACCGGAATGGTGACGACGTCGTTGACACGCACGTTCACCTCGTCCGGCTTGGGCTGCGGTGCCTCGACGACGGCAGGGGCCGGGACCGGGACCACCGAGACGCTGCCGGTGGCCGACTTGGTGCCGTTGGACATGGTGTAGCGGAAGGTGAACGGGGTCTTGCCGCCGGCCACGTCGGTGACCCTCAGGACGCTGTGGTCAATCACGCTGACCGAGGCGGTGGCGTTCTCCGGCAGCTGGACGGACTGCAGCACCAGCACTCCGCCGGCGGGGTCGGAGTCGTTGGCGAGCGGGTCTACCAGCACGTTGCCGCCCACCGGCATCAGGGCCAGGTCATGGACGGCCACCGGGCTGCCGGAATCCTTGCCCGACTCGACGTCCACGCGGATCAGGCCCTGGGTGCTTTGCGGGCCGTTGCTGGCGAGGTAGGTGAGGTAGACCGGGCCGGGGGTGTCGCTGCGGAAGGTGAACGTCCCGCCGTCGGTCACCGGGCCCAGCTGCGCCGGGCCCGCGGCCTCCACCTGGGCCAGGCGCAGCGCGCCGCCGTTGGGGTCGACGTCGTTCTTCAGCGGCGCGATCACAAGGTCCTGGCCGACGACGGCGGTGACGTGGTCCGCGTTGACCACCGGTTGCAGGGCTCCGGGGGGCTGGACGTTGACGATCACCTTGCCGGTGGTGGTGGCGCGGCCGTCCCAGATGGAGACGGTGACGGTCTTTTTGCCCGGGGCGGCCCCGGAATCCTGGTAGCTGAGCAGGCCGTCGCGGCGGACCTTGACCTGGTCCTGCTCGTTGTCGGCCTTGGCCTCCAGCAGCACCAGGTCGTCGCCGTCCGGGTCGGTCCAGTCGGTGAGGATGTTCTGGCTGACCGACTTGCCCTGCTCCACGAGCATGGTGGTGGGGTCGCCGCGCTTGAACAGCGGAGGCTTGTTCTCGTCCGGGCCCACCACGTTCAGGGTGATGCTGCCGGCGGCGGAGAGGCCGCGGCCGTCGGCGGCGTTGTAGCCGATGGTTTCGGTGCCGGGTTTCGCGTCGGCGGGAACGGAGATCTGGAAGGCGGTGCCGCCGTAGATGCTCTCGAGGGCGCCGGCCTTGGGCCCGTTGCCGGCAACCGAGGCGGTGAGGACGTCGCCGTCGGGGTCGGAGTCGTTGTCCAGCACGGACAGGACCGTGGTGCGGCCGGGGCGGACGCCGACGGCGTCGGGCTTCGTTTCCGGCGGCCGGTTCGGCTTGGTGCGGTCCGGGAGGATGTTGATGGTGTTGTTGTCCGCGGATTCCTGGTCCTGGTCATTGGACTGGTTCTTGGGCGGAATAACGTCGTCCCAGTTGTTCACCAGCTGCATGTTCTGGTTCACCAGCCACACGTTGCCCGAGTTCACGTCATTGAGCACCACCAGGTCCCGGTTCACCCGGAAGACGTAGCTGGGCGAGGCACTCGCCTTGGGCACCGCGACAGTCTTGTCATCGGCGTCGTTTTCGCAGTCCCGGACGTACTTGTTCGCACCGGACCACGCCGCATGCACGCAGCCGCCCAGCTGCACCGGCGCGGCCGGGACGCCCTGCCCGCCGAAGCTGGCCGTCGTCGCCGTTGAGCCATCCAGCGGCTGCTTCAGGAGCGCCTTGGGCGTCGCCACTGC
This sequence comes from Arthrobacter sp. SlRoot2-15, assembly GCF_059739345.1. Lineage (NCBI taxonomy): Bacteria > Bacillati > Actinomycetota > Actinomycetes > Micrococcales > Micrococcaceae > Arthrobacter > Arthrobacter sp. SlRoot2-15. The sequence continues at coordinate 728,233 of NZ_AP046058.1, forward strand.
CACGGCATTCGACGCCGGGCCGGGCTGCTGCAGCTTCGCGTCCTTGGCGTTCTCCAGCGCCAGCTCACGCCCGCCGGGCAGGAACAGCTTCCCCCGGCCGGCATCCAGCACTACCGGTGCGTCCCCCACCACCGTCAGCTGCACGCTGCCGGCGCCCTTGAGGCCTTCCCAGGTGCTCTCCTGCTTGTCGGTGGCCTTGCCGCCGGCGTCCACGGCGGTCACCGTCACCCGGCCCGCCTTGGGGTCCACGCTGTAGATCCGGTCATCGTCCCCGACGGCGGACACCGTCCCGGCACCGCCCGCCAGGACCGGTTCGGTGTTCTCCGGGTCGAAACCGTTCACGGTCGACGGGGAGAGTGCCCACACCGTGCCCTTGGCCGCATCCGTCACCGCGATGACCTTGGAACCGAAACTCACCTCGGCCGAGCCGGGCAGCTTCTTGTCGCCGCCCAGGCGCATCTGTGCGGCCGAGACCTGGTTCAGCGTCGAGCCCGATGCGTCGTCGACGAACACCGTCCCGGCGTCCTGCAGCACATCAAACTTCGTCGACGCCGGCGTCACCGCACCGTCCAGCACCCGCGAGGGGTAGTTCAGCCGGCCCACCGCGTTTTTCGACTTGGACACAACCCACACGCCGCCGTCGTTCAGCTCCACTTCGGTGGTCTTGAATCCCGGATACAGGATGGCGGCCGTCACCAGCACCGCCGAGGCGGCAACGAAGGAGGTACCCGTGACGAACCTGCGGCGCGTGCGTGATCCCAGTTTCCTGAAACCCGGCTTCGTGGCACCCAGCGCGGCGAAAAGTCGTGTCACAGCGTTAAATTTCCTTCAAGATTGTGGTGGTTTCCCCGGCGGACCCGAGAGAGGGCCCCCACTTCCCGCGACAGCCTACCGAACGATGTCCAGTAGCGCGATGGGGAGTGCTCCCCACGCCTAGTCCAGGACCAGGCCCCGCCCGCTGCCGCGCTGGAGCTCCACGGGGTGGATTTCGCCGAATCCGCGCACGTTCTCCGCGTCCCGGGGCAGCAGCACAAAGCGTTCGTCGTGCTCCAGGGCGGCGGCCGTCATGGAGTCCACCAGCACGGTGCCCGGATCGGCCAGCGCGGTGAGCCGGGCGGCCAGGTTCACGGTGGGGCCGTAGATGTCGCCCAGCCGGGAAAGGATGCGGCCCCAGACCATCGCGACGCGGGCCTGCGGCAGGATCTCGTCCTCGTTGAACGCCTGGGCGAGGGCGAGCGAGATCTCGGCGCCGGCCGCAGGGGTCTCGGCAATGTAGAGGACTTCGTCGCCCACCGTCTTCACCAGGCGTCCGCCGCCGACGGAGATGATCTCGGCGCACTTGTTCTCGAAGCGCTGCACCAGCTGGGCGAGCGTCTTTTCGTTCATCCGGCGGGACAGGCTGGTGTAGGAGACCAGGTCCGCGAAGCCCACGGCGCGAGCCAGCGGCAGCGGGGCGTCGTCCTCGTCCCCCTCGCGGCCCTCCTCGCTGGAGGCCAGGCCCGCTTCGGCCCGCACGGCAAGGCGCTGCACACCGGCATTGAGCTGGCGGCGCCACGAGTAGACCAGCATTTCCTCAAGCGCGTCCACCAGGGAGGGCAGCTCGCCGACCAGCCGCTTGCGGGCGACGGCGTCGGTGACGCCCTGCTGGTGGACCATATCCTCCACCAGGGCCTCGATCTGCCAGACCACCATCCGGTCCGTCATCTGCCCGATGGCGCGGGTGACGGAGATGGCGGCTTCCTCGGTGAGCTTGCCGGTGCGGACCAGGTCCACCACGGTGCTCAGGGCGGCCTGGTCCCGTTCGGTGAACGCGACGTCCTCATCGCCTAAGTTGGGGAAGCCGAGGGCGCGCCAGAGTTTCCGGGCGGACAGCAGCGAGAGCCCGGCGCCGGCAGCCACCTCGCGGCGGCGCAGCTTGCGTTCGCCGCCGAGCAGCCGTTGCTCCAGGGCCTTGGCGGCGAGACGTTCGGCGGACATGGTGCCGGTCGCGGGGGCGGCGTCGGCGGAGGCAGAGGCGGCGGCTGCGCCGCCGGTGGCGGCGTCGTCGCTTTCCTCGTCGTCGGCTGCGTTGTCGTCGCTTTGCTCAGCGTCGGCTGCGTCGCCGCCGGCTGTGCCGTCGGAGGGTGCTTCGGCGGCCGCGGAGTCCAGCACGGCTACTTCGAGGGCGGAGACATCCACCACTGCGTCCGGGACCTCCGACGGCTCGGGGGCCAGGAGTCCGGTGTCGGGGTGCGCGTTCTCAGCGTTCATCTCTTCCACCTTCCCTCATGTTCCCCGGCCAGTCGCCGGTGCCGTGCATCGTGTCGTCGGCCTCAATCAGTTCATCCTCCGGAATGTCGTCAATCGCGTCGAGGATGAAGTTCCGGAACGTCATGACCTCAGGGACGTCCGGGATCACCGTGCGTGAGGGGTACCCGGTGTCCAAGGATATATTCCCCGAACGCAATGACCGCTGGAGCAGCGTCTGTTCCACAAACACATTACGGACTGCGGCGAGCGGAACCTGTTGGTCGCGCCGTCGCAACATGCCGTAGCGGGCAATCAGCCGGCGGCTGGTCAGGGTGTAGCGGCTGGCGTGCCAGGTCACGACTTTGGGCAGGCAGTAGGCAACCAGGACCCAGGCTGCCAGGGCGAGGCTGGCGCCGACCAGCCACGGCGTCCAGGCCGGCGTGGCCAGCGGAATGAGCTTGGCCGGGCCGCCCTTCACAATCCAGGCGCAGGCGAAGGCGGTGAGGGCGCAGACCAGGATGAACAGCAGGGCCGGACCAATCAGCGTCCGGGGCTGGGGGCGGGTAACCACAATCACTTGCTCGCCCGGGAGGAGCTCTTTACGCATAGCCGCTTTCGCCGCCGGACTCGCCGGGAGGGGTCCAGGGGCGCAGGTGCACGACGTCGCCGGCGGTCACCACGTGTTCGTGCCCGCCGGCGTCGACCACGAGCAGGGAGCCGTAGTCGTCCAGCCGGGTGGCATGGCCGATGATCTCGTGGTCGCCGGGCAGCTGGGCCCGGACCTGCTTGCCGAGCGTGGTCAGCACGTGCTCCACCCGCTTGTGCAGCGAGGGCCCGCCGGCCATTCCCGCGGCGGGGTCGCCGTCGGCGTTGCAGAAGCTGCGGTAGAGCGTGGCGAAACGGGAGAGGTAGCTTTTCAGCAGCGCGGTCCGGTCCACCGTGGCGGGCTGTTCCAGCAGCACCGAGGTGGCGGTGGGCACCGGGAGCTCGGCCGCGGTGAGGGTGACGTTCAGGCCCGTGCCCAGGACCACCGGGGGCACGGCGCCGTCGCCCATTGGGCCCAGCTGCGCGAGGATGCCGGCGATCTTTTTGCCGCGGACCAGGACATCGTTGGGCCACTTGAGCTCGGCCGGGATCCCTGCCGTCTCCAGCAGGGCTTCCCGGAGAGCCAGGGCGGCAAGCAGCGAGAGCCAGGAGTAGCTCTGGGTGGGCAGCGGACGGCCCTCGGCGTTGACCGGACGGAGCACGATCGAGACGGACACGGAACTGCGGGCGGGAGCCTCCCAGTGCCGGTCGAGGCGGCCGCGGGCGGCGCTTTGATACTCGGCGGCGAGCACGGTGAGGTCCGGATGGGCCCGGGGATCCACGCTCACGCCGCGCAGCAAGTCCGCGTTGGTGGAGCCGGTGGAGTCCACCACGCTCAGCTGCGCGATGCCGTGGGCCGAGAGGAATGCGGCGTCGCCGAGGGCGCCCTGGTCCAGGGGTGGACGGTCCGGTGTCTCCTGAGCGGCTTCCATGCTTGAATCCTACCGAGTTACGGCTGCTCCGGCTCCGGCTCAGGCCCGGCGGATCCTCCCCGGTTTTGGACGCCGCCGCCGGCGGGTCGGCCCGACACACCGCGGAATTCCGGCGTCCAACCGGCAAAGGCGGGGAGTTTCGGCGGGCGCGGGCGAGCCCTCGGCCACCCGGAGGCCGCCGGAAACTCAGAGGAAAATGTCAGGGACCAGACGGTCCTCGGGGGCACCGAGGCTGTAGGGCGCGAAGTCGGTGACGCCGGCGGCGGCGAGAACCTGCTCGTCGGTGTAGAAGTTGCCGCTCCAGCTGCCGGATTCGGGGACCGCGTTGCTGGCGGTCAGCACGGCGTGGGCCGCGTCGGCCATGATCTGCGGGCCGCGCGCGCCGTGGACGATCTGCTCGCCCCCGGGCAGGTTGCGGATCGCCGCCGTGTCGATCAAGGTGCAGGGCCAGAGCGAGTTCACGCTGATGCCGTCCACCTTGAGCTCCTCGGCCAGGCCCAGGGTGGTCAGGCTCATGCCGTACTTGGCCATGGTGTAGGCCAGGTGCATTCCGGCCCACTTGGGATCCAGGTTCAGCGGCGGGGAGAGTGTCAGGATCTGTCCGGCGTCGGACTCGCGCAGCGCGGGCAGGGCAAGCTTGGACAGCAGGAAGGTGCCCCGGACGTTGATGTCCTGCATCAGGTCGTAGCGCTTCATGTCCAGGGCGTCGGTCTTGGACAGGTCGATTGCCGAGGCGTTGTTGACCACGATGTCGATTCCGCCAAAGCGTTCCACCGCGGCGGCCACGGCACCGGCGGCGTCGGCGTCCCTGCGCACGTCGCCCACCAGCGGCAGCGCCTGTCCCCCGGCCGCCTCGATCTGCTCGGCGGCGGAGTACACGGTGCCCTCGAGCTTGGCGTGCGGCAGGCCGGTCTTGGCCAGCAGCACGATGTTGGCTCCGTCCCGGGCGGCCCGGACGGCAATGGCCAGGCCGATCCCGCGGCTACCGCCGGACATCAGGATGGTGCGGCCCTGAAGGGAACCGGAGGCCTGGTACGGGCTCTGCTGGTGCGGGGACGTGCCCGAAGCGTCGTTGCTTGAAGTCATAGGGACACTTTAGCCGATGTTACTCGTCAGTAACATCCCCGGTTTCGGAGCGGCCGTGACGCTCCCGCCCGGTTACCGGCGGCACGGGCGCCCAAACGCAGCCGGCACCCGCGGAATTCCGGGGCCAGGCACCGATGCGGCCTTGAGTAACTGGGCTGGAACGCAGCCGAGGGCGGTGAAGGTCGGAGCGAAAATTGTAGGTTTTCTACAGCGGCGTGGGCGAATACCGTCACTAGACTTGCCAGCACGGCCATGTTTTTGTGTGGAATCCACTTAAACGCCACACAGGCCGGCGTCATTGCGCGAAGAACAGCAGAGAACAACAGAGCCGGAGACACTTGATGAGCCACGATCTGACCACGACCGCGGGGAAGATTGCCGATTTCCGCGACCGCCAGGCCCGTGCCGAGCAGCCCTCCGGCCCGGAAGCAATCGAGAAGCAGCACGCCCGCGGCAAGAACACCGCCCGCGAACGCATCGACCTGCTGCTCGACGCCGGTTCCTTCGTCGAGTTCGACGCCCTCGCCGTGCACCGCTCCACCGCGTTCGGCATGGAGAAAAAGAAGCCGCTCGGCGACGGCCTGGTGTCCGGCTACGGCACCGTGGACGGCCGGCCCGTCGCCGTCTACAGCCAGGATTTCTCCGTCTACGGCGGATCGCTGAGCCAAGTCAACGGCGAGAAGATCGTCAAGGTCCAGGAGTTCGCGCTGCGCAACGGCTGCCCCGTGGTCGGCATCCTCGACGGCGGCGGCGCCCGGATCCAGGAAGGCGTCGCCTCGCTGGCCATGTTCGCGGACATCTTCCGCAACAACGTGCACGCCTCCGGGGTTGTCCCGCAGATCTCGCTGATCATGGGCCCCTCCGCCGGCGGCGCGGCCTACTCCCCCGCCCTGACCGACTACGTGGTCATGGTGGACAAGACCTCGCACATGTTCATCACCGGCCCGGACGTGATCAAGACCGTCACAGGCGAAGACGTGGACATGGAAACCCTCGGCGGGGCGCGGCAGCACAACGCCAACACCGGCACCTCCACCTACCTCGCCGCCGACGAGGCGGACGCGGTGGAGTTCGTGCGCGAACTGCTGGACTTCCTGCCGTCCAACAACCTCGCCGAGGCCCCCGTGCTGGAGCACTCCCAGGAGTTGGAGCTCGACGACGACGACCTCGCCCTCGATGTGCTGATCCCGGACTCGGCCAACCAGCCCTACGACATGCGCAAGGTGATCGAGCAGATCGTCGACGACGCGCACTTCCTGGAGATGCAGTCGCTCTACGCGCCGAACGTGATCATCGGCTACGGCCGCGTCGAGGGCCACACCGTCGGGATCGTGGCCAACCAGCCGATGCAGTTCGCCGGAACCCTGGACATCGCCGCTTCGGAGAAGGCCGCCCGCTTCGTCCGGAACTGCGACGCCTTCAACATCCCCATCATCACGCTGGTGGATGTCCCTGGCTTCCTGCCCGGCAAGGACCAGGAGTTCCAGGGCATCATCCGCCGCGGCGCCAAGCTGCTCTACGCCTACGCCGAGGCCACCGTGCCGAAGCTGACCGTGATCACCCGCAAGGCGTACGGCGGGGCGTACATCGTGATGGGCTCCAAGAAGCTCGGCGGCGACCTCAACCTGGCCTGGCCCACCGCGCAGATCGGCGTCATGGGTGCCCAGGGTGCGGTCAACATCCTGTACCGCCGCGAACTCGCCGCGGTCGCGGAGGCCGGCGGCGACGTCGAGGCCAAGCGCGCCGAGGTCATCCGGCAGTACGAGGAGGAGCTGCTCAACCCGTACCAGGCCGCGCAGCTGGGCTATGTGGACGCGGTGATCGCCCCGTCCGAGACCCGGGTCCAGATCATCAAGGGCCTGCGCGCGCTGCGGGACAAGCGGGCCAGCCTGCCCGCCAAGAAGCACGGGAACATCCCGCTGTGACGGCACCCGAGACGGGAACCGGCGCGGAGCCGGAACAGCCGCTGCTGGCCGTGGTGAAGGGCGAGCCGACGGCGGAGGAACTCGCGGCGCTGACCGCCGTCGTCCTCTCCCTCGGCAGCAGCGAGCCGGCCGCGCCGGAAAAGCCGGGCGCCCGGCACTGGATCCGGCGGCAGCAGCTGCAGCTGGCGCCGAAGCCCGGCCCGGGTTCGTGGAAACGCAGCCGCGGCTAGAAAAAGTTCAGTAACCCTTTCATAACTGGCCGGGCCCGGCTAGTCTCGTTCGGGTGACTACCGAAACAACTGAGAACACCACGCCCGACAACCCGGGGGCTGCGCGCCCGCAGACCGCGATCGACGCCGTCGCCGACGCTTTCACGGACACCCTGATCCGGCTAAACCCGAGTTTCGCCACCGAGCTCGGCCTGCCCGGCCACGAAACCGAGTACCCGGACTTCTCCCCGGCCGGTCACGGGGAGTTCGCCGCCGCCGCGCGCGAGGCCCTCACCGCGCTGCAGGGACTGGAGCCCGCGGACGACGTCGACGCCGTCACCCTGGACGCGATGCGCGAACGCCTGGGCCTGCAGCTGGAATTCCACGACTCCGGCTGGGACCTGGCCGAACTGAACAACATCGCCTCCCCGCCCCAGGAGATCCGCGCGATCTTCGACCTGATGCCGACCGACACCGCCGCGCAGTGGGACCACATCGCGGGCCGGGCGCACAATGTCCCGGCCGCCCTGGACGGCTACATCGTGTCCCTTCGCACCGCCAAGGAAGCCGGCCGGGTCGCCGCCGCCCGGCAGGTGCGGATCGTGATCGAGCAGACCACCAAGCACGCCGCGGAGGACGGCTTCTTCGCCAAGCTCGCCGCCGAGGCGAAAACCGCCGAGGCCCCGCTGCCCGAGGACGTGCAGGCCAAGCTCGACGCCGGCGCTGCCGCCGCCCGCGCCGCCTACGCCCGGCTGGCCGGCTTCCTGGAAGCCGAGCTGCTGCCGGCCGCCCCGGAGAAGGACGCCGTGGGCCGCGAGCGCTACGCCCTGGCCTCCCGCTCCTTCCTCGGCGCCACCGTGGACCTCGAGGAGACCTACGCCTGGGGCGTGCAGGAACTCGACCGACTGATCGCCGAGCAGGAGCGGGTGGCCAACCAGATCCGCCCCGGCGCCACGGTTGACGAGGCCAAGGAGATCCTGAACAACGATCCGTCCCGCCAGCTCAAGGGCACCGACGCCCTTCAGGCCTGGATGCAGGAGCTCTCCGACAAAGCCGTGGCTGACCTCGCCGGTGTGCACTTCGACATTCCGGACGCCATGAAGACCCTTGAGTGCAAGATTGCCCCCACCCAGGAGGGCGGCATCTACTACACCGGCCCGTCGGATGACTTCAGCCGCCCGGGCCGGATGTGGTGGTCCGTACCGCCGGGAGAGGACACCTTCACCACCTGGGCCGAGACCACCACGGTCTACCACGAGGGCGTTCCGGGCCACCACCTGCAGGTCGCCACCGCCACCTACCGCCGCGAACTGCTGAACAAGTGGCGGCGCAATGTCTGCTGGACCTCCGGCCACGGGGAAGGCTGGGCACTGTACGCCGAGAAGCTCATGCAGGAACTGGGCTATCTGAAGGATCCGGGCGACCACATGGGCATGCTGGACATGCAGCGCATGCGGGCCGCGCGGGTGGTCTTCGATATTGGCGTACATCTGGAGTTGCAGGTGCCCGAGCGTTGGGGGTCGGGCACCTGGACTCCGGATACGGGGTACGAGTTCCTCAAGCAGAACCTCGCGATCAGCGAGGGCCAGCTGAAGTTCGAGTTCACCCGCTACCTCGGCTGGCCGGGTCAGGCGCCGTCGTACAAGGTGGGCCAGCGGCTCTGGGAGCAGATCCGCAGCGAGCTCGAATCCCGCCCGGGCTTCGACCTGAAGGCGTTCCACTCCAAGGCGCTGAACATGGGGTCCGTGGGGCTGGACACGCTGAAGCGGGCGCTCCTGGGGTAGGCCGGGTTGTCCGGGAAGGCGGCCGTGCAGCCGCCTCCCGGTGCAGCGGCACGGCCGCCTTCCTCCGCGTGCTCGCTCGTTCTCCCCACCGTCTCCCTAACCTCGCAAGCTCGGCCAGGGAACCCTGACGGCGTGGGCCCACGCTTAGACGCACGCTTCCGGAAGACTGCCGCGCCGCTGCCTGCTCCCCCGGGCCTGGCGCACTTTCCATGCCTGGTCCTCGCGACCCGTCCACACGAGACAATCGCCACATCCCGGGGTGGAATAACTTCATAAACGGGTGGTCTTTCGGCGTCTTTCCGGGGATTTTGTGGGCGGGGGAATATTCGGAGTGCGTAATATTTCTCAACGTTTGTTCGTCGTGTTATGCGCGGGGGTTCTAGCGTGTTCGGGTGACCACTCAGACAAGCACCCCCGCAACCGCAGGAAAGCCCGGTTTCCAGCTGCCCAAATGGGCCGGCTCTTTTGGCTTCCAAATCATCGCCGCCCTGATCGTCGGCCTGGGCCTTGGCCTGCTCGCGAAGTACACGGGCAGCACCAAGACCAACCCGAACGCCCTCGGCGCCACCCTGCAGACCATCGGCTCGAGCTACGTCTCGCTGCTGCAGACCGCCGTCGTGCCCCTCATCTTCACCGCCGTCGTCAGCTCCATCTCCAACCTGCGCGCCGTCTCCAACGCGGCCCGGCTGGCCTGGAACACGCTGCTCTGGTTCGCCATCACCTCGCTGATCGCCGTGCTGATCGGCATCGGCCTGGGCGTGCTACTGCAGCCGGGCGCCGGCACCGGCATCACGCAGCAGGCCAAGTACGCCGGCAAGTCCGGTGACTGGTGGGCCTTCCTGATCGGCCTGTTCCCGAAGAACTTCCTGGGCCTGGGGGCCAGCACCACCGTCACCGACGGCGTCGCCACCACCGCCGTGAGTTTCAACGTCCTGCAGATCCTCGTGATCGCGATCGCCGTCGGCATCGCCGCGCTCAAGGTGGGCAAGGCCGCCGAGCCGTTCCTGAACCTCAACGCCTCCGCCCTGGCCGTGATCCAGAAGGTCCTCTGGTGGATCATACGGATCGCCCCGCTCGGCACGGTCGGCCTGATCGGCAACGCCGTGGCCGTCTATGGCTGGGACACCATCGGCTCCCTCGGCAAGTTCACCTTCGCCATCTACGTGGGCCTGGCGCTCGTGCTGTTCGTGGTCTACCCGGTCCTGGTCCGCAGCCACGGCCTGTCCATCAAGCAGTACTTCTCCGGCGTCTGGCCGGCCGTGCAGCTGGCCTTCGTCTCCCGGTCCTCGGTGGGCACCCTGCCGCTGACCCAGCGCGTGACCGAGCGCTCCCTGGGCGTGCCCCGCGCCTATGCCTCCTTCGCCGTGCCGCTGGGAGCCACTACCAAGATGGACGGCTGCGCCGCGATCTACCCGGCCATCTCCGCGATTTTCGTGGCCCAGTTCTTCGGCATCCAGCTGGACTTCAGCCAGTACCTGCTGATCGCCCTCGTCTCGGTGCTGGGCTCCGCCGCGACCGCCGGCACCACCGGCGCCGTTGTGATGCTGACCCTGACGCTCTCCACGCTGGGACTGCCGCTGGCCGGCGTCGGGCTCCTGCTGGCGATCGACCCGATCCTGGACATGGGCCGCACCGCGGTCAACGTGGCCGGCCAGGCCCTGGTCCCCACCATCGTGGCCAAGCGCCAGGGCATCCTCGACGAGGCGCTCTACAACGCCCCGCGCAACGGCGACCCGTTCAGCGACGACGTTGTTGACACTGTTGACGCCGCTCCAGTTGACGCTTCCCTTGACGCCGACGGCGGCGCACCGGCCGGGCGCGAACTGGCCGGCGCGAAGGCCTAGCAACGGGCCCACGGCCAAAGGCCCTGGCACAAAAAAGTAGTCCCCGGGAAATTCCCGGGGACTACTTTTTTGCCTGTGCCCTGGCGGGCTTAGCGGCCGCGTCCGCCGATGACGCCCTTCTCCACGGCCTTGGTGACCGCGTCGGCCTCGGCCTGGGTCAGCGTGCCGTCGCTGACGGCCTTGTCCAGCCGGGTCTTCAGCGCCGCAGCGTGCTCCGACTGTTCGGCAGTGCGCAGCTCCTCGAGGGCCGCGGTGACCTTGGCCTCGTCGATGCCGAGGGACGCGGCGAGCGACTTGGCCAGCTCCGCCTGCATGGCGGTGCGGTCCGGCTTGGTGCCTTCGGCCGGCGGGGTGGTCGGCTTGTGCGCGTCGCGGAAGGCCTTCAGGGCCGCGGTGACCTTGGCCTCGTCGACGCCGAGCTTGGTGGCCAGCTCGGACGCCTTCTCGCCGCGTTCGCCGCCGTGGCCGTGCCCGCCGCGCATGCCCATGCCGTCACCCGGCGTGGTGCTGCCATCCGCAGGCGCGCTGGAGCTGGCGCTGGGAGTGGGGGTCGGCGTCGTGGTGGCGGAAGCCATCCCGGCCAGTCCGAGGCCGGCGCCCAGGGCGAGGGCCGTGGCCGAAACGCCGAGCGTGATTCTCTTGGTACGTGACATGTGATGTCTCCTGGATCTGCCGTGCGGTGACGGCTCGGTTCTCTACTTGCTGCGCTGTCTTTTTCAAGACGTGCCTCCAGTCTGCGCCGGCGGGCTCGGCTGAAGCTGTTCACAACCTTTCATCTTGCTGTGAAAGATTCCCGCCGGCTTTTCCGTTGCCACCGCCGGCAATATGGCTAGGCTCAGGACATGCTGATCGTCACCTCGAACGACATCCCCGGCCACCGGATCGACGCCGTCTTCGGCGAGGTCATGGGATTGACCGTCCGCGCTCGGGACATCGGGGGCCAGGTGGTGGCGGGGCTGCGGTCGCTGGCAGGCGGCGAGCTCCGCGAACTGACCCAGGTCCTCTACGAGAGCCGGCAGGAGGTGATGGTACGGATGGTCGCCGAGGCCGCGCAGCGCGGCGCCAACGCGATCGTCGCGATGCGGTTCGACACGGCGCACATGGCCAACAACTGGACCGAAATCTGCGCCTACGGCACCGCCGTGCTCGCAATTCCGCTTGCTGAAGGCGAGGCCGGCGCCACCGGCCAGTCCGTGCAGCTAGCCCGGCGGACCGGCACTGGCGACTAAAGTTGCCCGGAGTGCAAACATGCACATAGTGTAAGCACATGCCCTCTCCTGAACTTTCCGGGCCCGACGTCGACGCCGGGTCAGCCGCGCCGTCGCGGCGCGAGCTCAACAAGGCGGCCACCCGCCAGGCCATTACCGAGGCGGCCCTGGGCCTGCTCCGTGCCAACGGCCCGGGCAACTTCACCGTGGAGAACATCGCCGACGCCGCCGCCATCTCCCGGCGCACCTTCTTCAACTACTTTTCCAGCACCGAGGCGGTCATCGCCTCGGTGACCCACGGCTTCCTGGACACGGCGCTGCAGCAGTTCCGGCTCCGCCCGGCCAACGAGCCGATCCTGGAATCCGCCCGCGCCGCGCTGGTCGAACTCGCAGACCCGATGACTGTGGCGCCGCTGGCCGAGCTCTACAGCCTGGGCCAGTCCAACCCGCAGCTGAACCGCTCCGAGCTCGAAGCCTGGGACCACTGCACGGCCGAGATCATCGACGCCGCCCGGGTGCGCTTCGGCCGGGGCGACGGCACCGGCACCGGCGTCGAGGTTGACGAACTCTACCTCCGCGCCCTCGCCGGCTCCATCATTTCCTGCGGCAAAGCCGCCATGGACCTCTGGTTCGCCCGCTGCGGGGGCTCCCTCTCCCCCGAATCGCTCTCCACCCTGCGCCAACTCCTGATCGACTCCATGAGCCTGCTCGGCTCCGGATTCTCCTCCCCGGCAGCCGCTCCCGCCGCCACCACCGCCCCTTCCCCAGATCGGTTCTGACATGGCACTACTGCTGTACCGCCTCGGCAAGTTCTCCTACCGCCACCGCTGGCTCGTCGTCTCGCTGTGGCTCGCCGTGATGATCGCCGTCGGCGGCGCCGCGGCCGCCTTCCACGGCACCCTGTCCAACAACTTCCAGATCCCGGGTACCGAAACCCAGCAGATGGCGGACAAGCTCAAGAAGGAGCTCCCGGCGTCCTCGGGCGGCTCGGCGAGCATTGTGTTCGAGGCCAACGACGCGCGTTTCAGCCAGGCCGGCCAGGACGCAGTCTCGGCCGCCCTGGCCAAGCTCAAGTCCATCCCCGACGTGCAGGGAACCGTTGACCCGTTCGCGACCCAGGCTCAGCTGGACAAGGCCGCCACGGACCTCGCCGCCGGTGAGCAGCAGGCGGCCGCGGGCAAGGCGCAGCTGGACAAGTCCGCCGCTGAGCTCGCCGCCGGCAAGGCCCAGCTGGCAGCTGCCGAACAGCAGATGATGGCCGCCGGCCTGCCGCCGGCCGCCATCGAGGCCCAGCTCGGCCAGCAGAAGGCCGCCCTCGCCGCAGGCCAGGCCAAGCTCGACGCCGGCACCAAGGACCTTGAGGCCGGCGACGCCAAGCTGGCCCTCGGCAAGCGCCAACTGGAGGCCTCGCGGGGCCTGCGCTTCGTCTCGGAGGACGGCAAGGCCGCCATCGCCCAGGTCCAGTTCAAGACCTCGATCAACGGCCTGAAGCCCGAGGTACGGCAGGAAGTCCAGGACATCGTCAAGCAAGTCTCCGCCGCCAATGTGACCGCCCTGCCCAGCAAGGAGATCAGCGAGGACATCTCCGAGGTCTTCGGCACCGCCGAGGTCATCGGCATCGCCGTCGCCGCCCTGGTCCTGGTGGTCATGCTCGGCACCCTGATTGCCGCGGGCCTCCCGCTGCTGATGGCGGTGGTCGGCGTGGCCGTCGGCGTCGGCGGAACCTTCGCACTCAGCGGCGCCGTGGACATGAGTTCCATCTCCCCCATGCTCGCCCTGATGCTGGGCCTCGCTGTCGGGATCGACTATTCGCTGTTCATCGTCAACCGGCACCGCGGCCAGCTGCTCGCCGGGATGGACCCCGAGGAATCCGTGGCGCTGGCCACCGGCACCTCCGGCAATGCCGTCCTCTTCGCCGGCCTTACCGTGATCATCGCCCTGGCCGCCCTGGTGGTTCCGGGCCTGCCGTTCCTGGCCGTGATGGGCCTCTCGGCCGCCGCGACGGTGGCCGTCGCCGTCGTCGTTGCCCTGACGCTGACTCCCGCCATCCTGTCCCTGGTGGGCCGCAAACTCGTGTCCAAGCGGGCGTGGGCCAAGGCGGAGCGGCACAACGCAGCGCCGGGGCACGAGACCGAGGACCTGGCCAAGGACGAATACCGCAGCAGCCACGGCTGGGGCGGCGTCGTCACCAAGCACCCCTGGCTGGCGCTGCTGGCCGGGGTGGCCCTGCTGGGTGTGGTGGCGCTGCCCGCCAGCCAGCTCCGGCTCGCCCTGCCGGACGCCAGTTCCGAGCCGGTGGCCTCGCAGGCCTTCCAGGCCTACGACGTCACCAAGCGCAGCTTCGGTGAGGGCATGACCGGGCCGATCATCGTCGTCGGCGACCTGCCCGCGGGACTGAGCGAAGCCGAGGCGAAGGCCAAGCAGTTCGACGTCGCGGACATCCTGCGCGGCACCGACAACGTCGCCGCCGCCGTGCCGCTGGCCCTGAGCGAGGACCGCCGCACCGCCGTCTTCCAGGTGCTCCCGAAGGAGGGTCCCGCCAGTGCCAGCACGGTCAAGGTGGTCGCCGAGCTGCGCGCCGAGAAGACCCGGATCAAGGACTCCACCGGGGTCGGCATCGGCCTGACCGGCCAGACCGCGGGCAACGTGGACGTGTCCACCAAACTCGGAGACGCGCTGCCGCCGTACCTGGCAATCGTCGTCGGGCTCTCGCTGATCCTGCTGCTGCTGGTGTTCCGCTCCATCGTGGTGCCGCTGCTGGCCACCGGCGGCTTCCTGCTCTCGCTCGCGGCTGCGTTCGGCGGCGTCGTCGCGGTCTACCAGTGGGGCTGGCTGGGGACCGTGTTCGGCGTCGAGAACCCGGGCGCGGTGCTGAGCTTCCTGCCGATTATCCTTATCGGTGTGCTGTTCGGCCTCGCCATGGACTACCAGGTGTTCATCGCCTCCGGCATGCGCGAGTCCTACATGCACGGCGAAACCGCCAAGCACGCGGTGCGCTCCGGTTTCAGCCACGCGGCCGCCGTGGTCACCGCCGCCGCGATCATCATGGTTAGCGTGTTCTCCGGCTTCATCTTCTCGCACCTGAACATGGTCCGGCCGCTGGGCTTTGCGATGGCGTTCGGCGTGCTGGTGGACGCGTTTGTGGTCCGGATGACGATCGTCCCCGCCGTGATGTACCTGCTCGGCAGCAAGGCCTGGTGGCTGCCGCGCTGGCTGGACCGGATCCTGCCGGACGTCGACGTCGAAGGCGCCAAGCTGCGCCAGCCGGCCGTTTCGACGGCGGACGCCGTCGCCGAGCCCGAGGGTGAGCCGGAGGAAGTCGGCGCGCGCTGATCTTCCGCCGCAAAAGCAACGCGGGGTCACTTCGCGCCCATTAATCCCCTCGGGATGGGCCGTAAGTGACCCCGCGTTGCCTTAACCCGGTGAACTAGGCTGGTTGCGTGACCCGCCTCATTCTTGCCTCCCAGTCCCCCGCCCGCACCAAGCTGCTCAGCAACGCCGGCATCGCCCACGAGGTCCTCGTCTCCGACGTCGATGAGGACGCCGTGCAGGCCCGCTACGGCGTGACCGACCCGCACGACACCGCCCTGCTGCTGGCCCGCGCCAAGGCCGAGGCGGTCGCCTCGCTGCCGGAGGCCGAGGGCGCCCTGGTGATCGGCTGCGACTCGGTCTTCGAGTTCGACGGCGAGGCCCACGGCAAGCCGTACACCGCCGAGGTCGCCAAGGAGCGGATGCTCCGGATGAGCGGCCGCTTGGGTGTGCTGCACACCGGCCACTGGCTGGTGGACTGCCGTGACACCGACGGCGGCCCGGACAGCGAAGGCGGCGGCGCCGGTACCGGCGCGACCCTCGGCTTCGTGAACTCCGCGGAGGTGCACTTCCTGGAGATGAGCGAGGACGAAATCGACAGCTACATCGCCACCGGCGAACCGCTGCAGTGCGCCGGCTCCTTCACGATCGACGGCTACGGCGGGGCGTTCATCCGCAAGGTCGACGGCGACCCACACACCGTCGTCGGGCTCTCCATCTCCACCTTGCGGGCCCTCCTGGGCCAGGCCAAGGTGGGCGTCACCGAGCTCTGGACCGGCGGCGCGGCCAACCCGGCGGACATCCGCGCCGAGTGAAGCCTGAGTGAGCACGGTGTAAGCACCAACGCCCGCGCCGAGTGAGCCATTTCGCACCCCCTTGTAGGAACCCCACAAAGGATCGGCCGTTTACGCGCGGGATCCGCAAGTAATCTCGGCGGAACCCACAAAACCGCGCTAGGCTCCCTGAAGGAAAGAAGGAGACGCCTTGTCAGCAAATTCGGAGCAGTCCGCAACGCCAGTGCCCGCCACCACCACGCCGGGCACCCGCCCCCTGAGCAAGGTGCTGATCGCCAACCGCGGCGAAATCGCGGTGCGCATCATCCGCGCGGCCCGCGATGAAGGCATCGCCTCCGTGGCGGTCTACGCCGAGCCGGACCGCGACGCCCTGCACGTCAAGCTCGCCGACGAGGCCTACGCTCTGGGCGGCAACACCGCCGCCGAGTCCTACCTCGTGATGGACAAGCTGATCGAGGTGGCCCAGCGCGCCGGCGCCGACGCCGTCCACCCCGGCTACGGCTTCCTCGCCGAGAACGCCGAGTTCGCCGCCAAAGTGATCGACGCCGGGATCACCTGGATCGGGCCCTCCCCCGAGGCCATCTCCGCCCTCGGCGACAAGGTCCAGGCCCGCCACATCGCCGAGAAGGTCGGCGCCCCGCAGGTCCCCGGCACCGCCGACCCGGTCGAATCCGCCGAGAAAATCCTCGAGTTCGTGGACAAGTTCGGCCTGCCGGTCGCCATCAAGGCAGCCTTCGGCGGCGGCGGACGCGGCATCAAGGTGGCCCGCACCCGCGAGGAAATCCCCGAACTCTTCGAATCTGCCGTGCGCGAGGCCACCGCCGCCTTCGGCCGAGGCGAATGCTTCATCGAGCGCTTCCTGGACGCCCCGCGCCACGTCGAGACCCAGTGCCTCGCCGACGCGCACGGCAACGTCGTCGTCGTCTCCACCCGTGACTGCTCGCTGCAGCGCCGCAACCAGAAGCTCGTGGAGGAAGCGCCCGCCCCGTTCCTCACCGAGGAACAGAACCGGCGGCTCTACGAATCGTCCAAGGCCATCCTCAAGGAAGCCGGCTACCTCGGCGCCGGCACCTGCGAATTCCTCGTCGGCCAGGACGGGACGATCTCCTTCCTCGAGGTCAACACCCGCCTCCAGGTGGAGCACTGCGTCTCCGAGGAAGTCACCGGCATCGACCTGGTCCGCGAGCAGTTCCGGCTGGCCCGCGGCGAGGAGCTCGGCTACGGCGATCCGGAGGTCCGCGGCCACTCGATCGAATTCCGCATCACCGGCGAGGACCCGGGCCGGAACTTCATGCCCGCCCCCGGCACCATCACCGGGCTCAAGAACCCCACCGGCCCCGGCGTGCGGGTCGACTCCGGCGTGGAGCAGGGCGACGTGATCAGCGGCAACTTCGACTCGATGCTCTCCAAGCTGATCGTCACCGGCGCCACCCGCGCCCAGGCCCTGCAACGCTCCCGCCGCGCGCTCGAGGAAATGGTGGTGGAGGGCATCCCCACCGTCATCCCGTTCGACCTCGCCGTCGTCAGCAACCCCGACTTCGCCCCGGCAGAAGGCCCGTTCAAGGTCCACACCCGCTGGATCGAGACGGCTTTCGTCAACGACATCCCCGCTTGGACGCCGTCCGGCGCCGGGGCCGAGGCGGCCGACGCCGGCGACCGCCAGCGCGTCGTCGTCGAGGTCGGCGGCAAGCGGCTCGAGGTGGTGCTGCCGGCGTCGCTGGGCACCGTCTCCGGCGGTGGCGGCGCCAAGCCCGCGAAGGCCAAGAAGCGCTCCCGCAGCGCAAGCGCCGCGGCTCCGGCCGGCGGCAACGCGCTGACCTCCCCCATGCAGGGCACCATCGTGAAGGTGGCCGTCGCCGAGGGCGAGCGGGTGGCCGAGGGCGACCTCGTGGTGGTGCTCGAGGCCATGAAGATGGAACAGCCGCTCACCGCGCACCGCGCCGGCATCGTGATCGGACTCTCCGCGTCCGCCGGCGAGACCGTCTCCGCGGGCGCGGTCATCGCGATGATCGAGGACGGCGAGGCAGCCGAATAGCGGCAGCGGGCGGCGGGAGGCAGACTTAGTACGTGAAGCCCTTCCTGCTGCTCGCCTCCCGTTCCGAGGACGCCGCCGCCGACGACGAATACCTCGCCTACCTGCGCTACACCGGCCTGGTCGAGGCCCAGCTGCGCCGCGTCCGGATGGAGTCCGCGCCGCTGCCGGCGCTGGAGCTCAGCGACTACTCGGGCGTGATCGTGGGCGGAAGCCCCTTCACCTCCAGCGACCCGGCGGAGCACAAGAGCGAGGTCCAGCACCGGGTGGAGCGCGAGCTGTTTGCCCTGCTGGACCGGATCGTGGCCGAGGACTTCCCGTTCCTGGGCGCCTGCTACGGCGTCGGCACCCTTGGCCTGCACCAGGGCGCCGTGATCGACCGGACCTACGGCGAGGGGCTCGGCGGCGTCACCGTCAGGCAGACCAAAGCCGGGCAGCAGGACCCGCTTCTGCGCGGCCTGCCGGAGCGGTTCACGGCGTTTGTCGGCCACAAGGAGGCGTGCACCGTACTGCCCGGCGGGGCGGTGCTACTGGCCAGCTCCGAGACCTGCCCGGTGCAAATGTTCCGGATCCGCTCCAACCTCTACGCCACGCAGTTCCACCCCGAGCTCGATGTCGACGGCCTGACCACCCGGATCGACATCTACCGCCACGCCGGCTACTTCCCGCCCGACTCGGCCGAGGAGTTGATGGCCCAGGCCCGCGAGCACAACGTCACCGAGCCGATGGCCATCCTGCGCAACTTTGTAGAGCGCTACGCCCGGTAACGGTGCCGCACCGGGGCGGGGGCGGGGCGGGGCGGGGGCGGGGCGCCGTCGTCGTTCCCGCCCAGTTACTCAGCCGCCACCGCCCGGCGACACGGAAATGCCCGGCGTGTTCACCGAACACACCGGGCATTTCAACCGGTAACCGGGCTGGAGCGTCAGGCGACGTTGTTCTCGTATTCCAGGTCGCGGGTTTCTTTGCTCACAAACAGGGCAATCAGCGTCAGCACGGCCATAAGCGTCAGGTACACGCCCACCAGGACCGGGCTGCCCTTCGCCATTTCCCAGAGCCAGACGGCGATGAACGGTGCCACCGCCGCGCCCAGGATGGACGAGACGTTGTAGCTGATGGCCGAACCGGTGTACCGGACGTTGGTCGGGAACAGTTCCGGCAGGAGTGCACCCATCGGACCGAAGGTCAGGCCCATCAGCGAGAAGCCGATGATCAGCAGGGCCATGGTGCCGATGAAGCCGCCGCTGAACAGCGGGACGAACAGCAGGCCGAAGGCGAAGATGCCGCCCGTGACAGCCATCAGCATCTTGCGGCGGCCGTACTTTTCGGCCAGCGGGCCGGAGACCAGGGTGAAAATGCCGAAGAACACAACGCCGGCAATCAGCATCCACAGGAAGTCGTTGCGGGTGTAGCCCAGGCCCGGAACGAACGCGGCGGCGGCCGCCTCGGTCATCGGCTTGCCGGCCTTCTCGGCGGCGGCCTTGGCGGCCTCCAGGCTGGAGGCGCGGGTGCCGTAGGTCAGCGTGAACGTGGTCATCAGGTAGAAGAGCACGTAGGTGGCGAGCATGATGAAGGTGCCCAGGATCAGCTGGCGCCAGCTGGTCTTGAAGACGCGGCCCAGGGGCAGCTTGGCGACCTCGTTGGACTCGAGGACCTTGGTGAAGGCGGGGGTTTCGATCAGCTTGAGCCGGACGTACAGGCCGATGATGACCATGACGGCGCTGAGCAGGAACGGCACGCGCCAGCCCCAGTCGGCGAAGGCCTGCGGCGAGAGCGCGTAGCTGAAGACCAGGAAGATGACGTTGGCGATGATGAAGCCGATCGGGGCGCCCAGCTGCGGGAAGGTGCCGTAGATGGCGCGTTTGTTGGCCGGGGCGTTCTCGGTGGCCAGCAGGGCCGCTCCGCTCCATTCGCCGCCGAGGGCCAGGCCCTGGGCGAAGCGCATAACGACCAGCAGGGCCGGTGCCCAGAACTCCCAGCCCGGGACCAGGGCGGTAGGGAGGCAGCCGATCAGGAAGGTCGCGATGCCCATGGTGAGCAGCGACGCCACGAGGGTGCCCTTGCGGCCGAACTTGTCACCGAAGTGGCCGAAAACGATCGAGCCGAGCGGGCGGGCGATGAACGCGACGCCGAAGACGGCAAAGGAGCTCAGCAGCTGGGTGGTCTCGTTCTGGCCCGGGAAGAAGAGCTTCGGGAAGACCAGGACGGCAGCCGTGGCGTAGACGTAGAAGTCGTAGAACTCAACGGTGGTGCCGATCAGGCTGGCGACGATCACGCGGCCGCGCGAGTTCACCTGCTTGGCAGACCCCTGCTCCGCTGAAGTGGCGGTGGATGACATGTAGTGACGCTTTCATGAAGACCGGGCCGCCCTGCGGAGAGAGGCCGGCTAAGGAATGGATATACCGTCGATAATAGTTCCTCGCGTCCACCCAATGGACAAATGTTCCATTATTTGGACGCCGCGTGTCGTTCCGGAGCGCCCGCCGCCCACCTCGCTGCGCGCTGACATGATGGACACGTGACCATTGCAAAAACGATCGTGCTGTTCGTCCTGGCCGCCGCCGCAGAAATCGGGGGCGCGTGGCTCGTGTGGCAGGCGGTGCGCGAGGGCAAGGAATGGTGGTGGGCCGGCCTCGGGGTAGTCGCCCTGGGGATCTACGGTTTTGCCGCGACCCTGCAGCCCGATGCCCACTTTGGCCGAATCCTTGCCGCCTACGGGGGCGTGTTCGTGGCGGGTTCCCTGGCCTGGGGCATGATCTTCGATGGCTTCCGGCCGGACCGGTGGGATATCGCCGGTTCGGCGATCTGCCTGCTCGGGGTGGCCGTGATCATGTTCGCGCCGCGCAACGCAGGCTGAAAAAACAGCTCAATACAAGATTGTCTGAATACATCCCCGGATGTACTTTAAGTAGATGGAAACCCTCACGCATGCCCCGGTGTTGGCCCGGTTCGGCTACGCGGTCTCCGACCCCACCCGGGCGCGGATCCTGCTGGCCTTGTCGGACGCGGCCGCCCACCCCTCGGAGCTCGCCGATTCCCTGGGGGTCTCCCGGCAGAGCATGTCCAACCACCTGACCTGCCTTCGGGGCTGCGGCCTCGTGGTGGCCACTCCGGATGGCCGGCGGACGCGCTACGAGCTGGCCGACGCCCGTCTGGGCCACGCAATCAGGGACCTGCTCGGCGTCGTGCTGGCCGTTGACCCCGCCTGCTGCGCCCCGGACGGGACGTGCCTGGCATGACCATAGCGATTCAGCCCGGCCCGACCGCCGCCCGCCGTGCCACGCTTAGCCGGCGCATCCGGCTGTTTGCGGCCGCGACAATCACCTACAACGTCGTTGAGGCCGTCGTCGCCCTCTGGGCGGGCAACGTCGCGGACTCCACCGCCCTCATCGGCTTTGGACTTGATTCCGTAATCGAGGTCGCCTCCGCCGTCGCCTTGTCCTGGCAGTTCTCAGCGAAAGACCCGGAACGGCGCGAGCACCTGACCCTGCGCATCATCGCAATCTCCTTCTTCGCCCTGGCACTGTTTGTCGCCGTGGACGCCGTCAGGTCGCTGGCCGGAGGCGGCGAGGCACAGCATTCCACACCGGGCATCGTAGTCGCTGCCCTGAGCCTGGCCGTGATGCCCGTCCTGTCCTGGCTGCAGCGCCGGGCCGGCCGCGAACTCGGCTCCAGGACCGCGGTGGCAGATTCCAAGCAGACGCTGCTGTGCACCTACCTCTCCGCGGTCCTGCTGCTGGGCCTCGTCCTGAACAGCACGCTGGGATGGTGGTGGGCGGACGCCGGCGCGGCACTGGTCATCGCCGGGATCGCCGTCCGCGAAGGCATCAACGCATGGAAAGGGGACGTCTGCTGCGCCGTCCCCCACGCCGGGGCCGACGAGGACGACGATGCCCACGGCGGCGGTGTTGCCGGCTGTTGCGCGGGCTGCGGAACCGGTCCCGAACCCAAAGTCGTCACCCTCGCCATGCCGCCACTGCACGGACGCGCCACTCAGAATCCCACCGACGCCGGAAAGTACGCCGGAGACCAGACAGAAACCATGAACACATGAAAATAGAACTCCTCCACATCGCCGACTGCCCCAACACGGCGCTGGCCTTCGAACGGGTCGAAGCGGCCCTGGCCGCCCTGGGGCGCGACGACGTCGCGGTCCAGTTGCGGCTCATAGAATCTGCCGCCGACACCGCCGGGACCGGATTCGCCGGTTCGCCCACGATCACCGCGGACGGGGCGGACATCTTCCCCGGCGGGGCGCCTAGCAGTGATCTCGCCTGCCGGATCTACCCCACACCGGGCGGTCATGCGGGCGCACCGACCGTCGAGCAGGTCATTGAAGCGCTGACAGGGCGCGGCCTCACGCCGTCACAAAAGCGCCGATAGGCAAACGTCACAGCACGTTAACAAAGCGCGAGGGTCCCGGAAACGCGGCGTCCCTAGTTTTGAGGGACATCCCCGAAGGAGGTCCCCATGACTGAACGCATTGCCGACGCCATCACCGGCGTTTCCCCGAACCACGACGCCGGCTCCACGCCTGCCGCACCCGGCCGCACCGCACCCGCCGACGGCACCGCCGTCGGCGGCCCCGCGCTGGAGTACCGCCCGGGCCGCTGGATCGCCAACTGGGACGCCGAGAACAAGGCCCAGTGGGAATCCCTGGGCCGCGGCATCGCCCGCCGGAACCTGAACTGGTCCATCTTCGCCGAGTTCCTGGGCTTTGTGGTCTGGCAACTCTGGTCGATTGTGGTGGTCCAGCTCCCCTCGGCCGGCTTCCGCTTCTCCACGAACGAAATCTTCTGGCTGATCTCGATGCCCAGCCTGGTCGGCGCGACGCTCCGGATCCCCTACACCTTTATGGTCCCGCGCTTCGGCGGCCGGAACTGGACCATCGTCTCGGCCCTGCTGTTGCTGATCCCCTCGACCGGGCTGGCCCTGTGCGTCGGCAACCCCGGCACCCCGTTCGGCGTGATGCTGCTCGTGGCCGCCCTGGCCGGCTTCGGCGGCGGCAACTTCGCCAGCTCCATGGCCAACATCACCTTCTTCTACCCGGCCCGCGAAAAGGGCTGGGCGCTGGGACTGAACGCCGCCGGCGGGAACCTCGGCGCCGCCGTCGCCCAGCTCGCCGTCCCGATCGCCGTCACGCTGCTCGCCGCGGGTGCCGTGAACCTGCCGGTGGCCGGGTTGATGTGGATCCCGCTGATCCTGCTGGCCGCGTTCGGCGCCTGGAAGTACATGGACAACCTCACCAGTGCCAAGGGCGACGTCGCCGGCTCGCTCGCCGCGGTGAAGGAACCGCACCTGTGGATCATGGCCCTGCTCTACATCGGCACTTTCGGCTCCTTCATCGGCTTCGCCGGCGTGTTCCCGAAGCTGATCAAGGACTACTTCCCGACGTTCTCCTCGATCGGCGTCGGCACCGTGGCGCTGTCGCTGGCGTTCCTGGGCCCGCTGGTCGGCTCGCTGGCCCGGCCCTTCGGCGGCAGGATGGCGGACCGGCTGGGCGGGGCGCGGATGACCGTGACCGCGTTCGCCGCGATGGCCGTGATCACCCTGACCATGGTCTGGACGCTGCCGCTGGCGAACTTCTGGCTCTTCCTCACCCTGTTCCTGGCGCTGTTCACGGCCAGCGGCTTCGGCAACGGGGCCACCTACCGGATGATCCCGGTGATCTTCGCCCTGCACAGCCGGGCGGCCCGGTCCGGGGCCAGCACGGTGGCCACCCAGCGGCTGGCGTCCTCGGCGCTGGGCCTTATTTCCGCGATCGGCGCCTACGGCGGATTCGTGATCCCGCAGGTCCTCAACGCCTCCAACACCGCCAGCGGCTCCTACACCCCGGCCTTCTACGGCTTCGTCGCGGCCTACCTCGTGATGCTGGCCGTGTGCTGGGCCTGCTACCTGCGGCCCGCAGCCCGCCACGGCAAAGGACACGTCTAAATGGCCGACGGCGCCGCCACGCACTGCCCCTACTGCGCGCTGCAGTGCGCCATGACGCTGACCGCCCCGGCAACGGCTGCCGCTTCGCTTGAGGCGGCCCCGCTGGAGGTGGCCGGCCGCGACTTCCCCACCAACCGCAGCGGACTGTGCCACAAGGGCTGGACCTCGGCGTCGTTGCTGGAGCACCCGGGCCGCGTCACCGAGCCGCTGCTCAGGGGCGCCGACGGCGTGCACCGCCCGGTCAGCTGGGACGAGGCACTGGAGCGCATCACCACCGCGGTGAAGGCGACCCGCGCCCGGTACGGGCCGGACGCCGTCGGGGTCTTCGGCGGCGGCGGCCTCACCAACGAGAAGGCCTACCAGCTGGGCAAGTTCGCCCGGCTGGCCCTGGGAACCTCGCGGATCGACTACAACGGCAGGTTCTGCATGTCCTCCGCCGCCGCGGCCGGGATGCGCGCCTTCGGCCTGGACCGTGGCCTGCCGTTCCCGCTGGCGGACCTCGACGCCGCCAGCACGATCCTGCTGCTCGGTTCCAACGTGGCGGAGACCATGCCGCCGTTCGTCCAGCACCTGCAGGGCGCTCGCGACGCCGGCGGGCTGATGGTCGTCGACCCCCGCCGCTCCGCCACCGCGGCGTTCACCGCCGACGGCGGCGGCCTGCACCTGCAGCCGCTGCCCGGCACCGACCTCGCGCTGCTGCTGGGCCTCTCCCACGTGGTCATCCACGAAGGACTGGCCGATGCCGGGTTCATCGCGGACCGGACCACCGGGTACGCCGCGCTGGCCCGCAGCGTCGCCGGCTACTGGCCCGAGCGCGTGCAGTCCCTTACCGGGGTTCCGGCCGGGCTGATCCGCGACTCCGCCCGCCGCCTCGCCGAGGGCCGGGCGCGCGGCGGCAGCTACATCCTCACCGGCCGCGGCGTGGAACAGCACGTGGACGGCACGGACACCGCCACCGCCGCTATCAACCTCGCCCTGCTGCTGGGCCTGCCCGGGGCGGCACGCAGCGGCTACGGGACCCTCACCGGCCAGGGCAACGGCCAGGGCGGCCGCGAACACGGCCAGAAAGCCGACCAGCTTCCCGGCTACCGCAAGATCACCGACCCCGCCGCCCGCGCCCACATGGCGGCGGTCTGGGGCGTGCCGGAGGCCTCGATTCCCGGCCCCGGCGTCCCCGCCGTCGAACTGCTCAAATCGCTGGGACAGCCCGACGGCGTCCGCTGCCTGTTCGTGCACGGCGCCAACGTGGCGGTCTCCGCGCCGGACGCGAACGTGGTGATCGCCGGGCTGCGCAGCCTGGATTTTCTGGTGGTCTGCGACTTCTTCGTCTCCGAGACCGCGGCCGAGGCGGACCTGATCCTGCCGGTCACCCAGTGGGCCGAGGAGGAAGGCACGCTGACCAACCTCGAGGGCCGGGTGCTCCGCCGGCGCCGGGCCATCGCGCCGCCGCCCGGGGTGCGCAGCGAACTGTGGATCATGACCCGGCTGGCGGAACTGCTCGATGCGCCGTCGACGTTCAGCGAGGACCCGGAGACCGTGTTCGAGGAGCTCCGGCTCGCTTCCGCTGGCGGTGCGGCAGACTACTCCGGGATCGATTACGCCCTCCTGGACCGCGGCGTAGAAGCCTACTGGCCCTATCCGGCCGGGAGCACCGGGACGCCGCGGCTGTTCCGGGACTCGTTTGCCCATCCGGACGGCCGGGCGGTGTTCACCCCGGTGGCGCCACGCCGTCGGACGCTTGCCGGCGATCCGGAGGCCGCGGGCACGCCGATGACCCTAATCACCGGGCGCCTGCTGGAGCACTACCAGTCCGGTGCCCAGACCCGCCGGGTGGCCGCCCTCGCCGCGGCCCGGCCCGAGGCACGGCTGCAGCTGCACCCGGCGGCCGCCGCGGCGCAGGGCATCGCCGACGGCGACGTCGTCGCGGTCGCCAACGCGCGCGGCGAGGTCCTCTGCCGGGCCGAACTCAGCGCCGACATCCGGCCTGAGACGGTGTTCCTGCCGTTCCACTTCCCGGGGCTGGAGAGCGCCAACCGGCTCACCGAGGCTGCCACCGATCCGGTCTCCGGCATGCCCGAGTTCAAGACCAGCAAGGTGTGGGTCCGGCCTGCCCGGGCGGGCGCCCGCGCCGAGGTTCTGCAGATGGAAGGTGCGCCATGACGGAGCGGATTGTGGTGGTGGGCTTCGGCCCGGTGGCGGCGCGGCTGATCGACGAACTGCTGCCGGCGGTGCGGAGGGGGCTGGTGCACCTGACCGTCGTCGGCGAGGAAGCGGAGGCCGCGTACAACCGCGTGCTGGTGGCCGACCTCGGTGTCGGCCGGACGACGGCGGCCGCCCTGGCGCTGGCGGACGCGGCCGCCCTGGTGGCCGACGGCGTCGAGGTCCGGCTGGGGGTCCGGGTCCGCCGGGTGGACCGGGCCCGGCAGCGGGTCCTGCTAAGCGACGGCAGCTCCCCCGGCTACGACCGGCTGGTCTTCGCCACCGGGTCACGGCCGGTGATCCCCAACCTCACCGGCCTGAACCCGGATCCGGCCGCCCCGGTACTGCCCGAAGGTGTGACGGCGCTGCGCGACCTGGCGGACGCCGCGGCGCTGCAGGCGGCGGTGGCCGGCGGCAAGCGCGTGGTGGTCCTGGGCGGCGGCGTCCTCGGCCTGGAGACGGCGCTGGCCGCGGCCGAGGAGGGCGCCACCGTGACCGTGGTGCACAACGGCCCGCATCCGCTGGGCCGCAACATCGACCGCGGCGGCGGCGCCGTGGTCGCGGCGTCGCTGCGGAACTGCGGCGTGCGGGTGGCCTGCAACGCCCGATCCGTCGCCGTGGAGACCGGGGCCGACGGCGGCTTCTCCGCGCTGCTGCTGGAGGACGGTTCCGCGATCGACGGCGAGCTGCTGGTGCTCTCCTGCGGCGTGCGGCCAAGGACGGAGCTGGCCGAGGGCTGCGGACTGTCGACGGCGGCCGGCATCCTGGTGGACCACCGTTTGAGGGCGCACCACGAACCTCACATTTTCGCGATCGGCGACTGCGCCGAGGTCCGTTGCCCCGACCCGGACTGCCTGGTGTGCCGGAGTGCCCGCGGCCCGTCCGGGCTGGTGGGCCCGGGCTGGCGGCAGGCCGAATGGCTGGCCGGGTATCTGACGCTGCTGGCATCCGGAGCTGATGCTGAGGCTGATGCGTTGCCGCCGCTGCCGGCCGAACAACCGGGGGTAGTGGTGCTCAAGGCCCGCGGGCTGACCATGGCCGTGGCCGGTAACGTGTCCGCCGAGCCGTGGGATGAGGAGGCTTTGACCGCCGGGTCCGTGGGCGGGCGGGCGCGGCTGCAGGTGGCCCAGTGGTCCGACCCCGAGCACGGCCGCTACGTCAAGATGACCACCCGGGCCGGGGTGCTCGAGGGGCTGGTGGCCGTGGGCATGCCCCGCACGGCGGCCGAACTGGTGCAGCTCTTCGAACGCGGCGCCGAGCTGCCCGCGGACCGGTCATTGCTGCTGCGCCTGGACGGCCCGGACCAGGCAGCGCCTGCTGCGGCTGATCCCGAGCGGACCGTGTGCCGCTGCGCCGGAGTGAGCGGAACCGCCATTGCCGCCGCGGTTTCGTCAGGGTGCGGGACGCTGGCCGAGGTGTCCGGGGCCACCCGCGCCGGCACCGGCTGCGGCGGCTGCCACGAAGACATCAGGGGGCTCATCGAGAAGCACTTCCAGGCGGCGGTGGTTTGAGGGTCTGAGTGCCAGGCTGGGAAGGCCGGACATTGCTGAAGCACACTGCGTTGGAGCCCCGCTCCAACCCCCACCCCGGACCATTCAGTTTGCTAAGGGTCGGGGCCACCAGCTTTGGCTATGGACCTAAAAGTTGTACTCCCAGGCCGCTTCGCCCTGCTGCTAGGCTCCGATCCAGCGCATCTTTCCATCCTTCGCCGGGGCACACACCATAGGCTTGCCAGTGCTGGTGACACCGACACCCCCGCTGCAGAACGCTCCCGGGTGGACCACGTTGGGACCGGCGGGTGCGGCCGGCACATACGGAGCTGCCGGGGCCGGCGGTCCTGCGAGGCGTGCCGCCTCTGCTGCTGCGGCGTCGGCCGCAGCTTGGTCTGCTACTGCCTTCTCCGCTGCCACCTTGTCGGCCGCCGCCTGCTTTTCCGCGGCGAGTTTTTCGGCTGCCGCCTTATCCTCGGCCGCCTTCTTGTCTGCTGCTGCCTTGACGATCACCTTGGACTCAGCCTCCGGCAGCCAGAGCAGCTTGCCGTCGGTGCCCTGGGTGCAGACCAGGGCGGCACCTTGATAGACCTGGGTGGCCGCTGCCGACAGGCAGGCAGTGCGGGCCGGGTTCGTGGCGGTGGGTGTGGGCGTAGGCGTAGGCGTGGCAGTCGTGGTTGCCGGCTGGGAGGCCACGAGCGCCGCTTTATTGACGACGGGGGCGCTGGGGGCTGCGGTGGCCCCGATTACGCCGGTGCCGACCAACAAAGCGATAGCACCGAGACTGGCCACAATGCCGGCGGATTTGCGGTGCGGCAGCCTCACCCACGTTTTCCGTTTGGTGAGCAGAGCGTAGAGCCCGGTGATCAGTGCGACCAGGCCCAGCATCAAGATGATGCCGCCGAACCCGGAGGAGGCGGCGGAGGCGATGACCAGGAGCAGCACCAGTGCCGCAACGATCCAGAAGGACTTAGATTGCTGCCAGCTGCGATTCGGGCGCGCCGCAGTGGGGCGTCGATTGAACATGCGTTTTCCCCATGGAAGACGTGATGCGATGCGATTCGGGCGCGCGGCCGTAGGGCGTCGATTGAACATGTGTTTCCCCCATTGAAGATGTGAAGCGATGCGATTCCGTCAACATAACACCAGCAGCCCCTCGGATTCGGAATCCACACGCCGAAGTCCGTCTTCCCCGGGACCCCGTCCCTACGCGGGGCTTTGTTCCCTTGGCACCGGTGTCGGGACGGCTTCAATGGTCACAGGTCCTCACATTCTCCAGGAGACAACTGTTTCCGTCCCCATCATCCTGGCGGTCGCCGCCGTCGCTGTGGTCGCTGTCGTGCTGGGAGTTGTCACGGGCCGGCAGACGGATCCGTGGCGCCGAGCTGCCGGCGGACCGGTCGCTACTGCTGCGCCTGGACGGCCCGGACCAGGCCGCGCCTGCTGCGGCTGATCCCGAGCGGACCGTGTGCCGCTGCGCCGGGGTGAGCGGAACCGCCATTGCCGCCGCGGTTTCGTCAGGGTGCGGGACGCTGGCCGAGGTGTCCGGGGCCACCCGCGCCGGCACCGGCTGCGGCGGCTGCCACGAAGACATCAGGGGCTCATCGAGAAGCACTTCCAGGCGGCCGTGGCGTAGGGGCCGGCCGGACACCTGGCGGGCCCTCCGGCCGGAATCGAGCTTCAGGTCTTCTGCGGCCGCAACACGAGCGCGATGATTGGATTACTGATCTCGGACGTGGAGTGGATCGGAGAGGACCATGTTCAAGACGCTGCTGTGCAAGCTGAATATCCAGCACGATTGGCATACCGAACACGCCGAGGATGGCGCGCTGTACAAGCGCTGCCGGCGTTGCGGCAAGGACGACGACAGCGGAGGCGGAGGGGCCGGGACGTTCGCGGCCTGGGCCGGACCGTCCGGGATGGGCTAAGGCCTCATCCGACGGCCAACGGGTCCCCCGGCGGGCCTTTCTCCCCTTGGCCGCGCCTCCCCCGCCGGGCTTCAATGGGCACAGGTTCTCACCTTCTCCAGGAGGCAACAGTGTCCGTAGTCAGTAGCCGACAGAAGAATCCGCGGCGGCGCGCTGCAGCGCTGACCCGGACCGGCGCGGTCCTCATGGCGGTCTTCACCGTCTTTGGCGGGGCGTTTATCGGCGGTGAGGCCATGGACGAGCCGGGCGGCACCGCGGGGCTGCTGATGATCCTTGCCTGGGCGGCGCCGAT
Source organism: Arthrobacter sp. SlRoot2-15 (assembly GCF_059739345.1). Taxonomy (NCBI): domain Bacteria; kingdom Bacillati; phylum Actinomycetota; class Actinomycetes; order Micrococcales; family Micrococcaceae; genus Arthrobacter; species Arthrobacter sp. SlRoot2-15. Next base: position 758,010 of record NZ_AP046058.1, read on the forward strand.
GCTGATCCTCGCGGTTCTCGCCTGGTTCTGGCCGTCCGGCACGGCTCCCCTGCTGCTGGCGCTGACCGCCGCACTGTTCGCGGTCAGTGTGTGGTTCGCCCTGGATCCTGCGACGGCGCGCAGTTTCCAGGACGCCAACGGGCCCGTGATCGCCGTCGGCGTCGTCGCTCTGGCGTTCCCGGCGGCGGTCCTCGGGCTGAAGCGCACCGGGCTGGCCGGCTGGCTGCTGCTGACCCTGGGCGCGCTGCCGCTCCTGATCACGATCATCGGCAGGTCCGGCCCGGCGGCCTCGCTGGCGGCGGCAAGCGTGGTCCCGCTGATCACCGGGGCCATCTACCTGGTGGCGGCCCGGATGGCGCGCGTGCGTTCGACGCCGAACAACGTCCGGGCCGCGGCGGCCTAAGGATCCGCGGCGGGCAGACCGGCCACAAAGTCCTCGGCGAAACGCCGGACGCCGTCCCACTCGGTGTAGACGTAGTCGCGGGACAGGTCCGTGTCCGGGGAGCCCTTGCTGCTGGTGATCCGCTTCATCATGTGCCGTTTGAGGAAGCCGTACTGGGTGTACGGCAGCGCGCCGGCGAACAGGCCGACGTGCGCCGGACGCCAGCCGGTCTCCTCCTCGAACTTCTCCACATAGCCTTCCGCGCTCTCCTCGTCGCCGTGCGCGGCGAGGCTGACCGAGAACAGCGCCGAGGGAAGCCGCTCCAGCGCCGCCTTATTGGCGCGGACGAAATCCGTGACAAACGCCTCGTGCTTGCCCATGTGGACCGAGGCGCCGACAATGACGGCGTCGCAGTCGTCCGGGAGGGCGTCGCCGGAGCTCTGCAGGTCCACCGCGCGGGCCTCGTGACCGTGCTCGCGAATGACGTAGGCGATGTACTCGGCGATGCGGGCGGTCTGGCCCTCGACGGTCCCGAAGGGAATGTAAATGTTGGCCATGGTCCACCGTGCCCGCCACCCGCGGCCCGGGGCTAGGGCCGAATGTCACCGGGCGGGGTTGAAAGTGGGCGGGTCTTGACGGCGACGGCGGCACAGCATGTGATGGACGGGGCCGCACCTTCGCCTTCGGGTCCGGCCCCGACGCCTCCGCACGCCACGGTCCCCACGATGAAAGGACAGGACATGTCCCTGCTCGACTCCGCCCTCTGGGAGGGCAAGATCTACCTCAACGGCTGGCGCACCGGCGGCGGCGGGGCCGCTGACGCCGTCGAACCGGCTACCGGCGAGACCCTGGGCAGTTACGGCGTCGCCTCCGTGGCGGACGTCCAGGAGGCAGCCACGGTGGCGGCGAAAGCGCAGAAGGAGTGGGCCGCCCGCAATCCCGAGGAACGGGCCGCCGTGCTGCGCCGCGCCGGCCGGCTCTGGGAGGAGCACGGCGCGGAAATCCAGGACTGGATCATCCGTGAATCCGGCGGCATCCCGCCCAAGGCTGGGCTGGAGACCCACATCGCCGCCAATGAATGCTACGACGCCTCCGCCCTGCCCTCGCTGCCGGCCGGGGACGTCCTCACCTCGAACGAGAACCGCTGGTCCTTCGCCCGCCGCCGGCCCGTAGGCGTGGTCTCCGTGATCGCGCCGTTCAACTTTCCGCTGATCCTCTCGATCCGCGCGGTGGCCCCGGCCCTGGCCCTCGGCAACGCCGTGCTGCTCAAGCCGGACCCGCGCACCGCGGTCTGCGGCGGCGTAAGCGTCATGCGGATCTTCGAGGAGGCCGGGCTTCCGCCGGGGCTGCTCTCACTGCTGCCGGGCGGCGCGGACATCGGCGCCGCCGTCGTCGAAGCCCCCGAAGTCCGCGTCATCGCCTTTACCGGCTCGACGGCGGCCGGCCGCAAGATCGGCGAAACCGCGGGCCGGCTGCTCAAGCGCGCCCACCTCGAGCTCGGCGGCAACAACGCCCTGATTGTGCTGCCCGGCGCGGACCTGGCCAAGGCCGCCTCCGCGGCGGCGTTCGGCTCGTTTATGCACCAGGGCCAGATCTGCATGGCCGCCGGCCGGCACATTGTGCACGAGGACATCTACGAGGACTACGTCGCCGCGCTCGCCGAAAAGGCCGGGCACCTGCCGGTGAGAGACCCCAAGAGCGGCACCGTGGCGCTGGGGCCGGTGATCGACGAACGCCAGCTGCAGCGGGTGGACGGCATCGTGCAGGACGCGGTGCAGGCCGGGGCGCGGCTTGCCGCAGGCGGCACGCACGACGGCCGCTTCTACCAGCCCACGGTGCTGGTGGACCTGGCCGAGGACAGCCCGGCGTGGAAGGACGAGATCTTCGGCCCGGTGGCCCCGGTGATGAAGTTCTCCACCCTCGACGAGGCCGTGGCGCTGGCCAACGACAACGAATACGGCCTCTCCATCGGCATCCTGGGCGACGTCGGCATGGCCATGACCATTGCGGACCGGCTGGACTCCGGCAAGGTCCACATCAACGAACAGACGGTCTCGGACGAGGCGAACTCGCCCTTCGGCGGGGTGAAGAACTCCGGCAACGGCTCACGGATCGGCGGGCACCACGCCAATATGGAGTCCTTCACCGAGATCCAGTGGCTCACGATGCGCCCGGACATCGCGCCGTACCCGTTCTAGGACCTGCCGGGCCCCGGTTCATGCCGGGAGGCGCCGCCAGCGACTGACGGTTTGCTTCACTTGGTGCTCCGGAACTGTAGGCGGAGGTAGGCGTCGAAAAGTCCGGAGCCCAGGAAGCGGCGGGACTGGACGATGGCTTTCGCGGCCGGGGTAACCGTGTACCGGGCGCGGGGCCGCCGGGCGGTTGCGGCGTGTTCAACGGCGACGGCGACGGCGTCTGGCTCGGCGGCGAGGACCGGCGAGGCGTAGGAGGTGGCCATCTGCTCATCCGCCGCGGCCCGCAGACCCGCGTACGGTCCCGCGGCCTGGCCGGAGGAGGCCATGGTGCGGGAGGCAGTCGCCCCGAAGCCGGTGCGGATCAGGCCCGGCGCGATCAGGGAGGTGTGGAGCCCGAAAGGCGCGGCTTCGAAGCGGAGGGCGTCGGTGATGGCCTCCACGGCGTATTTGGTGGCGTGGTAGTAGCCGCCGACCGGGAACGTGACCCGGCCGCCCATGGAGCCGATGTTCACGATCCGTCCGGATCCGGCGGCGCGCATCCCCGGAAGGACCAGCTGGATCATCCGGGAAAAACCGAAGACGTTCGTCTCGAACTGCCGCCGGACCGCGTCCAGGCCCGTCTCCTCGATGGTGCCGTATTCGCCGTAGCCGGCGTTGTTGACGAGGACCCCGACGCTGCCGTGCCGGTCCTCGACGGTGCGGACGGCCGCGGCCATCGACTCCTCGTCGGTGACGTCGAGGGCCAGGACGGTCGCTCCGGCTGCCGCCAGGTCCGCGAGGGCCTCGGTGCGCCGCGCGGTGGCGTAGACGGTGAACCCGGGACGGGCGAGCAGGCGTTCGGCCGTCGCGCGGCCGATGCCGGACGAGGCTCCGGTGATGAGTACTGCTGTGGTCATGGTTGTTCCTTTGCAGAGGTGGCGTGAGGGGTTGCTGTGGGGGTTGTGGCAGGGGCAAGGCTGGTGAAACCTGCGACGAAGATGCCCACACCCCGGCGCAGCCGGTCCGGCAGGGCATCGGGATCCGAGACTCCCGCTTCCAGGCCGCGGGTGAAGGCCAAGAGCATCTCGGCCGCGTCCCGGGCGTCGGCTTCCGGGTAGGACTCGTGGACCGTCCGCGTGAGCAGGCCGAGCATGGGCGGCGTCCACAGCGGCAAACCCTACATGTGGACGTGGAGCCGCCGGGCCGCTTCGGAGATGGAGCCGCTCAGCGACGGGTACACCGTGAAGGTGCTGGCGACGTCGTCGACGTGCAGTTTCTGGGTCACCGCGAGCGAGATCGCGAAGATCAGTTCGGAGGCATTCGGCCCCACCACAACGCCGCCGATCACGGTGCCGGAGCCCTTGCGGGCGAAGATCTTGATGAAGCCGTCCTTGTGGTTGCGCATCTTCGCGCGGGCGTTGCTGCGCAGTGAGAGCTTGACGACGTCGCCCTGGTACTTGCCGGAGTCGATCTCGGCCTCGGAGACGCCGACGTTGGCGATCTCCGGCGAGGTGAAGATGTTCGAGGCCACCTGGTGCAGCTTGAGTGGGGTGACGCTGTCGCCGAGGAAGTGCGCGATCGCGATCCGCCCCTGCATGGCCGCGACCGAGGCGAGGGCCAGCACGCCGGTGCAGTCGCCCGCGGCGTAGATGTTCGGCGCGGTGGTGCGGGAGACGCCGTCGACCTTGATGTGGCCGCTCTCGGTCAGCGCGACGCCGGCCTCCTCGAGGCCGATTCCGGCGGTGTTGGGGATGGAGCCGACGGCCACCAGGCAGTGGCTGCCGGTGACCTTGGAACCGTCACCGAGGGTGACCACAACGCCGTCGTCCGTGCGCTCCACAGTCTCGGCGCGGGCCCGGGAGAGCACCTTCACGCCGCGGCGTTCGAAGACACCCTCGAGCACCTCGGCGGCGTCCGTGTCCGAGCCGGGCAGCACCCGGTCGCGGGAGGAAATCAGGGTGACCTTGGAGCCGAGGCCGTTGTAGGCGGAGGCGAATTCGGCCCCGGTGACGCCGGAACCCACCACGATCAGTTCCTCGGGGAGCTCGTCCATGTTGTAGATCTGCGCCCAGTTCAGGATGCGATCACCGTCCGGGCGGGCCGTGGGCAGTTCGCGCGGGTGGGCGCCGACCGCGAGCAGGATGGCGTCGGCCTCGATCGTCTCGGTGCCCTCGGCGGTGAGGACCTCGATCGTGTGGTTGTCCAGCATCTTGCCGGAACCAAGAAGGATGCGGACGCCCTGGCCCTCCAGGCCCTTCTGGATGTCGGCGGACTGCTGCCGGGCCAGGCCCAGCAGGCGGTCGTTGATGTGCTTGAGGTCCGCGCGCATCGTCGGGGTGCAGTCGCCGCCGTCGAGGTCGAACTTCACGCCCAGCTCGCCGGCTTCGCCCACACGGGTCATCAGGTCCGCCGTGGCGATCAGGGTTTTGGACGGTACGACGTCGGTCAGCACCGCGGATCCGCCGAGTCCGGCGCGTTCAATGATGGTGACCTGCGCCCCCAGGGAGGCTGCGACCATGGCGGCTTCGTAGCCGCCGGGCCCTCCGCCGAGAATCGCGATACGGGGTGCGCTGAAATCGGGATGCGTAGTCACAATCATCCATTGTCCATCATCCGGACCGGCGCCACCAATAAGGATGCTGGGCAGCGCGGGGGCGGCACGGTAGCTTGTACCAGTGAGTAATACAGAATTCCTGAACACGGACCCCTTCGACGCCGCGCGCGCCGCTGCCGACTACATTGCCGAAGAGACCGGCGTTGACCGCCACGACGTAGCACTGGTGCTCGGCTCGGGCTGGGGCGATGCCGCCGAACTGATCGGCGAGACCACCGCGACGCTCTCCGCGGACGAGGTCCCCGGCTTCGCCTCCCCCTCGGTGGTGGGCCACGTCGGCACCATCCGCTCCGTGCTGACCCGCGAGGGCAAGCGCGCCCTGGTCCTGGGCGCCCGCACCCATTACTACGAGGGCAAGGGCGTCCGCGCCGTGGTCCACGGTGTGCGCACCGCGGCCGCCGCCGGCTGCAAGACCCTGGTCCTGACCAACGGCTGCGGCGGCCTCAACGAGGAATGGACGCCCGGCACCCCCGTGCTGATCAGCGACCACATCAACCTCACCGCCACCTCCCCGCTTGAGGGCGCCACGTTCGTGGACCTCACCGACCTGTACTCCCCGCGGATCCGCGCCCTGGCGCTCGAAGTGGACCCCAGCCTGCACGAGGGGATCTACGCACAGTTCACCGGCCCGCACTACGAGACCCCGGCCGAGGTGCAGTACGCCAAGCGGATCGGCGCGTCCCTGGTGGGCATGTCCACCGCGCTTGAAGCCATCGCCGGCCGCCACGCCGGCATGGAGGTCTTTGGCATCTCGCTGGTGACCAACCTCGCCGCCGGCATCAGCCCTGTCCCGCTGAGCCACGAGGAGGTCCTCGAGGCCGGCCAGGCCGCGGGACCGCGCATCTCCAAGCTGCTCGCGGAGATCATCGCCAAGCTCTGAGTCAGGTCCCCGGCCGGGGGCCGGCGGCCTTAGCCGGAGGCGCTCAGGTGCCGGACGGCCTTCTCCCGGTCCCCGGGGAACCGGCGCTCCATGGAGTCGGCGATCCCGGCAATGGTCTGCCGCGCCAGCGCCTGCCGCCAGGCCAGTTCCGCCTGCCGCATGGTCTGGGAGATCAGGCAGGTCCGCACGAAGTTCTCCTGCCGGTCCGCCTCCGGGACGTTGCCCAGGATGCCTTCGCAGCGGAAGGCCGGCTCCTGACCTTCCAGGGCAAGCACCACATCCAGCACCGTGATGTTCTCCGGCCGCCGCGCCAGGTGGAAGCCGCCGCGGGGTCCGGAGACCGAGGTCAGGATGCCGGCCCGGACCAGAGCCTGGAGCTGCTTGTTCAGGTACGCCGAGGGGAGGCTGTAGAACGCCGCGAGCCGGGCGCTGTTCACGGCCTCCCCCGGCGGCGTCCAGGACATATTGACGCAGGAGTGCAAGGCCCACTCCACCCCACGCCCCATTTTCATATTCAAGACGTTACGTGTCCGGAAAAATCGGTGTCAATGACCCGCCGCCCTTACGGCAGCGGTCTTGAGCCGATCTTTCGGAAGTCCTGCGCCGGGCTGGAGTGTGATGGAACTGTAAGCCGCACCGCGCTTGTCGGGGCGCGCCGGGCCTGCGTTTGCCGCTAGTTTGGTACCCATGACGTCTTCCGATGCCGCCTTGACCCAACTGTTGAGCGACGCCCGCACCTGGGCCGCCCAGGACCCGGACCCCGCAACCGCCGCCGCCCTGACCGAGCTGGTCCGCCTCGCCGACGAGGGCGCGCCCGGAGCCCGGCAGGAGCTGGCCGACAGCTTCAACGGCACCCTCCAGTTCGGCACCGCGGGACTGCGGGCAGCCCTCGGCGCCGGCCCGAACCGGATGAACCGCGTGGTGGTGCGCCGCGCCGCCTCCGGCCTCGCCGCCTTCCTCACCGGCGCCGTCGGCAAGGCTGCGCCGGGAACCCGGCCGCGCGCCGTCGTCGGCTATGACGCCCGCTACAACTCCGACATCTTCGCGGCAGAGACGGCCGCGATTTTCACCGCCGCCGGCATCGAAACGTTCCTGATGCCCGCCGCGCTGCCCACCCCGCTGCTCGCCTATGCGGTCCGCGCCCTGGACTGCGACGGCGGCGTGATGGTCACGGCCAGCCACAACCCGCCGCCGGACAACGGCTACAAGGTGTACCTGGGCCGGCATGCCGTCGAGGAAAGCGGCCGCGGCGCCCAGATCGTCGCGCCCTACGACGCGCTGATCGCGGCGGAGATCGACGCCGTCGGCGCCCTGGACTCGATCGCGCTGGCACCGGAGGGATGGACGGTGCTGGATCCGTCGATCGCGGCCGACTATGAGGCCGCCGTCGCCGCCCTCGCCGCCGCGGACCGCTTCCCCGCGCGGGACCTGCAGATCGTCCTGACCCCCATGCACGGCGTGGGCGGGGAAACGGCCGTGGCCGTGCTCAACGCCGCGGGCTTCGCCGGCGTCACGCTGGTCGCCGAGCAGGCCGAGCCGAACCCGGACTTCCCCACCGTGAACTTCCCGAACCCGGAGGAGCCCGGCGCCCTGGACCTCGCGCTGGAAACCGCGGCCCGGGTGGACGCGGACATTGTGATCGCCAACGACCCCGACGCCGACCGCGCCGCCGTCGCCGCGAAGGACCCGGACTCCGGCGCCTGGCGGATGCTCCGCGGGGACGAGGTGGGCGCCCTGCTCGGGGCGCACGTCGTGGCGCGGCTGGCCGCCGGCGCCGGTGCGGCGGAGGGCGTGTTCGCGAATTCGATCGTCTCCTCCCGGCTGCTGGCCCGCATTGCCGCCGCCGCCGGGTATGCGCACGAGGAAACCCTCACCGGGTTCAAGTGGATCGCCCGGGTGCCGGGCCTGCTCTACGGCTACGAGGAGGCGCTGGGCTACTGTGTCGCACCCTCGCTGGTGCGCGACAAGGACGGGATTTCGGCCGCCGTGTTGATCGCCGAACTCGCCGCGGCCGCGAAGTCCGAGGGCAAGACCATCTTCGACACGCTGGACGAGCTCTACCTGGTGCACGGGCTGCACGCGAGTGACCAGCTCAGCATCCGGGTGGCCGACCTGGGCCTGCTGGACGCCATGATGAACCGGCTGCGGGTCAGCCCGCCGGACTCCTTCGGCGGCTCCGCCGTCGAGACGGCCGCGGACCTGGCCGAGGGCAGCGAACAGCTCCCGCCCACCGACGGCCTGCTGTACCTGACCAAGGACGGCACCCGTGTCATCATCCGCCCCAGCGGCACCGAGCCGAAGCTCAAGTGCTACCTCGAGGTGATCCGCAGCGTGGGGTCCGCCGCCGAACTGCCGCAGGCGCGGCTCGAGGCCCGGGCGGCCCTGGACGGCGTCCTGGCCGACGTGCGCGAAGCGCTGGGGCTCTAGAGCTCCACCTCGACGAAGCCGTCCGCGACCCGGGCGGCGTAGGTGCCCAGGCGCAGCTCCGGGTTGCCCAGGCACTCCCCCGTGCCGAGGTCGTAGACCTCCTTGTGCAGCGGTGAGGCCAGGGTGGGGCGGGTTCCGCGGGAACCCGTGATGCCGCGGGCCATCACGTGCGCCCCGGTGGCAGGATCGGCCTGTTCCACCGCGAACACGCCGCCTGTGGCGGTGCGGAACAGCGCCACCTGGCGGCCCGCGATGAGCGCGGCCTCACCCCAGCCCGGCTCCAGGTCCTCGACGGCGCAGACCCGGTGCCACGCGGGTCCGGCGCCCGCGGTGCGCTCCACAAAGCTGCGGGCTGCGCTCTCCAGTACGGCAGTCATGATGGCCCCTCTCAGAAGTTTCGCGGCCACCGCTGCGGCCACAACCCCACGCTAGGACCGGGGTGTTTCAACAGCGTGCGGCCAATGTGTCCGGCCGGTAAAAGAGACCTCACGCCGCCGGAAACGCAGCCGTGATGCAGAAGTTAAGATCACGAAACAAAAGGGAAACTGAAGCGAAACTGCCGGTCCTTAGGCTGAACGGACCAGCTGATCCCCCGGGCTCATGAACCGAACTAATGAACCGGGTGGATCACCGCAGCTGGATCGAACCGTTGCAGCGCACCGCCTGCGGCCCAACGAAAGGCCACCCGTGACCGGACAGACCGCCAGCCCCGAAAACGCTAGTCCCACTGACGCCTCGGGGCAGAACTCCCGCCGCGTCGTCGTCGCCGGCGGCGGACCCGCAGCGCACCGCTTCGCCGAGGCCATGCATGCCCGCGGGCTGGACGGCTGGCAGGTCACCGTCCTCACCGAGGAAGCGCATCTGCCCTACGACCGCGTCGCGCTCAGCAGGGCCCTCACCGACGCCGACGTCGACCTCACCCTCGGCACCGCCTCGATGTGGGACCACTCAGCCCTGAACCTGGTGACCGGCGAGCGCGTCACCGGCCTCGACGCCGCCGCCAAAACCGTGCAGACCGCGGCCGGCACCGTCTACCCCTACGACGAACTGGTGGTCGCCACCGGCTCGGACGCTGCCCGCCTGCCCATCCCCGGCGCCGAACTCACCCACGTCTACCGCACCTTGGAGGATGTCCGGGCCATCAATCAGGCGATCGCGGCCCTCACTGAGAAGCTGGGCCGCAAGGTCAACGCCGTCACCATCGGCGGCGGGCTGCTGGGCCTGGAATCCGCGGCCGGCACCGAGCAGCTCGGCGCCACCCCGATCGTGATCAACGGCTCCCCCTGGCTGATGAACACCCAGCTGGACGAGGGCGCCGGGCAGGCCTTGGGCCGGCTGATCGAGGCCAAGGGCTTCACCGTCCACGGCGGCGTCTTCCCCTCCGAGGTCCTCGCCGACGACGACGGACAGGTCACCGGCGTGCTGATGGCCGACGGCCGGATCATCGACGCCGACCTCGTGATCGTCGCGATCGGCGTGAAGCCGCGCGACGAGCTGTTCCGCGCCGCCAACGAATCCTTCGGCCCGGCCGGGGACCAGCTGTTCGAGCTCGGCCCGCGCGGCGGCGTCGTCATCTCCGACGGCTGCGCCACGCAGGTCCCCGGCATCTGGGCGATCGGCGAGGTCGCCAACTTCGGCGGCATGTGTCTGGGCCTCGTGGCCCCGGCCAACACGATGGCCGAAATCGTCGCGGACCGGCTGCACGGCGGCGCCGCGACCTTCCCCGGTTTCGATACCGCCACCAAGCTCAAGCTCTCCGGCGTCGACGTCGCCAGCTTCGGCGACGCCTTCGCCCGCACCGAACACGCCCTCGAAATCGTCTACGCCGACCCCGCCCGCGGCGTCTACCAGAAGATCGTCACCACCGACGACGCCAAGACCCTCCTCGGCGGCATCTTCGTCGGCGACGCGGCCCCCTACACCTCCCTGCGCCCCCTGCTGGGCCGCGAACTCCCGGCCGAGCCCGGCGCCTACCTCACCGCGGCCGGCGGCGGTGACGTACCAGACACCGAACTCCCGGACGACGCCATCCTGTGTTCCTGCAACAACGTCACGGCCGGATCCATCCGCGACGCCATCAACGGTTGCGGCGCCTGCGACGGCAACGCGCCGGTCCAGGAACTCGGTGAACTCAAGGGCTGCACCCGCGCCGGCACCAGCTGCGGGTCCTGCGTGCCCATGCTCAAGAAGCTGCTCGAAACCGAGCTCACCAAGTCCGGCGTCGAGGTCTCCAGGGCCCTCTGCGAACACATCGAACTCTCCCGCCAGGAACTCTTCGAATCCATCCGGGTCCTGGAACTGGACTCCTTCGAGCAGGTCATGGCCCGGTACGGCACCGGGGATGGCTGCGACATCTGCAAGCCGACCATCGCCAACATCCTGGCCAGCCAGAACAGCGCCTACGTCCTGGACGCCGGCCGCGGCACCCTGCAGGACACCAACGACCGCGCCCTGGCCAACATGCAGAAGGACGGCACCTACTCGGTGGTCCCGCGCATCGCCGGCGGGGAGATCACCCCGAAGAAGCTCGGTGTGATCGCCGCGGTCGCGGAAAAGTACGGCCTGTACACCAAGATCACCGGCGGGCAGCGGATCGACATGTTCGGTGCCCGGCTGGAGCAGCTGCCGGAGATCTGGAAGGAACTGGTGGACGCCGGGTTCGAGTCCGGCCAGGCCTACGGCAAGAGCCTGCGCACCGTGAAATCCTGCGTCGGCTCCACCTGGTGCCGCTTCGGCGTGCAGGACTCGGTGGCGATGGCCATCGCCCTGGAGCTGCGCTACCGGGGACTGCGCAGCCCGCACAAGTTGAAGATGGGCGTCTCCGGCTGCGCCCGCGAATGCGCCGAGGCCCGGGGCAAGGACGTCGGCGTGATCGCCACCGCCGACGGCTGGAACCTCTACGTCGGCGGCAACGGCGGGGCCACCCCGGCGCACGCGCAACTGCTGGCGAAAGACCTCGACGACGAAACCCTGATCAGGTACATCGACCGCTACTTTATGTACTACATCCGGACCGCCGACCGGCTGCAGCGCACCGCCCGCTGGCAGGAGGAGCTCGACGGCGGCATCAAGCACGTGGCGGATGTGGTGGTGCACGACAGCCTCGGCATCGCCGCGGACCTTGAGGCAGCTATGGCCAAGCACGTGGACACCTACGTCGACGAATGGGCAGACACCCTGAGGGATCCAGAGCGCCTGCGCCGCTTCCGCTCGTTCGTCAACGCCCCGGACCAGCGGGACGACTCCATCAACTTCGTCCCCGACGAGCGCGGCCAGATGCGCCCCGCCACCGCCGAAGAAAAAGCCGCCGGCCGGCAACCGGTGCTGATCGGCGCATCCATCCCGGTCCGGTCCAGCAACGAGAGCGAGGTTTAGCCATGCAGCTCACCATTGACCTGACCGGCCGGGACGTCCTGGTCACGGGCGCCGACACCGCCGCCCGCCAGGCCGTCCGCCGCTACCGGGCCGCCGGCGCCGTCGTCGCCCGGCTCAGCTCCCCGCAGGGCGGACCGCACGACGGGCCGCTGCCGGAGCGCCCCTTCCTGGTCGCCGCCGTCGATGACGGACAACCGGGCTGGGAGGCCCTGCTAGGGCGCTGCCGGGACACCGGCATCCCGGTGGCCGTGGAGCCCGCCGCGGGCCCCGCCGGCCACGTGACCCTGGTGGGCGGCGGCCCCGGAACCACCGAACTGCTCACCGTCGCCGCCGTGGCTGCCCTGCGCGACGCCGACGTCGTCTTCTACGACCGGCTCGCCCCGTACCAGGACCTGCCGTCCCTGACCTCAGCGGAGCTGGTGGACGTGGGCAAACAGCCGGGCCACCACAAGGTCAGCCAGTCCGGGATCGAAAAGCTCATGGTGGAGGCCGCGCTGGCCGGCAACAACGTGGTCCGGCTCAAGGGCGGGGACCCGTACGTCTTTGGCCGCGGCGGCGAAGAGGTGGCCGCCTGCGTCAAGGCCGGCGTGCCCGTCCGCGTGATCTCCGGCGTCACCAGCGCCATCTCCGTCCCGGCCGCCGCCGGGATTCCGGTCACGCACCGCGACGTCAGCCGACTGTTCACCGTGGTCTCCGGCCACGCCCCGCTGACAGAGCAGGAACACACGCACCTGGCCGGCCTGGGCGGGACGATTGTGGTGCTGATGGGCATCGGCACGCTGCACCAGCTCGCCGCCGGCCTTCGCCGGGCCGGGATGCGCGCGGACATGCCGATGGCCGTGGTCGAACGCGGCTACCGCCCCGGCCAGCGGACCACCATCGCGGACCTTGGCACCATCACGAGCGCGGCCGCGGACTGCAGCAACCCCGCCGTGATGGTGATCGGCGAGGTGGTCAGGGTGGCGGAAGCCAACCGGGGCTGCGCGGAAGCCGAAGCCGAACTCGACCGCCTCGCAGCGTCCCTGATGGGGGCGTGAGCGACGTGAGCGCACTCAACACCGCCGCCCCCGCCGCGCCCGCCGCCGCGCCGACGCCCACGGCCGCGGGCGCCACGGCCCCCTCGGCCACGGGCGCCGCCGAAGAGGCCGCAGCCGAGCTGCCGCTGGAAGGCTTCCGGATCGGGGTCACCTCGCACCGCCGCTCGCAGGACCTGATCGAGGCCCTGGAACGACGCGGCGCCGAGGTGCTGCACGCCCCGGCGCTGAAGATCGCCCCGGTCCAGGAGGACCTGCGGCTGATCGAGGACACCCGCGCCATCATCGAGGCCCGGCCGGAGCTGTGCATCGCCACCACCGCCTACGGCATGCGCCGGTGGTGCGAGGCGGCGGACACCTTCGGCATCGGCGAGCAGCTGCTGGAAACCCTCGGCGCCACCCGGATGTTCGTCCGCGGCCCCAAGGCCCGCGGCGCCGTGCGCGCGGCGGGACTGGCCGACGTCGGGATCAGCAGCGACGAAACCACGGCCACCCTGGTGGACATGCTGCTGGCCGAAGGGGTGCGCGGCAAGACCGTCGCGGTGCAGCTCCACGGCTACACCGACGTCCGCCAGCTGGAGCGTCTGCGGATGTCCGGCGCGAACGTTATGACGGTCACGCCCTACCGCTGGGTCAAGCCCGACGGCGCGGACCGGCTGCCGAAGCTGATCGAGGCCGCGTGCGGCGGCAACCTGGACGTCCTGACGTTCACGTCCGCCCCCGCCGTCGACGCGCTGTGGAGCATCGCGCACGAGATGGGCCTCTACAAGCAGCTCGTGCAGAGCCTCAAGACCACGGTGGCCACCGCCGTCGTCGGACCCATCACCGCCCAGCCGCTCCTCGACGCCGGAGTGCAGCCGCTGGTCCCGGAACGGTTCCGGATGGGCGCCCTGATCCGGCTGGTCGTCGAACACCTGGCCCTGAACCACGTGCGGCGCCTGGACACCGCCTCGGGCGCGGTGGAGCTGCGCGGCCGCTCGCTGCGGATCGACGGCGAGGCCGTGGAACTTGCCCCGGCGCCGCTGCTGCTGCTCCGGGCGCTGCTGGGTGCCGGCGGTGCCGTGCTCTCCCGCGAGGCGCTCTCGGACCTGCTGGAACTGCGCGGCTCGGTCCACGCCCTGGACATGACCGTCAGCCGGCTCCGGTCCGCCCTGCCGGACGGGGCCCTGGTGGAAACGGTGGTGAAGCGCGGCTACCGGATCCGGGTGTGACCCACGGCATTACCAGCTGGTAACAACTGGCGAACGGGCCGGGAAAATACCGCAACAACACGGTAACCTGCCCGAAAAACCCGCCCCCTACGCTGGGGAACATCAAGAACACGGGCCACATCCACCGGCCCACCAGCGAAAGGGCCAGCACATGTCCGTTACGGAAGCCGCCGCCATCTCCACCGTCTCCGCCACACCGCAGACCCGGCCCCGGATCGTGATCGCCGGCGCCGGTCCGGCGGCGCAGGCGCTGGTCCGCCAGCTCACCCGCACCCCGTTCGCCGGCGGCATCACGGTGCTCAGCAACCGCGACGACGCCCCGGAGGAACTGCTGGAGCTCGCCGCCCTGCCCCAGGTCTCGGTGCGTTTCGGTCAGCCGGCCAGCTTCATCGACGCCGCGGACCGGCGGGTCACCACGGCGGACGGCCTCGAGTTCAGCTACGACCAGCTGGTGATCGCCACCGGTTCGGCGCCGGCCCTGGCCCCGATCGAGGGAGCGGTCCGTTGCCTGAGCTACTCCACGATCGACGACGCCACCCGGCTCGGCGAAGCCGTCAAGGACGTCACCCGGGTCCTCGGCCGCCGGCCGCTGGGCATCCTGGTGGGCACCGGCACGGCCGCGGGCCAGGCCGAAGCCGTGCTGCGGGCCCGCGGAGTCCGGCCGGTCCGGACCACGCTGCGCCCGGCCGCCGTCGTCCCCACCCTCGCCGGCTCCGCCCTGCCGGCCGCCGGCATTGTCTTCGAGGACGGCGCCCGGATGAGCGGGGACCTGGTGGTCCTCGCCGAAGAGCGCGTCTCCCGCGACAGCCTGGCCCACACCGCCGGCCTGGCCACCGCCCCGCAGGGCGGGATCGTGGTGGGCACGGACTACCGCACCTCGGTGCCCGGGATCTGGGCGATCGGCGACGCCGCGGCGTACGACGGCGTCCGGCTCGGCCTGCTGGTGGCGGCCGGATCCGCCGCCGGTGTCTGCGCCTCCCACCTGCTCCAGGCTTCCCTGTCCGCGCCGCTCCCGCAGGCGGCGTAGGGCCCGCGGGCGCCGGTGGCGTTATGGCAAGATGGTTCACTGAGAAGCCACGACATACGCCGTGTCAGCAGGCCGGGCCGGCCACGAACCAGGCCCGCCAGGAAAGGGACCACCATGAGCAACGAAGCCACCACGGACGGCACGGCTGCCGGCACCGACACCACCGCCGGCACCATTGCCTCGTACATCGACCACACCCTGCTCAAGCCGGAGGCCAGTGAGGCCGAGGTCCTGAAGGTCTGCGCCGAGGCGGCCGAGTACCACTTCAAGTCCGTCTGCGTGAACCCCATCTGGGTCAGAACCGTCAAGACCGCGCTCAAGGGTTCCGGCGTGCTGACCTGCTCCGTGATCGGGTTCCCGCTGGGCGCCACCCCGAGCGACGTCAAGGCGTTCGAAGCCCGCGGCGCGGTCCTGGACGGTGCAGACGAGATCGACATGGTGATCAACATCGCCGCCGCGCGCGCCAACGACAAGGGTGCCCTGGTGGACGACATCCGGGCCGTGGCCGAGTCGGTCCACGCCGGCGGCGCCATCCTGAAGGTCATCATCGAGACGGCGCTGCTCGAGGATGCCCAGAAGGTCCTCGCCTGCGAGGCCGCCGTCGAGGCCGGGGCAGACTTCGTGAAGACCTCCACCGGCTTCAACGGCGGCGGGGCCACCGTGGAGGACGTCGCCCTGATGCGCCGCACGGTGGGTACGGGACTCGGTGTCAAGGCCTCGGGCGGCGTGCGGTCCCTCGCCGACGCGCAGGCTATGATTACTGCAGGTGCAACACGTATTGGCGCCAGCTCCGGAATCGCGATCGTCAAGGGTGAACAGGGTTCGTCCGCGTACTGACCGCTCCCGGTAACAGCCGCTGCCGCCACAGTTTTTGAGCCCCGCGGGGCCGAGGAGGAACGAATGTCCAGCAACACCACCAAGACCCCGCAGGGCGAGAACAGCCTGGCATCCAGCGTCGTGCTGTTTGTCCTGATGATGGCCCTGTTCTTCGGCGCCCTGTACTCCCTGTCCTTCCTCAGCCTGGGCAACCCCTGGCCGATGGCCGCCTGCCTGGGCCTGTTCGCCCTGGCGTTCTGGATCCCGCAGACCATCACGGGCCGCTCGGATTCCGCGGGCGAGAACTAATACCGCTTCGCTGAGGCCCCGGGTTATCCCGGGGCCTCAGTCGTTTAAGCGGCCGGTTCCGGAAAAGCGCTACGTTTCCGGAACCGGGCGGCGGTTTCGGACCAGGGCGGCGGTTTCGGACCAATGCACCCCGGGCCCGGGCCGCGCCAGTCCGAAACCGTAGCGGAAAGTGCGACGCCGCCGTCGTGGCGGCTCCCGCGGCGCTGGCCTCCGACGTCGGGCGGGCCGAGTTAGGTGCCCCTTGTCGCCGGGGAGCTGCGTACCGGGGGCACTTTGACACGGACACGCCGCCGGGCAGAGACCGAAAGGCCCAGGCAGGCGCCAAAGCAGCCCCGGACGGACGCGGCCCGGCCGCTCGGATCCCCGGACGACTCTGAGCCGCCGGGGCTCCGCCGGCGAGAGCCAGGCGCTATTCCGCAATCTAAGACGCCGGTTCCGGAAAAACGCGGCGGTTTCGGACCAAGGCACCCCGGGCCCGGGCCGCGCCGGTCCGAAACCGTAGCGGAAAGTGCCCGTCCGACGTCGCCGACGCCGCGGCGACGTCGGCGCCCTAGCCCCCGACGGCGGCGAGCAGGCGGTTGACCAGGGCGGTGCCCAGCGCGAGGGCGGCCGGGAAGTGCACCTTGGCGAGGACCACGGCGGCGGAGATCATGCCGACCATGGCGTAGGCGCTGACCGGGATCAGCACCAGCCATTCCCGCCGCGACCCGGCGCGGCCCAGCAGCGGGATGGAAAACGCGCCGTTGGCCCTCCAGACGTCCTTGACCAGCGGCAGTTTGCGCAGGAACTTCGGCGGCTTGACCACCAGCGGCCAGAGCAGCGGCACTCCCCCGGTGGTGATCATGTCCCCGACGATGTGCACGATGACGCCGGCGAGCATGGACACCGGCAGCCAGGACCACTGGTGCGGCGCGAACCAGGTCACCAGCGACGCCATGGCCAGGGCGAAAATCCAGTTGCTGATCCAGCCGTACTTCGGAAACAGCTTCAGCGCCTTCGCGGCGATGTTGATCATGAACATGCACAGCAGCCCGGCGCCCACGGACAGCAGGCCCCAGTTGGTCTGCAGCTGGAGCTGCCCGGCCATGGCCGCGAGCAGCACGAAGAACGCCGCGCCCAGGACCGAGTGGGTGCCCTGGCGGTGGCCGCCGGAGGCGTTCTCGATCCCGACGGCGATCAGGTTCGACAGCGGCGGCAGGGCGTGCGCCACCGTGGACGAGCGGTGGTCCCAGTCGCAGACCAGGGCCGTGCCCGCCGTCGCCATCCCGCCGATCAGGATCCCGGTGGCGTCCAGCGGGTACCAGCCCAGCGTGTACGGCCCGCTCGAGGCAATAGCCACCCACGCCGCGGCCCCGGACGCGGCGTGGTGTCCTCCCATCACGGGCTAGCCCACGGAAAGCGGGACGTCGGAGAAAATCGCCTCGATCACGGTGTTGGCCCAGGCCAGGATCTCGGCGTCCTGCAGGTCCCGGCCGCCGATCCGTGCCGTCTTGGGCTTGGGGATCAGCACCGCGTCCAGGGCCGGCTTGGCCTGCGCGCCGGGGTACATCCGGGCCAGGCGCATCAGCTTGGACTCCGGGAGCTGGGCGGGCGAGAACTTGATGAAGTTGCCTTGCAGCGCGACGTCGGTGAGGCCGGCCTCGCGTGCGCCCACCCGGAACCGGGCCACGGCGACGAGGTTCAAGGCCGGCAGCGGCAGCTCGCCGTAGCGGTCCACGAGTTCGGCTTCGACCTCGTCGATCGCCTCGTTGCTGAGCGAGGCGGCCAGCTTCCGGTACGCCTCCAGGCGCAGCCGCTCGCCGGGCACGTAGTCGTGCGGCAGGTGCGCGTTGACCGGCAGCTCGATCTTCATCTCGGCGGCCTTCTCCTCGGCCTCGCCGCGGTAATCCGCCACGGCCTCGCCTACCAGCCGGATGTACAGGTCGAAGCCGACGCCCTGGATGTGACCGGACTGTTCCCCGCCCAGCAGGTTGCCGGCGCCGCGGATCTCAAGGTCCTTCATGGCCAGCTGCATGCCGGCGCCGAGCTCGTTGTGCGTCGCGACCGCCTTGAGCCGTTCCAGCGCCACCTCGCCCAGCGGTTTTTCCGAGGGGTACAGGAAGTAGGCGTAGGCCCGCTCCCGGCCGCGGCCCACCCGTCCGCGCAGCTGGTGCAGCTGGGAGAGCCCGTAATTGTCCGCGCCGTCCACGATCAGGGTGTTGGCGTTGGAAATGTCCAGGCCGGTCTCGATGATGGTGGTGCAGACCAGCACGTCGAAGCGCTTCTCCCAGAAGTCCACGATGATCTGCTCCAGGCGGCCCTCGGACATCTTGCCGTGCGCCACCTCCACGCGGGCCTCCGGGACCAGTTCGCGGATCTTCGCTGCGGTCCGGTCAATCGTGGAGACCCGGTTGTGGACAAAGAAGACCTGTCCCTCGCGCATCAGCTCGCGCCGGATCGCGGCCGAGGTCTGCTTGTCCGTGTACGGGCCCACGTAGGTCAGCACCGGGTGCCGCTCCTCCGGCGGGGTGGCCAGGGTGGAGGTCTCCCGGATGCCGGTCAGCGACATCTCCAGGGTGCGCGGGATCGGGGTGGCGCTCATGGCCAGGACGTCCACGTTGGTGCGCATCTTCTTCAGCGCTTCCTTGTGTTCGACGCCGAAGCGCTGCTCCTCGTCCACGATCACCAGGCCCAGGTCCTTGAACGCGAAGTCCTTGGACAGCAGCCGGTGGGTGCCGATCACCACGTCCACGGCGCCGCTTTTCACGCCCTCGGCCGTCTCCTTGGCCTCCTTGGCGCCCTGGAAGCGGGACAGCGGCTTGACCCGCAGCGGGAAGCCGGAGAAGCGTTCGGTGAAGGTCTCGTAGTGCTGCTGCGCCAGCAGGGTGGTAGGCACGAGCACCGCGACCTGCTTGCCGTCCTGGACCGCCTTGAACGCCGCGCGGACCGCGATCTCGGTCTTGCCGTAGCCGACGTCGCCGGAGACCAGGCGGTCCATCGGGATCTCCCGCTCCATGTCCGCCTTCACCTCGTTGATGGTGGTGAGCTGGTCCGGGGTCTCCACGTAGGGGAAGGCCTCTTCGAGTTCGCGCTGCCACGGGGTGTCCGGGCCGAAGGCGTGGCCGCGGGAGGCCATCCGGGCCGAGTACAGCCGGATCAGTTCACCGGCGATCTCCTTGACGGCCTTGCGCGCCTTGGACTTGGTGCTGGCCCAGTCCGAGCCGCCCATCTTGCTCAGCACCGGGGTGTCGCCGCCGACGTACCGGGTGACCTGGTCCAGCTGGTCGGTGGGCACAAAGAGCCGGTCGCCCGGGGCGCCGCGCTTGGACGGCGCGTATTCGAGCACCAGGTATTCGCGGACCCCGTCTCCCCCGCCCGCGACCTTGCGCTGGATCAGCTCCACGAACCGGCCGATGCCGTGCTGTTCGTGCACCACAAAGTCCCCGGCCAGCAGCTGCAGCGGGTCCACCGCGTTGCGCCGCTTGGACGGCATCCGGCGCATGTCCTTGGTGGACCCGGCGGAGGTGCGGCCCAGCAGGTCCGCCTCGGTGAGCAGGGCCAGCTTCAGCGTGTCCAGGACAAACCCGCGGCCGACGGCGGCGGTGGTCACCTCGATCAGGCCCGGCTGCGGCTCCGCGTCCAGGGACTCCACCCGGGCGCAGGGGATGTCATTGTCGTGGAAGAGCTCGGCCAGGCGCTGCGCCGGGCCGGGGCCCTCGGTGGCGACAACGATCCGCCACTGCTCGCGCACGTGCGAGCCGATGAAGTCCATCATCTCCGCCACGTCGCCCTGGTAGCCCCGCGGTTCGCGGGCGTGCAGGTTCAGCACGTCGATCTCGGGCAGCAGCTCCTCGTCGCTGGCGAGCGAGCTGATGGACCACCAGGACACGCCGTGCTCGAGCGCGGTGGAGCGGGTCTCGCCCAGCGAACGGAAGCTCGCCGAATGCAGCGCCGCGGAGGCGGCGGCGCTCAGATCCAAAGGTGCCGTACCGCCGTCGGACGCCGTGGACCAGGCCGCCTCAAGGAACTCCTCGTTGGTGGCGGCGAGGTCGTGGGCGCGGGTGCGGACCTTTTCGGGCTCGATCACCACCGAGATGGAGCCGGCCGGGAACTGGTCCAGGAACGGCACCATGGAATCGACCAGCACCGGGGCCAGGGACTCCATGCCCTCGACGGCGATGCCGCCGGCGATCTTCTCCAGCATGTCCGCCGCGGCCGGCAGCTGGGATTTCAGCGTGGCGGCCCGGGACATGACCGAGGGCGTGATCAGGATTTCGCGGCAGGGCGGGGCGTGCAGTTCGGTGGGGTGGTGCACGCCCGGGGCCGTCAGCGAGCGCTGGTCGGCGACGGCGAACCAGCGCATCTGCTCGACCTCGTCGCCGAAGAACTCCACCCGGATCGGGTGGTCCTCGGTGGGCGGGAAGACATCCAGCATGCCGCCGCGGACCGCGAATTCGCCGCGCCGGGTGACCATGTCCACCCGGGCGTACGCGGCGCCGGCGAGGCTCTTCACGACGTCGCCGAACGGGGCGTCCTGGCCCACCGTGAGGGTCACCGGGACCAGCTCGCCCAGGCCGGCCACGATCGGCTGCACCACAGCGCGGACCGGGGCGACCACCACGCGCAGGGCACCGCCGGCGGTTTCCGGGTGGGCGAGGCGGCGCAGCACCGAGAGCCGGCGGCCCACCGTGTCCGAGCGCGGCGAGAGCCGCTCGTGCGGCAGGGTCTCCCAGCTGGGGAACTCGGCGACCGCCTCGGGCGGTAGGAAGGCGCGCAGGGCGGCGGCCAGGTCCTCGGCCTCGCGGCCCGTGGCGGTGACCGCCAGCACCACCGGCGTGGCGCCGCCGTCGGCAGCGCCGCCGTCGGACGCGAGCCCGTCGGCCATCTCCGCGAGCAGCGCGGCCCGCAGCCCGGCCGGGGCGCTGAGCTGGTAGTCCTCGCTGCGCACCTTGAACGGACGGGACGCTTCGGCCTGCACGCGGGCGAAGGTCTTGTCCTCGGCGAGGGCGCGCCGCAGGCCGGCGAGAGAGGGGCCGTTGAGGCTCATGGCTGGAACTCCTGAAGTGATCACGGGCATGCAGGCAACACGAATACCCGAAATTCGCAAGAATCCCGGGTACTTCCAGCCTACCGCGACCCGGCATCGGGGCGGCACCCGGGGCTAAGCTGGACGGGTCCCAGTCCGGCGGGTTCGGCGTTCCGAATGGCTTGTATCCGCAACGAGAAGGAGCCACCCATGAACGGCATCCCCCAGGCCGGACACGCGAAGACGGTGCTCGTCACCGGCGCCACCGGCTACATCGGCGGCCGGCTGGTTCCCCGGCTGCTCGAGGCCGGGCACCGGGTGAAGGTCCTGGTCCGCACCCCGGCGAAGATCGCCGGCGTCCCGTGGCTGGACGACGTCGACGTCGTCCAGAGCAGCCTCGACGACGCCGAGGCGCTGCGGGAGGCGCTTGAGGGCGTCGACGTGCTCTACTACCTCGTCCACTCGATGGCGGGCGGGTCCGGGTTTGAGGCCAAGGAAAAGGCCATGGCGGCGACGGCGGCGCGGGCTGCCGCCGGGGCCGGCGTCGGGCGGATTGTCTACCTCGGCGGACTGCACCCCGCCGGCGCCGAGCTCTCCACCCACATGCGCTCCCGCGAGGCCGTGGGCAAGGTCTTCCTCGACAGCCCGGTCGATGCGGTGGTGTTCCAGGCGGGCGTGGTGATCGGCTCCGGCTCGGCGTCGTTCGAGATGATCCGGCACCTGTCCGAGACGCTGCCCCTGATGCCGGCCCCGAGCTGGGTGCGGAACAAGATCGAGGCCATCGCGGTGCGGGACGTGCTGCACTACCTCGTCGGGGCCGCGGCGCTGGAAGGCCCGATCAACCGGACTTTCGACATCGGCTCCCGGCAGGTGCTCAGCTACGCCGGCATGATGCAGGAGTACGCCGCGGAGGCCGGGCTGCCCCACCGGGTGGTGCTGGCGCTGCCCATCCCCGCCCCCAAGCTTGCCGGAATGTGGGTGGCACTGACCACCCCGATTCCGCTGTCCATGTCGCTGCCCCTGGTGGAGTCGCTGCAGCACGACGCCGTCTCGCGGGAGCATGACATCGATGCCTTCATCCCCTTGCCCGAGGGCGGACTCACCCCCTACCGGCGCGCGGTGGCCCTGGCGCTGGGCAAGGAACGCGACGGCCAGGTGGAGACCACGTGGGCCAACGCCGGAGCCGACGCCGATCCGCTCCCGAGCGACCCGGACTGGGCCGGCCACCGCGTCTACGTGGACGAACGCAGCTACTCCAGCGCGGTGGACCCGAAGTACGTCTGGACGGTCATCGAGGGCATCGGCGGCGGCAACGGCTGGTATTCGCTGCCGCTGGCCTGGAGCGTGCGCGGCTGGCTGGACAAGCTCACCGGCGGCGCGGGGCTGGCACGCGGCCGGCGGCACCCGCACCTGCTGGCCGAGGGCGAGGTGGTGGACTGGTGGCGGGTCGAACGGATCGACCGCGGCCGGCTGCTCCGCCTGCGCGCCGAAATGCGGGCGCCCGGCCGGGCGTGGCTGGAACTGTCGGTGGAACCGGAGGGCACCGGCAGCCGCTACCGGCAGCGGGCCATTTTCTTCCCGAAGGGGCTCAGCGGCAAGCTCTACTGGCTCGCCGTGCTGCCGTTCCACAGCCTGATTTTCCCCGCCATGTCGCGGAATATCGCCGCGGCGGCCCAGCGCCTCGCAGGGACAGAGGCGGAGACAGGGGCGGCGGCCGAATCGAAACCCGCCGGTCCCACCGCGTAGGATGTTGGGAGCCCGAAACGACCAGTCCCACCCCATGGAGGACCCCCAATGGCCCTGAGTGCATCCACCACCCTTCCGCACAGCGTTGAGAGCGTTACGGCGGTTTTCGTCAACGAGGACTTCCTGCGCCACACCAGCGAACTCGTCGGCGGAACCCTTGAATCGTTTGCCGTCGACGGCGACCCGGCCGGCGCTTTCAACACCACCACCGTCCGCACCATCCCCACCACGCGGATGCCGGACCTGGCCCGCAAGTTCGTCGGCGAGAGCCTCAAGGTGACGCAGCTGGAGAGCTGGGAGGCCCCGGCCGCCGACGGCTCCCGCCAGAGCAGCATCTCGCTGAAGGTCGCCGGCGCCCCCCTGGACGTCAACGCCGTGCAGCGCCTCGTCGCCGACGGCGGCAGCACCCGGATCGAGCTGGAGGGCACCGTGACCTCCTCGGTGCCGCTGCTCGGCGGCAAGATCGCCGACGCGGCCGAGCCGATGGTCGGCAAGGCCCTCAACATCCAGTCCACCCAGGCCCAGGCCTGGCTCGAAAGCCACTAGCCGGTGGAACTCCCCGCGTTCCTGGCCGTCGTGCTGGTGGTGGCCGGCGTCTGGTCCCTGGCCGTCTGGCCGCAGTTCCTGCGCCGGGTCATGAAGGACCCGCGGGCGCGCGACGCCGGCGGCAAAGCCACCCGCTTCCTCACCGTCCACGTGGTGCTGGTCAGCATCTCGATGCTGCTCGGCGCGGCGACGGCGGCCATCGGGATCGCGGGCCTGCTGAGCTAACCGGGGTCTCCCCGCCTTCCTGGCCCGCAGTTGTTGTCGTTCCTCGGAACGACAACAACTGCGGGCCAGCTGGGTTAAAACGGCGGCGGTGCGGGGCTAGAATCAGGAAAATGCCCGCCCGCTGCTGAAGGGGGATACCTGTGCGGCCCCATCGCGTGGCCAGCTGGGGGCTCTTCGCCTACGTCGCGGTGCTGGCCGGGGTGGCCCTGTGGCCGCAGCCGGTGGACCGGCCGATTGCCGGACTCCTGCTCCGGGCGCTTCGGGCGCTGCACCGCCGCGGGATGCCGGGCTGGGTCGACTACGTGTTGGTGGAATCCGTCTCCAATGTGCTGCTGTTCGTGCCGCTTGGCGCGCTCGTGGCCTGGATCATCGGCCGCGGCTATTGGTGGGTGGGTGCTGCGGCCGGCCTGCTCACGTCCTGCGTCATTGAGCTCGCGCAGTTCCTCTTCCTCCCGGCCCGCGTCCCCACCCTCGCCGACGTCCTGGCGAACACCCTCGGTGCGCTCCTGGGTGCCCTGCTTGCGCTGCCGATAATGCGCCGCCGCGGCCCTGTCCGAAACCGGGCGGCAGCACGTACTCTGTGATCACACCCTTGGCGGGAGGACCTTGGAATGCGGATCTCGGTTATCGGCTGCGGCTACCTGGGCGCGGTCCACGCGGCGTGCATGGCGAAACTGGGCCACGAGGTGGTCGGCATCGACGTCGACGAGAACAAGGTGGAGCAGCTCTCCCGGGGACGGGCCCCGTTCTACGAACCCGTGCTCGATGAACTCCTGTCCGAGCTCGAAGAATCCGGACGGCTCCGGTTCACCACCGAGATGTCCGCCGCCCGCGGGGCGGAAGTCCACTTCATCTGCGTGGGAACCCCGCAGAAACGGGGCGAGAACGGTGCGGACTTACGCTTTGTCGACGCGGCCGTGGAGGCGCTGGCCGGCCACGTGTCCCCCGGCGACGTGATCGCGGGCAAGTCCACGGTGCCGGTGGGGACCGCCGCCCGGCTCGCCGAGCTGCTCGCGGAGACGGAGCCGGGCGCCACCCTGGTCTGGAACCCCGAATTCCTCCGCGAGGGCCATGCCGTCACGGACACCCTGAACCCCGACCGCTTCGTCTACGGCGTTCCCGACGGCCGCGAGGACCACCCCGCCGTCGCCGTCCTGGACCGGGTCTACGCGACGCCCCTGGCCGGGGGAACGCGGCGGCTGATCACCGATTACGCCACGGCCGAGCTGGTCAAGGCCGCCGCGAACTCCTTCCTCGCCACCAAGATCTCGTTCATCAACGCGATGGCCGAGGTCTGCGAGGCCACCGGCGCTGACGTCACCCGGCTGGCCGACGCGATCGGCATGGACGAGAGGATCGGCCGGAAGTTCCTGAACGCCGGGATCGGCTTCGGCGGCGGCTGCCTGCCCAAAGACATCCGGGCGTTTATGGCCCGCGCCGGCGAGCTGGGAGCGGACCAGGCCCTGACATTCCTGCGCGAGGTGGATGCGATCAACATGCGGCGCCGCACCCGCGTCGTCGAGCTCACCCGGGAACTGTGCGGCGGCTCCCTGATGGGGCAGCGGATCGCGGTGCTGGGCGCCGCTTTCAAACCCGAGAGCGACGACGTCCGGGACTCGCCCGCGCTGAGCGCCGCGGCCCAGCTGCAGCTCCAGGGCGCCGTGGTGACCGTGACCGATCCGCAGGCGCTGGCCAACGCCGCCAAGCGGTTCCCGGAACTGCCGCTGGAACCGGACCTGGACGCGGCCCTGCACAAAGCCGACGCCGTATTGCTGCTGACGGAGTGGCGGCAGTACCGCGAACTGGACCCGCACCACACCCTGGCCCTGGTCTCGGCACCGCGGATCCTGGACGGCCGGAACGTGCTGGATCCGGCGAAATGGCGCGCCGCGGGCTGGACCTACAAGGGCCTCGGCCGGCCCTAGTCCGCCGGGCCCTACTTAGCCGGGCCCTGGTTCGCGGAGACTTGGTGTGACTCCGCCTGGCCCAGGGCGTCCTCGGCGGCCACCCAGGAGAGCATGGCGCACTTCACCCGGGCCGCGTACCGGGACACCCCTTCGAAGGCCGCCGCGTCGCCGAGGATCTCCGGATCGGCCGGCACCTTGCCGCGGGAGCGCAGCACTTCGCGGAAACTGTCGATCACTTGGTGCAGCTCCGCCGGGTCCAGGCCCTCGGCCAGGTCCGTCAGGACCGACGCGGAGGCCATCGAGATGGAGCAGCCCTCGCCGTCCCAGCGCAGTTCGCTGACCTTGCCGCCGGCCACGGAGACCCGCAGCGTGATCTCGTCGCCGCAGACGGGGTTGAGCTGGTGCGACTGGCCGCTGCTGGCGCCCTCCGGCACCCCGGCGTCGGCCAGGCCGCTGCCGTGGCGCGCCTTGGAATGCTCCAGGATGATCTGTTGGTACAGCTGGTCAAGACTCATGCAGGGCCGTCCTCAGGCTTGGAAGTATCCGCGGACACCGGCGACGGCGTCGAGGAACGCGTCGACGTCGTCGGTGGTGTTGTACAGGTAGGTGCTGGCCCGGGTGCTTGCCGTGAGCCCGAGCCGGCGGTGCAGCGGCTGGGCGCAGTGGTGGCCCACCCGGACGGCGATGCCGCGGCTGTCGAGGAACTGCCCGACGTCGTGGGCGTGCACGCCGGCGACGTCGAACGCGGCCAGGCCGATCCGCTCCTGGCCGGCGGCCGGGCCCAGCACGCGGATCCCGGGGATGGCTTCCAGCCCTTCGACCAGCCGGCGGCCCAGTTCGGCCTCCCAGGCGTGGATCCGGTCGAGGCCGGTCTCGCTCAGGTAGTTGGCGGCGGCGGCCAGCGCCACGGCCTGCGAAATTTTCTGTGTGCCGGCCTCGAAGCGCTGCGGGCTGGGCAGGAATCCGGCGCGGTCCATGGTGACGGTGGTGATCATGGAGCCGCCGGTCAGGAACGGCGGCATCGCGTTGAGCAGTTCCGAGCGCCCGTAGAGGCCGCCGATCCCGGTGGGGCCGAGCATTTTGTGCCCGGAGAAGACGGCGAAGTCCACGTCCAGCGCCTTGACGTCCAAGGCCAGGTGCGGGGCGGACTGGCAGGCGTCCAGCACCACCAGGGCGCCGGCGGCGCGGGCGAGGGATACCAGCCCGGCCACGGGGTTGATGGTGCCGAGGACGTTGGAGGCGTGGGTGAAGGCCAGCACCCGGGTGCGGCCGCCGATCAGCCGGGCGGCGGCGTCGAGGTCCAGGGCGCCGGCGTCGTCGACCGGGATGAATTTCAGGGTGGCGCCGGTCCGTTCGGCCAGCTGCTGCCAGGGAATCAGGTTGGCGTGGTGCTCCATCTCGGTGACCACGATCTCGTCGCCGGCGGCGAGCGCGAAGCGGGCCGCCTCCGCCGGGGCGCCGGGCAGGGATGCGTTCAGGAAGGAGTAGCTGAGCAGATTCAGTCCCTCGGTGGCGTTGGAGGTCCAGACGAGTTCGTCGGGCTCGGCGCCGATGAAGGCCGCCACGGTCTCCCGGGCATCCTCGAAGGCCTCGGTGGCCTCCACCGCGAGGTAGTGCGCGCCGCGGTGCACCGCGGAGTTCCGCTGCTCGTAGAACTCCTGCTCCGCCTCCAGCACGCTGAGCGGGTTCTGCGAGGTGGCGCCGGAATCCAGGTACACCAGCGGGTGCCCGTTGACGGACCGGCCCAGGATGGGGAAGTCGTTGCGGATCCTCAAGACCTCCTCGTTGCCCAGCGC
Organism: Arthrobacter sp. SlRoot2-15; assembly: GCF_059739345.1. NCBI lineage: Bacteria > Bacillati > Actinomycetota > Actinomycetes > Micrococcales > Micrococcaceae > Arthrobacter > Arthrobacter sp. SlRoot2-15. The sequence continues at coordinate 785,484 of NZ_AP046058.1, forward strand.
CGTGGCTGAGCGGAGGAGATGGGCGGGTGTGGCAACCATGGGCGGAACTCCTGGATCGGCAGTCGCTGCGGCGCAACAGGGGCGCCCGGCGGGGCCTGCTCCTATTACGTCACGCAGATTAGACCTAATTATCCCACGTTCGCGCAACGTTCGGATCCGGCGGCGGCGCGCAGGCGCACGCGGCGGAACTCCACCGGCGGTCCGGCGTCGTAGTTTTTCAGCAGCGAGAACCAGGCGCCGCCGTAGCGGGCGTCGTCCGTACGGACACTCCACCGCGGGGTTCCGCCCTCCAGCCGCTGTACCGTGAGGCTGTGCGGCGCCACCGCCACCACAAAGGCCAGCCACTCCCCCGGCGCCGGTGCCGGGCTGTCGCCGGCGGCTAGTTCGACGGCGGTTGCCGCTCCTGGGTCGCGGCGGGAGAGCGTGATCCGCCCGCCGGCGCCGACGTCGAGTTCGTAGCCGGGCGCACCCGGGCCGGGGTCCCGCCGGTAGGGCGCGTCGGTGGGCTGCCCGAAGGCCAGGCCCGCCCCGCCGGACGCACCGGCCGGGGGCAGCCCGTCCGGCCAGCGCAGCTCGAACGCGAGCTCCCAGTCCGGGGCGTCCACAGCGCCGCCCATGGACCCGAGCAGGTAGCCGGCGTGTTCCCGGTTGGACAGGCGCAGCGACCCGCCGGCGAAGCCGGGCTGTTCGTCCCATCCGCCGTCCGCTTTCCACGGCACGTCGCCGGTTCCGCGCAGCCCCTCGGGGAAGCGGTCCTCGGTGCGCGGCGCCTCCTGGTGCAGCACGTGCCGGATGTTGGAGCAGATGACCCCGCGGACGCCGAGTTCCCGCAGCCGCAGGTGTTCGCTCCGGCGGCGCACCTCCCAGGCGATCACGGGTTTGCCGGAGTCCACCATTTCCAGGATCCGGTCCTCGGGGGCCGTGTGGTGGATGCCAAGCATGTCCACCAGCGGCACCAGTTCGGCGAGCCGGGGGTAGTCCGCCCGGGTGACGTAGCCCCAGGTGGTGTAGCCGTCCGCGGCGGCCTGGGCATGGCCGGCCGAGGACGCGGGCTGCTTCCAGACAATATGCTGCCGCGCGTCCGGGTAGCCCTCCAGCAGGGCGAGGATCCGCTCCGCGTTGGTGCCTTGTTTGTCCTCCAGGAAGATCACGTGGCTGGCCGCGAAGGCATCCAAAACTTCGGTCAGCAGCGCGATCGGTTCCAGCGGGGTTGCCGGGCCCAGCCACGGCCGGGCGTCGTTGCGCAGCTGGGCCAGCGATGCTGCGGTGGACGTGGCAATGGTCAGCGCGGTGCCGGTCAGCCGCGCCGTGGTCAGGTCGTGGTGGCAGACCAGCACACCGTCGGCGGTGGCGGAGACGGAGACTTCGATCGCTTTCAGGCCCGCGTCTGCCGACTGCCGGTACGCGCGCATGGTGTGCTCGGGCCAGTTGTCACCCGAGCCGCGGTGGGCGACGAAGAAGTGCGGTGCCGAGAGCAGGGTCCCGATGGTGTGCGGTCCGGTGGTCCCGGGTTCGGCAACGGCGCCTTCGGCGACGAAGGCGGCCGCCGCCGTGGCTGCCGGAAGGATGCCGGTGCCGGGCCGCGGACTGCCCGCGGAGCCCGGGCAGGGAGCGCAGCCGGCCACCCCGAGGACCGCACCGGCGGCTGCCAGGCCCAGGAACGCGCGCCGGTCAAACCCGCCGGCAGTTTCCCCCAATCCGCCCATGTTCTTCCCCGGCGCGCTCCGCGCTCAGCCGGCGGTCGCCGTGCGCGCGGGGACAGGCCCGGCACCGGCCGGGCGGGGGCGGGCCGGCGTCTGGCGGGCCGGAAGCGGGGTTGCCAGGGCCGCCGCGGCCTGGTCGCGCCGGAGTCGCTCCCGGCGTTCATCCCCGGCGATCACCACCATTGCCAGCACGGTCCAGACCAGGATCCCGGCCGCTGACCGCGTGGCCAGCGAGCTGTAGGTCTGCGGAATCACCAGGGCCATGACCCCGGCCAGCGCCAGGCCGGGGTAGCCCAGGCGGAACCCGCGGCGGGCCACGAGCACCAGCATGGAGCCGAAGTAGAGCCCGGCCGCGACTATCCCGATGTCGACGCTGTACATCAGCAACGGATTCTCCAGGCTGCTTTGCAGCCCGGCGTGGAAGGCCAGCCTGAAGCTGGTTCCGATTCCGCCGCCGCCGAGGAGGTAGTCGTCCCAGTGGGCCAGGAAATAGTCCAGGGCGACTTCGCGGGCCTGCGCGGAACCGGAGTCGTTGGCCAGCCGGGCCGTGACGCCGTCGATCAGCGGGGACGAGACGACGGCGGCGCCGACGCCGGCGATGCCCGCCAGCATCACCGCCTTCACCCACGCCCGTCCCTGCGCGAGGAGTATGACGGTGACCGCCGAGACGGCGACGGCGATGATACCGACCCTCGACTGGGTGATCAGGCTCCCGACCACCATCAGGACCAGCAGCGCCGCCTGCAGGACCTTGTGCCGGAGGCCGGCCACCAGCGGCGCGGCCAGCGAAACCGCCAGCGACAGGGCGAGGGGCTGGTCCAGGGTGCCCATCCAGCGTCCCGACTGCCGCTCAAACCAATACTGGGTGTTGTAGCCGGACCCGTAGAACAACACGTCCTTCGCCTGCCACTGCAGCACGGCCGCCAGGCAGGCCAGCGCGACAAAGAGCAGCAACGACCCGCGGAGGGTCCCCACGAGGCCGCCGCCCCGGTTGGCCTCGGAGAGCAGGAGCAGGAAGAACAGCACCGGAATCAGGATCTGGTCCACCAGGACCACCAGTCCGCCGGCGGTGCTGGTGCTGATGGAGGCGAGGAACGCCGCGATGACCACCACGGCGAGGACCAGGAACAGGAGGAAATGCCGGGCCAGCGCCTGTTGGACGCTCCACGGGTCATGCAGCATCCGGACGGCGAAGGCGCAGAGGACCAGCCACGTCGCCGGGTGGAAGCCCAGGGGCCCGGCATCCACACCGGTCACCACGGCGGCGCCGACGGCGGGGACCAGGATCCACAGCCCGATCACCAGGACGATCAGCACCCTGGCGTGGCGCCGAAGCACCAGCGCCGCGGCCAGGCACAGCCCGATCCAGAGTGCCAGCTGCATTCAGACCACCTGCCCCGGTTTCCTGTCCCGTACGCCGCCCATTGCATGCGCCCCTAAGGCCGGGGGGACGCGCTCGCGACCGGTTTGCCGGCTTTCGAGCCCGGCGGGAGGCCCGGGGCCGGCGGCCGGGCGCTCGCCGCCGGCGGGAATTTGGCCAGGAACCGGCGGCGGCCCTCCGCGAGGCGGCCCGGCAGGGCGTTCAGCACCACGCCGGCGACGGTGCCGTTTACCAGCTCGAGATTGCGCAGCGCGGCCCGGAGCGTGTCCCGGGTGACCTTCCGGTGCCGGACCACCAACACCGTGCAGTCAGCGGCGGCGGCGATCACGGCGGCGTCGCTGTAGGGCTCCATGGCCGGGGCATCCAGGATCACCCGGGCGTAGCTTCCCCGCAGTTCGGCAAGCGCGGCCGGCAGCGCCCGGCTGCCGAGCAGTTCGGTGGGGTTCGGGGGCACGCCGCCGGCCGCGATGGCGTGAAGGCCTTCGACGGCGGTGTGCTGGATGACCTGCTCCAGCGGCAGCCGTCCGGACAGGACATCGGTGAGGCCCGTGCCCGCCCCCAGGCCAAGCTCGGCGGCAAGCCGCGGCGAGCGCAACCCCGCCTCCACCAGCAGCACCCGCTCGCCTGCTTCGGCCCACGCCCGCGCCAGCAGCAGCGCCACGCTGGTGCTGCCTTCACCGCTCCCGGCGGCCGTCACCGCGACGACGCCGGCTGGCCCCATGGCGGGAAAATGGTCAATGTTGGTGCGGAGCCGGCGCCCGGCCTCGTCCAGCAGTGTCCCCCTGTCCTGGTCCAGGATCCGGGCCGGCGGGCGGTCGGCGGTGCTGAGCGGGATGCGGGCCAGCACCGGCAGCCCGGATGCGTCCTCGACCTCCTGCGCCGTGCGCAGCGATTTGTCGGAGAGCCGGCGGGCGACCGGGATCGCGATGCCGGCGGCGAGGCCCAGGAGCGCCCCGACAGCCAGGTTCAACGGCGCCTTGGGCGAAACAGGGGCGGGATCGTTCGTGGGTCCGGCCACGACCGTCAGGTTGGTGACTGCTCCGCCGGTGTCGAGTTCGCCGGCCGCGCCGCCGAGGTTGCTCGCGATCGCTCGGGCGATCGCGAACGCCTTGGCCTGCTCCGGCTGGCTCACGATGACCGAGAGTGTCAGGGTGTCCCGGTCCGCGGACGCCCCGATGCTGTCGGCGAGGTCTTTGCCGAAGATGCCCGTGCCGCTGTCCCTGACCAGCCGGCCGAGGAAGCCTTCGCTCTTGACGAGGTTGGCGTAGGCGGTGATGCGGTTCCGCGAGAGCTCCTGGGACTGCAGGCTCGATTGACCCGTTGCCGAGGGGGTGACGGCGAAGAACTTGACGCTGCTTTGGTACACGGGCGCCGTCCGGGCCGTGACGAGGGTTGCCGCGCCGAGTCCCGCCAGCAGGCAGACCAGCAGGATCCACCACCCCCGCGCGATCGCCCTGCCGTACTCTGCAAGCTCCAAAGGAACCCCCATGCGGTTCCCATGCCATGCCGCGCCGGCACGGTCCTTCACGGTCCCCTAGTCGCACCATTATTGACCGCAAAGGTGCCCGGCGGAAGCTTTTAACCGGCACCGGTTTTCCCGGCATTGGGGAGCGGCCGGCGGTTCGCTGCCGGGCGCAATCCGCTGCTCCGCCGGGACCGGCCCGGAATCCTAGCCAAAGCCTGGAGCCGGCCGTAGTCTTTCCCTAAGCCTGGGCGGATTCCGTGGGTCTCAACGGCTCCTCGCCAGGACCGGGTCCCCGCGCGCGGCCGCCCGGCCCTGCCGATGGGCGTCCCGTCCGCCGGGGCACGGATCCGCGGGGGGAATGATGGACGAGACCGGGCACGGATTGACGGTGCTGGTGGCGCATCCGAGTGCCGACCTCTACGGGTCCGACCGTGTCCTCCTTGAAACCATCGACGGCCTGCACGCTGCCGGCGCCCGGGTCCTGGTGGCGCTGCCGGAACCCGGGCCGCTGGTCCCCGAACTCGAGCGCCGCGGCGCCGCCGTCGTCCTGTCGCCGACTCCGGTGCTGCGCAAATCCCTGCTCTCGGGCCCCGGGCTGTTCCGGCTGGCCGCGGAGTCGGCCCGCGGCCTGCCCCGCAGCGTCGGTGTGATCCTCGGGGCCCGTCCGGACGTGATCCTCGCCAACACCATCACGGTGCCGCTGTGGACCATCGCCGGCCGGCTCACCGGGGTCCCGGTCGTTACCCACGTCCACGAGGCGGAGGCGAAGGCGCCGCGCCTGCTGCGCGCCGCGCTGGCCGCGCCGCTGCTGCTCTCCCGGAGTATCCTGACCAACAGCCAGTTCAGTGCCGACACGCTGGCCGCCTCCCTGCCGGCCCTGCGCGGGCGGTCAACCGTGGTCTACAACGGGGTGCCCGGCCCCGCGGAGCCCGCCCGGCCGCGGGAGCGGCTGCACGGCGGGTTGCGTATCGCCTACGTGGGCCGGCTCTCGCACCGCAAGGGGGTGGACGTCGCCGTCGAGGCGCTGCTGCAGTTGCGCCGCCGCGGCATCGCCGCTGAGCTCTCGATCGTGGGAGCCGTCTTCCCCGGCTACGAGGACTATGAGACCGCGCTGCGCGGCCAGGTGGCCGACGGCGGTGCCGCCGCGCACGTGAGGTTCCACGGTTTCCAGGCCGACGTCTTCCCGTTCCTGGCCGACGCCGACGTCGTGGTGGTTCCGTCCCGGCTGGAGGAGCCGTTCGGGAACACGGCTGTGGAAGCCCTGCTGGCCTCGCGGCCCGTCGTGGTCAGCAACACCTCCGGGCTGCGGGAAGCCGCCGGCGGCTACCGCTCGGCCCAGTTCGTGGAGCCCGGCGACGCCGCGGGCCTCGCCGCCGCGCTCGCCCGGGTGGCCGCCGCGTGGCCGGAGTACGCCGCCAAGGCCCGGACAGACTCCGTCGAGGCGGAATTCCGGCACAGCCCGGAGCGCTACGGGAAGGTGATGGCCGACCACCTTGCCCAGGCCGCCGGCGGCCGTCAATGACGGCCGGCCTCGCCGGGAGAACGGCCCGCAGCGTGCGCTGGAGCTTCGGCGCCGTGCTGGCCCGGCAGGGATTCCAGATCGGCTGCGCCGTGGTGCTGGCCCGGCTGCTGGGGCCCCAAAGCTACCATCGCGGCCGCGACCGTCTACATCAGCCTGGTCGCGCTGCTCCTGGACCAGGGCCTGTCCGCGGCGCTCATCCAGCGCCAGGACATCACCCGGCGGCTGGCCGGCGCCACCGCCACGCTGAACCTGCTGGTGGCAGCGGCCCTCGCGGCGGGGACCTGGTTTGCCGCCCCGGCAGTGGCCGCGTTCTTCGCGGTGGCCGAGCTGGACCCGATCCTGCGCGTGCTGGCGTTCGCCATCCCGGTCAAGGCGCTCGCGATCACTCCGCGCGCCCTGCTGGCCCGGGACCTGCAGCTGCACCGGGTCGGCGCAGCCGACATCGCGGCCGCGGCCGCCGGCAGCGCGGCGGGCATCGGCGCCGCCCTCGCCGGGGCCGGGCCGTGGTCCATGGTCTACCAGGTGGCGGTCACCGACGTCGTCTGTGCCGCCATGCTGCTGGCCGCCAGCCGGGGTCCGGCGCCGAACTTCGCGCTCCGCTCCGTGGGCCCGCTGCTGGGGTTCAGCCTGAGCGTCTTCGCCACCGACTGCCTGGCCTACTTTTCCCGCAACCTGGACAACATCCTGGTGGGCCGGGTGCTCGGCGTCTCCGCCCTGTCCATCTACGGGATGGCCTACCGGATCCTGGTGGTTCCGGTGCAGTTGATCGGGCAGACCGTCAACCGGGTCATGTTTCCCGCCTTTGCCCGATCGGCGCAGGAACCCGAGCGGGTGGCAGCGAGCCTCGTGGCCGCCACCCGGGTCCTTGCCCTTCTGGCCGTTCCGCTGATGGTTTTTGTGTCCTGCGCCGCACCCGAACTGGTCCACCTGGTGCTGGGGCCGGACTGGATGCCGGCGGCGGCGCTGGTCAGTGTCCTGGCGATCGGGGGCGCGCGCGAGACGATCTTCTACATCACCCCCTCACTGATGAAGGGGCTGGGCCGCGGGGCGCTGATCGTGCGCTACGAGATCCTCGCCGCCGTCGTGCAGGTCGGCGGCATCGTCATCGGCCTGCAGTTCGGGGTGTTCGGCGTCGCCGTCGGCTACACCGCGGCCGGCTTCCTGCTGACCCCCGTGCTGCTGCGGATCCAGACCCGGCTGACCGGGGTGAGCGCCAGGTCCCAGTTGGCGTCCATCATGCCGGCGGCCCACGCGGCACTGTGGGGTGCCGCCGGCTACGGCCTGTGGCAGCTCGGAGACGCGGGCAGGCTGTGGCAACTCTTTGGCGGTCTGGTGATCTTTTTCGCCCTGGCGGCGGCGGCGCTGTGGCTTTTCCACCGGCGGCTGCTGGCAGCCTTCCTGGCCCAGGCGCGCAGCCTCGCCGGGCGCACCGGCAACCCGGGCGACAGCGCCGGCCACCCCGACGCCCGGGCGGCCCGGGCCGCACCCGACGGTCCGGAAACCCCGGACATCCCCAACAAGGCAGGAGGCCTCTATGGCTAACGACGTCGGCTCCGCAGGGGCCGTGGTGATCGCGGTCCTGACCTACCGCCGGCCCGGGGACATCAGCCTTGCGCTCCCCCGCCTCGCCGCGCAGGCCATGACCCTGGCCGACGGTGACCGGCCGCCGTCCACCGTACTAGTGATCGACAATGACCCGGCGGCGAGCGCCCAGGCGGCCGTGCAGGACATCGCCGGCACCCTGGACCCGGGCCTGGTCCGCTATGCCCACGAACCGCGGCCCGGCATCGCCGCCGCACGGAACCGCGCCCTCACGGAAGCCGGAGCCGCGGCGCTGCTGGTCTTCATCGACGACGACGAAGTGCCCTCCGAACACTGGCTCGCCCGGCTGGTGGAGCTGCAGGAGAGGACCGGGGCCGCCGCCGTCGTCGGCCCGGTGGTCAGCGAGTACGAACACGAACCGGACCCCTGGATCCAGGCCGGACGGTTCTTCCGTCGCCGCCGGCTCGCCACCGGCACGCCGCTGACCGTCGCGGCGACCAACAACCTGCTCCTGGACCTGGACCAGGTCCGGGCGCTGGGCCTGGGCTTCGACGAGCGGTTCGGCCTCAGCGGCGGCTCGGACACGCTCTTCACCCGCCAGCTGGTGCAGCGCGGCGGGTCCATGTTGTGGTGCGACGAGGCGGTGGTGGTGGACCGTGTCCCGGCGTCCCGGCTGACCCGAGGCTGGGTGCTGCGCCGGGCACTCCGGAGCGGGAACTCCGCGGCCCGGGTCAACCTCGAGCTCGCCGCCGCGGCGGCCCCGCGGCTGGCGGCGCGGGCCTCGTCACTGGCCGCGGGTTCGCTCCGCCTGCTCGGCGGTGCCGCCCGCCTCGGCGCGGGGCTTCTCACCGGCTCGACGGCGCACCAGGCCAGGGGCTTGCGCACCGCGGCCCGCGGACTCGGGATGGCGTCCGCGGCCTTCGGCTATGTCTACAGCGAGTACCGCCGGAAGTAGCCGGCCACCCCGCCGGGGCGCCCTGGAATTGGAAAGCCGCCGCGGACTCGGCTAGCGTGGAGGCAGGTCTCAGCCGCAGTGTCCCGCCCCCGGGCGGGACCGATGACGAGACCCCGGAGGTGACCGAGCATGGCCCGTCCGACGCGCAGCACCCGCGCCGCGCTTGCCGCCGCGATGCTGGCGGCGGCCCTGACAGCCGGGTGCGGCCAGCCTGCCGCGCAACCTCCCGCCGCGCCGGACGCCGTGCCCGCCGCTCGCGCTCTCACACCGCCGGCTCCCGCCCCCACTGCCACAGCGCCGAATCCGGCCGCCACGCCGCCCCCGGTGCCGCGGTCGCAGCTTGCGGCCGGCAGCTACCGCCCCTCGGAAACCACCACCGGGGTGCCCGCCGGAACCGTGTTGAAGCCGTTCAACCCGGCCGGGGCCGAGCTGGTGATTACCCAGGACGGCACGGTCCTGGACGGCCTCGAGATCTACGGCGACGTCAAGGTCCGCGCCAGGGACGTGACGATCAGGAACAGCCGGCTCCACGGCGGCCCGGGCATCCCGGCCTCGAACACCGGCATCATCGATGCCACCGGCGACGGCGTCGTGAACCTCGTGGTCGAAGACAACACGATCATCCCGGACCGCCCCTCCTACTACCGGGACGGCGTCGTCGGCCATGACTACACGGCCCGGCGCAACCACATCCAGGGCACCAACGACGGCCTCGGCATCTTCAACCGACCCGGCGGCCCGCCCGGCGCCAACGTCACGGCCGAGGGAAACTACATCCATTCGCTGACGTTCTGGTCCAACGACCCGGCCCACAGCGATGGCACCCACAACGACGGCATCCAGGTGCAGGGCGGCGAGAACATCCGGATTGCCGGCAACACCATCGTGGCCAGCGCCCGGCCCGGCCGCGGCAGCGGCCCCAGCCCCCGCGGCCCTCACGCCGGGATCGGCATCATGCTGCAGCAGAACGTGGCCCGGCTGGGCAACGTGGTGGTCGAAAGGAACTGGGTGGATGACGGCCAGACCTCCATTAACATCGACCACGGCAAGTACGCGACCATCACGGTGACGGTCGCGGCCAACTATCTGGGCCACAACCAGTTCGACTTCGGCAACGGCTCGAAGTACCCCGTCCGCGTGATCAGCCGTGCCGCCAGTTCGGTGCAGGGCCTGTCGACGAACCGCTGGGCGGACAGCCTCAACCTCCTGGCCGAGGGTGCCGCCGGCGGGATCCGTTTCAATAGCTGAGCCCGCGGGCTGCCGGCCGGCTCACCGGGCCGTGAGGCTGACCGTGGTGGAGTATTTGGAGTTGCCGAACGGATCCGTCACCACCACCCGGTAGCTGTGCGTTGTTCCGGGGGCGACCGTGTCCCTGAATTCCATCATCGGCCGGTTCCAGAACGTGGTGGACAGCGCCTGGGTGCTGATCAACCGCCCGTCCCGTGAGAGCCGGTAGCTCAGTACCGCGTTGTCCCGGTCCCAGTTGGACTGCCACTTGACCGTGATGACCCCCGACGAGGGCGAGGCCAGCGCCGGGTTGGTGGACGCGGACGAGGAACGGGGTCCTTCCTTGTCCGGGGCCAGGGAGCTGACCGCGAACCGGACCAGGCCCTGCTGGCCTTTGAAGTTGACGTTCTTGAACTCGCCGCCCATCACCACGTAGCTGTTGTTGCCGGTCACGGACCAGGGTCCCTGGCTCTGGCCGGTGGCCGTCCCCGTGTCCAGGTCCGGGTACCAGACCAGCAGCGACGGCGCCGGCTTGCCCGTGAAGCTCGGGAACCCGTGGATGTCTTTCGTCAGCGTTCCGGTGGCCTCCCTCCGCGGCGTCGTCTCCGGGAACCCCTTTAGATTGCCGCAGTAGTGGGAGTGGCCGGCCTTGTAGACCGCCGTGTTGCTGGCGAACACACTGTAGGAGTCGCCGTGGCAGTCGTCGATCCATTTGACCCCCAGGTCGGACCAGTTCCCCGCAAAGGAGCCCTCCAGGGTGCCGGTGCCGTTCATCTTCGAGTCGATAAAGCCCGTCCCGTACCAGTTCGAGCCGTCGCTGGAGAGCGAGGTGATGCCGGAGCCGGTGCCCGCGTTCCGGACGACGTCGTTGACCGGCGTCACGATGTTGGCCCCGGTGAGGGCGTCGACGGCACCGAGCCCGAAGCCCGGTCTGTTGGTGCCGTTCAGGGTGGTGAACAGGCCGCCCGCAACCAGCTTGCTGCCGTCGGGCGCCAGCACCAGCGCGTTGACCCTGCCGCCGGCTGCGATCGGTTTCCAGGGCAGCAGTGTCCCGTTGCTGGCGCGGACCGCGGCCAGCTTGGACCGGGAGGTGGACCCGACGGTGCTGAACAGGCCGCCCAGGTAGACCGTCCCGGCGGTGGCCACGATCGCCCGGACGGTCGAGGACATTCGCGGCGCCCAGCCCGCAATCGTGGCGCCGGTCTGCGGGTCGAGGGCCACCACCTTGCCGGCCGGCTGGCCGTTGGCCGCGGTGAAATCACCGCCGACATAGAGCCGGCTGCCGTCCGGCGACGCCGCCACGGCCAGGGCCTGTGCGTTCAGGGATGCCGTGAACCCGGTGACCAACTGCCCGGTGCTCAGGCTGTAGGCAAGGATGTTCTTGCGCTCGGTGGTCTGCCCAATTCCCCCAGGGAGAGTTCATGGCTTTCCTTAGCTCAGTTGGCGGAGCAAACCGTTGTGCAAACCGGTGGTCGGCCCGGCGGCTCACCCGCCGCCGCCGTCCGGATCCGGATCATCAGCCCCTCCCCCTATGGCCTGGCCACGGACAACTCGTCGAACCGGACAGCCACCGGCGCGTTGGTGGCGGTGCTCCAGAGGTAGGTCAGCAGCCCAATACCGCCGGCCGCCTGCAGCGACGGCGTCGAATCCGCGGCCGTCAGCCCCCAGGTGGCCGGCTCGGCTGCCCCGTCCCGCCAGATCTTGGCCCGCACCGTGGTGGGGCTGGTTCCGGTGACCTGCACCCTGAGCCGGAGCTGGTCGTTCGCGGCCACCGTCAGGCCGGCCACCGCTGCGGACTGCAGCGTCGTCTCCGTACCGCCGGATACCCGGGTCAGGAAGAGCGTCGCCGCGCCGGTGGCGGCGATCCGCAGCTTGGCGCGGTATTCGTCGTCGCCGACTTTGCGCCCGACGGCACCGACATAGGTGCCCCCGCCGGTGGCAATCTTGTCCTGCGCGAATTTCACCGAGAGGTCGGTTGCGGTGGCAGAAACACCGGCCAGGGTGGCCAGCCGGGAGATCCCGCCGGAGCGCGTAGTGATGATCCCGGTTCCGCCGGCCACCGTGTAGTTGGCGGCCGTTCCGGCCAGCGTCCAGGCGCCGCCGGTGTCGGCGGAACCCCAGCTGCCTGCGAGGTCGCGCCCGAACCCGTCCGCCGCGAGCAGGCCCGCCGGGGGGTTCCCGGTGACGGTCACGGCCTGGGTGATGGTGCCGGTGGCACCGGCGTTGTCGGTGACGGTGAGCGTTACCTGGTAGGTCCCGGCGGCGGCATAGCTGTGCGAGGCGGTGGCGCCGCTTCCGGTGGCGCCGTCGCCGAAGTTCCAGGCGTACCCGGACACCGTCCCGTCCGTGTCCGTGGAGCCGGTGCCGTCGAAACTGGCCTGCAGCACGTTGACAGTTGAGGTGAACGCCGCCGTCGGGGCCGCGTTGGGCGCGGGGGCCGCGCCGCCTGCGGTGATGTTCAGGTTGTCCAGCCGCAGGACTACCGGCAGGTTGGTGGAGGAGCCGGAGACGTAGCCGCCGGCGCCGGCGGCGCCCGCGGCCTGCAGGGCGGCGGTGGCATCGCTAACGGTGAGCTGCCAGGCGGCGGGCTCAGCCGCGGAAGCGCGCCAGACCTTGCCGCTGACCGCGGTGGGCGCATTGCCGTCGAGCTTGAGCCGGATGATCGCCGGGTCGTTGGCGGCGAGGGTCAGCCCGCCGATCGCCAGCGGCCCGGCAACGGTCGTTTCGGCGCCGGCCACCACCTTGGTGAGGTAGAGCGACACGGCCCCGGTGGCGGCAACCTTGATCTTTGCCCGGTACTCGTTGTTGTTTGCCCGCCGTCCCACCAGCGTGGCGAACATGCCGCCGCCGTTGGGGACCTTGTCGGCCGAGACGGTGATGCGGCCGTCGTAGTCCGCCGTCGCGACGCTGTTCAGGTACGCGTACCTGCTGGCTCCGGCGGTGCCGATGGTGGCCGCTCCCGCCCCGTTGGCGACGGAGAAGTTGCTGCCGCCACCGGCGACTGTCCACGCTCCGCCGACGTCCGCGGTGCCGAATCCGCCGGTGGTGGTCCGGCCGAAGGCGTCCGCGGCCACCAGGGCGTTGGCGGGCGGGGCCGTGACGGTCACGGCCTGGGTGAGCTGGCCGGTTGCGCCGGCCCCGTCCGTGACGGTGAGGGTGACCTGGTAGGTGCCGGCCGCGGCGTAGCTGTGCGACGCGGTGGCGCCGGTCCCGGAGGCGCCGTCGCCGAAGGCCCAGGCGTAGCTGCTGATGGTGCCGTCGGGGTCCTTGGATCCGGTGGCGTCAAAAGCAGCCGCCAGGTTGGTAACGGAGGATGTGAAGGCGGCGGCCGGCGGCTGGTTCGGCGGCGGGGCCGTCACCGTGACGGCCCGGGTCACGCTTGCGGTACTGCCGGAGTTGTCCGTCACTGTAAGCCGGATGTCGTAGCTGCCGGCGGCGGCGTAGCTGTGCTGCGCCGTCACGCCGGTTGCGGTGGAACCATCGCCAAACGCCCACGCGTAGCTGGCGATCGGGCCGTTGGCATCCGAGGAGGTGCTGGCATCCACCGCTGCGGTCAGGCCGGTGACCGCGGAGGTGAACGCCGCGACCGGCGGCGAGGGCGGCGCGTTCACGGTGCGGCCCGAGGCCACGTAGTGGGCCTGGATCCGGGACAGCGGAAGCACCGAGGGGTAGAGCGCGACGTCGTCGATCTGGCCGCTGAGGAAGCTGATGTAGGGCGGCTGGCCCTTCTGCGAGGTGGGCCAGTTGGGCCAGCCGGTGAGGCTGTCGCCGCCGACCCGCCAGTAACCGTCGAACGGCCAGGCGGTGGTGGTGCCGGGCCGTGCTGCGGCGGCGACCCCGTCGATGGTGAGCTTCATCCCGTCGGCGCCGAGCGAGGCGACGACGTGGTGCCACTGGTTGTCGTTGAAGGTCGCCGTCGAGTTGACCGTGACCCGGGTGCCGGAGCTGCCGCCGGGCCGGACGCCGAAGAAGATGCGCCCGCCCGGGTCCATGTACACGGTCCGGTCCAGGTCGGCCGAGAGCCCGGTTTGGGAGTTTCCGTAGCCGACGATCTGTCCGCCCGCGGTGGAGCCAGTGCGGATCCACGCCTCGGTGCTGAAGGTGTCCGGCCGGGCTGCCAGGGTCGGGTCGCTGGCGACTGCGTCCTGGCTGCCGTTGAGGGCGAGGGCCGTGTCCGCGTCGCCGTTCAGGGCGCCGGGGGCGCCAAAACCGGCACCGGGCTGCAACTGCAGGTCATCACGGCCCGCCAGGTCCACGGCCGTGCTGCCGCCGCCGTCCCCGAGCCGCCAGTAGTTGCCCGGATTGTCAGCCAGGACCTGCTTGGCGTAGTTGCCCGGGGACGCCACGGAGCCCGGCACCGTGATGCTGGCGGTGTCGCTGCGGGCCTCGTTGCCGAACGGGTCCCGGACGAAGATGCGGTAGGTGTAGCTTTGCCCCGGAACCCGGGAGGTGTCCAGGAAGGTCATGCCGGGCCGGCGCCAGAAGGTGGACGCCTGGTTGAGGGTGGCGATGACGGCGCCGTTGCGCCGGACCTCGTAGACGAGGTTCTCGTTGTCCTGGTCCCAGTTGGCCTGCCAGCGGACCCGGACGGTGCCGGCGGAGGGGCTGGACAGGGTGGGGGTCAGGTTGGCGCCGGTGACGCGGGGCCCGCGCTGGTTCGGGGCGAGCCCGGTCCTGGCGAACCTGACCAGCCCCTGCTGGGGCTGGTTGTTGACGGAGGTGAATTCACCGGCCATCACCACGTAGTCGTCGTTGCCGTTGACCGTCCACGGGCCCTGGTCCTGGCCGGTGACCGTGCCGGAGTCGAGGTAGGGGAACCAGTTCAGCAGCGGCGGCGAGGGCCTGCCGGCGTAGTTGAAGTACCCGTGGCTTTCGGTGGTGATGGTGCCGGTGGCCTCCTTGCCGAACGCGATGCCGCGGTTGAAGCTCCAGGGCTGGGTCTGCGGGAAGCCGGCGATATTGCCGCAGTAGTGCGGGTGGCCGGCCAGGTAGACCGCGCCGCCGATCGGTTTGATGGAGTAGCTGTCGCCGTGGCAGTCCTCGAGCCAGTTGGTGGTGTCATCGGACCATTTGACCGAGAACATCCCTTCGAGGTTGCTGGTGCGGCCGAAGGTGTAGCCTGCGCCGTAGACGTTCGTGCCGTCGCTGGCGAGCGTGGTGATGGCCCCGTTGGTGCCGCCGTTGCGCACCAGGCTGTTGATCTGGAAGGGCAGCAGCGCGCCGGCGCCGGTGTCCACCTTGCCCAGGCCCATGCCGGGGTTACTCGAAGCGTTAAGGGTGGTGAACGCGCCGCCCACCACCATGCTGGCACCGTCGGGCGCGAGCGCCATGGCGTTGACGCGGCCGCCCTCGGCGACCGGATTCCACGGCAGCAGCGCGCCGTCCGCGGCGTTGAACGCGGCGAGCCGGCCGCGTGCTACGGAGCCCACGGAGCCGAACAGGCCGCCCAGGTAGACGGTGCTGTCTGTCGCCACGATAGTGCGCACCGACGCGGACATCTTCGGCAGGAAGCTCATGATCAGGGCGCCGTTGGACGGGTTGAGCGCCACGACGCGCCAGACCGTGGCGCCGTTGTACGTGGTGAAGGAGCCGCCGACGTAGAGACGCGATCCGTCCGGGGACGCCGCCAGGGCCGTCACCTCGGCGTTGAAGCTCGGCGTGAAGCTGTTCAGCAGCTCCCCGGTGGTCAGGTTGTAGGCCAGGATGTTGTTCCGGGCAACCTCGCCGGTTCCGGCGGGGGCCCCGGCGGGCCGGGCAAGGCTGAAGTCGCCGCCGACGTACACCGTGTTGCCGATGACGAGCTGGGTCCAGGCCACCCCGTTGATCTGGGCGGTGGGGAGCGCGTCGGCGGAGACCGTGACCGGCGTGGACGGGCTCGCCGGATCGGCCGGCGCGGTGTCGGCGGCTGAGGGCGGGGCGTCCACCAGCACCAGTGAGAGCGCCAGCGCCGTGCCCAGCAGCACCGCGAGCATTCGTTGTAGTTGGTTCCCAGCGGCGCCTCCCGGCGCCGGGTAGGGCGCTAGCCCTGCATTTTTCGTCTGAGCGCTCCCCAGCGTGGCGTTCCGGAACATGTGCTTCCCCCTAGTCCATTCGGTGTCTGGCGGCGCTGCTGGTCAGCACAGCCACGTCCTCGGCCGTGAAGAGGCCTCGGATCCAGTGGTCGTTTCGGTTTTCGCCGACATTCGTTTTCATCAGCGCGTCGCCCTGGCTTCCCGGGATCATCGGGAAGTGCCGCGGCACCGGACGGACCTGCCGGACCGGTATCCCGGCGCGCAGGGCCACCCATTTGAGCCAGATGTCGTCGGCTCCCGGGCAGGCGGCGGCGAAACCGGTGCCGTACCCCTTGAGTTCCTGGAGCATCGCCGGCGGGTAGATGACCCCGGAGACGCCGACGGCGAAATTTGCCGTGCGGGCGGCGGTGTCCCGGGCCCGCGCCCAGGTGGCGTAGTCGGCAATCCCGTCCACGGAGGGGCCGATGATGCTGATCCAGTGCCCGCAGACGGCGTCCGGGTGCCGGCGGGTGGCATCGGTGAGCAGCGCCAGCCAGTTCCGCGGGTAGATGATGTCGTCGTCGGCGGTTACGAGCGGCAGGGTGTGCCGTTCCACCGAGGCGACGTACGGGTAGTACTTGGTGTGGGGGCCGTAGTCCGGGCTCAGCAGGACCTCCACGCCGCGGCGTTCGAGCCGGCGCAGAGCGGCCGGAGCGGTCCGGAACTGTTCCGGCGTCTGCAGCCACAGCAGCAGCCGTTGCGGCCTGGTGCTGCCGCGGGCGATTGATTCGAGCGCCGTCGCAACAGTCTTCAGTCGGGCACCGTGCGTCGTCATGGACACGACGACGGGGGCGGTGCCGGTGGCGGGCCGGCGGGCTGCGAGGTTCCGGAGCCGCAGGTGCGCGAAGGCGATGCCGGCCCGGAGCCGTTTTGCCGCTTTCCTCCCCCGCCGGGCCGTGGTCCGCACCAGCAGCAGCGATGGCAGGGTGTCCAGTTGTGTTGCCATGGCCTGGATCCTTTCCTGTGATTCAACGGTCAGTTCTGTTTGGCCGGCCGGGTCCGCTTAGGCCGGCACCTTGCCCGCAAACGTCGCCACCGGCGTCTCGGCCTCGAGGTTGAGATGGATCTTGACGTTGTCGCGGGCCTCTAGGGGCACCGCGAAGACGAACACACCGGTTCCGCTGGTCCCGGGCGCCACCACGGACGGGAAGGCGGCCGTGTCCGAACCGCTCAGGGATCCGGCCGGCTCGTCGTCCCGGCCGAACGCCACGTCGACGACGGCGGAGTCCAGGGAGATGGGCTCTGGGGTGCTGTTGGTCACGGTGACCTTGAAACGCACGGCCGGGCCGGCGATTTCACCGATGCCCTTCGCCTCGCCCCGGACGGATTGAACGTCCGTGATGGTGGCCGAGACGCCGCCCTTGACAGCTTTCTTGTCCTTCAGGTCCACCGGCGCCGCGGTGGGCTGCGGTATTTCGGCGAGCTGCTGCTCGGACTTGCCCTGGCGGTCCACCGGGCTGGGCGCGGGCCCGGCCTCCGGAGATGCGGGACCGGCCGGCGCCGGCGCGCCTGTCGCGGCGGCCTTGGCCGGCGCAGGGGCCGCCGGGCCCGCCGCCTCCGGTTTCGGGCTGGCGGCCCGGGCAACGGTGTCCTGGCCGGGCCGTTCGCCGGCGGCCCGGGCGACGGTGTCCTGGCCCGTGGCCCAGACGGTGCCGCCCAGGGCGAGCAGAGCCGAAATGCCGACCGAAGTGGCGAGCAGGCGCCGGCGCCTGCCGGCGCTGTGGGCTCCTTGCCCGTGGTGTGCTGTGTTCATTGCGGGACCCCAGTTCCAGTGGTGCTGCCGGTTGGTGCGGATGGTTCCGTGCGGCTGTGCCGGCCGGCCCGGCCGCGCGCCGGCGGGAAGGCGGAAATTTCCCGGAACCACTTGACGGATGCCAACAGCAAGAAGCCTGCTGTGGCTGCGACGATCAGGGTGTAGGCGGCGAGGAAGAGCGGAAGCACGCCGTAGAGGGCAAAGCAGAGGCAGAGGACCCCGTAGTCCATCGGGACCACCAGCACCGAGCGGAGCCAGGACCTGCCGCCGGGGGCAGCCACGGAAACCAGGCCCTGCTGGCGCCGCAACTGCTCGGTGAGGATCATGCTGAAGAACAGCACGGCGGAGATGACGGCGGCGGCCAGCGGAACCAGCAGCCAGCGCCGGTCCACGGTTCCGAAGCGGTACAGCCCGACGGCGAGCGCCAGTGGCAGCGCGGAGGTTTTCACGGCGTCCACCATGTGGTCCAGCCACTCCCCCGCGGCGGATCCGCTGCCCTGCAGCCGCGCGACCTGTCCGTCGGCCGAGTCCAGGGCGTAGCCGACCACCAGCAGCAGGGCCACCCCGATCCCCAGGGCTCCGGACGGCGGGAACATCATCAGCAGGGCGATCCCCGAGAAGGTGAAGACCGCGCTGACCGCCGTGACGGCGTTGGGCCCCAGCCCGGCGTGCAGGGCCAGCGCGGCCAGCAGCCGTCCCAGCCTGCGGTTGACGTAGCGGGAGTAGGCCGGTGCCCCGCGGGCCGCCGTCTTCTGGGCCGCGGCGAGCTGCCTTACGGTGTCCCGGAAGCCGGCACGGGCCTCGTCGTCCGCGCCGATTCCCGGATCGGCGGCGGTCATTGTCCGGCCCCCAGGCTGGGACGCGGCGCCCGGCGTCGGCCCCTGGTTCCTTCTCCGGCGCGCGTCCGGGCGGTCCGTGTCCGGGGGCTCAGGAGCGTCTGGCAGAGCTGTTCGTAGCCGGTCGCGACGTCGTCCCAGTTGTACCGGCGGGCCAGCTGCTGCGCGTGCTGGCCGCGGGCCTCGGCGTCGGAGCCGGGGGCCTCGGCCTCGTGCACCAGCCGGGCGACGTCGCCGGGGCCGGCGAAGTACCGGCCGGCGGTTTCGAGCACCTCACGGTTGAACCCGACGTCGAACGCGTTGGTGGCCGTGCCGGATCCGATGGCCCGCAGCAGCGAGGGGTTGGTGCCGCCCACGGAGTGTCCGTGCCAGTACACCAGCGCGTTCGCGTACAGCTGGTCGAGCAACGCCTGGTCCCAGACGCCGCCCACGAAGCGGACCCTCTCGTCGCCGAGTGCGTGGACCATGTTGGTGTACCGGTCCGAATAGGGGGCGGAGCCGACGACGACGAGCGGGAGCCGGGCGGCGCTCCGGGCGAACCCTTCAACGATGAGGTGGACGTGGTTTTCGGGCTCAAAGCGGGCGACGACGAGGTGGTAGCCGCGCGGCGCCAGGCCCAGTTCCGGAAGTCTGTCCGAGCCGGCGTTTGCCTGGATGGGCGCCCCGTAGGCCAGATATACCGTGTCGGCGTCGAACTTCTCCCGGTAGTAGTCCTGGATGCCGGCGGCGTCGGCGATGAGCGCGTCGGACCACCGGACCGCGAGCCGTTCAACAAGCTGGTAGTAGCTTCGGCCCGCCTTGCCCCACTTGGCGCGCTTCCATTCCAGCCCGTCGACGTGGGTGGCCACGGGGATGCCTGCGGCTTTGATGGCCGGCAGGTAGGGGGCGTTGGCCGCGTTGAAGACGATGGCGGCGTCCGGCCGGTGCCGGAGCAGGTGGGCGACGGAGAGCCCGGTGTGGCTGAGGGTCTCCAGGGAACGTTTGCGCAGCGCCGGGAGGTGCACCAGGTCCATTCCGAGGTGCCGGGCGGGCCGGTCGCCGCCGCCCGTCTCGCGGCAGTAGACGGTGACGCGGTGGCCGCGCTGCACGAGCCGCTGGCCGATTTCCTCGATGGCCGTTTCGAATCCGCCGTACCGGGCCGGGACGCCGCGCGTTCCCACCATCGCGATATGCAGCCCGTTCACAGCCGTATCCCGTGGAGCCGGTGCCCGGGTTCGGGGGAACGGTTGATCAGCTCGAGGGCGGCGCGCAGGGCGGAGCTGGACGTCTGCACGGTGTACGGGAAGAAGACGACGTCGACGCCGACCTCCCGGAACGCCGCTTCCAGCCTGTCGCCCTTCGGGGTGCCCTTCCAGTCGTCGCCCTTGAAGAAGACGTTGAACCGCAGTTCCTCCCAGACGTGGAGCTTGTCCGGGACGGTTTCGGCGTAGACCTTGTCCACGTAGCCGATGCTGCCGACAATCTCCATCCGCTCGGCCAGCGGGACCACGGGCAGCCGGCCCTTGGCCCGTTCCAGCATTTCGTCCGAGACGACCCCGGCGACCAGGAAGTCGCACTGGCTTCTGGCGTGCTTGAGGATGTTGAGATGCCCGATGTGGAACAAATCGAACGCCCCCGGCGCGTAGCCGATTCTGAGACCCATGTCCTGCCCTTTCAATTCACCGCCGGCCCTCACCAGCGTTCAGTAAGCCCCCACCGGGTTCAGGATGACCTTGACGGTTCGCCAGAGGATCATGATGTCTCCCGTCAACGACCAGTTCTCCACGTAGTAGAGGTCCCAGCGGACGCTGTCTTCCCAGCCAAGATTCGACCGGCCGTTCACCTGCCACAGCCCGGTGATGCCGGGCTTGATCAGCAGCCGGCGGGTCACGTCGCCCTCGTAGCCCTCCACCTCGCAGGGCAGCTGAGGACGCGGTCCCACCAGGCTCATGTCCCCTTTGAGCACGTTCCAGAACTGCGGCAGCTCGTCGAGCGAATACTTCCGCAGCCAGCGTCCGCACCTGGTGACACGCGGGTCCTGCTTTATCTTGAACAGCAGCCCGGCTCCCTCGTTCAGCTCCCTGAGCAGGGCCAGGTCCTCCTCCGCGGTCACCACCATGGAGCGGAACTTGACCATCTTGAACCGTTCGCCGTTGCGGCCGACCCGCTCCTGCCAGAAGAAGATCGGGCCCTTGCTGTCACGGGCGATCATCCAGGCAAGGATGAACAGCAGGGGCGCCAGGAGCAGCAGCGCCGCGGCCGAGGCCACAACGTCGACGAGGCGTTTGAGTGTGTGTTTGCCGCCGCTGAACTCCGGCAGCTCCACGTGCATTAGCGGCAGGCCCTCGACGGGCCGCCAGTGGATCCGGGGACCGGCGACGTCGGTCAGGCTGGCGGCCAGGACCAGGCTCGCGTGGGTGCCCTCCAGGGCCCAGCCGAGCTGGCGGATCGCGCGGCTTCCGCCGTGCAGCTGTCCGGCAACGACGACGGCGTTGGCCCCGGTCTCGGTGACCTTTCCGGCCACCGAGGCGACATCGCAGAGCACGGGCACCCGGGTCGCGGAAATCTGCAGGTGGCTGGCGGTGTAGCCGGCCGGAAGGGCCGCCCCTACCACTTCATAGGCGGCACCGGAGACCTTGCCGAACTGGCGGATGACGTATTCGACGTCTGCGGGTTCGCCCACCACGATCACCTTGGAGAGGTAGTGGCCGAAGTTGCGCTGGCGGTTCAGCCAGGCCCGCCACCGCCACCGGCTGAGCAGGAGCAGCAGCGAACCGGCCGGGAGGGCGATCGCGAAGTGGCTGCGCACCACATCGATTCCCAGCAGCAGGACCACGATGGCGATGCCCCCGAATACCCCGACGGTAGCGTCCATGACCCGCTTGTATTCCTCGGCCCCGACGCCGAGGACTGTCTCCTCCCGCGTGCGGTGCACTTCGAGGGCGACGATCCAGGCCAGGAGAATGGCGATGCTGAGGGAAACGTAGCTGGTGACCGCAGGGGTGCGGGCGAGCACTCCCTCGGCGTCGATGCGGACCGCGTAGGCCACGGCGACCGCACAGGTCACAATGGATATGTCGGTGAACCGCAGCCAGCGGCGGTAGCGCCGCGCCCAGGACATCCCGGAGTCCACGGGACGGGCCGCCACGGGTTCCCGGCCGACGGCCGGGGGGTGATCAAACGCCCCGCCTGCGAGCCTTAGGACCCGGGCGGGGCGTCGATTCCAACGACTGCCTCTTTTTCTGTAGCCGGCGCGGTGTTCGTCCACCGCGCTCACGGCAGTTCCACATCTCTCAGTGGTGCAGACCGTTTAAGGGAGCCGGCGGCGGCTGGGGGGAGAGCCTCGGTCTCAGAAGGCTCTGACGCCGCCGGCTCCGTCTTGGGGGTACGACTGCCGGCTGGGGCACCGTACGGTTCCAATGAAGGAGTTCGGATATGGGAGGTGTCGACGCGGCCACCCTTGCTGGTGGCTCTGGCAATTGCGGCGCTGGAACTCAGGCTTGTGGCCCTGCTCCTCCGCGGGCGCTGCCCGCAGTCGAATACCGCCCTGTAGTTACTCATTTTGAGACCTTTGTGAGTCGTTCCTGGGACTGACTTAAGTCAATCGCGGAGGCCTCATCTGCACACGAGTAGGGGTTACCCGACTTCTCTTGCGGTCTACGCCGGGCCACTACTTAGGCATACTCCCGGACGCCGCCCAGGTCACGCAGTAGATACGCGGGATCCCCTGCGGCAACGGTGAAAAACCCTTGAATGGCGCACTCGGGCCCTGCTGAGGCCAGCCCGGCCGCGCTCAAGGCAGCGGAAGATCGCGCTGGATGTCCATCAGCTCGCCGCGGCGGCTGACGCCGAGCTTGCCGAAGATGCGGTACAGGTGGCCTTCGACGGTCCGCTGGGACACGGTCAGCCGGGCCGCGATTTCGGCGTTTGTGGCCCCGCCGGCCACCAGCTTCAGGATCTCGGTTTCCCGGGCGGTGAGGTCGGCGTAGTGTTCGCCGCGGACGATGTTCATCTGCCCGGACATGCCGGCGGCGACCATGCGGTGGTGGACCTTGCGCTGGACCGCGGTGAGCTTCCACTTGTCCGGGTCGTGTTCAAGCAGCTGTGCGGCCTGCTGGGCGGCTTCGAGCGCCAGGAGCAGGTAGCCGGCGCTCAGGGCCTGGTCGCTGAGCGCCATAAGCTCGGTCGAATCAGAGGCGGCGACGGCGAGCGCGTAGTCCCGCAGCAGGCGCGCCTCCGGGCCCTCGACGGCCCCGCTGCTGGCCGCCAGGGCCGCCGCCGCCCCGGTGTCCCCGCCGCGCAGCGCGAGCCGCCTGATGTCGGTTTCCACCCCCCGCAGCCCCTGCCGCTGCGCTTCGGACGCGAGCCGGTCAAGTTCGCGGCGGGCGTTGCCGGAATCAAGGCCGGAGGCAGCCTCCGCCGCCGTGCAGTAGGCCTCCGCGAGGAGCAGGAGCGTCGCCGGCTCGCGGTAGCCGGTCCTGCGGAACGCCAGCGTCTGCTCCGCCGCGTCCCCGGGGTGTCCGGCCGCGGCGGCGGCGTAGGCCGCCACGGCGTGCGCGAAGGCGAGCAGCTCCCAGGGGTCGGCGATCAGGAGTTCTTCCACCCCCAACAGCAGCTCGGTGCGGCTTTCCGGGATGCGGCCCTGCCGCAGCCGGGAGTAGCCGCGCATCACATGCAGCATGCCCCCGCTGTACAGCAGGCGCGGCGACAGGGCGGTGGTGTAGTCGTCAAGGACGGAAGCGAGTTCCTCCCATTCGCCGGCGCAGATCAGGTTCAGGCAGTGCCTCGCCAGCACGTCTTCGTAGACCAGAGGCAGTGCCAGGCCGCCGCCCTGCACCCCGCGCCAGGCTTCCCGGTCGATGCCCAGGCCGGACAGCACCCGGCCCTGCGCGGTCAGCACCTCCGCCAGACGCGACACCGCAGGGATGCGGATCTCTGGGTTGCTCTCCGCGGCGGCGGCCAGCCCCTGCAACCGGGCCTCGAGCTCCGCGGTCCGGCCCTCCCAGCGCTCCAGCAGGAGGCCGGTGGCCATACCCACGGCCGGTCCCGCCCAGCGCGGCTGGGCGGCACCGGCCGTTTCCGGATCCCCGCCGCCGTCGTCGCGCGGAAGCTCCAGGGCTGCCGCCGCCGGTCCGAGCCGGGCCGCCAAAAGGGCGGCCAGATAGGAGGCCTGGCCGTACCGCACCGGCTGCGCGGCCTCCAGGTAGCCGGCCGACGCCTCGCGCCTGCCCAGGATGTAGTTCGCATAGGCCTGCTGGATCTTGGCCTCTGAGAGGTAGCGGTCGTCCCCGATGGCGCCCGCTACCCGGAGCGCCGTCGCGGCATCAAGGTCGATGTTCGCGGCCGTGGCCGCCCGGAGCAGTTCCGGGGCCGGGACCTCCGCGCCGGAATCCAGTGCCCAGCGCAACTGGTTAATGAACGCGTCCGGGTGAACCGCACCCGCCCAGGGCAGCGCCAGGAGGCTGGCCCGGAGACCCGCGCTCCGTCCCGCGGGTACCCGGCGGCGGATGATCTCCCCGATGAGCGGGCTGGCGGGCCTGACGATCCGGTCCCGGTCCCGCGAGACGGTGATGATCCCGGCCATCTCGAGCGCGTCGACGGCCCGGGGGCTGCTGAACCTGAGGATCTGCCCGAGCGAGAGCGGCCCGGCCAGGGCAACGATCGCGGCCGCCGTCTTTTCCTCCGGCGACATGGAGCGGACCTGGTGGTCCAGCAGGTCCGCGGCCGGGACGTCTCCCAGCTCCGGCGGCGCGAGGAGGAACCACGCCCCGCGGCGCTGGCCGATGGCTCCGGTGGCACGGGCATGCTCGATCAGGGACATCAGCATAAACGGGTTGCCGTCCGTCAGGTGGGCGAACAGCTCGCTCACCCACGGCGACACCTCGGCGCGCAAAACCTGTTCGCACAGCTGGTGCACCTCGGCGCGGCTGAGCGGCGCCAGGTCGAACTTCGCGATGATGCCGTCATCCCACAGGGCAAGGAACTCCTCGGGGATCAGGGGGCCCGGACGGCAGGTGGCGAGCAGCCGGGCCGCGCCGGTGGCGACCGCCTGCGCGAGGAGTTGGACGGTCCCCTCGTCCAGGCTTTGGGCGTCGTCGATCACGAACAACGCCAGCGTCGGCTCGGCCCTCAGGCTGGCCGTGACGGCGCCCAGCACGGCCGCGTAGGAGTCGAGGTCATGGGCCGGAAGGCCCGCCAGATAGGGTGCCAGTGCACCGAACGGGACGGCGGCGAGCGCCGGCGTCGCAGCGAGCCTGATCACCGTTCCCTGCGGGTGCAGTTCCGCCAGGACGGCCTTGACGACGGCGGTTTTGCCGGACCCGGAGCTTCCAACAATCAGGGCCCCGGCCCTGCCCTCGTCACGAAGGCAGCGAACCACCTCCTTGACGACGCCGGACCGGCCGATCAGGGTCGCGGCATCAGTCAGGCTTTCCACTCAGGGCCACTCCCGCCGCCGTCGACCGCGTCCGGGGCCCCGGAAGGCCCCGCGCGGATCAACCGATGCGGGCGCTGGCCGCCGGTCCCGAGATGACATCTTTGAGCTCCGATCGGCTGGCGACATGGAGTTTTGCGTACACCTGGTACAAGTGCCCCTCCACCGTGCGGACCGAGACATGCATCTGTTCGGCGATCTTGCGGTTCGATGTTCCGGCCGCGGCCCGGACCGCAACTTCGCATTCCCGGGCAGTCAGGGTGGAGGTAGTCAGCGAGTGGAGGCCGTTCTTGGGGCTGCCGAACCTGTCGTCGAGGGACTGTTCGGTGCGCTGGGAGACACGGAGCGCGATACGGTTTCCGGCTTCGTTGGCACAGTGGACGGCGCGGCGGGCCACGTCCCGGGCGAACACCGCGTTCCCCGAGGCGTCGGCATCCTTGGCAACGGCCAGCAACTGCTCGCTGGCGCAGTCCTTCACACCGTCGGCCAGCCGCAGGCAGAGCAGGGCGAACTGCCCGGTCACCCTGCCGGCGAGTCCGGCGAGCTTCTGGCACAGCTGCCGGTCGCCCAGCCGGGCCGCCGCGGACAGGAAGAGCAGGGCGGTGGCCGTGGCGCCCGCCTCGACGTCGGCATCCGAATCGGCGACGAGGGTGCGGATCGCCGCGGGCCGCTGGCCCAGTTCGGCCAGCGCGCACAGTTCGAAGTAGCGGGTCATCCGGTCCACCAGCCAGGAGCTGGCACGTTGCGGCTGCGCCACGTCGGCCAGCAGCAGGCTGGCCCTTTCCTCGTCCCCGGCAAGCCCGGCGGCATAGGCGCAGGCCGCTGTGGCCAGGGAGGACAAGGCATCCGGGTCCTGCATCCGCAGCTGCCACATCCCGGCCTCAAGCCACGGCCCGGCGCCGTCCAGGTGTCCGGCGTGCAGGTCGATCACGCCCTGGACGATCTCGAACATCCCGCCGAGGCGCGTTTGCGGCTCCGCGGTGCCGGAGGTGGCCGCGAGGAAGGCCGAGGCCTCGCGGAACTTCGCCGAGAGCAGCATCAGCAGCAGGAACCTGCCCCTGATCTCGCGGACGGCGCGGTCGGACATCGGCACGGTGGCGGCCGCGGCGACAACCTGCTTGCCCAGGGCCATGGCGCCAAGGACATTGCCGGTAACGGACATGGCCTCGCAGAACAGGCTCGCCGTCAGCAGCCCGGTTTCGGTTCCCAGCTCCGCATCCGGTCCGGCATGGGCTGCGAGGACATCGCCATAGCGGCCCTCGAACGCTGCCAGCCGAATTTCGGCCAGCCGCAGCTGCTCCCGGGCCGGCTGCAGCTGCGCCGGTTCTTCCGCGGCGGGGCCGTAGAGGCGGTCCCGGACAAGGCCGAGCCTGGTCCGGGCATCGCCTGCGGTGGCGGCGCTGTGCAGGTCAAGATCCACGCGCAGCAGCTGCAGGGCAACCCACTCCGGCAGCGGAAGCCCGGCACCGGCTGCGCCGTCCAGCCGGTGGAGGAGGCGCCGGGCGGACTCGTCGTCGTTGGCCGCCATCTGGGCGTGCACGGATTCGATGGCCACTCCGGCGAGCGCCTCGCCGCCGTCGATTTCGTGGATGAACCGCAGCGCCGAGGCGGGGTCGGAGGAGCTGTTGGCCAGGTGCGCGGCGGCGAGGGCCGTGGCGGAACTGATCTGTTCCCCGCAGTCCAGTGCCCACGCGACATCGGCGGATCCGGCGGGTTCGCCCTGCTCGGTGTCGGCCAGCACCGCGGTCAGACGGCGCCGAAGCTCGGCGCTGCGGCCCGGAGGGACCACACTGGCTACGATGGCGGCGGTCACCGTGTTGGCGACGCTGACCATCGGCGGGTGGTCATGGCCGACCTGGATCAGCGCACGCTCCTGCAGGTTGTCCATGTCCTGCGGGTTGAAGATCCGCATGAGCGTCTGCAGCGGCACGGCGCCGGCCAGGGAGATCAGTTCGAAGACGTCGCGCTGGCCCGGGCTGAGCCGGTTCAACCGCGCCTTGACGACATCGCGCACCTCGCCGGTCAGGGCGATGGAGCCGCCGCTCTGGACCCAGGCGCCCTCCTGCCGGACGATGGTTCCGAGCTTGATCTGTTCCCGGGCCAGGGAATGCAGGAACAGGGCGTTTCCGCCGCTGGCGCTCCAAAGCGCACGGGCGGCCGTGTGCGAGAAGTGGCCGCCGTATTCCTGGTTGAGTGTGGCGGCAGTTTCAGCGAAATCAAACGGCTCCAGATCCACGCGGCGGAGCAGATCATCCTTCCAGAGCCCCATGATGTCGCCGCCCACGTGCGGCAGGTCAACGCAGGCGGCCAGCAGGGTCACGTGGCCCCCGGCGCTGAGCTGGGCGACCATCATGCATGACAAGTCGTCAAGGTCGTGGGCGTTGTCCACAAACAGGACAATGGCCCGGCCCTGGGCTTTGGCGTGGAGGAGCTGGGTGAGTCCGCGCAGCACCATCAGCGGGTGCTCCAGGTGGGAGGCATCAAGGTCGTTGAGCAGCACGCTCAGGGCGCCATAGGGAAGTTTTGATGAAATGGAACTGCCCCGGACCTGGACGACCAGGTAGTCGTCACCGAGTTGCTCCAGGGTGCGCTGGGCGATGAAGGATTTTCCGGCCCCGTGCTCCCCCACCAGGACGACGCCGCAGCCCGTTCCTGATGTCAGGGTTTCCAGGACGTCCGCCACGATGTGCTGGCGGGTGAAGGGTTTTTCCTGCCGCCCGCGCGGGGGGCGTTGCGCTGGTGGAATCGCGTCCGTTTTGCCGCTGCCGGCAGGCACGCCGGCTTCTTGCTGGAACATGGGAGAGACCTTCGCAATCAATGTTTAACCAGTGATAGCTCTACGCTAAGGACCGGGCGCGGCGAAGGCATCCGTAAGTAGTACTCGTTTGCCCGGCGGGTATGGCCCGGGTGCCTACGCGGCTGTACTCGAATCCCGCCGGGCTCTTGGGGCGGCATACCAAGTAGCCGCCGGCTAACTCCGAGTGCCCCCGGCCGTAGCGCGCCCCGGCCGGGCAGGCACCACCTACTCCTCGGCCATTCGGCGCAGCTCCTCGCGTCCCTTGACGTTGAGCTTGGCGTAGCTGCGGTACAGGTGGCCCTCGACGGTGCGGACCGAAACCTGCAGATCGGCGGCAATCTGCCGGTCACTCAGGCCCCGGACGGCCAGCGCCACGATGTCGCGTTCCCGGCGGGTCAGGAGTCCGAGGGTGTCATCCTGGCCGGCCGGCTCCTCCCCGGAAGCGCTGTCGGCACGGTCACGGCAGCGCTGCCGTTGGGCCGCCGCCATCCGCTCCCGCAAGCTGTCGCCGGCGGCATGGTAGGTCGTGGCGGCGTCGCCGTACGCCAGGGCCGCAAAGCCCCACAGTTCGGCCTCCTCGCAGGTCTTGGCCGCGTCGAGCAGCCCCCCGGGGAGACCGGATCCGATCGCCGCGGCGTAACCGCAGACGGCTCGCGCCCGGCGGCCCTCCAGTTCCGGTTTCAGTTCGCGCAGCCGCACCGCCGCGTCCCGGTCGCCGAGCGCCAGCCGGAAGGCCAGCGCATCGAACTCCAGCCCCGCAGTGCTGCCATCCCCGACGGGGTTTCCGAGCCGCTGCAGTTCCTCCGCCGCGTGGCGGTAGCCGCCGAGCCGGGCTTTGCCGTACACCACCGCCATGGCGGCGAGGCATCGCAGGTAGCGGGAGACAGGCGGCCGGGCGGATTCGTAGTCCGCCAGGAACCCGGCGGCCTTTTCCGTGAAGCCGGCGTCGGCGGCGGCGGCAAACGCCATCGCGGCGGTCAGCGAAAACAGCTGCTGGGGGTCGGCCAGCCGCAGGGCTTCGAGGGCTGCCCGCAGCGTGCGCTTGGCCTCGGCGGCCCGGCCCTGGTAGAGCAGGACGATCCCGGCGGCGGTGTGGACGCCGCCGCCGAAGGTGATCAAGCTGGGCCCAAACCCCGCCACAAAGCCCTCGAGCAGACTGTCCGCGGCGCCCCAGTCCCCGCCGTGGATCGCCGCCGTGACGGCGCGGACCACCAGGAAATCGGAGAGGAAGTACAGTTCGTCGTGGTCGGTCCCGGCCGCCGCCAGTGCGGCGGCCGCCACCGCGTAGGCGCTGTCCGGTTTGCCCGCAAGCAGGAGTTGTTCCGCTTCCAGCGCCAGCCCGAAGGCCCTCTCGAGGTTGCTGGCCGGAGGCTGGCCCCCGTCCTGGGCCGCCGCATCGCCGCCGGCCGCCCCGGCAGCCTCGGCGTCGCCGGCAAGGGCCAGGACCATGGCGCGGATCGTCCGCACCCGCTCCCGCGTCGCCGCGAGGATGCCCTCGGCGTCGGCGGGGTTGTCCGCGGCCAGCCGTTCGCCGGCGCGGAGCAGCGCCCCGGCCCGCTGCATGATGTCCGCCGGAGTATGCCCGAGCGCGGAGAGGACCGCCGCCCACAGCAGCGAGCCTGCCAGCAGGCTGTCCAGGGTACGTCCCCTGGCAAAATCCGCCTCCAGGATGTCCCGCGCCGCCGCGTGGTTGGAGGTGTTGTAATACGTCCGTGCGATCACCGCCCGGGCCGCGAGCTGCAGTTCCGGGTCCTTGACC
This sequence comes from Arthrobacter sp. SlRoot2-15, assembly GCF_059739345.1. Taxonomy (NCBI): domain Bacteria; kingdom Bacillati; phylum Actinomycetota; class Actinomycetes; order Micrococcales; family Micrococcaceae; genus Arthrobacter; species Arthrobacter sp. SlRoot2-15. Next base: position 814,886 of record NZ_AP046058.1, read on the forward strand.
CGGGAGGCCGCCTTGCGGGCCAGGTCGTCCTGGAAGAGCCTGCCGGCCAGGATCGCGGCCCGGAGCAGCTGGCGGTCCTCGACCTCCAGACCGCATTCCATCGACCAGCTCACCTGGCGCAGCAGCCCCTCGGCCGAGGCCGGTTCCCGGTCCATCAGCCGCAGCAGGCTCTGGCGCAGCTGCAGGCTGCGGGCGGGGGAAACCAGGTTCCGCAGGGTGTCGCCGTAGACGGTGTGCCAGAGCCGCAGTTCGGGCTCGGCCCCCTCGGAGACGCGGAGGAGTTCCTGTTCGACCAGCCCCGCGACGGTGGCTTCGTCCACCATGGCCTCGATCAGAGCCTTGGACACCGGCTCGGCCAGCGCCACGAGGTTCAGCGCCTTGCGTTCTTCGGCCGGGCGCCGCAGCAGCTGGCGGCGGACGACGTCGGTGAGCCGTTCGCCGTGGCTGTTCAGCGGGCGGGCGAGCAGCCACACCCCGTTGCGCTGCAGCAGCGTCCCGTCGCTGATCGCGTCGTCCACCAGGCAGCCCAGCAGCAGCGGGTTGCCGCCGGAGGCCTCCCAGAGCACCTCGGCGACATTGGGCAGGACCTGGGGGCCGAGCCGGTCCGCCAGGATTTCGGTCGTTTGTTCCCGCGTGAGCGGGCGCAGGTCGTGCCGTTCGGCGATGCCCTCGAACCAGAGCTGCAGGAGCGGCTCGGGCACACCCGGGCGGGCCGCCGCGCCCACCAGCAGCTTGGCCCAGCCGGCGGCGGCGAGTTCCACCAGCACCCCCGCCGTTGCCTCATCCAGGTCGTGGGCGTCGTCGACGATCAGCAGCAGCGGCTTCTGCGTTGTCCGCCGCTGCCCTTCCAGGTAGCTCCAGAAGGTCCGAAGCACGGCCAGCTGGGAGGTGGCGTCCTCCACGGGCAGGCCCACGATGAACGGTGCGAGCACACCGTACGGCACGTGGCTCAGCGCCGGGCTCCCGTGCAGACGGACCGGCGTCACCTGGCCGCGAAGCTCCTCGGCCACGGCCTCCATCAGCTGCGATTTGCCGATCCCGTGGTCACCGAGCAGCAGCACGGCGACGTGTGTGCCGCCCTGAAGTGCCTCCACCGCCGATGAGAGGTCTTCCGAGCGTCCGGTCAGGACACCCTGCCGGGCTTCGCCGGGAGCGGCTGCGCGGACCCTAGATGAGTCCAAGCAGATCACTCCGCGAGGACACTCCGAGCTTCGTGAATACCTGGTACAAGTGCCCCTCCACTGTCCGAACCGAGATGCCCACTTCCAGGGCGATGTCTTTGTTGGAAACACCGTTGCCGGCAAGGGCCGCGATTTGCCGCTCCCGCTCGGTCAGCAGCGGACCCTTGTTGTGCGGAACGACCGGCAAAGCCGGCACCGAGTCGGACAAGGATTCCAGCATGCTGTGCGCTGCCGTGGCGCTGCCGGCCAGCCCGGCGGCCTTGGCAAAATCAAAGGCGAGGGCCGCGCACCTGGCCTGTACAGCGTCGAGCTCCAAGGCGGCGGCGAGTTCGGCCGCTTCAAGCATGGTCACGGCGTCCTTTTTGCGGCTGCCGACCGCCACCACCCGGGACAGCTCCGCCAGCGGGCCCTCCCGCAGCGCAGCGATCTCCTCCAGGAATTGGAAGTCCTTGACGGTGCCGTTGACGGTCGCGCCGAACATACTGATGCCCGCCAGAGTGTAGAGCCCGTTCCGGAAGTGCCGCTCGGCGGCGTGGACCAGCCGGTCCTTCGCGTCGGGGTCGCCCAGCCAGCGGGAAGCCATGTCCATGCAGAACTCGGCCGAACTGCTGACGACGAAGCGCGCCGGGCCGTCCGCGGACCGGGCGCGGTCCAGGTAGACCGTGGCCTGCACGGAGTTCCCCATCTGCGCGTAGGCAAAGGCGGTGGCGGCGTAGGCCTGGCGCAGCGCGTGCAGGCTGGTCCTGACTTCAAGCTGGGCGATCGCGGCCAGCAGCGGGTCCAGGGCCAGGTAGCCGCGGCCGGCGTACACGTAGGCGAGTCCGACGGCGAGGTCGGTGGCGGCGCTGCCGGAGTGCAGGCCATGCCCGGCGCGCCCGCTCGCGTCCTTGAGCATGTCGATGCTCTGCCGCCACTGGCCGGAGAGGAGCAGGACGTTGAAGGAACGCCAGGCGAAGTTCTCCCGGATCCGCGGGACGTTGGCCCATTCACCGAGCCGTCCGCCGATGTCGCGCATCAGCTCCCGGGCCTGCAGTTCCTTGCCCGTCAGGCACAGGGCCTCCATCAGGATGATCGAGGTGCGCAGCCGGTGGACCGGGTCGATGGCGTCGGTATCGGCACTCGCCGCGGCGGCAGCGAGCCGGTCCATCATGGGCTGGTAATCGCCGATGAAGGACAGGTAGTTGAACTCGCAGAGGTCAAGGCACAGGCCGGCGCGGGCCAGCGCGTCCGCGTTGCCATCTTCGCGGCGGAACTCCTGAAGCCGCAGCCGGGCCTGCCGGATGAGCTCCGGAACCTTCCCGCTCCGGTCCTCCAGCCAGGCCATGCAGTCGGCCTTGGCAGCGATCAGCTCGGCAAAGGCCTCGGGGGCGAGGTCGTTGATCTGCGCCTCGGTGACATCGTCGAGGGCGGACATCGCCTGCAGCGGCAGGCCAAGCTGCAGGTACGCGGCGGCCTTCTGCAGCTGCCCCGCGGGCCATTCACTGTCGCCGGGTGCGATGCTGCCGGCGCATTTGAGCGCGAATTTCGGATCGAAGAGCCGGACCGCGGCCTGGGCGGCAGCCAGCGCGTGGGCCGGCGCCAGCTCGGCGTGGCAGTCGTGCGTCCACGCCGCGTAGGCGAGCAGGTCCTCCACCGTGAGTTCCCCGAGCTCGTCCTCCTGGTGGCCGGGGACCTTGTCGCGCAGCTCAAGCCGCCGCTCCACGCTGAGCCAGTTCCGCACGATGTCGCCCAGATACCGGTCACCGAGCGTCACGAAGTGCCGGTCGGTGCGGTCAACGACGATCTGGCCCGCGTCCTCCATGTCCGCGATCAGTCCCGGCCCGTACATCCTGGCCAGCCTCGACAGGGACATGCAGCGGGCGCAGGAGAGCACCTCGATGACTTCGCGGGCCTCGGGCGACTCCCGGGCGTAGCGCGCCCTGACGATGTCCTCCAGTGCGGTTTTGCCGTCGAGTACGACCTCGTCGAGGAGGGTCCAGACCGAACCGGAGAGCACCAGGTTGCCGCGTTCGATCTGCTCGGAGACGACGGCCTGCAGGAGGGTGGGGCTGCCGCCGACCAGCTCGTGCATCTGGCTCGCCAGGGCGGTTGACACCCGGTGCCCCAGCGCGGCCTGGAGCACCTCGCGGGTTTCGATCTCGGTCATGCTGGCGAGCCGGACTTCGGCGAGCTGCCCGGAGGTGATGAGCCAGTAGAAGTCGGGGGGAAGGTCGGTGGCGCGCTGCGCGGTGGCGATCAGCCGGGCGGTGCCGGTCTGCAGCAGGTTAAGCAGCACCCCGGTGCTTTGCTCGTCAAGGGACGCCGCGTTGTCCACCAGGATCACGCATTTGCGTCCCGCCGCGTCGTTGCGGATCAGCGAGGTGATCCCGTGCAGGATCGCCGTCGGCGAGCCGAGCGAGCTCTGCGGAAGGCGGGCGAGGGTGAACGCGAGGCAGCCGTAAGGAGTGGCGGCGCCGGGTCCGGAGGTGCGCAGCTGCAGGGTGTAGACGTCGGGGCCGAAGCCGGCGAGGGCGCTGCGCCCGACCAGGGATTTGCCGACGCCGCGGTCCCCGGTGATGACCACGCCCATGCTCTCGGGCGCGATAAGGGCAGCCCGGACACGGTCGGCGTCTGCTCCGCGGGCCAGTCCTGACCACGCGTGTCTATTCACCGGCCCCGCGGCGTGCTGATCTTCGGCGGGCGCCAATGTAATGGAAACATTCCCCCAGCCCAGCGAATCCCTCGACATCTAGTTTCCTTTGTACCGCTTTGCGGACGGCAAACCCGTCTCCGTCCGCCTAGAAGTAGCGTAACCCTATCCCCCGACAAGAGAGTAGACAGATCATAGCGGCACAGCGGACGCTTGGAAAGGAAACCCGGCCGGCGCCGGCTACGTCGCCTTCGCGGGGTGGAACTTCTGCTGGGCGGCCTGCAGCCCGTCCCGGACCAGCGCCTCGACGGCGTCGGCGGCGGTGTCGATCAGGAACGGCAGCTCCTTCTTCTCCGCCGTCGCGAAGTCCCGCAGCACAAAATCCGCGGTGTCCATCCGGCCCGGCGGCCGGCCCACCCCGACGCGGACCCGCAGGTAGTCCTTGGTGGCCAGCGCCTTGGAGATGTCGCGGAGGCCGTTGTGGCCGCCTTCGCCGCCGCCGATCTTCAGTTTGACCGTATTAAAGGGAATGTCGATCTCGTCGTGGACGGCAATGACGTGGGCGGGGTCGACGTCGTAGAACTTCGCGAGTGCGGAGACCGGGCCGCCGGAGACATTCATGTAACTCAGGGGCTTGGCCAGCACCACTCGCGGGCCGCCGATGCCGAGCCTGCCTTCGAGGACCTGGGCGCGGGACTTGTGCGACTTGAAGCCGCCGCCGACCCGGGCGGAGAGTTCATCGAGCACCATCTGGCCGACGTTGTGCCGGTTGTGGGCGTATTCGGTGCCCGGGTTGCCGAGGCCTACGATCAGCCAGCTGTCGGTCATGGATCCATCCTTTTAATAGGCGGCGGGTCAGGGCGGCGGGAGCGGAGACGACGGCGGCCGGGCCCCATCGGGACCCGGCCACCTGAGAATACGCCGGAATTACTCGGCAGCAGCCTCGGGGGTCTCTTCGGCTTCGGCACCTTCGGCGCCTTCGGCCGGGGCAGCCTCTTCCGTGGTCTCTTCTTCCTCGAGGATTTCGACGGCCTCGGAGATGTTCACGACCAGGGCTTCGGCGTCGGTCAGCAGGACGGTGCCCTTGGGCAGCACGACGTCGGAGGCGTGGATGTGCTCGCCGGCGGCGCGGCCGTCGATGCTGACCTCGATGGCGGTCGGCAGGTGGGTTGCCTCGGCCTCGAGCGAGAGGGTGGTCATCTCCAGGTTGTGGACGTTGCCCGGGGCGACCTCGCCGGTGACGTGGACGGGGACGTCGACGGTGACCTTTTCGCCCTTGCGGACGGTCAGCAGGTCGAGGTGCTCGATGATCTGCTTGATCGGGTTGCGCTGGATGTCCTTGACCAGGGCGAGGTGCTCTTCGCCGTTGATGTCCAGGGACAGCAGGGCGTTGGCGGTGCGGACGGCCAGGGTGGTGGCCTTGGCCGGCAGGGTGATGTGGATCGGCTCGGCGCCGTGGCCGTAGATGACGGCGGGGATCTGGTTGGCCATGCGGGCGCGGCGGGCAAAGCCCTTGCCGAATTCGGTGCGTACTTCTGCTGCGAGCTTCTGCTCAGACATGGGTGTCTCCTCTGGGACGAACGGTGTTCGGCAAGGGCGGAGGTCTGTCAGCGACCTTCAACGCCGGGCGGCATGGCCGCCCTTCAGAAGGGAGTTTCAGACCCAGTCGATAACGGAGACCAGCACTCCGGCTGTATTCAGCCGGCGCTCTCCCTCGCCAAGGTTTCGGGATCGAGTCTAGCAGTGCCGGGCCCCGTCGCGAAAACGGGGACCGGCCGGGCGTCTGCTACGCGTTGCCGTCGAAGAGGCTGGTCACCGAGCCGTCGTCGAACACCTCGCGGATCGCGCGGGCGATCAGCGGGGCGATGGAGAGCACGGTGAGCTGCGGGAAGTGCTTGTTCGCGGAGATCGGCAGCGTGTTGGTGACGACGACTTCGCGGGCGCCCGACTCGGCGAGGCGCTGCGACGCCGGGTCGGAGAAGACCGCGTGGGTGGCGGCGATGATGACGTCCTTGGCACCGGCGTTCTTGAGCACCTGGACGGCGCCGGAGATGGTTCCGCCGGTGTCGATCATGTCGTCGATCAGCACGCAGGTGCGGCCCTCGATCTGTCCCACCACGGTCTTGGAGACCGCCTGGTTGGGCACGGTGAGGTCGCGGCTCTTGTGCACGAAGGCCAGCGGGGCGCCGCCGAGGCGCTCGGCCCACTGTTCGGCGACGCGGACGCGGCCGGTATCCGGGGAGACGACGGTGATGTTGTCCGAGCCCACCCGGGTGCGGATGTAGTCGGCGAGGAGCGGGATGGCCATCAGGTGGTCCACGGGGCCGTCGAAGAAGCCCTGGATCTGCGAGGTGTGCAGGTCAACGCTCATGATCCGGTCGGCGCCGGCGGTCTTGTACAGATCGGCGACGAGGCGGGCGGAGATCGGCTCGCGGCCGCGGCCCTTTTTGTCCTGGCGGGCGTAGGGGTAGAACGGCGAGACCACGGTGATGCGCTTGGCGGAGGCCCGTTTGAGCGAATCGATCATGATCAGCTGCTCCATGAGCCAGTTGTTCAGCGGGGCCGGGTGTGCCTGGATGACGAAGGCGTCGGTGCCGCGGACACTCTCGCCGGCGCGGACGTAGATCTCGCCGTTGGCGAAGTCGTAGGCGTCCAGCGGCAGCAGCTCGGTGCCCAGCTCCTTGGCGATCTCGCGCGCCAGCTCCGGGTGCGCGCGCCCGGCGGCAAGGACCAGCTTCTTCTCGCCGTGTGCCGTAATTTCGCTCATGATTGCTAGCCCTGTTCTGTCGATGCCGGAGTAGTGGAGGATGTCGGGGTGGCGCCGGCGGCTTCGGCCAGCGCGGCGGAGAGGGAGCCCGGGCGGTTCGCCGCGACCCAGCCCTCGGCGTTGCGCTGCTTGGCCAGGGACAGGGCCAGGGCGCCGGCGGGCACGTCGCTGCGGATCACGGCGCCGGCGCCGCTGTATGCGCCGTCGCCGACCCGGACCGGGGCGACGAACACGGTGTTGGAGCCGGTGCGGACGCCGGAGCCGATGACCGTGCGGTGCTTCTTCTCGCCGTCGTAGTTGGCCGTGATGTTCCCGCAGCCGATGTTGGTGTCCTCGCCGATCTCGGCGTCGCCGGCGTAGCCGAGGTGGGAGAGCTTGGAGCCGCGGCCGATCGTGACGTTCTTCGTTTCGTAGAACGCGCCGATCTTGCCGGTCTCGCCCAGGACGGTGCCGGGGCGCAGGTAGGTGAAGGGGCCGACGCTGGCGTTCGCGCCGATGCGCGAGCCGGAGCCGTGGGTGCGGATCACCGTGGCGCCCTCCCCCACCTGGACGTCGGTCAGGGTGGTGTCGGGGCCGACGACGGCGTCGCGCGCCACCGTGGTGGCGCCGTGCAGCTGGGTGTTGGGCAGCAGGCGGACGTCCTCGTCGAGTGTGACGGTGGCGTCGATCCAGGTGGTGGCGGGGTCTACGACGGTGACGCCGGCGCGCATCCAGGCTTCGACGGTGCGGCGGTTGTGTTCGGCGCCGAGGGCGGAGAGCTGGACGCGGTCGTTGGCGCCTTCGACCTGCCAGCGGTCTTCGGTGACGACGGCGGCGACGCGACCGCCGGCGGCGCGGGCCAGGGCGAGGACGTCGGTCAGGTATTTTTCGCCCTGGGCGTTGTCGGTGGTGACGTGGGCGAGGGCGTCCCGCAGCACGGCGGCGTCGAAGGCGTAGATACCGGAGTTGATTTCGCGGATCCCGCGCTCGGCGTCGCTGGCGTCCTTGTGTTCGCGGATGCCGGTCACGGTGCCGTCGTCGGCGCGGAGGATGCGGCCGTAGCCGGTGGCGTCGTCGAGGACGGCGGTGAGGACGGTGACGGCGTTGCCCTCCGCCTCGTGCGCGGCGACAAGTTCGGCGAGCAGTCCGCCGGTGAGCAGGGGCACGTCGCCGTAGGTCACGACGACGGTTCCGGCCAGCTGCGCCTGGGGGTGCTGCGCGTCGAGGGCCTCGAGGGCGGCTTCGACGGCGCGCCCGGTGCCGGGCACCGCGTCCTGGTCGACGATCAGCGCCTGCGGGTCGAGCGCGGCGATGTGCGCGGCGACCTGGTCACGTTCGTGCCGGACCACCAGGGCGAGTTCGCGCGGCTGGAGCGAGCGGGCGGCGTTCAGTGCGTGGCCGACGAGGGAGCGTCCGCCGATTTCGTGGAGGATCTTGGGGGTACGGGATTTCATCCGGGTACCGGCACCTGCAGCTAGGACAATGACGGCGGCGGGGCCGGTGTTCTCGGGGCTCACGTACGGGCTCTCCTTGCTCAGTGGCCTGACTCAGTGCCGCTGCTCGGTCGATCTCAGTTGGCCCGTGGACGACAGCCAGGTGGTCTACCTCGTTGCCGGCTCCGCGCGGCCGAGCCGGACCACGTTCCGGCCGCGGCATCCTCTTCATCCTACTGGACTCCCGTCGGACCGGTTCCGCCGGCCGCGGCCGCCCGCGGCAGTTCCGCCCATAGGACTCGAACCTATACTCCACGGCTCCAAAGGCCGGGGTGCTGCCATTACACCAGAGCGGACCGTGCCCGGGCGTCAAGCCTGTGGCACAAGAGTCAATTCTGCCACGAAGGATGTTGCTCGTGCGACCCGGCGCCCGGGGGCGGTGGGCGGGGCGCCGGGGCCCGGGTGCGGCGGCCGAGTGCTGGGCCCGTAGGGCATGATGGTGCTGTGAGCAACAGCGCAGGCGTGTCCGGAGGGGCGGACCACTTCACCGGCAGGCCGGTGCGGTCCCCCGGCCACATCCCCAGGGCCCGGATGACCGGCCCGCAGCGCCGCACCCAGCTGATCGGCGTCGGCCGTGGCCTCTTCGCCCTCCGCGGCCTGGACGGCACGACCATCGAGGAGATTGCCTCCGCCGCGGGCGTTTCGAAGCCGGTGATCTACGAGCACTTCGGCTCCAAGGAAGGCCTGTACACCCAGGTGGTGGAGTGCGAGTTCCGGATCCTGCTCGGCTCCATCAACGACGCCCTGTCCACGGAAGCCAAGCCGCGCGTCCTGGTCGAGCGGGCCGCCCTCGCACTGCTGGGCTACATCGAGGACCGCACGGACGGCTTCCGCATCCTGATGCGCGACGCGCCGCCGTCGCAGCCCGAAGGCGCATTCTCCACGTTGCTCTCGCAGGTGGCGGCACGCGTCGAGTACATCCTGGCCGACGAGTTCGCCCGCCGCGGTTTCAGTGCGGCCGACGGCGCCATGTACGCCCAGATGCTGGTGGGGATGGTCGCGATGACCGGCCAGTGGTGGCAGGACAGCCGGACGCCCGACAAACGCGAAGTCGCCGCGCACCTGGTGAACCTCGCCTGGAACGGCCTCACCGGCCTGAGCAAGGAACCGGAGCTGAAAACCGAGGACTAGGTCCGGCACCGAAAGAACGCAGGGCCCCGAGGGACATGCCCATTTCTGGTCACGGGCAGTGGACATATACGCACTTTGCCCAACCCCTAGCCTGACCGCTGAGCATGTCCCGCGGTCCTGACGAGCGGGAACGGACATGCTCATTCCTCGAAGTGCAACTAGGACATGTCCAACCTTCCCCTCCGCGTCCACCCGCGGGACATGCTCATTCCTGGTCACGGGCAGTGGACATATACGCGATATGCCGACTCCTGAGTCTGTCCGCTCAGCATGTCCCGCGGTCCTGACGAGCGGGAACGGACATGCTCATTCCTCGGGAAGCAACTAGGACATGTCCAACCTTCCCCTCCGCGTCCACCCGAGGGACATGCCCATTCCTCGTCACGGGCAGTGGACATATACGCACTATGCCCATTCCTGAGCCGGTCCGCTGAGCATGTCCCTCAGTCCCGGAAGAGGGGAACGGACATGCTCATTCCTCGGGGTGCAACTAGGACATGTCCAACCGGCCCCTCCGCGGCCACCGCGGGACATGCTCATTCCTGGTCACGGGCAGTGGACATATACGCGATATGCCCATTCCTGAGCCTGCCCGCTGAGCATGTCCCGCGGTCCTGACGAGCGGGAACGGACATGCTCATTCCTCGGGGTGCAAACGGGACATGTCCGGCGAGAACGCGGCGCGCCCAGGGGCTATTCGCCGAGGACTTCGAGGGCCTCGAGCCACTCGAGTTCGAGGGCTTCGCGTTCTTCGGCGAGGGTTTTCAGCTTCTTGTTCAGCTCGGCCATGGCGTCGAAGTCGTTGTCTGCGGTGCTCTTGACCATCTGGGCGTGGATCTTGTCTTCCTGCTGGGTCAGTTTGCCCAACTGGCGGTCGATCCGGTTCTTGGCCTTGCGGGCGTCGCGCTTCTCGGCCTCCGAGGGGCCGGACGCGGCCGGGGCGGAACTGCCGCTCGCGGCGGTGACCGGGTTGCCGCCGCCGGTGATGGTGGAGCCGGCCATCGCCGACTCGCGCAGCTCAAGGTACTGGTCCACGCCGCGCGGCAGGGCGCGGATCTTGCCGTCGCCGAGCAGCGCCATCTGGTGGTCCGTGACGCGTTCAAGCAGGTAGCGGTCGTGGCTGACCACCACAAGGGTGCCCGGCCAGCCGTCCAGCACGTCTTCGACGGCGGCCAGCGTGTCGGTGTCGAGGTCGTTGGTGGGCTCGTCCAGCATCAGCACGTTCGGCTCCCCCACGAGCAGGCGCAGGAGCTGGAGCCGCCGTCGTTCACCGCCGGAAAGGTCCCTGACAGGGGTCCACTGCTTCTCGTTGGTGAAGCCGAGCTGCTCCACGATCTGGCCGGCGGTGAATTCCTTGCCGCCGACGTTGAAGGAACGCTTTTCGCGCTCGATCACCTCGATCACCCGCAGGTCCGAGACGTCGTCGAGCTCCTTGACCTCCTGGCTGAGGACCGCGGTGACCACGGTCTTGCCGCGCTTGACCTTCCCGGACGTCGGCTGGATCTCGCCGTTGAGCAGCTTGAGCAGGGTGGTCTTGCCGGCACCGTTGACACCCACCAGGCCGAGCCGCTCACCGGGGGCCAGCCGGAGCGTGATGTTGTCGAAGAGCTTCTGCCCGGCGGAGCCGCCGAGGAAGTCCAGCGAGACGTTTTCCAGGTCCAGCACGTCCTTGCCGAGCCGCGCGGTGGCCATCTTGCTCAGCGCCGTCGAGTCGCGCGGCTCCGGGACGTCGGCGATCAGGGCGTTGGCGGCCTCGATCCGGAACTTGGGCTTGGCGGTGCGGGCCGGGGCACCGCGGCGCAGCCAGGCGAGTTCCTTCTTGACCAGCTGCTGGCGCTTGCTTTCCATTACGGACGCGGACCGGTCGCGTTCGGCGCGGGCCAGGACGTAGGCGGCGTAGCCGCCGTCGAACGGGTCCATGATGCCGTCGTGGATTTCCCAGGTCTTGTTGCAGACTTCGTCGAGGAACCAGCGGTCGTGGGTGACCACGAGGAAGGCGCCCTGGTTGGGCCGCCAGCGGGTCTTCAGGTGCCGGGAGAGCCACGCGACGCCTTCGACGTCGAGGTGGTTGGTGGGCTCGTCGAGCATGATGACGTCGTGGTCCTCGATCAGCAGCTTGGCCAGCGCCACGCGCCGCTTCTGGCCGCCGGAGAGCGCGTGCACATTGGCGTGCCAGTCGACGTCGGAGACCAGGCCGCCCATGACCTCGCGGATCCGCGGGTTGCTGGCCCATTCGTAGTCGGCCTGGTCCCCGACGATCGCGGCGCCGACGGTGAGGTCGCCGTCGAGCACGTCGCTCTGGTCCAGGTAGCCGATATTGACCTCGCTGCGCTTGGTCACCCGGCCCGAGTCCGGGGTGGAGCGCATGGCGAGCAGCCGCATGAGGGTGGACTTGCCGTCGCCGTTGCGGCCCACCATGCCGATCCGGTCGCCCTCTTCAAGGCCGAGGGTAATGCCATCGAGGACGGTACGGGTTGCGTACGAGACCGTGAGGTTCTCGCCGCCGAGCAGGTGTGCCACGGGGAACTGCTTTCCTAGAGGTAATGGTGGAGCTGCGGGCGCTGATGGCGCGGGGTGGTTTTGCCGCCGCTGCGGCGAAAGCTATTAAAGGAGCGTATCGGAGATGATGCGGGCGCCGTGCACCGGCCCGTGGACCGCCAGGGCGTCGAGGCCGTGATGCCGCAACTCCCCGGCGAGGGACTCGGCGGCCGCCGCGCCGTGGGCCAACAGCGCCACCGTAGGCCCGGAGCCGGAGACGAGGCCGGCGATCGCGCCGCAGGATTCGCCGAGGCCCAGGACGTCGCGCAGCCCGGGGGCCAGCTCAATCGAGGCGCGCTGCAGGTCGTTGACGAGGACCCTGCTCAGCGCGTCGGCGTCGCCGCCGCGGAGGGCGGCGAGGACCCGCGGATCCACCGAGGTGGGCTCCTCGATGTCCACCCCTTCGGCGGCGCGCAGCCGGTCCAGGGTGCGGAATACCTCCGGCGTGGACAGGCCAAAGTCGGCGGTGACGAGGACCCAGTCCGTCTGCGCCTTGACCAGGGCGGGCGAGAGTTCGTCGCCGACGCCGAGCCCGACGGCGGTGCCTCCGAGCAGCGCGAACGGCACGTCGGCGCCGAGTTCCGCGGCCAGGTGGGCCAGTTCGTCGCGCGAGAGCCCGCTGTTCCAGAGCGCGTCGCAAGCCAGCAGGGTGGCCGCGGCATCGGCCGATCCGCCGCCCATGCCGCCGGCGACCGGCACGCGTTTGGTGATCTCCAGGTGGACGCCGGTGGAATGCTCCGAGACGTCGGCCATAATGGCCGCCGCCTTGTAGGCGAGGTTGCGCTCGTCGAGCGGGATGTCGACGCCGTCGAGGTCCAGGGTGCTGGCCGGGCTGATGCTGACCGTGATCCCGGGGGTGTCCGTGCTGGTGGCCGCGACTTCCTCGTAGAGCGACACTGCCAGGTAGACGCTGGCCACCGAGTGGTAGCCGTCGGCGCGCAGCGGCCCTACGTCCAGTGAGACGTTGACCTTGCCGGGTGCCTTGACCCGGACGGTCCTCGCGGAAAAGCGCCCTCTCACTGCGTTCATGGCTCCACGCTATGGCATGGCAGGCCGTGGCTCCAAGCAGGGCCGGCGGCTCCGGCGGCGGGGACCGCGGTCAGGAGGCGGGCCGGGCGTGCGCCTCGGCGATCCGGGCAAAGGCGGCAATGTCGAGCACTTCGCCGCGGGCGGTGGGATCGACGCCGGCGGCCCGGAGGCAGCGTTCGGCTTCCGCGGCGCTGCCGGCCCAGCCTGCCAGGGCGGCCCGGAGGGTCTTGCGCCGCTGGGCGAAGGCCGCGTCGATGACGGCGAAGACTTCTTCGCGGGTGGCGGTGGTGGCCGGCGGTTCCCGGCGGGTGAAGGCGACGAGCCCGGAGTGGATCTTGGGCGCCGGCCAGAAGACGTTCATCCCGATCACGCCGGCCTTGCGCATGCCGCTGTACCAGGCCGCCTTGACCGACGGGACGCCGTAGGTCTTGGAGCCCGGGGGCGCAGCCAGCCGGTCGGCAACTTCGTCCTGGACCATGACCAGGCCGTGCCGCAGGCTCGGGAAATGCTGCAGCAGGTGCAGGACGACCGGGACGGCGACGTTGTAGGGCAGGTTGGCGACCAGCGCCGTCGGCTGCACCGGAAGTTCGGTGACCTTCATCGCGTCGGCGAGGACAAGGTGGAAGTTTTCCCCGGCGTCGGGCCGCCACCGGCTGACGGTGGCGGGGAGCTTGCCGGCGAGCACCGGATCGATTTCGACGGCGACGACGGCCTTCGCGGCGTCCAGCAGGCCCAGGGTCAGCGAGCCGAGGCCCGGTCCGACCTCCAGGACCGTTTCGTCCGCGCCGATGTCCGCCGCGGCGACGATGCGCCGGATGGTGTTGCCGTCGATCACGAAGTTTTGGCCCAGCGTTTTGGTGGGGCGGACCCCGATTTCCTCGGCCAGCCTGCGGATGTCGGTGGCGCCAAGGAGGGGCGCGGGTGCGCCGGGGGGCAGCTTCCCGGCGGGCTCGACGGCGGCAGAGGGGGTGGGTTCAGTCACCTAGGTATCCTATCCCGCGGCGGCAACGCCCGAAGGCCGGCCCCGGGGGTCCGGGACCGGCCTCAACGGCCAGCCGAAGTCCTGCGCGGCGCAGGTCAGGCGCCGCGGGATTTCTAAGCGGGTTCGCTAGCGGGACGCCGCCCAGCCGCAGCCCCAAGGCTGCAGGCCGCGCTGGGCGTAGACGCGGTTGGCGATGTCGATCTGCTGGGCCTTGGTGGCCTGGCTGGCGTTGGGGGCGTAGGCGCCGCCGCCGGAGCCCACCCAGGTGCGGATGTCGAACTGCAGGCCGCCGTAGTAGCCGTTGCCGCTGTTGATGGACCAGTTGCCGCCGGACTCGCACTGGGCAATCTTGTCCCACATGGCTTCGTTCATCATGGCCGGGGCCGCGGCGCCGGTGTTGGCGGCGGCTTCAGCCTTGGGCTTCTCCTTCGTGCCGACCGTGACCTTTTCGGTCACCGGCTGGAGGGTGATGTTCTGGGAAACCAGGGTCCGGGAGGCTTCGCGGCCGTCCACCAGCACGAGTTTGAAGCTCTTGCTGATGCTTCCGGCGGCACCGGCCTGGGTGACCTTCTTCTCTCCCTTGAGCATGGCCGCGTCTTCGGTGGTGAGGGTCTCGAACGGGATGGCCTCGGTGGCGTCCGCGGTCTTGGTGGCGTCGACCCGGGACACCTTGACGACCATGTTGTTGACCACGGGGGCGTTGGCCGGCTGCGAGGTGCGGTCGCTGGCGCCGAGCTTGATGCCGGCGTCGGCGAGCAGGTTCCCGACGGTGGCCGCGGTGGTGGTGGTCTGGGTGGCCTTGCCGTCGGCGACGATGGTCACGGATTTCGGCGTCGAGATGCTGACGAAGGAGCCCGAGACGGCGAGCTGCGCGTCCTTGGGGGCGGAAACTTCCGAGGCGCTGGCGACGCCGAGTTCGCTCACGAGGGACTCCACCGTGGGCGCGGTGGTGTTGATGGTCCGCTCGGCGCCGTCCACGCTGACCTTCACGGCCTTGGCGAGGTTGACGTTGATAACGGATCCGTCCTGCACATGGGACTCGGCCGAGGGCGAGACCTTGTCGGCGGACTGCAGTTCCACTTTGGCGCCCCGGACCACCTGGCCGACGGTGCCGCCGAAGGTCTGGACGGAGCTCACTTTGCCGTCGACGTTCAGGGTGACCGTCTTGTTGTTGCCAACGAAGGCGACGAGGCCCAGCACGAGTGCCACGAGCACCACCAGCTGCGCGCCGACCTTGACGAAACTGACCTTGCCGTCCGAGGTGAAGAACTTGACCACGATTGCCCATATCTTTTGGACCATCCGGGCACGGGGATAAGCACCCACGCCTCCCCTGCGCAAAAACCCCCAGGGCAGCTCCGGACGGGTCCGGATATTTGCGGAAAACGCGGGTACCGCCACACCCCCAAACGAGAGCGCACACGTGGATTGTTTACCGCGGTGCGCGCCCGGAGGGAGTGAAATTATCCGAAGGCCTTCCCCGACCCCGGCTAATAGTTGACCACTGTAACCGTAGCGTTATAAACCAGCCAAGATTTTGTGCATACCCGGTATGTTGCCAGAGTGACGCCGGGGGATGGATTTAGTCCCAGGATCCGTACGCCTGCAAGGTGTTTTCGGCCAGCTGGGCACACAGCCCGGAGAGCTCCCGGCCTGTCAATTCGGCCATCGCCCGGACCGTGTACGGAACCATGTAGCTGGCGTTGGGCCTGCCGCGGTGCGGGTGCGGGGTGAGGAACGGGGCGTCCGTCTCGACCAACAGCCGGCCGGGTTCGGCGATGGCCAGCGCCGCCCGCAGGTCCGCCGCGTTCTTGAACGTCACCGTCCCGGCGAAGGACATGTACCAGCCCTCGCTGTTGCAGGTGCGGGCCAGGTCCTCGCCGCCGGAGAAGCAGTGGAAGACCACTCGCTCCGGGGGCCCTTCTTCACGGAGCACCTGAACGACGTCGTTATGGGCGTCGCGGTCATGGATCTGGAGCGTCAAGCCCAGCCGCTTGGCGATGTCGATGTGGCGTCGGAACGAGTACCGCTGCTGGGCCAGCCCCTCCCCCTCGGTGCGGAAGAAGTCCAGGCCGGTCTCGCCGATGGCCCGGATCCGCGGGTGGGAGGCGAGGGCCTCGATTTCGGCGAGGGCCTCCTCCAGCTCGCCGCGGGCGGCGTAGGCAGGGGCGTCGTTGGGGTGCATCGCGACGGCGCCGAGCAGCCGGGAGTCCTGATCCACCGCCTGCACGGTGAACCGGGAGGATTCGAGGTCGCAGCCGACCTGCACCGCGCCCCGCACCCCCACGGCCTCGGCGGCGTCGAGGGCGTCCTTGATGCTGACCGCCGGACCCCCCAGGGAGTAGTCCGCGCCCGGGAAGTCCAGGTGCGTGTGGTTGTCCATGACGGGCACCGGCAAGGGCTCCGGCGCCGGCGGGTACGCTTTCCGGCTGGACGGGCCGGTTCCGGAGGGACCGCCGTCGGCCGCGTCGCTGCCGGTCGCACGGAAAGGGGCGGGAGTCAGCGGATTGCACATTCTTCCAGCCTAGCTGCGGGCCGCGCGGAGATTTACCCGGAACTCTCTGTCTGCATCGTCAGTTGTGTTAGTACGCTGTTAGGAACACAGGCGTGCACGAGATGGGGTTCCCGGCAGTCGCTGCCGCTCCGCCCGGGCCGCACCAGGGCTGAAAGGCTGCCGATGGACTACCACCGACGCACCTCCGTAGACGAAGCACTGCCTGAACGGCAGGGCTTCCCGCACGAGCCGGCCGGGTCCGGAGCCGGAAGCACCGCCGGAACCGGAGCCCCGAGCGCCAACGGCAACGGCCGCAGGCAGCCGGGGCCCGCACTGCCCGCGCCGATGGAGTCCGAGGCTTTCCACGCCGCCAGCGAACGCATCCTGCGCGCCATCAACACCGTGATCGACGGCAAGGCCGAGGCGGCAAAGCTGGCGCTGACCGTGCTGCTCGCCCAGGGCCACCTGCTGCTGGAGGACGTCCCGGGCGTGGGCAAGACCCTGCTGGCGAAGACCCTGGCCCGCACCATCGACTGCTCGGTCAGCCGGATCCAGTTCACCCCGGACCTGCTGCCTTCCGATGTCACCGGCGTCTCCATCTACAACCAGGCGTCCCGGATGTTCGAGTTCCGGCCGGGTGCCGTGTTCGCGAACATCGTGATCGGCGACGAGATCAACCGCGCCTCCGCCAAGACCCAGTCGGCCCTGCTGGAGTGCATGGAGGAGCACCAGGTCACGGTGGACGGAAACTCCTACAAGCTGGACGAGCCCTTTATGGTGGTGGCCACCCAGAACCCGATCGAGATGGAGGGCACCTACCCGCTCCCGGAGGCGCAGCGGGACCGCTTTATGGCCCGCATCTCGATGGGCTACCCGGACAAGGACTCCGAGATGGAGATGCTGGAAACCCACCAGGCCACCTCCCCGCTCGCCCGCGTGACGGCCGTGGTCACCGCGGACGAGGTGGCGTCCATGATCGCCACCGTCCAGCAGGTGTACGTGTCCCAGTCGATCAAGGAGTACACGGTCGCGCTGGGCCGCGCCACGAGGGAAAGCTCCATGCTCCGGCTCGGCGCCAGCCCACGGTCCATGCTGCAGCTGCTGCGCGCCGCGAAGGCCACCGCCGCCCTGGCGGGCCGGGATTTTGTGCTGCCGGACGACGTCGTGAGCGTCGCGGAATCGGTGCTGGCGCACCGGATCATCCTGGACCGCAAGGCGGCCAGCGCGGGCGAGACGCCGCAGAGCGTCATCCGGGCCATCCTGGCGAAGGTGCCGGTGGGACAGGACGGGGCGCCGGCCCGGACGGGGCGTGGGAACGGACGGCCCCGCTCCGCCGCGCAGCCCGCCGCGAACCCCACAAGCTAGGGAGCTGGCGCGGCTGTGGCGTTGCTGGACCGTTTTCCGAGGCACATCTTCAGCCCGCGCGGCTGGGGCCTGCTCGGCACGGGAATCGTGTCCCTGCTGGCCGCCCAGGTGATGGGGCGCCGCGACCTGCTGGCCCTGGCCCTGCTCCTGCTGGTACTGCCGTTGCTGTCCCTCGCCGGTACCCGGGTGCTCAAGCCCCGGTTCCAGGTCTACCGGGAGTTCAATCCCTCCCCGGTCGAAACGTCCGCCACCACCACGGTCCGCCTGGCGGTGGCCCGCACCGGGGCGGGGACCGGCCACGCCCTCATGGAGGAGCAACTGCCGTCCCGGTTCGGGCAGTCCCCGGTTTTCCGTTTCCCCGCCCGGACCGCCACCGCCGGGTCCAGCCGCTACGAGTACCAGCTGCGGAGCGCGAAGCGCGGCCAGTTCCTGATCGGACCGGTCACGGCCGAGTTCAGCGACCCCTTCGGGCTCTCCGTCCACCGCCACGCGATCGACGCCGGCGATGTCCTGACCGTCACCCCGGCCGCCGTCGACCTGCCCGAAACCGGGCTGGCCGGCGCACGCGGGCACGACGGCGTCACGGCGACGCGCATCCGCGCCAACCCCAGCGACGACGACGTGATGACCCGGGAGTACCGGAGCGGTGATCCGATGCGCCGGGTGCACTGGGCGGCGACCGCGCGCCATGGTTCCCTGATGGTGCGCCAGGAGGAATCCGTCACCACCCCGGAGGCCACCATCATCCTGGACCAGCGGTTCCTGGCCTACTCCCACGGCGCCGGGTACGTCTCCGGCGGCGCCGCGGCCGATGCGCACGACCTCGTCACCACGGATGCGTTCGAGTGGGCCGTGACCGCCGTCATGTCCATCAGCACCCACCTCGGCGAGCGCAACTATGCGCTGCGCTGCCTGGACCCGGCGGGCGACCCGGCGTTCCTGCATTCGCCCTCGGCGCCCGAACCGGAAGCCGACGAGTACGCCGGCGCCGGCGGCCTGCAGTCCATTGCGGAGAGCCTGGCGGCGATCGGGCTCAGGGGACCGAGCCACCCGGGCGCCGACGCCGGACCGCAGCCGTTCGATGACCGGCTGATGGACAAACTTTCGGCGCACCGGCTGCGCGGGCCCATCCTCGCAATCCTGGGGCGGCTTTCGGCGGCCGAGGCGGCGGCCCTTGCCCCGGCGGCAGGGTTCGGCGCGAACGCCTTCGCCCTGGTCATCACCGACGGCGCGGCGGACACCGGCCCGGTCCTGGAGATTCTGCGCCGCGGCGGCTGGCGCGCCGCGGCCGTCACCGCGGCCACACCGCTGGCCGCCGCCTGGTCGGCCTTCGACCAGGGCGGAAGCCCGGGGCTCACGGCGGCCGCCGATGTGCGCCGCGGGGCGGCGGGCCGGCGATGACCCTGGCACCTCAGCGCACTCCGGCCGCCGGGAGCCCCGCGACCGACGCGGGGCAGCGTCCCGCGCCAGCACCGGGCGGCGCCGGCCGGCCGAACCCGGCCGTCGTCGAACCATGGGCGATGGGGCTCGCCGTCGCGGTGGCGGTGGCGGGGGCCGCCCTGGGACTGAACGGCGTGCTGCGCGGCTGGGCGTGGTTCCCGGCGGTGCTCACCACGGTCTTCACGGTGGCCGTGACGCTGGCGGCGCTCCGGGCCCTGCGGCTGCGCGGCGTCCTGGTCGGCGCGGGCGGGTTCCTGGCGCTGGCCCTGGTCCTGACGTTTACCTTTTTCCGGCAGCACAGCATCGCCGGTTTTATCCCTTCCGGTGACACCATGGCCCAGCTGCAGCGCTATCTGCGGCGGGCCAGCGAGACGGTCCTGGCCGAGAGCACCCCGGTGGCACCCAACGCCGGCATTGTGATGCTGATCTGCGGCGTCCTGGGCCTGCTGGTCATCCTGATCGACGCGCTCGCCCTGCCGCTCTCGTTGCCGGCCACCAGCGGGCTCGGGATCCTGGCCATCCTGGTGGTCCCAGCGATGGTTAAGCCGCAGAGCGTCGGCTGGCTGGGTTTCACCGGGGCGGCGGTGGGCTACCTGATGATCCTGGCCTGCAGCCACTGGTTCCACCCGGGTGCCGGGGCACGCACGGATACGGCGCGCAACCCGGGCCAGCTCCGGCGCGCCACCCTGACCGGGGCGATGGCGCTGGCCCTGACGCTGCTGCTGCAGCTGGTTGTCCCGGGCTTCGACCAGGGCATCTTCCCGCAGGGCTCCCGGCTGAATCCCTGGGGCACCGCGAACGGCCTGAACCCGATGATCAGCTTGGGCAACAGCCTGCGCAGCCCCACCGGCACCGGCCGGATCACCTATGCGACGAACGCCGCCACGGCGCCCTACCTGCGCTCGGTCACCGTGGACAGCTTCGACGGCGATTCCTGGTCACCGGATGACCGGGACGCCAGCCGCAGGGTGGGCACCGGGAGGATCGACCCGGGGGTCGACTCGACCGTCGAGGAGCAGGTCAGGGTGGTCACGGCCGTCAATGCCGGCCAGTTCACCAGCCCGTACCTGCCGGTCCCCTACGCGCCGGAGGCGGTCAACGGGCTGACCGGCCGGTGGAGTTGGGACCCGGCAACGCTGAGCATCAAGGGCGTGGACCAGAATTCCCGCAACCAGCAGTATGTGGTGATGTCTGTGGCGCCGAAGCTGACGCCTGCCACCCTGGCGCAGTCCTCGGCACCGGTGCGCGGCATTGCGGACACCTTCACCCGGGTTCCCGGCAACGTCCCGCAGATTGTGCGCCAGACCGCGGACACGGTCACTGCCGGGAGCAGTACCAGCTACGCCAAGGCGATGGCGATCCAGAAGTACCTGCGGTCCGTGGAGTTCCGCTACTCGCTCCAGTCCCCCGTCCAGGGCGGCTACGACGGCAACGGGCTGTCGGTGCTGGCCGACTTCCTGGCCGCCAAGAGCGGCTACTGCATCCACTTCGCCTCGGCCATGGCCGTGATGGCACGGCTGGAAGGCATCCCGAGCCGGATAGCCGTCGGCTACGCACCGGGCCGCGCCACCGGAGCGACGGTGTCGCTCGCGGGCCAGGGGGCGCTGCCGGAGTACGAGGTTGATGCCCGCGACGCGCACGCCTGGCCGGAGCTGTACTTCCAGGGCGTCGGGTGGGTGGCGTTCGAGCCGACGCCCTCGCGCGGCGTGGTGCCGGCCTACGCCGTCGAGCCGGCCGCGCCCAGCGGCGCCAGCACCAACGAGAACAATGACGGCCTGTTCCCCACGGGCGACCCCAAGCCCACCGCGGCCCCGGCTCCGGCCCCGCTGCCGCTGCCCGGCCCCGGCGGTGAGGCCCGTTCCGGGAACCGGTTCGCCCCGCTGCTCTACGGCACCGGCGGGCTGCTGCTGGTGCTGCTGCTGCTCGCAAGCCCGGCGCTGGCCCGCCGCGGCCTCCGGCAGCGCCGGCTGCAGCTGGCGGGGGCGGCCGGCGGAGGTGCGGCACCGGCCTGGGCGGAGCTGCAGGACCTGGCCACGGACTTCCGAGTTCCGCCGGGCGAGAGCGAGACTCCGCGGCATTTCGCCGCACGGTTGAGCGGGACGGCCGCGCTCGGCGGCGTGGACGCGCTCGGCGGCGTGGACGGGATCGGCGGCACGGACGCGGGGGCGCGGGGCGCCGTGGCGGAACTCACCGCGGACTTTGAACGCCAGCAGTACGGCCGGCCCGGCGCGGAGACCGCGGCCGGCGGCGCGGCCGCGGACCGGATTGCCCTGGTCCGGGAGTCCCTGCGGGAAAACGCGTCGTGGTGGACGCGGCTGCGCGCCATCTGGCTGCCGCCGTCGCTGCTGGCACGCTGGCGGCGCCGGGCGTCGACGCCGCTGCGCGCGGTCTCGGGGCCGGCGAGGGGCGCCGGGCGGGCCGCCGCGGAGGCCTGGTCCAGGATCCGCGACGCCGCCCGCCGGCTCCGCCGCGGCTAGCCGGCGTAGGGGTCCGCGATCCCGATGTACTGGGTGTAGAGGTATTCCTCGATGCCTTCGAGGCCGCCCTCGCGCCCGAGGCCGGACTGCTTGACACCGCCGAACGGGGCGGCCGCGTTGGACACCACGCCGGCGTTCAGGCCCAGCATGCCGGTCTCGAGCCTTTCGCCCATCCGGATGCCCCGGTTCAGGTCGCGGGTGAAGACGTAGGCCACCAGCCCGTACTCGGTGTTGTTCGCGAGCCGTACGGCTTCGTCCTCGGTGTCGAAGGTGATGATCGGGGCGACCGGGCCGAAGATCTCCTCGGACAGGATCCGGGTGCCCTCGGTCACGCCGGTGAGGATCGTGGGCTGGTAGAAGTAACCGGGGCCCTCGACGGCGGCGCCGCCCAGCACCGCGACCGCGCCGGCGGAGACCGCGTCGGTGACCAGTTCGTGGACTTTGTCGCGGCTCTTCGCATCGATCAGCGGCCCGACCTTGGATTCGGCCTCGGTGCCCCGGGCCGTGGTCATCTCCGCCATCTTCGCGGCGAACTTCTCCGCGAACTCACCGGCCACGGACTCGTGCACAATGAACCGGTTGGCCGCGGTGCAGGCCTCCCCCATGTTGCGCAGCTTCGCCAGCATCGCCCCGGCCACGGCCGCATCGACGTCGGCGTCCGCGAACACCACAAACGGGGCGTTGCCGCCGAGCTCCATCGAGGTCCGCAGCACCGTCCCGGACGCGTCCGCGAGCAGCCGCCGGCCGACCTCGGTGGAACCGGTGAAGGAAAGCTTGCGCAGCCGGGAGTCCTTGATCAGCGGCCCCGTCGTGGCGCCGGCCGTCGAGGTCGGGATCACGTTCAGCACGCCGGCCGGCAGGCCGGCTTCAAGCATCACGGCGGCGAACAGCTGCGAGGTCAGCGGGGTCAGGTTCGCGGACTTCAGCACCATGGTGCAGCCGGCCGCGACGGCGGGGGCGATCTTGCGCGTGGCCATGGCCAGCGGGAAGTTCCACGGCGTGATCAGCAGGCACGGGCCCACCGGCTTTTTAGTCACCAGCAGCCGGGACTTGCCGTCCGGGGACACCGAGTACCGGCCGAAGGCACGGACGGCTTCCTCGGAGAACCAGCGCAGGAACTCCGCGCCGTAGGTGACCTCGCCGCGGGCCTCGGCCAGCGGCTTGCCCATCTCCAGGGTCATCAGCAGCGCGAAGTCATCGGCCCGTTCGGTGACGAGGTCGAAGGCGCGGCGCAGGATTTCCCCGCGCTCCCGCGGCGGGACCTTGGCCCAGGACTCCTGCGCGGCGGCGGCCGCGTCCAGGGCGGCGGCGCCGTCCTCGGGCCCGGCATCGGCCAGGCTCAGCAGCACCTTGCCGGTGGCGGGATCCTCGACGTCGAACGTCTTGCCGGTCGCGGCCGGACGCCACTGTCCGTCAATCAGCAGGCCGGTCGGCACGGAGGCCAGCAGTGCGGCTTCGCGCTCCGCGGTAACGGTGGGCTGGGCAGTTACAGTCACAATGACTCCCTCGTCGGCAGTGGGTTCGGAAATTTCTGATCGGCCTGCAGCGGCTTGGCGCCGCAGGCCCGGACTACTGCCACGGTACTGCCCGATTCTCGGCAGTGTCTACGCGTCTGCGCACTAGCACGCGGCCGTTTCGCTGTGCAGCTGCACAAGGGCGGATGCGGGCCGCCGCCGGGCCCGGTGCGTGCGACGCGGCCGGCGCCGTCGCGGGGTCAGCGTGCGGCGAGAACGGCCGCGTAGAGTTCGCGTTTGCTGATCCGCGCGTCCTCGGCGACGGCGGCGACCGCCTCTTTCAGCCGGATGCCCTGGGCAATGAGCGCGTTGACGGCGGCGACATGGTCCTCGGGTTTGCCCGGCTCCCGTTCGGGCGCGCCTCCCACCACGACGGCGATCTCGCCGCGGACCTCGTTGTTCTCGGCCCATTCGAGGAGTTCGTGCACGGTCCCGCGGATGACCTCTTCGTAGGTTTTGGTCAGTTCCCGGCAGACGGCCGCGCGCCGCCCGGCGCCGAAGCGTTCGTGCAGGGCCCGGAGCATGGGCTCAAGCCGGTGCGGCGCCTCGAAAAACACCATGGTGCGCCGTTCGGCGTCGAGGTCCGCGAGCCGCGAGGCCCGTTCCCCGGCTTTGCGCGGCAGGAAACCCTCAAAGCAGAAGCGGTCCGTGGGCAGCCCTGAGAGGGCGAGCGCCGTCAGCACGGCCGAGGGTCCGGGGACGGCGGTGACGGTGAGCCCGGCGGCGACGGCGCCCTCCACCAGCCGGAAGCCGGGGTCCGAGACCGCGGGCATGCCCGCGTCGGTCACCATGACCAGGGTCTTTCCGGAGCGCACCTGGTCCAGGAGTTCGCCGGTCTTGGCCGCCTCATTGTGCTCGTGGTAGCTGATCACCCGGCCGGCCACGGTGATGCCGAGGCTTTGCACCAGCCGGTGCAGCCGCCGGGTGTCCTCGGCGGCGACGATATCCGCCGTCTCGAGCAGCCCGATCAGCCGGGCGGAGGCATCCCCGACGTTGCCGATCGGGGTGGCGGCCAGCACAATCCGGCCCGGACCGGCGGGCGCCCCCGCTGCCGGAACGGCGTCGTCGGGGGCAAGGGAAGGGGAAGTGCTTTGCTCGGGGTCCACCCCACCAGCCTACTGCCGGCCGCCGCGCGGGACCGACGATCCCGGCGGCGAAAGGTAGCATGGGCAACGTGACGCAGACCCCCATGCGGCCTGCCGAGGCCGGTTCAGCCGCATCGGCGCCCGACGACGCCCACCCGGACCGCACCCGCCCCGCCGGAACTCCGGGGCCCGCCAGACCCGGGCGCAACCTTGAGGGGCACCGCTGGATCAGCCGTCCCGCGGACGGGTTCACGGTCGAGGCGCTCACGCAGCGGCTGGTCGGCGATATCCGCAGCTGGCGGGACTACCCGGCCTCGCTGCGCCTGTGGTTCTGGCTGATCCCCGCCCTGGCCGCGCTGCTCGGCGGGATCCTGCGCTTCGTCCGGCTGGACGCCCCGCACAACCTGGTCTTCGACGAAACCTACTACGTCAAGGACGGCTACTCGTTCCTGGTCAGCGGCTACGAACGGGCCTGGCCGGACAAGGCCAACGACGCCTTCATCGCGGGCAACCCCGGTGTGCTGCTCGAGACCCCCGAGTACGTGGTCCATCCGCCGGTGGGCAAGTGGATGATCGCCGCCGGGATGTGGCTGTTCGGGCCGGAGAGCTCCTTCGGCTGGCGCTTCGGCGCCGCCCTGACCGGCACCCTGTCCATCTTCCTGCTCGCGCTGATCGCGCAGAAGCTGTTCCGCTCACTCACCCTCGGCGCGGTGGCCGGCGTGCTGCTGGCGGTCGACGGCCACCACCTCGTGATGTCCCGCACCTCGCTGCTGGACATCTTCCTGATGTTCTGGGTCCTGGCCGCCTTCGGCGCGCTCCTGATGGACCGCGACGACGGCCGCCGAAGGCTCGCGGCGCGCCTCGCCCGGCAGGCCGCCGCCTCCCCCGGCGGGGTGCCGTCCCGGCTGCAGCTCGCCGCCGGGCCGTGGCTGGGGATCCGCTGGTGGCGGCTGGCCGCCGGCGTCTGCCTGGGCCTGGCGGTCGGCACCAAATGGTCCGCACTGTTCTTCCTGGCCGGCTTCGGCCTGCTGACGGTCCTCTGGGACCTGAGCGCGCGCCGGATCGCGGGCGTGCACGGCTGGATCACCGGCGGCATCCTCAAGGACGGCCTCCTCGCCTTCCTGAGCATCGTCCCCGTTGCGGCCCTGGTCTACACGGCCACCTGGACCGGCTGGTTCCGCTCCGCCAACGCCTACTTCCGGCACTGGGCCGAGGCCAACCCCTCGGCGGAATGGGGCTGGCTTCCGGATTCGCTCCGCTCGCTGGCGCACTACCACCTGGAGGCGTACAAGTTCCACCAGGGCCTCAACGCGGAGCACCCGTACGAGGCGAGCGCCTGGAGCTGGCTGGTGCTGGGCCGGCCGACGTCGTTCTTCTACGAGTCGCCCAAGCAGGGAACCGGCGGCTGCGAGCTGCCCAGCTGCACCTCGGCAATCCTCTCGGTCGGCAACCCGCTGATCTGGTGGAGCGCGGCCGTCTGCCTGGGCGTGCTGCTGTTCTGGTGGGCGGGCCGCCGCGACTGGCGAGCCGGGGCCATCCTGGCTGCCGTGGGCACCGGCTACCTGCCCTGGTTCCTGTACCCGGAACGCACCATGTTCTTCTTCTACGCGGTGTCCTTCGAACCATTCCTGGTCCTGGCCCTCACCTACTGCCTGGGCCTGGTGCTGGGCCGGCGCACGGACCCGCTCTGGCGGCGCCGCTCCGGCCTGTTCCTGGTGGCGCTGTTCGTTGTGGCCGCCGTGCTGCTCTCGGCGTTCTTCTACCCCGTGTGGACCGCTGAGCTCATTTCCTACCAGGACTGGCGCTTGCGGATGTGGATGCCGTCCTGGATCTAGGGCAGGATTACTAACGGAGCCCGGGGCCGCCGGGCCCCGGACCTGAACGGGAGACGTGGGTTGTGAGAGAAGCTAGCACCGGGCTGCTTGTGGAGCTGGACCCGGACAGCAATGTGACCGACCTTTTGCTCGAGCAGCACGCCAAGGACCCGGTACACGCGCTGTACTCCCGCAAGTCACCCTCGGGCTGGGCCGACATCCCGGCCCAGCAGTTCCTGGACCAGGTCCGGGCCCTCGCCAAAGGCCTGATCGCCGGCGGACTGGCGCCGGGCGAGACGGTCGCCGTGATGTCCGCCACCCGCTACGAGTGGACCGTGGTGGACTTTGCCATCTGGTTCGCCGGCGGCGTCACTGTCCCGGTCTACGAAACCTCCTCCGCCAGCCAGGTCGAATGGATCCTGCACGACTCCGGCGCCAGGCGCGTCTTCGTCGAAAACCAGGAGAAGGCCACGCTGGTCCAGGGCGTCCTGGACGGCTCCGGCCTGCTCGGCGACCGGCTGCTCGGCGTCGTCCGGATGGACTACGACGGCGCCGCCCCGAACCTCGCCAGCCTCGCCGCCGCCGGCTCCGGGGTCAGCGACGCCGAGCTGGAGCGGCACCGCTCCGCGGCGGGCCTCGCCGACGTAGCGTCCCTGGTCTACACCTCCGGCACCACCGGCCGGCCCAAGGGCTGCCAAATCACCCACGGCAACTTCGCCCTCGTGGCCAAGAACATCGTCCTGTTCCTGCCCGAGATCCTCCTCCAGCCCAACACCCGGACGCTGATGTTCCTGCCGCTGGCCCACGTCCTGGCCCGCGCCGTACAGGTGATCTGCCTGACCGCCGGCACCACCCTGGGCCACACCTCCAACGCCAAGGAGCTGCTGGAGGACCTCGGTACGTTCAGGCCGACCTTCCTGCTCGTGGTGCCCCGGATCTTCGAGAAGGTCTACGCCGGTGCCGCGCACAAGGCCGCGCTGGCCGGCAAGGACCGGCTCTTCGAGGCGGCCGCCGCCGTCGCCGTCGAGTATTCCAAGGCCCTCGACGCCGCCGCCCGCGGCGCCGGCACCGGCCCCGGCTGGGTGCTGCGCGCCAGGCATGGCATCTTCGACCGGCTGCTGTACCCGAAGCTGCGGCAGGCGTTCGGCGGCCGTGTGGGCTACACGGTCTCCGGGGCGAGCCCGCTGAGCGGCCACGACGCGCACTTTTTCCGCGGCGCCGGCATCCCCGTGCTCGAAGGCTACGGGCTGACCGAAACGACGGCGCCCTGCACCGCCAACACCCCCACCCGCACTCGGGTGGGCACCGTGGGGATCCCGGTGCCGGGCACCACCATCAGGATCGCCGACGACGGCGAGATCCTGGTCAAGGGCATCGGTGTCTTCAAGGGCTACCACGCCGACGAGACCGCCAACGCCGAGGCGTTCGTGGACGGCTTCTTCCGCACCGGGGATCTCGGTTCCCTGGACGAGGACGGCTTCCTGACCATCACAGGCCGCAAAAAGGACCTGCTGGTCACCGCCGGCGGCAAGAATGTCGCCCCCGGCCCGCTGGAGGAGAAGATCCGCGAACACCAGCTCGTGGCGCAGGCCGTGGTGGTCGGCGACGGGCGGCCGTTTGTCTCGGCACTGGTCAACCTGGACCCGGAGGGCCTGGAGAACTGGTGTGCGTCCCAGCGGGTTCCCGCGATGGGCACCACCGAGGCGGCCGCCAGCGAGCAGGTCCGGGCCGCCATCCAGGCCGCCATCGACGAGGCCAACACCCTGGTCTCCAAGGCGGAGTCGATCCGCACCTTCGTGGTCCTGGACGCCGACTTCACGGTCGAGTCCGGGCACCTCACGCCGTCCCTGAAGCTCAAGCGCGCCGCCGTGGTGCGGGACTTCGAGGCGCAGATCAACCGCATCTACGGCTAGCGCCCGCGGGGTTTCCCGCGGACGCAAAAGCGGCCGGCACCCTGGGGTGCCGGCCGCTTTCTGCGTTGCTGGTGCTAGGCGCTGCTGGTGCTAGGCGGAACCGTCGCGGCTGGCGGGAGCGCCGGCGCGGTCTGCCGCGGGCGCGTCGACCGGGTCGCGGCCCGGACCGGCGTCGTGGCCGGCGTCCGTGTCCGGGCCGGCCGGGTTTTCCGCCTTGGCGTTCCGGCGCTTGAAGCGGCGGCCCCTGAGCGCAGCGGGATCCACGGCTCCGGTTTCGGCGTCGACAGCCTCGGCGTCCGCGGTGGCGGCGGTACGGGGCGGCAGCCCGCGGCGCTTGCGGGTCGGCCAGGTGAGGATCAGGGTGAGGAGCGCCGCGAGCAGGACCAGGGCGCCGATCACAATGCCGGCGTCAACCCAGAACTGGCCCGGGAACAGCCGGATCAGGGTGTCCTGCAGCGAGAACGTCCAGGTGCCGTTGGCGAAGAAGACACGGTGGAACTCGGTGAAGAACTGCTCCCAGCCCAGCACCGCGAGCACGCCCAGGCCTATGATGATCACCAGGGTGGCGATCGACCCGGCAAACAGGCCGCGGCGGACACCGCCGGTGCTGCGGCGGCGCAGGTAGAGGATGGCGACCAGGCTGAACAGCACCAGCAGGGCGCCCGCCCCGAACGCGGAGAGGATAACGAGCTTGACGTCCGCCATGTGGCTGACTTCGCCGTCCTTGAACAGCTTGTCGCCGGCGCGGTTGACGAGCTCGCCCAGGTAGCGCGGGCCGGACCAGTTGCTCAGGTAATCCACCGCGTAGGAGCCGTAGGTCATCCGGTCATCGGTGCTGAAGCCGTAGCCGTCGCCGGGGAAGCCCGGGCGGTTGTACTCCACCCAGAGGAACAGCGGGCTGGTCACGGCGCGCACCGCCAGGACCAGCAGGATGACCGGGAAGAAGACCGCGAGCAGGACCTGCATGACCCGGGGGGCCACCGGCTTGGCGTTGGCGGCCTGTTCGCGTTCGGCGTTGCGGCGCTCCACCTCTTCCCGCGGCGGACGGACCTGCAGCGCCGAGGTGGGCAGCGACTCGTTGAAGCTCTCGCCCGCGGCCGGGCGGCCGGCGGGTTCCGTGCCGGCGGCGGTCCCTGTCGCAGTGGCGGTGCTCTCGGCAGCGGCCCTCCGCTCGGCGCGGCGGCCCTGGCGTTCGCCGGCAACGGGAGCCGCGGACGGGTCCCCGTCCGCCGGCGTCGTGCCGGCGCTCCCGGCGACCGGCGTCCTACCGGCGGCGCGCTGGCCCCCGGCCGGCTTCATCCACTCGAAGGCGGGCTCGTCGGCGTCCTCGGCCGGATCCCGAGGAGGATCCTGCCGGTTCGGAGGGGTGGGACTTTGTTCAGTCACTGCTGCTTCGCTTCCGTAGGCTCTCACGCCGCTGGCCCAAGGGTCCGGCGGCGCCACATCTCTGACTCCGAGCCTACCGTCAGGGCCTGAGCAGCGGCGAGGTGCCACCCCGGGGCCGGGCCGATTCAGGCGGCAATTTCGGTGTATCCGGCGTCCGCGCTGCCGAGGTCCCCACTGGCACCGGCCCGGTGCGCCCGTCCGCCGTACCCGAGCACGTAGGCCCAGTACGCCGCGAGCACTGCGGCGCCGATCGCGATTTTGGCCCACACCGGAAGGTCGCTGGGCGTCACAAAGCCCTCGACCACACCCGAGACCAGCAGCACCAGCACCAGGCCAAGTGCCACGGTGATGAGCGAGCGGCCCTCGAGCGCGAGTGCCTGCGAGCGGCGGCGCGGTCCGGGCGCCACGACGGACCAGAAGATCCGCAGCCCGGCCGCGCAGGCCACGAACACAGCCGTCAGCTCCATCAGGCCGTGCGGAAGGATGTAGCTGAAGAACACGTCGGTTTTGCCGGTCGCGGCGAAGACGCCGGCCGCGACGCCGACGCCCTGGGCATTGCCAATAAGGATCATCGGGACCCAGAACCCCGTGATTCCCAGGGCCACGGCCTGCGCGGCGATCCACGCATTGTTGGTCCAGACCAGTCCGGCGAAGGATGCCGCGGGATTCTCGGAGTAGTAGTTAACAAAGTCGTGGTCCACGTAACGGCGGACCGCAGCGTCCGAGCCCAGGGCGCGGAGAGCCTCCGGCGAGTTGCCGATCCAGAGCGCGTACGCCGCGGCGATCAGGCAGAAGACGAAGCCGCAGCAGAGCGTCAGCCAGCGGATCCGGTACAAGGCGGCGGGCAGCGCGATGACAAAGAACCCGGCGAGGTCGGCCATGAAGTTCGAGCGGGCTCCGGTGAACCGCGTGCGGGCCTGGGCGAGGGTCGCCGACAGCGCCGCCGACAGGGCGCTCTCGGGCGCCACGGAGCGAAGCAGCGAGAGGTCGGCGGAGGCGCCCTGGTAGAGCCGCAGCAGCTCGTCGGCCTCGGCGCCGCTGAGCCTGCGCTGGTGCGCCAGCGCATGCAGCCCTGCCCACTTGTCCCCGTTCACCAGGGAGAACGCCTCGATGTCCACGGCACCACCCTAAGCCCCGGGACGCCGATTAGGCCCGCCCGTTGACCCGGATGATTAGACTGTGCCTGATTGGGCAGACGAGCGGGGGCGGGTTTGAGTTCCATCATCACAGGCGAGGCCGTAGTGCTCGAGCTGCGCCCGGCGTCGTTCGCCGCCCGGGCGCTGGGGCTGCTGCTCGATGTCCTGGTGCACGCCGCCGCGCTCTGGGGCCTCCTCGCGCTGGTGGGCGCCGCCGCACCGGATCTGGACCGCGCCGCCCTGGGCGCCGTGATCACCGTGGCCGTGGTGTTCTGCTTTGTGGTGCTGCCGGTCGCGGTGGAGACCCTCAGCCGCGGGCTGTCGCTCGGCAAGCTCGCCGCCGGGCTGCGGATCGTGCGCGACGACGGCGGTTCCATCCGCTTCCGGCACGCCCTGATCCGGGGGCTGATCGGGTTCCTCGAAATCTACGCAACCGTCGGGGGCCTGGCGGTCGCCGTCGCCCTGTTCAACGGCAAGTCCAAGCGGCTCGGCGACCTGGTGGCCGGCACCTACGCACTGCGGCGCAGGGTCCGGGCCGAGGCGCCCGTCCTGCACCACGTGCCGTTCCAGCTGCAGCCCTGGGCGTCGCTCGCGGACATCGGCCGGATCCCCAACGCCGCGGCGCGCCGCGCCTCGCTGTTCCTGCGCCAGTGCGGGCGGATGGCCCCCGGCTCCAGGGTGGCGATGGCGCAATCACTGGCCTCGGAGCTGGCGGCGCATGTCGCTCCCCCGCCGCCGCCCGGAACGTCTCCGGAGGACTACCTCGCCGCGGTGCTGGGCGAACGGAGCCGGCGGGAGCTCGACCGGCTGCGGCTGACCCGGGAGCGCAGCGCGCGCCTGGGCGCACGGCTGGGCCGGTTGCCCCACGAACGCGGCCGCTGACCGGACGCGGCCGGCGACCTCAGCGTTTGGCGTACTGGGCCCAGGGGATGTTCCAGTCGCCGAAGCCTTCCAGCGGTTCGACGGCGGGCGCGCCGGTATTGAGGGTCTGCACCACGTCACCGGTCTTCATGTTGTTGAAGAACCATTCGGCGTCCGCCGGCAGCAGCCCCACGCAGCCGTGCGAGACATTGACCTTGCCCACCGCGCCCCATGCCGATTCAAGGGCCTGGTGGACGTACACGCCGGAACTGGTGAGGCGGTTGGCGTACTCCACGGTCAGCGGCGGGTAGTAGCCCTTGTCCCCCGGCTTGAGGCCGATGCTGCCGGCGTTGAACTTGGAACTGCGTTCCTGCTCCATAATCACCGCGTACCCGGTGGGTGAGAGCCAGTCGGCGTCCCCCAGCGTGACCGGTGCGGTCTTCACCAGCTGGCCGTCGAAGTAGACGTTCATGGTCTTGGTGCGGTCATCGACCACGGCGAGGCGCTGCTGGCCGACCTTGAAGACGACCTTGGTGTCAGAATTGCCGATCATCTTGTTGCCAAAGTCGACGCCGAAGAGCTTCAGGTCCACGGTGACCTGCGTGTTGGCTGCCCAGAATGCCTCGGGCCGGATCCGGACGCGGCGGTCCGAATACCAGCGCCACGCCACGGCCTGGCCGGACGAGGCCGTGACGGTCACGGCTTTCTCCATCGCGGCCTTGTCCAGCACCGGCTCGCTGAAGACAATCTCGATGGGCTGGCCGGCGCCGACTGTGCTGCCGGCCAGCGGATAGACCGCGGCGTCCGCCTCATTGGCTTTCGCGACGGTGGCGAAGGACTGGTCCTTCTTTGTTTCGCGCCCGGCCTGATCCACGATGGTGAAGCTGTACCGGTACCTGGTGTCGAAATCCAGGGGCTGCTCCGCGGTCCAGGTCGATCCGTCCGGGCTCGTGGTTCCGGGCACCGGCCCGCCGCCGGAATCGGGTTCCAGCACCACGTCCTTGACCACCCCGTTGACGGCCTTGACCGAGGGGAGGGCGGCGGGGTTGACGCCCCGGGCGCCGTCGGTGGGCGACACCCCGAGTTCGACCGGCTTCACCACCGGCGCCGCCAGGCCGGCGACGCTGCGCATCGGCGCGGCCGCCTCCGAGGGCAGGGCGCTGTCGGCCCAGACCGGGGACGTGGCGGCGCCGATCCCGCCCGCGCCGACGGCCAGGCAGAGCCCGACGACGGCCAGCATCTTGCCGGGGCTTCGACCGGCGCTCTGTCCGGCCCTCCGTCCGGCGGCCCTGCCGCCGCGGGTGGTCCGGTCCCCTATTCCGTGCTCCATCGTGTCTTCCCCCAAATTGCCGGCAGGCCAACGGCCCGGACGGCTCAGTTCGCGTACTGGGCCCAGGGGATGTTCCAGTCCCCGTAGCCGTCGTCGTTCGCCGCGTAGTCGCCGTCGGTGTTGACCACCTGGACGACGTCGCCGGCAGTCATGTTGTCGAAAACCCACTGGGCGCCGTCCGGGCCGAGCCCGATGCAGCCGTGCGAGAGGTTGGCCTTGCCGATGAACGGCAGGGCGGAGTCCGTGGCCTGGTGGATGAACTCCCCGCTGGGAGTCAGGCGGGTGGCGAAGTTGACGTCCAGTTCGCCGTAGTAGGCGGGGTCGCCGGGCTTGAGTCCGATCGATGCGGCACTCATGTGCTCCACCCGGTATTTTTCCATCAGCACCAGGTAGCCGCGCGCGGACGGGAACCGGGTGTCGCCCATGGTGGCGGGCCACTCGCCCACCTGCTTGTCATTGATGAAGGCTTTGAACGTGTGGGCGGTGGCGTCGGCGACGGCGACTTTCTTGTCCCCGATGTGCACGGTCACCTTTTTGTTGAAGTTGCCGATCTGCCCCTTGCCGAGGTCGACGCCGAACAGCTTCATATCCATCGTGATGGTGCTGTTGGCCGCCCAGAAATTCTCCGGGCGGTACCGGACCATGGTGTTGCTGAACCAGTGGAAGTCGCCCGTCTGGCCCGCGCTGGAGCTGATCTTGATTGCCTTTTCAACGGCATCACGGTTCAGCACGGGCTCGCTGAAGGTGATCTGCAGCGGCTGCGCGACGCCGACCTTCATGCCGTCCAGCGGGTAGATCGCGGCGTCGGCCTCGTTGGCGGTCGAGACCGTGGTGAAGCTGCGGGTGGTGCTTGTGCTGCGCCCGGCGCCGTCCACGATCGAGTACGTCCAGGTGTAGCGGGTGTTGAATTTGAGCGGCCCGGCGGCGGACCAGGCGGAGCCGTCGGCGCTGAGCGTTCCGTCCACGGCGTCGCCGGCCGCGCTCGTGAGTGCCGCCCGTTCGATCCGGCCGTTGCCCACCTTCAGGGTCGCGGGGGCGGCGGGGTTGACCTGAATGGCCGCGTCCGCGGGCGCGGCGGTCAGCTGGACCGGGGGCACCACCGGGAAGGCCAGTCCCTGCGTGGACCGCTCCGGGGAGGCTGCCTCGGAGGCGAAGGACGGGTGGGCCAGCGGACCGGCCGCGGCGAAGACTCCGCCGGCGGCTGCCAGGGCACACACCGCGGCCAGCACGGCGGCTTTCCGGCCGGCGCTCCAGCTTTTGGGGGCGATCACGATACTCGGGTCCTTCCAGACGTTACCTTGAAAGCATAAGTGACTTTCCGCCGCGGGCCGCCGTCGCGCACGGCACGATCCGGTCACAAAAAGAGGCCCCGGACGGTGACGTCCGGGGCCTCTGGCCGCACACTGGCGGGTGCGGCTAGTAGCGGTAGTGCTCCGGCTTGTAGGGGCCGGCGGCGTCGAGGTCCAGGTACTCGGCCTGTTCCTTGGTCAGCTCGGTGAGCTCCGCGCCGAGGGCGTCCAGGTGCAGCCGGGCCACCTTCTCGTCGAGGATCTTCGGCAGCACGTAGACCTGCTTTTCGTACTCGCGCTCACCCTCGGGCTGGCCCGCCTTGGTGAAGAGTTCGATCTGGGCGATGGTCTGGTTGGCGAAGGAGTTGCTCATCACGAAGGAGGGGTGGCCGGTGGCATTGCCGAGGTTCAGCAGCCGGCCCTCGGAGAGCACAATGATGGACTTCTCCGCGTCCGCGCCCTGGTCGAAGACCCACTCGTGCACCTGGGGCTTGATCTCGACCTTCTTGATGCCGGGGATCCGGGCCAGCCCGGCCATGTCGATCTCATTGTCGAAGTGCCCGATGTTGCCCACGATCGCCTTGTCACGCATCCCGGCCATGTGCTCGGCCATGATGACGTCCTTGTTGCCCGTGGTGGTGATGAAGATGTGGCCCTCGGCCAGGACATTCTCCAGTTTGGCCACCTGGTAGCCGTCCATGGCGGCCTGCAGCGCGCAGATCGGGTCGATTTCGGTGACGATCACCCGCGAGCCCTGGCCGCGGAAGGCCTCCGCGGCGCCCTTGCCGACGTCGCCGTAGCCGCAGACGACGGCGACCTTGCCGCCCATCAGCACGTCGGTGGCGCGGTTGATGCCGTCCGGCAGCGAGTGGCGGATGCCGTACTTGTTGTCGAACTTGCTCTTGGTGACGGAGTCATTGACGTTGATCGCCGGGAACAGCAGCTTGCCCTGCTCGGCGAGCTGGTAGAGGCGGTGCACGCCGGTGGTGGTCTCCTCGGTCACACCGAGCAGGCGCGAGCCGATCCGGGTCCACTTCTGCGGGTCCTGCTGCAGCGAGGCGCGGAGCACGTCGAGGAAGACGCGGCCCTCCTCGGATTCGTCGTCGGCCGCGGCGGGGACGGCGCCCAGGGCTTCGAACTCGGCGCCCTTGTGCACCAGCATGGTGGCGTCGCCGCCGTCGTCGAGGATCATGTTCGGGCCGAGGTCCGGGTTGCTGTCCGCCCCGGGCCAGGTCAGGATCTGCTCGGCGGTCCACCAGTATTCCTCGAGCGTCTCGCCCTTCCAGGCGAACACCGGGACACCCTGGGGGTCCTCGACGGTCCCCTGGCCGACCACGACGGCGGCGGCGGCTTCGTCCTGGGTGGAGAAGATGTTGCAGGAGGCCCAGCGGACCTCGGCGCCGAGGGCGGTGAGGGTCTCGATCAGCACGGCCGTCTGGACGGTCATGTGCAGGGACCCGGCGATCCGGGCGCCCTTGAGCGGCTGGCTGGCGCCGAATTCATCGCGCAGGGACATTAGGCCCGGCATCTCATGCTCGGCGAGGCGGATCTGGTGCCGGCCGGCTTCGGCCAGGGAGATGTCGGCAATTTTGTAATCGAAGGTCATGGGGATCCTTTGTGGTAGCCGGAGTGGAGCTGAAGGGACTGCAGGTGGTTCGGCGCCGGGGCGCCCGCCGATGGGCGCTGGCGCGAATTTCCGCGGCCGCTTAGGTCGCAGCGGCGCCGCTGTTGCGCGGCGGGGCTATTGCGCGGCGTGGCGCCCGCCGTTGTGTTGGCCGCCGTCGTGCTGGTCGGAGCGGGCCGAGGTGGCGGCGGCGAGCAGTTCCGGCGGCAGCAGCAGCGGGATTCCGTCCTCGATCGTGTACCGGAGCGTCTGCCCGTCCGCGTTCGGGCTCGTGGCGACGAGCTCCTCGCCTTCCTGCACCAGGGCCGAGCCCGTAACGGGACAGCGCAGGACAGACAGCAGCTCGGGACTGATCAGTGGCGTGGTAAGACCTGGCATGGTGAAGGCTCCCTGGGTGCGACGCAGCAGGCGCCGGTGGCGTACGGAAATTTCAGTTCCCAGCCTACCGCCAGTTCGCGGCTCAGGAGGGTTCACGCAGGACGCGCAGGTGCCCGCGGCGGGTACCCTCGGCGGCGGCCGGGGCTTCGAGTGCCGGATGCGGACTGCGCTGCCCGGGGGCGGGCTCCGCCGCTGTGGGCCGGGCCGCTGCGGCCTCGCGGACGGCGTGCGCCAGGGCCAGCAGGTCATCGGGCCCGGGTCCGGCCGGGGTGGCGGGCATCGCGAGCCGCAGAACTTCCCAGCCGCGCGGCACGGTCAGCGACGAGGCGTGCTGCTCGCAGAGGTCATAGCAGTGCGGTTCGGCGTAGGTGGCCAGCGGGCCGAGGACGGCCGTGGAATCGGCGTAAACGTACGTCAAAGTCGCCACCGCCGAATTACGGCAGGCGGACCTTGAACACTGACGAATTGCACCCACGACATCACAGACTACTCCCCCTGGCCCCCGGCACCGCGCATTGAAACGCCCCTTCCGGCCCGGGCGCCGCCCGGGGTGCGGTGGCGGGCGGCGCCCGGGAGGGCCGCGGACGGCCGCGGTGGGCGGGCGCGGCGGGGCGCCCCGGCCCGCCGTCTCGCAGAAATCAGGCGCCGGGTTTAGAGTCAAGATATGCAGTCATCGCACCCTGTTCCCGGCTTTACGGTCCGGTTGGCTGACCCCGCCGCCGGCGGCACCGCCACGGCCAGGGGCTTCCGGCAACGCCGCCGGAACCGGCATGGCCGCGGCCTCCGCGGCGAGCTGATGCTCCCCACATTGCCCGGGTACCGGACCCGTTCGGACCGTTTTGATGACTTTGTCCTGGATTCAGCCCAGCGCCTGCATGACATCTGGGGCAAACCGCTGGACGGCGTCCGCTTCGCTGTGGAGGAAATTCCGCCGGGACTCGAGCAGCTCGTGGCCGACGGCACGCCCGCGCCAATGGGCAGCTACTCCCCGGCGACGGCGGAGGACGGCCCGGTGATCACGCTCTACCGGAGGGTCGTGGAGCAGGCCTGCGGCAGCCGCGAGGAGCTCCAGGACCTTGTGCACGACGTCGTGGTGGAGCGTACCGCGGAGATGCTGGGCGTCCCGCCGGAGTCCCTGGACCCGGTCTACCGCCGCCGTTACTAGCGCCGCCCGCCGGTGGCCGGGACCCGGCCGGCCTCGGGCCGGACGGGCTAATAGCCGAGGATAACGGGAACCTGTTCCTGCCCGGCCGCACCGGGCGCCACCGGGATGCTCGAAACGTCGGCCTTGTTGTCTTCTTCGAGCAGGACGGCCCCGTAGGACGCGCCGCCCGCCGCCGACACAACGTAGCCCACCAGCGGGGAGCCCTCCACGTCGGCAGGGACCTTGACAGTGGTGGTGGTTCCGCCTGCAATGTCGGCGGTGGCCGCGGCGCGGACCTTGCCGTCCGCGGTGACCGGGGCGTAGGAGATCGTGGCGCGACCCTCCGGCGCGCCGAACACCAGGGACCGGGCGCCGGTGGCGGGCACCGGGACCACGTGCTGGCTTCCGAGCCGGGCCGACGAGGGCGCCCACGCGAAGTCCGCGGCATCCTCGGCCTTGAGCCCGCGGGTGACGCGGACGGCGGCGGCAAAGGACACATCGGAACTGGCCGCGAGCGTGTAGTGGCCGGCCGGAACCCCCGCGAGCGAGACTTCCGTGACGGCGCCCGCCTTGGCGGTGACGACGCCGCCGCCGGGAAGGGGCTTCTGGCCGTCGCGGCCGAACAGTTTCACTTCCACCACGGCGTCCGCGGCGCCCGGGACGGTGATCTGCAGGGCCGGCTTGGCGTCGGCGAAGCCCGGTTTGGCGGCCAGCGCGGCCAGCGCGGCCGGGTCCTGCAGGTCAAGGCCCGCGACGGCCTGCCTGGTGGCGGGGGCCGTTCCGGGCGAAATGAAGTCCACGCCCCCGGCGGTCAGTCCGCGGAGCACGCTTTGCGCGATGACGGCGGCGACCGGTCCGCCGGTGCTTCGCACCCGCACGCTGAGCTGCTCCTGACCGGGAGCCAGGCCGGCGAGGATCACGGAGCGCGTGCTGCCCGGTGCCACCAGCAGACCGCGGCTGCCCGGCGCCTGGATCGGCCCCTTGGCGCCGTACAGATCGAGGCTGACGGTGGCAGGGGTACCGGAGGCGTTGCTGAGGTTGAGCACCGCGGTCCGGCCGACGGCGGTGTTCGCCCCGACCAGCCAGAGGTCGTTGGCCGGACGCTGGCAGGCGGCGGCGGCGGTGCCGCGCAGGTCGCCGTCGGCGGCGGTGTAGCTCATCACGGCCCCGGCGGACGGCTGCTGGTTTCCCTGCGCATCGGCGCTGAGCACGGTGACGGCGTCGACGGCGCGCTGCGGCACCACCCCGGCACGCAGCGCGGGGGCGGCCGGCGTGGGGCTGGGCGCCGCGGACGCGGCAGCGGGCTTGGCCAGTTCCACCAGCGGGCTGCCGGTGAGCGCTGCCAGGCGGCTTCCGGGAAGGACGCCGGAGCCGGAGCTGAGCACAACGGCGTTGACCGCGCTCTTGGCGGTGGCCGATTCCGGGCTGAACTGCGGATCGGTGCCCACGGGCGCGCCCTCGAGCAGCCGGGCGGGTCCCGGGCAGATGCCCACGCTGTTCCCGGCGGGCACTGCGGCCAGGGGCGCCTCGAGCGCCCTGCTTCCGGGGCTCTGCGGGGACAGAGCCGCCGCCGCGACGAGGCCGCCGCCGGCCGCGGCCAGCACCGCGGCGGCGAGCATCCCGCCGACGGCCCCCGAGAGGCCCTTCAGCCGGGCCAGGGCCGGAACCGGGGTGGCGGCCCGGCGCATGTCGCCGCCGCGTCCGTTCCTGTCCCGTTTGCCCTGCTCCGCCGCGGCCGGCTCGGCCGGGGCCGGTGCCTCCGCGGGCGTTGCGCGCTGGTTCCCGTTCTCGTTCCCGTTCGCGCTCGCGTTCGGGTTCTCGTTCGCGTTCGGGTTCTCGTTCGCGTTCTCGTTCGCGTCATGCATGCTGGTGTTCCTTACGCAGCGAGCCTTCGTCCCTGGAGAGCCCGGAGTTCGGGCGGCGGGCGGGCATCGGGATGGCGAGCAGGACGGTCAGTCCGATCACCACGGCCTGGCCGATTCCGGTCCACAGCGCCCACGGGTTTTCGTAGCGGATGCTGAGCTTGCCGCCCTGGGCCGGCAGGGTGAACGCCTGGGCCCAGTCCGAGGAGGTGGCGGTCAGGCGCCGGCCGTCCACCCAGGCGCTCCAGCCCGGGTCGGAACGTTCGGCGAGGACCACCAGGCGGCCTTCCGGCCCGGCGGGCACGGCGGCCTCGGCCGAGACGGCCTCCGACGGCAGCAGCCCGACGGTCGCTCCCGCGCCGTCGACAATCCGGACGCGGTGCGCGACGTCGGCGGCGTTGATCACCGGCTGGTTCAGCGGGCTGATCCGCCACAGCCAGCCGGCATCGGTCTGACCCACGGCCACGAGGCCCGGGACCGCGTCCATCCGGCTGGCGGTCAGCTGCGCCGCACTGTCGGCGGCCTCCAGCACCACGAACCCGACGCCGAGCTGCTCCAGCTGCCCGCGGGGGTCGACCCCCTGGCCGGCGACGATGGTGGCAACCACCCGGCGCAGCATCGCGGCCACGGCGTCGTCGTCGCGCACTGATTCCTCGCCGGGCGCTCCGATGACGGTGCGGGCGGAGGCAACGGCGGAGAGGCTGTCCAGCCGCGTGCCGGCGCCGCGCATCAGCGAAGCCGCGAAGGCGCCGTTTTCCCGGGCGGTGATGACCAGCGTCCGGGCCTGTTCCGGGCCCTCGGCCCGGTCGATGGCCGTCGCCGGCAGCGTGCGGGCCTTGCCGGCCTGGACCAGCCGGCGGGTGCCCAGCTCCCCGGCGGCGGCCGTGCCGGCCGTGCCGGTTCCCGTGCCGGGGTCCGGGACGCTGGCGCCTGCCGCGGCCGTGGGCGCGGGTGCGGCGGACGGGACGGTCTGGAGCACGTTGTGCGCGGCCCAGGCGGTGAGCCCGGCCAGCGGGCCGGCGAGCAGCAACACCATGGCGGTGACGGCGGTGCCGCGGACCAGGATCTTGCGGTACAGCACGTTGCGGCCCGGCGCGGCCGCCGACATGGCGTCGGCTGCGTCGAGCAGGGCCTCGGCGCCGAGCAGGGCGGCTCCAAGCAAGGTGAACGCCGCGGCGGAGACGGCCGGGCCGGTGAACGGGGTGACCAAGACCTCGGCGCTGGCGCCGGTCGCGACGTGACCGGCCAGCCAGCCCCCGGCCAGCATCAGCGTGCCGGCGGCCCAGAGGCAGCGGGCCAGCCGGGGCCGCCGGCCGGCCGCGTTCCGGCCGGGGAGGAAGAGGGCCACCAGGGCCAGCAGCAGCACGGGCAGGCCGAGCAGCAGGGCCAGCAACAGGGCCCACGGCACGGCCCCCGGTCCGAAGGCGGCCAGCCCGGCGAGGCCGGCGCCGGCGTCGAAGCGCAGCGGCTGGCCGAGCGCCTGCTGCCAGAGCGGAGCGGCGTCGAAACCCAGCGGCAGGCCGGGATCGGCCAGCAGGGCGCGGGGCCGGTCCAGGACGGAGAGGGCGAAGGGAACGAACAGGGCCAGGCTGGGCAGCAGCGACCACCAGACGGTGCGGCCGCGGCGGCCCAGCAGCACGCCGCAGAGTGCAACGACGGCGACGGCGGGCAGCAGCAGCGACGGCGCCCCCGCGGTAACGACGGCCAGCGCCAGTCCGGCGGCGGCCGCAGCGGTCCAGGACGGGGTTCCGTTGATGCCGGGTTTGGCCGGAGGTTTCTCGGTGAAGCGCCGCTCCCCCGGGCCCGGGACGGCAAAACGTCCGCGGCCGGGCACCGAGCCGGTGGCGCGCAGCAGGGCCAGGACCAGCAGCGGCATCATCACATGTGCAACAAGCGGGCCGAGGCGCCCCTGGTTGAGGGCCACCTGCAGGGCCGGCGCGCCCGCCCAAAGCAGCGCGGCCGCAAGCCGGAGCCGGCGCCGCTGGGTCAGTGCCCCGGCGGCGAACCAGGCACCCAGCGCGGACAGCGGCATCGCCAGGACCAGCAGCCACACCACGGCGCCGTTGGCGTTCCCTGCCCCCAGGACGCCGAGCAGCCACAGCACGTAGCCGAAGGGGTCGCCGTGGCCCGGGAGCCCGGCACCGAGCGCGATCCACCAGCCCGAGGCATGGTCCCAGATCTCGCCCAGGCGGGCCGAGACCGGCATCAGCGCGCCGCCGGTGACGGCGTCGGCCCGGAACAGGTTCAGCAGGCCGACGAGGGAGGCCGCGGCGGTGACCAGCAGCGCCAGCAGCGCCCCGTTGCCCACCCAGGCGCGCCCGGTGGTGCTGAGCGCGGCGAAATCGTCGGTGGCGTCCCCACTGGGCTGGTCAGCCAGCGGATCGTGCCCGGAAGGCTCGGAATCGTCGGACCCGATGGCCTCCATCAGGGAGCGGCGGTGGGCCCAGACCTCGCGGCGGGGCGTCTGCAGGCCCTTGATCACGGAGCGCCGGATGCGCCGGGTGCGGGCCGCGTTGCGGCGGCCGCGGAGCACGGCGGCGGGCCGGCCCAGCGCCGCGAGCGTGGCCAGCAGCTGGGAGAACCCGTGGCCGGGGTCCTTGACGGCGATGCTGAGGACAAGTTTGAAGAGGCTGCCCAGGAGGGCGCCCACGGCGTGCAGCGGCACCTTCCACGCCGGGGCGTGCTTGAGCCGCAGGTGGACCTGGGCCTTGCGCGCCGCCGTCGCGGTCCCCAGGGCGTGCGGCCGGTGCGAAACGTGGAACATCCGGGCGCTCGGGACCACCACCACGCGGTGGCCGGCGAGCCGGTTGCGCCAGCAGAAGTCGACGTCGTCCCCGCTGCCGGGCAGGGCCGGGTCGAAGCCCCGGAGCTCCTCCCAGACGTCGCGGCGGACCAGCATGCCGGCGGAGTTGACGGCGAAGGTGTCGCTGCGGCCGTCGTACTGGCCCTGGTCGAGTTCGTCCGCCTCGATCAGGGTCAGGCGCTCGGCCCACCGGCTGGTGGAAAGCCCGACGTCGATCAGCCGGCGCCCGGCGTGCCAGTCGAGCTGCTTGCAGCCCGCCACGGTCACCGAGGGCGCGCGCTCAACGGCATGCAGCAGTTCGGCGAGGGCCTCGGGGGCCGGAGCGGCGTCGTCGTGCAGCAGCCAGATCCATTCGGCGGCCGGGTCACCGGAACCGCCCCGGGGCGCGAGCTCCTTGAGGGCGGCCTGGACGGCTCCGCCCATGCCGGTCCTGGCCTGCTCGAAAACGGTGACGCTGGACGTGCCGAGCGCCTGGCCCAGCAGCGCCGCCGAATGGTCGCGGGATCCGGTGTCGACCCCGATGACCGCGTCCGCCGGCCGCGTTTGCGCCGCCAAAGCCGCCAGGGTCCTGGGGAGAT
Organism: Arthrobacter sp. SlRoot2-15; assembly: GCF_059739345.1. NCBI lineage: Bacteria > Bacillati > Actinomycetota > Actinomycetes > Micrococcales > Micrococcaceae > Arthrobacter > Arthrobacter sp. SlRoot2-15. The sequence continues at coordinate 857,108 of NZ_AP046058.1, forward strand.
AGTCACCGCCGTTGTGGGCGACCACAACGGCGGTGACTTGTACTTCCTGAAGAATTAGACTGCCCGCTTCCTAAGCCGGCGGCGTTCCCGCTCGGAGAGGCCGCCCCAGATGCCGAAGCGCTCGTCATTGGACAAGGCATACTCCAGGCACTGCGAGCGGACGTTGCAGGCGCCGCAGACCTTCTTGGCGTCGCGGGTGGAGCCGCCCTTTTCCGGGAAAAAGGCCTCCGGGTCGGTCTGCGCGCAGAGCGCGTCCGTCTGCCATCCCAGTTCGCCTTCATCGTCGAAGTCCTGCCGGGGCGGCAACCCGATCCACACCGGCTGGGCGGCGCTTCCGGAGTGCAGGGTCTGCAACTCCATCGGAGGGTCAAGCGGATCGTCCTGCTCCGGGCTGCCCGCCAGAAGCGCTTCGTGGGCTGCGAGGAAGGCCGTGGCCTGGTCCTGCAGGGAACCCTGGGTGTGTTCGTTGTACCGCTCCGCGGCGTCCGGATCGGCCGGGTCGACGTACCAGTCGCTCGGCACTCCGCGTGAACGGTATTTCGCCGTCGCCTGGCCGGCGACGACTTCATCTTCATGGATACGCTCTGCAAGCCCCATTGGCGTTCCCTCTCTGATTTTGCAGCCCCTGCCTGACCCTCGGACACTCGGTTGTGTGCCGGCTGTTGCGCAGTGGCTTTCGATACCTAATTACACGCGTGTAAGTATCCGGGAGTCAAGCCGCAGCGGAGATAATAATCAACTTTCGTCGGATTGCAGGGGCACGCCACGCCCGGGATTTTTCGGGCCCCTTGTCGGCCAGGGGCCGGAATTGACAGCATACTGAGCACTTTCTTGCGCTTTTCCTGCGATCGCACTGGGATTCTCTTGCGTTTTCGGCGATTTTGCGCTCCCGCCCTCCACCGCGGCGCGTCGGTCCCCCGCCTCCCGGCCGGCCGGCCGTGACAGAGATCACGCCAGGACCGCCGTGGCAAGATGAACGCATGAGCATCCCGGCAATCGACCTGATGACAGCCCTGCGTTCGGGCCAGTCCACCTCCCCCCGGCTGACCTGGTACGGCCCCGACGCCGAGCGGGTGGAACTCTCCGGCCGGGTGCTGGACAACTGGGTCGCCAAGACCAGCAACCTTCTCCAGGACGAACTGGATGCCGAACCCGGGACGCGGCTCCGGCTGGACCTGCCGGCGCACTGGAAATCCGTGGTGCTCGCCCTGGCCGCCTGGCAGCTGGGCATGGAGGTGGTGCTCGACGCCGCCGCCGCCGAGCTGATCGCGACCGCGGACCCCGGTCCGGCGGCCGCCGGAGGGGGCTTCGAAACGGTGATGGCGGTGGCGCTGCCTGCCCTGGCGATGCGGTGGCCGGGCAGCCTGCCCTCCGGCGTGGTCGACTATGCCGCCGAGATCCGCTCGCATGGCGACGTCTTTATGCCCCATGTGGATCCGGAACCGGGGCGCCCGGCCGTGCGGGACGCCGCCGGCTCCGTGCACACCCATGCCGGCCTGCTGGCCGGCTTCGCCGCGGCAGACGGCACCCCGAAGGAGGGTCCGCGCCTGCTCGTCCGGGCGGCGGACGGCCTCGAACCGGTCCTGGCCCAGGCCCTCGGCGCGTGGGCGGCCGACGGCTCGGTGGTGCTGGTGCACCCGGAGGTCGCGGTCACGGAGCGGCTGCTGGGCGACGAACGCGTCAGCCGGAGCTGACCCGGACGTCCTGACCCGGACCGGCCGGATTAGCGGCGTTCGGGGTCGGCGCCGGGAACGTCGGGGTCCTGGGCCGTCCCGGGAACCTTGACCGGCGCGGGGCCGTGCGCGTGCCGTTCAATGATCTCGTGGTCGTGGGAGAAGTCCGGCTCGTCGTCGAGTTCCTTGTTGAAGACGAGGAAGCGGTAGGCGAAGAACCGCACGACGGTGGCGACGAGGATACCGACGACGCCGGCGAAGAACAGCATGTTCTTGTCCGTGATCCCCATGCCGTACTTGGCGAGGGCGGTGAGGCCGGTGGAGATGCCGATGCCGATGCCGTTGATGAGGACGAACATCGCGAACTCGCGCAGCACGTTTTCCTGCCTCCGGTGGCGGAACGTCCAGAAGCGGTTCGCGATCCAGGAGAAGATCGTGGCGACGGTCGCGCCGACGAAGCGGGCCTTGGCCTCGCTGTCGGACATGGCGCCGTGCATCAGGTAGTACGTCAGGCCGTTGTCGATGACGAAGGCGACACCGCCGACGGCGCCGAACTTCGCCACTTCGCGCCAGAAGAGCGATGCGAGCCCGCGCGCACGATCTGCAAGTGTGTTAATCATGACCCTCCGTGGCCCTCGTGAATCTGTCAGCCATCCGGCCAACGGCCCATTTTAGCGCCGTTTCCCGGGTATGCGCCCCGGCCGGCGCCAATAAGGGCAGCGCACCCCCCGCAAACCGCGCCGAAAAAGGCGCCGTTTCGTCGGCCCGGGCGCGCGGGGGCCGGTTCTGCGCAGGTTTTCGGTAGGCTGGGAGATGTGACTTTTCCTGTAATCGGTGTGGTTGGCGGCGGCCAGCTAGCCCGCATGATGGCCCCAGCCGCCACCGCACTCGGCTTCGAACTCCGTGTCCTGGCCGAGGGCGAGGACGTCTCCGCTGTCGCGGCCGTGGCCAAGGCCCCGGTCGGCGACTACACCGACCTGGACCACCTGCTGGAGTTCTCCCGCGGGCTGGACGTGCTGACCTTCGACCACGAGCATGTCCCCACCGGGCACCTGCGCGCGCTGATCGAGGCCGGCGTCAACGTCCACCCTGGCCCGGACGCGCTGGTCAACGCGCAGGACAAACTGGTGATGCGTGCCGCGATCGACCGGCTGGAGCTGCCCAACCCGCGCTGGGCCGCCGTCGACGACGTCGAGGCCCTGGTTGCCTTCGGCGACGAGGCAGGCTGGCCCGTGGTGCTCAAGACGCCCCGCGGCGGCTACGACGGCAAGGGGGTGCGGATCGTCGCCTCCGCCGCGGACGCCGCGGCGTCCGCGGACTGGTTCGCGGCCATGTCCCCGCTCCTGGCCGAGGCCAAGGTGGAGTTCAGCCGTGAACTCTCGGCCATGGTGGCCCGCACGCCCGGCGGAGAATCCCGGGCCTGGCCCGTGGTGCACACGATCCAGGTCGACGGCGTCTGCGACGAGGTGATCGCCCCGGCCCTGGACATTCCGCTGGAGGTCGCCGCCGCCGCCGAGGACGCTGCGCTGCGGATCGCCAACGAACTTGGGGTCACCGGCGTGATGGCCGTGGAAATGTTCGAGACCCCCGGCGTCGGTGCCGGCTTCCTGATCAACGAACTCGCCATGCGCCCGCACAACACCGGCCACTGGACCCAGGACGGCTCGGTCACGAGCCAGTTCGAACAGCACCTGCGCGCCATCCTGAACCTGCCCCTGGGCGCCACCGACCTGCTCGGGCCCGTGGTGGTCATGAAGAACTTCCTCGGCGGAGCGAACCAGAACCTGTTCTCCGCGTACCCCGCGGCCCTCGCCAGCGAACCGGCCGCCAAGGTCCACTGCTACGGCAAGGCCGTACGCCCGGGCCGCAAGATCGGCCACGTCAACCTCGTCGGCGGCTCGGCGGCCGACGTCGATTCCGTCCGGCACCGGGCCGGCACCGTTGCCAACATCATCCGGGACGGGCGGGCCCAGGCCGGCGCTGCCCCGGGAACCACCGAGGAGACCGCGTGAGCGCCAGCACCGAAGCCCAGGACTCCGGCGCCCGCGCCGCCGCCAACGGGTCCGCCCCGATCGTGGGGCTCGTGATGGGCTCGGACTCCGACTGGCCCGTGATGGAGGCGGCCGCGGAGGCGCTGGCCGAGTTCGGCATCCCGTTCGAGGCCGACGTCGTCTCGGCACACCGGATGCCCACCGAAATGATCCGCTACGGGCAGACCGCCCACGAACGCGGGCTGCGCGTGATCATCGCCGGCGCGGGCGGCGCCGCGCACCTGCCGGGCATGCTCGCCTCCGTGACGCCGCTGCCGGTGATCGGTGTGCCCGTGCCGCTGAAAACCCTCGACGGGATGGACTCGCTCCTGTCCATAGTGCAAATGCCCGCCGGCGTGCCGGTCGCTACGGTCTCCATCGCGGGGGCCCGCAACGCCGGGCTGCTCGCGGTACGGATGCTGGCCTCGGGCACGGACGCCCTCGCCGAGCAGCTGCGCTCCGAGCTCCTCGACTTCGCCCGGGAACTCAACGACGCCGCCACCTTGAAGGGCGCGAACCTGCGCAGCAAGGTGGCCGAGGTGTTCTCCGATGAAAACTGCGTTCCGCGGGGCGGCCGGTAGGGATCGAGGACATGAGCAAGAGTTTCGCCGCTGCGCAGCAGACGAAGCAGCCGATAAAGGGCGCCCTCACCGACCCGGTCCGCTACCCGTCCGGGTCCGGCCCGCGCGTCCTCATCAAGCGCGCCTTCCTGCTGATCCTGCTGACCCTGCTGGTGCCCGGCAGCGCGCAGACCGTCGCGGGCAACCGCAGGCTGGGGCGGAGAGCGCTCCGCGTGACGCTAACAGTCTGGGCGCTGGTCATCGTCGCGCTGATCCTGCTGCTGGTATCCCGCCCCACCCTGATCAACCTCGTCGCCGACCCCGTCACTTCGCTCGTGCTGGTCATCGTGCTCACCGCCCTGTCCCTGGGCTGGGCGGTCCTGTTCGTCAACACGCTGCGCCTGATCCGCCCCGCGCTGCTCGAAACCAGGGCGCGCGCCGCCGTCGTCGTCACCCTGGTCCTGGCCATGCTGCTCAGCAGCGGCAGCCTGGGCTACGCGGCGTACCTGCTGAACGTCGGCCGGGACGCGATCGGCACGATCTTCGCCAGCGGACCGGCGATGGAGCCCTCCGAGGGCCGCTACAACTTCCTGATGATGGGCGGCGACGCCGGGGCGGACCGCACCGGACGCCGGCCGGACAGCCTCTCCGTGATCAGCGTGGACGCCAAGACCGGCAAGTCCGCCATCATCTCGATCCCGCGCAACCTGCAGAACGCCCAGTTCAGCGAGGACTCGCCGATGCGGAAGATCTATCCGGACGGCTACGACTGCGGCGACGAGTGCCTGATCAACGCCATCAACACCGAGGTCACCAACAAGTACAAAAACCTCTACCCCGGGGTGGAGGACCCGGGCGCGCAGGCCACCCTCGAGGCGGTCTCCGGCACGCTCGGCATCAAGGTCCAGGCCTACGTCCTGGTGGACATGGACGGCTTCGCCAAGCTCATCGACGCCATGGGCGGCATCCGGATCAAGGCCGGTGGCTGGGTCCCCATCAGCGGCGAAACCATCGACGAGGCCAACGGCATCCACGGCATGCCGCTGGGCTGGATCCCGGCAGGGGACAACACCCTGGACGGCTACCACGCCCTCTGGTACGGCCGGTCCCGGGAATTCGTCGACGACTACGCCCGCATCGCGCGCCAGCAATGCGTCCAGCAGGCGATGCTCAAGCAGCTCGATCCGGCCACCCTGCTGACGAAGTTCGAGGACATCGTCAAGGCCGGCACCAAGGTGGTCGATTCCAACATCTCCTCCAGCCAGCTCGGCAGCTTCGTGGACCTCGCGATGAAGTCCAAGGGCCAGCCGGTGAGCCGGCTGACCATCGGCCCGCCCGACTTCGATGCGTCTTTCTCCACGGTTCCGGACTTCGAGAAGATCCACCAGGCCGTGGACAAGCTGCTGGCCCCGGCACCCGCCGCCGGGGCTGCCGACGATTCGCTCCGGCAGCCGGCCGAGGCGCCCGGTCCGCTCTCCGCCGCCGGCGGGGCACAGCCGGGCACCCAGCCCGCGCCGTCGCCGACCTCGTCGGACTTCACCCCCGTGACCACCACGCCCGAGGGCGAGCCGATCACGGAGGAAATGCTCAACGAGTTCAAGCGCAACGGCGATGAGCAGTCCATCCGCAACCTGGTAGCCACCAACGGCCAGTGCGCCCCGCTCTAGGCCCGGGCGCCCGGCCGCCCGTTACTCCAGCAGGCTCCAGCAGCCAGTCGCTCTCCGTGAGCAGATAGGGACCACGTGTACGAACTTGAGAACGTCCTCCGGCCCTACGCCTGGGGATCCAGGACCGCGATCGCCGGCCTGCTCGGCCGTCCGGCCTCCGGCGGCCCGGAAGCCGAGCTGTGGATCGGCGCCCACCCGGACTCGCCCTCCGTGGCGGCCGACGGCGGCGGCCGGCTGGCGCTGGACGCGCTGATCGCCGGCGACCCGGAGCACCACCTCGGTGGCGAGAGCGTGGCCGAGTTCGGTCCGCGGCTGCCGTTCCTGCTCAAGGTCCTCGCCGCCGAGCGGCCGCTGTCCCTGCAGGTGCATCCGACGCAGGAGCAGGCGCGGGCGGGGTTCGCCCGAGAGGAAGCCGCCGGCGTCGACCACGCCGCTGCGACCCGCAACTACAAGGACGCCTCCCACAAGCCGGAAATGATCTTCGCCCTGACCGATTTTGATGCCCTTTGCGGTTTCCGGCCGGCGGCGGAGTCGCGCGCGGTCTTCCAGCATCTGGCGTCCTGTTTTGACCTGGCCGGCCTGGCATTGCCGCCGCTGATCCCGCAACTGCTGGACGACCTCGCGCAGCCGGATGAACCGGCCGCCCTGCGGTCCGCCTTCGAGCGGCTGATTGCTGGCGGGGACGACGTCGCCGAGGCGACCGCAGCCGTCGTCGCCGCCCTCGTCTCCGGCGCGCCGCTGGGAACCCACGCGGCGGAGCTGGGCACCGCCGTGAACCTCAACGGGGAATATCCCGGAGATCCCGGGGTGCTGATCTCACTGCTGTTGAACCGGATCTCGCTGGCGCCCGGGGAAGCCGTGTACCTGCCGGCCGGCAACGTGCACGCCTACCTGCACGGGCTCGGGATCGAGGTGATGGCTTCCTCGGACAACGTGCTCCGGGGCGGGCTGACGCCCAAATTCGTGGACGTGCCCGAGCTGCTGAAGACGGTCGCCTTCGAGGCCGTCGCCGTGCCGAGACTCTCCGCCGAGACCACGATGCTGGGCCAGGAACTCTACCGCCCCCCGTTCCGGGAATTCGCGCTGCAGCGGGTGGAGCTGCTCCCGGGCGCGGAACCGGTCCCGCTGGCGCAGTCCGGGGCAGCGGTGATCATCGTCGTCGCCGGCGCGGTCCTGCTGGACTCCCCCAAGGGCGACCTGCAGTTGGAGCACGGCGCGTCCGCGTTCCTGCCGGCCGCCGAGGCGCCGGTCAACGTGCACCCCGTCGCCGGAGCCACCGGGCCCGCCGTGGCCTTTGCCGTCACTACCGGAATGAAGGCTTGAGCCGTGGACTACTTCTTGCAGGGCCCGCAGTGGGCCGACGTACAGCGCGCCCTGGGCCGCACCGTCCACGAAGAGGCCGGCACGGGCTGGCGGTTCCTCGCCGTCGAGGAAAGCAACCCGGCCGGCAAGCTGCTCTACGTCCCCTATGGCCCGCTGGCTGATTCCGTCGACGCCTTCGACGCCGCGCTTGCGTCCCTGACGGCACTGGCGCGCCGGTGCGGCGCGGTGTTCGTCCGGGTTGAGCCGGTCGACGCGGGCTTCAGCGCCGCCGACGCCGGCACCGTGCTGCGCAGCCGCGGCCTGCGCCGCGCGCCGGCGAACCTGCAGCCGGAGCTGAGCTGGATCGTGGACCTGGACCGCGACTTCAAAGACGTGCTGGCGGACATGAAGCCGGTGAACCGCAACCTGTACCGCAACATCCACAAGAAGGGTGTGACGTTCCGGTCCAGCCAGGACCCCGCGGAGATTTCCGTGCTGCTGAGGTTCCTGCACCTGACCGCGGCGCGCAACGGCTTCAAGCCGCAAAGCGACGAGTACCTGAGCCAGGTGGCCCGGTCGCTGATGCCGGCCGGCGCGGCCACCCTGTTCATCGCGGAACTGGAGGGCGAGCCGATCGCTGCGGCCCTCGCCTACGATTGGGCGGACACCCGCACGTACGCCCACGCCGCGCTGGACGACACCCACCGCAAGCTCAGCGCCGGAATCCCGCTGCTGGTGACGCTGATGGCCGACGCCAAGGACAAGGGCCTGGCGCACGTGGACCTTTGGGGTGTGGCGCCGGCCGACCAGCCCGGCCACAAGTGGGCCGGCTTCACGGCGTTCAAGAAATCCTTTGGCGGCCGTGAAGTCGCCTACCCGGGTACTTGGGACCTGCCGGTCAAGAAGCTCCGCTACGGCGCCTACCAGCTCGCCCGCCAGGGGGCCCAGTTCGCACGGCGCGGCGTCAAGACGGCCCGGCAGCTGCCCGCGGCGCTGCGCGGGGCCCTGCCGGGCGCACGGCGCAGCGCACGCCGCAGCTAGCAGGGCATGTCCCCCGGAGGGATGTCACCCCGGGCACACGTGCAGGCCACGAGCACTGGACATGCCCCGCGCTCACCACGGCGCATGGACATATGCCCACTATGCCCAACCTTGGGCACCAGCACCGGGCATGTCCCATGGAGGGATGTCACCCCGGGCACAAACACCAGAGCACAAGCAATGGGCATGTCCCACGCTCACCACGGCCGATGGACATATGCCCACTATGTCTAACCTTGGGCACCAGCACTGGGCATGTCCTCCGGAGGGATGTCACCCGGGCACAAAGACCAGGGCACCAGCACTGGACATGCCCCACGCTCACCACTGCGCATGGACATATGCCCACTATGCCCAACCTTGGGCACCAGCACCGGGCATGTCCCTCGGTCGCAGCCCGGCCTAGTTTACGGCCGAAGCCGCGCGTTTCTGGGCTTCGTAGGCGCTGGCCACCATCTCTTCCACGGTGTGGCGCATTTTCCAGTCCAGATCGCGCGCGGCCAGGGTGCCGTCGGCGACGATCCGGTCAGGGTCTCCGGCCCGCCGGGGACCGATCTCGGGGTCGAAGTCGATGCCCGTCACTTGGGCCATTGCCGTCATGATCTGCCGCACGGACAGCCCGTCGCCGGAGCCAAGGTTGTAGATGCGTTCCAGCGTCTTGCCGGCAGCAAGGGCCTGCGCTGCCGCGACATGGGAGGTCGCGAGGTCGGCAACGTGAACGTAGTCGCGAACGCAGGTGCCGTCCTCGGTGTTGTAGTCGGTGCCGTTGATCCGGGGGGTTTTGCCCGAGGTCAGTGCGCGCAGCACGATCGGGAAAAGGTTGTGGGGGCTGGAGTCGTAGAGCTCGGGCGCGCCGGACCCCACCACGTTGAAGTAACGCAGCGAAGTGTGCCGCAGGCCGCGTGCCACGCCCTGGTCACGGATGAGCCACTCCCCGATGAGTTTGCTCTCGCCGTAGGGGGATTCGGGCTGGGTCGGGGTCTCCTCGGTGACGATGTCCGCCCTGGGGGTGCCGTAGGTGGCGGCCGAGGAGGAGAAGACCATGTTGTCGACTCCGGCGAGCTCCATCGCTTTCAGCAGCTGCGCGGTACCCGTCACATTCTGCTCGTACGTGAGCAACGGCTCCTGCACGGATACGCCGGCGTACTTGAAGCCCGCGAGGTGGATCACGCCGGTCACGGAATGGTCGAGCATGGTGCGGGCCACCAGGTCCGCATCGAGGATGTTCCCGTGCACAAACGGCACGTCCTCCGGCACGAACTCCCGGTGCCCGCTCGAGAGGGAATCCACCACCACCGGTGTCATCGACGCCGCGCGCAACGCGGCAACGACGTGGGAACCGATATATCCTGCACCGCCAGTAACAAGCCAAGTCATGGCTCCACCCTATCCAACGCCGGCCAAAGCACCGGAACGCGGCCGGCCGTCCCGCCGGCCCGGACCGGAAAACAAAGAATCCCGGGGCGCAGGGCGCGTCCCGGGATCCTGCGCATGCGCGGGGATTAGTGCTTGCGGGCGTAGCCCTCCCACTTGCTGGCCTGGTGCTCGCCGTCGACGAACCGGATGGTCCCGGACTTGGAGCGCATCACGATCGACTGGGTGAGGACCTTGTCCTTGGAGTAGCGCACACCCTTGAGCAGGTCGCCGTCGGTGATGCCGGTGGCCGCGAAGTAGCAGTTGTCGCTGGAGACCAGGTCGTTGGTGGAGAGCACCCGGTCCAGGTCGTGCCCGGCGTCGATCGCCTTCTGCTTCTCCTCGTCGCTGGTGGGCCAGAGCCGGCCCTGGATAACGCCGCCGAGGGACTTGATCGCGCAGGCCGCGACGATGCCTTCCGGGGTTCCGCCGATGCCCATCAGGGCGTCGACGCCGGTGCCGGCACGGGCGGCGGCGATGGCGCCGGCGACGTCGCCGTCCATGATGAACTTCGTCCGGGCGCCGGCCTCGCGGATCTCCTCGACCAGCGGGCGGTGCCGGTCGCGGTCCAGGATCATCACGTTGAGCTGGTTGACCTTGACGCCCTTGGCCTTGGCGATCAGGTGCAGGTTCTGCTTGACCGGCAGGCGCAGGTCGACCATGTCGGCGGCCTCCGGGCCGGTAACGAGCTTCTCCATGTAGAACACGGCGGAGGGGTCGAACATGGAGCCGCGCTCGGCGACGGCCAGAACGGCCAGGGCATTGTTGATACCCAGGGCGGTCAGCCGGGTCCCGTCGATCGGGTCGACGGCGACGTCGCACTCGGGGCCGGTGCCGTCGCCGACACGCTCGCCGTTGAACAGCATGGGGGCTTCGTCTTTTTCGCCTTCGCCGATGACCACGACGCCGTTGAAGTGGACGGTCTGCAGGAAGGAGCGCATGGCGTCGACGGCGGCGCCGTCGGCCTTGTTCTTGTCGCCGAAACCGACCCAGTGGCCGCCGGCGATGGCCGCGGCTTCGGTGACGCGGACCAGTTCTAGCGCAAGGTTGCGGTCAGGCTCATCGATTCCGACGGCGAGCGACGGGGAAAGCGTGGAGTACTTCTGGGTCATGGACGCTGGTGACACGTGAACCTCTTCTTCGAGTGGCGATCGTTGAACCGGCGGCATCCGGTGTCCGGCTGCCGCTGGGATCCGTCTGTTACTGATCATAGTCGCGGCGGCCGCGATCGGTGCTGGAATGACGCCACCATGAACGGCCCCGCGCCAACCGGCGCGCGCCGGCCGAATGTGAGATCGGCCCTGAATGGGCGACTATAGAGGGGTGAATGAATTGCAGGACACCCCTCCCGAGGCCGCCGGATCACCGGCCGGCGGAGCATCCCCCGCAGCCGCGGGCGCAGTACCCGAAGCCGCCGGCGCGCAGCCCGTGAAGCCTGTCATCCGGGCGGCCGCCGCCAAGCGGGCCAACGCCTCGGTGATCGGCATGATCATCGCCCTGGTCCTGAGCATCGGCGCTTTCCTGCCCGTGGTGCTGATGAACCCGTCTCCCAAGTCCGACGGCTACCGCCCGGACATCAACGTCGGCGCCATCGCGAAAAACGCGGCAGGTGTGGCGGGATTCACACCGGTGGCCCCGGACACCGGCGACACATTCCGTTCGAATTACGCCCGCTGGGAGTCCGGCTCGGGCAGCGGCGTGGCTACCTGGGAGGTCGGCTACCTTACGCCCAAGGACTCCTTCATCGGGCTGGTCCAGACCCGCCAGTCCAATCCGACCTGGCTGCTGCAGCAGACCAAAAGCGCCCCGGTCACCGGGACGCGCAGCGCCGGCGGACGCGACTGGCAGCTGCGCGACACCGGCAAGGGCGAGAAGTCCATGGTGCTCGACTACCGCGGGACCACGGTGGTCCTGACCGGGCCCGCGCAGCTGGAGGAATTCTCCGTGCTCGCCGCGGCGGTGGTGAAGGCTCTGGAGAGCAACCCGGCCGCAACAGTTTCACCCTCGGCCACCCCCTCGCCGTAAAGTAGGGGCCGTGGCTACCTACCTGACTCCCGCCCTCGCCTGGCGCCGGCTGCGCGAAGGCAACGAACGTTTTGTCGCCGGCGAATCCTCGCACCCGAACCAGGACGCCTCCCGGCGGTCCTCGCTCGTGGAGAACCAGCACCCCTTCGCCGTCATCTTCGGCTGCGCCGACTCCCGGCTGGCGGCCGAGATCATCTTCGACCTCGGCCTCGGCGACGCGTTCGTCGTCCGGACGGCCGGCCAGGTCATTGACGACGCCGTCCTGGGCTCGATCGAATACAGCATCGGCGTCCTGGGCGTGCCGCTGATTGTGGTCCTCGGCCACGACAGCTGCGGCGCCGTCATCGCCACCAAAACAGCAGTGGAAACCGGCGAGATGCCGGTAGGGTTCATCCGCAGCCTGGTCGAGCGCATCACACCGTCCGTGCTGACTTCGCTGCGCAACGACCAGCACGACGTCAACGACATGGTGGTGGAGAACGTCAAGCAGACCTCGCAGCGCCTGGTGGACAGCTCCCGGGTGATTTCCGACGCCGTCGGCAGCGGCCGCGCCGCCGTGATCGGACTGGCCTACCGCCTGGCCGAGGGCCGTGCCGACCTTGTCTCCGGCATCGGCGAGCTCTAGGAGCTTCGTTTCTGCGCCGGTTCATGGTTTTCGGTGGAACGCTTGGGCCGAATAAGCTAGCCCCATGACTTCCACAGCAGATTTGAACACCGAAGAGTTTCGTATTGAACACGACACGATGGGCGAAGTCCGCGTCCCCGTGAACGCGCTGTACCGTGCCCAGACGCAGCGTGCGGTCGAGAACTTCCCGATCTCCGGCAAGACCCTGGAGCGCGCCCACATCGAAGCCCTCGCCCGGGTCAAGAAGGCTGCCGCCCAGGCCAACGCGGAGCTGGGGGTGCTCGACGGCGAGCTGGCCCAGGCAATCGCCGACGCCGCCGACGAGGTCGCCGCCGGCAAGTACGACGGGGACTTCCCGATCGACGTGTTCCAGACCGGGTCCGGAACCTCCTCGAACATGAACACCAACGAGGTCCTGGCCGAGCTCGCCTCCCGCGCGCTCAAGGCCGCCGGCAGCGAGAAGGTGGTCCACCCGAACGACCACGTCAACGCCTCGCAGTCCTCCAACGACGTGTTCCCGACGTCGGTCCACGTGGCCGCCACGTCCGCCCTGATCAACGACCTGATCCCGGCCCTGGGCTACCTCGCGGAGTCGCTCGAGCGCAAGGCCGTCGAGTTCAAGGACGTCGTGAAGTCCGGCCGCACGCACCTGATGGACGCCACCCCGGTCACCCTGGGCCAGGAGTTCGGCGGCTACGCCGCGCAGGTCCGCTACGGCATCGAGCGCGTCAACGCCTCCCTCCCCCGCGTCGCCGAGGTCCCGCTCGGCGGCACCGCCGTCGGCACCGGCATCAACACCCCGGCCGGCTTCCCGGAGCGTGTGATCGAGCTCCTCGCCGCTGACACCGGCCTGCCCCTGACCGAGGCCCGCGACCACTTCGAGGCCCAGGCCAACCGCGACGGGCTGATCGAGGCTTCCAGCCAGCTGCGCAACATCGCGATCTCCTTCATGAAGATCAATAACGACCTGCGCTGGATGGGCTCCGGCCCCAACACCGGCCTCGGCGAAATCGCGATCCCGGACCTGCAGCCGGGCTCCTCGATCATGCCCGGCAAGGTCAACCCGGTCATCTGCGAAGCCTCCATCATGGTCTGCGCCCAGGTCATCGGCAACGACACCGCCATCGCCTGGTCCGGCACCAACGGCGCGTTCGAGCTCAACGTCGGCATCCCCGTCATGGCCGCCAACCTGCTCGAATCCGTCCGCCTGCTGGCGAACACGAGCCGCGTGATGGCCGACAAGATGATCGACGGCATCACCGCCAACGTCGAGCGCGCCCGCTTCCTCGCCGAGGCCTCGCCGTCCATCGTGACGCCGCTGAACAAGTTCATCGGCTACGAGAACGCCGCCAAGATCGCCAAGAAGGCCGTGGCCGAGGGCCTGACCATCCGCGAGACCGTCGTTGCGATGGGCTTCCTCGAGCGCGGCGAGCTGACCGAAGAGCAGCTGGACACCGCCCTGGACGTGATGTCCATGACGCGGCCGCCGCACAAGGCCTAGTCGTAAACGCCCGCTGCTGCGGGCACCGCGTCCGACGGCGGCCGGCACCTTTCCCGGGAAAGGCGCCGGCCGCCGTCGTACTTTAAAGCCGGGACGGCCCCGGCCCTACTCGCGCGGCACCTCTCCCCCGGCGGCACGGCGCTCTTCAGCGGTGTAGGCAGAGTGGGCCGCGGCCTCGGCCAGACTGGCGCCGGCGATGCGAGCCTCGCGCAGCCGCCTGGTCTTGGCGGACTGGCCGGAGAAGGCGGCGTCCACATTGCCGGCCGCATACGTCAGGGCGTCTTCGGCCCGGATGCCGAGTCCGTGCGCCGTCAGGACAGCGTCCTGGTTGGCTCCGAGGTAGGTGAACTGCCAGCCGTACTGGTGCTGCTGGCGTTCGACCAGGGCCTTGACCATGGCGCCGCTGGCTTCGCGTGAGGCATTTTCATGCCCGTCGGTCAGCACGGCCACGAGCACGGTGCCCGGACGCTCCGGTTCGGGCAGCGCCGCCAGTTCCGCGCCGGCCTCCCCGATCAGCCGGACCATGGCGTCGTGCAGGGCGGTGCTGCCGCGGGGCTGGAGGACCAGCGGCGGGACATCCTGGATGTCCACCGCGGCGTAAACCCGTTCATAGACGTCATCGAACTGGGCCAGTGAGAGCTTGCACCGGCCCGCCACCACCTGCTGTTCGCGGACGAACGCCGCGAAGCCGCCCGCGGTGTCGTCGGCGATGGAACTCATGGAACCGGAACGGTCCAGGAGGACGTAAACGTGCGTCAGTGCCGAATCTGTCATGCTTCCCCATTTCCGGCCCGGAGGGGTACCCCGGGCCCACTGTCTCCAGCGGAGGGCTGGATAGCAGGAGGCTACGGCGGGGCTGTGACAATATTGTAGGAGCTCTCAGCCGCGGAAGTGCGCGGGGCCCTCCGGATCCCGCGCCCGCTCGATGGACTCCAGGTGACCGGGCATCAGTTCGGGAAACTCCTCGGGCCGGAACCAGCCCACGGCGAGGGATTCGTCGTCGTTGACGCGCGCCTCCCCCGAGACGTACCGGCAGCGGAAGACCAGGGTCAGGAAGTGGCAGACGTCGCCGTTGGGGTAGGTGGTGGGTCCGACGGCGTCCACCGAGACGAGCCGCTCGGCCCCGGCCACCACCCCGGTTTCCTCCAGGACCTCCCGGAGCAGGCCCGGCGCCGGGTCCTCGCCCGGTTCCAGGATGCCGGTGATCAGCCCCCACCGGCCGTTGTCCGCCCGCTGGCCGAGCAGGACCCGGCCGGCGTCGTCGAAAACCACGGCCCGCGCGCCCGGAATCCACAGCGTCTCGTGGCCGATCTTTTCGCGCAGTTTCAGGATGAAGTCCGGAGTGGCCATGCGGCCAGCCTAGCCTGCGGGCAGCAGCAGCATCGCGGCCGCGGTCCCCGCGAGCATAAAGGGACCGAAGGGGATGTCCGACTTCAGGGTGCCGCGCCGCGTCAGGAGCAGGGCCACGCTCCAGAGCCCGCCGAACAGGAAGGCCGCGAACGTTCCGGCGAAGACGTGGCCCCAGCCGAGGAAGCCGAGGTACAGGCCCAGCACTCCCGCGAGCTTGACGTCGCCGAAGCCCATTCCCGGCGGGTAGGCGGCGCGCAGCAGGAAGTAGAACAGCCAGAGCACCGCGGCGCCGGCCAGCACCCGGAGCCCGGGCACACCGAACAGCCCGGCGCCGCCGCCCGCCGCGGCCCCGGCGAGCAGCAGCACACCCGCGACCGCGTAGGAGGGAAAGATGATCCGGTTGGGCAGCAGGTGGTGCCGGATGTCGATGACGGTCAGCCGCGCCGCCATCACGGCGAAATACGCGCACGCCAGCAGCACCAGCCAGAAGGCCAGCGGGGCCGCTCCCCCCAGGTCACCGAGACGATGGATCACCCTCGGATGCTACCGGTTTTTGCTAGGCTTCGCGGATGACTGACCTCGCCCGCTTCTGGCCGCCCTTCGGCCTCACCCTGGCCACGCCCCGCCTCACGCTCCGGCCGATCCGCGACGAGGACATCCCGGCGGCGGTGCAGGCGGCGCTGGGCGGCATCCACGAACCCGGACGCAGCCCGTTCAGCCGGCCCTGGGCGGAATCCCCGGCCGACGAACTCGGGCCGAACATGGCGCAGTGGTACTGGCGCTGCCGCGGCACCATGTCGCCGCAGGATTGGACCCTGCTGCTGGGCATCTGGCACGACGGCGACTTCATCGGCTGCCAGGACGTCGGGGCCAAGGACTTCGCCACCCTGAAGACGGTCAGCACCGGCTCCTGGCTCACCCGGGACGTGCAGGGCCGCGGGCTGGGCAAGGAGATGCGCGCCGCCGTCGCCCTCTACGCTTTCGACTGGCTCGGCGCCGAGGTCGCCGAATCCGAGGCCGCGGCCTGGAACGAGCAATCCCTGGGCGTCTCCCGCTCCCTCGGCTACGAACTCAACGGCACCACCCGCGCCAGCTGGGGCGGCCAGCTCCGGGACGTCCAAAAAGTCCGGCTCACCCCCGCCACCTTCAAACGCCCCGACTGGACCCTCGAAGTCCAGGGCCACGAACCCACCGCCAAGCACCTGGGCATCGACCTGTAGGGCCCCGCAAGCGGGCCCACGGCGCCCCGCCGTCGCTTAGACACCTCCCGTCGCTGCGCCGCGGTCGCTGGGCGACCTTCGCTCCGCTCTGGTCGGCGATGCGCTCCTTCGCGGGCCACCGCGTCCCCGCGAAGGGGGGCAGCTCCGCAAACCGGTCAGCGGGTCCCTCCTCTAAAAGGTGACGAACGCACACGCCGCGCCGCGCTCCGCTCGAAAAGGTGACGTACGCACACGCCGCGCCGCGGGCTCCGCTCGAGAAGGTGACGAATGCACACGCCGCGCCGCGGGCCTTTCGCGTAGTCGCGCATCGCGACGTTTGCTGCCCCGAAGGTCGCCCAGCGACCGCAGCGGGCGGCAACCGTCGTGTCTAAGCGACGGCGAAAGGGCCGTGGCGGGGCGAACCCAACCACGGCAAACCCAACTACGGCCCCCACGGGAAGGCGAGAAAGCAGGCGAGCCTTAGATCTCAGCCCCCTCGAGCATGTCCGTCACCAGGGCCGCAATCGGCGAGCGCTCGGAGCGGGTCAGGGTGATGTGGCCAAATAGCGGATGGCCCTTGAGGGTCTCGACGACGGCCGCGACGCCGTCGTGCCGTCCGACCCGGAGGTTGTCGCGCTGGGCGACGTCGTGGGTCAGGACGATCTTGGAGTTCTGGCCGATCCGGCTCATGACCGTCAGCAGCACGTTCTTCTCGAGGGACTGCGCCTCGTCCACGATCACGAACGCGTCGTGCAGGGAGCGGCCGCGGATGTGCGTCAGGGGCATGACCTCGAGCATGCCGCGGTCCATGACTTCCTCCACCACTTCCTGGCTGACCAGCGCACCGAGGGTGTCGAAGACGGCCTGCGCCCACGGGTTCATTTTCTCGGACTCGGAGCCGGGCAGGTAGCCGAGTTCCTGGCCGCCGACGGCGTAGAGCGGCCGGAACACGATGACCTTGCGGTGCTCCCGGCGCTCCAGCACGGCCTCGAGGCCCGCGCAGAGAGCCAGGGCGGACTTGCCGGTGCCGGCCCGGCCGCCGAGGGACACGATCCCCACGGACGGGTCCATCAGCAGGTCGATGGCCAGCCGCTGCTCGGCGGAGCGTCCGTGCAGGCCGAACACGTCCCGGTCGCCCTTCACCAGGCGGACCTGTTTGTCGGCTCCGACCCGGCCCAGGGCCGAGCCGCGGCCGGAGAGCAGCACCAGCCCGGTGTTGACCGGCAGCTCGGCCGCAGCCGGGATGAAGACCGGCTCGTGGCCGTAGAGCGTGGCCACCTCGTCCTCGGCGGCGTCGATCTCGGCGATGCCGGTCCAGCCCGAGTCCTTGACGAGCTCGTTGCGGTATTCGTCGGCGAGCAGGCCCATGGCGGAGGCCTTGACCCGCATCGGCAGGTCCTTGGACACCACCGTCACGTCGCGTCCCTCGTTGGCGAGGTTCTTGGCGACGGCGAGGATCCGGCTGTCGTTGTCGCTGCCGCGGAAGCCGGCCGGCAGCACCTCGGCCGAGATGTGGTTCATCTCCACCATCAGGGTGCCGCCGTCGGTGCCCAGCGGGATGGGGCGGTCCAGGCCGCCGTGCTCCACCCGGAGGTCATCGAGGAGCCGCAGCGCCTTGCGGGCGAAGTAGCCCAGCTCCGGGTCGTGCCGTTTGCTTTCCAGTTCGGTGATGACCACGATCGGCAGGATGACTTCATGCTCGGCAAACCGCAGCAGCGCGCGGGGGTCCGACAGCAGCACGGAGGTGTCGATCACGTAGCTTCGGGCGGTTTCCCGTTCTGCTGTTCCTTCCCCGGAAACAGCAAGACCGGCCGCAGCGTCGGGATTCGCTGCGCCGGTCGTGGAAGTTGCTCGCTTGGCGCGAGAGGTAGCCTTCTTGCCCTGGTCGGAAATGACGCCGGGCAATACTTCAGAAATAGCCACATCGACTCCAGCCCCGGGCCGCCGGCCCGGAATTGTTATTGGTGAGGCGGCTCGGCCGTGAGGCCGGACGCGGCCTCCCATACATCCGGTGCGAACTTCCGCTCCATGTACTGGCCTCCCCGATCAGCCGGCGGTTTGCCTGCTGATGGGATTAACGTACGTCCACAGCGCGTCGATTGCCGGACTATTTTTCGGCGATTCTTGCGGACATCAGGTGACGGGCGGGTGAACCGTTCAGGCGCCGAAGCGGCGCTGCCTGCCGGCGTAGTCACGCAGGGCGCGGAGGAAGTCCACCTTGCGGAACGCCGGCCAGAGGGCCTCGCAGAAATAGAACTCACTGTAGGCGCTCTGCCACATCAGGAACCCGGAGAGCCGCTGCTCCCCGGAGGTGCGGATCACCAGGTCCGGGTCGGGCTGGCCGCGGGTGTAGAGGAACCGGGAGATGTCGTCGACGCTGAGTTCGTCCGCCAGCTTGCCGATGTCGGCGCCGCGGGCGACGGCGTCGTGCAGCAGTTCGCGGACGGCGTCGACGATTTCCCGGCGCCCGCCGTAGCCGACGGCCACGTTGACGTGGATCTTCTCGTGCGCCGGGGTGCGGGCCGTGAGCTTGTTCAGCCGTTCGGCGAGGTAGTCGGGCAGGAGCTCCGGCGCGCCCATGGCGTGCACCGAGATATCGACGTCCTCGTCGAGGCGGTCCAGGGTGTTGGCGATGATCCCCATCAGCAGGTCCAGCTCCTCGCCGGAGCGGTTCATGTTGTCGGTGGAGAGCATGTAGAGCGTGACCACCTTGACCCCGAGCTCCTGGCACCAGCCGAGGAATTCGTGGATCTTGTCCGCGCCGGCCTGGTGGCCCTGGCTTGTGGGGGCGTTGAACTGCCTGGCCCAGCGCCGGTTGCCGTCAACCATCACCCCGATATGCCGCGGAATCCGCTCCGGGTCGAGGGAACGCTGGAGTTTGCGCTCGTAGAAGCCATACAGGAACCCGGGCAGTTCCATCCGGAGATTCACCTGGCTTCCTTGGGGTCTGACGGCAGTGCATTCCTAGGCTACCCGCCGGACGGCCTGTGCCGCGCACGCCGCCGCCGTCATTTTCCACCACAACCCTTGTTACTGATGGGTAACTTACTGGACCGTAGGTTATTATTACGGCATGGAGAGCACCAGTCCGGAGCCCGGATCCGAGCGGTCCGCGCACAGCGCACCAGGCCCCACGGCCCGCGGCAACAGCCCAGTGGACGACGCCGCCGTGAGGATCGCCGAACTGCTGATGATCAAGCCCAAGTGGCGGGGCTGGATCCACACCGTCACCGCGCCGCTGGCGTTTGCCGCCGGCCTGGTGCTGGTGCTGCTTGCCCCCACCGCGGATCTGAAGATCGCCTCGGCGGTCTATGCGTTCACGGGGGTGCTGCTCTTCGGTGTCAGCGCCGTCTACCACCGCGGGAACTGGTCCCCGCGGGTGAAGATCGTGCTGAAACGGCTGGACCACACCAACATCATGCTGGTGATCGCCGGCAGCTACACCCCGCTGGCCTGGGCGCTCCTGGAGCGGCCCAAGGCTGTGCTGCTGCTGTGGGTGATTTGGTCCGGCGCCGTGCTGGGGGTGCTCTTCCGGCTGCTTTGGACCGATGCCCCGCGCTGGCTCTATGTGCCGATCTACATCGCCCTGGGCTGCGGCGCCTTGTTCTACCTGCCGGACTTCTTCGCCGCCAGCATCCCCGCCGCCGTGCTGATCTGCGTCGGCGGAGCGCTCTATATTGCCGGCGCCGTCTTCTACGCCCTGAAGAAGCCGAACTTCAGCTACGAGCATTTCGGCTTCCACGAGCTGTTCCACGCCTTCACGGTCTTTGCCTTCGCTGCGCACTACATCGGCATCGCGATCGCCGTCCTGGGCTGAGGCCGCCTGCCGCACCGGCACGGATACTCCCCACTTATGAGGACCCGACGCCGGAACCCACCGGAGATTCGGCCCGACACGCCGGGCGCCCACCCCAAACGTGGGGAAACTCCGGCAACGGCGGCCTGCTCAGCCCGGCTCAGCCCGGCCGGCCCGCGGCGATGAGTTCCGGGAGCCGGCGCATGTCGTCGAAGACCGTGGTGCCCGGACCTTCCAGCCGGTGCGCCGGGGTGACCCCGCCGGCGTAGGCAAAGACGTGCATCCCCGCGGCCCGCGCGGCCTGGACGCCGTAGGCGCTGTCCTCGACGACGGCGCAGCGCTCCGGGGCGGTCCCGAGGGTCCCGGCCGCGTGCAGAAAGAGGTCCGGCGCGGGTTTGCCGTTGGCCACCTCGGTGGCGCTGAAGATCCGGCCGGTGAAGCGGTGCAGCAGCCCGGTTCGGCCCAGGGTGCGCTGCATCTTCGCGTGGCTGCCGCTGGAGGCAACGCAGTGCGGAAGCCGGAGCTTGTCCAGGGCCTCCTCGATGCCGTCGACGGCCGTGAGGTCCCGTTCGAAGGCCTCGTGGTACCACTGCTGGTAGGTGCTGTCCCAGCCGTCGGCCAGTTCGATGCCGAGCTCCCGTTCGATGGTGGCGACGAAGTTGGCCTCGCTCTTGCCGACGAAGCGCTGCACGATCTCCTCGATCTCCAGCTCCCAGCCGAGGTCGGCCAGCACCAGCTGGTCCACCCGGACGGCGATTACCTCGGAATCCACCAGGACGCCGTCGCAGTCAAAAACCACCAGTTCAAACGGGTCCGGAGCCGCGGGGGAAGAAGTCATTCAGCCATGCTAGCCAGTTGTTCCCGGAGCTCCCCGGCGGAACGCGCCGGGAGCCGGCAGACCATGCCCCGGCACAGGAAGGCCTGCGGCGCCCCGTCCGGAGCGGCCTCCCGGCCCCGCAGCAGGGGCACCCGGGCGGCACCGGGCTCCCCCGCCGGGTCCTGCAGCGCGATCACCAGTCCGGGGCTGGGCGAGTACAGCAGTGTCCGGTGCAGCGCGGCCCGCTGCGGCGTGTCCGGCCCGACGACGGCGGCCTCCAGGGGGCCTGACAGCGCGGCCTGCGCCGTGGCGAGCAGCCAGCCGGCCACCCGGGGCGCCCGCACGGCCAGCGGCGGCAGCAGCGACAGGATGTTCCCGGCCAGGGCGCGGTGTTCGGCGGATCCGGAGAGCGCGGACGAGGTCAGCAGGGCCCCGGCATACGCGGCCGCACCGCTGGGGGTGGCGTTGTCGAACGGGTCCATCCCGGCCCTGCCGCCCTGGGCGTTGAGCACCTGCGGTGATTCGCCGGCCGCGTCGCGCAGCGTGCCGCCGGCAGTGAACCGGGTGCCGGCGGCCGCCACGATGCCTTCGGCCAGGGTGTACCAGCGGGTCCGGCCGGTGGCGGCGTAGAGCGCGAACAGGCCCTCGGCGCAGAAGGCGTAGTCCTCCAGCAGGCCGCCGATGCCGCGGGCAGTCCCGCCGTGGGAGACGCGGACCAGCCTGCCGGGTTCCGCCCGGCGGCCGGGGGTCCAGTGCACCCGTTCAAGGTAGCCGGCGATCCGTCCGGCGGCGTCCAGCAGTTCCGGCCGCTCCAGCACGGCGCCGGCCTCGGCCAGGGCGGCCACGGCCAGGCCGTTCCAGCCGGCTACCACCTTCTCGTCCCGGGCAGGCTGCGGCCGCGCCGCACGGGCGCCGCGCAGCACCGGCCGCATCCGCTGCCACAGCTCATCCTCCGCCTCGGACAGCGCCCGGCCGGGATGAAGCGGCGACCCGTCCGCTGACACGGTCCCCGCCGCGCGGACATGCATCAGCCGGGCGACGGCGGCGCCGTCCGCCGGGCCCAGCAGCGCGGCCAGCTCCCCGGCCGTCCAGAGGTAGCTGGCGCCCTCGGCGTGCACACCGTCCACCACGGTGTCCGCGTCAAGGGACGAGGCCAGCGCCGCGGGACCTTCCCCGTCCGGTCCCCCGGCCAGGCCCAGGGCTGCGAGCATCCAGTCCGCGGTGCTGGCGGCGACGGCGGCAGCCTCCGCGGCCGGGTACGCAGCGGTGCCGCCGAGCCGGATCCAGTGGACGTAGACCCGCAGCAACTGGGCGTTGTCGTAGAGCATCTTTTCAAAGTGCGGCACGGACCAGTCGCGGGTCACGGAGTAGCGCGCGAAACCGCCGTCGAGCTGGTCGAACAGGGCCGAGCGCGCCATCGCGGCGAGCGTGCGGCCGGCCAGGTCCCGGGCCGCCTCAGCCGTCCCGGACGCCACCGCGGCGTGGCGGATCAGGAATTCCAGGACCGCCGACGGCGGGAACTTGGGGGCGGCGCCGAAGCCGCCGGCGTCGTCCTCGGCGCGGGCGAGGGCGCGGACCGCTTCGGAGAGCAGCTCCGGGTTCAGGTCCGGCGCGGGCGCGTCGAGCCGGACGGCGGCGCCGGCCTGGGCGGCGGCGATGCCGCGTGCCAGCGCGTCGGCGTTCTGTTCGACGGCGCTGCGGCGTTCCAGCCAGGCCTCCCGGACGGCCTCGAGCACCTGGCGGAAGGAGGGCCGGCCGGGCATGGGCCGGGGCGGATAGTAGGTGCCGGCGTGGAAGGCCCGGCCGTCGGGCAGCAGGAAGACGGACATCGGCCAGCCGCCCTCGCCGCTGATGGCCTGCGTGGCGGCCATGTAGACGGCGTCGACGTCGGGGCGTTCCTCGCGGTCCACCTTTACGGGGACGAAGTTGGCGTTCAGGAAGTCGGCGGTGTCCCGGTCTTCGAAGGACTCGCGGGCCATAACGTGGCACCAGTGGCAGGCAGCGTAGCCGATCGAGAGGAACACCGGGACATCGCGGGCCGCGGCGAAGGCGAAGGCTTCATCGCCGAAAGGGCGCCAGTGCACGGGGTTGCCGGCGTGCTGGCGAAGATAGGCAGAGGGTTCCCCGCCCAGGGCGTTGGCCGCCCCGGGCCGGTCAGCGGAGGAGCCGCGGTCAGCGGTTCCCGGGTCCGGCGTCACCGTTTGCCTCCGGGCGGGTGTCCGCGCCGTCGCTGCCGGTACGGGGCTGGACGCTCTCGGGCCGGGCGGCGCCAGGCTGCGCGGCTTCCTCCGTCGCGGCTCGTTCTTCCTCCACCTGGGCGCGGTACCGGACCCGGCGGATCCGGCGCACCATGTCCACAATCAGCAGTGCCGTGAGCACCACAATGAAGGCGGTCAGCAGGAAGCCCAGCAGCCCCGGGGTGACCTGGTCCTGGTCGAGCCCGGGGCGCAACGACGGCGACGGTGCGGGCGACGGGGATGTCGCCAGGGCGGTGAGCAAGGAATGCACGGTGGAAACCTTCTGTGGGGAACGTCTTTCGCGGAACTTCCCCGCCGCATTTCTACGCGGCATAGAAGTCCCTGCTGGATCTATCTTAGCCCGGCGAAGAAGTCAGTTTCGGGCACGTCGGCGGGGACCCGGGACTGGATCAGCGAGTAGTCCTCCCACGGCCAGGTCTGCCGCTGCATCGCCGGCGACACGGCGAAGAAGAAGCCCTCCGGGTCGATCTGGGTCCGGTGCGCACGCAGGGCGTCATCGCGGGCCTCGAAGTAGTCCCCGCACTCGATCTGCGTGGTGGTGGGGTGGGTGGGCGCCGGCGGGGTGTGACCCTCCGCGTCGGCCTCCAGCCAGGCCGCGAGCCGTTCGGCGTACGGCGACTGCAGCCCGGCTTCCTCCAGGGCGTAGTGCAGGGCCCGGAAACGTTCCGGGCTGAAGGCGCGGTCATAGTAGAGCTTGGCCGGGGCCCAGGCTTCGCCCGTTCCGGGGTACCGCGCCGGGTCGCCGGCGGCTTCGAAGGCCTCGACAGCGACGCGGTGCGCCATGATGTGGTCCGGGTGGGGGTAGCCGCCGTTCTCGTCGTAGCTGAGGATGACCTGCGGCTTGAACTCACGGACCAGCCGGACCAGCGGTGCGGCCGCCCGCTCCAGCGGCAGGGTGGCGAAGGAACCGGCCGGCAGCGGCGGCAGCGGGTCGCCCTCGGGCAGGCCCGAGTCGACGAAGCCCAGCCAGCGCTGGCGGATTCCCAGGACCCGGGCCGCGTTGTCCATCTCCAGCCGGCGCGCGCCGGCCATGTCCCGTTTGGGGTGCGGAGCGCTCTCCATGGCCGGGTTCTGGATGTCGCCGCGCGAACCGTCGGTGCAGGTGGCGACCATGACGTCGACGCCGGAGGCCGCGTACATGGCCATCGTCGCGGCGCCCTTGCTGGACTCGTCGTCGGGGTGCGCGTGGACGGCTAGCAGCCGGAGCGGGGCCGGCTGGCTGGGGGACGCTGTCATCGTCGGACGGCTCCTCTTTCTTCTGCGGGTTCGGTGCCGGGGCCTGAAGCGGCTGCGGACTTTCCCCGGCCCGATCCACACTAAACTGGACTGGTGACTTCCGAGGAGCAGCCTGCCGCGCCCGCGCCGGCACCTACCAGCCTAGCCAATCGTTACGGCGGCCAAAAGCGTGCCCTGGGCGGCAAGGCCAAGCGGAACCTCCTGATCGTCGCCCTGGCCGCCGGGATCGGGGTGATGGCCTGGATCTCGACGTCGGCGGCCACCGAGTCGGTCGGCTTCAAGGACATCGGCTACAGCACCCCCGACGCCACCCTGGCCGAGATCGATTTCCAGGTCACGAAGAATCCGGGGACGGCGGCGAAGTGCGCCGTCAAGGCCCTGGACTCGAAGTTCGCCGTGGTGGGCTGGAAGGTCGTCGACGTCGGTCCCAACGCCGCGGACGCGGGCGCCGACGGCGGCCGCACCACGGTGCACCGGGTAAGCGTGCGCACCGAATCGCAGGCCGTCTCCGCCGTCGTCGACAACTGCTGGATCCCGGACGCCGCCAAGTAGTCCGCCCGTCGGCCGGGGGCGGCGGCGCGTAACACGGTGTGAGCTGCACCGCAGTGGTTCTTGGGTTTATCCACAGCATTGACTACAATGGATCAATACCTCTGCCCCGCTGAGCTGGTTACTGAGATCCATAAGTGGCCACCGTGGCGGGGTCTTTGCTTGTTTGACCAGCTTGTTTGACCATCAAAAGGAGAAGTCCGTGTCGACCACCAACAGCGCAACTGCAGCTTGGCTCACCCAGGAAGCTTTTGACCGCCTGAAGGCTGAGCTGGACCACCTCTCCGGCCCCGGCCGTGCAGACATCGTTCAGAAGATCGAAGCTGCCCGCCAGGAAGGCGACCTCAAGGAGAACGGCGGCTACCACGCGGCCAAGGAGGAGCAGGGCAAGATCGAAGCCCGCATCCGCCAGCTCACCGTGCTGCTCCGCGACGCGCACGTGGGCGAAGCCGCGGCCGACGACGGCATCGTCGAGCCGGGCATGATCGTGGTCGCGAAGATCGCCGGGGACGAAGAGACGTTCCTGCTCGGCTCCCGTGAAATCGCCGGCGACTCCGATCTGGACGTCTTCAGCGAGAAGTCGCCGCTGGGTTCGGCCATCGTCGGCCACAAGGAGGGCGACAAGCTCAGCTACACCGCCCCGAACGGCAAGGACATCACGGTGGAGATCATCTCCGCCAAGCCGTACGTCGGCTAGGCACACCACCCCACGACGCCGGTCCTCCCCGCAGCGGGAGGGCCGGCGTCGGCGCTTAAGCAGTGGTCAGGCCGGCCGGCGCCGGCTCAGCAGCAGGGCCGCCACCACGCCGCCGGCGGCCCCGCCCAGGTGCGCCTGCCAGGAGACGTACCCCGCCACGGTGGGCAGCACCCCGAACAGGATGCCGCCGTAGGCCAGGAAGAGGACCACGGAGAGCAGGATCTGCCCCCAGTGCCGGTTGAAAAACCCGCGCACCAGCAGGAACGCGAAGAGCCCGAAGACCAGCCCGGACGCCCCCACCGTGATGTTGAAGCCGCCGATCAGCCACACCGCCACGCCTGAGCCAAGCCAGCTGGAGGCCAGTGCCGTGGCAAAGACCCGCGCGCCGGACAGGAACACCAGGAACCCGAAGATGATCAGCGGCAGGGTGTTGGAGAGCAGGTGCGCGAGGTTGGCGTGCAGCAGCGGAAACGTCAGGATATCCAGCAGCCCATCGGGGGTGCGCGGGCGCAGCCCGAAGGTGCGGTTGAGGGAGTGCAGCATCAGCGTGTTGAGGAGCTCGATCGCGTAGAGCAGCAGCACAAACGAGCCCAACACCTGCAGGCCCCGGCGGGCCCGGAGCGCAGGCGTGTCACCGCGCCGCTCCCCCTTGGACGCCTCGAGCACCACAGCCGCCTAGTGCACCACGATGGGCTGGAAACCTTCGGCCCGGAGCGCACCGAGGACCTGTTCGCAGTGCTCGTGGCCCTTGGTTTCCAGGTTGACCGTGATGGAGACGTCGCCCATGCTGATCGAGCCGCCCACCCTGGTGTGGTCCAGGCCGGTGACGTTGGCGTCGTTCTCGGCGATGATCCGGGCAATGGTGGCGAGTGAGCCCGGCCGGTCATCGAGCATCATCCGTACCGTCATGTAGCGTCCGGCGGCGGAGAGGCCGCGCTGGATGACTTTGAGCATCAGCATCGGGTCGATGTTGCCGCCGGAGAGCACGACTGCGGTGGTGCCGGGGTTCTCGATCTTGCCTTCCATCAGGGCGGCCACGCCCACGGCACCGGCCGGCTCGACCACCATCTTGGCCCGTTCCAGCAGGAAGATCAGCGCCCGGGCCAGCGCGTCCTCGCTGACCGTAACGACGTCGTCGACGAGCTCGCGGATGATGCTGAACGGCAGCTGCCCGGGCCGGCCCACGGCGATGCCGTCGGCCATGGTGGAGACGCGCTTGAGCGGCACCAGCGCGTCCGCGGCGAGGGAGGGCGGGTAGGCGGCGGCGTTTTCGGCCTGGACGCCGATGATCCGGATGTTCCGGCCGAGTTCCTTGGCCCGCGCCTTGACCGCGACGGCGACGCCGGCCAGCAGCCCGCCGCCGCCGACGCCCATCAGGATGGTGTCCACGTGCGGGATCTGTTCGAGGATTTCCAGGCCGACCGTGCCCTGGCCGGCGACGACGTCGACGTCATCGAAGGGGTGGACGAACACGGCGCCCGTTTCGTCGGCGTAGCGTTTGGCCTCGGCCAGCGCCTCGTCGACGTTGTGGCCGTGCAGCACCACCTCGGCGCCGTGGCTGCGGGTCGCCGCCAGCTTGGGCAGGGCGACGCCCAGCGGCATGTAGATCCGGGCCTTGATGCCGAGGGCTTTCGCCGCGACGGCGACGCCCTGGGCGTGGTTGCCGGCGGAGGCCGCCACGACGCCGCGCTTCTTTTCCTCGGCGGAGAGCTTGGCCATCCGGACGTAGGCGCCGCGGACCTTGAAGGAGCCGGCCCGCTGGAGGTTCTCGCATTTGAAGTAGACCTCGCCGCCGGCGAGGCCGCCGAGGGCGCGGGAGGATTCCACCGGGGTCCGCGTAATAATCCCGTCGAGCAGCTTCTGCGCCTCCAGGACATCGTCCAGCGTGACGGGCAGGCTCTCGAGGGTATTCACGAACTAGTCTCCTTTGGGGGTTCCGGCGTCGGCGCCAGGGAGGCGGACCTCCCTGAAGCTCGGGTCCTCGCCGGCGCCGGCAAGTGCAGGGGATCCCTGCGGGCTCGCGGCGGCCAGCTCTTCATCATGTTCCCACGTTCTGCCCGCAATGTACCGAACGGCCGAGTTTGCTACGGCGAGGATCGGCACGGAGAACAGGGCACCCGGGATCCCGGCCAGGTAGGAGCCTGCGGCCACGGACAGGATGACGGCCACCGGATGCAGCGAGACGGCCTTTCCCATCACGAGGGGCTGCAGGATATGGCCCTCCAGCTGCTGGACCAGCAGGACAATGCCCACCATGATGAGCGCGTTGACCAGGCCGTTGGCCACGAGGGCCAGCAGCACGGCGATCGCGCCGGTGACCAGGGCGCCGACCAGAGGGATGAACGAGCCGATGAACACCAGCACACCGAGCGGCAGGGCCAGCGGAACGCCAATGATAGCGGCGCCGACGCCGATCCCGAGGGCGTCCACAAAGGCCACGAACATCTGGATCCTGGTGTAGCTGACCATTGAGGTCCAGCCGCGCCGTCCGGCGCCGTTCACGGCCGGGCGTGCCTTCCGGGGCATCAGCCGGACCAGGAAGCCCCAGATCCGCTCGCCTTCGAGCAGGAAGAAGATCGTGACGAACAAGGCGATCAGGAGCCCTGCGGCGAAGTGCCCGGCTGTGCTGCCGAAGGTCAGCGCCCCGCTGAGGATGCTGCTGCTGTTCTTCTGCAACGCGGCGGTAGCATCCTGGATGTAGGTGTCGATCTGGGCGGCCGTCAGGTGCAGTGGACCCTCGGCGAGCCAGTTCTGGACCTGCTGCACGCCGGCGAGCGCTTGCCCCCAAAGTTCGCCAAAGCCGGCGGTGAGCTGTCGGCCGACGAGGGCAAGCGCACCGGCAATAAGGCCGACGAAGCCGAGCAGGGTGATGGCGACCGCGGCGCCATTGGGAATCCGGCGCCTGCGCAGCCAGCGGGTCACGGGGCTAAGCAGTCCGGCCAGCAGGGCGGCGACCATGACCGGGATGATGAGGAAGCTGATCTTGCTCAGCAGCCAGACAAGCAACCCCGCCACCACCAGGATGAGCCCGATCCGCCAGGCCCAGGACGCCGCGATCCGCACGCCGTAGGGAATGTCCTCGTCCAGCTGCCGGTCGGTCCGGGGCCGGGGGGCGGCTCCGGGCACAGCGCCGGGCACGGTGCCGGCGGGAACAGGTCCGGTCCCCACTGCGGCCGGGGCCGGGGCGGAGAGTCCGGGGGCCGCGTACCCGGGGAGCTCGGGATCGGGGAACTCGGAGTCGGTACGGCGGGCGGCGTCCTCAGCTGGCGTCATAGCCCCATAATTCCCCAGTGCGGCGCGGAAGTGAAACGGGCAGGGCAAACCCGGCTAGGCCCCAAGCGCGGCCGTGATTCCCCAGCTCATGGTGAAGGACTCCCCCGGCGGCAGCCAGTTCAGGCCGTCACCGCTGTTGAAGGCGTTGGCGGGGCCGGTCATCGGCTCCAGCGCCACGGCCCGGGTGCGGCCGGGGAACGCGTCGGTGACAAAGACGTGGACGTAGCGGCAGTGCGCATCCTGCCAGAGGCTCACGCTGCGGCCGTCGGGCGCGTGCAGGGTGCTGCGGGCCACGCCGCCGTCGAAGTCCAGGTCGGTGTACGCGCAGTCCAGGGTGGCGCCGTCGACCGGGCGGCCGGCGCGGAGGTCGAAGCCGCCGTCCACGGGCTCCGTGCTGCGTGGGATCAGACGCTCGTCCGTCACCAGCCGGGTCCGGCCGCCGACGGTCACGGTGAGGTCTTCGGCCGGGACTTCGCCGAGGCGCAGGTAGGGGTGGGCGCCCAGGACAAACGGCGCCGGCGCCTGGGAGTCGTTGACCAGCGTCTGCCGGACGGTGAGCCCCAGCCCCTCGTCCAGTTCGTAGCCCACCCGGTGCCGGAGCAGGAACGGGTAGCCGTGCTGCGGGAACACGGTGGCTTCCAGGGTCACCGAAAACTCGGACTCGTCCACGAGGTCGTAGGAGGCGTTGCGCAGCAGTCCGTGGCTGGCGTTGTTGCGGGAGACCTCGGTGATGTCGAGCTGCTGTTTCTTCCCGTCGAGGTACCAGAGGCCGTCCTCCACGCGGTTCGCCCACGGCGCCAGGGTGATCCCGGCGGCGCCCGGAGAGATCTCGTCGTCCCCGTAGCTCTCCGTCAGCTGGACCCCGGCCCGGGTGAAGAGCCGCAGCCCGGCCGCCAGCTCGGTCACGACCGCCAGGGCGTCGCCGCGGCGCAGCTCATACTGCCGGCCGCTCGCGTAGCGCCGGGCGGAGGCGTCGGACGGGGAGGCGTGGGATGCGGTGCGGTCCATGGGCACCACGGTACCGAACCGGGCCGCCGGCCGTACACGGCGGGGCTTTGCCGGAAGCTCGCGAAGTCTGATCGAATGAGGGAATGCGCGCCCACAGCATGACCCAGGCCACCCTCGCCGACGGCCGGGACCTCTTCTACTTCGATGACGTCCCCGACGGCGGCGCCGGGGAGACGGACGCCCGGCGGCGGGGGCGCCCGCGGCCGGCGTTCGCGGACCTTCGGGCTCCCGGGGGCCGCAGTGCCGCCGGCGAGCTGCGCTTCGACGCCCTCACCGGTGAATGGGTGGCCATCGCCGCGCACCGCCAGTCCCGGACGCACCTTCCGCCGGCCGATGAGTGCCCGCTTTGCCCCAGCACCCCGGAGAATCCTACCGAGGTCCCGGCGCCGGACTACGACGTCGTCGTGTTTGAGAACCGCTTCCCGTCCCTGGGGCCCGCCGTCGGGCAGCTCCCGGGGCAGCCGGCGTGGGGCACCAGCGTGCCCGCGTACGGCCGTTGCGAGGTGGTGTCCTTCACGCAGGACCACACCGGATCCTTCGGCCGCCTCAGCGAGATCCGGGCCCGCACCGTGGTGGACGCCTGGGCCGCCCGCACCGCGGCGCTCAGCGCGCTGCCCGGCATCCGCCAGGTGTTCCCGTTCGAGAACCGGGGCGCGGAGATCGGCGTCACGCTGCACCACCCGCACGGCCAGATCTACGCCTACCCGTTCGTTCCGCCGCGCGCCGCCGTGCTGGCCGCGGCGGCCCGGAAGTACTACGACGACGCCGACGGCCGCGACACCCTGACCGGCTCGCTGCTGCGCGCCGAACGGACCGACGGCAGCCGGATGGTGTTCGAGGGCAGGCACTTCAGCGCCTACGTGCCCTTCGCCGCCCGCTGGCCGCTGGAGGTGCACCTGGTCCCGCACCGGCAGGTGGCCGACCTTGCGGGCCTCGACGGCGGCGAGAAGGACGAACTCGCCCGGCTGTACCCGGACCTGCTGCGGCGCCTCGATGCCCTCTACCCCAGCCCCACGCCGTACATTGCCGCCTGGCAGCAGGCGCCGCTGGACGGGTTGCTGCGCCCGTCCGGGTACCTGCATCTGCAGCTGACCTCCCCGCGCCGGGCCGCGGACAAGCTGAAGTACCTGGCCGGCTCCGAGGCGGCCATGGGGGCCTTCATCAACGACACCACCCCGGAGGCCGTCGCTGCCCGGCTCCGCGACGCCGGCACGGAAGGAAGCACACGATGAGCGTCCCGCTGGGCACCAGGGAACTCCGTTCGAGGTTCGAGGCCGCCTTCGGGGCCGCCCCCGACGGCATCTGGCAGGCCCCGGGCCGGGTCAACCTGATCGGTGAGCACACCGATTACAACGAGGGCTACGTGCTGCCGTTCGCCATCGACCGGGCCGCGAGGGTGGCCGTCCGGCTCCGGTCCGATTCCGCCGTGCGGATGCTGTCCACCTTCGGAAACCAGGGGCTGACGACGGCGGACGCCGCCGCGCTGGACCCCGTCGCGGCCAAGGGCTGGACCAAATATCCGCTCGGTGTGCTGTGGGCCCTGCAGCAGCGCGGCGTCACCGTCCCGGGCCTTGACCTGCTGCTCGACTCGGACGTGCCGCGCGGGGCAGGCCTGTCCTCCTCGCACGCCATCGAGTGCGCCGTCATCCTGGCCCTCAACGAGCTGACCGGCACGGGCCTCAGCGTCCAGGACATGGTGCTGGCCACCCAGCGCGCGGAGAACGACTTCGTCGGCGCCCCCACCGGGATCATGGACCAGTCGGCCTCGCTCCGGGGCGCGGCGGGTCGAGCCGTGTTCCTCGACTGCCGCGACCAGGCCGTCCGTCTGGTGCCGTTCGACGCCGACGGCGCGTCCCTGGTGCTGCTGGTCATCGACACCAGGGTCTCGCATTCCCACGCCAGCGGCGGCTACGCTGCCCGGCGCGCGTCCTGCGAGCTGGGCGCGGACGTGCTCGGCGTCCGGGCCCTGCGCGATGTGGGGGTCGGGGACCTCGAGGAGGCTGCCGGCCTGCTTGATGCGGAGACATTCCGCAGGGTCCGGCATGTCGTCACCGAGAACGACCGGGTGCTGAGGACCGTGGAGCTGCTCGAGGGCCCCGGGCCGCGGGCGATCGGGCCGCTGCTGGACGCTTCCCACGCCTCGATGCGGGACGATTTTGAGATCTCCTGCCCGGAGCTGGACATGGCGGTGGACACGGCCCGCACCGCCGGCGCGATCGGTGCCCGGATGACCGGCGGCGGCTTCGGCGGCTGCGCGATCGCCCTTGCCCCGGCGGACGCGGAGGATGGGCTGCGGGCCGCCGTCGGAAGCGCCTTCGCCCGGGCAGGCTACGCGGCGCCGGAGATATTCCCGGTGCGCCCGGCGGCGGGCGCCCGCCGGCTGGCCTGACCCGTGCCGGCCTGACCAACCGGGGCGCCCCGGCGTAGGCTGGGCGCATGCCTGAAGCTGTCATCGTTGCCACCGCCCGAAGCCCGATCGGCCGCGCCTTCAAGGGATCGCTGAAGGACGAACGCCCCGACGACCTGGCCGCCGCCATGGTGGCCGCCGCCCTCGCGAAGATCCCCGCCTTCGACCCGAACGACGAGAGCCGCGGCCTCGACGACCTCTACCTGGGCTGCGCCGAGCCCAGCGGCGAGGCCGGGTCCAACATGGCCCGGGTGGTCACCATCCTGGCCGGGCTCGACAACGTGCCCGCCGCGACCATCAACCGCTTCTGCGCCTCGAGCCTGCAGACCCTGCGGATGGCGTTCCACGCGATCAAGGCCGGCGAGGGCGAAGCCTTCGTCGCGGCCGGGGTGGAAGCGGTCTCGCGGTACCGGGACTGGGCCGGGGCCGGGGAGACCGACGCCGGCACCCACAACCCCCTGTTCGAGCCGGCCCGGCAGCGCACCGCGGCCCGGGCCGCGTCCAACACCCCCTGGACCGACCCACGGCTGGGCGGCCGGATGCCGGACATCTACATCTCGATGGGCCAGACCGCGGAAAACGTCGCCACCAGTTACGGCATCGGCCGCGCGGAACAGGACGCCTGGGCGGTGCAGAGCCAGAACCGGGCGGAGGCGGCCCTCGCTTCCGGGTTCTTCGCCCGGGAGATCACCCCGTACACACGCCGCGACGGCACCGTCATTGACCGGGACGACTCCCCCCGGTCCGGCGTCACCCTGGACGCGGTGAGCGCCCTGCAGCCGGTCTTCCGGAGCGAGGGCACCGTGACCGCCGGCAACGCCTGCCCGCTCAACGACGGCGCGGCCGCCGTCGTGGTGATGAGCGATGCCCGGGCAAAGGATCTGGGGCTGGAACCGCTGGCCCGCATCGTCGCCACCGGCGTCAGCGCCCTGTCCCCCGAACTGATGGGCATGGGCCCGGTCGAGGCGACCCGGCGGGCGCTGACGCGTGCAGGCCTCACCATCGGCGACATCGACCTGGTGGAACTCAACGAGGCCTTCGCGGTGCAGGTGGTGGCGAGCGCGCGGGAACTGGGGATCGACCCGGAGCGGCTGAACGTCCACGGCGGCGCGATCGCCCTGGGGCACCCGTTCGGCATGACCGGCGCCCGGATGACCACCACCCTGCTCAACGGCTTGCGCGAACGCGACGGCAGCCTGGGCCTGGCCACCCTGTGCGTGGGCGGCGGCCAGGGCATGGCGGTCATCCTGGAACGCCTCAGCTGAGGCACGGCAACGACAAAGCGGGCCCCGCCTTCCCGGCGGGACCCGCTTCTTAGCGTGCGGTTGCTGCTTGCGGCTGCTAGTCGTCGCCGCGGAGGATGGCCAGCAGGCGGATGATCTCAACGTAGAGCCACACCAGGGTGACGGTGAGGCCGAACGCCGCGGTCCAGGAGAAGCGCTGCGGGGCGCCGGCGCGGACGCCGGCCTCGATGCTGGTGAAGTCCATGATCAGGGAGAACGCGGCCAGGCCGATCGCGAGCAGGCCGATGAAGACGCCCAGCGGGATGCCGAAGATCTGGAAGCTGGTGCGCAGGCCGAACGGGGAGTCGACCGCCCCGGTCCACATCATGACCATGTTGATGAGCGCGAAGACGGCGTAGCCGATCATTGCGATCATAAAGAAGCGCATGGCCTTGGGCGTGGCGCGGACCTTGCCGCTCTTGAACAGCACCAGGGTCACGGCGAAGACGGAGAGGGTGCCGATGACGGCCTGCAGTCCGACGCCGGGGAACATCCCGTCGAGGATCCGGGTCAGGCCGCCCAGGAACAGGCCTTCGAGCGCGGCGTAGGCCAGGATCAGCGCCGGGGAGGGCTGCTTCTTGAAGGTGTTGACGAGGGCCAGGACGAAGCCGCCCAGCGCGCCGACGATCATCAGCATGGAGGCCAGGCCCTGGGCCACCACGAGGGTGACGGCCGCGCCGGCAATCACGGCGCCGAGGCAGGCCGCGGTCTTCATGATGACGTCGTCGAAGGTCATGCGGCCACTGTCGGCCGGTCCCGCGGCGGGGCGGTTGTACATGTCCTGCAGCTGGTCGTTGCTCATCGCCTGCTGCGCAGGGTTCCAGCCGGCCTGGGCCTGGCCGTAGCCGTTCTGGCCGTACGGGTTCTGGCCGTACGGAGCCTGGCCGTAGGCGTTCTGGCCGTAGCCCTGTCCGTAGGGGGCCTGCGGGGCAGGCGGTGCCTGGGTGGCTCCACGGAAGTTCTTTCCGTTGAAGATCGGGTTTCCGCCAAGTGCCATTGCTGGTGTCCTCCAGGTTAAGGGGGTAGGTGATGAGAGCTCGTGAAGATCGGTACGCTTCACGCTACCAATTCCCACGCCCGGTGGGCAGGGATAGTTCCCGCCGGGGTCCGGCCGCAACACAACCGTGATCTGCCGGGTCGGCTCAGGCGTGATCTGCCGGGCCGGCTCAGGCGTGATCGGCCGGACCGGCCCGGCCGGCGCGACCCCGGGCCAGGAACTCGGAATCCGTGCCGCTGTCCACCTCGCCGGGCCGTTTCAGGATGCCGGGCTTCGGCACGGGCAGGACCCCGGGGATCGGTGCCGGGACGCCCGTGCCGCCGTTGACCACCAGGTCGTCGACGTAGATGTCACCCTTTTGCTGGTCATGTTCGGACCCCAGCTGCACCGTGTCGGCCGTGGTGGCAACGATGTTGATGGTGTTGGAGTCGAAGACGGACCGGCCGTCCCACCAGATCTGAACGCCGGTCGCGGGACCGTTGGGGACCACGTGCATCACCAGACGGTGCCAGATCCCGTTCCGCACATTCGGCGCCAGGCTGGTGTACGCGAATCCCTGCGGCGTCGTGGTCCGCAGCACGAGCTCGTGCGAGACGTTCTGCCGAAAGACATCCATGATCCGGACGCCGCCGGAGAAAATCCGCATGTACGGGACGTTGTTGCCGACGGGGCCCTCGGTGGCGATGTTGAACCAGCCGTCGGCGTAGATTTCGCGCGTCCCGGCACCGAGGCCCACGCTCGCTTTCGCGAGGGATTCCGGGTCCGTGGTGGTGTGGAGCCGGATGGAGCAGGTACCGGAGTGGGCGGCGGCAGAGGACAGGGACGCGGCTCCGGTGCCTGCCGTGGACAATTGCAGCCGCTCGTCCAGGGAGCCCGTCTCGAAGTTTGTTGCCACTGCCGTGGTGCCGGGGTAGGGATCCACGGCCGGCGCTGTCCCGCTGACGCACGCCTGCGCCCCGGCGGTGGACGGACCCGACACGAGCGCTGGCACAAGCAGAAGCGCCAGCGCGGCTGCGCCGGCGGCTAGGTATCTGGACCACCGTTTCACCGGTCGTCCCTCCGACATACGCATTGGGATCACACCACAGCACCAACCTGAGGACGGGCGCCCCGGGGGACGCCGTTGCACGAACCTTACCCCGGGCCAACTTGGGTAAACCTTGGGCGCTCACCCGGTTCGGGGCGCGGCCACTGAGCGGCGGGCCCGCGACTGTTTAGGAATCCTCCGGATCAACAAAAGTTTTCTTTAGCCCGGCTAAACCAGCCTGCGTGGCCGGCTTCACGGTTGTTACGCGATCGCGACGTTCTGCCTGCTCGCGGCGGCATTGGAAGCCCCGGCCGGGCTGTAACATTGGGCCAACAGGGTGACGAAGGTCACAGGCTTTACCGGCTCCATCGCATCGCAGTATCCGCCCCGCCGTCGTCCCCTGAACGTTCGCAGCGGTTGCAACGGCGCAACCCAGACCACCCCCATGTGGAGGTTTTCAATTTGAGAAGCACACCGAGAGGCCTGTCGCAGAGACGGCGCGGCAGGATCATGAAAGCTGTGGGGGCCGTTTTCGCCGCCGTGGCCGCCCTCCTGTTGATCGTCGCCCCGGCATCGCAGGCCACGACCCCGTCGCCGACACCATCCCCGTCGAGCACCACGTTCCAGAACAGCATCAGCGGCTTCCTGCGCGGCGACGACCGCGCCCCGCTCGCCGGTGTCACCATCACCGCCAAGAGCGGCGATTTCAAGGGAACAGCCAAATCGGGCGCCAATGGCTCCTGGAACATCGGCGTCCCCACCCAGGGAACCTATGAGGTGGAACTGGACGTCAAGACGCTTCCGGAGGGCATCAAGCTCGCCGAGGGCCAGGAAAACCCCCGCAAGGTCACCTTCAGCCAGACCTCCAACCTCTCGGTGATCTTCGCCTTCGGCAAGGGCATCGTCATCCAGCAGCAGGATTTCGGCCAGAACCTACTTAACCGCCTGGTGGCCGGGCTGAGCTTCGGCCTGCTGCTCGCCCTCGCGTCGGTGGGCCTGTCCCTGATCTTCGGCACCACCGGCCTGACCAACTTCGCCCATGGCGAGATGGTCACCCTCGGCGCCGTCCTGGTCTTCGGCTTCAACGCCATGAACCTGCCGTTCTGGCTCTCGATCATCCTGGCGCTCCTCGGCGGCGGCCTCTTCGGCTACGTCCAGGACGCGGGCCTGTGGAAACCGCTGCGGCGCCGCGGCACCGGCCTGGTCCCGATGATGATCGTCAGCATCGGCCTCGCCCTCGCGGTGCGCTACGTGATCCAGTTCTACTTCGGCGGCGCCACCCAGCAGCTGCCCTTCGCCCAGAGCGCGGAAATCCAGATCGGGCCGGTCTCCATCTCGCCCAACAACCTCTGGTCCCTGCTCATCAGCGTGGTGGTCATTGCCGTCCTCGGCGTCGTGCTGCTCAAGACCCGGCTGGGCAAGGCCACCCGCGCGGTGGCCGACAACCCGGCCCTCGCGGCCGCCTCCGGCATCGACGTCGACTCGGTCATCCGGATCGTCTGGGTCACCGGCGGCATGCTCGCCTCCCTCGGCGGCATCCTCTGGGCCTACTACCGTCCCGGCGTCACCTTCGACATGGGTTCGCAGATCCTGCTGCTCATCTTCGCCGGCGTGACCCTCGGCGGCCTCGGCACGGTCTGGGGCGCCCTGTTCGGATCCATCATCGTCGGCATCTTTGTGGAGCTGACCACCGTGTTCGGCCTCGCAGCCGACCTCAAATATGTGGGAGCACTGTTCATTATGATCGTTGTCCTCTTGTTCCGGCCTCAGGGCATCCTGGGCCGCCGCGAGCGCGTGGGTTAGGAGACAGACATGGACTTCGGATTTATTCTTTCCAGCGCTGCCGGTGAACTGTTCAGCCCGACGACGGCGGCGTACGCGCTTGCCGCCCTCGGCCTGGCGGTCCACTTCGGCTACTCGGGCCTGCTGAACTTCGGCCAGGCCGGCTTTATGGCGGTGGGGGCGTACGGCTTCGCCATCTCCACCCTGACCTTCCACGTGCCGTTCTTCGTGGGCCTGCTGATCGCCGTCGTCTGCTCGGCTATCTTTGCCCTGCTGCTCGGCATCCCCACCCTCCGGCTGCGCGCCGACTACCTGGCCATCGTGACGATCGCGGCCGCGGAAATCGTCCGCTACATCGTCACCACGAACCAGCTCACCTCGGTGACCGGTTCGGCCAACGGCCTGGCCGCCTTCGAGGGCGACTTCTACGCGATGAACCCGTTCCCCGCGGGGTCCTACTTCGGCATGAACAACCGTGACTTCTTCATCCGGATCGTCGGCTGGGGCCTGGTGATCGTCTGCTGCGTGCTGGTCTGGCTGCTGATGCGCAGCCCGTGGGGCCGCGTCCTCAAGGGCATCCGCGAGGACGAGAACGCGGTCCGCTCCCTCGGCAAGAACGTCTACTCGTACAAGATGCAGGCCCTCGTGATCGGCGGCGTGCTTGGTGCCCTCGCGGGCATGGTGTTCACGCTCCCCCGCGGTGCGGTGCAGCCGGCCAACTACGGTACGGAGCTGACGTTCTTCCTGTACACCTGCCTGCTGCTCGGCGGACTCGGCACCGTGCTCGGGCCCGTCGTCGGCGCGATGATCTTCTGGGTGGTGCTGTCCCTGACGCAGGGCGTGCTGTACGGCCTGATCGAATCGGGCGCCGTCACGTGGCTGAACACGGTCCAGGCCGGCCAGCTGCGCTACATCCTGGTTGGCATCGCGCTGATGCTGCTGATGATCTTCAGGCC
The DNA here is from genome assembly GCF_059739345.1 of Arthrobacter sp. SlRoot2-15. NCBI lineage: Bacteria > Bacillati > Actinomycetota > Actinomycetes > Micrococcales > Micrococcaceae > Arthrobacter > Arthrobacter sp. SlRoot2-15. The sequence goes on from NZ_AP046058.1 coordinate 895,580, forward strand.
CCAGGGCGTCTTCGGCAACAAGAAGGAGCTGGCGTTCGCATGAGCATGCACAGCGAAGAATCCAAGGCGGCCGCCGGGACCACCGGCGACGCCGAGACCATCGACTACATGACGGACAACCGTCCCATCGCCGCCGGCGAGATCGCTCCCGGCTGCAAAAAGCGCGACCCGATCGTGGTGGCGGAAAACGTGACCCGCAGCTTCGGGGGCATCAACGCCGTCGACGTCGAGTACCTCGAGATCCCGCGGCACAAAATCACGGCCCTGATCGGCCCCAACGGCGCCGGCAAAACCACCCTGTTCAACCTGCTGACCGGCTTCGACACCCCGAATTCGGGCAAGTGGCAGTTCGAGGGCAACAGCCTGGCCGGCGTGTCCTCCTACAAGGTGGCGCGTATGGGCATGGTCCGCACCTTCCAGCTGACCAAGGTCATGGGCAAGCTCACCGTGATGGAGAACATGCGCCTTGGTGCGTCTGACCAGTCCGGCGAGAAGCTCTCCAAGGCCCTGTTCAAGGGAATCTGGGGCGGCCAGGAGAAGAAGATCACCGCAGAAGCCAACGTGTTGCTTGAGAAGTTCAAGCTCGACGCCAAGAAGGACGACTATGCCGCGTCCCTCTCCGGCGGCCAGCGGAAACTCCTGGAGATGGCCCGCTCGCTGATGGTGCGTCCGAAGCTCGTGATGCTGGACGAACCGATGGCCGGCGTCAACCCGGCGCTGACCCAGTCCCTGCTGGACCACATCAAGAACCTCAAGGCCGAGGGCATGACCGTGCTGTTCGTCGAGCACGACATGCACATGGTCCGCCACATCGCCGACTGGGTGGTGGTGATGGCCGAGGGCAAGATCGTCGCCGAGGGCCCGCCCGCCGAGGTCATGAAGAACCCGGCCGTGATCGACGCCTACCTGGGCGCCCACCACGACGTCGACCTGGGCGATTCGGAAGGCATCAAGGAGCTCGCAGCCGAACTTGAGGCCGACGAGGAATCGATTGTCGGCACCGAGAACGCCGGCCTGATCTCCTCCGATGTCCTCGTGACGGAGGCGGCAGAGCCCGACACCGCCAACGGGGCACCGCACGGCAGGCGCAGCGCCGAGGAGCCCACCCGCGGCGAGCCGACCCGGACAGAGAAGGACACAGAATGAGCGCCACCAGCGCGGCAGCAGCCGCCAAGAACACCTACGACGGCGACTCGGTTGTTAAGGTCACCGACCTGGTGGCCGGCTACATCCCGGGCGTGAACATCCTCAACGGCTGCAGCATCGAGGCCCGCAAGGGTGAACTGATCGGCATCATCGGCCCCAACGGCGCCGGCAAGTCGACCCTGCTGAAGGCGATGTTTGGCCTGGTCAAGGTCCACTCCGGCTCCGTGGTGGTCCGTGGCCAGGACATCACCGGGCTGAAGGCCAACAAGCTGGTCAGCCGGGGTGTGGGCTTCGTTCCGCAGACCAACAACGTGTTCGCGGCCCTGACCATCGAAGAGAACCTGCAGATGGGCATGTTCCAGCGGCCGAAGGACTTCGCCGAACGGTTCGACTTTGTAGCTGAGCTGTTCCCGGAACTGGCCAAGCGGCGTGCCCAGCGCGCCGGTTCGCTCTCCGGCGGCGAACGCCAGATGGTCGCCATGGGGCGGGCCCTGATGATGGATCCGGCCGTGCTGCTGCTCGATGAGCCTTCCGCCGGCCTCTCCCCCGTCAAGCAGGACGAGACCTTCCTGCGGGTGCACGAGATCAACCGGGCCGGCGTCTCCGTCATCATGGTGGAACAGAACGCACGCCGCTGCCTGCAGATCTGCGACCGCGGCTACGTCCTAGACCAGGGCAAGGACGCGTACACGGGCACCGGACGGGAACTCATGAAGGACCCCAAGGTCATCCAGCTGTACCTGGGCACCCTGGCCGACACCGTCGACTAGTTCGTCCGCGCACTCCCAGAGGGCCGTCACCGCACCGGTGGCGGCCCTTCTGCGTACCCGGGTGTGATTGTTGGCCGTGGCGGGCGTGATGTCGGCCGTGGCTCCGGAGACAGCCACTTGCTCGGCGCCTGCGCCCGTTCCTCCCCAACAACGGCGCTTTCGCAAGCACCTGCCTCCGTCGCCCTCTGCGTTATTCTCACCGAACGCTCTGCGGCACCCGGGCCACGTCTCCGCACCGATTCCGGAAAGGCGCACCCCGGAGCCGCCTAGTGTCCGTTTCCGCGCCGGATTCGGACCGGCGCACCCCAGAGCCGGGTAGCCTTCGTCCGATCCCGTAGCGCTTATCCGCTTCCGCAGCACATTTTCGATTCGCAGCTCACATGGCCACCCCCTGGCCCCGACGCCGGCCCGGCCACCACGGCACCCCGTGCCACGTTTCCGCACCGATTCCGGACCGTCGCACCCCGGGCCCGCGTAGCCCGCGTCCGATTCCGTAGCGCTAATCCGTTTCTGCAGCCCCACGGCCGCCGACAGCCAGCCCGACGACGCCGGCCCGTTCCCGTCGGCGATGTCACGTGGCGCAGAGTGTTGGGCCTGCGCCCGCCGGGTTAGTCCGGTTCTTCGGGGTCGCGGTGGACGGGACTGGTTGAAGCCTGCGCTGCGTGACGCCGGGGCCCGGTCGCGTCCTCCGCCGCCACTCCCTACATACGACGAATACACAAGAGACCCCCGTCCGGGAGGACGGGGGTCTCTTGTGTATCTGGGTGGTATCCGGTGTTAGAGCTTGCCGAATTCTTCCTTGACGGGCTTGTAGGTGTTGTCATCCTGGAACTCGTAGATGCCAATGTAGGCTTCCGTCGGGTCCCCGGCGTCGGAGAACGTTACGGGGCCGGACTGGCCGTCGTAGTCGATGTCCTTGCCGTTGCGGAGCAGGGTGACACAGGAGGCGAAGTTGTTGCACTTCTCGCCGCCTTCGGAGACCGCCTTGAGCTGCTTGGCGATGTCCACGCCCTTGGTGCTCTTGGCCGCTTCGGCAGCCAGTGCGATCAGGTTCACGGCGTCGTAGGACTCGCCTGCGTAGCTGTAATCCTTCAGCGCGGGGTCGATCCCGAGCAGCTTCTTCTTGAAGTCATCCTTGGCGAAGGTGCCCGGGATGGTGCCCTGGGCACCCTTCAGGGTGCCGGCCTTGAAGTCCTTGCTGTAGTCGGACATGTTGCCGTCCACCATGAAGATCTGGGTGGGCTTGATGCCCTTGCCCGTCATCAGCGGCACGATGCTCTTGGCCTGGTCGAAGGTGATCAGGGCGATGGCATCGGGCTTGGCCGCGAGGACCTTGTCCACCTGGCTGGAGAACTGTGAGTCGCCTTCGTTGAAGAGTTCCTGCGCCACAACCTTGCCGCCGGCTGCTTCAACCGCCGCCTGCACGTTCTTGGCCAGGCCGGTGCCGTATGCGTCGTTCAGTACGATCATGCCGACGGTCTGGGCGCCACAGGTGGTCATGTAGTTGCCCAGGACCTTGCCCTGCAGGACGTCCGAGGGGGCGGTGCGCCAGTAGAGGCCCTTGTCGTCCCAGGCGGTGAAGTCCGGCGAGGTGTTGGCCGGCGAGAACTGAATCACACCGGCGCCGGTGATCTGGTTGATCACGGTCTTGGAGACGCCCGAGGAGGCGGCACCGATGATGGCGCTGACGCCCTGGCCCAGGAGCGCGGACGTGGATTGCGTGGCGATGTCCGTCTTGGTATCGCCCGAGTCGCGGTGGATCACCTCGACCGGCTTGCCCAGGACGCCCCCGGCGTCATTGATCTCCTTGATGCCAAGGTTGACACCCGCGATTTCGGGCGGGCCGAGGAAGGCGAGGGAGCCGGTGGTCGGCAGCAGGGAGCCGAGCTTGAGCGGGGTCTCGGTGGTGGTCGAGGAAGGGGGCACGGCGCCGCCGGCGCCAGCCGCGGTGGTGGCCCCGCCGGTTGCACTCGGGGCCGGGCATGCGATGCCTGCTGCCTGGGCTGTAGCAGAACCGGTTGACGACGGCGTGGACGAACCGCCACAAGCCGTAGCCAGAAGGGCGACGCCGAGGCTTAGCGCTGTGAGCTTAGCGATGCGCGGCGCCACCTGGGGGAGTGAAGTCATAGAAAATCTCCTCGATCGAAAGGTGCGAACGGCCTTTGACGCGAAAGATCAGGTGTTCCTGATTTAGATTCAAGCTAGTGCAATTTCCGCGCGAAGATAAGTGACTACGGTCACATCCTTATAACACTCGTTGCCTAGGGGGAATCAGGCCAATAAACGGGCCCGCAGGCCGCCTCAGGACGGCCCCTAGGCCGACGCCGCCTACCGCCACCGCCACGGGCTCCACGGCCTTCTCCGCGGACCCCACGGCCGCGCACGACGCCCCCGCAAACAGCGAAAAACGCCCCCGCACCGGTCATTGCGACTCGCGGTGCGGGGGCGTCTTTTGGTGTTCCCCTGCCGTTGGGGGGATATGGAGGAACTGCACAAACATATGTTGCGAAAATCCGCAAGTCAAAAGCGCCCGGTGAAGCGGGGCTGCTGATCTTGTGCCCCAGGTGGGACTCGAACCCACAACACGCGGATTTTAAGTCCGCTGCCTCTGCCAATTGGGCTACTGGGGCGCCCGGTCAATGGTATCCCGGCGCGGGGCCGCTAGGAGGCCGCAGGCGGCCCGTTGAAGGGCTCGGCGTAGCGGAACGCTCCGCTGACGCCGCCGGGCCAGAGGGCCAGCGGCAGCAGCTGGAAGTGCTCGCCCCAGGCAGAGTCCGGGGGCTGCACGCCGAGGGAGGTGGAGGGCACTAAGCCGAACCGTGCATAGTATTCCGGGCTGCCCAGCAGGGCGATGCCCCGCTCCCCCGCCGCGTTTGCCCGGTCGATGGTTTCCTTCATCAGCGCCGATCCGATTCCGTGGCGCTGCAGCCGCGGGGCCACCCCGATCGGGCCGAGCCCCAGCAGTTCCAGCTCCCCCGCCCGGCCGCGGGTGCTGATCACGTGGCCCACGATCTCGCCGTCGAGCTCCGCCACGATGCTGAAGTCGGGCAGGTACTCCCGGCATTCGAAGAGCCGCCTCAGCAGGTCCACCTCCTCCGGTTCCCCTTCGACCGGCAGACCCGTGACGGGCGAGATGGCGAACGCCGCCGCGGTGAGGGCCAGGATGGCCTGCCGGTCCTCCGGCTCCTCGGTGCGGAGCAGGAGGGTGGGCGTTGACTGCTGGTCGCCGCCGTTCGCGGTGCGGCTGGCCGCGGAGAGCTCGTGCAGGACCTCAAGCGCGCGTTCGGCGTCGGCCACGGGAACCAGCAGGTGGTCGTGGTGGAAGCCGGCGAGGACGTTGCAGCTGATCTTGGCTTCCGTCAGGGCCGCGCTGACGGCGGCGGTCAGCCCCAGGGCCTCGAGCGAGGAATGCACCTGCAGGGTGATCCAGGCGGCCACGAAGTCGTACCGCAGGCCCAGGGCATCGGCGTCCTCGCGCGGCAGGACCACCGTCAGGCCCTCGGCTTCGCGCACGGCGGCCGCAATCTGGCCGGCCAGCGGTTTGCCGTGCGGCCAGAGGGCGTAGACGTACTCGCCCTCGCGGAGTGCCGGCTTCATGGTCGCGAGCAGCGTGTGCAGGTCCTTCTCGGCAGGAGTCATGGGCCAAGTCTAGGCGGGCCCTCCCGCCCGCCGGCCAATCCGGCCCGGCACCAGCGGCAGCGGCACCAACGACGACGGCGGCCGCCCCCCGGAAGGGGACGGCCGCCGTCGTCGGGCTGCTGGCGACTACTTCGAGTCGGCCACAACGGTCTCCTTGGCAGCTGCCTCGGCAGGCTTGTCGGCCGCCGGAGCCGCCGGCGCGGCGGCGGGCTTCGGAGCCGGCGTCGCCGCTGACACGAAAGCGCCGCGCGGGTTGTCCAGGTCCATCAGCTGGGTGGTGTCGCGGCCCATAAAGAAGGCGAGGATCCAGCCAAAGATCACGCGGACCTTGCGCTCCACGGTCGGCATGGCCAGGCCGTGGTAGCCGCGGTGCGCCAGCCAGGCCAGCGGGCCCTTGAGCCCGATCCGGCCGATGAGGTTGATGTTGGCGACACCCTTCCATTCGCCGAAGCCGGCGACTGCGCCCAGGTTCTTGTGCTTGTAGTCCTTGAGTTCCTTCTCCCAGCGGGAGGCCCAGAGGTTCTTGGCCAGGCGCTTGGCCTGGCGCAGCGCGTGCTGGGCGTTCGGGACGCAGGTGCCGTCGGGCAGGCCGCTGCCGGTGAGGTCCGGCACAGCGGCGATGTCGCCGGCGGCCCAGGCGTTCTCGATGATGCCTTCGTCGCCGGAAATACGGAGGTCGGGGAGGACGCGGACGCGGCCGCGGGGCTCGAGCGGGAAGTCGGTGGAGCGGACCATCGGGTTGGCCTGCACGCCGGCAGTCCAGACGAGGGTGTCCGATTCGAATTCCTGCGCGGGAGTCTTGTCCGGCAGGTTGATGAGCTTCAGCGAGTCCTCGGCGTTGTCCAGCGAGGTGTTCAGCAGCACCTCGATGCCGCGGCTGCGCAGGTGCTCGACAACCCATTCGGCCTGCTTGGCGGTGACCTCGGGCATGATCCGGCCCATGGCCTCGACCAGGACGAAGCGGACTTCCTCCTGCTTGACGCGCGGGTTGTTCTTGACCGCGGCGCGGGCCAGGTCTTCCATTTCGGTGATGCATTCGATGCCGGCGAAGCCGCCGCCGACGACGACGAAGGTCAGGGCGCGGGCGCGTTCGACCGGGTCGGTCATGAGCGAACCGGTTTCGATGCGCTCCAGGACACCGTTGCGCAGGGCAACGGCTTCCTCGATGGTCTTCAGGCCGATGCCCTTGTCCGCGAGGCCCTTGATCGGGAACGTGCGGGTGATCGCACCGGCGGCCAGCACCACGTCGAAGTAGGGAATCTCGAAGTTCTCGCCGCCGTCGGCCGGTGCCACCACGGCCGTGCGGTTGGCGTGGTCGATCGAGGTGACGCGGCCCTGGATCAGCTCGGTCTGCTTGAGGTGCTGGCGGTGCGAGACGACGGCGTGGCGTGCCTCGATGTTGCCGCCGGCCACCTCCGGGAGGAAGGGCTGGTAGGTCATGTAGGGCAGCGGATCGACGACGGTGACGATGCCACCGGCGTTCGCGATCTTCTTCTGCAGTTTGAGGGCTACGTACAGGCCGACGTACCCGCCGCCGACGACGAGTACCCTGGGACGGTCCTGGAGCTGAGGGGTGGATGCCATGCGTCAAGAATACCGTAGTTTGTGAAAAACTTCACTAACTCGCCGGGGTGCCGGAATCCACGGAATCCAGCGCGCTCGTTTCCGGCCCGGCGGGCCTGTCCGCCGGGCCGCGGACTGCCCGCCGTAGCTGGAGGGCGGCCGCGGCGATGATGCAGACAAAGAGCCCGCCGAAGCCGAGCACCACCATCGCCGGGACGGCACTGTCGGCAGGCGAAGGAGCCTGCGCGGCCGGAACGGTCGCCTCGGGAAGCGTCGGCGCCGCGCTGGGGGGGCTGGGCTGCGCAGCGGGCGCGGAACTCACCGGATTGCCCCTGCGGTGGACGCGGATCCAGTCCGAGATCGACCCCAGCGGGTTGACCGCGCTCTCCGGGACATCGGCCTTCAGGGCAGCCTCGGCGTTGAGTACGCCGAAGCCGTAAAGCGGGTCCTTGCCCGGCAGTCCTGCGTCCTTCGCCGTGCTGACGATCCGGTTGATGACCTGACTCGCCGGCATGTCCGGCCACTTGGACCGGATCAGGGCCGCGACCCCGGCCACAACCGGGGTGGCGCCCGAGGTTCCCGCCCACTCGGCGTAGCCTCCGCCGGGCATACCGCCCACCAGGTTCTCTGCCGGGGCGGCAACGCCGATGCTGATGCCCTGGGAAGACGAGTCGATGCTGGCGACGCCCTTGCGGTCCAGGCCGGCCACCGTCAGCACACCCGGGATCGTGGCCGGGGCCCCCACCTGGATGTTTCCGCCCACGCGGTTTCCGGCGGCGGCGACGATCACCACATCCTTCTGCTCGGCGTAGAGGAACGCCGCATCCCAGCTTTGCGGCCACTCCGGGGCGGTGCTGCCGAGCGAGATGTTGATGACGCGCGCGCCGTTGTCCACGGCCCAGCGGACCGCCCCGGGAATCTGGTCCTGGTCGCTCTTGCCGCCCGGGTTGGCCGATCCCAGCCAGGTGGACACGGAAAGGATCTGCGCTTCGGGGGCCACACCCACGATCCCGTCGGGGCCAACGCCGGCGCCGGGCGTTGGACTGGGGCTGGCGCTGGCGGCCGCAGGCTGGTGGCCCCGGCCGGCCAGCATCGTGGCGACGAGCGTGCCGTGCTCGGGCTTGGCCCCGATGCTCTTCTGGCCGTCGGCGGCCCCCGCGCCGGAGACGTCCGCTCCCCCGGCCAGCACGCCCTTGAGGTCCGGGTGCTTGCCGTCGACGCCGCTGTCGATCACGGCGACCTTGACGTTTGCGCCCTTGGAGACTTCCCAGGCCTTGGTGATGCCGGATTCGGCCAGCCAGTATTCCTTATCCCGGGTGGCATCGGCGTGGGCCGCCGGGGCACCCGACAGCGCTCCCGCGGTGCTCCCGCCGGCAAGGGCCAGGGCCATTAACGCGGAGGCGGTCCGGCGGTGCCGGGCTGTTGCTCTGGTCATTCGGGTCCAATCGGCGGTCTGTCCGGGCGCAAAAGCTGGCTGATGCTCACGGCAGGATGCTAAGGGCAATCCCGTCAAGAATATCGTGTTCGCTGCTGACGGCCGACGTGATCCGGCCGTCGGTGGCGTCCGCCATCCGTTCCAGCACCCGGCGCCAGACGAGGCCGCCGGCGCCGATGACGTCCACGCGTCCGGGATGCATGTACGGCAGGGCCGCGCGGTCCTCCCGTGCCATTTCCAGCAGTGACGTGCACGCCTCCCGGGCGGTGGCCAGGTCCAGTTCCGTGCCGTGGATGGCCGCCGGGGAGTACTCGGCCAGCTTCAGCGCGTGGGCGGTGATGGTGGTGACCGATCCCGCCACACCGATCACCGCGGTGGCGCGCTCCAGCGGGACCGTCCGCGCCGCGTGGCTGATGGCGGCGTCGACGTCGGCTTCCGCGGCGGCGATCTGCGCGGCGGTGGGCGGGTCGCCGACCAGGTGGCGTTCGGTCATCCGGACGCAGCCGACGTCGACCGATTTGGCGGCGATAACGCCGTCGGCGTCGCCGAGCACGAATTCGGTGCTGCCGCCGCCGAGGTCCACGACGAGGACCGGGTCCTTGCCGCGCGAGGGCAGGACGCTGCTGGCACCGGCGAACGACAGCGCGGCCTCCTCGTCGCCGCTGATCACTTCGGGTTCGACGCCGAGCAGCTCACGGACGCCGTCGATGAAGACCTGCCGGTTGCGGGCGTCCCGGGTGGCGGAGGTGGCCACGAAGCGGACCTTTGTGGCGCCGTGGCGGCGGATCAGCTCGGCATAGTCGCGGGTCGCCTCGAGGGTGCGCTCCAGCGCCTCCTGGGCGAATTCGCCGGTGGCGTCGACGCCCTGGCCGAGCCGGACCACGCGCATTTCCCGCACGACGTCGGTGAGCCGGGGGGTGGTGCCGCCGGCGTCCGCCGCATCGGCGATCAGCAGGCGGATGGAGTTGGTGCCGCAGTCGATCGCGGCCACGCGGGTCACTGGCCGGCTCCGGCGCCTGCGTCGGCGTCTGCGCCGGCGTCTGCGTCGGTGGACTCCGCGCGGGCCTTGCGGACCGGGGCGGGCCGGCCGACGATGTCCGGAAGTCCCTGTGGGCCGTGGCGGCTCAGGTCCTGGGAGGGGGCCTCTCCCCCGGTGTCCCAGGCGCCGTCGCAGTAGCAGCGCTCCCGTGTCCACCACTGGCTGATGCCGGCGATGGCCTCGTCGCCGAGCGGGTTGACGCCGGGCCCGGCCGCGAGGGAGTGCCCCACCAGGACGTGCAGGCACTTGACGCGGGTGGGCATGCCGCCGGCGGAGACCCCGTCGATCTCGGGCACGGAGCCGATGCCGGACCGGGCCCCGATGTCGGCGCGGGACTGCAGGTAGGCCTCGTGCGCGGCACGGTAGCCCGCCGCCAGGGCGGGGTCGGCGCCGAGCCGGTCGTTCATTTCGTTCATCAGCCCGGCAGCTTCCAGCCGTGACACGGCGGAGGTGATGACCGGGTGGGTGAGGTAGAACGTGGTGGGGAACGGCGTGCCGTTGCTGAGCCGCGGCGAGGTGGCCGCCACGAGCGGGTTGCCGCAGACGCAGCGGGCGGGGATTTCGACGACGTCGCGCACCGGCCGGCCGAGCTGGCGGCTGAGGACGTCCAGGTCGCGGGCCGATGGCCGGCGCGGCTGTCCTGCGATCTCGGACGCCGCGGCCGGGGCCGTTTCGGCGGGGTCCCCTGCCCGGGGGGTGTCCACTCGGTTCTCGTCCACTGGCGCGGCACCTTCCTGCCCTGTTGGGATCACCGGCCTGCGGTAATCGGCGGCGGGCGCCGCTCCTAGTCTGTTGCCGAACGCCTGATGGACTCCCAGAGGGAATCCACCCACGGCAGGTTGGCGGGGTCTGTGGCTGTGCCTGGCGCGGTACCGGCACCGGACGTTCCGGCAGGAAGATCGCTGCCGAAAACCCAGTAGCCGGTTTCGCCGGGCATAACCATGTTAATGCGGTCGCGGGCCTGCTGCTTCACGTAGTTGGGGTCCTGCCAGCGCGAGACCTGGCGCTTGAGGTCTGTCTGCTTCGCCTGTTTGGCCGAGATGTCGGCTTCGAGTTCCGCGATTTCGGCGCGCTTTTCGAGGAAGATCTTGACCGACGGCGCCAGCAGGATGGTGATCGCGATCATCACCAGGCCCAGGGCCAGCATGCGGCCGGAGAAGGCCTTGGCCGGGACCGGATCGGAGTCTTCCGCTGCGGCGGAGTCCGCGGACCGGTCCGCCGCGGTGGCCGTGGCCGCACGGCCCGCGGCGGCCCTGGCCGCACCGGCCGCCGCCCCGGCGGGGGCGCGGCCGCCGCCGTCGGAGGCACTGTTTGGCTGGGATTTGGGGTGGGGACGGGCCGCGGCGCCGGGTGCGGTGCCGCGGCCCGTCCCGCCGAAATCGGCCCGGATGACGTCGGCGCCGTCGGTTTCCGCCCGGCCGGCGGGCTGGGACGCCGGAGCCGCAGCGGCGGCCCGGGGAACCTTGGGACGGCGGGTTGCCATGTCACTCCTCCAAACAGGCCACAAGACAGGGGCCAAAAACCGGCCAGGAAAGGACCGGCCAAAACAGAACCGGCGGCCATGGTCATTCCACCATAGCCACCGGTTCCGGGATTTAGCGGGTACTAGCCTTTGAAACGCGGGAACGCGCTCCGGCCGGCGTAGCGTGCGGCGTCGTCGAGTTCCTCTTCGATGCGCAGCAGCTGGTTGTACTTGGCGACGCGCTCCGAGCGGGCCGGGGCGCCGGTCTTGATCTGGCCGGCGTTGGTGGCCACCGAGATGTCGGCGATGGTGGTGTCCTCGGTTTCGCCGGAGCGGTGCGAGGTGATGGTCGTGTAACCCGCGCGCTGGGCGAGGGACACGGCGTCGAGCGTCTCGGTCAGCGAACCGATCTGGTTCACCTTTACCAGCAGCGAGTTGGCGGTCTGCGAATCGATGCCGGTCTGCAGGCGCTCCGGGTTCGTCACGAACAGGTCATCGCCCACGATCTGGACCTTGTCGCCGATCGTGTCCGTGAGGGTCTTCCAGCCCTCCCAGTCGTTCTCGTCCAGCGGGTCTTCGATCGAGACCAGCGGGTAGTCGGCCACCAGTTCGGCGTAGTAGGCGCTCATCTCGGCGGAGCTGAGGGTCTTGCCTTCGAACTGGTAGCCGCCGTCCTTGAAGAACTCGGAGGACGCGACGTCCAGGGCCAGGGCGATGTCCTTGCCGGGGGTGTAGCCGGCGTTCTTGATGGCTTCCTGGATCAGGTCCAGGGCCGCGCGGTTGGACGGCAGGTTCGGGGCGAAGCCGCCCTCGTCGCCCAGGCCGGTGGCCAGGCCCTTGGACTGCAGCACGGCCTTGAGCGCGTGGTAGACCTCAACGCCCCAGCGCAGGCCCTCGGAGAACGTCTCGGCGCCGAGCGGGACCACCATGAATTCCTGGATGTCGACGTCGGAGTCGGCGTGCGATCCGCCGTTGAGGATGTTCATCAGCGGCACCGGCAGGACGTGCGCGTTCGGGCCGCCCAGGTACTTGTACAGCGGCAGGTCGGCGGAGGCGGCGGCTGCGTTGGCGACGGCGAGCGAGACGCCGAGGATCGCGTTGGCGCCAAGCTTGCTCTTGTTGGCGGTGCCGTCCAGGTCGATCATCGACTGGTCGATGCTGCGCTGGTCGGTCGCGTCGAAGCCGATCAGCGCGGGGGCGATCTGGTCGATGACGGCGTCGACGGCCTTCTGGACGCCCTTGCCGAGGTAACGGCCCTTGTCTCCGTCGCGGAGCTCTACGGCCTCGTGTTCGCCGGTGGAGGCGCCGGAGGGGACTGCTGCGCGGCCGATCTGGCCGTCGGAGAGCAGGACTTCAACTTCTACGGTGGGGTTGCCGCGGGAATCGAGGATCTCGCGGGCGTGGATGGCATCGATAAGCGCCATGAATATGCTCCTTTGGGTGAAGCGATCTGCTGGGAATCTGACTGCTGGGAATCTAGCGGTGGATCAAGCCGAAAACCGACGTCCTCGTCGCCTCTAGCCTAGTCGAGAGTGGGAAAAGTTACGGAAAGCTATCCAGCCCCCGGACGCTGCCCCGGAGAGCCCGTGCCGCCCGGGGGTGTGTCCTGGAAGCGGCGGTTGGCCGCGCGCAGCGCCCGTTCGGCATCCAGGCCGTCGCGGCGGGCCGCGGCGACGATGCCGAACAGCAGCTCGCCGAGCTCCTGTTCGGTGGCGGGGGCGGGTGCGGTGGGTGCTGGGGTGGCGCCGGGCGCCGGCAAGGACCCGGGGGCACCGGGCAGTCCGGCACGTTCCGCGCGGTCCAGCAGCTTCTGCGCCCGGGCGAGGGCCGGCAGCGCGGCCGGGACGCCGTCGAAGGCGTGGTCCCGGCCGGGCTTTTCGGCCCGCTTCACGGCGTCCCACTTCAGCACGATCTCCTCGACCGTGGCCGGGAAAGTGTCCTGCAGGGACCCATCGGGGCGGAAGACGTGCGGATTGCGCCGGATCATCTTCTCCCGCAGGCCGCGGGCGACGTCGTCGAAGGCGAAGGCGCCGCGCTCCTCGGCGAGCCGGGCATGGAGCACCACCTGGAGCAGCACGTCGCCGAGTTCGGCCCGCAGTTCGGCGTCGCCGCCGTCGGCCTCGATGGTCTCGGCCACCTCGTGGGCCTCTTCAAGGAGGTATTCCACGAGGGATTCGTGGGTCAGGGCGCCCATCCAGGGGCAGTGGACACGCAGCTCGGCGATGGTTTGCAGCAGTCCGCCGAGCTGCGCGTCCGTGGCGTCGGGGTCCTTAGCCAAGGTCGGCGTAGGCCTCGTTGATGTACTCGACCAGGGCTTCCTTCTCCTCCAGCGGCAGGAACGCGGCTTCGGCGGCGTTCAGGGTCAGCTCGAGCAGGTCGTCCAGGTCGTAGTCGAAGGTCTCCACGAGCAGTTCGAACTCGTCCGTGAGGCTCACGCCGCTCATCAGCCGGTTGTCCGTGTTGATCGTGACGTTGAAGCCGAGCTGGTAGAGCATGTCCACCGGGTGGCTCTCGATGCCCTCGCCGAAGCCGGCGATCGCGCCGGTCTGCAGGTTGGAGGACGGGCAGATTTCCAGCGCGATGCCGCGGTCCCGGACCCAGCTGGCGAGCTCGCCGAGGGTCACGAGGCCGATGTTGTCACCGACTTCGTCGCTCTCCGGGTCGGTGGCAGCGTCCGCGGGGTCGGCTTCCTCGAACTCGACGGTGACGTCCTCGGCGATCCGCACCCCGTGGCCCAGGCGCAGTGCCCGGCCGTCGACCAAGGCGGACTGGATGCTCTCCAGACCTGCTGCCTCGCCGGCGTGGATGGTGGCCGGGAAGTTGTGCTGGGCGAGGTAGGTGAAGGCGTCCTTGAAGCGGGAGGGCAGGAAACCGTCCTCGGCGCCGGCGATGTCGAAGCCGACGGCGCCCTTGTAGCGGTGGCGCACGGCGAGTTCGGCGATCTCCTGGCCGCGGTCCGCGTGGCGCATCGCGGTGATCAGCTGGCCGACTTGGATTTCCCGGCCGGTCTCGGCGACGGCGTCGACGCCGGCGTCCAGGCCTGCCTGGACGGCCTCCACGACCTCGTCCAGGGACAGGCCCTGCTGCAGGTGCTGCTCCGGTGCCCAGCGCACCTCGCCGTAGACGACGCCGTCGTCCGCGAGGTCCTCGACGAATTCCTTGGCGACGCGGAACAAACCGTCCTTGGTCTGCATCACGGCGATGGTGTGGTCGAAGGTCTCCAGGTAGCGCACCAGCGAGCCGGAATCGGCGGATTCGCGGAACCACTCCCCCAGCGCGACGGGGTCGGTGGACGGCAGCGTGTGGCCGACTTTTTCGGCGAGTTCAATAATGGTGGCCGGACGCAGTCCGCCGTCCAGGTGGTCATGAAGGGAAACCTTGGGGAGGCCCTTCAGGTCGAATTCGAGGTCAGGGGCAGCGTCAGGAATAGTCTCAGTCACGTTCCCACCATAGGGTCGGACGGCGCCGGGCGCTACTTGCGGGAGGCGTCGGTCGCCGCGGCGTCGTCGTGCGCGGCGTCCCGGGCCACGGCGTCGTCGTCCGCCGGCTCGTAGTGCCGGCCGAGCCGTTTGTGCCACCAGCGCAGCACGTGGTCAACGGCGATGCCGAGGACAATCGCGAACACGACGGCGATCGCGGCGCTCAGGAGCGGGTTGTGGTGCAGCCAGGGGAAGGAACTGGCCAGGATGCCGATCCCGATGGAGTAGATCACCCAGGTGAAGCAGGCAAAGGCATCCAGCACAAAGAACCTGCGGTGCGGGAATCCTGTGGTGCCGGCGACGTAGTTGACGGCCACGCGGCCCCAGGGGATGTAGCGGGCGGTGAAGATCAGCACGGCGCCGCGTTGCTCAAGCTCATAGCGCGCCCAGCCGAAGGCCCGCTGCACCTTGGGCTTGCGCATCCAGCGAAACCGTTCGAGGCCGATCTTGCGGCCGAGCAGGTACGCCATGTTGTCCCCGGCAATGGCGCCGATCAACGCCGTCAGGCCGAGGAACCAGAGGTTGGGCTGGCCGCTGTGCCGGGAGTAGGCGGCGAGGGCGACGATCAGCGTCTCGCTGGGAACCACCATGGCGAAGCCGTCGATGAAGAAAAAGAGCAGCAGGAGGGGGTAAATCCACCACTGGCCGGCTGCATGGAGCACGGCCTCATTAATGAACTCCACGCGGGCTGTGCTCCTAGAAACTGAAAGGGTCGGGACGTGCCCGGAACGGACTGGGTTGGTACTGGCGGGCTTACGGCACCGACGTGACGTGAATCGCACCCCAGTGTCCCATGGTCGGGGCACCTTGCGCTACGCGCGGGCGCCGATGTTTCCCCCCGTGGCGCCGCCGGCGTCCTAGCCGTCGGCCGGCGGGGCGGGCTGCTCCGCCTCGTCCAGGACCGGTTCCTCGGCCAGGCTGCCGCGCAGCCGGCTGAGCGCGACGTCGATTCCGATGCCCAGGACAATGGCGCAGATGATCGCAATGGTGGCGCCCAGCAGGTGGTTGTCTTCGAACCATTGGCCGAAGAACAGCCCGACGGCCACCGAATAGCCGGACCACAGCGCCGCGGAGAGTACCGTCAGCCCGACGAAATGGGAGTGCGCGTAGTGCGTGGCGCCGGCGGTCAGGTTGACGGCCACGCGGCCGATCGGCACAAACCGCGCCACCATGATCAGCGAGGCAGGGCGCTTCCGGAGCTCGCGGCCCGCCCAGGTGAAGGCCCGCTGCGTCCGGTGCCCGCGCATCCACTTCCAGCGCGAGGTTCCGGTGGCCCGCCCGATCAGGTAGGCGATGTTGTCCCCGCAGAACGCGCCGGTGGCCGCCACGACGATCAGCAGGAGCGGGTTGGGCACATCGGCGGTCGCGGCGACGGCGGCCAGGCCGACCACCACCGACTCGCTGGGAACCGGCGGGAAAAAGCCGTCGATCACACAGCAAGCGAACACCAGGAACAGCACCCACGGTTGGCCCGCTGCTGCCAGGATGAAGTCGTTGATTGCCTGCACAGTTTCCTAACGCACGGCGGTACCCGGTTTCTCCCGGAATTCTGTGGTGCCAGTGTACTGCCCGGGCGCAGTCCGTTGCCCTATCACTTGTGGCGGCTAAACCCGGGGCAAAGCAGCCATAAGTGATAGGGCAACCAGGGCCCTAGGCGATGCGGTCGATGATGAGCTGCTGCGCCGGGCGGGAGCCTTCCGGCGCGATTACCGCGGCGTGCTCGAGCGCTTCCTTGGCACGTTCGAACTTTTCCGGGGTGTCCGTCAGTAGGGTCATCAGCGGTTCACCGGCGCGGACCGTGGCGCCCGGTTTGGCGTGCATCCGCACCCCAGCCCCTGCCTGGACCTGGTCCTCCTTGCGCGCCCGCCCGGCTCCGAGGCGCCAGGCGGCGACGCCGACGGCCATCGCGTCGAGTTCTACCAGGACGCCGTCGGCCTGCGCGTAGATGGTCTCGGATTCCTTGGCGACCGGCAGCGCGGCGCGCGGGTCCCCGCCCTGGGCCTCGATCATGCGGTTCCAGACGTCCATGGCCCGGCCGTCCTTGAGCGCGGCGCGCGGGTCGGCGTCGCGGACCCCGGCGCAGGCCAGCATTTCCTCGGCCAGGCGCACGGTGAGCTCGACAACGTCCTCCGGGCCGCCACCGGCGAGGACCTCCACGGATTCCTCGACCTCGATCGCGTTGCCCGCGGTGAGGCCCAGCGGGGTGTTCATGTTGGTCAGCAGCGCCACCGTGTTGACGCCGGCGTCCTTGCCCAGGGCCACCATGGTCTCGGCCAGTTCGCGGGCGCGCGCCTCGTCCTTCATAAACGCGCCGCTGCCCACCTTGACGTCCAGGACCAGCGATCCGGTGCCTTCGGCGATCTTTTTGCTCATGATCGAGGAGGCGATCAGCGGGATGGCCTCGACCGTGCCGGTCACGTCGCGCAGGGCGTAGAGCTTCTTGTCCGCCGGGGCCAGTCCGGCGCCGGCGGCGCAGATGACCGCGCCGACGTCCTGCAGCTGGGCCATCATTTCCTCATTGCTCAGGTCCGCCCGCCAGCCCGGGATGGCCTCGAGCTTGTCCAGGGTGCCGCCGGTGTGGCCGAGGCCGCGGCCGGAGAGCTGCGGCACGGCGACGCCGAAGACCGCCACGAGCGGCGCCAGCGGCAGGGTGATCTTGTCCCCCACGCCTCCGGTGGAGTGCTTGTCGGACGTGGCCTTCACGCCGCCGTCGGGCCGGCGCAGGCTGGAGAAGTCCATCCGCTCGCCGGAGTTGATCATCGCCGCGGTCCAGCGTGAAATCTCGGCGCGGTCCATGCCGTTGAGCAGGATGGCCATGTTCAGGGCGGCCATCTGTTCGTCGGCGATGGCGCCGCGGGTGTATGCGTCGATGGTCCAGTCGATCTGGGCGGGGCTGAGGACGCCCTTGTCCCGCTTGATGCGGATGATGTCGACGGCGTCGAACGCGTTGGCGTTATCGGAAGCAGTGTTGCTGGTGTTCTGGGTCACCGGGTTTCCTCCAGGTGTTGGGGGCCAAATGCGTCGGGGAGCACCTGGTCCATCGTCTTGATGCCCTGTGTGGTCATGAGCTCCATGTCCGGGGCCCGGAATTCGTAGAGCAGTTGCCGGCACCGGCCGCACGGCATCAGCACGTTGCCGTGCGCGTCGACGCAGTAGAAGGCGCGCAGCAGGCCGCCGCCGGTCATGTGCAGGTTCCCGACGAGTGCGCACTCGGCACACAACGTGAGCCCGTAGCTGGCGTTTTCGACGTTGCAGCCGCTGACGATCCGGCCGTCCGCGGTGAGGGCGGCTGCCCCCACCGCGAACTTCGAATACGGCGCGTAGGCGTTCTGCATCGCCGCGACGGCGGCTGCCTCGAGTGCGGCCCAGTCGACGGCCGACGCCGTGCCTGCTGCCAGGTTCTCGGCCACGGTCAGCCCTTGACGTACGGAATGCCGCTGGCCGCCGGCGGCCGGGAGCGTCCGACGAGGCCGGCGACGGCGAGCACCGTCACGAGGTACGGGAGCATGGCCATAAACTGGCTCGGGACCGGGGTGCCGATGATCGTCACGATGCTCTGCAGGTTGTCGGCGAAACCGAACAGCAGGGCGGCGAAGAACGCGCCGATCGGGTTCCAGCGGCCGAAGATCAGCGCGGCCAGGGCGATGAAGCCGCGTCCGCCGGAGATCTCCTTGGTGAAGCTGTCGATCGCGACCAGCGTGAAGAAGGAGCCGCCGATGCCGGCGATCGCGCCGCCGAGGGTGACGTTCCAGAAGCGGGTGGCGTTGACCTTGATGCCCATGGTGTCGGCTGCCTGCGGGTGCTCGCCTACGGCCCGGACCCGCAGGCCCCACTTGGTCTTGAACAGCCCGACCCAGACCACGATCACGGCGATGTACATCAGGTAGCCGATCAGGGACTGCTTGAACAGGATCGGCCCGATCAGCGGAATGTCGCCCAGGATGGGAATGGTGATCGGGTCAAGGTGCGCCGGGGAGTTGAACTTCGCCTTGTCCGCCTGCATCACGGTGCTGAACAGGAAGCCCGTGACGCCGGAGACCAGGACGTTGAGAACCACGCCGACGATGATCTGGTTGACCACGTACTTGATGCTGAACAGGGCCAGGACCATGGACACGAGCGCCCCGGCAATGGCCGCCGCGAGCAGGCCCAGGAAGGGGTTGTGCGTCAGCGTGGCGATGATCGCGGCCGTGAACGCGCCGCCCAGGAGCTGGCCTTCGATGGCGATGTTGACGACGCCGACGCGTTCGCAGAGCACGCCGGAGAGCGAACCGAACACCAGCGGCACGGCCAGGGTCACCGACCCGGCGATCAGCCCGGCCAGGGAGATGTTGTTGGTGCGGGCACCACCCACCACCCAGATCAGGAAGGCCGCGACGAACAGCACAACAAACGCGACCGTGACCCAGCCGGGGACCTTCAGGTTCTTGGTCTTGAGGAAGATGGCGTAGCCGGCCAGGGCCAGCATCAGCACCGAGAGAACGATGCCGCCGAGGAAGGCCGGAACCTCCAGCGCCGGCAGCTGGAAGAAGTCGCTGGCGGTGGAGATGCCGAACTTCGCAGTCTGGTGCGGGCCCATCAGCCCGAAGAAGATGAACGCGACAACCGCCAGGACGGCCAGGGTGACCGGGATTTTCCAGGTCACTGGCTTGGCGGTCACGGCCCGTTTGTGGTTCGTGGGCGACGGCGTTTCCTCCGTCCGGGCTGCAGGCTGCTTTCCCGGCTGGGGCGAGGTTGCTGTTGTGCTCATGCTGCTACTCCGGTGGTTGCTGCCTGCTTGGACTTGGCGGCCTTGGCGGCCTTCTTCTTGCGCGGGTTCAGGCCGAACACCGCGCGCACCAGC
This sequence comes from Arthrobacter sp. SlRoot2-15, assembly GCF_059739345.1. Lineage (NCBI taxonomy): Bacteria > Bacillati > Actinomycetota > Actinomycetes > Micrococcales > Micrococcaceae > Arthrobacter > Arthrobacter sp. SlRoot2-15. Next base: position 914,956 of record NZ_AP046058.1, read on the forward strand.
GGCGGGGCGGCGATGAAGAGCACGATCAGCGACTGGACCACCAGCACGATGTCGATCGGGGTTCCGGTCTGGATCTGCATCTGGACGGCGCCGGCGCGGAAGGCGCCGAACAGCAGGCCCGCGGCGAAGGTGCCCCACGGCGTCGAGCGTCCCAGCAGGGCGACCGTGATGGCGTCGAAGCCGTAGGTGGCGGCGACGCCGTCGGTGAGGACCTTTTCGGTACCGGCAACCTGGGCGACGCCGGACATGCCGGCGAGGGCGCCCGCGATGGCCATCACCAGGATGGTGGCGCGGGGGACGTTGATGCCTGCGGTGAGGGCGGCCTTCGGGTTGGCGCCGACGGCGCGGAATTCGAAGCCGATGGTGGAGCGGTTCAGCACCCACCAGACGAACACCGTGGCGGCGATCGCCAGCAGGAAGCCCAGGTGCAGGCGGTACTGGGTGCCCAGGATCTGCGGGTACACGGCGCTGGGGTCCAGGATCGGCGAAATCGGGTTGGTCTCGCCGGGCCGCTGGAAGGCCGGGGTGTTGAGCAGGTAGCGCAGGAAGTAAAGCGCGATGTAGTTGAACATGATCGTCAGGATCACCTCGTGGGCGCCGGTGCGGGCCTTGAGGAACCCGACCAGGCCGGCCCAGAGGGCGCCGCCGACGATGCCGGCGACGAGGACCAGCAGCAGGTGCAGCCCCATCGGCAGGTGCAGCGCGAACCCGACCCAGGAGGCGAGGATGCCTGCCATGATGATCTGGCCCTGCGCACCGATGTTGAACAGGCCGGCGCGGAAGGCCAGGGCGACGCCGAGGCCGGCGGTGATCAGCGGGGTGGCGATGGTGAGGGTTTCCATCAGCGGGGCGAACTGCCCGGCCACACCCGTGCCGCGCGGGTTGAACACGGACCCCTGGAACAAGGCCACGTAGGAGCGGGTGGCGGCGGACCAGACAGCGGAGAAGAAATCGCTCGGCCGGGCGAAGAGGTACCCGGCGGAGGCGCTGACGTCCTTGTCCGTGCTGGCGATCAGCAGGCCGCCGAGGATCAGCGCGAGCAGCACGGCCAGCACGGAGACCATGCCGCTGCCGGTGAAGATCTTGCGCATAAGCGAGTCGGGGCCGCCGGGCACGGTGCCGCTCTGGGCGGAGACCGGGACGGCGGAGGGACGCATCGCGCCGCCGGCGGTGTCCAGCGAGGTGGCGGTGGTGGCGTCGGCCGCCGGGGTTTCGGCCGTTTCGGACGGGGCCGTTTCGGCCCGGGTCTCGGCCGGGTCCGGCTCAGCCGCGTGGCGGGGCTTGTTGGTTTCAGTCATGGTGCTCTCCTACGGCGCCGGAGACTGGCTCCTGCGCGGGCTGGGCGGCGGGCGCCGGGGCAGCGGCTGCGGTAGCCGGGGTCTTGGTGGTGTCGGCGTGGGCCTCGTCGGGCGACAGTCCGGCCATCATGAGGCCGAGGACGTCGCGTCCGGTGCCGGCCGGCACAATGCCCACCAGCTTGCCCTTGTAGAGCACGGCGATCCGGTCCGCCAGTTCGATCACTTCGTCGAGTTCGGTGGACACGATCATCACGGGGGTGCCGTGGTCGCGTTCGGCCACGATCCGCTTGTGCAGGAACTCGATGGACCCGACGTCGACCCCGCGGGTGGGCTGGGAGGCGATGAAGAGGCGCAGCGGACGTGACAGCTCGCGCGCCATGACCACCTTCTGCTGGTTGCCTCCGGACAGGGTCCCCGCGGCGAGCGACCCGGAGGGCGTGCGCACGTCGAACTCGTCGATCCGGGTTTTCGCGTTTTCCAGCACCTTGGCCGGGCTCATGCTGATGCCCTTCGCAAACGGTTCCTGGTCGTAGCGGTCCAGGATCAGGTTCTCGGCGATCGAGAACGTTCCGATCAGTCCGTCCACCGAGCGGTCTTCCGGCACAAAGCCGACGCCGGCCTTGAGCACGTCCTTGACGCTGCGGCCCAGCAGCTCTTCGCCGTCGAGCAGGACGGAGCCGTGGACCCGGTCCTGCAGGCCGAGGATGGCCTCGGTGAGCTCGGTCTGGCCGTTGCCCTGGACGCCGGCGACGGCGAGGATCTCGCCGCGGGCGATGTCGAAGCTGATGCCGTCCACCACGTGCTGGCCGCTGGGCGCGATTACGGTGAGGTCCTTGACCGCGAACGTGGTCTCCTGCGGCTTCGCCGGGGCCTTATCTAGGGTCAGATTGACCGCGCGGCCCACCATCATGGAGGCGAGCTCGGTCGTCGACGCCGTCGGGCTGGCCGTGCCCACGACCTTGCCGCGCCGGATCACCGTGATGGTGTCCGAGACGGCCTTGACCTCGCGCAGTTTGTGCGAGATGAAGACGATCGAGGTGCCGTGGCTCTTGAGCTGGCGCATGATGTCCAGCAGTTCGTCGGTGTCCTGCGGGGTCAGCACGGCGGTGGGCTCGTCGAGGATCAGCACCTTGGCGTCGCGGACCAGGGCCTTGATGATTTCCACGCGCTGCTGGACGCCGACCGGGAGGTCCTCGATCAGGGCGTCGGGGTCGACGTCGAAGCCGTAACGGTCTGAGATCTCCTGGATCTTCCGGCGGGTGTCATCGAGATTGAGGAATCCGCCGGCCTTGGTAGCCTCGGCCCCCAGCGCCACGTTTTCGGCGACGGTGAAGACCGGGACCAGCATAAAGTGCTGGTGCACCATGCCGATGCCGGCTGCCATGGCGTCGCCCGGGCCGCGGAAGTTGACGGGTTTGTCGTCGATGAGGATTTCGCCCTCGGTGGGCTCGTAGAGCCCGTAGAGGACGTTCATCAGCGTGGACTTGCCGGCGCCGTTCTCGCCAAGCAGACAGTGGATCTGCCCGGGTTCAACCACCACATCAATGTGGTCGTTGGCTACCAGGGAGCCGAAGCGTTTGGTGATCCCCTTGAGTTCAAGTTTCAAAACTCTGACCAATCTCGAAGTATGTCCGGGTCACGTCCCGGAGGGGTAATGGGGCTGCAAAACCAGCCTAGTGCCTGCGGCGGCCGGTGAAGCGGGGCCGGCGCAACGAAAAGCGCCACAGCCCGTGCGGTCTTAGACCGTGCGGGCCGTGGCGCTTAGTGGGGGAATTAGGACTTCGGGCTGGCTGCGGATTCAACCTTCAGCTTGCCGGAGGCGATGTCCTTCTTGATCTGGTCCAGGTCGGTCTTGAGCTGGGCCGGGACCTGGGAGTCCAGGTCGTGGAACGGGGCCAGCTGGACGCCGTCGTTCGCGAGGGTGCCAACGTACGGCGCGTTGGTGAACTTGCCGTCCTTGTCTTCCTTCACAATGGTCTCCACGGCCTCGCCCATCTGCTTCATGACAGAGGAGAGCATGATGTCCTTGTAGTCCGGAGCGGTGAGGAAGCCGTCGGAGTCAACCCAGATGAGCTTGACGTCCTTGCCTGCCGCCTTGGCTTCCTTCAGGGCCGCGCCTGCACCCTTACCGACCGGTCCGGCGACGGGCATCACGATGTCCGCACCCTGGTCCAGGAAGTTCTGGGTGAACTGCTTGCCCTTGTCCTGCTTCTCGAAGTCGCCGGTGAAGGAGCCGTCCTGCTTGGCCTTGTCCCAGCCAAGAACCTTGACGTTCTTGCCGTTCTTCTCGTTGTAGTACTTCACGCCGTCGGCGTAGCCGTCCATGAAGATGGTGACGGTCGGGATCTTGATGCCGCCGAAGGTGGCGACGGTGCCGGACTTGGTGGTGCCTGCGGCGAGGTACCCGGCCATGAAGGCAGCCTGGGCCGTGTCGTAGATGATCGGCTTGACGTTGGCGATCGGCTTGTCGTAGCCGAAGTCGATGATCGCGAAGTGCTTGTCCGGGTTCGCCGTGGCCTGGGTCTTGGTGGCGTCGCCGAGCAGGAAGCCGACCGTGATGGTCAGGTTGCAGCCTGCGGTGACCATTGCGCGCAGGTTCGGCTCGAAGTCGTTGTTGGTCTTGGACTCGACCTGGTTGACCTTGATGCCGAGGTCCTTCTCGGTCTTCTTCAGGCCTTCGTAGGAGGACTGGTTGAACGACTGGTCGTCGAATCCACCGGAGTCGGACACGATGCAGCCCGTGTAGTTGCTGGCCGACTTGGTGGCGCTGCTGCCGGCGTCCGGGGCAGCCCCGCAACCGGTGAGCAGCAGGGCAGCCGCACCCGCGGTGGCGACGCCGGCCATTGAACCGCGCTTAAGGGTTGCGCGCAGGGAGTTCTTCAAAGTTCCTCCAGGAAGAAAGAGATAGGCGCTACGACGGGAGTTCAATGAGTGTCTGCTTCCGGTTTTCCCCCGAAACACTGTTGTCACTGACGGATTCGCAGCACTGCGCCGAGGCGCACTGATGGAAGCTACTTTAGTGTCATGGAACACGTCGAGTAACACACTTCACAGCCGTTTCCTAGATTGTTGAGAACTTGTTACCAAGCGGTACCCAACGGCGCGAACGTACCCGTGAGGCCCCGAAATCCTTGGAAATCGGGGCCTCACGGGTACGTGCGCGCGGCGGTGACGGCCTGGCGGCCGCCCGGGTACTCAGAGTCGGACGAGCATCTTCCCGGTGTTGGCACCGTCCAGCAGGTCCATAAACGCCCGCGGCGCGTTCTCCAGCCCGTCCACGATCGTCTCGTCGTAGCGGATCGTGCCGTCGGCCAGCCAGGCCGCCATCTTCCCGGCGAATTCGGCCGCGTGCTGGCGCTGGCCGTTGACCAGGAAGCCCCGGAGGGTCAGCTGTTTGCCGATGGCCAGCATGAGGTTCCTTGGAGCGGGCGTCGGCTCGGTGGAGTTGTACTGCGCGATCGCGCCGCACATGGCGACGCGGCCGCCCACGTTGAGCACCGACAGGGCCGCCTCCAGGTGCTCGCCGCCCACGTTGTCGAAGTAGACGTCGATGCCCTTCTCCCCCGCGGCCTCCTTCAAGAGGTCCCGGACCGGACCGTCGTGGTAGTTGAAAGCGGCATCGAAGCCCAGTTCCAGCAGCCGGGCGACCTTTTCCGGCGTGCCGGCACTGCCGATCACCCTTGAGGCGCCCATGGCCTTGGCAATCTGCCCCACCAGGGAACCCACGGCTCCGGCCGCCCCGGAGACGAACACGGCGTCGCCGGGCTTGAACTCGGCGACCTTGAGCAGCCCCGCGTAAGCAGTCAGGCCGGTCATTCCCAGCGCGCCCAGGAAGGCCGACGCCGGCGCCAGGTCGGTGCGGGCCGGTGTGGTGGCGGCGGCGTCCACGACGGCGTACTCCCGCCAGCCGAGCTGATGCACGACGGCGTCGCCCACCGCGCGGTCGGCCGACCGGGACGCGATCACCTCGCCCACCGCCCCGCCGTCGAGCGCGGCGTCGAGGGCGAACGGCGCGGAGTAGGACTTGACGTCGTTCATCCGGCCGCGCATGTACGGGTCCACGGAGATGTAGAGGTTGCGGACCAGGACCTGGCCGTCCCGCAGTTCCGGCAGGGGCGACTCGGCGAGGCGGAAGTTTTCCGGCACGGGGCGGCCGTGCGGACGCGACGCCAGCTGGATTTCACGGGTGCTGGTGGGAAGGGTGGTGTTCGGGGTGCTCATGCGGCGACCTCCAGGATCTTGATGTCTACGGTGATATTGCCTCGGGTGGCGTTGGAGTACGGGCAGATCTGGTGGGCCTTGGCTACGAGCACCTCGGCGGTTTCGCGGTCCACGGCCGGCAGGGCGATCTCGAGTTCCGCGGCGAGGCCGTAGCCGGGTCCGTCGGCCAGCGCGCCGAAGTGGATTTTGGCGGCAACCGCCGAGTCCGTCAGGTCGGCGCCTTCCTTGCGGGCCACGAGCCGCAGGGCGGAGTGGAAGCAGGCGGCGTAGCCGGCCGCGAAGAGCTGCTCCGGGTTGGTCCCTTCGCCGTTGCCGCCCAGCTCCACCGGGCTGGCCAGCGTCACATTGAGCTTGCCGTCGCTGCTTTGGGCGTTGCCGTCGCGTCCTTCGCCGGAGGCCAGTGCCTCGGCCGTATAGAGGGTCTTCATCAGGGGTCCGATCTGTTGGAAATTCAGGGAAAACTGGGTGGCGCCGAGCGGCGCGGGTCAGCGGCCGGCCTGCAGGGCGGCGGTGAGCCGGCCCAGGGTCTCGCGGAGCTGGTCGAGCTCGGGGCCGGAGAGCCCGGCGGCGTCGGCGAGCCGCTGCGGGATTCCGGTGGCTCGGGCGCTGAGCGAGGTTCCGGCCGCCGTCAGGAATACCTCGACGCGCCGCTCGTCCGCCGCGGACCGCCGTCGTTCCACGAAGCCGAGCGATTCGAGCCGCTTCAGCAGCGGCGAGAGGGTGCCGGAATCGAGGCCCAGTTCCTCGCCGAGTTTCCGGACGCTGCGGGGCTGGTCCTCCCACAGCACCATCATCACGAGGTACTGCGGGTAGGTCAGGCCCAGCTCATCGAGCATGGGCCGGTAGACGGCGGTGGCGGCCCGCGAGGCCGCGTACATGGCGAAACACACCTGCCTGTCAAGGCGGGGAGCGTTGAGGCGGGGGGCGGCGGGCTCGGGGGCCCCGGGGGGAACGGTTTTGGTCACGCTAAAACAGTAGCCCACAATTTAGTTGTGCACAATTCAATCACCGGCACTGGGGCCCGAGCGTACATTTGAGGCCCGAAATCGCGGGGATTTCGGGCCTCAAATGTACGTGCGCGGGTTAGAGGTCGCGGAGGGTGCGGAGTGCGGCGGCGGTGAGAACCTGGATGCCGAGGCCCAGGGCGCGTTCGTCCAGGATGTAGTCGCCGCGGTGCAGGTCGTACTCTTCGCCGCCGGGGGTCTTGGTGCCGAGGCGCATCATCGCCCCGGGCAGGTCGGCGAGGAACCAGGCAAAGTCCTCCCCGCCCATCGACTGCGGCGTCAGCACCACCGAGCCCTCGCCGATCTCGGCCCGGGCCGCGGCCTCGATCAGCGCGGTTTCGTGTTCGGAGTTCACCACCGGCGGCACTCCGCGGGTGTGTTCCAGGTGCACGTCGACGCCGTAGGGCGCGGCAATCTGCTGCACCACCTCGTCGAGGATCTCCCCGGCGCTGTGCCAGGCCTCGCGGTCCAGGCAGCGCATGGTGCCGGCCATGTAGCCGCTCGCCGGGATGGCGTTGGGGGCTGAGCCGGCCGAGATGTGTCCCCACACCACGGAGACGCCGCTGCGGACGTCGACGCGGCGGGACAGCACGGCCGGGACGTTGATGGCGATCTGGGCGAGGGCGAAGACCAGTTCCTCGGTCAGGTGCGGGCGCGAGGTGTGGCCGCCCCGGCCGGTGAGTTCGATCTTGATGGTGTCCGACGCCGAGGTGATGGCGCCGATCCGGGTGCCGATCTTGCCCACCTCGATGCGCGGGTCGCAGTGCAGCGCCAGGATCCTGGGCACGCCCTCCAGCACGCCTTGCTCGATGCAGGCGTGCGCGCCGCCGGGCATGGTCTCTTCGGCGGGCTGGAAGATGATCCGGACCGTGCCGCCCAGCGGCGAGGTCTCGTGCATCTGCTGCAGGACCAGGGCGATGCCCAGCATCGTGGTGGTGTGGACGTCGTGGCCGCAGGCGTGTGTCACGCCGTGGTTCTTGGACGCGAACTCCAGCCCGGTCTCTTCGATGATGGGCAGCGCGTCGATGTCGCCGCGCAGCGCGGTCGCGATCGGCCCCTCGCCGACGTCGACCGTCAGCCCGGTGCCCTCGAGCCGGCGGGGCTTCAGCCCGGCGGCCTCGAGCCGCCTGGCGAGCTTGTCGGTGGTGCGGAACTCTTTGAAGGACAGCTCCGGGTGCGCATGCAGGTCGCGGCGGAAGGCGATCAGCTCCGGCAGCAGTGGCTCCAGCCACGGCCCCACCAGGGTGGTTGGCTCAGCTTCAGTAGTGTAATTGCGCACACAATCACTGTAGCGAGAGTCCAAAAAATAGCGGCATCGCCGACGGCGCGTTACGGTTCCCGGACAGCGTCGTGTCCCCGGTCAGCGCGCCTTCGCCAACCCTGGAAACGGGCTAGAGCACGTCCGTGTCGCCGCTGGCCTTGAGCGCGTCCACCGCGGCCTTGACCCGCTGGGAGTTCGCCTTGGTGGTCACCAGCAGCGCATCCGGGGTATCCACGATCACCACGTCCTTGATGCCGATCAGGGCGATCACGCGTTTGGTGTCGGTGACCACCACGCCGCTGGCGTTTTCGGTGAAGACGCGGGCGCCCTCGCCGATCACGGTGACGTCGTCGACTTCCTTGGCGCTGTTGAGGCGGCCCACGGAGGCGAAGTCCCCGACGTCGTCCCAGCCGAAGGTGCCGGGCACCACGGCGACGTCCCCGGCGGCGGCGGCCGGCTCGGCGACCGCGTAGTCGATGGCGATCTTGGGCAGGGTGGGCCAGACGCGGGAGGTGACCTCGTCGCGCAGCGGGGTGTCCCAGGCTTTGGCGATTTCCTGCAGGCCGGCGAACAGTTCCGGCTGGTTGGCTTCCAGGTGTTTGAGCATGAGCGAGACCGGTGCCACGAACATGCCGGCGTTCCAGACGTACTCGCCGCTGTCCAGGTACTGCTGGGCGACTTCCTCGCTGGGCTTCTCGACGAACTCGACGACCGTGTGGGCGCTCGGGGCCCCGGGCACACTGAGCTTGTCGCCGGCGCGGATGTAGCCGAACCCGGTGGAGGGGTGGGTGGGCTTGATGCCGATCGTGACGATCTTGCCTGTGGCCGCGGTGTGGATGGCCTCGCGGACGGCGTCCTGGAACAGCTCGTCGGGGCTGATGACCTGGTCGGCGGCGAAGGAGCCCATGATGGTGTCCGGGTCGCGCGCGTACAGGATGGCGGCGGCGAGCCCGATGGCCGCGCCGGAATCCTTGGGCTCGCTCTCCAGGACCAGGTCCGCCTCGGCCACCTCGGGCAGCTGGCGGCAGACGGCCTCGCGGTGCGCGGTTCCGGTGACGACCAGAACGCGGCTGCCGGCGAGGGGTTCGAGCCGGTCGTAGGTGGCGCGCAGCAGGGTGCTGCCGGACCCCGTGAGGTCGTGCAGGAACTTCGGGGCTGCGGCCCGGGACAGCGGCCAGAGCCGGGTCCCCACTCCGCCGGCGGGAATCACCGCAATAAAGCGGTCGAGCGGGGAGTCCGCCGCAACGCCCTGGAGGGAGTCGGTGCTGGTCATTTTGTCTGTAGTCATCAGGGCTACTTTAGCCGAACGCCGCCCGTTCGCCCCGGGGCACGCGTGGGGCACGCGTGCCGGATGCGCAGTCGGGACCGCCCGCCAATCCGCGTCCGACGCCGGCGGATGTGGCGTTCGTCTCAAAAGCGGTCAAAAACCGCGCCGGGCTCCGTCACCATCGATCCGCTGAATTGAATAAGCTGAGAGCGAAGCCTAGATTTAGGCTTGAGCTTACGAGTGCTCTCGCAGCAGGCGTTCCCCCCGCGTGGATCCCATGCCAGCGCCGCTGTGTTGCAGGGAGGTTTATTCAGTGCCGACAAAACCAGCTGGCACCTTGTACCGCGGCCGTGAAGGCATGTGGTCTTGGGTTGGACACCGCGTTACCGGTGTAGTGATCTTTTTCTTCTTGTTGGTCCATGTGCTGGACACCTCATTGGTGCGTGTGTCTCCCGAGGCCTACACCGCCGTGATCGGTGCCTACAAGAACCCCCTTATGGCCCTGGGTGAAACGGGCCTTGTCGCAGCGATCGTGTTCCACGCCTTCAACGGCCTGCGGATCATCGCGGTCGACTTCTGGAAGAAGGGCGCGAAGTACCAGCGCCAGATGCTGTGGACGGTCCTGGCCCTGTGGGTCGTCGTCATGGTCGGCTTCTCCATCCGCCACCTGTCCCTCGCCTTTGGAGGTCACTAAGCCATGACTGCAACCATTCAGAGTCCCCGTAGCGGCAGGATTGCTCCGCAGTACCGCCGCAACGGCTCCTCCAAGGGCAACTTCGAGATGCTGGCCTGGCTGTTCATGCGGCTCTCCGGCGTCGTGCTCGTGGTCCTCATCTTCGGCCACCTGACCGTCAACCTGCTGGTGGGCGAAGGCATCCACGCCATCGACTTCGGCTTCGTCGCCGGCAAGTGGGCCGACCCGTTCTGGCAGGTCTGGGACCTGGCCATGCTCTGGCTGGCCATGCTGCACGGCACCAACGGCGTGCGCACGATCATCAATGACTACGCCGAAAAGGACGCGACGCGCCTCTGGCTGAAGATCGTGCTCTATGCGGCCGCCGCAGCCATCATCATCCTCGGCACCCTGGTGATCTTCACCTTCAACCCGTGCCCCGTGGTTGACGGCGTGCAGCTGCCCGGCGGGTTCTGCCCCGCCCCGTAGCGGCCCCTGCCTTCGGGCACTGATCCTAGCCTGCCCGCACGGAGCAAGGGTCAGCAGTTCACTGCGCAGGCTCCGCCGGCGGTGTTTTACAGCGAATTTTGAGAGAAAGAGCATCTGGTATGCAGGTCCATAAGTACGACGTCGTCATTGTCGGTGCCGGTGGCGCTGGCATGCGCGCCGCGATCGAGTCCGGTCAGCGCGCGCGCACAGCGGTACTGACCAAGCTTTATCCCACGCGCTCCCACACCGGCGCGGCGCAGGGCGGCATGTGTGCAGCCCTGGCCAACGTCGAGGAAGACAACTGGGAGTGGCACACCTTCGACACCATCAAGGGCGGCGACTACCTGGTGGACCAGGACGCCGCCGAGGTCATGGCGAAGGAAGCGATCGACGCCGTCCTGGACCTGGAAAAGATGGGCCTGCCGTTCAACCGCACGCCCGAGGGCCGCATTGACCAGCGCCGCTTCGGCGGCCACACCCGCGACCACGGCAAGGCTCCGGTCCGCCGCGCCTGCTACGCCGCGGACCGCACCGGCCACATGATCCTGCAGACCCTGTACCAAAACTGCGTCAAGCACAACGTGGAGTTCTACAACGAGTACTACGTGCTCGACCTGCTGACCGTCGAGGAAGACGCAGTCCGCGAGGACGGCACCCCGTACAAGCAGAAGCGCGTCGCCGGCGTCGTCTCCTACGACCTTGCCTCCGGCGAACTGCACGTGTTCCAGGCCAAGTCCGTGGTCTTCGCCTCCGGCGGCGCCGGCAAGGTCTTCAAGACCACCTCCAACGCCCACACCCTGACCGGCGACGGCATGGGCATCGCGTTCCGCCGCGGCATCCCGCTGGAGGACATGGAGTTCTTCCAGTTCCACCCGACCGGCCTCGCCGGCCTGGGCATCCTGCTCTCCGAGGCCGCCCGCGGCGAAGGCGCGATCCTGCGCAACTCCGAGGGCGAGCGCTTTATGGAGCGCTACGCCCCCACCATCAAGGACCTCGCCCCGCGTGACATCGTGGCCCGCTCGATGGCCAACGAGGTCCGCGAGGGCCGCGGCTGCGGCCCGAACAAGGACTACGTCCTGCTGGACCTGACGCACCTCGAGCCGGCCCACATCGACGCCAAGCTGCCGGATATCACCGAGTTCGCCCGCACCTACCTGGGTGTGGAGCCGTACACGGAGCCGGTTCCGGTGTTCCCGACGGCGCACTACGCCATGGGCGGCATCCCCACCAACATCAGCGCCGAGGTCCTGCAGGACAACGACACCGTTGTCCCGGGCCTCTACGCCGCCGGCGAGGTCGCCTGCGTCTCGGTGCACGGGTCCAACCGCCTGGGCACCAACTCGCTGCTGGACATCAACGTCTTCGGCAAGCGCGCCGGCATCGCCGCCGCGGAGTACGCCAAGACCGCGGACTTCGTCGAGCTTCCTGCCGATCCCGAGGCGTACACGCTGAACCTGCTGGAGCACGTCCGCACCTCGGACGGCACCGAGAAGGTGGCCCAGATCCGCAAGGAGCTGCAGGACACCATGGACGCCAACATGCAGGTGTTCCGCACCGCCGAGACGCTGAACCAGGTCCTGAAGGACATCGCGTCCTTCGAGGAGCGGTACCAGCGCATCAGCGTCCAGGACAAGGGCAAGCGCTTCAACCTGGATCTGCTCGAGGCCGTGGAGCTCGGCTTCCTGCTGGAGCTCGCCAAGGTCATGACCGTGGCGGCCCTGCACCGCGAGGAATCCCGCGGCGGACACTTCCGCGAGGACTTCCCCGAGCGCGACGACGAAAAATTCATGAAGCACTCCATGGCGTACAAGGATGACCACGCACCGGCGGATGGTTCCGCCGAGTCGATTGCCGGCATCCGGCTTGCCACCAAACCGGTGGTCTTTACGCGCTACGAGCCGATGGTGAGGAAGTACTAAGATGACCGCTGAACTCGCTGAGCCAGCCTCCAAGATCGAACTGCCCGCCGGCGTCGGCGGCGGCGGGGACATCCCGTCCTTCGACGTCCACCTGCGGGTGCGCCGCTACAACCCCGAGGTCTCCGACGAGTCCACCTGGGACGACTTCCACGTCACCATGTACGGCACCGACCGCGTCCTGGATGCCCTGCACAAGGTCAAGTGGGAAATCGACGGCAGCGTCTCCTTCCGCCGCTCCTGCGCCCACGGCGTCTGCGGTTCCGATGCCATGCGCATCAACGGCCGCAACCGCCTCGCCTGCAAGACCCTGCTCAAGGACCTGGACACGTCCAAGCCCATCACGGTCGAGCCGATCAAGGGCCTGCCGGTGGAGAAGGACCTGATCGTGGACATGGAGCCGTTTTTCCAGTCCTTCCGCGAGGTCATGCCCTTCCTGATCAACCGGGGCCACGAGCCCACCAAGGAACGCCTGCAGTCCGCCGAGGACCGCGAGCGGTTCGACGACACCACCAAGTGCATCCTCTGCGCCGCGTGCACCTCGTCCTGCCCGGTGTTCTGGACCGACGGCCAGTACTTCGGCCCGGCCGCGATCGTCAACGCGCACCGCTTCATCTTCGATTCCCGTGATGACGCCGGCGACATGCGCCTGGAGATCCTCAACGACAAGGAAGGCGTGTGGCGCTGCCGCACCACCTTCAACTGCACCGAGGCGTGCCCCCGCGGCATCCAGGTCACGCAGGCCATCGCCGAGGTCAAGCAGGCCATCCTGGCCCGCAAGATCTAGCACCCCGTTTCACCTGCAGTTCCGCACAACGACGACGGCGCCTCCCACCTTTCCGGTGGGGGCGCCGTCGTCGTAAGCTCCCCTGATCGAAAGGCCCCCGTGTCCCGCTCCGAGAAAGTCTCCTTCGAAGGTTCCACCGGCGAACTGCTCTCCGGCGTCATCGACCTCCCCGAGGGGCCGGTGAAAGGCTGGGGCGTGTTCTCGCACGGCTTTACCCTGGGCAAGGACAGCCCCTCGGCCTCGCGGATGTGCAAGGCGCTGGCGGACAACGGGGTGGGCATGCTCCGCTTCGACAACCTCGGCCTGGGCGAGTCCGCCGGGCACTGGTCGGAGGGTTCCTTCAGCCACAAGGTGGCGGACACCGTGAGGGCCGCCGAGTTCATGCGCGACTCCGGCCGGCCCGTCTCGCTGCTGGTCGGGCACTCCTTCGGCGGCGCCGCCGTCCTGTCCGCCGCGCGGCAGATTCCGGAGGTCGACGCCGTCGCCACCGTCGGCGCCCCGTTCTCGCCCAAGCACGTGGCCCACGTCTTTGACGCGGCCCTGGACCGGATCCTGAGCGAGGGCAGCGCCGAGGTGGACCTCGGCGGCAAGCGGGTGGAGATCCGGCGGCACTTCGTGGAGGACCTGGAAAACGCGGACCTGACCGACTGCATCCGGCAGCTGCACAAGCCGCTGATGGTGCTGCACTCCCCCACCGACAACACGGTGGGCATCGAGAATGCCAGCAGCATCTTTCAGACCGCGCGGCACCCGCGCAGCTTCGTCTCGCTCGAGGGCTCCGAGCACCTGCTCACGGGCAAGGGCCAGGCCGCCCGCGCCGCGAAGATTATTTCGGCGTGGGCCGATCAGTACCTCGACGCCGGAAGCTAGCGGCCGGGCGGCGGCGTGCCCGCGGCTCGGCCGGGGTCTTTCCCGGCTGCACCTGGCGGGCGCCCCAGCCGACCGTCTTTGCCGACGGCGCCGATTTCAGGTCCTCCTCGCGGACCGCGGACCACGCGGCCGAGACGAGGTAGACCTGGCTGACCAGGTTGAACCAGATGAGCAGGCCGATGATGATCGCGAACGGCGCGAGGATCGGGTTCCGGCCGGCGCTGGCGAGCAGTTCGGCGCTGAAGATCTGCAGGATGCTGGTGCCCACGGCGGCGAGGATGGTTCCCTCCAGCAGGGACCGGCGCTGCAGTTTCAGGCCGCCGGCGAGCCGGAACATGATCAGCGCGGTCACCCAGCCCAGCACCAGCGGCACGGCGATCTTGATCGACGTGGTCAGCGGGCCGGCCACCAGCGGGTCCAGCCTGAGCTGTTCGGCCACCCAGCCGGCGGCGGTGCCGAACACCAGCGAGGCGCCGGCGCTGATCACCAGCGCGACGCCGAGCAGCAGCAGGGTGCCGACGTCGTGCAGTTTCAGCAGGATCGGGTTCATCTTCAGTGGCCCGAGGCGCAGCACCCCGCGCAGGCCGTCGCGCAGGCCCGCGATCCAGCCCAGCGACGTCACCACGGTCACGACGGCGGCGATCACGGCAGTCCAGCCCAGGCCGTTGGGGTTCAGCAGCTCCTGCGGGTCCACCAGCCCCTCGCGGCCGTCAACCTTGAGCAGGCCGGGGGCGCTCGTCGCGACGCTGCCGACCACCCGGTCCAGCAAGGCGGGCTGGCCGCGGAGCAGCAGCCCGGCCACGGAGAAGCCGGTGGCCAGCAGGCCGGTGATGGAGAAGAACATGTTGAACCCGATGCCGGCGCTCATCAGCGGGCCGTGCTGCAGGTTGTAATGCTGGAAGGACCGCATCGGCCGGAAGGCGTTGAGCCGGGCGAGCAGCCACTGGACCATCGCCAGCGGCGCGGCCAGGCCGCCGCCCGGGGAGCGGCTGGCCTTGCTCCAGTCGACCCGTTTCCGGCTCACTTCCAGCCGCAGCCGGGCCAGTTCGGTGGGAAGGGGAGGGTCAGCGGGCCCCCGCTGGGCCGGCCTCGCCTCGGTGGTCGTCAGATTCGGTGCCAAAGTCAAGCTCTTCCCGTAGCTGCCAGATGCCGTTGTCGTCGTGCTCGTAGAGTCCCATGCTAGCCACCGGGAAGCTGGCCCTGTAATCCTTGAGCACCGTTTCGGCCTCGTCGAGGCTTTCCGGGGCCACGTCGTGGGCCACCGTCACGTGCGGGTGGTAGGCGAAAGGCAGTTCGCGTTCCAACGGCCCGGCCTGCAGCCGGCGGTGCAGGTTGACGCACTCGCCGAAGCCGGCCTCCACGTTCAGGAAGACCACCGGCGAGACCGGCCGGAAGGAGCCGGTGCCCGCGATCGTCACGGTGAACGGCTCCTGCCGGCGCGCCACCTCACGGACGTGGCTGCGCGTAGCCTCCCAGTCCTGCGTCATGGTGGTGGTCACGAGCGTGATGTGCGCCGGCACCGTGGCGGCCATCGGATCCCCGAAGGAGGCCCGCCAGCGCTGCAGTTCCTCGGCGATTTCCGGCGGGAAGCCCAGGATGACGCCGATGCTGATGCCCTCGTCCGGGGTCTGCCCGTTGCCGGACGCCGTGCCCTTGTGCGGGGCGGCGGCAGGACCCTTGCGCGCGCTGTGGTGGGCGGCGCGTCCGGTGTCGCTGGCGGTGACTTTGCTGACGGAGGACATTGCGCTAGTGGACTCCCCGGGTTCCGGCGTAGGGCAGGAAGCCGACCTTGGCGTACACGTTCTTCAGCGTTACCGAGGCGATCTCCCGGGCCTTGTCCGCCCCCACGGCCAGCAGCCGGTCCAGCTCCGCCGGGTCGGCCAGCAGTTCGTTGGCGCGGTCCCGGATCGGCGAGAGGTGCGCCGTGACCGCTTCGGCCAGGTCCACCTTGAGGTGGCCATACATCTTGCCCTCGTACGCTGCCACGAGCTGGTCAACGCTCTGGCCGGTGATGGCCGAGTAGATCGTCAGCAGGTTGGAGACGCCTGGCTTGGCCTCGCGGTCGAAACGGATTTCGGTTTCCGCGTCCGTCACGGCGGACTTGATCCGTTTGGCGATCAGCTTCGGCTCGTCCAGCAGGTTGATCAGTCCGGCCGGGGATTCCGCGGACTTGGACATCTTCGCCGTCGGGTTCTGCAGGTCGTAGATCTTGGCCGATTCCTTCTGGATGAAGGGCTGCGGGACTGTAAACGTCTCGCCGAAGCGGGTGTTGAAGCGGTGCGCGAGGTCCCGGCTCAGTTCGACGTGCTGGCGCTGGTCCTCGCCGACCGGAACGCCGTGCGGCTGGTACAGCAGGATGTCGGCGGCCTGCAGGATCGGGTAGGTGAAGAGCCCGACGCTGGCCTGGTCGGACCCCTGCTTCAGGGCCTTGTCCTTGAACTGGGTCATGCGCGAGGCCTCGCCGAAGCCGGTGATGCAGTTGAGCACCCAGGCCAGCTGGGCGTGCTCGGGGACCTGGGACTGGACGAAGAGCGTGCACTTGTCCACGTCGACGCCGCCGGCAATGTACTGCGCGGCCGTCACGCGGGTGCGGTGGGCAAGTTCGGCGGGGTCCTGCGGGACCGTGATGGCGTGCAGGTCCGGGATGAAGAACACGGCGTCGTATTCGTCCTGCATCCGGACCCAGTTCACCAGGGCGCCCAGGTAGTTGCCCAGGTGCAGGGAGTCCGCGGACGGCTGCATGCCGGAGAGGATGCGGTGTCTGGTGCCGGCGACGGCGGGGGTCCGGCCGGCGGCCGAGAGGGCGGCGTCGGCGTCGGCGACTGCCACGGTCGGCGCGGTGGAAGGAGAAGTCATCAGGGGAACCTTTTGGCTAGAGCCGGTAGTCCACTACCAGCGGGGCATGGTCGGAGAAGCGGGTGTCCCAGGACGGCGCCCGGTCGACAACTGCCGACACCGCTGCGGCGGCGAGAGCGGGCGTGGCCATGTGGTAATCAATGCGCCAGCCGGTGTCGTTGTCGAACGCCTGTCCCCTCTGCGACCACCAAGTGTAGGGGCCGTCGACGGTACCCGCCAGGCCCCTGTGAACATCCTTCCAGCCGATTTCCTCGCCGAAGAAGCGGTCGAAATAGGCGCGCTCCTCGGGCAGGAAGCCGGCACGCTTGACGTTGCCCTTCCAGTTCCTGATGTCCAGCTCCGTGTGGCCGACGTTGAGGTCGCCCACCACGAGGGCGTGGTCGCTGTGCTTGGCCAGTTCCGGCAGCCGGGTCGCCATCACGTCCAGGAAGCGGAACTTGTCGTCCTGCTTCGGCGTGCCGGCTTCCCCGGAGTGGACGTAGGCGCTGGCCACGGTCAGCTGGGAGGCCTCGCCCGCGGCGTCGCGGACGATGTAGTCGGCCTCGACCCAGCGGCCGGCGGTGGCGAAGTAGTCGTCGCCGATGCCGGTGCGGGTGGCGACGGGCTCGTCGCGGGAGGCGATGGCGACACCGGCACGGCCCTTGGCTTCGGCCTCGGCGTGCAGGATGTGCCAGCCCTCGCCGAGCAGCTCATGGACGATCGCGTCAGGCGCGCGGACCTCCTGCAGGCAGAGGATGTCCACGTCCCGCGGCGCCAGCCACTCCGCCATGCCCTTTTTGTAGGCGGCGCGGAGGCCGTTGACGTTGACCGATGCGATGCGAAGGTGGTCCTTCTTCAATGCCGAGCTCACCCGCTCCACTCTAGTCGATGATGGTTCCGCTGACGGGCTCGTCGGAGCCGCCCCCGGTCTTGATCATGTCCCGGGCATTGGTGGCCGTGATCTCGATGGTCTCCAGCGCGCGGCGGATGGTGTCCTGGTCCGAGGCCTCGCCCTTGGCCCGCTCCTGCTCCACCACGCGGACCTGCACCTGCACAATTTTGAAGGAGTGGTCCAGCTTCATGTCGCGGATGTCGTCCGCCTCACGGCGGTCCCCCACCAGGCGTGTGCCGCCGTGGTCGGCACTGCCGGACGACGGCGGCCGGCCCACCGCCGAGTTGAACGCGTTCTGCGCCTCGTTGAGCTTGGCTCCGGCCCTTTTCGCGGCCCGCTGGATGCTGAACACCACAAAGGCTGCCAGTGCGAGCCAGAACGCGGCGATGACGGCGACAACCCAGCCCACGACGTCGTTCTGGTTCGCCGCGAAGATGACGGCCACGAGGAAGGCGATGATAAAGACCGTCATCCCGAGTCCGCCGATGCGGAACATCGAGAACTTTCCGGTGGCGGCAGTGAACGCGGACGGCTTGGAGGTGGGGTTGCCCAGTGATCGCATGAGCCTATTATCGCAAACCGGCCGGGCGCCGGGCGGCGCTTCCACCCCGGGCGAACGGTGCGCGCGTCCTCAGGAGCGGACCAGGCAGAACGGGTGGCCGCTGGGGTCGGTGTAGACCCGGAAGGCCTTGCCGCCGGCGAACATGTTCGTGGCGCCGAGCTTCAGCACCTGCGCCTCGGCGGCGTCCAGGTCCGGCACCATCACGTCGACGTGCATCTGCTGCGGGTGCTCGGCATCGGGCCACTGCGGCCGGACCAGCCGGTCGACCCGCTGGAAGGCCAGGGCGGGGCGGTCGGCGGCGTCGCCGATCGAGATCCAGTCCGCGTCCTCCTGGACCCGGATCATGCCGAGCAGCTCCTGGTAAAACGCCGCGGCCGTGTCCGGCTGCTCGCAGTCGATGACGAGGGCGTGCCAGCGTCCGATCATGGGATTCTCCTTAGCGACGGGGTGTCTCAGGTGGTGGCGGGACCGCCGGTTACTTCAGGAAGAGCCGGCGGAGCCGGCCGGTGGTGAGTGTCACGCCGAGGACGATCATGACGAGGTAGTAGCCGATGTGCACCGCGGTGGCGGGGGTGAACACGCCCACGCTGATCTGGCGCAGCAGTTCCACCCCGTGCCACAGCGGCATCGCCTGGATCAGCCACTGGATCCACTGCGGGTACACGGCCAGCGGATAGAAGGTCGCGCTGAAGAGGAACATCGGCAGCATCACGAAGTTGATCCAGTCCATCTGCTGGAAGGTCTTCATAAAGCTGGTGATGCCCATCCCGAAGCTGGCAAACCCGAAGGCAATCAGGACCGAGGCCGGGATCATCACGATGGCCCACGGGGTGGTGATCAGCCCCATCACGCCCATCACGGCGGTGAAACCGGTGGCGTACATGGCACCGCGGAGCAGGGCGAGGAAGATTTCGCCCATCGCGACGTCGATCGGCCCCAGGGAGGTGTAGAGCATGCCCTGGTAGAGCTTGGAGAAGTTCATCTTGAAGAAGACGTTCCAGGTGGAGTCGTAGACGGCCCCGTTCATCGCCGAGACCGCCAGCAGCGCCGGCGCGATGTACGCGGCGTAGCTAATCTCCTGGCCGCCCGGGCCCTGGACGGATCCGACGATCGCCCCGAGGCCCACGCCCATCGAGATCAGGTAGAGCACGGGTTCGAAGAAACCCGAGACCATGACCATCCAGTTGCTGCTTTTGGTGGCCATCAGCCCGCGGGCGACGACGGCGCGCACGTTGCGTGAGTAGAGCGGGCCGAAGGGGCGGTTGCGGGCGGCCTCGGTGACGCTGTGGCCGTCGGCTGGGTGTCCCGAATCGTGGTGTCCGGCGAGCAGGCTCATGATGCCATCCTTTTGGCGAACAGGCGCCGGCTCAGGACCCAGCCGATGACGGCGAGGCCGACCAGGAAGACGATGTGGACCAGGGTGAGCAGCGGCGCTTCCTCGTAGCCGTAGCTGACGACGCGGCCCAGTTCGGTGCCGTGCCAGATCGGCGAGATCCAGCCGATCCAGCGGACCGCCAGGGGCAGCGTGTCCAGCGGGAAGAAGGTGCCGGAGAACAGGAACAGCGGCATCACGATGAAACGCATCACCATGGCGAACTGGCCCTTGTCGGTGGTGACCGTGGCGGCGTAGGCCATCAGCGGCAGGCCGAAGGACAGCCCGGCCAGGGTGGCCACCAGGATGGAGACCCAGCCCCAGGCCCCCGGGGAGGCCCCGAACAGGGCCACGACGCCGAAGTAGATCGCGGACTGCAGCACGAACCGGATGGTGACGGCGATGATCTGCCCGGCGGCGATCTGTTCCGGCGTCAGCGGCGAGGCGTGCGGGCCGTAATAGACCCGGCGCCATTTGAAGCCGTCCATCACCGGGAAGGTGAATTCGTTCGCGGCGGTCATCACGGCGGCGGAAATCAGCAGCGCGGGGGCGATGAACGTCAGGTAGCTGACGCCGCCGAAGACCGAGGTGGAGTTGGTGTCCACGAGGGTGGCCAGGCCCACGCCCATCGCGAAGAGGTAGGCGACCGGCTGGCCCACGCCGTACATCACGATGGTCCAGCCGTAGCCCTTCATCACCCGCAGGACCTGCTCGGCGTAGTAGAAGGCCCCCCAGCGGCGGGCGCGGGCTGCTGAGACGGCCGGCGAGTGCGCGCGCAGGGCGGGCGCCGCCGTCGTCTCCGGACTAGTCAACGAGGCTCCGGCCGGTCAGGCGCAGGAAGACATCCTCCAGCGAGGAGCGGCGCACCAGCGAGGTGACGGGGCGAAGTCCGCGGTCCGAGACCTGCTCCAGGGCGGCTTCGCCGTCGTGGGCATAGATGAGGACGCGGTCCGGCAGGGTTTCGATCCGTTCGCCGATGCCTTCGAGCTCGGCGGCGACGGTGGCGTTGCGCTCGGAGCCGAAACGCAACTCGAGGACCTCGCGGGTGGAGTAGTCGCGGATCAGGCTCGCGGGGGAACCCTCGGCCATGATCTTGCCCTTGTCCACCACGATCAGGCGGTCGCAGAGCTGCTCGGCCTCGTCCATGTAGTGGGTGGTCAGGATCAGGGTGACGCCCTGCTCCTTGAGCCGGAACAGCCGGTCCCAGAGGATGTGCCGGGCCTGCGGGTCCAGGCCGGTGGTGGGTTCGTCCAGGAGCAGAATCCGGGGCTCGTTGATGAGGGAGCGGGCAATCGTGAGGCGGCGCTTCATGCCGCCGGATAGCGCGTCCACCTTGGACTTGGCCTTGTCCGTCAGCTGCGCGAACTCCAGCAGCTCATCGGCCTTGGGCTTGAGGTAGCTCATCGGCAGGCCAAAGTAGCGGCCGTAGACCAGCAGGTTGTCCCTGACTTTGAGTTCCTCGTCCAGGTTGTCCTGCTGCGGCACCACTCCCAGGTGGGCGCGAACTTCCGGGCCGTGCTGCTCCGGGTCCAGACCCATGATGCTCAGGCTGCCGGAGGTGCGCTGCGCGACCCCGCCGATCATTTTCATCGTGGTGGACTTGCCAGCGCCGTTGGGGCCGAGCAGTCCGAAGGCTTCACCGGCCGGCACGCGGAAGGAAATGCCGTCGACGGCGGTGACGTCGCCGTAGGTTTTGGTGAGGTTTTCGGCGGTGATGACGTACTGCGGTTCGCCGCTTTCGGCGGGGCTGCTCACGAGAGCTTCTTTCGAGACAAGTTCAGACACCCGGAACACGGTAGTCCATCCCGGCAAACTATGAAAGAGTCTTTTCGTAAAAATATCAAGACGTTTGCCAATTCGTGATGATGCTTAACGGCGCAGGGGCGCCCGCTCCCTGAGGAGGGGCGCCCCTGCGCCGGCTACACACCCGCGGCCCTAGGCAGTGGCGCGTGAACTTTCCAGGTGGCGTTCGGCGGTTTCCACCACGTTCGCCAGCAGCATGGCTCGGGTCATCGGCCCCACTCCCCCGGGGTTCGGCGAGAGCCAGGCGGCGACGTCGGCTGCGGCGGGGTCCACGTCGCCGGTGACCACGGCCTTGCCGCTGCCGTCGTCGACGCGGCTGACGCCGACGTCGAGCACAATCGCCCCGGGCTTGAGGTCCGCGGCCTTGATCATGTGCGGCTGGCCGGCCGCGGCAATCACGACGTCGGCCTGCCGGAGTTCGGCGGGCAGGTCCACGGTGCCGGTGTGGGCGAGGATAACGGTGGCGTTGACGTCCTTGCGGGTCAGCAGCAGGCCCACCGGACGGCCGATGGTGACGCCGCGGCCCACCACGAGGACGCGTTTACCGCTAAGGCTGATGCCGTGCCGGGTCAGGAGCTCCACACAACCCTTGGGTGTGCAGGGCAGCGGCGACTTCATCGGAGAGTTGACGTTGGCGACCAGCCGGCCGAGGTTCATCGGGTGCAGGCCGTCGGCGTCCTTCTCCGGGTCCATGGCCTCCAGGATGACATCCTGGTCGATGTGCTTCGGCAGCGGGAGCTGGACAATGTAGCCGGTGCACTCCGGGTTCTCATTGAGCTCCCGCACCACCGCCAGGAGTTCGTCCTGCGTGGTCTCTTCCGGCAGGTCGCGGCGGATCGAGGTGATGCCCACCTCGGCGCAGTCCTTGTGCTTGCCGCCCACGTACCAGGTGCTGCCCGGGTCCGAGCCGACCAGGATGGTGCCCAGGCCCGGGACGATCCCCTTGGCCTTGAGCGCGGCGACGCGTTCGGTCAGTTCGGCCTTGATCGCGGCGGCGGTGGCCTTGCCGTCGAGGATCCGGGCGGCCTGCGCCTGGGTCTGTGCGGATTCCGAAGTCTGGGAATCAGTGGCTGTCATCGAATCACCACTGCTCGTGCTGCGGGTACAGCGGGAAGTCCTCGGCGAGCTTGTCCACGCGCGCCTGGAGGTCCTCGACGTCGGTCGCGGCGCCCGCCTTCAGCGCGGTGGCAATAATCTCGGCCACCTCGGTGAATTCCTTGGCGCCGAAGCCGCGGGTGGCCAGGGCCGGGGTGCCGATGCGCAGCCCGGAGGTGACCATCGGCGGGCGCGGGTCGAACGGCACGGCGTTGCGGTTGACCGTGATGCCCACCGAGTGCAGGAGGTCCTCGGCCTGCTGGCCGTCCAGCTGGGAGTTGCGCAGGTCCACCAGGACCAGGTGCACGTCGGTGCCGCCGGTGAGGACGGAGACGCCGGCGTCGGACAGGTCGGACTGGTTGAGCCGGTCCGCGATGATCCGGGCGCCTTCCAGGACGCGTTCCTGGCGCTCCTTGAATTCCTCGGTGCCGGCGATCTTGAAGGCCACGGCCTTGGCCGCGATCACGTGCATCAGGGGTCCGCCCTGCTGGCCGGGAAACACGTTGGAGTTGATTTTCTTGGCCCACTCCTGCTTGGCCAGGATGACGCCGGAGCGGGGGCCCGCGAGGGTCTTGTGCACGGTGGAGGTGACGACGTCGGAGTACGGGACCGGGCTCGGGTGCAGCCCGGCGGCGACGAGGCCGGCGAAGTGCGCCATGTCGGTCCAGAGCAGCGCGCCGACCTCATCCGCGATCGAGCGGAAGGCCTCGAAGTCGAGGTGGCGGGGGTATGCGGACCAGCCGGCGATGATGACCTGCGGCTTTTCGGCGATGGCCTGGGCCCGCAGCTTGTCCATGTCGACCCGGAAGCTGCCTTCCTCGACCTGGTAGGCGGCAACCTCGTAGAGCTTGCCGGAGAAGTTCAGTTTCATGCCGTGCGTGAGGTGGCCGCCGTGGGCCAGGGAAAGGCCCAGGATCTTGTCCCCGGGGGTGATCATGGCGGACAGTGCGGCGGCGTTGGCCTGCGCACCGGAGTGCGGCTGGACGTTGGCGAACTCCGCGCCGAAGAGCTCCTTGACCCGGTCGATCGCAAGTTGCTCGGCGACGTCGACGTACTCGCAGCCGCCGTAGTAGCGGCGGCCAGGGTAGCCCTCGGCGTACTTGTTGGTCAGGACGGAGCCCTGCGCCTCCATCACGGCGCGCGGCGCGAAGTTTTCGGAGGCGATCATTTCCAGGGTGCCGCGCTGGCGGCCGAGTTCCTGGGCCAGGACGGCGGCGATTTCGGGATCGAGTTCAGCAAGGGGCTGGTTGCTCACGGCTGCTGAGGAAAGGCGAAGGGAAGTAGTCACGAAGAACTCCTGGCTTGGCAACGGTCACTGCTTTAAGGTCAGGTTACCGGCTGGCCCGCGGCAGCGCCGCAAAATTACGGCTCCCAAAAACGGGGCCGGACTGCGGGCGCGGCACCCCTCAGGGATACCGTCGGCGGGCCGGCAGCGGGCTGCCAACCGGAAAAACGTGACCCTCGGCCCAGGCGTACGATCCGTGGTCTGCGTGCGTGCCGCTCCCTGGTGGTTACCCACCCAACGCCAGTTGCGACGCGTCCAGCCTATCCCAGCCGCGGGTAGGCTGTCTTTCGTGACTGACGAGAAGCTGACTGCCTCCTACATCCTGACCCTCTCCTGCCCGGACCGGCCCGGAATCGTGCACGCCGTCGCCGGCGCCCTCCTGGTGGCGGGCTGCAACATTACGGATTCGCAGCAGTACGGCAGCCAGGGCACCGGCACCTTCTTTATGCGGGTGGAGGCCACGACGGCGGCCCCGCCCGCCGAACTGCACGCCGCCCTGGAACCCGTGGCCCAGGCCTTCGACATGCAGTGGAGCCTCAATCCCGCCGGCCGGAAGGTCCGCACCCTGCTGATGGCGAGCACCTCCGCACACTGCCTCAACGACCTGTTGTTCCTGCAGCGCTCCGGCACCCTGCCGATCGAAATCCCCGCGATCGTCTCCAACCACCGGGACCTGGCCGGCCTGGCCGAGTTCTACGGCATCCCGTTCCATCACATCCCGGTCACTAAGGAAACCAAGGTCGAGGCCGAGGACGAACTGCGCAAGCTCATGGCCGAGCACGACATCGAACTCACGGTCCTGGCCCGGTACATGCAGATCCTCTCCGACGAGCTTTGCACCGAGCTCACCGGCAAGGCCATCAACATCCACCACTCGTTCCTGCCCTCCTTCAAGGGCGCCAAGCCGTACCACCAGGCGCACGCCCGCGGCGTGAAACTCATCGGCGCCACCGCGCATTACGTCACGGCTGCCCTGGACGAGGGCCCGATCATCGAACAGGAAGTCATCCGGGTGGACCACCGGCGCAGCGCCGAGCAGTTTGTCCAGATGGGCCGCGACGTCGAGGGCCGCACCCTCGCCCAGGCCGTGCAGTGGCATGCCGAACACCGGGTGCTGTTGGACGGCAACCGGACGGTTGTTTTCAGCTAAGGGCGTTCAGCTGGGCTCTTGCCTTGGACGGCCGCCCGCCCTTGACTGGGACCATGGGTGCAACACCGACGGAGGAGCTGGCCGGCTTCATCGCCCTGCTCAAAGCAGAGGGCCGGCGCGGCGTCCTCGGCCTGGACTGCGGGCCCGGCACGGACGGTCTCGCCTTCGTCCGGGCGGGCATCCACTTCACCGGGGTGGACGCCTCGGAGGAGAACATCCATGCTGCCCGCGCCCGGGGGCTCTCGGCCTCGGTCGCGACCGGGGCCGCCCTGCCCTTTGCCGACGCGGCGTTCCCCGCCGTCTGGGCGGTGGACGCCCTGGCGGGCCTGCCGCCTGCGGAGTGCGACGACGTCGTCCGGGAACTCCGGCGCGTGGCCGAACCCGGCGCGCCGATCGCCGTCGTCCTCCCCGAGCCCGGGCACCCCGAACGCGGTTTCACGGTCCTCCGCTCCCCCGCCTGAGCCCTCCCTCACTTCCGGCAGGCTTCCCTCCAACGCTCCCTCACGTCATGCGGGCTTTCCTCCAACCGTCCCTCACGTCATGCGGGCTTTCCTCCAACCGTCCCTCACGTCCTTTGGGCTGCGGCCGAACCCTCCCGCACCGATGACGGGATTGTCCCCGCAGAACTGTTAAATCTGCGGAAGGGTCAGATCAACACCCGCCCAATCTGCGGAAGGGTCACGTCAACACCCGCCAGAACTGCGGGAGGATCGCTTCGATACCCGCCGGACCTGCGGGAGGGTTTTCAGGGGCGCCGGACGCTGCGCATGTAGCCGCCCAGGAAGCCGCCCACAATCAGCACCACGGCGCCCGCCCGCGCCAGGTTCACCCCCAGCCGGTGGCGTTCCTTGCGCCGCGCGCGCCAGGAGGCAAGGAAGATCAGCGTCCCGCCCAGGTTGGCGGCCGCGTGCACGATGCCGATGCGCCGCGTGGCGGTGTCCGCCCGCGCCCACTCGGCCCAGCCGCTGAGTCCCGTCGGGGCCGCGGCCAGCACGCCGAGCCCCACCAGCCGGCGGGCGGCCCGGCGGGAACCCCGGTCCGGGAAGAAGTCCAGGAACACCGCCATGAACCACGCCCCGAAGGGCACATCGGTGAGGATGGTGTGCGGCGGGATACCGGTGGCGTCGCCGCGGAAGAAGCGCCGCAGCCGGTCGTCGGCGATCAGCCGGGCGGCCAGCGGCTCCGCGGTCCGGACCGCCGGGTCGAGCGCCTTGGCCTCACCCAGGCGTTTCATCAGCTGCAGGAACATGGCGGCCACCTCCGGACGTGCACGGGAATGGCCACGATCCTACTCAGCGAAGCCGCCGCTGCAAGAGGCCGGTGTCCTAGGCTGGAGGCATGACTCCCGTTTACGCTTTCGCCGGCGATACCCCGGCTGTCCACGAATCCGCCTTCGTCGCCCCGAGCGCCTCCATCCTCGGCAAGGCCACCCTGGCCGAGCACTCCAGCGCCTTTTACGGCGTGTCCGTCCGGGCCGACACCGCGGCGATCACCGTCGGCGCGGGCAGCAACCTGCAGGACAACGTCGTGCTGCACGCGGATCCGGGCTTCCCCTGCAGCGTCGGCGCCCGGGTCAGCGTCGGCCACAGCGCCGTGGTGCACGGCTGCACCGTCGAGGACGACTGCCTGATCGGGATGAGCGCCACCATCCTCAACGGCGCAGTGATCGGCGCCGGCTCGCTCGTGGCAGCCGGGGCGGTGGTGCTTGAGGGCACGGTGGTCCCGCCCCGATCCCTGGTGGCCGGTGTGCCCGCCAAGGTCCGCCGCGAGCTGAGCGACGAGGAGTTCGAGGGGGTCAAGCGCAACGCCGCCCACTATCAGGAGCTCGCCCGGGCGCACCGCGAAATTCACAGCTGACTCACAGGGACCGGCCGTGATCGCCGCCGGACACGGGCACGGCGGGTTGCGTTAACTTCTTGACTACAACGTCGTGATGGGGCACGCTTCATTGCATGCCCTCACCAACGCGCTCAACGAGGAGCCGCACCAAAAACCCCGGGTCGCAGTCCGCGCTTCGCCATCTCAACCAGCAGCGGATCATTGAATGCCTGCTGGCAGGGCCTTCCACCCAGGCCGAACTCGCACGCCAGACCGGCCTGTCCACGGCCACCGTCTCGAACATCGTCAAGATCATGCAGGACGCCGGGCTGGCATCCACGGAGCCGATCACCAGCTCCGGACGCCGCGCCCTGAACGTCCGGCTCAACAGCAACGGCGCCGTCGCCGTCGGCATTGACTTCGGCCGGCGCCACCTGAGGGTGGTCCTGGCCTCGCTCAGCTACCACGTCGTCGCGGAAGAATCGGTCCTGCTGCCCCTTGGCCACCACGCGGAGGAAGGCATCGCCGCCGCCGTCGGGGTCCTGGACCGGCTGCTGGCCGGAAGCGGCGTGGAACGCAGCGCCCTGGTGGGCGCCGGCGTCGGCATCCCGGGCCCGATCGACCGCCGCACCGGCACCGTGGCGCAGGGCGCCATCCTGCCCGAGTGGGTGGGCATCAACATCCTCCAGCGGCTCGAGGAAGCGCTGGATCTCCCGGTTTTCCTGGACAACGACGCCAACCTCGGCGCCCTGTCCGAAGTCACCTGGGGACCGCACACCGGCATCAGCAACCTGATGTTCATGAAGATCGGCTCGGGCATCGGCGCCGGGCTGATCCTGAACGGCATGCCCTACTACGGGAACGTGGGCATCACCGGCGAAATCGGCCACGCCACGATCCACGAGCACGGCCTGGTCTGCCGCTGCGGCAACCGGGGGTGTCTGGAGACGATCGCCTCCACCACCACCATGATCGAACTCCTGAGCCGGGGCGAAGACAAACCCCTGACTGCGGAGGACATCGTGCGCAAGGCCCTCGCCAGGGACTCCGCCACCCTCCGGGTGGTGGACGACGCCGGGCTCGCCGTCGGCCGTGCGCTGGGCAATGTCGCGAACCTCATCAACCCCGAGGTGATCGTGGTCGGCGGCCCGCTGGCAGGGCTCGGCGAGCTGCTCCTGGACCCGATCCGGCGCGGCCTGGTGCGCCACGCGGTCCCCGTCATCGGCGAGACCACCACCCTGACAATGTCCTCGCTCGGCGACCGCGCCGAGGCCCTCGGGGCCACGGCCCTGGTGTTCCAGCATGCCGGAATCCGGCGAAACTAACGCAGCCGTTATCGTGCCGTTGCGTTAAAGACTTGACGACAACGGCGTGATCCAGTTTACTTTTTCATCAGACGGCCCTGCGGTTTGCAGGGGCGGACAACGAAGTCACGCATTGGAGGCGTAAGGGCAGATGACGTCCCTCAACACGCACAGCGATCCGATAATTCTCGAGATGCGCTCCATCACCAAAGAGTTCCCCGGCGTTAAAGCATTGGCCGAGGTGAACCTGCGGGTGAAGGCCGGCGAGATCCACGCCATCTGCGGCGAAAACGGCGCCGGAAAATCCACCCTCATGAAGGTGCTCTCGGGCGTTTACCCTTTCGGCAGCTACACCGGCGACATCGTTTACCAGAGCGAAGTCCAGCAGTTCAAGGACATCCGCGCCAGCGAGCACGCCGGCATCGTGATCATCCACCAGGAGCTGGCGCTCATCCCGGAACTGTCCATCATGGAGAACATCTTCCTGGGCAACGAGCCGACCAAGCGCGGTGTGATCGACTGGGCCGAGGCGCGGACCCGCTCCACCGAGCTGCTGGCCCGGGTGGGGCTGCGCGAGGATCCGGACACCCCGGTCAAGGAGATCGGCGTCGGCAAGCAGCAGCTGGTCGAAATCGCCAAGGCGCTGAACAAGAAGGTAAAGCTCCTTATCCTGGACGAGCCCACCGCGGCCCTGAACGAGTCGGACTCCCAGCACCTGCTGGACCTGATCCTGGGCCTGAAGGGCCGGGGCATCACCTCGATCATCATTTCGCACAAGCTCAACGAGATCGAACAGATCGCCGACTCCATCACGATCATCCGCGACGGCAAGTCCATCGAGACCCTCGACGTCAAGGCCGACGGCGTCGACGAGGACCGCATCATCAAGGGCATGGTGGGGCGCACCCTGGAATCCCGGTTCCCGGACCACGAGCCCAAGCTCGGCGAGACGTTCTTCGAGGTCAAGAACTGGAACGTGGGGCACCCGCAGATCCAGGACCGGCTGGTCTGCAAGAACTCGAACTTCTTCGTCCGCCGCGGCGAGATCGTCGGCTTCGCCGGCCTGATGGGCGCCGGCCGCACCGAGCTCGCACGCTCCCTCTTCGGCCGCTCCTACGGCCGCTTCATCTCCGGCCAGGTCTACAAGGACGGCAAGGAACTGCACCTGAAGACCGTCAAGCAGGCGATCGACGCCGGGCTCGGCTACGTCACCGAGGACCGCAAGTCCCTCGGCCTGAACCTGCTGGACGACATCAAGGCCACCACGGTCTCCGCCGCACTGAAGAAGATCAGCAAGCACAACGTCGTCGACGCGGACAAGGAATTCACCGTTGCGGAGCAGTACCGCAAGTCGCTGCGCACCAAAACGCCGTCCGTGGAGGAAGGCGTGGCCAAGCTCTCCGGCGGCAACCAGCAGAAGGTGGTGCTGGCGAAGTGGATGTTCACCGACCCGGACCTGCTGATCCTCGACGAACCCACCCGCGGGATCGACGTCGGCGCCAAGTACGAGATCTACGGCATCATCCAGCAGCTGGCCAACCAGGGAAAGGGCGTCATTGTCATCTCCTCGGAGCTTCCCGAACTGCTGGGGCTCTCCGACCGTATCTACACCATTTTTGAAGGCGCCATCACCGGCGTGCTGAACAAAGAGGAAGCCAGCCAGGAAAGCCTCATGAAACTCATGACTTCCGCCCGCAAGACCGCCTGACCCTCTGGACCATCCAGAACATTCCGGACAACAAGGACTGACAAAATGAACGCGCTCAAGAAGCTCTTTGGCGGCAATACCCGCCAATTCGGCATGATCTTCGCCCTGGTTGCACTGATCGTCTTCTTCCAGATTTTCACCGAGGGCCGCACGCTCACCCCGGGCAACGTCATCAACCTCTTCAACGGCAACTCCTACATCCTGATCCTCGCGATCGGCATGGTGCTGGTCATCATCGCCGGCCACATCGACCTCTCGGTCGGCTCGGTCGCCGCGTTCGTGGGCGTCAGCGTGGCCATCATGATTCAGGACTGGGGCATCCCGTGGTACCTGGGCATCCTGTTCGGCCTGTTGCTCGGCGCCCTGATTGGCGCGTGGCAGGGCTTCTGGACCGCCTACGTCGGCATCCCGGCCTTTATCGTCACGCTGGCCGGCATGCTGCTCTTCCGCGGTTTCAACCAGTACGTCGGCAAGTCCAACACCATCCCGGTGCCCAAAGACTTCCAGACAATCGGCTCCGGCTACCTGCCTGAGTTCGGCCCGAACACCGGCTACAACAACCTCACCCTGCTGCTGGGCCTGCTCGGCGCCGGCTTCGTGGTGTTCAGCGAGATCCGCTCCCGCCGCAAGGCCAAGGCCCTGGGCGCCGAGGTGCCCGAGACCTGGGTCACCGTCACCAAGCTCGTCCTGATCTGCGGCGCAATCCTCTACGCGACGTACCTCTTCGCGACCGGCCGCCCGGGCACCTCGTTCCCGATCCCGGGCCTGATCCTGGCCGTTCTGGTCCTGATCTACGGCTTCATCTCTTCCAAGACCATCATCGGCCGCCACGTCTACGCCGTCGGCGGCAACCGCCACGCCGCCGAGCTCTCCGGCGTGCAGTCCAAGAAGGTCAACTTCCTGGTCATGATGAACATGTCCATCCTGGCCGGCCTCGCCGGCATGATCTTCGTCGGCCGCTCCACCGCCTCCGGCCCGTTCGACGGCGTCGGCTGGGAACTCGACGCTATCGCGGCCGTCTTCATCGGCGGCGCCGCGGTCACCGGCGGCGTTGGCACCGTGATCGGCTCGATCGTCGGTGGCCTCGTGATGGCCGTCCTGAACAACGGCCTGCAGCTTCTCGGCGTCGGCGCCGACCTGACCCAGATCATCAAGGGCCTCGTGCTCCTGATCGCCGTCGCCTTCGATGTCTACAACAAGTCCCAGGGCAAGAAGTCGATCATCGGCATGATGATGAAGAACTTCGGCCGCAGCAGCGAAAACAAGCCTGACGAGACCACCTCCACCAAAGAGGTCATCGCCAAGGAATCCTGACCGGTTTCCTGGCCCTGGAACCCCGATACTCCGAACACCATCTATAGAAAGTGAACCAAGCAATGCAACTGATTGGTAAAGCAGGAAAGGCAGCAGCGATCGCTGCTATTGCGGCACTGGCGCTGACAGCCTGCGGCCGTTCCGACAGCGGAACTTCCGGTGGAGCAAGCAGCGGCGGGGAGGCGTTCCCGAAGAACTCCTCGATCGGCGTCGCACTCCCCCAGAAGACCAGTGAAAACTGGGTGCTGGCAGAGAAGCTGTTCAACGATGGCCTCAGTGGTGCCGGCTTCAAGGCAGATGTGCAGTTCGCCAACGGCGGCGTCTCGGAGCAGCAGAACCAGATCAGCGCCATGGTCACCAAGGGTGCCAAGGTCATCATCGTGGGCGCCATCGACGGCGCCCAGCTGGGCACCCAGCTCAAGCAGGCCAAGGACGCCGGCGCCACCATCATCGCGTACGACCGTCTGCTCCTGAACACCGAGAACGTCGACTACTACGTCGCCTACGACAACTTCAAGGTCGGCGTCCTGCAGGGCCAGGCCCTGCTGGACGGCATGAAGGCCAAGAAGCCCACGGGACCGTACAACATCGAACTGTTCGCCGGCTCTCCCGACGACGCCAACGCGAAGGTCTTCTTCGACGGCGCCATGAGCGTGCTGAAGCCGAAGATCGACGACGGCACCCTCAAGGTCCTCTCCGGCCAGAACTCGTTCGAGCAGGCCGTGACCCAGGGCTGGAAGGCTGAAAACGCCCAGCGCCGCGCAGACACCCTGCTGACCGGCAGCTACGGCAGTGCCGCGCTCGACGGCGTGCTGTCCCCGAACGACACGCTGGCCCGCGCGGTCCTGACCTCGGTCAAGGCCGCAGGCAAGCCGCTGCCGGTCATCACGGGCCAGGACTCCGAGGTTGAGTCGGTCAAGTCGATCCTCGCCGGTGAGCAGTACTCCACCATCAACAAGGACACCCGCAAGCTCGTTGAGCACGCGATCACCATGGTCAAGGACATCCAGGCCGGCAAGAAGCCTGAGATCAACGATGACAAGTCCTACAACAACAAGGTCAAGACCGTTCCCGCGTTCCTGCTGGCCCCGGTCATCGTGACCAAGGAAAACGTCAAGACGGCCTACGTCGACGATCCGGTACTCGGACCGCTGACCAAGTAGTCTCAACGCTCTAACACCAGGGCCCCGGCTCCCCCGCTGACCAGTTCAGGCACGGGAGGGCCGGGGCCCTTTTGCGCGCCGGGAACGGGCGGACCGCTTTCACAGCGCATCCATAGCATCGGCCGGACGTTCGCACAGCGCGCCGCACCAGTGTGGGAGCAGCCGCCGGCCAATTCGTCCGGCCCGATCCCCTAGGAGAACCGTGAGCGTCCTTGCCCGGAGTGTAGGCAACGCCTTTCGAAACAAAGTCAGGACCGCCGCCGTCGTGGCCGTCCTGGCCGTGGCCATCGGCCTTGCGCTGGCCATGCTGGTGGCCAACCAGGCCGTCGGCGGCAAGGTCGCCGAATTGAACGCCTCGGTGGGCACCGTCCTGACCGTCAACCCGGCCGGCGGCCAGGGCTTCGACGGCGGCGGCGAGCCACTGACCTCGGCCCAGGCAGCCACCGCGTCCGCCGTGCCCAACGTCAGCAGCGTCGTCGGCACCAAGGCCTTGCGCCTGCGCAACGAGGCCGCCGCAGCGGCCCAGCAGGCCGCCCAGTCGGGGCAGACACGGCCAGGCGGGACAGGCGGCCCCGGCGGCGCTTCCGCCACCACCGTCACGACGAACCTCACCGCCGCCGTCGACGCCGGAACGCTGGGCAACCGCAACCAGTCCTCCGGCAGCACCGGCACCACCGGCACCACAACCCAGGCACCGGCGTTCTCGCTGCCGGTCACCGCAACGGGCATCGGAGCCGAGGTTGATTCCACCGGTAAAGCCCTGCAGCTGACCCAGGGAACCGGCCTCGGCGACTACACCGCACTGTCCAAGGGCGCCCTGCTCGGCACCACCCTTGCCGTAAAGAACGGCCTCGGCGTCGGCTCGACCTTCAACATCCAGGACCAGACCTTCACCGTCAGCGGCCTGTTCGACGCCGGCACCGCCTTCGGTAACAACGCCCTGTACCTGACGCTGCCGACGGCCCAGACCCTCGCGGCGCTGCCGGACGAGCTGTCCACCATGATCGTCACGGTCAACAGCATGGACAACGTCGACGCCGCCAAGAACGCCCTTCAGGCCGCGCTCGGCACCGACAAGGCCGACGTCAGCCAGGGCCAGCGGAACCTGCAGACCGCCGTCAGTTCGCTGGACAGCGTGAAGAATATTTCGTTCATCGCCTTTGCGGCCGCCCTGGCCACCGCCGGCCTGATCATCCTGCTGATCATGGTCATGCTGGTCCGCGAACGCCGCCGCGAGATCGGCGTGCTGAAGGCGATCGGCGCCCCCAACCGGACCATCGGGCTGCAGTTCGTCCTCGAAGCCCTGGTGCTGGTGGCCCTGGGCAGCGTGGTGGGTGCCGCCGTCGCCTCCTTTGCCAGCGGCGGCATCGCCTCCGCGCTGATCAGCTCCAACAGCGCGTCGGCGGCGGCCACGGCACAGCGGGGAGTCCAGCGCGGCGGGGGCGCCTTCCCCGGAGGGGGCGCTTTCCCGGGCGGGAACCCCCTCGGCGGCGCCAACCAGCTGCTGGGCTCCGTGACAGCGAGCGCCTCCCCCGGCGTCATCGCCGCCGGCATCGCCGCGGTGTTCGGCGTCGCCATCGTCGGTGCGCTTGTCCCGGCCCTGCTTACCGCCCGTATCCGTCCGATCGAAGTCCTCCGAGGAGAATAGCCATGATTGAAGTCAAGAACCTGGTCCGCACCTTTAAGTCCGGCGACCGTACCATCACGCCGGTCAACGACGTCAGCTTCGCCCTCGAGCAAGGCACGCTCGCCTCGATCGTCGGCAAGAGCGGCAGCGGCAAGAGCACACTCCTGTCCCTGCTGGGAGCCCTCGACAAGCCCACCAGCGGCGACGTCCTGGTTGACGGCGTGAGCCTGGCCAGCATGCCAGACGGTCAACTGACCCGTTACCGGCGTCGCGACATCGGATTCGTTTTCCAGCAGTTCAATCTGATCCCCAACCTGTCGGCCGTGGATAACGTAATGCTGCCGATGGAGTTTGCCGGCACCCGCAAGGCTGAGCGGCTTGAGCGCGCCCGGCAACTGCTCGAGCAGGTGCAGCTGGATCCGGAGAAGCACGGTCGGCGCATCAACCGGCTCTCCGGCGGCGAACAGCAGCGCGTGGCCATCGCCCGGGCCCTGGCCAACGAACCCAAGCTGATCCTGGCCGACGAACCCACCGGCAACCTGGACGAGCACACCGGCGAGCACATCATCGAGTTGCTCAGTGCTCTCAGCCGGGACCACAACACCACGATCCTGGTGGTCACCCACGACCGCGCCCTGGCAAACAAGACGGACCGCCGCTTCCGGCTCCAGCAGGGCAGGCTTACCGAGGAGGCCGCGCGCAACCGGGCGACCGCAGGCCTGCCGGCTTAGTACGGCCGCTGCGGAAAGGTGGCGTCCGATCCTCCCGCAGCTATGGCCGCCTCCGCGGCGTCCATGCCGCTCCCTCCCGCACGCGGGGTGAGAAGATGACACCATGTCTGCCCCCATCGCGAAACCGTGGCTGTTCAGCCAGCCGGACCAGGACCCACGCACCGCCACCGGCGCCCGGCTGCGGTGGGGTGTGGTCGCCACCGGCGGGATTGCAGCGGCGGTGACCCGTGACCTCGAGCTCCTGGCCGACGCGGAGCTGTACGCCGTGAGCTCGCGCAGCCAGGCCGCGGCCGGCGCGTTCGCGGCCGACTACGGCTTCGCCCGCGCGTACGGCGACCAGGACGGGTCTGCCGGCTACGAGCGGCTGCTGGCCGACGACGCCGTTGACGTCGTCTACGTCGCCACGCCGCATGCCCAGCATCACACCATCGCGCGGGCAGCCCTGGCGGCCGGCAAACATGTGCTCTGCGAGAAGGCCCTCACGATCAACGCCCGGGAGGCTTCCGAGCTGGTGGAGCTGGCGCGGGAGCGCGGCCTGTTCCTGATGGAGGCCATGTGGAGCCGGTTTCTGCCCAGCATGCAGCGGGCGTTTGAAATTGCCGCCTCCGGCGAGATCGGCGAGGTCAAGTGGGTCGCGGCCGATCTGGGGTTTCCCGCCCCGTACTCCCCGACGTCCCGGCTGTGGGCGCCGCGGGACGGCGGCGGCGCCCTGCTGGACATCACGGTCTATCCCCTGCTGTGGGCGCTGGGAACCCTCGGTTTCCCGCAGACGGTCAGTGCCACCGGCTGGCTCAACGACGACGGCGTGGACGCCCAGAATGCGCTGACCCTCGGCTACCACCACGGCGCCCAGGCGCAGCTCACGTCCTCGCTGCTGGCCCACGGTCCCCGGGCCGCCACGGTGGCCGGCAGCGGCGGCTTCCTGCAGAGCCTGGGGTCCGTCAACAACCCGAAGGAGTTGCTGGTGCGGGTCGGCTTCGACGAGCCGCGTACGGAACGGTTCAGTGTGGTCGGGCGCGGCTACAGCTATGAGCTCCGCGAGGTCACGCGCTGCATCCAGCAGGGCCTGACCGAGAGCCCGGTCATGCCGCTGGAGGATTCCCTTAACACGATGCGGCTGTTCGACGGCGTGCGCGCACAGCTGGGAGTGAGCTACCCGAACGACCTGCACTGAGCGGGGCTGCGGGAGCCGGCGGCACCGCCGCCGCGGACCTTCGGAGGCCGCTGGCGGGGCGGTTTTCGGGGCGGTTTTCGTGCTGGAATTGCGGGCCCGACGATGCCAAATTTGCCGTCCGCTATGGACTAGCCCCGGCCCCCGGACTTAGGCTGTAGACCAATCGTCGATAGATTTCGGGGAGGGGTGTTGCGCATGCAAACAGCAGCGAGCCTTTCCCCTGTGCGCCGCATCGTTCGGCCCGTTTTGCTGGCCATGGCGGCCGCGCTGGCATGGCTGGCCCTCTCCGCATCCGCCGCCAGCGCCGACGGATCCCCGGCATTCAGCACTGCCCCTGGCGCCCCGGTCGCGTCCGTTGTGGCCATGATCCAACTGCCCATGACAGACGCCGTGGCGCCAAGCCCGCCGGCTCCGCTTCCTGCGGCGCCCGCCCCGACGCTCCCGGCCATCGCCCCCTTCCTGCCACCTGCACCGTTGCCTCCAGCCCCGCCGCCGCTGCCGGTGGAGCAGCCCGCCCCGCCGGTCGTTCCGGTCGCGGAGCCAGCCCCGACGGTGGCCCCCGCCCCGGTGCCTGCCCCGACGGTGGCCCCCGCCCCGGTGCCTGCCCCGACGGTGGCCCCCGCCCCGGTGC
The DNA here is from genome assembly GCF_059739345.1 of Arthrobacter sp. SlRoot2-15. Lineage (NCBI taxonomy): Bacteria > Bacillati > Actinomycetota > Actinomycetes > Micrococcales > Micrococcaceae > Arthrobacter > Arthrobacter sp. SlRoot2-15. Next base: position 951,206 of record NZ_AP046058.1, read on the forward strand.
CTGCCCCGCCCACAGCCGAGAGCCCGCCCCCGGTTTCTCCGACCACCGAGCCGGTGGCCGAGCCCCCGGCAGAGCCTGCCCCTGCTCCCGCACCCGTCCCGGCTCCGGCCCCTGCTCCCACGCCAGACCCCGCGCTGCCGGTCATCGACCCCACCCTCCCGGTCACCGATCCGGTGACGGATCCGGCCCAGGATCCTGGCGGCCTGCCGGGCATCCCGGTGGTCCAACCCACCCCGGACCCCACGCTCCCGGCACCGCTGCACGGCACCACTCCGGCAGCACCGCTGCCCGGCACCACTCCGGCAGCACCGCTGCCCGGTGGGGTCCCGGCCGTCCCGGCCCCCGGACCTGCGGTGCCCGGCACGACCCCGGTTGCCCCTGTCCCTGCGCCCGCCCCGGCGCCGGCGGCGGCGGCGCCGGCGCCGGCGCCTCAAATCCTTGTCCTGCCGATGGGAGCGGTGGTAGCCGTGTCCCCGGCGGACCCCGCGCTGGCTTGCGGCCCGGGAGCCGTCAGCGCGCCGCGGCCGGTGATGGCCGACTCGGCCCGGTACGTTACCGTGCGCCCGGCCCATGTCCCGCTCATGGTGTTGCCGGAACCCCAGGGCGCGGGCAGCCCGGCTAGCGCCCCGCCCGCAGATAACCCGCCTCCCGCCAGCCCCGTCCCGGCCGGCGACAACACCCCAGCTACACCGGCCGGCGGCAACGACTCGCCGCGCCCCTGGGGTGGCGGAACGGGTCTCCCTGCCCCCAACGCCCTTCCGCCGGTTCCGGGCTCAGGGTCCGGGAGCGGAGCGGCGTCCAGCGGGCCCTCCGGCGCCCTGGCCTGGTTGCCGGGCGCGCTCTTCTTCATTCCCCCCATGGGTGCCGACCCCATCAGTGGCCCGCTGCAGCACGTCCATCCTGCTGACGCCGCTGATCCCGGATCATCTCCTGACTAGAAGGGCCGTCCTCTGCCATTTTCCTGCGCAGAGCACGGTCCTTCGGGCTGCCATGTGCGCCCGCCATCAGTCATTCAGGAGAATTCCCCATGGACCCCACCGTCCGCCGCCGGATCACCGGCACTCCCGTTTCGCCTAGGCGCCCCGTCTCAGCGCCGTCCGCGAACCGGCCCGTGCCGTCCCGCCGCGTACCCCTCCAGCTCCGCCACATCCAAGTCATACCCCCGCCTGCGGAACGCCCGCCGTAGCGCGCGCCCGCTCCTGCCCAGGTCCCTTAACCGCCGGAGCGATGTCGTTGGGTCCGCTGGGGGATCCAACGGCCTCACAGGCAACGGCGACAACCCTTCCCTACGTGCGAAAGGTGGGTACATCAATCCCTATGCCAGACGGGTGGAACAGCACCATGCTGGAACACGATACCCGTACCCGTATTATTCTTTAGGGGCGCCACCTCGGCGCCGACGAGAGGGACGGGGTAACATCGTGGACGCTTCGCCCAGCGAGGTCACGACGGAGATTTTGAGCGGCCGCTACCGGCTCGGTGAACTGGTCGGCAGGGGCGGCATGGCGTCCGTCTACTCGGCCCGGGACGAGAACCTGGGCCGGGACGTAGCGCTCAAGCTGTTCGCTCCGCAGTCCGCCGATGCCGATGAGCTCAAGCGCCAGCAAGCCGAGATCGAACTGCTGGCCACGTTGAACCATCCGAGCCTGGTCACGCTGTTCGACGCCGGAACGGACACACGGATTCCGGAGGAACCGCGGCCTTTCCTGACGATGGAACTGGTGGACGGCCAGGACCTCCGGAGCCGGATCCGGCACAGCCCCGTGCCGCTTGACGAACTTGCCGTCATCGGAGCGGGGCTCGCGGACGCCCTCGCGTACGTGCACTCCCTCGGCATCATCCACCGCGACATCAAACCGGCCAATGTCCTGCTGGTTCAGGTCCGCCCCGGCGAGCCGCTGCGGCCGAAGCTGACCGACTTCGGCATTGCCAGAATAGTGGACGGCACCCGGCTCACCGCCACCGGAACCATGGTGGGAACCGCGGCCTACCTGAGCCCCGAACAGGCCCGCGGTGCGGACATGGGTCCGGCCAGCGACATCTACTCCCTCGGCCTCGTGCTGCTGGAGTGCATCAAGGGATTCGTCGAATACCCGGGCAGCGCCGTCGAATCCGCAGTGGCACGGCTGCACCGCGCCCCCGTCATCCCGGACAGCATTCCCCCGGAGTGGGCCGCGCTGTTCCGAGCGATGACGGCACTGGACCCCCTGGACCGCCCCGCGGCCGCCGAACTGGAATCGGCGCTGCGCCAGGCGCTGATCTCCCCCGACTCGCTCCCGGGTCCGCTGCCCGAAGACCGCACCCGCGTGCTGCCCGCGCCACCGGCCAGGCCCCCACGCTCAGCGCAGGACACGGGGCCGGGAACCGCCCGGAGCGCCGCCCAGACCACGGCGCAGGAGTCGACCGGCGCCGCACCCGGCGTAGACGCACAAACGCGCCCGCAGTACGCCCTCACCCCGGGCGTTCCCGCGGCACGCCGCCCTGCCGCCCTCGGCATGCTCTCCCGCCGGCTCGCCAGCTTCCGTGCCGCCCGGCTCCGGACCAGGGTCGCCGTCGTCCTGGCCGTGGTCGCGCTGCTTGCGGCGGCCGTGCTCGCCACCGCCATTCTCGCCGCACCGAAGCCGGCACCCGCCGTCGTTCCGTATCCGGCGGTCACCGGTGACCTCGGTGAACACCTGAAGCAGCTGCAGAAGAGCGTGGAACCATGACCGGCAAGAACACAAGGCACTGGTTTCCGGCCCTGGCCGGCCCGCTGCTGACGGCCCTCCTGGTTGCGGGCTCGCTCGCCGGCTGTGCCGGGCCGGCGCCCGAACTGGACGGCGCGGCAGCAACTCAGCTCCAGTCCCAGGTCCGCGCCGTCACCGAGGCCGCAGCCGCCGAGGACTCCCCCGGCGCACTGAAGCTGCTGGATGACCTGATGACCAAGCTCGACGCGGCTGCTGCGGACGGAAAGGTGTCCTTCAAACGCCACCAGAGCATCAAGGCCTCCGTCGACGCCGTCCGTGCCGACCTGAACGCCAAGGTGGCACAACAGCTGGCGGCCGAGGCCGCAAAGGCCGCCGCGGCAGCCCAGGCCGCCCAGGAAGCCGCAGCGAAGGCGGCCGCGGACCAGGCGGCGCAGGCACCGGCTCCAGCCCCGGCCGATAACGGCAGGGCGAAGGGCAAGGGCAAGGGTGGCGGCTAGCCACATCCGGCTTCCCCTGCAGGCCGGTTCCGGCTAGCTTGGTCAGTCAGGCCGCACAGGCCTGACGGCCCGCCGACTGAAGGAGTGAAGCAAGCATGGCAACAGTCCAGGAATCCATCGATGTGAACGTTCCCCTGAGCCAGGCCTACAACCAGTGGACCCAGTTCGAAGATTTCCCGCAGTTTATGAGCGGGGTGGACGCCGTCCGGCAACTCGATGACACCACCGTCCACTTCCAGACCAGCATCGGCGGTGTCAAGCGCGACTACGACGCCCGGATCACCAGCCAGGACCCCGACCGGCAAGTGTCATGGGAGAGCCTCGACCGACCCCGCAACGCCGGGACGGTGCGGTTCTCGGAACTCGGACCGGCGGAAACCCGGGTCGACGTCGAACTCAGCTGGGAGCCCGGCTCGGCGGCCGAAAAGATCGGCGCGGCGGTGGGCCTGGACTCCCGGCAGGTCGGGGCGGACCTGCAACGGTTCAAGACTTTCATCGAGGGCCGTGACTTCGAAACGGGCGCGTGGCGCGAACGCGTGAGCAACGCAGAGGTGGATGGACAGGTGCCGGTGGCGCCGCTGCTGACCGATACCGGTTACGACGTCGTCGGCCCCGGCGCGTCGCTGAATACCGATCCGGACATGGCCACTGAACCCGCCTTCGACGCCGACACCTCCAGGCGCCGGGACCGCCGGGCCTCCGACCGCTGACGCGGGCCGCTACGACGCCGGACGCCAACATGCCGGACGCCAAATACGGGCCGATTAACGCCGAAGGGCGCACCGGGGGTTCCCGGTGCGCCCTTCGCCTTGCCGGGCCTAACCCAGCAGGGAGAGCACTTCGCTGAACTTGGCCGAGGGCCGCATCACGGCGGAGACCTTGGCTTCGTCCGGACGGTAGTAGCCGCCGATGTCGACCGGGGACCCCTGCACGGACAGCAGTTCGCCGACGATGGTCTCCTCATTGGAGCCCAGCGCGTCGGAGACCGCGGCGAAGGCCGCGGCCAGCTCGGCGTCGTCGCTCTGGCGTGCCAGCTCGTCGGCCCAGAACTTGGCGAGGTAGAAGTGGCTGCCGCGGTTGTCCAGCTCGCCGGCCTTGCGCTTCGGGGACTTGTCTTCCAGCAGGAAGGTGCCGGTGGCGCGGTCCAGGGTGTCCGCCAGGACCTGCGCGCGGGCGTTGCCCGTGGAGGTCGCGAGGTGCTCGAAGCTCACGGCCAGGGCCAGGAACTCGCCCAGGCTGTCCCAGCGCAGGTGGTTTTCCTTCAGCAGCTGCTGCACGTGCTTCGGGGCCGAACCGCCGGCGCCGGTCTCGAACAGGCCGCCGCCGTTGATCAGCGGGACGATCGAGAGCATCTTGGCGCTGGTGCCCAGTTCGAGGATGGGGAACAGGTCCGTGAGGTAGTCGCGGAGCACGTTGCCGGTGACCGAAATGGTGTCCTCGCCCTTGCGCAGGCGTGCCAGGGTGAAGGCCGTGGCCTCGTCCGGGGACATGATTTCCAGCTGCAGGCCCTCGGTGTCGTGGTCCTTGAGGTATTCCTCGACCTTGGCGATCATCCGGGCGTCGTGCGCGCGGTTCTTGTCCAGCCAGAAGACGGCCGGGGTGGCGGAGGCACGGGCGCGGGTGACGGCCAGCTTGACCCAGTCGCGGATCGGCACGTCCTTGGTCTGGCAGGCGCGCCAGATGTCACCGGGGGCGACCTGGTGTTCGATCAGGACGGTGCCGGCGTCGTCGACGACCTGGACGGTGCCGGCGGACTGGATCTCGAAGGTCTTGTCGTGGCTGCCGTACTCCTCGGCAGCCTGCGCCATCAGGCCGACGTTCGGGACGGTGCCCATGGTGGTCGGGTCAAAGGCGCCGTTGGCGCGGCAGTCGTCGATGACGACCTGGTAGATGCCGGCGTAGCTGCTGTCCGGGAGGACGGCGAGGGTGTCGGCTTCCTGGCCGTCGCGGCCCCACATGTGGCCGGAGCTGCGGATCATGGCCGGCATGGAGGCGTCCACGATCACGTCGGAGGGAACGTGCAGGTTGGTGATGCCCTTGTCCGAGTCGACCATGGCCAGCTCGGGGCCGTCGTTGAGGCCCTTCTGGATGGCCGCCTCGACGTCGCCGCGGATTTCCTCGGGCAGGTCTTCGAGGCCGTTGAGGATGGAGGCCAGGCCGTTGTTGGGGCTCAGGCCGGCTGCGGCGATCTGCTCGCCGTAGGTAGCGAAGAGCTCGGAGAAGTAGGCCTTGACGACATGGCCGAAGATGATCGGGTCGGAAACCTTCATCATGGTGGCCTTCAGGTGTGCGGAGAAGAGCACGCCCTCTTCCTTGGCGCGGGCGACCTGGGCGGCGAGGAAGGAATCCAGGGCGGCGGCGCGCATCACGGTGCCGTCGATGACCTCGCCGGCGAGCACGGGGAAGGCGCGCTTGAGGATCTTGACCGTGCCGTCTTCCTTGACCAGCTGGATCAACAGGTTCGTGTCCGCCTCGATCACCACGGACTTCTCGTTGGAGCGGAAGTCGTCGGCATCCATGTGGGCCACGTTGGTCTTGGACTCCGGGGTCCAGGCGCCCATGCTGTGCGGGTTCTGGCGGGCGTAGTTTTTGACCGAGAGCGGCGCGCGGCGGTCGGAGTTACCCTCGCGGAGCACCGGGTTCACGGCCGAGCCCTTGATCTTGTCGTAGCGGGAGCGGATGTCCGTCTCCTCGTCCGAGGCGGGGTTGTCCGGGTAGTCCGGCAGCGCGTAGCCCTGGCCCTGCAGTTCGGCAATGGCGGCCTTCAACTGTGGCACGGAGGCACTGATGTTGGGAAGCTTGATGATGTTCGCCTCGGGCGTCTTGGCGACCTCGCCGAGTTCCGCCAGGGCATCGCTGACGCGCTGTTCTTCGGTGAGGTAGTCGCCGAAGACGGCGATGATGCGGCCGGCTAGCGAAATGTCGCGGGTCTCCACTTCCACACCGGCCGTCGACGCGAACGCCTCGATGATCGGCAAGAACGAATAGGTGGCCAGCATCGGCGCTTCGTCGGTGTGGGTATAGATAATCTTGGCCATTGCTCGGGCGTCTCCCTGAAAGTCTGCGGAAATCTTTTGTTATCTCAACGGCTCTAACTTACCCGAGGTGGCCGCCTTGGCGCCTATCCGGGACGGGCGCCCGGGCCCGCGTGACTCCGTGAACGGTGGCAAGGCTGCGGAAATCTTGCGTGACAAATGTTGACAAATAGCTTTACTCGCTCGTCACGCTGCCGTAGCTTCTAACCCATCACCGCAGCCGGCCCCGGCTGACCGCCCCGTATCCCTCCCGGTTAGGACACCCATGAGAACACCCAAGACTCTGGCCACCAGCCTCCTCAGCCTCTCCGCCGCCGCACTCCTTGCGGTCTGCGCGGCCGGCACGGCGTCGGCCACACCGGCCCCCGCAGCACAGGACAGGGATACCCCGCTGGTTGCCAGCCAGTCCGTCGACGGCACCCAGGCCGCCGAGTACTGGACGCCCGAGCGCATGAAGTCCGCGATCCCGGGCGATGTTTTGGCGAACAAGGCCCTGGCCCGCGGCAACAAGTCCCCCGCGGCCACCGTGGAAAAAGGCTCCAGCACGCAGATCTCCGGCAAGGCCGCGCGTGGCAAGCCCGCCCTCCACGCGGACGAGTCACCGGTCTCAAATATCGGCAAGGTGTTCTTCACCATGGGCGGCAGCAACTACGTCTGCTCCGGCAACTCCGTGACAGCAACCAACAAGAGCACCGTCTCGACCGCCGGCCACTGTGTCAACGAGGGCCCCGGGGCGTTTGCCACCAACTTCGTCTTCGTCCCGGCCTACCTCAACGGCGCCGCCCCGTACGGCAAATGGGCGGCCAAGGCCCTCTACACCACGCCGCAGTGGAGCTCGGCCGGTGACATGCAGTACGACACCGGCTTCGCCGTCGTCTCCCCGCTGAACGGGCAGAACCTGTCCGACGTCGTCGGATCCTCCGGCGTCCAGTTCAACGCAGCCCGAGGCCTGACCTACAAGTCCTACGGCTACCCGGCCGCGTCACCGTTCGACGGCCAGTCCCTGGTGAGCTGCACCGGGCCGGCCTCCAACGACCCAAACAACCCGCAGTTCAACGCCCAGGGCATCCCCTGCGACATGACCGGCGGGTCCTCGGGCGGACCCTGGTTCATTGGCACCAGCTCCTCGGGCTACCAGAACTCCATCAACAGCTACGGCTACGGCACCCGCTCCACCGTGATGTACGGCCCGTACTGGGGGTCCGTCATCCAGCAGGCCTACGCGACTGCCGCGGCCTCCTAAGACCTCATCCCCGAGAAACCCGCACCCTAGGAAAGGAATAGGGCGACGCGGGGTCACTGGCCGCCCATCCCCCTCGACAGGGCGGCGCAGTGACCCCGCGTTGCTGTGTGCTGCTGGTTGCTGGCTGCGGGTTGCGGGTTGCTGGTTGCTGGGCCTTGGTCCGGAGGATGGACATGCCCATTGCTGGAGCCATGCACCGGACATGCCCATTGCTGGAGCCATGCACCGGGCATGCCCGTCGTCGGGGCCAGCCGACGGGCATAACCTGCATATGTCCATTGCTAGGCGCGAAGAATGAGCATGCCCGTCGGCCTTGAAGTGCAGGAGCATTTCCTGGCCCAAGGTGTTGGCTGGCCCATTTGATCCCCTCGCCGGGCATGCCCATTGCTCGCGGCGGCCAATGGACACAATCCACATATGTCCACTCCTGGGCACGAAGAAGGAGCATGTCCATCGGCCTTGAAGGGCATGCCCATCCCTGGTCTCGAAAAATGAGCATGTCCGTCGGCGACGCTGGCCCGGACGCCTGCGGCTGCACTCCACGCCTCCCCCGCAACCCAGCACCCGAATGCCCACAAAAAAATGGACATGCCCCTCCCGGAAAGGAAGGGCATGTCCATTCTTGGTGGCGGCCGTTGAGCATGTCCCCCTAGTGGAAGAAGTGCCGCGCGCCGGTGAAGTACATCGTGATTCCGGCGGCGTTGGCGGCGGCGATAACTTCCTCGTCCCGGACGGAGCCGCCGGGCTGCACGACGGCGCGGACACCGGCGTCGATCAGGATCTGCAGGCCGTCAGCGAACGGGAAGAAAGCGTCCGAGGCCGCGACGGCGCCGCGGGCACGCTCGGGGGCGCCGCTCGCATCAGCGTTGGAGGCGCCGCCGGCGCCTTCCACGTCCGAGCTCACCGTGACACCCAGCGTGTTGGCCCGCTCGACGGCGAGTCGGCAGGAGTCGAGCCGGTTGACCTGGCCCATGCCGATGCCGACGGCGGCTCCATCCGACGCCAGCAGAATCGCGTTGGACTTGGCCGCACGGCACGCGGTCCAGGCGAAGGCGAGGTCCGCCAGGGTGGCGGCGTCGGCGGCCTCGCCAGCGGCGAGGGTCCAGTTGGCCGGGTTGTCGCCCTCGGCGTCGACCTTGTCCGTGGCCTGGACCAGCATGCCGCCGGAGACCTGGCGGAACTCGGTCGGGTAGCGGCCGTAACCCTCGGGCAGGGTCAGCAGGCGGATGTTCTTCTTTTTAGACAGGATTTCCACAGCCTCGTCCTCGAAGCCCGGCGCGATGACGACCTCGGTGAAGATGCCCGCCACGGTCCGGGCCATGCCGGCGGTGACGGTGCGGTTGGCTGCGATTACGCCGCCGAACGCGGAAACGGGGTCGCAGGCGTGGGCCTTGGCGTGGGCGTCGGCGATCGGATCCGCCGCGGAGGCGGAACCCACGGCCACACCGCACGGGTTGGCGTGCTTGATGATCGCAACGGCGGGTTCGGCGAAGTCGAAGGCGGCACGCAGGGCGGCGTCGGCGTCGACGAAGTTGTTGTAGCTCATCGCCTTGCCGTGCAGCTGGTCGGCCTGGGCGATGCCGGCGGGGGCGGCCTTGTCCACGTAGAGGGCGGCCTGCTGGTGCGGGTTCTCGCCGTAGCGCAGCACCTCGGAACGCTCCAGGGCCAGGCCGGCGTAGGCGGGCCAGTCGATCACGCCGTCGCCGTCCTCGTCGAGGAACTGGCTGGCGGTCCAGGTGGCCACGGCGGTGTCGTAGCTCGCGGTATGCGCGAACGCCTTGGCGGCGAGCCGGCGTCGGGTCTTCAGGTCGAACCCGCCGGAGGACGCCGCGTCCACCACGGCACCATAGGAGGCCGGGTCCACCACAATCGCGACGGCGGCGTGGTTCTTCGCAGCCGAGCGCACCATCGCGGGGCCCCCGATGTCGATCTGCTCGACGACGTCGTCCTGCGCGGCGCCGGACTTGACGGTCTCCACGAACGGGTAGAGGTTCACAACGACGAGGTCGAATGGCTCGATGTCCATCGACGCGAGCGTGTCCATGTGGGCCGGGACCCGGCGGTCGGCGAGGATGCCGCCGTGCACGCGCGGATGCAGGGTCTTGACGCGGCCGTCCAGCATTTCCGGAGAACCGGTGACTTCCTCGACTTCCTGCACCGGGATCCCGGCGGCGGCGATCTTCTTGGCGGTGGAGCCGGTGGAGACGATCTTGACGCCGGCTTCGTGCAGGCCTTTCGCGAGTTCCTCCAGACCGGTCTTGTCGTAGACCGAAATGAGGGCCCGGCGGATGGGAACTCGGTCGATGGATACACGTTCAAGCTGCGTAAAGCTCACAAAAGTCTCCGTCTTATATCGCGGCGGGGCCGCGGGTGGTGGGGATGCGGCCAGTTTATCGCGTCCGGGGTCCCTGCTGTCCGCCGGGACGCCCGCGCGCCCAAGTGTGAAGCATGCCGGCAGGCGCGTCCCGGGACGTAGAGTTTTCCCAGGAGGCCGAAATGAATACGTACACCACTGTCCCCAGCGGCGAACAGGTAGTCCAGGAACTGCCGTGGCGGTGGAAGGTCCAGGGCAGGATCTTCCTGATCGGTGGCCTCGGCTTTATGTTCGATGCCTGGGACGTCACGCTCAACGGGATCCTCATTCCGTTGCTGTCCAAGCACTGGTCGCTGGGCCCGGGCGACGCCGCCTGGATCGGCACCGCGAACCTGATCGGCATGGCCCTGGGCGCCTTCGTCTGGGGCACCATCGCGGACACCATCGGCCGCAAGAAGGCTTTCACCGCCACCTTGCTGATCTTCTCGGTCTTTACGGTGCTCGGCGCACTCTCCCCCGACTTCTCCTGGTTCGTGGCGTTCCGGTTCCTGGCCGGCTTCGGCTTGGGCGGCTGCATCCCGGTGGACTACGCGCTGGTGGGCGAATTCACCCCCCGCAAGCAGCGTGGCAGGGTCCTCACCGCCATGGACGGCTGGTGGCCGATCGGCGCCGCGCTGTGCGGCTTCGTCTCGGCCGGGCTGGTGGCGGCATTCGCGGACTGGCGGCTGACCATGCTGATCATGGTGCTGCCCGCGCTGCTGGTGTTTTGGGTCCGCCGCAGCGTGCCGGAATCGCCGCTGTTCCTGATCCGCAAGGGCCGCCGCGAGGAAGCCGCCAGGGTGATCGACGGCCTGGTCGCGGCCACCGGCGCCGAGGCCCGGGTCTACAGCCTGCCCGAACCCCAGGACGCGCCCCGACTGTCGGCCGGCAGCGCCTGGACCCAGCTCCGCGCGCTCTGGCAGTTCGACTGGAAGATCACGACGGCGGCGTGGGCCCTGTTCTTCTCGATCCTGCTGGTCTATTACCTGTCGCTGACCTGGATGCCGCGGATCCTAATCGGCGCCGGCTTCGAGGAGTACAAGGCCTTCCTCACCACGGCCTCGATGGCCGCCGTCGGCCTGCTGGGCGTGGTGGTCGCCGCGCTGCTGGTCGAACGCACCGGCCGCAAGTGGATCCTGGCCATCACCGGCCCGCTGTCCGCGCTGACGCTGGTAATTGTCGCCGTCGTGGTCGACATCCCGACGGCGGCCGTGTTCTGGCTGCTGGTGTTCGGCTTTGTGGTGCAGGTGGCCATCCCGGTGCTTTACGCCTACGTCTCGGAGCTGTACCCGACGGAGCTGCGCGGCTCGGGCTTCGGCTGGGCCTCAACGTTCTCCCGGCTCGGCGCCGGCTTCGGCCCGCTGGTCTTTGCCGCCTTCCTGTGGCCCGAACTAGGACTGGCGACGTCGTTCGCGCTGGCCGGCGCCCTGGTGCTGGTCTCGGTGCTGTGGATGGCCTTCTTCGCCCCGGAAACCAAGCAGCGCCGCCTGGAGTAGCCCAACTGACTCGCAGATAAGGCCGTTTTGAGGGCTGGAAACGGCCTGATCTGCGAGTCAGTTGGGTTGAGTCAGCGGGGTTGCCAGCCGTGGCCGTAGAGCGCCGTCCGGACCTTGGCGACGGCCGCGTGGCCGGCCTTCTCCAAATGCCGCTTCGAGATGCGGACCGATGTCCAGCCCGCGGAGGCGTAGTCTTCGTCGCGGGCGATGTCCCGGACCACCTGGCCCGCGGCCGAGTGAACGGCCTCCCCCTCGTACTCGACGGCAACACGGTACTCGGGGTAGGACAGGTCCGGTTCACGTACGACGCCGGGCCCCAGGAGGGTGGGCCTGTTCAGGTGCGGCTCTGGAAGCCCGGCCCGGCCGAGGATAAGGCGGAGTCGTGTCTCCGGGGCTGAATCCGCGCCAACCCGCGCATCCTCAAGAGCGAGCCGCGCCTTGCGGATTCCGGGAGTGCCCTTGTGCCGGTCCAGCATGTCGACGAGCTGCTCGACGGTGGCGTACGGTTCGGACCGGCCCTCGAGCGCGGGCCTTGGTTTGCGCAGCAGATGGTCCGCGACGACGGTGAGTTCGTCGATGCTCATCCGGCGTGAACAGTCCAGCCAGGTCCGGACCCGGGTGGTGACCAGGACGCCGTCGACCTCTGTGATCTCGTCGTCGAAAAACTGGCCGACATGACCCATCACACCCCTGCGCCGCGGTATGGCCATGGTGTCCGGCCGGGAGATGTGAATGCCCGGGTCAAGCATGCCCGGAAGGAACCCTGGGAATTCCCAGATCAGAAAGGCAGTCGCATGGGAGGCTGCCGAGAACCTCGTCACCAAAGTCAGTGGCCGAGCCTGGAGCTTCACTCCGGCGCTGCCGTCGGATGACCGCCGGATTCCGCGGCTCGGGATGTGTAGCGAGTGATGCTTGAGCCGGCGCCGGCTAGCTCCGGCGTCAAGGGCTTCCTGGAGGGTGAAGGACGCCGAACCAATCGAATCCGGTAGCGGCCGGGGTGTCTTCATAGCCCTATCGTCGCAAAACAACAGGCCTATCCGGGGGTTATCCACAGGACAGGCCTCGGGGACCCAAGTAGCTGGCAGATGGGGCCGTTTTGAGGGCTCAAAACGGCCTGAACTGCGAGTTAGTTGGGCGGGGCCGCGGGGGCGGTTGCGGCGAGGGATTTGAGCGTCGAGACCAGCAGCCGCCGCTCCACCGTCTTGATCCGCTCGTGCAGCGTTTCCTCGGTGTCGCCGTCGGCCACCGTCACGGCCTCCTGGGCGATGATCGGCCCGGTGTCCACGCCGGCGTCGGCCCAGTGCACGGTGCACCCCGTGACTTTCACGCCGTAAGCCAGGGCGTCGCGGACGCCGTGCGCGCCGGGGAAGGCGGGCAGCAGGGCCGGGTGGGTGTTCAGGTACTTGCCGCCGAACGCGTCGATGAAGTCCGCGCTGACAATGCGCATAAAACCGGAGGACACAACGATGTCGGGCCGGTACGCGGCCACCGCCCGCGTGAGCGCGGCGTTCCAGGACGCCCGGTCCGGGTAGGCCTTGAAGTCCACCACGAACGTCGGGATGCCGGCCGCCGCGGAGCGCTCCACCCCGTAGGTTCCGGGCCTGTCGGCCCCGACGGCGGCGAGCTCCACGTCCAGCTCGCCGGCCTTGACGGCGTCGATGACGGCTTGGAGGTTGGAGCCGGTGCCGGAGACGAGGACAACAATGCGCATTGCCTTAGCTTAGGGGGCCGCTCGCGTACGCTGGAAAACATGAATTCACCGTTCGACCCCGGCGACAGCCCGCGGGGCCAGAGTCCGCGGAGCGAGGCGGCCAAAGCGTCGCTGCTCAGGACGCACAACCTCTTCCGCATGTTCATCGTGACGGTGCTCGGGTCGTTCTTCGTGTTCCAGCTGGACGTCAGCTACCTTTGGCTCGCCGGGATCCTCACCGTCGCGTCCCTCGTCCTCGGCGTCCTGCTGCTGGTCCGCGCCATGAAGCTACGGGAATCGCGCCTGGTGCTGTTCGGGACCATCTCCGGCCTCGTCGTCACCGTGGTGATGGCCCTGATGATCATGGTGTCCGCGGTGTTCTTTAACCAGATCCGGGACTACCAGCAGTGCGCCCGGCATGCCCTCACCCAGCAGGCGGCCTCGGCCTGCCGGACGGAGCTGGAGAAGTCGATGCCCACCCAGCTGCGCTGACGCCGCCGGCACCGCAAGCGGAACCGGCTCAGTCGGCCTCGGCGGCCAGCTCGAGGTCCGCCTCATGCAGTTTCTGCCGGCGTTCCAGCCACGGCCCCGCGGCGTAGCCGATCACGACGCCGACGCTTGTTTCCACCGCGACGAACAGCGCCGTCATCAGCGGGTCCGGGCCGATGTCCGTGAGCCGGCCAATGCCGGCTGAACCCCTGGCCAGCCAGCCCAGCCCCGCCGCGAGCAGCCCGGCCACGGCGCCGGTCATGGCCCCCAGCACAAGGGTGGACACCGTGGCGGTGAACCAGCGCGCCTTGACCTTGATGGAGAGCCATTCGTCGAAGTGGTTTTCGCCTTCGCGCAGGAACCACCAGCCCGCCAGCACGCCGGCGAGGGCCGGCACCACCAGGGCCACGAATCCGTACTCCAGTGCCCCCGAGGGCAGCGCCGCGAACACCGGTATGGAGGGCAGCGGTCCGACGGCGGTGGCCAGCGGCCCTGCGTGGGAGCCGACGCCGAGCGCGAAGCCGGAGCCGGAGGTCCAGGCGAGCGCGAACACAGCCAGGTTGGGAAGGTAGCCCAGTTGGGCAATGGTCAGGGCGGCACCGCCTACGGGGCCGGCGTCGAGCGCCTCGTAGACGGCGATGACAAGGTTCCAGTGAATGAGCAGGTCCGCGGCGAGCAACGCGGTGGCCATCGCCAGGCTGGCCATCACCGCCACGAAGCCGGCTTTGAGGACGGAGCCGAGGTAGGAGCCCGCCCAGCGAGAGTGCTGGCTGGTGCGCGACAGCCAGGCAACGGCGTCGACGCCGATCAGCCGGCTCCAGGAGCCCGCCTCGCGCCGGGCCCCGATCACCATGCCGAGGGCGAAGGGGATCAGCGGCACGATCGAGGCGTACCAGAGGCTGACGCCCACCTCGGCGGTGCGGCAGACGAAGCCGGTGGCGAACCCGAAGGCGCCGTACATCAACCAGGACCCGAGCAGCGCCTGCCAGAGCTGGTCGGTGTACGAGGCCCGGGCCAGCCGGCGGCCGGCGCGCCAGGCGAGCAGGAACGGGATCAGCGCGAGCCCCAGCGGGACCAGCGAAAGGACACCCGATTCAGGCTGGGCCGCGGCGCCGTCGCCGACGGTGTCCAGCAGCAGGGGCACCCCGTGGATCACCAGCCAGGCCTGGCCAGCGAGCCGGGCGAGGAATTCAAAGCCGCTGTCCCGGAAACCGGCCGTGGCCCAGACCGCGACGATCGGTGCCACCACGGCGAGCGCGGAGATCACGGCCGCCTGCGCGGACTCGAGCGCCCCCTGCAGCCACAAAGGCATCGGAAGGCCACGGTCCCCGGTCTGATCAGCGCGCAGTTTCATCGTGATCCATCGTGCCACGCGCCGGGCCGCGTCCGGCGTTCCGACAGGCTTTCTCCCGCGTATTTTCGCGCCGTCCGGGTGGGTCCGCGGCGGCGCTTTTTCCGCTACCCCGCCGTAAAATTTAAAGTGTCCGCAATCACTGGTTGGAGGCAGAAAATGACTACCGCATCTCCACATGCGCACGGCGTACATTTCGGACGGACAGATGTCCAAAACGTCGGCATGGGTGTGGGTATTGTCCTAATTGTCGTGGGAGTCCTGGGGTTCATCCCGGGCATCACCACGCAGTACAGCGAGCTGAGGTTCTTCGGCCCCGATTCCAAGGCCATGTTCCTCAGCCTGTTCCAGGTGTCCATGCTGCTGAACATCGTCCAGCTGGCCATCGGCGCCACCGGCTTGACCATGTCCCGCAACGGCATGGGAGCCCGGAACTTCCTTATGGGCTTCGGCCTGCTGTACATCATCTTCAGCGTTTACGGGCTGATCGTCGGCGTAGGGTCGGCGGCCAATTTCCTTTCGTTCAACACCATGGACAACTGGACCCACATGGTGCTGGGCGTGGCAATGATTGGCGCCGGCTGGCTGCTCTCGAGGCATCTGGCCGATGACGCACAAACCCGGTAAGCGAACACCGGGAAAAGGGAGCCGCGAATGAGGAACGATTCATAGCAATCCAATAATTCGTACTACCTGCTGGTGCGGACGCCGTGAGGTTTCACTGGCGTCCGCACCAGCTTTCGCATTTCCCGGCGTCTGTACACAGAGCTTTGCGCCAAGTGCTGGACTTATTCGACGGCGGCACCCCAGACTGGCCTAACGCACCGACCTGAAAGGTTTTCCATGCCGGATTTCTCAGCCTTTATCCCGCTCCTCGCGATCCTCGCCGGGGCGCTGCTCGTCGTCGCCGTTATCTGGGTGGCGATCAAGCTGATGTGGAAGGTGGCTGAACCGAACGAGGCGCTCATCATTTCCGGCCTGACCCGAGGCACGCTGGAGACCAGGGACGGCATGGACTTCAAGATCGTCACCGGCAAGGGCGCGCTGGTGTTTCCCGGCCTGCAGACCGTGCGGACCCTGTCGCTGACCCTGAACGAGACCGAGCTCAAGGTCTCCTGCGTAACGTCGCAGGGCATCCAGGTGATCGTCGAGGGCGTGGTGATCTACAAGATCGGGGACGCGCCGCCCTTCATCGCGAATGCCGCGCGCCGGTTCCTCGGCCAGCAGCCGAAGATGCAGAGCCAGGTCTACAACGTCTTCGAGGGGCACCTGCGCTCCATCATCGGCAGCATGACCGTGGAAGAGATTATCCGCGAGCGCGACAAGCTCGGCTCGCAGGTGCGCAGCGCGAGCGGGGTGGAGATGGAGAAGCTGGGCCTGGTGGTCGACTCGCTCCAGATCAAGGACCTCCAGGACCCCACCGGCTACATCCAGAACATCGCAAAGCCGCACATCGCTCAGGTGAAGATGGAGGCCCGGATCGCCGAGGCCACCCGCAACCGGGAGGCGGCCGAGCGGGAGGCGGAGGCAGCCGCGCAAATCGCCGACGCGCAAAGCCTGTCCGCGATCAAGCAGTCCGAGGCTCAGGCCAACGCCGAACGCGCCCGGGCCAATGCCGCCCAGGCCGGCCCGCTGGCCGAGGCCACCGCGCGGCAGCAGGTGGTGGTGCAGGAAACCGAGGTCGCGAAGCTCGAGGCGGACCGCGAGGAACAAAAACTCCAGACCACCATCCGCAAACCCGCGGACGCCAAGGCCTACGCCAAGCGCACCGAGGCCGAGGGCCAAAAATCCGCCGACATCAGCGCCGCCGAGGCCCTGGCCCGCCGTACCGAGCTTGAGGCCCAGGTCAACGCCCGCCGCACCGAGCTCCAGGCGCAGGCCAACGCCACGGCCGCAGCGGCCGCCGCCGGGGCCACCCGCGTCACCGGGGAAGCGGAAGCGGCTGCCACCAAGGCGCGCGGCGACGCAACGGCGTCGTCGATCAAGGCCAAAGCGCTGGCCGAGGCCGAAGGCATCAAGGCCCGCGGCGAGGCCCTCGGCACCAATCAGGACGCGGTCATCTCGCAGCAGCTGGCCGAGAACATGCCCGCCATCATCGCGGCGGCCGCGGAGCCGTTCGCCCATGTCGGCCAGCTCACCGTCCTCAACGGCGGGGAGGGCATCAACCGGATGATCGGCGGCATCCTGGCCCAGGTCGGCGATTACCTGCCGGCGCTGCGGACGGCCCTCAAGGACGGCCGGCAGGCAGCCAAGCAGCCGCCGAAAGCCCCGGATGCCTAGGGACGTCGACCGCAGCCTGACCGGCAGGATCGGCCGGGTCACGGGACGCGTGGGCCCCGGCACCATCGGGGAGGTGATGCTGCCTTTCCGCGGCGGAATCAGCGCCTTCCACGCCCACCCCTTCGACAAGACGAGCGTCTTCGCCGTCGGGGACGAGGTGCTGGTGATCTATTACGAGCCGCCCCAAACCGTCTACGTGGACGAACTCCCGGACGTGCTCCGGCACGAGCCAACCGAACCGCGGCGCTGACGTTGCCGGGCGCCCGGAGGCCAGGGCCGGCCGGTCCCTGCGTCCATTTGCCAGAGATGGCCGCTCCGAGGCCCGTCTTAGCGGCCGTCTCTGGCAAATGGGCGCCCTGCATCTTGGGGCGCCCACGCCTTGGAGCGCGCCTGGACCCGCGGCCGCCGCCTGTTAACCCACTCTTCCCCCACAGGCCACACCCGTGACCCCGCGCCGTCAGCCGCCGCGGCGACGGTGGAGGCGTGAGGATCGCACTAGTCGCCGAATCATTCCTGCCCCAGATGAACGGGGTCACGCACTCCATCCTGAGGGTCCTGGAGCATCTGCAGGACCGCGGCGACGAGGTGCTGGTGATCGCGCCGTCCACGCAGGACACCGACGTCCCGGGCGAGGTCCACGGCGCGCACGTCCACCGGCTCCCCTCCGTGCCGCTCGCCGGCTACACGAACGTACGGGTGGCGTTGGGCGGTGTGGCCCGGGTCAAGCGAATCCTTGCCGACTACGCCCCCGACGTCGTCCACCTCGCCTCACCGTTCGTGCTCGGCTGGCGGGCCGCCCAGGCCGCGCACCAGCTCGGCATCCCGAGTGTCGCCATCTACCAGACCGAGGTCCCCGGCTACGCGGCCCGGTACGGCGTCCCCTTCCTGGAGAACTGGGCCTGGAACCGGGTGGACCAGATCCACCTGCTGGCCACCCGCACCCTGGTCCCGTCCACGTTCGCGCTGAACCAGTTCCTGGGCCGTGGCATTCCACGGGTTCAAATGTGGCGGCGCGGGGTGGACACCACCCGCTTCAGCCCGGAGAAGCGCGACGACGCGTGGCGGGCCGCCGTCGCCCCCGGCGGTGAGCGCATCATCGGCTACGTGGGCCGGCTCGCGGTGGAGAAGCAGGTGGAGGACCTGGCGGTGCTCGCGGACGTGCCCGGCACCAAGCTGGTGATCGTCGGCGACGGCCCGCAACGCGAGGCCCTGGCGGCCGCACTCCCGGAGGCCGTGTTCACCGGCTTCCTCGGCGGGGAAGAGCTGGCCCGCGCCGTCGCGTCCTTTGACCTCTTTGTCCACCCCGGCGAGTTCGAAACCTTCTGCCAGACCATCCAGGAGGCCATGGCGTCCGGGGTGCCGGTGGTCGCTACCGGCCGCGGCGGCCCGCTGGACCTCGTGGAGAACTCGCGGACCGGCTGGCTCTACCCGCCCGGCGACCTTGCCGCGCTGCGGGCCCGGGTGACGGACCTGACCGGCGACGACGCCAAGCGCCGCGCCTTTGCCGCCGCGGCCCACGCCTGGGTCCAGGGCCGGACCTGGCACGCGCTGGGCGAGGAACTGGTGCGGCACTACGAAGCAGTCCTGGCCGGCCCGGCCGGGCCCACCACCACACCAAGCCCCACCCCCAGAGGAGCAACCCTGTGAAGATTTCCGTGATCGGCTGCGGCTACCTCGGGGCCGTGCACGCGGCCACCCTGGCCTCGATGGGCCACTCCGTGGTCGGGATCGACGTCGACGCCGCCAAGGTGGCCCAGCTGGACCGCGGCGCCGCGCCCTTCTACGAACCCGGGCTGGACGAGCTCCTGCGCGACGGCCGCGCCAACGGCCGGCTCGCGTTCTCCACCAACTTCGCCGACGCCGCCGGCGCCCAGCTGCACTTCCTCTGCGTCGGCACGCCGCAGTCCAAGACCTCCGACGGCGCCGACCTCAGCTACCTGGTCTCCGCCACCGAGGCGCTGCTGCCCTTCCTGGCGCCGCGCGCCGCCGTGGTGGGCAAGTCCACCGTCCCGGTGGGAACGGTGGACATGCTCCGCGGGGTGCTCGCCGGACGGCCGGATGTGCTCCTCGGCTGGAACCCCGAGTTCCTGCGCCAGGGCACGGCGGTCAAGGATTCCCTGGTCCCGGACCGGCTGGTCTATGGCGTGCCCGGCGGGAAGGACTCCACCCTTACCCCGGACAGTGCCGGCGCGGCCGTCACCGCGGCCCTGGACACGGTGTACGCGCCGCTGCTCTGCGCCGGCATCCCCCGGATCATCTGCAACTTCGCGACGGCGGAACTGATCAAATCGGCGTCGAACGCGTACCTGGCCACCAAACTGAGCTTCATCAACGCCATGGCCGAACTCTGCGAAGCCTCCGGCGCGGACGTCACCGAGCTCGGCGAGGCGATGGGCCTGGACCCCCGGATCGGCGGCCGCTACCTGCACGCCGGCCTCGGTTTCGGCGGCGGCTGCCTGCCCAAGGACATCCGCTCGCTCCGGGTGCAGGCCGCCGCGCTGGGCGTCGACTCGGTGGACGCCTGGATGGCCACGGTGGACGGCATCAACCAGGGCCAGCGCTCCCGCACGGTGGAAGCAGCCCGGGAACTCTGCGGCGGCCAGCTGGGCGGCCGGCGGGTCACCGTACTGGGAGCGGCCTTCAAACCGGACACCGATGACATCCGCGACTCCCCCGCCCTGGACGTGGCGCAGCAGCTGGCCGACGCCGGCGCGCACGTCACCGTCACGGACCCGGCCGCGATCAACAACGCCTGGCTGCGCTACCCGCAGCTGCGCTTCGAGGCCTCCACCGACCAGGCGCTCGAGGGCGCGGAGCTGGTGCTGCTGCTCACCGAATGGGAGGCCTACCGCGGGCTCTCGCCGGACGCCGCCGGGGCCCTGGTCCGGCGCCGGATGGTGCTGGATGCCCGGAACGCCCTCGACGCCGCCGCCTGGACGGCGGCAGGCTGGACCGTGCGCTCTCTGGGCAGGGCCGGGACCGGGGCCAACACCGCCGTCCAGGCCGCAGCCCCGGGCGGGCCGGCCCAGGCCGGCTGAGCTCCCGCCGGCTGAATCCCGGGCCGTGGCGCCCGGGCCGCGCTGCGCCCCCTATGATTTCTGAGGGGAGGATTCACAATGCAGCATCGTTGGTCTCAGATTCATCCGGTTGTGCCCGCGTGAGCACTTCAGCGCGCACCGAAGAGGACGCGCGGCTCCGCGACGCCATGTCACTGCTCTCAGCCACGCTGGAGTCCACCGCGGACGGCATCCTGGTGGTCAGCGCGGAGGGCCGGATCTCCTCCGTGAACAACAAGTTCCTTTCCATGTGGGGCATCCCGCGCGAGCTCGTGGACGCCGGCGACGACGAGGCCGTGATCGGCTCCGTGATGGGCCAGCTGGTGGATCCCGAGAAGTTCGTTGAGAAAGTCTCGGCCCTCTACGCGGACCCGGATGCCGAGAGCCACGACGTGCTGGACTTCCGCGACGGACGCACCTTTGAACGCTACTCGCGCCCGCAAAAGGTTGAAGACCGGGTGGTGGGCCGCGTCTGGAGCTTCCGCGACGTCACCCAGGCCCGGCGCGACCAGGACCAGATCAACCGGGCGATGGCGGATCTCGCCGCGCAGGCCAGCCAGCTGAAGCGACTCGCGTTCCAGGACCCGCTGACCGGGCTCTCCAACCGCCAGCTCTTCAACGACCGGCTGGCGCACGCCCTGGCCGGGCCCTGCGGGACCGCCGTCGACGTCCTGCTGCTGGACCTGGACGACTTCAAGGAAGTCAACGACGTCCACGGCCACCACGCCGGGGACCAGATGCTGATCGAGGTGGGCCGCCGGCTCCGCGCCTGCGTCCGGCCCAGCGACGTTGTAGCACGCCTGGGCGGCGACGAGTTCGTGGTCCTGCTGGTCGGTTCGCTCGACGCCGACGCCGCCGCCGAGCGGATCGTCGAGTCCCTAGGGGTGCCGTTCTGGCTCGACGGCACGATGCTGCGGCCCAGCCTGAGCCTGGGACTGGCCTCCATTGGCGAGGGCGCCGACGACGCGTCCGAGCTGCTGCGCCGCGCGGACATCGCCATGTACGCGGCGAAGGCGGCCGGCAAGAACCGCTACCTGCGTTTCCGCCCGGAAATGATGGCGGCCCTGCTCGAACGCACCGACCTCGAAGCCGGGCTGCGGGCCGCCGTCGACGGCGGGGGGATCACCGTGCACTACCAGCCGATCGTCTCGGCCCGGCTGGGCACCGTGGTGAAGGTCGAGGCGCTGGCTCGCTGGGAACGCGACGGTGTCCTGGTCCCGCCGCAGCAGTTCATCCCTACCGCCGAACGCAGCGGCCTGATCGTGGACATCGGCGCCGAAGTCCTGCACCGCTGCTGCACCGAACTCGGGCCCTGGCTCGCCCAGGACCCCACCCGGTCGCTCGCGATCAATGTCTCCGGCGTGCAACTGCAGCAGGGAAACTTCCCGGAGCTGCTGTTCGCGACCGCCTGCTCCCGCGGCGTCGATCCGCACCAGCTGGTGGTGGAGGTCACCGAGAGTGTCTTCTTCGACGACGACTGCCTGGTCCATCGCCAGCTGGTGCAGCTCCGCAGCGCCGGAGTCAGGGTGGCACTGGACGACTTCGGCACCGGCTACTCCTCGCTGGGACGGCTCCAGGACCTGCCCGTGGACACGCTCAAGATCGACCAGTCCTTCGTCGCTATGATCCGCACCGGCGACGAGCGACTGCCCATCCTCAACTCCATGATCGACATGGCCCACGGCCTGGGCCTGACCGTCACCGCGGAGGGCGTCGAGACCCCGGAACAGGCCGGGTACCTGATGCGGCGCGGCTGCGACTCCCTTCAGGGTTTCCTGTTTTCCAGGCCCCAGCCGGCGGCCGAGCTCCCCGCCGCGCTCTCAGCGTCAACGAGGACCATCACCGCGCTGCGCGGCGACACCGCCGCCCAAACGCAGCCGGTGCTGTGATTTGAGTCTCAGGGCCCTATGATGCTTGAAGTTTAATGACCACCGCCCTGCCGGTGGAATGGAAAATCAAGCGCCTGGGGGCTGGCATCGACGTGGAACAAGGACTGGCGGAGACCCTGCTTGAGCAGGGCCCCGACGGGTTGCTGCTGCTCAATACCGACGGAACCATCTCCTTCCTCAACCCGGCCGCCGAACGACTGTTCGGGTACTCCTCGGAGCAGCTGGTCGGCCTCCTGCACACCCGCCTGCTGGTGGAGGATGACCGCGGCGGGTTCCTGCGGGTCCTGAGCCGCCTCGGCCGCGCGGGCACCTTCGGCACCAAGCCCTTTCCCGCCGTCGGACTGCACCGCAGCGGCACCGAAATCCCGCTGGAACTGACCTGTTCCCTGATCACGACAAGGTCGAAGACCTCGATGGCGGTTGCGGTGCGGGAGACCACCCACCGCGTGGACGACGACGCCGGACGCCGCCACGCCGTCTCGCTCCTCGACGCGACCCTGGAGACGACGGCGGACGGAATTGTCGTGGTGTCCAACACCGGCCAGATCACCGGCGTCAACGAACAATACCTGCGGCTGTGGGGCATGCCGCGCGAGATCCTGGCCGAGGATGACGCGTACGCCCTGGTCAGGTTCATCGCGAAGAAGCTGGTGGACCCGGACTCCTTCAAGGCCAAGGTCGCCGAGCTCTATGCCAACCACGAGCTGCACAGCCAGGACCTGCTGGAGTTCCAGGACGGCCGCACCGTTGAACTGTATTCGCGCCCGCAAAAGGTCGCGGACGAAGTGGTGGGGCGGATCTGGAACTTCCGCGACGTGACCACACGCACCATGGCGCAGGACCAGGCCCGCCGCGCCCTAGACGAGCTCGCCCAGCAGGCCGACCAGCTCAAGGCCCTGGCCTTCCAGGACCCGCTGACCGGGCTGGCCAACCGCATGCTGTTCAACGAACGCGCCACCGCCGCACTGGAGTCCCCCGGCCCCGTGGCGGTGCTGCTGCTGGACCTGGACGACTTCAAGGAAGTCAATGACATCCTGGGCCACCACGCCGGAGACCAGATGCTGGTGGAAATTTCCCGGCGACTGCAGAACTGCGTGGGCCCGCACGGCACCGTGGCCCGGCTCGGCGGCGACGAATTCGTGGTCCTGCTGGAGGGCTGCAACGACTCCGACGCGGTGGCGCAGCGGATCGTGGGCACCCTGAACGCGCCGGTCTCCATCGAGGGGACCCTGATGCGCCCGGGCCTGAGCCTTGGCGTGGCGACGCGCGGCACGGATAACATGTCCTCCTCCGAGCTGCTGCGGCAGGCGGACGTGGCCATGTACGCCGCCAAGGAGGCGGGAAAGAACTGCTACGTGCACTTCCAGCCGGAGATGCTGGCTGCCCTACTCGAACGCACCCAACTGATCGCGGGGCTGCGCCGCGCCGTCGAACTCGGCCAGATCACCGTCTTCTACCAGCCCGTGGTTTCTACGAACCGGCGCGAGGTGGTGCAGTTCGAAGCCCTGGCCCGCTGGGAACGCGACGGGGAGCTGATGGCCCCGGACGCCTTCATCCAGACCGCGGAGCGCAGCGGCCTGATCCGTGACATCGGGGCCGAGGTGCTCCGGCAGAGCTGCACGGAACTGCAGTCCTGGCTGGCCGAAGATCCGGGACGGACCCTCGCGGTCAACGTCTCTGGCGTGCAGTTGCAGCACAAGGACTTTGCCGAGCGGGTGCTGGACATTGCCGCGTGGAGCCGGGTCGATCCGCACCAGCTGGTCATCGAGGTCACGGAAAGCGTGTTCTTCGACGCCGACTCCCACGTAATCCAGCAGCTGATCACCCTGCGCGCGGCCGGCATCCGGGTGGCTCTGGACGACTTCGGCACCGGCTACTCCTCACTGGGACGCCTGCAGGAACTGCCCGTGGACGCGGTGAAGATCGACAAGTCGTTTGTGTCCATGCTGCACACCGGCGAGGAGCGGCTTCCGATCCTGACCTCGATGATCCACATGGCGCACAGCCTGGGCCTGCGGGTGACCGCGGAGGGCATCGAAACCCACACCCAGGCCCGGTACCTGATGGAGCACGAGTGCGACGCGCTGCAGGGCTACCTGTTCTCCCGGCCGGTGCCGGAGGCGCGCCGGGAGGCGGCCGTGGCCCAGTCCGCGGAGGCCATCCAGGCGCTGCAGGAAGCCGCCGTCGCACTGTAGTCACGGGCCGTATTGGGTGCCGTGTCCGGTGCGGATTCCGGAGCCGAGTCTGGGCGCCCAGACGACACATTCGGACGCTTTTGCAAATACCGTCGGGGCGGCGTGAGAGTGTGCTATCGAACACATATGATTTCAGCAGTCGCGGTCCGCAGCGAACCCCCAAAGGGTTTCCCGCGGCGCGCGACCATTCACAGATCCATCGCTTTTGGGGGCAGTACACATTATGGACGCAGCATTCGCACAGACGGTGCTGGAGCACAGCCCCGACGCCCTTGTTCTGCTTGCCCCGGATGGATCCATCTCGTTCTTGAACAACGCCGCGGAACAGCTCTTCGGCTACTCCCGGACGCAACTGCTCGGCGCCGACTACAGCCTGCTGCTGGCCGAGGCCTCCCGGGAGGACTTCCACCAGCTCCTCACCGGCCTGGCGGCCGGGAACTCCGGTGTCGCCGACCGCGGAACCGGCGCTGGAACCGGCGCCACGCGGCTGCCCTTCGCCGGCGCGGGCCGCCGCGGAGACGCCTCCGAGTTCGCCCTGGAAATCACCTGCGCGGCGCTGCCGCCCGCGGCTGGTAGCCCCGGCAGCGACGCCGCCGTCGCGCTCTCCGTCCGCCCGGCCGTCGCTGCTCGTCCCCCGGCCGCCGCGACTCAGCCCGCAGCCTCGCGCGACGCCGGCCCCCCTGCGTCCGCCGCACCCCACCGTCGGACGTCCTCGATAGAGGCCGAACTGGTGCCCGGCACCACCGGCGTCCTCCCCCGCCTCACGCCCGCGGAGCACGACGACCAGCTCAAGGCCGCGGTGCTGCGGGACACGCTGACCGGGCTGCCCAACGGCACCCTGTTCAACGAACGCCTCGCCGCGGCGCTGCGCCGGCCGGATCCGGTGGACGTGCTGCTGCTGAACGTGGACGACTTCAAGAGCTACAACGACATGCTGGGCCGAGCCGCCGCGGACGAGCTGCTGGTGGAGGTGGCCAGCCGGCTGCGTAACTGCGTCCGGCCGCACGACACCGTGGCCCGGCTCGGTGGCGACGAATTCGTGGTGCTGCTGACCGAGTGCCTCAACGCCGGCGCCGTCGCGAAGCGCATCTCCGAGTCGCTGTACGTCCCGGCGCGGATCGGCGGCTCCACGGTGCGTCCCGGGGTGAGCATGGGCCTGGCCTCCAAGACCCCGCAGACGCACGACGGCGCCGAACTGCTGCGGCAGGCGGACTCGGCCATGACGGCGGCCAAGGCGGCCGGGAAGAACACCTGGCTGCAGTTCCGGCCGGAGATGCTGAACACCCCGGCGCACAAGGAACAGGGCGAGACCGGGCTGCGTCAGGCCGTGGAGCTGGGCCAGATCTCGGTGCACTACCAGCCGGTGGTGTCCCCCGGCCTGGGCGCCGTGGTGCAGTTCGAGGCGTTCGCCCGCTGGGAGCGGCACGGCAAGCTGGTTCCGCCCAACCAGTTCCTGCCCGTGGCCGAGCAGAGCGGGCTGATCCGCGAGATCGGCGACGAGGTGATGCGCCGCGCCTGCGCCGAGATCCGGCCGTGGCTCGCCGGCGACGCGGCGTACAGCGTGGCCGTGAACGTCTCCGGCCTGCAGTTCCAGCACCGCGACTTCGCCACCGACGTTTTGGGCATTGTCGCCTCGACCGGGGTGGACCCTCGCCAGCTCGTGCTCGAGTTGACCGAGAGTGTGTTCTTCGACGCCGATTCGGACGTGCTTCGCCAGCTCCGGCAGTTGCGCGAGGCCGGCGTGCGGATCGCGATGGACGACTTCGGCACCGGCTACTCGACGTTGGGCCGGCTCAAGGAACTCCCGCTGGACAAGGTTAAGATCGACCGGTCCTTCGTCGCGATGATCAAGACCGGCAAGGAACACCTGCCCTTCTTCCGCACCATGATCAACACCGCGCAGAACCTGGGGCTCAAGGTCACGGCCGAGGGCATCGAGACGCCGGCGCAGGCCAAGTACCTGATGGACCTGGGCTGCGACTCGCTGCAGGGGTACCTGTTCGCCAAGCCCGCCCCGGCGAGCGACCTGGCCGGCACGATGGAAAGCGCCCTGACCGCGATCGACAAGGTTGAAGCCGCGGGGTAGCCGCTCCGGGACGCTGCCTCAGCTCCGGCCGTTGCCGCCCCGACGCTCCCGCCCAGTTACTGGGCGCCGCAGCCCTTCCGCCCCCAGACTGCCGCGAGTTGGCGCGGCGTTTGCCTGCTGCCCGGCCCAGTAACTGGGCTGGAACGTCGCGGTCCGGTCCAGCTAGCTGCGGGGATTGAGTTTATCGACGTCCTGCGCCACCATGGCCGCGCTGCGGTCCCAGAGCTCCTTGGCCAGCTCGGCGTCGTACGCCTGCTTGTTGGCCTTCGCGAGGGCCCGCTTGGCGTAGTACGCGCCGGAAGCCCACTCCTGCCCCGGCGTGGCCGTGGCGAGCCATACCAGCGTGTCTGCGCCCTGCTCCGGGGACAGCATGAAGCGGTTGAGGAAGCTGCGGTACATGAAGCGGAAGGGGCTGGTGGTGTCTGCGGCGAAGTTGGTGGCCACAACCCCGGGGTGGAACGCCGCCGTGGAGATGCCGGCCGCGTGGTAGCGGTGGTGCAGCTCGGCCGTGAAGAGGATGTTCTCGAGCTTCGCGTTGCCGTAGGCCAGGTTGGCCGAGTATTTGTTCGCGACCTCCAGGTCATCGATGTCCAGCCGGCCGTAAAGCGAGTTGGCGGCGCTGGAGGTGTTGATGACGGCGGCTTTGCTGGCAGTAAGCACGTCCATCAGTTCGGTGGTGAGCAGGAACGGCGCCAAGTGGTTAATCTGGAAAGTCTTTTCGTGGCCGTCCACGGTGAGCTCGCGGGCGCCCATGATGCCGCCGGCATTATTCGCCAGGACGTCGATCCGCGGATACTTCTCCTTCAGCTGCGCCGCAAGCCGCCGCACCTGCGCCAGTTCGGCAAAGTCGGCGACGAAATAGTCCGCACCGATCTCCGCCGCGATCCGCTCGGTCTTCTCTTTGGAACGTCCGACGACGACGACGTTCTCCCCTTGCGCTGCCAGCGTCCGGGCCGCGGACGCCCCAATGCCATCGCTGGCGCCGGTGATAACGATGGTCCGTGCAGTCATGGGAACTCCCGTGGTCGTTGATTCAGAGGGACAAGCTACTCAAGGGTAATCAACGCTGGACGGCAGCCCGGTGTTCCGTTCGCACCGGCCCGCGGAAGGGGCCGTTAAATGGCGCAGGCCCCGACACGGTGTGTCGGGGCCTGGCTGTAATGGTTGTCCGGCGGTGACCTACTCTCCCACACCCTCCCGGGTGCAGTACCATCGGCGCTGTGGGTCTTAGCTTCCGGGTTCGGAATGGGACCGGGCGTTTCCCCCACGCTATGACCGCCGTAACCCTGTGTCCGCGCCCCTGGCGGCCCTGTGTGAGGGTTGCCCTGGGGTGGGAAATCTGGTGGTTACAACTTGTGGTGTTGTATTCAGTTGTTTTGGTTCCGTTAGCAACGTGCCCGTGGCGGGTTTGTTGTTTGGGAACCACATAGTGGACGCAAGCGTATCTTGTTTCTTTGTACCCTTCCCGTGGTGCGAACCCCTTTTGATGTTGGTTCGCGGGGAGGGGTGTGTGGTGTAAGTTATCGGCCTATTAGTACCGGTCAGCTTCACGAGTCGTTAGTCCTCGCTTCCACATCCGGCCTATCAACCCAGTGGTCTGGCTGGGGGCCTCTCACACGCAAGGTGTATGGAAATCTCATCTCGAAGCGAGCTTCCCGCTTAGATGCTTTCAGCGGTTATCCCATCCGAACGTAGCTAATCAGCGGTGCACTTGGCAGTACAACTGACACACCAGAGGTTCGTCCGTCCCGGTCCTCTCGTACTAAGGACAGCCCTTCTCAAATTTCCTGCGCGCGCAGCGGATAGGGACCGAACTGTCTCACGACGTTCTAAACCCAGCTCGCGTACCGCTTTAATGGGCGAACAGCCCAACCCTTGGGACCTACTCCAGCCCCAGGATGCGACGAGCCGACATCGAGGTGCCAAACCATGCCGTCGATATGGACTCTTGGGCAAGATCAGCCTGTTATCCCCGAGGTACCTTTTATCCGTTGAGCGACGGCCATTCCACAATGTACCGCCGGATCACTAGTCCCGACTTTCGTCCCTGCTCGAGATGTCTCTCTCACAGTCAAGCTCCCTTGTGCACTTACACTCGACACCTGATTGCCAACCAGGCTGAGGGAACCTTTGGGCGCCTCCGTTACTTTTTAGGAGGCAACCGCCCCAGTTAAACTACCCATCAGGCACTGTCCCTGACCCGGATTACGGGCCGAAGTTAGATGTCCAAAGTGACCAGAGTGGTATTTCAACGATGACTCCACCCGAACTGGCGTCCGGGCTTCAACGTCTCCCACCTATCCTACACAAGCCACTCCGAACACCAATACCAAACTATAGTAAAGGTCTCGGGGTCTTTCCGTCCTGCTGCGCGTAACGAGCATCTTTACTCGTACTGCAATTTCGCCGAGTTTATGGTTGAGACAGCGGGGAAGTCGTTACTCCATTCGTGCAGGTCGGAACTTACCCGACAAGGAATTTCGCTACCTTAGGATGGTTATAGTTACCACCGCCGTTTACTGGGGCTTAAATTCTCAGCTTCGCCTTGCGGCTAACCGGTCCTCTTAACCTTCCAGCACCGGGCAGGAGTCAGTCCGTATACATCGTCTTGCGACTTCGCACGGACCTGTGTTTTTAGTAAACAGTCGCTTCCCCCTGGTCTCTGCGGCCCCTGCACGCTCCGGACAGCCAGTGTCCATCACGATAGGGGCCCCCCTTCTCCCGAAGTTACGGGGGCATTTTGCCGAGTTCCTTAACCATAATTCTCTCGATCGCCTTAGTATTCTCTACCTGATCACCTGTGTCGGTTTGGGGTACGGGCGGCTAAAACCTCGCGTCGATGCTTTTCTAGGCAGCATAGGATCACCGAATCCCCCCATACGGGGGTCCCGTCGGGTCTCAGGCATCATGAACGGCGGATTTGCCTACCGTTCGCCCTACATCCTTAGACCGGGACAACCATCGCCCGGCTCGGCTACCTTCCTGCGTCACACCTGTTAATACGCTTGCCTCCCAGGATCAGGTCCCGCGCTCCACCAAAACCCTCACACCACAAGGGTGATCGGGCAGGTCTCGGGCGGTTAGTATCCCCTGTTCAGCATGGGCGGTTTTTCGCCGGTACGGGAATATCAACCCGTTGTCCATCGACTACGCCTGTCGGCCTCGCCTTAGGTCCCGACTTACCCAGGGCAGATTAGCTTGACCCTGGAACCCTTGATCATTCGGCGGACGGGTTTCTCACCCGTCTTTCGCTACTCATGCCTGCATTCTCACTCGTGTAGGCTCCACCGCTGGTTTCCACCGCGACTTCACTGCCCACACGACGCTCCCCTACCCATCCAGACGCCTGAACCACAAGGGCTTAGCTAATATCTGAATGCCACAACTTCGGCGGTGTACTTGAGCCCCGCTACATTGTCGGCGCGGAATCACTTGACCAGTGAGCTATTACGCACTCTTTTAAGGATGGCTGCTTCTAAGCCAACCTCCTGGTTGTCTTCGCAACTCCACATCCTTTCCCACTTAGCACACGCTTAGGGGCCTTAGTTGGTGGTCTGGGCTGTTTCCCTCTCGACTATGAAGCTTATCCCCCACAGTCTCACTGCTGCGCTCTCACTTACCGGCATTCGGAGTTTGGCTGACGTCAGTAACCTTGTAGGGCCCATTAGCCATCCAGTAGCTCTACCTCCGGTAAGAAACACGCAACGCTGCACCTAAATGCATTTCGGGGAGAACCAGCTATCACGAAGTTTGATTGGCCTTTCACCCCTACCCACAGCTCATCCCCTCCATTTTCAACTGAAGTGGGTTCGGTCCTCCACGACGTCTTACCGTCGCTTCAACCTGGCCATGGGTAGATCACTTCGCTTCGGGTCTAGATCACGCCACTGCAACGCCCTGTTCAGACTCGCTTTCGCTACGGCTTCCCCACACGGGTTAACCTCGCGACGTAACACTAACTCGCAGGCTCATTCTTCAAAAGGCACGCCGTCACAACTACAAGGCTGCTCCGACGGATTGTAAGCACACGGTTTCAGGTACTGTTTCACTCCCCTCCCGGGGTACTTTTCACCTTTCCCTCACGGTACTGGTCCGCTATCGGTCATTAGGGAGTATTTAGGCTTATCAGGTGGTCCTGACAGATTCGCACGGGATTTCTCGGGCCCCGTGCTACTTGGGATACTTCCCAGGCGGCACACAACATTTCGGTTACGGGGCTCACACCCTCTCTGGCCGGCCTTTCAAGACCGTTCACCTATGCACATGCTCTCACCCCACTGTCCCGGCAGAGACAGAACGGAAAGTCCCACAACCCCGACCATGCAACGCCCGCCGGCTATCACACATGGAACGGTTTAGCCTGATCCGCGTTCGCTCGCCACTACTAACGGAATCACTATTGTTTTCTCTTCCTGCGGGTACTGAGATGTTTCACTTCCCCGCGTTCCCTCCACGCACCCTATGTGTTCAGATGCGGGTCACCAGATCACTCGCGCGTCTGGCGGGGTTTCCCCATTCGGACACCCTGGGATCACAGTCCGGTTATCGACTCCCCCAGGCTTATCGCAGATTCCTACGTCCTTCTTCGGCTCCTAATGCCAAGGCATCCACCGTGTGCTCTTAAAAACTTGACCACAAAAGATCAAGGAGTAATTTCGAGAGAACCACGAAACCAACCACACCCAACAACACCACCCCAAAAGAGGTGACACCATCACGCGCAGCCAGATCCAGGTTCATAATTCTTGGAAATTGCTTCTTATAAAAGATGCTCGCGTCCACTATGTAGTTCTCAAACAACAACCCCGTACCACACACCCCACACACTTAGGCCCCCAAAAGGACCCATACAGTGCGTGTTCGTCGCAGCCGGGAAACCAGAAACACAAGTCCCGGGGTCACCCCCGGTCCTGTTGTCTCAGGACCCAACAGTGTGCCAAACACTAAACCGCCCGTACCCTCAAACACCGTTCCAGGAACCACACAAGGGTGGTTCCGTACTGGGTGCCGGAGAAAACGCAGCGGCCGCTATTTGTTGATATTCCACCCGTGAGCACCCGCCGCAGAACAATCGTCTGCGCAACGGGCGTACTCCTGACAACACCACCACAGGACATGCGTCCGGTGATGAACGTTGTAGGTGCTCCTTAGAAAGGAGGTGATCCAGCCGCACCTTCCGGTACGGCTACCTTGTTACGACTTAGTCCCAATCGCCAGTCCCACCTTCGACAGCTCCCTCCCACAAGGGGTTAGGCCACCGGCTTCGGGTGTTACCAACTTTCGTGACTTGACGGGCGGTGTGTACAAGGCCCGGGAACGTATTCACCGCAGCGTTGCTGATCTGCGATTACTAGCGACTCCGACTTCATGGGGTCGAGTTGCAGACCCCAATCCGAACTGAGACCGGCTTTTTGGGATTAGCTCCACCTCACAGTATCGCAACCCTTTGTACCGGCCATTGTAGCATGCGTGAAGCCCAAGACATAAGGGGCATGATGATTTGACGTCGTCCCCACCTTCCTCCGAGTTGACCCCGGCAGTCTCCCATGAGTCCCCGCCATTACGCGCTGGCAACATGGAACGAGGGTTGCGCTCGTTGCGGGACTTAACCCAACATCTCACGACACGAGCTGACGACAACCATGCACCACCTGTGAACCGACCGCAAGCGGGGCACCTGTTTCCAGGTATTACCGGTTCATGTCAAGCCTTGGTAAGGTTCTTCGCGTTGCATCGAATTAATCCGCATGCTCCGCCGCTTGTGCGGGCCCCCGTCAATTCCTTTGAGTTTTAGCCTTGCGGCCGTACTCCCCAGGCGGGGCACTTAATGCGTTAGCTACGGCGCGGAAAACGTGGAATGTCCCCCACACCTAGTGCCCAACGTTTACGGCATGGACTACCAGGGTATCTAATCCTGTTCGCTCCCCATGCTTTCGCTCCTCAGCGTCAGTTAATGCCCAGAGACCTGCCTTCGCCATCGGTGTTCCTCCTGATATCTGCGCATTTCACCGCTACACCAGGAATTCCAGTCTCCCCTACATCACTCTAGTCTGCCCGTACCCACCGCAGATCCGGAGTTGAGCCCCGGACTTTCACGGCAGACGCGACAAACCGCCTACGAGCTCTTTACGCCCAATAATTCCGGATAACGCTTGCGCCCTACGTATTACCGCGGCTGCTGGCACGTAGTTAGCCGGCGCTTCTTCTGCAGGTACCGTCACTTTCGCTTCTTCCCTACTGAAAGAGGTTTACAACCCGAAGGCCGTCATCCCTCACGCGGCGTCGCTGCATCAGGCTTGCGCCCATTGTGCAATATTCCCCACTGCTGCCTCCCGTAGGAGTCTGGGCCGTGTCTCAGTCCCAGTGTGGCCGGTCACCCTCTCAGGCCGGCTACCCGTCGTCGCCTTGGTGAGCCATTACCTCACCAACAAGCTGATAGGCCGCGAGTCCATCCAAAACCACAAAAAGCTTTCCACCCCCCACCATGCGATGAGGAGTCATATCCGGTATTAGACCCAGTTTCCCAGGCTTATCCCAGAGTTAAGGGCAGGTTACTCACGTGTTACTCACCCGTTCGCCACTAATCCCCCCACAAGTGAGGTTCATCGTTCGACTTGCATGTGTTAAGCACGCCGCCAGCGTTCATCCTGAGCCAGGATCAAACTCTCCGTTGAAGTAAAACAGACACAGCATCCGCCCCCGGGAAAACGGGAACAAACACTGCACAAAATTTGAAACCAGCTAAAAACACCAGACCATCCACGGGGTGGACAATCCGGCAAATTCAACCAATTCAATACAATAAATTGGTATCAACAAACTTGGCACACTATTGAGTTCTCAAACAACAGACACACCCGGCACCACCACAACCATCAATTCAGTCGAGGATCGCTCCGGAGCAACTTTTCAAACTTACCCGAACCCGGGAGTATTCGCAAATTCGCATTTCTGCGAATCACATTCTCCCAAGAAGGTCCCCGCCCGGTCATCAGCACGCAAAGATGCGAACCATTTTCCAGGCCGTTTAGAAGGGGGTCGGTCGCTATCTCTCCGCATCAGCGGCGGCGACTCGAACTACTCTACACACCAAGCAGACCCCAAACAAATCGGGCCCCACAGGTGTCCCGCGGCGTCATATTCCCCGGTGTTCCGCGGAATCCGGCGGCCGCATCGGTCCTCAACTAACCAGCCGCCCGGCGTCGGACCGTTGTGGAGTAGGTCACACCGGGCAGTGGCGGTGGAAGGCGTTCTGTCCCCGTGCCCTGCTACCTGTCCCCCAGCAGCGCCTGCACCTGGAGAAGAAACTTGAGGCCGCCGTCGGACAATTCCCGCTCCCGCAGCCAGAGTCGATCCCCGGGAAGCGTGAGCTGGAGGCTGCCCAGGGACTGCCGCACCGTGCGGTCGATGTCTTGTACCCACTCGGCCGGGATCGGGTCGCCGGAGCGCGTCACAAAGCCGGAGGCCTCAAGCGCCCTGATGATGACCTCGTCGCGGACGGCATAGGAAGGCTCAAATCCCTGGACGGACCAGTGCGCCGCCAGCCGGGTCATGAGTTTCACGGCGTCGTGCTGCGGGGCGCCGATGGCCTGCACCAGGAAGTCCCACAGCTTGTCCGGCTCGGCCAGGCCGAGCTTGCCCATCGACCCGAGCAGCAGCCTGCCGTTGCGCTTGCGCAGCAGTTTCCACGTGAGCAGCTGCAGGCGGAGGTCCATCACCTCGGGCGTGTTGATCTCCCGGTTGCCTTTGCCCACGGTTTCGTCGATCCAGCCGAGCTCTTCCATTGTGCGGCGGACCATTGCCGGCTTCAGGTAGCCGTCCTTCGTCAGTTCCAGCCCCTCCCCCGCGGCATTTTCCAGGAGCCACAGGACCGGGCGGAGTACGGCGCCCCGCTCCGCCGCGGTGACCGGCCGCGGCCACAGCTGCAGGCTGAGACGGCGGAGGCTCCGGTTGACGGCGTCGAGGTCAAAGGCGGTGACGTCGAACTTGGACGTCCACTCGCCGGTGACCCGGTAGAACCACATAGCCGCGTCGTGGTGCTCCGGGTGCTTCTCATTCGCGAGTACCTCCGCAAGGTGGCGGTACCCGCCAATCCCTCCGGAGTCCTCCACCGGTCCGCGGTTGGCACCCTCCACACAGCTGATGGTGCCCTCGGGGACCCACCCGGGCCCCACGAGTTCCACACGATGGTTCCAGGAGTCGCCGAAGTCGTATTCGTACTCAAACAACTCGGGCGACGGTCCCGCTGCATCCAGGAGTTCAAAAAGGACGACGCCGGACGCCGGCTCCGCGCCGGAGTCCTCCGCCGCCTCGTCGGGGCCAACAATGATGCGCCCTTCGCCGTGGCGGTCGACGCAGCGGATGCCGTAGAGGTGCTGGTCGTGCCAGCCGAAGGCCCGCTGGATGGCCTCGTGGAACTGCGGAACCGTGATGGTTTCCGGAACGAGGAGGCGCCGCCAGATCTCCGGCTCCGTGCCCTCGATGCTGATTCGGAGGTCGAAGGCGGGGACGGGATTCAGGATGGCGGGGTCCGCGGGCTGCATGCCGGCCATTGTGCCAGAGATGCGGCCGGACCTCCCCGAGCTAGGCCACGAACCCGGCAACGAAGCCGTGAAGGGTTCCGCCCCGGCCCCAAGACCTCGGCTGCAGCCTTCCCCACCAACTGCGCCTACCGCTCCGGCTGCAGCGCTTTGCTCCAGAGCACGGCCCCGTTGGCGTCGCGAAGGCTGGCGGTAAAGACGTCGTCGGCGCCGAGGTCCACGTGGCCGAAGAACTGGCTCTTGCCGCTGCGCGGGGATTCGTTGGCGTAGGCACCGGACTTGAAGAACGCCACTTCCGGGCCGAACGTCCCGTCCAGGGCGTTCGGGCCGAAGCTGCCGGCGTTGATGGGCCCGGCGACGAATTCCCAGAACGGATCGAAGTCGGTGAACGCGGCGCGCTCCGGGGAGTAGTGGTGCGCGGCGCAGTAGTGCACGTCGGCGGTCAGCCAGACCACGTTCTTAACCCGGTTGCGCTTGAACGCCGAAAGCACCCCGGCGATCTCGAGTTCCTTGCCCAAGGGGGCGCCGGCGTCGCGGTTGGAGAGCGATTCCTCGTTGACCGGGCCGTCCGGGACCACCAGCCCCAGCGGCAGGTCGTTGGCGATCACCTTCCAGGTGGCCTTGGACTTGCTCACCTCGCGGATCAGCCAGTCGGCCTGCTCCTGGCCGAGGATGTGGGTCAGATGCGTTTCCTTGCCGTCGGTGTTCGGGTCCTTGAAGCTGCGCATGTCCAGGCAGAAGATGTCCAGCTGCGGGCCGCGGCTGATCTTGCGGTAGATCCGGGCGGGCTCGAAGCCGGTGCCGCCGGCGCTGACGCCGGCGATCGGCTGGTACTCCTGCCAGGCCTGTCGGCCGCGGGCGGCGAGGACGTCCACGCGGCGTTCGGTGTAGCGGGTGTCGGTGAGGATCTGGCCGGGGTACCAGTTGTTGTGCGTCTCGTGGTCGTCCCACTGCGCGATCACCGGAACCTGCGCGTACAGGGCGCGGACGTTCTTGTCCATCATGTTGTAGCGGTGCCGGCCGCGGAACTCGTTGAGGGATTCGGCCACCTTGGACACTTCCTCGGTGACGAGGTTGCGCCAGATTTGGCCGTCCGGCTCGGTCACCTGCGCACTAATGGGCCCGTCGGCGTAGATCGTGTCGCCCGAGTGGATGAAGAAGTCCGGGGCAGTGTCGTGCATGGCCGCGTAGCCGCGCATCCCGCCGATCTCCTCGTTGATGCCCCAGCCCTGGCCGGCGGTGTCGCCGCTCCAGACGAAGCTTTGGCCGCGGTCGGCGCGGCCGCTGCTGAGCTGCCCGGTTTCCGGGGCGGTGCTGAACGAGCCCTGCGCGCTCTCGCCGGCGTTGCCGTCGGCATCCTCGAAGTGCAGGCTGAGGGCGAAGCGGGTGCCGCCGGGCAGGTGCTCGGCGTTGATCTTGGCGGTGAAGTCGGTCGCCTCGGACGCGGCGCCCCCGCGCAGCACCCGCTGGAAGGCACGGCCGCCGCGGAGCGGGGATCCGTCGTCGTCGACGGCCAGCAGGTTCGCCACCAGGGTCCCTGGGCCCGACGCGCGGGACCACAGCACACCGGAGCCGGTGGTGACATCGCCGGTGGCGATGCCGGACGGCAGGGTCAGGCGGTTGCGGACCAGGGCGACGCCGGCGGGCCGGGCGGCGCTGGCCGCACCGGCCGTTGCGGGGACGACGGCGGCGGCCCCGGCGGCGGCCAGGGCACCTTTGAGGACATTGCGGCGGGTGAAATCAGTCATGGTTTTCATCCTTGACTGCCCGCGTAAACCTGCGGTGGCGGGGGTGTGAACAGCGCCGGGCCAGTGGATTCGGGTGCGGCCAGCGGGGCCAGCAGGCGTGCGGTTGCTCTATCACGTATGGCTGTTCTGACGGCTCAGACCAGCCATAGGTGACAGAGCATCCGGGCAGGAAGCCCTCAGCGGGAGGCGGCGTCGACGAAGGCGACCTGGCCGGCGTACTGCTGGTAGAGCTTGACCGCCTCGTCGACGTCGATGTTTCCGATGTCCAGGGAGACGGCGAGGCCCTCGAGCTGGGCGTTGGACGTTTCGGCCGCGCTCACCCGGTCCGCGACGGCGCGGGAGGTGGCGAAGTTGGTGGCCAGGGCCGCAGCGACGGAGAGGAGCACGGCGAGCAGGCACAACACCCGCCAGACGACCGAGTCCTCGCTGAGCCCGAGGAGGCCGGCGACGGCGTCGGTGAACCCGGT
This sequence comes from Arthrobacter sp. SlRoot2-15, assembly GCF_059739345.1. Classification (NCBI taxonomy): domain Bacteria; kingdom Bacillati; phylum Actinomycetota; class Actinomycetes; order Micrococcales; family Micrococcaceae; genus Arthrobacter; species Arthrobacter sp. SlRoot2-15. Next base: position 988,308 of record NZ_AP046058.1, read on the forward strand.
GCCGCCCACCGCGGGGCCGGCGGTGAGCGCGGCGGCCAGGCCGCTGCCGACGATGCTGATGTTGGAGAGCCGGTTCCGTCGGGGCCGTTCGCGGGCCAGGTAGGCGCGGATGGCCTGTTGCTTTTCGTCGATCCGGGCGGACAGCCGCTGCCGGGCGTCTGGTGCTTCGCTCATGGTGTGCCAGCTTCCCTCGCCGATCCCTGGGGCCCCGCGTGGTGGCGAACGCGGACAGCAACAGGATGCTCCCGGCCGGGGTCGGTGTCCAGAGGGCCGCGGCAGCACATCCGGGTTAAACAAAAGCAGGGCCCGTCCGAAGACGGGCCCTGCTAGAAACCTAACGGTTCCGGGTATCTAAGGAAATTAGATAGCCTGGATGTTGGTGGCCTGAGGACCCTTGGGGCCCTGCTCGGTTTCGAAGGAGACCTTCTGGTTCTCTTCGAGGGAGCGGAAGCCGGAGGAGTTGATCGCGGAGTAGTGCGCGAAAACGTCCTGCGAGGAGTCATCGGGGGAAATGAAGCCGAAGCCCTTTTCAGCGTTAAACCATTTGACGGTACCAGTAGCCATTATTTTTGTCCTTCGTGAAGGTGGAGGAACTGTCCCGACTTTCGGGTCCTCCTGTTTGGGGTGCTCAAAACCGCTGCTTCAGAAGAACACGGACTTTCGACCGTGCGTACTGCCTGAACTACGAACTGCATAAACACAACAACACGATCTACTCTACAGGACGGATGGGTGGGCGGTTTACCACACGTCATAAGAAGGCATTCACGACGCCGTCCCGGTTGCGCCGTCGGGTGAGAACCGGCTCAGGTAGCCCAATCTTGAGCTGTGGACGTGGGCGGCCATACCCCGCTCCGCCTCCTGGGCGTTCCCGGCGTCAATGGCTGCCATGATGGTGCGGTGCTCGCTCCAGGAGCTCTTACCCCGGGAGTCGACGTCGGACGCGTAAAGCCATTCGATCTTCCCCGAGATCTGGCGCAACAGCGCCGTCAAGGAGGAGCTTCGGCTTAGCTCCGCGATGCCCAGATGGAAGCGGATATTGAGCTCGGGGAGCAAATCAATCCGTCCGTCTGCAATCGCCTGGTCGCCCGCTTCCAACAGTGCGGCCAACTCTTTGCGGTGTTCCCACCACACCGGGTCCGGCCCTCCCGCAGCGAACTGCGCGGCTGCATGGCGGGCGGCACGCCTCGCGGTGGCCGCTTCCAGGGCTTCCCGGATGGCGAAGAGGTCATCTGCGTCATCGACCGGGATGGCGGAGACCGTTGACCCGGCGAAGGGTTTCGACTCAACGAAGCCTTCCACCTCCAGCGCGCGCAGCGCCTCCCGTACCGGCACCCGGGAGATCCCATACTTGTGCGCCAACGCCGTTTCCGTGATCCGGCTGCCGGCCGGCAGCACGCCGAAGATGATGTCCCGCCGGATCTCGTCCTGGACGCGCTGCCGGGGGGCGTTGTCCGCGCTATCTAGCGAATGCTGCACCAGGAATCGCTCCAAGTAGTTCTCGGGTGTAGTCGGCGGACGGAGCCAGGAAGACCTGGTCCACGCTGCCCGATTCCACCACTTTTCCGGATTTCATGACCACCACATTGTGTGCGATCTGGCGGACCACGGCCAGATCGTGGGTAATGAAGAGGTAGCTCAGGCCCAGCCTATCCTGCAGATCTCCCAACAAATCCAGGATCTGTTCCTGCACCAGCACATCGAGCGCCGAGACGGCTTCATCGCAGATCAGGACCTCGGGCTCCAGCGCCAGCGCCCGGGCGATCGCCACGCGCTGTCGTTGCCCGCCGGACAGCTCGCTGGGGCGGCGCTGGGCGATCGTGCGTGGCAGTGCCACCTGGTCCAAGAGTTCGCCAACACGCTGCCGCCTGCTCGCCGGATTTCCGACGCCGAAGATCCGCAACGGTTCGTCGATCAGCCGCTCGATCGAGTAGGTCGGGTCCAGGGAGCCGAACGGGTCCTGGAAAACCGGCTGGACTATCCGGCGCAGGGCGCGCCGCTCGCGGACGTTGCTGGTGGCGAGGCTGCCGCCGTTGATAAGGGCCTCTCCCCCTGAGGCGGTTTCGAGTCCCAGGACGATTCGGGCCACCGTGGTCTTCCCCGATCCCGATTCGCCGACGATCGCGGTGGTGGTGCCGCGGTCGACGCTGAAGGAGACATCGTCAACTGCCTTGACGATTCCCCCGCGCTGGCCGCGCAGTTTGAACTCCTTGAAGAGGTTCCGGACGGTCAGCACCGGCACCGGCGCGCCTGCGGGCTCCGCCGTCAAGCCGGCGCCGGGGAGCAGGCTGGCCGACGGCGCCGCGGCGACCAGGCGGGCGGTGTAATCCTCCTGCGGGTCGAACATGATCTCCTGCGGCGTGCCGGTTTCGACGATCCGGCCGTCCGCCATCACGATGATCCGGTCCGTGCGGTCCGCAGCGAGCCCCAGGTCGTGGGTGACAAACAGCAGTGAGGTGCCGCGGGCGTCCACCAGCGTCTGCAGGTGGTTCAGGATCTGCCGCTGCACCGTCACGTCGAGCGCCGAGGTCGGTTCGTCGGCGATCAGCAGGTCGGGTTCGCCGGCGAGGGCGATCGCGATCAGTACCCGCTGCCGCATGCCGCCGGAGAACTCGTGCGGGTACTGCCCGTACCGGCGGCCGGCGTCGGGGATTCCGGCTTCTGCCATGAGTTCGACGGCGCGCTGCTTCACCGCGGCCCGGCCGCGCAGGCCGTTGCTGACCAGGGCGTCCGCGATCTGCGCGCCGACCTTCATGGACGGGTTTAGGTTGGACATCGGGTCCTGGGGGACCAAGCCGATCCGGGTGCCGCGGATGGCTCGCATCTGCTTTCCGGTCAGGTCCGCCAGATCCGTGCCGTCGAGGAGAATGGAGCCCTGGGAGATCCGGCCGCTGCCCGGGAGCAGACCGAGGATCGCCCCGATCACGGTGGACTTGCCCGAGCCGGACTGGCCGACGATAGCCACCCGTTCGCCCTTTTTGAGATCGAAGCTCACGCTTTCCAGCACCGGCGCGCCGCCGTAGCTGACCTCGAGGTTGCGGACGGAGAGCAGGGTCTTGTCTTGGTTGTTAGCGTCCGGCTGCATAGCCCTGTGCTCCTCTGGGGTTGGCGGCGGCCTTCAGCAGACCGGTTTCGGGATCGGAGACAACGCAGGAGAGTCGGCCAAGGGCCCAGTCTCCGGCGCGGGTAACAACGTGGCCGCGGCGTTCCAGCTCGTCGATGACGGGCTCGCCGAGCCGGTCCTCGACCACGGCACCGCCCGGGGTCCAGGTACGCGGCCAGAATGACCCCGGAACTGATGTGGTGTGCAGTGCGGGCGCGTCCACGGCTTCCTGCGGGGAGTATCCGCCCACCAGGGTCCGGAGCAGGTAGAGCAGCTGCCACTGGTCCTGCTGGTCGCCGCCCGGCGAGCCCAGCGCGGTGACCGGCTTGCCGTCCTTGAGGACCAGCGTGGGGGTCAGGGTGGTCCGCGGACGCTTGCCCGCGGCCAGGGTGGAAGGGGCGCCGTCTTCCAGCCAGGTCATCTGCAGCCGGGAGCCCAGGCAGAAACCCAGCTCCGGGATGGCGGGCGAGGACTGCAGCCAGCCGCCCGACGGGGTCGCCGAGATCATGTTGCCCCACCGGTCCACCACATCAATATGGCAGGTGTCGCCGCGGGTTTCCCCGCTGGGCATGACAGTGGGTTCGCCCACGCCGGCAAACAACAGCTCGCCCTCGCCGGTGCTCGACGGCGGCAGGTATTCGGTGCGCAGCGGCGGGATAAACGGCTCGTGGCCGGGGACGGTGCCGGGGCGGAACTCGTGCGAGGCCCGGTCGGTGATCAGTTCGCGGCGCTGGGCGGCGTACTCCGGGCTCAGCAGGTAGTCCAGGGGCACGGTGGCGTCGCCGTAGTACGCCTCGCGGTCTGCAATCGCGAGTTTTTGTGCTTCCAGGATGGTGTGGGCGCCGAGGGCGGTGGAGGGATCCAGGTACTCGTCCGGGAAACCGTCCAGGATGGCCAACGTCTGCAGCAGTGCCGGGCCCTGGCCCCAGGGACCGATCTTGGCGATGGTGTGTCCGCGGAATTCCAGCGTGGTGGCCGACTCGTACGAGGCGCTGCAGGCCGCGAAGTCCGCTTCGGTGATGACCGCGGCGTGGTCCGTTCCCGAGGAGTGCCGGTGCGGGGCAGCCAGGAACTCGACGGCGGCCTTAGCCACGAAACCCTCGCTCCATTCCCGCCGGGCGGCGTCGATCCGGGCTTCCCGCGATCCGGTCCCTTCGGCGGCAGCGCCGTCCCCGGCGGCGACCAGCCGGTCCAGGACGTCGGCGTAGGCGACGTTCCTGACCAGATCACCGCCGGCCGGAATCTTGCCGTCGGGCATCCAGAGGGCGGCCGACGTCGGCCAGTGTTCGGTGAAAAGGTCCTTGACGGTCTCGATGGTGCTCCCTACCCGGTCCACGATCGGGTGGCCGTCGCGGGCGTAGCCGATCGCGAAGGCGAGCACCTCGGACAGTTCCCAGGTGCCGTGGTCGCGGAGCAGGAGGAGCCACGCGTCGAAGGCGGCGGGAACGGCGGCGGCCAGTCCCCCGGCGCCGGGCACCAGCTCCAGCCCTTCGGCCAGGTAGTGCTCGCGGGTCGCGGCGGCGGGCGCCGGGCCCTGTCCCATCAGGATCACGGGGTGGGACGGCGCGTCGGCGGTGACGAAGACGCCGGTCATGTCCCCGCCCGGACCGTTCAGGTGCGGCTCCACGACCTGCAGCACAAACGCGCCGGCGACGGCGGCGTCGAACGCGTTGCCGCCGCGTTCGAGCACCGCCTGGGCGGACGCCGTCGCGAGCCAGTGGGTGGAGGCGGTCATGCCGAAGGTGCCCTGCAGGGTGGGGCGGGTGGTGAAGGGAGCTGCGGGTGTGTACGTCACGGGTTACTTTCGGCTCGAGGTTGCGGGGTCCAGGGCGTCGCGCAGGGCGTCCCCGAAGAGGTTGAAGGCCAGGCAGATAACGGCGATGCCGATGCCCGGGATGATCGCCGCGGTGGGGGAACGGAAAATGTACTGCTGGGCGTCGGAGAGCATGATGCCCAGGCTCGGTGACGGCGGCTGGATCCCCAGGCCCAGGAAGGACAGCAGAGCCTCCCCGATCACGGCGACCGGCATGATGACGGTGGCCTGCACGATCAGGGCGGAGGCGGTGTTGGGCAGGACGTGCCGGAAGATGATCCGGCCGCCCGAGGCATCCATGGTTTTGGCGGCCATCACAAAATCGCTTTCCTTGATCCGCAGGGTCTCACCGCGGACCACCCGGATCATGGCCGGGATGTGCGCGATCCCCAGGGCAACGGCGGCGTTGCCCAGGCTGGGTCCGCTGATGGCCACCAGTCCCACGGCGATGATCAGGAACGGAAAGGCCAGGGTGACGTCGGTCAGCCGGGAAATGATGACGTCCAGCCACTTCCAGTAGCCCGCCAGCAGTCCCAGCGGGGCGCCGACCAGGACCGAGAGCAGCACGGAGAGCACCCCGACGATCAGCGAGGCGCGGATGCCGAAGACCAGGCGGGAGAAGATGTCACGGCCGAGGTCGTCGGTGCCGAGCAGGAAGCCGACGGTGCCGGGCTTCTGGAACGGGGTGTTGAAGTGCACCTGCGCGGGATCGTAGGGCGCGATCAGCGGCGCGAAGAGGGCCGCGAGGATCACCAGGGCCAGCATGATGCCGCCGGTGAGGCCCAGCGGGTTGCTGCGCAGTGATTTCCAGATGCGTCCGCGGGAGGAGCCCAGTCCTGCTGAGTCCAGCGCCGCGGGGCGGATTTCGGTGATGGCCATTTAGTTGCCTCCTACTCGGATTTTCGGGTTGATGACCGAGTACAGGATGTCCACCGCAAGATTGATCACGATGTAGCTCACGGTAATGATGAGCACCACGGCCTGGATGACGGGATAGTCGCGGGTGAAGACGGCGTCGAGGGTGAGCTTTCCAAAGCCCGGCAGCGCGAAGATCCGCTCCGTGACTACCGCTCCGGAGATCAGCCCGCCCAGCTGCAGGCCCACGATCGTGACCACCACGATCAGGGAGTTGCGCAGCCCGTACCGGAACAGCACCCGGCCTGCGCCGAGGCCTTTGGCGTTGGCGGTCCGGACGTAGTCGGTGCTCATGGTTTCGATCATGGACGCCCGGGTCTGCCGGAGGATCACCGCGGCGAGGGCGGTGCCCAGGATGATGGCCGGCAGCGTCAGGTAGTACAGGCCCCGGAGCGGGTCCTGCCCGACGTCGACGTATCCGGAGGCGGGGAACCAGCCGAGGTTGACGGCAAGGTAGAGGATCGCGAGCAGTCCCAGCCAAAAGCTGGGCACCGAGAGGCCTACCAGGGCCACGGCGTTGGAGACCCATTCGGGCCAGCGGCCGCGGAAGCGCTCCGAGACGACGCCAAGGAGGATGCCGGCGACGACGGCGAGCACGATCGCGTACGCGGCCAGCCAGAGGGTGACCGGAAGCGTGGTGCCGACCAGGTCGGTGACCGGGGTGCCGGTGCGGGTGGATCGGCCAAGGTCGCCGTTCAGGAGCCGGCCGATGAAGCTGAGGTACTGCGCGGGCAGGGGCTGGTCGAGCCCGAGCTGGGCGCGGACGGCGTTGAGCTGTTCGGGGCTGGCTTCCTCCCCGGCCATTGCGATGGCGGGGTCGCCGGGGAGCTGGCGGATGCCGATGAAGATCACCAGGGAAGCCAGGACCAGGGTGACCAGGGACTGCCAGAGTCGGGTCGAGAGATAACGGATCATGGTGGGTCCTTACTTCTTCGTCACGAAGGCTGCGTTGCTGAGGTGGACGACGCCGTCGGCAAAGGTGTCGATTCCGGCCACCTTGGTGCTGTAGGCGGTGAGGCTGCGGACGCGGTAGAGGTAGATCACCGGGTTGTCGGCCTGGACCTGCTTCACCACCTGGCCGTAGAGCTGTGCGCGGGCGGCCTGGTCCGTCGCGCTGGACGCCTCGGCGAGGAGCTTGTCCACTTGGGGGTTGCTGTAGCCGGAGTAGTTGTTGCCGGCGCCGGTGGCGAGGAAGTTGAACATGTTGCCGTGCGGGTCCACGCGCCCGGACCAGCCGAGCTGGAGGGCGGCGAAGCTGCCGCGGGTCTGGACGTCCAGCAGGGTGGAGTATTCCACGGGCCGGATGGTCAGGGCGAAGCCTGCGTCCGCCACGGCGGCCTGCAGCGCCTGGGCGTAGCGGAGCGCATCAGGAGAGTTGCTGACCTGCAGCTCCACCGGGTAGGGAGTCTGCACTCCCGCTTCCTGAAGCAGTGCCTTGGCCTTGGCCGGATTGAACTCCGGGCAGGCCTTGCTCAGGTCCGATGCGAAGGGGCTGGACGGCGCGATCGGCGAGCAGGCGGGCTCGTACCAGTTGTTGAAGACGGTGTTCACCAGGGCCGCACGGTCCACGGACATGGAGAGTGCCATCCGGACCTTGGCGTCCTTGGCGGTGGGGGTGTTGATCTCGCCCACGGGTTTGCCGACGCCGGCGGTGTTGCCCAGGTTGAGGGTCAGGCCCTGGTAGCCGAGCGATCCCACCTGCAGGATGCCGACGCCGTCCTCCTTGGAGAGGGCGTCCACGTCCTGCGGGGAGACGGAGTCCGCTACCTGGACGGCGCCGGAGCGCAGGTTCGCTGCCCGGATGTTCGAATCGGTCATGATCCGGTAGGTGATGGTGTCCAGGTGGACGTTCTTGGCGTCGTAGTAGAGCGGGTCCCGTTCGACCTTGATGGAGGTCTGCGGCACCCGTCCGGAGAACTTGAAAGGACCCACGCAGACCGGGTGGTCACCGAAGGAGGCGCCGGCGTCGGCCACGGCTTTGGGTGAGAGCACCATGCCGGCACGGTCCGCGAGGGCGGCGGTGATCGGGGCGAACGGCTTCTTGTAGTTGATCCGCAGCGTGGTGTCGTTGAGGGTCTGCACGCTGGCGATCGGGCCCAGCTCGCTCTTTCGCGCCGAGCCTTTCAGGGTCAGCCCGCGCTCGATCGTCAGCCGGGCGGCGTCGGCGTTGAACGGGGTGCCGTCGGCGAAGGTGGCGCCGGTCCGGACCGGGATGGTGACGGCCAGGCCGTCCGCGCTCACCTGGGGCAGCGCGGTGGCCAGCTGCGGGACGATCTTGCCCTTGTCATCGATGTCGTACAGCTTCTGGCACATCGTCTGCATGACGTAGCGGGTGTAGAGGGACGACGACGTCGTGGGGTCCAGGCGGTCCGGTTCGGCGGAGAGCGCCATCACCAGCGCCCCGCCCTCCTGGATTTTCTGGTTTCCAATCGGCGCGGACATCACGTCCGTGCGGGTGACCGCTGCGGGCAGGGCCTGGATCGGCTGGCAGCCGGTGGCAGCAACGGCAACAATGGCGATGCTTCCCACCATGGCGGCAGCCCGGGCGTGGCGCCGGCCGGTGGCCGGCGCGGCGGTGGTGCGGAACAAGAGTGACATGCGGATCCAAATCATCGGGTCGAAGACGACGTCAGTATTGAATACAATCTGTGTATGGATACTACATTCGTATACTTTTGTTTCAAGGATGTATCGGAGATATTTCTGTGAATCGCCAAAAATTCTTGGTCCGCACGGACCGCCTGCATCTGGTCCTGATGCTGATGCTGACGTTTTCCACCGGGGTGGTGGATGCGGTCGGCTATCTGGGGCTGGACCGGGTCTTTACCGGCAACATGACCGGGAACGTGGTGCTGCTGGGCATGGCCGTCGTGGGCGGCACGGGCCTGCCAGTCCTGCGCCCGGCCCTCGCACTGGCCTTCTTTATGCTGGGCGCGGCGCTGGCGGGACGGGTACTGCGGCGCGGAGGCGACGGCTGGACCGTTAGGACCTCCGCGAATTTCCTCGCCGTGGCCCTGGGTCTCTGGGCCCTGACCGTGTTCGTGGCTTCGGCGCCGGTGCATGCCGAACAGCTCTTCGGCAACATGACCACCTCGGCGATGGCCCTGGTGATGGGGATCCAGGCCGCGACGGCCAAGAAACTCAAGGTTGCCGAGATCACTACGGTGGTGGTCACCTCCACCATTACCGGGCTCGCTGCGGACTCACGCCTGGCCGGCGGCAGCGGTGTCCACTGGGTCCGCCGGGCGCTGGCGATTGTGTTGATCCTGCTGGGCGCACTGACCGGTTCAGCGGCCCTGCTGGTGGGGTTGTGGCTGGGGCTCGGGGTGGCCGCGGTCATTGCAACTGTTGTGGTGGCCGTTGGGCATGTCCGGTACCGGAAGGACGCGCGGGCAGCCTCGGCGGAGGTCGGGGAGGCCACCGGGGTTGGGGCCGGGGTGGGAACCTAACCGTTCGCGACTGGCCGCCGCCTCAGCCGCGGTGCCCCGACGCCGCCGCCGCCATGGCCGGGGCCGGCGTCTCCGCCTCCCGCCCGACGCCCGGCCTGGCCGGGCTTTCCACACTGGCCTCTGCCACAGTGGCGTCGCCGGCCCGCCGGCGGACCCGCCGCTCCACGGCGCGTCCGGCGGCGATCGATAGCCGGTGCGCAGGCCGTTCCACGTAGCGGTAGAACATTTCGGCAACCACGAGCGAGGCAGCGACGGAGGCCGCGAGCGCCAGCGGAAGCGAGATGTGCCTCAACAGCGTGACGCCGGCAAGGGTGATCGGCAGGTGCACCAGGTAGAGGCTGAAGGAGACGCGGCCCAGCCACTGCGCCGCGGCCGTGTCCCCGAGCTTCTTCGCCGAGCCGCACAGCAGGAACACCAAGACGATCAGCGTCGCACCCACTGTGACCACAGCCTCGACGCCGAGGATCGGCTGTTCCCGGCTGAACCATTCTGCGTTGGCCAGGAACAGGCCGGCGGCGGCGAGCAGCAGCCAGACGACGCGCGGCCAGGACCGGGTCAGCCCGCGGATCCGCTCCCGTTCGGCGCCCAGGATCGCCCCGATGGCGAAGATCGGCAGATACGTCAGCCACTCGAGGTGGAACACCGCGCCCGCCACGGCCAGGGCCAGGGCGATGCCGAGTTTCAGGTGCCAGAGGCTCCGCCACCGGACGGCGAAGGCGACGTAGGCCGGAAGCAGGAGGGAGAATGCGACCTCGTATTTGAGCGTCCACAGGGGTGTGTTGATGGTGCTCGCGTTCAGCAGGAGCGCTGCGTCCTTGAGGACCTGGCCCGGGTTCGGGTCGGTCACGTACATGTCCGCCCAGACGCTCTGCAGCGGCGACGCCGTGCGGGGAATGAGGACAATCAACGCGACGGCCAGGGCCAGGGATGCCCAGGCCGGCAGGTAGAGGCGGAGCAGCCGCTTGGCGTAGTACGGCGCCCAGCTCCTGGCCGCCCCCGCCCTGGTGAACGGCAGGATCAGCACGAAGCCGGAGAGCACAAAGAAGACGTGCACCGCGGGGGTGCCGTTCCAGAGGATGTGCAGCGGGGAGAACACGGCCCAGGCCTCCGAACTGCTGAGTCCTGCGGTCCGGTCGCCGGCCACCACCCGACCGATGTCGGGGAGCGTGGAGAGCGCATGGCAGGCAACCACCACCAGGGCGGCAAGCCCCCTGAGGCCATCCAGCTGCGTGACTCGGGTTTGACCAGACTGATTCCGCATCCACCCCATGTTACCAGTTCGTTACATAGGGGCGGGGTGGCGGCGTCTGCATCCGCCCAACCGCAGAGCGGCGCGCCGGCCGACGTCGTCCGACCCGCCGTGCAGTGTTGGAGCCGTTCCAGTCCCAGGACTAGGCGTCAATACTTGCAGTGCTGGACTCGGCGATCCGTTTGATCGCGGCGAGCGTCCTCGGAATTCCGTCGAGCGCCTGCTGGGTGCGGTCCGCGATCTGGGCGTCTGCTCCGTCGCCGAACTTCTCACCGAACATGGCGATCCCCGCCGGCAGGAATTCCCACGATTCGCTCAGGACGGTTCCGGCGTCGGACGGGGTGAGGGTGAAGCCCCAGCGGACATACTTGCCGCCGACTACCCAGGCGAACTCGCGGCCGCGCTCGGCAGCCACCACCTGCGACCGGGTCTCCCAGGACCGCGTCGGGAGTTCGTTATGGCCGGTGAACCAGGCGCCGACGTGGCCGGCGCTGTCTTCGTTGTCCCACCAGCATGACGTACAAACCGGGCTCCACTCGCCGGTGCGGGTGATATCTGAGACAAGGTCGTAAAGCGCCTCGGCTGATGCGTTGACCGCGACCGACTCCTGGTAATGGCGGATGCTGCTCTGATTCATGGGTCCATCCTTACAGACTGCTCCCTCTTCCGGGCGGCGGACGGTTCGCGAGCGTCCTACCCGCGGCCTGTACCGCGCACTTTCGAGGGCATATCCTGCAGAAAGACCCGTTCAATGGCCACCAATCCCGGAGGAACACCATGGAAATGCCCAAAGCGTCCGACGCCGACAAGGCCCACTTCCGCGCGGTGGTGCCGGAGACTCCCGAGGTGGTCATCAAGCCGATGTTCGGAAACCTCGGGGCGTTCGTGAACGGCAACATGTTCGCCGGCCTCTTCGGCCCCACCATCGGCGTGAAGCTCTCCGAGGCGGACAAGGCGGCGCTCGAAAGCACCGAGCGGACCGTCCCGTTCGGCCCGGCCGAGCGGCCCATGGGCGGCTACACCGGGCTGCCGGAGATCTGGAACGGTGAGGGCGACGGCGACGAGGCGCGCGCCAGGGCCTGGGTGGAAAAGGCATTCGAGCACGTGGCCGGCCTGCCGCCGAAGGCGCCCAAGGCTCCGAAGGCTCCGAAGGCTCCGAAGAAGTAGCGATGCCCTCCCCCGGCGCAGGACCAGTCCACGACATCGACACCCTGGTGATCGGCGCGGGGCAGGCCGGGCTGGCGACCAGCTACTGGCTGAGCCGGTTCGGCGTCGAGCATCAACTGCTGGAGCAGCGGCCGGAACTGGGCGGCGCCTGGCAGGACCGCTGGGATTCGTTCTACCTGAACACCCCGAACTTTGCGTTCCTGCTGCCGGAGCTCAGCTACGACGGCCCCGAGCCCGACGCTTTCCTCCCCCGCGACGAGGTGATCGCGCTGTTCCGCGACTACGCCGCGCGGATCAAGGCGCCGGTCCGGCTCGGTACGGAGGTGACCCGGGTCGGCGTCGTCGACGGAGGCTTGACGGTGGAGACCAATCAGGGCCGCTGGCTCGCACGGAACGTCGTCCTCGCGAACGGCGCCTTCCAGCGTCCGCGGATCCCGGCGTCGGCCGCGTCCCTGCCGGCCCACATCCGCCAGCTGCACAGCCACGAATACCGCAACGCACGGCAGCTTCCCGACGGCGCCGTACTGGTGGTGGGCACCGGGCAGTCCGGCGGCCAGATCACCGAGGACCTGCTCGACGCCGGCCGGGAGGTCCACCTTGCCGTCGCGACCTGCCCCGAGGCCCCGCGGCGGTACCGCGGCCAGGATGTTTTCTACTGGATCCTGCAGCTCAACCTCCACGGCCCCGAGTACGGCATCAACGGCCTCCAAGCGGACCAGCTGCCCTCACCCGCCGCGCGTTTTATGTGCAACCCGCTGATCTCCGGCAACGCCGGCGGCCACAGCATCCACCTGGGGGACCTCGGCCGCCGCGGCGTCCGCCTGCACGGCCGGTTCGAGGGAACGGACGACGGCGCCCTCGTCTTCAGCGACGACCTCCCCGCACGCCTCGCCCTGGTGGAGGCGGGGTTCGGTGCGCGGCTGGGGCTGATGGCCGACGCCTTCATCGCCGCGGCGGGCATCGACGCCCCACCCGCGGAGCCCTCGCCGGCGGACCACTGGCTGCCCGCAGAATCGGGAGCGCGCCTTGACCCGGAGGCCGAGGGCGTCACCTCGGTTATCTGGTGCACCGGCTACGGGCTGGACTTCGGCTTCCTCGACGTGCCGGTGCTGGACGAGTGGAACTACCCGCGGCACAGCCGCGGCGTCACCGCGGTCCCTGGTCTCTACGCCGTAGGCCTCCCCTGGCTCACGAAGCACCTGTCGGCCACGCTGTCCGTGGTGGGCGACGACGCGGAGTTCGTCGCGGGGCACATCGCGGGGCGGTGACGGAACGCCTTTCGAGCTCGAGCCGCTACGGATGCACCAGCCCCTTCAAGGCCGTGTCCTTGTGGCCGAAGGCCGTTGCAAACAACACCGGCACCAAGCACATCAAACGCACCGCTCGCGGCAACCGCAGCGCCATACCCTCATGACCAGTGCTGCCCGGACGAAGCATGCCACTCATCCGGGAACCCCGTTCCCCACGAACCTTGCGGGTGTGGACCGCCTGGCGAGAGTCCTAGCGGCTGGATCACCCTGGTGCGGCGTGGCCTCGCGGCCATCTAGCCACGAGACGATCTTGCCCTGTGAACGGAAGGACAATGCCACCGCAGTTGTGACATGGTTCTGATTCCCTGAAGTGGTTGCAGTGCGCCCGATTTAAGGGGCCCCGGTACGTTGAATGTCCGTCATGGGCATTCCGCTTATGTTGGAGCTTGACACGAGGATTTCGTATTGAGGGAGAACCGGCTGTGAGCCGAATGATACATTTTGGAAGGTTACCTTTCCGCGGAATCCCTCAAAGCTTGACGTTCTTTCAAAGACAGCACTGCCAAATCTTATTCCTTTTGCGCCGGTGAATCTGAAGTTCGCGTGGTCTTTGAAGACTGCAGAATCAAAAATACCGATGGTCATCTGAGCTTTTCTAAAGGAAACAGCACTGTCAAACTCAGTCTTTTGAAACCTGGCTTCCCTTTCGAACTTAGACTCTTCAAAGTTTGCAGGGCCGTTAAATACTGCGCCCGAGAAGTCAATCGCATTGGGAAGGTAAAGCTTTGAGAAATTCAATTCCGTGAGAGTGGCACCTCGCAAATCGATTGAGACATCCGCCCATTTGCAGGTGAGGCCATCTTCTATTCTTCGGGGGCGCAATCCTGCAGCAATTAACCTTTGTACCGATAGGCGAACTTCGAGTTCGCGCCGATCCGGCTCGCCCGAGTCCACCTTTCCCTGGGGGCATCCGAAGGTAAGCACAGATGACGTCCACACACGCTTGCCTTTGCTCTGCCCACTCGTCTGCGAGCTGGGAAAGCCCATTTAGGCCGGCTAGGCGGACTGCGGGCGCGTCGTCACCCACTTGGTCAGACGCTGAAATAAACCGCGCTTGAAGTTCACTTCTTCGAGAAGCATCTACCCGGGCTGATTCCGTGGCAATCGTGTGCGTGAGCTGACGTTCCGTTGCGTCCAACCTCAACCTGTCAGCGTGTAGTTGCTGCTCTTTGACGCGCTGGCTTCTAAGACCGACGTAAATTGCCGCTGCTGCAGACGGGACTCCAAGGAGAGTGGCTGCGGTCCTGGCGGCATCGAAGGGTTCCGTCTTGTAGGTGTCCTGCAAGTAGACGAAAAGAAGCCAGCCAATGCCTGCCGCGATGGCGAAAAACAAGACAGCCCCCAGGATCAGCGACCAGGCGCTAGGCGGTTTTAGCTCTATCCGAGTGGGGGCAGTCACGGATTCCAATAAGGGCGGCTTCAGCACGATTTATATACCTACTTAAGTGGGTTTCGACAGGTGGCGACCAATGGTAACTCTTCCCTCTAGCTGATGGTGGCAATTCATAAGTACCGAACGAGTCGCCCCCCAAAGAAGTCTGCAACGTTCGGCGTCTCCACGCTGGTGTGGCGCCACCTGACGATACGCCGTCCCCGGTGGTGGTTAGCCCCTATTGTGCCTACGAGTTTAGAAGCTTTTCTCCTCGGGTCACCGCGGGGCCAGCGAGGTGCTGACTTCACCGGCCCTTCACCTACTCGGTAGGTGACTCCGTGTTTCGTCGCCGATCTATTCGTCCAAGGCGTTGTCGACTATCACCTGCTCGACACCCCGGGGCAGGAAGTCGCTGTATTCGACCCCGTCTACTCTGAAACGGTCGGGACTAGCAGATTTGTGCAGCTGCAGGGGAATGTGGTGCTCGCCGAAAATCCCCGCACTGTCGGCGCAACTGCCCAGCCACCTCCCGCAACTCGACACCGACAGCTACCGCAACCCGGGAGAGCTGCCCAGCGGTGCCGCGCTCATAGTCGGCACCGGCCAGTCCGGCGGCAAGATCGCCGACGAAGTGCTCGCCGGCGGTCGAGAAATCCACCTGCCCGGAAGCACCGCGCCGGTACCGCGGCCAGGACCTCCTCTAACTGGATGATGCAGCTCGCACAATTCGACGCCGACTACGGGTGGGGCAGCTGCCCTCCCCAACGGCGAGGTTCGCCTGCAACCCGTTGATGTCCGGCGCCGACGGCGGCCACGACCTCCACCTGCGGGATCGCGGCCGGCTCGGCGTCCGCCTGTACGGCCATTTGGAAGCAGCCGACGACGGTGCCCTCGTCTTCAGTAGTGACCTTCCGGAACGCCTGGGCCTGGTGGAGGCGGCGTTCTACCAGCGGATGAAGCCGATGTCCGACAGCTATATTGCCCACCGGCATGTCGGCACCGGAGCCGAAGCCACCGCGTAAGGACGACTGCCTTCCCTCGGAGCCGGCGCTGCTGAACCTCGAAGCCACCAACATCACGTCGGTCCTCTGGGCAACAGGCTATTGGCTGGACTTCAGCATCCTGGGCATCCCGGTGCTGGACGAATGGAACTACCCCCGGCACCACCGCGGCGTCACCGAACACCCGGGCAGGGCACGGCTCGTCCATCCTGGCGGGCGTGGGCCGCGACGCCGAATACATTGCACAGCACATCGCCGGAAACACAGCCGCCCGGTGACGGCGGAGAGAAGGGGACCTAACCGGAGGTGCAGCTTATAGTCCCCTGATGAGTCTCGGGTGCTTGGTCAGTGCCTCCAAGCCGACTGTTTCCTGGCTGATTTTAGTCCGGGTGACCAGCAGGTGACGGATACGCGGCCGGAGCGGCTCTGGGAACCAGACGAGCAACGGCTCGGGGTCCTCGATTCTCCGATTGCTCGGGTCCGGCTGCTGCCTTCCATGGCGAAGCATCCAATCGTAGTGAGCGGTGGCAGGTTCTAGGACAGGGGTGCCGGTGGAGGCGGCTGCTGCGCGAACGGCAATTTCGATCCCTGCCCGGTCAAGGTCGCCGCAATAAAGCGCCCGTGCCGGTACCGGGTCTAGGAAGGCTATCTCAGCGTGGCCGACCGAGAACTGATTGCCGCCGCCGAACGCGACATGCAAGTCTGGCCGCGCTTCGAACGGAAGTGCACGGCAGGCCATGATGATCGAGTAGTAGGCGGCACGATTCTCGCAAACCAAGAGCCGTGTCGGCCCAGTTCCAAAGATGTGCTGGGACGGCAGAGGAATGGGGGTACGGTGACAGGCGAGAAGGTCCAGCGTAAGAGCACCTGAAGTGAATAGACGGGTCTCCACCTTTTCGCCGAGAATCTTCTCATTGCCGAACAAGTCTAGCGATCGTTCTTCCATGGGTACCGGAATTGCGGCGGGGTGATCGCGGAGCCAGTCTGCGACTAGGTTGAGCAACTCAACTTCATCCGGGCGAGTGGCTATCGCGGCCGCCGCTTCTAGACGGCTCGGGTAGACGCGACGCCGGGTGTCGACTTCCGCTGGCTTGGTTCGGGCCGGTTTCAAGACCCAAACGGGGAGAGACGGGAGCATGCTAGTGTCCCAACCAGTCTTGGACCCAGCTGCCGGTAGCGTAGCCAGCCCGGCGGTGACAAGCTCTTCTAACGCATCACGGAGACGGATTCGGGCGTTGGCGTCGCCGATAAGTGTTGGGTTTGCGGTGTAAGCCTGTTCTCGGAGGTCATCAACAGGCACACGTTGGCTGCGATATGAATTGATGTAGGCCGAGAGCGTTGTAGCGATGTGGCCCAGTGTTTCCTCTCGTCCGTGCCCACTCGGGCGTGCGGCGTCCGTCACGCTCATAAGTCAACAATTGGACGGGTGGGACGTTCGATATGAACTACGCGCGTGCCTAAGATGGCTTCGTGAGCGTCATCCTCCATCTCGCGGATATAACGGCGCGTGCCCGTTCTTCCCGCCCGGTTTTCGAGACGAGTGACACCAGGGAAGTGGGATACCGCGTCAAAATCTTTGACCCCCGTTGCGTATATGAGTTGGACACCTTGGGCGGCGGCGACCTTGCGTTGAAGGTCGATTAGCGGACCATGAGAAGCACGTCCGATAGGGTTGTCGAGAATGAGCATGCCGCCGAAACGCTCCTTATGGCCGGTGCTGACTGCACGGATCTTGGCGATGGTGCAATATAGGGCAACACCGGCGGTTAGCCGCTCCCCACCAGACCACTTGCCGAGAGCGTCAACGTTCTCCTCGATAGGAGTTAGGTCGTGAACGGGCTTTAAAACCTTAACCGTGAAACCACGGGTTCCGACGGCGGCATGGGTCGCCGCTTTCAGCAGTTCCATTCCGTCAGGCTTGTTGCCCTTATCGATAAATTCTTCAAGAACTTGGTTCACATGGGCCCGTAGCTCCGCGTCGGTAGCGCCCACGAACTTAATCTTGAGGAGCTGCTTCCCCGACAGCACCCCTAAACCGTCTGGGATGGCTGAGAACCGCTGCGTGCGATGAATCATAGAAAGGTTGTCAGCGACCGCTGTCGCAAGTACCTCGGTGACGATGGCTTGGTCGGCTGCGATGGACGCCAGATCGCTGGCTAGATGCTCCGCGCGCAGCCACAGATTCGCGGCGAGGCTCTTGGCGTTCGCGGCCAGCGCCGGCTCGGTGTCGTAGAGGATCCGGTCACGCGCTTTCACTGGGACGTCCGAGTGTCTGGTCGCTATGATCCGTAGAGCGGAGACCTGTTCGGAAATCTGCTTCTCCGATGCCGCCGCCCGTTCTTCTGCGTGTTGAAGGGCGACAAGGACACCGGCCAGAGCGCTCTTTGCGGCGCCAATGTCACTAGGGAATGGTTCCGCAGGACCGTCATCGGCTGGGGAGCCAGGCAGGTTGTCAGCCAAAAGCCCGAAGTTGATAATCATGTTGGCCAGATCGACGTCCTGATCGTCAATCTCCCTGAGGTTTTCCTCGACGCGGTTGATGGATTCCAGGAGCCGGGCCGACTGGGCTTCCTGTTCCTCTGCCAGATCGATAGCGTGAGCCTCATTGATCGGCTCAAAAGGGATCGTGCGCCGTGGCACATCGATACGGCGGGATTGGATCTCCTTTAGTGCAGACTCGGCTTCAGCAACGGCGCCTTCGGCGCGGCCCCGGGCCTGTTCTGCCTGGGAGCGGGAGCTCTCAGCAGCGGCTAGAGCGTCGTTGCGATTCTGCCGGCTTAGCCCCGCCGTGGTGGTCAGGGCGGCCTCGGCATCGGTGCGGATGTCAGGGTCGCTAGGTAAGTTGGCGCTGAGCTCGGCGAGTCTCTGGTTGAGCACCTCAACCCTGGCCATAGCACGGTATTTGTTGGCTGGGATCTCGTAGTCGCGGCGGGCCTCGGTGGTGCGCCGATGTAGGGTTTCGAGATCACAGCCGATCACGTCCGCCGCGGTGAGCGTACGCGTCGGGGTGCCAATGAAGGTGACCAGGTTGGCGCGGTCACGGTACTCTCTCCCGGACCGCTCGTACCCAGACGCCTCCTTGTCGAGTCCGTGGGCACGGTCTGCGGCGGCCTTGGCAGCGACTTGTTGCCGCTTCGCTTCTTCGGTCGAGGTGCGGCGCCGAGCTTCAGCGGCGATCAGCCCTTCCTTCCATTCGATTGTGTGGGCAGAGTCGCGGATCAGGTTATCCAGCAGGGTGAGGCTCTGACCCAAGACGTGGATTTGGTCGGTGAGGACGGCCTCGGTGTCCGCATCATCGGCGTCAGCGGCGGCCAGGTCGCGCTCAGTCTGTTTGTTAGCTTTGATTTGATCCACGATTTCAGCGCGCTGCGCGTCGACTGAGCTGATTTGTCTGACGAGCGTTTCGAGGTGCCCCGCAGGGCATGCTTTTAGGAATCCGGTGATCTGGTCACGCAACGTTTGGTCCTCGGTTCGCGAGGCAATCATCGAGGTGGTGCGAGCGTCATGGTCTCGTGCGGCGGTCTCCAGAGCCGCTGCCTCAGATTCAGCAGCATCCTTGTGGACGAGCCCCGGTGCTAGACCCGTCCAGGTGGAGGCCGTTACTCCTCCGGCGGCCTCCTCGAGGAGGCCTAGGGCTGATCCCACCGCAGCCGCGGTAAAGACTGAAACTAGGGCAACTGTCGTTTCACCTGCTGCGATAAGAGTGCGGCTGGCCGCCTCCGCTTGGTCCGTCGGGACAACGACCCCTGAGCCGATACGGGCCAAGCTTGGATGTGCAAGAGCGTCGGGGAGCCGTTCCCGGGAAAGGACGAACCGCAGATGCTGCCAGCCAGACTCTGCAGCAATCCCACCGTCTATGAGGATCCGCGTGAGTCGGTCTACGTCCAATGTGGACGGAAGGTATCCGGTTTCAGTGTGCGCGGTCAGAATGCGGTTTGTGTCAGCCTGGGCGACCTTCTCGGTTATGACCTCGGCCTCAACGCGGCGGATCTCACGATCGAGGGCGCGTAGCAACGTTCCCGCGTCGGCCCACAGGCTCACGGGTACTTCGGGCGAGGCTTCGACCAGAGCAGCGACGCGGCGTGAGGTCGCGAGCCGCGTCGCTGTTGCGGCATGGTCCTGGTGCTGACTACGGAGGCCGTCCTGGTCGTTTTCGACCTGCACTTGCTCACGCTCGAGCCCTATGGCCACGTTGACGAGTCGGTTCCGCTCCTCCGGTCTTGCCTCTCGCCGCGCTCGGACTCCGTTCAGGTCCAGGCGTAGCCGCTCGCGATCTGCGGCGAGGGCGCGGGCATGCTCGGCCAAGTCGGTCTGGACGTCGGGCAGCAGCCCCTTTTCGGCGGCGTGGCGCAGCTCCGCATTGAATCGTTCAAGCTGGACTTCCACCCGAGCCGCAGCGACGGACGCCTCCTCGGCATTAGAACGCGCAGTATCCGCGAGCTTGGTTGCTTCCTCCTCTTGCAGAGCGGCGATGTCAATTTGGGTGCGGGCATCAGTAGCGCGCTCGACGGCTGCCTCGGCGAGCACTCCGAGCAACGTCCTGTAGGCAGCCGCGTGGTCGTCGTGATTCGCAGCTAGCGGAGCGAGTTCAAGGGCTTCGGTAATGGCGGAAGCCTGGGCTTCTGCAAGTTGCTCCACTACGTCCTTGTGCTCGGCCAGCGGGCCTACCGCACGCCATACCTCTACATTTCGACGCGACCGATCCAAGGTCTCCTCGGCCAGCGCGAACCAGCTGCGGGCCTCATCAAAACGCAGGGTTCCGGCCCGTACGCGGTAAAGGAAGGCAGTGTCGTTGAGGACGGATCTGTCGCTGTTGTGCCTGCTGCGGGCGGCTGTCAGCTCGTCCTTGTCGATAGCGAGCCCTCCGCGCCGGCCGACGGCGCGGTCGATGGTAGCAGTGAACGCTGAAGACAGCTGGCTAGCAGCAAGCGTCGCGGCCCGCACCTCGGTGGCTGTAGTCTCCTGATCCATGTAGGCGACGGCGAGGTGTTCGAGCCCGTTCGCAGCGGTGAGGCAGAAGTCTTGGTCAGCGAGCGTCGCGGGCCTCTTTGCGACCTTTGCAGAGATCTGCCCGACGCTTGCTGCAATGTCGCCTACCACCGTTGGGGAGACTGTCAGCCCGAGGAGGAAGTTTATGAAGTCCTTTGGGCTGGTAAATGAGAATAGATTCTCCACACCACCTTCGACGTGATTCATCTTCTTCTGGGAGCGAAAGAGGTCAGGATCCAACCCACGAGCGGCTAATGCGCGTTCCCAGTCGCCGTAGGATTCAGTAGTGATGAACTCGGCGCGCGCGTGCTGCGCGGCAAACGCGCGGATCTGGCCAAGGAAGTCGCTGCGGCGGGTCGGACGTCCGGCTGCGTCGCTGACGGGGAGGCTGCGTGGATCGAAGACACCCGGAACCGCGAAGAACGCATAGTAGGACTGTCCAAGGCGATCACTGTTGCGGGACGCGTTTGCTGGACGGCGCAGATCGTCCCATTCATAGACAGCTCCTGTGACCAAGACTCGTTCGGGGGTCCCGTCAAGGGTGGCAGGCGTGGCGGTGGCCGGATGCCAAACCGCAATCGTATGGCTTGTGTCGCCCGCGTCGACATAGTCCGTCAGATGTCTGTCGGCGGATCGACCCATGAAATCGAGCTTTCGGGGTAGAAGCTGCGCATAGAAAAGGGACAGAAGGGACGACTTCCCGCCGCCATTGCGCAGCCACACTAGGTGGTCCTGCGGGGAACCAGTCTCCCCTGTAGTAGAGATCGTGTAGTCGGTGAAGCGTGCGGACCGTTCTCCGATGGAACGAAGGCGGAGCGATGCAAGGTGGTAGGTCATGACTGTTCCTTCTGATCCGCCAGAATACTGGCGGTTGTGTCGGTGCTGCGCCCGCCAGGGCCGGTGATGGAAGTCCGATCGAGGTCACGTAAGTATGCGTAGGCGTGCCCCGCTCCCATGTATTTGACCTGCACGCGAAACCGCTCGGTCAAGAACCAGTGCCCCTCGCCCGTGGTGTTGTCCGCCCGGGCCATGCCATGCTCGGCGAGCCACCCAATCGTGTTGCGCACCCAATAGAGGGTGGATTTGGCCGAAAGCCGGCTGCCGCCGCGGTTCCGGTCACCGACCAATGTGGCAGGCATATCCGCGTAAATGCGCCAGGCGTGGTCGAGTCCTTCCTGAGGGATGACTTCTCCTGCCGCATCGCGCGTTTCAAGCCCTTTGCACATAACGCGCAGCCACTCTTCGAACTCCACATCGTTGACCTGCCGGACTCGCTCCTCGTCAAGCTCTTCGGCAGACGGGTACGCAAACGCCGCGAGGCCGACGAGCACAAGTGCACCCAGAAGCCGCCCCTCAGGTTCCTGAGTGCGTGGCATGTCGCCGATACGGAACGCGAAGGGCGACTCGGGGCTGACACCGAGGATGAGTCCGAAGTCGCCATCGGAAAGTACCTGTGCGGAGAGACCTGCAAGGATCCCGTCCATGGCACCGCGGAAGGCGGGCTCGCTGCGGTACCGAGTGAGAGTTCGCCGGTAGTCGTCCCCTGAGGGCCGCTTATTCGGTTGTAACGCGAACCCGATCAGGATTCCGATGTCGGCGTAGTCATCGACGGTGAGCATCAGAGGTGTCCTCCGGAAGCGAGGTGTTGCAAGTCAAAGTAATCTGGTAAAGCTGTAGTCGAGCTGGGCAGCGGCTCAATCTCGAACTGGTCGGCATGACCGGCCACGATGAGGTCGTCGCCGGCCCAACCGGGGAGCGTTAGCTGGGTGCCGTCCGTATCAGAAATTGCGCGGTCACCGAAGAACGCGGCGGCGATTTCGGCGCTCGCCAAGTGCTCGTCCGAGGCCTCGTCCTCGTCGTAGCGATCATCGGGAGCGAAGCACCACAGCGCCGCAAGCGTCAGCAAGTCGGCGGCCTGCAGCCGATCGACAAGGTCCGGAAGCGCTCGATCGGCCGTCAGGCACGCAGCAATAAGGGTGGATATTCTCACTGGAAGGCCTGCTTCCGCCGCGATGCAGATCGCAGCATCACGAACGTGCCGGGCGATCACCGGCGGATCGGCTTCGGCGATCGCTTCGGGTTCTATAGATTCATCGGTGAGTTCGCGCCTGCGGCGGATATCAAATAGGTCGTTTATTACTCGGCCCAGGTCCGGAATTCGCGGCGGCCGTGGGCCGGTGACGTGCACAAGCCAATCATCTGCGAGAGGCTGAGCCAACGCTATGGGAAGATTCCAGAAAGGCTCGAAGACGTCTTCGGCCACATCAAGGGAAAGTCCCAGGGAAGGTGGCCGGAATGCCTGCCGGTCTTGCTCACTGAAGAACACCGAACGTGCGCCCATTACCCTCTGGTGAAGCACCTGGTGCCGATGATGGCATTCGTCGAGCATTTTGATTATCCGGGCCGCGGCGGCACGTACTTCAAGATCGTCGACTTCGAGTGACTCGCGGGCCTTGACGAGCAATCGGTACTCGCTGCTCAGGCGTTCTTGGATGTGATCGCGGGCCTGATCTAGTCGTTCGGGCACTTCCTTCGCCCACTTGTTGAGCACGGAACGCAGATCCCTTTGAGTGTCCTTGAGGATGCTTTGGATTTCCTGGGTGAATTTCAGTGAGAGCGCGCGGTGCAAGGTCGCGGACTTCTCCGCGGCAGCGAACGCACCGCGGGCCAGCTGCCGCTCCAGCATCGCCTCGTTCGCTACCTGTTCGTCAGTAACGTCGAACTCCAACCCGTCGACGAGCGCATTGATTGCATCAGAGGACGCGTTTAGGACGCTTATCCCACGAGTGGGATCCTCCTTGAGCCTGAGCAGCCAGAACTTAACGCCGCGGCGGATATGCCCGACCGCGGTGAAGTCGCTGATCTCGTAGGAAAATTTCCGGCCGTGGTTGGGACGGTTGACCAGCAGGTTGATGGTGTAGAGAGCAACTTTTTCATGCTCGTCCTGGGGCCGGTCCCGGGCCGCAGTGGCAGCGAGCGTGGCGACGAACCGGATTGCTTCTTCCTGCGTGACCTCGTCTTCGAATCCTTGGCGGGAGATCACCAAGTCGATAGTTGCTAGTGCGAATGTGGCCACGTCGTAAAGATCAGTGGGCCACGCCTGATGTACGGCGTTGTTCAGGCCGTCAACTATGGGCCGCGAGCGCATGAGTACTGCAACGCGGTCCGCAAAGGTCGCGTCGAGGACACCGGTTCCGGCACTGTACACCCGAATTTTTGGAGCGTTCGGATCTGGTGAGCGGCCCTCATTGAAGTCGCACATGAGCGCCTCTGAAAACAACCTATCGTCCACTCTCAGCCCTTCTCCATGGCTAGCCTGAATATGGCAGTTTGGTTCAGGACCGGCGTAACGGCTTGAACCAGGACCACCCACGACTCGCCGGTGGCTTGTGACGGTTTGAGTTAGGACCACCCTCAGTGTTGTCTTCATCTGATGAAAGCGACCATTGGGAGGTCCGGATGAGGGTGCGCATGGAGTTGTTTGCCAAGATCCGCAGAGACGCCCGCGTGGAGGGCTTGTCCATCCGTGGGCTGGCGAAGCGGTATCAGGTCGGCAGGGACACAGTCCGGCAGGCTTTGTTGGATCCTGTCCCGCCCGCGCGGAAGACGCCGGAGAGGTCATCGCCGCGGCTGGATGCCTTCAAACCGGCGATCGACGCCATGCTGACCGAGGACACGACGGCGCCGCGGAAGCAGCGCCATACCGCCCGCAGGATCCTGGCCCGGCTCCTCGAGGAGCACGGAGCTGAGGAACTTTCGTATTCGACCGTGCGGGACTATGTCCGGATCCGCCGTACCCAGATCGATGTTGAAGCCGGCCGCCGGGTGGAGGTATTTGTCCCGCAGGAACATGCCCCCGGCGCTGAGGCCGAAGTGGATTTCGGTGAAGTCTGGGTCGTCCTGGACGGTGTGAAGACGAAATGTCATATGTTCGTTTTCCGTCTTTCACACTCGGGCAAGGCCATCCACCGGATATACCCGACCCAGGCCCAAGAAGCTTTCCTGGAGGGACACCTTGAAGCGTTCCAGGTCTTGGGCGGCATCCCGACAAAGCACATCCGCTATGACAACCTCACCAGCGCGGTGACCGCGGTGGTGTTCGGGCAGGGCCGGCAGCGCCTGGAGAATGACCGGTGGTTGTTGTTCCGCTCGCACTACGGCGTCGATGCCTTCTACTGCCAGCCCGGGATAGACGGAGCCCACGAAAAAGGCGGGGTCGAAGGAGAGGTTGGCTGGTTCCGGCGGAACAGACTCTCGCCCATGCCCGTCACGGATTCCCTGGACGAGCTCAACGACCGGATCCGGGCCTGGGAAGCCAAGGACGATGCCCGACGGATCATGGACAGGATCCGCACCATCGGCCAGGACTTCGCCGCCGAACGGCCGTTCCTGGCACCCTTGCCGGGGGAGGTCTTTGATCCGGGCCTGACGCTCACGCCGCGGGTAGACAGGTCCTCGCTGATCACGGTGCGGATGGTGAAGTATTCCGTACCGGCACGGTTCATCGGCCGGAAAGTCCGGGTGTCCTTGCGGGCGTCCGAGGTCGTGGTGTTCGACGGCCGGGCCGTTGCAGCCAGGCATCAGCGGATCGTTGCCAAACACGGGCAGTCCGTCCAACTGGATCACTACCTCGAGGTCCTCAAAACCAAACCGGGCGCGCTGCCCGGTTCCACGGCCCTGGCACGGGCGCGGGAGTCCGGGGCGTTTACCAGCGCCCATGAGGCGTTCTGGGCTGCCTCCCGCAGGGTCAACGGCGACGCCGACGGGACCCGTGAACTTATCGACGTCCTGCTGCTCCACCGCTCCATGGACCCCGGAGACATCCAGGCAGGAATCACTGCGGCGCTGCGAGTGGGTGCTGTCAGCGCCGACGTCGTCGCGGTCGAGGCCCGCAGATACGCAACGATTTCTTCCGTGGGTGGGTCCGGTTCGGACCGTCATCCCGGTGCTCATGTTGAAGTGAATGTGCAACGGGTTGTCAGTCTTACCCAGCGCCGTCTCATGGACCCCGCCGCGGTCATCGCCGGGCTCCCTCAGGACACGCGGCCCCTGCCATCGGTCAGCGCCTATGACGAGCTGCTGGTCAAACGCATCGAACACCCCGCTGGAACCGCGTTGAAGGAGAACATCTCATGAGCCCCAGCGTCCCGGGAACAAGCATTACTCCGACTCTGCGGCGGAGGCGCGGTCTGACCGAGCAGGCAGCGGTCGCTGCCGTGGACCAGGCGTGCCGCCGGCTCCGGCTGCCCACGATCCGGGCCGTCCTGGACGAAGCCCTTAGCGTCGCCGGAAAGGAACAACTCTCCTACCAGGGATTCCTGGCCGAATTGCTGCTCGCCGAGTGCGACGACCGGGACCGGCGCTCTTCGATTCGGCGCGTCAAAGCAGCTGGATTCCCGCGCGACAAATGGCTCGGGGACTTCGACTTCGACGCAAATCCGAACATTAACCCCGCCACCATCCACACCCTCGGAACGGGGGAGTGGATCCGCAAGGGATCACCTCTGTGCCTCATCGGCGATTCCGGGACCGGGAAATCCCACCTGCTCATCGGGCTCGGCACCGCCGCGGCCGAGAAGGGCTACCGGGTCAAATACACCCTCGCCACCCGGCTCGTGAACGAACTCGTCGAAGCCTCCGACGAGAAAGTCCTCGCCAAGACTATCGCCCGCTACGGCCGTGTGGACCTGCTCTGCATCGATGAACTCGGCTACATGGAACTGGACCGCCGCGGCGCAGAATTCCTCTTCCAGGTCCTCACCGAGAGGGAGGAGAAGAACTCCATCGCCGTCGCCTCCAATGAATCCTTTTCCGGTTGGACGAAGACCTTTACCGACCCGCGGCTGTGCGCAGCGATCGTGGACAGGCTGACGTTCAACGGGGCCATCATCGAAACCGGATCAGACTCCTACCGACTCGCCCACAGCATTGCGCGCAATCCTGTCGGCTGACGACATGCCCATTTACATTCCTGCGTCGATTCGGCCGGCACGGAACTACCGCATCCCGTTTGCGCGGTCATGGCAGGTCTGCCGGAAGCGATCGTAGTATCTGCAGGATTCCGGCAAACTGAGTCAAAGTACCGGCATTCCAAGGGAAAATCTTCCAAGTCTTTCTCCTCGAGAAGGGATGACGTGGCAGTTAGCGCTGGCTTGTCATCTTCGCCACCCCCCCGGTAATTTATCCGCTGGTCACGGAATCGGCTTCATAGTGGAGTAACTTGAGGAACATGTTGACCGGATTCAAGAATTTCATCCTGAAGGGCAACGTCGTAGACCTTGCCGTCGCCGTCGTGATTGGTGCCGCTTTCGGCGCCGTGGTCACGGCCCTAGTCCAAAGTGTTCTCATGCCGTTCATTGCGGCTCTGGTCGGATCGCCCAATTTCGACAGTTTCGCCGTCGTGACCCTGAACGGAAACGACATCAAATTCGGTGTCCTGCTCACCGCCATCGTCAATTTCCTGCTCGTGGCTGCAGCCATCTACTTCGTCGTTGTTGTCCCGATGAACCATATGATCGAACGCCGCAACCGGCGCCTGGGCATCAACCCGGATGTCAAGGAAGAAGCAGCGGAGGATCCGCAGATTGCTTTGCTCACCGAAATTCGTGACTCCCTGCAGCAGGACCGCCGCTAGTAGCCAACGAGGAAAGGCCGGCCTCCAGAGGCTGGCCGTTCTTTCGGGGTAGGGCAAATTGAATGTCCGGCGCCCCAGCGCCGTCCGGGCTTATCGTGATGCAGGTGCGCAGCGTCTGTGCACATTAATTGCCGGATATTGATGTTTTGGTGAGTGCACTGCGATAGCGTATCCGGCAGGAGCGCGGGGAAATATCCCGGCGTCCGTGCATGCCCCATTCCTGCTTCGCAGGATCCGCGGCGGGTGTGCTGTTGTTCCGTATCGATGAAAGGACATGTACATGGCTGTTTCTATTGAATTGGGCAAGGCACTCGATAAGGCCTACGAGAACTCGACTCTCGACGAAGTTCTGGCCGCGCCGCCCTCGGCCCTTGCCGGGCTGACGGAAAAGCACGATGAACTGCTCGCCGGCATGGGCATCAAGACCATCCGCGACTTGGGGAGCAACAAGTTCTTCGCCACAGCCGGTGTGCTCGTGGCGCTGGCGGGCAAAGTCGGATAACCCGCCGTTGCCGGCCGCCGACGCGCCATGAGAAGGTCCGACCGGCCCGAGCCGGTCGGACCTTTTTCGTTTCCTTGATTGCCGGGACTCGTCCGAATTTCATTGGCTCTGGTCTGCCAGTCTGGGGCAGAGGAACATTGGCCGCCCTGGGCACGCTGGCTCCTCTGTCCTCGGGCAGCGGAGCCAGCGCGGGAATCGGCATGACTCGATTGCCGTGAGGCCTGCCCCCAAAACTTTGGTTGCCCGGGCCTCTTCCACCGTCAGACTAACCGGGCCCGCGCCGGCAGACAACAGAAGACCGCCACCTGACACCGATTTCATCACGGCGCACGGCCGGTCACAGATTCCGCACAACGTCGCCAGCCTCACCGCTTCGGAACGCAGCAAACGTGTTGAGAACTGCGACAAAACGAGCCATCATCGGATCGTTGTCAGTCGGCTATTTTGATTTACTTTCGCCTTCTCCCCTCGCCGAAGTTAGTCAGCCGCAACTGGCAGGAGAGCAGATTCCGGCTCAGCATGACGCTGCGGCGTGCGGAACTGCAACCGGACCGTACCTGGAATTTGCAGTCTTCGATACCGAGAGCTGGCCGCCCCGCCGGACGCCAAGTGTCTCGTTGATTCCGATCCCGATTCCGACCAGGATCCCGCGGCCATCGAGTCGCTCATCAGCTGGGGTTGCCGGGCCAGGCCGGTCCTGATTCGGGCCGTCTCAGTGGTCCTGAATCGGGTTGACATACTCACTAGCCACCAACTTCTCGGACGTTAGCAGTTCCCTCTGACTTTTTATGCGACAACCGCAACTAGTGGGAGCCGATGGCCCAGCCCTGAGGTGACTGCAACAACGATTATGCTGCGGCCCCACAACCGCCAGCTTGTCCAACAAGTACGTCAACGCCCGCGCCCGGGCTTATAGCCAACTGGGACAAGCCCCAACACTGCGATTCATCTGTCACCACGAGATCGACCCGGTAAGGATCGTGCGATCGTGGCCAGCAACCGGAAGCCGCTATCTGGTCTATCTGGCCAGGGTTGCTGCAAGGCCCCCCGCAGCATCCGGCTTGCTTTGTTCCGCGCTCTCCGCTGAACGGATCCGGTCCGCTCGCGTGGAACTGGTCCTCATTTCGAGCCGCGGCGCATGGGTCCGGCGGCCGTTGAACGTCCGGGTTGGAGCCCACAGCCCGTCGACGCGTACCAGATCGTGGGGTTCTTCTCGGCAAACTTCCCCCGCTTTTGCAGTGCAGCCAGGGCAATCATGGCGGAGCTCGATTTCGGCCCAAGCGTCATCTATGACGGTCTTCTCCTGGGATGTCATATGCCGGCTGCATCCGCTGGAGCGTCCGTGGCCCGGCCACACAATTGGAATGCTGCGGCAAGGTTGCCCTGACTGGGTCGGTCGGCCACACTGGGTGGTAAGTTCCGCTTCGCGTTTAGCCAGGCGAGCGGCTTCCTTGTCAAGCACGGCAGGCAATTGGGACAGGTATCCCTGGTCACCGGTACGGGCAAGACCAGCGTAGTAAAAGAGCCATGAGGGGCTCAGATGCTGCCGCCAGTTGATGCCTTGGGAAGAGGCGGATGCGATCGGAACGCCAGATTCAACGAGCTTGATGGCCTTATTGAGGTCGGTGAGTTCTGCGTCCAGCTGTGAAGGGATGCCAGCCAAATGCTCCATGATCTCATCGAGGGCCACTGAGGACTGAGGGTGCCCAGCATAGCCCTCGACCGCAGCGCGGTATTGCCACAGAGCGGCCGATAGCTTCTGACCCGCAGCCAGCAACCCTCTTTCAGGCTGGGCAGTCGCCTGTTTTTGACCCATGAGCATCTCTCTTTCGATCGTCGTCCACCCCATGCTGCCAGTCGAAGAAAATTCCGTCAAGCAATATTTTGCTCAGCGAAAATTCAATACGGGGGCCGTTACGTTTACACATAATGCAGTAGTTACGTCACTAACTAATGCAGTAGTTACGCAACGAGGACGTGCTGTGACCATGTGACGGAGTGACGCAGCGGTAACGTCACGTTCTGATGTACTAGTCATGTGAAGGAGTGATGGTGCGGTCACGTGAAGGAGCCACGCTGGGGCTGTGAACATGTCCGCAGCGCTATCTCACGAATAACTGCGAGCCGCTAGCGTGAATGAGCGTCACCGCGATCGAGATCTCCGCCGTGGGCAGTCGGATCTTTGTTCAATCACAAACGGCGACGGTGCTGCGGTAGTTCTACTTGCTGTGATTGACGATGCCACACCCAACTTGGAACGGGTGGTTTTCCGTTTCAATGCCAAGTCCCTTCGCGAGGGCCGGTTAGAGACGCACCACGAATCAAATGCCCGTTCGCAACTAACCTGTTCCGCGACTATGCGCAGCGGATCGTCGCACCGGTGCAGCTGGGCACCGAGGCCACTCGGATCATTCGGGCGGGCAGCCACTCCAGCGTGGAGACCACTCGCGGGCGCCTCGCGGCAGAGAACGTAGTCCTGGTGAACGGCGCCTTCCAGAACCGGCGCATCCCTGCGGCGTCGGCCGGTGCTCCCCGGGCATGTGCACCAGATCCACAGCCACGACTACCGCAACCCGGCCCAACTTCCCGACGGTGCCGTGCTCATCGTGGGCACCGCCCAGTCCGGCGGCCAGATCGCCGAGGAACTGCTCGCCGTAGGCCGCGATATCCACCTGGCGGTGTCCACGTGCCCGGAAGCGCCGCGCCGGTACCGCGGCCAGGACCTCCTCTACTGGATGATGCAGCTGGCACAATTCGGCCCCGACTACGGACTGAACGGCCTCACCGTGGGGCAGCTGCCCTCCCCGCGGCGAGGTTCGCCTGCAACCCGCTGGTGTCCGGCGCCGACGGCGGCCACGACCTCCACCTGCGCAACCTCGGCCGGCGCGGCCTCCGGCTGCACGGCCATCTGGAACCAGCCGACGACGGCCGCCTCGTCTTCAGTGATGACCTTCCGGAACGCCTGGGCCTGGTAGAGGCGGCGTTCTACCAGCGGATGAAGCCGATGTCCGACAGCTATATTGCCCACCGGCATGTCGGCACCGGAGCCGAAGCCACCGCGTAAGGACGACTGGCTTCCCTCGGAGCCGGCGCTGCTGAACCTCGAAGCCACCAACATCACGTCGGTCCTCTGGGCAACAGGCTATTGGCTGGACTTCAGCATCCTGGGCATCCCGGTGCTGGACGAATGGAACTACCCCCGGCACCACCGCGGCGTCACCGAACACCCGGGCAGGGCACGGCTCGTCCATCCTGGCGGGCGTGGGCCGCGACGCCGAATACATTGCACAGCACATCGCCGGAAACACAGCACAGGACGCAGGGGCCGTCGACGTCCACTGATGCAGCCAGGCCGAGCGGACCGCCGTCGTTATTACAGGTAGTCCCCGGCCCGTTCGCGGGCGATTTCCAGCAGCGTGGAATGGGCGTCGGCTCCGCCTTCGCATCGTCGACGGCGCTGCTCACCGCGTTCAACCCGAGGGCCGGCCCGCTGCTGGCCACCAGCCCACTGAGCGCCTCCGGCACGGTGGCGGCCCTGGCGATCGCGGCCACCGTGGTGGATGTCTCCCCCTTCTCCACCGACGGCGCCCTGGTGGTGGCCAACGCCCGCGACAACGACCGCCAGCGCGTCTACCGCCAGCTCATGATGTACGCGGGCGGGGTGGTCCTCGTGGCGCCGGCGCTGGCCTGGGTGCTGCTGGTGCCGACCGGGGTTATGTAGGCCGGATCCGGACGGGCTGCGAGCCCACGCACGACGCGCCAAAAGGCAGACCGGCTTGGACAGCCGGCCTGCCTTTGGCTGTGTGGTAAAAATGTGCGGCCTGCTTTGCTTCACTCGAGGGCGTGCCCGCTCCCATTGACGAAGCACCTCGCAAGAGGGGTGTCCAGCACGGCACTCACGCTCGCGCCCCACACAGTGGCGCCTGCGCCGGCGGTAAGTTGCAACAAAGCGCTGCCACACAATGGAGACCGGGAATATTCGGCCCACGCGCGGCCCGAGGAGGTCAACCACCTTGCCCTGACCACCGGCCTGGCCTCCGTGGAAGAGCTCTCAGCCCGGTTCGAGGTGACCGCCTCCACCATCCGCCGCGACCTGGCCTTGCTGAATTCCCAGGGGGCTGGCCCTGACGTAAGGCGGGGCGATGGCGCTGGGTGCGCACCCGGAGGCGTCGCTGTGGCAGCGCACGGGTGAGGCGTTCGAGCAGAAGCACGCGATCGCCCGGTGGGCGGTGTCGGTGATCCAGCACGGTGAAAACGTCCTGCACGGCGCCGGGTCCACGACGGGTGCCCTGGCGCACGAGCTGCGCGGGTTCGACAAGTTGGCCGTAACCACGCCGAGCCTCACCTGGACACCACGGATCGGTGGACCAGGGCTTAGGGCTCCTCTTAGCCTACCAGCGCGAGCAGATCCTC
The DNA here is from genome assembly GCF_059739345.1 of Arthrobacter sp. SlRoot2-15. Lineage (NCBI taxonomy): Bacteria > Bacillati > Actinomycetota > Actinomycetes > Micrococcales > Micrococcaceae > Arthrobacter > Arthrobacter sp. SlRoot2-15. The sequence continues at coordinate 1,020,225 of NZ_AP046058.1, forward strand.
CGAAGCCAAATGTTAGGGCTAAGAGTGTGGAACACCTTCCTACCCCTACACCACTGCCGTGACTGTGTCATAGAGGCCGTAGTGGCGTAGTCCCTGGTGAGAATCGATACCTGTGTAGGACAGGGAGGAGTCCTCATATCGACGGAATGCAAAGACTGCCTGGTTCATGTGGGTCGCGTTAAAGACGCCAAGATTTACCAGCATGTGAAAGTCCTCGACGGTAAGGCCAGTGACGGTGCGGAACAGCAGGGGTTCGAGCTTGGTAATGACATCCTGGAGGGTGTTCTCACGAAAGTCGGTCAAGTACATGAAAGCCGGGATGCGGGTGGCAAATTTGACCAAGTTATCTTGAATCTGCTTCCGTTTGGATTTATACTCTTTCTCCTCAGCCGTTATTTCTCGCTTCTCCACTGGGGTGAGGTCGTCGCCCTTCTCCCTCTTTGCTTTCTTTACGGCGTCGCTCTTATTCACCACAGTCTCGAAGATATCGTTGCCGAGTGCACGGAACCCCTCTATATTCATGACGGCGCTGAGGGCATCTGGGTTGTTCATGATCTTACGCAGAGTGTCGTTGTCCACGTTGACAAGGATTACTGATTCCCACTTGCGAGCCAGAAGTGTCGCCGAAGTCCCTGACATGGCGATGTCGAGGATACCGCCGGCGTCGACCTGTGTCATGTTAGAACCGTCGTATGCCAGGACGGGCAGGAACTTTACCAATTCTTCTACAGCCTGCTCAGGGTTCGGGGTCTCCGGTGAGAGCCCGACCCCGTAGTCTGAAAGCTGCCGCAGTGCGCGGGTTGGTGCGAAGTCGAACACGAAACACACTGGCTTGAGGACCGCCTCGGCGTTCGGGTTGTCGCCCTCGGGGTTCTTGATCGACCATGGCGATTGCACGCGGAATGCAGCTTGGAAGTAGGTCTCTGGCGATTTAAGGTTGCGCAGCATAAGGATGGACGACCATTGATTGACAGTGACCCCTGTGGTGAGCTTGCCACACGACAATGTGATCGTTTTAGTATCGCGGCCATCGCCGATTGCTGCCCGAACCGGGGGAAGGGCGTCCAGCCCGATACCCGCGGCAGCACCTGCGACGATGAGGGCCTTGTAATCGTGCCAGAACACGTTGTGCTTCTCGGATAACAAGTTCGCCATCGCCTCGCAGGCTGCCACGTTCGGCAGGAACCAGAACGAGTGTTGGAGGTACGGCAAGAGACGGACGTCGGAATACGGAAATGGCGGGCGGGTGCCCATCCGCATTGCATCGACTTGAGTAGGCAGGAACGCGCCCCGGATGATATCGAGCCATTTCTGCACGTCGGACTTGTGTACAAACTCTGCATCACAGGATCTGCCTTTGGCCTCAAAAAATGCATCGAGGTCAAATTCATCGAACTCACCTTGGTTTGCGACGGCGATGATTTCATCGGGCATTTGATAGGTGAAAAGGCGCATCTCAGGGAGTGCCCCGTAGGGGTTCCATGCGTCAGGGTGCGAGACAGCGTAGTCGGCCTTGGCACGCTGTTCATCGGTGTAAGTCCAGTTGAAGATTTGCTCTTCTATGAACTCGCCAGTCGCGAGCGCCTTGAATGGAGTACCCGACAAATAAAGGTATGCGTTCGCGGTGATGGGAAGGAAGTCGTCCTCGTCGTTGCCGAGCTCGTCGAGCTCCTCATCAAAGGCCGCAAGGCCGTCTTGGTACTCGGCGGCGATTTCTTTTTGCCTAACCCTCTCGTCCTCCCCTTCGAACAGCTCCTTGGCGGAGTCGCGCCAGGCACCGAAGTGATACTCGTCGAAAACGACGAGATCCCAGTTTATGGTGTGGACCCACTCGTTTTTAGCCTTAATGAGCCCGGTTTTCCGGTCCCGCCCGAGCAAGTCCTGAAACGACCCAAAGTAGACCATCGGTCGATTTTTGTCGGCCTCGTCCGGGCTACCACCTGCGGCCGAAGAGAGGTACTGCCAATCGCTGAAGTCCGCGTGGGACTGCAAGTCGATCTGCCACGCGTCCTCAACTGCGGGCTTAAAGGTCACTACGAGAATGCGCTTCGCACCGAGTCTCTTGGCAAGCTGGTAGGAAGCGAAAGTCTTCCCGAAGCGCATCTTGGCGTTCCACAGGAAGCGGGGCACGGCCTGGGCATCCTCACCCCAGATTGACTCGAAATAGCCATATGCTTTCTCGACAGCGATGTGTTGCTCTGGACGCATCTGGAACGTTTCATGATGAGTACCAGTGAGCCTCACGCCGCTACGTAGCTCTGCAATCACAGTACGCACGTCGCTCGGGGTGCAACGCATCCACTCACGGGACGAACCGATGGCCGGATTCTCGAAGCCTTTGTCAATCAGCCGCTGACGCACATCAGAGTCGCGGAATACCGAACCGTCGTCGCGTTCCGCAAGTTCATCGACATGGAGCATGTAAGCCTGCTGCATCTGCCCCTGCGACTCGCGAATGCGCGAATTAACATCAGCCCTCGTGGTCTGCCCCACTTTGAGCAGCCCGGCGTAGCCGGTAGGCGACTCCTCCGGCGCCCATGCATAGATGCGCAGCCTTGCCTTCGGCTTCTCGGGGAGAAGTTCGTCGAGGGGCCTAACCACGGGCCCGGAGGGCCTCAACCTCGTCATAGAAGTCAGCAGCATTGATTCGTCCTAGGATACGACCCCTACCAGCGGTCCAGTTACGCCGCAACCCTTCGGGGACCCCATCCTCTGAGTAGAAGTGAATCCTCTTCTCAGGACCCCAAGCCCCTTGCTCGTCGTTCTTCTCGAAGCGCAACTTAACGTCGGGTGATGTTGCCAAGTACGCCAGCGCTTCTTGCTTTTCTTCTTCGCTCTCAAAGCGCACTTGGTTTTGCGACCCATAGACAAGCTTGCTCAAGCTAACTCCCCCTTTTATATCTCTTTGATGGTTCGTTCTATCAAGACTATATCAGCGGCCTCCAACTCATATAGCTGGTACAACAAGTCATCGGTCCATACCTCGGAGAAGTTCGGGATCGGCAGAAACTCGAACATTGCCTTCGTTATGTTCTGGGTTAGCAGGATCGATGACACCAAGAATCGAGCAAACCGAGTGCGAAGGTAGGATACGGCACTTTCTGCTTCAAGCTTGCTGTCAAAAGGTCCAACGATGAGGTACGACTCAGTTGCCACTGATCCGGGCGGCATTACTTCGATGCGTGAGAAAACGCGTTTCATTCCATCTTTGTCGGTTTGCCCGGCGTGCTCGCTCGAGGTCTTCGACAGCAAGACCTTCCATCGGCCTGCCAATTCCAGGCCCTTGGGGACCAGTTCTCGGGAGATGCGGCCGTCCCCCGAGCTCGCATAGAGAATGAGGTCGCCTACGGCAGTTGCCTGATGCGCCGCATCGAGACCAAATGGACGCCTACTCGAAACCAATGTGGAAAACTTCGTCGGATTCAAGGCATTTACGCGTTGAACAATCTCAAGCATTCTGTTGTCACGGATGAAAATCTCATGGCTGTCAAGACGACGCGTGGCACTATAAGTTACGCCATTCTCGATCGTCTGCACTAGGCAATCACCTTCGTTGTCCCGATCCCAAAGCAGGTAACATACTCCGCCTGCAATATCTACACCCGTGAAGACCTCGCGTGAGTTCGGGTAGTCCACAATATTACGGAGGCGCCTGTCCCCAAGCATGTCCCTCCTGAAGCCATCAAGGCCCTTTCCCCCTGCGAACCACCGAGATGGGATGATCATCATCATGAAGCGGGGGTCTACCCCCTTCGCGGCCTCGACGAACTGGTTGTAGATGGGCTTCGCGCTTGTCCCAGCTCCGCCGCCATCACTTAGTTGGTAGGGCGGGTTGCCGATGATGACGTCGAACTGCATGTTGTCTCCGAAAATCTCTGCGACACGGACTTTAGGGTCGTCGGTATGGATAAAGGCGTAGGCGTGGGTCTCGAGTGAGCTGCCACGCGCGTAGCTGTCCTCACTTGCTCCGCAGAAGAGGCATTTGCGGTTGGTATAAACCACCAGTTCCTCAAGAGTTAAGGGATCGACATAGAACTCGCGTTTACCACCAGACCACGTGTGTTCAGTGCGCTCGAACCAGATGTTGCCATCTTCGTTAGTAAAAGACTTTGCAATTGAGTGTGAACCATTAGCCACTTTCGAGCAGTAAACACTTCTCCGCGCCAACAGTGCTGTCAACTGGGTGATCCCTATGCCGAAAACTTGACGAGTGAGGATGTGGTCGACGCGCTCCTCACGGTTGGGAAACGTTGAAATGAGCCCTTCTGTAAGCCGTCGGACTATCTCGCGGAGAAAGACGCCGGACTTGGTTGACGGATCCAGGAACGTCGCATCAGGGTCGGCCCAGATATCCGCGCCGTCGTTAGCCGCTGCCCACGCTGCTGCAAGTGTGTCGAGCATCTGGTTCGCAAACTCGGGCGGCGTGAAGACCTCATCATTGGACAGGTTTGCAATGCAGGTGAGGACATCGGGGTTGTATATGCGGCGGGTGAACGATGCACGTGTCATTCGGCCACACTCGCGATCTGCCGAACGGTCATCACCGGGTATGTACGGGCGGGAACAAATAGATCGTCGTTTTGGAGTTCACCGAGCAGGGTTCCGTCGAAGGATGCACGCTGCGTGAGATTGTCATAACGGAAGTCGCGTCTCTGGAACTTGCCTTTGCCGAGATAACCCCACTCAGGGAAGGTGATAGGTTTTCCACTCGGAACTGTCATTGACAATGCATCGCCTTGGACAATATTCACTGCCACAACGGCTCGTGCTGCCCGGGCCCACTCATCTTCGCTATCGATGGTCAGGTATATTTTGAAGACGTCTAGGAGGTTAGCGCGGCATTCTTCAGCGTTGTCGCGGAGTAGCTCGATACCGTAGGTACACATCAGTGCGAACAAAGCGTAGTGGCGTTTCTCAAAATCACTTCGCCCGTGCCGAAGGCGAACGGTTGCGAGCTTCCTTGCCAAGAGCGGTACCAGGAAGTTCCCGGAGCCACAGGCGGGCTCGAGCACACGAGAGTCGATGCGCTCCGATTCATGCTTGACGAGATCAAGCATGTCCTCGACCATCCATCTGGGCGTGAACACTTCGCCGTGGTCTGCAACCCGCTGTTTGGACTTCACGAGGCGTTTTGGCTCAATCACACTGGCCCTCTCAAGAATTACTCCTGCATCAAGTCGATCATGCCATTATACCGAGGAGGGCTAACGTTCACTTCTCAGCCACGAAAACAGGAAGACGTCAAAATTTGGACTACGAATTCATCTGAGTCAGCCGAGGAGAAATACCCGCTCCGCTCGCATTCCCACCAATCCATACGGGTTGGTCTCCAACAAGATCGTTTGGCCACATAAGTGGCTCCGGTCAGAACTGCTTATTCCAAGCCACTACCCCAGAATCGCCAACAAAGCCGTCTGTCTCGATCAGGGCACCAGCGGAGCTGGTGCCTTGCTGCGACGAAGCGCAGCCGGACAGTCCGCGGCCTCGACCTCGGTCTTTTTCATCCACCCGTGCGATGTCACCTATCCGTGCAGCAGAGATTTGCGACAGGAAAAAGTCCGCCGATGGGGGCAGCGGACCATCACCGGTTACGTTACAACAGACCTAATTATGCTAGCGAGTGGCGAAAACCGTTAGTCCTTTGTCTACGGCGAGACCTTCTCCGCGGCTGCTGACTGAGCCCACCTCGCGTCAACGGGACTTTGCTGGGCCACGCCGGCGGCAGTAGCGAACACGTCCATTAACATCGGCCGATGCAGCTTCCTGGTGATCGCGATCGGCCTTTCCCCGTTGTGCTCCACGTAGTCAGCTCGCCCAGGGCACGTGTAGGGAACCGCCAGGCCGGTCTCGTCATCCGCCGTTTCTCTGGTGACGAGCACCCTCGAACCACGCGAAGCCCGAACAAGGTAGCGCCGCCCCGTCGGACGTGGGGGACGTTGCATTCTGCAACCCCCAATCGAATAGCTCAGGACTGATCGCGGAGTCTTCGTACATCATGGTCGCCGAGTGCTTCTTGTCGTCCTTGTCAGGGTGATAAATCAGGCATCTGTGGCAGTCGCAGGACACCATGCAACGCCCTCGCGGTGCTGCACGTTCTTGCCACGTTCCAGCGAACCGTACTGCAACGCCGCCAAAAACCTCCTCGCGCCGGTACGTGGCATACGACACCAGCGGAATGTGCTGCAGCCCCGCACCGAGGCTCTTCGCTGCATGTCTGGACGCCGCCACTCCCAGCCTCACCACCTGACGGATCTCGCGGCACACAAACCGGTAGCCGCTCAGGTGCTCCAGGCCGTCGGCGTAAGTTCTAAACCCGCCGCCGTCATCACAGAACGTGTAGAACAGCATGCAATGCAAAACCTGCTCGCGGATGTCGAGCTCCCCGTAGCGGGTGCGTCTTGGTGCCTAGATGTTGTCCAGCACCACCTGCTACGCCACTCGGTCCAGCACCATCTGCGAGCCGGACGGCAGGTACGGGAACTCGTCCTTGACGGCCTTCTCCAGCTCCTTGCGATCGTAGGCGGTCAGTTCCCGCTAGCGCCAGTGGAAGCGGAACTCTCGGCCCTGCTGGCCGATGAAGTCGAGTATCGTCAGCACCGCTTTGCCCTCGGCACGGCGCCGCCCGCGTACCAGCAGCTGCAGGAAGACCGTGGCACTGGTGATTTCCGAGGCTAGATCAGAGACCCCGAATCATTCGAGTGCTCCGCGAGGCTCCACGTTCTGGTCCTTAACGATGACCGCGTCGCCACTCCTTTTGGGGTCGGTTAGCCCCTAGTAAGCACGGGCAGGACTTAGGGCGCGTCTTCGCCGACCAGCGCGAGCAGATCCTCCGAAGTCAACTGTTGCTCCGGGTCTGCCCGTCCGTCCGGAATGGACACTCCCTCGGATCGGAGCACTTCTACGGGATCGCGGTCATCTTCTGAGTCGCCCCAACGGAACTCGTGTGCGACGCTTCCGTCCCAGGTGAGTACTCGATAAGCGTTCGTGCACCGGTCGCAGCCTGAAAGATGCCGTGCCATTGCTTGCGCACCTGTGCCAATTGCCTCGGCGAGGGCGTTGTAGCTCGTCCAGCGGCCTGCGGGCAGGGCACCCAGAATCGCATGCGCCTGAGACCAATCGAACCGTCTGGAGTCGACGAAGCGCTCCCGGTATTCGGCGAGGACAGGTTCGCCGAGCTCGGGGCGAGCCCAGATCGTGACTGCTTGGGCCGCCAGCGCCCGTGCGCGCTGTTCAATACTCGCGGCATTCCATTCGTCGCGCTGGCCGATACCTTGGTTGAGACGGAGCGGGCTGTCCCTGAATCCGGCCGCCATGTCCCGCTTCTCAAGGAATGGCCGGTCGGAGTATTCCGGGTTGTAGCCAGTGAGCGTCAGGTTCCCAAGCGTGTGCAGGTAGCGGTCATGCACAGCCTCCCAGTCGGCACCGAGCGCCTGCTGCCAGGCACGCGTGGCGTTCTGCGGCATGATGTGCTCGATTGTGTATTCAGCAATCGAAACCTCCTCTTTCCGGCCGTGGTTCTCCATGGTGCGAAAGAAGTACCCGCGACGCTTCAGGTGGTACATGTCCGTCATCTTAAGTGCCTCCTCGAACTCCTCGTCCGGCGGGAACCGACGATAATCCGGCAGCGTCAGGAGCCGGCTGCAGACGCTTTCCACGTAGCGCTCGGCGTCGATCGCGGTGGCGAGCGTTGCAAACGTCTTGTTCAGGCTGTTCGTAGGGATCCTGCAAACCGCGCGACGAAACAGATAGGCGATGATTGTGTCCAGAATCCTGCTGAAGTCCGGACCAGCGAGGGCGCCAGCGGCATAATCGGCGTACAAGCGAAGTTGGAAGGGGTAAGCCACGGATGCCAGTTGGTCGAGCTCGCGGAATCTCCTGGCCAAGGCCGGATTGCGCTCGGCATCGAGCGCCATCGCGGCGAACCAATGCGCATGGCGGCTCAGGTCGACCACCAGGTCATCGCGCGTCGTCCCTTCCTCTTCCTGCTCGGAAGCGTAGGACTTGAAGGCGTCGTAGATCTCGTCGAGGCGGGGAATTGACAGGGTCTTTACTGTAAGGAAGTGGCGTACGAATTCGTCGAAGCGGCCCTCGTTGCTTCCCTGGAACTCTCGCTCCATCGGGAACCAATAGTCCTCGTAGAGGCGCTCCTGGCGCGTGGGCGGTAGATCCATCAAGACGAAGTTCCGGATCAGGTCAGCCTGCGAGAGCCTCTTGCCGGTGGCATTCATGGATTCAAATACGAGTTGCGGATCGTCGGCGCCCCGGGTCAGCTTCACGTCAACTACAACGAGCTTGGACAGGCCACGGCAAACGTTGATGAGCCTGTCGGTTGTGGCAGCGCGCAGCAGATCGACGAAGTACGTGTAGTTGGCAATCACCCGCGAGTCAGTCGGAGGAAACGGTGCCCTCCGGACGACTGCCTTCAGCGCGTCCTTGTCGCGTTGGGACAGGATCAGCTTAAAATACTCGTCACCCGACTCGTACGGGTTCGTCAGGTACAGCCCGCGAATCTTCTGTGGCGCGAAGCCGGCTACCGGCTCGCGATCCTCGTGAGGGAGTTCGTCAAGACGTGATGCGAGAGCAGCCAACAGAAGCGTTACGGTCGTGACGCGCTGCTGGCCGTCGATAATCAAGTCGGGTTCACGGGAGGTTCGGGTACCCTGGTCCTTCTCGATGTAGACAATCGAACCGGTGAAGTGGTTATTGAAATTGTCTCGATCACCGGCACGAACGATGTCCTGCCAGAGCTGCTGGCACTCTGGCTCGCCCCATGAGTAGACGCGCTGATAGATCGGAACAACGAAACGCTCGCTCTTCTTCAACAGCTCCAGCAGGTTGGCGTCTACGGCTTTCACGCGAGTCCCCTTCGATACCTATGACAATTACCTGAGGCCCAACAACCGTCGCTTCAGACCTACCGCGGTCGAGCTAGGACAGTCGAGCGCTGCGCAACTGGGAACGCATCCATGCTGAGACCGCGGGACCAGAATACCGCCCGCCTTGCGGCAGATCTTGCATCCGCTTATATCGACGCGTACTTCAGACATCGTCAATGAAACGGCACCCAGCGGTGATCAGCTTGCCCGGCACGGGATGTGCCTCAACGGAGAATGCTCAAATTCCTTCACCCAATAAGAGCTTTAGCCACTTCGCGGGACATTTGTACCGGGCCATCCCGCACAATCGCCCGTCCGAGGCACCTCGCGTCAGTGGCATTTTAGTGTGCCACCGCTGCGGCAGTAGTGAATACGTCTGCCGGCATTGGCCGGTGCAGCTTCCATGTAATGGAAATTGGTTTCTCGCCAACGTGTTGAACGTAGTCCGCCTGGCCGAGGCAGGTGTACGGCACGGTCAGGCCAGTCTCGTCTTCCGAGGTGTCCCGCGTGAAGATCAGGATCTTCGAACCGTGCGCGCCCCGGTTGAGGTAGCGCTTGCCCGTAGGGCTTCCGGATGAGGTCGCGTTCTGCGATTCCCAGTGGAACAGCTCCGGGCTGATGGCGTAGTCCTTGTACATGGTGGTGGCCGAATGCTTCTTGTCATCCTTATCGAGCGTGACGAAAAAGGCGTCGGTGGACGTCGCCGGGCACCAGGCCACGCCCTCCCGGTGCTGAACGTTCTTGCCGAGCTCCAGCGAACCGTATTGCAGGGCGGCAAGGATTTCCTCGCGCCGGTACGTCGCGTGCGAAAGCAGCGGAACGTGCTGCAGCCCCGCACCGAGGCCCTTGGCGGCGTGCTTGGAAGCGGTCACGCCGAGCTTCACGACCTGGCGGATCTCGCTGCAGACAAACTGGTAGCCGCGCAGGTAGTCCAGACCGGCGTCGTACGACTGGAAGCCGCCGCCGTCGTCCCAGAGCGTGTAGAAGAGCATGCGGGCGAACGTCTGCTCGCGCATTCCGAGCTCCGAGTAGCGGGGCGCGTCGGCGCCGACGAGCCTCGAGTACGCCTCGGCACGTTCCGGGTCATCCACGTGGATCAGCGCGGCCATCCGGCCGAGGAGCTTCTTCTCGTCGGCATCGGAGAGCTCCCGGATTCTTCCACTGAGGACCGTCTCCAACGGCGAGTACCCTTCGATCAGCCCGGCCTGGCGGAGGTAGCCGGTCCACGAATCCTTAGTGGACCGGTAGATCGACTTCACGTCGTTCCCGGACCGCTCCAGATAAGCCTCCAGTTCTGTCTCTGCGTAGGAGGCGATGTCCCGGACCAGCTGGGCGCGGCTGAACCGCAACTGGGCCTTGATGTTGTCCAACACGACTTTCTGCGCCACCCGGTCCAGCACGATCTGCGAGCCCGACGGCAGGTACGGGAACTCGTCCTCAACAGCCTTCTCCAACTCCTTGCGCCCGTACCCGGTGAGCGCCCGGTAGCGCAGGTCAAAGCGGAACTCACGGCGCTGCTGGCCGATGAAGTCCATGACGGTCAGCACCGCCTTTCCCTCGGCGCGGCGCAGTCCGCGTCCCAGCTGCTGCAGGAAGATCGTGGCGCTCTGCGTCGGCCGGAGCATCAGGATGGTGTCCACTTGCGGCAGGTCCAGGCCTTCGTTGAAGAGGTCGACGGCGAAGATGCAGTTGATCTCGCGTGCGGCGAGACGTTTCAGCGCCGCCGCGCGGTCGGCGTCGTCGGTGCTGCCGTCGACGGCGACGGAGGCGATGCCGGCGCGGTTGAAGACCTCGGCCATGTAGTGGGCGTGCTGGACCGAGACGCAGAAGCCGATGGCTCGCATCTGGTCCGTGCTGGTGACCTTGTCCCGGAGTTCGCGGATCACCTTGGCGGCGCGGGCGTCGTTGCCGGTGTAGAGGTTGTTCAGCTGCGCGGTGTCATAGTTGCCGCGCTTCCATTCCAGCTGGCTGAGGTCGACGTCGTCCGAGACGCCAAAGTAGTGGAACGGCACCAAAAGGTCGGCGTCCAGCGCGTCCCAGAGACGCAGTTCGCTGGCCGTGCGGCCGTCGAAGAACTGCTTAGCGACGTCGACCCCGTCGCCGCGTTCCGGCGTCGCGGTCAGGCCGAGGAGCTGTTGCGGCTGCAGGTAATCCAGCAGCCGGCGGTAGGTGGGCGCCATGGCGTGGTGGAACTCATCGATGACGACGACGTCGAAGAAGTCCGGTTCCAGCTGCTCAATGCCGAGGGACGAGAGCGACTGGACCGAGGCAAAGATGTGCTTCCACTGCCGTGGTTTGTGCTCTCCGACGTAGAGTTCGCCGAAGGCGCCGTCCTGCATCACGTCGCGGTAGGTGCGCATGGCCTGCTTGAGGATTTCCTGGCGGTGCGCGACAAAGAGCAGCTTCAGGTCCTTGCCGGCCGCTTCGCAGAGGCGCTTGTAGTCCAGGGCGGCGATGACGGTCTTGCCGGTGCCGGTCGCGGCGACCAGGAGGTTGTGGTTGAAGCCCTTGAGCCGCTCGGCCTCCAGGTCCTCGAGCATCTCCTCCTGGTGGAGGAAAGGCTGGAGCTCGAGGCCGGTGGCCGCTCCCGGGACTGCCGTCCGCAGGCCGCCGTTGCGTTCCAGTGCAGCGTCCAGCTTTTCGCCGTCGCGTTCGGGATCGTAGCTTTGGAAGGCGCGCTGTTCCCAGTAGCTGTCGAAGGTGACCTCGAACTTTTGCAGCAGTGTGGGCGTGCCGACGGAGCTGAGCCGGACGTTCCATTCCAGGCCGTCCAGCAGGGCTGCCTGGCTGAGGTTGGAGCTGCCGACGTAGGCAGTGTCGAAGCCGGAGTTGCGGCGGAACAGCCAGGCTTTGGCGTGTAGGCGGGTGGCCTGGGTTTCGTAGTTGATCTTCACCTCGGCGCCGTATCGGTTGACGAGTTCGTCGATCGCGCGGCGTTCTGTGGCGCCCATGTAGGTGGTGGTGATGACGCGGAGTTTGGCACCGCGCTCCTTGAGTTGCGCGAGGGCGGGTTCGAGGAGCCTGAGTCCGGTCCACCGGACGAAGGCGCAGAGCAGGTCGACGGTGTTGGCCGATTCGATCTCCGTCCTGAGTTCCGCGGCGAGGTTTGGATCGTCCTTGCTGTTGGTAAGCAGGGCGGAGTCGCTCAGCTTGGTGGTGGGGCGGCGGAGATTGCGGCGCTTGAGGCTGTCCGGGCGGTGGAGGGACTGCAGTTGAGTGGGGCCGGGGGCGATGCGGTCTCCGGTGTTCAGTTCCTGGAGAAGCTTGTTGGCGAGGGCGACGCGGTCGTTGGGTTTGGCCGCGGCCAAGGCCCGCCGGACGGCGTCTGCTACGTGGCGGGAGAGGATGTCCGGGGAGTCTTCGTCTTTTATGTCTGCGAACACCGGTTGGAGTTCTCGCTCTTGTCTCAGATGGTCGCCGAGGGCATCCGTATTCAGAAGTTCATACAAGCCCTCGGGCAACTGCTCCGCCGCCACTCCCCCAATGTAATTAGTCACTGCGCCAGGTTACTTCAAGAGGAGTGGCATTCTCTTGAGCGGTGCAACGTACTCTGACAGCCCGACTGACAAAATATCCTGTGGATTTCGCTACCATTCAACAATGAAAGCAGCACATGGGGATCATGAATGGACGATGCCGGAGCCCTGCGAAAACGCCTGGACAGCCGCTCCATCATCTCCCGGAGTCTATAAATGGTTCCTTCAGGGCAATCTCCCGCTAAATTTCAACTGGCCTCCGGCGCTGGCACCTATCAGACAAGGTGACTTAATCTACATCGGACGGGCGACCTCCCTACGCACGCGCGCGAAGCATCACAAACTCCTCACGTCCACGTCAACCCTCCGGAGGGCGCTCGCATCGCTGATGGGCATGCAAGCCGAATGGCGAGGAAAGTCGGCGCATCCGGGACTCATCCAAGACCATGAGGCGCGGCTAACAAGTTGGATGACCAATAACCTGACTATGTCCTTTGTGACTATCGATTCAGTGTCACTCGTGGGAGACGCAGAGAAGTCGCTACGCGCTTCGCTGAAACCCCCACTGAATCGGGACGGGTTGACAGCGGAACAGCGGCACACCAGTAGCACGGCGGCTGCGATGCAAAGCAGCGCCATAGGTGAACGGCGTTCGGATTCCGGCGCTTCCGCAAAAAACGCCGAACGTGGCGCTTCACCGGTCAGTGCGACTACTGCAACCGCAAAAGTGGACGCTATAACCGAGCGAATGGTCTTGACAAAGAAACTCTATGAGGAAGGTTGGACACGGTCGCAGATTGCCGAGCGAGTGGGGGTGCACCCGAGCACGATTGGGGACTACATCGCCAAATTGCGGTATCGCGGAGAGATCGGCCCCGGTCGATCTCGAATTCGCTGAGAGTCGCTTGCCGCGGAGTGAATACAGCGGGCGGCCAGCCCTTCGAGCTTATTTCCCCGATCTGTGGCCGCGCTCTGGACGGCGACGGCGTTGGAACCCGGCCCCGCCGGCGAGTTCACCGCGGAAGCGTGGCGTGGCGTGGGTCAGACTCCTTGGTCAGTTGGTTAGTAACCGCTCATGGACCCAAGGAGGGACCGGCCATTGGCGGGATCGACCCAATACCTCTGAACGGGCGCGAAGGCTTCATTGGCAAAGGCCAGGTATGCTAGCGGCTCACGCATGTCAGCATCATTTGCCTGCCCATCGCTCATTAGGGCTTGTCCTGCTTCTAGGGTGTCTTTCAAAACTGGTACAAGCTTGAGAAGACTCACCAGCGGTGACTTAGTCACTCGACGGACGCGAGACTCGCTCAAGTAGGCACCGACCTGCGCTGCGCGCTCTCGTACCTCTTCCACTAGCTCGTCCACGACCCGAGTGTGGCGGATTGGATCGTCGATGTCCGCCAGGAGCTGAACCCTTCGCTCCATTTCGCGCCGAAATTTCGGCAGAAGATCACCGTGGCGGCGTCGGAAACGCAGGAGGTCGTCTACGTCCATGGGATGTTCCGGGACGGGTAGGACGCTCTCCAGGACCACAGATCGTATCTCTGCGAGCTGCAACTCGCCCTCTGACCGTAACCGTACTCTGCCCACTTCTCCACTGCGGTCCAACGGCGTCAAACCCGACAAGAGTGCGTTGGCCGACGACGGCTCGTCAGTGACTGGAATCCATCGTTCATGCTGAGGAAGACCCGTTCGGCTCCATCCCTCAGGGTTTCGACCGCTAGAGCCGACGTTTTCGCAAAGGCTCAAAGCGAGGGCTGCCATGAACTCAGCGGCGGACGCGACCTCTACCAATGCCCATTGGTGGCTTTCGAGACGAGCAAGGCCGTGCCGTGCCAGCGAGTTGAGTCCTAGCTCATAAACCATCAGTTTGTCGACATGAATTCGGGTAAATTTCCCATTGTTGAAGTCGCGTTGACGCTTCTCAAGCTCCAGTGGATCCTGAAACCTGAGAAATGACTCGAAATGTGCCGCAAAATTTGGGCCTGCTTCACTCGGAGAAACCTGGTAGACGAGTTCATTTTGTATCAGTTCCCGGGTAGTGCCATCGTGAAGGTCCGGGTTATTAATGAAGTTCTGCGGCGTGATCGTGGCTACAGAGTCCCAATAGAGTAAGGTCCGAGTCCACCAAGCAGTACGGGGGACTCCGATGTAGGGGAAGTAGAGAGCGCCTTGCATGACGGTAAGACTACGCTGCTTGAGAGCAATACCGGGACAAATACATGTGCGATCGTTGCCTATTGTGATTCCTAACGACAGCTGTGCAACTGTTACGCCTGCTAGCACGAGTCACTGCCTCGAGAGGAAATGGGACGGCCGGCAATTCGAATCCGTAGCAGTCTCTCGACCTAAGTAGTCATGCGAGGCCTATTGGGCAGGCCTCTCCGCCCCTCGCACTCCCACTCACCTCAGGCACCATACGGTTATCGCTGCGGTTTCCAAATCCCAGCGCCTAATCTTCACCGCCGACACAAACAGTTGAGCCCGTTCGAAGAAACCGCACTGACCCTGGCCGTCGCCATCTTCAGCGCTCAAACGCTGGACCAGAACGGCTGGCTGCAGCCTAACAACGCTGCATGGGTGCTGCGGGGCGGACTCATATCGGTTGCGCTATCACGTATGGCTGTTCTCCAGCCTGAGAAGGACCATAGGTGATAGCGCATCATGCACGTGGGTGGCGCCGTCGTGCCTACGACCGCTGGGCGATGTTGAGGATGTTGCCTTCGCTGTCCAGGAACCAGGCGGCCTTCCCCCAGGATGCGGTGGCCACGCCGTTCTCCGTCTTCAGGCCGGGAAAGTCGTACTCTTCGAAGACGACTCCGCGGCCCCGCAGCTCCTCCATCTCGGCTTCCAGGTTGTCCGTTTCCCAGCCCATCTGGGTGTTCTTGGCTGTGCCCGCGTTGTCCGTCTGGTACACGAGGAAGCGGGTTCCCTGGCCGCAGCTGTACATCAGGCTGCCCTCCTCCATTGATTCGGAGGGTTCGATGCCCAGCTTGTCCCGGTAGAAATCCTTCGCCCTGTTGATGTCCTTCGCGGGCAGGACGGCCATGATGTTTGAATCCCCAAGCATGATGATTCCCTTCAGTGCGTCAACGACGGCGCTGGCGTTGCTCCCCCCCGGTGTCGGTCTCCGGAACCCTCGTCCGGAGACTGTGACCGCCCCTCGCGCCGAACCGGGACGGCCACCTGGGACTCGTCAACGCCGCGCCACCCATCACCCGCGCAAGCGGTCCCCGAAGCTTATGGGGCCATTATGGACCGGCGGACCCTGCGGAAACAGAGGGCGCTGGCCGGCGGCCGCCCCCTACCGCCCGGGTGCTGCGGAATCAGCCCCGCCCGTGGCAGAGTACCGGCATGGCAGCTTTCGATCAGTCCAGCGACCTCCAGGGCGCACACTTCACCGACGTGAACTAGCGGGGCGCCCGGTTCATCCGGTCCGACCTGTCCGGCGCGGTGATGCGCGCGGTGGACGCGGCCGGGGCGGACATCGATGCACCGTGGCTGGCCGAGGCCGGGAACACCCTGCGCGTCAACGGCGTCGACGTCGTCCCTTTTGTCGAGGCGGAACTCAACCGCCGCTTTCCTGGCCGCGCCCAACGGCGCGCCGGCGACCCGGATGGTCTTCGTGCCGCCTGGGCCGTGTTGGAGCAGACCTGGGCCGCAACCCTCGAGCGGGTCGCGGCGATGCCGGGCGGATCGGTCGACATCTCGGTGGACGGCGAGTGGTCGTTCGCCCAGACCCTGCGTCACCTGGTCATGGCCACGGACACGTGGCTTCGGAAAGCAATCCTGGAGATCGACGAGCCGTACCATCCGATCGGCCAACCCAACACCGAGTACGAGACCGACGGTTACGACCCGGCCGTTTTCGCGAGTGTTCCGCCGTCCTATGCCGAGGTGCTTGAGGTCCGAGCGCAGCGGGCGGCCATGGTGCGCGACTACCTAGCCGCTGTCACCGCGGCGGATCTGGCCTCGACCCGCCGGAACCCATGGGCCCCCGGCCAACCGGTGACCGTTCGCTCCTGCCTGCACACCATCCTCAACGAGGAATGGGAGCACCACCGCTACGCCGTCCGCGACCTGGAGGTCATTCAGGCGGGATTCGCCGGCTAAGAGGCATCGGCGTCGGCCGCCCCGGGGGCGGGTTCGCGGCCGGTCACCGTCTTGATGATGGTCCAGCCGACGGCGGTGATCGGAACGGCCAGCAGGGCCCCGATGACACCGGCGAGCATGGTCCCGGCGGCCAGGGCCAGCAGGATGGCGAGGCCGTGGATGGACAGTACCTTGCCCATCAGGACCGGCTGCAGGAAGTGGTGTTCGAGCTGGTTCACGCCGACGACCACCGCGAGCACGATGAGGGCCGAAACCGGGCCGTTGGAGATCAGTGCCACGGCTACGGCCAGCGTCCCGGCGGCGGTGGAGCCGACGATCGGGATGAATCCGCCGATGAAGACGAAGACGCCGAGGGGCAATGCGAGCGGGACACCCAGGATCGCGAGGGCAACCCCGACGATGAGCCCATTGGAGGCCGCGACGAGCGCGGTACCGCGGACATAGCCGCCCAGGACGACAGCGGACCGGTCTGCGGCAAGATGCGCGGTGGCGCGGTGGGCGGCAGGCAGGAAGCCGATGAGGAAGTCCCGGATCTTGGCGCCATCTTTGAGCAGGAAGAACAAGGTGACAGCCATGAGGATCATGGCCACCAGGATTTCCCCGACGGTCCGCGCCCCGGTGAGCGCCTCGGAGCCGAAGGAACTGGAGGTGAAGAACTTCTGCACGGATTCACGTGTTGTGTTGATCTGCTCGTCGCTGACCGGGATGGGGCCGGTGTTCAGGAAGGTGTGCAGCTGGTCGACGCCGGCCACGGCCTTTTGGCTCAGTTCCTTCCACTGGCTGCGGACCAGGAACACGATGCCCGTGACGATGCCGCCGAACACGGCAACGATCGCAAGGAACGAGGCAGCGACGGCCAGGGCGCGCGGGAAACCGTGCCCGGCGAGCCAGCGGACCAGTGGCGCGATAGCCGCAGCGAGGATCACGGCGATGGTGGCGGGAATGATGACCAGCGGAACCCGGGTGAGGGTCCACAAAACGGCCCAGGCAAAGGCGGCCACAGCAAGGACCTGGAGGGACCGGATGCTGGCACGGCCGAGGCTGTCGGTCCAGATCGACGGCAGCCCGGCGCGGGTATCAGGCATGGGTTGTCCTCTTTCGCTTGGCGCTGCGGGGCGGCCGTCGCCGCACCGTAATCGGCCCTCCGATCATATGTGCGGAGCCTGGATGGCAGGGCCCCCGGCAGCTCAAGGCACAATGGAAACCATGCCCCTGACAACCTTTGCCCTCGTCCGCCATGGCCAGACCGACTGGAATGCGCAGCGCCGGCTGCAGGGTTCCACCGACATTCCGCTGAACGACGTCGGCCGCGGCCAGGCGCGCGACGCCGTCGCCGTCCTGGCATCGTACGAGTGGGACGCGATCGTTTCTTCGCCGCTGAGTCGTGCGGCGGAGACCGCCGAGCTGATCGCGGCCGGGCTGGGGCTCAGCGTGGCCCGGCTTGTTCCTGGGCTCACCGAGCGCTCCTTCGGCCCCGCCGAGGGTCTGCAGGACGGCCCCGAGCTGGACGCCCTGCGCATCCCCGGTGGATTCCGCGGCGCCGAAAGCGAGGACGACGCCGCCGACCGCGGGCTCGGCGCACTGGAAGCGCTGGCGGAAGAGTTCCGCGGCGGCCGCGTCCTGGTGGTCGCGCACGGCTCCCTGCTCCGGGTGAGCCTCAGCCGCGTGGTAGGCCGCCCACTGCCGAGCATCGAGAATGCCGCGCTCAACCTGGCCCACCACCACGCCGTCGACGGCTGGCAGCTCGAGTACTTCAACGGCGAACGGCTGACAGCGGACGTCAGCGTCTGACCCTAAACGCCGGCCAGCAGGTTTCCTTCTTTGCAGCTGCGGTTGAGCGCAAGCGTGATCGAGCTCTGGGGTCCCTATCGTGACGGCGTGTTTCAACGGGCTGGCCGCTACAACTGGACGCTGGCACTTCTTCCCGAAAACCACTTAGAAGCCATTTTCCATTGCCCCATTTAAATGTCGCATACTGCGTGTAACATTTCGCTTTGCGGGTATCTTCGCCCGCGACGCTATTGGGGGAAGCGAAGATGCCTGTAACTGTTGTCCGGAGCTACGCACCGCTTCTGCGGCCCACGTTCCAGACCGGTCTCCCTCAATGTGCGTCCATCACCGCACCCACTCCGCACGCATTACATCGCACGTCGGTCAGGTGTCCTATGAAAGGACTCTCATGAGCCAATACCCCAATCTCGCCCCCTATCCGCCGGTCCCCGGCTATGGTCAGGCGCAGCAGAGCAGCAAATCGTTCCTGGTGACATGGCTGCTTTCCCTCCTCCTCGGTGTTCTCGGCATAGACCGTTTCTACCTGGGCAAGATCGGAACCGGCATCCTCAAGCTTGTCACGATCGGCGGTCTGGGCATCTGGGCCCTGATCGACCTCATCCTGGTGCTGGCGAACAAGACCCGCGACAAGCAGGGGCTTCCGCTGGAGGGTTACGACAAGCACAAGAAGATTGCCCTGATCGTCACCGCCGTTTTCATCCTCCTGAGTATCGTCGTGAACTCCGCGCGCGCCGCGTCCTCCCCAGTGTCTGCCTCGTCCGTTTCCACTACGAAAAACTCCGCGGCTACCGCGGCTGCTGTCCCTGTCGAAACCGCCACACTGGACCCCGCCGCAGCAAAGGCAAAGGCCGATGCTGACGCCAAGGCCAAAGCGGACGCGGACGCTAAGGCCAAGGCAGACGCTGACGCCGCAGCCGCTGCTGCCAAAGCCAAGGCCGAAGCCGATGCAGCGGCCAAGGCAAAGGCTGAGGCTGAAGCCGCTGCCAAGAAGGGGACGGTTAGCCAGCAGAACGCTCTGCGGAAAGCTGGCAGCTACCTCAGTTTCGCGGGCTTCTCCCGCACGGGCCTAATCGGGCAGTTGGAGTTCGAGAAGTTCTCAACCGCGGACGCGACGTGGGCTGTGGACCACGTCACTGTCGACTGGAACCAGCAGGCAGCGAAGAAGGGTAAGAGCTACCTGGACATGACGTCCTTCTCGCACAGTGGGCTGGTAGACCAACTGATCTTCGAGGGTTTCACCCCGGAACAGGCCGAGTACGGCACGAGTCAGAACGGCCTCTAGCGCTTCGACGCTACGGAATCTTGAACAAAAGAAAATGGGAACAATGAAAAAAGAACTAGCTCTGACGGGCTTGCTGTGTCTTGCCTTGTCAGGATGCGCAGGAGCTAATACGCCCAAGGCTGCTCCGGCCGTCACCGAGACCGTCACGGTCACGCAGACGGCCACCGCAACGGCTACGGCTACGGCTACCGCTACCGTGCCAGCAGAAGCCGCGGCTCCAGTTAGCGCAGCGCCTGCCGCAGCCGTACCCGCCGCGCCCGCTCCGCTCAAGACGGCCGTAATTCCAGCCGTAGTTCCAGGCATGAACGCTCAGGCACTCGACGACGACCTGACTGCTTTGGGGTTCAAGAACGTTATTTACAACGCCGATACAGGCAAGACTGTCCTCTTGCTGCGCAACTGGACCGTGACCGGGATCGATAACCCTGGGGTCGAGCAGGCCGTCAGCAAAGCCGTTGTCGTTCACGTAACCAAGTAGCCTTGCGGCTGGTGCAGATGGCTGCCCTCAGCGATCTGCACCAGCCGTTCATGGGCCTCTGCCGGTTTCGGCTTGCCCACCACGAAAGCGGCTGACTGCCTCCCGCCGAATTCTCGGCGAACTACTTCTCGGCTACGCCCGCCCGGCCACCCGCTCCCCCAGCAGCGGCGCGAAGAACGCGGCGAGCTCCGCCGTCGCCGTCAGCGGCAGCACGGTGGCAACATACTGGTCCGGGCGGACCACCACCACGACGCCGCGGCGGTCCAGGCCGCGCTGTTCGAAGATGTCCGCCCGCGGATCCGCGGCGTAGACCTTCTCGAGGTAGTCCAGCTGGAACGGACCCACCTGCGGCTTGAACACCGCCGGGACCGCGCCGATGTCCACGCTGGTGTGGTCCTGCTGGTAGATGACCTTGAGGTCGAACCACGCGTCGCGGTCCAAGCCCTCGGGCGTGGCGGCCAACGGCGAGTCCGGCGCGGTTGCCAGCCAGTCGGCCAGGTCCGTGGTGGGTGACGGCCCACCGGCCGCGGCAGCATCCGCGAAGACGTAGATCCGCCACCGGCCGTCGGCCGTGGCCTGGTGTCCGAGGTGCAGCGGGTTGGTGTCGCAGACCCGCACTACCGGCGCGGACTTGAAGCGCTTGCCGATGGGGAACCCGGTGGCCAGCTCCTGGTGCTCCGGCTCGCCGATCAGCATGGATGGGGCGTACTGGGTCATAAAGCCGGCGGGGAACTCGGCAGTGCTGACGTAGAAGTCCTCGAGCTGGGAGGGGCTGTCGAATTCCTCCGGCTTCTTCGCCATCAGCGTCGACCATTCCTTGTCGAAGTCGATGAGGTTCTTCGCGACCACCTGCCGTTCGGCCGAGTAGGTGGCCAGCAGGCTCTCCGGGCTCCGGCCCTCCAGCACATGCCCGAGCTTCCAGCCGATGTTGAAGCCGTCCTGCATGGAGACGTTCATGCCCTGGCCGGCCTTGGCACTGTGGGTGTGGCAGGCGTCGCCGGTGATGAACACCCGCGGGGTGCGGGTGCCGCGGTCCTCCGGCAGGACGTCGTCGAACCGGTCGGTCAGGCGGTGGCCCACCTCGTAGACGCTGTGCCAGGCGACGTTGCGGACGTCGAGCGTGTAGGGGTGGATGATGGCGTTGGCCTTGGCGATGATCTGCTCGATGCTGGTGCTGCGCACCGCGCCGGCGTCGGTCTCCGGGACCACGCCCAGGTCCACGTACATCCGGAACAAGTGGCCGCCCTCGCGCGGGATCAGCAGGATGCTGCCGCCGCTGCCCGAGGTGATGGCGCATTTGGTCCGGATGTCCGGGAAGTCGGTGTTGGCCAGCACGTCCATCACGCCCCAGGCGTGGTTGGCCTTGTCGCCGGCCATGGTGCAGCCGATCGAGTCCCGCACCTTGCTCCGGGCGCCGTCCGCGCCCACGACGTATTTGGCCCGGACGGTGCGCTCGGCGCCGGCGTCGGGTCCGGAGGTGTGCGCGAGCGTCACGGTGACGGGGTACTCCCCCTCGCCGACTTCCAGGGCCTTGAATTCGTAGCCGTAGTCCGGCGTCATCCGGGTGGGGGCGTTGGCCATAACCTCGGCGAAGTAGTCCAGGACGCGGGCCTGGTTGACGATCAGGTGCGGGAACTCGCTGATTCCTGCCGGGTCATCGAGGGTGCGGGCGGCGCGGACAATGCGGGACGGATCCTTGGGGTCCGGCTTCCAGAACGCCATCTCGGTGATGCGGTACGCCTCGGCGATGATCCGCTCGGCGAAGCCGAAGGCCTGGAACGTCTCCACGCTGCGGGCCTGGATGCCGTCCGCCTGTCCGATGGCGAGCCGGCCGGGCCGGCGCTCCACGATCCGCGTGGTGACGCCGGGGAACTGGGAGAGCTGGGCGGCCGCGACCATGCCGGCGGGGCCGGTGCCGACAATCAGGACGTCGACGACGTCGGGAAGTTCCGCGGGCCGGTCAAGGCCGACACCGGCGGCCGGCTGAACCCGCGGGTCCCCGGATACGTAACCGTGGTGGTGGAAATGCACGGGCTGTCCTCACTTCTTTGTAGGGTTGGCTGCCGTCGTGTGTTCGATAATAGAACTTCTTGTTCGATTATCGAATCGCTGCTTTGACTATAGGCGTCGCGTGAGGGTGCGGGCAACTTTTCTGTGGTTCCGCTCACACACTGGACCCGGCTCTTCCACGCGTCAAGGTGTCACGGGAGGCGAAGGCGTAACGACGTCGACGGCCTCCCGGCGTCGAAGGAGCGGCCTACGCCGTCCGGCGCTCCCGCCACAGCAGCGACACCACAAACACCACGGCGCCGAGGCCCAGCATGACAAAGACCATCAGCCCCCAGTTCGCCTGGGTCACGCCGGTGCCGTAGAAGATGCCGATCAGCACGGTCGCGGTGATCGCGCCCAGGTAGCGGCAGGTCTGGTAGATCCCGGCCGCCACCCCCCGCTCCTCCAGCCGGGTGGACAGGTACATGCCCTGGCTCGAGGCGATGCTGACCACGCAATAAGGCACGCCCAGTAGCGCCGTCATCGCCAGCACCAGCGGAGCGGCCAGCGATGCGGTCAGCAGCCACATGGTGCCCGACGCCGCGATTAGCAGTACGACGCCGGCGATCAGCACCCGCCGCACGCCGAACCGGTCGATGGCGCGGACCGCGAAGGGTGTCCCGACCACCGAGATGGCGGCGAGCGGCAGCATCAGCAGGCCCACGATGCCCGGGTCGTACCCGCCGGCGGTCTGCAGCAGCTGCGGCAGGCCGAAGAACGCGAAGTAGTAAACGCCGTTGAACAGCGCGAAGCCCAGGTAGACCAGCAGCAGCGGCCGGTTGCGGCCGAGCAGCCGCAGGTCCAGGAAGGGCGGGCTGAAGCGCAGCTCCCGCAGGGCGAACAGCGCTGCGAGCAGCAAGCCTGCGCCGAGCAGCCACCACCGGTAGGCCGGCAGCACGTTGAGCAGCGCCATCATCACCAGCACGAGGGCGCAGATGAACGCGCCGATGCCGGGCAGGTCCGAGTCGCGCAGCAATTCCGACACCCGGCCGCGTTCGCGTTCCTTGTCCGCCGGGGCGAACCGCCGGACCACCAGGATCGCCGCCAGGGCGAGCGGGACGTTGATCAGGAACAGCGCCTCCCAGCCCACCAGGCTCACCAGCAGGCCGCCCACCACCGGCCCGACGGCGGCCGCCGAGGTGTTGGCCATCTGGATCCGGCCCAGCGGCCGGGTGGAATTGACGTTCGCCTGCCGCGCCAGTGCCGCCACCATCACCACGGCGCTGGGGTAGGCCGTCGCGGTCCCGAGGGCCATAAATGCCCGCGCCACACAGAGCAGCGCGAAGTTCGGCGCGAACGGGGCCAGGGCACACGTCACCGCCACGAGTGCCATGCCCAGCAGGAACAACCGGCGCGGGCCGAAGCGGTCCGCCAGCCGTCCCATCAACGGCTGGCCGGCCGCGGAGGTGAGATAGAAGGACGTGACCACCCAGGTGACCGTGGCGACGTCGAGCGCGAAATCCGCGCGCAAGACCACCAGCGCGACGGCGATCATCGAGGAGTTCAGCGGGTTCAGCGCCGTGCCGAGGCTGAGTCCTGCGATGGCGACGCCGGTCCGGGAAGAGTTGCTCACGGCAACAGTCTGTCCTACGGCGGTGGCCCGGACCGAACCCGTGGCCAGCCCCGGGCGGGTTGGCGCGTCACACAGCAGGCCGGCGGCAGCCCGTTATTGCCCCGGCGCCCGGTACGACGGCGTCTTCTTGACGGCCTCGTCGATGTCCTCGACCGACATCAGCGGCTTCAGGCGCACGTTGACGCTGCCGGTGGAATTGATCATCAGCGAGAGAGCCGCGGCGTCGGCGTCGCTCGGGGCCTCGAGGACGCCCAGGACGTCGGTGTCCCCGAAGGCGTAATAGAAACACTCGAGGGTTCCGCCAACGGACTTGAGCGCGTCCACCAGGGCGTCGCGGCGCTTGCTGCCGCCCTCGCGCATGAGTCCCTTGATTCCTTCGCCCAGGTAATTGGCTTCAAACAGATATTTGCTCATGGTCTTTCCTGTCCCGTGATTCCAGGACGCAGGCATCCGGGGGTGGGCATGGCACCCCCATGAGGGAGGATCCTGGAGCCGGTCCCCGGAATGGGGCCGCCGAACCACAGCGTAGGCCCACACCTGCGCACTGACAACAGCTTCCGGAAAGTCCGGCGGGCGGGCCGCCCCTGGCTCAGCCCCTGGCCTTCGCCACCGTCATCAGGATGGCCGAATCCTCTTCCGCCATCAGGCTGTGCAAACCGTCCGGCACGATCAGCAGGTCACCGGCCTTCCCCTGCCACGATTCGTTGCCCGCCTGCAGCCGGACACAGCCCCGAATCACGTAGACCGTCGCATCCCCCGGATTCTGGTGCTCGCTCAGCTGGGTCCCCGCTTTGAAGGCCATCACGGTCTGGCGGAGCACCTTCTCGTGGCCGCCGTAGACGGTGTCGGCGGCCCGCCCGCTGCCGGCCGCGAGCGCCGCGGTGACCTGCTGACGGGCCAGGGCATCGATCGATATCTTCTGCATGCGGGCCACCCTACCCACCGCTGCGGTCCGTGCCGAGGGCCATTTGTCCCGGCCCGCGCAACGCGCTTCTTGTAACCCCCGCCTGCGCCTACGCTGAACTCAGGGGCCAGCACCGGCCGCCATCGCCCTCGAGATCGCGAAAGGGAAGCGCCCTATGAGCGAGGCCATCGGCCCGGGCCGGGAAGCAGTCGAATCGCCCGACGACGACGCCCTCCGCACCCTCGCCGCCACCGCCTTCGGCCTTCCCGAACTGCGCGACGGGCAACTCGCGGGCATGCGCGCCCTCGCCGCCGGCCAGGACGTCCTCGCGGTAATGCCCACCGGCTACGGGAAGTCGGCCCTCTACCAGGTCCCCGCCCTGCTCCTGCACCGGCAGCTGAAGCGGCCCACCGTCGTCGTTTCCCCGCTGATTTCCCTGCAGGAAGACCAACTGGACGGCCTCGCGGAAGCGCTCGGCCCGGACCACGCCGTCGCCGTCAATTCCTCGCACAGCGCCTCCGATCAGGAGCGCGCCTGGCAGTCGGCGGAGCGCGGCGACGCCGTCTTCCTGTTCCTCGCCCCGGAACAGCTGGCGAAGGCCGGCACGGTGAACCGGATCGCGGCCCTCCACCCCGCCTTGTTTGTGGTGGACGAGGCGCACTGCGTCTCCACCTGGGGCCACGACTTCCGGCCCGACTACCTCCGGCTCGGCGAGGTCCGCGAGCGCCTGGGCAACCCGAGGACGGCGGCCCTGACCGCCACCGCTGCTCCCCCGGTCCGTGAGGAAATCCTGGATCGCCTGAGGCTGACGCATCCCCTGGTCCTGGTCCGGGGCTTCGACCGCCCCAACATCAGCCTCGACGTCGTCCGGCACCACGAGGACAAGGAGAAGCGCCGCGCGGTGGTGCGGCAGGCCGCCGCGCTAGTCGGCGAACTGCACGGCCCGGGCCTGGTCTACGCCGCCAAGCGCAAGGACACGGAGAAGTACGCCGCGAAGCTATCGCAGAAGGGACTGCGCGCCGCCGCCTACCACGCGGGCCGGACACCGACGGAGCGGGAGGAGGTCCACCGGCAGTTCCTCGCCGGCGGACTCGACGCAGTGGTGGCCACCACCGCGTTCGGCATGGGAATCGACAAGCCGGATGTCCGGTTCGTGCTCCACGCGGACATCCCGGAGTCGCTGGACAGCTACTACCAGCAGATCGGCCGGGCCGGACGCGACGGCCTGCCCGCACAGGCCGTACTGCACTACCGGTCCGAGGACCTGGGCCTGCGCCGCTACTTCGCCACCCACCGCCCGGACGAGTCCGCGCTGCTCGCCGTCCTTGCTGTCCTGCGCGACGCCGGCGGTTCCGTGCCGACGGCAGACCTGGCCGCCGCCACGGGTTACCCGCGGCGCCGGCTCACCGGGCTGCTGAACCAGCTGCAGGACACCGGCGGCGTCTCCGTGGCGGACGGCCGGATCCGCCTGGACCCCGACGCCGATCCCGCACAGCTGGTGGAACGCGCCGTCGCCCTCGCCGCGGCGCGCGAACGCGTGGACAAGTCCCGCATCGCCATGATGCGCAGCTACGCCGAGACGCACCGCTGCCGGCGCCAGTTCCTGCTGGGCTACTTCGGCGAGGACCTCCCCGCCCCGTGCGGGAACTGCGACAACTGCGCGGACGGGTCGGCGTCCCGGGCGCACGACGTCGGGGCTGCCGCGGCCGCGTCGGCCGGCGCAGGCCCGGCCGACGCCGCGGCGTTCCCGCTGAACTCGGCGGTGGAGCATGCCCTCTGGGGCCCGGGTCTGGTGATGCGGCACGACGACGGGCTGATCACGGTGCTGTTCGAGCGCGAGGGTTACAAAACCCTGTCCCGGAAGGCGGTGCTGGCGAGCGGGCTGCTCACGCCGGCGCCGGGAGCCGGACCCGCGCTCAGTACACCACCCGGAAGTTGCTGAACGCCCCGGTGGCCGGGGTGATCCATTCGTCTACATGATCCACCCGCCCGGGCGCGTCCGGCGAGCGCAGCCAGCTCCGGAACTGCAGCACCACCGCCTGCGGTCCCTCCACAACGACGGCGACCGAACCGTCGTCGTTGTTCCTGACGGTTCCGCATAAGGAGAGTTCCTCGGCCTTGAGCACCGTCCAGTACCGGAACCCGACGGCCTGCACCACGCCCTCCACCCGGGCCGTGAGCCGGACGGCGGTTCCGGTGTCTGCGGCTCCGGACCCCTCAGCGATTTCAGCCATGCCTCCAATGTAGTCCCGGCCCCGGGTCGCCCACATCCGGGCCTTTCGCCCCTTTCAGCCACCGCGGGCGCCCAAGGAGGGTGGAGGGAGACCTCCGGAACTGTGCGCTGCGGACACCCCGCCTCGCCCACCGGAACGCCTGAAAGGAAAAGACAATGGCAGGACAATTCGAGATCTTCACCGACGCAGAATCGAACGTCCGGTTCCGGCTGCTGGGGGCTGACGGCACAGTGCTCGCTGTCTCAAAGGCTTTCGAGGACAAACGTTCCGCGGCGGACGGCATCATGGCGGTCCGCGAGTGCGCCGGCACCGGGCTGATCCGGGAGACGCATTCCACCCCCTGGGGCGGCACCACCTGGACCAAGAGCAGCCAGGTGCCCCACGGCCACACCCGGAGGCGGAGGCACTTCCCGGCAGTGTGAGCATCGTGTGAGGCTCCCGCCCGGTTGGACCACTGGTCCGGCCGGGCGGCGTCGTTAACCCGCGGTTTTCGCCGGCCGCAGCGAGGTGATCATGGTCCGGAGCTGCCGATACTCCGCCGTGTCCCTGTACAGCTTCGCCTTCTCCAGGTACGGCAGCGCCGGATCCCCCGGCGTGGTGTTGTTTGCCGGGTTGTAGGTGCCGCCGAACAGCGCCCCGCTCGGCGGCCACAGGAACAGGTGGAACATGGGGCAGGCCAGCGCCCCGGTCTCCTCGGGCATCATGGTGATCCCGTACCCGGCCGTGGTGGACTGCGTGGGCCCGGGCTCGGTGCCGTCGCCGCGGGACTCAAAGACATAGCGCGGCGCCCCGCGGTCAGCGGTGCCCGGCTCCACCAGCCCCTGGAGGGTCTGGGAATCGTAGACCTGATAGGGGTACTGGGAAGCGCATTCCGCGCCGGTGACAATGTTGGTGCGCAGCTGGGCCATCGCCTTCCCCGCCGCATTGGTGACGTCCACGAACGCCCCGCCGAGCTTGCCGCCGGGATCCCGGGCCGTCCAGTCCGGCGGATAGTCGAAGGACAGCCCGTCCGACGTCGTGAAGGTCTGCCAGTCCGACGGCGTCACGGTCGCCTGGACTCCGGTCGCCGGCGCTCCGCTCCCCGGCGCCGGGGTGCTGGCGGCGGGTGAGCCGCTACTAGGTGAGGCGGGCGCCGTCGGACTATCCGGTGCTGCCGGGGCGCCGCAGCCGCCGAGAAACACGGCCAGTCCCAGGGCGGCCGCCGCCGCCCGAACCCGCGTCACCTGGCCGCTACTTTCCCGCCGGCCGCAGGGACATGATCATCTGCTTGGCCCACTGGTACTCGGGGGTGTCCTTGTACACCTCGGGGCTGTCCACGTGCATGGGACCGCCCGGTGTGGTGTCGAACGGGTCGTAGACGCCGCCAAACGAGGCGCCGCTGGGCGGCCAGTTGAAGAAGTGCGTCATGGGGCATGCCTCGGTCCCAATGGGTTCCGGCTCGGAGGTCAGGCCGTAGGCGAAAATGGTGGCCTTCGCCGGGTCGGTCGCGGTCCGGTCCGTCCGGGCCTCGTAGACGAAGCGCGGAACCGTTCCTTTCTCGGCCAGGGCCGGCACCGGCGCCGTGTCGTATTGCATAAACGGCATCTTCTCCGTGCACTGCGCCCCCGTGACCACCCCGGTGCGGAGCGAGGCGATCGTCTTGCCGTAGTCCGTGAGCACATCCACGGCCGCCCCGTTGGCCCCGGGAGCGGCATCGTTGATGGTCCATTTCTCCGGGTAAATGAAGGTCAGCGTGCCGTCCCCGGTGGTGAACGACTTCCAGCCCGCCGGGGCCGGGGAGGTCGGAGCCTGGGACGCGGTGCCCGACGCGGCGCTCTGCGAGGCGCTCGCCGACGGCGCCGCGGAGGTCGCCGTCGCCGTCGACGTCGCTGACGGGCTCGACGCTGGGCTGGACGCAGTGGCAGAACTGGCCGCCGGCGCGGCGCCGGGTGACCCGCACCCGGCCAGCAACCCTGCGGCGAAGAGTGCGGCAGAACCTACCGTGGCCAATGATGCGGTGCGACGCATGTCCCCCTCCCCCGGAGATGCAAGTGGTTGCACAATTCTCGGGGTTTCCGCCGCGGAATGTAGGGCCGTAGGTCCCGAATCGGCGGCCGGCACGGGAACGCCCGGACCGGCCGGCGCTGGCGTGACCAGACCCACCTTGACTTCCCACCGATTTCAGTTGATTGGCGAAGCTTGCTAGACCTTAAAGGATGCAAGAATTCCTTTCTTCGGCCATGCCTTTCCTCTCCGTGGCCCTGGCCGTGGCCGCCGGGCTGCTCGCCTCGTGGGTGCTGCGCCGGGTTATTCTGCGGCTCAACCGCAAGCAGGAGGCCCTCCGGGAAACCTCTAGGGTGGCGCGAATGCCCCTGCGCCTGGCGCTCTGCCTGATCGGCGTGCGGATCGCCCTTGCCCTGACCACCGACGACGCCGACTGGCGCCGCAACGTGGACCATGTCCTGGTGATCGCTCTGATCGGATCCGTGGCCTGGCTGGCGATTGCCGTGCTGCTGATCATCGAAACTATGGTCCTCACCCGCTACCGGGTGGACGTGGCGGACAACCGGCGTGCCCGGCGGCTCCGCACCCAGGTGATCCTGGCCCGGCGGATCGGCGTCGCGCTGATCGCGATCGTGGCCCTGGGCAGCATCATGCTGACGTTCCCCGCCATCCAGGCCCTCGGCGCCGGGCTGCTGGCCTCCGCCGGGGTGATCTCGATCGTGGCCGGCCTCGCCGCGCAGACCTCGCTGGTCAACGTCTTCGCCGGCATCCAGCTCGCGTTCACGGACGCGATCAGGGTGGACGACGTGGTGGTGGTCCAGAAGGAGTGGGGCCGGATCGAGGAAATCACCCTGACCTACGTGGTGGTGCACATTTGGGACGACCGCCGGCTGATCCTGCCCTCCACCTACTTCACCACCACCCCGTTCGAGAACTGGACCCGGCGCCAGTCCGAGGTGATGGGCACGGTGGAGTTCGACCTCGACTGGCGTGCGCCGGTGGAAGCCATGCGGGCCGAGCTAAAGCGGGTCCTGGCCACCACCGACCTCTGGGACGAGCGTGTGGGCATCCTGCAGATCACCGATGCCACGGCGGGCTTTGTCCGGGTCCGCATCCTGGTCAGCGCCGGGGACAGCGCCTCGCTTTTTGACCTGCGCTGCCTGATCCGCGAGGAGCTGGTGCTGTTCCTTCAGCAGGAATTCCCGACGGCGCTGCCGCACGTCCGGCTCGAATCCATGCCGTCGGCCGCGGCCTCCACTCAACCTGCCGCCAGGCGTCCGGGCAAACTCGCCGCGTCCGACGAGACCGCATCGCGGCTTCCGTCCGACCCGCACGATTCCCAGCTGTTTACTGGTTCGATCGAGGCCTTGCAGCGCTCCCGTGCGTTCTCCGGCCCCGGTGAGGACGTGTTCGAGGACCGGGACAAGTCGGTGGCGGCGCAGAACTAGTGCCGCTTTGCGCGGTTCGCTTTCCCTGGGCGCTTTCCCTGGCCGGCGCCGCTCGGCGCTCCGGTGTCTTCCCTCCCGGCGGGCGCGGGTCGATAATCGGTGCCATGACCATTCCCCCGTCGCCAGAGCCCGATCCGTTCCCGCCCGAGCCCGGGCCGACGTCGCCGGAGCCGCAGCCGGGCGACCCGTTCCCGCCCGAACCCGGCCCTACACCGCCGGCCCCGATCCCCGCGCCCGGCCCAAGCCCGACGCCTGGCCCCGCGCCCACGCCCGGCCCGCTGCCGATCCCGGATCCCGGTCCGGTCCCTCCGCCAGCCGTTCCACCGAGCCCGGACCCCACCCGGTTCTAGCCCGCGTCAACCTTCGGTAACGCCGTGCAGGAAGCGGCGCACCTCGGCGTTGAAGGCCTCCGGCGCCTCGAGCGCCGCCATGTGTCCGGCGTCGGGGATAATGACGAGCTTCGAGCCCGGGATCTGCCGGTGCATCTCGCGTGCCACGCTCATTGGCGCGCGCACATCTTCGGCACCGTACAGGAGCAGCGTGGGCACCGCGATGGTCGGCAGGACATCGCGGTAGTCGGCACGTGCGCTCGCGTTCAAGAGTGCCCGCATTCCCGCCGGATGAAAGTCCGCCATGATGGCGCTGGCTTCTTGCACAACCGCAGGAACTGCACGGTCTGTGAAGAGTGTTGGCAGCCACGCGGGGATGAATCGTTCCGGCGGCAGATCGAGTTCGGCCAGCACCTGGGCATAGCGGCGCTCGACTTCCTCGGGCGGCAGGGATCCCGCCCAGCCGGCGTAGGCCGAGACCAGCAGCAGCGACGCGGGGACGGACGGGTGAGCCCGGCAGAGCTCCAGCGCGATGCCGGAGCCCATGGAGAATCCGAGGAGGTGCGGCTTGCCCGGTACCGCTTCCCGGAGGAACCCGAACAGGGCGTCGCCCAGGTCATGGGCGGTGAAGTCCGCCGGCGGATCGTCCGATCCGCCGCACCCCGGTGCGTCCCAGGCAAAGACCGTGAATTCATCCGACAGCGCGTCGAGCTGGCGTTTCCAAATGCGGCTATCTTCGTAAGCGCCGTGCAGGAGGACCAGCGGCGGCCCCTCGCCCGCACGCCGGTACCGGATGCGCAGGCCCGCAACGTCGACGGTGTCCATACCGCAATGCTAGGTCGATCCGCGGCCTTCCGGCAGGTTCAGGATCAGCGAATCCGCCTGCGACACCCGATTTCGGGTGCCGCAAGCTCTTTTGCGCTTCGGCAGGACGATTTCTTGTCGGTGCCTAGCCGGAGACGATGTCGCGGGTGCGGTGGTCGTACCGGATAACCAGCAGGCCGCCGCGGTGGTGCACCTCGTGGTTGGCGCCGTCGAAGACGCCGAAGGCACCGTAGTTCTCGTCCCAGGACCGGTTGATCGCGATCTTGAAGCTGTACGACCCGGCCGGCAGGTCCGCGGCGAGCTTCCAGAGCTGGTCCACCTCGTCCAGCTGCATCTGGGACTCGTCGTACTGCGGCGCCCAGTTCGCGGGCGCGCCCAGCAGGACGTTGAAGTCGCCGGCGACGGCAACCTCCGCGGGCTGCTCGACGGTCTCCACCGCTGCCGGGGCAGCCGGGGCTGCGGACGCGGGCGCCCCGGCGGCGGCCTTGCGCTTCCGGACGGCCTTGGCGACCGGAGCCACGACCTCTTCGACCAGCTCGGCCATCTTCTCGGCGACCTCTTCGGCTACCTTGACGGCCTTCGGGGCGGTCTTTGCCGTCTTGGCTTTGGCTTTGGGTGCCCGCTTTGCTGCCGGGGCGGACGGCAGCGGGGTGCCCTCCGGAACCGGGGTGCCGGCGTCGAGCGCTGCAGTGAAGGCGGCGGGATCCGCGAAGGCGACCGTGGCGCGCTGGCCGTCCTCGGTGATCGTCCAGCCCGAGCGGCCCTTGACCAGCCAGCCGGCCTTGACCAGCTTGGCCGTGGCGCTGGTGAGGGCCTTGTGGCCGCGGGGGATGCCGCCGCTGAGCAGCTCGCGCTCGTGGTCGTTGAGCGGCACCCGCGCGATCGCCTCGCCGAGGACGACGCCGGCGTTCAGCTTCTCGCCCGACCACACCCCCTCAGCCAGGACATCCAGCACAGCCTTAAGCCGAAGGTTGGTGTTTTCCGCAGCGTTCGCGCCCATGGGTCTCCTTTTGCAGCAATTGATCCACCTGCATTTTGCCAAGCTTCGCCCGGGTTCCGCGACTGGACAAGGTTAACTTTGTGCGTCATGACCCACTGTGACGAGGCAGACAACCGTTGCCCATGGCAAGCAAGCTGACTAGAGTGGCTTGATCGCCGCCACAGCCGGCCCGCTTTGCCCGGGCTCCTCGGCGGCATTCCATCCCCCTCTGCTTCAGGAGATCCCCATGGAATCACGCACCCTCGGCTCGCTCACTGTCTCGGCCCTCGGCCTGGGCTGCATGGGCATGAGCGAGTTCTACGGCCAAGGCGATGAGCAGGAATCCGTCGCCACCATCCAGGCATTCCTCGACGCCGGCGGCACGCTGCTGGACACCGCGGACATGTACGGCCCCTCCACCAACGAAAAGCTCGTGGGCGGCGCCATCGCCGGCCGCCGCGACGACGTCGTGCTGGCCACCAAGTTCGGCAACGAACGCCGCGAGGACGGCTCGTGGGTGGGCATCAACGGCACGCCGGAGTACGTCCGGGCGGCGTGCGACGCGAGCCTGCAACGCCTCGGCGTCGACCACATCGACCTGTACTACCAGCACCGGGTGGACAAGACCGTGCCGATCGAGGAGACCGTCGGCGCCATGGCCGAGCTGGTCCAGGCCGGCAAGGTGAAGCACCTGGGGCTCTCCGAAGCCAGCGCCGACACGGTGCGCCGCGCCCACGCCGTGCACCCCATCGCCGCGCTGCAGACCGAATACTCGCTGTGGGAGCGGGAGCCGGAGACCAAGATCTTCCCGGTCCTGGCCGAGCTCGGCATCGGCTTCGTGCCCTACAGCCCGCTGGGCCGCGGCTTCCTCACCGGACAGCTGCGCAGCGAGGAGGACTTCGCGTCGGACGACTTCCGGCGCCACTCCCCGCGCTTCCAGGGCGAGAACTTCACCCGCAACCTCGAACTCGTGGACCGGGTCACCGAACTCGCTACAGAGAAGGACTGCACCCCGGCGCAGCTGGCCCTGGCCTGGCTGCTGGCCCAGTGCGAGCACATCGTGCCGATCCCCGGGACCAAGAAGCGCGAACGGCTGCGCGAGAACTTGGGCGCCGTCGACGTCGAACTCTCCGCGGACGACCTGGCCCGGCTCGATGAGCTGGCTCCGGCCGGCGTCGCAGCCGGCGCACGGTACCCGCACATGGACAGCATCGACGTCTAAGAAGACAACGCGGGGTCACTTACGGCCGATTCCGACCTCTCGGATGGGCCGTAAGTGACCCCGCGTTGCTTTAAAGGCCTAGCGGCCCGAGGCGGCCAGTTCTGCCAGCAGCTCGGTCTTGCGTTCCTCGCTCGCGAAGGAGGACCGGATGGAGTTGGCGGCGAGCCGGACGCAGTCGAACTCGGAGAGCCCGATCACGGACCTGAGCTGGGCAAAGTTGTCATCCACGTACCCGCCGAAGTAGGCCGGATCGTCCGAGTTCACGCTCACGTTCAGCCCGGCCGCGAGCATGCCCGGCAGCGGGTGCTCGGCCAGCGTGTCCACGGCGCGGAGCCGGACGTTGGAGAGGGGGCAGACGGTCAGGGGCATCAGCTCGTGGACCAGGCGTTCGACCAGTTCGGGATCCTCCATGCAGCGGATGCCGTGGTCGATACGCTCCACGTCCAGCAGGTCCAGCGCTTCGATGATGTACGACGGCGGGCCCTCCTCGCCGGCGTGCGCGATCCGCCGGAGCCCGGCGTCCTTGGCCCGGGCGAAGAGCCGCTCGAACTTCGACGGCGGGTTGCCTACCTCGGCCGAGTCGAGCCCGATCCCGGCAATCGGCGCGTCCATGGCAAGCAGCTGCTCCAGCACCTCCAGCGCCGATTCCTCGGACTGGTCGCGCAGGAACGCGGCGATCAGCAGGGTGGAGATGCCAAACTCCTCCCGGGAGGTGGCCAGCACCGAGGCCACACCGTTGACGCAGGTCGCCAGGGAGACCCCGCGGGACAGGTGAGCCTGCGGGTCAAGCATGATCTCGGCGTGCCGCACCCCGGCCGTCGCGGCCCGGGCCAGGTAGGCGCGGGTCATGTCCGCGAAGTCCTGCTCGGTCTGCAGCACGGCCATGTTGGCGTAGTACAGGTCCAGGAACGACTGCAGGTCCGTGAACTCGTACCGCGCGCGGAGCTCGTCCAGGTCCGCGTACGGCAGCGTGATCCCGTTGCGTTCGGCGAGCGCAAAGATCAGTTCCGGCTGCAGGGTGCCCTCGATGTGCAGGTGCAGCTCCGCGACCGGCAGGGCGGCGTGCACCGCTTCGGGGATCTCGGCGAACTCGGCAACGCCCTCAGCCTGCGGCTCAACTTCCCGCTCCGCCTCCTGGTCCGCCTCCTGGTCCGCCTGCGGCGCCCGAGCGCCGCCGTCGTAAGTTTCCATTCGGTAAGGATATGCCCGCCGGCACCGAGATGCCCGTCCGGGTCAGGGCGGATAGAGTCGAACAGATGCAGAATACCCAGCAGGCTTCCGATCCCGCCGGCCCGGCGCCGGACCATGCGTCGGACGGCTTCGTCCGGGTCCGCGGCGCCCGGGAAAACAACCTGCGCAACGTGGACGTGGACGTGCCCCGCGACGCGATCGTCGCCTTCACCGGCGTCTCCGGCTCCGGCAAATCCTCGTTGGCCTTCGGCACCATCTACGCCGAGGCCCAGCGCCGCTACTTCGAATCCGTGGCGCCCTACGCGCGCCGGCTGATCCAGCAGGGCCACAATCCCAAGGTGGAGCTGATCACCGGGCTGCCGCCCGCCGTCGCGCTCCAGCAGCGCCGCGGCACCCCCAGCTCCCGCTCCACCGTGGGCACGGTGACCACGCTGTCCAACTCGCTGCGGATGCTCTTCTCCCGCGCCGGCAGCTACCCCGACGGCGCCGCGCCGCTGGACTCGGACGCGTTCTCGCCCAACACCGCGGCCGGCGCCTGCCCGGAATGCCACGGCCTGGGGATCGCGCACACCGTCACCGAGGCCTCGCTGGTCCCGGATCCGTCGCTGAGCATCCGCGACGGCGCGATCGCCGCGTGGCCCGGCGCCTGGCAGGGCAAGAACCTGCGCGACATCCTCACCCACCTGGGCTACGACGTCGACACCCCCTGGCGGAAGCTGCCCAAGAAGCACCGCGACTGGATCCTGTTCACCGAAGAGCAGCCCGTGGTGGAGGTGACCCCGCAGCGCGACCGGGTGGCCAAGCCGTACAAGGGCCGCTTCTGGAGTGCGCGCAGCTACGTTTTGCACACACTCGCCGATTCGAAGAGCGCCACCATGCGCGAGAAGGTGCTGCGCTTTATGGAGACCGGGCCGTGCCCGCGCTGCGGCGGCAGCGGCCTGCGCCCCGAGGCCCTCGCCGTGACGTTCGCGGGGAAGACCATCGCCGAGCTCAACGCCGTGCCGATGACCGAACTCGCCGCGGTCCTCCGCCCCACCACCGAACTCACCTCCGCCGGGACCGCCTCGCGCAAACAGTCCTCGGGCGAGGCCAACGAGGTGGCCGTCGCCATCACCCGCGATCTGCTGCAGCGCGTGACCGTGCTCCTGGACCTCGGCCTGGGCTACCTGGCACTGGGCCGCTCCACGCCCACGCTCTCCCCCGGAGAAATGCAGCGCCTGCGGATCGCCACCCAGCTGCGCTCCGGGCTGTTCGGCGTCATCTACGTCCTGGACGAGCCCTCCGCCGGCCTGCACCCTGCCGACGCCGAACCCCTCCTGGCCGTCCTGGACCAGCTCAAGTCCGCCGGCAACTCGGTGTTTGTGGTGGAGCACAACATGGACGTGGTGCGGCGCGCCGACTGGCTGGTGGACGTGGGCCCGCGCGCCGGCGAGGGCGGCGGCGAGGTGCTCTACAGCGGCCCGGTGGCCGGTCTCGCCGAGGTGGAAGCTTCCGTCACCCGGCCGTACCTGTTCCCGGAGGATGCCGAAAAGAGGGCGGACGCCGGCGGTACGCGCGCGCCGCGCTCCAAGGCCCGCCGCGAGGCCGCCGGCTGGCTCGAGCTGCGCGACATCAGCCGCCACAACCTGCAAAACCTCGACGCCGATTTCCCGCTCGGCGTCCTGACCGCCGTCACCGGCGTCTCGGGATCCGGGAAATCGACGCTGGTCAGCCAGGTCCTGGCCGAGGTGGCGAATTCCTGGCTGCACCCCGACGCGGACGCCGCAGCGGCCGCAACGGCGGACGAGGCCGCGGATGCCGGTGAGCCCGGCATCCCGCTGAGCGTCGGCCCGGTGACCGGGCTGGAGCAGATCGACCGGCTCGTGAGGGTGGACCAGAAGCCGATCGGCCGGACCCCGCGCTCCAACCTCGCCACCTACACCGGGCTGTTCGACGCCGTCCGCAAGGAATTCGCGGGCACGGACGAAGCGAAGGCCCGGGGCTTCGGCGCCGGCCGGTTCTCGTTCAATGTGGCCGGCGGACGCTGCGAGACCTGCCAGGGCGAGGGCTTTGTGGCCGTCGAATTGCTGTTCCTTCCCGGCAGCTACGGCCCGTGCCCCGAGTGCCACGGCTCGCGCTACAACCCGGAAACCCTGGAAGTGACCTATCGCGGCAAAACCATCGCGGAGGTGCTGGGCCTGACCGTCAACGCGGCCGCCGACTTCCTGGCGGGTGTCCCCGCCGCGGCCCGGGCCCTGCAGACCCTGCGCGAGGTGGGCCTGGGCTACCTCCGGCTGGGCCAGCCCGCCACCGAGCTCTCCGGCGGGGAGGCCCAGCGGATCAAGCTCGCCACGGAACTGCAGCGTGCCCAGCGCGGCCACTCGCTCTACCTGCTGGACGAGCCCACCACGGGACTGCACCCGGCCGACGTCGAACTCCTGATGGCGCAGCTGCAGCGGCTGGTGGACGCCGGCAACACGGTGGTGGTGGTGGAGCACGAGATGGACGTGGTGGCCGCCGCGGACTGGGTGATCGATCTGGGACCCGCCGGGGGCGACGCCGGCGGGAAGATCATCGCCGCCGGCGAGCCCGCCGTCGTCGCCCGTTCCAAACAAAGCAGGACCGCCCCGTACCTTGGGCTGGCGCTGGGCGG
The DNA here is from genome assembly GCF_059739345.1 of Arthrobacter sp. SlRoot2-15. Lineage (NCBI taxonomy): Bacteria > Bacillati > Actinomycetota > Actinomycetes > Micrococcales > Micrococcaceae > Arthrobacter > Arthrobacter sp. SlRoot2-15. The sequence continues at coordinate 1,057,610 of NZ_AP046058.1, forward strand.
CTGAACCGCCGAAAAGTTCCGGCGGGGGGTTGATCCGCGCCCGGGGCTGCCCTACCGTGGACGCACGCCCGCAATCGGGCGTTTGCATGCCCGGTGCTGCCACCACCAGAACTGCCCGACTGGCAGCCACCGCAGATGACCTCTAGACGTCAGGGGTGGGCAGTGGCACGATAACGTCCGGGGACGGACCGAGCGCCGGTGGCCCTCAGGAGCAGCCGAACCCATGAAGACCTCAACCCTCACTACTGCCGCGCGCCGCGGCGCCACCCTGGCCGCCATCTCGGTCGCCGGCATCGCCCTCTCCGCCACCGGAGCCAGCGCCTCCACCCCCGCCGCGACCGCGACTTCCACCTGGGATGCGCTGGCCCAGTGCGAGAGCGGCGGCAACTGGAGCATCAACACCGGCAACGGCTACTCCGGCGGGCTGCAGTTCAGCCCGGGCACGTGGGCCGCCCACGGAGGCACGGGCTCGGCGGCCAGCGCCAGCCGTGAGCAGCAGATCGCCGTCGCGGAGAAGGTCCAGGCAAGCCAGGGCTGGGGCGCGTGGCCGGCCTGCTCGGCGCAGCTGGGCCTAAGCGGCGGCGCGGCAGCGGCCCCTGCGCAACTTCCGGCAACCAAGGCTCCGGTCCAGTCCGTTCCGGTCCAGTCCGTTCCGGTCCGGTCCGTTCCAGTGCAGCGGGCCCCTGTTCAAACGGCGCCCCGGCACGTTGCCGCAGTGGCCTTGAGCGGCGAGACCTACACGGTTCAGAACGGCGACAGCCTGAGCAAGATCGCCGGGCAGCTCAACATCACAGGCGGCTGGCAGCTCCTGGCCGACGCCAACGCGGACACCATCAGCGACCCCGACCTCGTGCTGGCGGGCCAGGTCCTGAAACTCCCCGCCTGAGCCGACGAAAGGTGATTAAGCGGCGACGCCGGGGCACCCTGTGCGGGCCGCTCCGGCGTCGTCGTTCAATCGTTTTCAGACCGCCGTCTTCAGGCGGCCTTGGGCAGTTCGCGGATGATGCGGACCTTCCACGCGGCGTCGTCGCTGGTGTCCAGCAGGGCCACGGTGCCCTGGGCGAGGTGCAGGGCGACGCGCTTGGCGGCGAGGAGTTCGAGGTAGAGCTGTTCGTTCATCCGGGCGGGGGTGTCGATGACGTACTTCACCGCGTCGCGGACCTTGCGGTAGTTGGCGCTGCGCTCCCGGTGCAGGTGCAGCTCGAGCATCCGGCGCTGGCGCAGCCGCGGTTCGTGCCGGTTGAGCCAGGAGACGGCGGCGTGGACGGCCACCACGACGGCGAGGGAGATCGCGTAGATTTCCCAGCCGCTGGAGAGCAGGAAGAGCGGCAGGTTGGCGATCGCGACGACCGCGATGAGGAGCCGAAACGCGAGCAGGCGGCGCATGGTCAAGGCAACCGAGGCCAGGGCGGCGCGGAAGCCGCTCTGTTCCTTGCGGGCCTCGGCCGGGTCAAGGGTGAACTCCTCTAGGACCAGGATTCCGTTGGCTTCCGGGCCGAGCATTTGTCCGTACTTGGGCGCAAAGGGCGCCGGTGATTTAGGGGTCATGGCGGGTCTTCCGTGCGGCTGGGGTGGTTCCCGTAAATGGTAGAACCCGGAGCTGGGAACTGTCTGTAGGTATCCGCAATGTGAACACGCTCACCCGCGAGGCCCAGCAATTGGTGATGCGGCGCCGTGGCCCCAAACTGGAGAGATGCAGACTTTCCTCCCCTTCCCCGATTTCCGGCAGAGCGCCGCGGCCCTTGACGACGCGCGGCTCGGCAAGCAGCGCGTCGAGGCGCTGCAAATGCTGCGCGCGCTGGTAATTCCCGAGTACGGATGGCAGTCCCACCCGGCCGTCCGGATGTGGATGGGCCACGTCCCGGCCCTGACGATGTACGGCCTGGCCATGGTGGATGAATGGACCGCCCGCGGCGGCGAGGATGCCACCCGGGACAAGATCATGGAGTTCGCCCCGCAGGCCGCGCACCCGGACTACGCGGCCAAGATCCCGATGCCGTACTGGCTGGGGAACCCGGACTTCCACCTGAGCCACCGCTCCCGGCTGCTCGCAAAGGACGAGCGGTTCTACGCGTCGGTGTTCCCCGGCACGGACCCGGATCTTGAGTACGTGTGGCCCGAACCCAAGCACGAACTGCTGCCCGAAGATCCCGCGGGTGAGCGCATGTGGGTCCTGCGCCTGCCGCTGGGCGACGCCGACCCGCAGCAGCTGGACACCATCAGCCTGCCCCCGGTCCGCGGTTCCGCCGCTCCCGCCGGCGACGACGAGTACCAGTTTGTCTACGCGGACAACGGTTCGCGCCGGCCGGACAAAAACGCCCGCAAGCGCCCGGCCAAGCCGCTGGTGAAGAAGCCCACCCGCAAGCGGCAGGCCCAGGAAGACGCCTTCACCACCCTGCCCGGGAAGTCCGTGGTGGCGATCCCGTTCGACGGCGGCCAGTCCTTCGCCGTCGGCGAGGTCCAGGGCCGGCCCATCACCGTGGACGGTGTGTTTGCCCGCAACTTCCACGTCAACGAGATCGTTGCGCGCCGGGACTTCGACTACCCGGCACTTTTGCAGGATCCGCGGGTCTTCTTCCCCATCGCGGCGCGCTAGCTCCGGGCGGCGCGGTAGCTCCGGGCGGGGCTGGCCGGCTGGCTGGCCAACCCCTCGCGGGTTCCGTTCGACGTCGACGTTTCCAAACATCGAGGCGGACCGGAACCCGCGAGCGGGGCGCCGCTGCCCACCGCACCGCCTCCGGCGGTTGCTTCCCCAACTCTGGGCAACTGCCGTTCTTTGGCATATGGTGGCAGCCACCGCCCCGCTTTCCGGGGTGGTGTTGCCACGCCAGAGCTACTTGGGGGAAGTCATGGCCGCAGGAGACGGAGCTGCCGAACAGTCTCGCCTAGCCGCAGATCGCGTCACGCGGCTGCGCCGGGAGTTGGAACGCGCCGAACGCAACGCCCACGCCTGGTCAACGGGCGCGGCCGGCGAGGTACTGGTCGCCGAGAAATTGCAGGCGCTCGAGCCCGACGGCTGGCTGGCCCTCCATGACGTGCACTGGCCGGGTCGGCCGAAAGCCAACCTTGACCACCTCCTCGTTGGACCCGGTGGCATCGTGATTGTCGACGCCAAACACTGGAGCGGCGAGGTCCGTCTTTGGGAGGGCAGCCTCCGGCAAAACGGTTACAGTCGAGAACCGGAAATTGAGGGTGTGCTCCAGCAGGCCTCGGCCGTTGCGGCGCTTCTTGAGCCGAACCACCGGCGACTTGTCCAAGGATGGATCTGCCTGGTGGGCCAACCTGAGCTCCGCGGCACGACAACCAGCCGGATCAGGGTCGAGGGTCTGAACACAATTACCGCGGCCGTCGCGGGCCTTCCCGCCGTCCTGGATCCGGAGCTGGTACCCACAATCCACGCGCATTTGCAGCAGCTGCTGGGCGGAACCACGAGTCCCCGGCTTCTAACCACGGCGCAGTTCAGTGCGGGAAGGTTCGAGTCGAGCGACGCTCCTGCTGCCTCCCTCCGGCAGTGGCGGACGCGGCCGGCACCGGCTCCGGCCAGGACCCGCCGCCCCCGCGGCCGGAAGAAACGGACAAGCATCGCCGCCGCCCTGATGCAGCTTGTCTTCTTGATCGCCGTGGCGTCCCTGCTGATCAACTTCTTGTCCAGTTACCGGCCCGCAGTTACCCCGGCTCCCCGCCCCTCCCCGGCCGTCACCCAAACTGTCCCTGCCCGTTAGCTGCCCCGCTCGCGGCATCACTGCGCAATTGCTGGCAGACTGGCCGGTATGACTGTACTGCTGGCCGGTTGCGGCGATCTGGGGACCGAGGCCGGGCTGCGCTTTGCCGCGGCCGGACACCGTGTGGTGGGCTGGCGACGCTCGCCGGAGAAACTGCCGGCGGCCATCGAGGGCGCCGCGGCTGACCTGAGCCGTGGCGAACTGCCGCCCATCCCGGCGGACACCACCGCCGTCGTCGTATCCATTGCGGCGGATGCGCCCACCGAGGAGGCGTACCGGGCCGCGTACGTGGACGGCCTGGCGCATGTGCTCGACGCCGTGGCGGCGTCCGGGGCGCCGGTCCGCCGGATGCTGTTCGTCTCCTCCACCGCAGTGTACGGCGACGCCGACGGCGGCTGGGTGGACGAAGCGACGACGCCGAGTCCCGGCGGATTTTCCGGCCGCATCATCCGCGAGGCCGAGGAGCTGCTCTATAGCCGTCTTCGCGGGACCGGAATTTCCCCCGTGGTGCTGCGTCTTGGCGGCATTTACGGGCCCGGCCGCACCCGGCTGATCGACCAGGTACGCGGCGGCTCGGCGGTAATCCCGGCGGAGTCCCGCTTCACCAACCGGATCCACCGCGACGACGCCGCTGCCGCGATCGTGCATCTCTGTTTGATGGCTGCGGAGCCCGCGCCTGTGTATCTGGGTGTGGACAACGAGCCTGCTGAGTTGGGCGAGGTGTTGCGGTTCCTGGCTGGCGAGCTGGGGCTGCCGGAGCCCGGCCGGGCTGAACCGGCGTCGGGGGTTGGAGCCGGATCTGGTGCCGGATCGCGCGTCGGCGAGCCGTCGCGGGGTGGGAACAAGCGCGTCAGCAACGCGCTCCTGCGCGGCACCGGCTTCGAGTTTGAGTATCCGAGCTTCCGCGAGGGCTACCGCGCCATCCTGGCCGGCGTCGGCGAGCGGCACCCCTGACGTACAGACGACGGCAGACCACGATCCCCAACGAGGAGCAGCATGGACTTTAGAAGCATCATCGAGGCAATCGGCGGCCTCATGGACTTTGCCGGGGTGGCCGTGATGGTGGTGGGCGCGCTGGTTTCCCTGCCGATGGCGCTGCGGGGTGTCCAACCGCGCGGGCTTCCGGCCGACTCGGAGCCGCTCTCCAAATACCGCTCCTACCGGCAACTGCTGGGTCGGTCTATCCTGCTGGGCCTCGAACTGCTGGTCGCCGCGGACATCATCCGCACGGTGGCCATCACCCCGACGTTCGAGAGCGTCGCCGTGCTGGCCGTCATCGTGCTGATCCGGACCTTCCTCAGCTTCTCCCTCGAGCTCGAAATCACCGGCCGCTGGCCCTGGCAGAAGCAGCCCGCAGGCGCCCCAGCGGCGTCGACGGCCAGCTGACTGGTTCCCCCGAGAGCGGAAAACCCTTCTCGGCTGTTGCTGCCTCCGGCTAGGCTCGCGAAATGACTAATTCCCTTGCCTCCAAAGCCACCGAATTTCTGAGTCTGCACCGAGCCCCCGATATTCTTCAAGTCATCAACGTCTGGGATTCGATCACCGCAAAGGTGGTCGCTGAGATCCCGGGCACCACGGCCCTGGCCACGGCCAGCCACTCCATCGCCGCCTCGCTGGGCTATGAAGACGGCGAGAAGATCCCGCTGGACGAGATGATCAGCGCCGTCGGCCGCATCGCCGCCGCGACTTCCCTTCCGGTCAGCGCCGACCTTGAGTCGGGCTACGGGAACCCTGGCGAGGCAGTACGCAAGGCGATCGGCGTCGGCATTGTGGGTGCCAACATCGAGGACCAGATGCGCCCCCTCGCCGACGCAGTCGACCAGATGAGTTCCGTGGTGCGGGCAGCCGAGGCCGAGGGCATCGACTTTGTCCTCAACGCCCGCACGGACGCGTTCCTCAAAGGCAAGGACCGGGACCCCGGCTCCGTGCTCGCCGACGCAGTTGAGCGCGGCCGGGCGTTCCTCGACGCCGGCGCAACCACGGTGTTTGTACCTGGCCTGCTGGACGAAGCCACCGTTATAGCGCTGGTGGACGGCATCGGGTGGAACAAAGTGTCAGTCATCAACGTTCCCGGATCGCTCGCCCCGGCCCGACTCCAGGAACTCGGCGTGGCCCGCATCTCCTACGGCCCGTGGACCCAGCGAGTGGCACTGACGGCCCTGGCCGACTCCGCGGCGTCGCTGCTGGCCGGCGGAGCGCTTCCGGAAGGAACCCGGGCCCTGAACTAATGGAGACGGATCCGTGGCCCAACGCGCCGGAGTTGCCCCGGCCGGTCATCATGGACCAGCGCTGGACCGACGCCGTCTTCCTGCACTGGCGGATCCCGGAGGCCGTTGCGGCGGCTTTTATGCCCCGCGGCGTCGTTCCGGACGTGTTTGACGGATCGGCCAGGGTGGGGCTCATCGGCTTTCGCATGCAAGGCGCCGGTTTGGGCAACGGACCGGGGGTTCCCTACTTCGGCAGTTTCAACGAGATCAACGTGCGGCTCTACTCCCGGGAGGCTGACGGGACCAGGGGCGTCGTGTTCCTGAGCCTGGACGCGTCGCGGCTGGCGGTGGTTCTAGCGGCCCGGGCAGCCGGCATCCCGTACGTGTGGTCCCGGAACCGGTTCCGTGCAGCGAGCCCGTCCGACCCCTCGACCGGGTATTCGGTGCAGCGTTTCCGGGGCGGTGCGCGGACCGATTTCGCGGTAACACCAGAGTTCGACGCCGAGGCCAGCGATCCGCTGTCCGTCCACCTCACGGCCCGGTTCGGACTCCACACCCGCTTCCGCGGCAAGACGCTCTACGTTCCCAATACCCACGGCCCCTGGCCGCTGTTCCGGGCACAAGTGACCGTGCTGGAGGACCAACTCGTCGCGGCGGCCGGCATCACGGTGTCCGGACCGCCCGAATCGGTGTTGTATTCGCCGGGCGTCCGGACGCAGTTTGGCTGGCCGCGGGTTCTGCGCGGCGGGAATTCCTTCGGTTGAGCAGAGCTACCTACCCGCTGCGTACCCCTGGGCGCCGCGGGGGTTGGCCGCTGCCTGCAGCACCCCGGTCGCCGGATCCCTGACGACGGCAGACAACCGGCCCAGCGTCCAGCCGCCGGCCACCGTCACCACGTGACCGCGGCGCTCGAGCCCGGCGATGACGTCGCCGCCCAGCCGGTCCTCGACCACGGCGCCTCCGGGTTCCCAGGTCCGCGGCCAAAATGATCCGGGCATCGACGTCGTATGGAACGTGGGTGCGTCGATGGCTTGCTGCGGTGAGTAGCCGCCCACGATCGTGCGCAGCAGGTACGGCAGCTGCCACTGGTCCTGCTGGTCTCCGCCGGGCGAACCCAGCGCTGTCACGGCGCGGCCCTCACGGAGGACCAGCGTCGGGGTCAGCGTAGTGCGGGGCCGCTTGCCGGGGGTGAGGGTCGACGGTGTCCCCGGCTCGAGCCACGTCATCTGCAGCCGGGTCCCAAGGCAGAATCCCAGTTCGGGAATCGCGGGCGAGGACTGCAGCCAGCCGCCCGACGGCGTGGCCGAGACCATGTTTCCCCAGCGATCAACGACGTCGATGTGGCAGGTATCGCCCCTGGTTTCTCCGCTCGGCGCCACGGTGGGCTCCCCGACGCCGAGGCCCACAGAGCCCACCTGAGCCAGCGCCGGCGGCGTGTACTCGGTCCGCAACACCGGCAAGTACGGCTCCCGCCCCGGCACCTGTCCCGGCCGGAACTCGTGGGACGCGCGCTCGGTGATCAGTGCCCGGCGGCCCGCGCAGTACTCCTCGGAGAGCAAGTAATCCAGCGGCACGTCCGTGTCCCCGTAATAGGCCTCGCGGTCCGCCAGCGCCAGCTTCTGCGCCTCCAGGATCGTGTGCGCCCCGAGCTCGGTGGACGGGTCGAGGAAGCGGTCCTCGAAACCGTCGAGGATGGCGAGGGTCTGCAGCAGCGCCGGTCCCTGCCCCCAGGGCCCGGTCTTGGCGATGGTGTGCCCGCGGAACTCGACGGTGGCCGCCGCCTCGTAGCCGGCCGCAAAGCCGGCCAGATCGGGCAGGGCCAGTACACCGGCGTGGTCGGTGCCGGAGGAGTGCCGGTGCGGGGTCTGCACCGACTCGACCATCGCGTGGGCGACGAAGCCCTCACTCCACTCCCGCCGGGCGGCGTCGATCCGGGCCTCCCGGGACGAGTCGGCCAGCCCGGCCGCGATGAGCCGTTCCAGGGTGCGGGCATAGGCGGGGTTCCGGATGAGCTCGCCCTCGGCCGGGATCCGTCCGCCGGGCATCCAGAGCTCAGCCGAGCTGGGCCAGTGCTCCTGAAACAGCTCAGCCACCGCGGCAATCGTGGTGCCGACACGGCCCAGCATCGGGTGCCCGTCACGGGCATAGTCGACCGCGAACTCCAGCACGGCGTCCAGTTCCCAGGTCCCGTGGTCGCGCAACAGCAGGAGCCAGGCGTCGACGGCGGCGGGCACCGCGGCGGCCAGCGCCCCGGAGCCGGGCACCAGTTCCAGGCCTTCGGCGCGGTAGTGCTCCACCGTCGCCGCGGCCGGAGCCGGCCCCTGGCCCATCAGCACCACGGGCTTGCCGGGGTCCGATGCCGTCACGAAGACGCCGGTCATGTCGCCGCCGGGGCCGTTGAGGTGGGGCTCCACGACGTGCAGCACAAAGGCGCCGGCCGTGGCGGCGTCGAACGCGTTACCGCCGCGTTCGAGCACCGCCTGGGCCGCCGCCGTCGCGAGCCAGTGCGTGGAGGCACTCATCCCGAAGGTTCCCTGCAGGGTGGGTCGGGTGGTGAACTGCTCCGGCGCGGTGAACGTCATGGATCAGCCGAACAGCGCCGCCACGCGGGTGAGGGTTTCGTAGACCCCGTAGGCCAGCGGAACTCCGACGAGGGCCCAGGCCACGGCCAGCCGGCCGGTGGACGCTTTGACGGCTGCCTGCGCGCCGGGGGTGTGTGCTGTGCTCATCTCAGGCCTCCATGGCGGGTTCGTTAGACCGCTCGCGGTCCGGGCGGGGTTCGTGGAATCGTGCGTCGACCGGCTTGACCAGCAGGTTGGCGACGAAGCCCACCACCAATAGCGCCACCATGGTCAGCAGCGCCGGCTGGTAGGACGCGGCGGTCAGCTTACCGGGGGTGCCCTGGGCATCCAGGAAGGCGTTGACGATCAGCGGCCCGGCGACGCCGGCGGCGGACCAGGCGGTCAGCAGCCGGCCGTGGATGGCGCCGACCTGGAAGGTTCCAAAGAGGTCCCGCAGGTAGGCCGGGACGGTCGCGAACCCGCCGCCGTAGAAGGAGATGATGAGGAACGCGAGCGCCACGTAGAGGATGGTGGTGGTGGACCCGGCCAGGGCCAGCACCGTGTAGAGCACGGCGCCGACGCCGAGGTACACCATGTAGATGCGCTTGCGGCCGGTCACGTCGGAGGTGGCGGACCAGGCGAAGCGCCCGGCCATGTTGCCAATGGAGAGCAGCCCGACGAAGCCCGCGGCGACGGCGGCACTGACCAGGGAGGCGCCGTCGGACTGGCGGAAGAAGTCCTGGATCATCGGCGCGGCCTGCTCCAGGATGCCGATGCCCGCGGTGACGTTACAGAACAGCGCGACCCAGACCAGCCAGAACTGCTTGGTCTTGACGGCGTTCTTGGCTGAGACGTTCTCCGTGGTGACGAGCTTGGCGGCCTTGACCTTCGCTGGGTCGAAGCCCGTCGGCTTCCAGCCTTCGGCCGGGACCTTGATGGTGAAGGCGCCGAAGAGCATGTAGGCAAGGTAGACGACGGCGAGGGTCAGGAAGAGCTTGCCCACGGAGTCGCCGCTGGCCACCCAGCCCTTGGCGCCGGAGTTCGGGTCGTACATCTTCAGGAGCGCGGTGGAGACCGGGCTGGCGATCAGCGCGCCGCCGCCGAAGCCCATGATGGCCATACCGGTGGCAAGGCCCGGCCGGTCCGGGAACCACTTGATCAGCGTGGACACCGGCGAGATGTAGCCGATGCCCAGGCCGATGCCGCCCACGAAGCCGTAGCCGAGGTAGACGAGCCACAACTGGTGCGTGAAGATGCCGAGCGAGCCGATCAGGAAGCCACTGACCCAGAACATGGCCGAGGTGAACATCGCCTTGCGCGGGCCGTTTTTGTCCACCCAGGTGCCCATGATGGCCGCCGACAGACCCAGCATCACGATGGCGATGGAGAAGATCACGCCGATTTCGGTGAGGCTGGCGCCAAAGTGCTTGACCAGCGCCGTTTTGTAGACGCTCGTCGCGTAGGCCTGGCCGATGCACAGGTGGACGGCGAGTGCCGCAGGCGGCACCAGCCAGCGGTTGAATCCCGGCGGTGCGATGGTTCGGTCCCGGTCCAGCCAGCCCATAATTGCTCCCCTCGATTTGTCTGGCGACGTCGATGTCCCAGCGATCCAGAGGCCAAAGCCCTAAATTTGGGCAGTTGCCTCCGGCAATCATGGTGCAAATCATCAGTAAACGTAGGGTTAATGCGCCGAGTGGTAGGGAATCCGCGACGAACGGTGGCGTTACTTTCCGAGTCCCGCTTTCCGGAGCGCCTCGGCCATCGCGGTGTTGGCCCGCGCCGGAACCGGCTGCGATTTCTCCGGTCCCCCGGCGGTAGGCCGCGAGGCTTGCTTGGGCTGGTCCGGCCGCCCCGCAGAGCCCGCCGGTTCGTCGTCGAGCCGCAGCGTCAGCGAGATGCGCTTGCGCTCCGGATCGGCCTCCAGCACCTTGACCCGAACCACCTGGCCGGACTTGACCACCTCGCGCGGGTCGGCGACGAACCGGTTGGCCAGCGCGGACACGTGCACCAGCCCGTCCTGGTGCACGCCGACGTCGACGAACGCGCCGAACGCCGCCACGTTCGTGACGGTCCCCTCCAGCACCATGCCGGGTCTGAGGTCGGAGATCTTCTCGATGCCCTCCAGAAATGTCGCCGCAGCAAACGCCGGACGCGGGTCCCGGCCGGGTTTTTCCAGCTCGGCGATGATGTCCCGCACGGTGGGCAGGCCGAACGATCCGTCCACGAAGTCCTGCGGGTTGAGCGCGGACAGGTCCCGGACCGCCCCGGCGGCGGCCTTGATTTTCCGCGCCAGCGGGTAGGCCTCCGGGTGCACGCTGGAGGCGTCCAGCGGCTCCGCTCCCCCGGTGATCCGCAGGAAGCCGGCGCACTGCTCGAACGCCTTGGCGCCCAGCCGCGGCACCTTCTTCAGCTCGCTGCGCTTGCTGAACGGACCGTGCTCGTTCCGGTAGGCCACGATGTTCTCGCTCAGCAGCGGCCCGACGCCGGCCACCCGGCTCAGCAGCGCGGGCGAGGCGGTGTTGACGTCCACCCCGACGGCGTTGACGCAGTCCTCGACGACGGCGTCGAGGCTCCGGTCCAGCTTCGCCGCCGTGACGTCGTGCTGGTACTGCCCGACGCCGATCGCTTTCGACTCGATCTTGACCAGTTCCGCGAGCGGGTCCTGCAGCCGCCGGGCGATCGACACCGCGCCGCGCAGTGACACGTCCATGCCGGGCAGTTCGGCCGCGGCGAGCGCCGACGCGGAATACACCGACGCGCCGGCCTCAGAGACCACAAGCTTTTGCGGCGCGCTGCCGGCTCCGGCACCGAGCTGCTTGATCAGCTCGGCCGCGAGCTTGTCCGTCTCCCGCGAGGCGGTGCCGTTGCCGATCGCGACGAGTTCAACGCCGTGCTTGCGGGCGAGGCCCACGAGCGTGCGCAGCGCCTCGTCCCACTTCCGGGCCGGGGCGTGCGGGTAGACCGTGTCGGTCGCGACCACCTTGCCGGTGCCGTCCACCACCGCCACCTTCACGCCGGTGCGCAGCCCCGGGTCCAGGCCCAGGGTGGCCCGGTTGCCGGCGGGCGCCGCGAGCAGCACGTCACGGAGGTTGGCGGCGAACACCCGCACGGCTTCGTCCTCGGCCGCGGCGAACATCCGGCTGCGCAGGTCGCCGCTGAGCCGGCTGAGTACCCGGGAGCGCCACGCCTGCTGCGCCGTCTGCAGCAGCCACGCGTCGGCGGGCCGGCCGCGGTCGGCGACCCCGAGGAATCTGGCCACGGCGGCCTCGTACCGGCCGCGCGCGGCGGCCAGGGCGGCGTCGTCGTCCGGTTCCGCTTCGGACAGATCCAGCTCCAGCACGCCGTCCTTTTCGCCGCGCAGCAGCGCGAGGACCCGGTGCGAGGGCATCCCGGACGGCGCCTGGGAGAACTCGAAGTAGTCCTTGAACTTCTGCCCCTCGGTTTCCTGGCCCTTCTTGACGCGCGAGACCATCCGGCCCTGGGTCCAGAGCCGCTCCCGCAGTGTGGCGGCAAGGTCGGCGTCCTGGGCGACGCGCTCGACCAGGATGGACCGTGCCCCGGCCAGCGCGGCGGCGGCGTCTCCGATGGAGTGCTCGGCGTTCACGTATTTGGCGGCTTCGCGTTCCGGGTCCAGCTCGGGGCGCTGGAGCAGGGCGTCGGCGAGCGGCTCCAGGCCGGCCTCCCGGGCGATCTGGGCCTTGGTGCGCCGCTTGGACTTGAATGGCAGGTAGATGTCCTCCAGCCGGGACTTCGTGTCGGCGCCGACGACGGCGGCCTGCAGTTCGGGCGTCAGCGCACCTTGGGCGGCGATCGCTTCGAGGACGGTCCGGCGGCGGTCCTCCAGCTCGCGCAGGTAGCGCAGCCGCTCCTCGAGCCCGCGGAGCTGGGTGTCGTCCAGGGTGCCGGTGGCTTCCTTCCGGTAGCGGGCGATGAACGGCACGGTGGACCCGGCGTCGAGCAGCTCCACGGCGGCCTTCACCTGCCAGGGCTGTACGCCGAGCTCGGCGGCGATCTGGGTCTCAATCGGGGTGGTCTTGGCAGGGTGCTGCGGGAGTTGGCTCACCCAGCCATTTTGCCTTACCCGACTCCGGCGCCCGGCGTCCCCGTGGCGGTCGCGGGTTCCTGCACGTCCTGGACCACCTCGTTGTGGCGCAGGAACCACGGCTTGAACGGCGGGTCGAACCGGGCGAAGCGTGGCGGGCCCACGGCCGTCAGCCCGGCGAGGGCAAGCGCCGCCTGCAGGCCGTCGGTGTGCCGTTCGAAGGCCGCCTCCGAGCCGCTGCCCGAGAAGCGTACGGCCGCGGCGAGGGAGCCGGGTACCGCCCGGATCTTGACGTCGGGGTTGGCCGGGACCGGCGCTGTCTGGGCGGTCAGGCCCGCGGGCAGGACAAAGGCGACCACAAAGTCGGCTGGTTCGTCCTTGCCCGGCAGCGGGCCGCTTTGAAGCACCGGGGCGGTCATGGCCACCTTCTGCGGTGTCCCCTGCGATCCGGTTCCCTGGATGACCGGGGCCGTCATCGCCAGCTTCTGCGAGGCGGTGTTCTTGCCGCTGATGTAGTTGAACAGGTGGCGGAAAGCGGCGTTGCCGGCACGGTCAAAGCTCGCGGTGACGCGTATTTCGGCGACGACGTGCGCGGGATAGCGGCGCAACTCGAAGTGCGGGTAGCGCTGGAGCAGTTCAAACGGTTGCTGTTCGGTCATGGTTTTGTCGACCCTACGCCGCTCCCGCGCCGGCGGCCAGAGTCTGGGTGTCAGAGGGCTTTGGTAGCTTGACAGCAGAGACATCGATCAGCGGCGGATCCATCAATCAAAGCGGGGCACAGTGTTTTTCCTTGAACCGGAAGTACCCGGCGCGGCACCGGATTTGGTCTACTCCGCGAGCGACCTCGTGGTGGCGGTGGACTGCGAGTACCAGCTGCTGAGGAAGCTCGATGAGAAGCTCGGCCGCGCCCCCAAGGCCGACTTCGGTACCGACGAGATGCTCAAGCACGCGGCGGACCTGGGCGAGGTGCACGAGCGCAAGGTCCTGGCCGGCTTCATCGAAGAATTCGGGACCTGGGATCCGGCCCGCGGGCGCGGTGTGTACGACGTCGTTCCCGCCAAATCCATGGACCGCGCCACCCTGCTGGCCAAGCACCACGAATCGATCGAGGCGCTGCGCGCGGGCGCCGACGTCGTGTTCCAGGCCGCCTTCTTCGACGGGCAGTTCCACGGCCGCTCCGACTTCCTGGTGCGCCAGCCCGACGACGGCTACGCCGTGTTCGACACCAAGCTCGCCCGCCACGCCAAGGTGACCGCCCTGCTCCAGCTCGCCGCGTACGGCGACCAGCTCCTGAAGGCCGGCATCCCGGTGGATCCTGCGGTGACGCTTGTGCTGGGCGCCACCGTGCAGCTGGCCAGCGGCGGCTTCGACTACGTCCGGAGCCACCACAAACTCGCCGAGATCCTGCCGGTGTTCCGGGAGCGGCGCGAGCGCTTCCTGGCCCTGACCGCCGCGCACATCGCCGGGGCCGCCACCGTCCGGTGGGGCGCGGATGGCGTCACCGCCTGCGGCCGCTGCGACTACTGCCAGGAGCAGGTCAAAGCCACCGACGACCTGCTCCTCGTCGCCCGGATGAACTCGGTGCAGCGCAAGAACCTGCATGGGCTCGGCATCCACACGGTCACGGAACTCGCGCACGCCACGCTCGTCAAGCCCACCCCCGTGCTTGAGCGGCTGCAGGAACAGGCCCGGATCCAGAGCGGCGCCGGCCCGGCCGACGGCGAGGTGCGGTACGTCAAGGATGGCGAGGAGCACACCCTGCGCTACGCGGTCATGGCGCGGAACACCCTGGCCGAACTGCCGCCGCCGAGTCCCGGCGATATCTTCTTCGATTTCGAGGGCGATCCGCTGTGGCAGGAGAGCGACACGGGGGTGTGGGGGCTGGAGTACCTGTTCGGCGTGATCGAGGCGCCCACCGGGCCAGGCGCTCCGGGGATGTTCCGGCCGTTCTGGGCGCACAGCCGGGCGGCTGAGAAACAGGCCTTCCTGGAGTTCCTGGACTACGTGGAGAAACGCCGGCGGGACTACCCGGACATGCACGTCTACCACTACGCCGCCTATGAGAAGACGGCGCTTCGCAAGCTCTCGGTGCAGCACGTCGCGGGCGAAGACATCGTGGACGAGTGGCTCCGCGAGGGGCTGCTGGTGGACCTCTACCAGACGGTCCGCAACAGCATCCGAATCTCGGAGAACTCGTACAGCATCAAAAAGCTCGAGCCGCTCTACATGGGGGCCAACCTCCGGTCCGGCGACGTTAAGGACGCCGGCGCCTCCGTCGTGGCCTACGCCCACTACTGCGACGCGCGTGACGCCGGCCGGGTCGAGGAGGCCGCCGGGATCCTCGCGGGCATCTCCGATTACAACGAATACGACTGCCTCTCAACCCTGGAGCTGCGGAACTGGCTGCTGCGACGGGCCGGGGAACGCGGGATCACGCCGCGCGGCGGCTTTGGGCCGCTGGATTCGGCGAGCGCCGACACGGCGGACGTGGACGACGACGGCGCCTCCACGGACGCGGCGACCGCAGCAGGCCCGGCGGAGCAAGCCCTGCTGGCTTTTGCCGAGCCCGGAAGCGGCCTGCCCGAGACGGACCGCAAAGCCGTCGCGATGCTGGCCGCGGCCGTGAGCTACCACCGCCGGGAGCGCAAGTCGTTCTGGTGGGCTCACTTCGACCGGTGCGAGCAGGGCCCGGACGCACATCAGCGGGACCGCAACGTTTTCCTGGTCGAATCCGCTGAGGTCCTCGACGACTGGCAGCAGGAAGGCAGGAAGCTCCCGGAGCGTCGGGTCAAGCTGACCGGCACGGTGACCCCGGGCTCGGACCTGCGGGAGGGCAGCACCTGGTTCCGCATGTACGACCATCCGCTTCCCGCCGGGCTGGAAGGCACCGGCAAGCACGGGGCCGGCCGGAACGGATGGTTCGGCACGGAGGTCCTGGAACTGGGCGACGAGGACGGCCAGGACACCGTCATCATCCGGGACCGCCTGCACCGGAACATCCCGGCCCACAATGAGCTGCCCATCGCGCTGACCGAGAACCAGCCGCTCGCCACTAAAAGCCTGGAGCAGGCGCTGGAGTCCCTGGCTGCTACGGTGGCCGTCGGACTGGGCTCCGGGGCCCTCCCCCGCCACCCGGCCCTTGACCTGGTCCGGCGGCTGCCGCCCCGGCTGGCCTCCGGAGCATCCCTGCCGCAGCCGGGCGACGGAGCGGACCCCTTCATCGACGCCATCACGGCGGCGGTGCTGGACCTCGATCACTCCTACCTCGCCGTGCAGGGTCCCCCCGGAACCGGCAAGACCCATGTGGGCTCCCACGTCATCGCCCGGCTGGTGGCCCGCGGCTGGAAGGTCGGCGTCGTCGGCCAGTCCCACGCAGTGGTGGAGAACCTGCTGACCACCGCTGTCTCCACGGCCGGCGTTGATCCGGAGCTTGTAGCCAAGGACGTCAAGCACAGCAATCCCTTGCCGTGGGCGTCGCGTTCCGCCGGTGATGTGGCGGCGCTGCTGGGCTCCGGCGGCGGTGCCCTGATCGGCGGCACGGCCTGGACCATGACCGGCGCCGGCGTCCCGGCCGGCTCGCTGGATCTGCTGGTGATCGACGAGGCCGGCCAGTTCTCCCTGGCCAACACGCTCGCGGTGGCCCAGGCGAGCAGCCGCCTGCTCCTGCTCGGCGACCCGCAGCAGTTGCCGCAGGTGAGCCAGGGCAGGCACCCGGAGCCGGTGGACGAATCGGCCCTCGGCTGGATCTCGGCAGGGCACGCCACGCTCCCGCCGGAGCTGGGCTACTTCCTGGCCGACTCGTGGCGGATGAACTCCAAGCTGTGCCTGGCCGTCTCCGAGCTGTCCTACGAGGGCCGTCTGCACTCCGCGCCGTCCGCGGACCTGCGGCGCCTCGACGGAGTTCCCGCCGGGATCGAGACGGTGATGGTGCCGCACAGTGGCAATACGACGTCGTCCCCGGAGGAGGCCGCCGAGGTAGTCCGGCAGGTGCGGCTTCACCTGGGGCTGGCCTGGCACACCCCGGACGGCTCGCGGCCGCTCGAGGCCGCCGACGTCCTGGTGGTGGCTGCCTACAACGCCCAGGTGAACCTCATTCGCGAGGCGCTGGACCGGGCCGGTCTGTCCGGGGTGCGGGTGGGCACCGTGGACAAGTTCCAGGGGCAGGAAGCGGCGGTGGTGATCGTCTCGATGGCCTGCTCCGCCGTGGCCGAGGCGCCGCGGGGCATGGAGTTCCTGCTCTCCCGCAACCGGATCAATGTGGCGGTCTCGCGCGGGCAGTGGCGCGCCGTCGTCGTTAGGGCCCCGGAGCTGACGAACTACCTACCGCTTCACCCGGAGGGCCTGGAGCAGCTCGGCGGCTTCATCGGCCTCTGCCAAAGGTCCGCGCCGGCGTCACCCTAGGGACATGCCCATTCTTGGCCGCCAGCACTGGACATGCCCATCTTCTAAGCACGCCATTGGACATGCGCTTCGCTTTCGAGCCGCTCAGCGGGACATGCCCATTCTTGGCCGCCACCGCTGGACATGCCCATCTTCTGGGTGCGCCATTGGACATGCACTTCGGTTTCGAGCCGGTCGGCGGGACATGCCCATTCTTAATTGCGAACAGTGCACAGAATAGGATTATGTCCACTGTTCGCGGCATGCAATGGGCATGTCCCGCCCGAGATTGAGCCGGGGCGGCGCTGCTAGTTCTGGTAGGCCGGGTAGTCGGTGTAGCCCTCGGCGCCGTCGGTGTAGAAGGTCGCCGCATCCGGCTCGTTGACGGGGAGGCCTTCGCGCCAGCGTCGCACCAGATCCGGGTTGGCGATGGCGGGACGCCCGACGACCACACCGTCAGTGTGCCCGTCCGAGACCAAGGACTTGGCTTCTTCCGCAGTGGTGATGACGCCGAAGCCGGTGTTCAGGAGGAAGGTGCCGGCAAAGCGCGTGCGCAGGTCCTGGACCAGCTCGCTGGTGGGCTCCTTGTGAAGGACGCTGAGGTAGGCAAGCTTCAGCGGCGCCAGGGCGTCCACCAGGTAGCCGTACGTTTCGCGGACATCGGCGGCGTCCAACTCTAGGGCGCCCTGGACATTGTGCTCGGGTGAGATGCGAATGCCAACCCGGTCCGCGCCAATGGCATCGACCACGGCCTGGACAGTCTCGATCACAAAACGCGCCCGGTTTTCAGCTGAGCCGCCGTAGTTGTCGTCACGCTGGTTCGCAGCCGGCGTCAGGAATTCGTGCAGCAGGTAACCGTTCGCGGAGTGAAGTTCGACGCCGTCGAACCCGGCCTCGATCGCGTTGCGCGAGGCCCGGACGAACTCCTCACGGATGCCGGGCAGCTCGTCGAACGTCAGGGCCCGCGGAACGGGGAACGCCTGCTTGCCCTCGTAGGTGCGGGTGACGCCGTCGATGGCGATGGCGCTCGGGGCGACAACCTCGTGGCCACCGGTGGTGTCCTCATGTGTAACGCGGCCGGCGTGCATGACCTGGGCGAAGATCCGGCCGCCCTCGGCGTGCACTGCGGCGGTAACGTCAGCCCAGCCCTTGAGCTGTTCCTCGGTGACGAGGCCAGGCTGGCCCGGGAAACCGCGTCCGGCGGGGCTCGGAAAGGTACCTTCGCTGACAATCAGGCCGAGCGAGGCGCGCTGCCGGTAATGCTCCACCACCAGCGGTCCCGGGATGCCTTCCCGGCCGGAGCGGAGGCGGGTCAGCGGCGCCATCACGAGTCGGTTCGGGGCTTCCAGTTGTCCGATGGTCAGGGGGGAAAACAGCATGCGCAGTTCCTTTCACAGTGGATTTTGTCCACTGGCGGAAACTCCGCGGCGCCTGCAACTATTCCGGCTGAGACTCGGATCACGCCCCGATCAGCGCGAGGGCTGCGACGCTCCCGGGCACCCCTGGCCTTGCGGATTCTTGAGGCAGTCGT
Organism: Arthrobacter sp. SlRoot2-15; assembly: GCF_059739345.1. Lineage (NCBI taxonomy): Bacteria > Bacillati > Actinomycetota > Actinomycetes > Micrococcales > Micrococcaceae > Arthrobacter > Arthrobacter sp. SlRoot2-15. Next base: position 1,076,053 of record NZ_AP046058.1, read on the forward strand.
CCGCATAATTGCGGGTGATGGACCGCCACACGCTGACGGTTTGGGGTGCGGAGCTGAACTGCCCTTGGCCGGGGATAGGCAGCGGCGGGCCGCCGTTCACGGAGTACGTTCCCTGGAAATGGGTGGTCAGCACCACGGAGAAGTCGCCGGTTTGCGTGTAGACGTGGCTGGTGGCCGTCTTCTCGCCCCATCGGTCCTGGGGCAACGAGCCGCCCGACGTTGTCGTGGGCCCCAGCGAGGTGCCGTCACCGTAGTTCCAGGAGTACTGGACGGGTTTGGCATCTACATGGACATCCTGAGCGAGGATCTTGATGTCGAACTGCTGCGGATCCGCTTCTGCGAAGAAGTTTGTTTCCGCACCGCGAAGAGTATGCGGGCTGGGTTGCGCGGTTGCTTTGCCGGCGGCGATTGGAAGTTTTTGGAACTCCGTTTGAATTAGGGCTGCGATGCGCGGCAGCAACTCTTCAGGCCGCGCATCAAACAGGCACGTTGGGCCGGAATGAAAGGTCCAGACCGGATTCGGCACCCCCGCGGGAGCCTTGAGCCAGACGACGGGAATCCCCTCAGTACCGTCGGGTCCGTTCTTGCAATCCACGATTACCGCCAGACACTCGGTGTCAAAGTCACCGCCGCCAAGGTGGCACTGGAGCTCGTACTTGTATTGATTCGGGTCATTGAAAACTGAACCCGCGGGGCTCCAAACGAAGCCACCCTTAATTGGATCGATTATCCAGCCCCCGATGTCGACCGTATCTTCGCCCCAATCACCAGTTATCGGCGGTGTCTGCCCGTCCACGGGCGCGATGAGGCTCCCCATCGAACTTGCGAGAGTCCACACGGCCCAGAGAACGACAGCCCTCCAATACGTTCGCATTACGCTAGCCAACGATCGGTTGGATGTTGTTTACGTACCACGATCCGCCCTTGTATTGGGCCAGCATTAAATTGCCGGTGTCATCTGGTTTGGGAGTGGAACGATACATAGTGCCATCAGGATTGAAATAGGAAATCGCCGATTGGGACACCTGAATTGCAACCTGGTAGTTTCCTTGCGTGTCGGCCCGAAACGTCGTGCTGACAGATGGAGTCTGAGTCCGACCTCCTACCAACCAGCGCCCATCGGCGTGCCACCCAGTGATGACGGTCTTCGCTTTCTCGCAGGACCGGCATTCGGTGCTCGTTATGGCGACGAGCCGGGACGTGTCGCCAGTCTCATAACCGTAGCTGAGGAGCTCAAACCAGTACCGCGCGAAGGCCTCCAGCCCTTCCTTCGTCTCCGCTTTCGCCGCCTCTGGGAGCACGGGGACCGGGACGTTTTGTGCCCGGCCCGAGGCATCCGCCGGCTTGTAGCTGGCGGTCGGTGTCGGCGTCGGGGTCGGCGTCGGGGTTGCGGAACCCGAAGAGGAAGCCGGACCGCTACTGACCGTAACGCCGGGCGGAGGTTGGCCGCCGGTGCAGGCCGTTGCCGACAGAACGGCGGCGATAAGCAGTGCGGCTGCGGCTATGTGCCTGCGGCTGGAGATTGGAATGCGAGATGTCATGTTCAGCTAATCCCCCGATAGAAATCAAGACGCCCTGAATCCAAACAATGCCTAAGGGTAACTGAGAACGCCGTCGGGCCGTAAGAGTTATCCACAGCCCGTTTTTCGAACGGCGCGAGTCCGGCTGGCCGGGTCCCTCGGCGCGGCTTATGCTCCTCCTAGTTGGCGCCATGTCCCGGGTCGCTGCAGGATGCTGGGGAAGCTTGGCCGTACCCAAGTTCCTAGCGCCGAAGACCGGGGCCCGCAGCGAGGCTTTCAGTTCCTTACGCCTCTGGCATTTTTCTACGCCGGATAGAACAATGAGCCCATGATGTTCGAACACGCAGAAGGCAGCCCGATCCTGACCCTGACCGAGGACCAAATCTGGAAACTCATCGAAGGGACCAAACACGGCAGACTCGTCGTCACCGTGGCTGGGGAACCGGACATTTTTCCGGTGAATTACGCGGTTAGTGACCGGAAGGTCTATCTGCGCACCGCGCCCGGCAACAAACTCGCCGAATTGACCATCAATTCCAAGGTGCTGTTCGAAACGGACGGCATTCTCTCCGAGGAGGCATGGTCGGTGGTGGTCCGCGGCACGGCTCGAGCCCTCGAGCAGTCGTCCGAGATTGCGGCCGCGGAGGCGCTGGGGCTCAAACCGTGGGTGCCGACGCTGAAAGACTTCTACGTCGAGATTGAGCCGACGTCGGTCAGCGGCCGCCACTTCCAGTTCGGGGAACACCCCGAGCGGGAGATCTAGGCCAGGGCGCCGCCAAGACCCTGCTGCCCGGCACCCCCAACGACCCCGCCGCCAAGACCCCCTCCAACCGCCGCCAGCTAGCCGCGGCCTAGACTTAAACCATGGCGGACAGTCTGACCCCGGAGCGGCGCAGCTGGAACATGTCCCGCATCCGCGGCAAGAACACCAAACCGGAGCTGCTGGTCCGCCGGATGCTCCACGCCAAGGGCTACCGCTACCGGCTCCACGGCACGGCCCGCGGCGGCAGGCTTCCCGGCAACCCCGATCTGGTCTTTGCCGGTCGCCACAAGGTCATCTTCGTCAATGGCTGCTTCTGGCATTTCCACGGCTGCCGGGTCGGGCAGCACGCGCCAAAATCCAACGCCGAGTTCTGGGAGACCAAGCGGACCCGCACCCGGAACCGCGACGCCGAACAGCGGCGCCTGCTCGAGAGCTCGGGCTGGGAGGTGCTCACGGTCTGGGAATGCGAGCTGAAGGACCTTTCCGCCCTCGAGCAGCAGCTGGACACCTTCCTAGGCGCACGTGCCCCGCGACGCGGAAATAATTCGTACGCGACATCCGAAATGTAATCGCGGATCCCGGTAATCTCAGCAGCACCGGCGAGGCAGCCTTCGACTAGTCATCGTAATTGCCTCGCCGCCTACCCGAGACAGACTGGGCCGCCTGGGCTAAACTCGAAACTCGGGGACTAGGACTCTATTGGTCAGTACGTGGGGGTACTACGAACTCCGCAGGAGAAGCAAGATGCCACATTTGTTGTTGTCCACCGAGACCCGCACACGGCACGCTGAGCGGAGCCCCGAGACATCAGAAGATCTGGAGCCTCTGCGCAGGCAAGTGTCCGCCATCATCGACGCAATCCTCTCGGAAACCAAACCCGAAGAGGCCCTCGTCCGTGAACAGCTCCGCTGGCACGTAGCCAACAATCCCGGCCAGCCCGAGAAGGCGCTGCTGAACCACCTGCTCTCCATCTCCACAACCGTGCAGGACGACACCGCCTAGGCTCCCCCGGGAACCGGCACTCAGCGGCTGATCGCAGCCTGCCGCACCACTTCGCCCCACGACTGTTGTGCCAGGTCCGCCACGGAGGCCAGGATTTCCGCCGGAGGCAAGGACAGGTCCAGCGGGAATTCCACCACGTCGATGTCCGTGTTGAGGATCCGCCGAAGTTTGATCTCGCCCGCGCCCGCGTAGACCAGCCATGCCGTCGGCACCCGCAGCGAGGTGCAGTACGCCAGCATCCGGTAGTGGTCAGCGGACAGGGAGGCGCCGACGTCGGACGCCGCCTTGTACTTCGCGTCGTACACCATCACGGGCCGGCCCCCGAGCAGATGCACCGCGCCCGGTTGCACCATGATCCGGTCGGAATCCCGCACCGCCTCGTTGAGCATCGAGTTGTAGCGCAGCCGCATCTCCCCCGGGTGCGCCGCCATGGCCTCCCGCAGCGCGGTGCCGACAAAGTCCTCGAAAACTTTGGACATGTCCACCACAAACGACGCCGAGTGCTGCTTGCCGTCCCCGGCCTCGGCCGAGGCGTTGCGCAGGATCACCTCGGCGAGCCGCAGGGCCGCGTGGTAGCGGGTGTTCATCCGGCTGGCCCGCCACGGCGGCAGCGGGGCGCCGGACTGCAGGCGCGTCACGGCGTCGAGCTTGCCCTTCAACCGCCGCAACCGGCTGAGCACATCGGCCCGCACACCGGGCACCTGCGACATCCGCTCCAGGGCTGCACGCAGGATGCGGTTTTCCGGGATGTCCTCGGTGAATTCGTCATAGGAGACCTCCAGCGGCACCAGCATCCCGGGCCGGCGCGAGATCTGGTCCGAGATCCGGATCCGGCCCTTGACGGTGCGGAGCGACTCGTCGACGTTCAGGTACCCCTGGAGCACGCCGCGGCTCAGCGCCCGGTCCGCGAGCTGGGCCAGTGACTCGGCCAGGGCGCTCCAGAGGTCAGTGTCTTCGACGGCGGCCACGGCGTCATCCCGGAAACCCTGGTTCTCCGTGTAGCCGAGCAGGAAGAGCAGGCGCCCGAGCCCCAGCCGTTCCTTGGGCCGGACCTCCAGCTGCACGGAGGGGGTCCGCACGGACCCGACCTTGCCCACCGGTTCGATCCGGAACAGGCCCATGCCCAGCGGCGAGGCCTTGGCCAGGCCGCTGCCGTTGATGTACGCGGCGCTGCCGGCGTCGATCCGCTCCACCACTCCCCCGGACAGCTCGTCCAGGACAATGTGGCGGACGGCGCCGGCCAGGGCGGGACTAGACGCGCGCAAGGCGGGCCAACAGCTGCTCCAGGCCGAACCGCTCCTCCAGCTGCGCCCGGTTCAGCTGGCCGTGGTAGTGCTCCTCGAGCAGCGGCATCAGCTCGTACTTCCAGATCCGGCGCAGCCCGGTGGGGGTCTGGGCGGCCTTCTTCATGAAGTAGGACGGCCCGATCATCAGGTCGCGGTCCCACTCGTCGATGGCGTTGTTCAGCTCATCGAGCAGCAGCGCCGGCGTGGTGTCCAGCTCGCGGGCCTGCAGGAAGCGCAGCAGCGTTCCCTTCACCGGCTCGGTCTTGGGGTGCAGCTCGATGAAGGAGAACCGGCGGCGGATGGCGGCATCCATCATCGCGATGGAACGGTCGGCGGTGTTCATGGTGCCGATGATGTACAGGTTGTCCGGCAGCGAGAACGGCTCGGTGGGGCTGTACTGCAGGTAGATGCGGTCGTCGCGGTATTCGAGCAGGAAGTACAGTTCGCCGAAGACCTTGGCCAGGTTGGCGCGGTTCATCTCGTCGATGATCAGGAAGTACGGTTTGCTCTCGTTGCCGGGCTTCGCAGCCTCCTCGGCCAGCCGGCGCAGCGGTCCGGCGACCAGTTTGAAGGACACCTGGCCCTCGTCGGTCTTGTCCGGGCGGTAGCCCTCGAAGAAGTCCTCGTAGGCGTAGGAGGGGTGGAACTGGACGAGTTTGACCCGTTCGTCGCCGGTGTCGCCGGCCAGCTCGGCCGCGAGGTGCTTGGCCAGGTAGGTCTTTCCGGTGCCGGGAGGACCGTACAGGACCAGCTGGCGGTTTTCCTCGAGCAGCTCGGCGATTTCCTGCAGGGGCTCGAGGTCCATGTGCAGGGACGCCGCGAACTCGGCCGTCAGCGGCCGGAAACCCTCACAGGGTGGTTCGACGACGGCGTCCGGCTCGGCACCGTCCTCCGGTTCCGATTCGGCTTCGGCCGGGAGCAGCGTGTCGAGCGCCTGGATCACCCTGGTAACGTCCACGATCAGCCCGGAGCTGGCCAGCTGGCGCTGCACATGTCGGGGCAGGTCGGCCGTCGAGTGGACCTCGTCGAACCAGCGGACCTTGCGGCGCAGCCGGCGGTTGTCCTCGTGGTGCTCAGGTTCGCCCAGCACCACGCCCACGCGGACGGCGCCGGAGTGCTGGTAGAGCGTGAGGTCGCCCGGTTTCATCACGGTCAGAAACGCGAAGATGGCGGTCTTGGTGTCCTCGCGCTCCACATAGCTCAGGTGCTTGTAGTCCTCGTCCACGGCGTGCTGCACCACGCCCGCGGTCACGCCCGGGTCCAGCAGGCGGAGGTGCTCGACGTCGAGCGTCACGGCTTCCTCGTCCTGCCACGCGGCGAGCAGCTCGGCATTGTCGTGGTGGCTGCGCAGCAGCCAGGCGCGGCGGCCGGGATCTCCCACCTTCCGCCACTGGCTGACTAGCTGCCGGGAGTACCAGTCGATCCGTTGCCCGGCCTGTTCGTCCAGATGCAGCCGGATGCGGTGGATGTCGGCGGACACTTCCTCGTCGGAGTCACCCTTGGCACCGCCGACCAGCGAGGCGAAGGCGTCGCGGATTTCCTGGCGTTCGACGTCGGCCACGACGGGTTCGAAGTAGCCGGGCCAGACCAGGAACTCGATGCTCCGGCGGATGGCCGGCTGGTCCTCGGGGGTGCCGGCGGTCAGGTTGTGGAACGCCAGCGGGTCCGTGAGGGCTGCCTGCACTGCGGCGGTGGGCTGGTTGTCGACGTGGGCGACGAAGCGGCAGAGCCATTTCAGGTGGTCCCAAATGGTCCAATTAAATTCCGCGGTGCGGTCCCGGATCACGCCGTGGTCCGTCATCCCGGCGTAGAGCTCCTCCGGGAGTTCCAGCGGCGGCTCCAGCCAGGACGCGGATTCGGCGACCCGGGCGCGCTTGACCTTGAGCGACTTCACCTCATGGGCCAGCGGCAACGACTGCAGGAACAGCAGTTCCACGGCCAACTGCTTGGCTCCGCGCGACGCCCCCTCAAGGTTCTGCCGGAGGTTGGTCATCATGGGTGCCTTAGGGTCAGCGGCGCCGGCTTCCAGGCGTTCGAGCAGCTCGACGGCAGCATCCGCGGTCCACGTCATGGTGCGCCCGTCCAGGGCCGACGGCTGGCCGTGCAGGCCCGGGCCCAGGACGAACCAGGCCGCGTCCTCGATCTCTTTTGAGATGCCGAGGGCGCGGTGCATGGCGGTCTTTGGCGATGGGGTCATGCAATCAATTTACAGCCTAAAACTGAACGAAGGCATAACGGGCGGGCATGAGTTACCTGGCAGTAGCTTCCGCGGCCTACCGTCGGCGCCGGGCCCGGAGCGCCCCGGCGACGCGGCCGGCTGGGACTTACTTCGCGGCCGGGCGGCGCTTGACGCCGTAGGTGAAGTAGGTGCCCGGGCCGACGAAGTTGATGAGTGTGGCGGCCCGCCACAGGGCCTTGCTGCCGCGGATTTCCTCCGCCGGGCGCCGCGAGATGTCGCGCTGGGCGGCGACCAGGAGGGAGAGCTGGACCACGGCCGCCGTGATGGTGCCGAACTTCGCCATCGGCGAGAGTTCTTTCCAGGTTTTCTTCCGTGCCCTCGTCTTGCTTCGCTTGGCCATGAGCCCTGCTCCTTGCTTCGAGTGTCCAGACAACCGGGTTCAGGCATCCCCCGGGCCTGATCAGTCTAGGACCGATCCCGGCGGCGAGGTAGGGCCTAGCGGGTCTGGTGGGCGGCCATAAAAGGGGCGAGCTTGGCCTTCTGCTCGGGGGTCAGGCGAAGGACCCGTCCGGTGGCCTCGTCCACGAACGCCAGGTGGCTGCTGGCCTTGACGCAGTCCTCGCCGGTCACGGGATCCTGGACGAGGTAGTGGATGTCGAAGCTGGCACCCTTGACCGCACCAATCCAAAGCTGCACGACGGCGGGCACGTTGCGGTATTCCAGCGTCCGGACGTAGCGGATCTTGTGTTCCACAACGAGCGCCAGCGTCCCCTCCGGGACCTCGTTGAACAGGGACACCTCAGGTTCGACGCCGGGGAAGCCGGCCCCGCGGGGCGGCCCGAACGCGGCGATCCGGGCCTCCTCCAGGATCCGGACGAGCTGGACGTTGTTGATGTGGCCGTAGGCATCCATGTCGCCCCAGCGCATCGGCACCTTGACCTCCAGGCGTCGCGGGTCCGTGGTGCCGGCGGGTTGTCCCTCCGCCGGCGCCATCCCGGCGGCGCTCAGCTGTGCACCGCCGTCGGCTCTTCCAGGACGGAGGCTTCCGCGTCTTCCCCGGCGAACTGGGACATGTACAGCCGGTAGTAGGCGCCCTGCAGTTCCAGCAGCTCCGCGTGCCGGCCCTGTTCGACGATCCGGCCGGCCTCCATCACCAGGATGGTGTCGGCATCCCGGATGGTGGAGAGCCGGTGGGCGATCACAAAGCTGGTGCGCTCGGTGCGCAGCGCGGCCATGGCCTTCTGGACCAGGACCTCGGTCCGGGTATCAACGGAACTGGTGGCTTCGTCCAGGATCAGCAGCGAGGGGTTCGCGACGAAAGCCCGGGCGATGGTGATCAGCTGCTTCTCGCCGGCGCTGACGTTGTTGCCTTCCTCGTCGATGACCGTGTTGTAGCCGTCCGGCAGGGCACGGACGAAGCGGTCCACGAAGGTGGCCTTCGCCGCCGCCATGATCTGCTCCTCGGTGGCGTCCAACTTGCCATAGCGGATGTTCTCGTAGATGGTGCCGCCGAACAGCCACGCGTCCTGCAACACCATGCCCACCTTGGACCGCAGTTCCGCGCGGCTGAGCTTAGTGACGTCGACGCCGTCGAGCGTGATGCTCCCGGCGTTGAGCTCGTAGAAGCGCATCACGAGGTTCACCAGGGTGGTCTTGCCGGCCCCGGTCGGGCCGACGATCGCGACGGTGTGGCCCGGCTCGGCGGTGAAGGACAGATCCTCAATCAGCGGCTTGTCCGGGGTGTAGCTGAAGGTGACGTGCCGGAACTCAACGTGCCCGTCCGTTTTGGCCGGGAGGTGGTCGGTGGCGGTCTCGGCGTCCTGTTCGTCGGCGTCGAGGAATTCGAAGACCCGTTCGGCGGAGGCGACACCGGACTGGAGCATGTTGGCCATGCCGGCCATCTGCCCCAGCGGCTGGGTAAATTCGCGCGAGTACTGGATGAACGCCGTCGCGTCGCCCAGGCTCATCCCGCCCGAGGCCACCCGCAAGCCGCCGACGACGGCGATGCCCACGTAGCTGAGGTAGGACACGAACTGCATGACCGGCATGATCATGCCGGAGACGAACTGGGCGCCGAAGCTGGCCCTGTAGAGTTCCTCGTTCCGCTCGTCGAAGCGTGCCAGCATGTCGGCGTCGCGGCCGAACACGCGGACCAGGTCGTGTCCGGAGAAGGACTCTTCGATCTGGCCGTTGAGCTCGCCAGTGTTCTTCCACTGAGCGGCGAAGAGCTTCTGGCTGCGCGCGCCGATGATGCCGGCCGCCACGCCCGAAAGCGGCAGCGCGATCAGGGCGATCAGGGCCAGCTGCCAGGACACGATGAACATCATGATCACGATGCCGATGACCGTCAGGGCGGAGTTCACAAGCTGCGCGAACGCCTGTTGCAGGGCCTGCTGGATGTTGTCGACGTCGTTGGTGACGCGGGAGAGGATGTCGCCGCGCTGCCGGGTGTCAAAATAGCCCAGCGGGAGTTTGTTGAGCTTCTTTTCGGTGTCGTCCCGCAGTCGGCGGACCACCCGCATGACCAGCACGTTCAGGACGTAGCCCTGCAGCCAGAGGAAGATGTTGGCGACGAAGTACATCACCAGGACCACGCTGATCAGGAACGCGAGCTTCTGGAAGTCGATGCCTACTCCGGGGGTGACGTCCATCCTGGCCAGCATGTCGGCGAAGTTGTCCTGGCCCTGGGATCGCAGCCCGGCGATGAACTGGTCCTTGGTGGCACCGGCCGGCAACTGCTTGCCGACGACGCCGCCGAAGATCACGTCCATGGCCTGGCCCAGGATGCGCGGCGCGATCACGTTCAGGACGACGGCGACCGTGACCATGGCGAGCACGGCAACGATGCCGGCGCGCTCGGGTTTCAGCAGGCCCATCAGCCGCTTTGCCGAGGGCCAGAAATGCTGGGCCTTCTTCGCAGGGACCGCGCCGAACATGCCGCCATCGGCTTCTCCGGGGGTGAATTCCTCCTCGTAGAAGTCGTCGTCCGTCGTTTCCGCGGCTTCGGTGGCCCCGTTGGGGGCCTTGCTGAGCTTTTCGTTGGTGCTCACGCGATGGCCTCCGCGGTCAGCTGGGATTCGACGATTTCCTGGTAGGTGCTGGAGCTCTCGAGGAGCTCCTCGTGCGTTCCGCGGTCCACGATCCGGCCGTTGTCCAACACGAGGATCTGGTCGGCGTCCGCGATGGTGGAGACGCGCTGGCCCACGATGATCACCGTGGCGTCGGCGGTTTTGGCCTTGAGCGCCCTCCGCAGCCGGGCGTCGGTGGCGACGTCGAGGGCGGAGAACGAGTCATCGAAGAGGAAGACCTTGGGTTCGGTGACGAGGGCGCGGGCGATGCACAGCCGCTGGCGCTGGCCGCCGGAGACGTTGGTGCCGCCCTGGGCGATGCGGGCGCCAAGCCCGTTCTTCTTCTCCCGGACGAAGTCGGCCGCCTGGGCGACGGTGAGGGCGTCCCAGAGTTCCGCGTCCGTGGCCTCGGGCTTGCCGAAGCGCAGGTTGTGCTCGATGGTGCCGGAGAACAGGTAGGGCCGTTGTGGCACCATCGCGACGCGTCCGGTGATCTCGGAGCGGTCCAGCTTGGTGACGGGGACGCCGTCGAGCAGCACCTCGCCGGAGGCGGCGTCGAAGAGCCGCGGCAGCAGGGCCAGCAGCGTGGTTTTGCCGGAGCCGGTGGACCCAATGATCGCCACAGTCTGGCCCGGCTCGGCGGTGAAGCTGATATTGCTAAGCACCGACGCCTCCGCACCCGGGTAGGCGAAGGAGACGTTGCGGAACTCCACCCGGCCGGCCTTGGCGGCCGGAGCCAACGGGGCGGCGGGCTCGTGGATGGAGGGTTCGACGTCAAGCACCTCGCCGATGCGGTCCGCGCAAACCGAGGCGCGCGGAATCATCATTGCCATAAACGTGCCCATCATGACGGCCATCAGGATCTGCAGCAGGTACTGCAAGAATGCCGTCAGCGAGCCCACCTGCATGTCCCCGGCGTCGACCCGCTGGCCGCCGAACCACAGCACCGCGGCGGTGGAGACGTGCAGGATCATGCCGATCGCCGGGAACATCAGCACGAACAGCGAGCCGATTTTCAGCGACACGTCGGTGAGCTCCTGGTTGGCGGAGCCGAAGCGCTGCGCCTCGTGGGGTTCGCGGACAAAGGCGCGGACCACGCGGATGCCGATGATCTGCTCGCGCAGGATGCCGTTGAGCCGGTCGATCTTCGCTTGCATGGAGCGGAAGAGCGGCATCAGGCGGACCACGAGGTAGCCGACCACGACCACCAGGAGCGGGACGGAGACCCACACCAGCCAGGACAGGTTGAGGTCTTCGCGGAGGGCCATGACGATGCCGCCGATGCACATGATGGGCGTGGCGACCATGAAGTTCAGTGCCATCAGCATCAGCATCTGGACCTGCTGGACGTCGTTGGTGCCGCGGGTGATCAGCGTCGGAGCGCCGAAGACGTTGACGTCCCTGGCGGAGAAGCTGCTGACCTTGCGGAACACACCCCGGCGCAGGTCCCGGCCGAACGCCATCGCAGCCTTGGACCCGAAGTGGACGCCGGCGATCGCGGTGACCACCTGGATCAGCGCGACGCCGAGCATCAGCGCGCCGGTGCGCCAGATGTAGTCCGTGTCGCCGCGGGAGACACCCTCATCGATGATTTGGGCGTTGAGGCTGGGCAGGTACAGGGCCGCAATGGTCGAGGCCAGCTGGAAAACGATGACGGCCGCAATATACGGCAGATACGGCTTGGAATAGCGCCGTATGAGGGTGACAAGCATGCCCGGGGGTCCTTAGGAACTGACGAGTAGATGAGTCTGGATAAGAGTCCGGGAAGCACACAAGCAACCCGGTGCAGTTAGTACTAACAGAGGGGCCAGACAGCGATAGCCATCCAACTCTACGAAACGAGCCGCCCGCACGGAACATCGTCAGCGGAAAATCATCCAGACGGCGCCGATTTCGGGGCCCGGCGGCTCGGTGGCGTTCAAGAACACCGGGGCGAACTTCGGCACCGTCAGTAACAGTAGTGGCCTGTTGCCACAGTAGTCCCGGCAAAAATACCCGTAGTCGGCCGGGTAGCAATCACTCGTGCCCGCGCGCACCCCCCGGCCTAGCGTGAAAGTTGTCAGTTACTGGACATCTCTGCAGGAAGAACAACGGTTATCTGGGAACCTGCGATCAGCGGTCGGCTCCGCCACGGGCCGCCGTCTCCAGCAGTCTGGTCAGTTCCAATGATCCAGATGGAGTATCGCCATGAAAAAGGTCTCTGTAGTGGTCGGCATTGCCGGCCTTGTTCTGCTGGGCGCCAGCGCCCCTGCACATGCCGACCCGGAAGACAAGATCAGCATCTGCCACGCGACCGGCTCAGAAACGAACCCGTACGTTGAAATTACGATCAGCGAGAACGGACTCAACGGACACAACGCCCAGGGCGTGCACGACGACGACATCGTTCCGGCCCCGTCGGCGGGCTGCCCGTCGGGAGATGACAAAGACCACGGGAACAACGGATCAGAGTCGAAGAAGGTCACCTTCTGTCACGCGACGGGATCCGAGAAGAACCCCTACGTGGTCATCACGACCTCCGAAGAGGCATGGCTCCACGGGCACAAGGACGGACACAACGGCAACGCCGACATCTATCCCGTCCCCGAAAACGGCTGCCTTGCAGAGGACAACGGGGAGAACCCGGGCGGCGGAGGCGGCGGAGATACCACCGAACCGCCCGCTGGAGAAGAGGCAGTGGTGACACCGGGTGCCGCGGCGGTAGTACCGTCCGGCGCCGGGGCCGGCGCCGAGGTCAACCGCGGCTTCAATGCGCAGACCGCCGTCGCCAGCACCACCGATGCCGGGCTTCCCGGCTGGGCGGCGGGCCTGGCCGCACTGCTCACGGCCGCGTCGGTCGTCGCCATGAGGCGCCGGGCACGCAAGCACGGATCAGCCGCCGCCGTCTAGGGCAGTGGCAGAGGGGCGCCGGCCCGCGCGGGGCGGCGCCCCTCTTTACCGGAAACCTATGAAGGAGCTCAGATGCCCTTCCCCCGGACTCCCACGATGGATGCACCGGCTGCCAAGCCGCGGGCCAGGAATCTCGGTGATCTACTAATTCTGGCCTGCGGCCTCGCGGCTTTCCTGATCCTGGCCTTCCTGTTTAGCCCGGGACTCCCCCGCGGGCCCGAGCTTGCCGCCGTCCCGCCGGCTGCCCCGGCGCCGGCGGTTCCCGGAAATCCCACGCCGACGCCGTCGGGCACGGCAACCGCAACGGCCAACCCCACACCAACGCGGGCCGCCGCCGCACCGCAACCGGTGCTTCCGCCGGCGGCAGCGCCGCTTCGCATCGTCTACTCGTCGGCCGGCCTGGACGTTGCGGTGCACCCATTGGACCCGACCCCGGCCGAAATTGAATCCCAAAGCATCGTGCCGCCCATTTCCTTCGATGGATATTGGGTGACGAACTTCGGGACGCCCGGCGCAGGCTCCGCCAACACGACCTACATCATGGGTCACAGCTGGGAAGGCGTAGACGCACCGTTCAACCGGCTCAGTTCAGCCGCGGCCCCCGGGGACACCTTCGAGGTAACGACGGGTGCAGGAACGATCAGCTACCGCGTGGATTCCATTTCCACCGAAGACAAGTCCACGCTGAAGGACAGCTCCATCTGGCGGGTCGTGCCCAACCGCGTCGTCCTTATCAGCTGCTACGCGCAGGACTTGTTCGGAAAGAACGTCGTGCTCGTGGCCTCCCCGGCCCCTGCAACGGGACCGTAACCGCTTGCGCCACTCAGTCGCCGCGGCGCTGGCTTGCGCGCTGCTGGCTGAGCACTTCGATGAACTCGCTGTCGAGGTCCACGATGCCGGAGGCCGCGGCGGGTGCCGAAGCGGGTTCCGCGGCATGTCCCGCAGCCGCGGCGACGGCTGCAGCGCCGGCACCGGCGTCGGCCCCGGAACCGGTGACCGAAGCGGCGGCGGTGGCGTCCGGCTGGACGTCCACGGTACGCCGCAGCGGCTTTTCCTTGATGAACAGCACGGCGACCAGGGCGACAACGCCGATCACCGCCGAGATCAGGAAGATCTCCGCCGTCGCGTCACCGTAGGCGGCGCGCATGATGTCCCGGATCTGCGGTGGCAGGTCCTTGAGGTCCAGGCTGCGGCCGGCGGATCCGCCCGCGGCGGGGATGCCGGCAGCGGCCAGGCCCTCGGTGGCCAGTTCCTTGACCCGGTTGCCCAGGACGGCGCCGAGGACCGAGACGCCGATGGCGCCGCCGACGGAGCGGAAGAAGGCAACGGAGGCGCTGGCAGTGCCGATGTCGGTGGCCCGGACGGTGTTCTGCACGGCCAGCACGAGGTTCTGCATCAGCAGGCCCAGGCCCAGGCCCAGCACGGCCGTGTAGAGACCGGCCAGCCAGAGTTCGGTGGTGTGGTCGATGGTGCCGGCGAGGCCGAGGCCTCCGATCAGCAGGATGGAGCCGGCGATCAGGTAGCGCTTCCACTTGCCGGTGCGGCTGATCAGCTGGCCGGAGACTACCGAGCCGATGAGGTTGCCGGCGATCATCGGCAACGTCAGCAGGCCCGCTTCGGTGGGGCTGGCGCCCCGGGCCACCTGGAAGTACTGGCCGAGGAAGGTGGAGGATCCGAACATGGCGACGCCAACGGCCACCGAGGCCAGGATGGCGAGCGCGGTGGTGCGCTCGGAGATGATCTTCAGCGGGATGATGGGCTGCGCGACCCTGGATTCGACCAGGACCAGCAGGGCCAGCAGGGCGACGCCGCCGCCGACCATCGCGGCCGACTGCCAGGACCACCAGTCGTAGTAGTCCGGGTTGCCGGCGAAGGACACCCAGATCAGCAGCAGGCTGACCCCGGAGGTCAAGAGGATGGAGCCGAGCCAGTCGATCCTGGCGGGGCGCCGGACGTGCGGCAGCTTGAGGGTGATCTGGAGCAGGATGAGGGCGATGATGGCCAGGGGCACGCAGACAAAGAAGGTCCAGCGCCAGCCGAGCGGGCTGTCGACGATAAAGCCGCCCAGGAGCGGCCCGCCCGCGGTACCGACGGCCATCACGGCACCCATGTAGCCGGAGTATTTACCGCGGTCGCGGGGCGGGATGATGGAGCCGATGATGGCCATGGCCAGCGCGGTGAGCCCGCCCATGGCGACGCCCTGGATCACGCGGGCGGTGAGCAGCAGCGGGATGGTTTCGGAGAAGCCTGCCATGACCGATCCGGCGACGAAGATCACGATGCTCAGCTGCACCAGGAACTTCTTGTCGAACAGGTCCGCCAGCTTGCCCCAGATGGGAGTGGTGGCGGCGTTGGCCAGCAGCGCGGCCGTGATGACCCACGCGAAGTCGGTCTGGGTGCCCTTGAGCTCCGACATGATGGTCGGCAGCGCGTTGGCGACGATGGTGCTGCTGATGATCGCGGTGAAGAACGCCGCCAACAGGCCGGTCAGAGCCTCCATGATCTGGCGGTGGCTCATGGCCACCTGGGGTGCGGGGTTCGGGGTGGGTACCGGGGCTTGCCCGGCGGCGGCAGCGTGGCTGGCCATGTGATTACTCCTCAACAAAGGTGGTCGTATTGGTGGGTCCGGCCGTCTTTGCCCGGGCTGAACTCCGAAGGGATTCAGCTAGTTTCTTCAGGATGCGCGCCGTCTCCTCGACGTCGTCCTCGCTCCAGTCCTGCAGGAAGCCCTGCAGGGTGGTGGCTCGTTGCGCCTCGATGGAGCGGAGCTTCTCAACCCCGGACGGCGAGAGCGCGATCAGCTGCGCCCGGCCGTCCTCGGGATCGGGCCTGCGCAGGACGTAGCCCTGGCCGGCGAGCTCGGCAAGGTGCCGGCTGAGCACCGGGGCGCTGACGCCGAGCCGTTCCGCCAGCTGTGTGGCCCGGGTTTCGCCCTCCCCCACAAAACGGAGCACGCCCTGCAGCGCCACCCCGGTATCGTCGCCGCGCAGGTTGGCCGCGGCAACGCAGCGAACGGCGCGTTGGAGATCGAAGATGTGGTGGACCAGTTTGGCCGCGGTGGTCGATGCAACTGACATGTGCGGACGCCCCTTACTTGTTTGCCTGAAGCAACAATACTCTAAATTGATTGCTTTGGGAAACTAAGAACCCTGCCGATGGCGCCGGGGAGCAGCTCAGGCCCCGAATCCGGGCGGATTTGGGGCCTGAGCTGCGTGCCGGCGCTGCCGGCGTTTAGACGTCCAGGTGCGTGGGGGCGAACATCTTGAGCAGGGTTTCGACGACGACGACGTTCGGCCCGTCGGCCTCGAAGCCCGCCCGGAGCGCGTCCCCGACATGCTCGGGGGCCACCCGGACCGCCGGGACGCCGAAGGCCTCGGCGAGTTCCACGAAATCGGGCCGGGCCAACTCGGTGGCCGTGGCCTTGCCGAAGGCGCCCACCATGTATTCACGCAGGATGCCGTAGCCGCCGTCGTCGACAATCAGCCAGGTGACCGGGACGTTGTGCTGCTTGGCCGTGGCAAGTTCGGAGATCGAGTACATTGCCGAGCCGTCCCCGGAGACGGCAAGCACCCGGGCCGAACCGCCGGGCGTGCCCGTGGTTTCCAGGCCAACGGCGCCGCCGATCGCTGCCGGGAAGCCGAAGCCCAGCCCGCCGGCGCCCTGGGCCGAGTGGAACTGGCCCTCACGGGAGTCCCAGCAGCTCCACGCCCAGTAGGCGGAGATGGTCATGTCCCAGAAGGTCTGCATCTGCGCCGGGACGGCTTCGCGGATGTCGGCCATGAACTTCAGCTCTTTGCCGAGGTCCTGGGATTCCAGCCGGGCCTTGACCTTGGCCAGGACCTCCTTGACCAGGTCCTCCGGCGCGGTTCCGTGCCAGCCGGCGCGCTCCCCGTGCGGCTGCACGAGGGCGGCGTCGAGGGCGGCGAGCGCCTGGCCGGCGTCGGCCCGGATGCCGAGGCCCGGGCGGTTGGATTCGAGGACGCGCGGTTCGGCGTCGATCTGGATGATCCTGCCGCGCGGTTCGAAGGTGAAGTAGTTGGAGGTGACTTCGCCGAGCGAGGAGCCGATGACAATCAGCACATCGGCGTCTTCGAGCAGCTCGGTCATGTACTGGTCCTCGATCCAGGACTGCAGCGAGAGCTCATGGTTCCACGGAAAGGCGCCGTTGCCGCCGGGCGTGCAGATCACCGGCGTCCGGAGCTTCTCCGCAATGGAGAGCAGCGACTCCTCGGCGCGGCCGCGGCGGGTGCCGCCACCGGCGATGATGGCGGGGCGGTTCGCCTCGGAGAGCCATTTCACGGCTTCGCGGATCAGCTCCACACGCGGCGGGTTATCCGCGGCTTCGGCGAGTGCGTCCTCCACCGGCGGGACCATGATCGCGTCCAGCAACACGTTCTGTGGGATTTCGATCCACACGGGGCCTTGCGGCGAGGAGATCGCCTCGGTCCAGGCGTCCTGGATGGCCGAGGGAATGCCGGAGGCGTGCTGGATCAGCCGCTGGCTCTTGGTCACGTTCGCGGCCGAGGCCTTCTGGTCATCGAGCTGGTGCAGCATGCCCTTGCGGCGCGCGCCGAGGCCCTCGAGCGGGATCTGGCTGGCCACGACCACCATCGGAACGCCGGTGGCATAGGCTTCCTGGAGCCCGGCCAGGGAGGTCAGCGCGCCGGGGCCGGTGGAGAGGAACAGGACGCCGACCTCGCCGGTGGCGCGGGAGTAGCCGTCGGCGGCGAACGCCGAGTTGTTTTCCACCCTGGAGGAGACAAAGTGCAGGTTCCCGCGGCCCATCGCGTCGAAGAGGCCCAGGGCGTGCTGGCCGGGAATGCCGAAGACGGTTTTGGCGCCGAGGGCCTCGAGGGTTTCGACGACGAGGTCACCGCCGTTGCGCACGCCGGTCATCGGGTGGCTCCGGTCTCGACGGGCCGGGACTCTGGTGCGGCGGGCGCGGCGGGTGCGGAGGGCGCGGCGAAGCCGGCCGGGCGGCGGACCTCCTGGCCGAGTGCCTGGGCCGCGTAGCCGTTGGGAGCGCCGGTCCGGTCGCCGTCGACTGCGCGGTCGGCCAGCAGGGTGACGAGCTCGTAGGCGACGTGGCTCGCGGCCACACCGGTGATCTCCGCGTGGTCGTACGCCGGGGCGACCTCGACGACGTCGGCCCCCACGAGGTTCATGCCGCGGAGGCCGCGGATGATTTCCAGCAGTTCGCGGCTGGTGATGCCGCCGGCCTCAGGGGTGCCGGTGCCGGGGGCGTGCGCCGGATCGAGGACGTCGATGTCGACGGAGATGTAGAGCGGGCGGTTGCCGATCCGGTCGCGGACCTTGGCGACGGTTTCCAGCACGCCCTGGTAGTAGACGTCGGCGGAGGTGACGATGCCAAAGCCGAAGCGGTGGTCGTCGTCGAGGTCCTTTTTGCCGTAGAGCGGGCCGCGGGTGCCGATGTGGCTGATCGCCTCGATGTCCAGGATGCCTTCCTCGACGGCGCGGCGGAAGGGGGTGCCGTGGGTGTATTCGGCCCCGAAGTAGGTGTCCCAGGTGTCCAGGTGCGCGTCGAAGTGCAGCATGGCGACGGGCTGGCCGGCGCGTTCGGCGGCGGCGCGCAGCAGGGGCAGTGCGATGGTGTGGTCTCCGCCCAGGGTGACGAGTTTGCTGCCGGCGGCAGTCAGGTCCAGCGCGTTCTGCTGGATGGTTTCGATCGCCTCGTGGATGTTGAACGGGTTGACCGCCATATCCCCGGCGTCGGCCACTTGGATGTTCTCGAAGGGGCTCACGTCCCAGGCCGGGTTATAGGGCCGGAGCAGGCGGCTGGCTTCGCGGACATGGTTGGCGCCGAAACGAGCACCGGGGCGGTAGGAGACGCCGGAATCGAAAGGCACACCGACCACGGTGACGTCCGCCTTCGCGACCTGGTCCAGCCGCGGCAGGCGGGCAAAGGTTGCGGCGCCGGCGTAGCGCGGGATGCGGGAGGAATCGATGGGGCCAAGGTTGCCATTGGCCTCGATGCGCAGCTCTTCCAAGAGAGGCGTCTCCTTCGAGGATTGTCCGACGGGTGTGACTGCCATCATACACTCGAAAGTTGCCTATAGCGCATCAGATGTTTACTTTCGCGCCCCGACCGTGGCAGAGGGCCGCGCTCCTGCCCAGTTACTACCTCACGCAATCGGCAGGCGGCCCGGAGAACCGCGCGGATCCGGGGACCCCTGGCCGAGGGTGGGTGGTGCCGGGCAAGGTAACTGGGCCGGAGCGCAGGCCTTACCGACCGCGGGGACACCCCGAACACCCGAAAGTAATCCAGATAGCCCAAGTGACTGGTTTCCCGACCGCTCACAAGCCATTGAACTGGCCCCATGGAACCCTTGGAATACCTCGCCCGGCTGGGCGGCGTCGCCCGGACCGGGCAACTGCTCGCTGCCGGCTACTCCCGGACGGACGTTGCCCGGCTGGCGGCGACCGTCCGCCAGCCGAAGCGCGGCGTCTTTATTCTGCCGGGATGCCCGGCGGAGTTCGAGTCCGCACTCCGGCACAACGCCCGGGTCAGCTGCGCCAGCGCCGCAGGGCACTATGGGCTCTGGCTTCGGGAGCCGCCGGCGCAACACCATCTGGCCTGCAACCACGGCCACGGCCGCGGCTTCATCCGGCACCGGACGGTCCGGTTTGACGCCCACCCGGCGCTGCCCTTGGCCGCCGTTGAGGATGTGGTGTTGCATGCCCTGGGGTGCCTGGCCGCCGGCCGCGGCGGCCATCACCACCTCGGCTATGCGGCTGCACGGCGTCCCGATGGAGCTGCTGAAGGCCCAGCTCACCGCCGACCGGTCGGGCCGGGTCAGAAGGGCGCTGCACCTCGTGGATCTGCGGGCAGAATCCATCGTGGAGGTCGACGCCCAGTATCTGTTTAGGAGCAACGGAATCGGCTATGACGCCCAGGTCTACCTCCCCGGGATCGGCCGGGTGGACTTCCTGATCGCCGGGTTCCTGATCGTCGAGGTGGACGGCTTCGCGTTCCACTCGAGCCGCGAGTCGTTGCGCCGGGACCTGCGCCGGAACAACGCCTCGACCCTGGGCGGTTTCGCCGCACTCCGGTATATGCCCGAGCACATCTGGTTCGAGCCCGAACGCGTTGTGGCCGAGATACGGGCCGTGCTAGCCGGGCGGCAGCGGCCAGCCCGCTGACGCTCCCGCCCAGTTACTTCCCGGGCCGGCTCCCTGCGCCCGCGGATTTCCGGGGCCGAGGCGGTTCGCCGGCCCGGCCCGGCCCGAGTAACTGGGCGGGAGCGCTGGGCCCGGAAGCGCAGAGCCCGCTGCGGGGCGTGACCCTACCGGCTGGCGGCGGGGACCAACACCCATAGCACCTCGACCGGCTCGTCGGTGGGGTTCACCCAGGTGTGCGGCTCGCGGCCGGGGAAGGTGACGGTGTCGCCGGTCTCCAGCTCGAACTCCTCGTTGGTGAGGACGAGTCGGATCCTGCCCCTGACCACGTGGAGTACGTCGACGTCGCAGTCAACGGCGTAGAGTTCCGATTCGCCGCGGCCGCGGGGGGCGATCACCGCCTGGATGATCTGGACCCGCCGTTCCGAGCGCGCGGTCAACAGGCGCTCAACGATCCCCTCGCCGCCGAGGGAGATCCGGGGCCCTTCGCCGGCCTTGGTGAGGTGGGTTTCCGGGGCGGCGAACAGCTCGCCGATCGAGATGGAGAGGACCTGGCACAGTGTGACCAGCGAGGCCACGGAGGGCGAGGTGAGATCACGTTCGACCCTGCTGAGGAATCCCTTGGTCAGGCCGGTGGCGTCTGCGACCTGTTCGATGGTGAGCCGCTGGGACTGCCGTGCGGCACGAATCCTGGAACCGATGGCCACCGGGACGTTGCTCGGTTCAACGGGTAGAGCCTTCATAAGGGAACCTTTCACGGCCGGCCGCGCGGCCCCAGCTTTGGAGCCAATCCTAGCCGGACACACCGGTCACGACGCCGCCAAGGACACGCCGTCGTCATACCTTGACTGTTACCGACATCACACCATACTGTTTGGCAACAAGTGTTGCCTATTAGGCAATGATGGAGCGTTTCACCGTGAGCCCTCCCGCAATCTACCGACAAGCAGCCACGGACGCCGACCGCAATGCCGCGGCCCGGCGGCCGGCAGCTGCTCCTGAACCGCTCCAAGGAGCCCTCAATGGACGCAAGTTTCGTCAACATTGCCATCGTGGTGGTGTATCTCGTTGCCATGCTGGCCTTCGGCTGGTGGGGCAAGTCCCGCACCAAAAACAACAGCGATTACCTCGTGGCCGGTCGTCGGCTCGGACCTCTGCTCTACACCGGCACTATGGCTGCAGTGGTCCTCGGCGGCGCATCCACTGTCGGCGGCGTCGGACTCGGCTACAAGTTCGGTATCTCCGGCATGTGGCTCGTGGTCGCAATCGGCGTCGGGGTGCTCCTGCTCAGCCTGCTCTTCGCCAGCACCATCCAGAAGCTTAAGATCTACACGGTCTCCCAGATGCTGAGCCTGCGCTACGGCAGCCGGGCCACCCAGACCTCGGGCATTGTCATGCTGGCCTACACGCTGATGCTCTGCGCCACCTCGACCGGTGCCTACGCCACGATCTTCGTTGTCCTCTTCGGCTGGGACCGCGCCGTCGCCATCGCCATCGGCGGCGCCATCGTGCTGGTGTACTCGACCATCGGCGGCATGTGGTCCATCACGCTGGCGGACCAGGTCCAGTTCGTGATCAAGACGGTCGGAATCTTCCTGCTGATGCTGCCGTTCACGCTCAACGCCGCGGGCGGCCTCGACGGCGTTCGGAGCCGCGTCGACGCCACGTTCTTCCAGATCGACGGCATCGGCCTCCAGACGATCATCACCTACTTCGTCGTCTACACGCTCGGCCTGCTGATCGGCCAGGACATCTGGCAGCGCGTGTTCACCGCCAAGACCCCCTCCGTCGCAAAGTGGGGCGGCGCCACGGCCGGCGTTTACTGCATTCTTTACGGCGCCGCCGGCGCCCTGATCGGCTTGGGCGCCCGCGTCGCCCTGCCCGCGATCGACGTGAAGGCCCTTGGAAAGGACGTGGTCTACGCCGAGGTCGCGACCAACCTGCTGCCGATCGGCATCGGCGGCCTGGTGCTGGCCGCAGCGGTCGCCGCCATGATGTCCACCGCCTCCGGCGCGCTCATCGCCGCCGCCACCGTGGCCCGGGCCGACGTCCTGCCGTTCGTCGCCGGCTGGTTCGGCAAGACGGTCAACACCGACGACACGGACAACCCCGAGCACGACGTTAAGGCCAACCGCCTCTGGGTTTTGGGGCTCGGGGTGGTGGCGATCGTGATCGCCATCATCACCAAGGATGTCGTCGCGGCTCTCACTATCGCCTATGACATCCTCGTGGGCGGACTGCTCGTCGCTATCCTCGGCGGCCTGGTGTGGAAACGCGGCACCGGCATCGCCGCGGCCGCCTCAATGGCGGTCGGCTCTCTGATCACTCTCGGCACCATGATCTTCCTGGAGATCAACGCCGAAGTACCGTTGGACGGCATCTACGCTAACGAACCGATCTACTACGGGCTACTGGCCTCCGCTGTGGTCTATGTCGCCGTGTCGCTGCTGACCAAACCGACCGATCCCGCCGTGATGACGACCTGGCGCGGTCGCGTGGCCGGCGCAGCCGCAACGGAGGATGAGAAGATTCCGGCCCTGAGCCACTGATCCCGGGCCTCTAGCCACGGGCGTGGACTTGCACGGCCACGCTCAAGGCTCTGACGACGGCGGTGCCTCCCCACGGAGGTGCCGCCGTAGCGCCGTCCGGCGTTCTATGCCGGAGCGCCTACTCCTCGTCCTGTTCCGGTCCGCGGAACTCATCGGCGTCGACGGGCTCTATCGGCTGCTCGTCGCCGAGGAAATCCTCCGCATCCAGGGGGACGTTCCGGTCGGCTTCCTCCAGCAGTTCCTCGTCCTCGGTCTCCGCCGCCCCGACCGGAGCGTCCTCGGCGAAATCGTAGGCGGGGTCCGACTCCACGGAGTCCCTGCCCGGCTGGCCGGCCTTCGATCCGGTGTTGTCCATGGTGCAACCTCCGTGCGCTCGCGCTGCGGCAGTGGTGCGTGCCGGCCGGACCCGTCGTCGGCGCCCGGTAAACGGCAGGGCCGGCCTGCCGGAGAACCCGCCCTGGCCTTTATTCGAACACCGCACCGGGTGGCGGTCAAGGGCCGTCCTGCCCGCCTCACGGCGGCCCGTGGCGGCCGCTTCTTTACGGCCAACCTAAACTTTCGGCTGAGGATTGCCAGCCGAAAATCCGCGGAATTACGGGGTACGCTGGACTCGCAATGGGGCCGAACCATGCCCTATCGAGCCCAGGAGTTTCCGTGTCTCAGCACGCCCCGTCTGATCCAAACCATTCCGTCCACGGCCCTGCCGCGGGCTCCCCCACGACCCCTGTGAACCCGGAACCGAGCCCCGCGGCCCGCCCCGCCGACGTCAAGCGCTGGCGGCAGTACCTCGCCGACGAACGCGCCGAGGCCCGCGTTTACCGCGAGCTGGCCCAGAACCGCAGCGGCGAGGAACGCGACATCCTGCTGGCCCTGGCCGAAGCGGAGGGGCGCCACGAGGCGCACTGGCTGCAGTTGCTCGGCGAGCACGCCGGCCGGCCGCGCCCGGCCTCGCTCCGCAGCCAGCTCCTCGGCTTCCTGGCCCGGCATTTTGGCTCCGTCTTTGTCCTGGCCCTGGCCCAGCGGGCCGAGAGCCGCTCGCCTTACGCCAAGGACCCCGCCGCCACGCCGGCCATGGTCGCCGACGAGCAGATCCACGAAGAGGTTGTGCGCGGGCTCGCGACCCGGGGCCGCAACCGCCTGGCCGGCACTTTCCGCGCGGCCGTGTTCGGCGCCAACGACGGCCTGGTCAGCAACCTCTCCCTCGTGATGGGCATGGCCGCCTCCGGCGTCGGCAGCTCCGTGGTGCTGCTTAGCGGTGTGGCCGGCCTGCTCGCCGGTGCGCTCTCGATGGGCGCCGGCGAATTCATCTCCGTGCGGTCCCAGCGTGAACTGCTGGCCGCCACCCGCCCCACCCAGATCACGCTCTCTGCCGCACCCTCGCTGGACATCGAACACAACGAACTCGTCCTCGTCTACCTGGCCCGCGGGATGTCCCGCGAGGCCGCCGAGCACCGCGTCGCGGAGCGGATGGGCCTGCTGGATTGCGACTGCGATCCGAGCCTGTCCCTGCGGCCGGAGCTTCCCGAGACCGAGGACCAGCACGAGGCTGTCGGCACGGCGTGGGGCGCCGCGGCGTCGAGTTTCTGCTTCTTCGCCTCCGGCGCGATCGTGCCGATCATTCCCTTCCTGTTCGGGATGACCGGGATCGCCGCGCTTGTGGTGTCCGCCGCCCTGGTGGGGATCGCGCTGCTGCTGACCGGCGGCGTCGTCGGACTGCTCTCCGGCACCTCCCCCGTCACCCGCGGGCTCCGCCAGCTGGCCATCGGTCTTGGTGCCGCGGCTGTGACCTACCTGCTCGGCATGGCGTTCGGCGCGGTGGTCGGCTAGTGGAGGATCCCGGGTTCCGGGACCGCTCGCCGCGGCACAGCCGTGCCGGCGGCGCCTTCCGGGCGGTCCGGAACCTTGCCGTGGTGATCCTGATTGCCGGTGCCGCCTTCCTGACCGCGGGGCTGGTGTACGGGGATCCCCGTTTTGTCGGCCTGTTTGAGTTCAACGGCGGAGCGAACCCGCACTCGCGCGGCACTGCGAACCATCCGGCCGCAGTCCCGGGCGGCCGGCAGGCCGGCGTTACCGAGGACGGGTCGCACATGGCCGTCCCGCCGCCGGCTTTCGAGGAGCAGGACCAACCCCTGGGGCAGCCGCCCAGGCCGGCGTCCGCCAGCAAGTCGTACAAGTTCCTCGCCACCAATGCCGATGGCAGCCCGGTCGGTTACTCGCCGTGTCGTCCGCTGCACTACGTGGTCAATGCCGCGCTGGCTCCCAAGGGTGCCGAGCAGCTGGTCGAAAACGCGATCAAAACGGTCTCCGAGGCGACCGGGATCAGGTTCGTTAACGACGGGCCCACCACCGAGGCGCCGTCCCAGTCACGCGCCCCGTACCAAAAGGAAGCGTACGGCGACCGCTGGGCTCCGCTGCTGATCGCCTGGACGACGCCGGAGCAGGCCCCCCAGCTGCAGGGACCCGTGATCGGCACCGGCGGCAGCACCCACTTCAGCTACGGCGACGGCCCCAAGAGCTTTGTCACCGGCAGCCTGGAGCTGGACGCGCCGCAGATCAGCGAAGACCTGGGCCGCGGGGACGGCTCGGCGTACGCCACGGCGGTAATCCTGCACGAGCTGGGCCACGTCATGGGGTTGGAGCACGTCGAGGACCCGAAGCAGCTGATGTACCCGGAGATCGGCGCGCCGGACGGCCTGGCCGACGGCGACCTGAACGGCCTGCGCGAGCTTGGCCGCGCCGCGTGCCGCAAGGACCTCTAAGACCGGACGCAGCTTCCGGAGCGAACCTAGCCTTCCAGCACTGCGAGGGCTTCCTCGACGCTGTCCACCAGGAAAATCCGGTTCTCCATCCGCCGTCCCGCGGCCAGGCTCTGCAGCAGGGGCCAGGCCGGAAACCGGCGCAGCCAGTGCTCCTTGCCCACCAGCACCATGGGCGTGATGGTCTCCGGGGCGCCGTAGTAGTTTTCGCAGGCGTCCTGGAAGATCTCCTGAACGGTGCCGCCGGAGCCGGGCAGGAAGATGATCCCGCCGTTGCACAGCTCCAGCAGGATCGCTTCACGGATGGCGTTGGCGAAGTACTTGGCGATGTGCGTGGCGAAGAAATTGGGCGGCTCATGGCCGTAGAACCAGGTGGGAATGCCCAGCGACGGCGTTCCGTCCGGATGGCGTTCAACGACGGCCGCCGCGGTCCGCGCCCACGCCGAGACCGATGGCCGGAACCCGGGTACAACGGCAAGGTCCGCCAGCGCCCGCTGGAAATCCGCGTCGTCCGCCGCGCTCAGGTAGGCGCCGAGGTTGGCGGCCTCCATGGTGCCCGGGCCGCCGCCGGTGGCGACCACCCGTCCGTTCCGGGCCAGCAGCCGGCCCAGCAGCGCAGCCTCGGTGAACCCCGCCGAACCGCGGCTCGCTGCATGCCCGCCCATCACGCCCACCATGGCCCGGCCGACGCACAGCTCCGAGCGGGTCAGCTCCTCCAGCGCGTCGCCGATCGAGTGGTCGTGCAGGGCCGCGGCGAGCGTGGCGTCCAGCCGGTGCCGCTGGCCGGGACGGATGCTCCACTGGTAAACCCTGGCGTCCAGGGTATCCTCGTAGCGGGTTTCCTCGACGCCCGCGTAAAGCTCCTGCGGGGTGTAGAGCCGGCCGCGGTAGGGGTCGAACGGAACCCTTTCCAGTTTGGGAAAGATCAGGGCCCCGCGGGCGCGCAGCGATTCCTCCACCCCGTCGTCGAAGCTGCAGCCGAGGAAGATCGCGCCCTGAGCGTCGAGGGACTCCAGCGGCTCGCGGCGGCCGCGCAGGTCCAGCGACTGGAGGTGCCAGCCGTGCATGGACCGGGCTCCCCCAGCGACCAGCACGTCGAAGCTGCCGAGGCTCTCGACCTCGAGCGTGCGCGGACTTGGGTGCAGGCTTCGGGCAGCGCTCATCCGTGCAGTCCTAGTCCCGGGGGTCCGCGGCGGGGCCTGTGGCGGAGCCGGCGGGACGGCCGGCGCTACCGAGGTAGGTGTCGAGCTTAGCCAGGGTTTGCTCCAGGTTGGCCGGGTGGCGGCGGAGGTAGCCGGCCAACCGCAGGAAGATCTTGCCCCGGACCTGCCGGGCGTCCCACTGCTCGGTCACCAGGGTGCCCGGCCGGCCGGCGGCGTCGCTGGCGGGCTCCAGCAGGTAGCGCCAGACGTGGCCGTAGAAGTGGCGCCAGGCAATGCGCCTGCCTTCCTCGAACTCACAGACCGTGTTGAGGATCTTGTAGTCGACTCCGACCTTCATGTCCATGCCGAACTTCGCGCCCGGGCCCAGCCGTTCCGGGCCGCGGGGCTGGGCGCCCTTGACGGTGTCCGAGCCGTCGATCGCGCTGTGCAGCGCCGGGGTGGCGAGCACCTCGAAGACGGCTTCCGGGGCGGCAGCGATGAAGCGGCTGCGGGACACGAGATACCTGTTGTTCATCCGGCAATCCTAGTCCTGCGCGGGGACGCGGACGTCGTGGTGCAAAATGAGTCATGCAGACTCCAGCCCGGCCCGTCGGCGGCCGTCCCCGCATCGGCGTTCCTGTCCGGCTCAGCAGTTCCGAAGACCCCGACCCGCGGGTGGGCGAGGCCAACGGGCTCTTCGATTACATCGTCGACCTGCTCCGCGACGGCGGCGCCGACCCCGTGCTGCTCACCTCCGCCGAGGACCTGGCCGGGCTCGACGGCGTCGTGCTCCCCGGCGGCGGGGACCTGGACCCGCGGCTGTACGGCGAGGAACCCGGCGAGGCCTGCTACGACGTCAACCACGGCCAGGACGCCCTGGACCTGGCCGTCGCCCGCCAGTCGATCGACGCCGGGCTGCCCGTGCTGGGCATCTGTCGCGGGCACCAGCTGCTGAACCTGCTCTACGGCGGATCCCTGGTCCAGGACATGGACCCGGGCACCGTGGCGCACCGGGACCCCGCTCCCCTGCACGACGCAGGCCCCTGGGCCTGGCACGAGGTCGGGATTGCCGCCGGGTCGAAGGTGGCCGGGCTCTACCGGGACTCCGGTGGCACCGCGGCCGCGGTCACCGTCAAGATCGCCTCGGGCCACCACCAGGCCGTTGCCCGGGTAGCCGACGGGCTCGTGGTGAGCGCGGTGGCCGACGACGGGACCGTGGAGGCGCTGGAAGATCCGGCCCGCTGGGTCGCCTCCGTCCAGTGGCATCCGGAGGCACAGGAGCTGCCCGCTGCGGAGCGGCTGGCGCCGTTCCGGGCCTTTGTGGAGGTCTGCCGGAACCGTACGGCCGCGCGTTAGAGACGCTGCATCTCGGCGTCCGTCCGGGCGGCTTCCGGCCCCGCGGCGGACGGCGCAGGCCGCCGGGCGTCGTCGGGGGTAGTGCCGCGCGGGGCGCCTTTTTTGGCGGCCATGGCGGCGAAGGCCATCACGCCCAGGCCCAGCAGGGTGATGCCGGCGCCGGCCCAGATCGGCGAGGTGTAGCCGAGCCCGGCGGTGATGGTCACGCCGCCCATCCAGGCACCGAGCGCGTTGCCCACGTTGAAGGCGCCGATGTTCGCGCCGGAGGCGAGGGTGGGCGCTCCGTCGGCGTACTTCATCACGCGCATCTGCAGCCCGGGTACGGTGGCGAAGCCAAAGCCGCCCAGCAGCACCATGGACGCGATGGTCATCGGCTGGCTGGCCGAGGTGAGGGCGAAGACGACCAGCACCAGCACGAGGGCAGCGAGCACCACGAGCAGGGTGCGGTCAACGTTGCGGTCCGCGGCCTTGCCGCCGACGGTGTTGCCGATGAACAGGCCCATGCCGAAGATGATGAGCAGCCACGGCACGGTGGCCGCGGAGAAGCCGGTGACCTCGGTCAGGGTGTAGGCGACGTAGGTGAAGGCGCCGAACATCCCGCCGTAGCCCAGAATGGTCACGAAGATCGACAGCCAGACCTGGCCGGAGCGGAAGGCCCGGAGTTCGCCACGCAATCCGCCGCCGGCAGAACCCGTCGCCTCCCCCGCGCCGGTCTTCGGCACCAGGGCCAGAATGCCGACGAGTGCCAGCACGCCGATGCCGGTGATGGCCCAGAACGTGGAGCGCCAGCCCGCGACCTGGCCGAGCATGGTGCCGAACGGCACGCCCAGGACGTTGGCCGCGGTCAGCCCGGTGAACATGATGGCGATGGCGCCGGCTTTTTTGGTGGGGGCGACCATGCTGGCGGCCACCACCGCACCGATCCCGAAGAACGCGCCGTGGGCCAGTGCGGCAATGATCCTGCCCGCCATCATCAGGGCGTAGTCGGGGGCGATCGCGGAGACGAAGTTGCCGGCGATAAACAGCACCATCAGCACCGCCAGCACCGGCTTGCGCTCAAAACGCGTCACCGCGGCGGTCAGGACCAGCGCCCCGACGACGACGGCGAGCGCGTAGCCGGAGATCAGCCAGCCGGCGGTGGCTTCGGTGACGCGGAAGTCCGCGGCCACCTCGGGCAAGAGGCCCATGATGACGAACTCGGTAAGTCCGATTCCGAACCCGCCGAGGGCGAGTGCAATCAGGCCGATGGGCATGGGGACTCCTTCAAAACTGTACGGGGAGATTTGCGAGGCGTAAGCTAATAGTTGCAGACGCGTTATTCATTGTTGCACACGCAACTATCGCGCGCAAGCAACTACTTTGTGGGCGGACGCTCCCGGCTGGCCGGGACGCGGATGCCAGAGCTGGAAGGAGCACAACTGATGGGCATCAAGGACGACGCCGTCGAGGTCCGGGCGCAAGGGTGGCGGACGCTCGCGGCGCTGCATGGCCTGATTGAGGCGGAGCTGGAGCGTTCCCTCCAGGCCGGGGCGCAGCTCTCGGTGGTGGAGTACACCGTGCTGGACGCGCTGAGCCGGCAGGACGGCTGGCACATGCGAATGCAGCAGCTGGCCCGGGCCACGGCCCTGAGCGCTAGCGCCACTACCAGGCTGGTGAACCGGCTGGAGGAACGCGCGCTGCTGACCCGGATCCTCTGCGCGGACGACCGGCGCGGGATCTACACCGAGCTCACGCCCAGCGGCATCGCCCTGCTGGACCGGGCCCGGCCCGTCCACGATGCCACCCTGGAGCGCGCCCTTGCCGAGGCCCAGGAGGTTCCGGAGCTCGCTCCCCTGGTGGACGCGCTCCCCCGGCTGCACGCAGGAGTTTGAACGCGGGAGTCTGAACCCGGCAGACCTGGCTCCGGCGCATTAACGCAGCAAAGGCGCCGGAGGCAGCTCGAAAGCTGGCCTCCGGCGCCTCGCCGGGCCCGGGTGGTCGGGGCTAGACGGTCAGGGCCGAAGTCCGCGCCGTGCCGTCGTAGCCCCCGGACGGCGCCTTGAGCCCGTAGAGCCGGCCGATGGTGGGCGCCACATCCGCGGTCCGGGCGGGTTCCGAGGAGACGGACTGCTTGACCACGGAAGGGCTGCCGCCGGACACGAAGAACGGGATCGGCTCGGTAGCGGGGTGCCCGTGGTTGCCCGGGATCGGGTTGGAGGCCACATACGGGTCGGAGAACCGCCAGCCCGCGCGGCAGTAGGCCACCAGGTCGCCCGCTTCTGCCCCAAGCCGCAGGTCCGCCGGCTTGTTGACCGACAGGACGCCTTCGTGCGCCGCGACCAGCTGCTCGACGGCGGCCAGGCCGGCCGCGCGGTCGGCGTCGGCCCCGGTCCAGTAGAGCAGGTCCGCCCCACCGTTCTGGGCGATCTTGACGTTGGACCGCAGCTCCGGCCGGGACTGCAGGATCAGGTCGATCGAGATGACGTTGCTGGGCAGGGACCAGTCCATCGAATGGTCGGCCAGCACCATGACTACACTGGAGTCCCACTTGCCGGCGCTCTTGAGGTGGTCAATGAAACGCCCCACCTGCACATCGGTGTCCGCGAGGGCGGTTTCCCGCGCGGCCCGCAGCGTGGTTCCGGAGAGGTCGGAGTGCCCCACGCGGTCGATGTCGCCCAGGTTGGTGAAGACGAAGTCGGGGTCCGGCCCGGACACCATGGCGAGCAGTGCGTCCATCGTGGCGGCGTCGGGCGCGTGCCCGGTGATGGGCAGCAGCGGCTGGGGTTCCCAGCGGTAGCTGGCGCGGGTGCCGAAGATGCCGTAGAGGTACTTTTTGCTCAGCACCGAGCCGGTGGTGAGCCCGCGTTCCTGCAGCCGCTCCAGGAGGGTGGGAAAGTGCAGGTCGGTGGGACGGTCGAGGTCCCGCACCGTGCCCTCGGCGCGGTCAAAAATGGCGTTGGCCGGCACGCCCGAGCGGTCCGGGCGCACCCCGGTCATCATCATGACGTGGTTCGGGATGGTCTCCATAACGGGCAGCGAGCGCGCCGACGGGAAGTTGGTGCCGGCCGCCCGCAGGGCCGCCAGCCGCGGTGTCAGGGTGGGCGTGATCTCGTCCGGACGGCAGCCGTCCACCACAAGGACGTAGCTCCGGGTGCGTCCGGCAGCGGGAGCGGCCCAGGCGGCCCCGGGCGCGGCGGACAGCACGACGGCGGCGCCGCCCGCGGCGGCGAGTTGCAGGAACTGCCGGCGGCCCGGCGTCGGCTGGTTGTTGGACAGACGGCTCATGCGAGACCTCCCTGGGCGGGCGTGACCTTGCCCGTGTTGGTTTGGACATTGAAGGACGTGGACAGGGTCGATCCGGATCCGGCGGCGGTGCGCTCGGCGAGGACGTACCAGTCCATCCGGACGCCGGCGGGGGTCACATCCAGGACGGAATAGCCGTGCGAGTCGAAGTCCAGGTACTTCACGTGCGGGTTGGCCGCCTTGATGGCGTTTTCGACGCCGACGGATCCGGTGCGGGGCGGGACGTTGAGGATGTCATCGAGGTTGTCGCTCGTGACAGAGGTGCAGACCAGTTCCGCGGCGACCGAATCGCCGGTGGCCGGGTAGGTGGCCGGATCTGCCGGGACGTCGCACGCCCAGCCGGAGTGGATGTCGCCGGTGAGGAACACGGTGTTCTTGACGCTGTTGTCCCGCAGGTGGCGTACCACGCGGTTGCGGTCGGCCTCGTAGCCGTCCCACTGGTCCACGTTGTACGGCACGCCGCTGATGCTCGTCCCGCCCATCAGTTTTTGCACGCCGGCCAGCTCAGCGGTGCTCAGGGTGGAGGGAACCCGGACAGGAGCAATCATGACGGGGTTGCCGACCAGCTTCCACTGCGGGCCGGCGGAGTTGAGGTTGCCCAGCAGCCAGTCCATCTGGGCGGCGCCGGTGATGGTCCTGGCCGGGCTGCTGATCGAG
The DNA here is from genome assembly GCF_059739345.1 of Arthrobacter sp. SlRoot2-15. Classification (NCBI taxonomy): domain Bacteria; kingdom Bacillati; phylum Actinomycetota; class Actinomycetes; order Micrococcales; family Micrococcaceae; genus Arthrobacter; species Arthrobacter sp. SlRoot2-15. Next base: position 1,107,639 of record NZ_AP046058.1, read on the forward strand.
GAGTCCGCCCCGTTGGCGGCCTGCTGGTCGCGGTAGGTGCGAAGGTCGAGCATGGACAGACTGGCCAGCGAGCCGAAGTCCAGCCGGCGGTAGATCTGGCCGCCCGGCTCGTAGCGCACCGGCATCCACTCTGCGTAGGCCTGGTGCGCGGCGGCGAAGCGCTCACTCCAGGTGCCCTCGGCGCCTGGGGTGTGGTTTTCGGCCCCGCCCTTCCATGCGTCGTTGGCCGACTCGTGGTCGTCCCAGGTCACGATGAAGGGGGCGGCCGCGTGCAGAGCCTGGAGGTCGCGGTCGGTTTTGTATTGGGCGTGGCGGCGGCGGTAGTGCGCCAGCTGGGTCATTTCGAACGCCGGGTCGTGGGGGCGGACCACAACGTCGCGGGCCTGGTAGTCGCCGGGCGCGTATTCGTAGAGGTAGTCGCCCAGGTGAAGGACGGCGTCGAGGTCGCCCCGGGCGGCCAGGTGGCGGTAGGAGGAGAAGTAGCCGGCCTGCCAGTTGGCGCAGGACACCACACCGAACTTCAGGCGGTCCACGGCGACGCCAGCGGCCGGCGCCGTCCGGGTGCGGCCCACCGGGGACACGGCCGCCCCCAGGGTGAAGCGGTACCAGTAGCTCGTACCGGGGGCGAGCCGGTCCGCGATGACCTTGACCGTGTGGTCCCGCGCCGCGCCGGTGCCGGCCTTACCCCGGGCCACGACCTTCTTGAAGCCGGCGTCGGCCGCCACTTCCCAGCCAACGGAAACGTCAGGCCCTACGCCGCTGCCGGGCAGGGCATCCGGCGCTGGAGTGACGCGGGTCCACAGCAGCACGCTGCTCGGCATCGGATCGCCGGAGGCGATGCCGTGGCCGAACGGGCCGGCGGCGGGGGCTGAAAAGGCGCCAGCGGGGGTGCTGGTGGCCAGGGCGCCGGCGACGGCGGCGACCCCCGCGGAGCGCAGTACTTGACGACGAGTAAAGTTAGTCATGCATTCCAGTATCTCCACGCTGGCCCGCCAGAATGCCGATTTTTCCGCCCCATTGGCCGGACGTTCAACGAAAGTTAACCGTGGCGAAGTGCCGCCGCGGGCTCTGCCGGCGCTAGGGCCCTTGCCGCCTGCGGGGCGCCGGCGTACGCTTAAACAACCAAAACATTGATCAACCTACAGGTTGAGTAACTAGTGATACGGGACCCCGTGGCCGACGACGACGAACACCTCGACACCGCCTTCCTGGCGCTGGCCGACCCCGTCCGCCGCCGCATTATCGCCCGGCTCAGCCGGGGCCCGGCCACTGTCAACGAATTGGCGGAACCCTTCGCGATCACCAAGCAGGCGGTCTCGAAGCACATCCAGGTCCTCGAGCAGGCGGGCCTCGTCACGCGCACGCGGGACGCCCAGCGCCGGCCCGTCCACCTGAACCCCGCACGGCTCGAAGCACTCACCGCGTGGATCGACCAGTACCGGTTGGTCCGCGAAGAGCAGTTCCGCAGCCTCGACGCCGTGCTCCAATCCCAGGCCGCTGCGAGCGGCACCCAGGCAAAGGACTCATCATGAGCAACGCCCTGAAACTCACGGTTCCGGAAGGCCTCCCCTTCATCGACTTCGAGCGGGAGTTCGACTTTCCCGTCGCCGAGGTCTTCCGCGCCCACAAGGAACCCGACCTCGTCGCCCAGTGGCTCGGCCCGCGGCGGCTCACCATGGATGTGGACCACTACGACTTCCGCACCGGCGGCACCTACCGGTACACGCACACCGGGCCCGACGGCGTCGCCCACCGTTTCAGCGGCGTCTTCCATACCGTCCGCGAGAACGATTTCGCCATCCAGACCTTCGAATACGGCGGCTACCCGGACGTGGTCAGCATCGAGGCCATCACCTTCCAGGACCTTGGCGGGGGCCGCACCCGGCTGAGCGCCCACGCGGTCTACCCCAGCATGGAGGCCCGTGACGGTATGGCGCAGTCCGGGATGGAGGGCGGATTGACCGAGGCCTACGAGCGGCTCGAGGAGTTACTGGCCGGCGCGAAAGTCTAGGACCGCCGTCGTCCTTAAATAACCATCGCGGGGTCACGTCCGGTCCATCCCACAAGGTGGAATGGGCCGGAAGTGACCCCGCGTTGGTTTCAAGGGCCGGTGGTCAGGAGACCTGCAGGCCGCCGTTGATGTCGTAGGTGGCAGCGGTGATGTAGCCGGCGTCCTCGCTGAGCAGGAAGGACATCAGGGCCGCGACCTCGTCGCGGGTGCCGACCCGGCCCATCATGATGCCCTCGGACATCGCGGCTTTGCGCTCATCGCTGAGCGTGCCTCCCATGATGTCGGTGTCGATCGGCCCCGGGGCCACCGCGTTGACGGTGATGCCGAATTCGCCGACTTCGCGGGCCAGGGCGCGGGTGAATCCGAGGATCCCGGCCTTCGAGGCGCTGTAGGCGACCTTGGAGAACGTTCCCCCGCCGCGCTGTGCGGAGATCGAGGACACGCTGACGATCCGGCCGACCCGCCGTTCGATCATGCCCTTGAGGACCCGCTGAGAGACGATGAACGTGCCACGCATGTTGATGGCGAAGACCTTGTCCCACTCGGCGACGGACGTCTCCATAAATGGCGTGGGTGAGCTGATGCCCGCCAGGTTGGCCAGGCCGACGATCGGCGGAAGCGACTCCTCGACCTCGGTGATGGCCCGGTCCACCGAGGCCTCGTCCGAGACGTCGGCCCCGACGCCGATCGCCTTCACGGCCCGGTTTGAACCGATTTCGGCTGCGGCGGCCTTGGCGTCCTCGGCGTTGATGTCCAGGATCGCGATTGACCAGCCGTCGCGGGCCAGGCGGTCGGCCGTGGCCCGGCCGATGCCGCGGGCCGAGGCGGCGCCGGTCAGGACGACGGTGCGTTCGGCGGGGAATGTGCTCTGGGTTGTCATAAGTGCTTCCTAGTGGCTGTCTGCTGGGGCGGGGGCGGTTGCTGCCGGAGCGGAGACGCCCTCCGGACGCTTGCGGGCGTAGAGGTAGGTGGCGATGGCGGTGATCGCGAGGCAGGCCGCGAGGAACGTCAGGCCGCTCTGGCTGTTGCCGGTGGTGTCCTTGAGGATGCCGACGATGTACGGGGCGACGAAGCCGCCGAGGTTGCCCAGTGAGTTCACCATGGCCAGGCCGGCCGCGGCTGCGGCGCCGGTCAGCGCTGCGGACGGCATGGCCAGGAACGGCGCGATCGCCGAGTAGATGCCCATCGCGGCGAGCGTCAGGAAAACCATGGCGAGGATGGCGTTGACCGGCAGCAGGTAGCCTGCGCCGAGCAGGCCGACGGCGGCAATCACCATGCTGACGCTGGCGTGCCAGACCCGGTTGCCGGTGCGGTCCGATCGCTTGCTCCAGTAGTAGACGAACACGGCGGCGATGGCGTACGGGATGAAGACGATGAAGCCCACCTGCGTGGTGTCGAACTTACCGAGCGCCTTGACGATGGTGGGCATCCACAGGCCCAGGCCGTAGATGCCGCAGACCAGGCCGAAGTACAGGGCCGAGTACGCCAGGGTGCGGGGATCCTTGAGGCCGGCGAGGAAATTATGGTTGCCGGACTTCTGCTTGTCGGCCAGTTCCTTGCTCATGGTGCTCGCGAGCCAGTCGCGTTCCTCGGGCTTGAGCCACTTGGCGTGCTCCGGACGGTCGGTCATGACGAACGGCGTGACGAGGCCCAGCACGATCGCGGGGATGCCCTCGATGATGTAGAGCCACTGCCATCCGTGCAGGCCAGCGACCCCTTCAAGGCCCAGGAGCAAGCCGGACACCGGCGCGCCGAGGGCGTTGGAGATCGGCTGCGCGAGGATGAAGATGCCCAGGACGGTCACGCGCTGCGCTGCCGGGAACCAGAGGGTCAGGTAGAACAGGATGGCCGGGAAGAAGCCGGCCTCGGCCGCACCGAGCAGGAAGCGGATGACGTAGAAGGTGGTCTCGCCGTTGACCAGGAACATGGCCGTGGCAAAGATGCCCCAGCTGATGAGGATGCGGGCGATCCATTTACGGGCGCCGTAGCGGTACATGCCGCCGTTGCTGGGGATTTCCAGCAGGGCGTAGCCCAGGAAGAAGATGCCGGCGCCGAGGCCGTATGCGGCTTCGGTCAGGCCGATGTCACCCTGCATGCCAAGCTTGGCGAAGCCGACGTTGTTGCGGTCCAGATAGGCGACGAAGTACAGCAGGACGATAAGGGGCATGAGCCGTCGGCGGACTTTGCGGAGGGTGGTCTGGCCCAGTTCACTCAGGGCCGGAGCAGTAGCCAGGGAGGTCATCGCGGGCCTCCACCGGTGATCAGGGTGCCCTGGGAAGGGAAGTGCGCGCGCATGAAGACTCCTTTGGCTTGCGGCATTTCGAGATGAAGCAGATATCAGATGTCTGATATCTCAATGAGATTCTAATCACAGCGGCATACGGCGTCAACAGGGTTCGGCAAAGAGTCGCGGCCGCTGTGCGGCACGCCGGTGCAGAGTCCGGCGCGACCCGACAAGACCCGCCGTTTGGAGCGGGCGCGGGTCAGCTGGCGGCGGCTCCGCTGCTGGAGACCGCGAGGTAATGCTTGTAGTCCTCGAAGGTCTGGGTGATGTGCGCGTCCATCGCGGAGCGCGCGGCGGCCGGCTCGCCGGAGGCGATGGCGGCAAGGACCACTTTGTGGTGGTGGATGGCGTGCCGCTGCACGTCCGGGAACGCCGAGGTATCCCGGCGCATGGCGTAGAGCAGCGTCGAAAGCTGGGACAGCAGGGCCGGCACAAAGGGGTTGCCGGAGGCGCGCAGCACGGTGTCGTGGAAGGCAATGTCCGCCAGGGTCAGGGCGTCGACGTCGCCCGAGTGGTGGGCGGCCTCCATCAGCTGGACGCTCTCCGTCATGGCGGCGAGGTCGGCCTCGCTGTGGCGTGCGGCCGCAAGTTCGGCGGCTCCGGTTTCGACCATCCGCCGGACCTCCAGCAGGCGCAGCGCCACCTGGTCCGAAGCCACGCCCCTCGACGCTGCCCGCATGATCGCATCCAGTCCGGTCCAGCGCTCAGGGGGATTGACGAATGTGCCGAGGCCGCGCCTGACGTAGACGACGTCCTGGGCCTTGAGGACCTTCATCGCCTCGCGGGCGGTCAGGCGGCTGACGCCCGATTCCTTGGCGATGTCGGCCTCCGGCGGGAGGGCATCGTCGGCCTTGATCTGGCCGCTGAGGATGTATTCAAGGACCCTGTCCACAACGACGTCCACCAGCGTCCGCCGTTTTTCAGCCATCGTAATCCCCTGCCCGCGCGCCCGGGAGCGGGCGCTTTGCCTTCCCTAAACACTACTAGACCCGCGGGGGCGGTCCCCGCCGCCGTCGTCCTTAAACGAACACGCGGGGTCACTTCCGGTCCATCCCGCAAGGTGGAATGGGCCGGAAGTGACCCCGCGTTGGTGCTTGGCGCTTGGCGCCTAGAGCGTTGCGAAGACCTCGCGCAGCAGCTTGGCGGTCTCGGACGGCGTCTTGCCGACCTTGACGCCGGCAGCCTCGAGGGCTTCCTTCTTGGCCTGGGCGGTGCCCGCGGAGCCGGAGACGATGGCGCCGGCGTGGCCCATGGTCTTGCCTTCCGGGGCGGTGAAGCCGGCCACGTAGCCCACGACCGGCTTGGTGACGTGGGCCTTGATGTAGTCGGCTGCGCGCTCTTCGGCGTCGCCGCCGATTTCGCCGATCATCACGATCGCTTTGGTCTCGGGGTCAGCTTCGAAGGCTTCGAGGGCGTCGATGTGGGTGGTGCCGATGACCGGGTCACCGCCGATGCCGATGGCGGTGGAGAAGCCGAGGTCGCGCAGTTCGTACATCATCTGGTAGGTCAGGGTGCCCGACTTGGAGACCAGGCCGATGGGGCCCTTGCCGGTGATGTTGGCCGGGGTGATGCCGACGAGGGCCTCGCCCGGGGTGATGATGCCGGGGCAGTTCGGCCCGATGATGCGGGTGACCTGCTTGCCGTTGGCGTCGACCTTGGACTGGGCCAGGGCCCAGAACTCGGCCGAGTCCTGGACCGGCACGCCTTCGGTAATAACGACGACCAGGCCAATGCCGGCCTCGATGGCCTCGACGACGGCGTCCTTGGTGAAGGCCGGCGGCACGAAGACGATGGAGACGTCGGCGCCGGTCTCGGCCATGGCTTCCTTGACGGTGCCGAAGACGGTGATTTCGTTATCGCCGTGCAGGACCGTGGTGCCGGCCTTGCGGGCGTTGACGCCACCAACGATGTTGGTGCCGGCCTTGAGCATCAGGGCGGTGTGCTTGGTGCCTTCGCCGCCGGTGATGCCCTGGACGATGACCTTGGAGTCCTTGTTCAGATAAATAGACATAGTCGGGTCCCTTTACTTCGCTGCGTTGGCGAGCTCGGCAGCCTTGTCGGCGCCCTCGTCCATGGTGGCGGCCAGGGTAACCAGCGGGTGGTTGGCCTCGGCCAGGATGCGGCGGCCTTCCTCGACGTTGTTGCCGTCGAGGCGGACGACCAGCGGCTTGTTCGCGGAGTGGCCGAGTTCGGCAAGTGCGCCGACGATGCCCTTGGCGACAGCGTCACAGGCGGTGATGCCGCCGAAGACGTTGACGAAGACGGACTTGACCTGCTCGTCGCCGAGGATGACGTCGAGGCCTGCAGCCATGACCTCGGCGGAGGCTCCACCGCCGATGTCCAGGAAGTTGGCGGGCTTGACGTTGCCGTGGTTCTCGCCGGCGTAGGCAACGACGTCGAGCGTGGACATGACCAGGCCGGCACCGTTACCGATGATGCCGACTTCGCCGTCGAGCTTGACGTAGTTGAGGTCCTGCGCCTTGGCCTTGGCCTCGAGGGGGTCCGCGGCGTCCTTGTCTTCAAGGTGGGCGTGCTTGGGGTGGCGGAAGTCGGCGTTCTCGTCGAGGGAGACCTTGCCGTCGAGGGCAACGATGTCGCCGGCGCCGGTCTTGACCAGCGGGTTGACCTCAACGAGGGTGGCGTCTTCCTTCTTGAAGACGTCCCAGAGCTTGAGGATCACGGCGGCGACCTTGCCGCGAAGTTCCTCGGCGAAGCCTGCGGCGGCAACGATCTCGTCGGCCTTGGCCTGGTCGATGCCGACGGCCGGGTCGATCGCAATCTTGGCCAGGGCCTCGGGACGCTCGACGGCGAGCTGCTCGATTTCCATGCCGCCTTCAACCGAGCACATGGCCAGGTAGTTGCGGTTGGCGCGGTCCAGCAGGACGGAGAAGTAGTATTCCTCGGCGATGTCGGCACCCTGGGCAATCATCACCTTGTTGACGGTGTGGCCCTTGATGTCCATGCCGAGGATGTTGGTGGAGTGCTCCAGCGCCTCGTCGGCGGTCTTGGCGACCTTAACGCCGCCAGCCTTGCCGCGGCCACCGGCCTTAACCTGTGCCTTGACGACAGTTACGCCGCCGATCTTCTCGGCAGCTGCCTTTGCTTCTTCAGGGGTGTGCGCCACGATGCCAGCAAGCACGGGTACACCGTGCGCCTCGAACATATCGCGCGCCTGATATTCAAACAGGTCCACGGTTTAGTGTCCTTCTACGTCGAAGTAGTTTCTGTACAGCCGGACCCCACGTACTCGCGGTTACCGGGCTGCGGAATAAACGCACCCTGCGACAAGCTCGGAAACGAGCCACACGGCGCAATGCTCCTTGTTCGAACTCTAGTCCTTCCTGCGGACCGGCCCGTCCCAGAGTACCCGTTATGTGAGTAAGGACACTATTCTATTGAGCGTAGAAAAACCGCTAGATTACGGGGTTTTTAGGGCCTCCGACGGCGTCGCGGAGCCCGTTGTGGGGGCCGGCGAGATTGGCGCGTAACGGTCGCGCGAAATGAAGAACTCCACCCTGGCGGAGACGTTTCCGCAGGTGGCGCCGCCGTCGTACGCAGGCATGACCCGCTCCCGCGGGCGGCCACCTCAGGCAGGGGCGCCGGGCGTCCCGCCGGCGGCGACGGTCGCCGTGATGACCTCGACGGCGGCGCCCACGCCGTCATCCGCCTCGAACTGCTGGGCCATCGCCTGCGCCCGTGCGCGCCACGACGGATCGCCCAGCACGGTCCCGACGGCGGACCGGATGGCCGCGGCACTGGGCGTCTCGGTCTTCAGGTTCACTCCGACGCCGGCGTACTCCACCCGTGCATTGACGTCGTTCTTACCCTCGTTCAGGCCGGCGGTCACGAGCGGCACCCCGTGCGAGAGGGCCAGCAGCACGCCGCCGAACCCGCCGTTGGTGACAAAGACGTCCGTGCCGGGGAACACCTGGGCGAAGTCAATGTAGTCCTCGACGACGACGTTGGGCTGCGGGTAGCGGCGCCGCAGGTCATCGGAGCCCACCCCGCCGGTTGCCACGATCACCTGGGTGTCCGTGTCCTTGAGCGCCTCGATGGTGGGGACCATCAGTTTTGCCGGGTCCCGGTTGTCCACAGTTCCCTGGGTGACGACGACCCTCCGGCGGTAGGTCCCGGCCGCCGTTGGAGCCGCGGCTGGCCCCGCCGTCGGCAATGGTGCGTCCACGGCTCCGGCACGGTGCGGCAGCAGGGCACCAACGTAGTGGACTTTCGGGTTGGTGTGCCGCCGCGGGAAGTCCAGGGACGCGGTGCCGGTCTGGATGACCGCGTGGGACCACCGGTAGGTCTCGTCGAGGATGGCGGCCTCTTTGGGGGTCTGGAGTCCGTAGTTCTGCAGTTGGCGCACGTAGCTGACCCGGGCGGGCTTTGTGACGAACTGGTCGGAGACCAGCCGGGCGCCGGCATGGAGGATCCGGTGGGCGGGGGTCCGTGCCGGGGCGAAGCCGAAAAACATCGGAGGCACCAGCGGGTCCGTTTCCATGTTGCCGATCGGCACAAAACTGACGACGGGCTTGCCCAGCACCACCGACACGAGGCGCTGGATGAACATGGTGTTGTCCAGGACCACCGCGTCGAACGGGAAGCGCTCGTGCACGTCGCGGATGTCTTCGAAGAAGTTGCTGACGTTGCTCGCGAAGATCCGCTCGCCGTCGAACCGGATCGCCAACGGCCCCTTGAGCCCGGCGCGTTGCGGGTAGAGCTCGTTGAGGTTGTCCCCGGTGTGCTCAACCGCCCGGTTGAACGGGTAGTGCGGGATGCCCAGCTGGTCCAGCTTGGGCGCGAGCGTGGAGCCGGTGTACCAGCCGACCTCGTGGCCTTCGTCCTGCAGGCGGACACCGATGCCGGTCATCGGGTTGAAGTGCCCGGCGATGGCCTGGCTGGCCAACAGGATTTTCATGCCTTAGTTTAGGCGCCAATCTTGGTGAGCGGGGCGTACCGCAGCAACAGCCTCTTCTCGCCGATGTCGAACTTCACCTTTGCCACAGTCTTGTCCCCGGCGCCCTCCACGGCCAGCACGGTGCCGTTGCCAAAGCTGGTGTGGTTGACCTTGTCCCCCACGCTGACGGCAACAATCTCCTTCTGCGGCTGGACCCGGTTCTTGGCGATCGCGGCCGGGACATCGGCGTTGAAGCCGGCCGAGGAGTCCGCGCCGGTGCCGCGGGCGGTACCGGCGCCCCAGAAGGATCCGCCGTAGCGGCTGGAACCGATTGATCCGCCGCCCCAGCTGCTGGCCTGGCGGGTGGATCCTTCGCGCTTCCACTCGACCAGATCGGCCGGAATTTCCTCGATGAACTGGCTTGCGGGGTTGTACTGGCTCTGGCCCCACATGCTGCGCACTTCGGACCGGGTCAGGTAGAGCCGTTTCCTGGCCCGGGTGAGGCCGACGTAGGCGAGCCGGCGCTCCTCCGCCAGTTCCTTGGGGTCTGTGGCGGAGCGCTGGTGCGGGAACAGCCCGTGCTCCATGCCGGTCAGGAACACCACCGGGAACTCGAGGCCCTTGGCGGTGTGCAGCGTCATCAGGGTGACGACGCCGAGCCGCTTGGCTTCGGCGACGGCGGCATCGATATCTGCCCCGGGTGCGTCCGGGATCTGGTCGGCGTCGGCCACCAGCGAGACCTGTTCCAGGAACGCGCCGAGAGAGCCCTCCGGGTTGTCGCGTTCGTATTCGCGGACGACGGCGACGAGTTCGGCGAGGTTTTCCACCCGGGATTCGTCCTGCGGGTCGGTGCTGGAGCGCAGGGTGGCGAGGTAGCCGGTCTGTTCCAGGACGGCCTCCAGTGCCGCGGCGGCTCCGGAGCCGGCGGCCACCTCGGCCAGGTCGTCGAGGAGCTTCACGAAGCCCAGCACGGCGTTCACGGAGCGGGTGGCCATGCCGGGCGCTTCCTCGGCGCGGCGGGCGGCGGCCATAAAGGACGTCCGGTCCCGCTGCGCCAGCGAGGCGAGGGCCCCCTCGGCCCGGTCGCCGATGCCGCGCTTGGGCTCGTTGAGGATCCGGCGCAAGTTGATGTCGTCGTCCGGGTTGACCAGCACCCGCAGGTAGGCGAGGGCGTCCTTGATTTCCTTGCGCTCGTAGAAGCGGGTGCCGCCGACCACCTTGTACGGGAGTCCGACGCGGACCAGGACGTCCTCGATGGAGCGTGACTGGGCGTTGGTGCGGTAGAAGATCGCTACGTCGCCCGGGCGGAGGTTGCCCTCGTCCTGCAGGCGGTCGATTTCCTTGGCGATGAACTGCGCCTCGTCGTGTTCGTTCTCGCCGACGTAGCCAACGATCTTCTCGCCGTCGCCCTCGGCGGTCCAGAGCCGCTTCTCCGGCCGGTTGGGGTTACGGGAGATCACCGAGTTGGCGGCGCTGAGAATGGTCTGGGTGGAGCGGTAGTTCTGTTCGAGCTTGATCGTGCGGGCGTCCGGGTAGTCCTTCTCGAACTCCACGATGTTGCGGATGTCGGCGCCGCGGAAGGCGTAGATGGACTGGTCCGAGTCGCCGACGACGGTCAGCTCAGCCGCGCCGGGGCCTTCGCCGACGATCTCGCGCACCAGGGCGTACTGGGCGTGGTTTGTGTCCTGGTACTCGTCGACAAGCACGTGCCGGAAGCGGCGCCGGTAGGAGTCGGCGAGCGCCGGGAACGCCCGGAACATGTAGACGGTTTCGGCGATCAGGTCATCGAAGTCCATCGCGTTGGCCTGTCGCAGCCGCTGCGTGTAGCCCTTGAAGACCTCGGCGACGGCCTGCTCGAAGGGGTCGTTGTAATTGGCGCTGGAGGCGTAGCTGTCGGCGTCGATCAGTTCGTTCTTGAGCGCCGAGATCTTGTGCTGGATGGCTTTGGGTGCGAAGCGCTTGGGGTCCAGGTCCAGGTTCTTGGCCACGAGGGTGATGAGGCGCAGCGAATCGGCGGAGTCGTAGATCGAGAAGTTGGAGTTCAACCCGACGTTGGCCGCTTCGCGCCGCAGGATGCGCACGCAGGACGAGTGGAAGGTGGAGATCCACATGGTCTTGGCCCGTCCGCCGACCAGCAGCTCGATCCGCTCGCGCATTTCCGCGGCGGCTTTGTTGGTGAAAGTGATGGCCAGGATCTCGCCGTGGTGCGCCCGCCGGGTGGCGATCAGGTAAGCAATGCGGTTGCTGAGCACCCGGGTCTTGCCCGAGCCGGCGCCGGCCACAATCAGCAGGGCGCCGCCGGCGTGTTTGACGGCTTCTTCCTGCTGCGGGTTGAGCCCCTGCAGCAGCTCGTCCGCGTTGGGCAGCCGCGGGCGGTCACCCTCGTCGCCGTGCCCCGCGCCGTGTGCGCCATGCCCGTCGTGCCCGCCATGGGAGCCGAAAACGGGCGCGGACACCGGGCCCGGCATGCCGCTGCCAGCCCCCGGGTTTCCGGACGCTTTCGCGGTCGCGGCAGCCTTCGGTGCAGCTTGGAAGGGTCCGTCGGCATAGGGGTCAAACAACATATCCATGGTGTTAACCAGTCTAGGCGGTGCCACTGACAGCACGATCCGGGGCACCCCTCCCCGACGGACATGCCCTCTCCCGGCGCCGGCGGATGGACATATCGGCATTATGTCCACTGCTCAAGCCCAAGAATGAGCATGTCCGTCACGCGACAGCCTTAGGAATGAGCATGACTGTTGGTGCTGCCTGGTCGCTGGCCGCTCGCCCACCCCCACCCCCGACGGACATGCCCTCTCTTGGCGCCGGCGGATGGACATATCGGCATTATGTCCACTGCTCAAGCCCATGAATGAGCATGTCCATCGGGCAGCTGCCTCAAAAATGGGCATGCCCGTGGGTGCTGCCCCAAGAATGAGCATGTCCATCGGGCAGCTGCCTCAGGAATGGACATGCTCCCTGTGCCCTGCGTCGGCCCTGGAGACGCACCGAGGTTTCGCAGGGTCGGGCCCGGCCTACCCGACCGACCCGGACTCCAGCGCGGCGCGGAGCTGCCGCACCGCCGTCGTGCCTCCGGCGACATGCCAGTCGAGGCCGTTGACGCGGACGACGTCGGTGGCGCCGCCGGCCGCCTGGACGATCGCCTGGCCCGGCAGCCAGTCCCACTCCGGGGAGCTGTGCTGGAACCAGCAGTCGAGTTCGCCGTCGGCCACCCTGCCGAGGTCGCACGAACCGGAGCCGAACATGCGCAGCGCCGCCGCCGCGGTCGCCGCGGCATGCCAGGGCATGGCACACATCGGGTCGGCAAGCCAGGTCGGATGGATGTAGGTGGCGGCACCCAGCTCCGCCAGTTGCGATTCGGAGCGTCCCCGGCCGCCGGCGTCGAGGGGCCGGAAACTCGTCAGCGGCTCACCGTTGAGCGTGGCGGCCCGCGCGGTGCCACCGAGCCAGAGCTTGTCCTCCTCGGGCTGGAAGATGGCCCCGAGCAGCGCCCCGGACGCATCCTTGAGTGCGATCGCCGAGCACCAGTAGCTGGAGCCGTGCAGGAAGTTGTACGTGCCGTCCACCGGGTCGATCACCCAGGTCCGGCCGCTGCTGCTGTGCCGGGAGGCGCCCTCCTCGCCCAGGATGCCGTCGTCGGGCCGGCAACGCTGGAGCTGTTCGAGCACGTAGGCCTCTGCGGCGTGGTCCGCGGCGGTCACGACGTCGGAGACGGAGGTCTTTTGCTGCCCCTCCAGGCCGCCCTGCCGCATCAGCAGCGCCAGGTTGCCGGCTTCCCGCACCAGAGCCTCGGCCAGCTGGTAGTCGTCCAGTTCGGGGCCCAGGTCCGCGGTGCTGTGCCGGCCCATCCGGTGTCTGCCAAGTTCGTTACTGCCTAGTTCGCTCACGCGTTCAGCCTAGCTGGCGCCGTGCGACGCTGAACAGGCGGGCGGGCGTCGCCGCGGTCCCGGCTGGAGACCGGCGAGGCGCGGCCCGGGGGAAAGGGCGATAATGGTGCCATGGCCAAGACACCCGCCCAGCGGATCAAGAAGCACGGCGCCAGCGCGGCCGTCCCCCAGCACCACCTGCCCGCGGTGATCAACCCCAGCACCACGCGGACCCCGCATAAGGCGCAGAGCAACAGCAACCTGATCCTGATCGCGGGCGTCGTGGCCAGCCTGTTCCTGTTCTGGTACGTCCACCTGCTGACCCTGAACCAGCTCACGCAGCTGAGTGGCGGACTCCCGATGCCCGATTCGCTGGTCGGCGGCTTCGACCAGGGCTTTGTGGAGCAGTTGCGCTCGGCCATGGACGGCGATGCCCGCGGACAGCTCAACTACGTGCACAAGACCGCCGGAACGCTGTTCCCGCTGATTTTCGGCTTCACCTGGTTGCTGCTGATCGGCACAAACGTTGCCCGGAAGGGCCTCCGCTGGGCTCTGTGGGCGGTGCCGCTGCTGTTCGCGGGGGTGCGGCTCTGGGGGAACGCCGCGATCGACGCCATGATGTCTGCAGACACGCTCGACGGCGGCCAGGTTGCCCTTGCGTCCGGACTCACGCTGGCCGGCTGGGTCCTGCTGGTCCTCAGCCTGGTAGTCGGCGGCGCGGCGATGTTCCTGGGCCGGAAAGCGTCAGCAGCCCGCCAGCTCTAGTGACGGCCAAAGCCCGCGGCTGACCACAGACGCGACCAAAGAGATCCCGAACCGAGCTCGTCGGCGAGGAACTCCCGGGCCTGCTCGGCGCGGTGCTGCGCACCTGCATCTTCAAAGTGGGACGCGGCTTCGGTCAACGCGTGCCGAGCTTCCCGCTTCTTTCCTTGGTCCAGGTATGCTCTCCCCAGGAGAGACCAAGCATCGCCCAGAAGCTGGGGAGCGACCGCGGCCGTGCAGATGTCTTCCAATATCTCAACCGCTGTTGCCGTGTCACCCGCAACGAGATTCCAGTTTGCCCGGTTACGCCTAAGGAGCAACAAGTCGCTCTGAGTGCCCCCAATGATGTCAGTCGCTAGTTCAGCCCGTTCGATGCAGCGCAGCGTATCCGCGTCTGCGACGTCGGCCGCCAACCGCATTGCTGCGGAGGCCTTGTTGAATTTAGCCCAGACATCCAAATTCTTGGTGGGCGAAAAAGTTGAGGCAGCCAGCTCGTGGTAATGCAACCCATCCTGGACCCTACCGCAGAGGAACGCGACATTGCCGACCACCCAAAAGACCTTGCCGGCCAGTTGATCGTCTAGTTCGTCCGAAATGACTGAAGCGAGACTTTTGCTTTCCGCCCAAGCTTCATCGAATTGACCGCCGTCGGCTAAGGCGGCAATTAGCGCTTGCCTCGCTTGAACATTGATTTCGAGGTCCGAGTCTCCAGAGGTCAGTTCCGCCGCCGCTCGCGCGCAGTCGGCCGCCTGCTCGATGAGTCCAGCCCCTTGACGCGCCTTCGCTAGGAGAATATAGGTTCGGGCCTGATCCCGCTCGCTCACTGGTCCTGATGAACTCCCTAAAAGGCTGGTCCCGAGTTCCACGCAAGCGTTGAACGCTTCCGCGTCAAGAAGGTTCTCCGCTTGAAGAAACGTCATGTTCCACCACGACGTGGCATCTCCGGCGCTCAAGGCGATCTCGGCAGCCTGTTCCGCGCTCCCGGCAGCCTCGGCGAAGGAGTGGTGGCTGCGCTGCTCGTGCGCCTTGAGCTCAGCGGCAGCGTACAGCGGCGATACGGAGTGCATAAGACAAGTATCGGTGGGATTCGTGAAAAAAGGGAACACGGCGCGCAAGGAGCTCTCTCCCGGGGCTATCGCTGGGGCCATTTAGCACATGTCCATAAAGACCTCCGCGAATTCTTGCTCCACGGCGTGTCTTATTCCCCTATACTGAACCTGCATTACCCGAGTCACTTCAGCCACTTTAGTAACAGGAGCCCTTCATGAAGAAAACCATTGCAACCCTCCTCGTCGCCGGTGCACTGGCTGCAGCGGGCGTCTCCGCGGCATCCGCTGTTTCCGCCAACGGTGGTTCCGGCCAGGGCTCTGTCGAGGCCGTGTACTTCTGGCCGAACTCCACCCCGAAGAACTAACGGAGTCAGCAACCGCAAAGGGCGGGAACCAGATTTACCTCCGGTTCCCGCCCTTTGTTATGTCCGGCGGCACCCAGCCGCCCGCGCCGGCGTCGTAATTGCCCGTCAGGGCTCTATTCCGACACCGCACTCCACTGCGACAGCGTTTCCTCAAAGGATTCTGCCGGCACCGGGCGTCCAAAGTAATAGCCTTGTCCGCTGCTGCAACCCAGCCGGACCAGCTCCTCGGCCTGTTCGGCGGTCTCGATCCCCTCGGCCACCGCCTTGAGCCCGCAGGCATGGATCAGGTGCAGCACGGCCTCAACGAAACCACCCTGCTCCTCATCCGTTCCGAGGCCGGCTATCAGGCTCCGGTCGATCTTGACCACGTTCACCGGGAGCCGGCGCAGGTAGCTGATCGAGGAGTAGCCCGTGCCAAAGTCGTCGATTTCGAGCTGCACGCCGAGCTGGCGCAGCCCGCTGAGCGAGTACTTGTCCACGTCTCCGCCGGTGACGGCCATGGACTCCGTCAGTTCGATGATGAGGTTCGCCGCGTCAACCCCGGTCTCCCGCAGGATGTCCTGGACGTGCTCAATCAGTTCAAGGTTCTGCAGCTCGGTGGTGGAGATGTTGACCCGGACGGAGAACTGGCTGTCCAGCGGCAGCCGGTCCTGCCAGTCGCGCAACTGGCGGACCGCGTGGCGCAGGACCCAGTGGCCCAACTCCACGATCATTCCGGTCTCCTCGGCCAGCGGAATGAACTGGTCCGGCATCAGGAGCCCGCGCTCGGGGTGGTTCCAGCGGACCAGCGCCTCGACGCCCTCGATCCGACCGGTGGCGAGCTCCACCACCGGCTGGTAGTGCAGCGTCAACTGGTCATGCTGGATCGCCTCTCGCATCTCGGTGACCATCAGGCTCTGCAGCCGGCGGGCATAAAGCAGCGCCGGCTCGAAGACCTTGATCCCGCTGTGCGGCTGGGCCTTGGCGGCGTACATGGCCGTGTCGGCTTCCATCACGAGGTCGTCGACGGACTGTCCGGGCTCGGCTACGCGCACGCCGATGCTGGTGCCGCAGGTGACCCGGAGGTCGCCGATATCCAGGCTCTCGCTGAGCGCTTTGAGGATCCTGTTGGCGACCCTCCGGGCACGGACAAGGTTGGATTTCGGCAGCATCACGGCAAATTCGTCGCCGCCCAGCCTGGCCACGGTATCGGTCACCCGGACCGCATCCTGGAGCCGCCGGGCAATCACGCGCAGGACGTCGTCGCCCGCGCTATGGCCCAGCGTGTCGTTGATGCCCTTGAAGGAGTCGAGGTCGAGAATCAGCAGCGCCGGCGGCAGCTCGCCGCGGGACGACTCGGCAAGGGCGTGGCTGAGCACCGAATTCAGCGCGGTCCGGTTGGCCAGCTGGGTCAGCGGATCCGTCAGCGCCATCCGCTCGAGCTCCACCTGCGCCTGGCGCAGCATGGCGGTCCGGCTCTCCACGCGCTCCTCGAGCTCCTGGTAGATGGTCTGCAGGTCATCGGCCATCAGGTTGATGCCGGCAATCACCGCAGCGACGTCGTCGCGCGCACCGGAGTGGGGAATCCTGGTGCTGAGATCGCCGCTGGCGATCCGGACGATGCCTTCGACGAGGCTATGGAGCCGGGGATCTGGAACTTCACTATTCACTCGTATACGGCCTTAACCACTCGAGGGCTTCCGCGCGCGAAAGGAAAAACTCCGCCGGGATTGTTTCGGATCTTGAACGCAGCAGGTAGTGCGCGATCACGCGGTCCACCGGGCTCTCCCCCACCAGCGCGAACGCCGTGGCGGCAATCGAACCGGTATAGATCTGGCGCGCTTCCACGCTGACGCCAACGACACCGGAGATGATCAGCAAAACCGGTGCGCGCCGGCCGTCGGCGAGTGCGCGAACGGCCGCCCCGGCCACCCGGGCTTCGGGGCCCTCGATCTCGCGGTTCGGCGGCAGCGCCACTTCGATGATGCCGCCGTCGAGCTGGCGGACGCCGATCACCGGCTCACCGGCCGGCTCCCTGGCCAACAACGACGGCGCCGTGGCGGCGAGCGCCGCTGCAGGGGTCGGGGGCTCTGCGGGGAGTTCCTCATCGGGTGCGTCCGGCGCGACCGGCGCTTCAACTGTCATCGGAGCTCGGCCCGGCGGGCTGCGGCCGGGCGCAGGTGAACATTTGCCGGGTCGCCGAAAACTGTGGCCGCCGGTCCCGGCACAACTAGCTGATCAGACATTTGTCCCCAAAGACTACAAAGTCGGCATCGGCGTGCGCTGGAGCCAAGTCCGGCACGAGGCACCGGACCGTTCCGGCGAATGCCCTCATAATAGTGCAAGCCGGCCAGCAGATGAGACATAAGACACCCCACGACACAGATTCTCCAAAAGTCCCGCCCGAAAGCCTCCGCCGGAATCCCACGAGCCGTGCGGACTGGTCGGGGCGCCCTATTCCCCTCCCCCGGCCGCCCGCTTTCGGGCAACGAGCTCCTGCCGGACGCGCTGGGCGACCACCAGCCCCAGCACCGCCATTCCGATGGTGATGGGGTACCCCATCAGCCGTTCCAGCGTTCCCGGTTCCGGCACCTGCATCCCCGTCAAGCCGCCGGCCACCAGCGCGGCCAGGGAGACAGCGCCGCAGGCAAGGATGAACCAGCCCAGGGGTGTCTGGCGGCGCCACAGCCAGCCGACGAGCAGCAGCGCCAGGGCGCCCGCAGCGAAATACATCAGGGCGCCCACCAGATGCCAGCCGGAGCCGGCGTCTTCGGGCACCAGCCCCACCACTACGGTCCCGGCGCCGGCGGTCAGGCTGAGCGAGCGGGCGGTGAACGCGGCGGCCGACGGCGAGCGCCGCCCCGGGGCCACGGCCAACCGCGCCCCTGCCCGCGCCGCGACACCGATCACGGCCGAGCTCAGCAGCAGCGCCCCGACCATCATGCCGATTCCCTGGACCACGAACGAGGCGTTCATCAGCAGGTGTGCGGGTGAGCAGACATCCCGCCCGGAAAACTCGCCACAGTGCAGCGCGCCGAGGTCGCTAATGTAGCCGGTGCGCCGGCTGTACCGCTCCGGTCCCGCCCACGCGCCGATCACCGCAACCTCGGCGACGAAGTACTGCAGCACGCTCAGTTTGGCGAGGGCGCCGAGGTAGAACCGGGTGGAGGCCACGTCGGGGAGGTAGATGAGCTCCCGGGAGGCGGTCGCGGTAGAGGCTGTCATGCGAAGAGCGTAGTACGTGCCCTCACCTTGTATGCTGGTATCCGTGTCCGGACGGGCCGGCCGACCGCCGCCCACCCGCACGCCCGCCCTCGTAGCTCAGTGGATAGAGCACGGCTCTCCTAAAGCCGGTGTCGTTGGTTCGATTCCAATCGAGGGCACTTGAACTCCCAGATGCCGGGCGCCGGGCAAGCTGATGAACGGCGCTTTGACCTGCGCAACTACCTGCTGGGCAACTGGCAGGTGGACCGCACCTTGCTGGACCGCGGGAACGGCAGCCACGGAACTTTTACCGGCGTCGTTAGCTTCACCGACACCGACGACGGCGGCCTCCGCCTCCACGAAGAAGGCACCGTGCAGTGGTTCCCCGCCAGCGGCGCGGCCTTTGCCGGGCCGGCCAGCCGGGAGTACCTGCTCCGGCCCGCGGCAACGCCGGACACCATGGACGTGTTCTTCGCGGACGGCCGCCCGTTCCACCGCTTCGGCTTCGGCGGCCAGGACCACCGGGATACGCACTGGTGCGATCCCGACACCTACCGGGTCGATTACACGAGGCTCGGCCCGGACGAGTTCCACTACCGCTGGGACGTCACCGGCCCCGCCAAGGACCTGCTCCTCGACTCGGTGCTGCACAGGGCCACGAATCCCCGCATCGTGGTCTCCGCCGTCTGCGTTTTTGACGACGCCGGGCGCCTGCTGACCGTCCGCAAGCGCGGCACGGACAAGTTCATGCACCCGGGAGGCAAACCCGAAGCCGGCGAAACCGCCGCCCAGGCTGCCTCCCGCGAACTCGAGGAGGAAGTGGGAATCGTCGTGGCACCGCAGGACCTGGAGCCCTTCGGCAGCTGGCTGGCGGAGGCCGCGAACGAGGCCGCCACGCAGATCGAGGCCACGGTGTTTACGGCTCCCGGACGCTGGACCGCCCACCCTTCGGCCGAGATCGCCGAGATCCGCTGGCTGGACCTGGCCGCGGCCCTGCCCGACGACCTGGCGCCCCTGCTGACGGATCATGTGCTGCCCCTCCTCGCGGCGAGGGCCAAACAGGGCTAGCGTTCCGGCACCGCTTCCGCAGCCACCGCGGTGGCCTCGGCGAACTGGGTCCGGTAGAGCTCCGCGTAGCGCCCCTCCGCAGCGAGCAGCTCGTTGTGCGTCCCGCGCTCCACAATCCTGCCGTCCTCGACCACCAGGATGGCGTCGGCGGCGCGGATCGTGGAAAGCCGGTGCGCGATCACGACGGCGGTGCGGCCCTCGAGCGCAGCGCCGAGTGCTTCCTGCACCGCGGCTTCGTTGGTCGAGTCCAGCGCGGCCGTGGCCTCGTCGAGGATCACGACGCGCGGCTGGGCGATGAGCAGCCGGGCGATGGTGAGCCGCTGCCGTTCGCCGCCGGAAAGCCGGTAGCCGCGCTCCCCCACCACGGTGTCCAGCCCGTCCGGCAGGGACCGGATCATGTCCTCGAGCCGGGCCTGGCGCAGCACGTCCCACATCAGCTCCTCGCTCGCGCCGGGACGGGCCAGGCGCAGGTTGGAGGCGATGCTCTCGTGGAAGAGGTGCCCGTCCTGGGTGACCATGCCCAGGGTTTGCCGCATCGAATCGAAAGTCAGGTCGCGGACGTCCACGTCGGCGCCGGATCCCGCACCGCCGAAGCGGACGGCGCCCGAATCGACGTCGTAGAGCCGGGAGAGCAGCTGGGCGATGGTGGACTTGCCGGCGCCCGAGGACCCGACCAGGGCCACGGTCTGGCCCGGTTCCACCCGGAAGCTGATGCCGTGCAGCACTTCCTCGCCGCCGCGGGTGTCCAGGGTGGAGACGTCCTCGAGGGAAGCCAGCGAGACCTTGTCCGCTGAGGGGTAGGAGAAGCGGACATTGTCGAACTCCACCGACAGCGGGCCGCGCGGCGACTCCACCGCGTCCGGCTTCTGCTGGATGAGCGGCTTGAGGTCCAGGATCTCGAAGACGCGCTCGAAGCTGACCAGGGCGCTCATGATTTCCACCCGGGCGTTGGACAGGGCGGTGAGCGGGGCGTAGAGGCGGGTCAGGAGCAGCGCCAGCACAACGACGTCGCCCGCGGCGAGCTGCCCGCCGAGGGCCAGCCAGCCGCCCAGGCCGTAGACGAGGGCCAGCGCCAGCGCGGAGACGAGCGTCAGGGCCGTGACGAAGGTGAACTGCAGCATCGCGGTGCGGACGCCGATGTCCCGGACCCGGCCGGCCCGCAGCGCGAACTCGCGGGATTCCTCGTCCGGCCGGCCAAAGAGCTTCACCAGGGTGGCGCCGGGGGCGGAGAATCGTTCGGTCATCTGGGTGCCCATGGCCGCGTTGTGCTCCGCGGCTTCGCGGCGCAGCTCGGCCAGCTTGGAGCCCATCCGGCGGGCCGGAATCAGGAAGATCGGCAGCAGGATCATGGCCAGGACGGTCACCAGCCAGGACTTGTTCAGCATCACCACCAGCGTGAGGGCCAGCGCCACCACATTGCTGACGACGCCGGAGAGCGTGCCGGCGAAGGCGGACTGCGCCCCGATCACATCGTTGTTAAGCCGGCTGACGAGGGCCCCGGTGCGGGTCCGGGTGAAGAACGCGATCGGCATCTTCTGCACGTGGTCGAAGACCTTGGTGCGCAGGTCCACGATAACGCCTTCGCCGATCGTGGAGGACAGCCAGCGCGTCACCAGCCCCAGTCCGGCCTCGGCGACGGCTACCACCGCGATCAGCGCGGCGAGCCAGATCACCGTTCCGGCCGCCGCCTTCGCAATGATCGCGTCCACCACCTGGCCGGCGAGGACCGGCGTAGCGACCGCCAGGACCGCCATCACGATGGAGAGCAGCACAAAGGCGATCAGCCGGGTACGGTGCGGCCGCGCGAAGCCGAAGACGCGTTTGAGGAGTTCCTTGGAGAACGGCTTGGAGCCGGACGAGGCGCGGGTGATGTTGTAGAGGGAGCTCCAGGCAACCCGGTCCATGCTCATGTGTTGGTGCCTTTCGGGGCGCTCGCGCCCTGCAGTTCGGTGACGACGCCGTCGACGACGTGCCAGCGCACGTCCAGGCGCACGTTTTCCAGCAGACGGCGGTCGTGCGTGACCAGCAGCAGGGCGCCGTCGTAGCTCTCGAGGGCTTCCTCGAGCTGTTCGATCGCGGGAAGGTCAAGGTGGTTGGTCGGTTCGTCGAGGACCAGCAGGTTCACGCCGCGGGCCTGCAGCAGGGCCAAGGCTGCGCGGGTCCGTTCGCCGGGCGAGAGCGAATCCACGGTCCGGGAGGTGTGGTCGGCCTTGAGGCCGAACTTGGCCAGCAGGGTGCGGACCTCGGCCGGGGTTTGGTCCGTCAGGACGGCCTCGACGGCGTCGGCAAGTTTGAGACGCCCGGCCAGCAGCCCGCGGGCCTGGTCGATTTCCCCGACCGCCACCGAGGCGCCCATGGAGGCTTTCCCGGCGTCGGGCCGTGTGATCCCTAGCAGGAGGCGCAGCAGGGTGGATTTGCCGGCGCCGTTAGGCCCGGTGATGCCGATCCGTTCGCCGGCGTTGAGCTGCAGGTTCACCGGTCCCAGGGTGAAATCCCCCCGGTGCACGACGGCGTCGCGCAGGGTGGCGACGACGGCGCTGGACCGCGGCGCCGCCCCGATGCTGAACTGCAGCTGCCACTCCTTGCGCGGTTCCTCGACTTCCTCAAGCCGGGCGATCCGGGATTCCATCTGCCGGACCTTCTGGCCCTGCTTTTCGGAGGACTCCGTGCTGGCCGCCCGTCGGATCTTGTCATTGTCCGGGTTTTTCTTCATGGCGTTCCGGACACCCTGGGAGCTCCATTCACGCTGCGTGCGGGCCCGGGAGACGAGGTCGGCCTTGGTGTTGGCGAACTCCTCGTAGCGTTCGCGGGCGTGCCGGCGGGCCACGGCGCGTTCCTCCAGGTAGGCCTCATAGCCGCCGTCGTAGACCGCGACGGCATTCTGCGCGAGGTCCAGTTCCACCACCGTGGTGACGCAGCGGGCCAGGAACTCCCGGTCGTGCGAGACCAGCACCACGCCGCCGCGGAGCCCCTGGACAAAGGACTCCAGCTTGGCCAGGCCGCCCAGGTCCAGGTCGTTGGTGGGCTCGTCCAGCAGCACGATGTCGAAGCGGCTCAGCAGCAGGGCCGCGAGCGCCACCCTGGCGGCCTGACCGCCGGAGAGCCCGGTCATTGCCGCGTCGGGTCCCACCTCGAGGCCCAGCTCCGCCAGTACCGGCGGAATCCGCTCCTCCAGGTCCGCGGCGCCGGAGGCCATCCAGCGGTCGAACGCCGCGGAGTAGGCGTCCTCGGAGCCCGGGGCGCCGGTTCCCAGCGCCTCGGCGGTGGCTTCCATCTCCGCCGTCGCCGGTCCGCAGCCGGTGCGCCGGGCGATGTAGCCGGCGACCGTTTCGCCGTCGATCCGTTCGTGTTCCTGCGGCAGCCAGCCGACGAACGCGTCGGCCGGGGCCAGGCTGACCGTCCCCTCCTGCGGTTCGTCGACGCCGGCGAGCAGCCGCAGCAGCGTGGACTTGCCGGCGCCGTTAGCGCCCACGACGCCGACGACGTCGCCGGGCGCGACGGTGAGGGAGAGTTTGGAGAAGAGTGTGCGGTGGTCGTGACCACCGGAAAGGTCCTTGGCAACAAGGGTTGCAGTCATTAGTCCATTCTCTCACCGAGGGCCAAAACGGACGGCCGCGGGCAGCCGGCCGGGGCTGAAAACCGGCGAAAATTCGCGCAACTGCCGCCGGGCATAGAAGAACCCGCTGGTCCGGACTTGGGGGGTGTACGGACCAGCGGGTTCGAGCATCTAGCATAGTTGAAGTCGCTCCGGCGGTAAAATCGCCGTGGATCCGGCCTTAGGGATCGGGCCGGATGAACGGGCCAACCCCGCACAAACTAAGGGAAACCACCAATGATTCCTGCCCTGCAATGGTCCACGTTGCTCGTCTGCGCACTTGTTGCCCTGTTCCGGATGCCGGCCGCCCTGCGTGGAGAAAACCGCTCCCTCTTCGGCATTTTCGTGCTTGTCACTTTCGCCATGCTCCTCAGCATCGAGTGGAGCTACACACTGGTCGACGGGTTCCTGGGGGGCAACAACTACGCCAACCTGGTGCTGCGCTTCGTCATCTATGGAACCGTCCTGCTGGCCGGGTACAAGATTGCGAAGGGATTCGGGAACGCCAACAGCCTCCGGCTGCTCCTCGGACCGGTCGGTCTGGCCGTGCTGGCTGTGATCGTCCTCGCCACGACGGCGCCGTTCCTGCTGGCAAACACTGCGGGCACCTCCGTGGGGCTATCGACACTGGCGGACCAGAGCCCACCCAACCGCCAGCTTATTGCGCTCTATACGACGGCCGGCCGGCTCTATCCGGCCTTCGTGGCGGCCTGTCTGTTGCCGGCGACCATCAAGACCCTGCGCTCCCGTTTGCCGGGCCTCGTCCGCGGCGGGGCGGCCGTCCTGACGGTCGGATCCGCCGCCATGATCCTGCTGGCCATTAGCGATCTATTGCCCCAGCGCCTGGCCTTCATCCAATACATCATCAGTTCTGCGGCGGTGCTCGGCCTCGTGGTGGGCCTAACCCTGATCTGGTTGGGCAAGGTGGCTGCACGGCGGGCCGCGCGGGCATCCTCCGCACTTGAGGGCTCCCGCCGCGCGCCTGATCAGGCAAACGCCCGGGCTGAAGAATTATGATGATCGGACGGTGGCGGTGCCGGTTGTGGCCAGCAGCGGGCCGCACGGTACTACGTCCCACCACGCCAACTCTCCAGCGGCCCTGCAGGAAGGTATAGATGCCAGTACCCGCCAAAGCGTTTCAACTCTGGCTCCATGGCGCTGCCCCGACGGCCAGCACGGCCGATATCTGCAGGATCTCCGGGGTCAAGCGCACCACTTTGGCCCAGCAACTGGTGCGCGGGAAGGTCGCGGAGACAACCGTCGTCAGCATCAGCCGCGCGCTCGGCATCAACCCCGCCGAGGCCCTCGCAACCTTTGACAACTACGCGGAAATGAAGCAGCTGGCCCAGCGCCCCACCGCGGCGGAACTCGTCAGCCAGGTCGCCACCATGGATCTGCTGCGAGCCGTGATTGAACGCTCTTCCGCCGGCGTATCCCAGGCAGGCCAGACGCCGCACGCGCTTAGCCCGGCCCCGCACGCCACCTCGGTGCGCAACTGGGTGGACGCGATCGACGACGGCGAGCTCCGCCACCGGGTCTCCGCCGCCACGGGCATCGCCCCCCAAAACTATTCGGCCCAGTTGACAGCCAACCGGCTCTCGCCGGAACTGGCGGTCGCAACCTCACGGGCCGCAGGCGTCGGCTTCACGGGCGGTCTGGTGGCAACCGGGCTGATCACCGAGGCCGAGGCCGGATGGCCCTCGGATGCCCGGCAGTCCGCCCTGGACGCGCTTTCCGACGGCGAACTGGCCACCTTGGCCGGCGAACGGCTGCAAACCCTGGGCAAGGCCCTGCGCCGCCAGGAGCTGGAACAGGCGCAGACCGAGAAGATCTGGGAGAACCTCGGATGATCGAGATCCTTCAATGGTCCACCTTGGTCATCTGCGCCGCCCTGGCCCTGGCCAGGATCCCGAGTGCCCTCCGCGGCGAGAACCGCCTGCTCCTGGGCATCCTGCTGCTGATGACCTTCGCGATCCTGCTCAGCATCCAGGCGCCTTATGTGGCAATCGACCAGGCGCTGGGCGGCCGCAACTTGGCCAACCTGATCCTCCGCTTTATCATTTTCGGCGCCATCCTCCTGGTGGGCATCCGCGTCGCGAGGGCATTCGGGGCATGCCGGGCGCTGAAGCTGATCACCGGCCGTGCCGGGGCCGTTGCCTTCACCATTGCCGGCGTCGCCGTGGTTGTGGCGTTCCTGCTGATGGACACGGCGGGGTCCTCAGCCGGGCTGACCTCGGTTGCAGCGCTGGACGCCCACAACGCCGCGCTGGTCGAGTACTACGGGGCGGCGGGAAGGCTTTATCCCAGCTACGTCTCGCTGGTCCTCCTGCCGGCAACGCTCGGGGCGTTCCGCAGCCGCCTCCCGGCACTGATCCGGACGGCGGCCCTGCTCCTGTCCGTGGGAACGGTGGCCATCGCACTCAGCCTGCTATCCCCGGTCATCCCGCCGGGGCTGGGCATCCTGCGGTTTATCGTCAACTACACGGCTGTCCTCTGCTACGTGGTGGGAATGGCCTTGATCTGGATCGCCAAGCTCCGGGCCCACCCGTCACCGCGGACCCGGCAGCCCGATCCAGCGGCCACCGTCCCGGACTAGGAGTGCAGAAGAATGGCAGTCCTTCAGTGGGGCACGCTGATCGTTTGCGGCATCGCAACGCTCGTCCGCGTCCCCGATGCCGTGCGCGGGCACAATCGGGCAGTCTTCGGGATCCTCTTCCTGGCCACGGTCTGCAGCCTGCTCAGCATTCCAGAACCCTACTCGGCGATCGACAGGGTGCTGGGAGGCTGGAATCTGGCCAACCTGCTCCTTCGCTTCATCGTCTTCGGAATGGTCTTCCTGGTGGGGCTTCGGCTGGCCAAGGGTCTTGGTGCCGCCCGCGCCCGGCGCCTGATCACCGGCCCTGCCGGGCGCTGGGGGCTGGCCGCGGCGTGCCTCGCGGTGACCGCGACCTTCCTGCTGATGGATACCGGCGGTTCCTCGGCCGGGCTTGAAGCGCACTCGGACGACAGTGCGCTGAAGGCCGCCCTTGCACCGCTCTACGCGGCAGCCGGGCGCAGCTACCCGGCCCTCGTCTCGCTGATCCTGTTGCCGCCGCTTATGGCCGCTATCATGACGCGCCTGCCTTGGCTGGTTCGGGCCGGAGCCGCGCTGACCCTGCTGGGTGCCGCCGCGGCGATCGCCAGCGTGCCGGCGTCTTTCGCTCCAGGCCAGTGGGATTCGGCCCGGATGCTCGTCAACTACGTTGCAGTGCTCGGCTACGTGCTGGGACTGCTCGCCTTCTGGTTTTCCGGCCAAATCTCCCGGCCCGGACATAACACTCCTGCAACGTTCCGTAAGAAGTAGCCGCCGGTGTTCACAAAATCATTAGAGCGTGAGAGAATCACAAATGTGTGAAAACGCCAGCCGGCTTCGTGAATGGGGATTCAGTCTTACGAAGCCGAGCGAAACGTCAAAGCGCCATTGGGGGGATGAGTGGTAGCGGTCCGGAAGGACCGCTCCCACTCAGCCTGTTTAACGGGCCGGTAGCCGCCCGGCTGGCCCTCAGGCGTCAGCGCTGGAACCGCAGGCTCACCAGCTGGAAGGGCCGCAGCTCCAGGTCCGCGGCGCCGTCACGGACCGTCACCCCGGGCGCCTCCACCGGCCGCTCCAAAAGATCCACGGTGTGCACCCCCGTGGCTGTGAAGTTGGCCGACACCGTGCCGGAGGAACGTTCGCCGAAGGATTCGTAGAGCCGCACGATCACGTCGCCCGAGCCGTCCTCGGCAAGTTTGACCGCTTCGACCACAAGGGCGGGATGGGAGACAGAGACTAGCGGCTCCACTCCGCGGGCCCCCTTGACCACCCGCGGTGCGAGGTTGGTGCGGTAGCCCTCCTCGACGGCGTCGGCAATGGCGGCGCCGGGCCGCACGGTGACGGTCAGTTCGTGCGGGCCGCGGTCCGCGTTCGGGTCCGGGAACTTGGGCGCCCGCAGCAGCGAGACCCGGACCGTGGTGGTGGTGCCGCCGTCGTCGTCGCGGATGGCGCGGGTGACGTCATGGCCGTAACTCGCGCCGTTGGAGACCGCGACGCCGTAGCCGGGCTCGGCCACGTGGATCCAGCGGTGCGCGCAGATCTCGAATTTGGCCGCCTCCCACGAGGTGTTGAGGTGGGTGGGCCGGAAGACGTGGCCGAACTGGGTCTCCGAGGCGGAGCGGTCGGCCCGGACGTCAAAGGCGAAGCCGAGCTTGAGCAGCTTCTCGCGTTCCTGCCAGTCCACCGCGGTGGAGACGGCCAGCGACGGCGCGCCCGGTTCCAGCCGAATCCGCTGGGTCACGGCGGAGGCGCCGGCCAGCCGCTCCACCACAACGACGGCGGCGTGCCCGTCGCGTTCCAGCGTCACGGAGCGGGCCTCGGTCAGTGCGGTGACATTGCGGCGGTAGAACGCGTCGATGTCCCAGGCGTCCCATTCGTTCGGGGTGTCCCGGTGCAGTTCGAGGAGGTTGCCGAACTCCCCCGGCGCAATCGCCTCGCGGCCGCTGGCGTGGTCCGTAAGCGACACCAGCAGGCCGTGGTCGTTGACCTCGGCGCGGATGATCCCGTTGTCCAGCACAAAGCCGCCGCCGGCATCCGCGGACTGCACGGGCGCAGCTGCGCGGACAGGGACGGCGGCGGCGAGCGCCGGGACGCCGAGGCGGCCGTGCGGGGCTGCGTTGAGCAGGAACTCCTCACTTCCCTCCCCCAGCAGGGCCGCGGCGGCCTCGGCGATGATCGCCTCCAGGTCCCGGGCGACGGCGTCGTAGTTCCGTTCGGCGTCCTGGTGCACCCAGGCGATCGAGCTGCCCGGCAGGATGTCGTGGAACTGCTGCAGCAGCACCAGCCGCCAGAGACGCTTGAGCTCGGCCGCCGGGTAGCGGGCACCGGCGCGGACGGCCGCCGTGGCGCACCACAGCTCGGCCTCCCTGAGCAGGTGTTCGCTGCGCCGGTTGCCCCGTTTGGTGTTCGCCTGGCTGGTGTAGGTGCCCCGGTGCAGTTCGAGGTACATTTCGCCCACCCAGACGGGGAGCCCCGGGTATTCGGTCTCGGCGTCGGCGAAGAAGTCCGCGGCCGCGCCGAGCCGGACCCGGGGGGAACCCTCGAGGTCCGCGGTGCGCCGTGCCGCGGCGAGCATTTCGCGGGTGGGTCCGCCGCCGCCGTCGCCGTAGCCGAAGGGGAGCAGTGACATGGTGCCGCGGCCGTGGTCACGGTAGTTGCGCTCCGCGTGCGCGAGTTCCCGGCCGCTGATTTCGGAACTGTAGGTGTCCACCGGGGGGAAGTGCGTGAAGATCCGGGTGCCGTCGATTCCTTCCCAGTTGAAGGTGTGGTGCGGCATCCGGTTGACCTGGTTCCAGGAGATCTTCTGGGTCAGGAACCAGCGGCTTCCGGCGGCCTTGACGATCTGCGGCATGGCGGCAGAGTAGCCGAAGGTGTCGGGTAGCCACGCCTCCCGGCACTCGACGCCGAACTCGGCAAGGAAGAAGCTCTTGCCTTCCAGGAACTGGCGGGCCATGGCTTCACCGCCGGGCATGTTGCTGTCCGATTCGACCCACATGCCGCCCACCGGGACGAACTGGCCGGTCTTGGCCTTCTCCCGGATGCGCTCGAAGAGCTCGGGGTAGTACTCCTTGATCCAGGCCAGCTGCTGCGCCGAGGAGCAGGAGAACACGAACCCGGGGTCCTCGTCCATCAGCGCAACGACGTTGGAGAACGTTCGCGCGCACTTGCGGATGGTTTCCCGGACCGGCCACAGCCAGGCGGAGTCGATATGCGCGTGCCCGGTGGCGAGGAGCTGGTGGGCCGAGGCGTAGGCCGGTCGGGCCAGCACGTCGGCGAGCGCCGCACGGGCCGCCGCCGCCGTGCCCGGCACGTCGTCGGGGTCCATCACGTCGAGCATCCGTTCGAGCGCGCGGAGGATCTCATGCCGCCGCGGCAGTTCCATCGGCAGTTCGTGCATCAGACCGCGGAGGGTCCAGATGTCCTGCTGCAGCTCCCAGACGGCCCGGTTGAGCTCGGCGATGACGATCGGACCCAGCCGGTACTGCGGCTCGGACCCGGCGGTCGCCTTGTCGCCGTAGGGGGTGGCCGCGAAGGTCCAGCCCTGGGACAGGTCCGGGTTGGCCGCCGCCTCGACGTAGAAGTCCACGGACATCCCGCTGCCCAGCAGCTTCAGGGGAATGTACTGGTTCCGCGGCGAGATCGCCTTGATCACGGTCCCGTCGGCCCGCCAGGCGGTGCCCTCGCACTGGAAGCCCGGCAGGTCGCTGCTAAAGCCCAGGTCCACCAGGATTTCCACGGTCGTGTCCGGTGCGTTGCCCCAGGAGTCGGGCACGTCTCCCTGCAGCCGCAGCCACTTGGTGCTCCAGGGCCTCCCCCAGGCTTCCCCCTGCGCCTGCGGCGTAAAGTGTTGCCGCAGCGCCTCCAGCGCCGGGACCGGTTCCCCCGGCGCGTCCCAGCTGCTCAGCGTGAGCGGCGCTGTGCGCGGGTAGACCGCGGGGGTGATGCGTTCGCGCAGAAAGCGGTCCAGCCGGACTTCCGTGAGACGGCGGTCGTCGTGCAATGTGATCCTCTTCGCGCTGGTGCCGGTGGTTCGTGATCAGTTCGGGTCGCGTGTCCAGTCGATGGATAAAATCTACGTCGGCCGCCGCGGTTAAGCCAACGCAGGCCTAGGCGGTTTCTTCCGGCGGGGAAATGCGTTCGTGGCCGGCGTAGACATTGATCGTGGTGCCCCGGCTGAACCCGGCCAGCGTCATCCCGCTGGCCTCGGCCAGTTCCACCGCCAGGCTGGAGGGCGCGCTGACGGCAGCGAGCACCGGGATCCCGGCCAGCGCCGCCTTCTGCACCAGTTCGAAGGACGCCCTGCCGGAGACCTGGAGCACGGTGCCGCTGAGGGGCAGCAGGCCTTCCCGCAACGCCCAGCCCACGACCTTGTCCACCGCGTTGTGGCGGCCAACGTCCTCGCGCAGGCAAAGGAGCTCGGCGTCGCCGTCGTCGGAAATCCGGAAAAGTCCCGCGGCGTGGACGCCGCCGGTGACGTCGAAGACGGCCTGGGCTTCGCGCAGCCGGTCCGGCAGCGAGGCGAGTGTCTGCACTGCGACGGTCACCGGGTCGCCGGCGGGGCTGAAGTGCGAGGACTTGTGCACGGCGTCGATCGAGTCGGTGCCGCAGATCCCGCAGGAGCTGGAGGTGAAAAAGTTGCGCCCGGTGTCGGGCTGGACGACGTCGGGGCGCAGCTGCGCCTCCACCACGTTAAACGTCTGGGTGCCGTCCTCGTCCTCGCCGGCGCAGAACCGCAGCGAGACGAGCTGCTCCGGTTCCCAGATGACCCCCTCGGAGACCAGGAACCCGGCGACGAGGTCGAAGTCGCTGCCCGGCGTCCGCATCGTGACGGAGTAGGAGAGGCTGCCGAGCCGGATTTCGAGCGGCTCCTCGACCGCCAGCACGTCCTCCCGGTGCCGGACCGGGAACTCCAGCGCCTGCGGCGAGCCGTCCAGGACAAATTTGTGCACCTTGCGGCGCTGTGTCACGCGGCCCATCGGATACTCCTCATCAGCATTGCATTTAGGTCCGGCCGCCCTTGGCGGACCGCCCCTGGATCCATCATGACCTGCCCCCGCGCCTCAGCCAAGCAGCGCGCTCCAGTCCACCGGGCCGTCCGCGGCCGGCTTCCGGGCGGCACGTTTCGTGGCCGGCTTCGCGGCCGCCTTGTCCAGGGCGGCCTGGGGCAGGGCCGCGCCCCACGGCAGCGCGAACGCCTGCACCGGCTCGCCCAGCTGCACGCCGTGCGGCGGGACCACCAGAACGCCGTCGGCGGCGGCGAGTCCGCGCATCATGCCCGGGCCGGTGTGCTGCGCCGGCGACGCCATCCCGTAGAGCATGCGGAACGGCATCAGCCGCGTCCGGCCCGGGTCGGGATCGATCATGGTGCCACACGGGACCTCGACCACCGGCGGCGCAGAGCGGTGCCCAAGGGCGGCCAGCAGCGGAGCGCCGAGAGTGGACAGCGCCATCATGGCCGCCAGTGGATTCCCTGGCAGCCCGATCACAAAGCGCCCGTCCGGCAGTTCGGCCAACACGGCAGGGTGGCCCGGACGCATGGCGATACCGTCGATGAGCAGTCGGCCGCCCAGTTCCGCGACCGTGCGCCGCAGGTGGTCGGTGCCGGAGCGGCCGGTGCCGCCGGTGGTGATGACGACGTCGGCCGGCAGCGGCTCCGCGGCGTCACCGGCGGCCGTGCCCGGCTCCGCGGCGTCGGTATCCTCAAGGGCCGCGAGCCAGTCAGCGTCGGCGTCGCCGATCTTGACCTCACCGGCGAAGGTCCCGCCGAGCATTTCCACGACGGCGGCCAGCTGCGGCCCGAAGGTATCCCGTACCTCGCCCGGTTGGGGGACGCCGCTGCTGACGACTTCGGAACCGGTGAACACGAGCCGGACGACGGCCTTGCCCAGTACCGGCAGCGCGTCGTGTCCGGCGAGGGCGGCCAGGGCCAGGTGTGCGGGGTTAAGGACGGCGCCTGCCTTGATGAGCAAGTCGCCGGCGGCGGCCTCCTCCGCGGCTTTGCGGATGTGGTCACCGTTGCGCGGTTCCCCGGGCTTGGCCCCGCCGCCGAGTTTGAGGACCGGCAGCCCGTCTTCGTCCGGGGCGATCACGCCGCTCTCGCTGCGGAGCACGGCCTTTGCGCCCGCCGGGATCAGCCCGCCGGTGGCGATCGGGCTTGCCTGGTGCGGGGCCAGCCGCTGGCCTGGTTCGGCGAGGATCCAGGGGCCGCTGCCGTTGACGGCCCAGCCGTCCATCGCCGAGGAGGCGTAGTGCGGCATGTCGTGCAGCGCCGTCAGGTCTTCCGCCAGCGTCCGTCCCAGGGCATGCCGGAGCGGCACCGGCGCGGCCGGGATGGGGGTGGCGCAGTCGAAGGCCAGCTGCCGTGCCTCCTGCCAGCCGTGCGCGAGGTGCCGGTGTGGAGCCTCGGCCGGGTCCCCGGAGGCCCCGTCCTCGGCGCCGGCACTGCTGCTGGGCGGCTCAGGCGTCATGCCCCGGGTGCCTCGGCGGCGGCGTATTCCTTCGCGAGTTTCCGGGCCACGCCCATGGCGGCTTGCATGGACACGCTGTCCGGCGCCTGCCCGGAACCGGAGGCCAGCCCGGCCGCGAACCCGGCAATAAAGGTCGTCAGCGGAGCTGCGGGTCGGACGACGGAGTGCGCGGCAACTCCGGCGAGCCCCAGCACTTCGTTGATGTCGATTTCGACGTCCTCGAGTTCCAGGGCCTGGAGCAGTGCCCGGCACCAGTCCTCCAGCGTCTCATCCTGGCTTTTCACCGTTTGCCTCCAAAGTCGAATTCGGCCGCCCGTTTCCGGACCGGCCTGGACCGGGGTCTGATACCCCCAGGGCGGAAGCGTCATCCCAGGTGTCCACGTCGTCAGTGGAACCCGGCGGAACCGGAACCGTCCGCAGTTCAAGACTAGCAAGCAGGGCGAAGACGGAGCCCCCCTCGAGGGCGTTGCGCCGGGCCGCGTCGCCGACGGCGCGTTGTAGCGCGGCCGTGCGATAAAGGCCGGCGAGGGGCTGGGTGCGTCCGTCCGGCGCCACTGCCATGACCCCGTCACGGCCGCCGCCCGGACCTTCGGCCGGGCCGTCCGCCGCCGCCAGCAGGGCGCCGACGGCGGCGGCGACCCTCGGCATGTCGCAGGCGAGCACCAGGGTCTGGGCCGCCGGTCCACCCGCTGCCTGCTCCCCGGCCCCGGCATGCTCTCCGGCCAGGGCCGCGAGGCCTGCGGCGATGGCGGCTGCGGGTCCGGAGAACGGGGGCTCCTCGCGGCAACGAAGCACCTGAGGCGGGAGGCCGCCCAGTTCCGGCCCGACCACCACGATCCGGCGGGCCCCGCCGGCCGCCTTGAGGGTAAGGTCCAGCAAGCTGGTGCCGGTTGCCGCCAGCCGGGCCTTGGGCACGCCGCCGAGGCGGGTTGACCTGCCCCCGGCGAGGATAACGGCGTCGAATTCCACCCGCCCAGCCTAGCCGCAGCGGCGGGCAACGGGCGTCAGCTCGGGATGCTCAGTGTGCCTTTTCGGGAAGCAGGAACGGGTCCCAGGCCGGGGCGGGCTTCTCCAGCTCCTTGATCTGCCAGATGGTGCCCTTGGGCGGGCCGGGAAGGAAGCCGAGTTTCCAGCCCATTTCCCCGGGTGTATGGTCCCCCTTGGCATTGTTGCAGCGCAGGCAGGCGGCGACGAGGTTTTCCCACGAATCCGCGCCGCCCCGGGACTTGGGCTGGACATGGTCGATGGTGTGGGCCGCCTTGCCGCAGTAGGCGCAGCGGTGGTTGTCGCGGCGCAGCACCCCCCTGCGGCTGACCGCCGTCAGAGTGTTGTAGCGCGGCCTGATGTACCTGTTCAGCAGGATCACGGAGGGCCGGCCGAGGATATCCTGCGGGCCCACCACGGGATCGTCGCCTTCGGCCACCACACTGGCCTTCCCCGTCAGCACAAGGACCAGCGCCCGGCGGAAGGTGACTACCGCCAGCGGTTCATATCCAGCATTCAGAACGAGAGTGCGCATCCGCATACCTCTTCACGGCCGCACCCGCCAGGGGCACGAGGGCCGGCTGCCCTGTGCATGGTCGGGCTATGGATCGACACCACAAGAGTAAACACGGCAGGCCAGGTTTACCGAATTTTGTTTCGGCGCGCCCCCGCGGCTGGGTCCGCCGCAGGGTCCGGGGGGCGGGTCGGCACTGCGCCCCGGGCAACGCAAAGGACCCCTGCCGCGGGCAGGGGTCCTTCACGATGCTTCCGGCGGGCGCCGGGATTCAGTCTTAGCCGCCGACGCGGATGAAGACCGGGCCGGAGCCGACGTTGACGCTGTACAGCGCGGTGGTTCCGCCGTTCCAGCCGCCGTGGACGGCCATGCCGTTGCCGACGTAAACAGCGATGTGGGCCATGCCCATGCCGCCGTTCTGGTAGTAGGCGAGGTCGCCCGGCTGAGCTTCAGCAGCGCTCACGGTGCGGCCCAGGGACAGGTAACCTGCCGGCCAGCCGTGGTAGTTGATGCCAACTGCGGCCAGCGCGTTGGTGGCCAGCATGGTGCAGTCCTGGGAGACACCGATCTGCGCGTAGGCAGCAGCGGCGATCGAAGCGCCCATGCCGCTGACAGCAGCCGGAGCCTTCGTGGCCAGGGAGGCGGTCACCGCGTTGCCGGTGGAAGCGGCAGCTTCCTTGACCTTGACGACGGGCTTGGGAGCCTCGACGGGGGCCGGTGCGGTGGTAACAGCGGGCTTCTCGTAGGAGATCGCGATGCTGGAGGCCGCGGAGATCGTGGCCGGTGAGGTGGACTGCACTTCCAGGGCGGAAGCGGAGGTCGACTCGCGCTGAACGTTGGTCTCGGCAGCGTTGGCTGCGATACCGCTGGTCAGCACCAGGCCGGAGGCTGCAGCGATAACCGCAGCCTGGCGACCCATACCACCGGCGTTGTCGCCGACGGCCTTAGCAATGACAGCCAGCGAGTTGGTCTTGGTGACCTCCGCGCGGTGGCGTGCAATGGTTGCACGAGTAGTCATTCAGTTCTCTCTTTCGTGATCCTTTTGTCCGCGCTCAATTCAGGCGGGACTGAGGACGCTCCGGCATCTTGGGGGTACGCCGGATCGCCCCGAAACGGGTTTCTTTAGCGAAGGGTGTACTGCGAAGACGCGCCAAAAGCGGGAACTGCGTTGTGAGATCCAGTCCGGGCGCCGACAAGGGCAGCGCGGAGCATGGAGTTCAGCGGGCTCAACTGAGCCTCGCCAGCGCGAGAACGCGCAGCATTGTGGCGTGAAGACACGAAAGTAGCCTCTCCCAATGCCTACGAGGTGAGCTGTCGGATTCGGATGGGAGTCACCCGGCCGCGCCGCTTCCTGGGAAGCTTTGCGACTTAACCCCAAGGTCTTCTTGCGAAGACCAAAATTGGTTCCCCCGCCCCTGCC
This sequence comes from Arthrobacter sp. SlRoot2-15, assembly GCF_059739345.1. NCBI lineage: Bacteria > Bacillati > Actinomycetota > Actinomycetes > Micrococcales > Micrococcaceae > Arthrobacter > Arthrobacter sp. SlRoot2-15. The sequence goes on from NZ_AP046058.1 coordinate 1,142,676, forward strand.
AGACGATGTCATGCGAACGGACCTTGAGCGGTGGCAGAGTTAGGCAATCCACTCAAGAGCGCCAACTTCGGAGAAGTTGGCGTGCTTCATACGGTACAGCAGTTGGGACTCAATGTCACATTCAGATCACGGCGTGTCACAGAAATGCGAGTGGTCCCTCGGCTCGGCTTAGAGCCAGCCCAGCGGATCAACGACTTCCCCGTTGACCATCACCTCGAAGTGGAGGTGGCAGCCGGTGGAGGCGCCGGTGGTGCCGCTCATCGCCACCACGTCGCCGCGGGAAACCTGCTGGCCCACGCGGACAGTGGAGGACGACAAGTGGTTGTACGTGGTCTCCAGGCCATTGCCATGGTCGATCACGACGCGGTTGCCGCCCCCGTAGGGGTGCCAGCCGGTAAAGGTTACGGTGCCGCTGGCCGCGGCATGCACGGCGGTGCCGCACTGGGCGGCGTAGTCCTGCCCGCGGTGGAATTCCCCGACGGCGCCCGTGATGGGACTGATCCGATAGCCGAAGGGCGAGGCGGTGACCATCGTGTCCAGCGGGTGGCCGAGGCTGCCGGCCGAGGCCGCCCGGGTGATCGTGCTGGCGGACTGGGCGCTGAGCAGCTGCTTCAGCTTGCCGTCCGGGTCGCCCTTGGTGGTGACGGCTGTGCGGTTGAAGTCAATCTGGGCAGCGGAGGCCTTGACTTCGGGCTGCGCCGCGGCGGAAACCGAGCCGGTCTTGGCGGAGTCCGTGGAGTCGGTGGCCATCACTGGGCCGGTGGCCGGGACTGTGAAGGTGAGGACCAGGCCGGTGGCCGCCAGGGCGATGCCGGCTTTCTGCCCGACGCCGCTGACAGCGGCAAAGTCGGTTATCTGACGGAACGCACTGCGCCGGCCGCGGCGTTCGTCGCGGTGCGCGTCACGCGGGCGCCCGGCGGTTACGACGGCGGCCGGGCGCGGCTCCGGAGCGGGACCGGTCGCACGACGGCGGCCCCTGACGGTCTCGGTGGTCAACTACGGTTCCTCTCTGGATAGCCTGCGAAGTTAGCTGTCGGATTCGGGTCAGAGAGATCAAAGACCCGGTCCGCCGGTGCAAGCATCCAGACACAGGGGCATCCAAGGGAGGCCTCATGGAGATTGCTTGCCGCTAGCGGACTTCACCCCAAGGCTGTTGGATCAACAGCCGGTAGTGGTTCCCCCGCCTCTGCCAGAAGGTGACTCGCCTACTGATCCGCTGGCAGAGCTCGGCTTCGGATCAGATAACGCTTTAGTATCAGTGCCAGTTCATAACTATAGGCGATTAAGACAGGCAGTAATAATTTCGTTATCTCCCCTGTGCACAACTTGGCCCCCACGCCCAGGACGGCGGTTCGGACAAGTTACCCGAGCGTAACGAAGACGTGGGCCGCGACCTCGGGAGGCAGTTCAAGGGCGCCCTCGATATCGGGGACCCGGACCGAGATGTACTCCCCCACGCGTTCCAGCGAGACCCGGGCGCCGGGCCGGATTCCGCCCTCGTCGAGCTGCACCAGCAGCTCCGGTTCCACCTGGATGGGCTCGGCGAGGCGGCTCACGGTGATCCGGGAGTCAGCGCCGTAGCCGGCCATGGCATCGAGCAGGTTCACGACCCCGCCCGCGGCCTCCGACGGCGGGAGACCGCCCAGGTCCGCGAGCCCGGGAATCGGATTTCCGTACGGGGACACGGTGGGGTGGTCCAGCATTTCGAAGATGCGCCGTTCAACCCGTTCGCTCATCACATGCTCCCAGCGGCACGCTTCCTCGTGGACGTAGGCCCAATCGAGTCCGATCACGTCGGCCAGGAGCCGCTCGGCCAGCCGGTGCTTGCGCATCACCTCGATGGCGCGCTTGCGCCCCGCGTCGGTCAGCTCAAGGTGCCGGTCGCCGGAGACAACCACCAGGCCGTCGCGTTCCATCCGGCCGACGGTCTGGGACACGGTGGGACCGGAGTGGCGGAGCCGTTCGGCGATGCGGGCGCGGAGGGCGACGATGTTTTCTTCTTCAAGTTCCAGGATGGTCCGGAGATACATCTCGGTGGTATCGATCAGATCCGTCATTCAGCTCAGCTCCTCGAGCGCCGTCCTTGCGTCATTCCCACCGTACCGCGTGCAGGATGCGCCCCGGCGAGATCCGCCGTACATCACCGCACAGCCTAGCCTATTTTGAATTACTCCGGATAATCTGCGGACCTCCCGCCCGGGCCGTCTCAGTGACCGGACTATGACGGACGATTTTCCCGCCTGCCCGGGACCGTCGGGCAGAATAAGGGCAGGTCCCCGGCCGCAGCCCCCGCACCATCCGCCCGGGCCACGCCACGCACCCAGCCGACAATTGGAGCCACTGTGAGCGACACCAGCATCACCATTCCCGCGAACCTGCTGCCCAAGGACGGCCGCTTTGGCGCCGGTCCGTCGAAGGTCCGGCCGGAGCAGATCCAGGCCCTGTCCGCGGCGTCGGAGACGCTGCTGGGCACCTCGCACCGGCAGGCTCCGGTCAAGAACCTCGTGGGGTCGATCCGCACCGGCCTCAGCGACTTCTTCCGCGCCCCCGACGGCTATGAGGTCATCCTCGGCGTCGGCGGCTCCACGGCGTTCTGGGACATCGCCAGCTTCGGCCTCGTGGAGAACAAGGCACAGCACCTGTCCTTCGGGGAGTTCGGCTCGAAGTTCGCCGCCGCCACCAACAAGGCCCCGTTCCTGGCCGAATCCTCGATTATCACCTCCGAGCCGGGCACCCGCCCCGCGGCCCGGGCCGAGGCCGGCGTCGATGTTTACGCCTGGCCGCAGAACGAGACGTCCACCGGTGTTGCTGCCCCGGTCCGGCGCGTGCCCGGCGCCGACGACGGCTCCCTGGTCCTGGTTGACGCCACCTCCGCGGCCGGCGGCCTGGACGTGGACGTGGCCGAGGCGGACGTGTACTACTTCGCCCCGCAGAAGAACTTCGCCTCCGACGGCGGCCTTTGGCTGGGGCTGTTTTCCCCGGCCGCCCTCGAGCGTGCCGCCCGGGTTAAGGCGAGCGGCCGCTGGATCCCGGACTTCCTCGATCTCCAGACCGCAATCGACAATTCACGGCTGAACCAGACCTACAACACCCCGGCCCTGGCCACCCTGGTCACCCTGGAGGCGCAGGTGCAGTGGCTCAACGCCAACGGCGGCCTCGACTTCGCCGCCGCGCGGACCGCCGACTCGGCCGGCCGCATCTACCGCTGGGCCGGGGCCTCCCCCTATGCCACGCCGTTTGTGGCCCGGGCCGAGGACCGCTCCAACGTGATCGCCACGATCGACTTCGACGATTCGATTGACGCGTCTGCCGTCGCCAAGGTCCTGCGCGCCAACGGCATCGTGGACACCGAGCCGTACCGCAAGCTGGGCCGCAACCAGCTGCGCATCGCCACCTTCGTGGCGATCGAGCCCGACGACGTGTCCGCGCTCCTGGAGTGCATCGACTTCGTCGTGGGCGAGCTCAAGCAGTAGCGCCGCCGGCGTCCCCGCCGCCGTTTTCCTCCCGGCCGGCGGCAGGGACGACCCGGAAGTAGCGCAGCCCGCGGGCTCGGCGGTTGAAGGCGATCCGCAGCTGCTTCGCCCGGACGATCCAGACCATGCCGATCACGGCCGCGGCCACGCCCGAGGCCGCGGCCACGCCCATGGACCAGCGGGCCCCGGCCACATTGGCCACCCACCCCACCAGCGGGGCGCCGATCGGGGTGCCGCCCATAAAAATCGCCATGTACAGCGCCATCACCCGCCCGCGCATCACCGGATCCGTGGTGGTCTGGACGTAGCCGTTGGCGCTGGTCATCATGGTGATCGCGAAGAGGCCCACTGGTACCAGCGCGACGCCGAACCAGAAGTAGTCGGGCGCCAGCGCCGCGAGGCCGGAGGTCAGGCCGAAGGCGCCGGCCGCCCCGAAGATCACGCGCATCCGCGGCCGTCCCCGTCCGGCCGAGAGCAGCGCGCCGGCGACCGATCCGATCGCCATGATCGAATTCATCAGGCCGAAAGCGCCGGCGTCCAGGCCAAATTCGGTGCCGACCATGGCCGCAATAAAGAGGACGAAGTTCAGTCCCAGGGTTCCCACGATGAACACCGCCACCAGCACCACCACAATGTCCGGCCGGAAGCGCACATACCGCAGGCCCTCGCGGATCCGCCCCTTGCCCGCCGGCGCCCGGGGCAGCTGCCGCAGCGAGGCTCCGGGGATCTTGGCCAGGCTCAGGAGCAGCGCCAGGAAGGTGACGGTGTTGACCAGGAACACCCAGCCGGGCCCGATGGCCACGGTGAGCAGCCCGGCGACGGCGGGCCCGATCATCCGCGCCACGTTGAACGAGGCGCTGTTGAGGGCGACGGCGTTGGGCAGGTAGTCGTCGCGCACCAGCTCCGAGACGAAGGTCTGGCGCACGGGGGCGTCGAGGGCGGAGACGACGCCCAGCAGCAGGGCAAAGATGTAGACGTGCCAGAGCTGGGCGGCGCCGGACAGCACCAGGACGCCGAGCGCCGCGCTCAGGAGGGCCATGCCGGACTGCGTCAGGACGAGCAACTGCTTGCGGTTGAAGCGGTCGGCAACGAGCCCTGCCACCGGGGCCAGGAAGAGCTGCGGGCCCAGCTGCAGGGCCATGGTGATGCCCATGGCTCCGGCGTCCTGGTCGCTCAGGTGGTCAAAGACGAGCCAGTCCTGCGCGGTGCGCTGCATCCAGGTCCCGATGTTGGAGACCAGGGCGCCGATGAACCAGATCCGGTAGTTCAGGATGTGCAGTGATTTGAAGGTGGACCTCATGTCCCAACCCTTCGCCGCAGTCCCCCGAACGGTGCCAAACCGCTAGTCGGCCTCGACGGCGGACTCGTCCTCCGCCGCCCCGGTTCCGTCCGCGTCCTCGGGCCCTGCCGGCGCCTCTGCGGCGTTGTCGGCGGGCGGTTCCGTCACGGCACCCGAGGCGGGTGCGGTGACGTCGTCCTGCTGCGCGTCCTCGGGGCGGACCCGTTCGGCCCACGGCACCCATTCCGGGGCCAGGATCGAATCCTCGGAGGGCAGCAGGCCCAGTTCGTCCACGGTGACAACCTTGGACCGGGAGTTGCGCGTGAGCACCGCGTACCACTGCCAGCCGCCGTAGCCGGGCAGCTTGGATTCGAAGAGGTGCGTGACCAGACGGTCGCCCTCGCTCTTGGCACCCAGGTGCCGGCCGATCTGCTCGGCCGGGGCGATGCTTTCCACGGCGGTCCGTGCGGCGTCCACCGCGGCTGCCAGGAAGGCATCGGGCTTGCCGGTGCGCCAGGCGGGGACACCGAAGCGCGGCTTGGATCCTGCTTTGGCGCCGGCGGCCTTGGCGGCCGCACCGGCCGTCGCGGCGGCGTTCTGTTCAGGTTCCGGAGTCATCGCGGGCCCTTACGCGTCCAGCTCGTCGGCGACCTTACGAAGCGCGGCGGCAATGGCCTTGGCCTTGTTGCCTTCCGGGTACTTCCCCGCGGACAGTGTTCCGGAGAGGTTGTCCAGCACGCTGACCAGGTCCTGCACCAGCGGCGCGAGGTCCTTGGCGCTGGGCCGCTTGGCCTTGGCAATGGAAGGCGTCTTGTCCAGCACCCGCAGGCCCAGGGCCTGGGCGCCCTTGCGGCCGTCTGCCACTCCGAACTCCACCCGGGTCCCGGCCTTGAGCTCCGTCACGCCTTCGGGCAGTGCGGACTTGGGCAGGAACACTTCCTGGCCGTCTTCGCCTGCGAGGAAGCCGAAGCCTTTTTCCTTGTCATACCACTTGACCTTGCCGGTGGGCACGTAATCAACCTTCTTCGTTCTGCGGGGGACGCGGCCGGCGGTCAGCGCATCCGCATGGATATGCGGGTTCAGGGTGTGACTGCCAGGACCGTGTTGGTCTGTTCCTCCAAGGTTATCCTGCCTTGGCCACTTTGACGGTTTGAGGCGCGGGCGAAGCCGGGCTGTTAGCGTTGCCTCCATGACACCTCAGCGTTTCCGGCGGCCCCTGTTGATCCTGGCCGCCAGCGTTGCCGCGCTCTCCCTGGCCGCCGTCGGAGCGGTGATGGCCATGGCTTTCAACAACGCGGTGGCCCCGGTGTGGGTCACCTCCACCGCCCTGTACGGGCTGCCGCTGGCGTTCCTGCTCATGCTGGTCCTTGTGGTCGACGCCGTCGCCGCCCGCCGCCGGACGCCAGGGCACGGCGAAAGGTAACGTTGGACTGATGTCCCTGATCCGCGCGCTCAGCAAGGAACTGCAGGCCCGCAGCGACGACTCGTTGCGGGCCCTGTTCTCCGCGCGGCCGGACCTGATGTCCCCCGCGGTGCCGGACTTTGCCGCCCTCGCCGCCCGGGCCAGCGGCAGGGTCAGCGTGCAGCGGGCGCTGGAACGGTTGAACCGCCCCGAGATGCAGGTGCTGGAGACCCTCCACCTGTGCACCAACACGGACACCGCGCACAGCGCGTCCGCCGCGACGCTCAAACGGCTGATCAACGGTTCCACCGTGACCGCCCTGGAGCGGCTGCTGCATTCCCTCCAGGAACTTGCCCTCGTGCACCGGGCCGACCCGCCGCACGGGACAGCCCCGACGGCGGGCCGGCAGCGCTACTACCTTCCGGTCGGGAGCCTCAAGGATGTGATCGGCATTTACCCCGCCGGACTGGGCCGGAGCTACACCGAACTGGTCCGGCTGCAGCCGGCCTTCGCCCAGCGTGTGGTCCAGCTGGTCGCCGAGCTGCACCGGACCGGCGCCGACATCGCTCCTGCAGCCACCCCGATGGAGGCCGCGCTGTCACTGCAGCACTGGACCGCCTCGCCCGAGGCCCTGCAAGCCCTGCTCGCCGGCGCCCCCGACCGCACGGCGGCCCTGCTCGCCCGGTTCGGCAATTGGGCCATGGGCGCCGTTCCCCAGGCGCAGCGGCGCGCCTCCGTGCTGAACGAGGGCTCCGACGTCGGGCCGGTCGACTGGCTGTTGGCCCGCGGGCTGCTGGTGCCGCTGGATGCCGCCCACGTGGAATTGCCACACAGCGTCGGCATGGCCCTGCGCGGCGGCTTTGTGATCGAGCATTTCGCCCTCAGTCCGCCGGTGCCGCGGCTGGGACAGACCAGCGCGGCGCTGCGCCGCAATGCCGCGCTCGGCGCCATCGCCGAGACGCTGAGGCTGGTCGGCGAGCTCCTCCACAGCGTGCAGGAACAGCCACTCGTCACCCTGCGCAGCGGCGGCGTGGGCGTGAGGGAAATGAAGCGCCTCGCGGACGCCCTGCGGATCGGGCTGAACGAAGCCGGCGTGCTGGCGGAGCTGTCCGCGCTCTCCGGACTGCTCCGCCTGGACGTGGACAGCTCGGCCTGGATCCCGGCGCCGCAGCTGGAATGGCCGTCGCTTCCCCGGCAGGAGCAGTGGCTCTGGCTGGTCAACGCCTGGCTTGCCAGCGAACGCGTCCCCTCGCTGGTGGGGCAGCCGGTGAGCGGCGTCGCCACCGCCCAGCCGCACCGCGGCACAGCCGGGACCACCATCAACGCGCTCTCCGCGGAAGCGCAACGCCCGGATGCCCCGGTGGTCCGGAAACGGATCCTGGAAATCCTGAACGAACTCACCCTGGAGGCCGCCGCGGCCGACGGCGAGGCCCCGGTGCTCGACGCCGCCGCCGTGCTGGAACGCGCCGACTGGTCGCAGCCGCGGATGGCGCGCCGCTTCAGTTCGCTGATCCGCGGCGTCCTCGCCGAGGCCGAGATGCTGGGACTGATCGGGTCCGGGGCCCTGAGCCAGATCGGGGCGGCGATCGCCGTCGAACAACCTGACGCGGCCCTCGCCATCCTGGGCGAGCACCTGCCCGCAGCGCTGAACCATGTGCTGCTCCAGGCGGACCTGACCGCCGTCGCCCCCGGCTACCTGGATCCGGAGCTGAGCGAGAAACTCATGACCATGGCCGACGCGGAGGGCCAGGGCCCGGCCACCATCTACCGTTTCTCCGTGGCCTCGGTCCGGCGTGCCCTCGATGCCGGGCAGGACGCCGCGTCGCTGCTGGACTTCCTGCGCGAGCACTCCGCCACCGCGGTGCCGCAGCCGCTGCAGTACCTGATCGAGGACACCGCCGCGCGCCACGCCCGGCTCCGGGTGGGCCCGGCCGCGAGCTTCATCCAGAGCGAGGACGAGACGGCCCTGCTGGAACTGCTCAATTCCTCCGCCGCCGCCGGCCTGGCCCTGGTCCGGATTGCCCCGACCGTGCTGGTCTCCCCCGTCGCGCCCCGGGAAGCCGCCCAGGTGCTGCGGGGCCTGGGCCTGTCCCCCGCGCTGGAGGACACCGGTTCCGCCGTCGTCCGGCTGCGCCGCAGCACGGCGGCGCCGGGCAGCGCCCGCCCGGTCTACACGGCCCCCCGCACCGCGCCCGCGGACGCCGACGTCGACGCCCAGCTCGCGGTGCTGCGCGACGGCCGCACCCCGCACGCGTCCGGCGCGCCGGAGGGCAGGGGCGCCGCGGCGCCAGGCGGGGAGGCCGCGACGCAGCTGGGCCTGGAGACCCTGCAGAAGGCGATCCGGCTCAAGCAGCCGGTGGTGATGAACGTGGTGGACAGCCTGGGGAATTCCAGCCGTGAAACAGTTGTTCCGGTAGCAGTAAACGGCGGGCGGGTGCGGGTCTTCGATCCGGCAAAGGAAACGGAACGCGTCCTGTCCATCCACCGGATCATTGATGTTGAAGCCACAGAGGAACTGCTCCAGTGAATGACGGACCGCTGATCGTCCAAAGTGACAAGACCATCCTGCTGGAAGTGGACCATGACCAGGCCACCGAGGCGCGCCACGCAATCGCCGCCTTCGCCGAGCTGGAGCGCGCCCCGGAGCATGTGCACAGCTACCGCTTGACGCCGCTGGGGCTCTGGAACGCCCGGGCGGCCGGGCTCGACGCCGAACAGGTGCTCGACACGCTGCTCAAGTACTCCCGGTTCCCGGTGCCGCATTCGCTGCTGATCGACATCGAGGAGACCATGTCCCGGTACGGCCGGCTGCGGCTGGAGAAGGATCCGCAGCACGGCCTGGTCATGCGCACCTCCGACTACCCGGTGCTCGAGGAGGTCAGCCGGGCCAAGAAGATCGCTCCCCTGCTGGGGCCGCGGATCGACGCCGAGACGGTGGTGGTGCATTCCTCCCAGCGCGGCCAGCTCAAGCAGCTGCTGCTCAAGATCGGCTGGCCCGCGGAGGACTTCGCCGGCTACGTGGACGGCACGCCGCACCCCATCATGCTCAATGAGACCGGCTGGAAGCTTCGTCCCTACCAGCAGCTGGCGACGGAGAACTTCTGGGCCGGCGGCAGCGGCGTCGTCGTGCTTCCCTGCGGCGCCGGCAAGACCCTGGTGGGCGCGGCCGCGATGGCCACGAGTTCCACCACCACCCTGATCCTGGTGACCAACACCGTGTCCGCGCGGCAGTGGAAGGACGAGCTGCTCAAGCGGACGTCCCTCACCGAGGAGGAGATCGGCGAGTACTCCGGCTCCGTCAAGGAGGTCCGTCCCGTCACGATCGCCACCTACCAGGTGCTCACCACCAAGCGCGGCGGCCTGTACCCCCATCTGGAGCTCGTGGACGGCAACGACTGGGGCCTGATCATCTACGACGAGGTCCACCTGCTGCCGGCGCCGATCTTCCGGATGACCGCTGACCTGCAGGCCCGCCGCCGCCTCGGCCTGACCGCCACCCTGGTGCGCGAGGACGGCCGCGAGGGCGAGGTGTTCAGCCTGATCGGCCCCAAGCGCTACGACGCCCCCTGGAAGGACATCGAGGCGCAGGGCTACATCGCGCCGGCGGACTGCGTGGAGGTCCGGGTGGATCTTCCCCGCGACGAACGGGTGGCCTATGCCATGGCCGAGGACGCGGACAAGTACCGGCTCTGCGCCACCTCGGAGACCAAGACCGGGATCGTGGAGCGGCTGGTGGCCGAGCACGCCGGCGAGCAGCTCCTCGTGATCGGGCAGTACATCGACCAGCTGGACGAGATCGGCGAGCGCCTCAACGCGCCGGTGATCAAGGGCGACACCTCGGTCAAGGAACGCCAGCGGCTCTTCGACGCGTTCCGCGCGGGAGAGGTGCAGACCCTGGTGGTGTCCAAGGTCGCGAACTTCTCCATCGACCTGCCGGAGGCCTCGGTGGCGATCCAGGTCTCCGGGTCCTTCGGCTCCCGCCAGGAGGAGGCGCAGCGGCTGGGGCGGCTGCTGCGGCCCAAGCAGGACGGCCGGGCGGCACGGTTCTATTCGCTCGTGGCACGGGACACCCTGGACCAGGACTTCGCCGCCAAGCGCCAGCGCTTCCTCGCTGAACAGGGCTATGCCTACCGCATCATGGACGCCAAGGACGTGGGCGCCGGCAGTTAGCCGGCCTCCATTCAACACACATCTGCCTCTCAGAAAACTCTCAGAGTCTGGGAGCATCATGGGAACCATGAAAAAGAACGGTCCCGAAGCCAAGCTGCTCGTCGTCGATGATGAACCCAACATCCGCGAGCTGCTCTCCACCTCGCTGCGCTTCGCTGGCTTCGAGGTCGTCTCCGCCGGCACCGGGCGCGACGCCCTCGCCGCCGCGGAGCTCCACGCCCCGGACCTCGCCGTCCTGGACGTGATGCTGCCGGACATGGACGGGTTCACCGTCACCCGCCGGCTGCGCGCCTCGGGCAAGCACTTCCCGGTCCTGTTCCTGACCGCCAAGGACGACACCGAGGACAAGGTCACCGGCCTCACCGTCGGCGGCGACGATTACGTCACCAAACCGTTCAGCCTCGACGAGGTGGTGGCACGCATCCGCGCGGTGCTGCGCCGCACGCAGCCCCTCCAGGACGACGACGCCGTCATCCGGGTTGATGACCTGGAGCTCGACGACGACGCCCACGAGGTCCGCCGCGGCGGCACGGTGATCGAGCTGTCCCCCACCGAATTCAAGCTGCTGCGGTACCTGATGCTCAACCCGAACCGGGTGCTCTCCAAGGCCCAGATCCTGGACCACGTCTGGGAGTACGACTTCAACGGGGATGCCTCGATTGTGGAGTCCTACATCTCCTACCTCCGGCGCAAGGTGGACATTGACCCCAATGCGCCGGCCCTGATCCAGACCAAACGGGGCGTCGGCTACGTGCTGCGGACGGCCGAGAAGCGCTGACCTTGCTGCACCGTTGGAAGGCGGCGTCGCTGCGGTCGCAGCTGGTCGCGATCATGATGGCCCTGATGCTGGTGGCCCTCACCGCCACCGGTGCCGGCACCCTGGCCCTGCTGCACAGCTACCTGCAGGGCCAGGTCGATGACAAGCTCAAGGCCGCCGTCGAGACGGCCCGCCAGCAGCAGTCTTTCAGCCAGCTCCAGGACCAGAACCCGAACGTCCCCACCGACTATTCGCTGATGCTGTTCAGCCCGGGCCAGCCCGCGTACGTCTTTGGCGGCAGCAAGGGCTCACGCCCCTCCATCGCCAGCATCAGCCCCGAAGAGGCGCGCAGCCGCGGCGAGGCTCCATTCCAGGTCCGCGGCACCGACGGGCGCAACTGGCGGGTCGTGGCCGTCAACGTGCTGGACGGCAACCAGCGGCCCGCCGTCGTTGTGATCGGCCTGCCGCTCTACCCGGTGGATTCGGTGATGGAGCACGCCGCTCTAGTGGTGGTGGGCGTGGGCCTGCTGACCCTGGTCCTGGCCTTTTTCATCGCCACCTGGACCGTCACCCGGTCCTTCCGGCCGCTGGCGCGGGTGGAGAAGACAGCCGCGGCGATCGCGGCGGGCGATCTTTCCCGGCGCGTGGAGGTCGAAAACCCCGACACGGAGGTTGGCCGGCTCAGCCGGTCGCTCAACGCCATGCTGGCGCACATCGAGTCGGCCTTCGCCTCGCGGATGGCCTCCGAGGCGAGGATGCGCCGCTTCGCCGCGGACGCCTCGCACGAACTGCGCACCCCGCTGGTCACCATCCGCGGCTTCTCCGAGCTCTACCGTCACGGCGCCCTGGCCACCCCCGAGGATGTGGCCACCGCGATGGGCCGGATCGAGAGCGAAGCCAAGCGGATGGGCGCCATGGTGGAGGACCTGCTGCTGCTGGCCCGGATCGATGAACAGCGCCCGCTGCAGCAGAAACCGACCGACCTGCTGCTGCTGGCCCATGACGCCGTGGTGGACACCCAGGCCAGCGACCGCAGCCGGGTGATCTCTCTGCGGGGGCTCGATGGCGCCGCCGGCGCCCCGGCCCCGGTGCTGGGCGACGAGGCGAAGCTGCGCCAGGTCATCGGCAACCTGGTGGGCAATGCCTTGCGCTACACGCCCGAAGGCACCCCGATCGAACTCGCCGTGGGGGTGCGGACGAACCCCGACGGGGCCCGCCGTTCGGTGATCGAGGTCCGCGACCACGGGCCCGGCGTCCCCGACGACGAGGCCGCCAGGATCTTTGAGCGCTTCTACCGTGCGGACACCTCCCGGACGCGGGAGACCGGCGGCAGCGGCCTCGGGCTGGCTATCGTAGCGGCCATTGTCGGTTCGCATTCAGGCACGGTCCGCGTCCAGCCGACCGACGGCGGCGGCGCCACCCTTGTGGTCAGCCTCCCGTACCTGGATGAAGCGGAGGCCGCAGCCCCGGGTGCCGCCGAGGCGGCGGACACGGCCGTGGCGGACACGGCGGTGGTGGACACGGCCGGGGCGGCGTCCGCGGTGGAGGACTCGGATGCGGGGGGGCGCGCGCGCTGAGGGCGTGGATGGCTCCCGGGCGGACACTGCCCCGGCGGGGCCGGGGTCGGATGCCGGCCGCACGGCCCGCGGCTAGCGGTTGTCCACATAGCAGTCTTGCCCGCTGGGGCCCGGTTCTGGGGTTGCCTAGGCTCAAAGGGTCCGGAAGATCCGGATGCTTCCACCCCCAGGCAGCCGGGGATCCTGCTCCCCCGCGATCACGTCGGGATGCCCGGCTGCCTGCCGGCACGCTCGAAAGGCAAACCCGTGAGCATTATTGCTGTCGACACCGAACTGCTTCAGCTCAAGTCCGCCAACGTCCAGGCCACGGTCGAAAGGATTAGCGCCGACGTGCAGTCCATGAAACATGGGCTGGACGAACTCCAGGCGAGCTGGCGCGGCGCTGCGGCCACCAATTTCCAGGCCCTGATCACCGAGTGGGCGCTGACCCAGGCCAAGGTCGAATCTTCCCTGGCCTCGATCAACCTAGCCCTCAACTCGGCAGCTGCAAACTATGCGCAGGTCGAGCTGAACAACGCCCAGAGGTTCGGCTAGCCCTACCGGCGCCGTGAAGTCCCGGACGCGTCGGAACCCAAGCTCGTTGGAACGCCACCGCGGGCGGACGGTCCTCCGGTGAACCCGCCGGCCGGAGCCCCCGTTGCTGCTATGCCTCGGGAGTGCCCTGGTGGAAGCGGAGCCGCCACTGGGCGCCGTCGAGGACCCACAGGGAGCTGCGCAACGCCGTTCCCGTCCGGGTGTGGCTGCGGTAGGTCAGGAGCACGGCGCTCTCGCCGATACGGTCGGCGGAGAGGAGCTCCAGCTCGGCCGGGACGCCGGGATCATCCTCGAGAGCCATCATCATCTCGTCCCGGGTCCAGAGCCGGCCCGAGCTGCCGACCTCGGTGAAGTCCGGGTGCAGCAGCACCCCGGTGCGCCCCAGATCGGAGCGCGTTTCGGGGAGCAGCAGCTCGCGCTCCAGCGCCTCGACGATCGTCTCGGGGGCCTGGTCCGGACCGGCAGCGACCGCGCGGGATTCCGCTTCCAGCTCGCTGAAGAGGTCCGGCTCCGCGAATAAGCCGGATTCACCGAAGAGGGTGGGTTCCCCGAACAACTCCCGCGCGCTGCCCCGGGCTGCCGGCGGGGCCGGGCGCGTCCCCGCAGCCGCCATGGCCTGGCCGGCGGGGACCGGTTCCCCGGCTCCCCGCAGCGCGGGATTCTGCCGAGCGGCGGGGGCTGCCTCATCGCCGGCCCGGACGAAGCCGGGGCCCTGCCGGGGTGCTATCCCCTGCTGGTAGGCCGTGGCCGCCGCCCGCGCGCGGTCATCCGCGGCCTCGTTGAGGTCGTGGCCCGCGTGGCCGCGGACCCACTCGAAGGTGTACTTGCGTCCGGCCAGCGCCTGGTCGATTTCCTTGAGTAGCTCGACGTTGAGCACGGGCTTGCCGTCGGACTTCCGCCAGCCCTTGCGCTTCCAGCCCGGCATCCACTTGGTCACCGAATTGATGACGTACTGGCTGTCGCAGAGGATGTGCAACTCCTCGCCGGCCAGGTGCGCCGTGGCCCGGAAGAGATCCAGGACAGCCATCAACTCACCCTGGTTGTTGGTCCCGTGCGGCCAGCCGCCGGCACGCCAGCAGTCATCGTTCACGTACCAGGCCCAGCCGGCCGGACCGGGGTTCCCTAGAGCCGAGCCGTCGGCCGCTGCAGTAATCGTCACTCCACCATCCTGCCAGACCCCGGCCCTCCAACGCTCCCTCACCACCGGCGCCGTGCCATCCAACGCTCCCTCACTACCGGCGCCATAGCCTCCAACGCTCCCTCACCACCGCCTTTTGGGCGAGGGAGCGTCCGGCGGAATGCCGCCACAAGTGAGGGATCGTGCCTTAACGCCGACGGCGGCCCCACCCGAAGGTGGGACCGCCGTCGTCGAACGTGCTGCACTGACGGCAAACCGTCAGGCCGGGCGTTCAGGCTGGAAAGCCGGGTGGTTAGAAACCGCCCATGCCGCCCATGCCGCCCATGTCGTCGCCGCCGCCCATCGGGGCGCCGGCCTTCTCGGGCTTGTCGGCCACAACAGCCTCGGTGGTGAGGAACAGCCCGGCGATGGACGCCGCGTTCTGCAGGGCAGACCGGGTGACCTTGACCGGGTCATTGATGCCGGCGGCCAGCAGGTCGACGTACTCGCCGGTGGCTGCGTTCAGGCCGTGGCCTGCGGGCAGGCCGCGGACCTTGTCCACCACGACGCCGGGCTCGAGGCCAGCGTTGAAGGCGATCTGCTTCAGCGGGGCGTCGACGGCAACGCGGACGATGTTCGCACCCGTCGCTTCGTCACCGGAGAGCTGCAGGTTCGCGAACGCCTTGGCGCCGGCCTGGATCAGGGCCACGCCACCGCCGGCGACGATGCCCTCTTCGACAGCAGCCTTGGCGTTGCGGACGGCGTCCTCAATGCGGTGCTTGCGTTCCTTGAGCTCGACCTCGGTTGCGGCACCGGCCTTGATGACTGCAACGCCGCCGGCCAGCTTGGCCAGGCGTTCCTGCAGCTTCTCGCGGTCGTAGTCGGAGTCGGAGTTCTCGATTTCGGCACGGATCTGGGACACGCGGCCGGCGATCTGGTCGGCGTCGCCGGCACCTTCGACGATGGTGGTCTCGTCCTTGGTGACAACAACCTTGCGGGCCTTGCCGAGCAGTTCGAGGCCGGCGGTCTCAAGCTTGAGGCCGACTTCCTCGGAGATGACCTGGCCACCGGTGAGGATGGCGATGTCGGCCAGCTGGGCCTTGCGGCGGTCGCCGAAGCCCGGGGCCTTGACGGCAACGGACTTGAAGGTGCCGCGGATCTTGTTGACGATCAGGGTGGCCAGGGCCTCGCCCTCGATGTCTTCGGCAATGATCAGCAGCGGCTTGTTGGACTGCATGACCTTTTCGAGGACAGCAACCAGTTCCTTGACGTTGGAGATCTTAGAGTTGACGATCAGGATGTACGGGTCCTCGAGGACCGTTTCCTGGCGCTCGGCGTCGGTGACGAAGTAGGCGGAGATGTAGCCCTTGTCGAAGCGCATGCCCTCGGTGAGCTCCAGCTCGAGGCCGAAGGTGTTCGACTCCTCGACGGTGATGACACCTTCCTTGCCGACCTTGTCCAGGGCCTCGGCAATCAGGGCGCCAATTTCGTTGTCGCCGGCGGAGATGGACGCGGTGGCGGCGATCTCTTCCTTGGTTTCGATTTCCTTGGCGGAGGCCAGGAGCTCACGGGTGACCGCGTCGACAGCCTTCTCGATGCCGCGCTTGAGGGACAGCGGGTCAGCGCCGGCCGCGACGTTGCGCAGGCCTTCCTTGACGAGGGCCTGGGCCAGCACGGTGGCGGTGGTGGTACCGTCGCCGGCGACGTCGTCCGTCTTCTTGGCAACTTCCTTGACCAGCTCGGCGCCGATCTTCTCGTACGGGTCGTCCAGTTCGATCTCCTTGGCGATGGAAACACCATCGTTGGTGATCGTGGGGGCGCCCCACTTCTTTTCGAGGACGACGTTGCGTCCACGCGGGCCGAGGGTGACCTTGACGGCGTCGGCGAGGATGTTCAGGCCCCGCTCAAGACCGCGGCGTGCCTCTTCATCAAATGCAATGATCTTGGCCATAACGGCAGTAGTCCTTTCGGGACAGTCGTTAAGAATGAACCTGGGCCGTGGTGCCCGCGACGGACGATTCCTACCCGGCAGCCTCTGTATGCCGCCGGACCGGGAACCTCACCCCAGCCAGGTGTTTCTCTCGCCCCCGGTGATCCTGCCGCCTCGTCGCAGCCGGCCGAACCGGGCGTCGTGTTAGCAGTCAATACGCGGGAGTGCTAAGTCAATAATTAGCACTCCCCCGGGGAGAGTGCAAGCAGTGCCGGCGTTGCGGACCGCCGGCGCGGGACGGTCTTCGCTACGAGCGATCAGGAGCCGGTGCTGCGGGCGGTTTCGCTGCCGGTCATCTTGGCGTTGTTGTCCGCGCCGTAGGTGTAGACCATGTAGGGGGCGGCGGTGACGTCGCCGTTGGCGTCGAAGTTGACTGGGCCGGACTGGCCGTTGTAATCGGGGCGCTTGCCGGCGCGGAGGGCGGCCACACATTCCTGGTAGGACCCGCAGGCCGCGGCCTCGCCGGACGCCCCTCCGGCGGCACCGGCGCTCCCGCCGGAGACGGCGATGAGCCGGGCGGCGATCGAGGTCCCGGCGTCGTCCTCCGCTGCGGCGGCGGCGATGGCGGCGAGGTTGACGGCGTCGTAGGTCTCGGCGGCGAAGGCCATGTCCTTCAGGCCGGGATCGACGGCCACGAGTTCGGCCTGGAAGTGTGCGGAGGGGAACGTGCCGGGGAGAACCCCGCGGGCGCCTTCGAGGGCCTTGGAGCCCAGGCCCGGGCCGTACTGGTTGACGGCGCCGTCGCTGAGGACGAGCTTGCTGCCGGCCAGTCCGGCGTTGTGGAGCTCGGCGATGGCGCCTTGGGCACCGTCCCGGGCTACCAGCACGACGGCGTCCGGGGAGGCGGCCTTGGCGGCTGCGGCCGCCTGCTGCGCGTGGCCGGCCGTGAACTCGGCGTCGACGGCGGTGCCGAGGCCCACCGCTTTCGCGGCCGCGGAGACGGCCACTGAGACTTCCTTGCCGTAGCTGCCCTCCTCATGTAGCACGGCGATGGTCTTGGCGCCGCCGTCCTTGGCGAGCTTGACCAGGACGGAAGCCTGCGCGATGTCCGCGGCGGCGGTCCGGAAGTAGTAGCCCCCGCTCTTGTATTTGCTGAGTCCGGGTGCGGTGTTCGCCGGGGAAATCAGGGCCACCTTGGCGCGCGAGAGCACGTCGATGGCGTCGGCGGCCCGGCTGGAGTCGGTGGGTCCGATCACGACGTCGGCTTTGGCCGCCACTAGGTTCTTGGCCTGAGCCGCGGTATCCGTGCCGATCGCTTGCGGCAAGAGTTCCACCGGCCGGCCCTTGTGCCCGCCGGCCGCGTTGATTTCCTTGACCGCGAGCTTTGCCGCCGCAAGCTGGGGGGCGTTGAGGAAGCTTTGCTTGCCGGTGTTGTCCAGGATCAGGCCGATCCTCAGGGTGCCGTCACCTGAGGCGTCCACGGTGTCCGTCCGGGCGTTGCCGGTGGGCCCGGCACACGCGCTGAGCGCCACGGCCGCGGAGAGTCCGGCCGCCGCCATGCCGGCAGCTGACGCGCGGCGGAACCGCCGCAGGCGGGGCCGGCGGTCGGGGCTCTTCGGGGCGGGTGCCGCTGCGGAGAATGCCACTAGGCGGGCCGGACGCTTTCGGCCTGCGGGCCCTTGTCGCCTTCGCCGATTTCCAGCTCCACCCGCTGGCCCTCGGCCAGGGCGCGGTAACCTTCGCCGTTGATCGCGGACCAGTGCACAAAGACGTCGGCCCCGGAGCTGTCGACGGTGATGAAGCCGTAGCCCTTGTCGGCGTTGAACCACTTGACGGTCCCCAGTGCCATCTTCTCCACACTTTCAGTTAGCTGGTTAACGGCCCACCTCGTTGTGCGCCGCGGTATGCGAAACCAAATCCGCAGATACTCTACCCACAGCCTCCCACTGGCCTGCTGACCGGGCCGGGGGCCGCGCGGATAGTTATTCAGGCGTAACCGACGCCGCGGCCGCTGCTACTTGAAGCCGGGGCCCAGGACGACGACGAGGGGCATCTTGAATTCGGCCGAATCCACGAGCGTGGCGATTCCCAGGAGTGAGCCCAGTGCGTCGGCGTTGGCCTTCTGCGCCGGGCCGTTGTAGAAGACCACCGAGGTTTGCTGCCGGGCGCCGCCCCAGTTGCCGAGCGGGCCGAGGACCCACCCTGCCGAGGTGACGGTGGTTCCGACGCGGCCGGCGAGGCCCGCCGTCGCGGTTCCGTTGTAAATGGCCACCGGCTGTGTTTTGTCCACGGCCGCGCTCGGTGTGGCCGAGGCGGACGGCGTCGAACCTGCGGGGGCGAGGCTGCCGGTCGGCTCGGGGCTGGCGGAGGGTGTGGCGCCGGCAGCGGTGGGTGCGGCCGACGCTGCGGCGTTGTTGCTGGCCTGGTCCGCGGTCATGGCTGAGCCGCCGGCGGGGCCGAAGCCCAGCTTGGGCAGCAGGAGGAAGGCGACGAGGCCGATTGCGAGGGCCACGGCGCCAAAGGACAGGATGGGACCCAATCGGCGGGAGCGGGCTGCGGAAACCGTCCGGTGTACGCCTTGGCGCGTGGAGGTCTCCGGGACCCGATCAAATTCATCCCGAGCGTACTTGGTCATGGTAAAACTCGTCCTTGCTGATTTCTGGCTGATGGCCCGCCGCCGGAATCCTCGCGGATTTGCTCGCCTCCGGCTGGAATTCCCGCGGGTTTAGGCGTCTGAACCGAGGCGGCGAGCGGTGCGGGCACGTTGTCGTGACGTACGTAGTCTACGCAATCTCTTGACCAGCATGGGATCGTGGGCCAGCGCCGGCTCGGTATCGATCAGGGCGTTGAGGATCTGGTAGTAGTGCGTGGCGGAGAGGTCAAAAAGCTCCCGGATGGCCTGTTCCTTGGCGCCGGCGTACTTCCACCACTGCCGCTCCAGGGCGAGCATCTGCTGGTCCCGGCTGCTCAGCGGCGAGTCGTCGGCCGCCGGCGATGACTGGAGGTCCTCCGCCGGCAGGTACTCCGGTGCTGCTTCGGCCACAACGCACTCCCTGGCTGGTTCCGATAGTTGTCCCCCACATGCTACGGCCGAATAACAGCATTGTCATTTATCGGGCGGGTCGCGGGAGGTCCTGCGAGAATGGGACCGTGCCCAATTCGTCCCATCCTGATGCCCTGTTTGACCTCGAACCCGAGGCTGCCGGGACGCCGGCCTTCGCAGACATGGCGCGGCAGCCGCTGGCCGAACTGATGGCAGCGGACTGGGCTGCCGCGCTGGCTCCGGTCGAGCGGCAGTTGCGGGACGTCCTGGAGTTCCTCGCCGCCGAGGTGGCCGGCGGCCACGAGGTGCTGCCGGCGCCGTGGAACCTTCTGCGCGCCTTCCGCCAGCCGCTCGCCGGCGTCCGGGTGCTGATCGTGGGCCAGGACCCGTACCCCACACCCGGCCACGCCGTCGGACTCTCTTTCGCCGTGGACGGCGCCACGCGCCCGATCCCGCGCAGCCTGGCCAACATTTACAAGGAGCTCGACGCCGACCTTGGGCTGCCGCCGCGGGTGCACGGAGAGCTGGGCCGCTGGTCGGAGCAGGGCGTGCTGATGCTCAACAGGGTCCTCAGCGTCCGGGCCGGCGCCGCCGGGTCACACCGCGGCAAGGGCTGGGAAGCCGTCACGGCCGCGGCCATCACGGCCCTCACGCAGCGGCGCGGCGACGACGGCGCCCCGGCCCCGCTGGTCGCAGTTCTCTGGGGCAAGGATGCGGAGGGGGTGCGGCCGTTGCTCGGCTCCGCCGCCGTGATCGCCAGCCCACATCCCAGTCCCCTCTCGGCGTCCCGCGGGTTCTTCGGCTCCCGGCCCTTCAGCCGCGTCAATGAGCTGCTCACCGCCCAGGGGGACGGCACGGTGGACTGGGAACTGCCGCCGCTGCCGTGAGCAGTTCTTGGCTAGGCTTAGCCGCATGACTTCGCTCCCCGCCGCCACCAGCGCCAACCGGAACTCCCGGCCCCAGACCAGCCTCACGGTCCTGCGGCGGGAGCAGCTCTCGCCGCACATGGTCCGGATTGTTGCCGGCGGACCCGGCTTCGCCGGCTACGTCAACAACAGCTACGTGGACCGGTACGTCAAGATTGCTTTCCCGCAGCCCGGGATCGACTACCCGCAGCCGCTGGACCTCTGGGCCATCCGGGAATCCCATCCTCGCGAACAGTGGCCGCACACCCGGACCTACACCGTCCGCTGGGTTGACGAAGACGCGTCCGAGCTCGCGATCGACTTCGTGATCCACGGCGACGAAGGCCTCGCCGGGCCGTGGGCCGCCGCCGCCGAGGCCGGGGACACGCTGGTGTTTACGGGGCCGGGCGGCGGCTACAACCCGGATCCGGCGGCCGACTGGCATCTCTTCGCGGGCGACGAATCCGCCCTGCCGGCGATCAGTGCCGCGATTGAGTCCCTCCCCCGGGACGCCCGGGGCCTGGCGTTCCTGGAGGTGGACGGCGACGCCGACGTGCTGGCCCTCGACGCCCCCGCCGGCGTCGAACTGCGCTGGCTCCTGCGCCGCGGCGCACCGGCCGGAAGCACCCCGCTGCTGGTGGACGCCGTACGCGACGCCGTATGGCCGGAAGGTCAGGTCCAGGTCTTCGCCCACGGTGAGCGCGGCGCCATGAAAGGTCTGCGCGAGGTGTTCTTTGCCCAGCGCGGGCTGGAGCGCGGCCAGGTGTCGCTGTCCGGCTATTGGGCCCAGGGCCGGGTGGAAGACGACTTCCAGGCCGAGAAGAAGCTGCCGATCGGCAAAATCTAGCCGGACGCGGAGGGTCAGCGGCGGCGGGCGCGGCGTCGTTCGTTGCTGGCGAGGCTCCGGGTCAGGGGCCGGGCGAGCGTGTCACCGAGCACGATGCCAGCGGCGACGCCGAGCACGATCGCCCCGGCGTTGAGCATCCCGCCGGCGCCCATCAGGATCTCGGACTCCTCGATCGTCAATACATACATGGATCGGAATATAGTCAGGCCGGGCAGCAGGATGAGCGCTGCAGGCACGGCCACCACCAGCTGCGGGGCGCCCATCCGCAGCGCCACCACCCGGGCGAGCAGGCCGATCACAACGGCCGCGAGGGCCGGAGCGAACCGCGGACCAATGCCGGCGGCGGATCCACCGATGAGCACCAGGTGCCCGACGACGCCGACGGCCGCCGTCGGCAGCAACAGCTTGAGTGAGGTCTGCTCGGTCACGCCGATCGCGACCACGGCGATGGCGACCAAGGGAACCAGAGCCCACAATGGATACATCGGCGGGAATGTTTCGGTGACATCGATGGCTTCCATGCCTGTCATCGCCCCCACCACGAAGCCGACGGCGATTCCGGCGACGAGGGCGCCGAAGGTCAGCATGGTGGAGAGGAAGCGGCCGGCGGCCGTGACCGGGAAGCCGTTGATCGCGTCCTGCACCGAGGAGACCAGCCGGCCGGTGGGAAGCAGCAGCAGGATCCCGCCGACCACCACGATGGCGGGGGCGATCTCGATCCCGACCCTGCTGCCGAAGCGCCACAGCAACAACGCGATAAGGGTGACAACGAAGGAACAGGCCGCCGTGACGAAGAAATCCGGCGTGCGCCAGCGGCCCAGTTGCCGCGCCAGCAGGCTGATCAGCAGGTTGGACAGGAAGGCGACCCCGGAGGCGGCCAGGTCTCCGCCCAGCACACCGACAAAGACCGCCGAGAAGACGCCAAAGGCAACGGTGACCATCCAGCGCGGGAAGGGTTTCGGGCTGTGCGTGATCTCCTCGAGCCGGCGCACCGCTTCCTCGCGCCCCACACCGCCGGCCACAATCTCGGTGACCAGTTGGTGGACCTCGGCCAGCCCGGCGTAGTTGTTGGTCCACGACCGCACGACCCGCAGCAGCGTGATGGGCGTCTGGTCCCTCGGGGCGTAGTTGATGGCCACCGACTGGTTGGTGATGTCCACCTCGATGTTTTTCAGCCCCAGCGCGGCGGTAATCGCAATGATGCTGGTTTCCACTTCGAGGGCGCCGGCGCCGTACCGGAACATCGATTCGGCCAGCTTGAGCGCAAAGTCGATTGTCTTGCGGGCCGACGTGTCCACACCGCCGACCTGGATCATTGGGTTGGCGTACGGGCTGCCGGCCAGCCGGTCGACGATGCTCAGCGGGGCCGTCGGCGGGTTTTCGCCCTGGACCAGGCGGCGGAGCATCCGTTTGGCGGCGGCGTTCTGGCGCACCTGCAGCGGCGACATCGGTTCGGTCTTGGGCAAGCCGTCGGTGGGCGGCCTGCGCTGTCCGTCGGTTTCCTTGGTCATTCCGGCGTCCTCAACTGTCCGTACGTCCGGTTTAGTAGAACTGCTGGCCCGTGCGCCGCGTGTACAACTGGCGGGCGACGCGCTCCCCGCCGGCCATCCAGGCCTTGTACTTCAGCGGGCTCAGGACCTGGTCGTAGCAGCCGACGAAGTCCGTGACAGTCTTGCTGAAGCTGGTCTTGAAAAGGCCCAGGCCGTGGAAGGGGTTGGATGTGTCCTTGAGCTGGTCGCTGGGCGGGGTGCCGCAGAAATCGTATTCCGTGCAGCCCAGCTCCTTGACCTGGTTGATGGCCGTCCACTGCACCAGGTGGGAGTCGCCGTACTGGCCGCGTTTCTGCAGCGACCCGCCGTCCTTGTAGGTGCCCTTGCGGCCGTAGTTGATGACGAACGCGCCCACCGAGGGCACGCCGTTTTCGTACACAAACAGCAGCCGGCCCTGGTCCCGTTTGATGAAGTTGGTCCAGAACTGGCGGTAGTACTCGTATTCGCGCACCCGGACCTGGGACTTGGCTTCCACCGTGGTGGTCATCAACGCGTACATGGCCCGGAAGTTCTCCTCGCTGGGGTCCACGTTATGGACCTCAACGCCCTCCCGGATGGCGCGGCGGACGGCGTTGCGGCCGCGCGAGTGGAGGTTGCGCAGCAGCTGGTTCTCCTCCGGGGAGATGTCCAGAAGCGCCGTCGAGTCGTTGGGCTGCAGGTTGTGGGTCTTGACCAGGCCGGCGCCTTCGATCACGCGCCGGGCGTCGTCGGACCGGATGATGTCCGGCTCGATTTTGATGGCGAAGACCCCCAACCGGGCGCGCTTGACGAACTCGGCGTTCGCCGCGGCGATCCCGGGGATGTCCTCAACGGACGCCACGTCCGGTCCCTTGATCAGGTACCAGAGCTTGCCGAGAAGCGGGAAGGACTTCTCCAGGACGAGGTTGTAGCTCGTGTAGTCGGCGGTCTCGTAGACCAGGTGCAGGGGCTTCCAGCCAAAGTGCTGCTTCACCTCCGCGAAGGCCTCCGATTGCAGGAGATTGCCGCCATTGGGGTTCGCCGTGACGTGGGCATCCCAGTTGGCGATCTCTTCGGCTGAGGCAAAACGGGCAGTGAATTCACGCAAGGGGGCGGCATCCAATCATTGCGGTACGAGCATCGGCGGCATGGCTGGCATGCAGTCCCAAGTCTATCGGGCGGCCGGGGCAGTCCGGGTCCCGCGGCCCTGTGCCGGCCGCCGTCACCGCGATTAGGCTGGGGGTATGCAAGCGCAGCCGGAAGCCCGGGGCCCCGCCGCCCAGGCACTCGCCCTGCTCGCGTTGCTGGGCGCTTCAGCACTCGTCGCGGCCCTCGGCGGGATGGCCTCCGCGGCCAACGTCGACGGCTGGTACGCCGCCGCGGACAAGGCGCCGTGGTCCCCGCCGAACTGGCTCTTTGGGCCGGTCTGGACACTGCTCTACATCGCTATGGCCGTGGCCGCCTGGCTGGTCTGGCGCAGCCGGTCCCCCGCCATGAGGGCGGCCCTCACCGCCTACGGCCTCCAGCTGGTGCTGAACCTGCTGTGGACGCCGGCATTCTTCGCCCTGTACCCGTCCCTCGGCACACCGGCGCTGTGGATCGGCTTCGTGATCATCGTGGCGCTTGCCGTTGCCGTGGCCGTCACGGTGTTGCGGTTCGGCCCGATCAGCCGCGCCGCGGGGTTACTGATGCTCCCCTACCTGACCTGGATCGTGTTCGCTTCGTCCCTGAACCTCTGGGCGGCGCTGAACAACTGAGGCTCAGCACTCCACGACGTTGACGGCGAGGCCGCCCATGGCGGTTTCTTTGTATTTGGAGCTCATGTCTTTGCCGGTTTCGCGCATGGTCACGATGACCTCGTCGAGGGAGACGCGGTGGGTGCCGTCGCCCCAGAGGGCCATTTTGGCGGCGTTGATGGCTTTCGCCGCGGCGATCGCGTTGCGCTCGATGCAGGGGATCTGCACGAGCCCGCCGATCGGGTCGCAGGTCAGGCCGAGGTTGTGTTCCATCGCGATTTCCGCGGCGTTCTCGACCTGGGCCGGGGTGCCGCCCATGACTTCGGCGAGCCCGGCGGCGGCCATCGAGGACGCCGAGCCGACCTCGCCCTGGCAGCCGACCTCGGCGCCGGAGATCGAGGCCTGTTCCTTGTAGAGCACCCCGATCGCGCCGGCGGTCAGCAGGAACTTGACGACCGTCTCGTCGCGGTCGGCCTGGCTGGCCTTGTCCATGCCGGGGGCGAAGTGCAGGGCGTAGTAGAGCACCGCGGGGATGATCCCGGCCGCGCCGTTGGTGGGGGCGGTGACGACGCGCCCGCCGGAGGCGTTTTCCTCGTTCACGGCCAGGGCGATCAGGTTGACCCATTCCTGCCAGTACTTCGGGTCGCGGTAGTCGGGGTCCTGGCCGGGGGTTTCCTTGAGCAGGCGTTCGTGCCAGTCGGGGGCGCGGCGGCGGACCTTGAGCCCGCCGGGCAGCAGGCCCTCGCGCTTGAGGGAGGTTTCCACGCACTCGACCATCACGGAGTAGATGTGCAGCAGGCCTTCGCGGATCTCCTGTTCGGTGCGGGAGGCACGTTCGTTGACGAACATGATCTCTCCGATGGAGAGGCCTTTGGACTGGCAGCGGCCCAGCAGTTCCGCGGCGGTGCGGAACGGCAGCGGCAGTTCCTTCTTGGATTCGTCGAGTTCCTTCAGCGCGGCGTCCTCCTCGCCCTCGCGGACGATGAAACCGCCGCCGACGGAGAAGAACGTGGCACTGTGCAGGGTCCCGCCGTCGGCGTCGGAGACCGTGAAGGTCATCCCGTTGGTGTGCCGGGGCAGGATGGTCAGCGGGCGCAGGACCATGTCCTTCACGCCGTAGGGCAGGGGCACCGACCCTGCCAACTGGAGGGTGCCGCTTTCGGCGATCGCGGCCAGCCGCTCCTCCACCTCCTCGGGGAGGATCAGTTCAGGGTGGAAACCCTCCAGGCCGAGCAGGATCGCCGTCATCGTCCCGTGGCCGTGGCCGGTCGCCGCAAGGGACCCGTAGAGATCCACCCGCAACGACGCCACGCGTCCCAGGTCGCCGGAGGCCTTGAGTTCCTCGGCGAACACCGCCGCGGCCCGCATCGGGCCCACGGTGTGCGAGCTTGACGGCCCCAATCCGATGGAAAAGAGATCAAAGACTCCAACAGCCATGGCTGGGTTCCTAACTGGGGATAAATGTGGGGATAGAGCAGAAGGTGAGGTGCCCTCGAGGGGCCGGCGGAGCCGGGCTTTTCGAAAGCGTGCGTCAAAGCGACGAAGGAGCAGCACGCGTGAAAAGTCCGGTCCGCCGGGCCCGGAGCCAGCCGGGCTCTTATCCGAGGTTAGCAACCGACGGGTAGAGCGGGTGGGCTGCGGCGAGGGCCTGGACGCGGGTGCGGAGCCCGGAGAGGTCCGTGCCGGCGTCGGCGGTCAAAGCCTCGGCGATGATGTCCGCGACCTCGGCGAACGCGGCCTGACCGAAGCCGCGGGTGGCCAGCGCCGGGGTGCCGATCCGCAGCCCGGAAGTGACCATCGGCGGGCGCGGATCGAACGGGACGGCGTTGCGGTTGACCGTGATGTCGATCGCCGCGAGCCGGTCCTCGGCTTCCTGGCCGTTGAGCTCGCACTCGCGCAGGTCCACCAGGACCAGGTGTACATCGGTGCCGCCGGAGATCACGTTAATCCCCTTCGCGGTCACATCCGGCTGGACCAGGCGCTCGGCGAGGATCCGGGCACCGGCCAGGACACGTTCCTGGCGTTCCTTGAACTCGGGCGACGCGGCGATCTTGAAGGCCACGGCCTTGCCGGCGATGACGTGCTCGAGCGGTCCGCCCTGCTGGCCCGGGAACACGGCCGAGTTGATCTTCTTGGCGATGTCGGCGTCGTTGCTCAGGATGATGCCACCGCGCGGACCGGCGAGGGTCTTGTGCGTCGTCGACGTCGTGACGTGCGCGTGCGGCACCGGGGAGGGGTGCAGCCCGGCCGCGACGAGCCCGGCGAAGTGGGCCATGTCCACCATCAGGTAGGCGCCCACCGAATCGGCGATCCGGCGGAACTCCGCGAAGTCCAGCTGCCGGGCGTACGCGGACCAGCCGGCAACAATGAGCTGCGGCTTGTGCTCCCGGGCCAGGGCCTCGACCTCGGCCATGTCGATCCGGTGGTCATCCTCCCGCACCTGGTACGGGATGACGTTGTAGAGGCGGCCGGAGAAGTTAATCTTCATGCCGTGCGTCAGGTGCCCGCCGTGGGCCAGGTTCAGGCCCATGATCGTGTCGCCCGGACGGATCAGCGCGTGCATCACCGAGGCGTTCGCCTGCGCGCCGGAGTGCGGCTGGACGTTCGCGTACCCGGCGCCGAACAGGGCCTTGACCCGGTCGATCGCGAGCTGCTCGATCACGTCGACGTGCTCGCAGCCGCCGTAATAGCGCTTGCCCGGGTAGCCCTCGGCGTACTTGTTCGTCAGCACCGAACCCTGCGCCTGCATCACGGCCACCGCGGTGTGGTTCTCCGAGGCGATCATCTCCAGGCCGTCGCGCTGGCGGCCCAGCTCCGCATCGATCCGCACGGCGATCTCCGGATCCAGCGCGGACAGCTCCGCATCCAGCGACGGGGACACGACCTGCTTGAAGCTCGTTTCAGTTGCGGGGGTGCTCACAGTTCGCCGCCGTTCTTGGACGCGTATTCCTGGGCGGAGAGCAGCGGACCGTCCGATTCGGCGGCGACCTTGAACAGCCAGCCGGCACCGTACGGGTCGCTGTTGATCAGCGAGGGATCGTCGACGACGGCGGGGTTGGTTTCGGTGACCTCGCCGGTGACCGGTGCGTACAGGTCGGAGACCGACTTGGTTGACTCGACCTCGCCGCAGGTCTCCCCCGCGGTCACCGTGGCGCCCACCTCGGGCAGGTCCACGTAGACGATGTCGCCGAGAGCATCTGTGGCGACGGCGGAGATGCCGATAGACACAACGTTCCCGGCCTCCCGCGCAACCCACTCGTGCTCGTCGGAGTACTGCAGTTCAGGGGCAACTTTTGCCATGTGTTTTTCCTAATTCTTGGAGTGGTCGTTGGTGCTAAATCAATTGTGGCCGGGTTATGTACCGACCTCGGTCGGGTTCCGCGGCCGGAAACCGAATTCCTCCGCGTGCTCGCTCGTCCTCCCCACCGTCTCCCTAACCTCGCAAGCTCGGCTAGGGAACCCTGACGGCGTGGGCCCCCGCTTAGACGCACGCTTCCGGAATCCGGTCCCCTGCCGCTATCGCCCAGTTCAGTTCCGGAGGCCAACAGTTTCAAAACCCGTCCGCCGTTCTCCGGAAAGAAACAGTGGCCGTCGATATCTTCGAGAGCCGAGCCGCGGTAGGCGGCACTGGCTCCAGCGCCTTGGCGTTCGAAAGCGTCGCCCGAGGTGATTGGAACGGAGGGTGAGCTGTCCACGAGGGGCCGGCCGGTCTGGGTTTTCGAAAGCGTGCGTCTAAGCGAGGAACGAGCGAGCACGCGTGAAAACTCATGGCCGGCCGGCCCCGAAGCCGGGGCCCGCCGGTCCCGGAGCCAGCCACGGCTCCGGGACCGGAAGGGCTACTTTTGGCGCTTGTAGAAAGGCAGCGCGACAACTTCGAACGGCTCGTTCTTGCCGCGCAGGTCGATGTCCAGGGCGGTGCCGGGGTCGGTGAACTCGACGTCCACGTACGCCATCGCAACGGGGTACCCCAGGGTCGGGCTCGGCTGGCCGGAGGTGACCTCGCCGACAACATTGCCGTCCTTCAGGACAGGGTAGTGGCCGCGGCCGGCCCGGCGTCCGAGGCCCTTGAGTCCGACGAGCTTCCGGCCCGTGGTGGCTCCGGCGCCGGCTTCCTTCTTGGCGGCCAGGGTTGCCTTGCCAACGAAGTCGCCTTCCTTGGACAGCGCGACGACGGGGCCAAGGCCGGCTGCGAACGGGTCGCCGTCCAGGGAGAGCTCGTTGCCGTAGAGCGGCATGCCGGCCTCGAGCCGGAGCGAGTCGCGGGAGGCGAGGCCCGCAGGGGTCAGTTCGCCGTCTTCGGCGATGGCGACCAGCGCCTGCCAGAGGGTGGCGGCGTCGTCGTTGGCGACGAAGATTTCGAAGCCGTCCTCGCCGGTGTAGCCGGTGCGGGCCAGCAGGAGGTCCTGGCTGGCCCCGCCGAACATGAACGGGACCTCGACGGCGGCGTAGTACTTCAGTCCGGTGACGAGATCGTGCTGGGCCGCGGGGACCAGACGGAGCAGGATGGCCTCCGCCTTGGGGCCCTGGACGGCGATCAGCGAGGTTGCCGCGGAGGCATCCTCGACCGTGACGTCAAAGCCTGCAGCGCGCTCGGCCAGGGCCTCGGCGACGACTTTGGCGTTGCCGGCGTTGGGAACCACCAGGAACTTCTGGTCGCCGCGCCGGTAGGTGATGAGGTCATCGATGATGCCGCCGTCCTCGTTGCAGATCAGCGAGTACTTGGCCTTGCCAATGGCCATCGCGGAGATCTTGCCCACGAGGGCGTAGTCCAGGAATGCGGCGGCATCGGTGCCGGTGACCCAGACTTCGCCCATGTGGGAGAGGTCGAACAGGCCCGCGGACTTGCGGACGGCGTGGTGTTCGGCGAGTTCGGAGCTGTACTTGAGCGGCATTTGCCAGCCGCCGAAGTCGGTGAAGGAGGCGCCGAGCTTCTTGTGCTCTTCGTAAAGGGCCGTGTAGTTCTCAGTCATCAACAATCCTTAGTTTTCGAATTCGGACAGCGGCGGGCAGGAGCAGATCAGGTTGCGGTCGCCGGCGGCGCCGTCGATCCGGCCGACCGGCGGGAAGTACTTGTCCTGCTTGAGCGTGTGGACCGGGAAGACTGCCTGCTCGCGCGGGTACTCGCGGGTCCACTCGGTGCTGATGACCGCAGCGGCGGTGTGCGGGGCGTTGCGCAGCGGGCTGTGCTCCACACTGAACTCGCCGTGCGCCACCTGGTCGATCTCGGCGCGGATGGCGATCATTGCCGTGATGAACCGGTCGATCTCGCCGAGGTCCTCGGATTCGGTGGGTTCGACCATCAGGGTGCCCGCCACGGGGAACGCCAGGGTGGGGGCGTGGAAGCCGTAGTCGATCAGGCGCTTGGCGACGTCCTCGGCGGTGACGCCGGTCTTGGCCGTGAGCTCGCGCAGGTCCAGGATGCATTCGTGGGCCACCAGGCCGCCTTCGCCGGTGTAGAGCACCGGGAAGGAGTCGTTGAGCCGGGCTGCGATGTAGTTGGCCGCGAGCAGGGCGGACTTGGTGGCCTCGGTCAGGCCCTGGCCGCCCATGAGCTTCACGTACGCCCAGGAGATCGGCAGGACGCCGGCGGAGCCGTAGCGGGATGCGGAGATCGGGGTGCCTTCGGCCCCGTTGGCGGGGTCGGCTGCGTTGCCCGGCATAAACGGGGCCAGGTGCGCCTTGGCCGCGACCGGGCCGACGCCGGGCCCGCCGCCGCCGTGCGGGATGCAGAAGGTCTTGTGCAGGTTCAGGTGTGAGACGTCGCCGCCGAACTGGCCCGGCTGGGCCAGGCCGACGAGGGCGTTGAGGTTGGCGCCGTCGATGTAGACCTGGCCGCCGGCGGCGTGGATGGCGTCGCAGACTTCGCGGACGTCGGCGTCGTAGACGCCGTGCGTGGACGGGTAGGTGATCATGATGCAGGACAGGGCGTCCTTGTTGGCCTCGATCTTGGCGGTGAGGTCCGCGTGGTCGATGGTGCCGTCGGTGGCGGTGGCCACGACGACGACCTTCATGCCGGCCAGCACCGCGGAGGCGGCGTTGGTGCCGTGCGCGGAGGCCGGGATCAGGCAGACGTTGCGCTGAGCTTCGCCGCGGGAGTGGTGGTAGCCGCGGATCGCGAGCAGGCCGGCGAGCTCGCCCTGGGAGCCGGCGTTGGGCTGGATGGAGACCTGGTCGTAGCCGGTGATTTCGGTCAGCTGGGCTTCGAGGTCCTCGATCAGTTCGCGCCAGCCGGCGGTCTGGGAGTCGGGGGCGAAGGGGTGGATGGAGGCGAATTCCGGCCAGGAGATCGCTTCCATCTCGGCCGTGGCGTTCAGCTTCATGGTGCACGAACCCAACGGAATCATGGTCCGGTCCAGCGCGAGGTCCCGGTCCGAGAGACGGCGGATGTAGCGCAGCAGCTGGGTCTCGGAACGGTGCGTGTTGAAGACCGGGTGCTGCAGGTAGTCGGAGGTGCGCTCGACGGCGGCGTCCAGGGCGAAGCCTTCCACGGAATCAACCACCGTGGCGCCGAAGGCGGCGACGACGTCGGCAACGTTTGCCGCCGTCGTCGCCTCATCGGCGGAGATGCCGACCGTGTCGGCATCGATGGAACGCAGGTTGATGCCCTTGGCATCGGCGGCGGCGATGATCTCCGCGGCCTTGCCCGGAACCGAGACGGTGACAGTGTCGAAGAACGAGGTGTGCAGCACGTTAAGGCCGGCGCCCTTGAGCGAGGCGGCGATGGTGCGGGCGTTGTTGTGGACGGTCTCGGCGATCGCCTTCAGCCCGTCCGGGCCGTGGTAGACGGCGTAGAACGAGGCCACGATGGCCAGCAGCGCCTGGGCCGTGCAGATGTTGGAGGTGGCCTTCTCGCGGCGGATGTGCTGCTCGCGGGTCTGCAGCGCCAGGCGGTAGGCGGGCATGCCGGCGTTGTCCTTGGAGACACCGACGAGGCGGCCGGGCATGGAGCGCTCGAGGCCCTTGGCTACGGCCATGTAGGCGGCGTGCGGGCCGCCGAAGAACAGCGGGACGCCGAAGCGCTGGGCGGAGCCGACGGCGATGTCCGCACCCTGCTCGCCCGGGGAGGTGATGAGGGTCAGGGACAGCAGGTCCGCCGCCACCGTGACGAGCGCGCCGCGTTCCTTGGCCTCGGCGATCACGGTGGTGTGGTCGAACACGCGGCCGGAAGCGCCCGGCTGCTGCAGCACAACGCCGTTGATGACGCCCTCGGGCAGGCCTTTGGACAGGTCTGCGACCTCAACTTCGAAGCCGAGGGCCTCGGCGCGGCCCTGGACGATGGCGATGGTCTGCGGCAGGCAGTCGGCGTCGAGGACGGTTTTGCCGTCGTGGGCCGTCTTGTTCTTGTTGGCCCGGCGCATCATCAGCACGGCCTCGGCGACGGCGGTGGCTTCGTCCAGCAGCGAGGCGTTGGCGATCGGCAGGCCCACGAGGTCCTGGACCATGGTCTGGAAGTTCAGCAGCGCCTCGAGCCGGCCCTGCGAGATTTCGGGCTGGTACGGCGTGTACGCGGTGTACCAGGCCGGGGCTTCGAGGATATTGCGGCGGATCACGGCCGGGGTGACGGTGTCGTAGTAGCCCTGGCCGATCATCTGCACGGCGGTCTTGTTCTTGGCGGCCAGCTTGCGCAGCTCGGCGAGGACTTCGACTTCGCTCAGTGCCGCGGCGAGCGCCAGGTCGGAGTCCTGGCGGATGTCCTTCGGAACGGCGGTGTCCACCAGCGCGTCGACGGTGTCGTGGCCGACAGCCTTCAGCATGGTGTCGACGTCGGCCTGGCGGCGGGCGCCGATGTGCCGGTCAACGAAGGACGTGGAGGCTGAGGTAACAGTCACAAGGAACTCCATAACTAAGGCGGCGCAGGGTACGCCACATTGATTCGGGTTCCTCCCCGCTCTGTATTGGACCTGAGAGTTTCCGCGCAACCGCTTTCGCGAGGCTCCGCTTGCACCGTCGGTGAGCACGGCGCGCCCGGGGCGTGCCTGCTGCTTTCCAGAGTTGCCTTGCCGCGGCGGTACATGGGCCTGAGAGATTCCTGGGGAGGGTTTGCTCCTACGGCGCCTGCTTGTACCTACTTGCAGAACTCTCCCGCCGCAGATCAAAGGCATATTCAATTGCTCGTGACCGCAGTCACAAGTCCCATTGTCCTATGCCGGAGGCACGTCCGCAAACTCCGGCGCACGGAGCGGTTCGGGTCACGCTTCGGGTGCCGCCGCAGGCCCCCTGATGGGACGCTCCCGCACCAACCCGCCACACCTGCGGGAGCCTCCCCGGGTTGGAGCGCCCACTCAGCCGCGCAGCCGTTCGACGGCGGCGAGCAGGCCGTCGACGTCGCCGGCCACCTCCGGCGGCGCCCCGCCGGGAGCCCGCGCGAGCATCGCGTTGAAGTACAGCCCATCCCCCATGTACAGCACAGCCTTGGCCATCGCAGGTCCGACGTCGGCAGCGAGCAGTGCCAGCCAGCTGGCCTGGACCCCGGCCATCCGCTGCAGGGTCTCAGCGTGCGCCACTTCGGCCAGCCGGGTAGCGGCCACAAACACCCGGTCCAGCGGGGTGTCGGCCCACACGGAGGATTTGATGAAGTACGCCGCCGCCCCCTCCGGCGCGGCGGCCATGGCATCCAGGTCTTCGGCGAGCAGCCGGTCCAGGCGCTCGAGCAACACCGCGATCATGGCT
This sequence comes from Arthrobacter sp. SlRoot2-15, assembly GCF_059739345.1. NCBI lineage: Bacteria > Bacillati > Actinomycetota > Actinomycetes > Micrococcales > Micrococcaceae > Arthrobacter > Arthrobacter sp. SlRoot2-15. Next base: position 1,175,624 of record NZ_AP046058.1, read on the forward strand.
TCCTTGTTCGGGAAGTGGTACAGCAGGCCGCCCTTGGAGACACCTGCCAGCCTGGCCACCGCATCCAGCGTCGCGGCGCGTTCCCCCTCGGCGATGAGCAGGGATTCGAAGGCGTCGAGGACGGCTTCGCGGGCGACGGGTTTTCTGGCCATGGATTACATCATGCCTGTCGGGACGCGCATTTCTTAACTATACCGTCCAGACGGTACAGTTATCTTTTATGAGCACCATATTCCTGCCGGACCCTGACCGCACCGCCACGGCCCCGGAGCCGCGCGCGCCCTGGCGGGACTGGCTGGCGCTCACCCTGCTGATGTTCCCGGTGCTGCTGGTGGCCGTGGATAACACGGCCCTGACGTTCGCGCTGCCCGCGATTGCCCGAAGCCTGGATGCCACCGGGGTGGAACTGCTCTGGATTGTTGACTCGTACCCGCTGGTCCTGGCCGGCCTGCTCGTGGCGATTGGCAGCCTGGGTGACAGGATTGGCCGCCGGCGGCTGCTGCTGGTCGGCAGCACGGGCTTTGCGGCCGTCTCCGCGGTGACGGCCTTTGCACCCGGCGCGGAGTGGCTGATCGCCGGCCGGGCCGGGCTCGGTTTCTTCGGCGCCATGCTGATGCCATCCACCCTGTCGCTGATCCGGAACATCTTTCCGGAGCCCAACCGGCGGCGGCTCGCGGTGGCGATCTGGGCCGCCGGCTTCTCCGGCGGCGCGGCATTGGGCCCCATCCTGGGCGGCTGGCTGGTGGAGCACCTCTGGTGGGGTGCGGTTCTCCTCGTCGCGGTGCCCATCATCCTGCCGCTGCTGGCCCTCGGTCCGGCGCTGATCCCGGAATCCCGCGACCCGAAGCCCGGCCCCGTGGACGTACCCAGCATCGCCCTGTCCCTGCTGGCCATGGTCCCGGCGGTGTACGGCATCAAGATCCTGGCGACCCACGGCCCGGCACCGGAGGCGCTGGCCGCCCTCGGCGTCGGTCTCCTGATGGGGTACACCTTCGTCCGCCGCCAGCGCCGGCTAGCAGCCTCGCCGGCGACGGCTCCCCTGCTGGACCTCAGCCTCTTTGGCAACCCGGTCTTCAGCACCGCCATCACGGCGAACGTGCTGGCGCTGTTTTCCTACAACGGCTTTATTCTCTTCCTCGCCCAGCACCTGCAGCTGCTCGAGGGCCAGTCGCCGTCGGAGTCCGGACTGGCGATGGTTCCGGCCCTGGCCGCCACGGTTGTCGCGGGCCTGCTCGCGGTGCCGCTGGTGCGCAAGGTCCGCCCGGGCTTTGTGGTGGCGGGCGGGCTGCTGTTGAGCGCCACGGGCTATGCCCTGGTGGCCGTGGGCGACCACGGCGCCGGTCCCGGCATGTTGCTGGCGGCGCTGCTGGTGCTCTGCCTGGGCGTCGGCGCGGCCGAGACCATCTCCAACGACCTGATCCTAGGGGCCGTCCCGGCCGCGAAATCCGGCGCGGCGGCCGCCATTTCGGAAACCGGTTATGAGATCGGCTCCCTGCTCGGCACCGCCATCCTCGGCTCGATCCTTACCGCGTCCTACCAGCGGAACCTCAGGTTGCCCGCCGACGTCGCCGGCGCCGGCCCCGGGGCGGCCCACCAGGCCGGCGAGACCCTTGCCGGGGCAACCGAGCTGGCCCGGAGCCTCCCGGCCCCGCTGGCCGAGGCCGTGACGGCCGCCGCCAGGACCGCATTCGACTCCGGCGTCCACATCACGGCCACGATTGCCCTGGTGCTGATGGCGGGCGCGGCCGTCCTCGCCGCCGTCGTACTGCGTAAAGTGCCGAGGGCCGCCTGAACAGGCTTACCCGAGGGGTAAAGCGCGTTAAACGCCGGACGCCCGACGCCGGGAGGGAAACCCGGCGCCGGACGCTTGGAAAGGCGCGTGGAAGGTTGCGTCTATTTCTTGGCGTCAGGGGTGGTGACGCTGGCGGAGGCACGCATGGTCTCAGCGTTCACCATCCAGGCGAACTGCTCGAACTTGGCAATGAATTCGTGCAGCAGGTCCGCGGTGGTGGGGTCTTCCTCGTCCACCTCGTCGTGCACCTTGCGCATGGTGCCGACGGCGGCTTCGAGCGCGGCGACGATCTTGTCGATCGCGTCCTTGGTGTTGATGAGCCCGGCCGGGAATTCCGCAAGGGCGGTGGACTTGGAGACGGTGGAACTGCGGCCGTCCGGCAGGGCGTGCAGGGCGCGCATCCGCTCGGCCAGGTCGTCGGCGAATCCGCGGGCGGCTTCGATGATCTCGTCGAGCTGGAGGTGGAGGTCGCGGAAGTTGGTTCCCACGATGTTCCAGTGCGCCTGTTTGCCCTGGACGTGGAGTTCAATCAGGTCCACGAGAACGGCCTGCAGGTTGCTTGTCAGGGTGGGTGTTGCTTTCATGCATCCTCCTTGATCGGAACGGCTGGTACGGCGTTATGCCTCAGACGGTACCCCAGGGAGGACGCGGCCCGCGATGGCCGCGGGTGAATTTCACGGTCAGCTTACTAAGTGAGCTTAGTAAGCGTTCCGAGCGGCTTTAGACGGCCTGGTTGAGCATCGGCCCCTGCGGGAAGATGGCCCGGGTGATCCCGCCGGCAGTCGCTTCGGAGAGCTGGGCCAGGTAATCGTTCCGGCGGCGCGGCGTGATCCGCGACTGCGGCTCGAAGCTCTGGTCCGGGTCGTCGGCGTAGTGGGCGGTGAGGCCGTCGCGCATCAGCCGGATCGCTTCGGCGCGCTGCTGCGACACCGCGGCGTGCGTGGAACCCAGCTCGGCGGCCAGGTCCTTGACGGTGCGGTCCCCGAAGTAGATCTCCTCGACCACATAGCGCATCCGCTCCGGGAGGGACTTCACGGCGGCCCGCAGGTACTGGAGCCGTTCGTCCGCGAGCACCGAGTGCTCCGGAGACAGGGTTTCCGCCGCCAGCGTGTCCACAACGGCGTCGTCGAGCGGCGTGAGGGTGCGGGACGCGTCTGCGAGCGCCGCCTCCACCACGCTTTGCTGGACACCCAGCGCGGAGGCAATCTCGTCCACCGAGGGCGTGCGGCCGAGGGCGGCGGCGAGGGTCTCCTGGACGGACATGGTCTCTTTGATACGACGGCGCGCGGAGCGGGTGGCCCAGTCGCTGGCCCGCATTTCGTCCGCGAAGGCGCCCAGGATGCGGCGCCGGGCGAAGGCGCCGAAGGGCACGCCAAGGTCGGGGTCGAAGGAGTCCGCCGACGTAATCAAGGCAACGGCGCCAGCCGACGCCAGGTCATCGCGCGAGAGGTGGGACGCCTTCGAGCACAAATCTGAGACGAGATAACCCACCAGCGGAAGGTGCTGGGTGACCATCTCGTTGCGTTCCACGCGATTCAATAGTGTGTCCCCCCATGAGACCGGATCAGGAGCTTAAAAACCCTGAGAGCCGCACCCGCAAACGGTCCCGCGCTCCCCCCATGGGAGGCGGTGTTCGAAGCTCGGGCGCAGCACCCAGAACGAAACCTATCACCTGATCTGGAATCTGCGTGTAGCCTCAGGGAAAAGCTTGGCGGAAAATGCGGAATGCCGTAATTTGGCCGGGATGGCAAGGGAATGGGGCCCATGGGTGCAGGGGATCTTTCGGCGGCGCTGTGGCAGGAGCGGCGGCAGTTGGAACTGCTGTTGTTCAGGCTGGAAACCCAGCGCCTGCACGTGGCTGCCGGCAACACCCAATGGCTGATCTTTACCGCGTCCGAGGTGGAGTCGGTACTGGACCGGCTGCGGTTCGAGGCGCTGGCCCGGAACGTCGAATCGGCGGCCGTGGCGGCCGAATGGGGTCTTCCGGCGCAGGCGACGCTGGTTGAACTTATTGCCGCCGCCCCGCAGGGTTCGTGGCCGACGGTCCTGCGGGAGCACCTGGACGGCCTGCGGGAACTTCTGGGCCGCCTCGGCGACACGGCCCGCGCCAGCGAGGAGATGCTTGCGAGCCTGCAACTGCCCGCCGCTTCCGGCGATCCGGCCGGGATGCTGGAGCAGCTGACGATGGCGGGAAACATTGACCGGGCCTTGGCCATTACGCGCCGCGCCGCCCAGCCGCTGATGGCCCAGTACCTCGGCGACGACGCGAATTCCCACTGACCGCCGTTAGTCGACGGGGCGGACGGCCGCGGGGGGCAGCAACCCGCGCAGGGCGTCCTCGGTTCGGGATCCGGCTTGCGCACCGGCTTCGGCCGCCGCCAGGTTCGCCGCGGCGATGGCCTCGATGACTTCCCGGCGCTGGATCGGGACCCCGCGGGGCGCCTCGATGCCGATCCGGACGCCGTCTCCGCGGCCTTCCAGAACAGTGATGACGATGCCGTCGCCGATCATGATCTGTTCGCCCGGCTTGCGTGTAAGTACCAGCATTCTCTCAATCTACCCTCCGTGGCCGGGCGCTGCGTCCCACGGCAGCGGCCGGGTCGCCGGCCGGCCGTCGATCCAACCCACGGGCAGGCCGAGGGCGTCAACGCTTTCGGGCGTGGCGGTGTCCGCAGCGCCCACGACAGCCACTGCGGCAACGTCGAGCCGCGCCCTCAGCAGGCCGACCCAGCGGGCGGTGTCCTCGTGTTTGCGTCCGGCGTCCACGACCACCCAGAGTTGGTCCGGCGAGAGCGCCGCGATCGCCTGGAGCCGGGCCAGGGTGTTGCGCGCCTTGCCCAGTCCGAAGGCCGCCAGCACGGTCTGCTCCGTCTCGACGGCGTGGGCGCGGGCCGCCGTCGCGCTCTGGCGCCCGTCCAAATGCAGGTGCCCGTAGGCGCTGAGCTCCCCCGCGGTGCGGACGTCCGCGCCGCCCGCGGCGATGGACATGGCCAGGGCGGTGTCCATCGCGTCGTCGTCGAGACCCACCAGGACCACCAGGTCGCCGGTGCCGCTGAGCGGGAAGGGGACCGTCTCGCGTGCCGGCGCGGCGGCCCGCACCGCCGGCGACGGCGACGGCGACGACGACGGCGACGACGGCGACGGCGCAGACGGGACCGCGGACATTTGCTGGCCGGGTGCCGGGGCGGGTGGTTCCCCTGTGCCGCTCCCCGGCTGCGCCGAAACCCTTGGGCCGGGGCGTGCCGGTTCGGGCGCCGGCGGGCGGAGGCCGGAACCGAGCTGGTCCAGCAGTTCGGCGAAGCCCGGCGATTCGGTGGAGACTCCCGGGCTGGCCGTGCGGTGCAGGGTCAATTCGGCGGCGTCGGCTTCGGCCAGCAGGGCGGCGATCGCGTCGCCCTGCAGTTCGTGGCCGGGCGCGGCGGCGGCCCGCAGTCCGCCCGGCACCCCCGGCCGCGGCGTGTCGCGGGGGGTGTCCCGTTGCGTGTCGCGGACGGCGTCCCGCGGCGTGTCCACGATCTCGCCCTCGGCCAGGATGTCGGCGTCCGGGACCACCTCGCCGGTCACGACGTCGTGCTTGGGCTGGACCTCGATGATGGCTTCGTAGCGGTTGGCGGCGAAAAGTCCGGCAATGCCGGGGCTGATGACGCGCTCCGCGGAAATGATGCGGGCCGCGGGGCCGTACTGGGCTTCCGCTTTGCTGCGGATTTCCTCCAGCGAGGCTCCCTTAAGCCGATAGCGGTTCGGCATGGCGCACGACTCCTACGGTTTCGATCCGGACGTTGGCGGAGGTGACCTCGCGGTAGGACAGCACCGGCAGCGAACCCGGCTGCGCTCCGACGAGCCGGTGGATGGCCGGGCGCAGCGCAGGGGCGCAGACCAGGACTGCCTGCCGGTTGGCGGCGGCCGCGGAATCCACCGCGTTGCGCACCGAGCGGAGCACGGCGTCGAGCCGGTCCTGCCCCATCACAATCTGGCTGCCGCCCTCGGCCGGGCGCATGTCCTCGAGCATGGACTGCTCCAGCAGCGGATCGATCATGATCACGTTGAGCACGGGGCCTTCCATGAACTTGGCGGTCAGCGCCGGCCCCAGGGCCTGGCGGGCCGCCTCCACGAGGGACTCCGGGTCGGTGGAAATCTTGGCCCGGAGGGTCAGCGCCTCGTAGATCCGGGCGAGGTCGTTGATCGGGACCTGTTCGTCGAGCAGGCCCTGGAGCACCCGCTGCAGCTCCGCGAGCGAGAGCAGGGCCGGGGTGAGCTCGTCGACGGCGGAGGGGCTCTGTTTCCGGACTCCCTCGGTCAGCACCCGGACATCCTCGCGGGAGAGCAGCCGGGCGGCGTTGGCCGTGACGATCGAGGATAGGTGGGTGACGAGCACCGAGACCCGGTCGATCACGGTGGCCCCGGTCATTTCGGCGTTGTGCCGCATCTCGGCCGGAATCCACTTCCCAGCGAGGCCGAAGACCGGTTCGATCATCGCGGCGCCCGGCAGCGAGTCCAGCGAGTCGCCGAGGGCCAGCATCTGGCCGGCCGGGGCGGTGCCACGGCCGGCCTCCACGCCCGCGATCCGGATGGCGTAGGTGGCCGGCGGCAGGTCCACGCTGTCCCTGGTGCGGACCGGCGGGATGACCAGGCCCAGTTCCATGGCAATCTTGTGCCGGAGCGACCGGACCCGGGCCAGCAGGTCGTCCGAGGCGCCGGAGACCATGTCGACCAGGTCCGGGGCCAGCAGGATCTCCACAGGGTGGATGCGCATGTCCTCAAGCAGCTTCTCGTTCGGGTCCAGTTCCGGGGAGTTCAGCGCGGCGGCTTCGGCGTCGCGGGTCCGCTCGGCCTCCTGCTGGCTGGCGGCGGTTCGGCGCGAGGCCAGAATCAGCCCGGCCCCGACCAGGACGAATGGGATGGGCGGCATGCCCGGGATCAGGGCCATGGCGAGGGCGGCCACGCCGGCGATCAGGAGGGCGTTGGGCGATTGCAGCAGCTGGGTGGAGGCTGTCCGGCCCATGTCCGCTTCGGCGTTGGACCGGGTCACGATCATGCCGGTGGAGACCGCCATCAGCAGCGCCGGGATCTGCGTGACGAGCCCATCGCCCATGGTCAGCAGGCCGTAGGTGTTGAGGGCGTCGCCGATTTCCATGCCGCGCTGCAGCATGCCGATGGCGATGCCGCCGATGAAGTTGATGATGATGATGATGATGCCGGCGATGGCATCTCCCTTGACGAACTTGGACGCACCGTCCATGGCGCCGTAGAAGTCGGCCTCGGCCGAGACCTCCGCGCGCCGCTCCCGGGCCTGGGTGTCCGTGATCAGCCCGCCGTTGAGGTCGGCGTCGATCGCCATCTGCTTGCCCGGCATGGCGTCCAGGGTGAAGCGCGCGCCCACTTCGGCGACGCGCTCGGCGCCCTTGGTGACCACCACGAACTGGATGACCACCAGGATCAGGAAGACGACGGCGCCGATGATCATGGAGCCGCCCACGGTCACCTTGCCGAACGCCTCAATGACCTGCCCGGCATAGCCGTTGCCCAGCACCAGGCGGGTGGAGGCGACGTTCAGGCCCAGCCGGAACAGGGTGGCCACCAGCAGCAGCGAGGGGAACACGGAGAAGTCCAGCGGCTTCTTCACGAACATGCTGGTCAGCAGCACCAGCAGCGCGAGCAGGATGTTGCACACGATCAGGAAGTCCAGCAGCGGCGCGGGCACGGGAACCACCAGCAGCAGCACGATGCCGACGATGCCGATGGGCACCGCCAGCCGAGCGAGCCTGTTGTTCATGATCCGGTCCTTTCACAGACGCTGGTTCGGTGAGTGCAGCCAAAAGTCTTCACAGCGCGGCCCCAGCCATGCGGTGCAGCCCGGCGCCGGCGCCGCGGGCCTTGAGGGACATCACGAAGGCGAGGACCCCGGCCACGGCGTGGTAGAAATCCACCGGGATCTCCTGCCCCAGCTCGCAGGCGCCGTGCAGCGCCCGGGCGAGCGGGATGTCCTGGACCATCGGCACGTTTCGTTCCTCGGCTTCCTGCCGGATGCGTGCCGCGACGTGGCCGGCGCCCTTGGCCACCACCCGCGGGGCGGATTTTCCCGGTTCGTATTTCAGCGCGACGGCCACGTGCGTGGGGTTGACGAGGACGACGTCGGCGTCGCCGATCGCCGCGATCATGCGGTTCCGGCTCATGGCCAGCTGCCGGGCGCGACGCTGGGAGCGGATCAGCGGGTCGCCTTCGCTGCTCTTGTTCTCGTCCTGGACTTCCTTTTTGGACATCCGGGTCTTCTTCCTGTTTCGGCGCATCACCACGAAGAAGTCGACGGCCGCCAGCGCGATGCCGGCGAAGACGGCGAACTGGACCAACTGCGAGATACCGCCGCCGGCCGCCGCGACGACGCCGGACACCGGGAGCCCGCCCGCCGTGAGCAGCACCGGGATCAGGCCCTGCACCACGGAGTAGAGCACCAGGCCCACGACGCCGGCTTTCAGCAGGGCCTTGACGCCGCCCCAAAGAGCCTGGGTCCCGAAAATGCGCTTCAGCCCGCTGAGTAGTTTGAAGTTCTCGAAGTCCAGCCGGAATTTCTTCAGGTGGATTCCGCCCTGCAGCGCGGAGCCGACAAGGACGACGACGAGGACCACGATCAGCATGGGGCCGAGGATTCCGGCCAGCGAGCCGAGGCCCGCTTCCAGGGCTTTGAGGGCCTTCGCTGGGTCCGGCTGCGCCATCACGCCCTTGACGCTGAAGACCTGGTCCGTGGCCGCGCTTGCCCCGCGTTCCACGGTGGCGGGAATCATGACCGCGGCGGCGCCGACCGCCAGCCACGCCGTGAGGTCCTGGGAGCGGGAGAGCTGGCCCTTGGAGCGGACCTCCCGCATGCGTTTGTCGGTGGCTTGTTCGGTCTTTTCCTGTGAATCCGACATCAGCCCACCCCCAGCACGGTCTTGGCGGCCTGCCCGGCGAGGGTGGAGACGATCCTGGGCAGCGCAAGGAAGAGGAATCCGGCCAGCGCGAGGGTCAGCATGATCTTGAGCGGGAAGCCGAGCGAGAAGGCGTTCAGCGCGGGGGCCACGCGGGTCAGCAGGCCGAGGCCGACGTCGGCGAGGAAGAGCACCACCAGCAGCGGGCCAGCGATCTGGACGGCGGCGAGGAACATGCCGGTCACCGCGGACGTCATGGCCTGGACCGGCTGGGCAAGGTCAAGGCCGCCGGCCAGGGGCAGCGCGGAGAAGCTTCCGGTCAGGCCCCCGATCACCAGCTGGTAGCCGTCCGAGGAGAACAACAGGGCCAGCGCGGCCATCTGCAGCAGCCGGGTGAACTGGGCGCCGTTGACCATCATCTGCGGATCGAACGCCTGGGCCATCTGGAAGCCGCTGAAGAGGTCCACCAGGGAGCCTGCGGACTGGACCGCGGCGAAGACCAACATGACCAGGAAGCCCAGGACCAGCCCGGTGACGAGTTCCAGGACCACCCCGGTGAGGAATCCCGCCGTGTCACGGGCAACGTAGCCGGCGGAAAGGCGCTGCGAGACGGCCAGGCCCAGGCCGACGCCCAGCATGGCTTTGATCCGCCCGGGAAACGCCTGGTGCGCGAAGGGCGGCGCCACGATCAGGAAAGCCGTCATCCGGACGGTGGCCAGCAGGAGGACTTCCAGCCACGTCTGGTCGATGGGGATGCCCACCTCACAGGCCCCCGAGCAGGGACGGGATCTTGGCGAAGAGGTCGTTCGTGAAGGCGACCATCTCCGTGATCATCCAGTGCCCGCAGACCACCAGGGCCACCGCCACGGCGGCGAGTTTGGGCACGAAGGAGAGCGTGGCTTCCTGGAGCTGGGTGATGGACTGCAGCAGGGAGATCGCCAGGCCCACCACCAGCGCGGTTACCAGCACAGGGGCCGAGAGCTTGGCGGCCACGATCATGGCCTGGAGGCAGATGTCCAGGACGGCGTTGGCGTTCATCCCGTGCCTGCGTAACTCTGGATCAGCGACGTGATGATCAGGCCCCAGCCGTCCACGAGGATAAAGAGCAGGATCTTGAACGGCAGCGAGATCATGACCGGCGGCAGCATCATCATGCCCATGGACATCAGGGCCGCGGAGACGACGAGGTCGATCACGAGGAACGGGATGAAGATGACGAAACCGATGATGAACGCCGCGCGGAGTTCGGAGATCATAAATGCCGGGATCAGTGTCTGCAGCGGCACCGACTCCGGGGTCTCCGGGTTCTCCATGCCGGCGGCGCGGGTCATCAGGGCGATGTCTTCCTCGCGGGTGTGCGCCAGCATAAAGTGCTGCAGCGGCCCCGAGCCGGCGCTGAGCGCGGCGTTGAAGTCGAGGGTGCCGTTCAGGTAGGGCTGCACGCCGATGGTGTTCATCTCGTTGATGACCGGCCACATCACAAAGATGGACAGGAACAGGGCAAGGCCCGCCAGTACCTGGTTGGGCGGGATCGAAGGCAGTGATAGCGCGTTGCGGGTCATGGCGAGCACCACGAAGATCTTGGTGAAGGAGGTCATCATCAGCAGCAGCGCCGGCGCCACGGACAGCAGTGTGATCCCGATCAGGGTCAGGACCGCGGTGGAGGGCTTCCCGTCCATGCCGTTGATCTCAATGTTGACGCTGCCGGTGTCCGGGCTGGCCGGCGGGGTGGGCGGAACCGGCGGGACGGGCGCGGCGTGCCCGGCGGAGGCAGTCAGCCACAGGAGCAGGACAGCGAGCAGCGCGGCGGCGAGGCCGAGCGCCAGGATCCTGCCGGGTCGGCGGGCGGTGATGGGGCGGATCAATTGCGGCGTCCGCTCCTGAGAGCGGCAGCGGCCTGCTTCCAAGTGGAACCGGCCAGGATCGACCCGTGCAGCGGCGGGTGCACCGGGTTCCCGGACCCGGTATCCCGTCCCGGGGTGGTCCGCCCCGGGGAGGTCCGGGTGTGGGAGTCGCGGTGGATCGAGCTGCGGCGTGACAGCGGCAGCTCCGGCGACGCGCCGGCCGCGGGCTGGCCGCCTGCCGGCCGGGCGGCGCCGGCGTCGTCGGCGTCGTTCGCGGAAGCGGAAGCGGAGGCGCCGGCGAGGATCTGGGCGAACGCGCCGGCGGCCCCGCCGCGGCGGGGCTCCGGGGCCAGGTCTTCAAGGGCTTCTTCGGGGATGTCGCCGGTGTGGAGGACGTTGACGGCGTGGTCGGTGACGCCGAGCAGGAAGCGGTGGCCGCCGGCGTCGACCACCACGACCGAGGCGCGCTGGCCGAGGCTTTGGCGGCTGACGACGCTCAGCGCGGCGTCAGCGCGGCGGCGTCCCGGGCCCTTGCCGAGACGGCGTTGGAGCAGCCAGATCAGGCCGAGCACCGCGCCCAGGGCTACGGCTACCCGCAGCCCAAGGATCAGCGAGTCCATTCAGCTGAGCCCCTCGGCCACGTCGAGGATCCGGGTGATCCGCACGGCGTAGTCCTGGTCCAGGACCACAACCTCGCCGTGGGCGATCAAGCGGCCGTTGAGCAGCACGTCGGCCGGGGCGCCGGCGGAGCGGTCGAGTTCGATGATTTTGCCGGGTTCGAGCGAGAGCACGTCGCGGACGGACATGCGGGTGCGGCCGATCTCCACGGTCAGGGCCATCTCGATGTTGTTGATGCGGCCCAGCCGGCCGGCCACGGTGTCGCCGCTGCCGAACAGGTCGCCGGCGCGGTCCTGGCTGCTGCCGTGTTCGCGCAGCCGGACGGCAAACCAGGCCGCCGGGGCCGTGCCGTCGGAGAGTTCGAAGACGGCGGTGTCCGGGTCCGAGAGCAGCCCGGAGGCGTCGGATTCACGCAGGTCGGAGAGCACGCCGGCACCAAAGACGGAGCTGGCGCTTTCCATCGCCGGGCGGAGCACGTCGGTGACGGAGACGACGCCGAGCTGGCCGCCGGCCATGCCGCCGGCCGCCTCGTCCAGGAAGGTGCGGTCGCTGAGCATCAGGGCCAGGTCGGCGGTGACGGAACCGACGAAGGTCGCGGTGACGGCCTGCCGGGCGTAGGGGGCCGCGGCGCGTGCCGGGACCAGGGCAACAACCTTCAGGGCAACCGGGCTCGGCAGCTCCTCAACAAGCCGTTCCGCCGACGATTCGTGCTTGGTCAGGGTGATGCTCATTGGTTGTTCTCCTCGATTGTGACAATGACGGCAGCGGCCCGGGACCCGTTGCGGGCCGGGGCGGCGGTGGCCAGCCTCGTGCCGTCCAGGGTGAGGTCGAAGGGCCGGTTTTCCAGGTGCGGGAGGGTCAGGACGTCCCCGACCGCGAGGCCCAGGACCTGGCTGGGTGTGACGTACGACGTCGAGAGCCGGACCGAGAGTTCCACCGGGACGCGTTCCAGCTGGGAGCTGACGCGGGCGGCGGCGTCGCCGCGGTTGTCCGTCGGGTTGACCTTCTTCAGCCGTCCCAGCAGGATGCCCGCGGGGACCGCCAGGGTGGCGGGGGCGCTGATGTTGCCGACGTTGATGGTGAACGCGGCGACGATCATCAGTTCGCTGGGCGCTGCGGCCTGCGCGAACTGGGAGTTGTACTGGACGGTGTCCACCCGGATGGTTTCGCTCAGCAGCGGCCCGAGCGAGTAGCCGAGGTCTTCGAGGGCTTCGTCCATGAGCCCCTTGACCAGGGCCTGTTCGATCTGGGTGAACTTCCGGTCCGGCATCGCCGTATCGTTCGAGGCGCCGAGCATCCGGTTGATCCAACCGAGGGCCGAGGGGGCGGGGAACTGCACCACGAGCTTGGAGTCGTGTGCCTCGACGGTGCACAGGACCATCGCGGTCACGGCCGGCAGGGAGGCCGCGTACTCGTCGTAGCTCTGCATGCTGACGTCTTCGAGCCGGACCACGGATTTCACCCGGACCTTGGCGGTCAGCTGGGTTCCCCACTGCCGGGCGAAGGTTTCGAAGGCGAGTTCCAGGACGCGGCTGTGCTCTCGCGCCAGCGTCGCGGGACGCCGGAAGTCATAGACGCTGACGGTCCGCTCCCGTACCACTTCCCGCTCATCCAGAACACTCACGGTTGCCACTATCGGCAAGGGATCCGCCGCCGTAAGGCGTCCGCCCGAGGCAATACCAGCCTATTTCTGGCTGAGCTTTAGGGCCTCGGGAATGAGGGCCCGGACGACATCGGGCTTGTCCGAAATGACCACGATGTCCACCCGCCGGTTGCGTTCCATCAGTTCCGGGGTGGAATCGTCGTTGACCTGCCGTGCGGAGCCGAACGCGACGGCGCCGATCTGCCCCGGCGGGATCCCGCCGCGGTCCACCATGTAGCGCAGCACGTTGACCGCCCGGGCCGAGGACAGCTCCCAGGTGGACGGGTAGGCGGTGATGCCGTTGGCGGCGTGGCCCTCCACCATGATTTCCAGGGCCGCCGGGCCGAGGATGGGCGAGATGATCTGCAGCACGTGGGAGGCCCGGTCGGTGAGCTCGGGCCGGTCCGCGGCGAAGAACGCCTGGGAGCCGACCAGTTTGACCGTCAGGCCGCGCTGGTCGATCTGGAATTCGACGTTGTCGGTGAGACCGGCTTCGGCGAGGCCGGCCCTCATCTTCGCTTCGAGGGCCCGGAGCCGGTCGACCTCCTTTTTGGCTTCCTCCAGGGCTGCCTGCGTGGCCGGGTTTCCCGGAGCCGGGACGGCGGCGAAGGCTTCGAGGTTCTTGTCCACGAGTTCGGGCGGGACCACCGTGCCCGACGCCGTGTCCACGGTCTCCGAGGCCACGGCACCGAAGCCGGTGGCCAGTGAGTTGCGCAGTTTTTCGAACTTGTTCGCGTCGACCGTAGACATGGCGTACAGGACGATGAACAGGCACATGAGCACAGTGACCATGTCCATGTAGGAGGCCATCCAGCGTTCGTCGACGTGGTGCGCTTCGGGTTTCTTACGCGGCCGGCGACGGCCGCTCACGCGGCTGCGTCCATCGGCTCCGCAGAATCGTCCCCGCCGGGCGCCTTGCGGCCCTTGTCGGCGGAGCTCTTGAGCTGGTGTTCGGGGACCATGGAGCGGAGCCGCTCGGCCAGCAGGAGCGGCTGGGCGCCGGACTGCACGGCGAGCATGCCCTCCATCACGAGTGTCATGCGTTCGATGTCCAGCTCGGAGAGCCTGGCCAGGCGCGAACTGAACGGCAGCCAGATGAAATTGGCAGAGAGCAGGCCCCACAGGGTCGCGACGAACGCGGCGGCGATCATGTGCCCCAGCTCGTCCGGCTTTGAGAGGTTTTCCAGGACGTGGGTCAGGGAAACGACGGTTCCGACAATGCCGACGGTGGGGGCGTACCCGCCGAGGCTGGCGAAGAACTTTGAGGAGGCGTGGTCGCTGCGGGACTTTGTGTCGATCTCGTCCTCCATCTGCATCCGGAGGTCCTCGGCGTCGGTGCCGTCGGCGATGTTTTGCAGGGCGCGGGCGAGGAAGGGGTCTTTGACGCTGGCCGCTTCCTCCTCGAGGGAGAGTAGACCCTCCGCGCGTGCCTTTTCAGCAAAGCGGACCATCTGGTCGATGCTTTCCTGCGGCTTCGATGTTTTGCCCATAAACATTGCCGGCACGGACTTGAACGCCTGAATGACGTCCTTGAGGGTGTTGCCGGCCAGCCCGATGGCCAGGGTTGCCCCGAAGACCAGGACCAGGGGCCCGGGCAGCAGCAGGGAGGTGATGCTGCCGCCTTCAATGAGCACCATGGTGATGACGGACCCAAAGGCCAGGAGCAGTCCAATGATTGTTGCGGGATCCATGGCTTACTTCCTAGGTGATTCAGGTGCAGGGGCGCCGGACTCGTCGTCCGGTCCGGCCGGTGGGACCAAGCTCAACGGGTACCCGGTGACCGCGGGAAAGTCCCGCGCCTTGCTCAGCACATAGGCACGGTAGTCGGCGATCATCTCGACCACCTCGGCGAGGCTTTCAAGCACCACGTAAGCGGCGCCGTCGAGCGTGACCAGGTGGGTGTCCGGGCTCTCGTGGATCCGTTCGATCAGGTCCGGATTGACCGCGAAGCGCGTTCCGTTGAGGCGTGTGACAACGATCATGGGCCGATTCTGCTCTGGGGACTGCCCGGCTGTGGGCCGGGCGGCGGGGACGGGTGTTCTCCCCTTACTGTCGGCCGCCCGCGCGCTTTCGTTAGGAAGATTCCCGGTGCGGGGCCCGTTGCACAGGACTAGGGTGGAAGTCAGCGGGGCCGCGCGGCCCGCCCCGTTTCACCTTGGCCCGACGCGGTTGGCTGGCCGCCGGGCCACAGGCACCGCTCCCTGCCACGACCACGGCCGCCTGCCCCAGGAGGAGGGCGCGCCATGGCGTCATTTCCGGCTCTCGAACAGCCACTGAACCCGTTTCCGCAATACGAAGCGATGCGCCGCAGCGATCCTGTCTTTCAGGATCCGGTCACCGGGGCCCGGCACGTATTCGGCTATCAGGACGTGCAGCGTGTCCTGTCCGACCACGCCGTGTTTTCCTCCCGGTTCGGGAGGGACAACCCCACCGAAACCGGACAGCTCTTCGCGGCGAGCCTGATCAACACCGATCCGCCGCGGCACCGCCAGCTGCGTTCGCTTGTGACCCAGGCGTTCACGCCGCGGGCGGTCGAAGCTCTCGCCCCGCGCATCTCGGCGCTCACGGCGGAGCTGCTGGACCCCGTGGTTCCCGCGGGCAGCACCGACCTGATCGAACAACTGGCCTATCCCCTTCCGGTGATCGTGATCGCCGAACTCATGGGCATCCCGGCCGAGGACCGGGACCGGTTCAAGCAATGGTCCGACGCGATCGTTAGCCAAAGCCCGGAGGCCGGGGAGGACCATTCCTCCGGCAACCGGGAGATGGCCGAGTATTTCCTGGCCATGATCGAACAGCGGCGGCACCGGCCCGGCGATGACCTGATCAGCAGCCTCCTCAAGGCTGAGATCGATGGGCAGAAGCTCAGCATCATGGAGCTGCTTGGGTTCTGCACCCTCCTGCTCGTCGCGGGCAACGAAACCACCACCAACCTGATCGGCAACGCCGTGCTGTGCTTCACCGATGAGCCGGGCACGGCGGAGCGGCTGGCTGAGGAGCCGGAGCTGCTTCCCCCGGCAATCGAGGAGGTGCTCCGCTACCGCTCCCCCGTCCAGTCGATGTACCGGGTGGCCGCCGTGGACACTGAACTGCACGGCCGGCCGATCCCTGCGGGATCCCCCATCGTGGCCTGGATCGGCTCGGCAAACCGCGACGGGCACCAGTTTCCGCACCCTGACCAGTTCGACGTCGGCCGCTCACCGAACCGCCATCTGGCCTTCGGGCAGGGCATTCATTTTTGCCTCGGGGCACCGCTGGCCCGACTGGAGGCGAAAATCGCCCTGCAGGCCGTGCTCTCCCGGCTGCCCGGGCTTGCCCTGGAACCCGGGGCGCGGCTGGAGCGGATGGACAGCACAATCGTCTTCGGAGTGAAAACCCTTCCCGTGTGCTGGCAGCCCGCCTGAGCGCCGCAGGCTGTCCCCGGGCCGCCCGACAGGGCAACCCGGGGGTGGGGGCCGGTACTAGCGCTTGAGGTTGCCGAGTTCCTGCAGGACCTCGTCGGAGGTGGTGATGATGCGGGCGTTGGCCTGGAAGCCGCGCTGCGCGACGATCAGGTTGGTGAACTCCTGGGAGAGGTCCACGTTGGACATTTCCAGCGAGCCTCCGGCCAGGGTGCCGATGCCCGGGTCGCCCGCAGCGCCCAGCTGCACGTTGCCGGAGTTGGCGGTGGCGACGTAGGAGGAGCCGCCGGCCTTCTCCAGGCCGGCCGGGTTGGTGAACTTGGCCAGTGCAATCTTGGCCAGGACCTGCTTGGTGCCGTTGCTGAAGGACCCGATCAGGGACCCGTCGTTGCCGAGGGTGAAGGACTCCAGCTTGCCGGCCGCCGAACCGTTCTGGCCGGCAACCGTGAGGGAGCTCATGGTCGCGTAGCCGGAGACCTTCGAGAGGTCCACGACGATGCCCCCGCTGGTAGCGATTGCGGGACCGGGGTTCTGCTTCCCGTTGGTGAACGTGAGGGAGCCGATCGGTCCGCCAGCGTCGGAAACGTCCCAGCCCAAAGCGGATTTGCTGAAGGTGAGCGTCACGCTGCTCTCGGCGCCGGTGGCGTCGTAGACCTTGACGACGCGCTGCAGCGCGGGGCTGCCCACGGCCGCGTCGCTGGGCAGGTTGCCGTCGAGGGTGACCTTGGTGGTGGGGGTCGCGATCATCGTGTTGGGGTTGAGTGTGATGTCGCCGATGGCACCCGCCTGGTCGACCACGCCGCTGGCGTTCGCGGTCCAGCCCTGAAGGATGCCGCCGTCGGGGCTGACGAGCTGGCTGGCGGCGTCGAACGTCATGGAACCGGCGCGGGTGAAGAGCTGCTGGCCGCCTTTGCTGGTGACGAAGAAGCCGTCGCCGGAGATCATCATGTCCGTGGCGCGGCCCGTGCTCTGCGAGGAGCCCTGGGCGAAGTTGGTGCTGACGCCGGCGACGCGGACGCCGAGGCCGATCTGCGCCGGGTTGCTGCCGCCGGACTCGCCCTGCGGCGCGGAGGCGCCCTGGGTCATCTGCGAGAGGGTGTCCTGGAACTGGGTGGAGGACGCCTTGAAGCCGGCCGTGTTGACGTTGGCGATGTTATTGCCGGTGACGTCCAGCATGGTCTGGTGGGCACGGAGGCCGGAGATTCCGGAGTACAGCGAGCGGAGCATGGGAACTGCCTTTCTTCGGGAGGAAACTGGTTAGGAAGCGGCCGGCGCGGTCAGGCCGGTGATGGAGTCGAGGGGGATGGAAAGGTCGCCGACCTTGACGGTCGGCACGGCGCCGGCGAAGGACACCGAGCTGGCGATGCCGGTGCCGCTGGTGCCGTCAGCCAGGGTGTAGCCCACGGAGTGGCCAATCAGCTGGGAGGCTGCGGAGCGCATCTGGAGGGAGAAACCTTCCTTGCTGTTGGTGGTCAGCTCGGTCATTTTTTCCATCATGGAGAGCTGGATGGTCTGCGCCATCATCTGGTTGGTGTCCATCGGGGCGCTCGGGTTCTGGTTCTTGAGCTGCGCCACGAGGAGCGACATGAACACATTGGCATCCATGGTCTGCACGGGGGCCCGGACGGCTGCAGCCTGCGGGGTCGTCCCCGTGGCCGTGACCGGCTGGGGGGCGATGGGCTGGATAGTCATAGCTGGGGTTCCTTCGTGTCAGACGAGAATGTCGAGGGTGGTTTGGGGACCGTTCTGGATCCGGGCGGTACGCAGCGAGGCTTCGTCCGCCAAGGCGTCCCAGCGGTGGCCGGGCCTCGGGCCGCCGGGACCGTTACGGCCGCCGGGACCGGCGCCGCTGCCGGCGCCGAAGCCGCCGCGGCCGGCGTCCTGACCCGCGTCCTGGCCCGCGTCCTGGCCACGGCCGGGCGGCGGCCCGCCGTGGTCGGAGACGTCGAGGCTGGCGCCGAAGCCGGCGTCGGCCAGTTCCTTGCGGAGTTCGGGCAGGATTCCCCGAAGCGCCTCCCTGCCGTTGTCCCCCGGGGCGAACAGTTCGATCCGTACGCCGGCGGCGTCGATGTGGGCGCGCACCGTCAGCGGTCCCAGATCCTCCGGCGTGACCTTCAGGGTCATGATGTGCTGGCCGTGCGGTGCCCCCGCGAGGGTGAAGAGTGGTTTGGCCAGCTGCGGCTGGAGGGCAGGTTGCGGGGCCGGCGCCGGGCCGGCGGCCTGGGGGGCTGCCGCCGCCGGTGCCGGAGCGGGCGCCGGTGGGGCGGAGCCCGCGACGCCGGCCGCGACCAGGCCGTCGACGGGCGCTGCCGGCGCCGCAGCGGGGAGGCTCTCCGCCGGAGCGGCCGATGCCCAGCCGGAAACCGGACCAGCGGCTGCGACGACGCCGGCCGCGCCGGGTGCCGTCGCGACGGCTGCCGCGGACGCCGTCGCCGATGCTGCCGGTAGTGCCGGTGCCCCGGCCCGGCCCTGGCCTGCTGCCGCGGCGGCAACCGGCTGTCCCGGGGCGGCGGCAAAGATGCCCGGGGCGGGCTGGTCGGATGCCCGGCCACCGGCCCCCTGGCCATTCCCGCTCTGGCCAGCTGCGGACGCAAGCCCGACGGCGCCCGGAAGCGGAGCGCCCGGCGGCGCCGCCGCGACGCCCGCGGCTGCGCCGGTTCCCGGTTCACGGGGGGCAGCCGCAGCGCCCGAAACGGACAGTGCGGCCGCAGCGGCGTTGCCGGCGGCCGGGGCGGCAACCGCTGCGGTGGTCGTGGGTGCCCCCGCCGGGAGCGCCAGGCTGGTCCCAGCGGCGCCCGGCTCAACCGGAGGCGGCACAGCCGTGCCCGGGCCGGCGGGCGCCGGGATGGAAGCGGCGATGGCCTGGCTGCCCGCGGGCAGGGCGGGCTGTTGCCCCGCGGCGACGGGCGCGCTGAGCGCCGCGGCTGCGGCAGGCTGAAGCTGTGCCGTGAACAACGCGGAGGCGGCCAGGATGCCGGCGTCGGCGGCCTGGGCAGTGCCGGCAGCGCCGGGACACCCGGCCGGAACGGCAGCAGCGGTGTCCGGAGCGGTGTCCGGAGCGGTGGCTTCGGCCCTCTCGCGGCGTGCCGGGGCGTCGGCGCCAACCGGGACGGCCGGGCCGGCAGAGGACTCCTGGGTCACGGCGTCCTCCAGCACGGTCCCGAAGCCGCCGGATGCTCCCGCGTCGGAGCGGGTGCGGTTCCCCGGCTGGGTGCCGCGTGCCTGCGCCGGGGCGAGCGCCGAGGCCAGGTCCGCCGAAGTCATGCCCTTCATGAGGTTCCTCCCGCGGGGACGATCCGGCGGATGGAGGTCAGGTTGGACTGCTGCTCCCAGGCGTCGCGGATCTGGATGGTCTTGCCCGGGACGGGCGCGTCGATGGCCTTGCCGTTGCCGAGGTAGATGGAGATGTGGTTCCCGCCGAAGCTGATCAGCAAGTCGCCGGGCTTGGCCTGCGCGAGCGAAGCCACCGGGGTTCCCTGCTTCATCTGGTCGCTGACCACGCGGGGAAGCTCGACGCCGAGGTCCTTGAAGACCCGCTGGGTGAACCCGGAGCAGTCCATCCCGGTGGCGGGGTTGGTGCCGCCCCACACGTAGGGCACCCCGATGTACTTCTTGGCCATGGCGACCACGTCCGTGCCGGTCGCGGCGCCGGCCGGCACGGAGACCGGCATGGAGACCGGGGTGGCGGTGCCCGGCGGGGTAAGCCCCTTCAGCGCCCCCAGCCCGGTGGTGCCGCCCAGGCCCAGCCCGTTGGCCAGCGAGGTCAGGTCCGTTCCCGATGCCAGGCCGGTCCCGCCGAGCGCCGCGGTCAGCGCGTCGGTGAATGAGGCGGCGTCGCCGGTTCCCGTGCCGGTGGCCAGCGAGGTCGCGGCGGCGGACTTCTGGGCCGTGGCGGTGCTTTCGGTCTGGGCGGGGCGGCTCAGTTCCGCGATCATCGACTGGATGCCCTGCATTCGGCCCAGCGCCTCGGTCATGCTCATGAGCGCACCTGCTGCTCGTCCCGATGCCAGATCGTGGAGGAGATCTCGTCCAGCACGGACTGTTCGGCCCGCAGCTCGGCGGTGTTGACCTCGGCGTGGTGCCGGTCCTGCAGCTTCTCCAAGCCCACGGAGCGGGTGCGGGCGGCGATGAATTCCTCGCGGGCCGCGGCCTCGTCGGTCTCGGCGATGCGGGCAAGGCTCTGCAGGTCCGCGAGCATACTGTGCGAGGCGGACCGGGCGGCGGCCACGGCGCGCAGCGACGCCGAGCTGCTGATCTCCTCGTCGGTGGCGGTCAGTTGCCGGCGTGCCGAGGCTTCCCGGGCGCGGACGGAGCTGGACCGGGACCGGGCGCGGGCCAGCCCGGTGGCAGCCTGGTCCTGCTGGATCTGGCGGAGGCGCAACAGCCCCGCCAGTGAAAATTGCCGGCTCATGCCGCGGCTCCCAGGATCGAAGTGAGGGTCTCCAGCTGTCGCCAGGACTCAGGGTGGGGGGTGGACTCGTCCATCGGCTGCTGCAGGAAACCGCTGACGGAGTCCTCGTGCGCCAGGGCGGCGTCCACCAGCGGGTTGGTTCCCGCCTGGTAGGCGCCGACGTCGATCAGGTCCTGCGCGGATTTACGGGCCGCGAGGACCCGGCGCAGGGTGGATGCCGCTTCCAGGTGGGGGCGGGCGTTGACCTTGGAGGCGACGCGGGAGACCGAGCCGAGCACGTCCACGGAGGGGAAATGCCCGGTCACGGCGAGTTTCCGGTCCAGCACCACGTGGCCGTCGAGGATCGAGCGGGCGGCGTCGGCGATCGGTTCGTTGTGGTCGTCGCCGTCCACCAGCACGGTGTAGATGCCGGTCACGGAGCCGGTCTCGGCGGTGCCGGCGCGCTCCAGCAGCCGGGCCAGGATGGAGAAGGTCGACGGCGGATAGCCGCGGGTGGCGGGCGGCTCCCCGGCCGAGAGGCCGATCTCGCGCTGGGCCATGGCCACGCGGGTGAGCGAGTCCATCATCAGGACAACGTCCTGGCCGTTGTCGCGGAAGGACTCGGCGATCCGGGTGGCCGTGAACGCGGCGCGCATGCGCATCAGCGCGGGTTCGTCGGAGGTGGCGACGACGACGACGGAGCGGGCCAGCCCGGCCGGGCCGAGGTCGTCCTCAAGGAACTCGCGGACTTCGCGTCCGCGCTCCCCCACCAAGGCAATCACGGATACTTCGGCGTCGGTGCCGCGGGCGATCATAGACAGCAGCGAAGACTTGCCGACGCCGGATCCGGCGAAGAGACCCATGCGCTGGCCCTTGCCCAGGGTCGTCATGGTGTCCAGCACGCGGACACCGGTCTGCAGGGCGGTGTCGATCCTCGCACGCTTCATGGCGTTCGGCGCCTCATTGTCGATCGGGACCCGGGGTCCGCTGAGCAGCGGACCCTTGCCGTCGATCGGACGGCCGAGGCCGTCGAGGACGCGGCCGAAGAGCCCCGCGCCGGTGGGGACCAGCACGGTGCCGCCCTTGGCGCGGACGGGGTCTCCGGCGGCGACCCCGGCGAGTCGTCCCAGCGGCATGCAGCGCACGGAGCCGTCGAGGGCCGCCACAACTTCGGCGTCGAGCCCGGGGTTCTCCCCCACGGTGAGCAGGTCGCCGAGCGCGCAGTCCAGGCCGGATACCTCCAGGCCCAGGCCCATCACGGAGGTGACGGTCCCGACCCGCTGCGGCGCGGCCGCGGCGAGGGCGGCGGCGAAGTCGTCGCCCTTGGGGCGCCACCGGGCGATCACGGCTGGCCGCCGGGCGAATCGTCGGAGGCGTTCGGGGACCACAGCTGGTCCCCCAGCAGTGCCGCCTTGGCGCGGGCGAGTGCGCTGCCGAGGCTGGCGTCGAGCCAGCCCTGCTGGTATTCCACCTTGGCGTCGCCGCGCTGCAGGGACGCGTCCGCGAGCAGCGGCAGGCCGGCCGGAAGGTCCTGGCCTTCCTTGGCGAGCACCGCGATGTCCGCCGGGTGCAGGCGGATGGCAAGCACGGTGGCGGCGTCGTTGCCGGAAAGGGCGCGGTCCAGGGCGGCGCGGGCGGTCCGGGTCCCCTCGGCCAGTTCGTAGCCCAGGATGGCCTCGGCGAGTTCCAGCGCGGTGCGGGCCAGGACCTCCTCGGCGTCGTGCAGCGCCTGGACGTTGCGGTGCGCGAAGTCGGTGCGGGCCACCGCGAGGGCGCGGACGGCACGGTCCAGGTCCTGCTGCCCGGCGGCCAGGGAGGCGGCCTGCTCGGCCGCCATCCGGTCGCGCCAACGGCGCTGTTCCTTCGCGGCGGCGCGCACGCCCGCGGCATAGCCGGCGGCGTGGCCCTCGGTGTAGCCGGCCTGCTCGCTGGCGGGGCCGGACGAACGCAGCGAGGGGAAGACGATGCGGGCCGGCGCGGCCCCCTCAGTAGACATAGTCTTCTTCGTCCCCGCGCTGGATCGTGATCTGGCCTTCGGCCTCGAGTTCGCGGATGGAGCGGACGACGGCGGCGCGCGCCTCCTCGATCTGCGAGGCGCGCAGCGGTCCCAGCGCGGCCATTTCGGATTCGAGGATTTCGAGGTTGCGCCCCGAAACGTTGGTGGTGATGGTCTCCAGCACCGGTTCCGTGGCGCCCTTCATGGCCACGGCGAGGACGGAGGCGTCCAGGCCGCGGAGCACCAGCTGCACGTCGCGGCGTTCCAGCTTCACGATGTCGTCGAAGGTCACCATCTGGGCGCGGATCTCCACGGCGAGGTCCGGATCGAGCAGGTCCAGGCCGTCCAGGACGGACCGTTCGGTGCCGGCGTCGGTGCGGTTGATGATTTCCAGCAGCGGCGCGATGCCGCCCACCACCTTGGAGGCCTGTTGCGACACGGCGGCGCCGCCGCGCAGCTTCAGCGTGTCCGCCACGATGCCGATGGCTTCTGGCGCGCCGGAGCCCATCGTGGCGATGCTCAGGGCGACGTCGGCCCGGAGCGAGCCGGGCAGCCCTGACATCACGGCCGAGGCCTTGCGCGGGCTCAGGTGGGCCAGGACCAACGCGATGGTCTGCGGCAGTTCGCCGTCGATCAGGGCCAGGATCTGCACCGGTTCGATGTCTTCGAGGAACTCAAAGGACTTGCCGGCCATGTTGACCGTCAGCCGGTTGATCAGGCCGGCGGCCTTCTCCGAGCCGAAAGAGGCCTCCAGCAGGCCCTCGGCGAGCTCCCGGCCGCCGCGGGCCTGCCGCGGGCTGCTCAGGGCGGCCTCGTGGAAGTCCTTCATGATCTGTTCGGCGACGTCGGGGTCCACCTTGCGGAGCCGGACAATCTCGGCCGCAATTTCCTCCGCCTCGGCGTCGGTGAACTGCGCCATCACCCGCGCCGCGTTGGCGGGGCTCATCTGCATCAGGACGACGGCGGCACGCTGGGTGCCGGTGAGGGTCGCGTCGGCGAGTTTCATGCGGGCTGCCTGTCATCCATCAGGCCGCGGAGGTAGTCGGCGGCCTTCTCCGGGTTGGCGGCGACCATGTTGTCGATTTCCTGCATCCGGCGTTCGGCTTCGAGCACTTCCATCGGCGGTGCCGGCAGCGGCTGCAGCGGCAGCGCGGTCAGCGGGATGGCCGACGTCGCGGGCTCCGGGTCGAAGGCCGTAACGGCGGGCATCGAGGGCAGCAGGTCCAGGCGTTCGCCGAGGTCCACGGGTTCGCGCTTCTGCCGGCGGCGCAGAATGATGGTGATGATCAGGGCCAGGATCAGCAGGCCGAGCAGGATGCTGCCGGCGGTGACGAGGGTCCCGAAGAACGCCGCCTGTTTCTGCGCCTCGATCTCGGCCTTGGCTGCGTCGAGGGACGCGTTGGCCTGGTCCGCGGCGGCCGTGCTGAACGGGATCACCTCGACGGTGACGACGTCGCCGCGGGCGCGGTCGACGCCGGCGGCGGAGGTGACCAGCGCGGTCAGCGAGCCGATGTTCAGCCCGCCTGCCGCGGACTGGCTGACGGCCACCGAGATGGTCTGGCGCTTGACGGCACCCGGCGGAATGGTCCGGTCCTCGGTCACCTTGTTGACCGCGTTGTTCTTGGTCGCCGTTGAGGAGTCGAAGTTGCCGTTGCCGCTGGTCCCGCCGGGCACGGCAATATTGTCCGGGCCGAGGACACCGGCGGCCCCTCCCCCGGTTCCGGTGTACTTCTCGGTCTTGGAGGACTCGCTCAGCGGCAGCGCACCGGGGGTGTTGGAGAACGTTTCACTCTTCTGCTGGGCGGATTCGCCGGTGACGTCCGCGGCGACCGCGACGGTGGAGTTACCGGGGCCCACTACACGGTCCAGGACGGCGCGGACGGCGTCGCCGGTGCGCTGCTGGTAGTCGGCGGCCTGCTTGGAGGAGGATCCGGCGGCCCCGCCCCCCACGGTGGAGAGGACGTTGCCGTGCGAGTCGACCACCGAGACGTTGGCGGGCTTGAGGTTCTCGATCGCGGCCGAGGTCAGGTGCACAATGGCCTGGACTTTGTCGCCGGAGAGCGTCACACCGGGGGCGGTCTCGACGAAGACCGAGGCCGTGGTGTCCGGGGTCTTGGAGACGAAAACGGTTTTCTCCGGGATCGCGAGCCGGACGGCGGCGGTCTTCACGCCTTCCATGGCGGAAATGGTGCTGGCCAGTTCGCCTTCGAGCGCGCGCTTGTAGGTGACGGACTGCTGGAATTCCGAGGACGTAACGCCCATCTTGTCCAGCAGCGAGTACCCGGTGGCGGCGGCGGTCGGGAGGCCGGCGGCCGCGGCCTTGAGGCGCTCGTCGTAGACCTTGTCCTGCGGGACGAGGATGGTGGCGCCGCCGTCGCTGAGTTCGTAGGGCACGTTGTCCTTGCGCAACTGCTCCACGATGCCGTTCGCGTCCGTGTTTTTGAGCCCGGAGAACAACGGCGTCATGGTGGGCTTGGACAGCCAGGCGGACAGCGCGATGATGCCCACCACGAGCAGCGCGGTGCCGATCACGGCGAGCGTGCGCTGTCCGGTGGTGAAGTTCTTGAGGCCCGCGCCGAAGCGCTGGAAGAAGACGGTAATCTGCGGAGGCATCAGGCCTGCATCCTCATGATCTCGTTGAACGCGTCAACGCCCTTGTTGCGGACGGTGGCCACGAGTTCGAGCGTGATCTGTGCCCGGCTGGCCGCGATCGTGGCGTTGTGGATGTCGTCCAGGTTGCCGGTCACGGCGGAGACCGCCAGCTGCTTCGACGTCGACTGCAACTGCTGGAGGTTGTCCACGGCCCCGGTGAGGGACGATGCAAAGCCGGAACCGTCGGTGCCGGGCACCGACGAGGCGCCGGAGAGGTAATCGGTGGGAACGACGCCCTGCACCGGTGCGATGGGGGAAACGGGCATCAGGATCTTCCAATCTCAAGGGCGGCGAGGTAGGTCTCGCGGGCGCGGTCCACAACCTGGGCGTTGGCCTGGTAGCCGCGCTGGGCAATGATCAGGGCACCCATCTGCTCCGCCATGTCGATGTCCGGGTACTTCACGTTGCCGTCGGCGTCGGCGAGGGGGTGGTCCGGCTGGTAGACGATGCGGCCCGCGCCGTCGCCCAGCTGCGTGCTCTTGACATAGACACCGGTCCCCTCGGCGCCTTCGGCGGCCTCCACGTACTTGGCCCGGAACGCGGGACCCGAGGTCGCCGAGGCGTTGTTCATGTTCGCCAAGTTGTCCGAGACGGCGTCGAGCCACTTGCGGTGCACGGTGAGGGCGGAGCCGGCGATGCCGATCGCGTCGAAAGTCATTAGTTGGTCCTCATCGCGGCGCGCACGGCGGTGAATTCCCCGCCGATGGCCCGGGCGGCGAACTGGAAGCGCAGCACAGTGTCGATGTTCGACAGCGTTTCCGTGTCCAGGTTGACGTTGTTGCCGTTGAGTTGGGTGGGCTCGAGCGACGTCCCGGTGGTGGCCTCGGCGTGGCCGTCGCCGGACTTCACCGACGCGGCGAGGGCAGCTTCAAAGCTGACGCGCTTGGCGTGGTAGTTCGGGGTGTTGACGTTCGCGATGTTGTTCGCGATGGCGCGTTGGCGCAGCGCCAGCCCGTCCATGGCGCTGGCCAGGGCTGCGGAAGTCACGGATTCGAGCACAGAGTCCTGCCTGGGAAATTGCGGGAGGCCGATCCGTGGCCAGTAAACGAGCGATCCGTGCTCTTACTGTGGTTATCGGCACTGTTCAGCGCCGCGTTAGCGAAAAGTGTGAAACGTTTATTCGGGTTCTTTTTAGGTCACCGGCCGGCGCCGGTTTTACCCGTTGACGTCGAGGTAGATCGCCCCGGACGGGTCGCCGACGCCGGGTACCGAGCTGACCGCCTGGAGTTGCCGGGCCACGTCATGCTTGGCCGCTTCCAAGCGCCGTGCCACGCGCTCCTGGGCCTCCGACAGCGCCACGGCCCGCCGCCGCGCCTCCGGGGGCAGGGGTCCGCTCAGCGACGGCGGGGACCAGCGCTGCATGGGAAGGGCGGCCACCGGCTGCTCCGGAGCGGACAACGGTCCCAGCGGGTCCTTAAGCGTTTTCTCTGCAGCCACGACTGCCATCTCCAGCACGTCCAGCACCAGCAGCCACGCGGCGAGGGCCGGGTCTGCCTCGGATGGCCCGGCCTTCTGGTCCCCCCAATGGGCCTGCTCAGCCAAAGCCAAGGCTCCCGCCGGAAGCGCCCGGCTGCGTAGCCCAGGCGCCGGCGCCCGCGAAAGTTGACGCCGCCGGCGTCGTCGCGGCCGTCGGGGCCGGCGTGCCTGTCGCCTGCCCGGGCTGGGTCACCGGGATGGATGCCGCGGCCTCGTGCCACGCCTGGCGCAGGGGTTCCAGGAGATCCATCGCCTCGCGGGTCAGGGCGGCGTCGCGCTGGATGTTGGCATTGACCAGTGCGGTGAAGGCGTAGTTGTAGAGGCCCAGCAGCCCGTCCGCGCCGTCCCAGGCGTCCGTCTTGAGCGATGAGATGAGCTCTGCGATGATCGCCTGGCCGTGCAGGAGGTTCTCCGAGGCGACCGGCCAGTTGGCGGCCTGCTGCGCTGTCTTAGCGCGGCCCAGGTCCAGCAGGAGCCGGTCGTAGAGCATGGTCAGCAGCCGTGCCGGCGGCGCCGAGAGCACGGAATCCGCCAGGTACTGGTTGCGCTGGGCGGCGCCGCTGTAACCGAAACTGTTGCCGAAGGGGGTGCCGGTCATTACTTGGCGCCCCCGCCGGAAAGGCCCGCCAGTTGCGCGGTGAGCCAGGACTGCTGTGCCTTCATGCCGCTGAGCGCTGTCTCCAGGCCGGAGTACGTGCGCTGGAGGGTGGCCTTGCGCGAGGCGAGCCGGAGGTCCCAGTCGCTGATCCGGTCAGCAAGGTCACGGACCTCGGACTGCTGCCCGGTGATCTTGGTGGTCAGCGTTCCGGTGTACCTGTCTGAGGCGCCAGTTGCCGCCGTGGCGATGCGTCCAGCGAGTTCCTGCACCTTGGCCGTTGTTCCGGCGGGATCGGCGGCAAGGGCGGCGGCAAACTTGGTGCCGTCGAACTCCATCGTGCCGGTCTTGGTGATGCTGATGCCGATCTCCGACGGCGATCGCGGCGGGGTGCCCACCGGCAGCGAGGCTGCGGAAAGGATGTTCTGGTTGACCGAGCGCACCGTGCTGTCTCCGGCAAAGATCCCGGCGGAGACTTTGGCACCGCTGGTGTTGGTGGTGGTGTTGACCGCGGTTTTGCTGGCGACCAGCGAGAAGATGCCGTTGACCCCGTCCACCAGGTCGGAGGCGACCTTCTTGATGCCTGCGTCGTCGCGGGAGACGGTGAGGGTGACGGGCGCGGCAGTTACGTCCTTGGCGGTAAGCGTCACGCCAGGCAGCACATCAGCAAAGGTGTTTGTGGAGGATTTGATGGTGGTCTGGGCGATGGGACTTGTCGGCCACAGGACGAGCTCAGCGTCCTGGGCGCTCTTGACGTCCGTGAAAGTGGTTCCGGGATCGCTGATGGTGAACGCGCCGGCGGCGCCGGACTTGGTGGCGGTGAACTGGATTCGGAAGTCGCCGCCGCCGACATCCACCTTGCTCGCGGTGACCCCGGCGCCCGCGGCGTTGACCGCAGTCACGACGTCGTCCAGGCTGTTCGAGGCCGGCGTGATCGTGTAGTTCTGTCCGCCGCTGTTGATGGTCATCGTGGTGTAGGGCCAGCCCGTCACGGCGTTGACCTTGGGGGTCACGGTGACCTGGGTCTGCGCCAGCTTGGTGACCTGGAAGTCGAGGGATCCGGCCTTGGCCGAAGCGGTGGAGGTGGCGACGACCTTGTCGCTGCTCGTGGTGGCCGTGTAGAGGTCCAAGGCGCCGGGCTTGGCGGCTGCCGTGGCCTGCGTTGCGAGCGCGGCTACCTTGCCGTTGAGGCCTTGGAGGGCGGAGACCATGGACTGTATGTCGTAGGACTTGTTCTTGAGCAGGGTTTGCGGGAGGGCTTCGGACTGCATGATCGAGCTGATGAGCGCGGTGGTGTCGAGCCCGCTGGCCAGTCCGTCGAGTGAGATTCCCATCGCTGCCTCTCCTTGGCAATAGCTTTCAAAATGTTCAGTGGTGATGCTGGTGCTGATGTATTGGTCTCGCACGTAAGGGCCGGACGATGGTTTTGCCATCGTCCGGCCCTTCCGCAGCTTGATGATCGGGGGTGTCTCTTCGTCCGATCGCCGGTGGCAGCCCTACTGCTAGACTGCCGGTTTTGCCTAGCGCAGGAGCGAAAGAACGCCCTGGCTGGACTGGTTTGCCTGGGCCAGCATTGCGGTGCCGGCCTGGGACAGGATGTTCGCCTTGGTGAACTTGACCATTTCCGAGGCCATGTCGACGTCGGCGATGCGGGACTGGGCGGCCTGCAGGTTCTCACCGGCAACGTTCAGCGACTTGATCGTGTGCTCGAGGCGGTTCTGGGCTGCACCCAGGTCTGCGCGCTGCGAGGACACGTTCTTGATTGCGGCGTCGATGTAACCGATCGAGAGCTGGGCGTTTGCTGCCGTATCCACCTTGAAGTCGGTCGCACCCGTGGAGGCGGAGAGAACCTTGCCAGCTGCATTGACGCCGGAGGCGCCTTCGACATCGCCGACCTTGACGGAGATGGTGTCGTTGGTGGTGCCTCCGGTGCCAACCTGAATCTTCAGGATGCCGTTGGCAGGCGTGCCGCCGTCAGAGGTTACCCCGGTACCCGTGGCGCCCTTGAGCAGGTCGATGCCGTTGAAGTTGGTGGCCGCGGTAAGGCGGTTCAACTCCTTGCCGAGTGCGTCGCCTTCAGCCTTGATGGCCAGACGGGCGTCGGCGTTGTTGGTATCGTTCGCGCCCTGGACGGCGAGGTCGCGCATACGCTGCAGGATGGAGTGAACCTCGGTCAGGGCGCCTTCAGTCGTCTGGATGACAGAGATGCCGTCCTGGGCGTTGCGGGCGGCCTGAGCCGAACCCGTGACCTGAGCCTTCAGGCCCTCGGAGATGGACAGGCCTGCTGCGTCATCGCCGGCGCGGTTGATGCGCAGGCCGGTGGACAGCTTCTCCAGGGACTTGGAGAGATCGGTCTGGGTGGAGTTGAGGTTGCGGTACGAGTTGTTCGCCGCGAGGTTGTTGTTGATAACGAAGCCCATGATTTTTCCTCCGTGAGTTGGGACTGTAAGCGATGGC
This sequence comes from Arthrobacter sp. SlRoot2-15, assembly GCF_059739345.1. Lineage (NCBI taxonomy): Bacteria > Bacillati > Actinomycetota > Actinomycetes > Micrococcales > Micrococcaceae > Arthrobacter > Arthrobacter sp. SlRoot2-15. The sequence goes on from NZ_AP046058.1 coordinate 1,205,389, forward strand.
CCATCCGTGGGCCTTCAGCAGTAGCTATCGCCATCCAGACTGCAGAGGTAAGGAGAATTCCAAAATTCTTTTCGGAATTTCCCTTCCGCCGAAATCCGCGTGTTATCAGCCTTATTCCTGCTAACGGGTGCGGCAATCCTGCCGATAGTTTGTACGAACCCTGCAGAAGGCCTCGTCGTCCGCACGACGATTTCCCGGCCTTCGCACCATTCGCACTCATGAGGGAGCCGTCCGGACCATGGCCATCCACGAACTTTCTGCCCTGCTGTGGCGGGAGCGTGAACTGCTGGACGTATTGACTTTCAAGCTGGAGGAAGAGCAGCTGCTGCTCACCGCCGGCAAGTCCCGCTGGCTGCCGCACGGGACCAAGGAAGTGGAGCAGGTGCTGGGGCACCTGTCCCAGGCAAGCCTGGCGCGCACCATCGAGGCCGCCGTCGTGGCTGAAATGTGGGGCCTGCCCACCGACGCCACCCTGGGCGAACTTGCCGAGGCCGCGCCGGAAGGCGCCTGGGCCGAAGTCCTGAGCGCGCACCTCGCCGCCCTCACCCGCCAGACCGCACTGATCAAGGAACTGCGCGACGCGAACGAACAGTATTTGCGCACCGCTGTCCGGTCCACCCAGGAGTCGCTCGCCGATCTGCGTCCGGCCACCACCGCCGGCACCTACGACGCGCATGGCAAGACCGGGGATTCCGCCGGCTCCCGCATCTTCGACCAGCAATTCTAAGGAAGCGACCATGAGCACCTTTGGCGCCCTGAACACCGCCTACCGCGGGCTGACTGCCGCCCAGCAGGGCATGAACGTGGCCGGGCAGAACATCGCCAACGCGGCCACCGAGGGCTACACCCGCCAGCGTGTCCAGCAGTCAGCCATCGCCGCGCCGGCCCAGGGCCTCAACGGCTCTGGCCGTCCCGAGGCGGGCCAGGGCGTCTCGGTAGATGCCATCACCCGGCTCGGCAGCAGTGTCCTCGACGCCAGCGTCCGCTCCGCGAGCGCGCAGGCAGGCTACGCCGGTGTCCGTTCCTCGGCCCTGCAGGGGATCGAAGGCATATTGCAGGAGCCCGGCGACAACGGCATCTCCGCCTCGCTCCAGGGATTCTGGTCCGCCTGGCAGGGTGCCGCGAGACAGCCGGCCGAGGACGGCCCCAAAGGGCTGCTGCTGAATGCGGCCAACTCCCTGACGGACAAGATCTCCTCCGCGTACCAGACCCTGCAGGGGCAGTGGAGCAGCGTCCGGGCCCAGGCCGCCGACGCCGTCACCGCCGTGAACGCGGCCGCCAGCCAGGTGGCCGCCTACAACGCCACCATCCGCTCCACCCTGGCCGCCGGCGGTTCAGCGAACGAGCTGATCGACGCACGCGCCAAACTCACCGACACCATCTCGCGCCTGGCCGGCGGCACGGTGCGCGAACAGGCAGACGGCACCGTGGACGTCCACATCGGCGGCAACGCCCTCGTGATGGGCACCTCGGTCCGGGGCCTTCAGCTCTCCGGCAGCCAGACCGCGGACACCCTCGGATCCGCCGTGCAGCTGCTCTGGACGGACCCGGCCGGAGTGGCGTCCTCCGACGGCGGCGAAATCGCCGGTGCCCTCTCCGTGCTGGCCCCTGCCGCCGGCGGCAACGGCGGCGCCATCGCCGAGGCAGCCGAGAAGTACAACGGCTTCGCGAGCAAACTCGCTGAAATCGTCAACACCGTCCACCGCTCCGGCGAAACAGGAGCAGGCGCCACCAACGTCGACTTCTTCACCATCGGCGCCGGACCTGCCGCGCTCGGCATCAAGGCTCCCGCTGGGACCGCCGGCATCGCCCTCAAGGCCCCGAGCCAGGGTGCCCTCGACACCAGCATCGCGGACAAGATTTCGCAGCTTGGCACGGGCGCGGATTCGCCGGACAAGCTCTGGTCCGGCATTGTCACCGGGATCGGGGTGGAGTCCCGCGGCGCCCAGCAGCGCGAGGCACTCACATCCGCGGCGCAGGCATCGGCGGTGACCGGCCGCGCGTCACAGGCTTCGGTGAGCCTGGATGAAGAGAACGTCAACCTGCTCGCCAACCAGCACGCGTACCAGGCCGCCGCCCGCGTCATGACCGCCGTCGACGAGGCCCTTGACGTCCTGATCAACCGCACCGGACTGGTAGGAAGGTAGCCATGCTGAACCGGGTAACGAACCTGACCATGAACGCGGCCGCGCAGCGGAGCCTGCAGACCCAGCAGGCCAAGCTGGCCGAGCTGCAGGACAAGGCCACCTCGCTCAACAAGATCTCCCGCCCCTCGGACGATCCCGCCGCCACGGCCCAGGCCCTGGCCACCCGGTCACTCCAGGCGGCCAACGCCCAGTACGGCCGGAACATCGACGACGGCAACACCTGGCTCACCGCCGCCGATTCCGCGCTGGAACAGGCCACCAACGTGATGCGCCGGGTCAAGGACCTGACAGTCATGGCGGGCAACGGCTCGCTGAACCAGTCCGGCAAGGACGCGATTGCCGCCGAGCTGGAGTCCCTGAACAAGGACCTGGTGTCCATCGCCAACACCCAGCACCTGGGCCGAAACGTCTTCGCTGGCAGCTCGGATGCAGCCGGTGCCTTCACCCGGGGCACGCCGCGCAACCCCAGTGTCCCCAGCGACACCGGCACCCCGCCCACCTTCAATGGCACCGGCATAAGCTCGGTGGAGCGGCGGATCAGCGCCACCCAAACCGTGCGCGTCGACGCCGACGGCGCCGAGATCTTCGGTAACGGCGCCGGCTCCGTTTTTGACACCGTGAGCAAACTGGCCGCGGACCTGCGGACCGGCACCGACGTCGCCCCGCGGGTGGCCGACGTCGACACCGCCTTTAAGAAGATCGTCAACGGCCGTGCTGAAATTGGAACACGGCAGGCACAGCTGGAACGTGCCGGCAACGTCAACACCGAATTGGAGGCTTCCTTGGACGCCCAGCGGACCGGCATTGAAAAAGCTGACCTTGGCAGCGTGATCATGGACCTGAAACTTCAGGAAACCAATTACCAGGTGGCCCTGGCCGCCACCGCGCGGGTCCTGCAGCCCACCCTGATGGACTTCCTGCGATGAACTCGGCCCTCAGCAGCACGCCGGTGACCTTCACTGCCCCGATGCCGGGGCTGGAGAATGTCCACGACTTCACCCTGCGGAACATCGACAGTGCCCCCGGCCTGTTCGCCCTCGAGTCCGGCTCCTCGCCGGTGCGGCTGTTCCTCGCGGACGCGGCCGTGTTCGTTCCGGGTTACACGCCGCCGCTTCCGGGCTCCGCGCTGGAAGCCCTGGAACTTGGCGACGGCGAGGCACCCCAGGTGCTGGTGGTGGTCAACCACTCCCCCGCTGCCACCACGGTCAACCTGATGGCGCCGATTGTGCTCAACCCGGCCACCCGGCGCTGCACCCAGCTTGTGCTGGACGGCAAGGAGTACCCGCTGCGGGCGGACCTCGGCTCGCTCTAGCGGGACCCGCCGTCGGGCGCCGCCGTCCCACCGGGGCCGGTCACCAGAAGTGCGCCACGTCAATCACCAGGCGTGAGCCCGTGCCGGGTCCCGGCAGCGTGAAGACCCGGAACGGCAGCCGCGCCCGGACGCCCAGCCCTAAGCTGGTGTAGCCCTCGAAGCTCCCGGCCCACGCCACCTGCCGGAACGTCTGGTACCCGCCCACGTTGCTCACTTCGTCCTTGGTACCCGGCGTGTAAGTGGGTTGGCCGGCGTCGTCGTAGGCGGGCGCGTTGACGGTGATCTGCAGGAAGGCCTGGCCCCGCAGCGAAATCGGCAACCCGGACCCGCCCTGGACGACCTGGGGCACGTACCGCACCGTGTAGCCGCCCACCGGGCCGTTGAGGTCCATGACGATCCGGTCGAAGCAGTAGTGCTGGCCGGTACGGACGTTGGTCACCTTCGCCTGGCTCATCGCGGCGTCGGCCTTGGCCAGCGACCCCCACACGAGTCCGCAGTAAGGATCAGCCGCGGCGGGCCCGGGGGCAAGCAGCCCCAGCCCTGCGGCCATCAGCACCGCCACCATCAAGACGGTAAGTTTCTTCCCCTGGAATCGCCTCACCCGGGCCGCCCCCTCAAGTCGTTTCGACACCTCAAGCGTAGGATCGGGCGCCCGCCTTGGCGAGGGCCTGTGCAGCATCGGCCCCCAACTGTTAGCCGCCAGCGGCTCCGGTCACGAATTCAGCAGTGATGCTGGTCCGGGCGCCGCCGGATACGGCAAAGCGCCGGGCCCTTGGGGGAGGCCGGCGCTTTGCACTGAGTTCGAAATTCTTGGCACGTCCCGCGGGCGGGCTCGCACTGGAGGGTTGTTAGCCTTCGCAGTCGCGGCAGTACTTCATACCGTTCTTTTCCTTGGCAACCTGGGACCGGTGGCGGACCAGGAAGCAGGAGGAACAGGTGAATTCATCGGACTGCTCGGGAACAACAATGACGGTCAGTTCTTCGCCGGAGAGGTCGGCGCCGGGAAGGTCGATGCCTTCGGCGGTGTCGTTCTCGTCGACGTCGATAACAGCAGTCTGGGCGCCGCCGCCACGGGACGCCTGGAGGGCCTCCAGCGATTCAGCGGGAGACTCTTCTTCTGTCTTGCGTGGGGCGTCGTAATCGGTAGCCATAGCGTGATTCACTTTCGTTGCTGCGCAGCGCCATTTCAGGCACCTCAGTGAAGCAGTTTAGGCCATCATGCCCGGAGTTGAAGAATACTGTGTTCAAAGCGACATTCCGCGTCGCCGGACCGGGTGCGCCGCACGTTCCGGGAAGGCGAATTCGACGCCGACACACGCCTCCGTTTTGCCTTTGCGAGCGCCTTAAGGACCGCCGGACTCAGAGTCGGGGGTATCAGCCCACCGGCCAGACGATGAGGGTCTTCCACACGGCCGGGTCCGGTTCGGTCCCCGGATCACTGAGGTAGTACTCCCACATCGTGTCCCCCGGCGTCAGGCCCTCCGCCTGCATCCGCGCCATCACCTTGCCGTAGGTCTCCGGCAGCGTCTCGTACGGACCCACATGCATCGCTTCGAGGGCACGCCCGGCCGGGAGCACGCCGGCCACCACACCGCCGTCGCCCCCGCCCGGAAAGGGAGCGGCGAGCGGGAACCCGGCTTCGACGTCGACGACGTCGGTTGGCATGCCCCGGTACAGCGCGAACGGCGGCCCGGCCAGTTGGACGTCCTGCTGCTGCACGGCTGCCGTCACCGAGGAGTAGGCGCGGCCGAAGAACTCCCGCAGGGCGCTCATCGGAACGGTTTCGCGCAGCACCGCGGTGGGCTGCTCCTGGCGGTCAGTCGACTTGATCTCGGGCGTGGATTCCGGATTCGTTTCGCTCATCTGCCCAGCCTCCGCCGCAGCCCCTGACGTGGTCAAGGGCCGAACGTCCCAGCAGTCTTTCCCACCAAGGAAGACGCCATATTCGGACTGCGCGGGCCCGCGACCGTCCCGGGCGCCACTGGACCCGGTTCCGTCCCCTTCACCGCGGCGACCCGGCGTGTCCGTGTCATAGTGCCCCCGCCCGGAAGGCGCCGGTCAGGCGACGGACCGGGAGATCCGGGGCGGAGGCACAAAAAACCCCTCCGTTCCGGGCAAAATCGCCGGAACGGAGGGGTTCGTGGAGCCCCCTGTCGGATTCGAACCGACGACCCCCGCTTTACAAGAGCGGTGCTCTGGCCAACTGAGCTAAGGAGGCAATTTCGCCGTCGTCGTCCAGCCGCGAAAGGGGCCGGACGCTAAGCGCTAGATAAGGGTAGCCCACGGACGCCTGCCGGTAAAAAATGCCGGCAAGCGGCCGGCAAGGAGGCAGCCCGGCGCCGGACGGATCCGGGGCCGGGCTGTGTCCGCGAGCGCGCGCTTACTTCTTGGCGTCGACCGCTGCCTGGAGGTACTGGTCGAACGGGGTCTGGGCGCTGTCGCCCTTGCCCCACTGCTTGCCCTCGACAAACACGGTGGGCGTACCCGTGACCCCGATGGCCGCAGCCTGCTGGGTCGTGTACTTCACGTACGGGCGGTAGGTCTTGTCATCTACGCACTTGTCGATGCTCTTGGCGCCGGTATCCGTGGCCAGCTTCTTCAGGTCCGCGTCGGAAAGGCCTGCGGTGCCCTCCTTCGGCTGCTTCGCGAACAGTGCGTCCACGAAGTCCGAGTACTTCTCCGGGGACTCGTTCACCACGCAGGCCGCGGCGTTGGCCGCCCGGGAGGAGTAGTTGGTGGTCGAGCGGCTATCCAGGAAGCCCAGCGGCCGGTACTCGACGGTGATCTTGCCGTCGTTGCGCAGCTTGGTGAGGGTTTCGTTGTAACGGGCTTCGAAGTCCTTGCAGACCGGGCAGATGAAGTCGATGTAGAGGACCACCTTGACCGGCTTGCCGGCCTCGGCGTCGGCGCCGGGCGCCTTGATCTCTGCGGGCGGGGTGGCGGCCGGGGACGGCAGGTCCGCGAGCTTGACGGTGGCTGCGTCCGATTTCGCCACCTCGGTGTTGGCCAGCAGGGTCACGCCGCCGTTGACGTTGCCGTTCGCCGGCGTCGGGCCGGAATCGGCGATCGGTGCGTTCTTCTGGATGTTCGAGGTGACCACCAGGGCGACAATCACAATGATGGCGACGACGGCGGCCACGATGCCCCAGCCGATCAGCAGCTTGTTGCGCTTTTCCTTCTTCAGCTGCGCCTCGCGGATCTCACGGGCTTTCTCGCGCGCCGCGGCGGTGCGCTCCGCTTTGGACTGACGGGGTTCGTTTGCGGGGCTCATTGGTTCCTCGTGTCGATCGGCCTGGGATGGTCCACTGGGTGGCAACTCCATCATTTTAGGGGAGAAACCTGAGGAGCTTGCGCTTTCAAGTTTCCCTCCGTGTGCCCAACGGGCGAATAGCACAGAAGATTCCGCCCGGCTAGGGTGGATCAGAGCCACAAGCGACCCCAGGGGGCACCAATGCAAGCAAGCCAGAGCGCCGAGCAGACCGCCGAGCAGAACACTGCACAAACAGCCGAAGCGGACCAGGAAGCCCCGTCGACTGCGGAACCCGCCCCCGGGGAGGCCGTCGACACCTTTGATTTTATGGTGGTGTCCAACCGGATGCCCGTGGACCGCTGCTCCCCGGACGAGCCCGGCTGCGAGGACGGCTGGCGCCGATCCCCCGGCGGCCTGGTGACGGCGCTGGCCCCCATGATGACCAAGACCGACGGCGCCTGGGTGGGCTGGCACGGCGCCCCGGACGAGCACCTCGAGCCCTTCAGCCACCGCGGCATCGACCTCATCCCCGTCCAGCTCAGCACCCGGGACATCGAGCTGTTTTACGAGGGCTTCTCCAACGCCACGCTCTGGCCGCTCTACCACGACGTGATCGCGCCGCCGGAGTTCCACCGTGCCTGGTGGGACTCCTACCGCAAGGTCAACAAGCGGTTCGCCGACGCCGTCATCCGCCACGCGGCGCGGGACGCCACGGTCTGGGTGCAGGACTACCAGCTCCAGCTGGTGCCCAAGATGCTCCGCGAGGCCCGCCCGGACCTCAAAATCGGCTTCTTCAACCACATCCCGTTCCCGCCGCCGGAGATCTTCGCGCAGCTGCCCTGGCGCCGCGCGATCATCGACGGCCTGCTGGGCGCGGACCTGGTGGGCTTCCAGCGCAGCAGCGACGCCGGGAACTTCATGCGCTCGGCCCGCCGCTTCCTCGGCGCCAGCGTCAAGCAGCAGCAGGTCCACGTCAAGGGCGCCGACGGCGAAACCACCCACATCGCCCGCGCCCAGGCCTTCCCGATCTCCATCGACGTTAAGCAGATCACCGAACTGGCGCAGAAGCCCGAGATCATCGAGCGGGCCAAGCAGATCCGCCGCGACCTCGGCAACCCCAAGACCATCCTGCTCGGCGTCGACCGGCTCGACTACACCAAGGGCATCCGGCACCGGCTCAAGGCCTACGAGGAACTACTCGAGGATGGCAAGGTCACGGTGGAGGACGCCTCCCTGATCCAGGTCGCCAGCCCCAGCCGCGAGCGCGTCGAACAGTACCGGCTGTTGCGCGAGGAAGTCGAGGGCACCGTTGGCCACATCAACGGCACCTTCGACACCATGCAGAACACCGCCGTCCGGTACCTGCACCACAGCTACCCGATCGAGGAAATGGTCGCGCTGTACCTCGCCGCCGACGTTATGCTCGTCACCGCCCTGCGCGACGGTATGAACCTGGTCGCCAAGGAGTACGTCACGGCCCGGACGAACAACGACGGCGCGCTGGTGCTCAGTGAGTTCGCCGGGGCAGCGGACCAGCTCAAGCAGGCCCTCCTGATGAACCCCCACGACATCGACGGGCTCAAGGACACGATCCTGCGGGCGGTCAACATGCAGCCCGCCGAAGCCGCCCGCCGGATGCGCGCCATGCGCAAGCAGATCTTGACCAACGACGTCGACCTCTGGTCCGCCGACTTCCTCCGCGCGCTGCAGGAGAAGGTGGTCCGCGATGACTCCTGACGCCAATCCAGCCAATACACGGCTCTCACTCTCGCCCGAGTTGCTGGAGGCCGTACGCCGGGTCGCGGGAACCGAGGAGCTGCTGGTCGCGATGGATTTCGACGGCACCATGGCCCCGCTGGTGGACCACGCCGAAGACTCCCGGGCCCTCCCCCGTTCCGCCGCCGCCTTCGCCGCCCTCGCCGAGCTTCCGCGGACGACGACGGCGCTCATCTCCGTCCGTGCCCTCGACAGCCTGCGTGCCGTCGCCTCGCCGCCGGAGCAGACCCTGCTGATCGGCAGCCACGGAGCGGAGGTCTGGATGGGCCCCGGCTCCAGCGAACTCGTGCTCGAAGACGCCCAGCGCGAGCTGCTCGCGGACGTGCGCCGGATCCTGGCGGAAATCGTGGAGCAGGCGCCCGGAACCCTGCTCGAGGACAAGCCGGCCGGCGTCGTGCTGCACACCCGGCTGGCCGCGAACGACGTCGCCGAGGACGCTGTGGCCGCAGCGAAGGCCGCCCTTCAGGACCGCCCCGGGGTTTTCCTCAAGACCGGAAACCGGGTGCTGGAGACCTCGGTTGTCCACGCCTCCAAGGGCGAGGGGATCTCCTTCCTCCGCCAGGCCACCGGGGCCACTGCCGTCGTGTTCGCCGGCGACGACACCACGGACGAGGACGCCCTGGGCAGCCTCATCCGCGGGGACCTGGGCGTCAAGGTGGGCCTGGATTTCACCCAGGCCGAGTTCCGGGTGGAGGCCCTGGTGCACGTGTCGGAGCTGCTGGAGGCACTGCTGCGCGAGCGCCGGAAGGCCGTCGGCGCCTAACCAGCCCCGGCACCCCCAACTGACTGGCAGATCAGGCCGTATTGAGGACTCAAAACGGCCCCAACTGCGGCCTAGTTCGGCTAAACGTCGGGTTCGTAGCCAATGAGCCAGTGAAGTCCGTGCCGGTCGACCACCTGGCCGTCCGATGCGCCCCAAGGCTTCGGGGCGAGGGGGTCGATCACCCGGCCGTCGACGGCGAGTTTGTCGAACCACTCGTGGAGGACGGCCGGTTCGGCAGTCCCCAGCAGCGAGAGCATCAGGCCTTCGAACCGGACACTTTTCTCGCCCGGCGCCGCGTCCGAGCCCGCCAGGGCGACGGCGCCGGTCAGCTGGCCGTGGGCAATGGCGTCCGGCGGGCCGTCGGTGCGGTTGAACTGCTCATACGTGAACATGGCCAGCTCTCCACCGAAAACGTCCGCATAGAAGCCAAGGGCTTCCCGCGCCGTGCCGGGGAAACTGACATAGATCTGGAGGGCCGTCATGCGCACAGCATACACAGGCGCTTCCGGCCCTACGTGAGGGAGCCCACTTGTGAGATCCGTAACCTTTTCACCCTAGAACCAAAAATCTGACATACTCTGTATGTGATGTGGCGCACAACTACCGTGCGGCGTCATTGGATGCTCCTCGGCTTCGGCCGAGGAGCATGCGCATCCTCCGGATGCCACAACTGAATAAAAAGACCATTCACTACGGATCGTCCGGCACGTACCTGCCGGTGAAGGGATTGATAACTGTGGCTACAGTTACTTTTGATCACGCTACGCGTCTGTACCCGGGCACAGAGAAGCCCGCTGTTGACAAGCTCAACATTGAAATCGCCGACGGCGAGTTCCTGGTCCTCGTTGGACCCTCCGGCTGCGGAAAGTCCACCTCCCTGCGTATGCTCGCAGGCCTTGAGGACGTCAACTCCGGCCGGATCCTGATCGGCGACCGCGATGTCACCGACGTCCCGCCGAAGGACCGCGACATCGCCATGGTCTTCCAGAACTACGCCCTGTACCCGCACATGACGGTCGCGGACAACATGGGCTTTGCGCTGAAGATCGCCGGCGTCAGCAAGGAAGAGCGCGCCGAGCGTGTCCGTGAAGCCGCCAAGCTCCTGGACCTCGAGCCGTACCTGGACCGCAAGCCGAAGGCCCTCTCCGGCGGCCAGCGCCAGCGCGTCGCCATGGGCCGCGCCATTGTGCGCAACCCGCAGGTGTTCCTGATGGACGAGCCGCTGTCCAACCTCGACGCCAAGCTCCGCGTCCAGACCCGCACGCAGATCGCGTCGCTGACCCGCCGCCTCGGCGTCACCACTGTCTACGTCACCCACGACCAGGTCGAGGCCATGACCATGGGTGACCGCGTCGCCGTGCTCAAGGACGGCCTGCTGATGCAGGTCGACACCCCGCGCAACCTGTACGACAAGCCGAAGAACGTCTTCGTCGCCGGCTTCATCGGCTCCCCCGCCATGAACCTGCTCGAGCTTCCCGTCGTCGACGGCGGCGTGCAGTTCGGCGGCACCGTCTACCCGGTACCGCGCGACGTCCTCGAAGAAGCCCACGGCCAGACCGTGACACTCGGTTCCCGCCCGGAAGACCTCGAGACCGCCCCTGAGGGCGAAGGCCTCCAGGTTGAGGTCGACGTCGTCGAGGAACTCGGCGCCGACGCCTATGTCTACGGGCACACCACGCTGGACGGCAAGAGCCACGACATCGTGGCCCGCGTCGACGGCCGCCGTCCCCCGATGAAGGGCGAGTCCATCTGGGTCCGCCCGCAGTCGGGCCACGTGCACCTGTTCGACACCAAGACCGGTCTGCGCCTGGGCGACTGACGTTCCGGCTTAGAGACCGACGGCGGTCCTCCCTCGGGAGGGCCGCCGTCGGCCGTTAACCGGCCGGCTTTAGGCGCCGCCCGCCCTGTGCGGGAGAATTGCCTCATGACCGAGGAGAACCGCATGAGCGAGGACAACGGTGCCCAGTGGCACGACGAACCCACTGACTACGGGCAGATCGGCAAACTGCCCCGGTACGAGGCCGCCAGCGCCAATGACGACAAGGCCGTCTCCAGCTCGCTGAGCATCACGGCCGCCGCCACGGAACCCGAACTGCTGGACCTGCCCTGGCACATCGCGCTGGAGGACTGGCCGGCGGAATACCTCGCCGCCCTGCCCCGCGGCATCTCCCGGCACATCGTGCGGTTCGCCCATCTGGGCGGCTCCGTGATCGCCATCAAGGAGACCTCGGAGCATATCGCCCGGCACGAATACCACATGCTCCGCAAGCTCGCCCGACTGGACGTCCCGTGCGTGGAGCCGGTGGCGGTCATCACCGGCCGGACCACGCCCGAGGGCCGGCCGCTGAACCCGGTGCTGGTCACCCGGCATCTGAAGTTCTCCATGCCGTACCGCGCGTTGTTCTCCCAGATGCTGCGCAAGGACACCCTCACGCGCCTGATCGACGCCCAGGCCCTGCTGCTGGTTAGGCTGCACCTGATCGGCTTCTACTGGGGCGATGTGTCCCTCTCCAACACCCTGTTCCGCCGCGACGCCGGCGCCTTCGCCGCCTACCTCGTGGACGCCGAGACGGGTGAGCTGTACCCGGACCTGTCCACGGGCCAGCGCGAGTACGACCTGGAAATTGCCCGGGTCAACATCGCCGGTGAACTGATGGACCTGCTCGACGGCGGCCTGATCGAGGAGAAGGTGGATCCCGTTGCCACCAGCGAGCTGATCATGGAGAGCTACCGTCGGCTCTGGACCGAGCTGACCGAGAAGGAGTCGTTCGAGATCGGCGAGCGCTGGCGCGTGGCCGCCCGTATCCGCCGGCTCAACGAACTCGGCTTCGACGTCGAGGAATACGCCATCAAGACCACGCAGAACGGCTCCACGATCCAGCTGCAGCCCAAGGTCGTGGACGCCGGGCACCACCAGCGCCGGCTGCTGCGCCTGACCGGCCTGGACGCCCAGGAAAACCAGGCCCGGCGGCTGCTGAACGACATGGACTCCTTCCGGGCGGACAACAACCCAGGCATGGACGAGGAATACAGCGCCCACCTCTGGGTAAGCCAGATCTTCGAGCCGATCGTCCGCTCGATCCCCCGGGACCTGTCCGGGAAGCTGGAACCTGCGGAAGCCGTGCACGAGATCCTGGAACACCGCTGGTACATGTCCGAGAAGGAGAACCGGCACATCCCGCTGGCCGAGGCCGTGCAGTCGTACATCGACTCCGAGCTGAGGCACCGCCGGGACGAGGCCGCGATCATGCTCAACCCGGACACCGAGCTGCTGAAGATCCTCGAAGTCGAGACCGAGGAATCCCGCTACGGCGACGACGAGACCGCCGATGAGTACCCGGACGCGGACGACTAGGGAAGAAGCACGGCCGGGCTAAATCGCCTTGCCGGGGTTGAGGATGCCGGCCGGGTCGAAGAGCTCCTTGACCCGGCGCTGCAGTTCGCGCACCGGTTCTTTCTGCTCCAGGCCCAGCCAGCGCAGCTTGTACTGGCCCACGCCGTGCTCCCCCGTGATGGTGCCGCCCATCGCGAGGGCCACCGTGACGGAATCGTCCAGGGCCGCGCCGAGCCGCTCCATGGCCCCCGCGTCCACCCCGCCCCCGGTCCGGTCCACCCAGAAGGTGGGGTGCAGGTTGCCGTCGCCGGCGTGCGCCACCACCTTGAGCTTGACCTCATGCCGCACGGCCATGGCCTCGAGCTCCTCGACGTAGTCCACCAGCCGGGAGCGCGGCACGGCGACGTCCTCGCCCACCCGGTATTCGTCGTCGACCTCCACGCCGCGGCTGTTGCGGCGCAGTTCCACCAGCTGTTCGGCTTCGGCGTTGGCCTCCATGGTCACCACGGCCCCGCCGGCGGCGAGCAGCGGCCGGATCGCTGCGGCCTCGGCGGCGGCGCCGAAGCCGTCGGTCTGGATCAGCAGCAGCGAGGTGCCGCGGGAGGCCAGGTCCGAGCCGTGGATCGCATCGAGCTGGGCCAGGGTGCCGCCGTCGAGCAGTTCCATGATGGCCGGCTGCACCCGTGCCCGGCCGACGGCGAGGACGCCCGCGGCGGCGCTGCGGAAGTCCGGGTAGAACGCGGCGATCGTGTGCACCTCCCGCGGCAGGTACTTCAGCCGTACCGTGACCCCGACGACGATCCCGAGGGTCCCCTCCGAGCCCACGAACAGCCCGGTGAGATCGTAGCCGGCCACGCCCTTGAAGGTCTGGTGCCCGGTGTGGATGAGCGAACCGTCCGCGAGCACGACGTCGAGCGCCAGGACCGAGTCCCGGGTCACCCCGTACTTCGCGCACCGGAGCCCGCCCGCGTTGGTGGCGACGTTGCCGCCGATGGTGGAGATCCTGTAGCTCGCGGGATCCGGGGCGTACATCAGCCCATGCACGGCGGCGGCAGCGTTGAGGTCCGCGTTGATGACCCCGGGTTCGACGACGGCGGTCTCGTCGTCCGCATTGAGGTTTAGGATGCGGTTCATCCGTTCCAGGCTGAGCACTACACACCCCTCGCTGGCGTGGGCGCCGCCGGACACACCGGTGCCGGCACCGCGGGCCACCAGCGGCACCCTGCTGGCGGCGCACACCCGGACGGCGGCCTGGACGTCTTCGATCGATTCGGCGAGGACCGCGGCCTGCGGGAGCTGGTAGTCCAGCACGGGGGCCTGGTCCACGGCGTAGCCGGCGAGGGAGGCCTCGTCCACCACGACCTTTTCCGCTCCGAGGGCGTTCATCAGCTCCTCAACAATGCTGCGCATGGCTCACCAGTTCTCCGTCGAATCCGGCCTTCAGTCCTGGCCTTCAGTCTAGGGTGCTGGCAGCGTTACCCCGGGGAGCACCCAGCCGGCGGCCGCCGGGCCGCCGGCCCGGAAGTGTGCCCCGGCCGCAGTGATGTCTCCGACAGCGAAGGCCGGCGGCAGGGCGAGGGCAGCGAGCTGTCGGTCGGAGAGCAGGCCCGCGGCGAGGTGCACGTCCGCGGCGGCCCGGGCCACCACCACCAGCACCGCGCTGTCCGCGGTATCCCGGACGAAGGCCAGCACATCCCCCTGCGCGTGCAGCCAGCGGATGCCGCCGCCCGTGAGCGCCGGCTGGTCCCGGCGCAGCGCGGTGAGTGCGGTGTAGGCGCCGCGCAGATCGGCCGGGACCCGGGCGGGGTCGTTCCAGGGCATGGGCGTCCGGGAGAACTCCCCGTTGTCGCCTTTGAGCCCGAACTCGTCGCCGGCGAACACCACCGGCACCCCGGGGAGGGTGAACATCAGCACCGCGCCGAGCTGCTGGCCACCGTCGATCATCACGGTGGCGGCCCGGGCCGTGTCGTGGCTGTTCAGGGCGTTCATGTTCTGCTGCCGGACGTTCCAGCTGAAGGCCGCGGCGAGGTCCTGGTGGGTGGCGAGGAAATCCTCCGCGTCGATCCGGTTCGGTCCGGCCAGGGGTGTGCCGAAGAAGTTGACATGCCCGGCGTCGCCGGCGAGCCAGGCCCACAGCGGGCGGGTGAAGTTGGAGTAGGTCATGGCGCCGTGCCAGTGCTCGCCGCTGAAGTCCGGCGCGGCGTCGTTGGTTGCCTCCGCCAGCAGCGCCGCGTCCGGGTTGATCGCCCGGACCCGCTCCGCGATCAGCCGGGCCACCTCCTGGTTGAGGTCGGTCACTCCCAGCCGCCCGGTCATATTGCCGACGTCGATCCGCCAGCCGTCCAGGTTGAACGGCGGACGGAGCCAGCGCGCCACCGGGGAATCGTCGTCGAGCACGAATTTCGCCCGCAGGCCGGCCGAGGCCCAGTTGAGCTTGGGCAGGGAGGGCACGCCGTACCAGGCCTCATAGCTGCTGTGGTCCGCGCTGAAGTAGTAGTAACCGGCTTCCTCGGAGCCGGGGTCGGCGAGGGCCCGCTGGAACCACTCATGGGCGTCGCCGGAGTGGTTGGCGGTCAAATCCCCCATCACCTTCAGGCCGCGGGCGTGGGCCGCTTCGACGAGTTCCACCAGGGCCTCATCGCCGCCGAGCAACGGGTCCACCGCGGTGAAGGTGGAGGCGTCGTAGCGGTGGTTGGAGCGCGCCGGGAAGAACGGCGTCAGGTAGATGATGTCCGCCCCGAGCTCCTGGATGTGGTCTAGGTGCTCGGTGATGCCGTGCAGGTCGCCGCCGTAGAACTGCAGGGGCGTCTGCGCGGAGGCGCCCTGCACCGCGGTGGTGTCCCAGTCGCAGGGGACGGCCCAGCCCGGGGCCGGGTGCGCCGAAGCTGGGTTTTGTCCGGCGGACGAGCGCGCGAAGCGGTCCGGGAAGACCTGGTACATCGTGCCCCGGCGCAGCCACTCTGGGCCGGCCGTGAAAGTTGTCAGCCGGAAGTCGGCGTAGTCGGAGACGTCGCGGCTGAAGAGGCCCTGGGCGTTGAGGCTCCAGTACTGCTGCCCGGCCTCGATCAGGAAGCGGTAGCGGGCCACCGGGTTGGTGACCGCCAGCTCGGCCTCCCACCAGGCCCAGCCGTCGGCCGTACCGAGGCCTGCGGCGGCGGTGTAGCGGGGTTCGCCGTCGTGCACGGACCGGAGCCAGACCCGGCTCGCGTGCCCCCACGCCTCGGGGACGCGGAGCCGGAGCCGGGCTGCTTCCCCGAGTTCCACGCGCTGCGGGGCGTGCAGCCCCGAGCCGTCGTGGTGCGGAAGCAGCCCCGCCGTGTGCGCCGCGGGCATGCCTAGCCCTTCACCGAGCCCGCCGTCAGGCCGCTGACGATATAGCGCTGCAGGAACAGGAACAGGGCCATCACCGGCAGGGCGGAGATCACCGCACCGGCCGCGAAGACGCCCCAGTTTTCGGAGCGCTGCTGCGCCACGAACGAGTAGAGCCCGACGGCCAGGGTCTGGCTGTCCGGGTCCGTGAGCACCACGGACGCGATGACGAATTCGCCGGAGATGGAGATGTAGGTCAGCAGCCCCACGACCGCCAGGATGGGGGTGACCAGGCGCATGATGATGCCGAAGAAGATCTGGGTGTGGCTGGCGCCGTCGATCTTGGCGGCCTCGTCCAGGGACTGCGGCACGGTGTTGAAGAAGCCGTACATCAGGTAGGTGTTCACGCCCAGTGCGCCGCCCAGGTAGACCATGATCAGGCCCAGCTGGCTGCCCAGGCCCAGCGCCGGGATGACCTCGGAGATGCCGCTGAGCAGCAGGAAGATGGCCACCACGGCCAGCAGCTGCGGGAACATCTGCAGCAGGAGCAGGCTCAGCAGGCCCACGCGGCGGCCGGTGAAGCGCATCCGGGAGAAGGCGTACGCCGCCATGGCGCCGAGGAACACCGTGGCCACGGAGGTCACGCCGCCCACCACCAGGGTGTTGAGGAACCAGCGGGCAAAGGGCCGGGACGGGATGTTGAAGAGCGCCGCGAAGTTGCCGAAGTCGATCTTGCTGAACAGGGCGTTGGAGCCCACCAGGGTGCCGGTGGAGTTCAGGGCCGCCGAGAGCACGTACAGCAGCGGGAAGATGGCGAAAATGGTGACGACGACGCCGACCACGTGGCGCCAGCCCTTGTCCTTGAACCAGGCCCCGAACGGGCGCCGGCGGTGCAGGGACTTGAGGTAGTCGACGTCGGTGGTGCCGCCGGCGGCGGTCGGGTGGTCCGTCGTGGGTGCCGCCGGAGCGGTGCGCGGTGCTGACCCGTTCATGAGTTCACGTCCTCGAGTGCCTTGGTCTGCTTGAAGCTGATGGCCGATACGGTGGCCACGATGATGAAGATGATGATCGCCAGGGCGCTGGCCAGGCCGTAGTCACGGCCGGTCCCCTGCCCGAACGCCACCTTGTACACCAGGGTGATCAGGATGTCGGTGGCTCCGATGTCCCGGTTGGTGTCCGCGAAGCGCGGACCGCCGCCGGTGAGCATAAAGATCACGTTGAAGTTGTTGAAGTTGAAGGCGAAGGACGAGATCAGCAGCGGCGCGATCGAGACCAGCAGCAGCGGCAGCTTGATGGAGCGGAACACCCGCCACGGGCCGGCGCCGTCCATCCGGGCGGCCTCGTCCAGCTCGCTCGGCAGGGACTGCAGGGCACCGGTGCAGACGAGGAACATGTAGGGGTAGCCCAGCCAGAGGTTGACCACCAGCACGCTGATCTTGGCCAGCACCGGGTTGGTCAGCCAGCCAATGGAGGCGCCGCCGAGCAGAGTCTGGTTGAGCCAGCCGAACTCCGGGTTCAGGATGCCGGACCAGACGAGCCCGGTGAGGAACGCGGGGAAGGCGTAGGGCAGGATCATCAGGATCCGGTAGACCTTCTTGCCCTTGAGGTCCTCGCGGTTGAACGTGATGGCCAGGAAGAGGCCCAGGGCGAAGGTCAGGGCAACCGAGGCGAGCGCGAAGGTGAAGGTCCAGAGGATCACGCCCAGCAGCGGCCCGCGCAGGCTTGGATCGGTGAACGCGCGGGCGAAGTTCTCCATCCCGACGTCGATCTTCCAGCCGGTGGACAGCGTCTCGCCGCTGTCGGCGGCGAAGGCGCCCTTGCCGTTGTCGCGGTAGACGGCGCCGGTGTCGGTGTCCGTGAAAGTGTCCGCGGCGGCGTCGTACTTCAGGGCCGGCTTGAACTGGTAGGCGTTGCTGCCGTCGGCGGTGCGCAGCGTGCCGTCGGCCGGGTCGGAGGAGACCGGGACGGTGATGCCCAGGATCTGTTGCTGGTTGGCCACGATTTCCTGGAAGTTCAGGGTCCGGTACCCGTCCAGGGCGTTGGCCTTGCCGGTGGAGTCCTTGCCGGCTGCGTCGACGCTTTTCAGCGGGGTGTCGGTGCTGCCGAGCGAGACTTTGCCGTCCGGGGCGGTGAAGAGCAGGTAGAACGAGTTGTCCTTGGCCAGCACGGCGGCCTTGTAGGCCGGCGAGTCAGGCACGCGCTTCTGGGCGGTGAGCTGGATGGCCGCAATGGCATCATCTTTGGTGCTGTTGTGGCCGTCGCCGTAGTTGGTGAAGGCGATGTAGCCGCTGAACATGACCACAAAGACCTGGAAGACCAGCAGGAACAGCACGCCGGGCGCGAGGTACTTCGCGGGCAGGCCCCCCTTGCGCAGGTAAATCCAGTTGATCGCCAGCACAACGACGGCGGAGACGGCCAGAGCCGCCCAGGAGTGGCTGAAGAACAGCATCATCAGGACGTAGACGGCCACGGCATCCACGAGGCCCAGCAGGACGATCTTGGCGATGGTCCCCTTGGTGCCGTCCGGACCGAAACGGCGGCGGGAGGTGCCGCGCTGCCTTCCGGGGGCGGAGGGGCCGGCGCCCTGGGTGGCCGGCACGACGTCGGGGCCTGAGCCCTCGCGGAGTTCAGTTTCTGGCATAGCTGTCTTCAGTCCTTGGGGGAAGCTGGGGTGATGCAGGAACGGGCCGGGCGGTTTGGTGCCGCCCGGCCCGGTGCTGGCCGGTTCCTGACGCTCCTCAATAGTGTTGAGGGGTCAGGAACCGGTTCGGGGGCTAGCCCCCGATTTTGGTCTTGATGCTTGCTGCCATCTTGGCCCAGTCAGCGGCGGGGTCGCCCTGGCCCTTGATGAGGGCGAGCTCGGTGGCTCCCCAGTCAGCCCAGACCGCGCTCATTTCCGGGATGGCCGGCATCGGGACGCCGGTGGCGCCGATCTTGCCGAAGGCTGACACAACCGGGTCGCTTGCAGCCTTCTCGAAGGAGGCCTTCAGCGCCGGCGGGCGGCCGCCGGCTTTGTACATGGAGTCCTGGGCTGCCTCGGACGTGAGGTAGTTGGTCACGAACTCGTTGGTGGCCAGGGCGTTGGCGCTCTTGGCGCTGATGAAGAAGCCGTTAACACCGATGAACGGCTGGGCCGGCTGGCCGCCCGTGGTCGGCAGTGCGTCCACGGCGAACTTGATGCCCTTCTTCTGCACGTCCGGGACATTCCACGGGCCGGTCAGGAAGTACGGGGATTCGCCGGCCAGGAACTTCTCCTTGGCGATGTCACCGGTGATGTTGGAGTTGATGATCTTCTCACCGGCGTCGCCCCAGGCGGCCAGCTTCTTGGCGAACTCGACGCCGGCGGCGTCGCCGATCAGAAGCTGCTTCGGGTCGTAGCCGCCGTCGGAGGCCTTGCCGAAGACCTGCGAGCCCATGGAGGACTGCAGCGGGTACAGGTGGTACGGGTCGCCCTGCTTCGGGTCCATTCCGACGAGGAACGGGAACTTGGCCTTGCCGTCGGCGACGGCCTTCTTGCCGTTGGCGATGACCTCATCCATGGTCTTGGCCGTGTCGGACACGATCGCGGTGTTGCGCAGCAGCGCGATGTTCTCGATCGCGTAGGGAACGCCGTAGACCGAGCCGTTGTAGGTCATGGCCTTGATGGAGGAATCCTGGAAGGCGGCCTTCTTGTCGCCGAGCTCGACGGGTGCGATCACGCCGTTCTGGACGAACTTGCCTACCCAGTCGTGCGGGCCGACGATCAGGTCCGGGCCCTTGCCGGTAGGAACCTGGGTGATGAAGTCGTCGCGGACTGCGGCGAAGTCCTTGACCACGAGCTTTACTTCGATTCCGGTGTCAGCCTGGAACTTCGCGGTGATGTCCTTCAGCGCGGGCGAGCGCTCGGCGTCGACCCACATGGTGATCGTGGCTGCGCCGGCGGACTTGAGGTCCGGCTTCGCGGTGGCCGTGGCCGGGGCGGTGGCTGCCGCTCCGCCGCAGGCGCTCAGTGCCAGCGCCGCGGCCACGGAGATCGCGCCTGCCGTGAAGACCCGGCGGCTGGTCCCGGTCGTGAGGGTGTTCTGCACCTTCATTGGTGTCCCTTTCATAAAATCCTGCATCCACGCGTTGGGCCCTGATCGGTAGGATCCGGGCCCGGTGGCATCGTCGGTGATGTGGCTCACAGCTGCAAGCGCTTCCAAGCTACACGGTGATGCACGCTTTGGAAAGTTATTCTAGCGGGGCGTGTCGCGGCCCGCCGACCATGCCCGCGTTCCTGCGGATTCCGAGAACCCGCGCAGTCAGGGGCCGGATGCCGTCTTTGCCCGGGGATTCGGCGGGGAGCGAGAATCCGACGCACCGGCGCCCTGCGACTGGAAGCGTTTTCAATTTTGGCCGGCGGGCCTTACGATTACCGGCATGTCCGTTGATTCAGTCCTCTCCGCCCTGGCCAGCCCCTTGACCCTGGTGCATGCCGCAGACCACACCCCCGGCTGGTGGCGCTCCGCCGTCATTTACCAGGTGTACCCGCGTTCCTTCCGGGACCTGAACGGCGACGGCGTCGGCGACCTGGCGGGCATTACGGCCGAACTGCACCAGCTCGCGGAGCTTGACATCGACGCCGTCTGGCTCTCGCCGTTCTACCGCTCCCCGCAGCGCGACGCCGGCTACGACGTCAGCGACTACTGCGACGTCGATCCCCTCTTCGGCACCCTGGCCGACTTCGACGCCATGATGGCCGAGGCCACCCGGCTCGGCCTGCGCCTGATCGTCGATTTGGTGCCGAACCACTGCTCGGACCAGCACTCCGCGTTCCAGGCCGCGTTGGCCACACCTGCGGACAGCCCGGAACGGGACATGTTCATCTTCCGCGACGGCCACGGCGACGCCGGCGAGCTGCCGCCCAACAACTGGCAGTCGCACTTCGGCGGCCCGGCCTGGACCCGGATCACCGAGCCGGACGGAACCCCCGGCCAGTGGTACCTGCACCTTTTTGACACCTCCCAGCCCGACTTCAACTGGGACAACGACGCCGTCCACGCCGAGTTTGAGCGCGTCCTGCGCTTCTGGCTGGACCGCGGGGTCTCCGGCTTCCGCGTCGACGTGGCGCACGCCCTCGTCAAGGCCCCGGGCCTGCCCGAGTGGGGCGGCCGCGCCGACGGCAACAGCTCGCACGGCTTCCCCGGGCACGAGGCCCCGATGTTCGGCCAGCCCGCACTGCACGACATCTACCGCACCTGGCGCCGGATCCTGGCCGAATACGGTCCCGACCGCATCCTCTGCGCCGAGGCCAACGTGGACCCGCTCCCCCGGCTGGCCGACTGGGTCCGCCCGGACGAAATGCACCAGGCCTTCAACTTCCCGTACCTGCACGCCGGCCTGGACGTGCACCGCATGCGCCGCGTCATCACGGACTCGCTGACCGCCCTGGACGCCGTCGGCGCCCCGAGCACCTGGGTGCTGTCCAACCACGACGTCGTCCGGCACGCCACCCGCTTCGGCTACAACGGTCCGGCTCCCCGCGACGGCGACGGCATCGGCCCGGCCGATGCGCAGCCGGACGAGGAGCTTGGTCGCTCCCGCGCGGCCGCAGCCTCGATGTTCATGCTGGGCCTGCCCGGCGGCGCCTACCTGTACCAGGGCGAAGAGCTCGGCCTGCCCGACGGCATCGACATCCCCGCCCACCAGCGCCAGGACCCCACCTTCGGGCGCACCGGCGGCGAACGGCTGGGCCGGGACGGCTGCCGGGTGCCGCTGCCGTGGCGCTCCGGCGACGCCCACGCGGGCTTCGGCGCCGGAGCCGACCCGTGGCTGCCGCAGCCGTCGAGCTTCGCCGGGCTGGCCCGCGACGCCCAGGCCGCGTCGCCGTCGTCGCACCTGAACCTGTACCGGCGGATGCTGGGGCTCCGGCGCGAGCTAGGCCTCGGCGAGGGCTCCCTCGCCTGGCTCGAGGACTGGTGCACAGACACGTCGCTGGCCTACTTGAACGGCACTACTGCGGTGCTGATGAACGTCGGGCCGGATTCCCTCGAACTGCCCGCCGGCGAGGTCCTGCTCCGCAGCTCCACGTCACCGGAACCGGACGGCGCCGCCCATCGGTTAAGCTCAGGTGAAACTGTTTGGCTGGAGATCTACATCGAGGACACGGAGAGCTGAAAATGCCCGGCATCAAGGACGTCGCGGAACGGGCCGGCCTCTCCATCGCCACCGTTTCGCGCGCCTTGAGCGGCAAGGGCAACGTCTCCACCCAAAGCCGTGAGCGAGCCCAGGCAGCCGCGGCCGAACTGGGGTTTGTGCTCTCCTACCACGCCTCCAGCCTCGCGTCCGGGCGGAACCACAACGTCGGCGTTGTGGTTCCCTCGGTGCACCGCTGGTTCTTCTCCTCGGTGGTGGAAGGCGTCTCCGCGACCCTGCTCGATGCCGGCTACGACCTCACGCTCTACAACGTCAGTGAGGGCGAGGAACGCCGGCACAGCGTCCTCAACGACTTCCTGCTGCGCAAGCGCGTGGACGCGGTCATCGCGGTGTCCCTGGAGCTCAGCGAGGCCGAGATCCAGCAGCTGCTCGCCATCCACCGGCCCATCGTCGGGATCGGCGGGCCCCTGCCGGGCGCCTCGACGATCCGGATCAACGATTCGGGCATCGCCGAAGCCGCCGCCCGGCACCTGATCCAGCTCGGCCACAGCAGGATCGCGCACATGACCGGCGACGCCGCGTACGAGAAGGACTTCCGGCTGCCGGGGACCCGCCAGGGCGGCTTCACCAAGGCCATGCGGGACGCGGGCCTGCCCATCCGGCCCGAGTGGCTGGTCTCAGCCGACTTCACCATCCAGGGCGCGTACGCCAGCGCACGTCAGCTGCTGGGCAGCTCGATTGAGCGTCCGACGGCGGTCTTCGCGGCCTCGGACGAGATGGCCATCGGCACCATCCTCGCCGCCCGCGACTTCGGGCTGAGGGTTCCGCAGGATCTGTCCGTGATCGGCATCGACGGCCACGAACTCGGCGAACTGTTCGGCCTGACCACCATCGACCAGGACCCCCGCGGCCAGGGCGCCTTGGCAGTCCGCCGGCTGCTGGCCGGCCTTGAAGGCGGCACGGACACGGCGGCGGCGGACACCGAGTATCCGACCAGCTTTGTGATCCGTTCCAGCACGGCGGTTCCACCGGTCGACGCCGCGCCTTTGCGCTAGCCGTCCCGTAATTCCGTCCGCGGGCGGACGGCCGCGCTCCAGCCCGGTTACCCCTCTGCTGGCTAGATCCAGCGGCGCGAAAACAGCGTAGGGCCAGCTAATCGCCTGAGCGCCGTGCGGTCTAGCTGCCAGGAACTGGGCTGGAGCGCCGCATTACGGGAGCTCTGGCTCCTGGCCGCCCATAAAGCGGACGAATTTTGCCAGAACACCGGGCCAGCCCGCCTGATACTCCGCACGCGTCGCAGCCGGGTCCTGGGCGCCCTCCCAGCCGCTCTGTACCAACCGCAGCTCCGTGCCGCCTTCCACCGCGCGGAAGGCGACGCGCAGCTCGGTGGACCACAGGGCCTGCGTGCCGGGGTGCCAGCTGGCGTGGAAGGACAGTGGGGGTTGCCACTCGTCGATGGTGCCCCAGATGGCGGTCCGGCCGTCGTCACCGGTTTCGAGGATCAGGTTCTCCTCGAACTCCACATAGGAGCCCGCACCGTACACACTGTGGTCCTCGAGCGGCCACCAGAGATGGGTGTGCTCGGTGAATCCGACAAAAGCCCTCGCGACCGCGCCGGGGACGACGACGGTAAACACCACCGGCTCGAGACCCCCTGCCGGCTCGGGTTCCGGAGAGGCCGCAGCGTGGCTGAAGAGGTTATCCATGGGCACCAACTCTACTGCGTGCCGCCGGCCGACCAGGCGCCCCCGCCCACTCCCGACGCTCCCGCACATCTGGCACGCTCCTACCCGACGCTCCCTCACCTGTGGCACACTCCTACCAGACGCTCCCTCACATCTGGCGCGCTCCTACCCGACGCCCCCTCACATCTAACAGGCCTCTCCGCGACGCCCCCTCACATCTGACAGGCCTCTCCCCGACGCGCCCGCTCTGACGGCAGGTCCTGTAGTTGTCACATGTCCGGAGTGCCTCGGCCAACGCCGGGGGGGCACACGCTGCTGCAGGAGGGTTCCCTCTTTCGGCCCCGGAAGTGCGGGAGGGTTGGGGTGATTGGGGCCGCCGCTGCGGGAGGGTTCTTGACGTGCCGGCAGGATCTGCGGGAGCGTCATTCGGATGAGTGTTAGTGCTGCGGGAGCGTCCGGGGTGGTTTGGGGGTTAAAGGGGGAGAGCCTCCAACGTGGTGGTTGGAGGCTCTCGACCTAATAGATGTCCGGCGGTGACCTACTCTCCCACACCCTCCCGGGTGCAGTACCATCGGCGCTGTGGGTCTTAGCTTCCGGGTTCGGAATGGGACCGGGCGTTTCCCCCACGCTATGACCGCCGTAACCCTGTGTCCGCGCCCCTGGTGGCCCTCTGTGGGGGTGTTCCCGGGGTGGGAAATCTGGTGGTTACAACTTGTGGTGTTGTATTCAGTTGTTTTGGTTCCGTTAGCAACGTGCCCGTGACGGGTTTGTTGTTTGGGAACCACATAGTGGACGCAAGCGTATCTTGTTTCTTTTTACCCTTCCCGTGGTGCGAACCCCTTTTGATGTTGGTTCGCGGGGAGGGTGTGTGGTGTAAGTTATCGGCCTATTAGTACCGGTCAGCTTCACGAGTCGTTAGTCCTCGCTTCCACATCCGGCCTATCAACCCAGTGGTCTGGCTGGGGGCCTCTCACACGCAAGGTGTATGGAAATCTCATCTCGAAGCGAGCTTCCCGCTTAGATGCTTTCAGCGGTTATCCCATCCGAACGTAGCTAATCAGCGGTGCACTTGGCAGTACAACTGACACACCAGAGGTTCGTCCGTCCCGGTCCTCTCGTACTAAGGACAGCCCTTCTCAAATTTCCTGCGCGCGCAGCGGATAGGGACCGAACTGTCTCACGACGTTCTAAACCCAGCTCGCGTACCGCTTTAATGGGCGAACAGCCCAACCCTTGGGACCTACTCCAGCCCCAGGATGCGACGAGCCGACATCGAGGTGCCAAACCATGCCGTCGATATGGACTCTTGGGCAAGATCAGCCTGTTATCCCCGAGGTACCTTTTATCCGTTGAGCGACGGCCATTCCACAATGTACCGCCGGATCACTAGTCCCGACTTTCGTCCCTGCTCGAGATGTCTCTCTCACAGTCAAGCTCCCTTGTGCACTTACACTCGACACCTGATTGCCAACCAGGCTGAGGGAACCTTTGGGCGCCTCCGTTACTTTTTAGGAGGCAACCGCCCCAGTTAAACTACCCATCAGGCACTGTCCCTGACCCGGATTACGGGCCGAAGTTAGATGTCCAAAGTGACCAGAGTGGTATTTCAACGATGACTCCACCCGAACTGGCGTCCGGGCTTCAACGTCTCCCACCTATCCTACACAAGCCACTCCGAACACCAATACCAAACTATAGTAAAGGTCTCGGGGTCTTTCCGTCCTGCTGCGCGTAACGAGCATCTTTACTCGTACTGCAATTTCGCCGAGTTTATGGTTGAGACAGCGGGGAAGTCGTTACTCCATTCGTGCAGGTCGGAACTTACCCGACAAGGAATTTCGCTACCTTAGGATGGTTATAGTTACCACCGCCGTTTACTGGGGCTTAAATTCTCAGCTTCGCCTTGCGGCTAACCGGTCCTCTTAACCTTCCAGCACCGGGCAGGAGTCAGTCCGTATACATCGTCTTGCGACTTCGCACGGACCTGTGTTTTTAGTAAACAGTCGCTTCCCCCTGGTCTCTGCGGCCCCTGCACGCTCCGGACAGCCAGTGTCCATCACGATAGGGGCCCCCCTTCTCCCGAAGTTACGGGGGCATTTTGCCGAGTTCCTTAACCATAATTCTCTCGATCGCCTTAGTATTCTCTACCTGATCACCTGTGTCGGTTTGGGGTACGGGCGGCTAAAACCTCGCGTCGATGCTTTTCTAGGCAGCATAGGATCACCGAATCCCCCCATACGGGGGTCCCGTCGGGTCTCAGGCATCATGAACGGCGGATTTGCCTACCGTTCGCCCTACATCCTTAGACCGGGACAACCATCGCCCGGCTCGGCTACCTTCCTGCGTCACACCTGTTAATACGCTTGCCTCCCAGGATCAGGTCCCGCGCTCCACCAAAACCCTTCCATCCAAAGGACGGTCGGGCAGGTCTCGGGCGGTTAGTATCCCCTGTTCAGCATGGGCGGTTTTTCGCCGGTACGGGAATATCAACCCGTTGTCCATCGACTACGCCTGTCGGCCTCGCCTTAGGTCCCGACTTACCCAGGGCAGATTAGCTTGACCCTGGAACCCTTGATCATTCGGCGGACGGGTTTCTCACCCGTCTTTCGCTACTCATGCCTGCATTCTCACTCGTGTAGGCTCCACCGCTGGTTTCCACCGCGACTTCACTGCCCACACGACGCTCCCCTACCCATCCAGACGCCTGAACCACAAGGGCTTAGCTAATATCTGAATGCCACAACTTCGGCGGTGTACTTGAGCCCCGCTACATTGTCGGCGCGGAATCACTTGACCAGTGAGCTATTACGCACTCTTTTAAGGATGGCTGCTTCTAAGCCAACCTCCTGGTTGTCTTCGCAACTCCACATCCTTTCCCACTTAGCACACGCTTAGGGGCCTTAGTTGGTGGTCTGGGCTGTTTCCCTCTCGACTATGAAGCTTATCCCCCACAGTCTCACTGCTGCGCTCTCACTTACCGGCATTCGGAGTTTGGCTGACGTCAGTAACCTTGTAGGGCCCATTAGCCATCCAGTAGCTCTACCTCCGGTAAGAAACACGCAACGCTGCACCTAAATGCATTTCGGGGAGAACCAGCTATCACGAAGTTTGATTGGCCTTTCACCCCTACCCACAGCTCATCCCCTCCATTTTCAACTGAAGTGGGTTCGGTCCTCCACGACGTCTTACCGTCGCTTCAACCTGGCCATGGGTAGATCACTTCGCTTCGGGTCTAGATCACGCCACTGCAACGCCCTGTTCAGACTCGCTTTCGCTACGGCTTCCCCACACGGGTTAACCTCGCGACGTAACACTAACTCGCAGGCTCATTCTTCAAAAGGCACGCCGTCACAACTACAAGGCTGCTCCGACGGATTGTAAGCACACGGTTTCAGGTACTGTTTCACTCCCCTCCCGGGGTACTTTTCACCTTTCCCTCACGGTACTGGTCCGCTATCGGTCATTAGGGAGTATTTAGGCTTATCAGGTGGTCCTGACAGATTCGCACGGGATTTCTCGGGCCCCGTGCTACTTGGGATACTTCCCAGGCGGCACACAACATTTCGGTTACGGGGCTCACACCCTCTCTGGCCGGCCTTTCAAGACCGTTCACCTATGCACATGCTCTCACCCCACTGTCCCGGCAGAGACAGAACGGAAAGTCCCACAACCCCGACCATGCAACGCCCGCCGGCTATCACACATGGAACGGTTTAGCCTGATCCGCGTTCGCTCGCCACTACTAACGGAATCACTATTGTTTTCTCTTCCTGCGGGTACTGAGATGTTTCACTTCCCCGCGTTCCCTCCACGCACCCTATGTGTTCAGATGCGGGTCACCAGATCACTCGCGCGTCTGGCGGGGTTTCCCCATTCGGACACCCTGGGATCACAGTCCGGTTATCGACTCCCCCAGGCTTATCGCAGATTCCTACGTCCTTCTTCGGCTCCTAATGCCAAGGCATCCACCGTGTGCTCTTAAAAACTTGACCACAAAAGATCAAGGAGTAATTTCGAGAGAACCACGAAACCAACCACACCCAACAACACCACCCCAAAAGAGGTGACACCATCACGCGCAGCCAGATCCAGGTTCATAATTCTTGGAAATTGCTTCTTATAAAAGATGCTCGCGTCCACTATGTAGTTCTCAAACAACAACCCCGTACCACACACCCCACACACTTAGGCCCCCAAAAGGACCCATACAGTGCGTGTTCGTCGCAGCCGGGAAACCAGAAACACAAGTCCCGGGGTCACCCCCGGTCCTGTTGTCTCAGGACCCAACAGTGTGCCAAACACTAAACCGCCCGTACCCTCAAACACCGTTCCAGGAACCACACAAGGGTGGTTCCGTACTGGGTGCCGGAGAAAACGCAGCGGCCGCTATTTGTTGATATTCCACCCGTGAGCACCCGCCGCAGAACAATCGTCTGCGCAACGGGCGTACTCCTGACAACACCACCACAGGACATGCGTCCGGTGATGAGCATTGTAGGTGCTCCTTAGAAAGGAGGTGATCCAGCCGCACCTTCCGGTACGGCTACCTTGTTACGACTTAGTCCCAATCGCCAGTCCCACCTTCGACAGCTCCCTCCCACAAGGGGTTAGGCCACCGGCTTCGGGTGTTACCAACTTTCGTGACTTGACGGGCGGTGTGTACAAGGCCCGGGAACGTATTCACCGCAGCGTTGCTGATCTGCGATTACTAGCGACTCCGACTTCATGGGGTCGAGTTGCAGACCCCAATCCGAACTGAGACCGGCTTTTTGGGATTAGCTCCACCTCACAGTATCGCAACCCTTTGTACCGGCCATTGTAGCATGCGTGAAGCCCAAGACATAAGGGGCATGATGATTTGACGTCGTCCCCACCTTCCTCCGAGTTGACCCCGGCAGTCTCCCATGAGTCCCCGCCATTACGCGCTGGCAACATGGAACGAGGGTTGCGCTCGTTGCGGGACTTAACCCAACATCTCACGACACGAGCTGACGACAACCATGCACCACCTGTGAACCGACCGCAAGCGGGGCACCTGTTTCCAGGTATTACCGGTTCATGTCAAGCCTTGGTAAGGTTCTTCGCGTTGCATCGAATTAATCCGCATGCTCCGCCGCTTGTGCGGGCCCCCGTCAATTCCTTTGAGTTTTAGCCTTGCGGCCGTACTCCCCAGGCGGGGCACTTAATGCGTTAGCTACGGCGCGGAAAACGTGGAATGTCCCCCACACCTAGTGCCCAACGTTTACGGCATGGACTACCAGGGTATCTAATCCTGTTCGCTCCCCATGCTTTCGCTCCTCAGCGTCAGTTAATGCCCAGAGACCTGCCTTCGCCATCGGTGTTCCTCCTGATATCTGCGCATTTCACCGCTACACCAGGAATTCCAGTCTCCCCTACATCACTCTAGTCTGCCCGTACCCACCGCAGATCCGGAGTTGAGCCCCGGACTTTCACGGCAGACGCGACAAACCGCCTACGAGCTCTTTACGCCCAATAATTCCGGATAACGCTTGCGCCCTACGTATTACCGCGGCTGCTGGCACGTAGTTAGCCGGCGCTTCTTCTGCAGGTACCGTCACTTTCGCTTCTTCCCTACTGAAAGAGGTTTACAACCCGAAGGCCGTCATCCCTCACGCGGCGTCGCTGCATCAGGCTTGCGCCCATTGTGCAATATTCCCCACTGCTGCCTCCCGTAGGAGTCTGGGCCGTGTCTCAGTCCCAGTGTGGCCGGTCACCCTCTCAGGCCGGCTACCCGTCGTCGCCTTGGTGAGCCATTACCTCACCAACAAGCTGATAGGCCGCGAGTCCATCCAAAACCACAAAAAGCTTTCCACCCCCCACCATGCGATGAGGAGTCATATCCGGTATTAGACCCAGTTTCCCAGGCTTATCCCAGAGTTAAGGGCAGGTTACTCACGTGTTACTCACCCGTTCGCCACTAATCCCCCCACAAGTGAGGTTCATCGTTCGACTTGCATGTGTTAAGCACGCCGCCAGCGTTCATCCTGAGCCAGGATCAAACTCTCCGTTGAAGAACAGACACAACCAGGAACCACGGGAAAACGCGGAAACCCGGCTGCGCAAAATTTGAAACCAGCTAAAAACACCAGACCACACCACGGGGTGGCGGGCCCGGCAAATTCAACCAATTCAATACAATAAATTGGTATCAACAAACTTGGCACACTATTGAGTTCTCAAACAACAGACACACCCGGCACCACCACAACCATCAATTCAGTCGAGGATCGCTCCGGAGCAACTTTTCAAACTTACCCGGCCGCTTCACCCTAGTCAAATCAGCGTTTCCGACTCAGTCTTGCCATAGGCTTCTTGGTCTTCTTAGCGGATCAACTCCGGGGAGCAGCGCGGAAATAAACTCTACCACCAGTTGGCCCGGGTGACAAAGCGACCCCGGTGAGCACCCCGGCAAGCCCCCGGGACGGGCCGCGGCGGGGACGGAAAAGCCCGGAATCCCAAGGATTCCGGGCTTTTCCGTGCCAGCGGAGTGCTTGTTAGTCGAGCGCCCTGAAGTACGCGGCGCCCAGCGGCGGCAGCGTCACGGTGAGGGTGGCCGGCTGACCGTCGATGCCGTCGGCGGATGCCGTCAGTGCGCCGTCGTTCAAAACGCCCGAACCGCCGTAGGCAGCGGCGTCGGTGTTCAAGACTTCCTGCCACTGCCCCGCAGCCGGGACGCCCAGGCTGAAGTCGTGGTGCGGGGCGCCGGAGAAGTTCAGGGCGCAGACCATCTCGTTGCCGGCGGCGTCCCGGCGGATGAAGGTCAGCACGTTCCGGTCGGCGTCGCCGCCGTTGATCCACTGGAAGCCGTCGGGATCGTTGTCCCGTTGGTAAAGGGCCGGCGTGGAGCTGTAGAGCTCGTTGAGGTCCTTGGTCAGGAGCTGCACGCCGCGGTGCGCGGGGATATCCGCCAGCCACCAGTCCAGGCCGTGCTGTTCGGACCATTCCGCTTCCTGGCCAAACTCGGTGCCCATAAAGATCAGCTGCTTGCCGGGGTGGGCCCACTGGTACGCCAGGAAGGCGCGCAGGTTGGCGAGCTGCTGCCAGCGGTCGCCGGGCATCTTGCGCAGCATCGAACCCTTGCCGTGCACCACTTCGTCATGGCTGATCGGGAGCAGGA
Organism: Arthrobacter sp. SlRoot2-15; assembly: GCF_059739345.1. Classification (NCBI taxonomy): domain Bacteria; kingdom Bacillati; phylum Actinomycetota; class Actinomycetes; order Micrococcales; family Micrococcaceae; genus Arthrobacter; species Arthrobacter sp. SlRoot2-15. Next base: position 1,236,217 of record NZ_AP046058.1, read on the forward strand.
AGTTCTCCGTGTAGGCGTAGACCATCGAGAAGGTGACGGTGCCGTGGTGCCACTTGCGGTTGAAGGGGTCCTCGGCCATGTACTTGAGCGAGTCGTGCATCCAGCCCATGTTCCATTTGATCCCGAAGCCCAGCCCGCCCTGGCTGGTGGGTGCGGTCACGCCGGGGAACGCGGTGGACTCCTCGGCGATCATCACGGCGCCGGGGTGCGTCTTGTAGACCGTGGCGTTGACTTCCTGCAGGAAGGAAATGGCTTCAAGGTTTTCGCGCCCGCCGAAGCGGTTGGGCTGCCACTGGCCTTCCTCGCGGGAGTAGTCCAGGTAGAGCATCGAGGCCACGGCGTCGACGCGGAGGCCGTCGATGTGGAATTCGTCCAGCCAGTAGAGGGCGTTGGCGACGAGGAAGTTGCGGACCTCGCTGCGGCCGAAGTCGAAGATCAGGGTGCCCCAGTCGGGGTGTTCGCCCAGGTTCGGGTCGGAGTGCTCGTACAGCGGCTCCCCGTCGAAGCGGGCAAGCGCCCACTCGTCCTTGGGGAAGTGTGCCGGCACCCAGTCCAGCAGCACGCCGATGCCCGCCTGGTGCAGTGCGTCCACGAGGTGCCGGAACTCGTCCGGATGCCCGAAGCGCGAGGTCGGCGCGAAGTAGGACGTGACCTGGTAGCCCCAGGACCCGCCGAAGGGGTGCTCGGCGACCGGCATGAATTCCACGTGGGTGAAGCCGAGCCACTGCACGTACTCCACGAGTTCCTTGGCCAGCTGGCGGTAATCCAGCCCCACCCGCCAGGAGCCCAGGTGGACTTCGTAGACGCTCATCGGCGCGTTGTGCGGATCCCGGGCCGCACGGGCCTTCATCCACTCGTCGTCCTTGAAGGCGTAGGACGGCTCCACCACGCGGGACGCCGTCAGCGGCGGAACCTCGGTGCCGAAGGCAAGCGGATCGGCCTTTTCCACCCAGTGGCCGTACTTTGTCTTGATCTCAAACTTGTAGCACGCCCCTGCCACAACGCCAGGAATAAACAGCTCCCAGACGCCGGAGGACCCGAGCGAGCGCATCGAGAATTCACGGCCGTCCCAGCCGTTGAAGTCGCCCTTCACCCGCACGGCCTGGGCGTTCGGGGCCCACACGGCAAAGGACACGCCGTCGACGTCGCCGAGTGCCGACTTGTAGTGCCGCACGTGGGCACCCAGCACATCCCAGAGGCGCTCGTGGCGTCCCTCGCCGATCAGGTGCAGGTCAATCTCCCCCACCGAGGGCAGGTAGCGGTAGGGCTCGTCGGCCGGCTGCGGCGCCTGGCCCTCGTAGCTGACCTCAAGGCGGTAGTCCGGCACGTGGCCCTCATCAACGGGCTCCAGCACAGCCACCCACACACCGCCGGATTCATGCGACATGGGGAAGCTGCCGGCCGAGGTGACCACGGAGACGGCCTCCGCGAGGTGCTTCACGGTGCGGATAGTGACATGGCCGTAGTCGTCGAGGTGCGCGCCGAGGACTGAGTGCGGGGCGTGGTGCTCGCCGGCCGCGACCCGGGCAAGGGTCTCCGCGTCCACGGGGAGCGGGACGCCGGGTCGATCGGTACGTGTTGGACCTGTCATTTTGATACCTTCCGCTGCGGCTTCGGCGGGAACGCCGGAGCCTGTACTGCCGAGGAGACGACGGGATGCATTCACCGGGATGGCGAGCCAGTCGGGCCTGTTCCGGAGTTCGTAAACAACTTCGTAGAGGGCTTTGTCGAGCCACAATGCCACGAAAAGGGGCGAGTCGCGGTCGATGGTGCCGGGGGTGACCTCAGCGTAGCCGGCCAGGAAGGCCTCGGCGCAGTCGTCCACCCAGTCCGAGGGCACCACGGCATCGTCGTACTCGCGGACGGCCGCCCCTGCGGCGTAGTCAAAGGAGCGCAGCATACCGACGACGTCGCGCAGCGGCACGTCCGGGAAGTTGCGTTCGGAGATCGGCCGCAGCGGCTCACCTTCGAAGTCCAGGATCGCCCAGCGCGCCGCCATCCCCGGGGCGCCGGGGACCTGGAGGATCTGGCCGAGGTGCAGGTCGCCGTGGATCCGCTGCAGGGGGCCTGCGCTGCTGCCTTCGAGGCGCGCCAGCAGGGCCTCCAGCTCATCGTCGAAGGGTCCGACGGCGGCTCCGGCTTCCGCCCAGGACTGCCGGACCCGCTGGGCCACGCCGGGCGCGATATCGCCGCCCGGCACGGTCTCGGCGGCAGTGCCCAGCGCCTCGGCCAGGCGGCGGTGCACGGTGGCCGTGGCGACGCCGAGGGCGCGGGCCTCGGCCGTGAAGCCGGTTCCGGTGCTGGCCGCATCGACGGCGAGACGCCAGGCGTCCAGGCCGCCGGCCAGGAATTCGTGCGCGACGGCGAGCTCGCCACGGGCCGGGAAGTCACCCCCGGGGCCGGTCCATTCGCCGGTGACCCAGCCGAGGGTGGCCGGGACCTCCCCGGTGCGGCCCGCAGTCAGGGCCGCGCCGATCTCGACCTCGGGGTTCTGGCCCTCGGACAGCACCCGGAAGAACTTGAGGATCGCCGCGGAGCCGCCGTCGTCGACGATCACCGAGCTGTTGGACTGCTCGCCGGAGAGCACCCGCACCTTGCCGGTGGCGAAGGGCAGCCGGTGGCCCGATTGCACCAGATGGCCGGCTGCGGTGCCGTCAGCCGTGGCACTGCCTGCCCGCATGAGTTCCAGCCAGGCCGCGACGAAAGCGGGGTCATGGACGCCGTCGTAGATCCAGCCGCGGGCCGGGTCCGCGCCGTCGGCGGGAATCTCCCCCAGCAGGGCGGCACCGGCGCCGGCCAGAGGCAGGGCACGGAAGCTGAGCGGCACCTGCACGACGTCGGTGCGGTTACCGTCCGCCGTCGGATACGTCACGGCGAGCAGCAGGACCTCCAGCCCGACGCCGGCCTCCGGCGCGAGGTTGAGGTGGATACGGCCAGCCGGTTCGAAGCTGAAGTGCGCGCTCTTGACGGGGAACCATCGCTGGCGCGGGAGCCAACTGCGCAGCAGGGCGTCAAGCGCGGGGGGCAGGGTGGGTGCGGTCATTTCAGCCTTCGATGGACAGGATAGGCATCGCCTGGGTGTGGGGAGAGGCCGGGTTGGATGCGGACGATCGGATCCGCAGCCAGAAGAAATCGTGGCTGCCCAGGGTGAGGGTCAGCGTTCCGTCGTCGGAGATCGCGGGGAACGCCTGGCCGCCGAAGACGTCGCGGAGGCCGCGGCCGGCGTACTGCGGCACCTTCAGGGTGGTCGCCACCGGATGCTGGGACAGGTTGAAGGCGCACAGGATCGTCTCGGGGTCCTCGCCGGCGGCGTTGCCCGCCGACAGCTCGCGCAGGTAAGACAGGACGACGTCGTGGTCCGCCTCGACGTGCCGGAAGGAGCCGAGCCCGAAGGCGGGGTGGTTCTTGCGGACACTCAGGATCTGCCGGGTCCAGCGCAGCAGCGAGCCGGAGTGGGCGGCCTCCGCTTCGACATTGGCCATGCTGTAGTTGTAGACCAGCGACTGGATCACCGGGAGGTAGAGCTTGCCCGGGTCGGCATGGGAGAATCCGGCGTTGCGGTCCGGGTTCCACTGCATCGGGGTGCGGACAGCATCGCGGTCCTCGAGCCAGATGTTGTCGCCCATGCCGATCTCGTCGCCGTAGTACAGGAACGGGCTTCCCGGCAGTGAGAGCAGCAGGGCGTTGATAAGTTCGATTTCGGAGCGGGAGTTGTCCAGCAGCGGGGCCAGCCGGCGGCGGATACCGATGTTGGCGCGCATGCGCGGATCCGGGGCGTACCAGCCGAGCATCGCGGCGCGCTCGTCGGCGGTGACCATTTCCAGGGTCAGCTCGTCGTGGTTGCGCAGGAACGTGCCCCACTGGGCGCCCTCGGGAATGTCCGGGGTGTCCTTCATGGTCTCGATGATGGGCGCGGCCTTCTGGTCGCGCAGCGCGTAGTACAGCCGCGGCATGATCGGGAAGTGGAAGGCCATGTGGCATTCGGGTTCCTCTTCGGTGCCGAAGTACTCCACCACTTCGGCCGGCGGCTGGTTGGCTTCGGCGATGATGACCCGGCCGGGGTAGCTCTCATCGACCATCCGGCGCAGCTGCCGCAGGAATTCATGGGTGGCCGGCAGATTCTCGCAGTTGGTGCCCTCCTCCTCGAAGAGGTAGGGGATGGCGTCGGCGCGGAAGCCGTCAATGCCCTGGTCCAGCCAGAACCGCACGACGTCGAAGAGGGCGTCGATCACCTTGGGATTTTCGAAGTTCAGGTCCGGCTGGTGGCTGAAGAACCGGTGCCAGAAGAACTGGCGTCGGATCGGATCAAAGGTCCAGTTGGATTCCTCGGTGTCCACGAAGATGATGCGGGCGTCCTGGTACTTCTCGTCCGTGTCGCTCCACACGTAGAAGTCGCCGAACGGGCCGTCCGGGTCCTTGCGGGACTCCTGGAACCAGGGGTGCTGGTCAGAGGTGTGGTTCAGCGGCAGGTCGATGATGACCCGGACGCCGCGGGCGTGGGCCTCGGCGACGAGCCGCTTGAAATCGCTGATGGTGCCGAATTCGTCCAGCACGGAGTTGTAGTCGGAGATGTCGTAGCCGCCGTCCCGCAGCGGGGACTGGAAGAACGGCGGGAGCCAGAGGCAGTCGACGCCGAGCCACTGCAGGTAGTCCAGCTTCTCGATCAGCCCGTGGAAGTCGCCCGAGCCGTCGCCGTTTCCGTCAGCGAAACCCCGGACCAGGACCTCGTAGAAGACCGCCTTCCGGTACCAGTGCGGATCGTGCTGGAGGCCGGGGGCGTTCAGTTCGAACGTCTGTTTCGGGGTGAAGTGCTGGTTGGGGTTGCTCGGGCTGAAACTCACTGGCGCTACCTCCGGATGCTCAGGATGTGGGCGGGTTCGACGTGTGCGTCCAGGCGTACGTAGTTGTACTCGCCCCATTCCCAGCTGTCGCCGGTCAGCAGGTCATCGACGGTGAAGCCGCCGTTGTGCGTCAGGTTCTCCGGGTCCAGCTCGAGGGCGGCCAGGTCCAGGGACACTGTGCTCTCCCGGGTGCTGTGCGGATCCACGTTGATCACGATGATCAGCGTGTCCTTGGTGCCGTCCGGGAGGGTCTTGTGTTTCGAGTACACAACCGTGGCGCCGTCGGTGCTGTTGTGCAGCGTCAGGTTCTGCAGGTCGCCGAGGGCCGGGTGGGAGTGCCGGATCTCGTTGAGCCGGGTCAGGTACGGGGCCAGAGTGCGGCCGGATTCCGTCGCCGCGTCCCAGTCGCGGGCCTTGTACTCGAACTTCTCGTTGTCGATGTACTCCTCCGCGCCGGGCCGGGCGACGTGCTCGTAAAGCTCGTAGCCGGCATAGACGCCCCAGATCGGGCTGGCCGTGGCGGCGAGCGCGGCGCGGATCTTGAACGCCGCCGGGCCGCCGAACTGTAGGTACTCGGTGAGGATGTCCGGGGTGTTGACGAAGAAGTTCGGCCGGAAGTATGCCGGGGATTCGTGGCTGACTTCCTGGAAGTACTCCTCCAGCTCCTCCTTCGTGTTCCGCCAGGTGAAGTAGGTGTAGGACTGCTGGAACCCGGCGCGGCCCAGCGCGTGCATCATCGCGGGGCGGGTAAAGGCCTCGGCGAGGAAGACGACGTCGGGGTGCTTCTTGTTGACCTTGGCGATCAGCCATTCCCAGAACCACACCGGTTTGGTGTGCGGGTTGTCCACGCGGAAGATCTTCACGCCGTGGCTGACCCAGAGCAGGACGATCCGCAGGATCTCGTTGGACAGGCCGGCTGGGTCGTTGTCGAAGTTGAGCGGGAAGATGTCCTGGTACTTCTTCGGCGGGTTCTCGGCGTAGGCGATGCTGCCGTCCACCCGGGTGGTGAACCACTCGGGGTTGCTCTGCACCCAGGGGTGGTCCGGGGCGGCCTGCAGCGCGAGGTCCAGGGCCACCTCCAGGCCAAGCTCGCCGGCGCGGGCCACAAAAGCGTCAAAGTCCTCGAAGCTGCCCAGGTCCGGGTGGATGGCGTCGTGGCCGCCCTCCTTCGCCCCGATCGCCCAGGGCGAGCCCGGGTCGTGCGGGCCGGCCAGCAGGGTGTTGTTCGGGCCCTTGCGGTGTGCGGTGCCGATCGGGTGGATCGGCGGCATGTAGATGATGTCGAAGCCCATGGCCGCGACGGCGTCGAGGCGCTGCGCGGCGGTGCGGAACGTCCCGGAGGTCCATTCACCGGTTTCGTGGTTGCGGACGGCGCCCTCGGAGCGGGGGAAGAACTCGTACCAGGCGCCGCGGCCGGCCAGTTCGCGCTCCACCAGCAGGGGGTAGGGCTCGGAAACGGTGACCAGTTCGCGGATCGGCTGGCGTGCGACGACGGCGGCCACGTCGGTGCTGAAGCCGGCGGCCAGGCGCTCCTCCGGGGTCTTGGAGCCATCGGAAAGGCCGACGACGGCGATCCGGAGCGTCCGCCGGTCGGCGGAGGGGCGGGTGGCATCCTCGGACGCCTCGGTCAGCAGGGCTGCGCCCTCGGCCAGCATCAGGTCGACGTCGATGCCCGCCTCGATCTTGACCTCGGCGTTGTGGTGCCAGGTGCCGTAGCGGTCGTGCCAGGCTTCGATGACGAACGACCACGGGCCGGTGGACGACGGGGTGAGCAGGCCTTCCCAGCGGTCGGTGCCCTTGCCCCGGTTGCCCCGCGGCGGGGCCAGCCGGACGCGCTGCCGCTCTTTCCCGCGCGGGTCAAGGAGCACGGCGCTGACGCCGAGCATGTCGTGGCCCTCCCGGAATGCGGTGGCTCCGACGACGATGCTCTCCCCTACGACGGCCTTGGCGGGGAACTTCCCGTCCTCGACCGCAGGCTGTACGGCGGTGATGGGAAACCTGCCGAATTTCAGGCCATCCGTGATCAGGGCCTTCGGCTTTTGCTTGGACACGGCACTGGTTCGCGAGTTAGTCGTCACAGCCTCGACGTTATCTACAAATCGCGCAGAATGCTAAGGCCGCTCAGTTTTTTCGGGCGAATCCTGAAGGCAATCCGACATTTACCGGAAAGAAACCCAAACCTGTTCCGGGGCCCTAAGTTGTCCGTTAGTGTTTCGCTGGTGAAGGCTATCCGCAGATTTACCGTCCGAACTGTTCTTCCCGAATCGATCCGTCCTTTGGCGCGGCTCGCCACCAACCTTCGCTGGTCGTGGCACCTGCCCACCCGGGAGCTTTTCGAGCAGCTAAACCCGGCGATCTGGGCCGAGAGCGCGCACGATCCGGTGACCTTCCTGGGCTTGGTCAGCCGGGAGGAGCTGCAGCGCCTCGCCGCGGACCAGGACGTGGTGGGCCGCGTCCACGCTGCCGCGAAGGACCTGGACCACTATCTGGAACAGCCGCGCTGGTACCAGAGCCTGGGCGATGACGCGCCGCGCTGCATAGCGTACTTCTCGCCCGAGTTCGGCATCACCGAGGTCCTGCCGCAGTACTCCGGCGGCCTCGGCATCCTGGCCGGCGACCACCTGAAAGCGGCCTCGGACCTCGGCGTCCCGCTGATCGGCGTCGGGCTGCTCTACCAGGCCGGCTACTTCAAGCAGTCGCTGTCCCGCGACGCCTGGCAGCAGGAGACCTACCCCGTCTTGGACCCCGACGGCCTGCCGCTGACGCTGCTCCGTGAGGCCTCCGCGGACGGCACCGGCCGGCCCATCCAGATTTCGCTCCCGCTCCCCCACGGCCGCCGGCTGCTGGCCCACGTGTGGCGGGCCGACGTCGGGCGCGTCCCGCTGCTGCTGCTCGATTCCAATGTGGCCGGCAACGACGACGCGGCGCGCGGCATCACGGACCGTCTCTACGGCGGCGGCGGCGACCACCGGCTGCAGCAGGAGCTCCTGCTGGGCATGGGCGGAGTCAAAGCGCTGCGCGCCTACCAGCGGTTGACGGGCGCCCCCGCGCCGGAGGTGTTCCACACCAACGAGGGCCATGCCGGCTTCCTCGGCGTCGAACGCATCCAGGAACTGATGTCCGGGGAGAACCCGCTGAGTTGGGACGAAGCCCTGACCGCGGGCCGCGCCTCCACCGTGTTCACCACCCACACCCCGGTCCCGGCCGGCATCGACCGCTTCGAGACCTCGCAGATCGAGCACTTCTTCACCGCCGGGCTGGCCCCGGATGTCCCGATCGGCAAGATCCTGGACCTGGGCCGGGAGGACTTCGCCGACGGCAACCCCTTTGTCTTCAACATGGCCGTGATGGGGCTGCGGCTGGCCCAGCGCGCCAACGGCGTCGCGAAACTGCACGGCGTCGTCTCCCGCGGCATGTTCTCCGCGCTCTGGCCGGGCTTCGACCATGCGGAGGTACCCATCACCTCGGTCACCAACGGCGTCCATGTGCCCACATGGGTTGATCCCCGGGTCTCGCAGCTGGCCCGCGAGCAGTTCGGCTCCGACGCCGAGACGGAGGGCCGCTGGGACCTGGCCTACAACGTCAGCGACGAGGCGCTGTGGGCGCTCCGCCGCGAAATGCGCGTGTCCTTGGTCGAGGACGTCCGCCGCCGGCTCCGGGCGGCCTGGAAAAAGCGCGGCGCGGCCGACGCCGAGCTGTCCTGGACCGATTCGGTGCTGGATCCGGACATCCTGACCATCGGCTTCGCCCGCCGGGTGCCCACCTACAAGCGCCTGACGCTGATGCTGCGCGACCCGGAGCGGCTCAAGGCCCTGCTGCTGCACAAGACCCACCCGATCCAGCTGGTGATCGCGGGCAAGTCGCACCCGGCGGACGACGCCGGCAAGAAGATGATCCAGGACCTGGTCCGCTTCACCGACGACCCCGAGGTCCGGCACCGGATTGCCTTCCTGCCGAACTACGACATCGCCATGGCCCGGACCCTGTTCCCGGGCTGCGACGTCTGGCTCAACAACCCGCTCCGCCCGCTCGAGGCGTGCGGCACCTCCGGCATGAAGGCCGCCATCAACGGCTCGCTGAACCTCTCCGTGATGGACGGCTGGTGGGACGAGATGTACGACGGCGAGAACGGCTGGGCGATCCCGACGGCGAACAACGACGCGTCCCCGGAGGAACGCGACGACATCGAGGCGGCGGCGCTGTACGAGCTGCTCGAAACGCAGGTGGCACCGAAGTTCTACGGCCTCACGGTCTCCGACGGCGCCGGTGCTGCCGGCCCCTCGCAGTCCGGGCCGCAGAAGGTCCCGACGCACTGGGTCTCTATGATCAAGCACACCATGGCGCACCTTGGACCGGCCGTGTCCGCGGACCGGATGCTGCAGGACTACGTCAACATCCTCTACCGGCCCGCCGCGATTGCCGGGCGGCACGCCTCGGCGGACAACTTTGCCGAGGCGAAGGCCCTGGCCGCCTGGTCCTCGCGGATCCGGGCCGCGTGGCCCCAGATCCAGGTGGAACACGTGGATTCGGTGGGCGTTTCCGAGGACCCGCAGATCGGCGATGACCTGCAAGTGAACGCCTACGTCGCGCTTCATGCCCTTGCGCCGCAGGACGTGTCGGTGGAGGTGGCCTACGGCCGTGCCGAAGACAGCGACGAACTCGCCGATGTCACCGTGGCCGAGCTGCAGTCCGTCGAAGACCTCGGCAAGGGCCGGTACCTGTTCAGCGGCAACCTCGTGATCGATCGGTCCGGTTCCTTCGGCTACACCGTCCGGGTGCTGCCGAAGCACGAGGGTTTGGCGTCGAAGGCCGAGCTGGGGCTGATCGTCAACGCCTGACCCGTTAGCTCCGCTAAACGGCCATGCTCCGCGTGCTCGCTCGTTCCTCGCTTAGACGCACGCTTCCGCATAACCGGTTAGCGGAGCTGGTCGGTTGTTCTCACGCATTCGGTTCAGCCCGCCTTCTAGGGCGCTGAAGGGGCTAGAGGCAAACGGCGATGACGGCTAGGTCGTTGCCGGCGTAGCTTTCGGCGTCTTGCAGGATTTCGCAGATGATGCCGAAGGACCGGTCGGCGCGGAAGGCGGCGGGGACCTGCCAGATGAGGGTGAGCGGGGGCTGGCCGTCCTCGTTGATGGCGTCGGCGAAGTCGTGGAGCGAATCGTTGAGGGCGTCGAGGTTCACGCCGTAGTGCTCGGGGAAGTCCAGGGCCTCGCCGAAGGTCTCAAGCACCGCCTTCTTGGAGTCCGCGGCGGGGACTACCAGGGCGCGGCGGCCGGCGTCGTGGATCTGCGCCCGCAATTCGTCGAGGGTCCAGGTGTCGGCGGAGAAAATCTTCATGGGCCCCTACTTGCCTTCGGCGATAAATTTGAATGATTCGTAATGATCGGCGGTGTAATACTTCTCGCCGGCGTTCCCGGCCACGATCCGGCGGGCGCCCCGGTCCGACTCCCCCGGGGTCACAACGGTGTATTCCCGGTAATACCCGGAGGCCTTTCGCGGGAGAATCCGTTCGAAATTCCCGAAACTGACATTGTCCCGGGAATACGGGTATGGGCCGCCCCTGGCGATCAGGTCCAGAGTCTGCCGCGCCTCGGGAGGGAGTTCCGAAGCCTTGATTTCCGGGAGCCCTGAGGGATTGGCGACGCCGGCCGCCGCGGTACGGGACGCGGAGGCACCCGGGTAGGGAGCGGCTGGAGACGCGGAGGCGCCCTGGGGAGGGGCGGTCCCGGTCTGCGGCAGGGCGCCCAGCACCACAGCCAGCACCACCAGTCCCAGCAGCACGGCGAGCACGGTGGCCAGCCGCCGGACGTTACTAGACACGGTAAATGCTGATGCTGTTGGCCTGGACAATGTCCCGTTCGCCGGAGGAGATGCGGACACCCTGGCGGCGGTCGTGCAGCTCGGAGGTGGTCAGGCGCAGCTCGTAGAGGCGGTTGCCGCCGCCGTCGTCGTTGGGGATGACCGGCAAGGTGACCTTGACGTCGTCGGCGCCGCCGTTGACCACCACCAGGCCGTCCACGCGGCCGTCGTCGGAGCCGAGCAGCAACTGGACCACCCGGTGTCCCGGGTCCTGCCAGCGGTCCCCGGACATCGGCTCGCCGTGGACGTCGAACCAGTGGAAGTAGGACTGCTGGTCCCGAGCCGGGTAGTCGTGCGGCTGGCCGGCCAGGAACTCCTTGCGCAGCCGGATCACCCGCTTGGTGCTGCGCAGCATGGAGTGCGATTCCGGGGTGCTGGTCCAGTCGATCCAGGTCATCGGATTGTCCTGGCAGTAAGCGTTGTTGTTCCCCTGCTGGCTGCGGCCGATTTCGTCGCCGGCGGTGATCATGGGCACGCCCTGGGAAATCATCAGCGAGGCCATCAGGTTCCGGCTGGTCTGCCCGCGCCGGGCGAGGATTTCCTCGTCTTCGGTGCGGCCCTCAAAACCGTGGTTGTAGCTGCGGTTGTCGCCGTGGCCGTCGCGGTTTTGCTCCCCGTTCGCCTCGTTGTGCTTGCGGTCGTAGGAGACCAGGTCGGCCAGGGTGAACCCGTCGTGCGCGGTGATGAGGTTGACCGACGCCAGCCGGGTCCGCCCGGAGGCAGCAAACAGGCCGGCGGACCCGGACAGGGCGTCCGCGAGCCGTGCCACCGAACCGCCTTGCCCGCCGGCGTCGATCGCGGCCCGGTCGGCGAGCCAGAACGTGCGGACGGCGTCGCGAAAATGGTCGTTCCAGTCCACCCAGCCCGCGGGGAACCGGCCCGTTTGCCAGCCGCCGTAGCCGACGTCCCAGGGTTCGGCGATGAGCTTGGTCTCGGAAAGCACCGGGTCCGCGGCGATGGCCACCAGGAAGGGGTGCCGCGGGTCGAACTCGTTGGCGGCATTGCGGCACAGGGTGACCGCGAGGTCGAAACGGAACCCGTCGATGTGGAACTCGTTCACCCAGTAGCGCAGTGAATCCAGCACCAGCTGCACCACCCTGGGCTCGCCGAAGTTCAGCGAGTTGCCGCAGCCGGTGGTGTCCACATAGTTTCCGTGGCCGTCGTGGCGGTAGTATTCCAGCTCGCCGAGGCCACGGAAGCTCAGGGTCGGCCCGTCCGCGCCGCCCTCCGCGGTGTGGTTGTAGACGACGTCGAGGATCACCTCGAGCCCGGCGGCGTGCAGGAGCTTGACCATGCCTTTGAACTCGTCCTGCACGGCCTGCGGCCCGGCGTCCTGGGCCGCCTGGGTGGCATAACCGGGGTGCGGGGCGAAGAACGCCGCCGTGTTGTAGCCCCAGTAGTTGGTCAGTCCCAGGTTCTGCAGGTGCAGCTCGTCCACGTGGAAGTGGACCGGCAGCAGTTGCACGGCCGTGACGCCGAGGGAGATGAGGTGCTCGACCGTGGCCGGGTGCGCCATCCCGGCGTAGGTGCCCTGCAGGTGTTCCGGGATGTCCGGATGCAGCATGGTCTGGCCGCGGACATGGGCCTCGTAGATGATGGTGTTGCGCCAGGGCGTCCGCGGCGCGGAGTCCACGCCCCAGTCGAAGTCGCCCGCCATCCGGACGTTGGTGATGAAGTTACCGTGCTCGTCCACGCCGCGGCCGTATGGGTCCAGCAGCAGCGGCTGCTCGCCGTCGTCGTCGTCGTCGAAGTCCATCGCCGGCACGGGGAGCGGCAGGGCATCCTCCGGCGAGACACGCAGGCCGTAGCGCGAGCCGGCGGGCAGCCCCTCGACGATGCCGTGGTGGACCCCGTCCGTGACGTTGGGCAGCGTTTTCAGCTGCCAGCTGCCGCCCGGCGCCTGGTAGGCGATGTCCAGGGTGGCAACGGCGGGGGCGTAGACGGCCACATTTGCGAAGGCACCCCGAGGGTCGTCCGTCGCCGGGGAACCCGTGCGCGGGACGCTGACGCCGAGCGGAAACGGCCGCGAGGCGTCTACGGTGGTAGCTGGCTCTACAAAGGACTTGACCATCGCTTAAAGCTTAGCGGGGGAAGACAAATGAGTCGGGTTTGGTCGAAGACTGCGTGCGCGGCGCCGGGAACGGCCGCGCATACTTGGACTAAGCGCTGAACTGGAGGTCACCGTGCGCATAGCACTTGCTCAAATCATCACCGGCCGCGAGCTCGACCGGAATCTGGACCTGGTGCGGGACTACGCGCGCCAGGCCAAGGAAGGCCGCGCCGAGGTAGTGGTCTTCCCCGAGGCGACCATGCGCGCGTTCGGGAACTCGCTGCTGGACATCGCCGAACCCCTGGACGGGCCGTGGGCCTCGCAGGTCCGGGCTCTGGCGGCCGAACTCGGCATCGTGATCGTGGCCGGCATGTTCACCCCGGCGTCGGCCGGGGCTGGCGTCCGTAAGGTCCGCAACACTCTGCTGGCCACCGGGCCCGGCGTGGACACCAGCTACAACAAGATCCACCTTTTCGACGCCTTCGGCTTTGCCGAGTCGGACACCGTGGAGGCGGGAACCCAGCCGGTGACGTTCGACGTCGGCGGCCTCACCTTCGGCCTGGCCACCTGCTACGACGTCCGGTTCCCGGATCTGTTCACCGAGAACGCGGACCGCGGCGCCCACGTCAACATTGTGTGCGCTTCCTGGGGTGCGGGGCCGGGCAAGGTGGAGCAGTGGAAGCTGCTGTCCCGAGCCCGGGCCGTGGACGCCACGGCGTTTGTGCTGGCCTGCGGCCAGGGCGATCCGTCCAGCGTTGGCCTTGAGACCAAGGGGTCCGCCCCCACTGGCGTCGGCCACTCCGCCGTCGTGTCCCCCTTCGGCGAGGTGCTTCAGGAGCTCGACGGCTCGCCCGGCCTGCTCTTCGCCGACCTGGACCCGGCCGTCGTAAACGACGCCCGCACGAAGCTCCCGGTCCTCGCCAACCGCCACAAGTTCTAACCGACGCTCCCGCACATCTGGCGGCACTAACGTGAAACGCTCCCGCACCAAAGGTGAGGGAGCGTTTCACGTCTACCCACCAAAGGTGAGGGGGCGTCGGTTACACGACCGCCAAAGGTGAGGGAGGGTCAGTTACTTGGCGGCGCGCTGGCGGGAGATCTCGTAGAGGGAGATGCCGACGGCCATCGAGGCGTTGAGGGATTCCATCGCGGAATCGATCGGGATGGAGACGATCTGGTCACAGTTTTCGCGGACCAGGCGGCTCAGGCCCTTGCCCTCGGACCCGACGACGATGCAGACCGGTTCCGTAGCCAGAGCGAGATCGGGCAGCGAGACGTCGCCGTCGCCGTCCAGGCCCAGTACGAAGATGCCCATGTTCTTGAAGGCCTTGAGCGTGCTGTTCAGGTTGGCGGCGCGGGCCACGGGGACGCGGACGGCGGCACCGGCGCTGGTCTTCCAGGCCGAGGCGGTGACGCCGACGGACCGGCGTTCGGGCACGATCACGCCGTGGCCGCTGAACGCGGAGACCGAGCGGATGATTGCGCCGAGGTTGCGCGGATCGGTGATGCCGTCGAGGGCGACGAAGAGCGGCGCGTTGGCGATGTGGCCCTTCTTCCAGCCCTCGATGGTCTCCTCGGCCAGTTCGAACGCGTCCTGGTACTCATACGGCGGGATCTGCAGCACAAGGCCCTGGTGGATGGCGTCGTCGGTCATCCGGTCCAGTTCAGGCTTGCCGGTTTCGAGCAGCGGGATGCCGCGTTCGGCCGCGAGCTTGAGGGACTCCTTGACGCGGTCGTCCATCTCGATGCGGATCGCGACGTGCAGGGCCTTAGCCGGGATGCCGGCGCGGAGGGCCTCCACCACTGAGTTGCGGCCGGTGACGACTTCCTCGGTGGCACGGCCCTTGGGGCCGGACCGGGCGCCGGCTCCGGCGCTGCGCGCACCCGTCCCCCGCTTCGCCGCGGAGCGTTCCGCGAGCTGCTTGCTCTTGTGGGCCTTATGGTAGGGACGGTCCTCCGCCTTGGGAGTGGGGCCCTTGCCCTCAAGGGCCTTACGGCCGTGGCCGCCGGTCCCGACGGTGGGACCCTTCTTCATTTTGACCGAGCGGCGACCGTTATTGGCCATGAGTTTCACCCTTTTAACTACGCGATTCGTTGATAAGTCTGAACTCCAGTCTACTGACTCGAGTTTAATCTTCGACCGCGGGGTCCGCCGCCGGCCCGCGTCAGGCAGGCGCAGCGCGGGGGTTCAGCCGCGCTTCAGGCTCCAGCTGGCGCCATCCGCGCCGTCCTCGACGACGACGCCGGCAGCCGCCAGCGTGTCCCGGATCGCGTCCGACGCGGCCCAGTCCTTGCCGGCGCGGGCCTGGGCTCGGGCGGCGAGCTGGGCCTCGACCAGGACTCCGAGGGCGGTGTTGGCCTGCTCGTCGACTGCTGCGGCCGCGGTGTCGTTGAGACCAAGGACACGCATCATGTCCGTGACGGACGCCAGTGCCCGCCGGGCGTCGTTGAGCTGGCCGGCGGTGAGCGCGGTGTTGCCGGCGCGGACCGTGTCGTGCAGGACGGCGAGGGCCTGGGGGACGTTGAGGTCGTCGTCCATGGCGGCGGCGAACGCGTCCGGGACGCTGCCGCGCCCGGCGGCGTCCCTGGCGGCGACACCGGCGTCGGCGGAAAGGGCGCGGCCGGCGCGGCTGATGAAGCCTTCGATCCGCTCCACCGCGGCGGTCGCCTCCTGCAGCGAGGTCGGCTGGTAGTCCAGGACCGAGCGGTAGTGGGCCTGGCCGAGGTAGTAGCGGACCACGCGCGGCGGAGCCAGCTCCAGCATCTCGGCCGGGCTGATGGTGTTGCCGATGGACTTGGACATCTTCTCGCCGGCATAGGTGACCATGCCGTTGTGCATCCAGAAGTTCGCGAAGCCGTGGCCGGCCGCCTGGGACTGGGCCATCTCGTTCTCGTGGTGTGGGAAGCGCAGGTCCAGGCCGCCGCCGTGGATGTCGAATTCGGTGCCGAGGTACTTGGTGACCATCGCGGAGCACTCCAGGTGCCAGCCCGGCCGGCCGGCGCCCCACGGCGAGGCCCAGCTCGCCGTCGTCGGCTCGCCGTCCTTGTGGCCCTTCCAGAGGGCGAAGTCGCGGGGGTCCTTTTTGCCCCGCGGGTCGGCGTCCGCCGCGCCCTGCATATCGTCGATGTTCTGGCGGGTGAGGGAACCGTATTTGGACCAGGAGCGCACGTCGAAGTAGACGTCGCCGGATCCGTCGAGGGCCGGGTAGGCGTGGCCGCGGTCGATCAGCTGCGCGATCAGGGCGTGCATTTCCGGGATGTGGCCGGTGGCGCGGGGCTCATAGGTGGGGCGGGAGACGCCGAGTGTGTCGTAGGCCTTGAGGAATTCCTGCTCGTAGCGGTAGGCAAGGGCCCACCATTCCTCGTTCCGGACCGTCCCGGGCTCGTCGGCGAAGTCCGCGGCGAACGACTCGGCGGACTTGGCGAGGATCTTGTCGTCGATGTCCGTGACGTTGCGGACCACGGTGACCCGGTAGTCCCGGTACTGCAGCCAGCGGGTGAGCTGGTCGAAGGCGATGGCGGAGCGGATGTGCCCGACGTGCGGCATGCCCTGCACCGTGGCGCCGCAGTAGTACAGGCTCACATTTCCTGGAACCAGGGGGACAAAGTCGCGGACTTCGGCGGAAGCGGTGTCGTAAAAGCGCAGGGTCACCGCTCCAGATTAGCCGATGCCCTTGAGGCACAGGCCCGGCCTGCTATTTGCAGTGCTGGCCGATCTTGTCCATCTGCTGCCTGAGCTGGGTCAGCTGCTCGGAGGTCTGGACCCCGGTCGGGCTGCCGGCAACCTGCTTCATGATGTCAGCCATCTTCTGGATCGGCTCTGAAACCTCCGGCGCCACCTTGTCCGCGACTTCCTGATAGTGCTGGCCGATCTGGCCGGCTTTGTCCTTGTCGCTCCCGGTAGGCACAAAGGTATCGGTGTTGAGGAACTTGCAGCTTTCCTCGACACTCATCCGGGGCGTGGCCGACGGCGCTGCCGAGCCGGCGCACCCGGACAGCAGCATTCCGGCAACAAGGACGACGGCGGGCAGCAGCTTTTTCACGGGAGGTTTCCTGACGTTTCCGGCGGGGGTGTCCCTTAAGCGTAGGCCAGTTCGCCCGGTTCGGCTCAGTCGGCCGGATACACCAGGGCGGTGGCCGTGGCCGCGATGCCTTCGCCGCGGCCGGTGAACCCGAGGCCGTCGCTGGTGGTGGCCGAGACACTCACGGGCGCGCCTGCGGCTGCGCTGAGGACCCGCTGGGATTCCTCCCGGCGCGGACCGAACTTCGGCCGGTTCGCCACGAACTGCACGGCAATGTTGCCGATCTCGAAACCGCCGGCGCGGACGATCCGGGCCGCTTCGGCCAGCAGTGTCACGCCCGAGGCGCCGGCGTATTCGGGGCGGTCGGTGCCGAAGTGTGTCCCCAGGTCCCCGAGCCCGCTGGCGGAGAAGAGCGCGTCGGCGGCGGCGTGGGCCACCGGGTCGCCGTCGGAGTGCCCGGCAAGGCCCCGCTCACCGTCCCAGTGCAGGCCGCCGAGCCACAGCGGCTGCGGTGCGTCCTCCGGGGCATAGGCGTGGACGTCGATGCCGATCCCGGTCCTTGGCACCGGCAGCCGGCGCTGGGCGTTCCCGTCCACCTAGCCCTCCACCCAGCGCGCGCCGAGCGGGCCCTCGAGAAGCCCCTCGGCGAGGATGAGGTCCAGCGGTGTGGTGATCTTCAGCGACTGGCTGGCACCGCGCACCGCGTACACCGGGACGCCGAGCTGTTCCACCAGCATGGCGTCGTCGGTGACGGCTGCCTCCCGGGCATTGTCGAACTCCGCCGTGGCCTCATGGGCCCGGCGCAGGGTGGCGAGGTCGAAGCCCTGCGGTGTCTGGACGGCGCGCAACATTTCCCGGGGCGCGGTGCCGGTGACGAGCTCGGGGGCGATGTCGGCGTCGACACCGAAGGTGGGGTCCACCGTCTTGATGGTGTCCACAACCGGCACCACGGGGATCACCGCCACCGCGCCGGCGGCAAGGGCCGCGGCCACCCGGTGGAAGACGGCTTCGGGGGTCAGCGCCCGGGCGGCGTCGTGGACGAGGACGGACTGCGTCCCCGGCACGAGGGCGGCCAGCGCGGACCGCACGGACTCGGCGCGGCTGGATCCGCCGTCGACGACGGTGACGGCCGGCAGCTGCACGCCCTCCCCGGAGACGGCAGTGCGGCGGTGCTCGGCGTGCAGTTCGGCCTCGAACGCCTCGCACTGGGCACGGAGTTCCGGGTCCCCCGGCGGGATGGCAACGCAGATCTGGCCGGCGATGCCCGCCGCGGCCACACCGCGCAGGGCGTGTGTGAGGATGCTGTCGCCGCCGAGGGGCACCTTGGCCTTGGGCATGCCGTAGCCCAGGCGCTGGCCGGATCCCGCGGCGACGACGATGACCGCGGTGACGTCGGCGCTCGATGCAGTGTTCATGCGGACAAGACTACGTCCCGGCGCCGCGGACCAGCCCAAGCAGCTGGCAGTTGGGCCGGATTTTGGGCAAAAAGAAGCCCCGGCGGCTGTGACGCCACCGGGGTTCGATTCTTAGTTAGGAAGCCAGGACTTCGTCGAGAACGCTTGCGGCCTTCTCTTCATCAGTCTTCTCAGCCAGTGCCAGTTCTGAGATCAGAATCTGGCGGGCCTTGGCCAGCATGCGCTTCTCCCCTGCGGAGAGACCCCGGTCGTGGTCCCGGCGCCACAGGTCGCGGACGACCTCTGCCACCTTGATGACGTCACCGGAAGCAAGCTTCTCCAGGTTTGCCTTGTAACGACGCGACCAGTTGGTGGGCTCTTCAGTGAACTCGGCCCGCAGCACGTCGAATACGTGCTCCAAGCCTTCCTTGCCCACTACGTCCCGGACCCCAACAAGGTCAACGTTCTCTGCTGGAACTTCAATGGTCAGATCACCCTGAGCCACCTTGAGCTTGAGATACATCTTCTCTTCGCCCTTGACAGTGCGCATCTTGATTTCTTCAATTTTGGCTGCACCGTGGTGAGGGTAAACTACTGTCTCGCCGACCTCAAAAACCATGTGGACATTCCCCTTTCCCGCAGACCAGTTTATCACGATTAAGGCATACAACTGCCATGGATCCGGCTCCGAAACCGCATGAATCCGCGGAAAACGGCCCGAATCGACCGCTAAAACCCCTTGACGAACGCGGATAATAGTGCATTGGCCACCCCCTGCCAAGGGCCTCCGGGTACGACGGCGGACGGTCACCGAATCCGCGTTTGAGCGTCATTGCGGATAGGCTATTCCTGAATAATGTTTCAAGACTCTCAAGGAGTACGTGACGTGCGTTTCACTGCGATGACCCGGTCCCGGCGCGGCAAGCTGGCGATGGCCACGGCTGCCTTTGGCATTGGCCTGCTGTCCCTGACCGGCTGCGGCTACATCAACGCCCAGCAGACCACGGCGCAGTATTCGGCGTCGGACGGCACCCGGACCGACCTCGGCCCGCTGCAGCTCCGCAACATGATGATCATCTCCGACGGCGAGTCCAAGCCCGGCCGCGTGATCGGCGCCGTGTACAACACCTCGTCCAACGACGTTTCGCTGACCATCAGCGGCGCCAGCGGCTCCCGGACCCAGGTGCCGGTCAAGAAGAACTCGTACGTCCTGCTCAACGACAGCACCGACGCGGCGATCCTCAGCACCTCCGGCG
Organism: Arthrobacter sp. SlRoot2-15; assembly: GCF_059739345.1. Classification (NCBI taxonomy): domain Bacteria; kingdom Bacillati; phylum Actinomycetota; class Actinomycetes; order Micrococcales; family Micrococcaceae; genus Arthrobacter; species Arthrobacter sp. SlRoot2-15. Next base: position 1,255,639 of record NZ_AP046058.1, read on the forward strand.
GCAAGCCCGGTTCGCTGGTTGAGGTGACCATCCGCGAGAACGGCACCAACTCGGACGCCAAGTTCAAGATGCCGGTCCTGGACGCCGCGATCTCCGACTACAAGAAGTACCTGCCGACCGCCGAGCCCACCATCACCGGCACGGCCTCCGGAACCGCCACGCCGACGCCGACTCCGACGCCGTCGCCGACCAGCAGCCACTAAGTTCCGGCGCCGCCCGCCGCGGCAGCACGCAAAAGGAGGGGCACCCGTTGGGTGCCCCTCCTTTGTGCGTTCCGCGGCTTAGGGTTCGAACTTGTAGCCGAGCCCGCGGACCGTGATCAGATACCGCGGCGCGGAGGGGTCCGGTTCGATCTTGCTGCGCAGCCGCTTGACGTGCACATCCAGGGTTTTGGTGTCGCCCACGTAGTCGGAGCCCCAGACCCGGTCGATCAGCTGCCCCCGGGTCAGCACCCGGCCGGAGTTGCGCAGCAGCATCTCGAGCAGCTCGAATTCCTTCAGCGGCAGCGACACCTGGTCGCCCTGGACGCTGACCACGTGCCGCTCGATGTCCATCCGGACCGGGCCGGCCTGGACGGTGCTGGAGACCAGCTCCTCGGGTTCGCCATGGCGGCGCAGCACGGCCCGGACCCTGGCCACCAACTCGCGCGAGGAATAGGGCTTGGTGACGTAGTCGTCGGCGCCGAGCTCCAGCCCCACGACCTTGTCGATTTCGGCGTCCTTGGCGGTCAGCATGATCACCGGGACGGAGGAGCGCTGGCGCAGCTGGCGGCACACTTCGGTCCCGGACTGCCCGGGCAGCTGCAGGTCCAGGAGGACCAGGTCGGCGCCGTTGCGGTCGAATTCGGTGATGGCATCCAGGCCGTTGTCCACGACCTCCACCTCGAATCCCTCCTTGCCCAGCAGGTAGGAGAGGGGGTCACTGAACGATTCCTCGTCCTCGACAATAAGAATCCGGCTCAAGCGCTAGCTCCTTTTTCATGGACGCCGGCGGCGTCGCGTCGTTCGGGTCGTACGGTCTGCGGGGCGCGCCGGGGATCCGCCGCGGGCTGGTCCTGCCCTTCCATTTCGGGAAGGCGGATGGTGAAGGTGGAGCCCTGGCCGGGCTGGGACCAGAGCGTCACCTCGCCGCCGTGGTTGGCCATTACGTGCTTGACGATGCTCAGGCCAAGCCCGGTGCCGCCGGTGTGGCGGGAGCGGGCGGAGTCCACGCGGTAGAAGCGTTCAAAGACGCGTTCCTGGTCCTCGGGGCTGAGCCCCTCGCCCTGGTCCGTCACGGAGACCGCGACCAGGCCGTCCCGGGCGCGGACGCCCACGCCCACCCGGGTGTTCTCCGGTGAGTACCGGATGGCGTTGTCGATCAGGTTCCGCAGCGCCGTCACGAGCAGGTCCTGGTCGCCGTAGACCATCGCGTTGGTCCGGCCGCCCACCACAATCTCGATGTTCTTGCTCTCGGCCGGGAGCTGGGACCGGTCCACGGCCTCGGCCACCACGGTGTTGATGTCCACCGGGTGCGCCTGCTGGGCCACGTTGGCGCCCTGCAGCCGGGACAGTTCGATGATGTCCTGCACGAGGGCGGCCAGCCGGGTGGATTCCTTGTGCATACGCTTCGCGAACCGGCGGACGGCTTCCTCGTCGTCGGGCGAGGCTTCCAGCGCCTCGGCCAGCAGCGAGATGGCGCCCACGGGGGTCTTGAGCTCGTGCGACACGTTCGCCACAAAGTCGTTGCGGATTTCCTCGGTGCGGGTGATCTCGGTGCGGTCGTCCGCGAGCAACAGGATATATTCCTCGCCGAGCATGGCAGCCCGGACCTGCACCACAATGGTTCCCTGGCCGAGCGGGCCGCGCGGCAGCTCGAGCTGCTTCTCGAGGATCACGCCGTCGCGCCGGACCTTCGCGGTCATCTCCAGCAGCTGCTGGTGCACCACGGTGTGCCCCCGCACCAGACCGTAGGCGTAGGCGGCGGGACTGGCGCGCACCACGCCGTCGATCGCGTCCACCACCACGAACGCCCGGCCGACGACGGCGAGCACCTCCGCGGCGCCGTCGGGCAGGGACGGGTCCCCAGTCTCCACGTCGCTGATTTTGCGCTGCTGCTCACTGACCCGGAAGGCGAGCACGCCGAAGATGCCGAGCGACAGGCCGATCAGACCTGCGATCACACCGATGAGCATTGGATCCACGGCTCCAGCTTATGCGCTGCGCCCCGCCGGAAATCGAAAACTTGTGCGATTGGGGGCCCGGTTCAGCTAACGTTCACCTATTGAGGCGTAACAGTTCACCGGAGAATGGAAGGGTGACAGGTTGAACGCCGCTACGGTGAAACGAAACGCGCCGGCCACAGCGTGCCCGGCACCGTTTCCGAGGAAAGGACGCACCCGTGCGTAAGGTTTTTCAGGAAGAGCTCGCCCAGGTGGGCGAGCAGCTCGTCGAAATTTCGAAGCTGGTCAGCGAAGCCTTCGAAAAGGCCACAACGGCCTTCGAGGGTGCCGACATCGACCTGGCCGAGGACGTCATCGCGGCGGACGCCCGGATCGATTTCCTGCAGAACAGCCTCGACGAGCGGGCCATCGACATCCTCGCCCTGCAGGGCCCGGTGGCCAGCGACCTGCGCATGATCGTGGGTTCGCTGCGGATGAGCGCCTCGCTGGAGCGGATGGGAGACCTTGCCCGGCACCTCGCCCAGCTCGCCCGGCTCCGCTACCCGGCAAACGTTATCCCGCAGCCGCTGCAGGAGACCTTCAAGAACTTCGCCAAGTACGACCTCGAGATCGCCGAGAAGCTCACCGTGCTGCTGGAGACCCGGGACCTCGAGGTTGCCCGCGACATCCTCAAGGCCAACACCGCCGTCAACGACCTGCACCTGAGCATCTTCAAGTCGATCGCGCGCAGCGACTGGACCGAGTCCGCGGCCACCACCGTCGACGTCGCCCTGGCCAGCCGCTACTTCGAGCGGTTCGCCGACCACGGCGTCTCCGTCGCGCAGAAGGTCACTTATCTGGTCACCGGCGCCTGGCACCCGACCAGCATCGAACACAGCTGACGCCTCGCTCTTCACGCGGCAGACAGTACGGCGGCGGCCGGTCACCTTGGGGGTGACCGGCCGCCGTCGTCGTATCCGGGGTGCGAAAGTGGCTACTTCTTACCCTGGTTCGCCACGGCCTTGATGGACTCGGCGGCGGCCTCGGGGTCGAGGTAGGTGCCGCCCGGGTTCAGCGGCTTGAAGTCCTCGTCCAGCTCGTAGACGAGCGGGATGCCGGTGGGAATGTTCAGGCCGGCGATGTCCTCGTCGCTGATGCCGTCAAGGTGCTTGACCAGCGCGCGCAGGGAGTTGCCGTGGGCCGTGACCAGCACGGTCTTGCCGGCCTTGAGGTCCGCCTTGATGTCCGATTCCCAGTAGGGCAGCAGCCGGACCAGGACGTCCTTGAGGCACTCGGTGCGCGGCATGGCGTCGCCGAGGTCCTTGTAGCGGGGATCCCCCACCTGGGAGAACTCGGAGTCGTCCGCCAGCGGCGGCGGCGGGGTGTCGTAGGAACGGCGCCAGGTCATGAACTGCTCCTCGCCGTATTCGGCCAGGGTCTGTGCCTTGTCCTTGCCCTGCAGCGCGCCGTAGTGGCGTTCGTTGAGGCGCCAGTCGCGCTTGACGTCGATCCAGCCGCGGTCCGCCTTCTCCAGCGCCAGGTTCGCGGTGTTGATGGCCCGCTTCAGGCGCGAGGTGTAGAGGATGTCCGGGAGGATGTTGTTCTCCACCAGCAGCTCGCCGCCGCGCACCGCCTCGGCCCGGCCCTGGTCGTTCAGGTCAACGTCCACCCAGCCGGTGAACAGGTTCTTGGCGTTCCATTCGCTGTGGCCGTGGCGCAGCAGAATCAGCTTGTAAGTCATGCTTTTCATCCTAACCGAGCACCCGCGCACCGTGCCGTGCGTTACAGACCACCCTCATCAGCCCAACGCGGGGTCAGCTACGGCCCATCCCAAGGCCCGGCATGGGCCGTAGCTGACCCCGCGTTGGAGGATAGGGTTGGCGTGTGGTGCAGAAGGCTGAGCGGGTGGCGTCCCCCCGGACCCCGGGCGGGCCTACGGGTGCATCCCGGGCCCGCCGGCCGGTGGGCAACGTGACCCGCGGGACCACCAACCCGAACCGCATGCGGCGAGTTGACCGCTGGCTGACCGGGCCGCAGGCGTGGCGGCTGCGGAACGCGGCGGATCCGCTGGTCGTCGACCTTGGCTACGGCGCGTCCCCGGCCACCGCCGTCGAACTCTACGAACGCCTCCGCGCCCTCCGCGCCGATGTGCGAGTGGTCGGGATCGAGATCGAGCCGGAGCGGGTCCGGCAGGCCAAGGAGCTGGAACGCCCCGGGCTGAGCTTCCAGCTCGGCGGCTTCGAACTCCCGGTGCCGGGCCGGCCGGTGCTGGTGCGGGCGTTTAATGTGCTGCGGCAATACGAGGAGGCGGACGTCCCGGCGATCTGGCGGCTGGTGCAGGACCGGCTGGCCCCCGGCGGCCTGTTCATTGACGGCACCTGCGACGAGATCGGACGGCGGGTGACGTGGGTGGCGCTCGACGCCGACCGCCCCCTCAGCCTGGGGCTGTCTATGCGCTTCGGCGCCTTCGATCTCCCCTCGGAGATCGCTGAACGGCTGCCCAAGGCGCTGATCCACCGGAACGTGCCGGGCGAAAAGATCCATTCCTACCTGCAGGCGCTGGACAAGGCCTGGCTGGAGGCCGCGCCGCTGGCCTCGTTCGGGAACCGGCAGCGCTGGACGGCAATGTGCCGTGCCCTGCGCGACGGCGGCTGGCCGGTGCAGGACGGCCCGGCGCGGTGGCGCCTGGGCGAGCTCACCGTGGGCTGGGAAGCCGTGGCGCCGGGGGTTTAGGCGGGTGGGCCCACGCCGGCAGGGTTCCCTGAGCGAGCTTGCGAGCTTAGGGAGCCGGGTGGACTACCAGGGGCCGTAGGGGCCCATATTCCGGCTGCCGCCCCGGCCAGCGTCTTTGACTGCGGGACGGACGTCGGCAAGATAGACGGCCGCGGCTGTCACGGCGGCTAGGCCAAAGAGCCCCAGTGCGTTGACAGGGCTGCCGCCACGGTAGGTGACAACGGCCAGCACCCCGATGAGCAGTGCGCCGCCGGTGAGGGCGAGCCAGAAGGTCTTGGTGCGCTTGGACACCGCTTCGAAAGCGTTGGCTTTGTGGCGCAGGCAGTCGAGGAACGCCCAAATCTCAAGGCTGAGCGAGACGAGCAAAAGAACCGCGCTCACTCCGAAGTCGGCAAAGTCAATGAGATTTCTTCCGTCCATGCCCCCAGCCTAGCCGTCCAGTGTGGCCAAAGCCTGCTGCAAATCGGCCCACAGGTCATCGACATTCTCAATTCCCACACTCAGGCGGACCAGGTTGTCCGGCACACTGGCCGGCTCCGCCGTGTGCCGGCGGCGGCGCTCGATCAGCGATTCCACCCCGCCCAGCGACGTGGCCGGCAGCCAGAGCTGCAGGGCCCGGATCATCCGGTCGGCGGCGTCCGCGCCGCTGAGGCCGGCGCCGTCCATCGGCGCCATTTCGATGCACAGCACGGAACCGAAACCCTTCATCTGCGCCTTCGCCCGTTCGTGGCCGGGGTCCGTGGGGAGCCCCGGGTAGCGGATGGCCCCGACCCGGGGGTGCCCGCTCAGCCGTTCGGCGAGCACGGCCGCCGAGGCCTGCGAGCGCTCGATCCGCAGGGCAAGGGTGCGCAGACCCCGCAGCGCCAGCCACGCCTCGAACGGCCCGGCGATCCCGCCGTGGATGGTGCGGTGGTGCAGCAGGCTCGCGTGCAGCCCGGCGTCGGAGGTCACCAGGGCGCCGAGGACGACGTCGGAATGCCCGGAGAGGTATTTGGTGACCGAGTGCAGCACGACGTCGGAGCCGAGGGACAGTGGCTGCTGCACCAGCGGGGTGGAGAAAGTGTTGTCGGTGACCACCAGCGCGCCGGCCGCGTGCGCCGCGGCGGTGAGTGCCCGGATGTCCGCGACGCCGAGCATCGGGTTGGTGGGGCTCTCCAGCCACAGCATGCTGGCGGGCTTGCCGCCGGCGGGGGCCAGTTGGGCCAACACCGCGTCGGTGTCCGCGATGTCCACGGTGCGCAACTCCAGCGCACCCTTTTGCGCCAGTTCGGTCGCCATCACCAGCGAGCCGGCGTAGCTGTGGGACGGCATCACGAGCACCCCCTGCGCCGGGACCAGGGACAGCGCCGAACTGACGGCGGCGAGGCCCGAGGCGTAGAGCAGGCCGGGCAGCTCCGCGCCCTCCAGCTGCGCCAGGGCCTGCTCGAACGGGTCCCAGGTGGGGTTGGAATAGCGTCCGTAGCCGCGGTCGCCCGGGCCCAGCGGGCCGGTGCCGAAATAGGTGGAGGAGAGCACGATCGGGGGGTTGACCGGGGCGTCGCGTTCGCGCGGCGGCCGGCCCGCAGCCACCACAAGCGTTTCGGCGGAGAGCGTGGCTGCGTGTTCTTCGGAGAGACTCATGGACACAGGGTACTTCGGGGCCGCGCCGGGCCTGTAAGGCGTTACGCGCAGGCCACCATAGTGTCGGTGATTGTCGGTAGGCTAGAGCAGTGACTACCCAGACTCCCGGCCCGTTCCCCGGACTGTTCATTGCCTTCGAAGGCGGCGACGGGGCCGGCAAGTCCACCCAGGCCGCAGAACTCGCCCGGGCCCTTGAGTCACTCGGGTTGACCGTGCTGCGGACCCGGGAACCGGGCGGCACCCCGATCGGCGAAAAACTCCGGTCCCTCGTGCTGGACCACGGCCACGGCCACATCGACGCACGCACCGAGGCCCTGATCTTCGCGGCCTCCCGGGCCGCCCACGCCGCCCAGGTGATCCGCCCCGCACTGGAACGCGGCGAGGTGGTCCTCACCGACCGCTACATCGACTCCTCGGTGGCCTACCAGGGTGCCGGCCGCGACCTCGGCACGGACGCGGTGCGCGAGGTCAACGACTGGGCCACCTCCGGTCTGCACCCGGACCTCACCGTGCTGCTCGACGTCGATCCTGCCGACGGCCGGCGGCGGCGGACCGCCGGGGATGCCCCGGAGGACCGGCTCGAATCCGAAGCCGACGAATTCCATGCCCGGATCCGTGCCGCGTTCCTGGCGCTGGCCGCGGACCGGCCGGAGCAGTATCTTGTCCTCGCGGCGCACCTGCCCGTGCCGGAGCTGGCCGCCCGGATCCTGGAGCGCGTGCAGGGCCTGCTCGCGCTCCGCCAGGGCAGCTCGGCATGAGTGTCTGGGACGACCTCCAGGGCCAGCCCGCCGTCGTCGCCCAGCTGCGCCAGGCCGCCGAGGGCGAGGGGCTGACGCACGCCTGGCTGTTCACGGGCCCGCCCGGCTCCGGCCGGTCCAACGCCGCGAAGGCCTTCGCCGCGGCGCTGAACTGCGACCAGGAGGACGTGGCCCGGCGCGGCTGCGGCGTGTGCCCGGCGTGCCAGACCATCGTGGGCGAGACGCACTCCGATGTGACATTCGTGCGGACCGAGAAGGTCACCATCACCATTGACGAGGCCCGCGAACTCGTCTCCAGCGCGGGCAACCGGCCCTCCTCCGCGCGCTGGCGCATCATCGTCGTCGAGGACGCGGACCGGATGGCGGAGCGCACCACCAACGTGCTGCTCAAGGCCATCGAGGAGCCCACCCCGCGCACCATCTGGATGCTCTGCGCCCCCTCTCCCGCGGACGTGCTCGTGACCATCCGCTCCCGCTGCCGCCCGGTGGCGCTGCGGCTCCCGCCGGCCGCCGACGTCGCGGCCCTGCTGGTCAAGCGCGACGGCGTCGACCAGGACGTCGCCGAACGTGCCGCCCGGGCCGCGCAAAGCCATGTGGGCATCGCCCGCCGGCTGGCCCGGGACCCCGAGGCCCGCGAACGCCGGCTCGAGACCGTGCGGTTCCCGCTGCAACTGCGGGGCATCACCGCGGCCGTGATGATGGCGGACAAACTGGTCAAGATCGCCACCGAAGAAGCCAACAGCTCCAATGACGAGCGCGACGCCGCCGAGAAGGCCGCACTGCTCGCCACGCTCGGCGCACCGGAAAGCGGTCCGCTGCCGCCGGCCATGCGCGGCCAGGTCAAACAGCTGGAGGATGACCAGAAGCGCCGTGCCAAGCGCTCCGTCACCGACTCGCTTGACCGCACCCTGACCGACCTGCTGTCCTTTTACCGGGATGTGCTGATCATCCAGATGGGGGACGCAGTTGAACTGGTCAATGTTGAGCTGAGGAACGAACTGCAGGACTTTGCCGGCCGTTCCACGGCCGAAGTGACCCTTGCCCGCATGGACGCTATCAACAAGGCCCGCAAACGGATCACCACCACCAACGTGGCCCCGCTGCTGGCGATTGAGTCCATGGCCGCCAGCCTGATTTGACCTGACAGTAACGCTCGACCCGCCACGCTTCGCACAGTTCCACGTCCCAAGGAGAAACCGCATGACGTCAGCACCACCACGGCCCGCAGGCCACCAACCCGTGGGGCGCGGGGTGCGGGCGGCCGGAGCCCTGACGCTCGGCCTGGTGCTGGCCCTGGTGCTGTCTTCCTGCACGCTCTTCGGCTCCGGCGACGGCGGCTCCAAGAGCGCCCCGGCCACGGCCGACCCCTCAATCGCCGCTGCCGCCCCCGCCGAGCTGCGGAACTTCTACTCCCAGCAGCTGAGCTGGACGCGATGCGAAGGCACGTTCCAGTGCGCCAAGGTCAAGGTGCCGCTGGACTACAGCAAGCCCGACGGCGACACGATCGAAATCGCCGCGCTCAAGCTGGCCTCGAAGGGCGGCAGCAAGAAGGGCAGCCTGCTGGTCAACCCGGGCGGCCCCGGCGGCTCCGGCTACGACTTCGTCAAAGACGCCGGCTCCACCAACATCTCCGAGAAGGTCCGTGCGAACTACGACGTCGTCGGCTTCGACCCGCGCGGCGTGAAGCGCTCCGCGCCCGTCACCTGCCTCACCGACCAGGAGCGCGACGCCTCCCGCGCCAAGGTCTACAAGCTGGACACCGACGCCGGGCTGGCCGAGACCCTCACGGACAACAAGGCCATCGCCGCCAAGTGCGCCGAGAAGACCGGGCCGGTGCTAGCCCACGTCGACACCGCCAGCGCCGCCAAGGACCTGGACATCCTCCGCGGTGTCCTCAACGACAAAAAGCTCAACTACCTCGGGTACTCCTACGGCACCTTCCTCGGCTCCACCTACGCCTCCCTGTTCCCGGACAACGTGGGCCGGATGGTCCTGGACGGCGCCATGGACCCCTCGCTCAGCTACGAAGAACTGACCGCCGGCCAGGCGAAGGCGTTTGAAAAGGCCATCCGCGCCTACGTCACCCACTGCCTCCAGGGCAGCGGCTGCCCGTTCAGCGGCACCCCGGACGACGCCGTCAAACAGATCCAGGACATCATCGCCGCCGTCGAAGCCAACCCGAAGTCGGCCAAGGACGGGCGGGTGGTCAACGCGTCCATGTTCGTCAGCGGCTTCATCCTGCCGTTCTACAACGACGACAACTGGCCCGTGCTGACCCAGGCCCTGGACAGCGCCATGAAGGGCGACCTGTCCCCGATGCTCCGGCTCTCCGACTTCGGCGCGGACCGGGAGCCCAACGGAAGCTACTCGGCGAACTCCACCTTCGCCTTCACCGCCATCAACTGCCTCGACTACCCGATGTCCTCCGACACGGCAGCGATGCGCGCCGAGGAGCAGCAGCTCCGCCAGCTCTCCCCCACCCTGGGCTACTACTTCGCCTACGGCGGCACAAGCTGCCAGGACTGGCCCTACAAGAACCTGCGCACCCCGGCGCCGGTTGAGTACAAGGGCTCGACCGAGATCGTCGTGATCGGCACCACCGGGGACCCGGCAACGCCGGTCGAGTGGGCCAGCGCCCTGCGCAAACAGCTGGGCACGGCCTCCCTGCTGACCTGGAAGGGCGAGGGCCACACGGCCTACGGACGGTCCAACAGCTGCATCGAGAACGCCGTGGACGGCTACCTCGTGGACGGCAAGACCCCGGCGGACAACACCGTCTGCTGACCCGTCCGCTCGCCCGTCTGCTCACCTCCAGGTGATGCCGCGGGGCCCATTTTGACCCGGGCGCGGGGACTCCATTACAGTTGTCTCTTGCATGATCCGCCCGGTTCGCCGAGGGTTTCACGCGGTTGCTTCCTTAGCTCAGTCGGTAGAGCGTTTCACTCGTAATGAAAAGGTCATCAGTTCGATTCTGATAGGAAGCTCTAGAAGAACGACGCAAAGAACCCCCGGAAATCATTGATTTCCGGGGGTTCTGTCGTTTGCGGATGCGAATCTTGCCGGGTGCACGGCCCCGCGGACCGGGTTTCCGGCCTGCGGCTTGCCGCTACCTGGTGGGGGCACTTCGACACGGACACGCCGTGGTCTGCCGGGCCGGAGAGCCGAACCTTGGTCCGAAGGCGCCCCGGGCGGACGCTAGGACCCGCGCTGGAGGTAGGACGGGGGCAGCGGCCGTGTGGGGGGCACTTCGACACGGACACGCCGTGGTCTGACGGGGCTACGGCCGGAACCCGACCCAATGACGCCCCGGACGGCGCGGGGTCCGACCGCTCTTGTCAATCGCCGCCTCGTCCGCGACCCTTGGGACATGGACCGGCCTGAGCGCGAGGTGCCCGCACCCTCCGGGCCGCGCACCTCCCCGGCCCAAACCACAACACCGCGGCGCGGCAGCCGCCCGTGGGGCACGGTGGTTGGGTTCGGGCTGGTCAGCCTCGCCACCGACATCGTCTCCGACGGCGCCCGCCCGCTCGCCGGGCCGCTGCTCGCCCAACTTGGCGCGTCCGCTCTGCTGGTGGGACTTGTCACCGGCGGGGCCGAGGCAGCGGCCCAGGGCCTCCGCGTGATTTTCGGGCCGTGGGCGGACCGGACGCGGAAGTACTGGACATTCACGCTGGCCGGATATGCCATGACCGCCGTCTGTGTGCCGCTGCTCGCCTTCGCCCCGGCGGCGGGCGCCGCCGGGCTGGGTGTGGCCTCGGTGCTGATTATCGGGGATCGGGTGGGCAAGGCCGTGCGGAGCCCGGCAAAGACGGTGCTGCTGGCCGCGGCGGCCAAGGACGTGGGACGCGGCCGGGGCTTCGCCGTGCACAAGTCCCTGGACCTCACCGGCGCGCTGCTCGGACCGGTGATCGTCGCGGCCGTGCTCGCCGCCACCGGGCTGATCTCGGCCGCGTTCGCGGCGCTGGCGGTTCCTGCGGCGGCAGCGCTGGCGCTGCTGCTCTGGCTGCGCCGCCGGCTCGCAGAGCCCGACGGCGGGAGCCCCGCCGCAGCGGAGGGCAGGCCGCCCGCCGTTCGGGTGGCGGCCGCCGGCGACGGCGATGCAAGCGCCGGGACCGGCGGCCGCCCGGCGTCGTTGTTTTCCGGCATTTTCCTGCCCTTTGCGGTGTGCGCCTTCTTCTGGAGCGCCGGGCTGGTGGCGTTCGGCGTCATCTCCTACCACCTGACCGCCGCGGCGGCAGTCGCGGCCCCGGTGGTGCCGTTGCTCTACGCCGCGGCCATGGGCGCGGCGGTGCTCGGTGCCCTCGGCAGCGGCTTCCTCTATGACCGGGTGGGCCCCGCCGTGCTGTTAGCGCTGCCCCTGCTGATCGCGGCCGTCCCGGTGCTGGCTTTCTCCACCGGCATCGGCCTGGTGCTGGCCGGCGTTGCCATCTGGGGAACCGCTACCGGGATCCAGGATTCCACCGTCAAGGCGCTGGTCGCCGACCTTGTTCCGGAGGCCCGGCAGGGATCGGCGTACGGGGTGTTCGCGGCCTTCGAGGGGGCCGGCGCACTGGCGGGCGGCGCCCTCTACGGCGCCCTGTACGACGCCCGCCCGGCGCTGATCGCCGTGGTCGCAGCGCTGCAGGCCGTGGCGCTGGTCCTGCTGTTTATTACGGTGCGGCGGGCGCGTCCGGCCCGGCAATGGCGGGCGCCGGACGGGTCAGGACAGCGCTAGCGGCCCCAGACGGAGGAAGCGCCGGAGTGACCGGTGATGATGCTCTGGTAAAGGAAGAAGGCCCCTGCCAGGGCGCCGGCAACCAGGAGCACTATCCGCAGGACGCGGTTTTCCCGCAGCGGACCGAGAAAGGCGAAGCGTCGGCCGATCGGCTCGAAACTCACGACGATCATCGCGGCGACGATCACGAAGAAGATGATCGAGACGATCTTCAGCACGTCGCCCTGCTGGGCGTGGGCCCGGATCATGGCCGTTGCCGGGCGGGACTTTTCGAGTTGCTCACCGGCCTGCGCGGTGACGAGCGCAACCGGGACCAGCCCGAGCGAGAGGACGCCCAGGGGCCAGGCCAGGTACCGGCGCGAGCGGGGCGCGGCCGCGTAGACGATGGCCGCGAGGCCGGCGATCGGGCCCAGCACCACAACGGCGTGGACCAGGAGGATGTGGGCCGGCAGTCCGGCGATTTCGATCACGTGGGCTTCTCCTACGGTATACGTGCGCTGGGCCCCCGGCGCTGGGTCCGGAGCTTCTATGATTCTTGCATGGCAGACCGGGAGCTGGCGGGCATCGCGGCACAGCTCTATGCGCAACCGTTCGACAATTTCGTCGCCGCCCGCACCGCGGCGGCCAAGGCGCTGCTCGCCGGGCAGACCCCGACGCCGGAACTGCGCGCCCGCGCCGCGAACGTGCGGGCCCTGCCCAAGCCCTCGGTGACCGCCTGGGCGGTGAACATGCTCGCCTGGCACCGGCCTGAGGCGCTCCGTGACCTGGCCCAGCTGGGGCTCGCCATGCGCGCGGCCCAGGCCGCCCTGGACGCTGCCACGCTCCGCAGCCTCGCGGGGGAACGGCGGAAGCTCCTGGCCGGCGCCGTCGGGGCGGCCCGCGCCGTGGCGGAGCAGCACGGCAGGAAGATCAGCGGCACCGTCGCGACGGAAGTGGAACAGACCCTGCGTGCCGCCACGGCCGACGAGGGCGCCGCCGCGGCCGTCCGGAGCGGGCGCCTGCTCCGGGCTCTCACCGCCGACGGCGTCGACGTCGTGGAGCTCAAAGGTGCCGTCGCGGTCCCGGACTCCCCCGGCCCCGCCACGCCTGCCGGGCCGCGGGTGCCGCCCGCTGCGTCGGAAGCGGCGGCGCCTCCGGGCCGTGTCCCTTCCCAGCCGGACCGGCCCCGGCTGCGGGCCGTCGGGCAGGAGCGCCCGGCGCCGAGCCCCTCCGCGCGCGAGCGTGCCCTTGCCGCCCTGGAGCAGGCATCCGAAGCTTCCCGGACCAGCGCGGCGGAAGCGGACCTCGCGGCCGCCGAGTTGGGCGAAGCGACGGCCGCCGCCGAGACCCTGGCGCAGGATTCGGCCGCGCTCAGGGAGCAGCTGGCCCACGCCGAGACCGGGCTTCGACAGGCCCGGAAACGCCTCGACCAGGCCACCGCCGCGGCCCAGCAGGCCGCCCGCGCCGCCGAGAAGGACCGCCGCCGGGAAGACCTGGCCCGGGAACGGCTGCTGCGGCTGGGCAACACGCCGGGCGGATGACCGCTGAGTGTCAGAGGCCGGTTGCAGACTGGATTCATGGAACAGCACCAGGATTTTGCAGCAGCCCAGCAGTCGGCCGGTCAGCAGTCCGCCGGTCAGCAGTCCGCCGGTCAGCCCGCGGGCGTCCAGCACTGGGAAGTCACGTACCTGGACACGGAGTGTGGCCGGGTGCGCACTGAATTGTTCGACGACGCCGCCGCGGCGGAACGTTTCGCCAGCCGCCGGGTCCGGGACGAGGACGGCTGGGCGATTGTCGACGCCGTGCGGCCTCGGGTGGGCAGGGCCGCCGCCTGAACAGAACAGCAGAGCCCCCACCCGGAGGTGGAGGCCCTGGGAGGCTGTTTTAGGCGAAGTCGGAGACCGCCGGGTCCGGCCCGATGCGGCCGGCGCCCTCTGCACTGCGGTCCAAGCCGTTGATGGCCTGCACGTCGGTCTCGTCCAGGGTGACGTCCAGGGCCGCGTAGTTCTCGCGGATCCGGGACTCGGTGACGGACTTGGGGATCACGACGTTGCCGATGGCGAGGTGCCAGGCGATGACGACCTGCGCCGGCGTGGCGTTGTGCTTGGCCGCGATCTGTTCGATGACCGGGCTTTCCAGCAGCTCGCCGCCCTGGCCCAGCGGCGACCAGGCCTGGGTGAGGATCCCCTTGGAGGCGTTGAATTCACGCAGTTCCGCCTGGTTGAAGAACGGGTGCAGCTCAATCTGGTTGATGGCCGGCACAACGCCGGTCTCGTCGATCAGGCGCTGCAGCCCTTCCTTGGTGAAGTTCGAGACGCCGATCGTCTTCACCCGGCCCTGCTTCTGGAGCTCGATGAGCGCCTTCCAGGTGTCCACATATTTTTCCTGCTTCGGCTGCATCCAGTGGATGAGGTACAGGTCAAGGGTCTCGAGGCCCAGGCGCTCCATGGAATCTTCAAACGCCTTGAGCGTGGACTCATAGCCCTGGTCGGCGTTCCACAGCTTGGTCGTGATGAAGATTTCCTCCGGCTTGAGGCCCGAGCGCTCGATCGCGCGGCCCACCCCGGCCTCGTTTCCGTAGATCTTGGCGGTATCGATGTGCCGGAACCCAGCCTCGAAGGCCTGGACAACCACCTTCTCGGCGACGTCGTCCTCGACCTGCCAGACGCCGTAACCGAGCTGCGGGATGCTGTTGCCGTCATTGAATGTCAGTTCAGGTGAAGAAGTCATCCGTCCATCCTGCCAACCGACGGCCAGCCAGGCCAGTGTTTTGGCGGGGCTAAGCTAGGCGCTTAACCCGGAATACGCCGGAATGCCCTGGAATACGCGGCCTCAGCCGCCGGATGCGCCCTCGGCAAGCCGCCGTTCGGCGTCGTCGACGTGCTCGGCCACGGATTCCGCACGGCGGCGGACGGAAGCCGCACCGACCGGGACCGGCCCGACGGCGAGGCGGAGCATGGCCGCGGCCTCCGCAGTCATCGCCAGCGAGTTGCCCGCCGTCGAGAGCGAGCGGTGCACGCCGGCCAGGGCGCCGGGGATGTCGAGGCCGTCGCTGGGCGAGCGGCGCTGGGCTTCCATACAAATCTGCCGGACCCGTCCGGCCAGGGCGGAGAGTTCGTTGGCGATCTCCACGAGTTCGGCGTACAGCGCCTCGTCCTCGACGCCTTCGAGCACCTGGTGGTAGCGGTCCAGTCCGCGGAGGAACCTGTCGTGGGCGCGGCGCCACAGCCCCTTGCCGAGTTCGGCGTCGTCCCTGCGTCCCTGCCGCGCGGCGCTGAAGAATCCCAACGGTGCCCTAGAGGTACTGGCCGGGACCGTGGTCCGGATCGACGGGGCTGGCGGGCTGCGAGGGGTCGGAACCGGGCTGCCGCTCGGCGGCGCGCTGGGGCTCGCCGTTTTCCCCGATGATGACCCCCGGCGCGATCATGGTGCCGGGAGGAAGCTGGCGGAGCTGCAGCTGGGCGGCCGCGTGCTCGCGGGCGGCGTGCTGGGCGGCAATGGCCGTCTGGATGCCGTGGAACAGCCCCTCGAGCCAGCCCACCAGCTGGGCCTGCGCAATGCGCAGCTCGGCGTCAGAGGGGGTGCCGTCCTCGGGAAACGGCAGATGGATCCGCTCCAGTTCCTGGACCAGCTCGGGCGCCAGCCCGTCCTCGAGTTCCTTGATCGAGCGTTCATGGATAGCCGCCAGCCGGACCCGGGCCGCGTCGTCCAGCGGCGCGGACTTCACTTCGTCCAACAGCTGCTTCATCATGGTGCCGATCCGCATGACCTTGGCCGGCTCGTCCACCAGGTCTTGGAGGTGGCTGGCACGGCTGCGCGGGGCCTGGTCGCGCGGCTCGAACGGGCGCGGACTTTGCCCGCCGGTGCCCGCAGCGTCCCCGTCCTGCGGAGCAGCGGGCGTCGTGACGCCCTCCAGCGGAGCGCCCTCCGGCGCCGTTTCCTGGCCGGGCTGAGTGTCGTTCGGATCGCTCATGGCTTCATACTCTCACGCGCGCAAGGCAGTGCCGGCGTGCGTGACGCCCGGGACGGTGACCGCCGTCGCGCACCTGGTGTCCGTCCGGAAAAACGGCAGGGGCGCCGTCGGGAACCGGTGTTCCCGACGGCGCCCCCTGCAGGGATTGCCCCTGCCCGTGCCGCAACCTAGCAGCAACGGCCTTGCGGATTGCTGTCCTGGCGGTCCGTGTGGTCCCGCCAGAAGTCCCGCTCACTCATCGGCGGGCCGTCATGGCCCGAGGCCCGGTGGTGCTCCAGGTACTTCTTGTAGGCATCGGCTCCGAGGACCCCGTTGAAGTACTCGGCGAAGCCCTTGAATCCCGCTACGAGCGCGTTCATGGCCGGACCGCTCAGTGCCGGGCGGAGTGTTCGAGCCGCTGGTCAGCAGGCAGGTTCTTCCACTCCGCTTCCAACTCCCGCTCCGCCGCGGTGGGGAACAGCCCGGCCGGCGCGAACACGCGGGACGGCTGGGCCGGATCCTCGAATTCCACGTTGGCAACTCCGGCGGAGGCGTTGCGGAAGGCCTTCACCGTGGCGATCAGCGCCGTGATGATGACGATGATGCTCAGCACCACGAAGATGACCGAGAGCCAGCCCTGGATCATCGTGTTGCGGACCACCGCCTCCATGGCGGCCTGCGTCTTGGCCGTGCCGAAGGAGGTCTTGCCGTCGGCCAGCGCCTTGGCGAAGGCCGCGTTGTTGGCGAAGTACCCGACGGCGGGGACCGGCGAGAAGATCTTGTAGAAGCTCGCGGTGATGGTGACGACGGCCGCGAAGGCCAGCGGCAGCGCCACAATCCAGAGGTACTTGAACGTGCCGCGCTTGGCCACGATCGCGAGCACCACGGACAGGGCGATGGCCGCGAGCAGCTGGTTGGCGATGCCGAACAGCGGGAACAGCGTGTTGATGCCGCCCAGCGGGTCGGTGACGCCCATCAGCAGCACGGCGCCCCACGCGGCCACCATCACTGCGGTGGCCATCCACGCTCCGGGACGCCACGAGTGGTCCTTGAACTTCGGCGCGAAGTTGCCGATCGAGTCCTGCAGCATAAAGCGTGCGACGCGGGTGCCGGCGTCGACCGCCGTCAGGATGAACAGGGCCTCGAACATGATGGCGAAGTGGTACCAGAACGCCATCATGGCGGTGCCGCCGATGAACTGCTGCATGATGTGGGCCAGGCCCACGGCGAGCGTGGGTGCGCCGCCGGAGCGGGAGATGATGCTTTGCTCGCCGACGTCCTTGGCGGTCTGGGCGAGTTCACCCGGGGTGATGTTGACCCCGGCGAGGCCCAGGCTGTTGACCCACTGCGCGGCCGATTCCACGGTGCCGCCGGTCAGCGCCACCGGGGCGTTCATGGCGAAGTAGATGCCGCGGTCGATGGAGATGGCAGCCACGAGCGCCATGATGGCGACGAAGGATTCCATCAGCATGCCGCCGTAGCCGATGAGGCGGGTCTGGCGTTCCTTTTCGATGAGCTTCGGCGTCGTGCCGGAGGAGATCAGGGCGTGGAAGCCTGAGAGGGCGCCGCAGGCGATGGTCACGAAGAGGAACGGGAACACGGCGCCGGAGAATACGGGGCCGTTGTCGCGGCTGGCGAACTCGCTGAAGGCCGGGACGTTGATTTCCGGCCGGACCACGATGATGGCGACGGCCAGCATCACGATCACGCCGATCTTCATAAAGGTGGAGAGGTAGTCACGCGGTGCGAGCAGCAGCCACACCGGCAGGATGGCAGCGATGAAGCCGTAGATGATCAGGCCCCAGGCGATGGTGACCTTGTCCAGGTGGAAGAACGCGGCGCCCCATTCGGTGCCTGCAACAGCGCCGCCGCCGATGATGGCGGCCATCAGCAGCACAAAGCCGATGATCGAGACTTCCATGACTTTGCCGGGGCGGAGGTAGCGGAGGTAGACACCCATAAAGAGGGCGATCGGGATGGTCATGCCGACGGAGAACACACCCCACGGGCTTTCGCCGAGGGCGTTGACGACGACGAGCGCCAGGATGGCGACAATGATCACCATGATGAGCAGGGTGGCGATGAGGGCAGCGGTGCCGCCGATCACGCCGAGTTCCTCACGGGCCATCTGGCCGAGGGACCGGCCGCCGCGGCGCATGGAGAAGAAGAGGACCAGGTAGTCCTGGACGGCACCGGCGAGGACAACGCCGATGATGATCCAGATCGTGCCGGGCAGGTAGCCCATCTGGGCGGCAATGACCGGGCCGACCAGCGGGCCGGCGCCGGCGATGGCGGCGAAGTGGTGGCCGAAGAGGACGTTGCGGTCGGTTCGGACGTAGTCCTTGCCGTCGGCCTTGTATTCGGCGGGGGTGGCGCGGCGGTCGTTCGGCTTGGTGATGTACCGCTCAATCACCTTGGAGTAGAAGCGGTAGCCGATCAGGTACGTGCAGACCGAGGCGAACACGAACCAGATCGCGTTGACCGTCTCGCCGCGGACGATCGCGAGCATAAACCAGGCGACGCCGCCCAGCAGCGCGATTCCCACCCAGAGGGCGATTTTCGCGGGTGTCCATTTGCGCTCGTCCGCCTCACGGACGGCATCGTCGACGGACGTGGCCGGAAGTCCCGGGACCGGTGTGATTCCGTCGTCGATTTTTGCGGTGTTTGGCCTGCCATCTGGCATTGTGCCCATGTCTCCTCCTTGAGAAACCCCATCCAGCAGATCAGCAGTCAGATCTGCCCCATGGCACCTTACCAATGGGGCGTTCGGATGGACATGGCCAAGCGGCCCGCCGCGCCGCTCCGCTCGCCGAGCGGTGCCCGGTGCGCGGTGGGCGGCGTCACAATGGGGCAGGCCTCAGCCGGGGCCGGCGAGTTGCATTAGGCGCGCTTCGCACAAGTCCAGCCAGCGGACCTCGGCCTCGGTCTGGAAAATGAGCGAATCCAGGACCAGGAGCCGCGCCGTGTCGGCCGGGCGCGGGTGCACGGCGGCCTCGCGCCGGGACTTGGTGTACTCCTGCAGGGCGCGGATGGAGACGGCCCGCTGCGCCTGGATCAGACCGCCGACGTCGACGGCGGGGAGCGTCAGGGCGAGCGCCAGCTTGATGGCGAGTTCGTTGCGGGGCGGGTTGGCGCGGCCCACGGGCGCGTGGAACCAGGCCTGGGCCTGGGCCCGGCCGGCGTCGGTGATGCTGTAGACAATGTGGCCGTCGCCGTCGCCGCCGTCTTTTTGCACGAGGCCGTCGCGTTCAAGCCGGTCGAGGGTGGTGTAGACCTGCCCGATGTTCAGCGGCCAGGACGATCCGGTGCGGTCCTCGAATTCGGTCCGGAGCTGGTAACCGTAACGGGGGCGGTCCTGCAGCAGAGCCAGGAGGCTGTGGCGGATAGACATGGTGCTCCCGAGGGTAGCAGGACGTCGGCATACACGCGCCCCAAGACGCGTGTATACCGCGTATGGAACTACATTATCGTCATTAGCCCCGGGCGGCCGCCGAACACATGCCCTGCGGGGCATGCAATGCGTCACATGGGCCGGGTAGGCGGCTCAGGTGACGAGCAGGACCTTGCCCACGTGGTCCCCCGAATCGAAGTAGCGGTGCGCGGCCTGGACCTGGCCGAGCGGGAACGTTTTGGCCACGAGCGGCCGGATCCGGCCATCGGCCAGCATCGGCCAGACGGCGTCGCGGACCGCGTTCATGATGACCGTCTTCTCTTCCACCGGGCGGGGACGGAGCGCGGTGGCGATGATGGCGGCGCGCTTGCGGAGCAGCACGCTCAGATCCAGTTCCGCGGTGGTGCCGCCCTGCAGCCCGATCACAACGAGCCGGCCGTAGTCGGCGAGCGCGTCCACGTTCTGCCGGAGGTACTTGGCCCCGACGACGTCGAGGATGACGTCCGCGCCCTTGCCGCCGTTCTGGGCACGCAGGCTGCCCGGGAAGTCCTCCGCCGCGTAGTTGATGGCGATGTCGGCCCCAAGGAAGGCTTTGGCGGTGCCTACCTTCTCCGCCGTGCCGGCCGTGGTGGCGACCCGCGCGCCGAGGGCCTTCGCGAGCTGGATGGCCATGGTGCCGATGCCGCCGGTGGCCCCGTGAATCAGGACGGTTTCGCCGGCCTGCAGCTGGGCCGTCATGACCAGGTTGGAGTAGACCGTGGCGGCCACCTCCGGCAGCGCCGCCGCGGTGACCAGGTCCACGCCGTCGGGAATCCGCAGCACCTGGCCGGCCGGGACCGCCACCTGCTCGGCGTAGCCGCCGCCGGAGAGCAGGGCAACCACCTTGTCGCCGACGGAGAAGGGCTTGGTGACGCCGGGCCCGAACCCCGCGATCCGGCCGGATACTTCGAGACCCGGAATCTCCGAGGCGCCCGGGGGCGGCGGATAGAACCCCCTGCGCTGCTGGACGTCGGCCCGGTTCAGGCCTGCCGCCACCACATCGATCAACACCTCGCCCTCGGCCGGAACGGGCGCCGGAACCTCGCGGAGCTCCAGTGCCTCGGGGCCGCCGGGCTCGGAGATGTAGACAGCCTTCATGGAGAACTCCCGATTCCTAGCTCATTTTCCTGCGGGCGGGGCACCGTACCGCGCACGGTGCCGATGCCGCCCGTTTCCAGAGTAGGTGCCCGAACCGGCGTCGTCTGCGAGCGCCGCCGCTTTTTGTGGCTCCTGACCGGCTATGAAAGACTACTCGTTAGGGAAGGTTGTCCGAGCGGCCGATGGAGCTGGTCTTGAAAACCAGTGTGCGGTAACCCCGTACCAAGAGTTCGAATCTCTTACCTTCCGCGGGAGCGCTGAATGTGCGCGGCTTTGAGGCCGGTTGGGTCGATCGAAAGATTGCCCCAACCGGCCTCACCTGTTTCCGCATCCATGCGCCGTCAGGAGTCCGGTTCCTGCGGCGCCGGCTCAATCGATTCCACCGCATACGGTTTGGTCGCCGAGCGCTGCAGCGGAGCTCGCAGCCGCGCCTGGTAGGGGACGTCCCGGAACGAGGCTCGGGGATCCATCTGGACCACCAGGAGCGGTTCGTCGCGCGAGACGTCCACCCGAACCACCATCCCGTCCCGTTTGCTTCCCACGAGCAGCGGGGTTGCGGGTTCCACCGCGGTCTCGCTCAGCAGCTCCCGAAATTCCGGACGCGCCGCAAGGTAGAGGATGCCGTGGGCTATCCCGACGACCCTGAGCGGGATCACCGAGGCAGCAGCCGCCGGCTCCGGAGAGTGGCGGCCGCGCGTCGGGCGTTCCCGCGCGGCCGGCGCCGCACGGCTGCATTGCTGGCAGCGGGCCCGTGTCCCGACGTCGGCCAACAGCGTCACGAGCAGGCCCCGGGGGGCGGACGCCCACTTGTCCGCCACTGCCTGGCACCACTGGGTATGGAATTCCCGCCCGTATTTCATCACGTAGACCTGGTCGCGGCCGAGGATCGGCCTTCCCTCCCGCCAGGCGGCCGGCTGGACCGGTTTGAGTTCGCCCACGCCTCTGGCGTCCGCCGGTGCGGGCCCGGCGGACTTGAGGTACC
The DNA here is from genome assembly GCF_059739345.1 of Arthrobacter sp. SlRoot2-15. Classification (NCBI taxonomy): domain Bacteria; kingdom Bacillati; phylum Actinomycetota; class Actinomycetes; order Micrococcales; family Micrococcaceae; genus Arthrobacter; species Arthrobacter sp. SlRoot2-15. The sequence goes on from NZ_AP046058.1 coordinate 1,277,045, forward strand.
TGCGGATCAACGGATTGGGAGGCCGTTTTGGACCTGGAATGGCGCGGCCTTCCTCTACGGAGGGAGCGCGGCCCGCTCCCTGTGGTTGCCCCCTATATAGCTTGCGGCCTTTTCCCGCAGTATGCCAGTCCAAAACGGCACTTGTCCCACTGCCCGGAACGGCGCGGGCGGGGCTAGAATTTCCGCATGACACCGCAGGAGCTGGCCAACCTGGCCCACCTGCGCCGGGCGCGGGACCTGATCGACCGCCACTACGCGCGGCCGCTCGATGTGCCCACCATGGCCGCCGGCGCGTTGATGTCCCCGGCGCACTTTTCCCGCCAGTTCAAGGCCGCCTACGGCGAGACGCCGTACAACTACCTCATGACCCGGCGGATTGAACGCGCCATGGCGCTGTTGCGGGCCGGGGCGTCCGTGACCGACGCGTGCATGGACGTCGGCTGCACCTCGCTGGGCTCGTTTAGTTCCCGGTTCACCGAGATCGTCGGGATGACTCCCAGCGCTTACCGGGACCGGGAGCACCGGGCGGTGAAGGCCATGCCGGCCTGCGTCGCCCGGCAGCACACGCGCCCGCCGCGGAAACCGAGCAGGATTGAAGAAGCACCGGCGCTGCCGCTCCCCTAGCGTGGGATTCATGAACATTTCACTGCAATACGCGCAAATCACCGTCAACGACCTCGATGAGTCGCTCGCCTTCTACCGCGACGTACTCGGCCTGGAGGTGCGCAACGACGTCGGCTCCGACGGCCACCGCTGGGTCACCCTCGGCAGCGCCGCCCAGCCGGACCTGGAGATCGTGCTCTCTCCCCCGCACGCGGGCCGTTCCCAGAACGACGGCGACGCGCTCCAGCAGCTGCTCACCAAGGGCGTCCTGCCCGTAATCGTGTTCCGCACCGACGACCTGGACGCCACGTTTGAGGCCGTCCAGGCCGCGGGCGCCGAGGTCCTCCAGGAGCCGATCGTCCAGCCGTGGGGGCCGCGTGACTGCGCCTTCCGTGACCCGTCCGGCAACATGGTCCGCTTCAACCAGGCCTGAGAGGACCAGGCGGTTGGCCCCGGGACCGGCGGTCCCCCGCGGCCGGGCCATTGAAACCGTCCGCCCCCCGGCATAGGGTCTCCTTGTCTGACCACCCAACCAGGCGCCGGCTGCCCAGGAGGCACGCCGGAGCCGCCCAGAGCAGGAGACCACAATGCCCACGCCTGACATCACCCCCGGCGCACCGTGCTGGATCGACCTCATGACCTCGGACACGGAGAAGGCGCAGTCGTTCTACGGCGAACTGTTCGGCTGGACCTTTGAGGCCGGCGACGAAGAGAAGTACGGCGGCTACATCACCGCCTCGAAAAACGGGAAGTCCGTCGCCGGGATAATGCAGAAAATGGCCGAGCAGGCCGGATTCCCCGACGTGTGGAGCACCTACCTGCGCGCCGACGACGCCGCCGCGACCGCCGAGGCCGTCAAGGCACACGGCGGGCAGGTCTACATGGAACCGATGGACGTTCCCGAGCAGGGCAAAATGGCGATGTTTGCCGACGCGACCGGCGCCTCGATCGGAGTTTGGCAGCCGCGCGAAATGAAGGGCTTCGAGCTCGCCGCCGAACCCGGCGCCCCGGCCTGGCACGAACTCCACACCAAGGATTACCCCGCGGCCGTGAAGTTCTACCAGGACGTCTTCGGGTGGGACACGGACGTTATGAGCGACACCCCGGACTTCCGCTACACCACCCTCGGCGCCGGCGATGCGGCCAAGGCCGGGATCATGGACGCCTCCGGCTACCTGCCCGCCGGGGTGCCCTCCAACTGGCAGGTCTACTTCGCCGTCCAGGACGCCGATGCCACCGCGGCCAAGGCCCAGGAACTGGGCGCGACCGTCATCCAGGCGCCCGAGGACACCCCGTTCGGACGGCTCGCCACCCTCAGCGACCCCACCGGTGCCATGTTCAAGATCGTGGCAGAGACCCGACAGGAGGGCTCCGCCGCCGAACACGCCTAAGCCTGGGGGTTTCATAAATCCTTTGGAAAAATTGCTGTAAGAAATACCGGCCAGCCGCTTCCCACGCGGACACTGGCCGGTATTCTTTTGAGTGCCCGGGCCAGGGGGACGGCCTGGGCACTCAAAAATGCACTACCAACACCGTCGCTGGGGCACCTTGTTGGGCTTCCGTGCCGGCTGTGAGGCGTTCCGCTGGGGGCCGTCTCGCCGAATGCACATGCAATCCACCCTATGTTCATTCACCCCTGTTTTGCTGTGCCGGAAACTGCTTGACCAGGAGCAGACCGGCCGGTCCGCGGGCCATCAACCCGGACATCGCACCGCCCTTACCCGGGCACCCTAATGAGAGTTAGAGCGGATGAAAATCACATATTGGAAAACGGCGCTGGGCACAGCTCTGTCCGCGGGGCTCATCGCAGCGCCGCTGACCGCAATGCCCGCCATGGCGCTGGAGGTCTCGCCGGCAGCCGCCGGAACATCGCCGGTCGTCATCAACGAGGTCTATCTCAGCGGCGGCAGCGCCGGAGCGGCCTACAAGAACAAGTTCGTTGAGCTGTACAACACCTCGGACGCACCCGTCACCCTGGACGGCTGGTCCATCCAGTACCGCTCCGCCACAGGCACCACCGCCCCGTCCACCACGGCTCCCCTCACCGGCACCATCGCCGCCAAGGGCTATTACCTGCTCAAGGGCGGCAGCAACGGCACCGTCGGACTGGACCTGCCCGCCGCGGATGCCACCGCCACCGGGTTCAACCCGGCCGGCGCGGGCGGCACGATCGTCCTGGCCAAGCAGTCCACGGCCCTGAACCCGCTGGCCACCGGCTCCGTCGTCGAACCCGCCAACGTGGCCGACCTGCTCGGCTACGGGACCTCCAACACCTTCGAGACCCAGGCGGCAACGGCGCCGTCGGGCAACTCGGACGTCAAGAGCATGAACCGCAGCGGCGGCGCGGACAGCAACAACAACGCCGCCGACTTCGCCCTGAACGCCGCCATCACCCCCAAGGCGGCCAACGGCGAAACCACACCTGTTGATCCCGGCCCGGTCACGCCGCCGGCGCTGAAGACCATCGCCGAGATCCAGGGCACCGGCACGGCCAGCCCGCTCGCGGGCACGTCCGTCACCACCCGTGGCAAGGTCACCGCGGCCTTCCCCACCGGCGGCTTCGCCGGGTTCTACCTCCAGACCCCCGGAACCGGCGGTGACCTGACTCCTGCCAACCACACGGCGTCGGATGCCATCTTCGTCTACGCTCCGTCCGCCGTCGGCTCCGTGCAGATCGGCGACTACCTCGAGGTCACCGGCGGCGTCGCCGAGTACTACGGCATGACCCAGCTCAACGTCGCCGGCGCTGCCGGGGTCACCAAGCTGACCGAGGCGGCCCCCGAGGTCAAGGCCACCGGCTTCAGCCTCCCTGCCGAGGAAGCCTTCCGCGAATCCCTCGAAGGCATGCTGCTCACGCCGCAGGGACCCGTCACGGTCGCTGACAACTACTCCCTCAACCAGTACGGCGAGATCGGACTGGCCGGCGGCACCACCCCGCTGGAGCAGCCCACCGCCGTCGCCGCCTACGGCTCCCCGGAGTACACGGCCACCGTCGCGGCCAACGCCGCCCGCGGCATCAAGCTCGACGACGGCGCCAGCACCAACTTCCTCAAGGACGCCACCAACAAGGCCCTGACGCTTCCGTACCTGACCACGGCCGATCCCGTCCGGGTCGGCGCGCGGGTCACGTTCAAGACCAACGTGGTCCTCAGCTACGCCAACAACTCCTGGAAGTTCCAGCCGCTGACCCAGCTGACCACCGCCAACGCGGACACGGTCCAGCCGGCCGGCTTCGGCGCCACCCGCGCTGACGCCCCGGCGGCGGTGGGAGGCAACCTCAAGATCGCCTCCTTCAACGTGCTGAACTACTTCCCGACCACCGGGGACACGATCCCCGGGTGCACGTTCTACACCGACCGCGCCGGCAACCCGATCACGGTCAAGGGCGGCTGCAACGTCCGCGGCGCGGCCAACGCCGAGAACTTCAAGCGCCAGCAGGACAAAATCGTCGCCGCCATCGCCCAGTCCGGCGCCGACGTCGTCACCCTGATGGAGGTCGAAAACTCGGCCCAGTTCGGCAAGAACCGCGACGACGCCCTCGCCAAGCTGGTTGACGCCCTGAACATCGCCACTCCCGGCATCTGGGACTACGTCCGCACCCCCGCGAACGCACCGCCGCTGTCCGATGAGGACATGATCCGCACCGCGTTCATCTATAAAAAGGCCGCCGCCGAACCGGTGGGCGAATCCATCATCCACAACGACACGGTCGCCTTCGCCAGCGCCCGCAAGCCGCTGGCCCAGGTCTTCAAGCCCGTCGGCGCCGCCGATGACAAGAAGTTCATCGCGATCGCCAACCACTTCAAGTCCAAGGGCTCGGCCGCCACGCCGGACGACACCGACAAGGGCCAGGGCGCTTCGAACCTCGCCCGCACCGCCCAGGCGCAGTCCCTGCTGGCGTTCTCCGACGAGCTGCAGAAGTCCAAGGGCACCGACAAGGTGTTCCTGATCGGCGATTTCAACTCCTACGCCAAGGAGGACCCGATGAACGTCCTCACCGGCGCGGGCTACGTCAACCAGGACGAGAAGGCCAAAAACGCCGACGGCAGCGCGAAGCACTCCTACCTCTTCGGCGGCCTGGTGGGCTCGCTGGACCACATCCTCGCCTCGCCGGCGGCCAACGCCGTCGTCACCGGCGCGGACATCTGGAACATCAACTCGGTAGAGTCCGTGGCGCTGGAGTACAGCCGCTACAACAACAACATCACCGACTACTACGTGCCGAACCAGTTCCGCGCCAGCGACCACGATCCGGTGGTGGTGGGGCTGGACCTGCCGTCCATCCCGGCCAGCGTTGACCTGAACTTCCTGGGCATCAACGACTTCCACGGCCGCATCGATTCCAACACCGTGCTGTTCGCGGGAACCATCGAGAAGCTCCGGGCGGCCGCGGCCCCCGGCGCCACCGCGTTCCTCTCCGCCGGCGACAACATCGGCGCCTCGCTGTTCGCCTCCGCCGTCGCCAAGGACCAGCCGACCATTGACGTGCTGAACACCCTCGAGCTGCGCACCTCGGCCGTGGGCAACCACGAGTTCGACGGCGGCTGGGCCGACCTGCGCGACCGGGTCATCGCCGGCGGGGCCAACGCGAAGTTCCCGTACACGGGCGCCAACGTCTACAAAAAGGGCACCACCGAGCCGGCCTTGCCGGAGTACACCGTGCTGGACATGAACGGGATCAAGGTGGCCGTGATCGGCACCGTTACGCAGGAAGTGCCCTCCCTGGTCACGCCGGCGGGCATCGCCGATCTCGAGTTCGGCGATCCCGTCGACGCGATCAACCGTGTTGCCGCGAAGATCAAGACTGGCAAGCTCGCCGACGTCATCATTGTGGAGAACCACGACGGCGCCGGTTCCGGCGCCCCCGAAGGCGCCACCCTGGCGCAGGAAGTCGCCGCCGGCGGCCCCTTCGCCAAGATGGTCACCCAGGTCACCCCGGACGTTGCGGCCATCTTCAACGGCCACACCCACAAGCAGTACGCGTGGGATGCGCCGGTCCTGGATTCTGCCGGGCAGCCGACAGGCAAGACCCGTCCGATTGTGCAGACCGGCAACTACGGCGAGTTCATCGGCCAGATCCAGCTGACCATCGACACCAAAACCATGTCCGTCACCGGCTACAAGGCTGCCAACGTCAAGCGGACCACCGATCCGGCCGCCGGCCTGGTCACCGCCTACCCGCGGGTGGCTGCGGTGAAGGCCATCGTGGACAAGGCCGTCGCCGACGCTGCCGTGATCGGCAACCAGCCGGTCGGCTCGGTGACCAAGGACATCACGACGGCGTTCGCCGGCTCACCCGCCGTGCGTGACGACCGCACGAGTGAGTCCACTTTGGGCAACCTCGTGGCGGACTCGCTCGTGGACGCGCTCAAGGCACCGGAACTCGGCGCCGCCGAGATCGGCGTCGTCAACCCGGGCGGCCTGCGCAACGAGCTGTACTACGCGCCGGACGGCACCATCACGTACGCCGAGGCCAACGCGGTCCTGCCGTTCGTGAACAACCTCTGGACCACCACGCTCACCGGCGCGCAGTTCAAGACGCTGCTCGAACAGCAGTGGCAGACCAACCCGGACGGCACGGTTCCCAGCCGGGCCTACCAGCAGCTGGGCCTGTCCAAGAACGTCAACTACACCTACGACGCCGCCCGCGCCGCGGGTGATCGGATCACGGCGATCCGGGTCAACGGCACGCTGATCGATCCGGCGAAGTCCTACCGGATCGGGACGTTCAGCTTCCTGGCAACCGGTGGCGACAACTTCCGGATCTTCAAGGAGGGCGCCGGCACCAAGGACTCGGGCCTCGTGGACCGTGATGCTTGGATCAAGTACCTGCAGACCCACAACCCGGTTTCGCCGGACTTCGCCCGGCGTTCGGCGGCCGTGGTGAACACCACCGCGGCCGAGGTCAAGGGCGGGGACTCCGTCACCCTGGCGGTCTCCAAGCTGGACCTCACCTCGCTGGGCAGCCCGGTGAACACCGCGCTGCGGGCCGAGTTCACCGACGCCAAGGGCGCGGTGACCGCGCTCGGGACCGTCCCGGTCTCCGCCGGTGCGGCGTCCGTGAGTGTTGTGGTTCCCGCGGGCGCAGCCGCCGGAACGGGCACCCTGGTGCTCACCGCCGTCGAGTCCGGCACCGTGGTGAAGGCGGACGTGCTGGTCGCGGCCAGCGCACCGGTTCCGCCGACGTGCACCGCGCCGGTCAAGCCCAAGCGGCCGGCGGACCTCGTTGGCCAGGCCAACTACGGCCAGGCCATGGCCGCCTACCGGCACTGCCTCCAGGGCTAGCTCCGTAGCCCCGCAACAGTGAGCATGCCCGTTCCCCGGCCGGAACGGGCATGCCCATTTTTTATTGGCCCTGGGGTTCTCCCGCCGTAACAAATCCGGGAGGGGTTGCTGTGGCAGATGAGGCCTGTTGCACTGGTAGCATGTGCCGCATGCGCAAAGGGCGATTGAATCGGGCTGTCGGTATTTTCATCGCCCTCACGGCCGGCGGCGCGGCCGCCCTCCTCTGGTTCGCTGTCGCTGCCGGCGGTCCGGCGCTGAGCGAATCCCCGTCCCAGGGCTTGTTCTTCGGCTTCTGGAACATTCTCTACAACACGGACGCTCCGGCGCCCCGCGTCCTGCTGGCCGCCATCGCGCTGGCGCTCCTGCTCGCTGCCGGCGTCGCCGCGGTGGACCGGCGGATCGCGAACCGTTCGCGCCGCTCCGCGGATCCGCTGACGGGCCCGCTTGCGCCCCGCGTGGTGATGGCGGCGACGCGGGGCGAGTACGCCGGCCCGGTAGCGGTCACCGTCCTCATTCCGGCACACAACGAGGAAGCCTCGCTGCCGCTGACCATCGCCTCCCTGCTGGCCCAGTCCCGCCGTCCGGACCGGGTGATTGTTGTGGCCGACAACTGCAGCGACGCCACGGTGTCCCTCGCCCGGGAGGCCGGCGTCGAGGTGGTCGAATCGGTCAACAACACCCAGAAAAAGGCCGGCGCGCTGAACCAGGTGCTCAAGGAGCTGCTCCCTGAGCTGGGCGACAACGACGTCGTGATGGTTATGGACGCGGACACCCGGCTCGACGACGGTTTCCTCGCCGCCGCCGTGGACCGCTTCGCCAACGACCGCGCGCTGATGGCCGTCGGCGGCCTGTTCTACGGCGAGGAGGGTCATGGGCTGATCGGCCAGTTCCAGCGCAACGAGTACCTGCGCTACAGCCGGGAGATCGGCAGGCGCCGCGGCCGCGTTTTTGTGCTGACCGGCACCGCCTCGATGTTCCGGGCCCGGGCCCTGCGTACCGTGGCCGCCAGCCGCGGCTCCTCGATCCCGGGAACCCCCGGTTACGTCTACGACACCGCCGCCCTCACCGAGGACAACGAGCTCACGATCGCGCTGAAGTCCCTGGGCGGGCTGATGATCTCGCCGGACCAGTGCACGGTGGTGACCGAACTGATGCCCAGCTGGGGCACCCTCTGGGCGCAGCGGCTGCGCTGGCAGCGCGGGGCACTGGAGAACATCGGCGCCTACGGCATCACGCCGCCGACCCTGCGGTACTGGGCCCAGCAGCTGGGCATCGGTTACGGCGTGATCGCCCTGGGCTCCTACCTGCTGCTGATCTTCCTCATGGTGTTCTCGCTGGACACCTGGATCTGGTTCCCGTTCTGGCTGGGGCTGGGCGTGCTGTTTATGGTTGAACGCGTCGCCACGGTCTGGAAGGGCGGCTGGGGGGCCCGGCTCCTGGCCCTCACCCTGTTCCCGGAACTGTTCTTCGACATGTTCCTGAACGTGGTCTACCTCAAGGGCGTCGCGGACATCTCCCTGGGCCGGACCGCCAGCTGGAAGCACGTCGCGCCCGTCCGGATCCGCGAGAACACGGGAGCCGGACGCCCATGACCATCACCGCTGCCGTCCCAGCCGGCATCCTGTTCCCCGAATCCCTGCTGCACTCGCAGTGGTTCGCCGTCCTCGCCACGTTCGTGGCGATCAACACCGTGATGTACGCCGCCCTCGCACTGGCGAAGATCCTGCCGAAGCTGCACCCCGCGGACTGGATCCGGACCCGAAATGAGCGCTCCGAAACCCGCAGCATCCACCCGGACGCCAACAACTGAGGCGTTAGCGGCCGAGGATGTCCCGGGCGATCTCGTCGGCGTCGCGCAGGGTGCGCTGGCCGCTGCGGTAGACCGGGCCCTGCTGCTGCCGGGCTTCGGCCGCGATCGCGGTGCCCCATTGCGCGGCGGAGAGCTGCAGTCCCAGCACGTAGATCCCGTCCGTGACCGTCCCGTTCGCCGCTACGGGCCGGTAGGGATGCGGCACAACGTCCAGGCCGGAACCCTGCACGGGCGTCCCTTCCACGCTCATCGTCAGGCGCGGGCGCACCAGGCCGTCCGCGAGCAGCTGCTCCAGCAGCGGGGACGCGTTGACCGCCACCCGGTTGGCCGGAGCGAGGGCCTCGATCAACACGGGTGCCTCGACCCTGTCCCCGCCGTCGTGTCCGGGGCCAACCACCCACGGCGAGACGGCCGTGAACATCCGGGCCTTCCGGTCCACGCCGAACTTCGGGTCCGGGCCGACAAAGCTGACCACTCCGGCCCGGGCCAGGGCCGCGAGCTGCTCGGCGCGAAGGGCCGGCGGGCCGCTCGCGATGCCCTCCACAAACGCTTCGAACCAGCCGCGCAGCCCGGCCACCCACGATTCGTCGGTGATGCCGCCGTCGGCCACTGCCGTCTTCAGCACCGCGCGCCCGTGGTGCAGGGCGCCGATCGCCATCTTCACCGGATCGTCCTCACCGAGGGCGGAGCGCCGTGCGTCGTCGTTCAGGTAGTCGACGACGGCGGCGTCCAGCTCCGCGCGGGAGGCGAAGCTGCGGCCGGACAGCGGCGCGGCGAGGCCCAGCAGGTCCAGCCGGTGGTGCGGCCGGACGGACGCGTCGATCACCGACCGGGCGGCGTCTTCCCAGTTCGCGGTGGAGTGGGCGTGCGGGCGCAGGGACTCCTCCAGCGCTCCGAGGAAGCCGGCCGGATCCGCGCCGACAGCGTCGGGCTGCGAGCGCGCCAGGGTGGAGTAATAGGCCCACAAGGCATCCCGGTGCAGCAGCGGCCACAGGTCATGGTCGAACGCCGGCACAATGCCGGCGGCGGCGAACCTGGCGACCGCCTGCTCGGTGCAGTACCTGAGCTGGACCGCTGCCGGGTAGTAGCCGGCCAGGGTCGCCTTGGCCCGGTACGGGGTGCCGCGCCGGGAGGCGGCGATGAGGTGCGGTTCCCGGCCGGACGGCTGGTACGTCAGCCCGATCCCGTCCGGCGCGGGCTGGAAGGTGCCGCCGCGGCCCTCCGTCAGCTGGCCCATCACGTCGAAGAAGTTCAGGCCCATGCCGCGCACCAGCACCGGCTGGACCGCGGGGACGACGGACCAGTCCACGTCGGCGGGGACTGCCGGCGGCAGGTACTTCAGTCCGAGCTCCTCCGCCGCGCGCTGCAGTTCGCGCTGTTCGGGGTTGAGCCGGGACTCCAGGTGGCCGAGCGCCAGCACCACGGATCCGACGGCCAGCACGGTGCCGTCGGCGAGTTCGACGTCGAAGCCGTTGTTCCTGTTCCCGGGGACCGCCGTCGCGGCGGACGCTGGCGCGCCGGAGGGGCGGACCGCCGTCGCGGTGGTGTCGTGGAACTCCACCGTGACCCCGTCGGGCAGCCGGTCCAGGAGTTCCTCGAGCGTGCACCTCAGGTACCGGCCATAAAGCGCACGGCTGGGAAAGTCGGCGGACTCCAGGCCGGCCAGCTCGGCGCGCTCTTCGGCGGACAGTGCCGGGTGCGGATCCCGCCGCTGAGCCCGCCGCCATTGGTCGAAGGTGCACCCGGCCAGCGGCGGCGCCAGCTCCGGATCTTCCGGGATCACCGTGGGGTAGAAGGACTGTGTGTTCATCAGGTAGAGCCGCGACTGGCCGGGCTGCCAGACGTGGCCCGGGCCCGCGGGATAGGGATCGATTACGTGGATGTGCAGGGTGGGCCCTGGCGCGGACGGGGTCCAGTTGGCGAGCAGCCGCTCCAGCACACTGGTGCCCCGGGGCCCGGCGCCGACCAGGGCCGTCCGGATGCTCTGCGATATGGCCACGGCATCCAGCGTATCCGCTTCCGGGCCGGCGGCTTGACTTGCCTGCCCGCCCTGGCAGTTGCTTGGATGGGCCCATGACCACCACTGCAGCTGAGCACCCCACCGCGCCCGGCGGGCCCGCCGGAGCGATTTCCGGCACCGCCCCCGAGCCCGTCGACGAGAACATCTGGCTGGAGGACATCTACGGCGAGGCCCAGCTGGCCTGGGTCCGCGAACAGAACGCCCGCACCGAAGAACTGCTCCAGGACGCCGAATACGGCGAGCTCGAAGCCCGGATCCTGGAGGTCCTGGACTCCACCGACCGGATCGCCATGGTGGGCAAGCACGGCGGGTGGTACTACAACTTCTGGAAGGACCGCGACAACCCCAAGGGCCTGTGGCGGCGCACCGCCTGGGAGAGCTACCGGGCGGGCTCCCCGGAATGGGAAACCCTCCTCGACATTGACGCCCTCGCCGCGGCCGAAGGCGAGGAATGGGTCTTCCACGGCGCCAATTTCCTGCGCCCCGCACCCGGGCAGCCGCACCGGCTCGCCCTGCTGGCGCTCTCCCCCGACGGCGGCGACGCGAACCGCTACCGCGAGTTCGACGTCGAGACCCGCAGCTTTGTGGAGCCGGCCGAGGGCGGTTTTGACCTGCCGACGGCGAAAGGTCACGTGTCCTGGCTGGACGCCGACACGCTGCTGGTGGCGAGCACGGCCGCGGGTCTGCCGCGGACCAGTTCGTCCTACGCCCGGACGGGTGTGGTCCTGGGCCGCGGCGAATCCCTCGCCGCGGCCGAGCGCATCTTCGAGATCCCGGAAGACCACATGATGGCGCTGCTGGCGCACGACTCCACCCCCGGGTTCGAACGGACGTTCGCCGTGGACTGGATCAGCTTCTTCGAGACGCGCACCTCGGTGCTGCGGGACGGCGTGTGGGTCGAAATTGACGTGCCGGACGACGTGAACCTCAGCACCCACCGGGAGTGGCTGCTCTTCCGGCCGCAGGGCGATTGGACGGTCAACGGGGCGAGCTACCCGGCGGGGTCCCTGCTGGCGGCGGACTTCGAGGACTTCCTGGCCGGCGGCCGGGAGCTGTACGTGCTGTTCACCCCGGATGAGCACACCTCCCTGCAGTCGTGGAGCTGGACCCGGGACTTCCTGCTGCTGAACCTGCTCCGGGACGTGTCCTCCGAAATCCGGGTGCTGGACCCGTCCCGGCCAGGCACCGACGTCGCCTGGGCCGCCAGCGTGCTGGACGCCTGCCCGCCGCTGCACGACGTCAACGCCTACGCCGTGGATGATGAGGACGGTGCCGAAGCCGGAGGCGAAGGAGCGACGCAGGGCGACGGCGACAATGCTGCCGGGAACGACTTCTGGTTGGTCGCCACCGGGTTTGCGACCCCGAGCACCCTGACCCGCGGCACCCTGATGCGGGCCGGCGCCGACGGCGTCGTCAGCACGCACGAGGTGATCCGGACGGCGCCGTCGTTCTTCGATGAGGACGCGTACGAGGTCCAGCAGCATTTTGCGGTGTCGAAGGACGGCACCCGGGTGCCCTACTTCCAGGTCGCGGCGCGGGACCTGGTGCTTGACGGGCAGAATCCCACGCAGCTCTCCGGCTACGGTGGCTTCGAGATTTCCCGCACCCCGGCCTACAGCGGCGCCGTTGGGCGGGCCTGGCTGGACCGGCGCACGGAGGAATCCGCGGGCGCGGACGGTGAGCCGCCGCACAGCCGCGGCGGGGTCTACGTGGTGGCGAACATCCGCGGCGGCGGCGAGTACGGCCCGGCCTGGCACCGCGCCGCGTTGCAGGACAAGCGCCACCGCGCCTACGAGGACTTCGCCGCCGTCGCGCAGGATCTGATTTCGCGCGAGGTGACCTCCCCCCAGCGGCTGGGCTGTGTGGGCGGCTCGAACGGCGGACTGCTGGTGGGGAACATGCTCACGACGTATCCGGAGCTGTTCGGCGCCGTCTCCTGCGGGGTCCCGCTGCTGGACATGCGTCGGTACACCAAGCTCTCCGCCGGGTATTCCTGGATTGCCGAATACGGCGACCCGGACGTGCCGGAGCAGTGGGAGTTCATCCGGACCTTCTCGCCGTACCACCTGCTCCGCGACGGGGTGGAGTACCCGGAAACCTTCATCTGGACCGCGACCTCGGACGACCGGGTGGGCCCGGTGCAGGCCCGCAAGATGGCCGCCCGGATGCAGGCCATGGGCATCCCCAATGTCTGGTTCCACGAGGCGCTGGAGGGCGGCCACGCGGGTGCCTCGGACAACCGGCAGGCCGCGGCGCTGCAGAGCCGCAGCCAGCACTTCCTCTGGCGCGCGCTGGCGGGTCGGGCGGACTAAACCCGGCACCGCCGATGAGCGACGGCACCGCCAACGGCACGCGACCTCACCGCAACGCGGGGTCACTTTCGGCCCGTTCCGGGCACCCGGACCGGCGCTAAGTGACCCCGCGTTGACCGTTTTGCACTGCATGGCCCCTTCTGCGTATCCTTGGTTGGCTAGTAATAGCAATTGGAGACGTGCCAGAGCGGCCGAATGGGCTTCACTGCTAATGAAGTGTGGGGCACAACTCCACCGGGGGTTCAAATCCCCCCGTCTCCGCGTTTGGCCCCGGTCCTGGACCGGGGCCTTTTGCGTTCCCACCCCCCGACGCTCCCTCACCTCCGGCGGGAACTCGGCCGACGCTCCCTCAGTTCCCGCGCAAACTCCCCCGACGCTCCGTCACCTCCGGCGGGAACTCGCCCGACGCTCCCTCACTTCCGGCGGAAATTGGGAAACTGCTCGGGCATCCGGATGGCAGGATAGGCGCATGTCGACCAACCACGCGTATGACGCGATTATTGTAGGCGGCGGCCACAACGGCCTGGCCGCGGCAGCGTACCTGTCCCGGGCCGGCCGGAAGGTCCTGCTGTTGGAGAAGCTGGACCACGCCGGCGGCGCCGCGGTGTCAGCCCAGGCGTTCGACGGCGTCGGGGCCCGGCTCTCCCGCTATTCCTACCTTGTGAGCTTGTTGCCGCAGCAGATCATCGACGACCTGGGCCTGCGCATCACGCTGGCACGGCGGCGGTACTCCTCTTACACACCGGACCCCGCCGGCCCGGGCCGGGCCCTGCTGGTCGACAACGAGGACGCCTCCTCCACGGCCGCCTCCTTTGCCGCGGTCGGCGCATCCGAGGACGAATTCCGCGCCTTCAACGACTTCTACACCAGCTGCGGAAAGCTCACCCAGGCCCTCTGGCCCACGATGACCGCGCCGCTGCCCACCCGCTCAGCGGCTCGGCAGCTGGCCCTCGGGGCCGGCGCCGCCGACGCGTGGGAAGCCATGATCGAGCGGCCGATCGGGGACGCCATCAGCCGAGCGCTGCGGCACGACTTGGTCCGCGGCGTCGTGCTGACCGACGCGCTGATCGGCACCTTCGCCCGCGCCGACGACGCCGACCTCCAGCAGAACATCTGTTTCCTGTACCACCTGATCGGCGGCGGCACCGGCGACTGGGACGTGCCGGTAGGAGGCATGGGCGCGGTCTCCGGGGAGCTGGAACGGTCCGCCCGCGAAGCCGGGGCGACCATCCTGGTCTCGGCGGAGGTCACGTCGGTGCAGCCGGGCGGGGTCGTCGGCTACCGGCAGGACGGCGCGGACCACACCGCTTCCGCCCGATGGGTCCTGTCCAATGTGGCACCGGTTGTCCTGGACCGGCTGCGGGCCGCCGCGGCTCCTGCCGCTCCCCCGCACGCCACACGGAACCCGAACCATCTCCGCGAAGGCGCCCAGGTCAAGGTGAACCTGCTGCTCAAGCGGCTGCCCCGGCTGCTGGACGGCAGTGTCAGCCCGGAAGCGGCCTTCGGCGGCACCTTCCACATCAACGAGACATGGTCGCAGCTCGACGGCGCATACCTCAGCGCCGCGGCCGGGAACGTCCCGGAACCGCTGCCGTGCGAAATCTACTGCCACTCGTTGACCGACCCCAGCATCCTGGCCCCGGAACTGCAGGCAGCCGGCGCGCAGACGCTCACGGTCTTTGGCCTGCACGTCCCGGACCGGCTGATCAGCGCGGAGAACAACGAAGCCCGGCGCGCCGAGCTGCAGGGCGCCGTGCTGCGGTCCCTGAACAGTGTGCTCGCCGAGCCGGTCGAGGAACTGCTGCTGACGGACCGGGACGGCCGGCCGTGCATCGAAACCAAGACCACACTGGACATCGAACGCGCCGTCGGAATGCCGCGGGGAAACATCTTCCACGGTGGCCTCGACTGGCCCTTCGTCGACGACGACGCGCCCCTGGACACCCCGGCGCAGCGCTGGGGCGTGGCCACGGACGATCCGCAGCTCCTGCTCTGCGGCTCCGGCGCTCGCCGCGGCGGCGCGGTCAGCGCGATCGGCGGGCACAACGCGGCCATGGCCGTGCTGGAATCGGACCAGCTGCCCGCTTAGCCGGCCTGGCCGAGCACGAGCGGCAGCACTGCGCCGGCGCCGGCGAGCCGGAGGGCCCGGCCGGCCACGGTCACGGTCCAGCGGCTGTCCACGAGGTCGTCCACCAGCATGACGCTCTGGCCCTGGATACCCTCCAGCGCGGCAGCGAGTTCTGGTCCCACGACCAGCCGGTCCCAGACCCCGGCGAGCCGGTAGGCGCTGTTGCCGCCGCGGCCGCCCGTGGGGCCGCCGTGGGCCAGGTGCAGCTGCCCCAGGTACGGGATGCGGCCGATCTCGGAGATGCCGCGGGCCAGGGAGTCCACCAGTTCGGGCTTGCCGCGGGAGGGAACGCTGACGATCGCCGCCGGGCGCCCCGCGCCGCTCCAGCCGGGGGTCCGCGCGTCGCCGCTGCCCCATTCGCGCAGGACCTGCACACAGGCGCGCAGCATGCCCGGGTCCACGGGCCGGTCGGGGGCGCCGGCGGCGAAGGTCTCGCGCAGCGCGCCGCCCCAGCCCAGGTCGGTCAGCCGGGCCAGCACCCGGCCGTTGGCCAGGGCCTCCTCCGGCTTGATCTTGCCCTTGACGTTCACGCCCAGGCGGTCCATGCCGCTGGGCCACTGCAGCCGCGGCTCAAGCACCATGCCGGCCCGGCTCAGGGTCGCGCCCGCCACTTCCGTGGCGTCCGCGGCGACGTCGGCCGGGAACCACCGGCCCGCGCAGTTGTCACAGCGGCCGCAGGCCCGTGCCGTTTCGTCGTCGAGGACCGAGGTGATGTACTCCATCCGGCAGCCGGCGGTGTCCTGGTAGATCACCATGGAATCCTGCTCGTCCACCCGGGCCTCCGCGATCCGGCCGTACCGCTCGGCGTCGTACGTCCACGGCTGGCCGGTGGAGCGCCACCCGCCGCCCACACGTTCGACGGCGCCGTCGACGGCCAGCACCTTGAGCAGCAGTTCCAGCGGGGTCCGGCGCAGGTCAACCCTGGCCTCGAGCGCCACGGTGGACACGGCGGTCCCCGCTTCGGCGAGGGCCGTGAGCACGGCGGCTGCCTTTTCTTCCGAGGGCATGGAGGCGGTGGCGAAGTACTGCCAGATCTCCCGGTCCTCGGAACCGGGCAAAAGCAGCACGTCGGCATTAGCGGCGCCGCGGCCGGCGCGGCCGACCTGCTGGTAGTAGGCCACCGGTGACGACGGCGCGCCGAGGTGGACCACAAAGCCGAGGTCCGGCTTGTCGAAGCCCATGCCGAGCGCGGAGGTGGCCACGAGGGCCTTGACCTGGTTGTCTTTGAGCAGCTGCTCTGCACGTTCGCGGTCCGCGGGGTCGGTGCGGCCGGTGTAGGCGAGCACCTCGTGGCCGGCTTCGGCCAGCAGGCGTGCGGTGTCCTCGGCGGCGGAGACGGTGAGTGTGTAGATGATGCCGCTGCCGGGCAGGTCGGACAGGTGGGTGAGCAGCCAGCCCAGCCGTTCCCGCGAGTCCGGCAACCGCAGCACACCGAGGCGCAGGGACTCCCGGCCCAGGGCGCCGCGGATGGTCAGCACTCCCTCGCCGAGCTGTTCCTCGATGTCGTGGACCACGCGGGAGTTGGCGGTGGCGGTGGTGGCCAGGACCGGAACGCTGTCCGGCAACTGGGTGATCAGGTCCGCGATCCGCCGGTAGTCGGGACGGAAGTCGTGGCCCCAGTCGGAGATGCAGTGCGCCTCGTCGATCACCAGCAACCCGGTCCGGCGGACCAGCTCGGGCAGCTGGTTTTCGCGGAACGAGGGGTTGGTGAGCCGCTCCGGGGAGACCAGGAGTACGTCCACTTCGTCGGCCGCCAGTTGTTCGCGGACCGTGTCCCAGTCGAGCTGGTTGGCAGAGTTGATGGCCACCGCCCGGACACCGGCCCGCGCCGCGGCCGCGACCTGGTCGCGCATCAGCGCCAGCAGCGGGGACACGATCAGCGTGGGGCCGGCGCCGCGGCGGCGCAGCAGCAGGGACGCGACAAAGTACACGGCCGACTTTCCCCAGCCGGTGCGCTGCACAACAAGTGCGCGCCGTCCGCCGTCGACGAGTGCCTCGATCGCTTCGAACTGGCCGTCGTGGAACTCCGCGCCGGGGTGCCCCACCAGCTCGCGCAGCACCGCCTGGGCCTGTTCCCTCATCGCGGTACCCCCGGAGGAACCTGCGGAGTAGGCGGCGGCGGATTCGGCGGCGGTGAGGAGGGCAGCGTTCTGGTTATTGGCCATTGCCTCAGTATCCCAGTCCCCTCCGACAGCCGCGAAGCCGGCGTCCGCCTATGTGGACAGGTGTTGTCGACATAGGCCGCACGCCCCCGGCGGCCCGCCGCCGCTTCCACGTAAGATGGAGCCGTGACTAGCGACCAGACGAAGACTTTTGACCTCTCGGCTTCCTTCAAGGCCTACGACGTGCGCGGAATCGTGGGCGACTCCATCACCGCCGAAATCGTCGAGGCCGTGGGGGCTGCCTTCGTGGACGTCCTGGGCCTGGCCGGACAGACCGTACTTGTCGGCGGCGACATGCGCCCCTCCTCGCCCGAGTTCAGCCGCGCCTTTGCCAACGGCGCAGCCACCCGCGGGGCCAACGTGCAGTTGCTGGACCTGATTTCAACCGATGAGCTGTACTACGCCTGCGGGGCCCTGAACGCCGCCGGCGCCACCTTCACCGCCAGCCACAACCCGGCCGAATACAACGGCATCAAGATGGCCAAGGCCGGCGCCGTGCCGATCTCCTCGGAAACCGGCCTGAAGGAGATCCAGGCCCTGGCCGAGGAGTATCTCAACGCCGGCAAGATCCCCGCGAACGCCACCCGCGGCCTGATCAGCGTCCGCGACGTGCTCAAGGACTACTCCGAATACCTGCGCAGCCTCGTTAACCTCGGCGGATCCCGGCCGCTGAAGGTCGTGGTGGACGCCGGCAACGGCATGGCGGGCATGACCACCCCGGCGGTGCTGGGCGACACCCTGCTGCCGAAGCTGCCGCTTGAGATCATTCCGCTCTACTTCGAGCTCGACGGGTCCTTCCCGAACCACCCGGCCAACCCGCTGGAGCCGGCAAACCTCCGCGACCTGCAGGCCGCCGTCGTCGAGCACGGCGCGGACATCGGGCTGGCGTTCGACGGCGACGCCGACCGCTGCTTCGTGATCGACGAAAAGGGCGAGCCGGTCTCGCCGTCGGCCGTGACCGGCATGGTGGCGCGCCGCGAGATTGCCCGCGCCAAGTCCAACGGCGAGGACCACCCGACGATCATCCACAACCTGCTGACCTCGCGGGCCGTGCCCGAACTGGTGACCCACGACGGTGGCCGCGCGGTCCGGACCCGGGTGGGGCACTCCTTCATCAAGGCCGTGATGGCAGCCGAAGGCGCCATCTTCGGCGGCGAGCACTCCGCGCACTTCTACTTCCGCGACTTCTGGAACGCGGACACCGGCATGCTGGCCGCCATGCACGTCCTTGCCGCCCTCGGCGAGCAGGACGGCCCGCTCTCCGAGCTCGGCCGCGAATACGAGCCGTACCGGTCCTCCGGCGAGATCAACTCGGAAATCGAGGACAAGGCCGGCGCCGTGGAGCGCGTGCGCCAGGACTTCCACAACGAGGACGTCGAGGTGGACTACCTCGACGGCAGCACCTTCATCGCGGCGGACGGCAGCTACTGGTTCAACCTGCGCCCGTCCAACACCGAGCCCTTCCTGCGCCTGAACGTCGAGGCCACGGACCAGCAGACGATGGAACGCGTCCGCGACCGGGTCCTGGCCGTGGTGCGGGGCTGACCACGGTGACCGATCCATCCGAGGCCCAGGGCGCCCTCCTGCAGCCGGCCGACCCGGCCGCGGACTCCTGGCGCGGCTCGGTGCCGGACGCCAGCGCCACCGACCTGGAGAACCTGCTCGGCACCGGTGTCGGCGCGGCCCAGGAACAGCTGGAGCGCAACGGCGGCTTCCTGCCCTTTGCCCTTGTGGTGGAGAACGACGGCGAGGTCCGCCTCGTCGCGGTCACGCCGGCGGACGCGGCCGGGGACAGCGACGCCGATTTCGATGCCGACGGCATGATCAGCGACCTCACCGAACTGCTCCGGCAGCACCGGGACGAGTTCCGTGCTGCCGCCATTGTCTGCGACATCACCCTGCTGGAAGAGGACTCGGACGCGATCCACGTGGCCGCCGAGCACCAGGACGGTTCCGTGTTCGCGGCCGTGCTGCCCTACGGCGCCAACCCGGAGACGAACGAGCTGGAGTTTGGCGAGCTTTCCGCCGACTTCAACGAACCCGCCGTTTGGGTGGACTAGACCAGCTCGGTGCCATGAAGATCAATGCCTTCGCGGACGTAAGCCTGCGCGCGATGATGGTGCTTGCGGCCGCTGCCGACGGCGAACTGCTCACCACCCAGAGCATCGCGGACGCCGTCGGCACGCCCTACAACCACGTCAGCAAGGCGATGGCGAGGCTGCGCGTCCTGGGCCTGATCGACGTCGAACGCGGCCGCAACGGCGGGTCCAGGCTCAGCAATGCCGGCCGCGCCGCCACCGTCGGCCAGGTGCTGCGCGCCCTGGATACCCGGACCGACCCGGCCGACTGCGCGGGCGCCGGCGGCACCTGCCCCCTGATTACCGAGTGCCGGCTCCGCGGGGCGCTCGGCCGGGCCAGGGAGGCCTTCTACCGTGAGCTTGACGACATCGTGGTCGCCTCGCTGCCCACCGCGCGGCAGATAAATCCCGTCTTTCAGGCGATCGGCCTGCGCCCCGGCCTCTAACCGGGCAGGGCCTCCCCCGGCCACCCTTCGCTTCGATTTGCAACCCTTTTCTACGGCGTGTAGAACTGAGGCATAAATACTTGTATTTCAAATGCTGGTATTTCGGATCGGCCCGGTTGAAGACCCCGGGCCACTACCTCAGGAGTCAGCAATGCTCTCGGACAAGTCCTTCCCCGTCATCGAGGCCACCCTGCCGCTGGTCGGTTCCCGGATCGGCGAGATCACCCCCAAGTTTTACGCCCGGCTTTTCGGCGCGCACCCTGAGCTGCTCGACGGGCTGTTCAGCCGCTCCAACCAGCGCTCCGGCGACCAGCAGCAGGCCCTGGCCGGGAGCATCGCCGCTTTCGCCAGCCACCTGGTGAGCCACCCGGGCACCCTGCCGGAGACCGTCCTGGCCCGCATCGCGCACCGGCACGCCTCGCTCGGCATCACGGAGCCGCAGTACCAGGTGGTCTACGAGCACCTCTTCGCCGCCATCGCCGAAGACCTGGCCGAGGTCATCACCCCGGAAATCGCCGAAGCCTGGACCGAGGTGTACTGGCTGATGGCCGATGCGCTGATCAAGCTCGAAAAGGGTCTCTACGCTGCCCAGGCCAACGGCAAGATGTGGACCCAGTGGCGGGTCGCGGCCAAGACCCCCGCCGGCACCGGCTCCATGACGTTTGTGCTGGAGCCTGCCGACGACACCCCCATCACCCCGGCCCTGCCCGGCCAGTACGTCAGCGTCAAGGTCACCCTCCCGGAGGGCCTGCGGCAGGTCCGCCAGTACTCGCTCTCCGGCGACGCCGGCACCAGCCGCAGCTTCACCACCAAGCTCGACGACGGCGGCGAGGTCTCCCCCGTGCTGCACAACAACGTTGAAGTCGGCGACGTCCTGGAAATCTCCAACCCCTACGGCGAAATCACGCTCAAGGAGGGCGAGGGCCCGGTGGTGCTGGCCTCCGCCGGCATCGGCTGCACACCCTCGGCCTCGATCCTGCGCTCCCTCGCGGCGGCCGGCTCGGACCGCCAAGTGCTCGTCCTGCACGCCGAAAGCACCCTGGACTCCTGGGCGCTGCGCTCCCAGATGACCGACGACGTCGAGCGCCTCGAGGGCGCGGAACTGCAGCTCT
The DNA here is from genome assembly GCF_059739345.1 of Arthrobacter sp. SlRoot2-15. NCBI lineage: Bacteria > Bacillati > Actinomycetota > Actinomycetes > Micrococcales > Micrococcaceae > Arthrobacter > Arthrobacter sp. SlRoot2-15. The sequence continues at coordinate 1,298,001 of NZ_AP046058.1, forward strand.
GGCTGGAACGGCCCGAGGCCGGAGCCCGGGAAGGCCTTATGTCGCTGCGCGACGTGGACCTGCCGGCCAACGCCTCGCTGTACCTCTGCGGGCCGCTGCCGTTCATGAAGAACATCCGGAACGAGGCCATCAACTCCGGCATCCCGGCCACCAAGATCCACTACGAGGTCTTCGGCCCGGACATCTGGCTCGCCAACTGAACTGAGCCTCGAGAGAACGACGGCGGCCCCGCACCGTGGGAAAGGTGCGGGGCCGCCGTCGTTCGTTCAACTGTCGGCTAGTGCGCTGACATGCGTTCCTTCAGCGAGTCGAGCTCGGAGCGCAGCGCCTCCGGCAGGGAGTCGCCGAACTTCGCGTACCACTCCTCGATCGAGGCCAGCTCGGTGTCCCACTCGGCGCGGTCGACGCGGACGGCGTCCTCCACGTGGGCGTGGGTCAGGTCCAGGCCGGTGAGGTCCAGCGCGTGGCCGGTCGGGACGTAGCCGATCGGCGTCTCGACGGCGTCGGCCTTGCCCTCGATGCGCTCGATGGCCCACTTGAGCACTCGGGCGTTGTCGCCGAAACCGGGCCAGGCGAAGCCGCCGTCGGCCGTGCGGCGGAACCAGTTCACCAGGAAGATGTGCGGCAGCCGCTCCGGGTTGGCCTTGCCGGAGACGCTGATCCAGTGCTTCAGGTAGTCGCCGGCGTCGTAACCAATGAACGGCAGCATGGCCATCGGGTCGCGGCGGAGCACGCCCACCTGTCCCGCGGCGGCGGCCGTGGTCTCCGAGGAGAGGGTCGAGCCCATAAAGATCCCGTTGGTCCAGCTGCGGGCCTGGGTCACCAGGGGGACGGTGGTCTTGCGCCGGCCGCCGAAGAGGATCGCGGAGACCTCCACGCCCTCCGGGCTGTAGTACTCCTCGGCGAGCATGTCGACCTGCGAGATCGGGGTGCAGAAGCGGGAGTTCGGGTGCGCGGCGGGCTTGTCCGAGGCCGGGGTCCAGTCGTTGCCCTGCCAGTCGATCAGGTGCGCCGGGACCTCGTCGGTCATGCCTTCCCACCACACGCCGCCGTCATCCGTGAGGGCGACGTTGGTGAAGATGCTGTGGCCCTTGGCGATGGCGCGCATGGCGTTGGGGTTGGTGCCCCAGCCGGTGCCGGGGGCGACGCCGAACAGGCCGGCTTCCGGGTTGGTGGCGCGCAGTTCGCCTTCCTTGCCGATCCGCATCCAGGTGATGTCGTCGCCGAGGGTTTCGACTTCCCAGCCTTCGATGGTCGGGTCGAGCAGGGCGAGGTTGGTCTTGCCGCAGGCGGAAGGGAACGCGGCGGAGACGTAGTAGTTCTTCTTCTCCGGGGAGGTGAGCTTGAGGATGAGCATGTGCTCCGCGAGCCAGCCCTCGTCCCGGGCCATCACCGAGGCGATGCGCAGCGCGTAGCACTTCTTGCCCAGCAGGGCGTTGCCGCCGTAGCCGGAGCCGAACGACCAGATGGAGCGCTCTTCGGGGAAGTGCACAATCCACTTGTCCGGGTTGCAGGGCCATGCGACGTCGGCCTGGCCGGGGGCCAGCGGGGCTCCCAGGGAGTGCAGGGCGGGAACAAAGAAGGCGTTCGTGGCGGTGATCTTGTCCAGGACCTCGGTGCCGATCGTGGCCATAATGCGCATGGAGGCAACAACGTAGGCGCTGTCCGTGATTTCGACGCCGAACTTGGGGTCCTCGGCGTCGAGGTGGCCCATCACGAAGGGGATGACGTACATGGTGCGGCCGCGCATGGAGCCGCTGAACAGGCCGCGCAGCTTCTCCTTCATCTCCGCCGGGGCCATCCAGTTGTTGGTGAAGCCCGCGTCGCGTTCGTTTTCGGAGCAGATGAAGGTCTGCTCCTCCACCCGGGCGACGTCGGCGGGATCCGAGAATGCGGCAAAGGACTTCGGGAACAGCTTCTCGTTCAGCCGGGTCAGGGTGCCGGCGGCAACGAGCTCGTCCGTGAGCCGGGTGTTCTCCTCTTCCGAACCATCAACCCAGTGGATCCGGTCCGGCTGGGTCAGTTCAGCAACCTCTTCAACCCATGCCAGCAGTCCAGCATGAGTGGTGGGTGCTTTCTCAAGCAGCGGCAGTCGCGCCAGATCGCCCATTACGGTTCCCTTCCTCGGGTTCAGTGGTGTGTCCTAAATGCTAGGTGTCGCGGAGGGTCCACCTTCAGGCCCAATTACGGGTTGACTGCGGGCACGCAAACCAAAAACCGCGGAAATTCAAGGTTTAATAACTCCACACGGCGGATTTTTTGTGACTAAGGTCACATAGACCGGTCTAGTCAGCCAGATTACAGGGTTTCCGATTTGGAAGTCTGGGCCCATCTCGCGTAAAGTAATTCGAGGTTCGGGGGAGCGAGAAACTCCCGAAGAGCCGAGAATGCGCCCATAGCTCAGCTGGATAGAGCGTCTGTCTACGGAACAGAAGGTCAGGGGTTCGAATCCCTTTGGGCGCACAGAGATAAAGATCCGCACCGGTCCGCCGGTGCGGATCTTTTGTTTTCCCGGGTCTCGGCACACCCGGGAACGCGGCGCCTCCGGAAAAACGCTGCGGTTTCGGACGGGCGCGGCCCGGGCCCGTTGGGCGCCGGTCCGAAACCGTAGCGAAAACCCGGAAGCGCGGCCCGAAACTACTCCGCCGGTCCGCCCACTGCCGCCTCGATTCGGCGGCGCATCCCGTCAAAATGGCCGCCCAGCCGCTCGGCAGCCAGCGCCGCGTCGCCCGCCGCCACAGCCTCGTAGATGCCCCGGTGCAGCGCGGCCGCCCCCGGGGATACGACGCCGGGGCCGAGTTCCCGCTCGATCCCCCGGTAGACCTCCTGGAACGCATCGAGCAGGCCGCGCAGCAGCCCGTTGTCCAGCGGTTCGAACAGCCGGCGGTGGAAGTCAGCGTCGGCTTCGACAAAGTGCTCGCCGGATCCGGCCAGGGTTTCCATCCGGCGCACGGCCGCCTCGAGTCCCGCGAGCTGCTCCGGAGTCATGAGCGCCATGGACCCGCCGATCAGCGCGGATTCCAGCACCCGGCGCACCTCCACCAGTTCCAGCGCCTCCCGCCCGCGGTGGCGCAGGGACAACCGAGCCCTAAAGGCCAGACCGTCCACCAGGGCGCCGAAGCCGCTCGCGGCGACGAACATGCCGAAGCCGTGGCGGATCTCGATCACGCCCAGGGCCTGGAGCACCTTGAGCGCCTCGCGCAGCGTGTTCCGGCCGGTTCCCAGCAGGGCAGCCAGTTCGGTTTCGGTGGGCAGCGCTTCCCCCGGCTCCAGCTCCCGTTCGAGGATCAGTTCGATGATCCCTTCCTGCAGGGCGCGCAGCCTTGCCTGCGCGCCGGGCCGGTTCGGCGGCACCCCCGGGCCGGCGGTCAAAGCTGCTGCGTTCACTGGTGGCCTCCTGCCCCGAAGTGGTCCTCAGCGTAGCGGAGGTCCCATGTCCTGCAAAGGGTCCGGGAACGGCCCCTCCCGGCAGGGTTAGGCTGTTGCCATGACGGCACATATTGAGCGTGAATTCGATGTCATTGTGATCGGGGCCGGCGCGGTGGGCGAGAACGTGGCCGAGCGCGTGGTGAAGGGCGGCCTGACCGCCGTCATGGTTGAGGCGGAGCTGGTGGGCGGCGAGTGCTCCTACTGGGCCTGCATGCCGTCGAAGGCCTTGCTGCGCCCAGGCACCGCGCTCCACGGCGCCCAGACCGTCCCCGGCGCCGAGGAGGCCGTCACCCGGGTGCTCGACGCCGCCGCCGTGCTGAAGCGGCGGGACTATTTCACGTCCAACTGGCAGGACGACAGCCAGGTCAAGTGGGCCGAGGACACGGGCATCGAGCTGATCCGCGGCCACGGCTGGATCACCGGCCCCCGCCGGGCGGAGGTGGCCGGGCTGGACGGCAACAATTACGCACTGACGGCACGCCATGCCGTCGTGGTGGCCACGGGGTCGCGTCCAAGCATCCCGCCGGTGGAAGGGCTCGCCGACATCGATTTCTGGACCACCCGGGAGGCCACGTCTGCGCAGAACATCCCGGCGCGGCTCGGCGTGCTCGGCGGCGGCGTGGCCGGCACCGAACTCGCCCAGGCCTTCGCGCGGCTCGGGGCGTCCGTAACGCTGGTTGCCCGGGGCGGGCTGCTGGGGGCGTTCCCGGCACCGGCGGCGGAGCTGGTCGAGGCCGGGCTGCGCGCGGACGGCGTCGAACTGCACCTCCACACCGGCACGCAAAGCGTCCACGAGAACGACGACGGCTCCCATACCCTGGAGCTCGAGCGCGGCAGCCGAGTCACGGTCGACAAGCTCCTGGTCGCCACCGGAAGGCACCCCGCAGTCGAAGGAATCGGGCTGGAGAGCGTGGGCCTCGCCGGCGACGACGACGGCGCGCCGCCGCGGCTGCGGACCGACGCGAGCGGGCTCGTCGCAGGAGCCGAGGGCCAGGACGGCGCCCCGTGGCTGTACGCCGTCGGCGATGCCGCGGGCAAGGTCCTGCTGACCCACCAGGGCAAATACGAGGCGCGGGCCACCGGCGACGCGATTGCCGCCCGCGCCGCCGGCACGCTCTCCGGCGAACCCGCGCCCTGGAGCCGCTACGCCCACACGGCCGACGAGCACGCCGTCCCCAACGTCGTCTTCACCGATCCCGAGCTGGCAAATGTGGGCCGCAGCCTGGAACAGGCAAACAAGGACGGCTACCGGGCCACGTCCGTGGAGCTCCCCATCCAGGTGGCAGGCTCCTCGCTGCATTCCGAGCATTACAAGGGCTGGGCCCAGCTCGTGGTCGACGAGGACCGCAGAGTGCTGCTGGGCGCAACGTTCGCCGGCCCCGACGTCGCCGAACTGCTGCATGCGGCAACGATCGCCGTCGTCGGCGAGGTCCCGCTGGACCGGCTCTGGCATGCGGTCCCGTCCTACCCGACCATCAGCGAGGTATGGCTGCGGCTGCTCGAGGAGTACGGCCTCTAAGCCAGAAGTGTCCGTTCGCTCACATCTATTTGAACTGACCGGTCAGTTTAGTTAGCCTTGAAGCAGATCATTTCTGCGAAAGGCTTTCCTTGCTCAGCGTTCAACAGCTCCACGTGAAGGGCCGGCGCGATTACCTGCTCCCGCCGACCTCGCTGCAGGCCGCCCGGGGTGAACTGCTCCTCGTCAGCGGCAAGCGCCAGGACCAGCGGACCGCCCTGGCCCTGACGCTCAGCGGCCGAATGAAGCCCACGGCCGGCGCCATCGACTGGGACGGCGCAACGCGGATCAAGCAGCTGCGGCAGGCCAGCGCCGTCGTCGACGCCCCCGACGTGAACGAACCGGAGCCGCACCTGAGCGTCCGCGACCTCGTCACCGAGGACCTCGCCCTGATCCCCCGCCGCTACCGGGGCGCGCTGCTGAGCACGCCCTGGCTCAAGGTCAACCGCTTCGAGGACATTGCCGGGCGCTGGGCCGAGGAACTTCCCGCGGACCGGCGCCTCGAGCTGCTCACGGCCCTGGCCCTGGCCAACCCGCACACCGACCTGTTGGTGGTCGACTCCCCCGACCGGCACAGCGGCGACCCCGCCGACTGGCTGCCGCGGCTGGCGGAACTGGCGTACGACGCCGGCCGTCCGCTCGCCGTCGTCGCCGTCGTCGGCAGTGTCCCGGCGGACTGGACCGGTCCGGTCGCGGAGATCGGCAACGCCGCCCCGGCGCCCGAACCGGCCGAAGCCCCCCTTATCTCCGAAACCGAGGATGCCCGATGACCGTGCTGCGGCTGGCCCGTTCCGAACTCAAGCGCATGACCGGCGGCCTGCTGCCGAAGCTGACCATCCTGGCGCTGACCCTGGTGCCGCTGCTTTACGGCGCGGTGTACCTGTATGCGAACTGGGATCCCTACGGCAAGCTGAACCAGATCGACGCGGCCCTCGTGGTTGAAGACACCGGTGCCGGCACGGCCGACGGCTCCCGGCTGGAGGCCGGCCGAAAGGTCGCCGACAGCCTGGTGGAGGGCCATGTGTTCAACTGGCAAGCCGTCTCCAGCGCGGAGGCGGCAGATGAGGGCGTGAGCAACGGCAAGTATGCGTTCGCGCTGAAGATCCCCCGCGATTTCTCCGCCAACCTGGTCTCGCCGGGGAGTTTCGACGCCGCCAACCAGGCCATGCTGAACGTCACCACCAACGACGCCAACAACTACCTGCTGAGCACCATCGTGGACAAGCTCACCACCGCTGTCCACGCAAGCGTCGCGAAAGAGGTGGGCGAAGGCACCGCCAACCAGCTCCTCACCGGTTTCGGCACCATCCACACGCAGATGCTCAAGGCCTCCGATGGCGCCCGCGAGCTCGCCGGCGGGGTGTCCTCGCTTCACGACGGCACGGTAACCCTTCACCAGGGCACGGGCTCGCTCCGGAGCGGCGCCGCCGAGTTGGCTGCCGGGCAGCACAAACTACTCGACGGCGCCAACGCCCTCAACAGCGGCGCCGGCCAGCTCGCCGCCGGCCTCGGCCAGCTCACGGACAAGACCGCCACCCTGCCTGCGGACTCGCAGCGGCTGGCCGACGGCGCCGCCCAGGTGGCGGCCGGAAACGCCGCGCTGAACACCAAGTTCCAGGGCATCGCCGGGCAAATGGCCGCGGCGGATCAGGCCGCCGCACAGGCCCAGCGCGCCAAGGTGGCGGAGTCGACCGCTCGCATGGTGGCCTCCGGGCTGATGCTCCAGCCCCAGGCCGACGCCCTGATGGCCGACTACGACGCCCATAACACCCCGGCCCCCTCCGGCGCGGCCGCTGCGCTGAAGGGCGCCGCCGGGCAGATCCAGCAGCTCGCGGACGGCTCGGCAGCCGTCAGCGCGGGCGCCTCACGGCTGGCCGGGGCGACGCCGACCCTCACCGACGCCGTCGGCAAGGCTTCCGCCGGCGCCGACCAGCTCTCCAGCGGCTCCGCGGCCCTGGCCAGCGGGGAGCAGAACGCGGCCGCCGGGGCAGACAAGCTCTCCGACGGCGCGGCTCAGCTCGACGACGGCGCCGCACGGCTTGAGGACGGCTCGGCCACCGCCTCCAACGGCGCCGGCACCCTCGCCGGCGAGCTCGCCAAGGGCGCCGGCAAGGTCCCCAACCCCGGCGACGCGCAAAAGGACAGCCTCGCCAAGGTCATGGCGGACCCGGTGGCCGTCAGCAACGTTTCCCAGGCCAAGGCCGGATCCTACGGTGCCGGGCTGGCGCCGTTCTTCCTCACCCTCGCCCTGTGGATCGGCGTGTTTATGCTGATCCAGGCGATGCGCCCGGTCACCCAGCGCGCGCTGGCGTCCAACGCGCCGGCATGGAAGATCGCCGTCGGGGGCTGGCTGCCGTTCCTGGCCGTCGCCGCCGCACAGGCCAGCCTGCTGACCCTGGTGGTGGATGTGGGGCTGGGCCTTGATCCCGCCCACCCTGTGCTGATGTGGGTCCTGATGCTTGCCGCCGCCATGGCGTTCAGCGCAATCATCCAGGGTGTGGTGGCGCTGCTCGGCTCCCCCGGCAAACTCGTGGTGCTGATCCTGCTGGTGCTGCAGCTGGTCTCCTCCGGGGGCACCTTCCCCTGGCAGACCACGCCGGAACCACTGCACGTGGTCCACCAGCTCCTGCCGATGGGTTACGTGGTCAGCGGCATGCGGCACCTGATCTACGGGGCCGATCTGGCCAGCATCCTGCCCACCATGCTGGGCCTGGTTGGCTACACTTTGCTGGGACTGGCGATGTCCGCCGTCGCCGTCCGGAAGCACAAGTTCTGGACCCTCAAGACCCTGAAGCCGGAGATCGCCCTATGAGCCCCATCAGCGCGGCAACCCCCACCAGCGCGACCGGGGAGTCCGACGCCGACGGCGGCAAGAAGCTCCGGCCCGGACGCACCAACGCCACCAAACAGAAATTGTTCGAGGCGTCGATGGAGCTGATCGGGGAGCGAGGGGCCGCGGGCGTGACGGTGGACGAGATCGCGGCGGCGGCCGGGGTCTCCAAAGGCACGGTGTATTACAACTTCGGCAGCAAATCGGATCTGATCGCGCAACTGTTGCGGCACGGGGTGGACATCCTGATGGCCCGGCTGCTGAGCGTCAGAGACGAATCGGCGGACCCGCTGGTCGCAATGGACGAGATGATCGGCCAGGCCATGGATTTTATGGCCGAATACCCCTCGTTCGCCAGGCTGTGGGTGAGCGAGAACTGGCGGACGCCCAGCGAGTGGCAGGACACCTTCGCGGAGCTCCGCGGCCGGCTCCTCGGCGTGATCGGCGCCGCGATCGAAGCCGTGGCCGCCAAGTACCCCGTGGATCCCGGGGTCTCGCGCGGGAGCCTTGAGACCGCGATTTTCGGGGCGTGCTTTGTGGTGGGGCTGGACCGCCAGACCTACAACCCGGAGCGCACCCGGGCGCAAAGTGTCGCGGCAATCATGGCGACTATGCGTGGCTACGTCGTGAAATAGTCCCGTTCAGGGATGATTGGTCACATGCGCCACATGGGTAAAAGCGGCAAAACTGCTATCGGAGCCTCGTTGGCGGCGCTGGCCCTGCTGGTACTCGCCGGCGCCACCCTGAACGAAACCGTGGGATTGTGGTTCCTGGCCGCCTGCGCCGTGGCCTACGTGGCGTGTGTCGCCGAGGTCGTCATCCGCCGGCGGCACAGGACGCTGCTGGCAAGCGGGGTGGGCAGCATCCTCTTCATCGCCTTCGGCATTGCATTCCTGCGCCAATGGGGCCTGGCGTTCAACCCCGACCCGGAGGCGCTGTCCACCCGCGTGGATGCCGAACATCCGGATCTGTACTTCTACCTCTCGGCGTGCGCCGGCGCGGCGACGCTGCTTTTGCTGCTCGCCGGCACGGTCCTGCCCGGCCGGGGCCCGGCACGGCGCTCCGGCTACCCGTCGCGTCGACCGGCTGCGGCGTCCCGGCGCCCGGCGCCGCGCAGGCCAGCAGCCCGGCCGTCCACCCCGCGTGCCTCGGCGCCCCGCGCTTCCGCACCGAGGGCGGCACCCAGGTCAGCGGCGTCCCGCCCGGCAGCACCTCGTCCTGCCGCGCCCCGGTCCTCAGCCGCACCTCGTTCCGCGGCGCCAAAGCCGGCCGCACCCCGCGCTTCAGCGCCCCGCGCTGCTTCACCCCGGACCTCGGCCGCCCGAACCCCCGCGCCGGCAGCCAAGCGTCCGTCGTCGTCCAAACCGGCGGCAAAGCTGCCGCCGAAGCCCCCGGCCAAGCCCTCCACCCGGCGCTGACGGGCCGTCCGAGGCCCGGGCGCCCGGAGCACCGCGATTGCCACCCCGGCGAGGAGCAACAGCCCGCCCGCCACTTCCGCCGGCGAAGGCACCTCGGACAGCACCAGCCACGCGGTGGTCATCCCCACCACCGGGACCAGCAGCGTGAACGGCACCACGGCGGAGGACGGGTACAGCCCCAGCAGCCGGTTCCAGATGCCGTAGCCCACGAGGGAGCCGAAAGCTGCGGTGTAGACGGCACTGAGGATCGACGCCGGCTGCAGGTCCAGCAGCGCCCCCGACACCGCGCCGGGCCCGTCTACCAGCAGCGAGAGTCCGGCCAGCGGCAGGGGCACCACGGCCCCGGACCACACCACGAGCCCCAGCCCAGAGGCGGCCTTCGCCTTGCGCGCCACAACGTTGCCCGCGGCCCAGGACAGTGCCGCGGCGAGCACAATCAGCAGGGGCAGTAACGGGGCCACCAGGCTCCGGCCCACCGCCACCACGGACAGACCTGCGATCCCCAGCACGACGCCGGCCAACTGCCGGCGGGTGGGCCGCTCGCCAAGGATCCCGGCCGCCAGCAGCACCGTCAGCAGCACCTGCGCCTGCAGCACGAGCGAGGCCAGCCCGGCGGGCATGCCAAGCGCCATCGCCAGGTAGAGCAGCCCGAACTGGCCCGCGCTCATCAGCAGGCCGACACCGATGATGGCCTTCCAGCTCACGTCAGGCTTGCGGATGAAGAAGATGCAGGGAACCACCACCAGGGTGAAGCGCATGGCGACGAACAGGAGCGGCGGCATCTGCGCGCCGCCCCCGGGGTTCAGGCCAAGGTCGATGGCGACGAAGTTGATGCCCCACAGGACCGCAACCAGCAGGGCAAGCGCGGAGTGGCGGGGGGTCATCGCGCGAGCGGCCCCCGCCATTCCGGCGCGTCAGAGATTGCGCGGCCGTTCGCCGTGTGGGCCCTCGGTGTCATGCCGCTCCGCAGCCGTGTCCTCGCGGATCCCGGCGGCACCGCCCGCCTCGGCCGGCCGCTCGCGGCCGGCCCGGTCCCGGCGCAGCTCCTCCTGGGGCGCGGCGTCCGGGTGGCGGGCGTCCAGGTGCTCGGTGTCGTGGTGGCCGGCGTCGCCGCGCTCGGTGACGACGACGTCAGGATCGACTTCGTCGGCCCGGCGAAGCTGGTCCTCGGCGCCGGCGCGGACGGTTTGGGCTTCCTGCTGCGTCCCGCGCGCCTGCATGCGGAGGCGTTCGGCTTCGACTTCGGCTGCCTTCGCGTCGGCTTCCGCCCGGGCCGCCTTCGCCTCGTGCTCCCGCGCGGCAAGCTGGTCGGCTTCCGCTTTTTCGCGCATTTCGGCGGCCCGGTTCCTGTCCGCTTCAGTCTTGCGCTTGCGGCTGAAGTAAATTGCTCCTGCGACGATCGCGAGTACCACCACGACGCCGACGATGATCCCTACGAGCTGTCCTGAATCCACGCTGATCCACCTTTTCCCTCGGTCACTAAGACAACACCGGCAGTAAAAGCAATAACAGCATCAGTAAACAACACAATCAGCACGCAGGCCATCAATCCGGAAGCCCGCTGGCCTGCTATTTTGCCCGCGGCACCTTGAAGTGCGTAAGCCGGGCGTCCTGACCGTCGAGCTCGGCCCACGGCTTCTCCGTCTCGAAGACCGTCAGGCCACTGGTGGGATAGCGGGTGGCCGCATCCATGTAGGCGTCATGGTTGGAGTCCCGGGACGCGAGATGCATGGCCAAGTCCTGCACGCCGGGCATGTGGGAGATCACCATAAGCGTCGTGACCGTGTCCGGAACGTGGTTGATGACCGCCAGCATGCGCAGGGCCGAAGCGCCGTACAGTCCGTCCTCGAGTTTCGGCGTCGGGGCCTTGTCCCCCAGTTCACTGCACACCCAGGTGCAGGTCTGCCTGGTCCGCAGGGCGCTGGAGCACAGGATGAAATCCGGCACCACCCCGTGCTTGAGGAGCCATTTGCCCGCCAGCGGCGCCTCGCGGTGTCCGCGCTCATCCAGCGGCCGCTCATGATCGGCGACGCCGCCGGGCCAGTCGGCCTTGGCGTGCCGCATGAGCACCAGACGTTTGATGTGATGCGCGCTCATGGCTCAATCCTAGTGCGGCCCGGATCCGCCACGGGCGCGCATCACCTCAGTCCCTTCAGTCGTCCAGAACGAAGGTCACCTCGAGCACCACGTGCCAGGCCACGACGGCGCCGTCGCTGATTTCGACCTTCTGCTCCTTCACCCACGCCCCCGTAACATTGCGCAGGGTCTTGTTGGCCCGGTCGACGCCCTCCTTAATGGCGGCATCAAACGAGGTCTTCGAATTGGAGCTCAGGGTAGTAATACGTGCAACAGACATGTTTCCTCCCAATAGTCGGCTCGACGGGACCGAGACTACGCCCGAAGGAAGGAATCACAACAGGGCCAACAGCCGCGGAGGCACGTACTCCGTCGCCCGGACCATCCGAGGCGGCCAAAGCGTGGTGCGAGGGCGCTGTAGCGCAGCGGCACATCCCGAAAGCGCGGCTGGCGGCGTTTTGCGTAGTGCCGCATCGCCGACCGAGGAACGAGGGAGGTGTCTAAGGCACGGCAAAATGCCGCCGGGCGCGCGCGACCACCGTGCCGCGAAAGCGAAAGCGCCCGCCCCCACCAGGGACAGGCGCTTCGCAAATAGGCTAAGGCTAGATGGAGTACTCCGGAGCGGCCCAGACTACGACTTCGGGGTGCTCGTAGAACCGGTACCCCTGGCCGCGCACGGTCCGCACGGTGTTGGCCAGGCGTCCGAGCTTGGAGCGCAGGCGGCGGATGTGCACGTCGATGGTGCGCTCGTTGGGGACCTCTTCGGCATTGCGCCACAGGCCCTCGAGCAGCTCATCGCGGCCCACGGTGCGGGTCCCGTTCTCCACGAGGTAGTTGAGGAGCTCGAATTCCTTGAACGTCAGGTTCAGCGATTCGCCGTCGAGCGCCACTTCACGGCGGGCGAGGTCGATCAGCACACCGGACGGGCGCGGATCCTGCGGCTGCTGGAGCCGGGCGTTCTCGGCGCGCTGGCGGGCGCCGGCGGTCGGATCGCCGAAGGTGGAGCGGACGACGTCGAGCGCGGACCCCGGGGCGGATGCCGGGGCGACGGCGACGGCGGCGTAGCTTTCGGCGCCGGCGACCAGCGACTGGGCGTAGGCGCGGATTTCCTGCGCCAGCTTGGCAATGGAGGTCCCGGCAGCCGCGGCGGTTTCCTCATCGATGCCCATGTAAAGCACAAAGCCGCGGGCCACATTGTCGTTGGGCACGGGGCGGACCGGGCTGCCGGTGCCGGGGGCGATCACCGGAGTCGGCGCGGTGGCCGGGGCCGGCTCGGCGGCGGGGACGGCGCGCAGCTGGCCGTAAGAGTTGGGATTGTAGCCCTGGGCGGCGTAACCGGGGGCGGGGAAGCTGTTGCCTGCTCCCGCGGGGCCGTAGCTCGGGCGGCCGCCAAAGCCCTGGCGAAGGCCGGATGCCTGGCCGGCCTTGTTGGCGTTACGGACGGAGATGTGGACGTATCCGGATGCAACTGACATGGAATGCTTACCTCAATGTGAATGGCCGTCATCGCGGCTCGAATGCTTAAGTTCCCCGCAATGAGAACTGGGGAGGGGCGCCCGACGCTGGGCTGGGAGCGAATGCCTAGAAACGTTCTGGGGTGGAGAAGTTAGGCGTGCATTCGACAACAGCGCATCTCGGTACCAGCTGGTGCGCTGATCCAGGAAGCTGCGGCTGCAGGTGCTGTTGAGTTCTTGTTCACATTTGAAGTGTGCAACGTAACAATAAGAACTAGCAAGTAACAATGGACCCCAAAGTCCGCATTGTGAGACAAAACGGGAGTTTGTAGCGCAAGTCACAATTCTGGCGAGTCAAGGAAGTGTGCTTTGTTATTGCCGAACGAACGGTCGGTTCCCGGGTTCTGTCGAAGATTATTCGCCACGTCACCTCGTCGGCCGGAAATCGTTCACGGTAAGGCGCGGCAGCAAAATCAGGGGCCCTGGACGCCCACGCCTTTCCCGTCCGCGGGCCGGACAAGGGCCAAATCCGGCGGACCGACTGGTCCAGCTCGCTAAGCTGTGATTCACAGCTGGCGCACAGGATCCCCAAAGCCATCCCCTACTGCCGGATTGGAGAGTTGTCGCATGGCCACCTCGCACTCCATGACCAACAACTTGCCCCACCTCACGCACCCGGACGGCTCCCCCATCCGCGCCCTGGTGGTGGATGACGAACCCAGCCTCTCGGAGCTCATGAGCATGGGGCTGAGGATGGCCGGCTGGTCCGTGGCCGTGGCGGCGGACGGTCCGACGGCGGTGAAACTCGCCAAAGAGTTCCGGCCGGACGTGCTTGTCCTGGACGTTATGCTCCCCGGCTTCGACGGCGTCGAACTGCTGGGCCGGATCCGGGCCTTCGCGCCGGAGGTCCCCGCGTTGTTCCTGACCGCCAAGGACGCCGTCCAGGACCGGATCACCGGCCTGGCAGCGGGCGGCGACGACTACGTGACCAAGCCGTTCAGCATGGAAGAGGTCCTGCTGCGGCTGCACCGGCTGGTCCAGCGCTCCGGCGTCGCGGCCATGGACACCGCCGAGCTCGTTGTCGGGGACCTCGTCTTGAACGTGGACACCCGGGAAGTGACCCGCGCCGGGGAGGAACTTCATCTGACCGCCACCCAGTTCGAACTGCTGCGCTACCTAATGGAAAACCCCAAACGCGTGGTCAGCAAGGCGCAGATCCTGGACCGCGTTTGGGACTACGATTTCGGCGGCCAGGCCAACATCGTGGAGCTCTACATCTCCTACCTCCGCAAAAAGGTCGACGCGGTCCACCCGCCGATGATCCACACCGTGCGCGGCGCCGGGTATGTCCTGAAACCGGCGGACTAGTCCGTGGCAACTCCCGCCCGAGACTCCGGCACCGGCCGGGACTGGCGCAGCCCGTCCACTTGGCACCTGCGCACACGACTGGTCCTGCTCGCCATGGCCCTGCTCGTTGCGATCTGCGGCGCCGTCGGGCTGGTCAGCTACGCCTCGATGGATCTGTTCCTGACGAAACAGCTGGACTCCCAGCTGGACCAGGCCTCCGAACGGGCGCGGGAGTTCGGCCGTCCCGGCCCCGGCAACGGCGAGGGGCGCCGGGATCCGCTGGAAGCACGCGGCCAGGCGGTGGGCACCCTCAACGCCCGGATCCTCGGAGACGCCGTCACCAGCGCCGGCTTCCTCGCCGACGACGCCACCCGGAAGGCGCTCTCCGCCGACGACGCCGGCGTCCTGCTGGCGCTCACCCCCGGCGCACTCCCCGTTGACCGGACCCTGTCCAGCGGCGCCTACCGGCTGGTCGCGGCGCAGACACCGTACGGCGATGTGATCGTTACCGGCCTGCCCCTGAAGGACAAACAGAACACGCTGGCTTCACTGGTCTGGACGATGGTCCTGGTCTCCGCCGGCGGGCTGGTGGTGATCGGGCTGGCCGGAACGGCGCTGATCCGGCGGACCATGAAACCGCTGGAGCACCTGTCCGAGGTGGCCACCAAGGTCTCCCGCCTCCCGCTCGACGCCGGCGAGGTTGCCCTGGCGGTGCGGGTGCCGGAGGCGGCCGCCAATCCCGGCACGGAGGTGGGCAGCGTGGGCTATGCCCTGAACCAGATGCTGGACAACGTTTCCAGCGCGCTGGAGGCGCGGCAGCAGAGCGAGATGAAGGTGCGGCAGTTCGTTGCCGACGCGTCCCACGAGCTGCGGACCCCGCTGACGGCCATCCGCGGCTACACGGAGCTGATGCGTATGACCGAGCACTTCACCCCGGACGGCCAGAAATCCCTCGCCCGCGTGCAGAGCCAGTCGGAACGGATGACCACCCTTGTGGAAGACCTGCTCCTGCTTGCCCGCCTCGACGAGGGCCAGCCGCTGAAGTTCAGCGACGTGGACCTCTCGCAGCTCGCGATCGAGACGGTCAGCGACGAGAAGGTCATGGCCCCGGACCGCCTCTGGCAGCTGGAGCTCGCCGAGGAGCCCGTAGTGGTGCGGGGTGACGCCGCCCAGCTGCACCAGGTGCTGGCGAACCTGCTCTCCAACGCGCGCAAGCACACCGAACCCGGCACCACCGTGACCACGGGGGTGAAGTGCGCCGACGACGGCAGCGCGATCGTCACGGTGACGGACAACGGCACCGGAATTGCCCCCGAATTCGTGGACCGGGTGTTCCGCCGCTTTGCCCGGGCCGACGCGTCCCGCCGGAACCCTGTCACGGCCGCGGCACCCGTCGTCGCAGTTCCGGCGCCGGAACCGGCCCCGGCGAGGGTGCGCGGCGGAGCCGCCGCCCCCTTGACCTCCCCTGTTCCGGCCGCGACGGCGGAGGGCACCAGCGGCCTGGGGCTGTCCATTGTGCAGGCCATTGTCGAAGCCCACGGCGGCACCGTCGCTGTCACGTCCCGGCCCGGCCGCACGCAGTTCACCGTCCGCCTCCCCGCGCCATCTGCGGCGGGATAGTAGGAGCGAGCAACCACGCCGCCAGCCGTGGCCGCCGTTACCTAAATGTGACTTTCGCGGGAAAGTCCGGTACCGTTCTAGAGTGCGGCCATCGACCTGGCCGCATATCCGGTTTGACGCCAAACTCTGCCGCTTCCCGGATTCCGATGGATTAGGCAGAGGCGGGGGACCCAGAGTTCCCGGGCATTCTCCATCCATGCACCCTTGGGGTTAAGCCGCCACGTTGAGATTCCGTGCGGCCGGATTTTTGCATCCGAACCCGACAGCTAACTCCGTAGGCGTTGAGAGGCAAACATGACTGAATTCAAGGTACCCATGCGCCCAGAAGGCGCTAAACAGACAGCTGAAGCCGACGTCGCGCGCCACCGCGCCGAGCCGGCCAAGCGCACGGCCCTGTCCCGGATTGGCTTCGGCCCCGGCACCAAGGGCAAGCGCGCCGCCGTGGTAGCCACCGCCCTCGCGGTCCTGCTGGGCGCAGGCGCCGCGGGCCAGGCTTCCAACACCTCGGCCCACACGGAGGCCGCGTCCAAGGACGCGTCGTTGCAGAAGCTGGAGTTCGAACAGGTCGGCAGCAACTCCCCGGCCTCCCCCTCCACCGGCACCGTGGACGCCAAGGCCTCCGAGGTCAAGCCGGCCGAGGCCCCGGCGCCCCCGGCCCCGCCCGCGCCGGCCGCGCCGGCCGCTCCCGCTCCCGCCGCGGCCCCGGTGCAGCCGGTCGCCATCGACGATCCCGCCGGCGCGCAGGCCTATGCCGCCGCGCAGCTGCCCGCCCACGGCTGGGCCGCCAGCGAAATGCAGTGCCTGCAGAAGCTGTGGACCAAGGAGTCCGACTGGAAGACCACCGCCACGAACCCCAGCAGCGGCGCCTACGGCGTGGTCCAGTCCCTGCCTGCCGAGAAGATGGCAAGCGCCGGCGCGGACTACCGCACCAACTACCGGACCCAGATCAACTGGGGCCTGAAGTACGTGCAGGACCGCTACGGCTCGCCGTGCGGCGCCCTGAACTTCCACTACGCGAACAACTGGTACTAAGAAGCCGCCACCCGGGCCCCGGCGGAAAGCGATGCCCCGGATTCAATGAATCCGGGGCCTCGCGTGCGCCTGCCCCCGCGGCGGCCGGGCCGCCTGGCAGCGGCCGCCCTGGCGGGTTACGCGTTCGGCCGGTCGGGGAGGTACTGCACCCCCCATTTGTTGCCGTCGGGATCCGCGAAGTAGACAAAGTGCCCCCAGTCCTGGACATCGATGTCGCTGACGTCCACACCGTTGTCCTTAAGCTGCTTATGGGCGGCCTCGATGTCGTTGACCACCAGCTGGAGGCCCGGGGCGGTGCCGGGCGGGGCATCGTTGAGACCCTCGCCGATCGCAATCGAGCAGCCGGAGCCCGGCGGGGTCAGCTGGACGAAGCGGATGCCTTCTGAGGGGCGCTCGTCGTAGTCTGCGTTGAAGCCCACCTGATTGACGTAGAAATCCTTGGCCCGGTCCACGTCGGATACCGGGACAAACACGAGTTCAAGTTTCCAGTCCATGGGCACAGGCTAGTCCCGGGCGCTGTCCGCCGGAACCCCTGACCGGCCGCGGAGCTAGCCTGCGATGCCGTAGAGGCGGTCGCCGGCGTCGCCCAGGCCGGGGACAATGTAGGACTTCTCGTTGAGCTTCTCGTCGATCGAGGCCAGCACAATCGTCACGTTGGCCTCCGAGAGTTCCTCTTCCAGCTTGGCCAGGCCCTCCGGGGCGGCCAGCAGGCAGATGCACGTGACGTCCGAGGCGCCGCGTTTGAACAGGAACTTGATGGCTTCACGCAAGGTGCCGCCGGTGGCCAGCATGGGGTCCAGGACGAAGATCTGGCGGTCCGTCAGGTCCTCGGGGAGGCGCTCGGCGTAGGTGATGATGTCCAGGGTCTCTTCGTCCCGGGCCATGCCCAGGAAGCCGACCTCGGCCGTGGGGACCAGTTTGGTCATGCCCTCGAGCATGCCGAGACCGGCGCGCAGGATCGGGACCACCAGCGGGGTGGGCTTGGTGAACGCCGTGCCGATCGTGGTGCTGACCGGCGTCTCGATGGTCACGGGTTCGGTGCGGACGTCGCGGGTTGCCTCGTAGGCAAGGAGCGTGACGAGCTCCTCAGTGAGCTGGCGGAAGACCGGGGACGGGGTGTTCTTGTCCCGCAGAACGGTGAGCTTATGGGCGACCAGCGGGTGGTCCACAACGAGAGTGCGCATGGGTCAAAACTATCACCCGGACGTGGAGGACCGTCCCGCCGGACCGGGGGTATCGGCGTCGCCCGTTCCGCCGCGAAGGCTGCTCTCTGGGGCGGGGTCGCGCAGGTGGGCCTCGTTGTCGAATGTCGGTGCGGGGCCGGTGTGTTCCCGGTGCCTCAGCACATGGAAGAGCCGGTGGGCCAGGATCACGATCCCCACCCAGCCCAGCCCGATCACCCAGCCGATGATCACGTCGGTCATCCAGTGGTGGCCCAGGTAGACCCGGCTCATGCCCATGGCGAAGATGAAGATCGCACCGGCTGTGATGAAGCCGACCCGGGCGAGCGTGCGTCTCACCTGCAGGCAGGCGAGGTAGACCACCAGCCCGATCACCACGGTGGTGTTCAGGGTGTGGCCGCTGGGGAACGACGGCGAGGTCTCGTAGGGCGGCACCGCGTCGACGTGGTCGGGACGCGTCCGGCCGATCAGTTTCTTGCCGAGGGACGTGGCGGTGACCGACACGGCGGCGGCGCCTCCGATCAGGATCAGCGGCCGCCAGGTCCGGGAGACCCAGATCAGCCACGCCGTCAGGATGCTGGCCAGGATCGGCATGCCGATGCCGCCGCCGATGTTGGTGAAGCCGGTGACGAAGGAGTCCAGGCCCGGACTGCGCAGCTGCTCCATGTAGGAGAGCATCGGCTTGTCCAGGTTGGCCAGGCCCGCGTCGTCCACGACGTTGTCATAGACCTCCGCGCTGGTGAGCGCCAGGGCGACAATGACGATGCCGCCGATCAGCATCGTGATCCACAGCGCGGCGTACGGCACCACCCACTTGCCCCAGCGCCGCATCAGCCAGCTTTCAGTCCTGGTGCTCACTGCTGTCTCCCGACTTCCCGGTGCACTTTGATGGTGCACAGCCTGCTTAGGATCGAAACTACCATTGACCCATGACTACTCCCGAGCCCCGGCATGCGGAATGGATGGGCCTGGCCCTCGCCGAGGCGCGCCGGGCGCTGGCCACCGCGGACGTGCCGATCGGCGCCGTCGTGATCGGCCCGGACGGGTCGGTGCTCGGCACTGGACGCAACGAGCGGGAAGCGCTCGGGGATCCGACGGCGCACGCCGAAATGGTGGCCATCCGCGAGGCAGCGGCCCGGCTGCGCGCCCGCCGCGCCCTTGAAGGCCTGGGCGACGACGGCTGGCGGCTGGAGGACTGCACCCTGGTGGTGACGCTGGAGCCGTGCGCCATGTGCGCCGGCGCCGTGGTGCTGGCCCGGATTCCGCGGGTGGTTTTCGGTGCCTGGGATGAGAAGGCCGGGGCCGCCGGCTCCGTATTCGACATCCTGCGCGAACGCCGGCTCAACCACTGGGTGGAGGTGTACGGCGGCGTCCGTGAGCAGGAGTGCGGTGCGCTGCTGCGGGACTTCTTCGCCGGCCACCGTGGCGCCTGAGGCTACCGCTCCGCGGTAGCCGTGGTGGAGGCCCGCAGCGCGTCGATCCGTTTCTGCCGGGACGACGGCGAATCCAGGCTGAAGGCCCGGAAGTCGCCCAGGTCCTCCTTGATCCAGGCCTCCACCTCGGCGATCCGCCGGGCCACAGCCGGTGTGGTCGCACCGAACACCCAGGCGGCGATCCGTTCCTGACCGGGGTCGTACTGCCACAGCCCGATGATCCGGCCGCGGTCAAGGATGGGATGGTCCGGCAGGTCTGCCTGCAGCGCGAGCCGGCCCAGCGCTTGTTTGTCCCGGTCCTGGTCCGCCAGCAACTCCGCCGCGTTCCGGCGCAGCAGCACCAGTGAATCGGTCCCGGCGAGCAGCTGGATTTGTTCTTCGGCAGGTTCCTCGAAGGCGGCGAGGCGTTCGACGTCGTCGGGCAGCATCCAGAGCGGGTCCCCGCCGACGGCGGTGGCGACCTCGACGGCGCCGAGGGCGGCGAGCGCGGCTTTGCTCTGCGCGACGGTGAAGCCGGTGAACCACTGCGACTGCTTGAACGTGGCCCCTCCCGTCCAGCCGAGGTAGCGCCGGATCAGTTCGGCACGGATCTCCTCGTCGCTGAGATCGCTGGGTGCCAAGTTCCAGGGTTCATAGGCGTAGCGCTGCTGGTCGAGCCGGCCGGTGGCGGGGACACGGCGGATCCGCCCCTCCGCCTGCAGGATGCCGAGCGCGGTGGGCAGCGTGGTGGCAGCGCCCTTCTTTTTGCCCTCCTCGCCGAGGCTGCGCACCGAATCGCCGAGTTCGTCCTTAAGCTGCCGCGGGTCCAGCGGGACGCCCGCTTCTGCCAGGACGTGCAGCACCTGCTCCTCGAGCAGCGCGATCTCGCCGCGGTCCACCCCGAGCCGGCCCACCACCTTGAAGGTTGCCTCGGCCGGATCCCGTCCCAGCCGCAGTGCCCAGGCGAAGTCGTCCCGGCCGAGCACGTAGGTGCAGCCGCGCGCCGTCGGGAGTTCCAGGATCCGGTGGGCCTGGACGTCGGCGTCCACCTGCGCGCGCCGGATGCCGGCCCGGGCGAAGAGAGTGAGGTACGGGTTGGCGCCGCCCACGGACCGTGCCCAGCCGGCCCGGGCGAGGACCTGTTCGGCCGTGCACCCGGCCAGCGAGCCGTCCAGGCCTTGCCGGTGCCACGACCAGGCGCGGAGCCGCCCGGGGGTGAGGCTCGCGGCGGGTGGCAGCTGCACGGTCATCGGCTCGGTGGTCATGGGGTCATTCTCCACCAGGAGTTGCCGTTTTGGGCCGTGGCATCGACAACGACTGCGGGCCGGCGGGGTGGGGCTGGGGCTCAATTCCGAGGATCGCCAGGACGGCCCGCGCCGTGGCGTCCCAGCCGGGGAGGTGCTTCCGCGCGGCGATTGCGGCGTCCCGCCACTGCGCGCGGAGGGCAGGTTCGGTGAGCCAGCGGCGGAGCACGGCGGCCAGCGGGGCCGGGTCTTCGGCGAGTGCGACGGCGGTGCCTGGCAGTGCGGTGGTGCCGGCGGCGCTTTCGGCGACGGCGCTGCCCGCGGCCGCCGCAGGGGTTCCTGCGGCGAGCGCCTCGACGGCGCCGGTGCCCTGCCGCACGATCACGGGAATGCCCCGGGCCAGGGATTCGGTGACCACCAGCCCGTAGGTTTCGGCCCGCGAGATCAGCAGGCTGAGGTTGGCGGCGGCCCATTCGGCGTCCAGTGCGGCGCCGCGCAGCTCCCCCGGAAAGCGGACGCGCTCAGCCAGGGCCAGCCGCTCCATTTCCCGCCGGAGCAGGGCGGCGTAGGCCGGGTCCGCCGTGTCCGAGCCGGCGAAGGACGCCGTCCAGGGCAGGTCCGTGAGTCCGGCCAGGGCTCGCAGCAAGAAAAGCTGGTCCTTGTTGGGCAGCAGCGCCGCCACCACGAGGAGGTGCGGCGGCTGGGAGCCTGCGGCGGGCGGGGCGGGCGCGGTGCCCGGCAACGCAACGGTGATCCCGTCGATTCCGCCAATCCCGTGCCGCCGGCGCAGGTCCGCCGCGGCCGAGCCGCTGGTGCAGATCACCCCGGCGGCGGCCTGCAGGGCGCGGCGCTCCAGCTCCGGGTGCGTGCCGAGCGGCATGTGCAGCAGGATCCAGGCCGGCATCCCCGCCGAGGCCGCCGCTTCCAGCTCATCCGGCGCCCCGGACGCCACCATGCCGTCCACAAGGGTGACCCTGCCGCCGTCGGCGTCGGTCAGCAACCGGCCGAACCGCCGCCGTTCATTCGGGCCGCCGACCGGCCAGTCGCCGTCAACCTCGCAGGCCTCCGCCGCCACGCCGAGGGCCGCGACGGTGCGCAGCAGTGCGGAGTTGTAGGCGTTGCCGCCCGAGTTGTGGCGCACGTTGCCTGGCAGCACCAGGCGGAGGGCGGCCGGTTCCACGGGCTGCTAGCCGGCGTCGAATTCGAGGGAGTAGCTGGCCCAGGCGTCCGGGGTTTCGCGCAGCGTGACGTCGAGGCCGGCGAGCGCCTGCCCGTCGGTACCGACGCGGATCTTGGCGGCGACGGCATCGGCGATGTACTCGGCCAGAGCCTCGGTGGTGCTGAGCTTGCCGGCGAAGTCCGGGTGCTCGTCCAGGTTCTTGTAGTTCAGGTCCGAGAGGACGGCATCCAGCACCTCGCCGGCCTCGCCGATGTCCAGCACGATCGAATCCCCGTTCAGCGTCCGACGCCGGAAGGTCACCTCCGTGACGAAGGTGGCTCCGTGCAGTCCCTGGGCCGGGCCGAAGGCCGGGCGCGGCAGGCTGTGGGCGATCATAAAATTGCGGCGGACGGTCAGGCTGAACACGGTTTACCTCGTGGTTTCTGTTGCTGGGGCATCGGCGGCGGGGTATTCGATGACGTGGCAGAGCGCGTCGAGACTGCCGTCGGCGAGGCGCTGGACGACGTCGGGCAGATCGCTGAAGGCGGACGTGCCGGTGAGGAAGGTGTCGAAGACCGGGTCGGCCAGCAGCGAGACGGCCAGCTCGAGCCGGTCCGCGGTGGTGCGGCGGTGCCGGCGGGCGCGGGCCACGACGCCCACCTGGCTGGCGCGGATGGAGAGCCTCCGGGCGTGGAAGTCCTCCCCCAGCGGCAGGGTGATCCGGCGGTCCGCGTACCAGGACATCTCGATGATCTCGCCCTCGTCGCCCACCAGTTGCAGGGCGCGTTCGAGACCGGCCTGCGAGGCGGAGCAGTGGATCACGATGTCGCAGTCTGCCAGTGCGTCGTCGGGGTGGCAGAAGTCGACGCCGAGGGTATCGGCGAAGGCGCGCTTGGCGGGGTCGACGTCGATCAGCTGGAACCTGCCGAGCGGGAAGGACCCGAGGAACTTGGCCACCATGCCGCCGACGAGCCCCGCGCCGATGACGGCAACCCGGTCGCCGAGCCGCGGCCCGGCTTCCCAGAGGGCGTTGACCGCGGTTTCCACGGTGCCGGTGAGCACCGCGCGGCGGGCCGGGACGTTCGCCGGGACAATCGTGAGCGACTCGACCGGGACGACGTAGCGGTCCTGGTGCGGGTGGAGGCAGAAGACGGTCTTGCCCACCCAGTCCGCGGGGCCGTCCTCGACGACGCCGACGGAGAGGTAGCCGAACTTCACCGGCGACGGGAAGTGGCCTTCCTGGTGGGGGGCGGCCATTTCCTCGGCGATGCATTCGGGCACGCGGGCGTGGTGCACCACCATCTCGGTGCCCTTGCTGATGCCGGAGTAGAGCGCGCGCACGAGGGCATCGCCGGGACCGGGCGCCGGCAGTTCCTCGCGCCGGAGTTCGCCCTGCTCCGGGCCGACGGTCCAGTAGGCGGTTGCGGTTGCCTGGTTGGGGCTGGTCGAGGTGCTCATCTTGCTTCCGAATCTAGTGCCGCTGGCGGGCCTGGGGAAGCTTCGGCCCTGCGGGGCGGGGCGGGGCTGGCGCCGTCGAGGCGCCGTTTTGGGGTTGGGCGCCTTGCTCCGGTACCCTAGTCAGGTTGGTGACGTGTCCGAGCGGCCGAAGGTGCAACACTCGAAATGTTGTTTGGTGTAAAAGCCAACGTGGGTTCAAATCCCACCGTCACCGCCAATGAAAACCCCCGGGAAACCGGGGGTTTTCTGCATTCTGCCGAGCTTTCGCTCATCGCCGGTGGTTGCAAGTGGTGGCAGCCGGAGCCGTCATCCTGATGGCTGGCGGGGAAAGCTGAGCTCCACGGGAGCCGCCATGAGAATATCGTCCCGGGCGATGCCTAGAACCGTGGGCTGGATCCCTGCTGCCGGCCAAGCAACAGCCAAAGCAACCTCTGCAGGTACCGGATCGGGCACTCTGAACCAGTAGGAGATGTCCCATCGGCCCATGCCACCGCCGCCGGATTCGACTTCGACCGGAACCCGCACAGCTTCATCACCCGGGCTTTCCGCGCCTTTAAGGAGGACTTCAACGACGAAACCTCCGGGAACAGGCTCCGGACGCGGAACTTTTTGTGCGCCTGGACCATTCAACGGCAGATCACGAGCGCTGAAGATCTGAAGCGTGAAGTAGAGCGCCCCGGGAAGGGCCTGCATGGCCCTGAGAGCTATCACCGCGTTTTCCCCCTCGGCGAGGGTGACGTCATAACCCGCTAAGGGTGCCGAGAGCACCATGCGCGGGAAGGCTGCGGACGAGCCGCCAGGATCCTCTGTTTGGGCATTCATGGAAAGCTCCGAACCTGGTTAGTAGAAACTTTTCGTGTCATGCAGCGGCATGCGCCGCGACTTCGCCCGGCAGGCTTCGCTGTGTCCACTAGGCGTACACAGAGCTGCAACCAGACTCTGGCAAAGAGTAACTGAAGGGGATCCTGCCGGGGCGCCGGATGGACGCAGCCCGAGTCGCGATTATGACGACGGCTTCGCGAGGTTGGTTGACGCCGGTTCAGCCCCCGGGCCAAACTGGCGTCGTGAGCGAAGCGGAAAAAGAAGTCATTATCCGTGCAGTCATCGATCGCCTGTCGGCCCGTTTTCCGGAGGCGCCCCGGCCGCACATCGCCGGCATCGTCGGCGAGGAGTACGAATCTTTGGCGGACGGCCGAATCAGGAGCTACATCCCCACCCTTATTGAGAATGGCGCCAGAAATCGGCTCCATCGGGAATTCACCGCAGAGCCCTCCGGTCACCTCTTCTAATACCCTCAGCGGCTCCCTTGTGCGCTAGCGGGGATAGTGGTCCCAGGCCCGGAGGCGGCGGAGAAGGCTGCGTTTCTTCTGTGTGTGGTCTTTCATGCGGCCCAGGATGCCAGCGAGCATGGTGATGGCCTCGTTGATATACGGGCCCTTGTTGAGCATCACGCATTCGGCGCGCTGGGCCATCGCGGCGTCGGTCACTTCGGCCCGGGACGGCTGACCGGTGCGGGCCAGGGTGTCCAGCACCTGGGTCGCCCAGATCACCGGTATGTGGGCGGCCTCGCAGAGCCAGAGAATTTCCTCCTGGACCTCTGCGAGCCGTTCGAATCCTGCCTCCACGGCGAGGTCGCCGCGGGCGATCATGACGCCGACGTCGGCCCACTTCATCAATTCCAGGAGGATTTCCGGCAGCGCTTCAAACGCGGCCACCGTCTCGATCTTGAGCATGATGTCCAGGTTCCGGTCCGCTTCCGAGTCCAGGTGTCTCAGCAGGTCCCGGACGTCGGCGTCGCTGCGAACAAAGGACATGCTGACGATGTCGGCCAGTTCTTTGACGTGTTCGAGATCGACTAGGTCCTGCTCCGTCAGTGCCGGGACTGTGAGGCGCGTGTCGGGAAGATTGATTCCCTTTTCAGCCCGGAGCCGGGAGCCCCGTGGAGCCGCGGAGACAATCTTCGCTGTCAGCTCGCCGTCCCTGACGTCGGTGATCACCCCGCCAATTTTTCCGTCGTCAAACCAGATCCTTTC
This sequence comes from Arthrobacter sp. SlRoot2-15, assembly GCF_059739345.1. Classification (NCBI taxonomy): domain Bacteria; kingdom Bacillati; phylum Actinomycetota; class Actinomycetes; order Micrococcales; family Micrococcaceae; genus Arthrobacter; species Arthrobacter sp. SlRoot2-15. Next base: position 1,323,210 of record NZ_AP046058.1, read on the forward strand.
CCCGGGATTCGCGTTCACGAAGACGCCCGGGAGGGTACAGCCTATTTGGTGAAGGCCTTCGGTGTGGCTGTCGGCGGGAGTCAGGTCACTGCTGAGGATGACCGTGTCACCCCGGTGGATCATGAGGCTCTGCTCAAGTGCGGGCAGATCGCCGACAACTGTGGACGGCCACTCTTCGCGGCGGGTCTTCCTTTCGGCCGAAGGCTCAGGAACTGCGTGGAGCCTGGTTCCGGGGATGAAGTAGCTGGTGTCGTGGAGGGCTGCCAGGCACCCGTCCGGCCCGCCCTGTTTCTCCACGACGAGCGTGCGGCCTGCTCCTCTGGCATCGTCGAAGACTATCTTTTGGCCTTCGCGCAGGGCCGCCGCCCAGTTCTCGTCCAGCACGGGAATCCCCGGAACCGCCGGACTCGCCCCCGTCTGCTTTCCAAGCCATACGTGGGCTGGCGCCGTCACCGCGCCGGTATCGTTCCGGACCGGCTTGACGCGCAAGACACAGGGGCCCGGGCGGACCGGTCCGGTCCGAAGCTTAGGCCCGGCTAGATCCATCGAGACCAGGCATCGCCCGCCCGTGGATTCTTCCGCGGCATGGATGTTAGCGACCATTTTCCGCCATCGCTCCGGGGTGTCGTGGGCGCAGTTGATGCGGGCCAGGTCCATACCCCGTTCCATCATGCCCAGGACGATGTTCGGGTCCGTGGCGGCTTCGCTGGGCAGCGTGACCATAATCCTCGTGCCTCGGTCCTCCGGTTCCGGCCCCAGGAGGTTTACGGCGTTTCGGGCAAGCAGCCCTTCACCGTCGAGGGGATCCGTCGCTGCGTGAGGCAGGTCAGTCGGGGCCACCAGCCGCGCCAAAGTCCTCGCCAGCGTGCCGACACCATTCAGGACAGCCGATTCGGTGCGCCCCAATGAGGAGAGTCCGTGCTTCGCCAGCGCTGATTGGAGGTCCCGAATGTCATGCCTGCGCAGCTCCGCGTAGTGAACGAGGTTCCTCGCGCTGTCGCGGTGGCGGGGAAGTACCGCCGCAATCCTTTCACTCTGCCGTCTTTCGGCGTGCCTGAGGTTTCGTTGCAGCCGGGATACATCCTCCAGCAATGCGCGGAGTTCCTGGATCTCAGAGTCCATCACGATGATCCTTTCCGGCCACGGCGGCGGCATGGCCAGTGGGGTAAGACACAAGTCTCGGACTGTTCTTCCGGGTGGGATTAGCTATTCGGTATGTCCGGCTTGTGAATCCGAAACGAGGAGCCGGGGACTATGTCCAGCGGAGCCGCCCGGGCGGGGATGTGCGCCACACTTGGTGGAACCGGGAACGGGCTTCGGCGCCGCGCTGTTGTTCCAGGGCATGGAGTCGGCCAAAGGTGAAACCGTCTCCTCCGCTGGCCTCCGCTGGGGGCGTTGCGGCAAGGGACCGGAGCTTCTCCCGGACGATGACGCTGTCCTGGTGTTCGCCCAGAATGGTCTGGATTCTTTCGGCGGCGCGGGCCATCTTGGCGGCCTGCTTCCCAAAGGTCGGGACGGCAGCTTCTGCCGCGTAACGGAGGCGTTTCGCGCTCTTGCGGACTTCATGGAGCGCTGCGTCGGCGGTCTCGGCGTCGGACACACTTCGGAGGTTCTTCACCGCCCCTTTGAGACGCCGTCGTTCTGCGTTGACGAGCCGGCCGATCCTCGCCTGGGCCTTCTTGTGCGCCGCTCCGGCCAGCGGAGGGGACGTGAGGAAGCCGTCGAGCGCATCGAGGAGCCGGAAGTATCGGTCGCTGTCCAGAGCAGCCTGGCCCTCGGCTAAAGCAGCCTCGTAGGCGCCGCCGAGCGTGTCCTCCAGATGTTGTTTCGCGTGGTCCGTGACGAGATCCGAAGGTTCGGCGTCGAGCTCCTCATTGAGGTGAGCGCGCATGACTTCCAGATCCCGGGCCTCCCCCACCGTGCCGGCGAGCCATTGAAGTTCTTCCCGCAGAAGCTGTGCAGTTCCCGTGTTTGTCAGCTTGCGGAAACTCGCCAGCACCGATCGCATCCGGCGGGCGGCCACGCGGAGCTGGTGCACGGCGTCGGGGGCCGCTCGCCGGACTCCGAGGTCGTGCTTCTTGAGCGCCTCGACCTGCTCGCGCAGGTAGGCGAGCAGCACCGCCGAGGCCGGACCCTTGCGAGCCGGTCTAGGTACTGGCGGACCGTCCGCCGGGTAGCGGCTGCCCAGGGCGCGGGCCAGTTTTGAGGGCAGTTGTGCGGGCCGATGGCCCAGCACGGCCAACACCGTCTCCGTGGTGTCCAACAGCTTCCGCCGCCCATCGACCAGCTCGATCTCCCATTCCCGCCATGCCGCAACTTCGACCGGCTCCAGGAGGATCGTCGATTCCACCCGGTCATCGCTGAATTCAGCCAGAACCGTGCCGTCAGCGGAGAGCAGGGACATCGGCGTGCGGCGGGTCTTCACGTGGGCGATGGGAGCCAGTTCCAGGTTTCGGGTGTGGACCAGCACCAGAGACCTCAATCGCCGGGGCACCGTGTCCGGATCCTCGTTCAGGGGTTCCGTGATCTCAAGCCGCTCGTCTCCGGCCACCGGCAGTTTCAGATGCCAGCCGGCGTCCTTGCCCCCGGTGCGGCGGCGCAGGGTGATGCGCCGTGCCGCGAGGGCCAGGGTTGCCGTGTCGAAATAGACCGCGTCGAGTTTCTGATCCCCGGTGCTTTGAACGCTGTCCACCCCTGGAATCGACGTAAAAACCGGCAGCTCATCTGATTCGCCGACATCGAATTTTCGTTCAACTTCGGCTTTTTCGGTCCCGGCCATGTCTCATGGTAGGCCCGCAAGGAATTCCAAGGGCCGTGTCCAAAGGCCCTTGAAACATGAGCCGATTCGGCGCGCATTCTCCAGCTTTAGGGGGCGGCCATCAGCGATCCACACGCCAGGACACGCATCGAATCGACCCTCTGCAGGGCGGCGGCCATGCCGGAGGAATTAGTGCTTGCCTGAGGCAATAATTCACGCCAGACTGACTAGCACGCAGTAGGACCACGCGGGCGCCACTTTGGGGGCTGCACAGCACGGAATCCGATGGCCGGTGCTGTGCGGCTGGCGTGCCCCTACCTGGGCCACGACAGCGTCCACGACTTCGAGCCGGATAACGTTCGGTCAGTGCGGCGGGCCCGGACAACTGCGCGCGGCCCAAACGAGATATGACTCTCGATCTTTGTCTTGTGTTCAGGTGGTGTTCGCCTGACTCCTGTATGAATGGCCGGTGAGCACTGATCCCGGTAGTCCCGGCCGGGCGCCGCGCCCGTCATTTCGGATCTTGACCGACCTCGGATCCCCCGCATTGGTCGTGCCCGGGGATAAGCCCTCAACTGAGATCGAGGCGTTATTCCGTGCCGACCGCGGGCTGCGGGCCGTCGTGGTCGATGTGAACGGCACGCTCTCGTTGCTCACCCGCGGTCAGGTCGATGACCGCATGACGGGGCGGCTGGGTTACGGCAGGGCACTGAACGCCCGGGTCAAGGCCGCCGAGCTGCTGCCACCGAACCGCTTCGCGTTCGAGCCTCTCTTGGATCTTCGGGCCGCCGCGGCCGCGCTTCTGGGCCGGCCCGAGGAGGCCCAGTATGAGGACCTGCTGGTCCTGTCAGCAGCCGGTCCTCGGATTGTGCCGGTGTCGGAGGTTTTCGAGGGCCTGTCAGAGCTCTTCCAGCAGGACGCCCATCATGATCCTCTGACCGGACTCCCGAACCGTAGGCTTCTGGACGAACACGGGCCAACCCTGATCGACACCCCGGGGTCGTCGTCGACAGCCGTCCTCTACGTGGATCTCGATGACTTCAAGATCATTAACGACACATTCGGGCACCGCACCGGCGATGCGGCACTGGCCTCCTTTGCGGCCAGGCTCCAGGCGTGCACCCGCCCGGGAGACCTGAGCGTCCGGCTGGGCGGCGACGAATTCGCCGTTCTACTGGTCGACGTCGACGAGGCCGCCGCTCGTTCGATCGCGGCCAGGTTCCTGGAAGCACTCAAAGAGCCCTTTGAGCACGATGGACACGAACTCCACCTTTCGGCGACCCTGGGCCTGGCCATGGCCGGGGACATCGAGGGCGGCAGCCCGGCGGCGCGGCTGGAGTACCTGCTCCGTCACGCCGACACGGCCATGCTGCAGGCCAAGCATGAGGGCAAGCGGCGGGTTGGCAGGATCGATCCCTGCCGTCCCCCCACCCGGTTCGCTCGCCAGGCGTTGATCCGCAGACGCCTCCCGCATGCCCTCGCCGCGTCGGGGTTCACGCTTCATTACCAGCCGCTGATGGACATCGGCCACGGGACCTGCGGAGCCGTCGAGGCGCTACTGCGTTGGGAAGACGCCGAACTCGGCCCCGTTTCCCCCGACGAGTTCATCCATGTGGCAGAACACACCGGCGAGATCCATGCCATTGGCCGTTGGGTCATTGATCAGGCTTGCGCCCAGGCCCGTCGATGGGCCGACGCCGGTACGCCCAGGGCGATCTCCGTGAACATTTCTCCGGTCCAATTGGGGACCCGCACACTCGTCCCGGACGTCCTCTCGGCGCTGCAACGGCACGGCCTGCCGGCATCACTGCTGAATATCGAGATCACCGAAACCGCCGCCGTCGCCGACTTCCGGTCCGCCGCCAAACAGCTGCAGGAGCTGATCGACGCCGGCATCGGCGTCGCCCTCGATGACTACGGGACAGCGTATTCATCCCTGGCCATGCTGCGCGACCTTCCCCTGACCGGGCTCAAACTCGACAAATCCTTCATCGACACCATTGACTCCGACCCCACCTCAGCCATCCTCGTCTCCGGCGTCATCGCCCCGGCCAGAGCATTGGGACTGACGACCACGGCCGAAGGCGTCGAACGACAAACCCAACTCGAAGTCCTGAAAGAGCTGGGCTGCGACACCGCCCAGGGGTACCTCATTTCACGCCCCCTCCCCGCGGACCAGCTCGACACCGTGCTGCGGGCACGGCAACCAGACGCGGCGCCCCGGCCCACCCCGCTGCCGAGCGTTCCAGGCTAGCCACCCCGCCGCCGCGAACGACGTTGATGCCAAAACACCCCGCGGGCGCGCCCAAGGCAGATGAACGGCTGGTGAATTAGCTCATCGATCCGTGACATGAGAAGGTCAGCATGCTTATGGTTGGCGTGTGCCAACGGGTGGAGCGAACGCCGCTCCGCGTGCAGGAGGGTCCTTGGGGGACCCTCTTCGCGCATCTGGCCCCTTCTCGATCGGGCCGAGTCAGCGCGGACCCGACAGCCGCTCCCTCGCTTGATGGCTTCCGGGGCCGACGGGTACCAACTCGGTTGCCTGCGCCAGCCCCAGGGTCGGCATGGATACGTACATGCTCTCGGCGCGACTGACCTGGAAAGTTTCATGCCAGATGCCGACAGCCTTAGGGGCCTTTCGCGCGCGGCGGTTAAAGGCGGTCCAGGCGGGCCGGTGTTCCGAACCGGACGCGCTGGCGTAGGCATACAGCTTGTCCACCGAGTCCCAGTACTGCACAATGGCCGGCCCGCCCGGACCGGCGGCAAACCTGAAGCCTAAAAGCCCGGAACCCGGCTCGCGCGAGAGCTCGGCCAGCATCCGGGGCATCGCAAGGAAGACCGGGAGCCAGAGATCCGGGCGCCAAGGCTTATTGATGCGCATACCGATGAGGAAGACCACCAATTCACCGTGGTAGCGGTGCGTGAAACGTCCTGCGTTGATGCGTGCCATACTCGTCTCCTAACTGGATACCATCACTCCCCAATATTGGTGAGTAGCACTATCTAAGTCAAGGAGAATCTTTGCGCATCTCACAGCTGGCCGCCGCCACAGACATTCCCGTAGCCACCATCAAGTACTACCTTCGCGAGAACCTGCTGCACGAGGGCGTGCTTACGTCCGCGACGCAGGCGCGCTACGACGACTCGCATGTCCGCCGGTTAAAGCTCATCCGCGCACTGATTGGGACCGCCGGCCTCAGCGTCAGCGCCGCCCGAGCGGTGCTGCACGGGATTGAGAACCCCCCGGATTCCCGCCACGAGCTGCTCGGAATCGCCCACCAGGCGGCCACCCGGCCCGCAGCGGACGACGTCGAGATCGCGGGTGCGCAGAGTCTCCTGGCGCGTTGGGGATGGGGCGCTGAGGCATGCGCCCGCAGCACCCAGGCTGCACTAGTGCAGGCCCTGCAGGGGCTCTCCGACGCGGGCTTCAACCCGCCGGAAGCACTCCTGGACCGTTACGCCGCCGCAATGCGGGACATCGCGGAAGCCGACGTTGAGGGTGTTCCGACAGATTCGCCCGAGGCCACGATGCAATACGTAGTCCTCGGGACACTGCTGATGGAACCAGTCCTCCTGGCCATGCGCCGGCTTGCACAGCAATCCGCGTCTTTCCGGCGCTTTGGTGGTTCCGGGACCCCCTGATCACCCTCATTCCGGGTTCCAGCCAGCGGAGAGTGACGGCGCATGCCGCCGGAGTGTAGTCGGTGTTCTCCAAGAAGGGGCGACCGAATCGGAAACCGAGACCGGCAGCCCACGACGACCCCGTCAGAGCGCGTAGCGCCGGGACCGTCCGGGGATCATGTCCTTGACCAGGGCGATCCTGCCGGTGACCGTCACCGCGAACCATTGGCCGGAGGAATGGTCATGGCCAGCGAACCGGTCGGGTTCGGTCTGGATCAGTTCGATCGTGGCGTTGTCCCCGGCATGGAACAGGTTCCACCGGCCCGCTGTCCGGCTGCCCGCAAGATAGCCGCGGGTCTGGAAGTCGTAGATGTGGACGCGGTCCGCGGACACTTCGCCGCTCATCAGGACTAATCGCCCGGTCTCTGCGTCGCGGATCAGCCGGGCGCTGGAGAAGGTGCAGAGACGTCCGGCAACGTATGCTACCGCCCGCTCACGGTCTTCTATCATCAGAGCCCCCAATCTGCTCAGCAGGGCCGCCAAGGCGTGGCCGCCGCCCGCCAGGTTTCCCGGCCCCCGCTGCCGTCATTCTTACCGGTTTTTGCAGTCTCCGGCCCATCCCTGTGAAGTGCGCCAACGCCGCCCGAACACCGCACAACAACTCGGTGAAACTTCGGCACTCTTCCCTGAGAGGACCCGCTCAGGCCGATGCAACAAGACGAACCCGGCCCGGCACCACAAGAGATCGAACGCCGGCAACTCGCACCTCAGCAGAAGTGGGCGAGGTTTCGTTGCGCGAGTCCGAACGACAGCGTCATTCCCACTCCCGAGGTCACCGATACAACTGTGACACCCGGAAGGACGTCACGAACGAGGATCGGCGCTACATCGGAGGAGGCGTAAACACCCTGCCATCGCTCGACGATGTCCAGCGGCTGGCCAATGACGGCCTCAATTTCCGCGTTGATCGTTTCGGTCACGGACTCAGACAAGAACGGCCCCGGAGCGGAGCCGTAGTGGTGGGAGTCCCCGAGAATCAAGCCTCCGTCGGGACGCTGGGTGAACATCACGTTGGCGCCGATCTCCAGCAGCTCGGGACGGGTCCGTTCCACTTCAGCGCGAAGCGCGGCGGCGGCGGGCAGCTCCGTGAATGCGGGGTAGCGAAGCATGGATGTGGCCGTGAGCACTGCCGGGGCGATCTGAACGCCGGCCGGCCCGGCCGCGAGTGACATCTGCAGGCTGCAGCGCCGGATCTGGTGGTCGGCGGCTACGTCCGGGAAGAGATAGTCGACATCGTGGCCCACGCAGACAAAGACCTGCCGGGCACTGAATTCACCACGCGATGTGCTGACGGTTGCTGCGCCGGCTGCGTCTTGACCAAAGCCCAGCGCCGCCGTGTTCCAGAAGAGTTGGACGCCAGGCTGCGCACCGAGCCAGGCAGCCAGCCGGTCCACCGTGGTGCGGGGGTCGACGCGCAAGTCATCACGCAGGAAGGCACCGCCTAGCAAACCCGGCCACGTGCCGTCGCCGTACCTGCCCCCGGCGGAGGCCGCTGAAGATGCGGAACCCAAACGTGCGCGAGTCTCGGCGGCCGTTAGCAAGTCCACCTGGCCCGGGCCGCGTAACGCGGAGAGTTCCCGCAGGACCGCCAGTTCAGATTCGGTGCGGGCCAGCACAACAGCCCCGGATTCGATGGCCGTGAATCCGGCTCGAGCGGCGTATTCAAGCCAGTGCAGTCGAGAGACCTGGGCAAGGTCGTAGAGTTCGCCGGATTGCGCAGTGATGCAGCAGTGGCCGAAGTTGCGGACTGAGGCACCGACAGCCCGGTGGTCGCGGTCAAGTAGGACCACTGTGAGCCCATTGGCCAGCGCGAGGGCGGCGTGGGCAAGCCCAATGATGCCTGCTCCTACGATCACGACATCGACGACACGTGAAGGTCCAGCGGAACTCGATGCAGGGACAGGGCGAGGGCGGGAGACGTTCACCACTCGACAATCGTCCCTGGAGGCATTGGTATCAAGTCAGCCTGGCAGAGAAACGAGGAAATTCACGCGAACGCAACCCGGCGTTTGAAGTGTCTGGTGGTTGCCCGGTGCAAAGTCATTTAGCAGTCCCAAACGAGTTGCTGAAATTTGTTTGGTTCGGTTTTGAATTTGAGCAATCTACGCCAGGTCCAATCAGTGTCTAAATACGGAGGAAACGTGATCAAGCTAGTAGCCCTGGACATGGCGGGAACCACCGTGGACGAGCATGGGGATGTATATGTTGCACTGGCACGCTGCGTCGAGGAAACCGGTGCGGTGACCACACCGGAGGATATCCAGGAATGGATGGGTGCGGATAAGGCAGAGGCCATCTCCGCACTGATCCTCCGAGGCGGTGGCCGCCCCAGCCCTGAGATCGTGGCAGCGGCATTCGCCCGCTTCAAAATACTTCTGGGGAGTGCCTATGACTCTCGTCCACCAGCGCCGCTGGAGGGTGTCGAAGAAGCGTTTGGGGAACTGCGCAGCATGGGTGTCAAGGTGGCCCTGACCACCGGTTTTTCCGGCGACGTTGCGTGGCCGCTCTTGGCCAGGCTCGGTTGGCGCCTGGCGTCCCACGGCGGGATGCTGGACGCCGTCGTCTGCTCGGATCAGGTGGGAGCCGGACGCCCGGCCCCGTACATGATCCACCGGGCCATGGAACTGACGGAAACCCGCGACGTCCGATCGGTCTTGGCCGCCGGGGACACCTTTGCGGACCTTGCAGCGGCCCTCAATGCCGGTGTCACCGCCGTCGGTGTGCTCACGGGCAAACTGGGCCGCCAGGCCCTGGAACAACGGCCGCACCACTACATTCTGGATGGCGTGAAGGATCTTCCCGCCCTGCTGGCCCGAATGGATTTCGGCACATAGTCCCAAGGTTCACGTGCCGTTCACCGCAACGCCGCCGTTCCGCGGGAGTTCTTAACCACTGCTTCGTATGCTCAGCCGGTCAATCGAGGGTATCGAGTGCTCCGCAGCCCTCCCAGACAAATCCGCATCCGAATTGAAAGGCACCCTGTGAATTTCCTGCGTTCCTCCGGCCGCGCCATCCAGGCCGCGGCACTGATCACGGCAGCGACCCTCGCTTTGACCGCATGCGGCGCAGCTGGCGCCTCGGGCCCCTCCCCCGAAACTGGCACATTTGCCAAGGATTCCAACACTCTTGTCATCGGCCTGGTCCCGGACGAAAGTTCCGCGACGTCAAGCCAGCAGCCTATCGCGGACTACGTCGGTAAGGTTTCGGGCAAGAAAGTCGAAGTCAAGCAGTCATCGAATTATGCTGCGCTCATCGAGGCCGCAATTGCCGGCCAGGTTGATGTCGTGTCATTTTCCGGCTTCACGTATCTCCAGGCAAAGGCCAAGGGCGCAAAATTCACCCCGGTAGGTGCCAGCGTTGACGCAAGCACCCATGAGCCTGGCTATTACTCTGACGCCATCGTCCCCGCAGGATCCGCCGTTACCGATCTGGCAGGATTCAAGGGAAAGAAGGTTTGCTTCGTCAATGAAAACTCGACCTCGGGCTACCTCTTCCCGCAGTACATGCTGAACAAGGCCGGCGTCACCGGCGGCGCCTACACTCCGGTGATGGCCGGCAAGCACGACGTCTCGGCCCAGAAGGTCGCCATGGGCACGGAGTGCGAAGTGGGCTTCGCCCAGGACATCACGGTCACTACCTCCGGCCCCGCCGCCGGGCTGTTCAAGGCTTCCGACCTGAAAGTCGTGCACCGTGAGTTCGTCCCGGGGCCGCCTTTCGCCGTCGCGGACGGACTGCCCGCAGACCTCAAGAAGGTCCTGACCGACAAGATGTCGACGGTCACCACCGCTGACATCAAGGCTGCCGGGATCACCACTACGGAGGCTTTTGAAAAGTTCTTCGGCGAGGGCAACAAGCCGGTCGACGACAAGTACTACGACAACCTACGGGACCTGTGCAAGAAACTCCCGGACGTCAAGACCTGTGCCGGCATCTAGCACATGAACACCCATCACGCCGTCATCGAGATCAATGGACTGGTCAAGGACTTTGGCGTCACGAGAGCCCTGGACGGTGTGAACCTGACGGTCGAGGAGGGCGAAATTCTCGTCCTCCTCGGCCTGTCCGGATCGGGCAAGTCGACCCTGCTGCGGCACATTGACCAACTGGAGCGGCCAACGGCCGGCCGTGTCCGTGTCCTTGGCCAGGACGTCCCGGCACTGCGCGGTCGCGATCTCCGGGCGCTCCGCTCACAGGTGGCAGTAGTGTTCCAACAGTTCGAATTGGTGGGCTCACTCTCCGTTCTGGAGAATGTCCTCACCGGCGGACTCGCCAGGGTCACCGGTCCGCGGCTCGGCATTTGGTCCTACTCCCGGGCGATGCGTACGACGGCGGCCGGTCACCTCGAGCGCGTCGGTCTTGCAGGCCTTGAACACCAGCGGACGGACACCCTTTCAGGCGGCCAGCAGCAGCGAGTGGCGGTTGCCCGGGCACTGATGCAGGACCCGAAAATCCTACTTGCCGACGAACCGGTCGCCTCTCTGGACCCCGACTCATCGCAACAGGTCATGGACCTTATCCGCGAAATCGGCCGAGAGAACGGGCTAACAGTGGTGTGCAGCCTGCATCAGGTGGACCTTGCCCTTTCTTGGGGCGACAGGGTTGTCGGGTTGCGTCGAGGTGCTGTCGTGCTTGACACGCCAACCACCGGTTTAAGCCGGGAGGAGGCAATGCGCATCTACGCGAAAGTTGCGCCCGCCGATGCCGGGGCGGTTGCCGGATGACCGGAATCTTGACCCGGCGGCCCGAGGCCCAGGATCAGGCACCCGACGGAACGGCGCCGCACCGGGCCCCGTGGACGCGCCGCTCCTGGGCCAGATTGTCCGTGACCATCATTCTCGTCGCGCTGGTGCTCGCTGCGATCGGTTCGTTCCAACTGCTGGACTTCAGCGCCACCCGGCTCACTCGGGCGGCCCCCGCCGCTGAGCGCTTCTTCGCCCGGATGCTACCGCTCGACTTCTCCCATCCTGAAGAGCTCCTCCGTCTGACCTTCCTGACCTTGGCGATAGTAGTCTGCGGGACGGCTTTGTCTGCCGTGCTGTCTGTGCCCATAGCGTACTGGGCGGCGCGCAACACCAGCCCGCACCCCGCGCTGCGCTGGTTCGCGCGGAGCGTCACAGTGCTTGCCCGCGCCTTCCCCGAACTCATTCTCATCATTGTGCTTGCCACCATGTTCAGTCTCGGCTCACTCCCGGGCATCCTGGCTCTTGGCCTGCACTCCGTGGGCATGGTGGGTAAACTCTTCGCCGACGCGATCGAACAAATCGACAACGGTCCGCGCATAGCTATCCGGGCCGCGGGCGGCACGAAAACCCAAGAGTTCGTTTCCGGCGTACTCCCCCAGGTGGCCCCGTCATGGGTGGCCACGATACTCCACCGCCAGGACATCAATCTGCGCGCCTCGGCCATCCTTGGATACGTGGGGATGCCCGGCCTCGGCTACGAACTCTCGGCAAGCATTCAGCGGCTCGACTACCAACGGGCCATGGCTGTAGCCGTCGTTATTTTTGCGCTGTGCATGGCGATGGAGGTGCTTTCCTCATCCATTCGGCGCATGATCCTTCACGGCGATCGATCAAGGATGCGCCGGCGTTGGTCCGGTCCAGCGCTCGGATGGACGGCAGCTGCTGCCGTCGTCGGCGCGGTCGTAATTGCTGCCCCCGCGTGGGGCGATCTCCTGACCGTCTGGACCGTCCTTCCGCAGCGGCTGGCCTCTTTTTTCTCGCTCTCGACCGGCGACTACACGTGGCCACAGATCCTGGCCATGCTGGGTCAGACGATCGCGATCGCTCTTGCCGGGACCTCGATCGGCGTCTTCCTCTCGATCGTGATTGGATCCTACGCCGCAAGCAACGTTGCCCCGGGCGAAGGCGTCCGGCGCGGCGCACGACTCCTATTGCTCGTGGTCCGCGGGATCCCGGAACTCATTTTGGCAATCGTCCTGATCCTCATGACTGGCCTCGGTGGGGCTGCCGCCGCACTGGCACTGGGAATTGGGACGGTGGGCCTGCTCGGCAAACTCCTCGCGGACTCGATAGAGGAGGTTGACCCTGGCCCCGAACGCGCCATCCGGGCAACTGGCGCTTCCCGGATGCAGACCTACGTCTCAGCCACGTTCACGCAGGCCGCTCCCGCCGTCGTGGGGCACGTTTTCTACGCCATGGACGGGAATATCCGTGCAGCAACCGTGCTGGCCGTAGTCGGGGCAGGCGGGGTTGGCCAGGTTATGTTCGAGGCCGCGCAGTTGAGCCGGTATAACGTTGTCTTCACCATGGCGCTGTTGGTGATCGGGCTGGTGCTGTTTATCGAGGCCCTCGCCATCTGGATCCGGAAGGTCCTTACCTCCTGAAGTTCGGAATCCGGATTGGGTCGGATCCGTCTTTACGTGCGGGTCCTGCCGCGGAGGAAGTGGAAAATCAGGACAACCACGGCGATGACCAGAAGCAGGTGAATGAACCCGCCGCCGATGTTGCCGAGCAAGCCGAGAAGCCAGAGGACGGCGATGATGATGGCTATCCAAAGCAACATGTGAATCTCCCTATAGTTTGTTTGCGGATGGAAAAGCTGGTTCTGCGCCCATCTTCGTACCTCCAGGGGCCGGAGGCAAGGAAACAGTCGTCTCCCGACCGGTTCAGCAGCCTTCCACACCTCCCTAAACAGCCGTAAAGTTCGCCGTAGGGCCGCCCCGGGCCACACGGAAACGATCATTTGGAGGTGTTGCCCATGGCACGCATCATGCGGTTCGACCACGTCGGCGTCACCGTCCAGGACCTCGACCGGGTGACGGCGTTCTTCGTCGGACTCGGGCTCGAGGTGGAGGGCCGGACCTTCGTCGAGGGTGATTTCATCGACACTGTCATCGCCATTCCGAATTCCCGCACTGAGATCGTTATGCTGCGAACCCCCGACGGCGGCACCGGCGTGGAGCTTTCCAGCTTCGTCCGGCCGAATGCCGTCCCTGGATCGCCCGCCGCCATGGCCAACGAACTCGGGCTGCGCAGCCTGGCCTTCGAGGTCGACGATCTTGAGGCCCACATCGACCGGCTGGCCGCGAAGGGGTACGGGCTGGTCGGCGGCATTGGCCGGTATGAGCATGCCTGGCGGATGGCCTACGTGCGCGGCCCGGAGGGAATTATCGTGGCGCTGGCCGAGCGGATTGACTGAGCCGTGCCGGCCCCCGGGTCGGCAGATCCGGCACACCGCGGGGCCGATGATTTCCGCAGCTGGCTCCATCGTTTTGAGACCATGGAGCCAGCCTTTTGCGGAATCCGGCTCGCTCGGAACACCGAAATGGTCTCTCCCCAGAAAGATGCCCGGACCAGATCCCATGCTCAGGCTAATCAGCGTAGCTTTGACAGGCAATGGGTAGTCATGTTGATCTGAATTTCCCGCAACCTGTGAAGCTCTGTGATGAGTCACTTCACGCTAGAAAGGCCTAGCCGGCCGCGCTCACAACGCATGCCAGCACTGGGCGGTCAAACACTCGGATCTCGCCGGTGTCCTGAGGCGTCCGGCCGTCACCCGGCGCCCGCCGGCGGCGTCACGGAAAGACCGCGCTGCCCCCGTTGGTGCACAATGCGTTCATGACCAATGACGCTCCCCGCCCGGTCTACTTCCTTTCGGACAGCACGGGCATCACCGCGGAAACGCTCGGCAACACCCTGCTCACGCAGTTCCCGGAGAACGATTTTGACCGCATCACGGTCCCCTTCATCACCACCGTCGACCAGGCACGCGCCGTCGTCCGGGTGATCGACAACCTGGCCGCCACCGGCCTGCAGCCCATCGTCTTCTCCACCGCCGTCGGCAGCGACATCCGCCAGACCCTGGGCACCTGCAAGGGGATCATCGTGGATCTGATCGGCACCCACGTCGGCCAACTCGAGCAGGCACTGGGGTCCGAAGCCAGCGGGGAACCCGGCCGCGCCCACGGGCTGGGCAACGCCGCCCGCTACCAGTCCCGGATGGCCGCCGTCGAATACGCCATGGAGCACGACGACGGCCAAAGCCTGCGGGCGCTCGAAAAGGCGCAGGTCATCCTGGTAGCCCCGTCCCGCTGCGGCAAGACGCCCACCACCATGTACCTGGCCCTGCAGCACGGCATCTTCGCCGCCAATTTTCCGCTGGTGGATGAGGACTTTGAACGCGAAGGACTCCCCAAGCCGCTGCGGCCCTTTGTTTCCAAGTGTTTCGGCCTCACCACCAACCCCCTGCGCCTGAGCCAGGTCCGCACCGAACGCCGCCGTGGATCGCCCTACGCGTCCCTGCGGCAGTGCGGCTTCGAGTTGCGCAGTGCCGAGCGGCTCTACGTCTCGCACGGGATCCCCTACCTCAATTCGGCCAGCGTCTCCGTCGAGGAAATGGCGGCCACCATCCTCCAGAAGATGAACCTCAAGCACTGAGGCCACACTTCACAAGTGTTGCGTGGGCCACATCGTGTGGAAACCCCCGCGCCGACCTGTCACTGTGGACAGGACTTGCGCCCATAAACCGGCGGCCGCCCGCGAGGGGCGGCGTTAGCGTATGCCACCATCTGCAAAGGAGCAGCAACCATGACGACGGACATCCTGTGGTTCTCAGAACTCGGCCTCAAGGACCTGGACCGGGTGGGCGGCAAGAACGCCTCCCTCGGCGAGATGGTGCAGAACCTGACGTCTGCCGGCGTCCAGGTTCCCGACGGCTTCGCCACGACCGCGGACGCCTACCGCAGCTTCCTAGCCGACTCCGGCCTCGACCAGAAGATTGCCGACCGGCTGGTGGGCCTGGACACCGACGACGTCACCGCCCTGGCCGCCGCGGGCCAGGAAATCCGCACCCTGATGCGCGAGACCCCTTTCCTGCCGGACTTCGAGGCGCAGCTCCGCGACTCCTACCAGAAGCTGGTGGACAAGCACGGCGGCTCCGATGACCTCTCCTGGGCCGTCCGCTCCAGCGCGACGGCCGAAGACCTCCCCGACGCCTCCTTCGCCGGCCAGCAGGAAACCTTCCTGAACGTCCGCGGCATCGAGAACATCCTCATTGCCATCAAGGACGTCTTCGCGTCCCTCTACAACGACCGGGCCATCGCCTACCGCGTGCACCACAAGTTCGAGCACGCCGAGGTGGCACTCTCGGCCGGCGTGCAGCGTATGGTGCGTTCCGACGTCGGCGCCTCCGGCGTGATGTTCACCATGGATACCGAATCCGGGTTCAAGGACGCCGTCTTCGTGACCTCCTCCTACGGCCTGGGCGAGGCTGTGGTCCAGGGCGCCGTCAACCCGGACGAGTTCTACGTCTACAAGCCGGCCCTCGAGGCAGGCCGCCCGGCGATCCTCAAGCGCGGGCTGGGCGAGAAGGCCCTCCAGATGACGTACACCAGCAACCGCGAAATCGGCCACACCATCGACTTCGTCCCGGTGGAGGCCTCGCTGCGGAACCGCTTCAGCCTCACCGACGACGACGTCGAGCAGCTCGCCCGGCACGCCGTCGCCATCGAAAAGCACTACGGCCGCCCGATGGACATCGAATGGGGCAAGGACGGGATCGACGGCGGCCTGTACATCCTGCAGGCACGCCCGGAGACCGTGCAGTCCCGCCGGGCCTCCGGCAGCCTGAGCCGCTTCCGCCTGAACGGGTCCGGCAAGGTCCTGGTGGAGGGCCGCGCCATCGGCCAGCGCATCGGCGCCGGCAGCGTCCGCATCCTGACCGCGATCGACCAGATGGCCGCCTTCAAGACCGGCGACGTCCTGGTCGCGGACATGACCGACCCGGACTGGGAACCGATCATGAAGCGCGCCTCCGCGATCGTGACCAACCGCGGGGGACGCACCTGCCACGCGGCCATTATCGCCCGCGAACTGGGGATTCCCGCCGTCGTCGGCACCGGCGACGCAACGGAGGCCCTCACCGACGGACTCGACGTGACGGTCTCCTGCGCCGACGGCGAGACCGGCGTCATCTACGAGGGGCTCCTGGACTTTAGCGTTGAGGAAACCGAGATCACCCAGCTGCCCGAGGCCCCGGTCAAGGTCATGATGAACGTCGGCACCCCGGAGCAGGCCTTCACCTTCGCGCAGCTGCCCAACCACGGTGTGGGCCTGGCGCGGCTGGAATTCATCATCAACCGGCAGATCGGCATCCACCCCAAGGCGCTGCTGAACCTGGACGAGCAGCCCGCGGACATCCTGGCCGAAATCCGGGAGCGGATCGCCGCCTACGACAGCCCGCGCGACTTCTACATCAAGCGCCTGGCCGAAGGTGTGGCCACCCTCGCCGCGGCGTTCGCGCCGGAGCCGGTGATTGTGCGGATGTCCGACTTCAAGTCCAACGAGTACGCCAACCTGCTCGGCGGTCCGGCCTACGAGCCGCACGAAGAGAACCCGATGATCGGCTTCCGCGGCGCCTCGCGGTACCTCGAGCCGTCCTTCCGGGACTGCTTCGACCTGGAGTGCGAAGCCCTGTCCTTCGTCCGCAACGAGATGGGCCTGACCAACGTCAAGCTGATGATCCCGTTCGTGCGCACCCTGGACGAAGCCAGCGGCGTCATCGACCTGCTCGCGGAGAACGGGCTGCGTCGCGGCGAGAACGGCCTCGAGGTGATCATGATGTGTGAGATCCCGTCCAACGCGCTGCTGGCGGACGAGTTCCTGGACTACTTCGACGGCTTCTCCATCGGCTCCAACGACATGACCCAGCTGACCCTGGGCCTGGACCGGGACTCCGCGATCGTCGCCGGCAGCTTCGACGAGCGCAACCTTGCCGTCAAGAAGCTCCTGAGCATGGCCATCACGGCCTGCAAGGCGCGCGGCAAGTACGTGGGTATCTGCGGCCAGGGCCCGAGCGACCACCCGGACTTCGCCGAGTGGCTGGTCGGGGAAGGCATCGACTCCGTCTCGCTGAACCCCGACACCGTGGTGGACACCTGGATCCGGCTCGCCGGGGCAGGCAACGATGCGAGCGACGATGTCAACGACGCCGCAACCGCCGGGGCCGCAGTCAACTGATCCCGGCCGGACGGCATTTGTAGGAACGGGCGGCACCCCGGTCTTCGGACCGGGGTGCCGCCTTTCTGGCAGGCCGCTTGAGCTGCTCGATGCTGCGCCGGGCGCGGGCTCGTTTTCGCTACGCTTCCGGACGGACGCTGCGCGAAACGACAGGCGCGACGCGGATCCCCGCAGCGCCGGACCCTTCCCGCAGCCCACAGCCGTTTCCGTAGCGCGAATCCATTTGCGTAGCGCAGGACCGATTCCGTACCGCAACCCGCCCTAGCCCGCCGGGCATCCTTCGACAGCCGGTAGAATTGGGGCATACCGCTGCCAGCGTCGAGCCGTGAAGGAGGACTCCGTGCGCACGTCACACGCCCGGACGCCTTTCCATTCGCTCCGTGCAGCCATGGTCTCCACGATGATTGTGGTCCTCGCCGCGGCTGCGCACGTCGTCGGCGGCGGCCAGCTTCCCGCCCCCGCCATCCTGGCCGCGTTCCTTGCCCTCACCGGGCTGGTATCGACCGCGGCCACCCGGCTGAAACTGAACGTTCCCGCCATGACGGGCCTGCTGGGCGCCGGGCAGGTGGTGCTGCACGAAGCCTTCGCGGCGTTCAGCACACCGATAGCCGGCGCCGCGACCGGCGCCGGCCCCATCGGGGCCCCCGGGCACCACGACGGCGGGGTACCGCTTTTAGTCCCTTTGGCCGGGCATCTTCAGTCCCACGCCCTGGACTCGGCCCTCGCACTAACCATGTTCGCCGGCCACGCGCTCGCGACGCTCGTCTGTGCCCTGCTCCTGGCCCGCGGCGAGGACGCGTTGTGGCAGCTCGCGGCGTGGCTCCGGCCGCTCGTCCAGCTCCCGTCCCCGGTAACACCGCGTCCCGTCGCCCTGCGCGCCCTGCCCCTGTGCCCCGCGGAGTCCCTGCCGCTTCCCTGGCGCAACGTCCGGCGCGAGTGCCGCCGCGGGCCGCCCGCCGTCGTCGTCCTCACCTAACCTTTTTCCGGCTGCGGCCGGTCGTGCCCAAGAACCTGGGCCCCGCCGCGCCTCCCCCATTTCCGCGCGCCGCCCGAGTGCCGCGCGCACGCCTGAAAGGCACCCGTTTTGACGACTGCAATGCCCAAATCCACCCAGCCCAAATCCACCACGCACACCTCCACCCTCCGCCGCGCCCTGTCCGTTACCGCCGTCGCCGGTGGCACCGCGGCCCTGATGCTCGCCGGCGTCGGCGGCGCCTCAGCGCACGTCGGGGTCTCCCCGGACCAGACCACCTCAGGCTCCCCCGCCCTGCTGACCTTCGCCATCCCGCATGGCTGCGAGACCTCCGGCACCACCAAGGTGACCATCACGCTGCCGCCCGAACTCAACGATGCGCAGCCCAACGTGAACCCCAACTGGACCGCCGCCAAGGTCACGGAGCAGCTGGCCGAGCCCAAGAAGCTGGCCGACGGCACGGCCATCACCAAGCGGACCAGCCAGATCGTCTACACCGCCAAGGCGCCCTTGAGCCCGGAGCTCCGCGACTCGTTGGTGCTCTCGGTCAAGCTCCCGGAGGCTGCCGGAAAGACGCTGTACTTCCCGACCCTCCAGACCTGCGAAACGGGCCAGGTCGACTGGTCGCAGGTTCCGGTCGAGGGCCAGGACGCCCACGCCTTGAAGTCCCCGGCGCCGTCACTGACCGTGACGGCCGGCGCCCCGGCAGCCGACGGGCACGGTGCCGCAACGGACGGCCACGGTGCCGGGCACGCGGACTCCGCCGCCGGAGCGGCCCAGGCCACCACGGTAACCGACGACGGCGGCCAGCTGCGCAGCTGGGCGGGACTGGTCGCCGGCGTCGGCGGCCTCGGCTTGGGCGGGCTCGCGCTGGCCCGGAGCCGCAGGCCCGCCCCCGCGCGGGTCCCTGCCGCCCCGGCCCGCCCCGAGTAGCCCGGCACCAAAGTAACCTGCACCGACACGGGGCCCGGGTTGGCGCCCGGAAATCACAATCCGGGCGTCAATCCGCGCCCTCTGTCGTGGCGTCGTTGACTCTGCCGTCCGCGCACCATAAAAGTTGAGCCATGAGGCCTCAGCAGATGAAACACAAACTGGTAATTACTTCGGTGACGGCGGCGGCCGCCGCGGCGATGCTGCTCAGCGGCTGTGGCCAGAGCCAGTCCCAGGGCGCCGCGACGCCTGCACCGGCGTCGCCATCCCCGTCCAGCCAGACCCCTACCGCCAGCCCGGCCCCGAAGGCGTCCGGCGGGGCTGCCGCTTCCCCCTCGGCCGCCGCAACGGCCGGTCCTGCCCTTTGCAAGGCCGCCAACCTCACGGCCAGCCTCGATGACAAGGGCGGCGGCGCTGCCGGAAGCGTCTACATGCAGCTGGTCCTGACCAACTCCGGTACGGAACCGTGCCTGCTGAAAGGCTTCGCCGGGGTCTCCCTCACCGCGAACGCCGAGGGCGGTCCGATCGGTGCCGCTGCCACACGCGACGACTCCACCCCCGTAGCCGACGTGCTGCTCGCCCCGGGGAAGGCCGGCAGCGCCACCCTGCGCTACACCCAGGCCGGCAACTACCAGGACTGCACCCGCACGCCGGCCGCAGGATTCCGCGTCTACCCGCCGGAGGACACCGCGTCGCTGTTCCTCACCGCGCCCAAGGACGCGTGCAGCGAAGCGGGCATCAACCTGCTGGCCATCGGGGCCTTCACCGCGAAGTAGCGTCCGCCTGATCGCGCATCATGCCTTAAGGCACCGCCAAATGCTGTCGGTGCCTTAAGGCATGATGGAGGAATGAAGGGGCAGGGACTCGCCGGCGGCACACTCGCAGCCGTTGCCATGGACCGGTTCAGCCGGCCGACCCGGGAGTGGTTCCTGGGCGCCTTTTCCGCGCCCACCCCGGCTCAGAACGGCGCCTGGAACGCCATTTCATCCGGTGCACATGCCCTCGTGGTGGCCCCGACCGGTTCCGGCAAGACCCTCGCCGCCTTCCTCTGGGCTCTTGACCGGCTCCTGGTCTCCGCACCCGGGGAACCGCCGGAGCTGCCCGGCCTGGACCCCGCTGCCGGGAAGGCCGTCCGGCGGAAGGCACCGAAGCGGAAAACCCGGGTACTGTACATCTCCCCGCTCAAGGCCCTCGGCGTCGACGTCGAACGCAACCTCCGCGCCCCGCTGATCGGCATCACCCAGACCGCCAAGCGCCTCGACCTGCCCGCGCCGCTGATCACCGTGGGCGTCCGTTCCGGGGACACGACGGCCGCGGACCGCCGCTCGCTGCTGAGCCACCCGCCGGACATCCTCATCACCACGCCCGAATCCCTCTTCCTGATGCTCACCTCGAAGGCGCGGGAGACCCTGGACGAGGTGGACACCATCATCGTGGACGAGGTCCACGCCGTCGCCGGCACCAAGCGCGGCGCGCACCTGGCCGTCTCGCTGGAACGCCTCGATGCCCTGCTTCCAAAGCCTGCCCAGCGGATCGGCCTCTCCGCGACGGTCGAGCCCAAGGAACTCGTGGCGCAGTTCCTCGCGGGCTCCGCCCCGGTGGAAATCGTGGCACCGCCGTCGAAGAAGACCTGGGACCTGACAGTTTCCGTGCCGGTCGAGGACATGTCCGACCTCCAGGGCGCCGCGGGGGCTTTCGACTCCGGGCCGGCCTCCGGTCTTCAGCCGCACGCCTCGATCTGGCCGCACGTCGAGGAAAAGATCGTGGACCTGGTGCTGGCCAACCAGTCCACGATCGTGTTCGCGAATTCCCGCCGGCTGGCCGAACGGCTCACCGCCCGGCTCAACGAAATTTACGCCGAGCGCCAGCTGCTGGCCGCCGGCGGCGGCTGGGACGAGGTCGGAGGCGCGGCTCCCGACTTCATCGATGTCACGCCCACGTCGACCGCGACGCCGGCACACATGATGGCCCAGGCCGGCAGCACCGCGGGCGCGGACCCGGTCTTGGCCCGGGCCCACCATGGATCCGTGTCCAAGGACCAGCGGGCCATGATCGAGGATGACCTGAAATCCGGCCGGCTGCGCTGCGTCGTGGCCACCTCCTCGCTGGAACTCGGCATCGACATGGGCGCCGTGGACCTCGTGGTGCAGGTCGAGTCCCCGCCCTCGGTGGCCAGCGGGCTGCAGCGGGTGGGCCGCGCCGGCCACCAGGTCGGCGAAGTCTCCCAGGGCGTACTCTTCCCCAAGCACCGGGCGGACCTGGTCCACACGGCCATCACCGTGGAGCGCATGCTGGACGGCAAGATCGAGCGGCTCTACGTCCCGGCCAACCCGCTGGACATCCTCGCGCAGCAGACCGTCGCCGCGACCGCCCTCGGCTCGATCGACGTCGAGGAATGGTTCGCGACTGTCCGCCGCTCTGCCCCTTTCGCCGCGCTCCCGCGCTCCGCCTTTGAGGCGACCCTGGACTTGCTCGCCGGGCGCTACCCCTCGGACGAATTCGCCGAACTGCGGCCCAGGATCGTTTGGGACCGCAATGCCGGAACCATCGAGGGCCGCCCGGGCTCGCAGCGGCTGGCCGTGACGTCCGGCGGCACCATCCCGGACCGCGGCATGTTCGGGGTGTACATCATCGGCACCGAGGTGGAGGGCACCGGTTCCGCCGGCGGCTCCGCGGACGGGAAGCCCGCCAGCCAGGCGTCCACGGCCAAGGGCGGCCGCCGGGTGGGCGAGCTCGACGAGGAGATGGTCTACGAATCCCGGGTCGGGGACATCTTCGCCCTCGGCGCGACCAGCTGGAAAATCGAGGACATCACGCACGACCGCGTCCTCGTCTCCCCCGCCTTCGGCCAGCCCGGCAAGTTGCCGTTCTGGCGGGGTGACTCGCTCGGCCGGCCGGTGGACCTGGGCCGGGCCCTTGGCGCGTTCATGCGCGAACTCTCGGCGTCCGACGCCGGCCCGGCCACCGAGCGCTGCAAGGCCACCGGCCTGGACGACTTCGCCGCCAACAACCTGATCCAGTACCTCGCCGAGCAGAAGCTCGCCACCGAGGTGGTCCCGAGCGACACGACCCTGGTGGTGGAGCGGTTCCACGACGAGCTCGGCGACTGGCGGGTGGTGCTGCACAGCCCCTTCGGCATGCCGGTGCACGCGCCGTGGGCCCTCGCCGTCGGCCAGCGGCTGCAGCAGCGCTACGGCATGGACGGCTCCGCGATGGCCGCCGACGACGGGATCGTGCTGCGCGTGCCGATGATGGAGGACGAACCGCCCGGCGCCGAACTGTTCCTGTTCGAGCCCGAGGAGCTTGAACAGATTGTCACCGCGGAGGTCGGCGGCAGCGCACTGTTTGCCTCCCGTTTCCGGGAGTGCGCGGCCCGGGCCCTGCTGCTGCCCCGGCAGACCCCCGGAAAGCGCCAGCCGCTGTGGCAGCAGCGCCAGCGCTCGGCCCAGCTGCTGGACGTCGCCCGGAAGTACCCGACCTTTCCGATTGTGCTCGAGACCGTGCGCGAGTGCCTGCAGGACGTCTACGACCTTCCGGCCCTGAAGGACATCGCGGCCTCGATCGAGCGGCGCGAACTGCGGATCCTGCAGACCACCACACAACAGCCCTCGCCGTTCGCCAAGTCCCTGCTCTTTGGCTACGTGGCGCAGTTCCTGTACGAGGGCGATTCACCGCTGGCCGAGCGCCGTGCCGCCGCACTCGCCCTGGATTCGACACTGCTCAATGAACTGCTGGGCCGGGTGGAGCTGCGCGAACTGCTCGACGCGAAGATCATCGAGGCCACCGAACTGGAACTGCAGCGCCTTGCCCCGGACCGGAGGATGCGCGGGCTGGAGGGCGTGGCCGACCTGCTCCGGCTGCTGGGCCCGCTCACCCCCGAGGAAGTCGCCGCCCGGCTGCAGGCGGAAGGGGACGCGGAGGGTGAGGCAGCGGCGGCCGGAGCGCCCGACGCCGGGCCCGAACCGGAGGTGCCCGCATGGCCTGAGGTACCCGGTGCCGAAGCCGCCGACGCCGCAGCCCATCTGGCCGCGCTGCTGCGGGCCAACCGAGCGATCAAGGTCAACATCGGCGGCGTGGAACGCTTCGCCGCGGTGGAGGACGCCGCGAGGCTGCGCGACGCCCTGGGTGTCCCGCTGCCGATGGGTGTGCCGCTCGCATTCATCGAACCCGTCGCGGACCCGCTGGGTGACCTGGTCTCACGCTACGCCCGCACGCACGGGCCCTTCACCGCCGCTGAGGCGGCCGTCCGGCTGGGACTCGGCGTCGCCGTCGTCGGCACGGCACTGAAACGGCTGGCCGCGGACGGGCGCGTAGTCGAAGGTGAGTTCCGGCCGCATGCCGCGCCGCCGGAAACGGCGGAGGCCGCGGAACGTGTGGACCCGGCAGCCGCCCCGGCGGCCGCTGCGTCTGTTCTGCCCGCCGCGGGTGCCAGCGAATGGTGCGACGCCGAGGTCCTCCGCAAGCTCCGGCGTCGTTCACTCGCCGCCCTGCGGGCCGAGGTCGAACCCGTAGACAACGCCGCGTACGGGCGGTTCCTGCCCGCCTGGCAGCACGTGCGGACGCCGGGCGGCCGGGGCCAGTCGGCGCTGCGAGGGCTGGACGGCATCATCACCGCCGTCGATCAGCTTTCCGGTGTGCCGATTCCGGCGTCCGCCTGGGAACCGCTGGTCCTGGCCAGCCGCGTCTCCAACTACCAGCCAGCCATGCTGGACGAGCTTATGGCCGCCGGCGAGGTCCTCTGGTCCGGGGCGGGCTCGCTGCCCGGCAATGACGGCTGGGTGAGCCTGCACTTGGCCGATTCCGCCGAACTGACGCTGAACCCCGCACCGGACTTCGTGCCCGGCGACGCGCAGCAGCGGCTGCTGGCCCATCTGCGGGACAACGGCGGCGGCTACTTCTTCCGGCAGCTGACCGACATCGCCGGCGGGATGGACACGGTGCTCAGCGACCAGGACGTCGTGTCCGCGCTCTGGGACCTGGCTTGGGCCGGTCGGATCACCGGCGACACCTTCGCCCCGGTCCGCGCCCTGATCGCCGGCGGCCACACCGCGCACCGGCAGGTCGGCCGGGCCCCGCGTGCCCGGGCGCCCAGGCTCAGCCGGCTGGGCCGTGCCCACGGGACCGGACTGCTCGGCTCGCCCGGGCTCACCGGCGGCCGCTACGGCTCCGCCGCCGGCGCGGCCGCCACGCCCCCACTGGCCGCCGGACGCTGGTCCGCGCTGCCCGCCCCCGAGCTCGACGCCACCATCCATGCGCGGGCCACCGCGGAACTCCTGCTGGACCGGTACGGCGTGGTCACCCGGGGTTCGGTGATGGCGGAGAACATCCTGGGCGGCTTCGGCCTGATGTACAAGGTGCTGGCCCGGCTCGAGGAGGCCGGACGCTGCCGCCGCGGCTACTTCATCGAACACCTCGGCGCGGCCCAGTTCGCGGTGCCGGCCACGGTGGACCGGCTGCGCTCTTACGTCGAGGACGCCCAAGTGCACAAGGCCGAGCCGGTCGCCCTGGCCCTCGCCGCCACCGACCCGGCGAACCCCTACGGCGCGGCGCTGCCCTGGCCGGCCCTCGACGTGGAAGCGGGCACCGGCCACCGCCCCGGCCGGAAGGCCGGCGCCCTCGTGGTGCTGGTCGACGGCGCGCTGGTCCTGTATGTGGAACGCGGCGGCAAGACCCTGCTGGCGTTCAGCGCCGACGCCGACACCCTGGCCGCCGCCGGGGCCGCCCTCGTCGGCGTGGTGACGCGCGGCGCCATCGACAAGCTGATCATGGAAAAGGTCAACGGCCACGGCATCCTGGACACGCCCGTCGCCGCCGCCCTGGCCCAGGCCGGCGCCTACTCCACCCCGAAGGGACTGAGGATCCGTGCCTGAGGGCGACTCCGTCTTCCGTGCCGCCGCGCAGCTGCACGCCGCGCTGGCGGGCAAGGAGCTGCTCGGCTCCGACTTCCGGGTGCCCCGTTTCGCCACCCTCAAGCTGGGCGGCTGGACCGTGGAGGAGGTGGTCCCGCGCGGCAAGCACCTGCTGATGCGCGTGGCCGGCCCGGCGCCCAAGGACCGGCTCACCATCCACTCGCACCTGAAGATGGAGGGAACCTGGCAGATTTATCCCTCCGGCGGGCGCTGGCGCAAGCCGGGCTTCACCGCCCGCTGCGTGCTGCGGACGGCGTCGGCGGACGCCGTCGGGTTCTCGCTCGGGCTGCTGGAGGTCATTCCGACCGCCGAAGAGGCCGCCGTCGTGGGCCATCTCGGGCCGGATCTGCTGGGCCCGGACTGGGACATGGCCGAAGCCGAGCGTCGCCTGCTCGCGGCGCCCGAGGTGCCGATCGGCGTGGCCCTCCTGGACCAGCGCAACCTGGCCGGCATCGGCAACATCTACCGCTGCGAGGCGTGCTTCCTCTCCGGGGTGCACCCTGCGACGCCGGTCTCCGCGGTGCCGGACCTGGCGGCGATGATCACCGACGCGAAGGTCCTGCTCACGGCGAACCTGGGCCAGGGCCGCCGTGTCACGGTGCTGAACGCGCGCGGCGTGCCGGTGGGCCGGACGGCCGGACGGCCCGGGTACTGGGTGTACCGGCGCGAGCACCAGCCCTGCCTTAAGTGCCGCACCCCCATCCGCCGCGGGGTCCTCGCCAAGGACACCGGGGCAGAGGAGCGCGACATCTACTACTGCCCGACCTGCCAGCCGCTGCCGGGCGTCTCGCCGGATTGACGCCGGGCGGTGTGATTTCGTGGCGGTGTAATTCCGGGGCTGACCCTACGACGCCGGTGTCGATGCCCCGGCCGCGGCGGCCTCCGCTTCGGCCCGGGCTTCACCGGCTGACTTGACTTCCGGCACGGTGAACCGCGGCAGCAGCAGCTGCACCAGGGGGCCGATCGCCAAGGCGTAGAGCACGGTGCCCACGCCCACGGAGCCGCCCAGCAGCCAGCCCGCTCCCAGCACCACCACCTCGATGCCGGTCCGCGCGCCGCGCACCGGCCACCCTGTGCGGCGGGCGAGGCCGGTCATCAGACCGTCCCGCGCCCCCGGCCCGAGGCGCGCACCGATGTACATGGCCGAGGCCACGCCGTTGAGCAGCACGGCCCCGACCAGGAGCCCGGCCTGGCCGCCCAGGTGCTCAAACCTCGGGATCAGCGCCAGTCCGACGTCGGCGAAGACGCCCACCAGCACGGCGTTGCAGACGGTCCCGACCCCGGGCCACTGCCGAAGCGGAATCCAGAGCAGCAGCACCAGGAAGCTGACAATGATCACCACCGTGCCCAGGCTCAGCCCGGTCCGTCCCGCCAGTCCCTGATGGAAGACGTCCCACGGCGCCGTCCCCAGGCTTGCCCTGATGACCATGGCCAGTGATACGCCGTACAAGGCAAGGCCGATCAGGAGCTGGAGGAGTCTGCGCGTCATCATGACCACCATCCTCCCGGACAACTGGCCTTGCAATCCATAGCCAGTTTGAAATACTGGCCCTATGTCCGGTTCCCTGAATCCGAGTTCGCTGATCCGTCTGCTGGGCGGATGGAACGTCGGCGCCTCCCCCGCGTACCGCGAGCTGGCCGACGTCGTGCGCCTGCTCATCCTGGACGGCCGCGTCGCGCTCGACGTCGCCCTGCCCAGCGAGCGGGCGCTGGCCGCGGCCCTGGGCATCAGCCGCACCACGGTGACCGCCGCCTATGCCCTGTTGCGCGAGCAGGGCTTCCTCAGCACCGGCCAGGGCAGCCGGAGCCGCAGCTGCATCCCCCGCAACAGTCCGGTCCACGCCGGAGTGAACGACGGCGGCCTGCGGCTCAGCGGCGCCCCTGGCCTGGCGGTTCCCGACGGGATCGTGGACCTGGCCTACGCTTCGCTGCCCGCGAGCGGCGAGGTGGTACACCGCGCCTTTGACGCCGCACTGACGGAACTGCCCGCCCTGCTGCCGGGTTTCGGCTACGACGCGCTCGGCGTGGGGCCGCTTCGGGAGGCAATCGCGGCCCACTACACGGCGGCCGGGGTACCCACCACGGCCGGGCAGATCCTGGTCACGTCCGGGGCGCAGCACGCCCTGAACATCGTGCTCCGGACCCTCGCCGGCCGGTCCGAAAAGGTGCTCGTGGAAAATCCGAGCTACCCGAACGCCCTCGACGCAATCCGGGCGGCGGGCTGCCGCACGGTGACGGTGGCCATGCCTGCGGCGGCCCGGGCCGGCGCCCCCGCAGGTTCCGCCGTGCCCGCTGGCCCGGCGCCCGGGGACGCCGGCTGGGATCTGGAGGCGATGGAGTCGGCCCTGCTGCAGCAGCGGCCGGCAGTGGCCTATGTGGTGCCGGACTTCCACAACCCCACCGGCCGGCTAATGCCCGATGCCCAGCGGCGTCGCCTCGTGGCGGCGGCCGCGGCGTCGGGCACCGTGCTGGTGGCCGACGAGACGCTCCGCGAGCTGAACCTGGACGGCCTTCGCTCCACCCCCATGGCCGCGTTCAGCCCGGCGGTGGTGTCCCTCGGGTCCCTCAGCAAATCCCACTGGGCGGGGCTGCGGACCGGTTGGATCCGGGCAAGCGAGCCCCTGATCCGGCGCTTCGCCGCCGCCCGCACCACCCTTGACCTCGGCGGCCCGGTGGTGGAACAGCTCGCCGCCGCGCACTTGGTCAGCGACCTCGCCGAACCGCTGCCCGCCCGGCTCGCGGCGCTGCGCGGGAACCGGGAGGTCCTGCTGGACCTGGTCCGCGGGCACCTTCCGGATTGGGAGCCGGAACGGCCCGACGGCGGCCTGTCCGTCTGGTGCCGGCTGCCGGCGCCGGTCAGCACCGCACTCGCGGTGCTCGCCCCGGACTTCGGGATCCGGCTCGCCGCGGGACCCAGGTTCGGCGTCGGGGGCGCCTTCGAGCACTATCTGCGCCTGCCGTTCACCCTGCCCCCGGAGAAGCTGGAGTCCGCGGTGCTGGCTCTGCGCGCGGCCCAGGGCCGGCTGGAGCGCTCCCCCCAGCTGCGCCGGAACCTCCCCGCGCCGCCTGCCGCGGCCATCGCCTGAGGCCCGCGCGGCCTCCCCGGGCCCGTTTCGACGGTTCCGTGCCCATTCGACGCGCGGACACATCGAACGGGCACGGAACCGTCGAAACGGCGCAGCGGGGCAACGGCGCAGCGGGGCAACGGCGCAGCGGGGCAGCGCGGGCCTACGCGTAGACCCGCGCCAGGAACCCGGCCCAGGCGTCCGACGTCGCGCCGGCGTCCTCGCGGCCGCTGAAGTCGTGCACGGTCATGCCCACCGGCGCCGCGAAGGCGTTGCGCCCGAAGAAGCGGTACATCGTGTCCGCCGTCCGCAGCCCGAGGAAGTTCTCGTTGGCGAAATCCACTTCGGCGGACAGATGCCCGACGCCGTCGACGTCCAGTTCCACTTCGTCCCCCTGCGCCGAGCCGGCCACGCCGAGGGCCTGCTTGAGCCGGTCGAAGCCGTCGGGGGCCTGCGAGGCGGCCGGTGCCTGGACATCGGTGAAGACCACGGGCCGGCCGTTGAAGTGCGCCAGGTACTGGCCCAGGGTGTGGAGGTAGAAGGCGGTGTGCTTTCTGGCGCCGTCGTATTGCCCGCCCCAGTCGTCCGTGAAAATGCCGCTGTGGACATAGTGCAGCCGCGCCCGGCCGCCGTCGAGCGGTTCGAGGACATGCTCGAGCTGGTTGAACCAGCCGTCCGGGCCCTCCAACCGGGAGACCAGGTGCGAGGGGCGCTCCTCCACGGTCTTCACGGCCGGCCACTGGTCCGTCGGGAACATCCAGGCCGGGGTGTCCTTGGTGACCGCCTCCCACACCTGTTCGGGGGTGCCGGGCAGTTCGGTGTCGTAGACGATCTCGAATTCGCGCTTGTCAGTCATGGTCCTGCTCCTTGGATTGGGGGGATTGCGATGGGGTCTTCAGGGCCGGGTGAAGGGCGACAACGAGCCGGTGCCGGCGCCCCGCCGCCCGGGCCTGCGGTGCAGCCGGGCTGCCGGACGGGACTGCGCCGCCGCCGTCGTGGTACTTGTCCACCAGACGGGTCACGGCGACGCCGAGTTCCTCGGCGAAGGCTGCCCTGTCGGCCGCGGACCGGAACGTGACCTCGCCGTCGATCGCGAAGGTGGCGAGTTTTTGTTTCGCCGCGGCCGCGCCGGCGATCAGCTGGCCCAGCTCCTGGACCATGCGGGCCGCGAGCGCCAGCATCCAGAACGCGGAGAAACGGTCCGAAAACCGGTGCGGGTCCGGGGCTACGGACGCCAGCGCCGCCGGCGAAATCAGGTACGACGCCGCCGTCGCGCGCAGGATACGCTCGGTAACGTTGCCGCGCCGCCGCTCCTCGACGAGCTCGACCAGTCCGTGCCGCTCGAGGGCCTTCAGGTGGTAGTTCACCTTCTGCCGCGGCAGGCCAACCTTCGCGGCGAGCTGGGTGGCGGAACCGGGCTCGGCCAGTTCCCGCAGGATCCGCGTCCGGATCGGGTCCAGGGATGCCTCCGCGGCGGCCGGGTCCTCAATCACTTCGATGTCCAACATGCTCCCAGTGTGCCCACCGACAGTTTTTATTGTCAAGAACTTTTTTCTCGTCGGAACCGGTTCGATGGCTGCCTGCAGGTTCGACGCTTCGAAGCGTCGAGCGGGCACGGAACCGTGGAAACGGTGGGGGGCGGGCAAAGTAGAATGGACCGGTGATGCAATCCCCCCTGCCCGTGCGCGACGGCGTGAACGCGACCCGCCTGCGTCTGCCGGACGAGGGGCCGTGGGAGACCGCGATGGACTACATGATGCACCGCTGGGGCCACATCGACCCGCAGGGCATTGAGGACCGGTTCGACGCCGGCGAGATTGTGGGCGAGGCCGGCATCCCGCTGGACCGGACCACTCCGCTGCAGCGCCACACTTTCATCTGGTACTACCGCTCGCTGCCGCCGGAGACCCGGATCCCGGTGGAGCTGACCATCCTGCACCAGGACGAGCACCTGCTGGTGGTGGACAAGCCGCACTTCCTGCCCACCACTCCGGGCGGCACGTACATCCAGGAATCGGCCTTGGTGCGCCTGCGGAACCAGCTGGGGCTGCCGGACCTGATCCCGATGCACCGCCTGGACCGCATGACGGCCGGCATTCTGCTGCTCTCCACGAACCCCGACACCCGCGGGAAGTACCAGGTCCTCTTCGAGAAGCGCCAGGTCCAGAAGGAATACGAGTGCGTGTCCGCCGCGGTGCCCGCGCCGGGGCATCCCGCCGTCGACTTCCCCGTGGTGGTGCGGAACCGCATGACGAAGTCCCGCAGCTACCTGCTCGCCGAAGTCATTGACGGCGAACCGAACGCCGAAACCCGGATCGAGCGGCTCCGGACCTTCGCCGCGCCGGCCCCCGGCACCCCCGATACCCCCGACGCCGGCACCCCGCGCCGGGCGCTGTACCGACTGGAGCCGCACTCGGGGAAGACCCACCAGCTCCGGGTGCACATGGCCTCGCTGGGACTCCGGATTTTGAACGATGCGTTTTACCCCGAACTGCTGGACAAGGCACCGGACGACTACGCGAAACCCCTCCAACTCCTGGCGCGCGGCATCCGCTTTATTGACCCCATCACCGGCAGCCCGGTGGAGTACCGCAGCCGGCTCGAGCTCTCCGAGGCCCGCTAAGCCGCACGGCACCGGCCGGAACCCACCCCGGGCGCCGCGGGCACCCCGCCGGACGGCCTCATATGGGGTACCTTGTGCCCATGGACCTGGCCAATGCGGACACCTGGGGATCCGCGATCTATTTCTGGATCATCCCCGTTGTCCTCGGCGACGCCATCTTCCCGCCGGTACCCTCCGAAATGGTGGTGATCACCGCCGGAGCACTGTCGGCTGACGGCCGCGCGAACGTGTTCCTCGTGGCCACCCTCGCCGCGCTGGCCTCCTGGCTCGGCGACCTGATGGTCTTCCAGCTGTTCAAGCGCCGCCTCAGCCATGTGCTGGACCGGTGGAGCTGGGGCCGCAAGTTCCACAGCGCGGTGCACCTGGCCATCGCCAAAGCAGGCCGCTCGTCCACTTACGGGGCCATCATCGGGATCCGCTTCATCCCCGGCGGCCGGCTGGCCACCACTGCCGCGGCGGGCATCGCCAACGTGTCCACCCGCGGCTTCAGCTTCTGCGCAGCCTTGGGCGGCATTCTCTGGGCAGTCTGGTCCGTGGGGCTGGGCTACGTCACGGGTTCCGCCACCCGCCTGCCGTTCTGGGCGAGCTCGCTGATCGGGGTGGGCGTCGGCCTGGCGATCGGCGCCGCCGTCGGACTCGTGGTCACGCGCCGCCGGGGCAGCCGCTCCCCCGTCGTCGAGCCCGGCTCCGCAGCGTCGGACCCGGACGAGGAGCTGGACTTCTAGACCGGCGCTTCTACACCGGTGCCCAGCGGCCCCGGTTGCGCCGCAGCACGGTCAGGTTCCCCGTCACCGCCACGCGTTCGACGGCGTCGCGCATCATGGCGGCCGACTCCAGCGCCTGGCTGTTCTCGGTGGCGTAGGCGGTGGCATCGACCAGGAAGCGCAGGTTCAGCTGCGGGACCCCGCCGGCGAGCTCGAGCTGGTTGGCCTCCACGTGGTGCCGCGTCCCGAGCGCCTCGACGGCCGCCGCCATCACGGCCTCCGGCGGGTTGCCCGGCTTGAGCCCGGTGATTTTGAGTCTGGTCTGGAACGACGGCATGGAACAACCCTAGCCGCCAGCTCCGGCAACATTCCCACCCAACCCTCCCGCAGCTCCGGCAGCTTTCCTACCAACCCTCCCGCAGCTTCGGCAGCATTCCCACCGACCCTCCCGCCACACCTGCGGGAGCATCCTAGAAAACCCAGCCACACGTGCGGGAGCATCCTGAAAAACCCAGCCACACCTGCGGGAGCATCCGGAAAACACCCGCCACACCTGCGGGAGCATCCGGAAAACACGCGCCACACCTGAGGGAGGATCGCCGGGGAGGATTATCCGGTGTTGCGCAGGCCGGCCGCGACGCCGTTGACGGTGATCAGCATGGCGCGCTGCAGCCGCTCGTCGATTTCGGCGTTGGGCATGCCCTCCCCGGCCGCGGCCTCGGCACGGACCCGGCGGAGCAGTTCCACCTGGAGGTAGCTGATCGGGTCGAGGTACTGGTCCCGGATTTCCAGCGAGCGCTTGAGCGTCGGCTGCGCGTCGAGCAGCAGGTCCTCGCCCGTGAGGTTCTGGATCTCGGCGACGGTCAGCTCGTACTCGGCGCGGATGGCCCGGAACAGGTGGTGCAGTTCCTCCGGGACCAGGGTGGAGACGTAGTAGCCGGCAATGTCCATGTCCGTCTTGGCCAGCGTCATTTCCACGTTGGAAAGCACCGAGCGGAAGAAGTGCCAGCCGTCCATCATCTCCACCAGCTGGGCCGAGTGGCCGGCCTCCCGCGCCGCCTTCAGCCCGGAACCGACGCCGAACCAGCCCGGCACGATCTGCCGCGACTGGGTCCAGCCGAACACCCACGGGATGGCGCGCAGGCCCTCGAGTCCTGCCCCGGAGTCGGGGCGCTTGGACGGCCGGGAGCCGATGTTCAGCGAACCCAGCTGCTCCACCGGGGTCGAGGCCATAAAGTAGGCCGGCAGGTCCGGGTCGTCGATCAGGGTCCGGTAGCGGGCGAACGCGGCGTCGGAGATGGTCTCCATGACGTGGCCGTAGCGCTCGCGCTGGTCCTCTGAGGTGCGCGGGGCGCGGTGCAGCGCCGAGCCCTGCAGCACCGCCGCGAGGGACAGCTCCAGGTTCTCGCGGGCAAGCTCGGGCAGCGAATACTTATCCGAGATGACCTCGCCCTGTTCGGTGAACTTGATTTCACCTTCGAGCACACCGTTGGGCTGGGCCATGATCGCGTCGTAGGTCGGACCGCCGCCGCGGCCCACAGAACCGCCACGGCCGTGGAAAAGCCGCACCCGCACACCGTGCTTGGCCGCGACGTCGCGCAGCTTCCGCTGCGTCTTGTGGATCTCCCACTGGCTCGTCATCACGCCGGATTCCTTGTTGGAGTCCGAGTAACCGAGCATGATCTCCTGCACGTCCCCGCGCAGCCGGACCAGCTCGCGGTAGGAGGAGTCGGAGAGCAGCGCGTCCACGATCTCGGCCGAGGCGCGGAGCTCCTCGACGGTCTCCAGCAGCGGGGCGAACCCGATTTTCGCGTACGGCGCCTCGCCGAAGAGGCTCACCAGCCCGGCCTCGCGGGCCAGCACGGCCGCGGCCAGGACGTCGTCCGCGCCGCGGGTCATGGAGATGATGTAGGTCTCGATCACGTCCGGGCCGTAGGCGCGCAGGGCGCGGCGGATCTCGCGGAACACGTCGTAGGTGCCGTCGGCGACGCCGTCGAGCTTGATCGGGTGGCCGGAGAGCGGCCGGCGGGAGGCCAGCTCGGAGCCCAGCACCTCGAGCCGCTCGGCGCGGCTGAGCTCGGCGTACCGGACTCCGGGTCCGCCGAGCCGGTCCATCAGTTGCCCGACGGCGTCGTGGTGGTGGTCGGCATGTTCGCGGATGTCCAGGGTGGCCAGGTGCAGGCCAAAGGAGGCGAGGGCGCGGCGGACCCGGGCCAGGGCGCCGTCGGCGGCGAGACCGGCGTGGTGGTTCCGCAGCGAAACTTCCAACAGGCCGAGTTCGGCGAGCAGCTCCGCGGTGGCGGCATAGTCACGGCCCGGCTCGTGGGCCGCGCCGGCGGCGACCCGGCGGCCGGTGTTGAGCAGCTTGGCCTTGATGCAGGTGAGTTTGAGCCGGTAGGGCTCTTGCGCGTTGAGCTCCAGGACGCGGCGGTCCAGGCCGGGCAGGTTCCGCAGGTCGACGTCGATCGAGTCCAGCAGCGCCTGGTCCGCCCCGGCCAGCGCGGTCGAGTTGGACAGGATGGAGATCAGCCCGTCGATCAGGCCGATGCTGATCCGGATCGCGTGCTGGTTCTGGATCTGCAGGATTTCGCGCGTGACGGAGGCCGTGACGTTGGGGTTGCCGTCCCGGTCGCCGCCGATCCAGGAGCCGAAACGGATCGGCGCCTTGGTGACCGGCAGGGTGACGCCGTGCTCGCCGAGTAGCTCGGAGAGGTCCGAGAGCATCTCCGGCATGGCGTCGCCGAGGATTCCGGTGAGGTAGTAGATGGCGTTGCGGGCCTCATCCACCGGGGTGGGCCGGACCTGGCGGAGTTCATCCGTCTGCCACATCTGGTCGATCACCTCGGCCAGCTGGCGGTCCTGGCGGCGGCGGGCCGAGGTGCCCTCAAGGGTGGGTTCGGCCAGCACGTCGGAGAGCCGGCGGACCTTGTCCAGCACCGAACGGCGGGAGGCCTCGGTGGGGTGGGCCGTGAAGATGGGCCGGACGTCGAGTTCGTTGACGACGTCCTGCAGCACGGCGGATCCGGCCTGTGCCGCGATCTCCTCGACGGCCTTGGCGAGCCAGCCGTCCTTCTCCTGCCGGGTGCGCAGCCCGCGGACCCGGTGGACCTGCTCGGCGGCGTTGGCCAGGTGGAAGTAGAAGGCGAACGCGCGGACCAGGTCGGTCGCCTGCTCCAGCGGCAGGGAGCCGAGCAGCTCGCGGACCTGGGCGACGACGTCGTACGAGCTCCACGGCCCGGTGGCGTCGGCGCCGCCGCGGGCGGCTTCCTTGGACTCCTTGGTCAGCAGGCGCACCTGCTCCACGAGGTCCAGGAGCTCGGGCCCGTGCTGGCGGACCAGGGATTCGCCGAGGAGGGTGGACACCCGGCGGACGTCGGCGCGCAGTTCGGAGGCCAGATCCGTGCCGGAAGTGAATGCAGTGTCAGCCATGGAAACTATCTTTCGAGGGTTCGACGTGGCTCGTACACTGCGCTGGATACTGTGAGCCGGGTTACTTGTACCCATGGGATGTTACCCGGCTCACGGCCCGCCCGGGAATCCGTCTCAGATAGTGTCCGGACCCTGCGGGGCCTAGCGGGCAATCTTGAAGTTGAAGTCCGCGTTCCCGAAGGCGCCCCACAGCCGCAGCCAGATCGGCAGGAGCATTTCCGTGCCGCGGGCCGTGGTGATGTCGCCCAGGTCGATGATGTCGCGGTGGCCGAGGTCCGCCAGCAGGCCGGCAACCACCGATTTGGCGTCCGCGTCGTTGCCGGAGACAAACACCGAGTGGTCCCCGGCGGCCACGCTGGACGGGTCCACCATGACGGTGGCGTTCATGGTGTTGAGGGTCTTGACCACGCGCGCGTCCGGGAAGGCCCGCTGGAGCTGCTCGGCCAGGCTGTCCGTGTTGACCGGGTTCAGCGACGGCGGGAAGCCCTGGGAGAAGTCGAGCGGGTTCGCGATGTCCATGATGACCTTGCCGGCCAGGTTGGCGGCGCCGGCGGCGGTAAGCGCGTCCAGCGAACCGGTGCCGTTGGTGGCGTTGACCACGAGCTCGCTGCCGGCTGCGGCGTCGGCGAAGGTGGCCACGGGGATGTCGCCGTGCTCCGCGTGCCACTGGGCGAACGGCACGCCCGTCGGCCCGGCCTCGGTGCGGGCCAGCGTGGCCTGCGGATCGCGGGTTCCGACGACGACGTCGTGGCCGAGTGCGGCCAGGGCGCCTGCGACGGTGGGGCCGACCATGCCGGTGCCAAAGACTGCAATTTTCATGGGGACCTCATTCAGGAAGGGTTCTCGAGTTTTCGCAGAGTAGACAAGTCCGTCTACTGCTGCACGAGACGCTATCAGACAGAACTGTCTACGGCAACCGAGGGCCATACCGGCGACGTCCGCGACATCCACGAGACTGGACAGACTGGTCTGTGTACCATGAAGTTATGACGCCGACTGCAGCAACCGCCACAGCCGCCGGGCCGCGGGCGGCCCGGACTCCGGCCGGCCAGGCCAAGGACAAGATCCTGGCGACGGCGTTCCGGCTCTTCTACGCCCACGGCCTCCGGGCCGCCGGCATCGACACGATCATCGCCGAATCCGGGGTCGCCAAGGCCACGTTTTACAAGTACTTCCCGGCCAAGGATGACCTGATCCTGGCCTATCTGGAGCAGGTGGACGGCGTCTGGACCGGGCAGCTGCACGCCGCCGCCG
Source organism: Arthrobacter sp. SlRoot2-15 (assembly GCF_059739345.1). Lineage (NCBI taxonomy): Bacteria > Bacillati > Actinomycetota > Actinomycetes > Micrococcales > Micrococcaceae > Arthrobacter > Arthrobacter sp. SlRoot2-15. The sequence goes on from NZ_AP046058.1 coordinate 1,359,515, forward strand.
AGGCCGCCGGGCCGGACCCCGCGGCCCAGCTGGCGGGCCTCTTCGACGCGCTGTCAACGGCCTGCCGCCGCGACGGCTACCGCGGCTGCGCGTTCATCAACGCGGCCGCCGAATCAGCCACCGGCACCCGCGTGCATGAACGGACGGTCGCGCACAAGCAGCACATCCTGGCCTGGATCCGGGACCTGGCGGACCGGGCCGGCGCGCCCGATCCGGACGGCCTGGCCCGCAGCCTGACCCTGCTCCTGGACGGCGGCCTGGCCAGCGGGGTGCTCGACGCCGACCCCGCCGCGGCCGCCGCCGCCCGCACCACCGCAGGCCAGCTGGTCGCCGCCGCCCTGTCACCTTCGTCCGCCCCCAACTGACAGGCAGTTGGGCTGATCCCCTGGAGGGTTCCTTGACCACCGACGTGTCCCCTGCCGACCCGCAGCTTGCCCGCTGGCAGCGCTTCCGGAACAGCCGCAACGAAGCCCTGGCCAGCGACTACGGCTGGCTCACCCTGACGTCCTTCCAGTGGCTGGCGGATTCGCCGGCCGCCGTCGAACTCGTCCCCGGGCTGTGGTCCACGGACGGCACGACGGCGTTCCTCACCGCCACGGCAGCCGACGGGCTGACGCTCGTGGGGACCGGTGAGCCCGTAGAGGGGACCATCAGCGCGGAGCTGGCCGATGAGCAGTCCCTGATGTGGGTCCGGTTCGGCGGTGCCGACGGCCGCCAGGTGGTGGTGGAACTGGCGATGCGGGCCAACAAGTACGCCATCCGCACCCGGGATTCGGCCTCCCCGGTGTTCACCGGGTTCGACGGCGTGCCCACCTTCGACTATCGGCCGGACCTGGTCATCGAGGCGCGCTTTATCCCTTATCCCGCACCGGTGGAGGTCCCCATCGGCACCGCCAACCCGCTGGTGGACGGCGTGCACCGCTCCGTGGGCGAGCTCGTGTTCCGGCTGCCGGGCCAGGAGCATGAGTGCCGCCTGCAGGCCGAGGAGGAGAAGCTCGGCGCCCTCACGGTGACGTTCCACGACGAGACCAACGGGCTGACGACCGACGAGTGGCGCAAGGTCTCCACGGCCAGGCCCAGGCCGGATGGCACCGTGGTCCTGGACTTCAACCGGGCGATCAATTACCCCAGCGCGTTCACCCCGTATGGCACCTGCCCCATGCCGGTGAAGAACAACAGCCTGGACTACCGGATCGAAGCAGGCGAAAAGCAGCCCTTCGCCTAGGCCCACGGCTCGGCACACAGCCCGCCTAGACGATCGCGGACACCCCGGTCACGGCGCGGCCCACGATGAGGGTGTTGATCTCGTACGAGCCCTCGTAGGTGTAGATGGCCTCGGCGTCCGCGAAGATCTTGGCCATCCGGTAATCGGTGACAATCCCGTTGCCGCCCAGCAGGGACCGGCCCATCGCCACGGTTTCGCGCATCCGGGCGCTGACATAGGACTTCGCGAGCGCCACCTGGGGCATGTCCGCGGCGCCGGCATCCTGCAGCTGGGCAACCCGGACCATCATGCCCATGCTGGCCACCGCGTTGCCGAGCATCGTCACCAGCTGCTGCTGGACCAGCTGGAACTTCGCCAGCGGCCGGCCGAATTGCCGGCGTTCGACGGCGTACTGCCGGGCGACGTCGAACGCCGCCAGCTGCTGGCCCACGCCCTGCCAGGCGACCATGATCCGGGAACCGCGCAGCAGCTCGTTGGTGTCCTCGAAGCTGTTGATCCCGGCGAAGCGGTCCGACTCGGCCACGCGCACGTCGGTGAACACGATGTCGGCGTTTTGCACGGTCCGCAGCGCGATCTTGTTCTCAATCCGGCTCCGGCTCACGCCGGGAAGCGTGGCGTCGACGATGAAGCCGCGGATGCCGCCGTCGGCCTCGTCCCGGGCCCAGACCAGCATGTAGTCGCAGAACGTCCCGTTGCCGATCCAGCGCTTGGCGCCGTTGAGCACCCAATGGTCGCCGCCCGCCCCGCCGGAGACACGCCGGGCGGTGGTTTCCATGCCGCCGGCGACGTCGGAGCCGTGGTCCGGCTCGGTCAGCGCAAAGGCCCCGGTGGTCCGCAGGTTCGCCGCGTCCTCCAGCAGACGGGCCTTCTGTTCCTCCGAGCCGAAGCCGTAGAGCGATTCCACGAACAGGTCGTGGTGGACCAGGAAAAACGTCGCGAGCGAGGTGTCCACCCGGGTCATTTCGGCGATAACCAGGCCGGCGAACAGGTTGCTGTAGCCGCGCTGGGCCGGGGCGCTGAGTTCCAGCGCGGCCAGCTTGGGCAGGATGTGCGCGGGGAACTCGGCGTCGTTCCACCACCGGGTGGCGAACGGCGCCACCTCGCGGGCCAGGAACTCCCGGAGTTCGGCCAGCTTCGCCTGCTCGGCGGCGCTGAGCAGCGACTCGAAGTCAAAGAAATCGGCCGTTGGCAGCCCGGCGAGCGCCGGGTCAGCCGGGCCTACCGGTGCACCGGGGTCAACCGGGGCAGTGGTGTCCACGCTGTGCGTCACTTCGGTCCCATCCGGATGGCGCCGTCGAGCCGGATGGTCTCGCCGTTGAGCATGGCATTGTCCACGATGTGCGCGGCAAGGTTCGCGTACTCGGCCGGGCGGCCCAGCCGGGACGGGTGCGGCACCTGCGCACCGAGGGAGTCCTGGGCTTCCTGCGGGAGCCCGGCCATCATGGGGGTCTCGAAGATGCCGGGGGCGATCGTGACCACGCGGATCAGCGAGCGCGCCAGTTCCCGGGCGATCGGCAGCGTCATGGCGGCGACGGCGCCCTTGGAGGCGGCGTAGGCGGGCTGGCCGATCTGGCCGTCGAAGGCCGCGACGGAGGCGGTGTTGATGATGACGCCGCGTTCCGGGCCGCCCAGGTCCGTGGCAACCGGCTCGCTGGCGGCCATCGCTGCGGCGGCCAGGCGGATCACATTGAACGTCCCCACGAGGTTGATCTGGATGACCCGGCTGAACGTCTCCAGCGGGAGTACGCCGTCGCGGCCCAGCACCTTCCCCGGGGTGGCGATGCCAGCGCAGTTCACCACGATCCGCAGCGGGCCGAGGGCGACGGCGGCGTCGACGGCTGCCAGCACCTGCTCTTCGCTGGTGACGTCCGCGGCGACAAAGACCGCGCGGTTTCCGCTGCCACCGGCAGACGCGTTCAGCTCTGCGGCGAAGGCTTCCCCGGCCGAGCCCGGCAGATCCACCAGCACCACGGAGGCGCCCCCAGCGAACAGCCGGCGCGCCGTCGCGGCCCCCAGCCCGGACGCGCCGCCCGTAATCAGCGCGACAGTACCCAAGACGTCCATGCATCCTCCTTGATGTGGAACCGCGGCCCCGGCCGTGACGCTGTGCGCAGCCCACCGGCACCAGGGAACATTAGTTAGTTCAGGTTAACTGGAATGCAAACATTGCGCACCTCGGCCCCGCCGTTCCGCGCCGGAGCCGCCCTCGCCACTAGGCTTGGTCCATGACCGCAGCAGCTGCCCACTCCCCCGCCCCGAACTGGTCTTTCCGCGCCGACGAGGCCGCACGTTCGGTGACCCGGCTGTTCGGGCAGCGCCTCTTTTTCCTGCCCGGCACCCACATCGCCGCAATCACCCGTCCTTCCGGCCGGCTGAAGAACCTGGCCCGGCCGTGGCACTACTGGTGGCAGGCGCACTACGTGGACTGCCTTGTGGACACCGGCCGCCGGGAACTCGGCGGCGAGGGCCACACCCCGGCCAAGTTCGACGGCGACAACCTGCCCAGCGCCGGCAAGCTGGCCTCCCGGCTGGTCACCGGCATCCGGCTGCGGAACTTCCTGACCGTCGTCAACAGCTATTACGACGACATGGCCTGGCTGGCCCTGGCGACCCTGCGGCTGGAGAAGCTCGCCGAGGACACGCGCAAGACCTCCGGCCGCCGCCGCAACGCCAAGGTCCTCAAGAGCCTCACCCTGCAGTTCGACTCGGCCTCGACCGACGACCTGGGCGGCGGGACGTTCTGGAGCAAAAAGCGGGACTTCAAGAACACCCCGGCCACGGCCCCGGTGGCCCTGTACTACGCCCGGACCGGTCAGGCGGCCAAGGCCCAGGCCCTACTGGACTGGCTGGACGCCAAGCTCTACGACCCGGAACAGGGCATGTACCGGGACGGGCTGCGGATCGCCCCCGGCGGCGAGCTGGTGCTCGAGAGCGCCATCTACACCTACAACCAGGGCCCGGTCCTGGGCGCCCTGCTGGAACTGGGCGGTACGGCCAACCTGGAGCGGGCGGCGGCGCTCGTGGCGGCAGTGCACCGCAACCTGACGGTGCAGGCCCCGCTGATGGGGCGCAAGGCCACGGTGCTCCGCTCCGAGGGAACGGGCGACGGCGGCCTCTTCACCGGGGTCCTCGTCCGCTACCTGGCCCTCGCCGCCGTCGACGAACGGCTCTCCGCCGAGACCCGGGCCACCGCCGCGCTGCTGGTGACCGACACGGCGGAGGCCTTCTGGGAGGGCCGCCGCCTGGTGGGGGCGCAGGAGCCGCTGGCGCGGCGGGGTGCCCGGCTGGTCTTCTCGGCCCGCCCGGAGCTGCCGGCACGCCGGACCTACCCGGCGGGTTCCGCCGTCGAACTGTCCACCCAGCTGCAGGCCTGGATGGTGATGGAGGCCGCGGCCTCGATCGCCGGGAAGCTGCCCGCCGTCGGCAAGCCCGCCGGCGAATCCGCCGGGACCGCGGAACCGTCAGCGGAAATGGCCCAGGGAACCGCCCCGGAACCGGCCCCGGAGAATTAAGTCACGCAATAGTTTCGTAATTCGTGTGATCCTACTCACTTAAGGCGCTCTCGGCTTGGTTGCTTAGGTTTGGCTAACCTACAGTTTTTCGTAGTGAGCATGCCCTAACCTCCCGCTCACGGAGATTAGGCACCTACGACCTTTTCCTTGCAGAAAGTAGCCTCATGAAGATCCGCAAAAATGCGCTGGCGGGCATTGCCCTCGCCGCCACCGCCGCGCTCAGCCTCGCCGCCTGCGGCTCCGGCGCCTCGACCTCCGGCAGCACCGGGGCCGACGGCAAGCCCGCCGGCGAGATTACGGTCTACAACGCCCAGCACGAATCCCTGACCAAGGAATGGGTGGACGCCTTCACCGCGGAGACAGGCATCAAGGTCACGCTGCGCCAGGGCGACGACACCGAAATGTCCAACCAGATCGTCCAGGAGGGGGCCGCCTCCCGCGCCGATGTGTTCCTCACCGAAAACTCCCCTGCCATGGCCCAGGTGGAAAACGCCGGGCTGTTCGCGGACGTGGACAAGGCCACCGTCGACCAGGTTCCGGCCGAATTCCGGCCCTCCACGAACAAGTGGACCGGCATCGCCGCCCGCTCCACCGTGCTGGTCTACGACAAGGCCAAGCTGAGCGCTGACAAGCTGCCCAAATCCATGCTCGACCTGGCCAAGCCGGAGTGGAAGGGCAAATGGGCGGCATCGCCGTCGGGCGCCGACTTCCAGGCAATCGTCTCCGCCCTGCTGGAACTCAAGGGCGAGGCCGCCACCGAGGAATGGCTCAAGGGCATGAAGGAAAACTTCAAGGCGTACAAGGGCAACAGCACGGCCATGAAGGCCGTCAACGCCGGCGAGGTGGACGCCGCCCTGATCTACCACTACTACTACTACGGCGACCAGTCCAAGACCGGCGAGAACTCCAAGAACGTCACGCCGTACTACTTCAAGAACCAGGACCCCGGCGCGTTCGTGTCCGTCTCCGGCGGCGGCGTGCTCAAGTCCTCAAAGAATGCGGCCGCCGCCCAGGCCTTCCTGAAGTACATCACCGGCAAGAAGGGCCAGGAAGTGCTGCAGAAGGGCACCTCCTTCGAGTACGCGGTCGGCTCCGGCGTTCCGGCCAATGAAAAGCTCGTCCCGCTCCCGGAACTGCAGGCCCCCAAGGTCGATCCGGCCAAGCTGAACTCCGCCAAGGTCACCGACCTGATGACCAAGTCGGGACTGCTCTGACCATTGACTAAAACTCTGGCGGCTCCCGGATCCACCGGAAGCACGACGACGGCGGGCAGGGGCACGCGCCCCCGCCCGCCTTTCGGCGTCTCCGTGGTGTCGATCCTGGCTGTCCTGATCGCCCTGATTTCCCTGATCCCCCTCGGCTATGTGGCGTTCATGACGGTGGCCACAGGCTGGGACACGGCCGTCGGCCTGATCTTCCGGGCCCGGGTGGGCGAGCTCCTGCTCAACACGGTGCTGCTGATGGTGATCACCGTGCCGCTCTGCGTGGTCCTCGGCGTGGGCGGCGCCTGGCTCGTGGAACGCACCAACCTCAAGGGCCACAAGGGGTGGGCCGTCCTGCTCGCCGCTCCGCTCGCGGTTCCGGCGTTCGTCAACAGCTACGCCTGGGTCTCCGCCGTGCCGTCGATGGGCGGCCTTTGGTCCGGTGTGCTGATCGCCACGCTCTCCTACTTCCCGCTGGTCTACATCCCGGCGGCCGCGACGCTCAGCCGGCTTGACCCGGCGATCGAACAGTCCGCCGCCTCCCTGGGCCTCGGGGCCTGGCGTGCCTTCTTCCGTGTGGTGCTGCCCCAACTCCGGATCGCGATGACCGGCGGCGCGCTGCTGGTCTCGCTGCACCTGCTGGCCGAGTACGGCGCCTTCGCGATGATCCGCTTCGACACCTTCACCACCGCGATCATGGTCCAGTACCAGTCCACCTTCAACGGGACGGCCGGGAACATGCTGGCCAGCGTGCTCGTCTTCTTCTGCCTGATCCTGCTCCTGGTCGAGGTCCGGGGCCGCGGAACCGCCCGCTACGCCAGGGTCGGTTCCGGCGCCCAGGCCCGTGCCCTGCGGCTGCCGCTGCACGCCTACCAGCTGCCCGCGCAGCTGTCCCTGCTGGCCCTGACCGCGCTGGCGTTCGGGCTTCCGCTGACGTTTGTGCTGCGCTGGATCTACGCCGGCGGGCCGGACATCTGGGCGGCCGAGGCCTTCCTGCCGGCGCTGCTGCAGACCCTCGGCTACGGCCTGGCCGGGGCCGCGGCCACCACGGTGGTCGCTTTCCCGATGGCGTACCTGGCCGTGCGGCACCCGGGCTGGTTCAGCAAGGCCCTGGAGCTCTCCAACTATGTCACCAGCTCGATGCCCGGGATCGTCGTCGGCCTGGCCTTCGTGACCGTCAGCATCCGGATGGTTCCGGACCTCTACCAGACCACCTGGGTGCTGGTGGCCGCCTACGTCCTGCTGTTCCTGCCGCGAGCGCTGGTGAACCTCCGCTCCGGGCTCTCCCAGGCGCCCAAGGAACTCGACGAGGCCGCACAGGCCCTCGGCAAGCCGCCGCTGCTGGCGTTCCTCCGCGTCACCCTGCGCCTCACCGCCCCGGCCGCGGCCGGCGGCGCCGCCCTGGTATTCCTCGGGATCGTCAACGAGCTGACGGCCACGCTGCTGCTCTCGCCAAACGGCACCCGGACCCTCGCCACCGAATTCTGGAGCAAAAGCAGCGAGATCGACTACGCCGGCGCCGCACCGTACGCCCTGCTGATGATCCTGATCTCGGCGCCGATGACCTACCTCCTCTTCCAGCAGTCCAAGAAAGCAGCGGGACAGTGACCGAACAGAACCCCTCCCGGCTTCCGGAACCCCGGATCGCTCCCTCCGTGGCGCCCAGCACCAACAGCCATCTGGAGGTCGACGCCGTCACCAAGAACTTCGGATCCCAGGCCGTCCTGAAGGGTGTCAACCTCTCCGTCGCCAAGGGCGGGACGACGGCGATCGTAGGCCCATCGGGCTCGGGCAAGACCACGCTGCTGCGGCTCATCGCCGGCTTCGAACACCCGGACACAGGCAGCATTTCCCTGAACGGCAGCAAGGTGGCCGGCGACGGCGCCTGGGTTCCCGCACACAAGCGGCATGTCGGCTACGTGGCCCAGGACGGCGCCCTCTTCCCGCACTTGACCGTGGGCCAGAACATTTCCTTTGGCCTTGACGCCGGCAAGCTCCCCGGCGGCCACCGCGGCATCAAGGCCCGGGTCTCGGAGCTGCTGGAGATGGTCGCGCTGGACCCGGCCATGGCCAAACGCAGGCCCCACCAGCTCTCCGGCGGCCAGCAGCAACGGATCGCGCTGGCCCGCGCCCTGGCCCGTGAACCCGAGCTCATGCTGTTGGACGAACCATTCTCCGCGCTCGACGCCGGGCTGCGCGTTGCCACCCGCCGCGCCGTCGGCAAGGTGCTCCACGACGCCGGGGTGACCACCATCCTGGTCACCCACGACCAGGCCGAGGCGCTCTCCTTCGCGGACCAGGTGGCGGTGATGCGCGGCGGCAAGCTCGCCCAGATCGGCAACCCCTTTGTGGTCTACACCCGCCCGGCGGACCGGGCCACCGCCGAGTTCCTGGGCGACGCCGTCATCCTGGACGCCTGGATGGAGGGCTCGCTCGCCACCTGCTCGCTGGGCGGCATCCCGGTCCGACGTCCGCCGGCACAGGGCCGCGTGCAGCTGATGCTCCGTCCCGAGCAGATCCGGATCGCCGAGGACGGCCCCATCCGCGGCACCGTGGTGGACACCGACTACTTCGGCCCGGAGACCACGGTCCGGCTCAAGCTCGCCGTCCCGCCGGTCCTGGCCGAGGGCGCCGTCGCGGACCACCGCTACCCCGGCGGCGGGGAGATCATCACCATCCGGCACTGGAACGCCTCCATCGCCCGGCCCGGCACCGAGCTGTGCCTGCGGGTGGTGGGCGAGGCCGTGGCCTTCCCGATGGACGACGACGCGCAGGACTGACGCCGGCGCGGGCGCGGACCGGGCCGGGTCAAGGTCCGGGTCCCGGACACGGCCCGCCCCTAGGGCAGGCCTAGTTCGGGCCCCTGCCCTCGGCATAGGCTGGGGCCCATGACTGTTCAGCCAGCCCTGCACCGCCAGCTCTGTTCCGTGGCCGCCCCCACCCAGGTGTGGCTCGACGCCGACGGTCGGCTGGGCGGCGGCGCGCCCGCCGCACCCGGCACGGGCGCCACTACCGGCGCCGGCGAGTGGTTCACCGGGCTGCTGCACGGGGACACCCGGATGCTGTGCCGGGCCGAGGTGACGGTCAACGGCTTCGCGCCTGAACCGGCCACGGTGGAGGCCTGCCCCGGCGGTGTGCTGAAGGTCCGCGGGCTGGTGCGCGGGATCGAGGGCCCCACCGAGGATCCCGCCGTCGAACTCCTGCAGACCTGGACCGTCACACCCGGCGCCGTCCGCGTCGCGCTGCGCCTGAGCACCTCGCTGGAGGCGGTGGACGCCGAGATCGAGGTGCGGCTGGCCGCGGACTTTACCGACATGGCCGCCATCCGGCTCGGCCGCTACCGCGAACCGCTGCAGCCCACCGCGGCGGACGCGTCCACCCTGCGCTGGAGCGAGGACGGCAGGACCCTGACCGTGGCCGCGCCGGGACGGGTCGGTCCCGGCGAACGGCTCAGCTGGCTCGGCACCGCGGGCCGCGGCAGGCCGCTGGAAGCGGAATGGCAGGCCGTGCTGACCGACAGCGGGGACGCCGTGGTGGCCGCGCCGCTGCCGGCCGCCCGGCGTCTCCGGGCCGCGCCGGAGGGGCCGCTGGGCCTGCTCCTGGACAACTCACTCGACGAACTCGACGGGCTCCGGCTCGCCACCCGGCAGGCCCCGGACGCTCCGTTCCTGGCCGCCGGGGCACCCTGGTACTTCACGCTGTTCGGCCGGGATTCGCTCTGGGCGGCCCGGATGCTGCTGCCGCTCGACGCAAGCTTGGCCGCCGGGACCCTGCGAGCCCTCGCAGCACACCAGGGCACCAAACCCGACCCCGCCGCGGCCGAGGGGCCGGGCAAGATCCTGCACGAACTGCGGGCCAAGGAACTCGTGCTCGAAAGCCAGGCGCTGCGGCTTCCGCCGGTGTACTTCGGCGCCGTGGACTCCACCCCACTCTGGCTTTGCCTGCTCGGCGAGCTGGGCCTCGCCGGTACGGACGACGGCGCGGTCCGCTCCCTGCTGCCCAGCGCCGCCCGTGCCGCAGAGTGGCTGCTGGCGGCCGGCGCAGCTGCGGGAAATACGGCCAACGGCGGATTCCTCAGCTACCAGGACACGTCCGGGCACGGCCTGAGCAACCAGGGCTGGAAAGACTCCCGGGACGCCATGCAGTTCAGCGACGGCCGGCAGGCGGACGGCCCGATCGCCCTCTCCGAGGTGCAGGGCTACGCCTACCAGGCAGCCGTGCAGACGGCGGACCTGTTCGACTCCTATGGCGAACCGGGAGCTAAGGAGCTGCGCGACTTCGCGGCGGCGCTAAAGCAGAACTTCCGCGAGCGCTTCTGGGTGCAGGACGACGCCGGCAGCTTCCCGGCCATGGCACTCGACGGCCACGGCGAGCCGCTGGACATCCCGGGGTCCAACATGGGGCACCTGCTGGGCACCGGAATCCTCGACGCCGCGGAGGCGCGGCTTGTGGCGGACCGGCTGCTGGGCCCGGAGCTGTTTTCCGGCTACGGCCTGCACACCCTGTCCCGGCAGGCGGCGGGGTTCTGGCCCTTCAGCTACCACTGCGGCTCGGTCTGGAGCCACGACACCGCCGTCGCGGTCCGCGGCCTGCTCGGCGAGGGATTCACCGCCGAGGCGCGGGTCCTCGCCGAGGGCCTGCTGGCGGCTTCCGGCGCGTTCGGCCACCGGCTCCCGGAACTCTTTGCCGGGGTCACCGCGGCGGAGTCCGGGCGCGCGGTGCCGTATCCGGCGTCGTGCCACCCGCAGGCCTGGTCCTCGGCCTCGGCCGTGGTCATCGCCCAGGCATTCGGCGTCGAGTTCTAGGCCGCCGGGACTGCCTTCCGCGCGTCCCGCAGGCCGTCCACCAGGACCACAAGGCCCGTCACGGCGACGGCCAGCCCCAGCGAGGCCACCACGTCCGTCAGCCAGTGGTAGCCGAGGTAGAGCCGGCTGAACGCGACCAGCAGCGTTCCAATGGCCGCCCCGGAGAACGCCAGCACCGCCGTCGAACGGCGCACCGTCCGCACCCCGCCGCGCCCCATCAGCAGGTACACCAGCACCAGCAGGAACACGCCGGTCCCGAACGTGTGGCCGGACGGGAAGGACAGGGCATCGTCCGGGCCCATGAGGAAGTCGGCGGCCGAGGGCCGGGCGCGTGCGATCTGGTGCTTGATCAGGGTGGACGCGCCAAAAGTGGCCGCCATGGCTCCGAGGAGCAGCGCCGGCCGCCAGATTTCGCGTTTCCGGACGGCCCAGCCGAAAGCCAGCAGTCCCCCGATGACCGCCATCCAGGTCGGCGAGGTGACCGTGCTGACCGCCGCCAGGATCGCCGTGGCGACGGGCGCCCGACCCGCGACGAAGGCGTCGTGGACCCCGCCGTCGACAAGCGCGAGCCCGGAGTTCGTCTGCACCGCGGCCAGCATCAGCCAGAAGACCGCCTCGCCGGCGACCAGCAGTCCGGCGGCGGCAAAGAACGCCGTGCGCTGGGAGCGCACGGCGGGCAGGGAGCCCAGTGGCTGCCCAGGATGGGTGGTAGGCATCGGCCTACTATGCCAGTCCAGCCTGTCGGTAGCCCGGACGGTTACTGGGAAGTCGCTGAAGGCCCCGGGTCGGGCCGCCGTTTCTGCGGGTACGGCGTTTCAAAGCGGGCCAGCATCTCCACAAAGCCCGCGATCTTGCGCTCCCGCGTGGCCGGCTGCTTGACCGCGTTGGTCCGGTAGATCAGCGCGAACCGGTTCACCGAGGTCAGGACGTCGAACATGGCCTGCGCCCGCGGTTCCGCCGCGATGGCCGCGGCGAGATCCTCCGGCACCTCCGCGGTGGCCTGTCCCGAATAGGCCGCCTCCCAGCGACCGTCCGCCTTCGCGCTCTCGACGGCGGCCCGCCCGGCCGGGGCCATCCGCCCCTCCGCCTCCAGGCGGCCGATGCGCTCCACGTTCCGGGCCGACCAGACGCTTTTCGGGCCGCGGCGGGTCATCCGCTGGTAGGAAGTCTCGGCGTCGCGGCGCCGGCCCTGGCCGTCGATCCAGCCGAAGCAAAGGGCCTCCTGCAGGGCGGCCTCGTAGTCCAGCTCCGTCACCGAACCGCCCTTCTTGTGCAGCACCAGCCACACCCCCGGGCTGTCCGCGTGGTGCGCTTCCAGCCAGGCGCGCCATTCTGCGGCGTCGTTCACCAGCAGTTCCCTTAGCTCAGCAGCCATGGCACCATTGTGCTCCCGGCCCCGAACCATCAGGGAGATCCCCATGCTGCGTGTCCGCCCCATCCACTTCACCTCCCGGCCCGACCAGTGGGAGCGCCTGCTGGAGGATCTGGGCATGGTCAAGACCGTCGACGAGCCCGCCTGGCGGGAGTTCGACGCCGGCGCCGGACGCCTCGCGCTGCACGTCGTCGAGGCCGGCTCGGCGGAGGACGGCACCACGGCGTTCGGCGTCGAAGTCGGCGACCTCGCGGAGTTTGCCCGCCGGACCAACGAGGCCGGCGGGGGCACCGCGCCCGGCACCACCGCCGAGGTCATCGAGGCGGACCACGGCCCCTCGTGCCGGATCACCGCCGCTGACGGGTTCAGTTTCCTCGCCGACCCCGCCACCCGCGCGCCGGACGGCACCTGGGCCGGCTCCGCGGAGGCGGACCCGGATCTCGCCGTCGTGGGCGTCTGGTTCGCCGCGGATCCGACGGCGGCGGCCCGGACACTGCGGGACATCGGCGCCCGCCCGCGCCCGGTACCCGGCGCGGCCGGGAGCGGCAGCGCCTACGCGGACGCCGTGGAAACGGAGGCCTTCACGGCGAAGAACGGCGGGGTGCTGATGGTCGGCACCGCCGGGGCTGACGCGCGAACCGGAAGCGCCGCGCTGGGCTTCGAATACGGCGGCGACCTTGAGCTGCTGCGGGAACGGCTCGCCGGGGCGGGGCACGAGGTGGCGGTGGTGGAGGAGGCGCCCGTGGCGCTCCTGCACGTCGGCAACCCCGACGCCGGCGGTGCGGCCGCCCACGCCCTCTGGATCTCCGCAGCCGCCGCCGGTGGCCGACCCGTGTGACCACGCCCGGCGCCCGGGGATGCGGTAGAACTTAACCATGAACGTTCGCACTCCCGACCCCAATCCCGGCTGGCTCTCCGACGACGATCTTTTCGAGGCCCGCGGCCGGCTGCCCATGGTCTACGTCGAGGCCGTCCCGGTCCGACTGGACCCGCTCGGGTTTGTGAACGAGGTCGGCACCCTGCTGCAGGCCGACGAGGACGGAACCATGGTCCGCTCCCTGGTCTCCGGCCGGGTGCTGTACCGCGAGACCATCCGGGCCGCCCTGCTGCGCCACATGGAAAAGGACCTCGGCCCGCTCGCATTCCCGCAGCTCCCGATCAGCCCGGTCCCCTTCACGGTGGCTGAATACTTCCCGTCCCCCTCGCACACCGGCTTCACGGACGACCGGCAGCACGCCGTCGCGCTGGCCTACATCATCCCCGTGACCGGCGAATGCTCGCCTCGGCAGGACGCCCTCGAGCTGACCTGGATGACGCCGGAGGAAGTCATGAGTTCGGACGTTCAGCTGGAATTCAGCGGCGGCCGTGGCGCGCTGATCCGCCAGGCGCTGGCGTTCGCGGGTGTGGGCCACTAGGGGCCTCCGCCCCGGGCCGCCGGAACCGCTGGGACGCCCGGAGCACCCCGGCGTCCCCGACTTCGCGCGTCGGCCTTTGTAGACTGGTGAGCGGACCGAAAGAGAATTTAAGGATTCCAGATGACCCACCCCACAGCCTCCCTGAACTACAGCGAACGGCAGGCGGGATCTCTGCGGACCGGGGATCTCCTGCTCCTGCCCGACGCCGAACGCACCGCCGAGATCGTGCGCGTGGACGTCGACACCGACGATTTCGGTTCCCCCGCCATCGTCCGCGCCACCCTCACCGGGGGCGGCGTGCTGCGGATCGCCGCCGGCTCCGTGGTCCTGGTCCTGGACCCCGTGCCGGACTCACCGGAAGCTTCCCCCGCCGACACAATCCCCGCGGACAGCGCGGATGCCCCGGCTGACTCCCCGGCCGATTCATCGGACGACGGCGGCCCCGGACTGCAGCTGGTTGAGCACCTTCCCGCCGGCGACGGCGGCCCGGAGGCGGCTCCCGCCGTCGTTATCCCTCCCCCGCCGGTGGCCCCGCCGGTGGCCAGCGGCCCCAGCGAAGCGGACCTGGCCCTGATCCCGGCCGCGGAGGGAACCCCCGAGTCGGTCGTGGAGGCCGCGGCCGAAGCGCATCCCGATGCGCTGGGGGTGTTGCTGCTCAGCGACCGGCTCACCAAGGGCATCAACACCAAGTCCGGCAGTTGCCTCAAGGACCTCAGCGACCTGGCCCATGAACTCTTTGTGGTGCTCAAGGACGCCGAGAACGCCCTCGCCGTCGCGGACCTGCTCAACGTGCTCCCCTTCGACGGCAACCCGGGCCGCTGGGCCTCGGTGGAGGCATCCCTGGCACTGGCCAGCTACATTTGCCGCCAGCGCGGGGAAGAAGAACGCGCCGAAGTCTACGAGAAGTTCCTCCGGGCGCCGGACGAGATGGAGACGGACCCGTTCAAGGCCCGGATCAACGCCAAGGTGCGCCAGCGTTCCCTCAACGAGCCGAACCTGTACGACAAGGAAATCTTCCGGGCGATCGACAACTCCAACCCGGACGCCGAACGCGAGTGGCGGCTGCTCCGGCTTGAGGCGCTGCTCTTCCTGCGCGCGCACGGCGGCTCCCAGACCATCGGCGGCCCCGAACTGGAGCGGCGGATCGGCAACGAGCTCGAGTCGGTCCGCGCCTGACCGTTTGGCCCTACCCCGCCGCCGTCGCGCGTTGTAGATTCACCCCATGACGAACAATCTCAGCGTGGTGATCAACTCCGACGCGCCGCAGGTCTGGACGATGTTGCGCGAACCCGCGAAGGTGGCCCAGTGGCACGGCTGGGAGGCCGAGGACCAGGCCGCCGAGATCAACGCGATCTACTTCGGCCCCAACGTGGTCGAGAGTGCGGACCATACCTCCCTCGTCGTCGACGGCGGCGACATCTTTACCCTGAAACCGGTCCCTACCGGCACGGAAGTCAGCGTGACGCGCGCGGCCATCGACCATGACTCGGAGTGGGCGGCCTGGGACGAGGACATCACCCAGGGCTGGCTGACGTTCCTGCACCAGCTGCGGTTCGCCCTGGAGCACCACCCGCACGGCAAACGGCGGACGTTCTTCTTCTCGGTCCCCGGCACCGGGGGCTCCGCGATCGACAAGCTGGGCCTGTCCGACGTCCCCAAACCCGGCGAGCCGTATGCGCTCACCCTGGCGACGGGCGAGGAAATTTCGGGCAAGGTCTGGTTCCGCAGCAACCACCAGGTGGGCCTGACGGTGCACAGCTACGCCGAGCACGGCGACGGACTGGTGATTGTGGCGGACCAGCCGGTCATCCCCGACGTCCGGCCCGACGGCGGCTCGCTGGCCATCGTCTCGACCTACGATCTGGGCGCGCACAAGCTCGAGACCATCCGCGGCCGCTGGGATGACTGGCGGGCTGAGAACTACCCCACATCGGACCCGCTGCACTAAGGCTTCCGCGGTGTTAGCTGGCACACTTGAACGGTGCCAGCGAATCCTGACTTTGCGTCCGTACCCCCTGCCCCTGCCCTGCAGGCCGAGTTCTCCTTCCGGGTGGGCAAGCGCCTGAGCGAAACGTGCGCGCCGTCGGGCTCCCATGTTGCCGAAAACGGCGGGGAATTCTTGGGCCGCACCGGCACCATCACCACCCCGCACGGCGAGATCCAGACCCCGGCGTTCATCGCCGTCGGCACCAAGGCCACCGTCAAGTCCGTGCTGCCGGAGTCCGTCGCCGAGCTCGGCGCGCAGGCCGTGCTGGCCAATGCGTACCACCTGTACCTGCAGCCCGGCGCCGACGTCCTGGACGAGGCCGGCGGGCTGGGCGCCTTCATGAACTGGCGCGGCCCGACGTTCACGGACTCCGGCGGGTTCCAGGTGATGAGCCTGGGCTCCGGGTTCAAGAAGGTCATCGACATGAAATCGGTGGACACTTCGGGGCCGGACGACGCCGTCGCCCCCGGCAAGGAACGCCTGGCCCACGTGGACGAGGGAGGCGTGTGGTTCAAGAGCCACCTCAACGGCGACCGGCACCGGTTCAGCCCCGAAATCTCGATGGACGTCCAGCACCAGATCGGCGCGGACATCATGTTCGCGTTCGACGAGCTGACCACGCTGCAGAACTCCCGCGGCTACCAGGAGGAGTCCCTGGAACGCACCCGCCGCTGGGCCGAGCGTTGCATCACCGAGCACTTCCGGCTCACGGAGGAGCGCGTGGGGAAGCCATACCAGGCCCTGTTCGGCGTCATCCAGGGCGCCCAGTACGAGGACCTGCGCCGCAAGGCCTGCCGGGATCTTGGCGCCATGAACTTCGACGGCTTCGGCATCGGCGGGGCGCTGGAGAAGGAGAACCTGGGCACGATCGTGCGCTGGTGCAACGAGGAATTGCCGGAGAACAAACCGCGGCACCTGCTGGGCATCTCCGAGCCGGACGACATCTTCACCGCGATCGAGAACGGCGCGGACACCTTCGACTGCGTCTCCCCCACCCGGGTGGCCCGCAACTCGGCGTTTTACCACCCGACCGGCCGGTACAACCTCTCCGGGGCCGTGTACAAGCGCGACTTCGGCCCACTGCAGGAGGGCTGCGACTGCTACGCCTGCCTGAACTACTCCCGGGCCTACATCCACCACCTGTTTAAGGCCAAGGAAATGGTCTCGGCCACCCTGATCTCGATCCACAACGAGCGCTTTGTGGTGAAAATGGTCGACGACGCGCGCCGCGCCATCGAGGACGGCACCTTCTTCGAGTTCAAGGCCGAGACCCTGGGCCGGTACTACTCCTAGGCTTCTGTCGGGGCTCAACCGGGCGCGAACCCTGGGAGGGGCTCCTAGCTGCGTCGGCTATCCTGACCGGATGTTTATCGAGATTCCTGCTGCTGACGGCCCAGCCGAGGCCCTCGTGGCCCGTCCTTCGACCGGCGAGGGCCCCTTCCCGGGCGTCATCCTCTACATGGATGCCTTCGGCCTGCGCCCGCGTATCCAGGAGATGGCCCAGCGCATCGCGGACTGGGGCTACGTCGTCCTGGCCCCCAACGTCTTCTACCGCGAGGGGACGGCAACGGAACTGGCCCCGGCCGGGGACATGACTACCCCGGAGGACCGCGAGGCCGCCGGCGCCGCGGCGTTCCCCCGGGTCGGGCGACTCACGAGCGACAAGGCCGTCCCGGACATCGACGCCTGGCTGCGTGATCTCCGCGAGCTCGACGGCGTCGCGGACGGCCCCATCGGCGTCACCGGTTACTGCATGGGTGCACGCCTCGCCGTCCGCACCGCCAACGCCCACCCGGATCAGGTGGCGGCGTGTGGCGGCTTCCACGGCGGCGGCCTGGCTACCGACGAGCCGGACAGCCCGCACCTGGGGCTCGGAAACGCGCGTGCCACCTTCGTCTTCGGCCATGCGGACCAGGACCGGAGCATGGACGCCGACGCCGTCGCGCGGCTCGGCACGGCGCTCGACGCTGCCGGGCTGACCGCCAGCAACACGATTTACGACGGCGCCCCGCACGGCTACTCGATGGCGGATACTTCG
The DNA here is from genome assembly GCF_059739345.1 of Arthrobacter sp. SlRoot2-15. Classification (NCBI taxonomy): domain Bacteria; kingdom Bacillati; phylum Actinomycetota; class Actinomycetes; order Micrococcales; family Micrococcaceae; genus Arthrobacter; species Arthrobacter sp. SlRoot2-15. The sequence continues at coordinate 1,377,071 of NZ_AP046058.1, forward strand.
GCGTTCCACCCGGAAGCCACCGAACGGCACTTCCGCGAGCTCCGCAACCTCCTCGACGGGACACTCAAGGCCTGACGAGGCGCCGCATCCGCGCGCGGCGCGATGCCTCGGGGGCGCCGCTCCATCCCCCCGTTTCGACGGGAGGGTGCGGGCTCGACGTAGGGCAACGTCGACCGGGCACGGAACCGTCGAATCGGCGTTGTCCACATACCGGAAGGGTGGCCGTGGCGGCAGGGCTGGGCGGTTGACACTGGTCCCATGCTCCCTGAACTCCCCGCAGCTCCGAATCTCTGGCGCACGGACCAGCTCCTGGCGGCCGGGCTCAATACCCGGGCCATCGCACGGCTGGTCCACGGCGGCGCGCTCGTCCGGCTGCGCCGGGGCTGCTACGCCCGCGGGGACTGGTGGCAGGGCCTGAACGGCGCCGCCCGACGTCGGCAGCTGATTTCCGCGCACGCGCTGGGGACGCTGACGACGTCGCCGGGAGGGTTCGTCTACAGCCACGTCTCAGGTGCCAGCCTCCACAGACTGCAGCTCTGGAAGGTCGATGACCGTGTGCACCTCACCCAGAAAGGCAGCCCGTCGGGGATTTCGCACGGGCGTGACGTCGTGGCCCACACCCGCCGCTTGGACGCCCGCGAGATCTGCTTGGTCGACGGGCTCCCCTGCACATCCCTAGAGCGCACGGTGGTGGATTGCTGCCTGATGTTCACCGTGCCGCAGGCGGTGATCCTGATCGATCACGCGGCCCGGCTGGGAGCGGATCTTGGCCTGCTCCGCGCCCGGTGTGATGCCCTTGCCGGCCGCAACGGGGTGGTGGCGTTGCGCCGGGCACTCGAACTGGCTGATCCCCGCTCCGAATCGGCCGGCGAAAGCCTGACGCGGGAACTGCTGCACAGGGTCGGGATTAGGCCACCGGACTTGCAGTACCCCGTCTGGACTCCCCACGGGGAATACCGGCTGGATTTTGCCTGGCCCGAGTGCAGGGTTGCCCTCGAGTTCGACGGCAGGAGCAAGTACTTCGACTACCGGCCCACCGCAGAGGTCCTCTTCGCGGAGCGGCAACGCGAGAAGGCGTTGACCGAGCAGGGCTGGTCGTTCCTCCGCATCGAGTGGAAGCACTTGTTCAACGAAGTGGAGTTCAAGTACCGGGTCCTGCGGGCGTTGAACCGCGGCGCAGGGGCTGATTCGTCGCCGTTTCGACGGCCCGCTACCGGTTAGACGCTTCGCAGCGTCGAGTGGGCACGGGGCCGTCGAAACGGCGGCGCGGGGATCCGGGGCGTCCGAGCCCTACCGGCGCGAGGCGTCCACGAGGTCCTTGTCGTCGTCCCGGCGGCCGTCGCCCGTCGCAGTCGCGGCGGCGGCTGGCTCCCAGGCGTGGCCCTGTTCGTGGTCCAGGTGCGTGGACTTCTTGTTCTTCAGCGCGAAGATGTAGACCAGCAGCGAGATGGCGATGGCCACGGTGACGTAGGTGAAGAACAGCTCCTCCTGGCCGGACTTCTGCAGCGCCGCGCCGATCAGCGGGACGGTGCCGCCGAAGAGCGAGTTGGCGATCGCGTAGCCCAGGCCGACGCCGAGCGCGCGGATGGAGGCCGGGAACAGTTCGGCCTTCACGAGGGCGTTGATCGAGGTGTAGCCGCCGACGATCAGCAGGCCGCCCATCATCAGCAGGAAGGCCGTGAGCGGGTCCTTCGTGCCGGCCAGGGTGGAGAGCAGCGGCCAGGTGAACAGCACACCGGTGATACCGAACCAGAGCAGCAGCGGCTTGCGGCCCACCTTGTCCGAGATGATGCCGTAGACCGGCTGGAGCAGCATAAAGATGAACAGTGCCCAGAAGTTGATCACCGATGTGTCGGTCTTGGCGATGCCGGAGGTGTCATTCATGAACTTCAGGATGAAGTTGGTGTACGTGTAGAACGCCACGGTGCCGCCGAGGGTGATGCCGATGCAGATCAGCAGGGGCTTCCAGTAGCCGGTGAACAGGAGCTTCATGGTGCCCGGCTGCGCTTCGCCGGCCTGTGAGGGGGCCTTGGCGGCCTCGAGCTGTTCGGCCGAGACGGTCTCTTCCATGGAGCGGCGCAGCCATAGGACCACGAGGGCCGCGACGCCGCCGATCGCGAACGGGATCCGCCAGCCCCACTCGCCGAGGTCTGCCTTCGGCATCACGTTCTGCAGGATCACCAGGACCAGCAGGGCCAGCATCTGGCCGCCGATGAGCGTGACGTACTGGAAGCTGGAGAAGAATCCGCGGCGCTTGGAGGTGGCGGCCTCGGACATGTAGGTGGCGCTGGTGCCGTACTCGCCGCCCACGGAGAAGCCCTGGATCACGCGGATAAGGACCAGGAGGATCATGGCCCAGAGGCCGATCACGTCCTGGGTGGGGAGCACCGCGATGGCGAAGGAGCCGGCGGACATCATTGTCACGCTCAGCGTCAGCGCCGCCTTGCGGCCGCGACGGTCGGCGTAGCGGCCGAAGAACCAGGCGCCGATCGGGCGCATCAGGAACGACGTCGAGAAGACCGCCATCGCCTCGAGGCCGGCCTGCAGCTCGTCCTTGGAGTTGAAGAAGTGCGCCTGGAAGTAGGCCGCGAAGACTGTGTAGACGTACAGGTCATACCACTCGACGAGGTTGCCTGCCGAGCCTTTGAGGATGTTGCCGACGGCTTTTCGGGTCTGGGCCGCTTCGGACAGTTGGGTGCTCATCAATGAACCTTCCTGGATCCGGCGTCGCAAGGGAGCAACACCGTCCGCCACCGTAGTCCCCGTGATCCAGAACACCCGGGTTTTGGTCATATTGGTCATAAGCACAATGCGGGCGGGTTTCGGCGGCTGGCAGGATGGGTTCATGACTTCTTACGCCGTGGACAACGTGACCTCCGACGCCAGCGCCCACCCCGCCGTCGCCCTGACCATCGCCGGCTCCGAGGCCACCGGCGGCGCCGGCGCGCAGGCGGACCTGAAGACCTTCCAGGAGCTCGGCGTGTTCGGCATCGCCAACCTGACCTGCATCGTGTCCTTCGACCCGAAAGACAACTGGAACCACCGCTTCGTCGCTGTGGACGCCCAGGTCATCGCCGACCAGCTGGAGGCGACGACGGCGGCGTACGGCGCCGCGTCCGGCGCGCCGTCCGTGCTGGACACCGTGAAGATCGGCATGCTGGGCAGCCCGGCGACGATCTCCACGGTGGCGTCCGCGCTTACCGGCGGTCAGTTCGCCCACGTGGTGCTGGACCCGGTGCTGATCTGTAAGGGCCAGGAGCCGGGCCACGCCCTGGACACCGACCAGGCACTCAAGGCGCAGATCCTGCCGCTGGCCACCTTCGTCACGCCCAACCACTTCGAGGCAGAGTCGCTTTCCGGCCTGGAGATCACCGACGTCGAATCCCTCAAGGCCGCGGCCGTCCGCATCCATGAGCTCAGCGGCGCCGCCGTGCTCGCCAAGGGGGGCGTGCGGCTGGAAGGACCCGACGCCGTCGACGTTTACTACGACGGCGAGACGCTGGAAGTTCTCTCCGCACCCAAGGTGGGCGAGGTAGCCGTGTCCGGCGCAGGCTGCTCGCTGGCCGCCGCGGTAACCGCCGAGCTGGCCAAGGGCGCCACCCCGCTGGAGGCCGCCCGCACGGCGAAGGACTTCGTCACCGCGGGGATCCGGAACCGGGTGGCCTCGGGCGCACCGTTCGACGCACTCTGGCAGGGCGGCCCGCGCTAGCCCTTCCTTCCTTCCCCGACGCTCCCTCACCTCCGGCAGCTCCCGCCCGCACGCTCCCTCATGCGCTGAGGGAGCGTCCGGTTTTTGCCTGCAGAACGTGAGGGAGCGTCTCATGATGGGCTCGGGTCTGACACCCTGCCCGTAAAGAGCGGCAGCCCGGTCTCCACGTGGACTATCTCGTACTGGAAGGGCCGGTCGAACCGGATCACCTGCGTGAAGGCCGCGCCGCTGACGGCGCGGGCGTTGACCTGGGTCACGGCGGCGGCAACCGTACCCTTTTCCGCCACCGTGATGTTGGCGGACTGGCCCGCCTGCGTGATTTCGAGTCCGGGCTGGATCGCGTTGAAGTCCGTCACGGTCTGGAGCATTTCGCGCAGGCCCAGGGCTGCGAAGACCTTGCGCAGCTCGAAGCTGCTCTTGTGGTCCCAGCGTGGCAGGAAGATCTGGGTCGGGGCGCGCGCCGCCGTCGCGAGGGCCGCGGCGGCGTCGGCGAGGGCCTGCGGGCCGGGCATGGCGGCGCCGGCATCGGGCAGCACCAGCCGCATCACAAAACCCTCGGCATAGGGCAGGTCCACGGCCTGCCATCCCGCGCCCCGGGCGGACGCGAGCTCCTGAACCGCGGACATGGTGGGGACGGTGACCGGCCCCCCGGCCGCCGTCGTGAAGGGCAGGTCTGAGGTATCGGCCGGGTCGAAGGGGACGTTCCAGGCCGAGGCGAAGTACACCGTATTGAGCAGGCTGAGCGTGTTGTCCTTGCTGTACTCCGCGGGCGCCTTTTTGATCCGGCCGCCGGTGTTCTTGTTCACCCAGGCGTCGATTGCCGGTTTGGTGGTGTTCTCGTCCTGAAAGTCCACCGGGTACACGCCCGTCCCGTAGTAACGGGCCAGGGAACGCAGGTAGCCCTCCCCGGTGGGCACGCCCCGGTCCACGAACAGGCCGTTTGCGCTGTGCAGGAGCGGCTTGCGCGGCGGGTTCTTTTCGTCCACGGAGCCGGGGTCGCCGTCGAAGGCTTCCAGCGATCCGAGCAGCGCATTCAGGGCCTCGTCACGGTGTTGTGCGGGCAGGCCCAGGGCGCTGTCCATCTCGGCGGCCGTCGTCCCCGACGCTCCCGCCCGCAGCATGGCCAGGGCAATCAGCAAGCTGCCCGGCGACGCGACCACGTTGCCGTTGCCGGCGTCCCCGCCGTCCGCGAGGAGCGCGGCACCCAGTTTCCGCGCCGATGCCCGGAGCTGGTCCAGCTCGGCCGGGTAGGCGGACCGGTCCACCGAAGCGCGTTCGACGCCGTCGGCCTTCAGCAGCGCCGGCGGCGGGGCGGCACAGGCCGACAGGACCAGCGCCACGCCAGCCGCGGCCGCCATAATCCGCGCCGGAATCTTCTGTTTCATCGCGCCCCCAAGGCCCGCAACCGCGTGGAAAGGCGGGGATCCCGCCTACGGCCAGTCAAGCACCGGCACCGCGGAAGTGCGACAACACCCGGGTCACGATTTGGCGCCGAATCATTCGGACACGAAGCCCGCCCTGGGTCGGGTCAGCGCCGCGGGATGTTCCGCAGGTTGCTGCGGGCCATGCTCACGGCTTCGCCGGCGCCCCGGTTCAGCACCACCTTGGACATGGCCGTGGCGAAGCCCAGGATCTGCGCGCCCTTGATCTTCGGCGGGATCGAGAGGGCCTTGGGGTCCGTGATGAGCTCCACGAGGGACGGCCCCGGGTGTGCGAACGCCTCATGGTACGCGGCCTCGATCCGGGCCGGGTCGGTCACGCGGACGGCATGGAACCCCAGGGCCCGGGCAACCTCGGCGTAGTTGGCGTCAGGCACGTCGACCCCGAAATCCGGCAGTCCGTCCACCAGCATTTCCAGCTTGACCATCCCGAGGGTGGAGTTGTTGAAGACCACCACGTTGACCGGGAGCCGGTGCGCCGCGACGGTGATCAGCTCTCCCAGCAGCATTGAGAGGCCGCCGTCGCCGGAGACCGAGACCACCTGGCGTCCCGGGTACGCGAGCTGGGCGCCGATGGCCTGGGGCAGCGCGTTGGCCATGGAGCCGTGCAGGTATGAGCCGATCAGCCGCCGGGTGCCCAGCGGGTTGATGTACCGCGCGGTCCAGACGTTGCACATGCCGGTGTCCGCGGTGAAGACCGCATCCTCCGCCGCCACCTGGTCCAGCAGCGAGGCCGCGTACTCGGGGTGGATCGGCTGGGTTTTTTCGACCTTGCGGGTGTACGCCCCGACGGCCTTGTTCATCAGCCGGTCGTGCTTTTTGAGCATCGCGTCCAGGAAACGGCGGCTCTTCTTCGGCTTCAGCAGCGGCATCAGCGCGGCGAGCGTGGGCAGCACGTCACCGTGCACGGCGACGTCTACGTCGGTCCGCCGGCCCAGGTGCTGCGCGGCCCGGTCGACCTGCGCGGTCCGGGTTCCGGGCAGGAACTGGTCGTAGGGGAAGTCCGTGCCGAGCAGGATCAGCAGGTCCGCATCCTCGATCCCCTCGGCCGCGGCGCCGTAGCCGAGCAGCCCGGTCATGCCGATGTCGTAGGGGTTGTTGTACTGCATGAAATCCTTGCCGCGCAGCGAGTGCCCGATCGGCGCGGCGAGGAGTTCGGCGAGCGCAATCACCTCATCGTGGGCGCCTTCGACGCCGGCGCCGGCGAAGATGGCGACCTTCCCGGCGTCGTTGATGGCGTCCGCCAGTTCGCGCACACTGGCCGGGTCCGGCACCAGCGCAGCCGGCCGGAAGGCTGCCGGCGCCGGCGTTTCGGCGGTCGCCTCCAGCCCGGCGATATCGCCGGGCAGGGTCACAACGGCGACGCCGCGAAGCGCGACGGCGTGCTGGATGGCGCTATGCATGACCCGCGGCGCCTGCTCGGCCGTGCTGATCAGTTCGGAGTAGACCGAACATTCGTTGAACAGCCGGTCCGGGTGGGTCTCCTGGAAGAAGCTGCTGCCGATCTGCTTGCTCGGGATGTGCGAGGCGATGGCCAGGACCGGGGCGCCAGAGCGGTTCGCGTCGTACAGGCCGTTGATCAGGTGCAGGTTGCCAGGCCCGCACGAGCCGGCACAGACCGCGAGTTTGCCGGTCAACTGAGCCTCGGCCGCGGCGGCGAACGCGGCTGCCTCCTCGTGCCGGACGTGGATCCAGTCGATCCCGCCCTTCGCGGCGCCGCCGGTCTTCCGGACGGCGTCGACGATCGGGTTCAGGCTGTCGCCGACGATCCCGTAGATCCGCTGCACGCCGGCAGCCTGGAGTTGTTCGACAAGCTGGGTGGCAAGTTCCTTGGCCATGGGTGCACGCTCCCGCGAGATGGATCGATGAGCTGACACTGGCCAATATAGTCCGCTCCGAATGCCTAAGAGGTCGGTAAACGCTCACGTATCCATTCAGCTAACCTCTGACGGCGAGCTCGCTTGCGCGGGTCTCGGCAGCCAAGAAAAGCCTGGCACGCTCGAGTTCCAAGAAGGATTCACTCTCCCCGCCCAGCCTCTCGATGGCTTGCACGAGGGCTTCTTTCAAGTAGTAGGACTTGCGAGAGTCCAGTGCTCGGCCCCACTTAAGGACACCCGTCGAGATACGACCGAATAGACTGACGTCGCCTGGTGAGGGCTTGCGGTCACATTTCCTCCACGCTCTCAAAGCCGCAATGCTGCATTCGGAGAGAACACCCAAAAGTCTGGCATCACCCTGATTATCTGCATACAGCAGGCCCGCAGTGTGGAAGCCAGCCGCGGCGTACTGAACGGCCTCGTCAAATCGGTGATCCCCGGCTTCGGCTTCCGCCCGCCTTCGCCAACTGTCAGCGAGCGTGGTGGCTGCCATTAGGCGGCGTCGCCCCCGCAGGGAACTCTGAGCCTCTTCCAGGCAGACTTGTCCCTCCTCATATTCACCGACCCAAACTAAGACTTTTCCTAGCAGGAAAGCCGTGTCGCCACACGGCTTTAACTGATGGGCTCGCTTCGCATGCGGCAACGCAATCTGAGCCGTGTGGAGTTTGGTCGAAAGGAGATCTGCCACCGCATAACTTGTCGTAGCCACAGCATTGTCTCCCGTGGCGTAAGTTAGCGCGGCTTGGTAATCACTTACCGCCGCCTCATAGTGTCCCTCAAGCTCCTGGATGTAGCCCGAAACTCTGTGGACCTCCGAGAACTCTGGATTGAAGCTTCGGGCGCGTTCAACCTTCTCGTAGGCTTTCAAGAACTGTCTTGTGGCTGCAAGCTTGACTGCACTCCGCAGCAGGAACATGGCAGGGTGATCAGACTCGTCCCTAGGAATAACCTCTCGTTGATCGATCCACTTGAGCTTGCGGATACCGCTCTCAACGGACGCCTTGAAGTCACGTTCACGTTTGAGAACCTCCGCGATGAATGATCCGTTGTGGTCGGGACGTGGAAGGAATGCACGCGCCGTAGGCGTCAGAGCGAGGCGGCCAGCGAGGCCGCCCGTCGATTCGGCTTCAACGACGACCAACGCACCCCGCGTAAGTTCTTGGGTACTTGCCCTTAGATCATCAGTCTTGAAGTCTGTCAATATAGCGAACTCGTCGAAGCCTATTCCGCGATCAAGCGCGCGAAGTACTGTCAAGATTGCTCGGGATTTTTCTCCCAGGCCGGCGTAAACGTTCTGAACGCAAAACGACAGGAGTTCGTCTTGGTTCCGCAAGACATCTAGGGGGACCCGCCCAGCCTCGCTCGAGAGTACATACCAACGAATCGCTAGCGGACTCCACCGCAATTGACTCACCACATTCGTAAGGGCGACCTCCGAAAGCCCACTGAGGTTTCGCTGACGGCGCGAATGAGAAAATTTTCGGAAAAGTAGTTTCGCTTCCGCGTCGCTCAAAGGCGGAAGCGGAATGCGCCGCTCCAACTGTCCCAAACCAACCCGACTCGTAAAGAGGTAGTTGACTGTCGGCGGAAGGATATCCACCATTTGAACGACCTCATCGCCCTTGGCGGACTCAAGGTTGTCGATGATTATCAGGCATTCAACGCCTTCAAGAGCCTCAGACAGCTCAGCCAGGCTGCCAGTAAAATCTTGCGAGATTCCCCGCCCCAAAGCGGCGACTGTTCCGTCAAGTCCCCTAACGGCGTCTTGAAGGTCTTCCACACCGTACGCTGTGAGCATCTCGGTCTTCAGCGAAACCCACAAAACGAGCTCGTAAGGGTTCTCCTCGCCGTCCACCAAGCGGTAGGCGACGTCCAAAGCAAGGGCTGTCTTACCGATCCCGCCTTCTCCGGTCAAAGTCAGTACAGGATAGCGTCGGCTGCGTAAATCACTCAGGAGTCGCTTCGCTTCGTCTTTCCGACCGATAAAGGTCGTCTCATCGTAGTCAACTTCGGGCAGATTATGCAGGGTTCGTTCGAACGGGACAGGTCGTTTCTCAAAGAACGGTTCCCAGGTCGCGTCTCGGTTCAGCCGCTCAAGAACCGCGCAGGACTGTGGCCAGTACTTTCGAGGGAACCCTCCCAGTAGAGTCGTGGCCGACTGCGGATCATCCATGCTGAGCGGCCGACCGTGCATAACGCGGTTGCGTATTGGGACTAGCGCAGCCACCGTGGCGGAACTACTTCCGATGATTTCTCGCAAGTCTTCGGGGAGATCAGATTTTCCCCGGGCCAGCGCATCAAAGGTTGGTTTTAGGTCCAGATAATGCACTATGGATGTGTCTTCAGTATCATCCTGTTTCCGTCGCCACTGCGCTCCGGCGAGCTCCAACTCGGAGAAGACATCGCTTTCTTCTCGGTGATCAAGCAGAGACGTTTCTACCAAGCGGCGTAGATCCTGCTCAAATGCGTCAATCAATGAAAAGAGACGCCCTCGGCTCATTCTAATTTCGTGACCAGAATCCACAGCGTATTCTCCCCCAAGGTCCAGACCAGCATTTCGTGCTTGAGGTAAATATACGCGTCATGCTGCCCCCAGCGACGCCGCCGCGGCGTCAGTTCCCGGAGTGCGCCTGCAGGAAGGAATAGACCTCGGTCTCGTCCACACCGGGGAAGGCGCCCGGCGGCATCGCGGCCAGCAGGTGCGAATGCGCCCGCGCCGAGGGCCACGCGTTGCCCGCCCACTCGGAGGCGAGGGCAGCCGGCGGGCGCTTGCAGCAGCTCTCATCCGGGCAGGTGGACTTGGAGCGCTCCGTGGTGTCGCGTCCGCGGAACCACTTCACCTGGGCGTAGGGCACACCCACGGAGAGCGAGAACTCCCCGTTGGCGGAGCGTTCGGTCCGGGCCGTGCACCAGTAGGTCCCGGCCGGCGTGTCCGTGTACTGGTTGTAGGCGCTGAACTTGTCCGGCACGTCGAACACCACGCGGGAGGTCCAGTTCTTGCAGGACGGCTGGCCCTCGATGGCGCCGGTGTGGTCCTGAGGGAACGTCACGCCGTCGTTCTCGTAGGCCTTGTAGATGATGCCGCTCTTGTGTGTCTTCTGGAAGTGGGTGCGCAGGTCCAGGTGCTGCGTGGCGAGGTTGGTGAAGCGGTGCGCGGCGGTCTCGTAGGACACGGCGAACGCGTCGCGGATGTCCTCCACGGCGATTTCCTTGGCGGCCTTGGCCTTTTGCAGGAAGTCGACGGTGGCCTGCTCGGGCAGCAGCAGCGCGGCGGCGAAGTAGTTCGTGGCGACGCGCTGCATCAGGAAGTCGCCGTAGTTGGTGGGTGTCTGGTGGCCCAGGACGTAGTGGCCCAGGGCCTGCAGCAGCACCGACCGGGGGTCGTGGTCGCTGCGGGCGTTCTGCGTGAGGTAAATTCGGCGGTTCTTCAGGTCCGTCACGGAGCGCGTGGAATGCGGCAGATCGCCCACGTGGTGCAGGCTGAAGCCGAGGTGCCCGGCGATGTCCGCAATCACGTGGTGGGACAGCGGGCCGGACGTATGGCCCACCGACGCCAGGACCTTCTGCGCCTCCGCCTCATACTCCGGGAAGTAGTTGTTGCGCTCGCGCATCATGGCCCGCAGTTCACCGTTGGCGCGGCGTGCCTCCTCCGGGGTGGCCACCTGCTCATTGAGTCGGCGTTCGAGCTCATGCTGCAGCCCCACCATGGACTCCAGCACGTCCATCGGCAGCCGCGAACTGATGCGGATCCGGGGCAGGTTCAGAGACTCGTAGAGGGGGCTGCGCTGGTACCGCTCCAGCTCGATCTCCAGGGCCGCGCGGCGGTTCGGCGGTTCCGCGCCGAGCAGTTCGTCGATGCTGACGCCCAGCGCAGCGGCCAGTTGCTGGAGCAGGCCGAGCTTGGGTTCGCGTTTGCCGTTCTCGATCAGGCTCAGCTGGCTGGGGGCTGTTCCGACGGCGGCGCTCAGGTCATCGAGCGTCAGCCCCGCAGCCTTGCGCAGGTGCCGGACCCTCCGGCCCATGCTGATGACGTCCACCTCGGGTTCGGCGGGGACGGAAGGGGATACGGCCTGGCGGTTCCAGCTGCTCGGATGCATTTCTTGAGAATACGGGAAGAAGTGCAATTCTTTCCAGACATTCCCCCTAGAAAGCCCCTTGGAAGTGAAGAAAAGTAGATCTCACAGAAAGATTCACCACCCCGGAACAACCGGCGGAACCCGCAGAGAAGCGGTCCCCGCCGGCCCGGACCACCAAGGAGACAAAGATGACTGCAGCATTTGAGCCCACCCAGCAGACGCCCGAAGCCCAGGCTTCCGCCCTGGAGCTCGAGTGGGCCGCCAACCCGCGCTGGGAAGGTGTCACCCGGGACTACTCAGCCTCCGACGTCGTCCGCCTCCGCGGCCGGGTCTCCGAGGAGCACACCCTGGCCCGCCGCGGCTCGGAGAAGCTGTGGAAGCAGCTCACCGAGGAGCACAAGGAGGGCCAGTACACCAACGCCCTGGGCGCCCTGACCGGCAACCAGGCCGTGCAGCAGGTCAAGGCCGGCCTCCGCGCCATCTACCTCTCCGGCTGGCAGGTCGCCGCGGACGCCAACAACTCCGGCCACACCTACCCGGACCAGTCGCTGTACCCCGCGAACTCGGTCCCCACCGTGGTCCGCCGCATCAACAACGCGCTGCTCCGCGCAGACCAGATCGAGTTCTCCGAGGGCATCCAGACGGTCGAGGACTGGATGGTGCCGATCGTCGCCGATGCCGAGGCCGGCTTCGGCGGCCCGCTGAACGCCTACGAGCTGATGAAGTCCATGATCCAGGCCGGCGCCTCGGGCGTGCACTGGGAAGACCAGCTCGCCTCGGAGAAGAAGTGCGGCCACCTCGGCGGTAAGGTCCTGATCCCCACCCAGCAGCACGTCCGCACGCTGAACGCGGCCCGCCTGGCCGCCGACGTCGCCGGCACCCCGTCGGTCATCATCGCCCGCACCGACGCCGAGGCGGCCACCCTGATCACCTCCGACGTCGACGAGCGCGACCAGGAATTCATCACCGGCGAGCGCACCGCCGAGGGCTTCTACAAGGTCCGCAACGGGATCGAACCCTGCATCGCCCGTGCCAAGGCCTACGCCCCGTACTCCGACCTCATCTGGATGGAGACCGGCACTCCGGACCTGGAGCTGGCCCGCAAGTTCGCCGAATCGGTCAAGGCCGAGTTCCCGGACCAGATGCTCTCCTACAACTGCTCGCCGTCGTTCAACTGGCGCAAGCACCTCGACGACGCCACGATCGCGAAGTTCCAGCGCGAACTCGGCGCCATGGGCTTCACCTTCCAGTTCATCACCCTGGCCGGATTCCACGCCCTGAACTACTCGATGTTCGACCTCGCCCATGGCTACGCCCGGGAAGGCATGAGCGCCTACGTCGAACTGCAGGAGAAGGAATTCGCCTCCGAGTCCCGCGGCTACACCGCCACCAAGCACCAGCGCGAAGTCGGCACCGGCTACTTCGACGACATCGCCACCGCGCTCAACCCGAACGCATCCACCCTCGCCCTGGTCGGATCGACCGAAGAGGGACAGTTCCACTAATCCCCGCCCCAAGTGAGCTGTTCATTCCGCTCACATGTGGGCACGACGGCGGCAGGCACCCAAGGTGCCGGCGACATCGGGGGCCGGGAAAGGTGATCCGGAAGCGTGCGTAAAAGGGGCCCTGTCCCCGCCTGACCGAGCTCTGCGAGGTCCAAGGCGGGGATGGGGAATAGCACTCGGAGGATTGCCTTTTTCGGCCCCAAACTGCACCCGCCGTCGAACTTGCTTCTTCGCTAAGGAGATTTGAAATGAACAGCTTCACTGACAACTTCACGATCAACGGGGTTACGTTGACGGCCCAGCCGATTTGCCGGCAGAGCGAGATCCTGACGCCGGACGCGCTGGCGTTTGTGGCCAAGCTGCACAAGGCGACGGCGGGACGGCGGCAGGAGCTGCTGCAGGCACGGCGGGAACGCCGCCAGCAGATCACCCGGGGCCAGGACCCGCGTTTCCTACCCGAGACGGCCGCCATCCGGAACGACCCCGAGTGGCGCGTCGCTCCCCCGGCGCCGGGCCTGACCGACCGCCGCGTCGAGATCACCGGCCCGGTGGACAAGAAGATGGCCATCAACGCGCTGAACTCCGGCGCCAAGGTCTGGCTGGCGGATATGGAGGACGCCTCCACGCCGTCGTGGCGCAACGTCATCCAAGGCCAGCTGAACCTCACCGACGTACTGGAACGCCGGATCGACTTCACCACCCCGGAAGGCAAGGAATACAAGCTCCGCGCCGCCGAGGAGCTGCCCACCATCGTGGTCCGGCCCCGCGGCTGGCACCTGCCGGAGAAGCACATGCTCATCGACGGCACCCCGGTGGCCGGCGGCATCGTGGACTTCGGGTTGTACTTCTACCACAACGCCCGCCGCCTGATCGCGCAGGGCAAGGGGCCTTACTTCTACCTGCCGAAGATCGAGAACCACCTCGAGGCAAGGCTGTGGAACGACATCTTCATCCTGGCCCAGGACCTGCTCGGCATCCCGCAGGGCACCATCCGCGCAACAGTGCTGATCGAAACCATCACGGCAGCGTTCGAGATGGAGGAGATCCTCTTCGAACTGCGCGAGCATGCCGCGGGTCTGAACGCCGGCCGCTGGGACTACATCTTCTCGCTGATCAAGAACTTCCGCACCCGAGGCCCGCGCTTTGTCCTGCCGGACCGCGACCAGGTCACCATGACCCAGCCGTTCATGCGGGCCTACACCGAACAGCTGGTGCGCGCCTGCCACAAGCGCGGCGCCATGGCGATCGGCGGGATGGCCGCGGCCGTTCCCAACCGCAAGGACGAGGCGGCCAACGCCATCGCCCTGGAGAAGGTCCGTGCCGACAAGACCCGCGACGCCGCCGACGGCTTCGACGGCTCCTGGGTGGCGCACCCGGACTTGGTGCCGGTCTGCCGCGAGGTGTTCGACGGCGTCCTGGGCGACCGCACGGACCAGCTGGACCGCCTCCGCGAGGACGTCACCCCCGATGACCGCGCCCTGATCGACATCGCCTCCACCACCGGCACGATTACCGAACGCGGTGTGCGGATCAACATCGAGGTCGGCATCCGCTACATCGAATCCTGGCTACGCGGCAACGGTGCGGTGGCCATCCACAACCTGATGGAGGACGCCGCCACCGCGGAGATCTCCCGCTCGCAGCTGTGGCAGTGGATCTTCGCCCGGGCCATCACGGACGCTGGCGATGTGATCACGCACGAATGGGTCGAGGACATGCTGGACGAGGAGTTCGCCAAGCTGGAACGCTTCGAGGGCGACCGTTTCTCCGACGCCAGGGACATCTTCGAGGAGGTCACGCTCAGCAACGAGTTCCCCGCCTTCCTGACGCTCCCGGCATACGACCGTTACCTGCACGAGGCCCGCGACGGCGCCGACACCGCGATCGACGCCGCTGACCTCGTAGCGGCCTAAGCCCGCGGACTGAACCGCGGCCTAACCCCCGCAGCCCGGGACCGGGTGCCCCTGACGGCACCCGGTCCCGGCCCCCAGATTTCCGTCCGCCGGGCTGCCACGCCCTTCGCAACAGGCTCCCCGAGATCCGGGGCGGCAGCCCGGCAACGGAACACCCTCCCCCGTCACCCATCACCCGACACCGATGCGCGAACGGACACTTGAGGCCCATGTTTTCTCGGAAAATATGGGCCTCAAGTGTCCGTTCGCGCTTTCGGGGTCTAGGAGGCCAACCGCTGCCGTCCGGCGTCGGGGCCGGGCAGTTCAACGTCAGGATCGGGCCGGCTGATCTCGCCCCACACATCGTCGAGGGACAGACCCAGGACGTCGGCGATGGCCGCAATGGTGGGAAATGCCGGCGTCGCCACCCGGCCCGTCTCGATTTTCCGAAGAGTCTCGGGTGAAACGCGCGCCGCCAGAGCGGTCTCGAGCATGGGGCGCTCCCCCCTCGCGCGGCGCAACAGGGCGCCGAGGCGCTGTCCGCGCTCGACCTCTTCGGATGTAAGGGGCAACCTGACCATGGTTCCGATTATAGTACCGGGATAATATGGCCGGTATAGTTATTGGAAACCAGTGAAAGGCTCCGCATGATTGAGATCCTGAACCCAGCCGAATTGGCCCGGGCAAGAGAAACCGGCGCCCTCGTCGCCGACATCCTGCAGTCCCTCAAGGCACGGAGCACTGTCGGCACGAATCTCTTGGACATCGACCGGTGGGCCGCGACCATGACTGCCGAGGCCGGCGCGCAGTCCTGCTATGTCGATTACGCGCCGTCGTTCGGGCGCGGGCCGTTCGGCCACTACATCTGCACGGGCGTCAACGACGCCGTGCTCCATGGTCGCCCCCACGACTACACCCTGGCCGACGGCGACCTGTTGACCCTCGACCTCGCCGTCGCCAGGCAGGGCGTCGCGGCAGACTCTGCCATCAGCTTCATCGTGGGCGCATCAAAACCGGCCGGAAGTGTCGCCATGATCGAGGCGACCGAGCGCGCCTTGAGCGCAGGGATCGCGGCCGCCGTGCCCGGGGCCCGGATCGGCGATATCTCCCATGCGATCGGGGCGGTCCTCGGCGCGGCGGGATATCCGATCAACACCGAGTTCGGGGGACATGGCATCGGGTCGACGATGCACCAGGACCCGCACGTTCCGAACACCGGACGGCCCGGCCGCGGCTACACCGTTCGCCCCGGACTATTGCTCGCCCTGGAACCATGGGTCATGGCCAACACCGCAGAACTCATCACGGACGACGACGGGTGGACACTCCGCAGTGCCACCGGCTGCCGGACCGCTCACAGCGAGCACACAATCGCCATCACCGACGATGGAGCCGAAATCCTCACCCTGCCTACGCGGCCGCACCCGTGACACCGGAAACGCGGACCGGCGAGCACGGGTTCTGTGGACCGGCTAGTGCGCCTTGGGGATGTGGCGCAGGGACAGCGCACAGCCGAGGATGAACAGGGCCACGGACCCCAGGATCATCAGCAGCGGCCCGGTCCACGAGTCCGAGACGCCGTGCACGTAGCCCAGCAGCGTGGGGGCCACGGCGCCGAAACTGTAGCCGGCGCCCTGGACGACGGCGGACATCCGGCCCGCCGATGCCTGGTCGCGGGCCAGCCGGATGATCGCAATAAAGATCAGGGTGATGCCGCCGCCCTGCGCCACCCCGCCGAATGATGACCAGAGCCACCACAGCTCGGGGGCCAGCAGCAGTCCCACGGGCACCGTCAGCCACAGCGCCCCCAGGGCGAGGCCCACCGCCGTCGTGCTGGCGAAGCGCGCCGCGAGCGGTACGCCCAGGCCGCCGGCGATCGCCAGGATCTGGAACAGTGAGGAGCCGGCCCCGGCCGCCGACGGCGCCAGGCCCAGCTCGTCGGCGAGCAGGCTGGGCAGCCATGCGGTCACGCCGTAGTAGGAGAACGCCTGGCCGGCGAAGCCCGCGGTCAGCGCCACGGTGATCCAGCGCGAGGCCGGCCGACCCGCTGCCCGGGTGGGATCCGTCCCCGGGATCGCCTCGGGCCGGAAGGAACGGGCCCCGACGGCCAGCACCCACACGGCGCCCGCCGCGAGCGCGAAGAGCGCGCACGCCGCGATCGCCGGACGCCAGCCCAGCAGTTCCGCCAGCGGAGCCGTGATCATGGACGTGGCAAAGGACCCGATGTTCAGCGCGGCAGTGTAGGTGCCCATGGCTGCGCCCTGTTGCGACGGGCTGAAGTCGCGCCGGATGATCAGCGGGACCACGATATTGCCGATCGTAATGGCGACGCCCAGGATCACGGTGCCCAGCATCACCAGCGCGCCGCCGTCCGCGGAACGGACCACGACGCCGAGGAGCACGCCCAGCAGGGTGAGCGTGATGGCGAACTCCGGGCCCAGTTTCCGGCCGGTGAGCGAGGCCAGCGGCGCGGCGAGCGCGAAGCAGAGCACCGGGATGCCGGTCAGGAAGCCGATTTCGACCGGCGAGAAGCCCAAGTCGCGCCGCATGTCGCCGACTACGGGAGCCACCGCGACGAACGGGCCGCGCATGTTGAGGGCGATCAGTCCGATCGCGATCATCAACAGCCAGCCACGCGGGCTCTTCACCGCCGCGTTCATCCGGCGATCCGCGGCCCAGCGGCGGAGCAGAAATATGTTTTCATTAGTCCCATTGCTATCACGGGCCGCCGCGGCCCGCGCGACGCCTCCGGAACATGACGGCCTGGGCTTCACGAACTGCGGGCCCCCGGCCAGCGGACTAGGGTTCTTGGCATGACGCACCTGATCCGGCCGGCCACCGCCGACGACGCCGCCGCGCTGGCCGAACTCGCCGCCGTCACCTTCCCGCTCGCCTGCCCGCCGGAATCCCGGCCCGAGGACATCGCCGCGCACCTGGCCAACACGCTCAGCGAAGCCAACTTCCGCGGCTACCTCGCCGATCCGGATGTCACGGTCCTTGTCATCGACGCCGGCGGGGAGCTTCGCGGCTACAGCCTGCTCGTGGACAGGCGCACGCAGGATGCCGAGGTGGCCGCGGCCCTGGGCGGTGGGCGGAGTGTGGAGCTGAGCAAGTGCTACGTCCACCCCGACCATCACGGGATCGGCGCAGCGGCCGAACTCATGCACGCCAGCGTGGCCGCGGCAGAGGGCATGGGCGCCGCCGGCCTCTGGCTCGGCGTCAACAGCCAGAATGCCCGGGCCATCAGGTTCTATGAGAAGTCGGGCTTCCGGAAAGTCGGCACGAAGTCATTCACGCTGGGGGCCACCGTGGAACACGACTTCGTGATGGAACGCCCGATCGCCCCCTGACGCGGTCCCCCACGCGCGAACGCGCGAACGGGGTGCGGGAATGGTCCGGGCGCGTGCGCGGTTGTCGCCAGCATGAAGATTGAGATCTGGTCCGACGTGGCCTGCCCCTGGTGCTACATCGGCAAGCGCCGCTTTGAAACCGCCCTCGCGGCGTTCCCGCACCGCGACGAGGTCGAGGTGCAGTGGCGCAGCTTCCAGCTGGATCCCTCCCTGCCGGAGCACTACGACGGCACCGAACTGGACTACCTGAGCACCCGCAAGGGCATGGCCCCTGATCAGGTCGCCGGCATGTTCGAGCACGTGGCCTCCCTGGCAGGCGCCGAGGGCCTCACCTACCGTTTCGACGCCGTCGTGGTGGCCAACAGCTTCACCGCGCACCGCCTGATCCACCTCGCCGCGGCCCACGGGAAGCAGGACGCGGCGAAGGAACGGCTGCTCAGCGACCACTTCGAGCACGGCAAGGACATCGGCAGCCGCGATTACCTCACCTCGCTCGGCCTCGACCTCGGGATTGGCGCCGGCGAACTGGACGAGCTGTTCGGCTCGGACAAGTACGCCGACGACGTCCGGCACGACTTCGCGGAGGCCCGCGCCCTCGGCATCAGCGGAGTGCCGTTCTTCGTGATCGACCGCAAATACGGGCTCTCGGGCGCCCAGCCCGCGGAAACCTTCAGCGCGGCCCTCGACCAGGCCTGGCAGGAAAGCCACCCGCTCGTGATGGCCGACGCCGGAGCCGACGCCGGAGCGGACGCCGGCGCGGACGCCGGTGCGTGTGGCCCGGACGGCTGCGCCGTCTGAAGCCCCGGGCTGAGGCCCGGGCCGCCGCCAGCCAGCCCGTAACCTAGGCGGGCTGCGCCAGGCCGGCCGGGGCGTCCGCCCCGAGGCCCGGCGTCGCGGCGCACCGGACAATGTCCAGCGCCTCGACATCGAGCAGCTTCCGGGCACCGGTCCGGGCGTCCAGGATCCAGAACAGTTCCATCAGCGGGATGGTCTGCAT
The DNA here is from genome assembly GCF_059739345.1 of Arthrobacter sp. SlRoot2-15. Classification (NCBI taxonomy): domain Bacteria; kingdom Bacillati; phylum Actinomycetota; class Actinomycetes; order Micrococcales; family Micrococcaceae; genus Arthrobacter; species Arthrobacter sp. SlRoot2-15. The sequence continues at coordinate 1,395,916 of NZ_AP046058.1, forward strand.
GACCCGTCCGCGGTGGAACAGCTTGCCGTTGTGCCACGCCTCGATCTGGTCCCCCGCGGCCAGTTCCTCGCACGTCCGGATCGTCGTGCCATTCGCATCCATTGCCAGTTCCTCCCCCTCGGCGCCCCGCCGTCGGGGAGCCGTTGCCACCAGCATGCCCGGGCGATGTTTCGCCCGGGTTTCCGGGGTGTGAGGTTCTCGCGTCGGGAAGATCGAGGCGCGGGAGGGCTACCGCGGGACTGCCCCGCCACCCGGGCCGGAACCTGGCCGCTTTTACTGACAGATGGGACTAAAGTGTCCGTATGCCCAGGATTTCGGCCGCGAGCAACGCCGCCCAACGTGCCGAGACGCAGCGCCGCATCCTGACCGCCTTCGGCGAACTGCTCTTCACGCACGGGCTGCCGGGCCTGACCATGACCGACGTCGCCCGGCACGCCCGGATCGGCCGCACGGCCGTCTACAACTACTACGCGGACATTGAAGAACTGCTCATCGCCTACGCCCTGGATGAGACCGAGCGCTTCCTGGTCGAGCTGCGTGATTCGCTCGCGTCGCTGGAGAACCCGGTGGAGCGCCTGGCCCTTTATGTGCGCGCGCAGGTGGCCGACCTGAGCCGGCGGCACCTGCCGCCGGGCCCGGCCATGGGCGCCGTCCTGTCCCCGGCGTCCTTCGCCAAACTGGCGGACCATGTGGGCGAACTCAGCCTCCTGCTCCAGGGCATCCTGCGCGACGGCATGGCACAGGGGTTCCTTCCCGAGGCGGACATCACCCAGCTCGCCCAGCTCATCCACGGCACTCTCTCCTCAAGCGCCGCCCGGGGCGACGGGGCCGGCGCGGAGCCGGAGGCGGAAGCACGGATCGCCCGGACGGTGCGGTTCATCCAGCTGGGCGCCGGTGCCAGGTTCGACGACGCCGGCCACCCCCTCCGCAGCGCCGCGTAGCCGCGTTCGGCGTCGGACCGTTCAGCCGGAAACGCGGCGGCGGCTCAGGGTTTCGGGCTGGGCGGCACGAGGGTCGGCACGACTGGCCACTTGGGGTCGTCCACGACGCGGCGCGTTTCCCGCGGGCAGCTGAGCTTGCCGGGCGTCTGGTCCACGAGTTCCGGTTTGGCCAGGTCCTTGAAGTCGCCGGTGATGATGACGTCCACGCTCGGGTCGCTGCGGCCGTCCTGGACGTAGTCCGAGCCAGGTAGGTTGCGCTGGACGCTGAACGCCGCGGACTGGCCGGCGGCACCGGATACTACGAGCGCCACCCCGCGGTAACCGGACTGGGTGTTGCCCACCGCACCCACCACGAACTTGCGGGCCACAAACTCATCGGCCACCGTCCGGGCCAGCCCCGGGCGGCTTGTCGAGTTGTAGACGTTGAGGTTGATCTTGTCGTGCGGTGTGTAGTCGAACGACGCATCCGGGCACTGCGACGCGGCCGCCTGGCTTCGTTCCGCCGTCGGGATCTTGATTTGGCCGTTCATGATGGCGAGGGCCACCACAATGGCGGCGGTGACCAGGCCAACCAGGAGCACCAGGACCACCCCGTGCAGGATCCGCCGTCGCATCCGCACCGGGTTTTCCAGCTCGTCCTGCTCCACGAACGTGGCCCGCAGCTCGGGGCCGGTGATGACGTGGTGCCCGTGCAGGACAGTCGGGTCCTTTGGCGTCCTAGCCATTTATCACCAGGACGCGGGCGTGGATCGCGGTGCGCTGGTGCAGTGCGGTGCGGACTGCACGGTGCAGCCCGTCCTCGAGATAGAGCACGCCGCGGAACTCCACCACGTGCGGGAACAGGTCCCCGAAGAAGGTCGAGTCCTCGGCCAGCAGGGCCTCGAGGTCGAGGGTGCGCTTGGTGGTCACGAGTTCGTCGAGCCGGACCGGGCGCGGCGGCAGTGCCGCCCAGTCCTTGGGCGTGTTGAAACCATGGTCGGGGTACGGGCGTCCCTCGCCCACAGCTTTAAAGATCACCATGCAAGCCTATGGAAGATCCCTGGCCAGGGGAATCACAGAGGCCACGGCGCCGGAGGTTGTGGCCAAACAGTGACCATTTGTCACTCCGTTGCCGTAACGGCCGGGGCGAACCGGCGTCCCGGCTGAGAGAATGGGGGCATGACTGCACCCGAGACCTCTGCCCTGCCGCCCTCGGCCCCGCCGCTGGCGCTGCTGCTCGACGTCGACGGTCCGGTGGCGAGCCCGCAGACCCGCACCGTCCAGCCCGGCATCATCGCGGACCTCCTTGCCCTGGCGTCCGCCGGGATTCCGGTCATCTTCAACACCGGCCGTTCGGACGCCTTCATCCGCGAGCAGGTGATGGAGCCGATGATCGCCGCCGGAATGCCGGCGGGGCTCCTCATCCACGCCATCTGCGAGAAGGGCGCGGTGTGGTTCAGCTACACCGCCGCCGGGCCCGGCCCTGTCCATGTGGACCGGGCCCTCGCCATCCCCACCGCGTTCGGCGACGACGTGCGCCGGCTCGTGGCGGAGGACTACGCCAGCCACATGTTCTACGACGAGACCAAGCTGGCCATGGTCTCCGTGGAGCAGCACGTCGCCGTCGCCAACTCCGACTACCGCGAGGAACAGGCACTGTTCGATGCCGACGCCATGGACCTGATGCGCCGCCACGGCCTGGGGGTGGTGCGGCTGGACCACCACGCCCCGGACAGCGACGACCAGGTCGACTATCGTGTGGACCCCACCATCATCTCCACCGACATCGAATCCGTCCGGCTGGGCAAGGACCTGGGCGCCAGCCGCGCCGTCGAGCTGCTGGCGGCCCAGGGCATCACCCCGCAGGCCTGGCGGACCGTCGGCGACTCGCGCACGGACTACGCCATGGCCGACTGGCTGCACCACAACGACCACCCGGTGAAGCACGTGGACGTCCGTCCCGCCGACGGCATTCCGGTCAAGCCCTACGCGGTCCTGACCGCCGCCGACCTGGGCCTGGGCGCCGAGGTCATCCACGACGACGCCGGCGCGGCGTTCCTAAGCCACTGGCGCGCCGCCCTGGCCGGCTGATTTTCCGGCTGGTTTTCTCGGCCGGGACGCCGGTTTAGCGGGCGTTTTTGTGCCCCGCGATATCATGCAGTTAAAGATCCACGCACCTTCCACAGCTCGGAGAAACGACATTTCAGACGCATTGATCCAGGACGAGATTTACTACGGCAGCCAGGCCGGCGACGAGGACCACGCCCACGCGGAGGTAACTTCGGCGGCCGCCGTCGCCAGGTTCCGCACCCGCCCCGACGTGGTGCGCCGGCACGGCCGGTATGCGCTGATCAATGACAACCGCACGCCGTACCAGGCCATGGTTGAGGACCTGTTGTTCCTGCGCTCGGTGCTGGCCGGGGCCAACTTGGACTACCTGCTAGTCCGCGGCAACAACGACCGTCCGGTCATTGCGGTGGACTGGAAGAACCGCCGGGAGCTGCGCGCCGCCCTGGTCGAGGCCTGCCGGGACGAGCCGTTCTACTCAATGACCGTGGACGCCAAGAAGAAGTCCTCGGTGCTCGTGGCCGACGGAGAGCTGTCGCCGAACCGCCAGGGCCGCATCTTCCGGCTGTACCGGCCCCGGGTGGAACTGGAGGGCGGCCTCGAGTTCGGCGCCTCGGCCGGGGTCCAGCTGGAGCTCTGGAGCTTCGAGGGCGACCAGCTGATCCTGCCGATCGAAAACTCGCTGACCCGGCGGACCCTGCTGGCGCAGGACGCGGTCCGCGGCACCGTGGAACGCTACGGCCACACCTGGCCCACCATCGAGAACATGTTCGCCGACCATGCCAGCGACATCAACTTCGATATCGATCTGGTGTTCTCCTGGGTCGACGGCAGCTCCCCCGAGTACATCGCCGCCCGCCGGGCCCGGATGGCGGGCGTCACCGTGGGCGAGGGCGATGACCACGAGGCCCGCTTCCGCCAGATCAACGAACTGAAGTACGCGCTGCGCTCGGTCTACATGTTCGCGCCGTGGATTCGGCGGATCTTCATCGCCACGGACTCCCCCGCCCCGTCCTGGCTCGCGGACCACCCGAGCGTCACGATCGTGCGCAGCGAGGAGTTCTTCGCCGATCCTTCGGTGCTGCCGACGCACAATTCCCAGGCGGTTGAGTCCCAGCTCCACCACATCGAGGGCCTGTCCGAACATTTCCTGTATTCCAATGACGACATGTTCTTTGGCCGTGCCGTGCGGCCGGACATGTTCTTCACCCCGGGCGGGATCACCAAGTTCATCGAGGCGGAAACGCGCATCGGCCTCGGCGACAACGCCGCGGAGCGCAGCGGCTTCGAAAACGCGGCGCGGGTGAACCGGAAGCTGCTCTGGGACCGTTTCGGCCGGATCACCACCCGCCATCTCGAACACACCGCCGCGCCGCTCCGGCGCAGCGTGGTGGCCCGGATGGAGCAGGAGTTCCCGGACGAGTTCGCGAAGACGGCGGCCAGCAGGTTCCGCGGCGCGGACAACATCTCGGTGACGAATTCGTTCTACCACTACTACGCGCTGCTGACCGGCCGGGCCGTGACCCAGACGGCGGCGAAGGTGAGGTACGTGGACACCACGGCGCGGGCCGGCCTGAACTACCTGCCCAAGCTGCTCTCGAAGCGGAACATGGACTTCTTCTGCCTCAACGACGGAAGTTTCCCGGAGGTACCGGCCGAGGAGCGCGCCGAACTCGTGACGGAGTTCCTGGAGAAGTACTTCCCGATCAAGGCGCCCTGGGAAAAGTAGCGGCGCGGCCTGTCACGGCGCTGCCCCTCACAGCGGGAACCGTTGCGGCGGGAACCGCGGGCGGCTAGTTGAGCGTCGTCATCCGGCGGTCCCGGGATGCCTTCGCCGGGTCCTCCGGCCGCGCCTGGGCCGGGATCCGGATGCCTGCGGCGGCAATCCGCCGCTGGGTTTCCTCCGCGGTGACGAACTCGCCCACCGCCGGCAGGGTGTCCCCCACTTGCACCACGGAGTGCACGATCGTGTGCTCGTAGACGTGGACCAGGTTGAAGGACTGCCCGCTGTCCCGGCCCCGGCTTCCGCCCACGGGCACATTCAGGTCCTGCGTGTAGCAGGTGGCCGACGCAACCGAGACGGGGATGCCGGCGAAGGTGGCCGACGTCGAATAGTGCAGGTGGCCGCCCAGGATGGTGCGCACGTCGGAGTTGCGCAGCACGCCGGCGAGAGCCGATTGGCCGCGGAGTTCAACCAGCACGGCCAGGTCCAGCACGGAGGGCACCGGCGGGTGGTGCAGGGCCAGGATGGTTCCGTCGGGCGCCGGGGTGGCGAGTTCAGCGGCGAGCCATTCCAGCTGCGCCGGGCTGAGTTCACCGTGGTGGAAGCCCGGCACCGAGGTGTCCAGGGTGATGATCCGCAGGCCGTCGATGAAGTAGCTGTGGTCCACGGGGGCGTCGTCGGCCGGCTGGTCCAGGAGCCCGGTGCGGAAGTTGGCCCGGTCGTCGTGGTTGCCCATCGCCCAGATGACCTTGGCGCCCATCGCCTTGCAGGCCGGGTCGACGATGGTGCGGAGCTTCGCATACGCCTCCGCTTCGCCGCGGTCGGCCAGATCGCCGGTGAACACGACGGCTTCAGGGCGCGCGCCGGAGGCGCGGACCTGCTCGAAAAGTTGTCTGAGCCGGGAGTCGCTGTCCACCACACCGTGCAGAGGATCCGGGCCTCCCAGCAAATGCGGATCGCTCAAGTGGAGTAGAAAATGCCGTGGCCGGGGGTGCTCGGCCTCGATGAGCTCCATTGCAACCTTCCTGGTTGGGTGGAGGCAGATGTCTCCAGCGTCCCTCTCAGTAATATCTATCCAACCAGACATTCGGACAGCAATGTGCAAACTCAAGTAGGCATGTTTGGAAAAAGGCAATAATCGGGTGTTCCGGCGGACACATACCTACTCTGGCATATGTAGGTTGGTGTCCGCCGGAAAGTGGATTACTCGGTCGGTTGGCGGCTAGCTCAGGTAGCCGTTCGGATTGAGCACATACTTCGTTGCGGCGCCGGCGTCGAACTCGGCGTAGCCCTTCGGTGCGTCCTCCAGGGTGATCGACTTGGCGTTGACGTTTTTGGCGATGTGGACCCGGTCGTGCAGGATCGCCATCATCAACCCGCGGTTGTACTTCATCACCGGGCACTGCCCCGTGGTGAAGCTCAGCGATTTCGCCCAGCCGGTGCCCAGGCTGAGGGAGAGGGCACCCTTCTTGGCTGCCTCGTCCACCCCGCCCGGGTCGCCGGTGACGTAGAGCCCGGGAATGCCGAGCGCGCCGCCCGCCGCGGTGAGTTCCATCAGGGAGTTCAGCACGGTCGCCGGCGCTTCCTTTGCGTCGTGGCCGTGGCCCTTGGCCTCGAAGCCGACGGCGTCCACGCCGCAGTCGACCTCGGGCACGCCGAGGATTTGCTCGATCTGGTCCGCCGGGCCGCCCTTGGACAAGTCGACCGTCTCGCACCCGAAGCTGCGTGCCTGCTTCAGCCGGTCCTCGTTCATGTCACCGACAATGACGACGGCAGCGCCCAGCAGCTGCGCGCTTGTTGCGGCCGCCAGCCCAACCGGGCCGGCCCCGGCAACATAAACAGTGGAACCGACGCCGACGCCGGCAGTGACGGCGCCGTGGAAGCCGGTGGGGAAGATATCCGAGAGCATGGTCAGGTCCATGATCTTCTCGAGGGCCTGGTCCCGGTCCGGGAACTTCAGCAGGTTCCAATCCGCATATGGGACCAGCACGTAGTTGGCCTGGCCGCCGACCCAGCCGCCCATGTCCACGTACCCGTAGGCGCTTCCCGGGCGGTCGGGGTTGACGTTCAGGCAGATGCCGGTCTTGCGCTCCTTGCAGTTCCGGCAGCGTCCGCAGGCGATGTTGAAGGGGACGGAACAGATGTCCCCCACCTTGATGAATTCGACGTCCGGGCCCACTTCCACGACCTCGCCGGTGATTTCGTGGCCGAGCACCAGGTCGGTAGGGGCGGTGGTACGGCCGCGGACCATGTGCTGGTCTGAGCCGCAGATGTTCGTGGCAACGGTTTTGAGGATTACGCCATGGCGCACCGAACGGCCCACGTTGGCGGGGTTGACCCCCGGGCCGTCTTTGAGCTCGAAGGTGGGGTAGTCGATGTCGATCAGTTCGACTTTTCCTGGCCCCTTGTAGGCAACGGCTTTGTTTCCTGTCATCACTTTCCTCCTGGTTTCACGGACCCCAATGCTGAGTGCCCAGTTGTGATTCACGAAGCTTGCTGATGCGCCCTCCACTGGCCTGCGTCGGCTGCGCTGCCAACGGGCGGACGCGTTCGCGCCGCGGGTGAGGCCGGAATGTTGGAGGGTTTCGTCAGTCTAGGCCGGAAGCATGCTTACAAATAGGGTCCGTTGTCCCCTTGCGCTTCCGGCGGTCTTACCGGAAGCGCCGCCAGGCGGGGCAGGGGGATGCCCAGGCGGGGCTCAGGCGAGGGCCTGCCGGACCGCCTCGATGACCTCCGGCGAGTCGGGCTCGACGGTGGGGGCGAAGCGGGCGACGATCTCGCCGTCGCGGTTGACCAGGAACTTTTCGAAGTTCCACTTCACCAGCCCCGGCAGCAGGCCGTTCTTGAACTTGGTCAGCCGGGCGTAGAGCGGGTGCTGGCGCCGGCCCCGGACGTCCGCCTTGGTGGTAAGCGGGAACGTCACCCCGAAGTTGCGCTGGCAGAACTCCGCGATCTCGTCGTCCGCGCCCGGCTCCTGCCCGGCGAACTGGTTGCAGGGGACGCCGAGAACCGTGAAACCTTCCTCGCGGAACTTGTTGTGGAGGGCCTCCAGGCCGGCGTACTGCGGCGTGAAGCCGCACTGGGAGGCCACGTTAACCACCAGCACCACTTGGCCCCGGAAACGGCCAAAGTCCGTTTCGGTGCCGTCGTTGAGGGTCAGCGGGATGGAGTGCAGGGCTGTCATGGGGAGTTTCCTCGCGGGTTCGGGTGCAGGGGGCAGTTCACCCTGTGATTCGACGCCGGGGCGCCCCCGTATGGGTGCGGGCGCTGCCGCGGATTTCGGCCTGGTTACGGCGTCGGCGAGGCGGTGGGCGCCAGGGATGCTGTCGGCTCCGTCGCGGCCGTCTCCTGCGGGGTCGCCGTCACGGTCGGCGCCGGCGCGGTCGCGGGCGCTGTGGAGGGCGCGGTGGCCGGCGCGGTGGCCGGCGCGGTGGCCGGCTGCGTCACCGCGGCGGCGGGGGCCGACGACGGTTCGGTCACCGTCGGCGTCGGCACCGGCACCGGCGTGACGGTGGCGGCGGGCGCCGCAGCCGTCGTGGTGGGCGTTGTCGTCGGCGTGACGGTGGGCGTCGCGGTCTCGGTCGGCGTCGGCGTCACGGTGGGCGTCGCGGTCTCGGTCGGCGTCGGCGTCGGCGTCCGCGTCCCGGATGGCGTCGCGGTCTCGGATGGCGTCGCGGTCTCGGTCGGCGTCGGCGTCGGCGTCCCGGATGGCGTCGCGGTCTCGGACGGCGTCGGCGTGGTTCCCGCCAGCGGGGCCGTCGTCGTCGCCGATCCCTTGACCGCGGAAACAGGTGACTCCTGCACCCCGCCGGTCACTGCCCGGGGACGGTTTTCGGTGACGGGGACCGCCCAGTCCGTACCGGTGCTGTCCGTGGTGCCGGCGTCCGGGCTGTAGCTGACCATCTGGATGTCATCGAGCCGGTCCACTTGGCGGGTGGGCAGGAACTGCCAGTCCAGCGGGTTGGTGTGCGAGCCGTTCACGATCGTTTCGAAGTGGAGGTGGCAGCCGGTTGAGGAGCCTGTTGTGCCGACCTTGGCAATGACCTCGTCCACGCCCACCGATTCGCCCTTCTTCACGGCGATGCCTTCCAGATGGTTGTACGTGGTGATCAGGCCGTTGCCGTGGTCGATTTCCACCCGGTTTCCGCCACCCCAGGGATGCCATCCGACCGCCCGGACCACCCCGGCGTCGGCCGAATACACCAGGGTTCCGCATGGGGCGGCAAAGTCCTGGCCCCAGTGGAATTCCCCGGCGGTTCCGGTCAGCGGACTGGTGCGCAGGCCGAACGGGGACGATTCCACGAGCACTTCGAGCGGAGCCATCAGGAAGCCTTTGGGCGGACGCGACAGCCCAGCCGAGGCCACACGGAGCTCGACCTTGCCTTCCTTGGACGCAGTCTGCACCGTGGTCCGGGCGAAGGAAACGAGGGCGCGGGCGTCCGCGGTCAACGCATCGGGAGCAGCCGGGGCAGGCGCCCCGACATCCGACGCGGTACTCCCGGGCTCCAGGAGTCCCGGTCCCACCGACCCCGTGGCCAGCGTCGGCTGCGGCGCTTCCCGCGCGGAGGTTCCAGCTGGCGCGGGGGAACCAAAGACAAGCACGGCCAGGCTAAGGCCTGTTGTCGCCGCGAGGGCGCGGCGGACTACCCTTGCAGTTTTGGACAGCTCACTCGTTGAGTTTCCCCAGTGTTTTCCCACGACGTGACTCCTGCATTCTGTCCGCCAGACCCCAATCTCGACGGACTCACCCTCCTATGGGAACACAATCGACCGGGTCTGTGAACCTCCGAAATCCTCGGTTTCCGGTGACTCCGCGGCATCTTCCGGTCACCGTTCGGCGACTTGGGTGTCGTCCCAGTAGCGCCCCGCAGGCAAGCGCGTAGGACCCGGCCCGGGCCGGGTAAGAATAGGAGTATGCGCAATGTCCTCAGGCAGTGGCAGGCCGAGCTCAAGCAGACGTTCACCGGGACCAGGGATGCAGTGCCGGAATGGGTGCCCCGGCTGGCCGACGGCGACGACGCCGGCTATCACCTTCCCGGGTCCGCCGTCTGGGCCGTGCACGGGGACATGCCAACGATTGTCGCCGGCATCCGTGCACTGCTGATGCAGGCGCTGCACCCCGGCGCGCTGGCCGGTGTGCACGACCATTCCCGCTTCCGCGAAGACCCGTTGGGCCGGCTCGCCGGGACCATCCGGTGGATCTTCACCGTCACCTACGGGTCCACCGATGCGGCCCGTGCCGCCTCCGGCTGGGTGTTGCGTGTGCACGAGTCGGTGCGCGGGGACTACCTCGACGGCCACGGGGTGCGCCGGCCCTACGCGGCGAACGACCCGGAACTGCTCCGCTGGGTGCACATCGCCTTTACCGATGCCTTCCTGTCCGCGCACAAGCTCTGGGGCAGGCCGATCCCGGGCGGCCCGGACGCCTATGTGCGCGAATGGGCGCAGGCGGGAAGACTGATGGGGGTCGAGACGCCGCCGCTGAGCGAAGCGGAGATGCGCCGGCAGCTCGAACGCTGGTACGACGACGGCGAACTGAGTTCCGGGGACAAGGTCGCTGAAACCGTGGCCTTCATCCGCGATCCCCCGCTTCACCCGGTCCTCAGGCCCGGATATCGGGTGCTGTTCGCTGCGGCGGTGGCCAGCCTCGAGCCCAAATACCGGGACATGCTGGGGCTGCGGCCCGCACGGCTGGGGCCATTCCCGCTGCCGGTAAAGCTGGCGACGAAGGCCACGCTCGGCGTCGTCCATCTTGCCCTGGGCAGGGTTGGCCCCAGCGAACAGGCCGCCCGCCAACGGCTTCGCCGCCTGGGGTACCGGGGTTAGCTAGGCAGGTTAGCAGGGTCTGGCCGGGCCAACCGGGGCCAGGCTAACCGGGGCCAGGCCGGAGCAGGCCTGGCCCGGCCTGCTCCGGTGGCGGCGGCGGGGTTCCGCTGCGGTTTCAGACGGGCGCTCCCCGGATCCGGGCCGCGCGGGTCCGAATCCGTAGCGCATTCTGGGTTAAGCAAAAAGGCCCCGGTCCAAGGGACCGGGGCCAAGCGCGGAGAATGGGGGATTTGAACCCCCGAGGGCGTTAACCCAACACGCGTTCCAGGCGTGCGCCATAGGCCGCTAGGCGAATTCTCCAGTAGCTTCTGAATCAAAAGCAGATACTAGACTACCTGACATTCCCGGCTTCGCCCAATTCAGCCCGCCGGCTGCCGCCACCGGACATGTCCAGCGCTCACGGCGGGCATTGGACATAATCGGCATATGCCCACTCCACGGCTCGAAGAATAGGCATGCCCAACCCTTCGCCGTCCGGCCAGCCTCCGACGCGGGATGGACATGTCCGGCGCTCACGGCACAGGTTGGACATAGCCCCAATATGCCCACTCCATGGCTCGAAAGACGGGCATGTCCAACCCTTCGCCCTCCGGCCAACCTCCCCCGAAGGATGGGCATGTCCGTCGGGCCACCCAAGCCCAATGAGCCGGATTCGGGGCACACCCGATCGTCGGGTAAAGTAGTCGTCGGCCCCTCATGTGGCGTCATCCTGTTGAACTCCCCCAGGACCGGAAGGTAGCAAGGGTAAATGGGCTCTGGCGGGTGCATGGGGGGTCTTTTATGTCTGAGCCGATTGGTAGGGTTTAGCTGTGACTGTTACTACCGCTCTTTACCGCAGATACCGCCCCGATTCGTTCGCGGACGTTATCGGGCAGGAACACGTCACCGACCCGCTGATGACGGCCCTGCGGAAGAACCGCGTCAACCACGCCTACCTCTTCTCCGGCCCCCGCGGCTGCGGCAAAACCACCTCCGCCCGCATCCTGGCGCGTTGCCTGAACTGCGCCGAGGGCCCCACGGACACCCCCTGCGGCGTGTGCCCCAGCTGCGTTGAACTCGCCCGCGGCGGTGCGGGCTCGCTCGACGTGATCGAGATCGACGCCGCCAGCCACGGCGGTGTGGACGACGCCCGCGACCTGCGCGAACGCGCCACCTACGCCCCGGTCCGCGACCGCTACAAGATCTTCATCATTGACGAAGCCCACATGGTCACTTCGGCTGGCTTCAACGCGCTGCTCAAAATCGTCGAAGAGCCGCCGGAACACATCAAGTTCATCTTCGCCACCACGGAGCCGGACAAGGTGATCGGCACCATCCGGTCGCGCACCCACCACTACCCGTTCCGGCTGGTCCCGCCGGAACCCCTCATGGCGTACCTTGAACTGCTCTGCAAGCAGGAGAACGTCCCCGTGGCTCCCGGCGTGCTCTCGCTCGTCATCCGCGCCGGCGGCGGCTCTGTGCGCGACTCGCTCTCCGTGCTGGACCAACTCATGGCCGGCGCGGGCGCGAACGGACTGGACTACGAACTGGCCGTGGCCCTGCTGGGTTACACCCACGCCTCCCTGCTCGACGACGTCGTCGAGGCCGTGGCCGCCTCCGACGCCGCCACGGTGTTCCGCGCCGTGGACCGCGTCATCCAGACCGGCCACGATCCCCGCCGCTTCGTCGAGGACCTGCTGGAGCGCTTCCGGGACCTGATCATCGTGCAGGCCATGCCGGAGAGCGCCCAGTCGATCCTCCGCGGCATGCCCGCGGACCAGATCGCGCGGATGCAGAACCAGGCCCACAACCTCGGCGCGTCCGAACTCTCCCGCGCGGCCGACGTAACCAACACCGCCCTGACCGAGATGACCGGTGCGACGTCCCCGCGCCTGCACCTTGAGCTGCTCTGCGCCCGCATCCTGCTGCCCAGCTCGGAGCAGACCGAACGCGGCATCGCCGCCCGCATCGACCGGGTGGAGCGGCGCCTGAACTACGCCGGGAACGACGTCGGCGCACCCGCCGCGGGACCAGCCCCTTCCGCGCCGGCCGCGGCTCCCGCCCCGGTTTCGGCACCCGCGGCCCCACCCGGCGAGGTAAGCCGCCCCGAGCAGGCGCCGCGCGCTTCCGCGCCGGCGGACGCGGCCACGACCACCCCGCCACCCTCGGTGCAGACCGCGCGTCCGGCGGCCGACGGCCGAGCAGACGCCCCCGCCGCCGCGCCCGCAACGGCACCCGCCCCGGCAGCCGCCGCACCTGCCGGCTCCGGCCCCGACGTCGAGGTCCTCCGCCGCGCCTGGCCCGAGATCCTGCAGACCCTGACAAAGATCAAGCGCAGCACGTGGGCACTCGTCGAACCCAACGCGCAGGTCGGACACTTCGAGGGCCAGGAACTGACACTGTCCTTCACCACTTCCGGGCTCGCGGGCGCCTTTGGCCGCGCGGACCACGCCGAGAACCTGCGCCAGGCGATCCACAAAACGATCGGCATCGACTGCCAGATCACGGCCGTGGCCGGCGGAGCCAACAGCGCAGCGAGCTCTGAGCCAAACCCAAAAGCGCCCACTAGCCGGGAGGACGCCCCGGCCACGGAGGCGGATGTTGCATGGGGCCTGGCCCCGGCCATGCCCGGCGCGCCGGCGGCCCCACTGGCGGCCGGAAGAGACGCGAGCCCTACGCCCGCTTCGGCCGCGACGACGGCCGCCCCGGTACCGGAGCCGGCCCTGCAGCCCGCACCCCAGCCCGGCGCGGTGGCAGCCCCGCCGTCGGCCGTAAAAGACGCGAGTCCTGCGCCCGCCGCGGCGTCCGGAGGCGCGGATCCCGATGCAGGCGGTTCGTACTCCTACCCTGATGACGACTGGGGGTCGCCGCGGGACGAAGACGCGCCTCCCCTGGACGAGGAGCCGCCGATGGACTGGGACCCCCAGTCCGCGGCGTCAGTCCGGCCTTCGTCCACTGTCCGCCCCGCGGCGTCCGCACCTTCCGCGCCCGGGCGTACCGCGCCACGTGCCCGCTCCGGCGGCAGCGCGGCAGGCACAGCGCCCGCACCGGCCGACATCGCGCCCGCCCCGGATACCTCCGCTGACCCGTGGGCACGCGCCGTCGAGCAGTCCCCCGGGGTCTGGAGCGTCGGCACAGAACTGAACGTGGGGCGGCACTCCGTCCCGGAGGCCACACAGGAGGCCACCCAGCAGGCCGCTCCGCAGCCCGCGCAGCGCAGTGCGGAGCCGGAGTCGCCGCATTACGAACCTGCGGCTGCGCAGATTCCGGAGCCTGTCGGCGCCGTCCCGGGCGGATCAGGTCATGCCGGTGCCGCGCAGCGTACGCCCGCGCCGCAGCCCGTCCCGGCTGCCGCCGTGTCCGCCGTCATCACGGCGGCAGCCTCCCCGGTGGTGGCCACGGCTCCGGTCGGCGCGCCGGCTGCGTCCGCGCGGCAGAGTCTCTACCAGCGACTGTCCAACAGCCCCGAGGCGGAGGCCGGGCGGGCCAAGGCACCCGCCCGCGCCGCCGTCGCGGCCACGAGCTACGAACAGGACGTGCCCAGCGCTGACGACGAGACGATCGAGGAATCGGGCGTCTTCGGCCGCGCCGCCGTCGAGCGTATTCTGGGCGGGAAGCTGCTTGAGGAACGTTCGCTGGACGGAAGCCCGCTGGCGCCGCGCTTCTAGCCTTTTGGCGGCCTCCACGGCCCGCTACTCCCCCAAACGAACGAGGACATTGTGTACGAAGGTGCAGTTCAGGAGCTGATCGATGAGCTCGGCCGCCTCCCCGGCGTCGGGCCCAAGTCGGCCCAGCGGCTGGCCTTCCACATCCTCGAAGCCGACCCGCAGGATATGAAGCGCTTGGTTGAGGCCATCACCACGGTCAAGGAGCGGGTGAAGTTCTGCACCGTCTGCGGCAACGTCACCGAGCAGGAACTGTGCAACATCTGCCGGGACCCGCGCCGCGACCCCTCGGTGATCTGCGTTGTGGAGGAGTCCAAGGACGTCCTGGCGGTGGAGCGCACGCGGTCGTTCCGCGGCCGGTACCACGTGCTCGGCGGCGCCATTAATCCGATTGCCGGGATCGGCCCGGAACAGCTGCGGATCCGGGAGCTGCTCACGCGGCTTAACGACGGCGCCATCCAGGAAATCATCATCGCCACCGACCCCAACCTTGAGGGCGAGGCGACCGCCACCTACCTCGCTCGGATGCTCAAGTCCATTGGCATCGCCGTCACCCGGCTCGCATCCGGGCTTCCCGTCGGCGGAGACCTCGAGTACGCCGACGAAGTGACCCTGGGCCGCGCCTTCGAGGGTCGCCGCAACGCCCTGAGCTGACGCTTAGTGACGGTACTCCGCGGCGTCCCCGCGCCCCTGCGCACCGAACGCCTGATCGTGCGGCCGTTGACCGCCGACGACGATGCAGCCGTCCTGCCGTTCCGCGGCGACCCGGAAGCCGTGCGGTACCTCTCCCACACGGCACTCAGCGCGGAGGAGAACACGGCCCGGGTGCGGAAGGTGCTGGCGGCATCGGCCGCGTCCACCCCGGAGTGGTTCAACTTCGGCTGGGTCATCCAGCTCCAGTCCACCGGCGAGGTGATCGGCGACGCCCGGACGTGGAACTCCGACGCACCCCCTGCGCCCGGCCGGGTCCCGGCGCACGCGGCGAGCCTCGGCTACATCCTGCACCCGGACCACCACGGCCGGGGCCTCGGCCGGGAAGCCGCCGCGGCCCTGGTGGAGTGGTTGTTCAGCGCCCGCGGAAGCCGGACCGTCTTCGCGGGCGTTTACGAACCGAACCTGCCCTCGCGCAGGCTGCTCGAAAGCCTGGGGTTCCGGCAGGACCACTACTTCACCGCGGCCGAGGACAGGGCCGGAAAGAGCCTCCCGTCCTGGCGCTACCGGCTCGACCGGCCCGAATAACCGGGCTGGCACGTCCGGCCCGCGACCCGAATGGCGCCTGCGCCGCATGCCCGCCGGTCATGCCCGTCCGGTCCGCCCAGGATTGGACATGTGCAACGTCCCCGCAGGGCATGCCCAACCGGTCCGCCCAAGAATGGACATATTGGCACTATGTCCATTCCCCGTTGCGAGGACTGGGCATGTCCGTACGTAGTCCGTCTGCCCAAGCCCGCACACTCAGCCAGCCCCGCCCCGGAGCCCGGAGTCCGGAGCAAGCCAGCCAGCCAGCCCACCCCGCCGCCCCCAGCCAGCACCACCGTCCGGTCACAATTCAACGCCGGGCCACTACCGGCGATAAACTTGGCTAAGAAGCCGCCGTCGTGCCGTTTGGCCGCGCCGAGTAGTAGCTTCGCCCAGAACCCCGATGATCCAGTGAGGGTGCGCGCATGAGTTTGCCCACGACCGAAGTCCACCCCGGACCGCAGCCTCAGGTGCTGCCCGCGGTTCCCGCTGTCACCAAGCACCTCGTTGTGAAGAAGTTCGGCGGTTCCTCCGTGGCCGACGCCGAGGGCATCAAGCGGGTCGCCCGGCGCGTTGTGGACGCCCACAACGCCGGCGACGAAGTCGTCGTCGTGGTCTCGGCCATGGGCGACACCACCGACGAACTCCTTGACCTGGCCGGCCAGGTGACCGACTCGGCCCCGGCCCGGGAAATGGACATGCTCCTCTCCGCCGGTGAGCGTATCTCCATGGCCCTGCTGGCAATGGCGATCAACAAGTACGGCGCCTCCGCCCAGTCGTTCACCGGTTCCCAGGCCGGCATGATCACCGACGGCATCCATGGCAAGGCGCGGATCATCGACGTCGACCCGCACCGGATCCGCACGGCCCTGGACAAGGGACACATCGCGATTGTGGCCGGCTTCCAGGGCATGAGCCGGACCACTAACGAGATCACCACCCTGGGCCGGGGCGGTTCGGACACGACGGCGGTGGCCCTGGCCGCTGCCCTCAGCGCCGATGTCTGCGAGATCTTCACCGATGTCGACGGGATCTACACCGCCGACCCCCGCGTTGTCCCTTCCGCCCGGAAGATCGACCGTATCTCCAGCGAGGAAATGCTCGAGCTCGCGGCCTCCGGCGCCAAGATCCTGCACCTGCGTTGCGTGGAATACGCGCGCCGCTTCGGGGTGCCGCTGCACGTCCGGTCCTCTTTCAGCCAGAACGAAGGCACCTGGGTCCTGCCCAGCGCCGATGACAAGATCACGATTCAAGAGGGAGTTGCCTTGGAGCAGCCAATCATCTCCGGCGTTGCACATGACCGTTCCGAAGCCAAGGTCACGGTGGTGGGCGTCCCGGACATCCCCGGCAAAGCCGCGGCGATCTTCCAGGTCATCGCCGATGCGCACTCCAACATCGACATGATCGTCCAGAACGTCTCCACCCACGGCACCGGTCGGACGGACATCTCCTTCACCCTGCCCATCGTCGAAGGCGCCGACGCCCTCGCAGCCCTCCGCGCCGCCCAGGACGAGATCGGCTTCGAGAACATCGAATACAACGAGAAGATCGGCAAGCTCTCCCTGATCGGCGCCGGCATGCGCTCCCACCCGGGCGTCTCGGCACGGTTTTTCGCCGCGCTTTCCGAGGCCGGCATCAACATCAACATGATCTCCACCTCGGAAATCCGCATCTCGGTGGTGACCCACGCCGACCTGCTCGACGACGCCGTCCGCGCCATCCACAGGGCGTTCGACCTGGACAGCGACGACGAGGCAACGGTGTACGGCGGCACCGGCCGCTAGGACAGCTCCGGGGCCCGCAACCGGGTGCCAGCGCGCACAAGGGCGCGGCAACCGTGCCGCGCCCTCTGCCTGCCCCTCGAAGCCCGGTCAGACCTGCTCCCTAGGCAAATCCTCCCGGCGGACCGCGTAGTGGTGTCCCTGCGAATCGGTCTCGACTTCGAAGCCGGCGAGATCACTCTCCGAGGCGTGCTCGAAGTCATCGTGCCGGTGCACGACCGGCGCGGAATAATCCCCGCGCGAAGCAGGGCCAAAAAGGAACCGCGCCCAGTTCGACGGGTGCAGGTGCCGGCGCAACGCAGCCGCTCTCAATGCACGTGCCATGTTTCCCACCCCCTTTCCTGCTGACAGGCCTAGCGAAGGGTGGCGCGGGCGGCGCCAGTGACCCCATTTTACGCCCGACGGCGGTCAAAAGGGCAGGGCGGGGCAGCCTAGCGCAGCGACTTGTCTCCGGGGTGGCGGGGCACCACGTAGGTGCTGCCGTCCGGCCGGTGCAGGGTTTCCCACTGCTGGGTCTCGGCCTGCCGCTGGGCCAGCAGCAGGCGGTTTTGCTCGGTCATCTCATGGCCGATCGAGGTCCGGCTGGCGGGGCCGAAGACCGCCCTGAGCTTTCCGGTTGCTCGCATAAACCGCTGGGCGGTGCTTTCCTTGGCCATGACCCACTCCTTCGAAACGGATGTAGTACCAGTGTACGCTAATCATTAGCGCACTAACTATTTGAAGAAGGCCAGATGACTGTCGCCGATCCCACCGCGGCCGCACCGCCGGAGGCCGGAGCCCCCTCGGACGAGGACCTCCTGCTGGAACACCAACTCTGCTTCGCCCTGACCGTCGCGTCCCGCAGCGTCGTGGGCGCCTACAAGCCGGTGCTGGACAAGCTGGGCCTCACCCACCCGCAGTATCTGGTCATGCTCTGCCTGTGGGAATCGAGCCCCCGCACGGTCCGGGAGATCAGCGATGCCCTCGCCCAGGAGCCCGCCACGATCTCGCCGCTACTGCGGCGGCTGGAAGCGGCGGGCTACATCACGCGGCAACGGGCCGAAGGCAACGAACGCAGTCTCGCCGTGCGGCTGACCGCCCGCGGGGCGGCGCTGCGGGAACAGGCGACGGCGGTCCCCGGCACCATGATGGCGCGGCTTGGCCTGGACCGCGAACAGGTCGGCGAACTGCATGCCGCCATGATGCGGCTCATCGCAGCCACCCGGACCGCGGACCCCGGCGACGGCGGCTAGGTCCGCCCTTTGCCCGGTCCACGCTCCCGCCCTGAGGCGCCCGTCCCGCCTGCAGCGCACGGTTGGCCCGGCGCTAGAATGAGTGAAAGCGAGGAGAGCCGACCATGCGCAAAACCCTGATTCCCACCCTGCTCGCCCTGCTCTCGATTGCCGGGCTGGCAGCTTGCTCGCCGGGTGCCGGACCCACACCGAGCGCGTCGCCCACGGGCACCGCCTCCGCCTCCGCCAGCAGCCCGGGCACCCCGTCCGCCGACACCGATACCACCGCACCGGCGCCGTCGCCGTCGGCCGCGGCCCCCAGCGCCGGGCCGGGGCAGGGCAACGCCGAACTGGCCATTATGGTCACGTCCGCCGAAGGCGGGAAGGCCACTAATTACACCCTGGTCTGTCAGAACGGGGTTCCCGCAACGGAAAGCCAGCACCCCACCGCCGCCGCCGGCTGCGCCGCCCTGAAGGCGAATGCGGCCCTCCTCAGCCCCGCTCCGCGTCCAACGGACCAGGCCTGCACCCAGCAGTATGGCGGCCCGGAGGAAGCGACGGTCACGGGCGCGGTGGACGGCAAGGCTGTCGAAGCCAAGTTCAGCCTGCGCGACGGCTGTGAGATCGCCCGGTGGAAGGCCGCAAAGGACATTCTGGGATCCACCGGCGGGGCTGTCTAAGCCGGTGGAACTGCAAAACCTCCCGCAGGACGAGTGGCTCCGGCGTGAAGCCGCACATGCCCGGCGCGTCCGCGCCTACGCCGACCCGTACCTGGCCCGGAGATCGGCCGGGCAGAAGCACCCGGTGGAGGACTTCCTCTTCACCTACTACACCCAGAAGCCCGGCCAGTTGCTGCGCTGGCATCCCGGCGCCGGCGTTGTGCTCTCCGGCGCCGCGGCAGCGGCGCGCGCCGGCTGGAAGTACTACCGCACGCCCGACGACGGCGAACTCGCCGCCGCCGGCCTGCCGCCGGGCACGGACGCGGCGACGGTCGACGTCGAACGGTTCCTCAGCGAACGCCGCGACGCCGTCCAGTTTGCCGGCATTATCCTGGCGGGAACGGCTGCCCGGCCGGCGCAGTTCGGCTGCTTCGGCCTGCACGAGTGGGCCATGGTCTACCGGCAGGACAAGTTCGAGCTGCGGCACGAGTACCTGAAGCTGCGGCTCGGTTCCGAGGGGACGGACAAGGTGGTGGAGGACAACCGGATCCGGTGCTCGCATTTCGACGCCTACCGGTTCTACACTCCGGACGCGGTGCCGCTCAACACGCTTGAGCCGAGCCGCGAGAACCAGCGGAGCATGGAACAGCCCGGCTGCCTGCACGCGAACATGGACCTCTACAAGTGGGCCTACAAGCTGGCGCCCGCGCTGCCCAGCGAACTGGTTATGGACTGCTTCGAACTGTCCTGGCGGATCCGCGCCATGGACATGCGCGCCTCCCCCTACGAGCTGAGCGAGTGGGGCTATCCGCCGATCCGGATCGAGACGCCGGACGGGAAAGCCGAATACGTGGACCAGCAGCGGGAGTTCGCCGCAGCCTCGCAGGAGCTGCGCCGACGGCTGCTGGTCGAACTCACGCCGCTGCTGCAGACCGCCGCGGCGCGCCCGCTCCCCGCGGCCCAGGAAGGACACCCATGACCGCCCCCGGCGAAGAAAACGCACCGCACGAAGTGGACCTCACCGTCCGGCTGACGGAGGCGCCGGGCGCCCCCGAGTACAGCTTCCGGCTGGTCGCCGACGGCGGGATCCCCGGCCCCGGGTGCACCCTGCCGGACCCCGCTGCCGCGCTCGAGGCCCTGCGCCTGCACGGCGAGGGCATCTTTTTCCCGGTGCCCGGACCGCCGAAGCTGTGCACCCAGCAGTATGGCGGCCCGCAGGTGGCTGTGGTCACCGGGAACTACCGGGGCCGGGACGTCCACTGCGAATTCAGCCGCACGGACGGCTGCGAAATCGCCCGCTGGCGCGCCCTGGCGCCCCTGCTGGGCGGCACCTCGGGATCCACCGGCGCCGTCTGAGGCCCTGGGCTTAAACGGCAATGGCCGGCGGTACCGACCGCCGGCCATTGCTGTTTTCAGATGTTGCTAGACCGCGTTGTTCCAGGCCTGTCCCAGCTCCTGGTTCGCCACGGTAGCCGGGGCCCCCGCTGCGGGAGCCACCACGGCGGCGCCTGCTGCGTTCACGACGAGGCTGACGAACGTCGGCTCGCTGGCACCGGCGAACGTGATCCGGCCGATGTAGGAGCCGGGCTGAAGTCCGGTCCAGTTCAGCGTGATCTTGCCCGTCTCCCCGTTCGGCAGCACCAGCGGGTTCGGCGTGATCGTCGCATTGCCCACGTTGGCGCCAAGGATCGCGGCGTCGACGGATGCCTTGCGGGCCTTGCCGTCCGGGCTGGAGTACAGGTTGGCGTAGATCGTGTACTTGCCAGCGGCCGGGTTAGCGATCGAGAGGGACTCGCTGGAGGAGGAGGTCGCAACCTGCTCCACACCCCTGGGCGTCACGACCCACATGTCGAAGTCGGAGTTCGGGTCCGAGGAGAGGACCGAGAACTTCGCCAGCGGCACGCCGGCCGGAACCTGGACGGTCTTGACGTAGGTCGAGGCATCGGAAACGCCAGTGAATCCCCTGAACGCACCCGGGACGAGTTCCACCGCGGAGGAATCAGCCTTGGACAGGCCGTCCAGGGTCATGTTGGTGGGGCCGTCGGTTCCGGAGACGACGCTGATGTCAGCGGAGCCGGTGCCGGCGTCGGTGCTCAGGAAAACATCCTTGGCGGCGACAACGGACTGCGGGCGGACTGAGATCGGCGAGCTAACGGTCTTGCCTGCACCCTCCCAGCGCAGGGTGCCCATGGCGAACTTGCCCAGGGCCGCGCTCTTGTTTTCAAACGTGACCTTGAACGTCTTCGTTTCGCCGGCCGCCTTGAAGTTCAGGGCCGCCGGAGCAACGTTGACCTGGATCCCGGGTACATCGGCCTTGACCTTGTACACACCCGGAGTCAGGGCGGTCACCGTGCGGGTGACCTCGATCTTGCCGGTGAGGTTACCCAGCGCGAAGGACGGTACGTTCATGTCCCGCGGCTTGGTGCTGGACGCCAGGCCCAGGTTGACGCCGGTGCCCTGGATGAACTTCAGGTAGTCCTCGAAGTCGGCGTCGTAGACCAGGCCCGGATCAACCATGCGGGCCGGATCGACCTGGCCCGCGCCGGTGGCGTGGACGTCGGTGTTCTTGGACCCGTCGGCGAGCTTGACCTCTGACGCGGACGTCATCATGGCGGACTTCACCATGGCGGGCGACCAGGTCGGGTTCTTGCCCAGCAGCAGCGCGCCGAAGCCGGCTACGTGCGGGGCGGCCATCGAGGTGCCGGACATAAAGCCGAACTTGGCCCCGTCAGCACCGATCGGCGAGACGCCGGCCAGGACGGCAACACCGGGAGCAGCAACGTCCGGCTTCAGCAGATCCGACTGGGTGGCCAACAGCGGGCCACGGGAAGAGAAACCGGCAATCTGCGGCTGGGCTTCGAGCGGGAGACCGGTGGTGTCCTTGTTGACCAGGGAAACCTTGATGCCCGGGGTGGCGGTGACCTTGTCCTTGATGGCCTGGGTGGCCGGCGGGTTCACGTGCACGGTCGGGACCGCGTGCTGGTCCGTGTCCAGCGAGGAGTTGCTGAGGTTCACCAGGATCATGCCGACGCCGCCGCCGCGGGCAACCTCGGCGCTCTTGTCGACGCGGGCAACGACGCCGCGGTCGCAGACGACAACCTTGCCGGCAACCTTGGCCGGGTCGAGCGTGCCGGGGCCGCACAGGGCCGGGGACGACGGCGGGTTCGCGGCGGCCGCGCTGGCAGCCAGCACAACGCCGGCGTCCTTGACTTCCTTGTTCATAATGCTGGCGCCGCGGAACTTGGTGCCGTCGGCGAATTCCACGGTCCCCTGGAGCTCCTGGGAGAAGCTGCTGGCGGCGACGGTGGTGACCCAGGGTGCGCCGTGGTTCACGGTGCTGGCCGTGGGGCCGGAGTTGCCGGCGGAGGCGGCAACGAAGATGCCGGTGGAAGCGGCGTTCAGGAACGCCACCGAGACCGGGTCGATAACCGAGGTCGCGGAGCCGGAGATCGAGTAGTTCAGGACGTCAACGCCGTCCTCGATGGCCTGCTCTACAGCGGCGACCGAGGAGGAGCTGTAGCAGCCGCCGGTGTTGGGATCGGTGTCTTCCCAGCACACTTTGTAGACGGAGAGCTTGGCAGCGGGTGCGATGCCGCTGGTCAGGCCGAAGCTGCGGCCGTCAACGAACGTCTCGACGCCCTTGTTGCCGGCGGCGGTGCTGGCGGTGTGCGTGCCGTGGCTGGCGACGTCGACCGGGGAAAGCTGCTCTTCGGGGGCGCGGTTGCCGGCCGGAACGTAGCGCAGGAAGTCCTCGGCGAAGTAGTGCGCGCTCAGAACCTTGGAGTTGCAGGCGGAGCCGTCGAAGGAGGCGCCGGTTCCGGTGCCCTTCTGGCACTCGCCGACGAAGGTCTCGCCGTCGGCCTTGAGCATGGCGATCTTGCCGTCCGCCGTGCGGTAGGGAACGCCGACGACGGGCTGGCCGACCAGCGGCTTGACCTCTTCGCCGGCGAAGAACGCGCTGTCCGGGGTGTAACCGGTGTCAATGACGCCGACGACGACGCCCTTGCCCGCTGCGTCCTGGCCGCCGAACTTGGTGTTCCAAGTTCCGTCGGGGCCGCTTAGCTTGAGGAAATCGGTGCTGGAGTAGTCCGGGGCGTTTTCCGTATCCGGGGCAACCGCCAGGACGCTCGGATCCTTGGCGAGCTTGATGGCCTGGTCCGTGGTCAGCGTGGCGCTGAAGCCGTTGACCGCGGCGGAGAACTGGCGCTGGATCTGGACGTTCTGCTTCGCGGCAACTTCCGTCTGCTTCTTCTCCAGGTGGGCCCGGTAGTTCTTCACCTCGGCCTTGTTGGCGTCGAGCTTTTTGCCCTTGGCCGGTTTCGTGGCGGGCAGTCCGTCCGTGGAGCCTTCATAGGTGGCGGCCGGCTTTTCGGCCAGCATGACGATGTAGCGGCCGTCCGGGTAGCTGGCGGGGTCAAGATTCTTCTGCGCGATCCCAGCGACGGTGGAACCCTGGCCCGGCGCAGCAATGGCGGGCGATATGGCAACTGTGGAGAGGAGAACCGGCAAGCCCAGGGTCAGTGCCACTGCCCTCCGGAGTCCCCCGCTTCGAAGGAAGCTCTTTCCTGGTGATTTCACGAGTGATTTGAACCTTTCAGAAGGAACGGTCCCGGCGCCATTGCCGGGGACGACGTACTGGTACGGGAGCGGGATCAGGAGTTGACTCTCGCCCACCGGCGGATACCAGCCGATTCATACAGTACAGACTGAGAGCCAGATATGACATAGACCACAACTACAAATCTGGTTTGGTCATATTGGTCGTCAAACCGGGTGGTGCCGGAGGCATGGCAACGCCGGGACGGCAGCGCCGTCCCGGCTCGGGTCCCGCCCGGCGGCGGGCATTACGGGGGTTGTTACACGCTTATGACAAGCGGCTGGCTACTGGCGGGGCGTCCGGACGACCTCGCTGATCCAGGCTTTGGTCTTCTCGTCCAGCGGGCCGGCCACGTTGCTCGCCCTGGCCGCGCGGTCGGCTTTGACCTTCTGCAGGACCATCCGGCCGAGGCCCGCGAAGACGGCGGCGGCGACCACGGGCAGCAGGACGGATCTCGGTTTCTCAGCCATCCCCACATCCTACTGAGCGCCGCCGTCGCAGACCATAGCCGCACGCCGGCCGTGGTGCGCGCGGCCGCCGCCCGGTCACGAATGCGGCAAGGCGGACCGCGCCCGGTAGAATGGGCGTGCAAGCTCGCGGAGCGCCCGTACCACGTTGTCACCACCACACGTCGGATCGGCGTGAGACGGCACCACTCCGCTGCGCCCTTACCCAAGCTCACGCACAGGAGTTGCCGGATGCCCCGGATCGTTGTCGACGTCATGCCCAAGCCCGAGATTCTCGACCCGCAGGGGAAGGCCATCGTGGGCGCACTGCCCCGCCTGGGCTTCACCGCGTTCAGCTCTGTCCGCCAGGGCAAGCGCTTCGAACTGACCGTCGACGGCGAGGTGACCGAGGAGATCCTGGCCCAGGCCCGCAATGCCGCGGAGACCCTGCTCTCGAACCCGGTGATCGAGGACGTCGTCAACGTCGAGGTCGTCGAGGCCTGAGATGACTGAACTCCCCCTGATCGGCGAGGCTGTTGCCCTCGCCGCCAACCCCAGGCTCGCTGGTGCGCGGATCGGCGTCGTCACCTTCCCCGGCACCCTGGATGACCGCGACGCCGCCCGCGCCGTGCGCCTGGCCGGCGCCACCCCGGTGGCGCTCTGGCATGCGGACACCAGCCTCGGCGACGTCGACGCCGTCGTCATCCCCGGCGGTTTCTCCTACGGCGACTACCTCCGCGCCGGCGCGATCGCCCGGTTCGCGCCGCTGATGGCCAAGATCATCGACGCCGCCAACTCGGACGCCAGGCTGCCCGTCCTCGGCATCTGCAACGGCTTCCAGATCCTTACCGAGTCGCACCTTCTGCCCGGCTCGATGATCAAGAACGACCACCTGAAGTTCCTTTGCCGCGACCAGGTCCTGCGGGTGGAAAACAACACCACCGACTGGACCGGCGACTACACCGCCGGCCAGGAAATCACCGTGCCGCTGAAAAACCAGGACGGCCAGTACATCGCGGACGAGAAGACCCTCGACGCCCTGGAGGCGGAGGGCCGCGTGGTGTTCCGCTACGTCGGCTGGAACCCGAACGGCTCACGCCGCGACATCGCCGGCATCTCCAACGCCGCCGGCAATGTCGTGGGCCTGATGCCGCACCCGGAACACGCCGTCGAGGCCGGTTTCGGCCCGGAGACCGGCGCCGGGACCGAAGGCCTCGGCTTCTTCACCTCTGTCCTGAACACGATCGTGGGAGACAACAAATGACGGACACCCCCGCAATGGCGGCGCCCGCGCAGACCGCCAAGAAGTTCAACATCGACACCGTCGAGAACGCGGCGAAGACCCCGGACGTCGAGCTTCCCTGGGCCGAGCTGGGCCTGAAGCAGAACGAATTCGACGAGGTCGTCAAGGTCCTGGGCCGCCGCCCGACCGGCGCCGAGCTCGCCATGTACTCCGTGATGTGGAGCGAGCACTGCTCCTACAAGTCCTCCAAGAACCACCTGCGCCAGTTCGGCGAAAAGGTGACCGAGGAGATGAAGAAGGACATGCTCGTCGGCATCGGCGAGAACGCCGGCGTCACGAACCTGGGCGACGGCTGGGCCGTGACGTTCAAGATCGAGTCGCACAACTCGCCGTCGTTCGTGGAGCCCTACCAGGGCGCCGCGACCGGCATCGGCGGGATCGTCCGCGACATCATCTCCATGGGCGCCCGCCCGGTGGCCGTGATGGACCCGCTGCGCTTCGGCGCCATTGACCACCCGGACACGGCCCGCGTTATGCACGGCGCGGTGGCCGGGATCGGCGGCTACGGCAACTCCCTGGGCCTGCCGAACATCGGCGGCGAGATGGTCTTCGACTCGGTCTACCAGGGCAACCCGCTGGTCAACGCCCTCGCCGTCGGCGTTATGCGCCACGAGGACATCCGCCTCGCCAACGCCTCCGGCAAGGGCAACAAGGTGGTGCTCTTCGGCGCCCGCACCGGCGGCGACGGGATCGGCGGCGCCTCGGTGCTGGCCTCCGAGTCCTTCGACGACACCAAGCCGTCCAAGCGTCCCGCCGTCCAGGTGGGCGACCCCTTCGCCGAGAAGGTCCTGATCGAGTGCTGCCTGGAGCTGTTCAAGGGCTCCCTCGTTGAAGGTATCCAGGATCTGGGCGCTGCGGGCATTTCCTGCGCCACGTCCGAGCTCGCCTCCAACGGCGACGGCGGCATGGAGGTCGAGCTGACCTCGGTCCTGCTCCGCGACCCCACCCTGACCCCGGGCGAAATCCTGATGTCCGAGTCGCAGGAACGCATGATGGCCGTGGTCACCCCCGAGAACATCGCCGCGTTCGAAGCCGTGATGGACAAGTGGGCCGTGGAGTACTCCTGGCTCGGCGAGGTGACGGACACCGGCCGCCTGATCATCACCTGGGAGGGCGAGGTGATCGTCGACGTCGACCCGCGCACCGTCGCCCACGACGGCCCGGTCTACGACCGCCCGTACGCCCGTCCCGAGTGGCAGGACGCCATCCAGGCCGATGCCTTCACCGGCTCCGTGCAGGACACCGCGCGCCCGGCCGCCCCAGGGGAACTGGCCGCCGCCATCACCGAACTCGTCGCCTCACCGAACATGTGCAGCAAGTCCTGGATCACCAAGCAGTACGACCGCTACGTCGGCGGCAACACCGCCATGGCGTTCCCGGACGACGCCGGCGTGGTCCGCGTGGACGAGGAAACCGGCCTGGGCGTTGCCCTGGCTACCGACGCCAACGGCCGCTACACCTACCTCGACCCGTACCACGGCGCTCAGCTGGCGCTGGCCGAGGCGTACCGCAACGTCGCCACCTCCGGCGCCGTGCCGATGGCGGTCAGCGACTGCCTGAACTTCGGCTCGCCCGAGGATCCGGATGTGATGTGGCAGCTGGCCGAAGCCATCCGCGGGCTCTCCGACGCCTGCATGGTCCTCGGCATCCCGGTCACCGGCGGCAACGTCTCGCTCTACAACCAGACCGGCAGCGTCCCGATCCACCCCTCCCCCGTGGTGGCCGTGCTGGGCAAGCTGGACGACGTCGCGCGCCGCACGCCCTCGGGCTGGCGTGAGGACGGCCAGGCTATCTACCTCCTGGGCACGACGGCGGCGGAACTGGACGGTTCGGAGTGGTCCAACCTGCGCGGCCACCTGGGCGGCCTGCCGCCGAAGGTCGACCTCGGCGCCGAACGCGAGCTCGGTGAAATCCTGATCAATGCCTCCCGCGACGGCATGGTGGATTCCGCGCACGATCTCTCCGAGGGCGGCCTCGCGGCGGCCCTCGTGGAGTCCGCGCTGCGCTACGGCACCGGCGCCCGGATTTCACTCCAGGACGTGATGGACCGCGACGGCGTGGACCTGTTCACCGCGCTGTTCTCCGAGTCCCAGGCCCGCGCCATCGTGGCGGTGCCCCGCTCGGAGGAGATCCGGTTCAAGGACATGTGCACCGCCCGCGGCTTCGCGCACGTCCGGATCGGCGTCGTGGACGCCGAGAGCGGCCAGCTGGAGATCAACGGCGTCGAAACCCTGGATCTGGACTCGCTCCGCGAGGGCCACGAGGCGACGCTGCCGAAGTACTTCGGCTGACCCACCCACCGGGAAGCAACGCGGGGTCACTTACCGCCCAAAAATCCCCTCGGGATGGGCGGTAAGTGACCCCGCGTTGCTTTTAGTCGTCGCCGCGGAGTTCGCGCTGGCGGGCGCTGAGCAGTTCGAGCTCCGGCCGTCCAGCCACGAACCGTTCGACGGCGGCCAGCACCTCCACGAGGTGCGCCCGGTCCGCCGCGACCAAGCCTGCGCCGATCAGGGTGCGCCGGTACTGGTCGTGATACCCGGCCTCAGTCACGGAAACGTCGAAGCGGCGCTTGAGCTCGGCCAGCACCGGCCGCACCACGGAACGTTTCTCCTTCAGGCTGTGCACGTCGCCCAGGAGGACATCGAATTCAATCCAGCCGATCCACATGCCTGAATTTTCCCATCGATTGCTGGACGGCCTAGATGGTGAGTTCGCCCATCCGGTCCCAGCCCTCGCCGTCGAGCTGGCGGCTGATGATCCGGGGTGTCTCGGCCAGGGCCTGGGGCATGTCCGCCATGGCCTGCTTGAAGTGGGCGCTGTTGACGTGGTCCCAGGCGCCGTCGTCCTTGAAGGCCTCGACCAGGACAAATTCGTTGGGATCCTCCACGCTGCGGGACCAGTCGAACCACAGGTTGCCGGGTTCCTGCCGGGTGGCCCGGGTGAAGTCGTCCACGAGGCCGAGCCAGCGCTCGGACCAGTCGGGCTTGACCTTGAATTTAACGACGATGAAGATCACGGGTGGGCCTTTCGGTGTTGGTGCATCGGTCTTCCATTGTTGCAATGAGGACAACGTGGGGCTCAGCAGTCGTCGATGGCCGCCCGGGCCCGTTCCTGCTGCTCCGGTGTGCCCACCCGTTCCGCCCACTGCTCGGCAAGCTGGAACTCCACCATGGCCTCGGTGCAGCGTCCGCCTTCGTGCAGGCTCCAGCCGAGGTTGTTGTGGAGCGCCACCATCCAGCGCTTGGTCCGGGCGTCGTGCGCCGTGGACGCGTATTCGAGCGCGCTGCGCGTCCAGGTCTCGGCGTGGGCCGCGTCGGCGATCGCCAGCATGTGCAGGGCATCGACGGCGAGGAACTCCTCGCCCAGGTGGTCGGCGAGTTCGGCGGCCTGCTCGAACAGCGGGACCGCCATCTCTGCGTGGCCGCCGGAATTGAGCACGCGGCCGCGTTCCAGCAGGACCCGAACCGCCACCGTGGGCTCGTCGCCGTCGATCGAGTCCAGCAGGGCGTCCGCTTCCTCGAAACGCCCCTGCAGCCCGATGGCCCGGCCCAGCTGGGTGGTGAACTCGGCCCGTTCGTCGTCGTAGGCGGGGTCGGTGGCCGCCGCACGGAAGCGGGACTCCGAAAGGGCGGGGTCGTCAAAGTTCCACAATCGGTCAAGGGTCTGTTGGTTCAGCATCTACCTGCTCCTCCTCAGTTCACACCTGCGGCCAGTTCCTGTGCACTCCTAAGGTATCGGGAAGTGACCAGCCGGCGCGCCCGGGCGGTGACGGCCCCGCCGGCCGCATAGAACCAGTTGGCCGGCACACCGAACGCGGTGACCTTGATCAGCACCAGGCCGTTTTCGTCGAGCGAGATTTCGAATGACTCCTCGCCGCGGACCGGATGCCCGGGCAGCGTCCCGTAGCCGAAACCGGCGGATTGCGGGCCGCCGCCGGGGACCGGACGGCGCACCCAGACCACCTCGCAGGGCGCGTCAATGCGGAACGGCCCGACGCCGAAGCCGCTCACCACCCGCGTCCCGGGGAGCACGACGTCGGACTCGGCGCGCACGCGCAGTCCGGCCCGCTTCTGCAGCTGCCAGGTCAGCATTCCCTGCACCGCGCGGCGGTAGGCGGCCTCGCCGTCGCCCAGGTAAGCCTGGCTGACTTCTCCGGCGCTGTCTTCGGGCAGCAGCCCGCTCTCGGTGGCCCCGATTCCTTCGTAGTTCAGTTCGCCGCCGGCGATCCGCGGGGCGCTCATGGCCGGGTCTGTCCGCCGGCGAGCCGGGCCCAGCCGAGTTGCTCCTGCTGGCGGCGGCTCAGGGTGGCGACCACGAGGTCATAGGAGTCCTCCACCATGTCGCGGACCATGGCGTCGGGCAGCGTACCGTCCAGCCGGACGCCGTTCCAGTGCAGCTTGTTCAGGTGCCAGGCACCGGTGATTTCCGGGTGCGCGGAGCGCAGCTGCTCGGCGAGGGCCGGTTCGCATTTCAGGCTCACGGCGAAGTCGTCCGGATCCAGCGCGGACAGGGCGAACATTTTGGCCTCATGCCGGGCCCCGCCCGCCACTGCCGCGCGTACCTTGAAGACCGCAGTGTCAGGGCCGAACGGGTAGTCCTCGAAGGCGCCGGGGAAGCCCAGGCAGATCCGGCGCAGCGTGGCGACATTCATAGACCAAGCCTACTTTTATCCCCCGACATTCCCCGGCCCTCGGGAGCTGCTCAGGCGACGCCGAGGAAGTCTTCAAGCAGCACGACCTCAAGGCCGGCGGCCTGCTGGGCAGCCCGAAAAGCAGCCAGGTCGGCGGCGAACTCCGGCCGGAAGTGCATGAGCACGATGTCCCCCGGGCGCAGGGCCTTGCCGTACTGGTAGTCCATGTGGCCGACGTTGGATTTGGCCTCCCACGTGACGATCGCCTTCATCCCCGCAGCCGCGACTGCCTGCCGCATGACCGTGGAGTAGGCGCCCCCGGGCGGGCGGAACAGCGTGGGGCGGCGGCCGAACTGCTGCTGGGCGTAGTCCTGCATGCCGTTGATTTCCGCGAGCTGCTGCTGGTAGCCCATTTGGCTGACCATGTTGATGTTGTGAGTGACCGTGTGGTTTTCCACCAGGCTCCCCTGGGCGGCGAACCGCTTGAAGAAGCCCGGATCGGCCTGGACAAAATTCCGGGTCAGGAAGAGGGACACGGGATAGTCGTACTCGGCCAGGAGCCGGACCATCTCGGGAGTCCTGGTCACGCCGTCGTCGATGGTCAGGAACACCACCGGATGCTTCGTCTCAATCTTGGTGATGACAGGGGCGAGCCCGTTTTGTACTGGCGGCAGTTTGAAGTCCGGGGTGAACTGTGCGCGGGGCCGCCGGGCCGGGCTCTCGTCGGGGAGAAGCGGCGACTGCAGGCGGCCGGGCCGGACGGGCCCGGCAGCGGGCGGCGCAGCGGTTGGTTCCGGCGCCGACGGGACGTCAGGAGCCGCGCAGGCCCCCAACGCCGATACCATCGAGGCGCCCAGGAGCCCCAGGGCGCTCCGACGCCCAAGGGTCACAGGGGGCGCAGTCGGGTGGTGCCCACACATGTTTGATCCCAGCATCCGCGAAATAAGACAGGCGCAGAATACCAGAGCGAAGTGACTTCCCGTGGACGGCCGTCCCTAGAGACCGAAGCGCGGCGCCTCCTGGGCCGGGCAGGCGTTCATCACAACGTCCAGGCCCGCCGCCGCGGCCCGGGCCGCGGCGGCCTCATCGATCACACCGAGCTGCAGCCAGACGGCTTTCGCTCCGGCGGCGATCGCCTGGTCCACCACGTCCCCAACTTTCCGGGAATTCACGAAGCAGTCCACGACGTCGAGGGGTTGCTTCGCCGCCGGGATGTCCGCCAGCCGGGCGTAGCCGGTCTCCCCGTGGACCGGGTCGGCCGGAAGATTGACCGGGATGATCTCCATGCCGAGCCGGTCCCGGATGTACAGGGAGGTGTCGTAGGCGGCGCGCCACTCGTTGGTGGTCAGGCCGACGATTGCCCATCGTCCCTTGGTGCGCAGGAGCCGTTCGATGACTGCGGGGTCGTTCACGTGGGTCATCCGCCCAGCCTACGGGCCGGCCGCTCGGGAGCGCTGCGGACCTGCCGCCAGGGCGAATGCCCCGAACAATCGGCCGCCGGACCGCCGCGCGGCGGCGGGCGTCCGAATATTACGCGCCCGGTTTGGGGAAAACCTTCGTTTCCGTTTTAGTGGGTAGTGACCATCCCGAGCGGCTGAGAGACCTGGATCGATGAAGCCGCAGCAACCCTGGTCGTCGGAGTTCCTCCCCGGAATCCGCCGACAGCAAGGTGGCGAGCCGCGGGAGCGGCCGGACTGACACCCCGGCTAAGAGGCTCGTTCCGTAGGGTGCTACTGCCAGGACCGATGGAGTAAACCCTATGACTGCTGTCCTGTCCCCCTCCGCTGCCGGGGCGTCCGCCGAGGCCCCGCTGCGTACCCCGGCCCTTCCGGTGTCCTTCCGCGGCCTGCGCCGGACCTTCGGCTCGGGCACCGAGGAACACACCGTGCTGCGGGACGTAAACTTCGACATCCGGGCCGGTGAGGTCCTTGCCATCCTCGGCACGTCCGGCTGCGGGAAGTCCACCCTGCTGCGCGCCGCCGCGGGCCTTGATGCCCCGAGCTCCGGGAGCGTGGAGATCGACGGCGCCCCGGTCCAGGGCGTGGATTCCCGCTGCGCTTTCGCCTTCCAGGAGCCTCGCCTGCTGCCGTGGCACACCCTGCAGGCCAACATCGCCATCGGCCTGCCCACCGGCGTCAGTGCCCGCGACGGCAAGGCCAAGGTTGCCCGGCTCCTGGGGCTTGTGGGCCTGCAGGACTTCGCCAAGCACCGGCCCCGCGAAGTTTCCGGCGGCATGGCCCAGCGCGCGTCGCTGGCCCGGGCGCTGGCCCGCAACCCCGGCGTGCTGCTGCTTGACGAGCCCTTCGGCGCCCTCGACGCCCTGACCCGGATCAAGATGCAGGACCTGTTGTTGGAGGTCCACCGTGCGGAGCCGACCACCGTGCTGCTCGTGACCCACGACGTCGACGAGGCCCTGCAGCTCGCCGACCGCATCATCGTCCTGGGCAAGGAAAGCAGCGCCGGGCCGGCGGACACGGCATCCGGCGCCACCATCATCCGGACCGTGGACGTGCCCGGAGACCGCCCCCGCGACCGGGCATCGGCCGAGCTGGCCACGCTCCGGGCCTCACTCCTGGCAAGCCTCGGCGTCGACAGCCACTAGCCGCACCGCACCCGGCTCCGACCGGACGCCGCCGGAAGCGCCGGCGGCGTCCGCCCGCAGTTCCGTTCTTCCCATCCGTTCGCACAGTTTTCCAAAGGAACCTTCATGCCCTTCGCCCGCACCTTCACCCGCCGCCCTGCCTCCCGCCGTGCCGTGCTCACGGCCGCGGCCGTCTCCACCGCCCTGGCCCTCACCGGCTGCGTGGCAGGGGAAGGGTCCGGCCAGCCGGCCGCCGCCGCCAACGCCGCCGGCACCGCCGCGGGCGGCACCCTGAACATCGACTTCGCCACGTACAACCCGCTGAGCCTCGTGATCAAGAAAAAGGGCTGGCTGGAAACCGCCCTCAAGGACCAGGGCGTGAGCGTCAAGTGGGTCCAGTCGGCAGGCTCCAACAAGGCCAACGAGGCCCTGCGGTCCGGCGCGATCGACGTCGGCTCCACCGCCGGCTCCGCCGCGCTGCTGGCCAAGGCCAACGGTTCGCCGATCAAGGCCATCGACATCTTCTCCCAGCCCGAGTGGGCTGCCCTCGTCACCAAGCAGGGTTCCGCCATCACCAAGGTGTCGGACCTTAAGGGCAAGTCGGTGGCCGCGACGAAGGGCACCGATCCGTACTTCTTCCTGCTCCAGTCGCTGGCCGAGGCCGGGCTGTCCGCCAAAGACGTCACCGTGCAGAACCTGCAGCACGCCGACGGCCGCACCGCCCTGGAAAACGGTTCCGTGGACGCCTGGTCCGGCCTGGACCCGATCATGGCGGGCGCAGAGCAGAAGGGCGCCACCCTGTTCTACCGGAACCTCTCCTTCAACACCTACGGCTTCCTGAACGCCACGGAATCCTTCCTCAAGGAGAGGCCGCAGCAGGCGCAGGCCGTCGTCAACGCGTACGAGAAGGCCCGCGCCTGGGCCGCGGCGAACCCGGATGAAACCGCGCAGATCCTCGCCGAGGCCGCCGGCCTGGACCTCGCCGTCGCGAAGACCGTGGTGCTGCAGCGCAGTAACCTCAACGTCAACCCGGCCCCGGGCGAGGCGCAGCGCAAGGTCCTCGCCAAGATCGGGCCGACGTTCGTGGAGACCGGGGACGTCGCGAGCCAGCGGCAGATCGACGACGCCGTCGCCTCCCTGCTCGATGACTCGCTGGTGAAGAAGGCGGATCCGTCCGCCATCAAGGACTCGTAATGACCCGCCTCGAAACTCCCGCCCTCACCGGCAATAGCGGCGCGGACAGCCGCGCTGACCGGCGCGCCGTGGGGCTCCCGGCAGCTTCGGCGTCCCGCGCGGGGCTGCCCGCCACCGGCTGGGTGCGCCTGCTCCTGGGACTGCTCATTCCCGGCGCTGTGCTGGCCGCCTGGCAGCTGTCCACGGCGGCCGGGGTGTTCAGCATCGTCCAGCTCCCGCCGCCGGCCATGGTGCTGGAGGCCGGCCTTGACCTGCTGCAACGCGGGCAGCTCGGCCAGCACGTCGCGATCTCCACCCAGCGGGTGCTGATCGGCTTCGCGGCCGGCGCGGCGCTGGGACTGGTGTTCGGTTCGCTGGTGGGGCTGTCCCGGTTCGCCGACGCCCTGCTCGCCCCGACCATCGGCGCCCTCCGCGCGGTACCGTCCCTGGCGTGGGTGCCGCTGCTGATCCTCTGGATGAAGATCGGCGAGGATTCCAAGATCACCCTGATCCTGATCGGCGCCTTCTTCCCCGTGTTCACCACCGTCTCGCTGGCGCTGCGGCACGTGGACCGGAACCTGGTGGAAGCGGCGCGCGCGTTCGGGCTCAAGGGGGTGAAGCTGCTGACCACGGTCCAGCTCCCCGCCGTGGTGCCGGCTGTGTTCTCCGGCCTGCGGCTGGCGCTGGCCCAGGCGTGGCTCTTCCTGGTGGCCGCTGAACTCATCGCTTCCTCGATGGGCCTAGGCTTCCTGCTCACGGATTCCCAGAACAACGGCCGCACGGACCGGCTCCTGCTGGCGATTGTGCTGCTGGCCGTGATCGGAAAAATTACCGACGCCGTGCTGGGCCTCGCCGAGAAGTGGGCGGTGAAACGATGGGCGTAACCCTGAGGGACCCCGGCGTGCACGGGCCGCAGACCGAGGAAGAGCGCATCGCGTTCTGGGAAGCGGCCGCGCTCCGGCTCGACTGGGAGGACGTGCCCGGGCAGGACAAGCCGTGGCACACCGCCCACCGCCGCGTCCCGGCCGACGCCGTGGCCGGCACCGGTCCGGACATCAGCTGGTTCGACGGCGGGAAGCTGAACGTCGCCACCAACTGCGTCGACCGCCATGTAGCGGCGGGACGCGGGGACAGGGTGGCCCTGTTCTTCGAGGGCGAGCCCGGCGACCGCCGCACCGTCACCTATGCCCAGCTGCAGCGCGAGGTCGCCCAGGCGGCCAACGCCCTGCTGGAGCTCGGGATCAGCAAGAGCGACCGGGTGGTCATCTACCTCCCGGTGATCCCGGAAACGGTAATCATCACCCTGGCGGTGGCCCGGATCGGCGCCATCCACTCGCTGGTCTTCGGCGGTTTCTCCGCCGAGGCGCTCAAGTTCCGGGTGGAAGACACCGGCGCCAAGCTCCTGGTCACCACCGACGGCCAGTTCCGCCGCGGCGCCGCCGTGCCCGTGAAGGCCAACGCGGACGCCGCCGTCGCGGGCGATAACGCCATTGAACACGTCCTGGTGGTCAACCGCACCACCGCCGCGGACGAGCTGCACACCGTACCGATGACCGCGGGCCGCGACCTCTGGTGGCATGACGCCGTCGGGCGCGCCTCCGACGTCCACGACGCCGAGGCGTTCGACGCCGAAACGCCGCTGTTCATCATGTACACCTCCGGCACCACCGGAAAACCCAAAGGCCTGGTCCACACCTCCGGCGGCTACCTCACGCAGGCGTCCTGGAGCTTCGAGCACCTCTTCAGCAACCCGGACCCCGCCCTGCGGGATGCGGACGTCCACTGGTGCACTGCTGACCTCGCCTGGGTCACCGCCCACACCTATGAGCTCTACGGCCCGCTCTCCAACGGCGCCACCCAGGTCATCTTCGAGGGCACTCCGAACACGCCCCACCCGGGCCGGCACTTCGAAATCATCGAACGCTACGGCGTGACCCAGTACTACACTGCACCCACCCTGGTCCGCTCCCTGATGGGCTGGTTCCCGGACGGCGTCCCGGCCAGCTACGACCTTTCCTCCATCCGGTTGCTCGGCACCGTCGGCGAAGCCGTCAACCCCGAGGCGTGGCGCTGGTTCCGGGCCAACATCGGTTCCGGCACCGCCCCGGTGGTGGACACCTGGTGGCAGTCCGAAACCGGCGCCACCATCCTCTCTCCCGCCCCGACCGACACCGTCTTCAAGCCCGGCTGCGCGGCCCGGCCGCTGCCCGGCGTCGGCACCCGGATCGTGGACGAGACCGGCAACACGGCTCCGCCGGGCGTGCAGGGCTTCATCGTGGTGGACGCCCCCGGCCCCGCGATCGCCCGGACCGTGTGGGGCAACCCTCGGCGCTACTTCGACTCCTACTGGCGCCAGTACGCGGCGCAGGGCTGGTTCCTCGCCGGCGACGGCGCCAAGTACGACGACGACGGCGACATCTGGATCCTCGGGCGCGTGGATGACACTCTCAACGTCTCAGGACACCTGCTCTCCACGATCGAGATCGAATCGGCCCTCGTCGCCCATCCGGACGTGGTGGAGGCCGGCGTCTGCCCCGTCGCGGACCCCAAGACCGGCCACGCGATCGTGGCGTTCGTCGTGCTGAAGGATTCGGACGCGCCGTCCTCGCGCCGCTTAGACACACTCGCTCGTTCCTCGCTCGCGCGATGCGCGGCTACCGAGGACATCGCGTCCGAATTGAAGGCTCACGTCGCGTCACATATCGGGCCGATCGCGAAGCCGCGCGACGTCGTCGTTGTTCCGGATGTGCCGAAGACGCGCAGCGGCAAGATCATGCGCCGGCTGCTGACCCAGCTGTTCGAAGGGACCGCGCTCGGGGACACCACCTCGCTCCAGAACGAACCATCCATCGCGGACATCCAGGATGTCCTGCGAATCCGAAATACCCCAGAAGTAAGGAACACCCATGACTGACATCAGCAGCGTCGCCCGTCTTTCCGAACCGCTCAAGTTCGCCTACTGGGTCCCGAACGTCTCCGGCGGCCTGGTGGTCTCCACCATCGAACAACGCACCGGCTGGGACTTCGACTACAACAAGAAGCTCGCCCGGATCGCGGAGAACTCCGGCTTCGAGTACGCCCTGACCCAGACCCGGTACGCCGCCTCCTACGGCGCAGACAAGCAGCACGAAGCCACCTCGTTCAGCCTCGCGCTGCTGGCCGCCACCGAGCGGCTCAAGGTGATCTCCGCCGTCCACCCGGGCATGTGGCACCCCGGCGTCCTGGCGAAATACATCATCACCGCGGACCACATCTCCAACGGCCGCGCCGCCGTCAACATCGTCTCCGGCTGGCTCAAGGACGAGTTCACCAACTTCGGCCTCGAATGGCTTGAACACGACGAGCGCTACGTCCGCACCGAGGAGTTCATCCGGGTGCTCCGCGGGCTCTGGACCGAGCAGGACTACAGCCAGTCCGGCAAGTACTACAACATCAACAACTTCACCCTGCAGCCGGCCCCGGTGGACGTGCCGGGACGCGCGCACCCGGAGATCTTCTTCGGCGGCAACTCCACCGCGGCGCAGGCCACGGCCGGCCGGGTCGCCGACTGGTACTTCTCCAACGGCAAGGACCTGGAAGGCTTCAAGGAGAACATCGCCGGTGTTGTGGCCGCGTCCGACGAGACCGGGCGTGGCACCGATGGCGCCCTCCCCTCTCCGAGGTTTGGCCTGAACGGCTTCGTGATCGCCCGCGATTCCGAGAAGGAAGCCCGCGACACCCTCCGCGAGATTGTGGAGAAAGCGCACAAGCCCGCCGTCGAAGGCTTCCGCGCCGCCGTGCAGGAGGCCGGGGCGTCGACGAAGGACGGCAAGGGCATGTGGGCCGATTCCAGTTTCGAGGACCTGGTCCAGTACAACGACGGCTTCAAGACCCAGCTGATCGGCACCCCGGAGCAGATTGCCGAACGGATCGTGGCCTACAAAAAGATCGGCGTGAACCTGTTCCTCACCGGCTACCTGCACTTCCAGGAGGAAGTGGCGGCGTTCGGTGCGGACATCCTGCCGATCGTCCGCGAGCTGGAAGCGGACCTGGCCCGGAAGAACGGCGTCGAGCTCGACCTGTCCGCCACCCCGGCCGCCAACGTGGAGGTGGCAGCGTAATGGCGGACCGCAAGTTCGGGTTCCGCACCCGCGCCCTGCACGCCGGCGGCACCCCCGACGCCGAGCACGGCGCCCGCGCGGTGCCGATCTACCAGACCACGTCCTTCGTATTCAAGGACACCCAGGACGCGGCCAACCTCTTCGCACTGCAGAAATACGGCAACATTTACTCCCGGATCGGCAACCCCACGGTCGCCGCTTTCGAGGAGCGGATCGCCTCCCTCGAGGGCGGCATCGGCGCGGTGGCTACGTCCTCGGGCATGGCCGCGGAGTTCATCACCTTTGCCGCGCTGACCCAGTCCGGCGACCACATCGTCGCGGCCTCCCAGCTCTACGGCGGCACCGTCACCCAGCTCGACGTCACGCTGCGCCGCTTCGGCGTGGAGACCACGTTCGTGGCCGGGACCGACCCGGCGGACTACGCCGCCGCGGTCCGGGACAACACCAAGGCGATCTTCGTGGAGGTGGTGGCCAACCCGTCGTCGGAGGTCCAGGACCTGGCGGGGCTGGCGAAGGTGGCGCACGACGCCGGCATCCCGCTCGTCGTCGACGCCACCCTGAGCACCCCTTACCTCGTGCGGCCGATCGAACACGGGGCGGACATTGTGATCCACTCCGCCACGAAGTTCCTCGGCGGCCACGGCACCACCCTCGGCGGCGTGATCGTCGAGAGCGGCCGCTTCGACTGGGGCAACGGCAAGTTCCCCACGATGACGGAGCCTGTCGCGTCCTATGGGAACGTCTCCTGGTGGGGCAACTTCGGCGAATACGGCTTCCTGACCAAACTGCGCTGCGAGCAGCTGCGCGACATCGGGCCGGCGCTCTCGCCGCAGTCGGCCTTCCAGCTCCTGCAGGGTGTCGAGACCCTCCCGCAGCGCCTCGACGAGCACCTCAAAAACGCCCAGGCCGTGGCCGAATGGCTAGAAGCGGACGAGCGTGTGGCCTACGTGAACTACTCGGGCCTGCCCTCCCACCCGCACTTCGAGCGGGCGCAGAAGTACCTGCCGCTGGGCCCCGGCTCGGTGTTCTCCTTCGGCGTGAAGGGCGGCCGGTCCGCCGGGCAGAAGTTCATTGAGTCCCTGCAGCTGGCCTCGCACCTGGCCAACGTCGGCGACTCACGCACGCTGGTGATCCACCCCGGGTCCACCACGCACCAGCAGCTCAGCCCCGAGCAGCTCGAGTCCGCCGGAGTCCCCGAGGACCTGGTCCGGATCTCGATCGGGCTCGAAGACATCGAGGACATCCTCTGGGACCTCGACCAAGCGCTGGACGCGGCGTCTGAGGTATCAGCCTCGGATGCATTGTCGGCCGATACCTGCACGATCGGAGCAAACGCATGAGCACGCAACACCGAACCTGGACGGGACCGTCGGCGCCGGAGCGGCTGAACCTGCTGCGGCAGGCGAAGTCCATTGCGATTGTGGGAGCCTCTGACAGGCCGTCCCGCGCCAGCTACTTCGTGGCCACCTACCTGCAGTCCTCCACCCGGTACAAGGTGTACTTCGTGAACCCGGTGGTGAAGGAAATCTTGGGCGAACCGACCTACGCTTCGCTCGCAGACCTGCCGGAGAGCCCGGACATCGTGGACGTGTTCCGCAAGCATGATGACCTGCCCGGTGTGCTGGATGAGGCGATCGCGGCCGGCGCCAAGACATTGTGGCTGCAGCTGGGCTCGTGGCACGAGGATGTCGCCAAGGAAGCCGAAGCAGCCGGTCTCGACGTCGTCATGGACCGCTGCGTGAAGATTGAACATGCCAGGTTCCACGGCGGCCTGCACCTGGCCGGCTTCGACACCGGGGTCATCTCCTCCAGGCGCCAGGTCCTCGCCTAGCCACACACTCCCGGGCCCCACCCGCAAGTAGCTCGCAGTTGTTGTCGTTATGAGCGCTCATAACGACAACAACTGCGAGCTACTTGGGCTGAGGAATACGGCTACGGCAGGTCGGACGACGACGTCGGCAGTTCCGGAACCGACGGGACGGTCGGCAACGGGCTGCTGGGAATGTTGCGGCCGTTCTGGCCGGGCACCACCGGGCGCTGCCCCGGCGTCGGCAGCGAACCGCCACGGCCGCCCGCGGGGGGCGTGGACGCGGGGCCTGGGCGCTTGGCCGCGGGCGCGGTTCCCTCCGGTGCGGGCACGGCCGGAACCGTCCCGGCCGGGGAGGTGCCGGCCGGGGCCGGTACGGGGGCCGCCGGGAGATCCGAGGGCGAGGGCGCGGTGGGGGCAGGAACCGGGGCAGGGGCCGCAGGCTGGAAAATAACGGTGAGGGCGTGACCTACGTCCTCGCGGAAGTCCGGGCTGGCAGCGGCTACGGCGCCAACCCCCAGGCTCATGGCACCAACCACGGCCCCGCTGACGAGCGCCATCCGGCGCCTCCGGCCGCGGCGGCGGTCCGCCAGGCTGCTGACCCCGGCCGGAAGGGCCTCTGCCGGAAGGGTGTCGACGGCAAGGGTATCCGCGGTGCCGGCTGCCGGGGCGGTTGAGCCGGCGAGCAGCGCCGCGAGGTCGGCGCGGGGCGGCGGAGCCTGCTCCGGAACCAGGGCCTGCATCTGCTCGAGAGTGCTGCGGAGTTCGGTGGCAGCTTCGAGGCCGGAGTCACGGAGCATCGCCTGGATGCTGCCATCCTGTCGGGGGTTGCGCGTGCCGGTCATGATGCTGCGTGGTCCTTTTCGGTTACGAGTTCGCGCAAGGCACTGAGCCCGCGCCGCTGAAGTTGTTTGATGGCACCCGGGGTCTTGCCCATGATGCCGGCCACCTGGTCGATGGAGAGGTCTGCGACGATCCGCAGGACCAAGACTTCCCGTTGCTCCTCGTTGAGCTGGGAAAGTGTGTGTGAGAGTCCCCCCAGTGAACCGAGCGCCTCGTCCTCGGCCGAGGCGGAATACCGGGCGTCGTTCAGGGGGTCGTATTCGGCCAGGAACGGCGTCCGCTCGGAACGCCGGTGGTGGTCAACCAGCCTGGCGTGGGCGACGGAGAAGACGAAGGTTCGCAAGCCTTTGTGGCCGCCGGTAACATTTTCAAGTTTCGGCAGGACGTCCACGAACACGTCCTGGGTCAAAGCCTCGGCGTCGTCCACGCCTTTGGCCCGGAAGTAGCCAAGCACTGCTGGGGACATCACGGTGTAGACGGCGCTGAATCCTGACGGGTCGCCAGCCAAAGCGGCTGACAGTTCGTCATCGCTCAGCTGGTCTGCCAAGTGGCTTTCCTTCCGTTACTGCTGGGGGTGCGGCCCCCGATAGTCTAGCGGCCGCACCCGTCACCTCCGAAAGGAGGCGTTTTAGTGCTTACTTGTCGAGCTTGGGCAGCTCGGCGGACGGGCCAGCCGGAACGGCCGGGGCAGCCGGAGTGTCCTTGGCGCCGGGGACGGCCGGGGTCGCTACGGTGACGTCGGCGTGGGCCTTGGCCTCGGCAGCGCCCTTGGCGTTGGCGGCACCGTCGACGGAGACGCCGTCCTTGTCAGCGGAAACCGAGCCCTCAGCGGAACCCTTGGAGCCCTCAACAGCGGCGTCGCCCTTGGCGGAGCCGTCGGTGTTCGGGGTTGCGGGCACGGCCGGAACGGCCGGGGTGGCGGGCAGTTCCGGGGTTGCCGGAACGGCAGGGGTGGCGGGCGTAGCGTGGTTCACTTCAGCCTGCTGGGTGCTGGACATCTGGGCCGCGTTGGCCAGGCCGATACCGGAGAAGCCTCCGACCGCGAGAATAGCGGCGCCGACAGCAATCTTGGTGGTCTTGCTAACACTCTTCATGAAAAACGTACATCCTTTGGTTGGTTGAAGGCTGGCCGGCGCCTGATGGGGGCAGGCGCCAGCCGGCACTTACAGTCGAAGTCCTGTCGGCACCTGATGGGGGCAGGTGCCCGTCGGAACTTTCTCTCGAAGTCCGTGGCACCTGATGGGGGCAGGCGCCGCTCGGATCCTTCTCTGACAAGGCCGGCCGTTCCTGGTGGGGGGACCAGGTTCCGGGCGACGCTTACAAAGGAGTAATCGCTGCGGCACCCGAAAAGGTTACGCACGGTCCAAAATTTTCTTTTTTCTTTCCTTAACGACGACGGCGGCGGGCCACCTTTCCAGGTGACCCGCCGCCGTCGGACGTATTGAACCGCCGGAAGATACTAGTCCGTGATCAGGTCGTTGACCACGATTGTCTGGTCGCGGTCCGGGCCGACGCCGATCGCGGAGAACCGGGTGCCGGAGAGCTTCTCCAGGGCCAGCACGTAGTTCCGGGCGTTCTCCGGAAGGTCGTCCAGGGTGCGGGCGCCGGTGATGTCCTCGGTCCAGCCTTCGAAGTACTCGAAGATGGGCTTCGCGTGGTGGAACTCGGTCTGGGTCATCGGCATCTCGTCGTGCCGGACGCCGTCGACGTCGTACGCCACGCAGACCGGGATCTGTTCGATGCCGGTGAGCACGTCCAGCTTGG
The DNA here is from genome assembly GCF_059739345.1 of Arthrobacter sp. SlRoot2-15. Lineage (NCBI taxonomy): Bacteria > Bacillati > Actinomycetota > Actinomycetes > Micrococcales > Micrococcaceae > Arthrobacter > Arthrobacter sp. SlRoot2-15. The sequence goes on from NZ_AP046058.1 coordinate 1,438,230, forward strand.
TGACGAAGTAGTCCGTGAAGCCGTTCACGCGGGAGGCGTGGCGGGCCAGGACGGCGTCGTACCAGCCGCAGCGGCGCGGCCGGCCCGTGTTGACACCGAACTCCCCGCCGGTCTTCTGCAGGTACAGGCCCATGTCATCGAACAGTTCGGTGGGGAACGGACCTGCGCCGACGCGCGTGGTGTAGGCCTTGATGATGCCGATCGAGCGGGAGATCCGGGTGGGGCCGATGCCCGAGCCCACGGAGGCGCCGCCCGCCGTCGGGTTCGAGGACGTCACGAACGGGTAGGTGCCGTGGTCGACGTCCAGGAACGTGGCCTGGCCGCCCTCCATCAGGACCACCTTGCCCTCGTCCAGGGCCTTGTTGAGCACGAAGGTGCTGTCGATGACCAGCGGGCGCAGGCGCTCGGCGAAGGACAGCAAGTAGTCCACGATCTCGTCCACTTCGATGTCGCGGCGGTTGTAGACCTTGACCAGCAGTTCGTTCTTCTGCCGCAGCGAGCCCTCGACCTTCTGACGGAGGATGGAAGCATCGAAGACGTCCTGGACCCGGATGCCGAGGCGGGCCACCTTGTCCATGTAGGCAGGGCCGATGCCGCGGCCGGTGGTGCCGATCGCGCGGCTGCCGAGGAACCGTTCGGTGACCTTGTCCAGCACCTGGTGGTAGGGGGCGACGAGGTGGGCGTTGGCGGAAACGCGCAGCTTGGAGGTGTCCGCGCCGCGGGCTTCAAGACCGTCGATCTCCTCGAACAGCGCCTCGAGGTTCACCACGCAGCCGTTGCCGATCACCGGGACCGCGTTGGGGCTCAGGATGCCGGCCGGAAGGAGCTTGAGCTCATACTTCTCACCGCCTACGACGACGGTGTGCCCGGCGTTGTTGCCGCCGTTGGGCTTGACGACATAGTCGACGCGGCCACCAAGCAGGTCAGTGGCCTTGCCTTTGCCTTCGTCGCCCCACTGGGCTCCGACGATCACGATTGCTGGCATGGGATCCTCCCCCATTCGTTCGGGCCAAATCCGCGTGATTCACCAGGGTGGTCACCGGAAGTCAGCGCCGTTCATGAGAATGCCCCGAATCTACCGCTGTGCTCAGTACCTCTACGATCTGTACCACTACGATCTGTACCGTCAACGCCAGAGTCCGGGGCTCTTACCACCCAAGTTTAGCCGAAAACGGCCACCGGCACCGTTTTTGGCGCCCGTTGTGGGACGCGGCGCCACATAGCGGGCACGACTTGCGGGACCGCGCCCGGGTGGAATGTAGTGGGAGGGACCATCCCGAGCGGCCGAGGGACCTGGCCCGTTGACGCCGCAGCAACCCCGCCGGACCCGGCCCGCCCTGACGCGGCGCCGCGACCGGCCACGGTGCTACTGCCAGGACCGATGGAAGGAAACCGCGCCATGTCCCTGAGCTCGCCGTCCCAGAACACCGACCACATCCGGGTCACGCATGCCGGCTCGTTGCCCCGCACCCCGGAACTGATCGCCGCGAACGAGGCAAAGGAAGCCGACGGGATCACCCCCGAGTTCCTCGACCTGCTCGAGACCTCGGTGGTGGATGTGGTGCAGCGCCAGAGGGACCTGGGTATCGACATCCCCAACGACGGGGAGTACGGGCACACGATGTCCAGCTCGGTGGATTACGGCGCCTGGTGGAATTATTCGTTTTCCCGGCTCGGCGGGCTGGAACCGACGGACGTGGACCGCTGGGCCGACGCCCAGGTGCACCGGTCCACACCGGGACACATTGTCCTGACTTCCTTCCCGGACCGCCGCGACCGGCAGCAGTTCAACGACGCGTACAACGATCCCTCCTCCGGGATCCTGGCCCACCGCAAAGCCGTCACGCAGCCCAAAATAGCGGGACCGCTGACGTACACGGGGCAGGAGCTCGTGGCTTCGGACATCGCCAACCTCAAGACCGGCCTGGCCGCGGCCGGCCTCACCGACGGGTTCGTCGCCTCCCTCTCCCCCGGCTCCTGCGCCCGGGTGGCCAACGAGTACTACCAAAGCGACGAGGAGCTCCTCTACGCGTGCGCCGATGCGATGCGCGAGGAGTACAAGGCCATCATCGACGCCGGCCTGACCGTCCAGCTCGACGACCCGTCCCTGGCCGAGAGCTGGGACCAGATCAACCCGGAGCCGAGCCTCGAGGACTACCTGAAGTTCATCCAGCTCCGCGTCGAGGCGACAAACTGGGCGCTGCGCGACCTGCCGCAGGAGCAGATCCGGCTGCACGTCTGCTGGGGCTCCTGGCACGGCCCGCACACCACGGACATCCCGTTCGCGGACATCATCGGCTCCGTCCTGCAGGTCAACGCCGGCGCCTACTCGTTCGAGGCGGCCAACGTGCGGCATGAACACGAGTGGCGGATCTGGCAGGACACCAGGCTTCCGGAGGGCAAGTCGATTATCCCCGGCGTCGTCTCCCACGCCACCAACGTCGTGGAGCACCCGGACCTGGTCGCGGACCGGATCGTGCGGTTCGCCGAACTCGTGGGCCGGGAAAACGTGATTGCCTCCACTGACTGCGGCCTCGGCGGCCGCGTCCATCCGCAGATCGCCTACGCCAAGCTGGAGGCCCTCGGCGAGGGCGCCCGGCGCGCCAGCAAGCGGCTCTGGTAGCCGGCGCGGGTCGGGCCGGCCGTGCTTGCCGGCCCGACCCGGGCCGGGCATTTCGCGGGGCTTGATAGACTGGTAACGACCGAACAGGAATCGGTCCACACCACATTTTCACACCACACCGGCCGCTGCGCGCCCTCCCTTTGGCGTGCCCGCAACCGGTCTGGCAGCTTTACCAATCCCGCAGGAGACCCCGCAAGACATGACAGCCCTGGCCACTGAAAATTTCCGCGAACAGCTCCTGAGCCGCCGTTACGACGCTAACGTCGCGCCCGTCAACGAACTGTGCGACGCACTGCAGACCGCCAAAGCTGGCACCACCGTCCCCTACGTGGATCCCGCGCACGACATCGACGAGTGCCGCATCATCAGCCTCTACTCCAACATCGGCACCGCGGATCCGTCCGGCTTCATCACCGCCGGCGACGAGGAAGCTGCCACCCGCATGCTGGGCATCCAGTGGAAGCTGGGCCTGCGCCCCGAATTCGTGATGCCGTGGAACGTCCACCCGTGGCACATCGACGGCGAGCCCAACGGCAAGTTCACCCCGGACCAGATCTCGGCCGGCCTCAAGCCGCTGCTGAAGTTCCTCGCCCTGGTCCCGCGCGCGTCCGTGATCGTGGCGCACGGCACCGAGGCGAACCGCTTGGCCAACCTACTGCTGAAGACCGAGGTGCCGATGATCTGGCGCCGCGGCCTGAAGACCTACAAGGTCCGTTCGCTCAGCGGCCGCGCCTTCGCCGGCACCCCGGCCCGCCAGGAGCAGTACCTCGAGGACATGCGGGTCGCCTACGCCGACGCCATGGCCCGCACCGGACTGGCCAAGGCCTAGTCCCCGCCGCCGCCGTCGTTTAAACCCCAACGCGGGGTCACTTACGGTCCATCCACCGTGGTGGAATGGGCCGTAAGTGACCCCGCGTTGCTTTAAGCGGTGTGGGTCAGGCCTGCGCCTCGATGGCCGCTTTGGCCGTGGGGTCGGAATCCTTGAGGAATTTCTCGATCCGCTCCGGTTCCTCGGCCTCGCCGATCGCCGCGGAGGCCCGGCCCAGCGAGTACAGGGCGCGCAGGAAGCCGCGGTTCGGTTCGTGCTCCCACGGGATCGGGCCGACGCCGCGCCAGCCGTTGCGGCGCAAAGAGTCCAGGCCGCGGTGGTAGCCGACCCGGGCGTAGGCGTAGGAATCGATGGTCCGGCCTTCCTTCCACGCTTCCTCGGCCAGCACGGCCCAGAGCAGCGAGGACGTCGGGTGCTTCTCCACCAAGTCCAGCGCCTCGTGGCCCGCGTCCAGCCCGGCGTTGACCTCGGTCTCGGCGGGCAGGAGCGTGGGCTCGGGGCCCATCAGGTTCTTGCGGAACTCGTCGGACATTATTAGAACGTCTTTCCGGTGGAGCCGAGCTGCTGGGCTGCCTCGACCACTCGGGCGGCCAGGCCGGCTTCGGCGGAGGCGCCCCAGACGCGGGGGTCGTACTGCTTCTTGTTGCCGACCTCGCCGTCGACCTTCAGCACGCCGTCGTAGTTGCGGAACATGTGGTCCGCGACCGGGCGGGTGTACGCGTACTGGGTGTCCGTGTCGATGTTCATCTTGATCACGCCGTAGGAGACCGCGTCCGCGATTTCCTGCTCGGAGGAGCCTGAGCCGCCGTGGAAGACGAGGTCGAACGGGCTGGCCTTGCCGATCTTGGCGCCCACCTGCTCCTGGATGTCCTTGAGGATCTCCGGGCGCAGCTTCACCCCGCCCGGCTTGTACACGCCGTGCACGTTTCCGAAGGTCAGGGCCGTGATGTAGCGGCCGTTCTCGCCGGAACCGAGGGCGTCGATGGTCGCGAGGGCGTCCTCGACCGTGGTGTAGAGCTTGTCGTTGATGGCGTTCTCGACGCCGTCTTCCTCGCCGCCGACGGTGCCGATCTCGACCTCGAGGATCATCTTGGCGGCGGCGGTGCGCGCGAGCAGTTCGCGGGCGATCCGCAGGTTCTCCTGCAGGGTCTCGGCGGAGCCGTCCCACATGTGCGAGTTGAAGAGCGGGTTGCGCCCGGCCTTGACCTCGGCCTCGGAGGCGGCGAGCAGCGGCAGGACAAAGCCGTCCAGCTTGTCCTTCGGGCAGTGGTCGGTGTGCAGGGCGATGTTGACGCCGTAGTTCTTGGCGACTTCGCGGGCGAACGCGGCGAAGCCGAGCGAGCCGGCCACCATGTCCTTGGTGGACGCGCCGGACCAGTAGGCGGCACCGCCGGTGGAGACCTGGACGATGCCGTCGGATTCGGCCTCGGCGAAGCCGCGCAGGGCGGCGTTCAGGGTCTGGGAGGAGGTGACGTTGACGGCCGGGAATGCGAAGCCGCCCGTCTTTGCGCGGTCGATCATCTCGGAGTAGATCTCTGGGGTTGCGATGGGCATGCTGACTCCTCGTCGAAAGCAGTGGTTGCTACATGGCTATCTACATCCTAGCCACGAGTGCCCCGGAGCCGAATAGTGAAGCCGGGCCCGGGAAATGTTCCCGGACCCGGCCTCAGACCCATCCCGACGGTTACCTGCAGCCCCCGCCTGGGTGCGCCGTTATGCGGTTACTGCCCGGCGATGCTGAGCGCGAACCGGACGTTCATGCTGCCCACCCCCGTCACGTCGTCATAGCCCGGCGCCGTCGCCAGCGACGTGTCGTGGTCCGTGCCGACCAGGTAGCTGTTGCCACTGATCGGGCTGGAGAAGACCATGGCGCGGGGGCTTGACTGGGGCGCCACGTCCCGCACTCCGGAGTTGCCGGTCTTCGCTGCCGCGTAGATGGCCGGGTTGGCGAAGCCGACGGTCTTCCCGGTGGCGGCCTGCGCGATCGCCATCTGCGCCGCCGTCAGCGGGCAGGCCAGCGAGGTTCCGCCGTACCCCGTTGTCTCGTAGGCGCCGGTCTTGAGGACGTGGTCATTGGTGATCGGGCTGATCCCCACCTGGTAGCCGGTGTAGGGATCGGCCAGGGAGGCGACGTCCGGTGAGACCCGGTAGCCGTTGGCCAGCCCTGCCGGGACCGTGCCCTGCTGGTAGCCGGGCTGGGCGAACACCGCGCTGGTCCCGCCGCCGGCGCCGAAGCGGAACACACCCGGCAGGTCGCCCGCATAGCTCAGGCTGCCGTCCGCGCCCGGGACGATCCTGTTGCGGGTGGTCCCCCAGCCGGTTTCGAACAGGTAGCCGTTGTCCTTGCCGACCGCCAGGGACGTTCCGCCGACCGCCGTCACGAACGGCGAGCTGGCCGGGAAGTCCGGTGACGCGTAGCCCAGGCTCGCCTTCTCATCGCCGTTGTCACCGCTGGAGAAGTAGAGCCCGATTCCCTCGCCTGCCGCCTGGAGGTGGAGGTTCTGCATGCCCATCAGTGCGTTCTGCGAGACCGCCTCTCCCACGTAGCCGTAGCTGTTGCTGACGATGGTGCTGAGCTTCTGGTCCAGGATGGTGGACATCGCCACGTCAATACCCGCGCCGCAGTTGTTCCCTCCGACGTAGAGGATGTTGGCAGCCGGGGCGAGCCCGTGGACGGCTTCGACGTCGAGCGTCTGCTCGCCCTGCCAGCCGCTGGGCTGTCCGCACAGGGCCTGGTCCATGAACAACCGGGAGTCCGGCACGATCTGCTGGTACTGCCCGGCCTTGAACGTCGGGAGCCCGTTCTTCTGCGAGTACGTGTTCGCGTCCGACTCGATGCTGGGCGAGGCGTAGGCGTCGATGATCGCCACCGTCTGGCCCGCGCCGGCTTCCGACGGGGACGTTACCCCGTAGGCGCCCTGCAGCTGGGCCGGAGTGTAGCCGCAGATCGCGGTGCCGAAGCTGGTGGAGCCGTACGCGGCCGGAACCGTGGCCTTGTTCTGCTCCCAGTAGTTCGAGCACGGCGCGTCAACCGGCGCAGGCCCGATCGGCTTGCCGGACGCCTGGGCCTGGTCCGACGCCTCGGGCGTTGCCAGCGAGGGCCGGGTCAGCAGCCGCCCCTGGTCGATGGAGATCCCCAGGACCTTGGCGGAGAGCGCCGCGGGCAGGGAGGGCGCGGTGGACGGGCCGATCAGGCTCTGGCCCTGGAAGGTGTAGGTCTGTTCGGTGGTGCTAAAGGCGGCGTTGATCTGGGCGACGGTGCCGCGGAAGACCACGTAGAGCCCGCTCGCGGGAACCGAGGTGACCACCATGCCCTGCGCCTTCACGTAGTCAACGACCGCAGCGACGTCGGTCTTGGCGGGCCCGTACTTGGCAATCCAGTCCGGGGCCGAAAGATACTGCTGGTACTGCGGGCTCCCGGGCGTGGACACGGCGGTGGCGAACGCCTTGGCCGCTCCGGCGTCGGGCAGGTTCAGGTAGAGCTCGCCCTCGACCGTCGTGTTGCTCAGCGGGGTGCCGGTCTTGGTGCGGGAGCCGGCCCAGGGCGGCACTGACCCCGGATAGTTGTTCGACGGCGGGGGCGTCGGCGGGGCGGCCACCGCCACCGTAGCGGTCAGGCCGATGGCAAAGGCAAGCGATGTACCCAGCGCAAGGAGCCGGGTGGCGCGCCGGGACTGCGAAGTTGAGACCTTCTTCATGAGATGTCTTCCCCTAGGCGGGCGCCCTTTGCGCCCACACACGCCAGAGCCTAAACGGCAAAAACCGATCTGACTATAGGTGCCTCAGGAAACTATCTGGCCGAACACGTGCCGGCGGATCCAGGCGTGCATCGCAATCGCGGCGGCGGAGGCAGCGTTGATCGACCGGGTGGACCCGAACTGTTCGATCGAGAGCGTCGCGACGGCGGCGGCATGGACTTCCGGGGTCAGCCCGGGACCCTCCTGGCCGAACACCAGCACGCAGTCCCGGGGCAGCTCGTAGGTCTCCAGCGGGACGGAATCGGGGAAGATGTCGATGCCGATGACGGCCACCCCCTCGCCCTGCGCCCAGGCGACAAAATCCTCGACGGTGGGGTGGTGGCGGACGTGCTGGTAGCGGTCGGTGACCATGGCCCCGCGGCGGTTCCACCGGCGTCGTCCGATGATGTGCACTTCCTTGGCCAGGAACGCGTTGGCGGTACGGACCACGGTGCCGATGTTCATGTCGTGCTGCCAGTTTTCGATCGCGACGTGGAAGTTGTGGCGCCGCGAATCCAGCTCGGCGACGATCGCCTCGTGCTTCCAGTAGCGGTACTTGTCCAGCACGTTGCGGCGGTCCCCGTCGGCGAGCAGGTCCGGGTCCCAGTGTTCGCCCTGCGGCCACTCCCCCTGCCAGGGCCCGACGCCGACCTCCGCCCTGGCCTCCGTTTCACCGTCCGGCGCCGCCTCGGAGCCGGCGGCGGGTTCGCTGGGAGTCTCGGGTTCAGTCACGACTCAACAGTAGACTGGGTCCTGTTGCGGCACACTATCGGCGGAGGGCACCATGGCGGATCAGCACGAAGACCACGGCACGGACCAGCGTTCAAACTCCGACGACGTGCGGTCCACGTCCTCGGTCTACCGCAGCGGCCAGGAGATCGAGTGCTGGCTGACGGACATGGACGGCGTGCTGGTCCATGAAAACCAGCCGATTCCGGGCGCCTCGGAGCTCATCCAGCGCTGGGTTGATACGTCCAAGCGGTTCCTGGTCCTGACCAACAACTCCATCTTCACGCCCAGGGACCTCGCCGCGCGGCTGAAGAGTTCCGGCCTGGAAATTCCGGAGGAGAACATCTGGACGTCGGCGCTGGCCACGGCCCAGTTCCTCAAGGACCAGGTGCGCGGTTCCGAATCCGGGAACCGCGCCTACACGATCGGCGAGGCCGGGCTCACGACGGCGCTGCATGAAGCGGGCTTCATTCTCACCGACCAGGACCCGGACTTCGTGGTGCTCGGCGAAACCCGGACCTACTCCTTCGAGGCCATCACCATGGCCATCCGCCTGATCCTCGGCGGCGCGCGCTTCATCGCCACCAACCCGGACGCCACCGGCCCCTCCAAGGACGGGCCGATGCCCGCCACCGGGGCGATCGCCGCGCTGATCACCAAGGCGACTGGCCGGGAGCCCTACATTGTGGGCAAGCCGAACCCGATGATGTTCCGCTCGGCGATGAACCAGATCGACGCGCATTCGGAGACCACCGCCATGATCGGGGACCGGATGGACACCGACATTATTGCCGGCATGGAGGCCGGCCTGCACACGGTGCTGGTGCTTAGCGGCATCACGCACCGCGATGACATCGCGGCCTACCCGTTCAGGCCCAACCAGGTCCTGAACTCGGTTGCGGACCTGAAGAACCAGATCTGAGCTCTGGTCCCCGGCCCGGCCGGGGCAGGCTAGAAGGCGGTCTTCTTGCCCCCGCCTGAGGGCAGCGGCAGAAAATCGTCCTGGAGCTCCTCGATGAGCGGCCGGTAGACACCCGGGTTCCACTGCGGGCTGGCGTGCTCCGGCCGCGCCCCGTCCGTCCGGAGCGCATCCGAGACCATGTTCGCCTTGAACCTCAGCATCCAGGTGTCCCGGGCCGTTTCGTAGCTCACGGTCTGATCCTTGGGGTTGCCGATGAAGGCCATCTTCGCGTCGCCGAGCTTTCCGACGAAGCGGTTCACATCAAAGTGGTAGATGTAGGCCGATTCGGTCTGGATCAGCACACTGGACGGCGCGATCGGCGAGAGCTGTTCCTGGGTCTGGTCCAGGATCTGGCCCCAGCTGCGTTCATGCTTGTTGAGCACCCGCTCGCCGAGTTCGTAGCCGCCGCGGATCACGGTGGGGAACCGGAAGCCGCTTTCGTAGAGGAACACCACACCGTCGAACCAGCTCTGGTCCAGGACGTCGTACCTGCTGGCCGGGCTGGAGTCGAGCAGGATGAACGCCACCTTGACGCCGTGCAGCTCCAGCAACCGGGCGGCCACCTGCACCGCGACCATGCCGCCGAAGCTGTGCCCGTAGAAGTAAAGGGTGTCAAGCCGGTGCGCGCGGACGTGTTCGATCACGGCGATCACGATCTTGTCGATTTCCAGCCCGACGTTGGAATAGCCGACGGCGGCCAGCTGGCCGCGCTTGTTCAGGGCGCCGCGCAGCGAGTTGAGGATCCACTGGGCCTCCTCCCAGCTGGTCTTGTAACCGGGGAAGAGGAACCAGCTGGCTCGGGGAAAATAGCGTTCGGCGACGTCGTCGGGCACCGTGAGGATCTTGTTGACGCGGCGCTCGGCCTGCACCCGGCGCGTAAAGAGCATGTCGGCGGCCAGGGCGGAGGCGGCACCAGCGCCGATGAGGAAGTTCCGGCGCGAGAAGCGTTCGAGTTCCGCGGCGTGCCGGAGCACGCGGGCCTCGGCGCTGCCGGGTCCGCGCCCGTCGTTCGCTTCCGTCTCACGCGGCACACCTCTACCGTAGCCACAGGGGCGCGCGGAGCAGAAACGCGGGCGGCGCGGATCGGGGGCCGCCGGTTAGGCGGGTTCGGCCTCGCGGTCGATTTCGCGCCGGGTCAGTTCGAGGGTGATGTCGTCGTAGCGGGCCAGGAGTTCCGACGGCGCCCCGCTGGCCGGGTCGTCGAGCTTGCCGAAGACGCAGTCGCTGGCGGCCAGCAGTTCGTCGTCGGAGTAGCGCGCCAGCGGCCGGGTCCCGGAGGGGTCGACGGAGGCCATAAAGTCCCCGGAGAGATCCAGCGGCTGGAAGACCTTGCCGAAGTCGCTGCCGAACATCTGCAGTTCCAGCGACACCCCGGCCGGGATGCTCACCCTGCCGGCTATTTCGTGCCGCATGGCACCGGTGTCGATGGCGTTAAGGTCGTTGCGCAGCCCGGCGAGGGCCATCGATTCGACGAACTCGGTGTTCGCGAGGTCCACGCGGACGTGGGAGGTGATGCCCATGCGGCGGATGCGCTGGATCAGCTGCATCAGGGCCGGGCGGGTAGTTTGGCTGAGGCTGCCCCGGACATCAATTCGGATGACATCTGAAGCGACATCAAGTTTGACCTGGGCATTAAGCGAGTGGTCCATAGGTACTCCAAAGAAAGTGTCTATGGCCGACGGCTCAACCTCAATCAGCGTAACTGCACGATGGGTAGGGCACAAGTCCCCGGTTTAACCGGCCGCTTGCCGTCCCGGTTCCTGGAAGTGCGTGCGGGTGGCCGAGCCACCAACGGATTCCACCAGCGAGGTGGCGATGTCGCGGAGTTTGACGTTGCCGTGGCTGGAGGCGTCCGTGAGGATCTGGACAGCCGTTTCCTGGTTGCAGCGGTTCTGGGCCATCACGATCCCGATGGCCATGTCAATGACCGTGCGGGACTCCAGGGTGGCCCGGAGGTTGGTGGCGCTGTCCGTGTGCAGCGAGAAGCGCACGGCCATGCGCAGCGCCTGGGAGATCTGCCGGGTGAAGTCGCGCGCCCGGTCCGCGACGTCGCCGTCGAACTTGTGCGGCGCGTCCGAATACAGGTTCAGCGCCGCCTGCGCTTCGCCCTGCAGGTGGAACGGCACCGACAGCACCGAGCGCAGCCCGTGCGAGGCCACGGCGGTCGCGTAGTCGGGGCCCCAGCGGTCCTCCTCGAACAGGTCCGGGACGTAGACCTCCCGTTCCTCCTGCGCCGCGGTCAGGCACGGGCCCTGCGCCAGCCGGTACTGGATCTCGTCGACTTCCTTGGCCGAGTCGCTGCTCCAGCCGATCGTCGCGGCCTTCCGGTCCCGCAGCAGGGTGATGCCGCACAGCGCGTCGTCGCCCTCGCCGGCGACCTGGTGCGCGGAAAAACGAGCGAGTTCATTGAGGAACTCTTCGAAGTCCGTGCTGTCCAGGATGAGGTTCTGGACCTGGTCGACGGTACTGACGGAGGCAGGGTATTCCTGGGGCGGGAGCATGGCGCGTTCTCCAACTATGGGTACGGGAAGTACCGATGGGGGTATTGAAAAAATGATAAGTCACCCCCATGGCACCGTCCACACGTTTCCGCCCCGGGTGAAACGCCTAGCTTAGGCCGAGTTCGTCCTTGCCGAAGGCGAACAGGTAGGGGACGCCGGCTTCGGCTTCGATCTTTTCCTTGGCCCCGGTGTCGCGGTCCACGATCACGGCGACGGCGACGACGTTGCCGCCGGCCTTGCGGACTCCCTCGACGGCGGTCAGCGCGGAACCGCCGGTGGTGGAGGTGTCCTCCAGCACCAGGACCTTTCGGCCCTCCACCGAGGGGCCTTCGACCTGGCGGCCCATGCCGTAGGACTTCTGGGCCTTGCGGACGACGAAGGCGTCCACCGGACGGCCGGCGTCGACGGCGGCGTGCATCACGGCGGTGCCCACCGGGTCCGCGCCCATGGTGAGTCCGCCGGCGCACTCGAAGTCGATCCCGGCGTCGTCCAGCAGCGACAGCATGACCTGGCCGACGAGCTTGGAGGCCTCGTGGTGCAGCGTGATGCGGCGGAGGTCGATGTAATAGTCTGCCTCGGCGCCGCTGGAAAGAATGACCTTGCCGCGCACGACGGCCAGCTCCTTGATCAGTTCCAGGAGGCGGGCACGGGCGGCAGCGGCGTCGGCTGCAAAGTCAGCGGTGGCAGTCATGGCACTTAGTTTAGTGGCAGGCCGCGCCCCGGATCCCAGTCCGGACGCCAGGTGTCGGGGCCGTTGTGGCGTCCAGGGGTGCACGGCACGGGACTTCCGGCACTGGCAACCGGGACGGGGCGGGCGTCCGATGTAAGCATGACGGCAGGAACCGAACCTTCCACCCGCTGGCCGGCGATCCGCAAGGATCCCGGCAGCTTCCGGGTCCGGCCCAACCTGGTGGACTATGAGGCGAGCCGGGCCGCGTTCTCGTGGCAGGAGGCCCGCCGGGAGCTGTCCGGGCTGCCCGACGGCCGGGGCCTCAACATCGCCTACGAGGCCGCCGACCGCCATGCCGCCGCCGGCCACGGCGCCCACGAGGCGCTGCGCTTCATCCGTGCCGACGGGAGCAGCCATTCGCTGAGCTACGCACAGCTGGCGGAGCAAAGCAGCCGGTTCGCCGCGGTGCTGCACAGCCTCGGCGTCGGACGCGGCGAGCGCGTCTTCTCCCTCGCCGGCCGCAGCCCCGCCCTGTACAGCGCCATGCTCGGCACCTTCAAAAACGCCAGCGTGTTCTGCCCCCTGTTCTCGGCCTTCGGACCGGAGCCCGTGCGGCAGCGGCTGCAGCTCGGGTCCGGCCGGGTGCTCATCACCACCAGGGCCCTGTACCGGCGGAAGGTGGCACAGCTGCGCGGCTCGCTGCCGGAGCTGCGCCACGTGCTGCTCACCGACGCCGACGGCGACCCGGAACCGGGCACCCTGGACCTGGCCGGGCTCATGCAGGCGGCCCCGGCGGACCGGGAGATCGCGGCGACCCAGCCGGAGGACATGGCCCTGCTCCACTTCACGTCCGGCACCACCGGGACGCCGAAGGGCGCCATCCACGTGCACGACGCCGTCACCGCCCACCACGCAACCGGCACCTTCGCCCTGGACCTGCACCCGGACGACATCTACTGGTGCACGGCGGATCCCGGCTGGGTGACCGGGACGTCCTACGGCGTGATCGCGCCGCTCAGCCACGGCGTGACGTGCATTGTGGACGAGGAGGAAATGGACGCGGACCGCTGGTACCGGATCCTCGCCGAACAGCGCGTCAGCGTCTGGTACACCGCGCCCACGGCCCTGCGGATGCTGATGAAAGCCGGGGCGGACCACGCCGAGGGGCACGACCTCTCCGCCCTGCGCTTCGCGGCCAGCGTCGGCGAACCGCTCAACCCGGAGGTGGTGGTGTGGGGCCAGGAAGCCTTCGGCCAGCCCGTCCACGACAACTGGTGGCAGACAGAAACCGGCGGCATCATGATTTCCAATTTCGCCGCCACCGAGATCCGGCCCGGGTCCATGGGACGGCCGCTGCCCGGCATCGAAGCCGCCCTGGTGCTGCGGGACGGCCAGGACAAGCCGGTGGTCCGGGACGGCCAGGCGGTGCTGGTGACCGAGCCGGAGACCATGGGCGAACTGGCGCTGCGGCCCGGCTGGCCCTCCATGTTCCGCGGCTACCTGCACGAGGAGGAGCGCTACCGCCGCTGCTTCGCCGGCGGCTGGTACCTCACCGGCGACCTCGCCCGGCGCGACGCCGACGGCTACTACTGGTTCGTCGGCCGGGGCGACGACGTGATCAAGTCCTCGGGCCACCTGATTGGCCCGTTCGAGGTGGAAAGCTCGCTGATGGAGCACGACGCCGTGGCCGAGGCGGGGGTGATCGGCGTCCCCGATCCGGTGGCCGGCGAGGTGGTCAAGGCCTTCGTGGAGCTGCGTCCCGGCTTCGAACCGTCCGAGGACCTCCGGCTGGAGATCATCGGCTTCGCCCGCAAGCGCCTTGGCCCGGCCGTGGCGCCCCGGCTGCTGGACTTCACGACCGCGCTGCCCAAGACCCGCAGCGGGAAAATCCTGCGGCGGCTGCTCAAGGCCCGCGAGCTGGGGCTGCCGGAAGGCGACACGTCCACCATCGAGGCGCCACCGGGGGCCGCCGCGACGTCAGAGCGGACTCCGGGAGGCACGGAATGAGCGGGCCGCTGGCGGCGCCGGCCGGTCCCCTGGATCCCGTGCACGGCCGGCACCTGCTGCTGCAGATGCTGCGGATCCGCCGGCTCGAGGAGAAATGCGTGGAGCTGTACAGCGCCGCCAAGATCCGCGGCTTCCTGCACGTCTATATCGGCGAGGAAGCGGTGGCGGCCGGGGTGCTGGAGACGCTCGCGCCGGAGGACGCCGTCGTCGCCACCTACCGGGAGCACGGCCACGCGCTGCTGCGCGGTGTGTCCGCCGGCGCGATCCTGGCCGAAATGTACGGCCACGTGCAGGGCTGCTGCCGCGGTCGCGGCGGATCCATGCACCTGTTCGACGCCGCCACCCGGTTCTACGGCGGCAACGCGATCGTCGCCGGCGGCCTGCCGCTCGCCGTCGGGCTGGCCCTCGCGGACAAGCTGGCCGGGCGGTCCCGCGTCACCGCGTGCTTCTTCGGCGAGGGCGCCGTCGCGGAGGGCGAGTTCCACGAAAGCCTCAATCTGGCCGCCCTCTGGCAGCTGCCGGTGCTGTTCTGCTGCGAGAACAACCTCTACGCGATGGGCACGGCGCTGGGCCGGTCCGAGTCGCAGACCGACATGGCGTTGAAGGCCGCCGGGTACGAGATCGCGGCCTGGGCCGTGGACGGGATGGATGTGCTGGCCGTCGAGGAGACCGCCCGCCGCGCCGTGGATGCGGTCCGGGCCGGCGGCGGCCCGCATTTCCTGGAACTGCGCACCTACCGCTTCCGGGCGCACTCGATGTTTGATCCGGAGCGGTACCGGGACAAGGCCGAGGTCGCCCGGTGGCTCGAGCGGGACCCGATCACCCTGCTGCGCGCCTCCCTGGAGGCAGCGGGCCAGCTCACGGACGCGGACTGGCAGCAGCTGCAGGCCGACGCCGAAGCGGAGGTCGCCGCCGGCGTCGAGTTTGCCGAGGCCGGCACGCCCGAGCCGCTCGAGGACCTCACCCGCTTTGTGTACAGCGAACGCAGCGGCCCGGGAACGGGGCGCGGGTCATGAAGTCCAGCTACCGGGAGGCGCTCCGGGCCGGGATCCGCGACGCGGTGCAGCGGGACGAGCGGGTGTTCCTGATGGGTGAGGACGTGGGCGCCTACGGCGGTTCCTTCGCCGTGAGCCTGGGCCTGCTGGAGGAGTTCGGTCCGGAACGGATTCGGGACACGCCGCTGTCCGAGTCCGGGTTCGTCGGTGCCGGCATCGGCGCCGCGCTGGGCGGGATGCGCCCCATTGTGGAGGTCATGACCGTCAATTTCAGCCTGCTGGCCTTGGACCAGATTGTGAACAACGCCGCGTCCCTGCTGCACATGTCCGGCGGCCAGTTCCACGTGCCGCTGGTGATCCGGATGACCACCGGCGCGGGCCGGCAGCTCGGGGCCCAGCACTCGCACAGCCTGGAGGGCTGGTACGCGCACATCCCAGGGCTGCGGATCCTCACCCCCGCCACCCTCGAGGATGCGCGCGGGATGCTCTGGACCGCGCTCGAGGACCCGGACCCGGTGCTGATCTTCGAACACGGCTCGCTCTACAACGTCCAGGGTGAACTCGCGGACGACGCCGGCGCGGTGGACATCAGCAGCGCCGCCATCCGGCGGTCCGGCGCCGACGTCTCGCTCATCACCTACGGCGGGACCCTGCCGCTGACCCTGGAGGCGGCCGAGTTGCTCGCAGGGGAGGGCATCGACGCCGAGGTGCTGGACCTGCGCACGCTCCGGCCGCTCGACGACGCCGCCATCCTCGCCTCGGTGGCCCGGACGCACCGGGCGGTGGTGGTGGACGAGGGCTGGCGGAGCGGCAGCATCTCCGCGGAAATCAGCGCCCGGATCAGCGAACACACCTTCTTCGACCTGGACGCTCCTGTGGGCCGGGTCTGCAGCGCCGAGGTGCCGATCCCCTACTCCAAACACCTCGAACTGGCTGCCCTGCCCTCCGTGGAACGAGTGGTGGCGGCGGCGCGGGAGGCGGTCGGGGCGCGTGGCTGATTTCCTGATGCCCTCGCTGGGGGCCGACATGGAGCACGGCAAAATCGTCGAGTGGCTGGTCAAGCCCGGCGACTACGTCCGCCGCGGGGACCTCGTTGCCGTGGTGGATACGGACAAGACCGTGATGGACGTCGAGTCCTTCCAGGAGGGTGTGGTCGCGGACCTCCTCGTGGGCCTCGGCGAGACCGTGCCGGTGGGGACGCCGCTGGCCCGGATCACGCAGACCCCGGCCGAGGTGGGGCCGCCGGGCCCGGAGGGGCCGCCACTCCCGGCCGCGCGTGACGCGCACGAGCCTCCGGCCGCGCCCGCCGTCAAGGCCGACACGGCTCCTCCGGCAGCGCCCGCCGGCCCGGAGCAGGCAGCGCCCCCGATCGCCCCGCCGGTCCGGCACCTGGCGCACCGCCTCGGCGTCGACACCGCACGGCTCCACGGCACCGGCAAGGACGGTGCCATCACCCGCGCCGACGTGGAACACGCGGTGGCCGCCCGGCCGCCGGCCGCCGGGCGGGTGCGGTCGGCACCGCGGGCCCGTCGGCTCGCCGCCGAGCTCGGCATCGAGCTCTCTTCCGTTCCGGGCACCGGGCCGGAGGGCGCCGTGACCGTGGAGGACGTGCAGCGCGCCGCCGCGCCCGAAGCAGCCGCTCCGGCGGAGGCCGCAGCACCGGCTGCCGGGGCGCAAGTACCGGCCGCCACCCCGCCGGCCCCCACACCGGCGGCCGAGGAGGCACCGGAGCAGCCCTCGGCGGCCCGCGAGCGCGTGGCGACCCTGCGCCGGGCAATCGGGGCGCTGATGTCCCGGTCCAAGCAGACGATCCCGCACTACTACCTCAGCACCACCCTGGACCTGCGCGCCGCCGTCGGCTGGATGCAGTCCGTCAACGCCCAGCGGCCGGTGGCGTCCCGGCTGGTCCCCTCCGCCCTGTTGCTGAAGGCGGCGGCGCTCGCGGCCAAGGACGTCCCGGAAGTCAACGGCTTTTACGTGGACGGCGCCTACCGGCCCAGTGCCGCGGTGCACCTGGGCGTCGCGGTGGCCCTGCGGCAGGGCGGCCTGGTGGCGCCGGCGATCCACGACGCCGATACCCTCGACCTCGATGTGCTGATGGAACAGTTGCGGGACGTGGTCGGCCGAGCGCGGGCCGGGCGGCTGCTGCGCGCGGAGATGGCGGACCCCACCATCACGGTGACCAATCTCGGGGACCTCGGCGTGGACAGCGTCTACGGGGTGATCTATCCGCCGCAGGTGGCCATGGTGGGGTTCGGCCGCGTCCTCGAACAGCCCTTTGCGGAGCACGGGATGCTTGGCGTGCGGGCCGCCGCGACCGCCACCCTCTCCGCCGACCACCGGGTCAGCGACGGGCTCCGCGGCGGCCGCTTCCTGGCCCGGATCGACGAACTGCTGCAAAAACCGGACGAACTGTGAAGGCGGAGACCTATGAATGAACAGGATGCCCGGGCCGCGGTCCGCGCCGCGCTCGGGCAGGTCGCCCCCGAGGTGGAGCTTGACGACGTCGTCGGCGACGCCCGGCTCCGCCAGGACCTGGACCTCGACTCGCTGGATTTCCTGCGGCTGGTGGAAACCATCGACACGGCCACCGGGGTGGACATCCCGGAGCGGGACTACCCGGTTGTTGCCACCGTCGACGGCCTGATCAGCTACCTCGCCGCGCACGGCTAAGGCGCATCCGCTGCTCCATAACGGCCGTTTTGGGGGTCCATAAGGGTGGTTTCGGAGCAGTCGACGGGTCGAGGGTTAGGGCTGCGGCCGCGGGGCGGCCCCGGTGCGGCGCGCGAACGCGGGCGCGTGTTCGGGGCGCGGTCCGAAGCCGATGAGCCGCGGCATGATTCTGCGGACCGCGGGAACACGCCGGGCCACAAAAAGAGCCGCGGCCGGAAACTTTGTTCGTTTCCCGGCCATGATGGGGCCGAAGACGGCACGGTGCATAAGCCGCTGGGCTGTCTGCACGACGACGGTGGGCGGCCGCCGTCGTCGTTCGACGCGTCGGAGGTCCGCGCTGGTGACCCGTCCCCGAAGCAGGGCGGGCGCCAGCAGCTCCGCCGCCGCCACCGCGTCCTGGACGGCGAGGTTGATGCCGACGCCGCCGGCCGGGGACATCGCGTGCGCGGCGTCGCCGATGCAGAGCAGGCCGTTGATGTGCCACGATTGCAGCCGGTCCAGGCGCACGTCGAGCCAGTGCAGGTCCTCGAGGGACCCGATGGCGTCAACACGGTCCGCGAGGTCGGGCCGGAGCGCCGCGATCCGGCGCCGGAAGCCCTCGACGCCCTCCGCGCGGATCCGGACGTCGGTGCCTTTCGGTGCGAGGTAGCCCATCTGGTAGTAGTCGGTCCGGTTCAGGCCCACCAGCGCCTCGCCGGGGCCGAACGCCGGCACCAGGCCGGCCACCTCGCCTGTTTCGCCGGGATGGCGGGGCAGCCTGAACCACCAGGTGTCGAAGGGCACCGGAAACTCCTTCGGCGCCAGTCCGGCGGCGGCACGGAGCGCGGAGTGGCGGCCGTCCGTGGCAACCACCAGGTCCGCCCGCAGTTCCTCCTGCGCACCGTCCGGTGTGCGCACGCGGACGCCGCGGACCCTGCCCCCGTCCCGGACCAGTCCGGTGGCGGCGTGGCTCATCAGCAGCGTGAACCCCGGCTCGTCCGCCCCCGCACGGGCCAGGAAGTTCAGGAAGTCCCATTGCGGCATCATGGCGATGTAGTTGTACGGCGGCGGGAGGGCGTCAAAGTCGCCCATGGTCACCGGCGGGCCGCCCGGGACGGGGAACACCACACTTTTCAGGCGGCTCTGCGGCAGCCGGCGGAACTCCTCGCCGAGGCCGAGTTCGTCGATCAGCCGGACCGTCGAGGGGTGCACGGTGTCGCCGCGGAAATCCCGCAGGAAGTCGGCATGTTTCTCCAGGACCGTCACCTGCACGCCGGCCCGGGCCAGCAGCAGGCCAAGCATCATGCCGGCCGGGCCGCCGCCCACCACCGCGCATCCGGTCTTCTCCATGGCCATACGCTACGCCTGGCCCCGAGTCCGCGGGAGGGCTTTTCGCGCCGGATCCGGATTTGCGCTGCGGTTTCGGCCGTAGGCGGCGCGGATCCGCGTAGCGCTGGTCCGGAAGCGCAGCGGCCGCCGCGAACCGCCGCGCCGACGTCGACGCCGCCCCCGGCCTGCCTGATCCGAACCGCCGCGCGGGGCAACAGTTGAGCCCGATTGACACTGCTGGCTAGGCTGTGAGGCATGCGTGAACTCCAGGCGAAGATCATCGAAGAAATGGGCGTGCAGCCCCGGATCGACCCCGCCGGGGAGGTGCGCAAACGCGTCACGTTCCTCAAGGAATACCTCAAGGCCAGCCACACCAAGGGCTTTGTCCTGGGCATCTCCGGCGGCCTGGATTCCTCCCTCGCCGGCCGGCTGGCCCAGCTGGCCGTCGAGGAACTCGACGCCGAGGGCGTGGAGGCCAACTTCGTGGCCGTGCGCCTGCCCTACGGCGTGCAGCACGATGAGGACGACGCCCAGGCGGCCCTGGACTTTGTCCGGGCTAAGACCGAGTGGACCTTCAACATCTCCGCCGCGGTGGACGGCTTTGAGGACGAGTTCGAGAAGACCGTGGGCAACGGGATCTCCGACTTTCACAAGGGCAACACGAAGGCCCGGACGCGCATGATCGCCCAGTACGCGCTGGCCGGGGAACACAACTACCTGGTGATCGGCACCGACCACGGCGCCGAGTCCGTGACCGGGTTCTTCACCAAGTTCGGCGACGGCGGGGCGGACATCCTCCCGCTGTTCGGCCTCAACAAGCGCCAGAACCGGGCCCTGCTCGCGGAGCTCGGCGCCCCGGCGCGGGTCTGGGAAAAGGTGCCGACCGCGGACCTGCTGGACCACAAGCCCGGCCGCACCGACGAGGATGAACTGGGCCTGAGCTACGACACCATCGATGACTACCTCGAGGGCCGCGACGTCCCCGACGCCGCGGCCGCGTTGATCGAGCAGAAATACCTGCGGACCCGGCATAAGCGCACCGTCCCGGTCACCATCTTTGACACCTGGTGGAAGCAGTAACCCGCCGGTAGCGGCTCCTGCCCTACACCAGACCGGTGCGCCGTGCGGTCACTTCCGGACTTCCACCGTTCCCTTCATGCCCATGAAGTCGTGCAGGGCGCAGATGTAGTCGAATTCGCCGGCCTTCGTGAACGTCACCTTGAAGCTCGTCCCCGGCGGCAGGATTCCGGAGTTCAGGTCGCCTCCGCTGAATTGGGTCGGGTCACCGAGCGGTGCAAAGAAATTGGCGGGTTCCTTGCCGAACGTGATGGTGTGCGGGGCCCCCATGCCGTCGTTGACGAACGTCACCGACTCCCCCACCTTGATTTCGATCTTCTGATGGATGAAACGCATCACCATCGAGGTGCCGTTATCCGTTCCGGCGATCACGGTGTGCTTGTCCGTCCGGTCCCGGGCGGCGTCCCACTGCCGGTGTCCGTCGCGCAGGATGGCCCGTTCCTGCTTCTCCGCCTGGTGGTCGTACTGCGACTGCCGGTACGGGTACTCGGTGCCCGCTGCCCGGACATGGACCGTGCCTTTCATGGCCATGCCGTGGACCAGGCAGTAGTAGGTGAAGTCGCCCTCGTTCGGGAACGCCAGGGTGTACTTCTTGACCTGATTGAACCCGCTGTTAGACACATTGGTCATCACGCCGGAGTTGTAATACGAGTGGCCGTCATAGTCCTTGCCGCCCACCTGGTTGACGTCCTCCGGAACCGCGGGGTTGAAGGGCTGGGTGGATTCCAGGGACTGGCCCTCGGCGAGGAACGTCACGGTGTGGATTTCAGCGGCGTTGGCCCGCCAGGTGACCTTGTCGCCCGCGTTCACGTAGATGTTTTCGGGCAGGAAGGCCATGCCTTGGATGGCCTGGTCCGAGGATTCAGACCCGACCTGGACCGTCCAGGTCCGGGCGGATTTGCCACCGTCGGCGCTGGCGGCGCCGCTGACGGCGACCGGCAGCACCAAGGCGGCGGCGAAGGCAATGAGGAGGCGCAGCAAACGCGGCGCATGGTGTATTTCAGTTTGGCGAGTCATGAGACTCATTCCTTCTTTGCTGGAGGCAAACAGCCGGGGAACCGGCTAGTCACGTGCGCCGCCGTCGCCGCTGGCGACGCCGGTTGGCTCCGGCCTGGACTGCGTCCGCCGCGCTCTTCTCCTGCTCCCAGTCCCCCAGCATCAAGGCGGGGAAGTAGTTTTTGGGCCAGACGCGCCACCCGGACTATGGAGTAGGCGCAGTGTCTGCGCATGCAGCCGCGGCTGCAGTTCCAATCGTGGCCCGCGGGCGCCGGTTTGTCGAGACGTCCCGGGTACCGGGGCGCTGACGGCTCAGTTGCCCTGGAGCTGCAGGGAGATCCGGTGCGCCTCATCCATCAGCAACCGCCCCAGGTAGTCGCGGCGGTCCGCCCGGAAGCGGGGTTCGATTCCGGTCAGGGACAGCGCCCAGGCAGGCCGGCCGCGCTGGTCAAAGACGGCGGCGCCCATCCCCCAGCTGCCTTCCAGCACCAGGCCCGGATTGACCGCGTAGCCCGCCTGCCGCGTGGCTTCCAGGTTCGACCGGACCAGCTCCTCGGTGTGGGCGGCGGCGAAGCTGCCGGCGTGGGCGGTCCAGCCGGACAGCAGTTCCTCCTGCTCCGCCGCCGGCAGGAACGCCATGATTGCGGTGCCGGCGGACGCGACGCCCAGCGGGAAACGGACGCCCTCGTGCAGCACGAAGGAACGCACCGGGAAACTGCCCTCCTCCCGGAGCAGGCACACCGTCTCGGCGCCGCGGCGGATCGAGAAGAACGCGCTCTCGCCGGTTTCCTCGGCCAGCCGCCGCAGGCTGGGCCTGGCAATGTCCTCGAGCGGGAACCGCGCCGACGCAACCGACCCCATCAACAGGATCTCCGGGCCGAGCACCCAGTTGCCGCTGTGCGCATCCTGGTCCAGCAGGCCCTCGGCGGCCAGCGACGTGAGCAGCCGGTGGGCGGTGGGCCGGGTCAGCCCGGATTCACGGACCAACTCCACGAGCGGGGAACCTTCCGGCTTCCGGCCCACGATCCTCAGCAGGGCCGCGACCCGGCTCACCACCTGGGCGCCCTGCACGGGAACAGTCATCATTTTCCTCGCGGTTTCTCGGATCCATCCAGCTGAATATCCACCTGGAAATTCCGCCCGGCATCCATATTGTGGACAGTGATCAGCCTACCGTCCACACTATAAAAACGCACCCAATTTTGGCGAATTGCGGCGTTGACAGTGCTCCACGCCACACCATAGGCTCCTTCATCAGGCAAACAGTCCACAAAGTGGATCACGGAAGCGGGCCCGGGGCAGCCCTCCGGCGACCCACAGCTCAATGAGGAGATGCAAATGTCAAAGGTGAAATCCAGCGCGGCCGCCGCGCTGCAGGACGTGCTGCGCGACGGCATGACGCTCGCCGTGGGAGGCTTCGGACTCAGCGGCATCCCGGCCGACCTGATCGAGGCCGTGCGCGATTCGGGCGTCAAGGACCTCACCGTGGTCTCGAACAACATGGGCGTCGACGGCAAGGGTCTCGGTGTACTGATCGAGGCCGGCCAGGTCCGCAAGGTCATCGCCTCCTACGTGGGCGAGAACAAGCTTTTCGCCGAGCAGTACCTCGCCGGCAAGCTGGAGGTCGAGTTCACCCCGCAGGGCACCCTCGCCGAGCGCCTCCGCGCCGGCGGCGCCGGCATCCCGGCCTTCTACACCAAGACCGGCGTGGGCACCCTCGTCGCCGAAGGAAAGCCGCTGGCGGAGTTCGACGGCGAAACGTACCTCCAGGAGCGCGCCATCAAGGCCGACGTCGCCCTGGTCCACGCGCACACCGCCGACACCGACGGCAACCTGATCTACCGCTACACCGCGCAGAACTTCAACCCGGTGGTCGCCACGGCCGGCGCCGTCACGGTCGCGGAAGCCGAAGTGATCGTCGAACCGGGCCAGCTGGACCCGAACCACATCGTCACGCCGGGCGTCTTCGTCCAGCGCCTGGTCCAGGCCAGCGACCGGGTCAAGGACATCGAGCAGCGCACGGTCCGCCCCCGCACCGAAGCGGCAGCAGCGTCCGACGCCGCCGCCGTCGCCGTCTAACCCGGCCTCAGCGCCGCAACCCCACACTTTTTCAGGAGAATCATCATGGCTTGGACCCGGAATGAAATGGCCGCCATTGCGGCCGAAGAACTCAACGACGGCGATTACGTCAACCTCGGCATCGGCATCCCCACGCTGGTCGCCAACAACCTGCGCGAGGGCGTGCGGGTGGTGCTGCAGAGCGAAAACGGCCTGCTCGGCATGGGCCCGTTCCCCTACGAGGGCGAGGAGGACGCGGACCTGATCAACGCCGGCAAGCAGACCGTCACGGTGCTGCCCGGCGGCAGCATCTTCGACTCCGCCACCTCCTTCGGCATGATCCGCGGCGGCCACGTCAAGGTCGCCATCCTCGGCGCCATGCAGGTCTCCGGCGCCGGCGACCTCGCCAACTGGACCATCCCCGGCAAGATGGTCAAAGGCATGGGCGGCGCCATGGACCTCGTCGCCGGCACCCCGCGCGTTGTGGTCCTCACCGAGCACAACGCCAAGGACGGCACCGCCAAGATCGTCAAGGAATGCACCCTGCCGCTGACCGGGCTGAGCTGTGTGGACCGGATCATCAGCGACCTCGCGGTCTTTGACCTGGTGAAGAACGAAGACTCGGGCGTCCGCCGGCTGACGCTGACCCGGCTCGCCCCCGGCGTCACGGTGGAGGAGATCCGCGAAAAGACCGAGGCGGAGTTCGACGTCGAACTCGACAATGATTCCGCCGCCCTGGAAGGAGCCACCGCGTGAGCCTCAAAGACCAGTTCGGCAAAGACGTCCTGCTCACCGGCTGGGGCCACAGCCGCTTCGGCAAGCTCACGGAGGAGACCCTCGAATCCCTGATCGTCCAGGTCGCCACGGAGGCGATCGGCAACGCCGGGATCGAACCCGGCCAGATCGACGAAATCTACCTCGGCCAGTTCAACTCCGGCATGATGCCGCTGGCGTTCCCGTCCTCGCTGGCCCTGCAGGTCTCCGAGCAGCTGGCCAACGTCCCGTCCACCCGGGTCGAGAACGCCTGTGCCTCCGGCTCGGCGGCGTTCCAGCAGGGCACCAAGTCGCTGCTGGCCGGCACGGCGAAAACCGTCCTGGTCATCGGCGCGGAGAAGATGACCCACGCCGGCGCCGACGTTGTGGGCGCGGCCCTGCTCGGCGCGGACTACGACATGGCCGGCAAGCCCTCCACCACCGGCTTCACGGGCCTCTTCGCCGAGGTCGCGAAGCACTACGGGAAGCGCTACGGGGACGCCAACGGGAAGCTTGGCGACGTCCTGGGCACGATCGCTGCCAAAAACCACCGCAACGGCGTGGACAACCCCTATGCCCAGCTCCGCAAGGACCTCGGCGAGGAGTTCTGCCAGACGGTCTCGGACAAGAACCCGATGGTCGCCGATCCGCTGCGCCGCACCGACTGCTCCCCCGTGTCCGACGGCGCCGCCGCCGTCGTGCTGAGCCTCGCCCCCACCGGCGGCGCCACCGCCCCCGTCCGGCTGGCCGGTTTCGGCCAGGCGAACGATTTCTTCCCGACCGACCTGCGCGACCCCACGGCCTTCGCCGCGACCCGCGCCTCCTGGCAGCGCGCGCTGGGCATGGCCGGCGTCGGACTGGAGGACCTGGACTTCGCCGAAGTGCACGATTGCTTCACTATCGCCGAACTGCTGATGTACGAGGCCATGGGCCTGACCGAGCCGGGCCAGGGCGCCCGAGCGCTCCAGGAAGGCTGGGTCTTCAAGGACGGCAAGCTGCCCATCAACGTCTCCGGCGGGCTCAAGGCCAAGGGCCACCCGGTCGGCGCCACCGGCGTCTCGCAGCACGTCATCGCGGCGATGCAGCTCACCGGTACCGCCGGGGACATGCAGCTGGCCACCCCGCGCCGCGCCGCGGTGCAGAACATGGGCGGCGTCGGCATCGCCAACTACGTCAGTGTGCTTGAAGCCGTCTAAAACAAACGACGCGGGGCCCGGGCTAGACTCGATTCCACCCCCATTCACCACCAGGCGAGGAGACCCCATGCGCGCCACCATCATCCACGGACCCGGCGACATCCGCGTCGAAGACCGCGACTACCCCACCGTCCAGCAGCCCACCGACGCCGTCGTCAAGGTCACCGCCGCCTGCGTCTGCGGCTCGGATCTGTGGCCGTACCGCGGGGTCAAGCCAACGCACAAGCCCTCCGCGATCGGCCATGAATTCATCGGCCTGGTGGAAAGCGTCGGCGACGCCGTGACGGAACTGGCCGTGGGCGACCTGGTCATCGCGCCGTTTGTGGTCAGTTGCGGCAAGTGCCCGCAGTGCCTCAACGGCGTCACCGTCGCCTGCGACCACCTGGCCGGCTGGGGCGGCAAGGACGACGCCGGTTTCGCGATCGACGGCGGCCAGGGCCAGGCGGTCCGTGTCCCGCTCGCCGACGCGACCCTCGTCAAGGTTCCGGGCGTTACCGATCCCGACGACGCCCTGCGCGCCAGCCTGCTGACCCTCTCCGACGTGATGGCCACCGGCCACCACGCCGCCCTCGCCGCGAAGGCCGGTCCCGGCCGGACGGTCGTGGTGGTCGGCGACGGGGCCGTGGGCCTGTGCGGCGTCCTGGCGGCCAAGCGGCTCGGCGCGGAGCGGATCATCGCCATGTCCCGGCACGCCGACCGGCAGGCGATCGCCCGCGAGTTCGGCGCCACGGACATCGTGGCCGAGCGCGGCGACGACGGCGTCGCCAAGGTCCGCGAACTGCTCGGCGGGGTGCTGGCCGATTCCGTCCTGGAATGCGTCGGCACCAAGGAATCCATGGAGCAGGCCCTGCACAGCGTCCGCCCGGGCGGCGCCATGGGCTTTGTGGGCGTGCCGACCGGCGGTGCCGAAATTCCGGTGCGCTACCTCTTCGACACCAACATCACGATCGGCGGCGGGATGGCCCCGGCCCGGACCTACATCCCGGAACTGCTGGCCGACGTGCTCAACGGCAGCATCAACCCGGGACGGGTGTTCGACGTCGTGATGCCGCTGGAGGAGGCGCCGGAGGCCTACCGGGCGATGGACGAACGGCGCGCCATCAAGGTGCTGCTCACCCCCTAGCCGCGCGGTCTTGCACAGCCGGGACGGCAGGTCTAGCGTGATGCGCATCAGCACCCCGCAGCCGTCAAGGAGCCGTCATGGCCAGGTTTGTGCAGATCATCGAATTCCAGTCGTCCCGCATCGACGAGATCGAGGCGCTCGGCCGGCCCTCGCGGACCGAGGGGGACACCGCCCCCACCTTCCGCCGGATCCTGAACACCGCGGACCGCGACCGCCCCGGCACCTACCTCACCATCGTCGAATTCGATTCATACGAGTCGGCCATGGAGAACTCGGGCCGGCCGGAAACCTCGGAGTTCGCGGCGCGGATGGCTGCCCTGTGCGATTCCCCTCCGGTGTTCCGCAACCTGGACGTCCAGTGGGAGGACGCCGGCGACGCGGCGACCGCCTAGGCGGTGAGCCATGTGCTCCGAACGGGTTGACCACGTGCCCGCCGGCCGTGTGCTGGAGGGCCTTGTCTTGGAGCTGGGCAGCACCGGGTCCGCTCCCCTGCCGCTTGTCGGCGGCAAGGCCCTGAACCTGGGCAGGCTCGCGGCCGCCGGCTTCCCCGTCCCGCGCGGCTTCTGCCTGACCACGGAGGCGTACCGGCGGGCGGCGCCGGGCGGGCTTGACGCGTTGGCGGCCCGCCTCGACACCGCCGCAACCACGGCGGGCCAGCCGGAGCCGGGCCACGCTGAGCTGGACCCCTTGGCGGCCGGCGCCCGCGAGCTGATCCGCGCCGCGGCTGTCCCGCCCGACGTCGACGCGGCGGTGCGTTCCGCCTACGCCGCCCTGGGGGCGGAGCCGGCTGTTGCGGTGCGTTCCTCCGCCACCGCCGAGGACCTGCCCTTCGCCAGCTTCGCCGGCCAGCAGGATTCGTACACCGGCGTCGTCGGCCCCGACGCTGTCATCGACGCGGTCCACCGTTGCTGGGCGTCGCTGTGGAGCGACCGGGCGGTGGCCTACCGGTCCGCCAACGGGATCAGCCACCGCGAGGTGGGGCTCGCCGTCGTCGTCCAGATCATGGTCGACGCCGCCACCGCGGGCGTGATGTTCACCGCCAACCCGGTGACCGGCACACGGACCGAGACGGTGATCAACGCCAGCCCCGGGGCTGGCCAGGCCGTTGTGTCCGGGGCAGTGAATCCGGACCAGTTCACCGTGGACACCGCGACGGCGACGGTCCTGGCCAGGGTGCCGGGCGATGACGATCCCGCACGCGGCTGGAGCCTGGCGGACGCCGAGCTCACCGAGCTGGTCCGCCTCGGCGACGCCGTCCAGCGCCTCTTTGGCGCGCCGCAGGATATCGAGTGGGTTTTCGACGCCGAGGGCAAGGCCTGGCTGACGCAGTCCCGGCCGATCACCACGCTGTACCCGCTGGCGGATCCGTTCTCCGGCGACCCGTCCGCCCTCAACCCGGATCCCGCCGGTGGGACCCGCGTCTACCTGTGCGGAACCCTGCTCCAGGGGCTGACCCGCCCGATCACACCGATCGGGCTCGCGGCGCTCGGGCTGATGCGGAACAGCAAGGGATTCTGGCGCTACGTGAACCCCGGGCTGAGGATGTACGTGGACCTGACGGCGGTGGTGCAAAACAAGTGGGGCCGCCGCTACCTGGAGCGGATACTCCCGCTGGCGGACGGCCGATCGGCCGCGGTATTTCCGGAACTGCTGGCCGATCCGCGGTTCGCACTCAGGGAGCGCCCCCGGAAGACCGGCCCCAGGCCCGCCCGGCCGGTCGGCGGCCCGGGGGCCCGGGGCACCGAGGCAAGTGCCAGCCTGGCCATGGTCCTCGGCCTGATCCCGGCTCTCATTAAGGCCGCGGTCCGGCCAGCGGCGGAACTCCGCCGGGCCGAGGCTTACGGCGAACGCCTTGAAGCGGAGCTGGTGCTGGCCGAGCCGGCATCCGCCCCACAGCGGCTCGACTACGCCCAACAGATCGCGAACCGGACCGTCGACGGGCTGATCCGCGCCACCCTGCCCGGGCCCTCCGTGGGGTACATCATGCTGGCCGTCGCCCGGCGGCTGCTGCGCGGCATCGCCCCGCCGCGCGAGCTGGAGGCGGTGCTGCGCGGGCTGCCGCACAATGTGACCACCGAGATGGACCTGGAACTCTGGCAACTGGCGGTGGGCATCGGCGCCGACCCCGTGTCGCGGGACGTCTTCCTGGCGCAGGACCCGGCCCGGCTCGCGGCGGCGTACCGCGCGGGCTCCCTTCCAGGGCCGGCGCAGGCCGGAGTCCGGGACTTCCTGGCCCGGTACGGCCACCGGGCCGTGGCCGAGATCGATCTGGGCATGCCGCGCTGGTCGGAGGAGCCGGACCACATCCTCGGAATGATCTCCAATTACCTGCGCGTCGAGGACCCGGAACAGGCGCCGGACCGGCAGTTCCGGCGGGCCGCCGAGCATGCCGAGGAGAGGATCCGCAGCCTGGTGGAGCGCGCCGGGGCCCGCGGCCGGTGGCGGGCCCGGGCGCTCGAGCTGTGCCTGCGCCGGGTCCGGGAACTGTCCGGCCTGCGTGAGCTGCCCAAGTTCCACATCGTCAAGGTCCTCGGCGAAATGCACCGCCAGCTGTTGCTGGTCGGCGAAGAGCTGGTGCGCGCCGGCGTCGTCGCGGCAAAGGAAGACGTGTTTTTCCTGGACTTCGCCGAGCTTCGGGTAGGACTGCGCGGCGCCCGGATGCAGGACCTCGTAGCGAGCCGCCGCCGCTTGTACGACGTCGAGCTGCGCCGCCGCCACATCCCGCGAGTGCTCCTCTCGGACGGGACCGACGTCGAGGCCGCGGTCATGGCCAAGGCACCGCCCACCGGCGCCCTGGCCGGGACGCCCGCCTCTGCCGGCACCGCCACGGGCACCGTGCGGGTCATCCTTGACCCGGTGGGCGCCCGCCTTGAACCCGGCGAAATTTTGGTGGCACCCTCGACCGACCCCGGCTGGACCCCGCTCTTTATGACGGCGGGCGCCCTGGTGATGGAAATGGGCGGCGTCATCTCGCACGGGGCTGTCGTCGCCCGCGAGTACGGGATTCCGGCCGTGGTGGGCGTGCCGGATGCCACCACCAGGCTGCACACCGGCCAGCGCGTCACCGTGGACGGCGCCGCCGGCACCGTGCGGGAGCTGCCCGACTGAACACCGTGCTGCGACAGTCAGGGCAGGCTGCCCTGACCGTCGTAGCACAACCGTGCCAGCTAGAATTGGAGCATGACCCCGGCGCCCCGGCCACCCCACCAGCCCTCAGTGGGCGCCTTCGGCTTGGCGCGCCGCGCACGCAGCGTCCTGCGCCGGGTCCCGGTCTGGGCCTGGCGGGCCCTGATGCATTCGCTGGGCCCCGGTGAACGCAAGCGTTTTAACGCCGAGCCGGTGACCGGCGTCAACTACCTCCACGACCTCGACTTTGTCGGGGACGGTATCCGGGCCCACCGCCTGGACGTGATCACCCCGGCCGGCGGCGGGGCGGAACGCAGCGGTCCGCTGCCGGTCTACGTCTATTTCCACGGCGGGGGCTGGACTTCGGGAGACAAGGCAGCGCTGACCAAGTACTGCGCGAGCCAGGCCGCGGGCGGGATGGTGGCGGTCAACGTGAACTACCGGCGGGCTCCGCGCTTCCACATGGCCCACGTCCTCCAGGACGCCAATGCGGCGCTGGCCTGGGTCCGCGAACACATTGCGGACTACGGCGGCGACCCGGCGCGAATTGTCCTTGGCGGAGATTCCGCCGGCGGCCAGATCGCTGCCCTCCTGACCGCGGCCAGTTTCCGCCCGGAATTGGCCGGCCACTACGCCCTGACGCCGGCGACCCCGGGCTCGAGCCTGCGGGGCCTGGTGCAGCACTGCAGCGTTGTGGACTTCTCCGTGTTCTTCGACAAGGGTTTCGTGCTCAGCCTGGACTTCGTCAGGATGCTGCTGCCCCGGGTTGCCGGCCGCCGCGGCCGCCGCCGCACGGCGGAACTGCGCGCCGCGGCGGGAGCCCTGTCCCCCATCGAATGGCTCGACGCCCGGTTTCCGCCGGTGTTCGTGACCACCTCGGAACGCGACTTCTTCTACACCGCCAACCTCAACTTCATCGAGCGCCTGAGGGCACAGGGGGTGCCCGTGGACACCCTGATTTACGGCTGGGACGCCGCCAATACCGAGCACACCTGGCAGCAGGACTCCCGCCACCCCGAGTCTCAGGAGGTGTACCGCCGCCTGCACGCCTTCGTGCGCCGGGTGGCGGGCGCCTGAGGACCGGCGCCGGAGCCGGGGTCTATGTTTAGTCCATGGCGTCAACAGGCCGCAATCTTCCGGGCGCACCGGAGCCGGACCCGGGGGCCTTCGGGTCCGGGCTCATCGACGAGGCTGCCCGGCTGGACGCCGCCCTGGCCGACGTCGACTGGTTCGACCCGCCGCCCGGCGCCGTCCGCGGCGAATTCCGGGCCCCGAGCGGCACGCTCGCGACCCTGTCGCTGGGCGATCCGGCCAATCCGCGGGTGCTGATGATCCCGGGGGCCACCGGGTCCAAGGAAGATTTCTCGCTGATGCTGCCCCGGCTCGCGGCCGCCGGCTACTTTGTGCTCAGCTGCGACATCGCCGGCCAGTACGAGTCGGCCGGCGCCGGGCCGGAACACCTCGAGCCGCCGCGGGAGCACTACGACTACCAGCTTTTCGCCGACGACCTGATCGCCCTGCTCCAGGCCGGCGACGGCGCCGCGCACGTCGTCGGCTACTCCTTCGCCGCGATCGTTGCCCAGGTCGCGTTCGCCCAGCGGCCCGAACTGTTCCGCAGCCTGACCCTGCTCAGTTGCCCGCCCGAACCCGGGAACAGCTTCCGCGGAGTCCAGCGGATCGGGCGGTTCAGCGGCTGGGCCAGCGGCCGGGTCGGCGCGGCCCTGATGATCTGGGGCATCCGCAGCAACGTGGTCAAGGTGGCGCCGAACCGGATGCGTTTTGTGCGCTACCGGTTCGGCTTCACCCGCCGGAAGTCCGTGAGCGACATCTTCGCACTGATGCAGCACGCCCCGGACCTCCGGCCGGTCCTGGCCGCGGCAACACTCCCGAAGCTGGTCGCCGTCGGCGAACACGACCTCTGGCCGCTGGCGCTGCACCGCCG
Source organism: Arthrobacter sp. SlRoot2-15 (assembly GCF_059739345.1). Taxonomy (NCBI): domain Bacteria; kingdom Bacillati; phylum Actinomycetota; class Actinomycetes; order Micrococcales; family Micrococcaceae; genus Arthrobacter; species Arthrobacter sp. SlRoot2-15. The sequence continues at coordinate 1,469,534 of NZ_AP046058.1, forward strand.
CTTCGCGCAGGCGATCGGCGCGAAGATCGCCGTCTACCGGGGCGGCCACAGCCCCAGCGAGACCTCCCCGCACCAGATGAGCCGGGACCTGCTCGCGCTCTACGCCGACGCCGGCTGAGCACTTACCAGCGAAGCCGCGGCTACCGGGGGTGGCGGCGTTCCCACTGCCTCCGTCGCCGGCGCCGCCGCAGCGGCGGCTCGGAGCTGAACTCGACGCCGAACGTCGTCCACGCCATCGCCAGCCTGCGCCCGACGGCGTGCCAGCTCTCGAACGGCCGGGCCGAGACTCCCACCCGCAACGCCGGGTCGCAGATCACGGCCACCTCGGGCGGGATCCGGTAGGAGATGTCGAGGTCGTCGTGGACCGGCGGCAGGCCGCGGTGGACGGCGCCGCGGATCCGTTCCCACACCTCGGCCCGCAGGGCGAAGTTCGAGCCGAACAACGGCGGGTGCCCCAGCAGCAGCCCGACCGCCCAGAAATAGCCCGCGATATAGACGCTGCGGCCCACCCAGCGCGCAAAGCGGCTCCCGCCGTAGAAATCTCCGGGGCCGGTCACGGCGGACAGCGGCCCGGCGCGCTCAAGGATGGCCGCCACGCGTTCCAGCCAGTCCACCGGCGGGACTGAATCCGTGTCCAGCCTGGCGATCACGGCGCAACGGGCCTCGTCGAAACCGAGGGCCGTGGCCGCCGCGATTCCGGGCACCTCAACGGCGATCCGCCGCACCCCGGCGGCCGCGCAGACTTCGGCCGTGGCGTCCGTGCTGCCGTTGTCCACCACGATGACCTCGTCGGCGCGGCGGCTCTGCCGGGCGAGCGCCTCGAGGCAGACCGCCAGGGGCCGGGCGTCGTTCCGGGTGGGAATGACCACCGAGATTGTTGACATGGTGAGCCGACTATAGCCGCCGCCCGGGATTAACTCCCGTAGTCAGACTCTTGCACCGGGGCGCCGCGCCCCGTACGTTGGGGACAGCGGACGAATGTCTCCGCAGCCGTTGGCCTTGCGTGGCCCCCGGAGATCAGCAGCGTTTCAGAAGGATAAAGGCATGGCTACAGGCACAGTTAAATGGTTCAACGCCGAAAAGGGTTTTGGCTTCATTGCCCCGGATGACGGGTCGGCCGACGTTTTCGCCCACTACTCGGCAATCGCGTCCAGCGGCTACCGCTCGCTGGACGAGAACCAGAAGGTCGAGTTCGACGTCACCCAGGGCCCGAAGGGCCCGCAGGCTGAGAACATCCGCCCGCTCTAAGCTTTCAGGAAGGCCCGGCCTGCCGGAACACTTCTCCTAGAAGACCACTCAGCCCCTCCGGAGTTACTCTCCGGAGGGGCTGTTGTGTTTCCGGGCCGCGCCGGTCCGGCAGCCGCGGCTACACTGTGATGGCGGCGGGCGAAAGCCGGCCCGTACCGTGATCCACTCCTTCCGGAAGCAGCCCTGATGGTCGAACAAGTCCTGGCCTTTACGCTGACCTGCGTTGTGGTGGTGGTGGTCCCCGGCCCCGATTTTGCCCTCGTGCTGAAGAACGCGCACCGGGCCCCCGGATCCGCCGCGGCGACTGCCGGCGGGATCATGGTCGGCAACACGGTCCTGGCCCTTCTTGCCGTGCTCGGTGTGACGGCGCTCCTCGCGGCATCGGAAATCCTGGGCACCGCCGTCCGGATCGCCGGTGCCGCGTACCTGCTTTTCCTGGGGATCAGCGCCCTGCGGGAGGCCTTCGGGCCGCGCCGAAGCCAGCCGAAGGCGGCGGAACCCCGGCCGCGGTTCGGCGGCGGCTCGCCCTTCCTGCAGGGAGTGGTGAGCAATCTGCTCAACCCCAAGGTCGCCGTGTTCTACCTGTCCCTCTTCCCCCAGTTCGATCTGGGCCCGCTGCCGCCCCTGGCGCAGCACGCATTGATGGCCTGCATCTTCCTGCTCACCGCGCTGGTGTGGTACCTCGTGCTGGTGCAGGCGATCCGGCGGGTTTCCGCGGTACTGGCCCGTCCCCGCGTGCACCGGGCGGTCACGGCAGGATCGGGTGCCGTCCTGGCCGGCGTCGGCGGGACTATCCTGGCGAAGTCCGCGGTGACCGGTTAGCGGCGATTACCGGCCGGGCCGCTAGCCGACGTGGACCCAGGGCCGCCGGGTGACGTCGGGTTCGGCTTCGCGCAGCACCTCGCGGGTGACCGGCGCGATTTCCCCCTCACCGAAGGCCAGGAACCGCAGCAGGTTAGTCACCGGGTTACCCTCGGTCCAGCGGAAGTAAATGTGCGGCATCAGCCCGGTCACGTCGCGGATGTGCAGCAGCACGGAGGCAATCGTGTTGGGGACCACGGGGCCGTGTACCTCCAGGATCCGGTAGCCGTGCCGGGTGATGCCGCGGACCTCCAGTTCGGTTTCGAAATCCGAAGAATCGTCGACGACGACTTCCAGGAACACGGCCCGGTAGTCCAGTGGCAGGTGGCTGACCTCGACGGCGGACTCGAGTTTCTGCCGGTACGCCTCCGCGCTCATCCGAAGCGGCTCGTGCGCGATGATCTGCAGCGGCCCTTCCAGCTCGTCGGACATGAATTCAAGGGCCTGCCGGTCCAGATGGACGTGGGTGGCATGCAGTTCGAAGGAGCGGCCGGCACGCGAGAGCAGGGAAATGACGATGATGCCCAGAATAAAGACCGATGCGATCCGGATACCCTCGGGGCGTTCGACGACGTTCGCCACGGTGGTGTACACGAAGACGACGGCGATCACGCCGAAGCCGACGGTGCGTTTGCGCTGCCGCTTCCGGCGGGCCGAAAGGGTCACCGCGATGGCCGCGGACGTCATCAGAACCAAGACGCCGGTCGCGTAGGCACCGCCCTGGGCGTCGACGTCGGCGTCGAAAATCCACGTGATCAGGAACCCGATCAGGGTGAAGACCAGTACCAGCGGCCGGACCGCACGTGCCCAGCCCGGGGCCATTCCATAGCGCGGCAGGTAGCGCGGGACGAGGTTCAGCAGCCCGGCCATGGCGGACGCTCCGGCGAACCAGAGGATGGCGATGGTGGAAACGTCGTAAACGGTGCCGAAGCCAACGCCGAGCTGTTCGTGGGCCAGGAACGCCAAGGCGCGGCCGTTGGCCTGACCGCCCGGCTGGAACTCGTTCTCCGGGATCAGCACCACGGTGGTGAAGCTGCTGATGATGAGGAATGTGCTCATGATCAGCGCGGCCGTCGTCAGCAGCTTGCGGGCGCCGTTGATCCTGCCCTCCGGATTCTCCTCGGTGTCCTCCGGGTGGCCCTTGATCTGCGGCATCACGGCGACGCCGGTCTCGAACCCGGACAGGCCCAGGGCCAGTTTGGGGAAGACCAGCAGCGCGAACCCAACGGCCAGCAACGGATTCCCGTGGGATGAGGAGATCGCTTCCCACCAGTTGCCGACCGCCCGCGGATGGGTCAGTACCTCCCATAGCGACACCGCAACCACCACGACATTCAGCGCCAGGTACACGCCCACAATCCCGACCGCGACGCCGATCGCCTCCTTGAAGCCGCGAAGGAACACGGCGGCGAGCAGGGCCAGCAGGACCAGCGTGATGGCCACGTTTTGGCCGTGCAGCCAGTCCGGGCTGATCGGGTTCTCGACCAAGTGGGCTGTCGCGTCAGCGGCGGAGAGCGTCATGGTGATCATGAAGTCCGTAGCGGCGAAGCCCAACAGCACCAGCACGAAGAGCTTCCCGCCCCAGCGCGGCATCAGCCGCTCCAGCATGGCGATGGAGCCTTCTCCGCGGTGGCTCTCGCCGGCGACCCTCCGGTAGACCGGCAGCGCGCCCAGCAAGGTGATGGCCACCAGGACCAGCGTGGCCAGCGGCGAGATCACGCCGGCGGCAAGCGCGGCGATGGCGGGCTGGTATCCCAGGGTGGAGAAGTAGTCGACGCCGGTCAGGCACATCACCTGCCACCAGGAGTGCTTCTTTTCGTCCTCGGTGCGAACCCCGTGCGGACCTTGGTGCGCGCCCTTGCTGTCCTGCAGCCCCACCAGCAGCCAGTTCCGCAGCGCAGTCCTGCGGCCGGGCCTCGGCGCCGACGGGTCGGCCGGCGGCCTGCTCAGGGTGGTCATGGTGTGCCTTCCTTCCGGCGCCTCTCTGACGGGCGGGCGCCGCGTTCTGCCCCTCAATTGCGAAGCTAGCAGCGGCCCGGGGGCAGGACCCCACCCGGGCGCCGATCTTGATGAATCCTTGACGCCGCGCTCCCCCGCCGGGCCCGGGCCGGAATGGAAGAATGGCTGCATGGCACGTGGAACGCTGCGCATTTTCCTGGGGGCCGCTCCGGGGGTTGGAAAGACCTACGCCATGCTCCGGGAAGGGCACCGGCTCCGGGGCGCCGGCGAGGACGTGGTGGTCGCCTTTGCCCGCGACCGCGGCCGGAAGGACACGCGGGAACTGCTGGCCGGGCTCGAATCGATCAAGCCCAGGCGGGTGCCCCTCGGGCAGGTCGACGTCGACGAACTGGACCTGGACGCGGCCCTGCGCCGGGCACCTTCCACCGCAATCGTGGACGAGTACGCCCACGCCAACGCCCCCGGCAGCCGGAACCGGCACCGCTGGCAGGACATCGACGAGCTGCTGGCCGCCGGGATCAACGTGCTGTCCACCCTGGACATCCAGCAGCTGGCCTCTCTCGCCGACGTCGTAAGCGCCATCACGCACATACGCCCTGCGGAGACCGTCGCCGACGGGATCGTCCGGCGGGCCGACGAACTGCAGCTGGTGGATCTTTCCCCCGAGCTGCTCCGGCAGCGCCTCGCGGCCGGGAAGATCGTGCCGGCTGACCGTGTGGACGCGGCGCTGTCGAACTATTTCCGCCCCGGCAACCTCGCGGCCCTGCGCGAGCTCGCGCTGTTGTGGCTGGCCGACAGGGTCGATGAGTCGCTGGCCGGCTACCGGGAGGGGAGCCGGATCGACGCCGGCTGGCCGGCCCGCGAGCGCGTTGTGGTGGCGCTGGCCGGCGGGGCCGAGGGCGAAGCCCTGATCCGCCGCGGCGCCCGCTTGCTCAACCGGGTCAGCGGCAGCGATTTGCTGGCCGTCCATGTCCGGGCCGCGGACGGGGCGGTCGCCGAGTCCCCGCAGGCGCTCGAAACGCAACGTCAGCTGGTCCAGAGCCTCGGCGGCAGCTACCACGTGGTCACCGGCGAGGAGCCGGCCGAGGCCCTCCAGGACTTCGCCCGCAGCGTCAACGCCTCCCAGCTGGTGCTCGGCGTCTCCCGCCGGGGCGCAGCGGCACGGCTGAGGACCGGGCTGCGCGGCGGAGGCACCGCCGCCCGGGTGCTCCGCGGCTCGTCGGGCGTCGATGTCCACCTGGTGCCGCTGCAGAGCGCGCCGAGCGGGATGAGCCGGCACCGCCAGCAGGACCTGGGCCGGCTGCGGGTCACGGTCGGCTTTGGCTTGGCCGTGGTTGTCCCCGCGCTGCTCCAGCTGCTGCTGGAACTGAATCCGGACAAGAACCTGGCCACGTCCATGCTGGTCCAGCTCACGGGTTCCGTCGCCGTGGCCCTGGTGGGCGGGCTTTGGCCGGCGGTCCTCGCCGCCCTGTGGAGCAGCCTGCTGGTGAACTACTTCTCCACGCCGCCGGTGGGCAACCTGGCGATCAGCGACGCCCAGAATGTCCTGGCCCTGCTGGTGTTTGTCGGGGTGTCCGCCGCGGTCGCCGCCGTCGTCGACCGCTCCGCCCGGCGCTCCAAGGAGGCTGCCCGGGCCCGGGCCGAGGCGACCACCTTGGCCGAGCTCTCCCGCGGCGCCGCCGGCTCCGAGGACACCGTGACGGGCCTGCTGGAGCAGGCGCTGGACGTCTTCCAGGTCCGCGGCGCGGCGCTGTTCGGCCTCGCCGGCGGTGACGCCGACGCCGGTCCCGCCCCCGCACCGCCCGGCGGCACGGCGCAGCCTGAAGGAGCCACGCAGTGGCGGCTGCTGGCCGGCGTCGGCGATTTCAGCACTGCGGCAGCGACTGAGGGCCGGGACGCCGCGGACGCCGGCCCCACCGGGGACAACGTCGAGCAGATCAACGCCGGCACCCGGCTGGTCCTGTCCGGCCGGGTGCTGCCGGCCAGCGACCGGCGCCTGCTCGGCGCCTTCGGCGTGCACCTGCTGGCCCAGCTGGAGAACCAGCAGCTACTGGCGAGCCGGAGCCAGCTCCGGCGCCTGGCCGAGAGCAACACCATGCGCACCTCCCTGCTGCGCGCCGTCTCCCATGACCTCCGCACCCCGCTGGCCGGCATCAAGCTCGCGGTCGGCGGGCTGCGCCAAAACGGCGTCCGCTACACCCGGGAAGAGGAACAGGAGCTGCTGGAGACCATCGAGGAGTGCTCGGACCGGCTGGAGGCCCTGGTGGGGAACCTGCTGGACATGTCCCGGATCACCTCGGAATCCGTCCATCCGCTCCTGCGGCCGGTGCGCTGGTACGAGGTGGTCAGCGGCTCCCTGCACGGAGTTCCGGGGGACCGGGTCCGGGTGGAGCTGCCGGCGAACATGCCGGAGGTCGACGCCGATCCCGGCATGCTGGAGCGCGTGATCGCGAACATCGTCGAAAATGCGGTCAAATACGCCCCGGATTCGGACATTGTGCTGACCGGCACCGCCGGCGGCCTCGGCGCGGCAACCGTGGGCGGACGCCCCGCCGGGGAACTGCGCATCATCGACCACGGCGCCGGCGTCCCGGCGGAGGACGTGGTGGAGATGTTCCGGCCCTTCCAACGCCTGGACGACGCCAGCCGCGCCGGCGGCGTCGGCCTCGGGCTGGCGGTGGCCAGGGGGTTCACTGAGGCGATGGGTGGCCGGCTGAGCGCGGAAGCCACCCCGGGCGGCGGACTGACCATGGTGGTCAGCCTGCCGTTGTCCGAGGGGACGCCGCTGCCGGCGCCGTCGGACCAGGCGCCGTTGGAGCCCCAGTCGGCCATGGTCGGCCGGCACCACGCACCGCCGATCCTTTCATCCCCGACGGATCTGCCATGACCGCGGTGCTGGTGGTCGACGACGACCCCTACCTGCTGCGCGCCCTGCGCATCACGCTGCGGGCCCACGGCTACGCGGTCACCGTGGCGGAGGACGGGCAGTCCGCCCTGCTCGCGGCGGCCCGCACGCCTCCGGCGCTGGTCATCCTGGACCTGGGCCTGCCGGACATGGACGGCACCGCGGTCCTGGCAAAACTCCGCGGCTGGAGCCAGGTTCCGGTGCTGGTGCTCTCGGCCCGCCACGGCTCCGAGGACAAGGTCCAGGCGCTCGACGCCGGCGCGGACGACTACATCACGAAGCCGTTCGGGCTGGACGAGCTCCTGGCGCGGCTGCGGGCGCTGCTGCGCCGCAGCTCCGACGGCGCCGAGCCGCCGGTGGTCGCCACCGATGCCTTCACCGTGGACCTCGGCAAGCGCCGGGTCACCCGCGACGGCGAGGACGTCCGGCTCACCCCGACTGAGTGGAAAATGCTCGAGGTGCTGGTGCGGAACCCCGAGAAGCTCATCACGCAGCAGCAGCTGCTCTCCGAGGTCTGGGGCCCGGCCTACGCCAAGGAAACCAACTACCTCCGCGTGTACATGGCCCAGCTGCGCCGCAAGCTGGAACCAGATGCCGCCACGCCGCGGCACCTGCTCACCGAGGCCGGGATCGGCTACCGGTTCCTGCCCTAGTTAGGTCCGGTCGTCAGCAGGCGTCCGCCTCGGCGTTCAGGTCCCTACCCCGGGTTTCGGGGGCGAAGAAACCGGAGACCCAGCCGATGGCTGCGTAGCTCATCAGGATCCCTGCCACCGGGAGCCAACCCGGCCCGGTTGCGGCGACCACCGCGGCGGCCAGGATGGGGCCCAGCCCGCCGGAGAGGACGGCGCCGACCTCCTTGACCGTGGTCATGAAGGAGAACCGGCGCTTGGAACCGAACATTTCCACCAGCCACGTGGATTCCACTCCGTACATGTTGGGGATCGGGCCGCCAATGTAGATGACGAACACCAGAGCCACCAGGACCGGGTTCCGGGTTTCGATCAGCAACATCGCGGGAATGGTGAAGGCGAACTGGAAGGCCGAGAGCCACAGCCACACGATTCTGCGGCCGTACTTATCGGTGAGCTTGCCGGTCAGCAGGACGGTGAGTATCCCCAGGATGGAGCCCAGCGTCACGCCGGTGGTGACAAGGTTGGCGTCCATCTTCACGACGGACACGGTCCACCCGATGAGGAAGCCTTTGACCAGGTAGACCGAGCCGTTCTCGCCCAGCTTGATGCCCAAGGACACCAGGAACGGCTTCCGGGCATCCGCAGCGTCGCGCCACACACTTTGCTGCTTCGCTCCGGCGCGGGCCGCCTCCCGCCGCTGCTTGACGACCTCGAAGACAGGCGATTCGTGGACGGTGCGCCGCAGGTACAACGCTACGAGCGTGGTGGCGACGCTGAGCAGGAACGGGATACGCCAGCCCCAGCTCAGGAACTGCTCTTTCGGCAGTTGCGACATCAGCAGCCACAGGGCGCTGGCCAGCAACACCCCGGTTGCAGTCCCCAGGGCCACCACTGCGCCGTAGAAGCCGCGGCGGGCGCTGGGCGCCGACTCCACGAGCAGGAGCGAGGCGCCTGAAAGTTCGGCACCGGCGCCGAAACCCTGGATGAGGCGAAGCAGGACCAGCAGGACCGGGGCGGCGACCCCGATTTGGGCATACGTGGGCAGCAGACCCATCCCGAGGGTGGCGAGCCCCATCATTCCCACCGTGATGACCAGGACGGATTTGCGGCCGTACTTGTCTCCCAGGTATCCGAAGTAGATGCCTCCGAGGGGCCTGACGAGGAACCCGGAACCGTAGGCGGCGAAGCTGGCCAGCAGGGCCATCGCCGGGTCGGTGTTCGGGAAGAACAGCGGCCCGAATACCAAGGCGGCTGCCAGCGTGTAGAGCGTGAAGTCCATGTATTCCAGCGCCGAGCCGAGCCAGGAGGAGATCGAGGTCCGGCGCAGCTCGGCCGGCGACACCTCCGGGTCGGCAGCAAAACGCGCTGCCTCTGGCTCTGCGTATTTCACGTTCATGTTTTCAGTAACCACGGATTATCTTTCTAGTGAGGAGCCGGCAGGCCGGCTCAGCCGCAACTTCATTGTTCGGATGGTGTTGGTGCAGTTTCGTGCAGTGGTGCAGGACGGACCCTGCAGTCGCCTCAAATCCTGAGGAGGGACACAGTCTCGGCGATGCAGGCCGGCTTTTCGGAGCCTTCCAGCTCGATCCGGTGCAGGACCTTCAGCTGCCGGCCGTTAGCCGTCCCGGTCACGGAGGTCAGCGTCAGCCGGTCCCGGATCCGGGAACCGGCCCTGGCCGGGGCCGGGAACCTGACCTTGTCCAGGCCGTAATTGATGACCGATTCCGCGCCGTGGACCCGGTAGACCTGTCCGGCCAGGTACGGCAGCATCGAGAGGCTCAGGTAGCCGTGGGCCACGGTCGCGCCAAAGGGACCGTGGGCGGCCCGCTCCGGGTCGGTGTGGATCCACTGCTGGTCGAGGGTGGCGTCGGCGAAGGCCTGGATCTGCGACTGCTCCAGCCTGTGCCAGCCGCTCACGCCGAGCTCCTGTCCTGTGACGCCCTCCAGCTCGGCGATATTTTCAAACAGCCTCATCATCAGACCCTCTCCAGTAGCATCGCGACGCCTTGGCCCAGGCCTACGCACATCGTGGCCAGGCCGCGGGCGGCGTTTTCGCGTTCCATCCGGCCCAGCAACGTCACGACGATCCGTGAACCGGAGGATCCCAGCGGATGCCCCAGGGCGATCGCACCGCCGTCGTTGTTGACGGTGCCCGGATCAAGCCCCAGCAGGCGCATGCAAGCGAGCGATTGTGCGGCGAAAGCTTCGTTGAGTTCGACGGCGCCCACGCCGTCCAGGCCCCAGCCGGCCTTCGCCAAAGCCTTGCGCGTTGCCGGCACCGGGCCAATGCCCATGACCTCCGGGGAAACCCCGGCCGCTTGGCTGGTGACGATCCGGGCCCGCGGCGTAAGCCCGTAGCGGGCAACGGCCTCGCCGCTGGCCACTACCACGGCGGAGGCGCCGTCATTGAGGGAACTGGAATTGCCGGCGGTGACGGTGCCGTCCTGCCGTACGATCGGCCGCAGGGCCGCGAGCGCCTCCGGGGTGGAGCCGCGGCGCGGTCCCTCGTCGGCGTCGACCCACGAAATTTCGCCACGGCGGCCGGCCACGGGAACGGGAACGATCTCATCCCGGAACCGGCCGGCGTCGATCGCCGCCAGCGCCCGCTCATGTGAGCGCAACGCGAAGCTGTCCGCGTCGGCCCGGGAGATGCCCTCGCGCCCGGCCACTTCCTCAGCCGTCGCCGGCATCGAGAACCGGGCGCCGGCCTGCATCCGCGGGTTAACGAACCGTGCGCCGATCGAGGTGTCCGCCAGTTCCCCCGGCTTCGCAAACGGCTGTTCCGGCTTCGCCATCACCCAGGGTGCGCGGGTCATGGACTCGACGCCGCCGGCCACCACAACGTCGGCGTCCCCGTTGCGGACGGACTGCGCCGCCATGCTGATGGCAGTCAGGCCGGAGGCACAGAGCCGGTTGACCGTGACCGCGGGGACGGCACCGGGCAATCCGGCCAACAGCACCGCCATCCGTGCAACATTGCGGTTGTCCTCCCCCGCCTGGTTCACGCAGCCGAGGATGACCTCGTCGATCCCGTCGGGATCGACGCCCGCCCGGTCCACTGCGGCCCGCAGTACGAGGGCGGCCAGGTCGTCGGGTCGGACGGTGGCGAGAGCGCCGCCGTAGCGGCCCACGGGAGTGCGGACCCCGCCAACAAGGAACGCCTCCGGCATTAGCGCGCCCCGCCGTTGATGTAGAGCGTCTGGCCCGAGATGTAGGAGGCGTCATCGCTGGCGAAGAACACCACGGCGGCGGCCACTTCTTCCGGCTGGCCAACCCGGCCCAGCGGTGTCCGGGCGGCGACCGCCGCCTGGTGCTCGGCCGGGCTGCTGCCGACCCGCTCGGCTGTCGCCGCCGTCATGGAGGTGGCGATGTAACCGGGTGCCACCGCGTTGACGGTGACGTTGAACGGGCCGAGCTCGATGGCGAGGGTGGCCGTCAGGCCCTGGATGCCGGCTTTCGCAGCGGCGTAGTTCGCCTGGCCGCGGTTGCCGAGGGCGCTCCGGCTGCTGAGCGAGACGATTCGTCCGGACCGTGCCGGGACCATGTACCGCTGCGCGGCTCGGGAACAGAGGTAGGCGCTGGTCAAATTGGTGGTGAGAACCGAGTCCCAGTCCGGGCGCTCCATTTTGAAGAAGAGGTTGTCCCGGGTAATTCCGGCGTTGTTGACGAGGATGTCGAGCCTGCCAAACTCCCGGTGGAGGTCAGCGAAGACGCGGTCCACGGTGGCTTCGTCCGTGACGTCGCAAGCGGCCGCGACGGCCCGGCCGCCGGAAGCGAGCACCTGCGGATCGGCGGAGATCTGTTGCGCTGTGTCCTTGGCACCGGCTTCGTTGAGGTCCAGGACGACGACGGTGGCGCCGCCGGCCGCCAGCTTCAGTGCCGTGGCGGCACCGATTCCTTGCGCCGCGCCGGTCACGACGGCGACTTTGTCGATGAAGTTGGTCATATTGTTTCCTTTGGTCGTTTTGGGAGCCGGATCTAGCTGAAGGCTGAGATGCCGGTGATCTCCCGGCCGATGAGCAGGGACTGGATGGAGTCGGTGCCCTCGTAGGTGGACACCACTTCCATGTCCGTCATGTGCCTGGCCACGTGGTTCTGTAGCAGGACGCCGTTGCCGCCGAGCATGTCCCGGGCTTCGGAGCAGATCCAGCGGGCCTTCTGCGCCGTGTGCATCTTGGCCAGCGAAGCCATGGGTCCGCTCATACGCCCGTCTTCGGCCAGGACTGCGAGCCGGAAGCAGATCAGCTGCATGGCCGTAAGCTCGGCGAGCATGTTGGCAAGTTTGTTCTGCACCAGCTGGAAGCTGCCGATCGCTTTGCCGAACTGCTGCCGGGTCTTCGCGTAGTCCACTGCCGCCTCGTACGCGGCCATCGCATGGCCCAGGGATTCCCAGGAAGCACCGCTGCGCGTGGCGGTCAGGACGCGGGTGACGTCCTTAAAGGACTGGCAGCCGGTGAGCCGGTTGTCCGCCGGCACGCGGAGATTGTTTAGGGTGATGTCCGGCTGAAGGATCGCGCGCTTGCCGATTTTTCCGGTGATGACCTCGGTGTGATAGCCGGCCGGATAGTCGCCGTCCGCGCTGCGTTCCATGACAAAGGCTTTGACCTTGCCGTCTTCCTCGTCGCGGGCGAGAATGATGACGACGTCGGCCATGCTGGCGTTGCCGATCCACCGTTTCCGGCCATTGAGGATGTAGCTGTCGCCCTCCCGCCGGGCACTGGTCTCCAGCGCCACCGAGTCGGAGCCGTGGTCCGGCTCCGTCAGGGCGAAGGCGCCGATCTTCTCCAAGGTCGCCATCGACGGGAGCCAGCGTTCCTTTTGCTCATCGCTGCCCAGCATGTTGATAGTGCCCATGGCAAGGCCGGACTGGACGCCGAGGAAGGTGTTGACCGAGCCGTCGCCGCGGGAGACCTCGGCCGCGACGATCCCGGCAGCCAGCCGGCTCAACCCAGGGCAGCCATACCCCTTAATGGTGGACCCCACGATGCCGAGGGCTGCGAGCTTGGGAATGAGTTCAAACGGGAACTCCGCCCGCTCCCAATAACCGTTGATGACCGGCAGCAGGTCTTTGTCGACGAAATTTCGGACCTTGAGCCGCAGGGCGCGGTCCTCGGCGGTGAGGAAATCGTCCATCAGGTAGAAGTCGGTGCCGTTTTCGGCGGGTTCGGTGGTCATGGCGTCAACTCCAGGAGGTGGGATGGGAAATCTGCGGGCCGGGCGCTTCGGTGCGGCAAGGGCTGGGCTGGAACTCGGCGAGCCAGCGCCGCTCCGCCGCTGCCAAAGGCCTCGCCGCGCCGGTCTCCGGCGAGACAGAAACCAGGACGGTCCGGCCGTGGACGGCGACTTCGCCGCTTTGGGTGGCTGTGCATTCGAGGGTGTAGGAGCTGGTGCCGATCCTGCTGACCGTCAATTCAACCGTTAGCTCCTGGCCGTGGATCACGGGGCGGCGGTAGTTCAGCTCGAGGGCCGCCACCACAGTCGGCGCCGCGGTGGCAGTCCGGGTTCCCGGCGTCGTCGCACGCCACCGGATCCGGGCCTCCTCGAGCAGCGTCACGACGGCGGCGTGATTCACGTGGCCGTTGAGGTCCTGGTCCGACCAGCGCGGGGAGATCCGTGCCCGGTACGGTTCAGGCATGGGCCAGGGTTTTCTGCTGGAGCAGCCAGTCGCGGACCAGCTTGGAGCTTTCGTTGAGCTCCGGCGGCGCGAGCGGGTAGTCGACGGGGGTGCGCGAGTACTCCACGGGGTGCCGGACCGTGGGGATCCTCCGCGTCCCGGTGCCGGCCAGGACCACCGGCTGCAGGCCCAGGCGTTCGGCGAACTCGACTCCGCCGCGCACGTCTTGGATGGGAGCGCACGGCAGGCCGGCGCCGGAGAGTTGCGCGAACCACTGCGCGGCGGACTGCGTTGCCAATACGGTGTGAAGGATCTCCCGGAGTTCATCCCGGTGCGCATTGCGCTGCAGGGTGGTGGCGAACTTCGGGTCCGCGGCGACGTCGGGGATGGCCAGGGCGGCGCAGAGCCGGACAAACTGGGCATCGTTGCCTGTCGCGACGATGATCATGCCGTCCCCGGTCTGCATTGGCGCGTAGGGGTACATGCTGGGATGTTCGTTGCCCATCCGGGTCGGCACCACACCGCCGGTCACGTAGGCCGCGGACTGGTTGACCATGCCGGACAAAGCCGAGGTCAGCAGGTTCAGCTCCACCAGCTGGCCCTCGCCGGTCAGGTCCTTGTGGTGCAAGGCCCCCAGAATGCCGATGGCCGCGTGCAGGCCGGTGATGACGTCAAACAGGGCGATGCCGGCCCGGTACGGCTGCGTATCCTGGTCTCCGGTCAGGCTCATCATCCCGGAAGCGGCCTGCACAAGCAGGTCATACCCCGGGATGTGCGCGCCGGGGCCGGTGCCGAACCCGGTGATGGAGGCGTAGACGATGTCCGGCTTCAGCTCAGCGGCGGCGGTGTAGTCCAGCCCCAGGCGTTCCATGTTGCCCGGCTTGAAATTTTCGATCATGACGTCCGCAGAACGGATCAGCGAACGCGCCACCTCCAGATCCTCCGGGTCCTTCAGATCCAGGGCGATCGAGTGCTTGTTCCGGTTCACCGCGAGGAAGAATGTGGCCTCGCCGTCGCGGACCGGCGGCATGTAGCTGCGGGTGTCGTCCCCCTCGGGCCCCTCAACCTTGATCACCGTGGCCCCCATATCGGCCAGCAGCATGGTGGCATAGGGGCCGGCAAGTACCCGGCTGAAATCTGCGATCACGACGCCGGCCAGCGGACCCGAGCCTGGGCGGCCGAGCGGTCCGGGGGCCGGGCTGGCGGCATCCGGGATCGGGCCGCGGCCCGCTCCCGCGGCCGATTCAGCGTTCGGTTGATTCATGTGGTTCCTCCGATATGTGGTCTGCATCACCTACCTTGGCAAGCCGATTGATCCGCGTCCAATACGCATTTGTGCCGAATTGATACCCCAGGCTCATCACTGCCGGCGCCGGTTTGTTCGGTATCTTGGGCAGATGAACAACGACGTTTATCTGGACCGGGTCTGAATCGGGATGGAAATTCAACAGATCCGGGCTTTCCTCGCGGTCGCCGATGAGTTGCATTTCGGCCGGGCGGCAGAAAAGCTCCACATGGCGCAGCCGCCACTGAGCCGGGCCATCCAACGCCTGGAGCACGAGCTCAAGGCGCCGCTCTTTGTCCGAAATACCCGGTCGGTCAGGCTGACCGCCGAGGGCGAGGCACTGCTGGCCCCGGCGCGCGACATCCTGGCGGCCTGCCGCCGATCGGCCCTCGCGGTGGCCTCCGTCGGCAAGGGCGAGACCGGAAGGGTGCGGGTGGCTTTCGCCGGGGTCTCGTCCCACGTTATGGTCGGAAAGCTCGCCAAACGGGTAAGGGAAACCCACCCGGGGATCGAGTTCCAGCTGTCCAGTTCGAACTTTGCTCTGCCAGCCATGGACCGGGTCATGAGGGGCGCCATGGAAGTTGGCCTGGGCCGGTGGAATTTTATTCCGGAGGCCTTGGAATCCCGGACTGTCGCGAATGAGCGGCTCGTGGTGGCGCTGCACGAGGGCCATCGCCTGAGCCGGCGGACGTCACTACTGATGGCCGACCTCGCCGGCGAGCCTTTTGTTACCCTCCCCGAGCATCCCGGCGCCATCCTGCATGACTATCTTCGCCGGCTGTCCAACAGTGCCGGCTATGCCCCGGACATCGTGCAGGCGGCTCCCGATTCCCAGACTCTGATGGCACTGGTTGCCGCAGACATAGGGGTCGCGTTGACGGTGTCGTCGGTGCCGGAGAACTTCAGCCACCCGGGAGTAGTTTTCCTGCCGCTGGATGATCCGGCCGACGTTATCCAGCTGCGCCTGGTTTGGCGCAAGGACAATATGAGCCCTGCGCTCCGCCAGGTCTTGCAGCTCTCCGAATCCGTCCTCCCGTCGCCGGGCCCGCCAGCGGATTGATGCGCCGCGGGTATCAGCGCGGGCACCATTCGGTATTGGAACCGTCGCAATCCGGCTGGCACAGTGGTCAGTACCTGCCGGCCACTGCCGGAATCAATGGAGATTTCCGCCACCTACTTGCCTGGAGTTAAACCCGTGACCATAGCCGAAGCCACCCTCGTGAACGACGACGTCCTCAACCTGGACAGCTTGCTGACGCCGGAGGAACTTGAACTGCGCGCCAGGGTCCGCGCCTTCGTGACGGAGCGCATCCGGCCCAACATCAGCGCCTGGTATGAGCAGGCGCATTTCCCGCTGGAGCTGGTGGCCGAACTGGGCGAGCTCGGTGTGCTCGGGATGCACCTGGAGGGCTACGGCTGCCCCGGCCGCAGCGCCGTCGAATACGGTCTCGCCGCCATGGAACTGGAAGCCGGCGACTCCGGGCTCCGGACCTTCGTCAGCGTTCAGGGATCCCTGGCCATGAGCGCCATTCACAAGTGGGGGTCCGAGGAGCAGAAAAACGAGCACCTCCCGGCCATGGCACGGGGCGAAAAGATCGGCTGCTTCGGACTGACCGAACCCACCGCCGGCTCCGACCCGTCCAGCATGGCGACTTTCGCGGAGCCCGACGGCAACGGCGGCTGGATCATTAACGGCGCCAAGCGTTGGATCGGACTGGCTTCCGTGGCCCACATTGCGGTTATCTGGGCCAACACCAGCCAAGGTATCCGCGGGTTCATCGTGCCGACAGAGACTCCCGGTTTCACCGCGACGCCGATTGGGTCCAAGCTGTCCATGCGGGCCTCGATCCAGTGCGACATCGCCCTTCACGATGTCCGGCTTCCCGGCACTGCGTTGCTCCCCGGCGCGCAGGGGCTCCGCGGCCCGTTCTCCTGCCTCAACGAGGCCCGCTACGGGATCATCTGGGGCGCCATGGGCGCCGCCCGGGACTCCTATGAGGCCGCCCTCGCGTACTCCAAAGAGCGACTACAGTTCGGCAAACCGCTGGCCGGCTACCAGCTCACCCAGGAGAAACTGGTCAACATGCTGCTGGAGATCCAAAAGGGCACGCTCCTGGCACTGCACACCGGACGCCTGAAAGACGCGGGGACGCTGGAGCCCGTCCAGATCTCCGTCGGCAAGCTGAACAACGTCCGCGAAGCCATCGCCATCTGCCGGGAAGCCCGCACCATCCTTGGCGGCAACGGCATCACCTTGGACTACTCGCCGCTGCGTCACGCCAACAACCTCGAATCTGTGCGGACTTATGAGGGCACAGACGAGGTCCATACCCTCATCCTGGGCCAGCGCATCACGGGCACGTCCGCGTTCCGATAGGAGGCCCGCACCGCCGGCGCCGACCGGCGGCGCGGTAGGATTCCGGGCATGGACGAGAAGGAAATCCTGCACCGCTACCTGCGCCTGCGCCGCACCGAACTGCTGGCCAAGCTGGACGGGCTGGGTGACTACGACGTCCGCCGGCCGCTGACGCCCACCGGAACCAACCTGCTGGGCCTGGTCAAACACGTGGCCAGCGTCGAGATCGGCTACTTCGGCGAAGTCTTCGGCCGGCCCCACGGCCTGCCGCTGCCCTGGCTGGACGACGGCGCCGAACCGGACGCCGACCTGTGGGTCACCCCGGACGAGACCCGGGACCAGATTGTGCAACTGCACCACGCGGCCGCCGCCCACAGCGATGCCACCATCGACGCCCTGCCCCTGGACGCCGCGGGCCAGGTTCCGTGGTGGCCGGAGGAGCGCCGGGACGTCACCCTGCAGCAGATCCTCGTCCACATGTGCGTGGAAACGGCGCAGCACCTGGGCCATGCCGACATCCTGCGCGAACTCCTCGACGGGACGGCCGGGAAGGGCCCCGGGGACCCCAACCTGACGCCGCGCAGCGCCGGGGACTGGGCCGCGCACCGGGCCCGCATCGAAGCGGCGGCACGGGCGGCGGGCCCGGTTTCCTCCCGGACGCCGGAGCCATAGATACTGGGGCAATGAATATTCACAGCGCTCTCGCCCAGGAGAACGCACAACGGCCGCCGCTGCCGGAAGTTCCGGCCCAGATGCGGGCCGTGCTCAACGGCATCCCGGCGATGGTGGCCTACTGGGACTCCGGGTTGCGCAACCGGCTGGCCAACGACGCCTACCTCCAGTGGTTCGGCGTCACCTCCGAGGAACTGCACGGGATGCACATCCGGGACCTGCTCAGCGACGCCGTGCTGGACGCCAACCAGTCCTACATCGCCAAAGTGCTCGACGGCGAGCCGCAGTTCTTCAAGCGGACGCTCACGGACGCCGCCGGGGCGACGCGTTTCGCCGAGGTCTCGTACATGCCGGACCTGCGCGAGGGCGGGGTTTCCGGGTTCTTCGTTATGGTCACGGACATCACCGGGCGCGTGCTCGCCGAACGCCGCCAGCAGCGCGACACCGACCGCTACCGGGCCCTGGCGCGCAGCGTCCCCGGCGTCTTTGTGCTGCTCTTCGATTCGGACCTGCGCTACCTGATCGCGGAAGGCCAGGAGCTGGAGTCCTTCGGCTACCGGTCCGCCGAACTGGAAGGCAAGAGCATCCACGAGGTGCTCGACGGCACCCTGGCCAACGAGCTGGAGCCCCGCTACCGCGCCGCCCTGGCCGGCCGGGAGGTCTCCTGGCGCCGGCGAATCGGGCACCGGACCTACCGGCTGAAGGCCGGGCCCGTCTACTCCGACGACGACGCGACCGCGGGCATGGTGGTGGCCGTGGATGTCACCGACCGCCTCCAGCAGGAACAGACGTGGGCCGCGCTGCATGAGATCGCCACCGCCGTCGCCCGCAACGCCGCTCCGGCTGACATTTCGGAGCGCGTGGCATTCATCCTGCGGGACCTCTTCAACGTCGATTCGGCCGCCGTCGTCCGCTTCACCGGCGCCTTGTCAGCGGAAATCGAGGCGATGGCGCCGGCGCTGCCGGCCACCCTGAGCCGCAGGCACGTTTTCTCGCTTACGGACACCTCGGCCACCGTCCGCGTCGCAGCCACCGGCAAGCCCGCCCTCGTGGTCTACGGCCCGGAGGGCGGACCCGCTGCCGAGCAGATGCGGGCCGGCGGCTTCCAGTCTGCCGCGGGCGCCCCCATCCGGGTCCACGGCAGCCTGTGGGGCGTGGTGAGCCTGACCTCGAAGTCCAGTACCGGGGTCACCGAGGCGATGCTGGACCGTCTGGCCCAATTCGCCGAACTGGTGGAGATCGCCATCGGCAACGCCGAGGCACGCACCAGCCTGGAACTGCAGGCCACCACCGACCAGCTCAGCGGGCTGCCCAACCGGCGCGCGCTGGAGCAGCATCTCGCCCACGAGATTGAGCTGGCGGCATCGCGCGGCACCAGCCTCAGCGCCGTCGTCCTGGACATCGACCACTTCAAGAAGGTCAATGACACCTTCGGCCACCTGATGGGCGACGAGGTGCTGGCGGACGTCGCGGCCCGGCTCCGCGGCGTCGCCCGCCAGGACGAAATCGTGGCCCGCTTCGGCGGGGAGGAATTTGTCTGGCTGTTGCCCGGAACGGACGGCGCGGAGGCGCTGCTGGCGGCGGAACGGGCCCGGGCGGCCATCGAGGCGGAGCCGTTCGGCGAGGTCGGCCCGATCACGGTCTCGGCCGGGGTCTGCGAACTGCGCGACGCCGGCAGCCACAGCCTGCTGGCGTGCGCGGACCGGGCGCTTTACGCGGCCAAGCACGCCGGACGGAACCGCAGCGAGCGCTACGGCGCAGCCGGCTGACCTCACCGGCTGACCTATGCGGCTGACCTATGCGGCTGAGGCCGCCTAGACGAAGGCGGACTTCCCGGTCACGGCCCGGGCGACGATCAGCGAGTTGATCTCGTAGCTGCCCTCGTAGGTGTAGAGGATCTCGGCGTCGCCGAAGAGCTTGCCCATCTCGAAGTCGCTGCTGATGCCGTTGCCGCCCATCAGCGAGCGCCCCATCGCGACGGAGGCGCGGGCCAGCCGGGTGGTGGTGGACTTGGCCATGGCGGCCTGCACCATCTCCAGCTTGCCCTCCTGCTGGATCCGCGCCAGCTGGGCCATCAGCGCCAGGGAGACGCTGGCATTGCCCAGGATCTCGGCCAGCTGCTGCTGCACCAGCTGGAAGCGGGCGAGTTCCTTGCCGAACTGCTTGCGCTCAAGGGCATAGGCGCGGGCGACGTCGAACGCGGCCAGCTGGATGCCGGCGCCCTGCCAGCCCACCCAGGCGCGCGAGTCGCGCAGCAGTTCGTTGGCCCGGGAGAAGTCGGTGGCGCCGGGCAGCAGGTTGGATTCCGGGATCCGGACTTCGTCGAGCACGATGTCCGCGTTCTGCATGATCCGCAGCCCGATCTTGTTCGCGATCTTGGTGGCGGTGTAGCCGGGCCGGTCCGTCTCCACGATGAAGCCCTTGATCTGCTGGTCCGCGACGTCGCGGGCCCAGACCAGGGCGAAGTCGGCGATGGTGCCGGCCCCGATCCAGCGTTTGGCCCCGTTGATGACCCATTCTCCGTCCTCCAGCCGCGCCGTGGTGGACAGGCCCCCGGCGATGTCCGAGCCGTGGTCCGGTTCGGTCAGGGCGAAGGCGCCGAGCTGGGTGAAGGCGGTGAGCCCGGGGAGCCAGCGGGCCTTTTGCTCCTCCGAGCCGAGCTCGTCGATCATGCCGACGATCAGTTCGTTGTGGATCCCCACGAGCGCGGAGAGCGAAACGTCGGCGCGGGCCACCTCCACGTACATCAGGCCCTTGAACAGCTTGGAGGTACCGTCCGTCTGCAGCCCGCCCAGGCCGTGCTTGCCCAGCTCGGAAAGCAGGCCGAACGGGAACTCCTCGCGGTTCCAGTAGTCGATCGACGCGGCCCGGATCCGGGTCTGAAGGAACTCCCGGATCTCCTGGTAGCGCTCCCGTTCGTCCGCCGGCAGCAGGTCCACGATGTACATCAGGTCCGCGTCCGGGAACGGGGGCGCGGCCTGGCCTGCCATTGCCTCGCCTGCCATTGCCTTGACGGCAGCCTGTCCGCTGGCACTTCGCTGTGTCTGCACGGGCACGTCTTCCCTTCGTAATGTGCCGCGCAGCGGCGGCAACATCGGCTCTTCCAAACCCTTGGATGTCCTAGTATATTGCACAGTGATGTGGATCACTAGGCCAGCGGCGGCCGCCACGGGACCGCTCGGCTGCGACCGGCTGCGAAAGGTGCACCCATGACCGTCACCGAGGATTTCCGCGCCGCGAGGGACAGGTTGCTGGCCCTCCGCGGGGACTACGCCGCCGCGCGCCAGGAATTCGAATGGCCGCGCTTCGCGGAGTTCAACTTCGCCCTGGACTGGTTCGACCAGATCGCGACCGACCCCGCCAAGGCGGACCGGCCGGCGCTGGTGATCGTGGAACAGGACGGCACCGCCACGCGGCGCAGCTTCGCTGACCTGTCCCGGCGCTCCGCCCAGGTGGCCAACTGGCTCCGGGGCCAGGGCGTGCGGCGCGGGGACCGGATGATCATCATGCTCGGCAACCAGGTTGAGCTCTGGGAACTGATGCTCGCCGGCATCAAACTTGGCATCGTGATGATCCCGACCACCACCCTGATGGGACCGACGGACCTGCAGGACCGGGTGGAACGCGGCGGGGCCGCCTGGGCCGCCGTCGGGAGCGCCAACCTCGCCAAGTTCGCCGGTGTCCCGGGCGACTACCGCCTGATCGAAATCGGCGGCGCCGGCGCCGGCAACGCTGACATCAACACAGCGGCCCTTCAGTACGCGGACGCGGCCGGCGCCCCGGACACCTTCGTTCCGGACGCGCCGACCCTTGCCGACGAAACCCTGCTGCTCTACTTCACCTCCGGCACCACGTCCAAGGCCAAGCTGGTGGAGCACACGCACACCTCCTACCCGGTGGGGCACCTGTCCACCATGTTCTGGATCGGGATGGAACCGGGCGACGTGCACCTGAACGTGGCCTCCCCCGGTTGGGCCAAGCACGCCTGGTCCAACGTGTTCACACCCTGGATCGCCGAGGCCTGCGTTTTTATCTACAACTACGAGCGCTTCGACGCGAAGGCCCTGATGGAGCAGATGGACCGGGAGCGGGTCACCAGCTTCTGCGCCCCGCCAACGGTCTGGCGGATGCTGATCCAGGCCGACCTGACCCTGCTCAAGAACCCGCCCACCAAGGTGGTGTCCGCCGGCGAACCGCTCAACGCCGAGGTCATCGAGCAGGTCCAGCGGGCCTGGGGCCAGACCATCCGCGACGGCTTCGGTCAGACCGAGTCCACCGTGCAGATCGCCAACACCCCCGGGCAGCCGATCAAGATCGGCGCCATGGGCAAACCGCTGCCCGGCTACGATGTGGTGCTCGTGGATCCGGCCACCGGGGAGGAGTCCGACGACGGCGAGCTGTGCCTGCGCCTGGATCCGCGCCCCGTGGGGCTGATGAAGGCGTACTACGGGGACCCGGAGAAGACGGCGGAGGCGTTCCGCGGCGGCTACTACCACACCGGGGACATGGCCAGCCGGGACGAACGCGGCATCATCACCTACGTGGGCCGCGGCGACGACGTCTTCAAATCCTCCGACTACCGGCTGTCTCCGTTCGAGCTGGAGAGCGTGCTGATCGAGCACCCGGCAGTGGCGGAGGCCGCCGTCGTCCCCTCCCCCGATCCGCTCAAGCTCTCCGTGCCCAAGGCCTTTGTGGTGCTGGCCGCCGGCCACGAGCCGGGGCCCGAACTGGCCGAGGACATCCTGCGCTACTGCCGCGAGCACCTGGCCCCGTTCAAACGCATCCGCCGGCTGGAGTTCGCCGAGCTGCCCAAGACCATTTCCGGCAAGATCCGCCGGGTGGAACTGCGGCACAACGAGGAACTGCGGCACGGGACCGGACGGGTGCCGGAGGGACTGGGCACAGAGTACTCCGAAGCCGACTTCCCCGGGCTGAAGGGCGGGGCCTAGGCATGGGGACCCCGCTGCCGCGTGACCCGATCGCCGACGCCCAGCGGAACTGGGAGCGGCACGGCTGGGCCGACGTCGCCGCCCCGATGGCCGCCATCACCGCCATCATGCGGACCCAGCAGATCCTGCTGGCCCGGATCGAAACGGCACTGAAGCCGTTCGGGCTGACCTTCGCCCGCTACGAGCTGCTGGCCCTGCTCAGCTTCGCCCGCAGCGGCGCGCTGCCGATGAACAAGGCGAGCGCCCTGCTGCAGGTCCACCCCACCTCGGTGACCAACGCCGTCGACCGGCTGCAGGAGGCCGGGCTGGTGCTCCGGTCCCCGCACCCCACCGACGGCCGGACCACGCTGATCGAGCTCACCTCGGAGGGGCGCACGCTCGCCAAGCGGGCGACGGCGGTGCTCAACGCGGAGGTCTTTGGCCGCTCCGGTTTCGAGGAGCCGGAGGTGGAGCAGCTGATCCGGATCCTGGGCAACTTCCGGCGCAATGCCGGGGACTTTGGCGGCTAGGGAATACACTTCCCTTGCAGGCCGTCGGAGGGACGGGCCGGAGCCGAGGAGAGCGCAATGATTCCGGAAATCAACATCTGGGCCGTACTGCTGGCGACACTGTCCAGCATGGTGGTCGGATCCGTCTGGTACACGCCCAAGGTGTTCGGCAACTACTGGATGCGCGTCGCCAAGGTGACCCCCAGTGGGGACGCCAAGGACGCCGTCAAGCCCATCCTCGTCACGCTGCTCGTCAGCTTCATCAGCGCCTGGGTGCTGGCCGGCTCCGCCGCCATCTCGCAGCACTTCTACGGCGGCAACTTCCTGGCCAACACCCTGGTTACCGCCCTGATCCTGTGGGCCGGCTTCACCGCGGCCCGCTTCATCACGCACGACGCCTTCGAGGGCCGCCCCGTGGGCCTGACCGTGCTGAACTGCGCGCACGAGCTTGTCACCCTGATGGTGATGGCCCTGATCATCGGGCTCTTCGGAATCAGCGCGGCGTAGCCGCTCCGGCGGCGCGCAGTTTCTTCCCGCTTCTTCCCGCACGCCGCAGTCCGCCTACACTGGATTGGCGGCGAGGACCCCGGCCGTGAGACGACGCGCCCCGGAGGAGAGCTGTATGGAATTCGATGAATCGTTCTGGGACGAACGCTACCGCCAGCACGGCCGGCACAGCTTGGTGTGGAGCGGTGAACCCAACGCCCAGCTCGTGGCCGAGGCCGCGGACCTCACCCCCGGTTCCGCGCTCGACGTCGGAGCCGGGGAGGGCGCCGACGCCGCCTGGCTGGCCCGGCGCGGCTGGCGCGTCACGGCGGTGGACATCTCCTCCGTCGCCTTGGCCAGGGCAGCCGCCGCGGTTCAGGACGAGCAGGAGACCGCCGCCCGGATCACCTGGCAGCACCAGGACCTCACCGTGTCACCGCCCCCGGCCGGGACTTTTGACCTGGTGTCCGCGCAGTTCCTGCACCTCCCGGCGCCGCTGCGCGCCGGGGTCTACAGCCGGCTGGCCGCGTCGGTGGCCCCGGGCGGGACGTTGCTGATTGTCGGCCACCATCCGTCGGACCTGGAGACCAGCGTGCGCCGGCCCTCCGCCCCGGGCCTGCTGTTCACCGCCGAGGAGATCGCCGCGGGCCTGGACCCGGAGGAGTGGGAGATCATGACCTGCGCCTCGCGGCCGCGGGCCACCGGTGATTCCGACGGCGCCCCGGTCACGGTCCAGGATGCCGTGCTCCGCGCCCGCCGCCGGGCCTGACGCGGCGGCGGCTGGGCGTCAGCGCCGGGCCGGCCCCAGCCGCTCCCGCAGCCCGGCCGCGAGCCCGGCGATGGTCAGCAGATCGAACATGCCACCGCCGGTTTCCACGAGGCGGCGGTGTTTGACGCCGGCGAGCCGGAGCCGCAGGTGCACCCGCGTCGCGGGCTCTGTGCCCGGCGTCGGGCGCAGCACGATTGCCCAGCTGAGGGCGAGCGCGCCGCGTTGCGAGCGGTAGACCAGGGCCGCCGGCGGGTCGACGGCCACGATCTCAAACGTGGCCCCGGGGCCGCCCCAGTCGGGGATGACGTCCCGGGCGCGGAGGTCCTGCAGCGCCGGGTCGATGTTTCGGAGGGCGCGGCGGCCGTCCGGAATCAGGGTCTCCGCCCAGCGCGGCAGGTACCAGCCTGAGCGGCCCTTGCCCAGCTGGACGAACCACGGCCAGACGGCCCCGGGCGGGGCCGGCAGGTCGAACCCACGGTCCATCACCACGTCCGCGGCCGGGACCAGCCTGTCGCCGGGCAGCAGGGCGTGGACTTCCTCCGGGGAAGCTCCGACGCCCAGAAAACCGCGGTTCATGGCCGCCCCTCCTGCAACCGAGCTACCGGTGCTTGAAGTCGGGCTGCCGCTTCTCGCTGAACGCGGCCATGCCCTCCTTCTGGTCCTCGGTGGCGAAGAGCGAGTGGAAGACGCGGCGTTCGAACAGCACACCCTGGGCCAGCCCGGTTTCAAAGGCGGCGTTGACTGCCTCCTTCGCCACCATGGCCACCGGCTTGGACTTGGAGGCAATCACCGCCGCGGCCTTCACGGCCTCCTCGACGACCTCGGCGGCCGGGACCACGCGGGAGACCAGGCCGGCGCGCTCGGCTTCTTCGGCGTCCATAAAACGGCCGGTGAGGATCATGTCCATCGCCTTGGACTTCCCCACCGCGCGGGTGAGACGCTGCGAGCCGCCCATGCCCGGGAGGACCCCCAGGTTGATCTCGGGCTGGCCGAACTTGGCGTTGTCCCCCGCGATGATGAAGTCGCACATCATCGCCAGCTCGCAGCCGCCGCCCAGGGCGAATCCGGACACCGCGGCCACCACGGGGATGCGCAGCCGCGTGAAGTCTTCCCAGCCGCGGAACCAGTCGGCGGCGTACATCTCCATGTAGCCCTTGGACTGCATCTCCTTGATGTCCGCGCCGGCGGCGAATGCCTTGGCGGAGCCGGTCATCACGACGGCACCGACGTCAGGATCGGTGTCCATCGCGGAAACGGCGGCGACGAGCTCGTCCATGGTCGCCTTGTTCAGGGCGTTCAGCGCCTCGGGCCGGTTGAGCGTCACGAGGCCCACGCGGCCGCGGCGCTCCACCAGAATGTTTGTGTACTCGCTCATGCCTGTCCCCTCGGCTGCTGTTCGGATTTGTCCCGGATGTCGGTGATGATGCCGGAGAAGTCCCGGGCGGCACCGCCTTCCGCGGCAAAGGTATCGTAAATTTCGGAGGCCAGCGGTCCCAGCCGGGCGGCGACCCCGGTGCTTTCGAGGGCGTTGAGGGCCAACTTCAGGTCCTTGGCCATCAGGGCGCCGGCGAAGCCCGGCTGGTAGTCGCGGTTGGCCGGGCTGGTCGGCACCGGGCCGGGCACGGGGCAGTTGGTGGTCAGCGCCCAGCACTGCCCGGACGCGGCCGAGGCGACGTCGAAGAGCGCCTGGTGCGTCAACCCGAGCTTCTCACCGAGCACAAAGGCCTCGCTGACGGCGATCATCGAGACGCCCAGGATCATGTTGTTGCAGATCTTCGCGGCCTGCCCGGCGCCGTGGCCGCCGCAGTGGACCACCCGCTTGCCCATCACTTCGAGCATCGGCTTGACGGCGTCGAAGTCCTCGTCGGTCGCGCCGACCATAAACGTCAGGGTTCCGGCCTCGGCGCCGACCACGCCGCCGGAGACCGGCGCGTCCACGGCCCGGTGGCCGGCCTCGACCGCCAGGGCGGAGGCCTCGCGGGCCTCGTCCACGTTGATGGTGGAGCAGTCCAGGAACATCGTCCCGGGCGCGGCGGCGGCCAGCAGGCCCGGCGCGCCGGGTTTGCCGGGCTGATCAAGGGTGCCGCGGAACGCGTCCAGCAGGTGTTTGCCGCTGGGCAGCATGGTCAGCACGACAGCGGCGCCCGCGACGGCCTCGGCGGCGGTGTCCGCGGTGGCGATCCCGTGGGCTCTGGCGGCGTCCAGCGCCGCCGGCACCACGTCGAAGCCGGTCACGGTGTACCCGGCCTTGACCAGGTTGACGGCCATCGGGCCGCCCATGTGGCCCAGGCCCAGGAACGCGATGGGGCCGGCCTGCGCCGCGGGCTGCGAGGCTTCAGCAGGCGATGGTTCAGTCGCGGATGCTTCAGACATTGTCGTGCTCCTTCGAAAGCTTCAGTTCGCGTTCGCCCAGCGGCGCGAAGTACGCCTCGACGTCGTCGAGGCTGACCTCGGCCAGGCTGGCCGGCTGCCAGTGCGGGGCGCGGTCCTTGTCCACCACCTGGGCGCGGATGCCCTCGCGGAAGTCGGGCCCGGCGAGGAACCGCAGGCCCACCCGGTACTCCTGCTCAAGAGCTTCGGCGAGGCTCAGCCCGCGGACGCGGCGCAGCGAGGCCAGTGCCACCTTGACGGCGGTCGGGGACTTGGCCGCGATCGTGTCGGCGACGTCCACGGCTTCCCCGCCGACGGTGCGCAGCCGGTGCAGGATCTCCTCGGCGTCGTCGCCGGCATAGCAGACATCGATCCATTCCTGCTGCGCGGCCAGGACCGAGGGGGGCGCTTCTGCGGCGAACCGTGCGACGGCGGCGTCCACGGGCTCCGTTTCGAGCGCGGCCGCCAGGTCCGGGAGTTGCGCGGCGGGGACGTAGTTGTCCGCAAGCCCCAGGAACAGCGCGTCGGCGCCGCTCAGGTGCGCTCCGGTGAGCGCCGCGTGGGTGCCGGTTTCGCCGGGCGAGCGGGAGAGCAGGAGCGTCCCGCCGACGTCGGGCACAAACCCGATCGTGGTTTCCGGCATGCCCATCCGGGTGCGTTCGGTGACGATCCGGACCGAGCCGTGCGCGGAGATGCCCACCCCGCCGCCCAGGACCAGCCCGTCCATAAAGGCCACGTAGGGCTTGGGGTACTCGGAGATCAGCAGGTTCAGCCGGTATTCGACGGCCCAGAAGTCCGCCGTGGAGTCGCCGCCGTCGATCATGTCCCGGTAGATGGCCACGATGTCGCCGCCGGCGCACAGTCCACGCTCGCCGGCGCCGCGCACCAGGACCGCGGCGACGGCGTCGTCGTCGGCCCAGGCCGTGAGCTGCTCCAGCATCGCGGCGGCCATGCCGGCGGTCAGCGCGTTGACGGCCTTGGGCCGGTCCAGCGTGATGACGCCGAGCCGGCCGCGGCGCTCGAAACGGACCTCGGCGGCCTGCCCGGCGGAGTTCGGTTCGGTCCCCTGCTCCGTCATCAGCTGCCTTCCGGCATCACGAAACTGGCGCCCTGGCGGATGCCGGAGGGCCAGCGGGTGGTGACCGTTTTGGTCTTGGTGTAGAACCGGAACGCGTCGGCGCCGTGCTGGTTGAGGTCGCCGAACCCGGAGGCCTTCCAGCCGCCGAAGGTGTAGTAGGCGATTGGTACCGGAATCGGGACGTTGATGCCCACCATGCCCACCTGGACCCGGCTGGCGAAGTCGCGGGCGGCGTCGCCGTCGCGGGTGAAGATGGCCACGCCGTTGCCGAATTCGTGCTCGCTGCACAGGCGCAGGGCCTCGTCGTAGTCCTCGGCGCGGAGCACGCTGAGCACCGGGCCGAAGATTTCCTCCTTGTAGATCGTCATGTCCTTGGTGACGTTGTCGAAGAGGGTCGGGCCCACCCAGAAGCCGCCGTCGTAGCCCTCCACCTTGAGGCCACGGCCGTCGGTAAGCAGGCTGGCGCCTTCCTCGACGCCGGCGGCGATGTAGCCCTCGATCCGCTCCTTGGCGGAGGCTGCCACGACCGGGCCGAAGTCCGAGTCCTTGGCGAGACTGTGGCCCACCTTGAGGTCCGCGATCCGTTCCTGCAGCTTCGCCACGAGCGCGTCGCCGGTGGCCTTGCCCACCGGGACGGCGACGGAGATGGCCATACAGCGTTCGCCGGCGGAGCCGAAGCCGGCGCCGATCAGGGCGTCGGCGGCCATGTCCAGGTCCGCGTCCGGCATGATCACCATGTGGTTCTTGGCGCCGCCGAAGCACTGGGCGCGCTTGCCGTGCGCGGCGGCGGTGGCGTAGATGTACTGCGCGATCGGGGTGGAGCCGACGAAGCCGATGGCCTGGACGCGGGGGTCCTCAAGCAGGGCGTCCACGGCTTCCTTGTCGCCGTTGACCACGTTGAAGACGCCGTCCGGCAGGCCGGCCTCGGTGAACAGCTCGGCGAGGCGCAGCGGCACGGAGGGGTCGCGCTCGGAAGGCTTGAGGATGAAGGAGTTGCCGGCGGCCAGGGCGGGGCCGGACTTCCAGAGCGGGATCATGGCCGGGAAGTTGAACGGGGTGATGCCGGCAACGACGCCGAGCGGCTGCCGCATGGAGTGGACGTCGACGCCGGTCCCGGCGCTGTCGGAGAACTCGCCCTTGAGCAGGTGCGGGGCGCCCGCTGCAAACTCGACGACTTCGATGCCGCGCTGGATGTCGCCCTTGGCGTCGAGGAAGGTCTTGCCGTGCTCGGAGGAGAGCAGGGTGGCGAGCTCGTCCATGTTCTGGTTGACCAGGTCCACGAACTTCAGCAGGATCCGGCCGCGGCGCTGCGGGTTCATCGCGGCCCACTCCAGCTGGCCCTTCTCCGCGTTGGACACCACGTTGCGGACTTCCTCGGCGCTGGCCAGCGGCAGGCGTGCCTGGACCTCGCCGGTGCAGGGGTCGTAGACGTCGCTGAAGCGCCCCGAGGTGCCCTCCACGTGCTGTCCGCCGACGTAATGGGAAAGCTCACGAACCATGATGGAATGCTCCTTTGCATGTGACCTAGATCATCTCTGCTCCCGAATATACTCGGACTTCCTACTAATCTCCAGACCGTCCGGCGCGTGCAGGTAGCTCGGGCCTGACAGCCGCGGCCGCTCCACCCCCGGCCCAGGAAAGGTAAGTTAGGAACTGTGAAAATTGCTACCTGGAATGTGAACTCGCTCCGTGCCCGTGCCGACCGTGTGGAGGCCTGGCTGCAGCGCACGGACTGCGATGTCCTGGCCATCCAGGAAACCAAGTGCAAGGACGAGAACTTTCCGTGGGAGCTCTTCGAGCGGATGGGCTACGAGGTCGCCCACTTCGGCCTGAGCCAGTGGAACGGGGTAGCCATCGCCTCGCGGGTGGGCCTCGACGACGTCGAACGCACCTTTATGGACCAGCCCGCCTTCGGCAAGGGCGGCAAGGACGAGGTGCAGGAGGCCCGCGCGATCGGCGCCACCTGCGGCGGGATCCGGGTCTGGAGCCTCTACGTCCCCAACGGCCGGGCGCTCGATGATGAGCACATGCCCTACAAGCTCAGCTGGCTGGACACCCTCCGCGCCCACTCCGAGGGCTGGGTCCAGGCCAACCCGGAGGCCCAGATCGCACTGATGGGCGACTGGAACATCGCCCCGCGCGACGAGGATGTCTGGGACATCGACTATTTCCGCGCCGAGGGCCTGACGCATGTCAGCGAGCCGGAGCGCGCGGCCTTCCACGCCTTCGAGGATGCCGGCTTCGCCGACGTCGTCCGGCCACACGCGCCCGGCCCCGGGGTCTACACCTACTGGGACTACACCCAGCTGCGGTTCCCGAAGAAGGAAGGGATGCGGATCGACTTCATCCTGGCCTCCCCAGCCCTGGCGGCGCGGGTGACCGGCGCATCGATCGACCGCGAAGAGCGCAAGGGCAAGGGCGCCTCGGACCACGCCCCGGTGATCGCGGAGCTGGCCGACTGATGGCCACGCGCCAGGGAAACGCAGGCCCGCAATGACGGGGAACCTCTACCACGGCCAGGCCGGGTTGCCGTTTTCCTCGACGCTGCGGGTCTACGAGCCCCTGGAAGCCTTCCCCGCCGAGCAGCGGGAGGCCCTGCGGTCCGCGGGTGCCCGAGCGGAGTCCCGCGCCGCCGTGGAGAACGCCGAGCTGCTGGCCTCGCTCGGCCGCATCACCCGCCCCGGCGGTGACCCCTTCCCCACCGGCCACACGGACCTGGTGCGCGTGCTGGCCGTCAGCGACGGCGGAAACACCACCGGTCGCAGCACGGGCTCCCGCCCTGCTGCCCCTGAGGAGGCCGACGACGGCGAGGTGCTGCCCGCCAGGCTGCTGTACTGCCCCAGCCAGCTGGTGCTCCGGGCCGGGCTGGCGGCCAACGCCCTGATGGAGGGAATCCACGGACCGCTGGCCCAGCTGCTGATCCCCGAGGAGCAGCGCGACCGGCACCAGGAGCGCATCGACCAGGTCAAGGCGCGCGAAGGGATCGGCCGGGTCCACACCCGTGCCTCGACCTGGGGGATCCCGTTCAGCTGGTTCTGCCTGTTCCAGGAATCCGACCCCACGGAGGTGGTGGAGTCCGGCGGCCGGATCATCACCGTACGGATCCGGGCGACGCTCGGCGCCTCGCTGGAGCGGGTCCGGCACGCCGTCGCCCACCTCGCCCTCGCCGCCCCCGATCTCGACATGCTGGAGGACCTGACGCAGCTCACCGAGTGGCTGGAGCTCTTCCACCCGGATTCGGTCGTGGAGCTCGACTACGGCGCGGTGGCGGACAAGGTCTACCCGGACGAATCCCCGCTGGACGTGCGGCTGGGGATCGAGTGCCTCGCCGAGGGCGACATGACTGGCGCGGCGGCCGCCTACCGGCGGCTTGCCTCCCGCTGGATTCCGATCCGGCAGCTGGCCCGCGCCTCCTGAGGTGCCCGCGCCGCCTGGGGTGCCGGCAGCCGGCCTAGCGGTGCCGGGACTGCCGGCCCGACACCGGCGCCAGGGGCTCCGGAAGGCGCGGGGCCGCCGTCGTGCTCCGGACGATCAGCCGGTGCGGTGCCACGGTGGAACGCACCGCCCCTGCCATGCCGTCGAGTTCGTCCAGCAGCATTTTGGTGCCGAGTTCGGCCTGCTCGTCGGGCCGCTGGCGCACGGTGGTGAGGCCCACGGCGGCGGAGAATTCGTGGTCATCGATCCCCACTACCGAGAGATCCTCCGGAATCCGGACGCCCTCCCGGCGCGCCTCGAAAATGACCCCCATGGCCATCTCGTCCGAGGCGCAGAAGATCGCGGTGGGCTTGGGACCGGGCCGGTCCCACAGCCGGCGGAACGCTTCCTGGCCGCTGTGGACGGTGAAGTCCCCCCACTCGTCCCATTCCGGCCGGACGTCGAGTCCCGCCTCGGCCATCACATCCTGGAACGCCTTGATCCGCACGCGGGGAACGTCGAAGTTCAGGTCCGTCTCGTCGTCGCCGTGGAGCAGCGCTATGTCCTTGTGGCCCAGGCCGATGAGGTGGCGCACCGCGGTGGAGGCGGCCTCGTAGTCGTCAATCCCGATGTACGCGCAGCCCTCGACGTGGCCGCCGACGACGACGAGCGGGATGTCGATTTTCTGCAGGTGCTCAAGTTCCTCGCGGGTCAGGGCCATGCAGAGGACCAGGAGAGCGTCGATCTGCTTGTAGACCATGGTCTTGCTGAACAGCCGTTCGCGGTGGCTGCCGTGGCCGCCGAGATTGAACAGCGACAGGTTGTACTGGCGGCCGTGCAGTTCCCGGTCCGCCCCTTCGATGGCTTTGGAGAAGAACCAGCGGCTGACGAAGGGGGCCAGCACCCCGATGGTCCGGGTGCGTCCGGTGGCCAGGCCCGAGGCCGAGGACGACGCCACGTAGCCGAGCGCCTGCGCGATGTCGAGGATCTTTTCCCGGGTGGCGGGCGAAACCCGGGGCAGGCCCCGGACGGCGCGGGAGACGGTGGCGGTGGAAACCCCGGCCGCCGCCGCCACGTCCTCGATGCTGACGCCGGAGTGGCCTCCGCGTTGCGCCCTGTCTGTTGTCCGTGCCACCGTGTCCCCTTGTCGTCCGGCCGCAGAAGCGTGGCCGGCGTGCCGCCCCCGCGGCGCCGTTTTATCCTAGTGTCCGACGGGACCCCGGCGCCGCATTGACGCCCCGGGTTCAGCGCCGCCGGGCGGCCGTCCGCCCGGGCAGCCGGCGCCGGAGCCGGATCATCCCGTACAGGGCCAGCAGCGCGCCCAGCAGACCGAGGGCCCAACCGAGGGCCGGCTGGGCGGTCACCTCCATCCAGACGGTGACCGCCAGCAGCACAACGGCCCAGAAGCCCAGGAACCCGATAATGATGTCGAAGTCCTCGCCCGAGCGCACCCTGCGGTGCGTGGGCCGGACCTCGCCCTGGTTCTGTCCGGCTGTCATGACAAACCCGCGCTCACGTGGCCGTCACTTGACGGCGCCCGCCGTGAGGCCCGCCACGATCTTGCGCTGGAACACCAGCACCAGGATCACCAGCGGGATGGTCACGATGGTGCCGGCCGCCATGATCGCCGTGTAGGGGATCTGGTTGGGCTGCGCGCCGGCGAAGCTCGCGATGGCGACGGTGACCGGCTGGGTCTTGTCGCTGGAGAGCTGGCTGGCGATCAGGAACTCGTTCCATGAGGAGATGAACGCCAGGATCGCCGTCGTGAAGATGGCCGGAGCCGCAAGCGGCATGATCACCTTGCGGAAGGCCTGGCCCTGCGTGCAGCCGTCCACCCGGGCCGACTCCTCGAGCTCCCACGGCATTTCGCGGAAGAAGGACGTCATGGTGTAGACGGTCAGCGGCAGCACGAACGAGATGTTCGGGATGATCAGGGCCTGGTAGGTACCCATCCAGCCGATGTTGGTGAACAGCTGGAACAGCGGGGTGATGAGGGCGACGCCGGGGAACATCGAGGCGCCCAGGATGAAGCCGAGTACAAGGTACTTGAACCGGAAATTAAGCCGGGCCAGGGCGTACGCGGCGAACACGCCGATCACCAGCGACACCACGGTCACCACGACGCCGATGAACACACTGTTGAGCAGTGCCTGGCCGAAGCGGTTGCCGAAGGAGGTATCGAAGGCGGTGTTGAAGTTGTCCAGCGTGACGTGCGTCGGCAGGATCGAGGTGTCGTAAGTGAAGCCGACATCGCGGAAAGCCGTCACCACCATCCAGTAGGCCGGGGCCAGACACCAGATGAGGATCACCACGGCACTTAGGTACGTGCGGCCCTGGGCCCACTTCTCCCGGTTCTGGGCGGTCTTGCGCCCACGGTCCTGCTGCGCGCGCAGCTCGGTCGCGGCGGTGGTCATTTCTTCCCCTTACTTGCACCGGTCTGCTGTTCCACCACGTTCGCGCCGAGGAAGCGCACGAAGATGAAGGCGACAAGGAAAATGATGATGAAGGTAATGGTGGATAGTGCGGCCGCCACGTTGAAGCCCTGCCTGATCTGGTTGATCACCAGGATGGAGAGCGTAGTGGTGTTGTTCGCGCCGCCGGTCAGGATGTACGGGAGGTCGAACATGCGCAGCGCATCCAGGGTGCGGAACAGGATCGCCACCATCAGCGCCGGCTTCACCAGCGGCAGGGTGATCATCCGGAACCGCTGCCAGGCCGAGGCACCGTCGACCTTGGCCGCCTCGTAGACCTCGGCGGGAATCATCTGCAGGCCGGCCAGGATCAGCAGCGCCATAAACGGCGTGGTTTTCCAGACGTCCGCGATGATGACCGCCCACTTGGCCGGCCACTCGCTGCCGGTCCAGAGGATGGAGGTGTTGAAGAGCTTGTTGGCGATGCCCTCGAAGGCGAAGATGAACAGCCACAGCTTGGCCGTGACGGCGGTGGGGATGGCCCACGGGACCAGCACGGCGGCGCGGACCAGGCTGCGGCCCTTGAAGGTGCGGGCCATGATCATGGCCATCCAGAAGCCGAGCACGGTCTCGAACGCGACGGTCACGACGGTGAAGAAGAAGGTCGTCGCCGTCGCGGACCAGAACTGGGACCCCAGGGTGCCCGGCGGGCAGGACACGGTGCCGCCGTCGGGCGCCGCGCACTGCTGGCCGAGCCAGTTGATGTAGTTGGTGAAGCCGGCCGGGCCGCCTTCGGTGAACAGGCCCGTGGCAGGATCGAGGCCCGCGTCGGCCTGGAAGGACATAACGATGGCGCTGATGATCGGGTAAACGATCACGATGGCCAGCGCGATGATGGTGGGGGCCAACAGCCACGACGCCCACCTGCCCTGGCTGGCGATCGCGTTGTCCTCCCCCACCCCCTTGGGTGCGTGGTGGAGCTCGGTCCCGCCCGACGCCGGCTTCTTAACCGGCGTCGGGCCCAATTCGGTTGCCATTGTTGACTACTTTGACTGGGTTTCGATGGACTTCTGCATGTCGGACAGCGCTGCGTCCACTGCCTTCTCGCCCTTGATGGCCGAGTATGCGTTGTCCTGGATGGCCTTGGTCACGGCCGGGTAGAACGGGGTCACCGGACGCGGGACGGCGTTCTCGATCGAGGTCTTCAGCACCGGCAGGTACGGCAGCTTGGCGACCAGGTCCTTGTCGTCATAGAGCTTGGTGAGCACCGGAGCGAGCGAACCCTGCGTGGCGAAGAACTTTTGCGTCTCCTCGGTGGTGAGGAACTTCAGGAAGTCCAGCGCGGTGGCCTTGTTCTTGGAGTACACGCTCATGCCGGCGCTGTGGCCGCCGAGCGAGGAAGCGCCCGGGCCCGACTTGCCGGGGAGCGCCGTCATGCCGAGCACGTCCTTGACCTTGGAGGAACCCTCGGTGGTGGCCAGGTTGTAGACGTAGGGCCAGTTGCGCAGGAAGAGCAGCTTGCCGTCCTGGAATGCCTGGCGGGATTCCTCTTCCTTGTAGGTGATGGCTTCCTTGGGGATGTTGCCGTCCGCGTAGGCCTTCGCCAGGTTGGTCAGGCCCGCCTTGGCGTCCGCGGTGTTCAGGCTCGGCTTTCCGTCCTTGTCCAGCACGGAGCCGCCGAAGGAGTTGATCGCCTCGGAGGCGTTGACGGTGAGACCCTCATACTTCGAGAACTGGCCGGAGTAGCAGCCGATGTTGTTGGTCTTGGCGATGGAGCACATGCCCATCATCTCGTCCCAGGTCTTCGGCGGCGTGGGGACCAGGTCCTTGCGGTAGTACAGGATGCCGCCGTCGGAAGACTCCGGCGCGGCGTACAGGGTGCCCTTGTAGGACGCGGCGTCGAGGGTCGGCTTCAGCATCCCGGCCGTGTCGAGGGCCATCTTGTCCTTGAGCGGCTGGAGCCAGCCCTTGGCAGCGAACTCCGCGGTCCAGACGACGTCGACGCTGACCACGTCGTAGTTGGCGTTCTTGGCCTGGAAGTTCTGCACCAGGTCATCGTGCTGCTGGTCGGCCTGGTCGGTCTGCTCCTTGAACGTGACCTTCTCGTTCGGGTGCGCGGCGTTCCACTTTTCGATCAGCGGGCGGACCACGTTGCTGTTGTCCTTGCCCTGGACATAGGTGATGGGTCCGCGGCCGTCGAGGTTGGCCGCCGCATCGCCGCCGCCCGAGGTGCCACCGCCGCCGCCCCCGCCGCCGCCTGCACAGGCCGAGAGAGAGAGGGCCAGAACACCGGCCGCGGCTACGGGAAGTAGATACTTACGGGTTTTCATACAGGTGCTCCTCGCTGAGTACCGGATGGACCGGTGGTGCAGTTGGTGTGGTGACCATCACACTAGCGACCCGGCGGCGAGAAATGCAAGCGTTTACATTAAACCTTTATGCAACGGAAACCACAGGCGGGACCGGTGTCCGGCCCCTGCGCCCCGGCCGGCCGCGGCGGCGGGCCGTGTGGGGCCGGGGTTTCGGGTGGGGTAAATGTTGCCAAAACCTCACCGGACTGACGCGCGCGGCTTCCGGTCAGTGGACTCGGTCAGCGGACGCGTTCAGCGCGGCCGAACCTGGAGCGGGCGCCGGACCCGATGTGGATCAGCACGGGCGTGCGTTTGCCAACAACGGCGTCCAGCGCCTCGACCAGGGCCGAGACCTCCCCGGCCAGGAGGTGCGGGGCCACACCCTGGCGCGGCAGCACCCTGACCCGCAAGGCCGGCTCACCCTCGAACTCATAGGTGGCCACCGTGGCGCCGGCCAGGTCCGGCCGGTCGGCCAGGGCGGCCCTGAGCGCCTGTTCCGCCACGCCCCCGCCGATCCGGACGCTGCCCGGGACCTCACCGGGGTCGTCCTCGGCGACGAGCAGGTTCGCCCGGCCCTTGCCCTGCTGTGCCAGCCACGCCACCATCACACCGATCACCGCCAGCAGCAGGACCACCATGACAATCCACAGCCAGCTTTCGGCCCGGCCGGGGAACCGGGTGCGGTCGAACAGTCCGCGTACGGCGCCCCACACGCCCGCCGACCAGCCCTGCCACCAGCTTCCGACCGCAGGGACGGTGGCGAGCAGGACCATCAGGGTTCCCATGACCAGGAGTTTGGCGCCGAGGATGCCGATCAGGATCCGGTTCAGGACTCGTGGGGTGCCGTTCACGCGCCGATCACCCCCGAGGAGGCAAGGTTGACCCGGACCTCGGGCATGGGCGACAGCGCCATGGCCCGGAGCTCGGCCTGCACGGCTGCCAGCACGTCCGCTTCGCGCAGCGGCACGCCGGAGGTGGGCCGGACGTTGACCAGCACCTGGCGCCGGGACACCACCACCATCACCTGCTCCTGCGTCACGTTGGCGGCCAGCCTGGCACGCCGCGCCAGCGCCGATGCGATCACCTCGTCATCGACCACAACGGCGGCCCGCGGGTCCGCGAGCACGTGCCGGGCCCGCCGTCCGGGCAGCACCGCGTTGAGGAAAAAGAAGAGCCCGGCGGCAAAGACCACGGCGCCGGTGACGCCCAGAAGCAGCGGGGCGACGCCGGCGGGCAGGGCCGTGATCCGGTCCGCCGCGGTTTGCGGGTCGATCAGCCACGGCGGCTGCCCGACGGCGCGCACGGCGGTCTCCAGCAGGGCGTAGCCGCACAGCCCGATGACCAGAATCGCCGCGATGGAGGCGGCGAACGCGCGGGAAGAGCTGGTCTCCCGCGCCAGGACGCGCTCCATCCCGGCCGCCGCGGGGCGGCTCCCGGGCCCGGCACCCGGGGCGGCGATGGGGCCGGCGCCGGTTTCGTCGGTTCCGGTCTCCCGGGGCGCGGCGGCTTCGCCGTAGTGGCGTTCAGCGGCGTGGCTCACCGAACCCTCCCGCCGTCGCTGACGCTGGCGCCGCTGATGCGGATATCCACCCGGCTCAGCTGCGCGCCGCTGAGTTCCGTCACGCGGCGCAGGATCTGCGCCTTCGCGGCCACGGCCCGGTCCCAGATGGGGCCGCCGAAGCCGGCGACGCGGGCCGGGTCCCGAAGCACGGCCGTCAGCGAGGGGACGGCGATCGGCGTGGCGAGCGAGAGGGCGAGCAGGCCGCCGTCGTCGGTCCAGTCCGCCCGGACGTCCTGGGCCGGCACGCCGAGCGCCTCGGCGGCGGCGGCGCGGGCGACGCTGGTGAGGGCCTGGGTGCTAATCCGGTTGTGTCCGGCCAAGGGCCGTCCTGCGGGGACGCTCATGAGGAGGAACGCCGGCCCGTGATGGCGTCAAACACGCTGCGCAGGTCCAGTTTCCCTTCCGCCGCCCGGCCCAGCAGGGCTCCAAGGGCCATGAAGAGCAGGGAGCCCAGGAAGCCCCAGACGCCGAACGCGAAGGACATAAAGGCCAGGAAGGCGCCGGCCGCGATGCCGACTACGGTCAGGTTCACTGGAGTACCTCTCTCACGGGCCGGGTTTCGCCGGGGGCCGGCGGCTTGGGCGGGCCGGGGACGAAGACGTCGTGGATCTCGATGTTGACCTCGATGACCTGGAGTCCGACGAGCTCCTCCACGGCGGCGTAGACCGCGGCGCGGATCTGGTCCGCCAGGGGATGAAGCGGGGTGCCGTAGAGCGCCACGAGGTCAATGTCAACGGCCACCTGGGTCTCGCCAACCTCGGCGCGCACCCCGGCGGCGTGGTCCGTGCTGCCGACGGCGTCGCGGAAGGCGCCGAGGGCGCGGGACGGTCCGCTGCCGAGCGAGTACACCCCGGGGACGGCCCGGGCGGCGATGCCGGCCACCTTGGCGACGGCGGCTTCGGATATCACGGTGCGGCCGGTCGCGGCACGGGCCGACCCCGGCGGGCCCGCCTCAAGGCCCGGTGCGGACTGAGGATCCTGGTACTCCATCTGGCACTCCCCCTTCTCTTTGACACCACCCTAGCCCTTGGGTGCGACTGTGGGGCCGGATCGGCGGGATTTCGGCAGCGCCGCGGGGTGGGGCCAGGCGGCGCTGCCGGGGGCGGAGCGGCCTACTTGCAGTTGGCGGCGATCCAGCCCGTCACGGGCGCCATGGCGGCCTGGAACTTGCCGCTGGAGTAGACGGTCTGGTCGCTCAGCCCAGCCACAGCCACCTGGTTGAGTTTGGCAAAGGCGGCCTTCAGGCTGTCCGGGACCCGCTCGGCCGTGCGGCTCATTTCGGCCTTGAGCCGCTCGAGTTCGGCGGTCTTGCCCTGCGCCGCCGAGAGCGGGAACAGCGACGCGCCCGTGGCCTGCTCCGAGATCGTCTTGCAGGCCTCGGCCGCCGTCGGGAAGTCACCGTAGGGGCCCGAGGACTTGGTGGGGCTGGGCGTTGCGGAGGCCGACGCTGCCGGCGCGGAGGACGACGGCGGGGCCGCGGCTTCAGGTGCCGAGCAGGCGGTCAAGGCCAGGGCGGCAAGCAGGGCGGCGGCGGTCAGCGGGCGTGCAGTCTTTTTCAAAGTCACTCTTCTGGTCGAGATGGCGCCGCGGACCCCTCCAGTGACGGGCCGCGGCAATGGCGTCTTCCCCAGCGTGCGAGTCTAGCCGGGCCCGTCGGCGTGTCCCCAAACCCGTGTGCCGCCGTCGAACCGCCCCACCCCCATCGACTGCTCCATAACTGCCGTCATGACGCCCCAAGAGGGCACCAGCGGAGCAGTCGATTGGGTGCGGGGACGCGCCGCCGGCCTAGGGCCTTTCGAAGCTCAGGACGTGGTCCGAGATCTTCCAGCCCGATTTTTCATAGCCGGCAGCTTGGCCGGATTCGACCAGCATCGTCAGATTTTCGGCACCGTGGAGGAATGCCTCCTCGGCCATGGCCGCGAAGATGGCCCTCTCGAAAAGTTCGCGTTCGGCCCCATCGAAGGCCTCGGTTATGCCGACGACGGCGAATTCGTCGCGGAGGCGCAGGCGTCCCCTGCAGACGGGATGGTCGAAGAGGGACAGTTCGACGACGTCGTACATTTCCAGCGGCGCCTCGGCGAGTTGCGCCTCCTCGGGCAGCGCCGGTGCCTGGTCCAGGTCTGATACCGATGCGGTCAGCGCCACCCGGTCCTGCACGCAGTGCAGGCCGAGGCTGCCTGCGAACCCCTTGATGCCTTCGGCGTCACTGCCCACCAGGGTCAGCCGCGCTTCCGGCTGCGATGCCGCAACTCCAGCCACGTCGCCGGCGCCCTCACCCGGCCAGGCGGCGACGTATTCCGGCCCGTGGTCCTGGTCCGCGGCTATCAGGACGGCCGGCCCAGCAGGAGCGGAGGCGCGCCCCTGCAGGTCGGCCCAGGCTGGCGCCCAG
Source organism: Arthrobacter sp. SlRoot2-15 (assembly GCF_059739345.1). Lineage (NCBI taxonomy): Bacteria > Bacillati > Actinomycetota > Actinomycetes > Micrococcales > Micrococcaceae > Arthrobacter > Arthrobacter sp. SlRoot2-15. The sequence goes on from NZ_AP046058.1 coordinate 1,509,332, forward strand.
GCGATGGCCGGGTGCTGCAGTTCAGACATTGGCGCGGCTCCTAGGTCGTGACGGAGTGGTCATGGCAGGTCCCGCCGCCAGTCTAGTTCCGTGCGGGGAACGACGGGACGGAACACTTGCAGCTGTGGCGCCGGGAACTTGCAGCTGTGGCGCTTGCCGGGAATAGGAGCCTCCGCCGCCCTGTTGGCTATTGATGTGAAGAAGATCGGGTTCCTGTCCTTCGGCCATTGGACCGACCACCCTGAATCGGGCACGCGCACCGCGTCGGACGCGCTGCTACAGGCGATCGACCTCGCCGTCGCGGCCGAGGAACTGGGGGCGGACGGCGCATACTTCCGCGTGCACCACTTCGCCCAGCAATACGCGTCCCCGTTCCCGCTGCTTGCTGCGATCGGGGCAAAAACCAGCCGCATTGAGATCGGTACCGGCGTGATCGACATGCGCTAACGCATGTCCGGGTTGTTGCACTGGTTCTCAGACCGTGCTCGGCTCCGTTCAGAGTGGCGCTTCCTCATTTCACGGAGTGGTCCTACTGGGATGGTGTCGCGATGCTGCCTAGGCGGCGTTACTCGCGTCTACCTCAGTGAGGGAAGCTCCATCTGGGCCAGCCTCGTCACGGCTTCGGGAGTCACCCGGCCCCGTTCCTTGTCCAGGGCCACCCTCAGCTGCGCGGCCAGGATGTTACGGCGCACATGCATAGCCAACACTCTCCGTGACGCCGGATCGGTCGGGAGCTTGCCGTCCGGCGTTCTCAACGTGACGAAGGGAGACGGTAACTTCGGTGGCGTTAGCTGCGCAAGTCGTACTACCGCCTCCGGCGTCTCTCGTCCCTGAACCTGGTCCATGGTCATCCGAAGTTGGGCCGCCCGGATTCCCCTCCGTATGCGCAGAATGGCTTCTTCCGTTGACGCTCGGGCTTCCTCATCCGCAACAGACATTGGCTCACCCCTCTCGGTCCGTTTGCGTTCATCATCTCCGAAAGGTCCATAACAGCCAAGGGATTCGCGTCACCGGGGACTCACCCGCCGCGGGAAGCGCATCTGGATGGATACCCGCGGTCGCCGAGGGGCCATCGGCGCCCCGAGCTCGCCACAAGCGAATCCGGCAACTAGCCGACGAAGGCAAACGCCCGGAGGAGCGGCTGGCACGAGCACACGCGCCCTGCGCGAAGCCCGAAATTGACGCCTTTCGCCTGGCAACGGCCACGGACTGTTCGCCCTGCCCGGAGACCCCTTATATTGACTGCTCATGACCTTCGCGACCCTGGCTGAGTCAACCAGCCAGGGCCAGCGAGTTTCGATCACTTTAGGCTGCCGAACTGCTCACCAGTCTGGCTATGAAAGTGTCGACTCACCCTCCAAGACACATCGGATCGAATCAGAAGGCCGGTCTTGCTGTCCGTAAGGGGATCCTTTACCGGGCGCGAAACTTGGAGCGTCGCTTCCTCGATCGAGAACTAGAAGATGCCTGTTTCTGCGGCGCCCACGATCCTTGACCTTGCAGTTTGCAGATAAGCGATGTCGTTCATGTAGAGGTTCACGTGACCGGCGAGGTCGGCTCTGCTCTGGCGTTGGGCCTCAGCGGCCGTGAACCGCGCCAAGTCTTCAAGTCGCTCCACTGCCACCATGAGCGCCTCTGAGGCGGTGAAGTCGGCGCGGTACGCGCCGAGCAGGAGCTCAAGTCGGCGGCCCTGATCCTCGGCGCTGTCCCCGGGACAGCCGTCCGGGTTCGTCGGCGCGGCGAGGGGGCAGAGGCGGTACGCAAGGTAGGCGACATCCCAGATCCGCGGGCCGGGCGAGATCGTGTCCCAGTCGATCACCCCGGCGAAGTGGCTCACCTTGCAGACGAAGTTGTACGGGGCGAAGTCATTGTGGCAGATCACCTCGACCGGTTCGTGAACCGGCGTCTTCCAGACCGCGTCCACGATATTCAGCCCTGCTGTGGCGTCGTGGAACTCGCGGAGCCTGCCGGCTGCTGTCACCAGGAAGGAGTCCTCCCAGACCCACGCGGGCATCGGGTACGAGGGAACCGAGCCCGGCACGAAGTCCAGGATCTCCCGTCCTGCTTCATCGATGCCATGCGCCTGCGGCACCCATTCGATTCCCTTGAGGTGCAGACGACGGAGAACCTCATGGACAGTGCTCGTCCAGGGACCACTGGGACGTCGCACCGTATCTCCGGCGCGGACCACTTCGTTCATGTTTCCACCGGAAAGCACTTCCTCCATGGAGCAACCTTACTTTCCGGCAGCCCCAATCCTGCCTGAGCCTGGCGGTTGTGCTAATCAGAGACGGGTGCAGCAACGGATCGGTTACTGAGGCACCAGTCGCGGCCTGATCCGCACGGTATTCCGATGTGTACGCTATCCCCATGGGTAAGGTGACCTCAGAAGGCAGTTCGTGGCGGCGGATCCTGCAGGCGCTGGGGAACTTATTTGAAGACGGAGGGCCATAGGCGCCCGGATGGGGATTCGGGCGGCGGACGGATAAATAGGCCTGATGACGACGCAAGCGTGAGCCCTGGCCGTCGGAGCTGCTGTCCCATAGGACAAACTTTCACCGGGACTCTCTGCGGCAAAGTTCCTGCTGGAGGTACGGGTCTGTTTTGATGGCCGTATGGCAGTCTTCTTCTTTGACGGTGACCAGACGCTGTGGGATTTCCAGGCGATGATGAGGCGGGCCCTGGCAGCCACGGTCGGCGAGCTCCGCGGGCTTCGGCCCGGGGCCGGAGGAGACATGAGCGTCGAGGCGTTCGTCGCCGACCGGGAAGCGGTCGCGGAACGGTTGCGAGGCCATGTGACCAACCTCGAGCATGTGCGGTTCGAGGCTTTCAGGCAGAGCCTCGCCCGCCTGCGATTGTGGGACGACGATCTCGCGGCCCATCTCAACGAGTTTTACCTGCAGCGTCGCTTCGCGGATGTGATGCTCTACGACGACGTCCTGCCGGTCCTGGCAGAGCTGCGACGAAACCACCATGTCGGCCTCCTGTCTAACGGCAACTCGTACCCGAAGCGCCTCGGCCTGGAGGATTGCTTCCAGGCCGCCGTCTTGTCACAGGATCACCGCGTCGAAAAGCCAGATCGCCGGATCTTCGACATCGCCTCAGATCTGTTGCCCGGGGAACCTCGAATCATGGTTGGCGACTCGCTGGCCAATGACGTCGCCGGAGCCCAGGCGGCGGGGTGGACCGGAGTCTGGCTCAACAGGGAAGGCGCCCCGACACCGAAAGCCGCCCCGGACCTTACGATTCGAAGCCTGCACGACCTTCTCCCGAGGGCGAAGGCCTTATGACCTCCGCATTCCAATAAAGGATCGTCTTGCGGGCAGCGCGAAAAGTTACCCTGACGGCCATCGCGCCCCTTGGTAGCATGCGAGCATGCCAATCAAATTAGAGAACGTTGGAATCGCGGTCCGCGACATCGAAGCGACGATCTCGTTCTTCACCGACCTGGGATTGGAAGTCGTTGGCCGCGACACAATCAGCGGCGACTGGGCCGACACCGCTGTCGGACTCGACGCCAACCACGCCAAGATCGCCGTGCTTAAAACGCCGGATGGTCACGGTCAAATCGAGCTCTTCGAGTACCTTCACCCCGACGCTATCGAGACGCAGCCCACGCTCCCCAACGAGATTGGCATGCACCGCGTCGCGTTCTCTGTTGACGACATCGACGCAGCGCTTGAAATCGCAGCGCGGCACGACTGCCATCCAATTCGCGGCGTAGCGACATACTTGGATATCTACAAGCTCACGTATCTGCGCGGGCCGAGCGGCATCCTCGTGATGCTTGCCCAGGAACTGAAGAAGGACTGACGGCCCTTCGACCGATCAACGCGAAATCAAATCCGAGCTCGGGGGCGCGAACATGCAGCTGGCCCCAGACGCAGATCGTGGTTTCCGCTTGTCCACCGGAAGACCTACAGACTGTTCGAGACCTACTGGGGTGCCCGCAGCGACGACGGCGGCTTTGGAGAGGCAATCAGCTCGAAGCCGAAGTACGTCGTCTCCACCACCCTGGCTGCTCGAGAACGAACTGGTCGACGAACTTAATCTGATCCAGTTTCCCGTCATCGTCGGCGAGGGCGAACGAGTCTTCCCCCACAACGGGCTCGATTTCAACCTCCAGCTCACGGACTCTCGCGTCTTCGGGAGCGGAATCGTGGGCCTCACCTACCGAGTGGGCGGACGCCCCGAGTACGCCTGACACATGCACCGGGTCGCCGCGCGAGCAACGTGCTACCGGGATCAACGGGCGCTGCCATGTCCGGTAAAGGATCCCCCACCGGACGATGGGGGCGTTGGCCGCCGTATCCCTGGTGTGTCTCTACGTCGAGCACATCGAACTCTTTCCTGAGCATGTGCGGCATCTTCTTGACGGCCAGGAGGACGTCGTCGTGATCGGATGTGGGACTGTGCAAAAGGCTTGGCGTTATTAGGTTCGCAGATTTTTTTGAGCAGGTGTCCCTCATCCCGGCGGAAGCGCGGGGAGATCTGTGAGCATGGCAGCCAGTGTGACTGGATTTGTTCATTGTTGGGTGGCGGGTGCGGTCTGGGTGAGGCCGAGGCGGGGGTAGAGGACGTGGAATCCTTCGCGGAGGCCTCCGTTCAGGGCCCCGATTACGTGTCCGGCGTTGGGGATCTCGATGTAGGTCGCGGTCATGCCGGCCGTTATGGCGGCGTCGTTGACTTTTCTGGCCGCGTCGACGTAGATGGGGTCGTCGTTGGAGACGGTGAAGACGGCGACTGTGTCGGGGTAGTGGTGTGCGTGGAGGATGTTGATGGGCTTTTGCGCGTCGTAGGCGGCCTGTTTTCCGCCGAAGATGTCGCGGAGGGTGGCGGCTGGGTGTTCGGCGCCCGGGTATTCTTCCCCGGAGATATCCAGGACGTTGCCCCAGAGCTGCGGGTATTTAGCGGCGAAGGAAATCGCGCACTGGCCGCCGTGGGAGTACCCGGCGATGGTCCGGTAGCGGGGGTCATTGATGACGTTCAGGTGGGTTTTCGCCCAGGCCAGGACGTCTTTGTTGATGAAGGTCTCTACATTTCCGTAGACCGGGGTGTCCAGGCAGAGACTGTCGACCAACGGGTCTGCGAGTTGGTCCGCGACAATGACGATCGGGGCCAGCCCGTGGTGGCGGGAGGCGTATTTGTCCAATACAGCCGCAATGAACTGGGGGTCAGGGTTCCCGGGCTGTCCCATCATGAGAACGACCAGGGGCAGGGCGGGTGGTTCCGGGACCAGGGCGGCTGGAGGAAGGTAGATTCCGGCCGGGCGGGAAGGGAATCCCGATTCGGGGTTCGGGATGATCTGGGTTCCGGTGGTCCCGGTTTCGGGCATCCCGGGCGGGGGCGTCCAGTGGGTGCCCACACCGGTGGGGCCGGAGCTGGCCGGGGGCGGTGTGGCCGGAGCAGCGGGTTGGGGTTGGAGATTGATGGGCTTGACCAGCGGGAGGCCGGCCAGAGAGGCCACGGTGGGGTGGAACCCGTAGTGGGCATTTATACCCAGGCCGGCCGCCAGCACGAAGATCAGGGACGCGCCAGCGGCGGCGACTTTTCGCCAGGGCCCGGAGTTCCAGCAGTTGGCTCCGGCGAGGCCCACGGCGGCGGAAAGGGCCAGAACCCACACCCTGGTCTGCCACCCCAGGGGGGTACCGAATACGTTGAAGACTTCCTCCACAAGCCAGAGTGCAATGGCCCCGCAGAGGGCCCCAGTCGCGGCCGCGCCGGTGGCGATGACTGCCCAGCGGCGTGCGCGGCGTACGCATAAGAAGACCAGCCCGGTACTCGCGAGCACGAACGCAACAACGAGGACCGGGCCATCGACGATCCTCAACGCCAATAGAAAATCCGCCACGCCCGGGTATCTGCTTTCTTCCGCCGCCATCAAAAGTACGTGACCTGGTTCCGCACACAGGTCAGTTCCGGTCCCCTAAGGCTACGTTCCTGGGATCCGAAGGAATTCCTTGAGGGTTCCAGGGAGCACCTGGCCGGTTACGACTCGCGCAGCCCGGATGATGTCACCGCTCAGCATCAAGTCGAGATCGTCCGACTCGGCCTCCGCTTCCGGGTGTAGGGCCGGTGAAATGCCGGGTGCATCGGTGGGCAACCTCGAGCATTTTTCACGGGCCTGGAGCGCGGCCTGTTCCAGCATTTCTTCATTGATTTGACCCAGTGCCATGACCCTGCGCGCCTGGACGCTCATGGCCGTGAGGTGCGCTCGGAGGATTTCGGCCCACACACTCGTAGGGGCATGGTCCACCAGTCCGGGGAGGGTGACGCTGTCCGGGGCTGACCATTCTTTGGCCAGCAGGGAAACCTCGGCGCTGCGGTCCAGTTCTTCCACGCGCAGCCGGCCGGTGACGTCTCTGAGTTCCTCCGTCAAGTGTTCCAGCCAGTGCAGGCTGCCTTCCCGAAGGAAAAACCGTTCGGTCTCCAGCTTCAGGAGCAGTCGTTCCAGTAATGCCCGTTCCCGCCACAACAGGGCGGATAAATCGTTCGCGTTCACAGGTCCCTCGCCGGTCACCTCCCGGCAGGACTCACCAGCGGGATTGCCGGGGATTCGCGGGACAAAAAGACAATCGACCGCGGGGCCTAAAAGTTACCCGCAAAACGAAACTTTTTGCGGCCGCCGGGCAAGATGGTCCTTACGGACCTGCCGCGGGCGCCTGTGTTCCTTCGTTCCCGCTCGGCCCGGCCGTGTCCGCCGCCGCGGTGTCTTGGGATGCTGCGGGCCCGGAAACATACCCGGGCCCCGGCACCGGCACCGGCGTGGCCAGTACGACCGTGCCCCCAAAAGGCGCATCTCCTGGCCCATGAACACCCTGCGCGGGCTCCTCCCCGGAACCGCCGCCATCCGAATAGCCGCCGGATACTCCAGCGCTGTCCTCCCGGCCGGGGGGCACATCGCCGCCGACAGGACCGTCAGCACCGGAACCTCCCGGGAGGTCAACGGGCCCTAACGCGCCCTCCGGGACGATGGCCCCGGAGGGCGCGGACGAACCGCCCGGAGCCGGGCTTCTACCCGGGTCGGTGAGGGTTGGTTCGGCGGGGGCTTCTGAAGGCGCAGAGGGGTTCCTCACCTCCGGACCGGGTTGCATAGCCCCTTTTACCACCTCTATTAACTCCTCCACCGCGTCCCGGACGTCCGTGCTGGCAGCGGCCGCTGCACCGCCTCCCAACGCCAAGACGCCAGCCAGCAAAGCGGCCGGCAGTATCCGAGGACGAAAGCGGGTCCGAACCAAGGGCACGACGGCAGCGCCGGTGATCAGGGCCGCCAATTCCGGGGAGGGCGCAGGTACGGGCGGAACGTCCTCGGTAAAAGCCGTCAGGGCCGCCAGCAACCGAGGGGAATCTCCTATCCCGGACTCCCGAAGGACGGCCTGGACGCGGCCGCCCCCGGCCCCATCGGAATCCGTCACTGTGGTTTTCACTCCCCGTCCTCTTCCAGGATGGCCCGTAATGCCATGAGGCCCTTTCGCTGCAGCTGCTTGACGGCCCCGGTGCTCCGCTTCATGATCCGTGCAGTCTCGGCCAGGGAAAGGTCCGCAACAATCCGCAGCAGAAGCGCCTCCCGCTGGTCGGCTCCGAGCCGTTGCAGCAATTCGTCCATCTCCGCGGCCCCGGCAAGGGTGATCACAGTTTCCTCGGCCGATTCCACTCTTCGGTGATCAGCCTCAGCGATGAACTCACCCATCTGGGGCTGCCGGCCGTTCCAGCGGTACTGATCCACGATCCGGGCATGCGCGACAGCGAACACGAAGGACCTCAAGCCCGCCATACCACCGGTGACCGTGGGAACCCGGGGGAAAACAGTCAACAGCACGTCATGGCATGATCCCTCGGGGTCCACCGCGCCCCGTCCCCGGAAATACTGGATCAGGGCCGGGGCGAAATACCGGTAAATATCCTCCAGCGCTCCCACCTCCCCGGACGCGGCAGCAACAAGCACCGAGTCCGGGGGAAGCTGAGTCATCCGACAATAATCCCATCATCACCAGCCAGATCGAACCAAAAAAGCCCCAACGGCTACCGCAGCACCAGACTCAATTATTCTCCCCGGACTGGGTTTCGTTGCTCTCCCCGGTGACTCCGGACTGGGTTTCGTTGTTCTCCCCGGTGACCCCGGACTGGGTTTCGTTGTTCTCCCCGGTGACACCCGACTGGGTTTCGTTGTTCTCCCCGGTGACACCTGGCTGGGTTTCGTTGTTCTCCCCGGTGACTCCGGACTGGGTTTCGTTGTTCTCCCCGGTGACTCCGGACTGGGTTTCGTTGCTCTGCCCGGCGGGGCCGGTGGTGCTGTTTCCACCGGAGGTCTGTTCGGCTGGCGTCAGGGGCTTGTCCGACGGCGCGGCACTGGCCATCGCGGCACCGGAAATTGCGCCGGTCACCAGAACGGTCGCTGCAAGAAGAGCTTTCCCTGCCGCGCTCATCGCGTTCATGCGGGTAAATATGCCGGTCATGGTAGATCCTTTCAGAAGTGAAAAATACGGAACACCCAACCAATCGACCACGCGACGAAAAAGTTACCGACAAATAAATCCGGAGAGGTTGCGCGAGCGTCCCAGAGGCGCGTTCCCTTGACGCCGCGGCCCGGCAACCCTGGCTGCCCCAGTCACCGACGGCGCCTGCACCGAGTTCGCCCGTTACCCCAACCCCCTCCGGCGCCGGCGCTCTCGACGGAATGAGTCCGACTCCGCAACTCCCAGAATCCCAGCGCATCCGTAGTCTCCTGTCCCCGAGTTCCAGCCAGACGAGGGCGATTTTTTGGAATAGCGGTTGGGGTTCCTCTACGAGTTGAACGCGGTCTCGATGGAGACCAACGAATACTGCCCCGTTAGCCGATCCAGCACTATGCGGGACTCAGATGTTCCATGAGCTGGAGGAAGCATTTCTGGTAGGTCGCGTCGAGACTTTCATGGCCGGCCCTGGGACCCTGAACTATTCTTTGGGAAAGGAAGGGCAATCTCCTTGTGGGCTGGGGTCCGCGGTCTTTCCACGAAGGTTCCTACTCGTCGGTTTTTAGCGAATTTCCGGAAGGTCTCATGTCATTCTTTGCAGCCCTTCGACACAGGGCCCAGGCCTTTGGCTCTGGGGAACACGGTGCCGTGGCCGTGCTTGTTGCGTTATCGATGGTGGTGCTCCTGGGGTTCGCTGCACTCGTGATTGATGTGGGCAGCATGTATGCCCAGCGGGCCCAGCTACAAAACGGGGCCGACGCCGCGGTCCTGGCCATCGCTCAGGACTGCGCAAAAAACGGCCTCACACTCTGCAAGACCAACGCGCCGGGAAAAGCACAGACCTTGGCCGCCGCCAACGTGAACAGCGGCCTCGTAGGTACCGGGTCCCCGTCATTCCCGACAACTAATTCCGTCACGGAAACCCTCTCGGCGGGTAAGGACGGGTCGGGTCTTAACCTGTCGTTCGCCCCGGTCCTCGGGATCAACAAAGCCGACGTGAACGCCACGGCAACTGCTGCCTGGGGCAGCCCCATCCGAGGAAACGCGGTCCTCCCCGTCGGCCTGTCCCAATGCGAATTCACCCAGTACGGGTTCCGCGGCAGCACCGAGTTCGTCATGCGCTACGACAACGCGAACGACACGACCTGCAACGGACGAGGCGGAAAGGAAATTGCGGGCGGATTTTATTGGCTCAAACACAGCTCCACCTCATGCAGCACATACGTCGACCTCGCCACACCCCAGACACCGCGGGATCCTTCTCCGGGATTCCCCGACATCTGCCGCGGAAGCCTTGACTCGCTCAAAACCGCCAGCACTGTCCTGTTGCCCGTCTACGACCTCGACTCGCCCTCGAACGCCTCATACACGAACAAGACCGGGTTCACCCTCTACACCTTCGCCGCCTTCAAAATCACAGGATGGAAATTCAGCGAAACCGATCCTTCGCTCCGATGGAACCTGCCGGCGAGCCAGTGCGGAACCGGGTGCCTCGGTATCAAGGGATACTTCACCCAGTTCGTCTCCATCGACAGCAGTTTCGAACTCGGCGGCCCAGCCAACGGCGCCACCGTCATCAAACTCACCCTCTAAGAACTAAGGGAAAGGGAACTGCTAGAGGACTGCCCGCTGAGAAATCTGGTACTTGAGCTCATCCACAGCGGCTTCGTAGACGTACTCCGTAAGACGGTCGATCACCGTGCCGCGGAAGCCCACCGCCACGTTCCGCGCCGCTGCTTGGGTTGGCCATGTACGTAAGACCCGCACGATGAAACGCACGATGACGGGGGGATTACTGAAACCATGTTTCTTATGACTGGAATGAAGATCGGTTATGCCCGGGTCTACGACTCAAGGCCACGGACAAGCCCCTTATGGAGTTGTGCGGGCCAACGTTCCTTCCCTACTCGTTGTAACCGCGACAAGCTGGGACGCCAGTGCCAACAGTGAAGCGCGTGCCCGATCTGCGCTCTCGGACATCAGCACCAGGGACTCGCCGTCGCGCCGGGTGATCTGGACGGGGTGGTCCAAGGCAGCCGCAAAAACGTCAGCGGAGGCGCGGCTCACTCAGAACGTGTTCTGAAGTCTGGCCGAGCGCCTGATCCTCCGTCGAGCCAGTTTTGACTTCATCGCCGACAACATAACGGTCATTATGTTGTTGATTTTTTTGTATTCAGGGCCCGACTCGAGCCGAGCAACCTGATTGATCTATTCGACACCACACGACACGACACGCCCGGAGCGGACGGTGGGCTCGCACCCACGCCGGACGCCTTGATCGAGGCTGCCGCCGGCATCCAGCTACTTACCCTTCAGGAACGCCTTGCCCGCCACAAGATAGCCATGAATCTGGCTCGCTGTGATGGTGATAGATCCCTCGCCTCTCCTTTGCACAATGCTAAAGAAGGCACCCTCTACTTTTCCTTCGGCCACTACGCCGTGCACGAGGTAGGGCTGCATCTCGGCAGGCTGGGCCGGAACGAATATGTAGATAATCCCCTTGCCGGGGCTGGTCTCTACACTGTCCACCGTAAGGCCCGTGACAGCTGGCACGATCCGGGCGTCGAGGATGTTTACGTACGTCGCTGGATCGAAATCTTTGAGTTTGATTTCTTTGATGTTCTTGATGAGAGAGTCTTGTCCGGACTTGCCCTCTTCGTAGCCCAACACAAGAACGGCGTCCTGGTCACCGTTAGCAAACCTTGCCACGTCTTGAGCCAGCTCGATCTTTTGCTGGTCACCGGTCTGGCCTGCCACGGACACGTTATATTGCTGAGATTTGACGTCAAGAAAAGCGCTCTCCTTGTGGCCGAGGAGTAGCTTGGCGTGCCCTCCGCGAAGCAAATCAACGATCGTGCCGGCGGTCAATGATCCGCCCTTCTGCGCTTCCAGGTAGGCAGCAAGGGCTCTTCCGGCATCAATGAGTTTAGTTGCTCCATTGTCGTCCTCGGTGATTAGGGTGACTTCAACGTTGTGCACCATGTTGCGGATGATCTCTGCATCTTCGGCAGCTGCTCGGGCTTCTACTTCCGGATCGAGTCCACGGCCGGAATAGTCGAATCCAAGACCATCGAACGTGGTTCCGTCGGCGGTCAGATATCGAACACCCGCAACACTGCAGCCATAACGTTGCATTACGGCCTGCAGTGATTCGGCATACTCGGCCTCTGACAGCTCTGGCTGTGTCGCGTGGAGATGCGTAACGATGGCAGCGACCCGCGAATCGTCCACCTCAAGATGAACGTCGTCGAGGTTCAAAAGGTCGTGGTTAATCGGTCCACCGCTCTTGTCAACGCAGACGATTTCGGGAGAACTCTGGCAGCATCGGTTTACTTTCAGAGCATCACGGAGGCCTGAAAGCGTGAGTCGTCCGAGGTCGCTGTAGGCGATGACAAGAGGACCATGATCGATCCTCTCGATAGAACCTTTGCTCCCAATAAAGAGGTCATGCGAGTAGGTTTCGTCCGGGTCGGCATCCTCGGGCGCGACCGCGAGCGTGCCTGTACCATCCTCGAGCGTCAGGTAGACGACTCCTTCTTTTCGTGCTGAGGTAGATGCGGGAGCGTTCATTTTGGCCTCTCTTTGAGCGGTTGTCGGAGTGAATGTAAGTGGTTGGTTTCGGTTATCGCAGGTAAATCGCCGACCTGAAGCCCATACTGCCTTGAAATGTTCCGCTCGGCCTTGGCCCCTCGGTCCGGTCTGGATCTGGGAAAAACTCGTGGAGGGGTAACAATTTCCAGGATCGCGCAGCCTAGTGCAAACACCGGGTGCGGCAGCGCGATCTTTGAGCGACACTGGATGAAGCCTGCCGTGGGGCAACAGGAGCGCCACGCCGCACCGGGTTGGCGCGAGGTCAGAAACGGCGTTACAACCTCCGCCTAGTCAACAATCTCCAAGGCTGGCAGTCCTGCCACAATCTTGTTGGTCTCCACCGACACCGTGACGATCCGCTTGATCAGGTCCACGATGTACCGGGGGTTGCCCACCTCGCGGCAGTAGTCATTGGGGTCGTTGGTGATCTGCGAATCCTTGTGGGTGGTGACCTGGTAGCGGTCGATGATCCACTCCAGCGCCGACTTGCCGTTGACCTGGTAGTCGAAGGCTTCCTCGGGGATGCCGGCCAGCGTGATGCGCGCGTTGTAGATGATGCGCGAGCGGTCCTTGCGGGCGCCGAAGGAAAGCTTGTTGACCCGGTAGAAGTCGTACTCGTCGCCGCTCGGAGTGCCCTGGACGATCTCCTCCAGCGCATAGGGCTCGACGGTCTCGTAGTTCAAGTGCAGCTCGGCGAGCTCGCGGCCGGCCGTGCTGAAGCCCCTGAAGTCCTTGACCTTGGGGATCCGGGGGAGCATCTTCATCAGGTCCGCCTTGTACGTCTCCTTGTACGTGGGACTGTGGAGCAGGCCGTAGACGTAGTAGAAGATGTCTTCCTTGCTGATGGCCGGGTCCTCGTAGAAGCCCCGGTAGGCGGCCAGCGTCGCGTCAGTGATGTTGTCCTTACGGACGTAACCATCAACCTCGCCGTCAATAGGAATCTCCAGCTCGCCGGGTTTCGGCTTTGGAGCAGGTTCGTAGGTGTAAAGCGAACACCATTGTGCCTTGGACACGAGTTCAAGATCGGGAAGCAAATCGACAATGAAAACGGAAGATTCCTTCGTCGATCCTCGCCCCACGGAACCAAAAGCAATGTTGGGATGGGCGGGGGTTGGGAACAGCTTCGGCAGTTGCCCCGGGCGTTCGATCAGGGCTGCGTCAAAATAGACACTCTGTTTGCAGAACGGCCTGTAGGATCCAATCCTTAGACTATTTGGGGCAAAATGCAGAGGTGTCCCCGTCCTGTATTTCTGCAGGAGGCCTGGACTCCAACTGATCCGCGTGGGGTCCATGGTCGGCTCGTCGGCGACCTCGCTCCTCGCGGCTTCGTACGTCGAAATCAGCAACTGGACCCGTTTTTCAACTTCAGCGCCGGAGAATCCGTACACCCACATGTCCCGGTTGGATTTGAGCCCACCTGAGTAGTTCTCGAAGATGCCCGGCGTCCTTGGCGTGCCCTTGGTGGCCCTGTCTCCGATGGGCTGGAAATCGTCGTAGCGCTCGTCTCGGTGGTTGACCCAGTCGCCGTGTTCGTTGGGGGTGATGGATTCCCACTCGGTGCCTTCGAGCGACTGCTCGATCGATAGCAGATCGAGTTTTTGTTCGCGGGTGAGGTAGTCACCGATGTCCCGGTACTGGATCTCAGCCGGGCCCCTCTGCCCCGAGTTCTTGATGAGAACGCAGATGGCCACCTGCGTCCGGGAACCTTCCTTGAAGACGTTACCCGATTCTTTCCGGCGTTGCTCACCCGAGGTTCGTGCATTTCCGCGCAGATTGTAGACAAAAATGCGGCTGAACTCATCAGCAAAAGTCTTCCGGATCCCGTCCGCGGTGTTGCCGTCGATGAAGCTGCCGTTGGAGACAAAGGCGATGACGCCGTCATCCTTGATCCTGTTAGAGGCCCAACGGATGCCGCGGATGTACGAATCGTAGAGGCTGTTCTTGAGGGTTGCGGTCGAGAGCTTGGCGTACGTTGCCGTGATGGACTTATCCAGGACGGGGTAGGCCTGGTTCTGGTTGTTGTCGTTCGCGCTGGTCTGGCCGGCCGAGTAGGGCGGGTTCATCACGATGACCTGGATCGGCGCGTTCTTTTGCCGCTTCACGCGTTCGTTGTTCTCCGGGAAGAACTCGGAGGATTCCAGCTGGTTGTCGGATTCGTTGAGCTGGAAGGTGTCCGTCAGGGCAATCCCCTCGAAGGGGACATAGCCGTGGTCAACGCCGGCCTTAGCTGATTCCTCGGCGAACACGGTCTCAATATTGATGGCCGCGATGTAGTAGCTGAGCAGCACGATCTCGTTGGCGAACAGCTCGGTGGTGTACTTCCGGTGCAGGTCCTCGGGCTTGATCAGCCCGGACTGCAGCAGCCGGGTCACGAAGGTCCCGGTCCCGACGAACGGTTCCAGGATGGACACGCCTTCGTCCGAGAGTGACTTGCCGAATTCCAGACGCAGCGCGGCGTCCGCGGAGCGGAGGATGTAGTCGACCACCGGGACAGGGGTAAAGACGATGCCGAGCCGGTCGGCCACGCGCGGGAAGGCGTTGCGGAAGAAGTTGTCGTAGAGCTCCAAGATGATTTGCTGCTTGGCTGCCGCATTGTCGATCTTGGAGACGCGCGCCCGGACAGAGTCGTAGAACTTCTCCAGGCCCTTGCTCTCCTTCTCGAACACGGCGTTAGAGCCGAGTTGGTCGAGGATGTTCTGCATGGCCCGGGAGACAGGGTTGTGCTCGGTGAAGTTGGAGTCTGCAAACATCGCATCGAAGACCGGCTTGGTGACCAAGTGCTGGGCCAGCATTTCCACGGCCTGGGCGTCGTCGATCTCGGGATTCAGGTTTTCCCGGAGGCCGGCGACGAATCCATCGAAGGCGGCCCGGTGCGAGGAATCTGCATCGGCGAGCAAGTCGTTGATCAGGTCGATGTTTTTCTTGGCAATGGAGGCAATGTCCTTGGACCAGTCCTCCCAGTACATGCGGTTGCCGCACTTGTCGACAATCTTCGCGTACACGGAGTCTTTCCATTCCTCCACCGGGAACGTCAGGGTTTCCTGTGTTCCCGGGCGTACGGGTCCGGGCCCCGGCTCCACGTCCGGCGACGGATTCGGGTCGATGACCGGCCCCTTCTTCTTCGGCGCCAGGTCAATCTTGTCGACGATGATGGACTCCGGCGCCTTGTTGTTCAGCTCAATCTGGTTGATGGAGGAGTCCATGCGTTCATCGTGGGCACGGAGTGCCTGAAGGACCTGCCAAACCACCTTGTAGCGCTGGTTGTCCTTCAGCGCCTCCGAAGTCGACATGCCCTCCGGGATGGCTATCGGCAAGATGATGTAGCCGAACTTCTTGACCTCGCCGGTCCCGGCGTCAACGTGGTTGCGCATGACGCGGCCCACGGCCTGGATGACGTCGACCATGGAGTTGCGCGGGTTCATGAACAGCACCGCATCCAGGGACGGGACGTCGACGCCCTCGGTCAGGCAGCGGGCGTTGGTCAGGATCCGGCAGGTCGGCTGCTCCTTCTTCGGCCACGACCCGTCGGTATTGCGCGGGGCGGTCCGGTCGTCGACCAAGATGACGTCCGCATCGGCTTTCAACCAGTCCAGCCGCTCCCCACGACGGACGGCATTGAAGCCGCCGTCGATGTGCTTGACCTCCACCCGCAGGTCATCTGTCGGGTCATCGTTGGTCAGGTCGGTGAGGTGGAGGCGGGCGAGGTCCTGGAACTCGGACTCGATGACCTGGGAGGCCTTGATGGACCGGTTGAACGCGACGGCCCTGCGCATGGGCTGCCAGTCCTGGCCGAAGCCGTCCTGGAACTCGCCGGCGCGACGCTTGGCCAGGCCGTTCCAGACGCCCACCAGCTTGGCGATGTCGTCGATGTTAAGTTCGCTGTTGCTGTCAGCCAGCTGCTCCTGGAAGGTCGTCCGCACCTGTGACTCGTCCACCCCCAGCACCAGCACCTTGTAGTCGGTCAGCAGCTTCTGCTCGACGGCCTCGCCGAAGCCGATCCGGTAGAACACCGGCCCGTAGATGGACTGGTCGTCCATGGAGCACAGGACGGCGTCCTTCTCCCGGGCTGCGTCCTTGGTGTTGTCGTTGAAGATCCGCGGCGTGGCGGTCATGTAGACGCGCTTGCTGCCGGAGATCCAGTGGTTGTCGTGGATCTTCACGAAGTGCGATTCGCCGTCGCCGGCCAGCGTGGCGCCGGTGGTGCGGTGCGCCTCATCGCAAATGATGAGGTCGAAGTCGGGCAGGCCCGCCTGTTGCGCGGCACGCACGGCGTCAATGGACTGGTAGGTCGAGAACACCACCGTCATGCCCTCATCCAACGTGCGCGAGTTCATGGCCTCGATAAGCCGCGCGCCGTCGGTCGTGGCGGGGATCTGCAGGTCGTGGAGCGCTACGTCAGTCAGGTCGGTGTCTTTGACACGGCCGACCTTGTTATCCGAACACACTGCGTATGCGTGCATGGGCTGCTCGGTCTCGTCCGACCATTCCTTCAACGACTGGGACATGAGCGCCAGGGACGGCACCATGAACAGGATCCGGGCGTGGCCCAAGTCTTCGGCGATCCGCTCGGCCAGCTTCAAGGACGTGAAGGTCTTTCCGGTGCCGCAGGCCATGATCAGCTTGCCTCGGTCATTGGCCTCGAAGCCTTTCAATGCAGCCTGGACCGCTTTGTGCTGGTGTGGGCGTAGTTGCTTCTTGTCGAACAACCTGGGGGTGGTGGGCGACGTCAGATCGTAGGTCGACCAGTCAATGTTCGAGTGCCGGAAATCCGAGAGTCCGATCCGCTGCACAGGCACGATGCGGTCGTCGAGCATCTCCAGCGCGTTGGTGGACCAGTCGCCCTCGGTGGTGTCCACCACGACAGCGTTGGTGAACGGCTTCTTCGAGGACGCCGACAGGAATGAATCGATGTCATGCTTCTGGATCCGGTAGCCAGGCGCGTAGAACTTCACTTGGATGGCAGTCAGTCCGCCGTCGGTACGGGCCGCGACCAGGTCGATGCCATTGTCCTTGTTGGTGAAGTTCTCCGGACGGTTCGGCCAGTCGCGCCACAGCCACACGTCCGTGTACTGAGGTGCGTGAACGCCGTCGTTCTCCAGATACTGCGCAACCAGCTGTTCGAGGTAGCTGCCTTTCATCCGTTCCGAATCCGAAAGGTGGCGGTAGGTGCCAAGCAGCTCGTCAAACGTAGTGGTCACGGTTCCCCAAAGATGGTGCGGACATGAAAGCGGGAGCCCCCGAGGGACTTCCTCTGATTGTATGTGGCATGCACGTGAGGTCAGCCCAACAGGCGCGCTAGCAGGCTTACTGCGAGTCCCTGTAGCGTGCCGTCTATTCAGGCATGATCTGGACCCCGGTGAATATGGCAGTTTGGTTCAGGACCGGCGTAACGGCTTGAACCAGGACCACCCACGACTCGCCGGTGGCTTGTGACGGTTTGAGTTAGGACCACCCTCAGTGTTGTCTTCATCTGATGAAAGCGACCATTGGGAGGTCCGGATGAGGGTGCGCATGGAGTTGTTTGCCAAGATCCGCAGAGACGCCCGCGTGGAGGGCTTGTCCATCCGTGGGCTGGCGAAGCGGTATCAGGTCGGCAGGGACACAGTCCGGCAGGCTTTGTTGGATCCTGTCCCGCCCGCGCGGAAGACGCCGGAGAGGTCATCGCCGCGGCTGGATGCCTTCAAACCGGCGATCGACGCCATGCTGACCGAGGACACGACGGCGCCGCGGAAGCAGCGCCATACCGCCCGCAGGATCCTGGCCCGGCTCCTCGAGGAGCACGGAGCTGAGGAACTTTCGTATTCGACCGTGCGGGACTATGTCCGGATCCGCCGTACCCAGATCGATGTTGAAGCCGGCCGCCGGGTGGAGGTATTTGTCCCGCAGGAACATGCCCCCGGCGCTGAGGCCGAAGTGGATTTCGGTGAAGTCTGGGTCGTCCTGGACGGTGTGAAGACGAAATGTCATATGTTCGTTTTCCGTCTTTCACACTCGGGCAAGGCCATCCACCGGATATACCCGACCCAGGCCCAAGAAGCTTTCCTGGAGGGACACCTTGAAGCGTTCCAGGTCTTGGGCGGCATCCCGACAAAGCACATCCGCTATGACAACCTCACCAGCGCGGTGACCGCGGTGGTGTTCGGGCAGGGCCGGCAGCGCCTGGAGAATGACCGGTGGTTGTTGTTCCGCTCGCACTACGGCGTCGATGCCTTCTACTGCCAGCCCGGGATAGACGGAGCCCACGAAAAAGGCGGGGTCGAAGGAGAGGTTGGCTGGTTCCGGCGGAACAGACTCTCGCCCATGCCCGTCACGGATTCCCTGGACGAGCTCAACGACCGGATCCGGGCCTGGGAAGCCAAGGACGATGCCCGACGGATCATGGACAGGATCCGCACCATCGGCCAGGACTTCGCCGCCGAACGGCCGTTCCTGGCACCCTTGCCGGGGGAGGTCTTTGATCCGGGCCTGACGCTCACGCCGCGGGTAGACAGGTCCTCGCTGATCACGGTGCGGATGGTGAAGTATTCCGTACCGGCACGGTTCATCGGCCGGAAAGTCCGGGTGTCCTTGCGGGCGTCCGAGGTCGTGGTGTTCGACGGCCGGGCCGTTGCAGCCAGGCATCAGCGGATCGTTGCCAAACACGGGCAGTCCGTCCAACTGGATCACTACCTCGAGGTCCTCAAAACCAAACCGGGCGCGCTGCCCGGTTCCACGGCCCTGGCACGGGCGCGGGAGTCCGGGGCGTTTACCAGCGCCCATGAGGCGTTCTGGGCTGCCTCCCGCAGGGTCAACGGCGACGCCGACGGGACCCGTGAACTTATCGACGTCCTGCTGCTCCACCGCTCCATGGACCCCGGAGACATCCAGGCAGGAATCACTGCGGCGCTGCGAGTGGGTGCTGTCAGCGCCGACGTCGTCGCGGTCGAGGCCCGCAGATACGCAACGATTTCTTCCGTGGGTGGGTCCGGTTCGGACCGTCATCCCGGTGCTCATGTTGAAGTGAATGTGCAACGGGTTGTCAGTCTTACCCAGCGCCGTCTCATGGACCCCGCCGCGGTCATCGCCGGGCTCCCTCAGGACACGCGGCCCCTGCCATCGGTCAGCGCCTATGACGAGCTGCTGGTCAAACGCATCGAACACCCCGCTGGAACCGCGTTGAAGGAGAACATCTCATGAGCCCCAGCGTCCCGGGAACAAGCATTACTCCGACTCTGCGGCGGAGGCGCGGTCTGACCGAGCAGGCAGCGGTCGCTGCCGTGGACCAGGCGTGCCGCCGGCTCCGGCTGCCCACGATCCGGGCCGTCCTGGACGAAGCCCTTAGCGTCGCCGGAAAGGAACAACTCTCCTACCAGGGATTCCTGGCCGAATTGCTGCTCGCCGAGTGCGACGACCGGGACCGGCGCTCTTCGATTCGGCGCGTCAAAGCAGCTGGATTCCCGCGCGACAAATGGCTCGGGGACTTCGACTTCGACGCAAATCCGAACATTAACCCCGCCACCATCCACACCCTCGGAACGGGGGAGTGGATCCGCAAGGGATCACCTCTGTGCCTCATCGGCGATTCCGGGACCGGGAAATCCCACCTGCTCATCGGGCTCGGCACCGCCGCGGCCGAGAAGGGCTACCGGGTCAAATACACCCTCGCCACCCGGCTCGTGAACGAACTCGTCGAAGCCTCCGACGAGAAAGTCCTCGCCAAGACTATCGCCCGCTACGGCCGTGTGGACCTGCTCTGCATCGATGAACTCGGCTACATGGAACTGGACCGCCGCGGCGCAGAATTCCTCTTCCAGGTCCTCACCGAGAGGGAGGAGAAGAACTCCATCGCCGTCGCCTCCAATGAATCCTTTTCCGGTTGGACGAAGACCTTTACCGACCCGCGGCTGTGCGCAGCGATCGTGGACAGGCTGACGTTCAACGGGGCCATCATCGAAACCGGATCAGACTCCTACCGACTCGCCCACAGCATTGCGCGCAATCCTGTCGGCTGACGACATGCCCATTTACATTCCTGCGTCGATTCGGCCGGCACGGAACTACCGCATCCCGTTTGCGCGGTCATGGCAGGTCTGCCGGAAGCGATCGTAGTATCTGCAGGATTCCGGCAAACTGAGTCAAAGTACCGGCATTCCAAGGGAAAATCTTCCAAGTCTTTCTCCTCGAGAAGGGATGACGTGGCAGTTAGCGCTGGCTTGTCATCTTCGCCACCCCCCCGGTAATTTATCCGCTGGTCACGGAATCGGCTTCATAGTGGAGTAACTTGAGGAACATGTTGACCGGATTCAAGAATTTCATCCTGAAGGGCAACGTCGTAGACCTTGCCGTCGCCGTCGTGATTGGTGCCGCTTTCGGCGCCGTGGTCACGGCCCTAGTCCAAAGTGTTCTCATGCCGTTCATTGCGGCTCTGGTCGGATCGCCCAATTTCGACAGTTTCGCCGTCGTGACCCTGAACGGAAACGACATCAAATTCGGTGTCCTGCTCACCGCCATCGTCAATTTCCTGCTCGTGGCTGCAGCCATCTACTTCGTCGTTGTTGTCCCGATGAACCATATGATCGAACGCCGCAACCGGCGCCTGGGCATCAACCCGGATGTCAAGGAAGAAGCAGCGGAGGATCCGCAGATTGCTTTGCTCACCGAAATTCGTGACTCCCTGCAGCAGGACCGCCGCTAGTAGCCAACGAGGAAAGGCCGGCCTCCAGAGGCTGGCCGTTCTTTCGGGGTAGGGCAAATTGAATGTCCGGCGCCCCAGCGCCGTCCGGGCTTATCGTGATGCAGGTGCGCAGCGTCTGTGCACATTAATTGCCGGATATTGATGTTTTGGTGAGTGCACTGCGATAGCGTATCCGGCAGGAGCGCGGGGAAATATCCCGGCGTCCGTGCATGCCCCATTCCTGCTTCGCAGGATCCGCGGCGGGTGTGCTGTTGTTCCGTATCGATGAAAGGACATGTACATGGCTGTTTCTATTGAATTGGGCAAGGCACTCGATAAGGCCTACGAGAACTCGACTCTCGACGAAGTTCTGGCCGCGCCGCCCTCGGCCCTTGCCGGGCTGACGGAAAAGCACGATGAACTGCTCGCCGGCATGGGCATCAAGACCATCCGCGACTTGGGGAGCAACAAGTTCTTCGCCACAGCCGGTGTGCTCGTGGCGCTGGCGGGCAAAGTCGGATAACCCGCCGTTGCCGGCCGCCGACGCGCCATGAGAAGGTCCGACCGGCCCGAGCCGGTCGGACCTTTTTCGTTTCCTTGATTGCCGGGACTCGTCCGAATTTCATTGGCTCTGGTCTGCCAGTCTGGGGCAGAGGAACATTGGCCGCCCTGGGCACGCTGGCTCCTCTGTCCTCGGGCAGCGGAGCCAGCGCGGGAATCGGCATGACTCGATTGCCGTGAGGCCTGCCCCCAAAACTTTGGTTGCCCGGGCCTCTTCCACCGTCAGACTAACCGGGCCCGCGCCGGCAGACAACAGAAGACCGCCACCTGACACCGATTTCATCACGGCGCACGGCCGGTCACAGATTCCGCACAACGTCGCCAGCCTCACCGCTTCGGAACGCAGCAAACGTGTTGAGAACTGCGACAAAACGAGCCATCATCGGATCGTTGTCAGTCGGCTATTTTGATTTACTTTCGCCTTCTCCCCTCGCCGAAGTTAGTCAGCCGCAACTGGCAGGAGAGCAGATTCCGGCTCAGCATGACGCTGCGGCGTGCGGAACTGCAACCGGACCGTACCTGGAATTTGCAGTCTTCGATACCGAGAGCTGGCCGCCCCGCCGGACGCCAAGTGTCTCGTTGATTCCGATCCCGATTCCGACCAGGATCCCGCGGCCATCGAGTCGCTCATCAGCTGGGGTTGCCGGGCCAGGCCGGTCCTGATTCGGGCCGTCTCAGTGGTCCTGAATCGGGTTGACATACTCACCCCGGCCGCCCTGGTATTGGTCGAACATCGCTGGCAGCTTACGTAGTGGTACGAAAGACCAGGTACTAGCATTTTTCGTACAACCAGGAGGCAGTGATGGCGATAACAGCAACTGAAGCCCGCCGCGGCCTTGTCCGTCTCATCGAGCGGGTCAACCTCGACCGCACCGAGGTTGAGATCGTGTCAAAGCGCGGATCCGCGGTTTTGATGTCGAAGGATGCGTACGACGCTTTGGTGGAAACAAGCTACCTGCTGAGTTCGCCCACGAATGCCCGCCGCCTGGTGTCGGCTCTGCAATCTGCCCGCGGAGCCGACACCGTCACACACGAGCCTTCGAGCTCCCCGTAGCATGGACTGCCTATTGCTCCATGGCCTTGTCTAGCATCTTCGTAATTGCCTTGAGTATTTCAGGGTCCACCGGACCACTCAGAGCCCTCACTGCGGAATCGCGTAACCCGGAGAGTCTCTTGATCCGCACTTGCGGAAGCACTGCCTCCAAGTCTGAAGGAAGTTCTGTGTCCTCGTGGAGCAAGTACTCCGGGTAAACATCAAATATCTTGGCAAGAACGAACAGACACTTATCCGGGACGACCTGATCCTTGCCTTCCTTGAGCAGGGACCATCTGGTGCGGGAGATGTAGTAGCCGAGCTTATCGGCTCGCTCGTGGATCGCCGGGTATTCGTACGGCTGCCCTATGGCGTCCGTTCTCATGTCCAGAAGCAGGTTGACCTTCCGGGCCAGCCATTGAGCTCGCCAGAGTTTCTCTTCTCGAGTGAGCTTTCGTTTGACGGTCGGGCGGACGGTCGAGGCTGTGTCGTTCGCCGCCACGGATAGCTGCCCCTCTCGGGGCTCGTTACGGAGCTCATCGAGGTCGATGGCGTCGAGATGAGCCTCGATAATTGGAGCCAGGTACTCTATGCCGGTGGTGTTGAGGGTTTCCAAAATCTCCTTCAGTTTCACTGCCCGCCCCATATCGAGCTTGACGGTGAACGAGTGGCGTGGGCCCTTAGAAGGCCGGCCCCGGCCTTTGGCGATGCGTTCCATTCCGCCGATTAAACATGTCTTTTACGAATCCAATTGGGCTAGGTTCGTACATACGAGGCATGACGTAGGCAGGTGTGAATATGGTTTCCTCATAAACCAACACTCTCGCTGTGGGATATCTCACAAAGAAATTCGAACGGCTACGTGCATCGTCGCCGCGTTCGATGCCCGACATTGAAACTTGAAACACCGGCGCGTGCGGACCCGCCCCGTTCCAACAGAAGTTCTACCTCTCGTATGCGGGACCTTCGTACTGACGATCCATATCGGTGACCCGGTTGGAGAGTCTCGCAGCGTCTATCTCCCTCTGCATCTCCAGATTCCGGCCCTTCCACTGCTCATAGCTGGGCCCGCTGTACTGACCGAGAGAGTCGCTGTCGCGGCGCTGGTGCGCAGCGAACTCCCTGTGTGCGTATTCCTCGGCCAGGTCCATGAGCGTTGCGCCGTCCCTGAGCCTCGTAGTCCTGAGGAACTTCACCAGCACATGAGACTGAGCTCCGAGGATCTCCCGGCGCATGTCGTCATAGCTCGGCGGACTCGGGTTGCCGTCCAACTTCTGCTGGATACGCTCGCGCAGGGCTAGGAGGCCCTGAGCGGCAGCCCGATAAGCCTGTTCGGCCGCCGCCGCCCGCCGTTCCCGCTCCTGAGCCGCGAGCAGGACGTCTGCGACCTCCTGGCGGGCATCTGCCCGAGCCTCGACCATCGCATCCTGTTTCGCCCTGCGCCTGAGCCGGGGCACCTCTTCGAGTCGCGCATCAACTTTCTGTCTGTCGTCACTCAGGGACTTGGCGGCCTCGCTGAGCTTGGCCTTTTCCGCGCGCACCTCCCGGCGTTCCTCCCAAAGCTTATCGGTGTCACGCTTGGCGACAGCGAGGGTGGCCCGCGCCTTGTCCGCCGTACGGGCATACTCGGCACTGGAGGTCCGCTTGGTCGACCGGTCAGTGACCATGCGCTGAGGGTCGTACCCCGCTGCTTCGAGGGCGTCACACAGCTCCTTGCGCTGCTTCACGAAATGCCCCGGCCCGCGGAAGAAGTCCTTCTGTGAGAGCCGGCCATCGTCGGTTACCGGTACAACCGACAGCTGCAGGTGAGGACTGGATTCATCCAAATCGAGGGACCCGCAGACGATGTTCTCCTGGCCGAATTCCTTGCATGCCCATTCCAGCTGGGCGTACATAAATCGCTGCGCCTCGTCGTTGAGTCCATCGCTGCGCCAGTCGGGACAGTGCGCGTCGAACCACCGCGGGTCGATCTGGAGCATGATGCCACGCATGACGACGGCATCTTTGCGAAGGGGCTTCTTGACCTGCGCCAGTCGACTGTCCCGGTAGTCGGCAAACTCCGCGCTGGGCGGCCTGGTCCTTCCCGCTGGGTCCTTCGTAACGACCGGCACACGAAAGCCGCCCTCACCGTCGTTGACGAAGGTGATATTCATCTTCGACCGGGCCAGGTCGATGTTGGGATTCCGATGGCCGAAGTTGAACCCCGCGGCCAGATCCGGCCCCCTACCGAGATGACGATCACGGGCCACCGCATGGGAGCCAGCGGCCTTGACCTTGGCCTCCGGAGAGGCGTCGTAAGTGACAGTCCAACTCACAGTGACCACCTCCGCTTCGCTCCGATGAAGCCTCCGGCGGCGCTCCCGCGGGGACTCCGTTTCTGAAGTCCGCTGCCCCTCCGCTCATGGGCCCCTGCACCCATAACCGGAGCCTCTGCACCGCACTTCAGAAACGGAAGAGCCGGAAGCGTAGCCCCATACACCTTTACTCTTCGTTCCAAGGTTCCCGAGGCCCTCCGGGGGCCGCTGCGCGGAGCTTCCTCGGCGCTGGGCGCCTCGACCAACCGATCCGTCAGCGCTCCACCGGAGCCCTGACGAATCGCAACGTGCTGGCCGCCGAAAGCGCTCATCGCGCACCTCCCGCGACCAGCAGCCCGCCGTTCGCGCGGAGCCGCGCGACCTTCCGATCAAGCTCGGCCCGGTGCGCTTCGACGCGCTGCCGACGGTCGTCCTCGGTGAGCACCGTGCAGGAGTCCGCATGCCTCCCGTAGGAGCCAGCGGGGCGCGGCGTGCAGGTGCACATCGCCGCCATACGCTGCTCCACCTGCCAGCGCTCGATCTCCTTCTGCCGCTTCTTGGCCGCAACCTCGGCCGCACGCTGCTCTGCCTCCTCAGCGGCTGCGGCAGCAGCCTGCCTGCGCCGTTCGCTCTCCTCGGCAGCGGCGACCTCGATAGCAGCCTTCTGCGCGAGGTACGCGGCCAGCTCGGATTCCGGGATCAGCTCGATCACGTCCCGGTTGTTTTCCATCAGGATCGACACGGCGAGGAAGCGGGCCGCGTCCTGAGCACCCTTCACCACCGCGACCGGAGCCATTTCGTGCGTCGTCGTGATCTCGCCGAGCGGCTCGCCTTCGCGATTCAGCACCGGCTCGATCCGGCGCGCGGCATTCACCGTGACCCTGCGGATGCTCACGAGCATCTCGGCGCGGATCATCGGGTAATCCTCATGATCGTTGCCGGTCAGCTGCAGCGACTCCGGGATCGAAACTTCGACCGCCCACCCAATGCGGCGCAGGAACTCGTCGATGTCCACCGGCGGGAAGCGCTTCGCACCCTGGGCGTTGAACGCCAGCACGTCGCTGGGCTTGCGCGCCTTCATCGTGAGTCCGAGCGACTGCGGCGTCTCGGTGCTCGACATCATGATCAGCCGCGGAGCGACCACCTGCCCGCTGCGGGTATGCCGCTTGTACGGCTCCGTGGCGCGGTGATTGTCCGTGTACCGCAACGTCTCGTCGTACGTCGGCGTGATGTCGAAGCGGGCATCATCGTGATGAGTGATCTTCGCATCCCCGACAGCTTCCAGCGCGTTGCGCCCCGGAGGCTGCACGTACGGCCAGTCACAACCAGCCAAAGCCACCAGCGCCTGAGTCTGCGCGGCGACCTCATCAGCAAGGATGCCCTTGCCCGACCCCTTCGGGCCGCAGATCGCCAGCACCGACTTGTGCCACGTCGTACCGAGGCCCTCGGCGACCAGAACGCTACGCTTCTGCTCGTACCGCGAGCGGAGCAGCTCCAACCGCGGCAGATCATCGGCGAACGCGTCTCGGTCAGCGGCCTCTGCCGCATCCAGCGTCATCCCGTCCATCACCGCGCGCCGAAGCTTCCGCTTCCTGGCAGCGAGGCTCTTTCCGCCCTCGGCAGCTGACACGCGCCCGGCCATGTGCGCGTCCAGTTCGACGCTGAAATCGAAGTTCGCCACGATGCGCCCGCGCCCGTACTGGTACTTGCCCGGATTGCCGTCCTGCTTGTTGTCCGTTAAGTACGTGCGCTCGGTCTGGTGCACTCCCGGAATCGCATCTGCCCGCCGCGACTCGTGAGGCAGGTACTCACAGAGGTCGAAGAACGCCTTCGACGCAGCACCGGAGCCTTCGTGCTTGTCCCCGCCCTCCTGGGCCACGACCTCCTTCGGCCACCGCACGCGAGCACTCGGTACCTCCAGTGCGTTCGAGACCGTGCGGGTCTTTGGGCGCTTCTCCTTGAACCACAGCACGAGGTGCCAGTGCAGGCCCTTGAGACCAATGCACCGGCAGTCCACACTGCCCTCGTCCACTTCCACGAGCCGATCGAACGGGTGAGCGGTGAAGGCCGACCACATCTCACCGAACTGCTCTTCGAGGAGGGCAAGACCGTCTTCCAGCTGCTCCTGGCTGTACATCGGCTCACCCGTCTCCGGGTGGTTCGCGTACTGCATCACCGAGAACACCCGCGAGAGCGTCTGAGCACGCTTCACCTGATCCGGGGTCTCGGAGGCCTTCTGTTCCTCGAAGAAGGCGCGGGCAGCCTCGATGTGGTCAGGCGACGAAGGCACTTCGAAGGGCTCCACATCGTCGCTGGGATCAGCTCCCGGCACCTCGAACGCGGAGTAGTCAACGGGGGTATCCGTTGGAGGAGATGGCGTATCCGTTTCTGAAACGGATACGCGCGAACCCAAGGAGTCGCGCGTGCACACAGGCTCCTGGCCTGCGGAAACGTCGTTCTCGGGGGTGTGTTCGTCGGTCGTGTATCCGATATCCGTTTTCTGAGCGGGAGAAAATCCCGGCTCACACAGCATGTTTTGGCTGTTCGGAGCGACGACGGGCAGCCCGCCTGCGGCGGGTGCCAGGCCAGGCCCTCCGGGCGGAGTCAGGCCGGTGGGAGCGATGCTGCGGATGCGGGAGGTGGTGCTCACTAGGCACCACCGCGCTTGCCGTAGCGCTTAATGACAGCCTGATGCGTAACGCCAAGCGCGTCGCCGATCTTGGCCCAGGTCACGCCGTCGGCGCGGGCGTCGGCGACGGCCATCTCCACGGCCTCTTCGAGGACGGACCGGAGCACGCCGAGGTCGTAGAGACGCGCTTCGGCGTCGGCAAGGGAGGGATCACCCTGACGCCAGCGGAAGCCGTCGACGTGTTGGAATGCGGCAGTGTTGGCGGTCATCAGACACCGCCCATCACGGAGGCCACCACGGCGCGCTGGTGCGGGGTGAGGGGTATGCGGGCGAGGCGCTCACCGGCCAGGCGGCCAGCGGCGCGCGCGGCGGCGATGACGGGATCAAGGTCGTCGACCTTTTCAATGGCGACCGAGTCCTGGTCATGACCAGAACGGTGCGGCGCGAATGCGCGGGAAGCGTCGATAACGACAGACATCACGAAAGTCCTCACGGAGGAGCCTTCCGCTCCACTCCCGACAACGAGGGCGGACTGTTCCCCGTTGCGATGGACTACTTATCAGTTCAACCGGTGGTTACGGTCTCCCTGAGCCTCGGTCTGTCGCCACCCGAGACACCATTAGCGAGGTGGAAACCCGGTGGCGAACCGGGCTGACGCCAACCTCTAGCGTTTATATGCAAGCATTGTCACACGACTTGACTTGCCATTGCAACGACGTGGTGAGTCAGCCGCGGCGCGGCTCTATCCGAATGAGGTCCGGGTCGAACTTCACGTGCCCCGGCTCGACCGGCTCAATGGTCACGGTCACCAGCTCGTCCACGAGCAACCGACGACGGTCCATGTCCAACGCCTCCCACTTCCGCGCGACGGCCTCGTGTCGCTGCGCGGTGCCGACCGGATCGTCGATGCCGGCCAGGAGGTCCGCGGTCGGCGACAGCGTGCTATCCAGCAGTTCTGCATCGATCTCAGTGATTCGCGCCTGGGCCAGCCCGAGCCCCTCGGTGATGTTCTTGACGGGCTGACGCACGTCAGCGAGAAGCGGGGTCAGCTCCTCGATGCGCTCGACCAGGGCCTTGCGCTCAGACAGCAGGGCCTCCCGGTCGATGGCCCTGTCCTCCTGTGGTGCGACGAGGTCGTGCACATCCAACGCCGAAAGCCGGGTGAGCACGGCTTCAACCACCATCGCATCGACGGCATCGCGCTGTCGCGATAGGTGGAAGTGCTCGCCGCACTTGTATGTGCCGAATCCCCGGCTGTTGTTCCCGGAAACAAGCGTCGCCCCGCACTTGCCGCACAGGCCGACAGACGACAGCAGGTACTTCGGGGCGTTGCCTTGCCTCGCGGCCCGGCGTTCGTTGTCCTCCAGCTTCGTTACCGCTGACCTCCACGTCTGCTCGCTGACGATGGGCGGGAACGCTTCGCCCTGGACCGGGAACAGCTCGCCGGTCGAGTACTTCTTGATGTAGCCGGCGTAGAGCGGGTTCGCCAGTAGATAGCGCACCGCGTCGATGGAGAACACGGAGTTGCGGGCCGTTCGGTGCCCCGCGGCGTTGAGATCTTCCCGGATGCGGCGGATGGACAGCGACGGTTCACCGAGGAAGGCATCGAAGGCTCTCCGGACCGCGGCGGCCTGCACGGGGATGATGTCGCCCTCCTTCGTCCAGCCGAATGGCGTCCAGGCCGAGGCGGGGATCCCTTCAGCTCGCCGCCGGGCATTCGACCGGAGCTGACGCTCGGATTTTCGACGGGTCTCGAACCGCGCCATGATTGTCAGGAACCCGGCGCGCATCTCGCCGTCCGCCGTTGAGAGATCGATCTCTCCGTCCACCGTCGCGACGTTGACGCCGGTGTCCATCAGGGTGTTCATGTCCCGTGTCGAGCGCAGCAGTCGGTCGATGTCCACGGCGACGACGAGTTCGAACCGTCCTGCCTCGGCGTCGTGGAGCATCCGTGCCCAGTCCGACTTGGGCCCACGGGGCTTTGAGGCCGAGACATCGTTGTCTTCGTACCACTCCACGATCTGCCAGTCACGGGCGCTGGACAACTCCGCGATTTTTCGGCGCTGTGTCTCAACGCCCCACCGCTCGCCCGTGGCGTCCATCGAGATCCGTACGTACGCGGCTACAGTCTTCATGCCCCAACGTTACAACCCCAATATGTGCTACGAGAACCCGCTCTACATGGCGGAGGATGCCGGCGCGGCAGACCTGATCGCCGGCGGCCGGCTGCAGCTGGGCATCAGTAGGGGGTCACCCGAGCAGGTCATCGAGGGCTGGCGCCACTTTGGCTTCGCTCCCGCCGAGGGCGAATCCGACGCCGACATGGGCCGCCGGCACACCGAGCGCCTGCTCGAGGTGCTCACTGGTGAGGGATTCGCGGCGCCGAATCCGCGCCCGATGTTTCCGAACCCGCCCGGTCTGCTGCGCGTGGAGCCGCACTCGGAGGGTCTGCGCGAGCGCATCTGGTGGGGTTCCGGCTCGAACGCCACTGCCGTCTGGGCGGCAAAGCTCGGCATGAACCTGCAGAGCTCCACGCTCAAAGACGACGAGAGCGGCAAGCCGTTCCACATCCAGCAGGCGGAGCAGATCGCGCTCTACCGGCAGGCCTGGAAGGAAGCCGGGCACGAGCGGGAACCGCGCGTCTCAGTCAGCCGCAGCATCTTTGCACTCACGGACGAGCGCGATTGGCATTACTTTGGCCGGGACCGCCGCAGTTCGGACCAGGTGGGCAACATCGACGAGAAGACCCGTGCAATTTTCGGCCGCTCCTACGCGGGTGCACCGGACGAACTGGCCGCCAAGCTGGCCGAAGACGAGGCGATCGCGGCCGCAGACACGCTGCTGCTCACTGTCCCGAACCAGCTTGGTGTCGACTACAACGCCCACGTGATCGAATCCATACTCCAGCACGTGGCGCCGCAGCTCGGCTGGCGCTGACCGGCGCGGACGGCGGGGACTACTTCCCGAAGTCGGCGCCCCGGCTCACGCTTCACGCTGTAAACGAAAAAACCCCGCAGATCCCATAAACACTGGGAACTGCGGGGTTCTAGCTGGTGGCTCCGACCGGCGTCGATCCGGTGACCTTTCGATTTTCAGTCGAACGCTCTACCAACTGAGCTACAGAGCCTTGGTGACGTGTCACCTTGACGGCCGGAATTTCTCCTGGCAATCAGAGCGACCCTGACGGGACTTGAACCCGCGACCTCCGCCGTGACAGGGCGGCGCGCTAACCAACTGCGCTACAGGGCCTTGCTTTTACTACTGTTTCTTGCTGTTTGCGGTATCGCTACTGCAATTTTTCAAGGCCTTTAGCCTACCAGACTTTTTCATCCGGCCCGACCAGTTCCTTGCGTACCCCCAACGGGATTCGAACCCGTGCCGCCGCCGTGAAAGGGCGGTGTCCTAGGCCGCTAGACGATGGGGGCCAGGACGCCATCCGGCAAAACCCACTGGATCAAGGGCAAAAAACAAGGGCCGAAGCCTTCCGTTTTGCGCCCTTCGGGTTCCTCCGAACTGGACCTATAAAACTATAGGGCCAACTTCCGGAAACTCCAAAATCGGCCCCACGACCCGGGAATACGCAGCCGGCGGGGTCTGGACAAGGCCGGTACCGCTGTGCGGATGATGGGCAGATGGACGCCGCCGCTGCCCTCAACGAGATCGCCTTTTGGCTCGAACGCGAGCGTGCCACGACGTTCAAAGTCCAGGCGTTCCGCAAGGCGGCCGATCTGATCGCCGGCCTCTCGCCCGAGGAACTGGCCGCGCGGAGGCGGGACGGCCGGCTCAAGCGTATGAAGGGGATCGGCGACCGGACGTTCGAGGTGATCGCCCAGGCCGTCGACGGCGGGATTCCCGACTACCTCGCGGGCCTGCGCGAACGCGGCGCCGCGCCGCTCGCCGAGGGCGGCCGCGAGCTGCTGGCGGAGCTCCGCGGGGACCTGCACACGCACAGCAACTGGTCCGACGGCGGGTCCCCGGTGGAGGCCATGGTGGATGCTGCCCGGATGCTGGGCCGCGAGTACCTGGCCCTGACCGACCACTCGCCCACGCTGCGGATCGCGAACGGGCTGAGCGCCGAACGCCTGAGTGAACAGCTGGACCTGGTCGCAGCGATCGACGCAGGCCGCCCGGGGGTCCGCCTGCTCGCCGGCATCGAGGTGGACATCCTCGAGGACGGGACGCTGGACCAGGCCCCGGAGCTGCTGGACCGCCTGGACATCGTGGTGGCGAGCGTGCACTCGAAGCTCCGCTCGGACAGCCGCACCATGACCCGGCGGATGCTGGCCGGAATCGAGGACCCGCACACCCGGGTGCTGGGCCACTGCACCGGCCGGCTCCTGAACGGCTCGCGGGGGACGCGGCCGCCGTCGGAGTTCGACGCGAAGCGGGTGTTCGAGGCCTGCGCGGACCACGACGTCGCCGTCGAGATCAACGCCCGGCCGGAGCGCCAGGACCCGCCGGATGAACTGATCCAACTGGCGCTCGACGCCGGCTGCCTCTTCAGCATCGATAGCGACGCGCACGCCCCGGGCCAGCTGGACTTTCTGCAGTACGGCGCGGAGCGGGCCGCCCGGAACAACGTGCCTGCGGAGCGAATCATCACCACCTGGCCCGTGGACCGGCTCCTGGAATGGTCCCGGCGCGGCAAGTAGACGCGGCGACGAGGTATGGCCAGACGCCAGGGAATAACGGCCGCGACGCTCAGGCCAGCAGCAACACGGCCAGGGTCACCATCACGACGGCGATTCCGGCGTCGAGCACGCGCCAGGCAGCCCGGCGCCGGAACAGGTCGGTCAGGAACCGAGCCCCCGCGCCGAGCGCGGTGAACCACGCCACGCTGCCCAGGCCCGCCCCGGCGGCGAACCACCACCGCCCGGACTCGCCCTGGGCAGCGGCGAGCGACCCGAGCAGCAGCACGGTGTCCAAGTAGACGTGCGGGTTGAGCCAGGTGAAGGCCAGGCAGGTGGCCAGCACGGCCGCCCGGCTGCCGGCCGGTTTGCCCAGGGTCTGGTCCAGCTGCTGCCCGCGGACCGCGCGCCAGGCTGCGAGCGCCCCGTAGGCGAGCAGGAAAGCGGCCCCGGCCCAGCGGATCACCACGAGGGCGGCCGGCGCCCGGTCCAGCAGGACGCCGATGCCCGCGACGCCCAGCAGGATCAGCAGCAGGTCCGATACGGCGCAGACGGCCACCACCATGGCGACGTGCGAGCGCTGAATGCCCTGGCGCAGCACGAAGGCGTTCTGCGCGCCGATGGCAACGATGAGGGACAGCCCGGCGGAGAGGCCGGAAAACAGGGGGAAGATCACTGTTCCACGGTAGGTGCCGCATCCAGATGAAACCAGTTAAACTTCCTGCGCATACGTAAGATGGGCTAATGATCGACATCTCGCCCGAGCAGGCCCGGACGCTGGCGGCCATCATCACGCATGGCAGCTTCGACGCGGCGGCAGCCCACTTGTCCGTGACACCCTCGGCCATCAGCCAGCGGATCCGCGCCGTCGAGGCAGCCGTCGGCCGGCCGGTGCTGACCCGGGCCCGGCCGCCGGGGCTCACGGAGTCAGGCCAGGCCGTGGTGCGGTTCGCCCGGCAGCTGGAGTTGCTCTCCGCGGACCTCGCCGAGGAACTGGAGCCGGCGGAACCCCACGGGCGGACCCGCCTGACCCTGGTGATCAACAGCGATTCACTGCACACCTGGGCCTTGCCCGGCCTGGCGGCAGTTGGGGACAGCATCCAGCTGGAGATCCTCCGCGAGGACCAGGAGCACTCGCTGGACCTCCTCCGCGCCGGCGCCGCGGCCGCCGCGATCACGGCGACGGCGGCGCCGGTTCCGGGGTGTTCGTCGCGCAGGCTGGGGGTTATGCGTTACCTGCCGGTCTGCGCGCCGGAGTTTTCCCGCCGCTGGTTTGAATCCGGCGTCACGGCGGCGGCGTTGGCCCGCGCCCCCGTGCTGGTCTACGACCGCAAGGACGATCTGCAGGACCGCTGGCTGCGCCGGTTCAGCCGTTCAGCCCTCCAGCCGCCGCGGCACTACGTCCCGGCCGCCCAGGAGTTCGGTGACGCCATCCGCTGGGGCATGGGGTGGGGCCTGATGCCCGAGATCGAGATCGGCGAGGACCTCCGGGCCGGGGCACTGGAGCTCCTCGGTCCCGGCAGCCCCGTGGACATCACCCTGCACTGGCAGCAGTGGCGGCGGGGTTCGACGGCGCTGGGAGAGGTGGCGGACGCCGTCCAGGCGGCCGCGCGCGTCCTCCGGTGAGGCCGGCCGGACCGCAGCCCGAACCGCTGGCCGGACCACTGCCGGGAACATTGGCAGGAAACCGACTAGACCTGACCGATTTCCGCCAGCCGCAGGCCCGCCGCTCGGGCTAGATTGGCAGCATGGCAACAACCGCCGAGACAGGCTCCCCCACTCCGGACAGCGCCCACCCGGGCACCACAATCCCGGACAGCACCCACCCCAACAGCACCCACGAAGCGGCCTCGCATGCCGCCCCTCCCGCAGCGGCCACGGCGCCCCTCCGGCCGGGACAGATCAGCGGGCTGGGGATCGCCGCCGTCGTGGTCACCGTTGTCCTCTGGGCATCGGCCTTTGTGGGGATCCGCGCCGTCGGGCCCAGCTTCTCCCCCGGGGCGCTGACCCTGGGCCGGCTTTCGGTGGCCGCCGTCGTGCTGGGCCTGGTGGTGCTGCCGCAGTTCCGCAAGGCGGCCGTGTTCCCCCGGGGCCGCGAGTGGTGGCCCATTCTGGCCTACGGCGTGATGTGGTTCGGCGGCTACAACGTTGCCTTGAACGCCGCCGAACACATGCTCGATGCCGGCACGGCCGCGCTGCTGATCAACGTCAACCCCATCTTGGTCGCTGTGATGGCCGGGATCATCCTGAAAGAGGGCTTCCCGCGCTGGCTGATCATCGGCAGCCTGGTCGCGTTCGGCGGCGTCGCGGTGATTGCCCTCGGCTCCGGCCAGCGCTCGACGGCGGACGTCGCCGGGGTGCTGCTCTGCCTGCTCGCCGCCGCCCTCGCCGCGGTCAGCGTGATCGTGCAGAAGCCGGTGCTGCGGAAGTTCCCCGCGGCGCAGGCCACCTGGTTCGGCATCATGGTGGGTGCCGTGTGCTGCCTGCCCTTCAGCGGCCAGCTCGTCGCCGAGCTGCAGGCCGCGCCGCTGCCAGCGACGCTGGGTCTGGTCTACCTCGGTGTCTTCCCCACCGCGATCGCGTTCACCACCTGGGCCTACGCCCTCTCCCTGATCGACGCCGGACGGCTCGCCGCCACCACCTACCTGGTGCCCGGCACCACGATCCTGATCTCCTGGCTGGTGCTGGGCGAGATTCCCACGATCTGGGGTCTGGTGGGCGGCGTGATCTGCCTCGCCGGCGTCTCCCTGACCCGGCGCCGCTCGCGGCCGGGCTCCCGCCAGACTCCCGGGCCGGTCGCGAAGCCGGGGGCATAGAGTTCTGGGTATGCCCGCTTCACTGCCACCCGGCCTGCCGATCGTGCCCGACGCAAACGACTCCGGAAACGACGACGGCCGCGAGCGCACCGGGCCCGACGGCGGGCCGTTCCCGATGTCCGAGGACGAGTTCGAAGCCGCCGTGGGTGACGCGCTGGACCGGATCCCGCCGGAGCTGGCGAAGACCATGAACAACGTGGCGGTCTTCATTGAAGACGACTACATCGCGCAGCCCGGCGAGGACCCGGACACCGTGCTGCTGGGCCTGTACGAGGGCGTGCCGCTGACCGAGCGGGATTCCTGGTGGGACGCGGGCTCGCTGCCGGACCGGATCACCATCTACCGCCAGCCGACCCTGGAGCTCTGCGCCTCCCGCGAGGACGTGGTCGAGGAAGTAACCGTCACCGTGGTGCACGAGATCGCGCACCACTTCGGCATCAGCGACGAGCGGTTGCACGAACTCGGCTGGGGCTAGCCGGCCCCGGGGCGACTAGCCTTGGAATCATGGGACACGACCACAGCCACTCGCACGGCATTACGGCCACCGGCAAGCACCGCAAACGCCTGATCGCCGTCCTGGGCATCACCCTTGCCGTGGTCCTGATCCAAGTCGCCGGCGCCATGGTCTCCGGCTCGCTGGCCCTGCTGGCCGACGCCGGGCACATGCTCTCCGACGCGGCCGGCGTATTCATCGCACTGCTGGCCGCCTGGATCGCGGCCCGGCCGGCGAGCGATGCAAGGACCTACGGCTACCAGCGTGCCGAGGTCCTGGCCGCGCTGGCCAACGCGCTGGTCCTGATCGTCATTTCCGTGGTCATCTTCACGGAGGCCATCCGGCGGCTCGGCTCGGCCCCCGAGGTTCAGACCGACGTGATGCTCTTTGCCGCCGTCCTGGGCGCGGTAGCCAACCTCGTCTCGCTGCTGATCCTGCGCGGCGCCCAGAAGGAAAGCCTCAACGTCCGCGGCGCCTACCTGGAAGTCCTCGGCGACCTGCTCGGCTCCTTCGCCGTCATCGTCGCCGCCGTGGTCATTATGGCCACCGGCTACCAGGCTGCGGACACCATTGCCTCGATCGTGATCGCCCTGATGATCCTGCCCCGGGCCTGGCACCTGCTCCGCGACGTCGTCGACGTGCTCCTCGAAGCCACCCCCAAGGGCGTGGACGTGCAAATGATCCGCGAACATATCCTGGCCGTGGATGGTGTGGTCTCCGTCCACGACATCCACATCTGGACCATCACCTCGGGGGTGCCGGTGTTCTCCGCGCACGTGGTGGTGGAGGACGCGGCGCTGGGCGCCCGCGGGGCCGACCGGGTGCTGGACAAGCTCGTCAGCTGCCTCGGCTCGCACTTCGACACCGAGCACTGCACCTTCCAGCTCGAACCCGCCACCCACGCGGAGCACGAGGCCCACCAGCACGCCTGACGTCCGACCGGTCACGACGCGACACACCGGAATAAATGTGACCGAATCACATCATTGTTGTTTATGTTATTGATGTGACCTCTGTTGCCAAAGTGGTATTTGGCACGTAGCCTCGTCCGTGCTGGGCGATCCACAGAGGGGCATTTACCCGTGCCGAAATTCCGACCTCGCTCGCTCCAGCCTGAACGCAGCGAGGTTTTCCATGGTTTGGACCCGACCGGGCGGCAGGGGCGCAGCCCTCTGCACCGCCGTCGTGCTGCTGGCAACACTGGCCGTCCCGGCCCAGGCCGCTCCGGCCCCTGCGGGCTCCGTCCCGGGAGTGAGGGTGCCGGCCGCCCCGGACCTTCCGTCGCCGGAGGACATCGCCGCGGCGAAATCCAGTGAAAGCGCGACGGCGGAGCAGGTCACCCGCATCGACCGCCTATTGGCGGAGGCGGCAACGGCCCGGGACAACGGGCTGGCCGCCTCGCTCTCGGCCAACAACGCCTACGCCGACGCCCTGGTGGAGCTCGGGATCCGGCGGGACGCCGCCAAGCTGGCGGCCGCCAAGGCCTCCGCCGCCGAGGCCGAACAGGCCAAGGCGCGCAAGCTGATCGGCCAGCTCGCCGGGGACCTGTACCGCAACGGCGGAATGACGCCGGCCCTCGGCAGCCTGGTCAGCAGCAACGGCCAGGCCCTGCAGCAGGCCGCCACGCTTGAGGCGGTAGCCGCCGGCCGCACCCGGGCCTTCCAGTCCGCGGAGACCGCCGCCGCTGCCGCCCAGTCGGCCAAGGCCTCCGCGGCCGACGCCGACCGCGCCGCCGACGACGCAGCCCGCACAGCCGAGTCCCGCAAGGCCGACGCCGAACGGGCCAACGAGGCCCGGCAGCGCGTGGTGACCGACGCCGCGGCGCAGCGCACGGTACTGGTGGACCAGCTGGCCACACTGCGGAACACCACCGTGGCACTCGAGTCGGCGCGGGTGGATGCCCTGGACCGGCAGCGCCAGCAGGCGCAACTGGCGGCCGTGACGGCCGTGTCCAACCAGCTGCCGGCCCCGCAGCCCGCCCGGTCCGGGCAGCCGGCGCCCGCACCCGCTGTACCGGCGCCCGCCGTGCCGGCGCCTGTTCCTCCGGCTGCCGCTCCCCCGGCGGCTCCCGATCTTCCCGCGCCGCCTGTCCCGGCTCCGGCCCCGCCGCAGGCTCCTGCCCCGCCGCCCCCGCCCGCTCCGGCTCCGGCTCCGGCTCCGGCTCCGGGCGGTTCCAACCAGACCGCGGTGTCGGTGGCGCTGGGGAAGACCGGCGCCCCGTATTTCTACCAGTACGGCGGAACCGGCGCCTACGGCTTCGATTGCTCGGGACTGGTGCAGAATGCCTTCGCGGCGGCCGGCAAGTCCCTGCCCCGCACGGCGTCCGAGCAGTTCGCCCAGGCTCCCGTGCATGTCCCGCTGTCCCAGGCGCAGCCGGGCGACTTGCTGGTGTGGGGCTCCGCCCCAGGGTTCTACCATGTGGCCATCTATCTCGGCGGCGGACGGGTGGTGCAGGCACTGAACGTGGACGCGGGTATCACCGTGACGGACCTTGCCGCCATGTCCGGAATGCAGCTCCACCCCATCGCCGCCCGGTACTGACGCCCGGTACTGACGTCGGCCGGAGGACCTAGGAGAGCACGTCCTTCGTCGCGAACCTGGCATAGGCGAGCGCCCCGAACACGGCCAGGTACCCGCCCTGCAGCAAGGCGTTGGCGGCGAACGAGTCCCAGACGATGGGCTGGCGCAGCAGGTCGGCGAAGTCCAGCCAGCGGTGGCTGAAGAGCCACGGGTGCAGCCACTCCAGCTGCGGCAGCGCATCCGCGACCTGGGCGACGACGGCGAGCACCACCGTGGCCGCCATCGCGCCGACGGGCACGTCCGTGAGGCTGGACATAAACAGGCCGATGGCGGAGACTCCGACGAGGGACACGGCGAGGTAGGCAGCGATCAGCAGCAGCCGTCCCAGGGCTTCGACGGCGCCGATCGTGTCGCCGGAGAGCAGGGTCACGGGCCCCACCGGGAAGAGCGCAGCCCCGATGCCGGCCCCCACCAGGGCCACGGTGAGCGGGGCGGCAACGGCGAATACCACCGCACCGGCGTACTTCACCAGCAGCAGCCGGCCCCGGCCGGCCGGGGCCGCCAGCAGGTACCGCAGGGTCCCCAGGCCCGCTTCGCCGGCGAGGGTGTCGCCGGCGACCACGCCGATCGTCAGGGGGAGGAACAGCGGGACGGCCACCAGCATCGCGGTGACGCCCACGAACAGCCCGTTCTGGCTGATCCGGTCCAGGAACGCTGGCCCGCGGCCGGGCGGCACGGCGGAGGAGAGCCGCACGGCCACGGCGATCAGCACGGGGATGGCGGCCAGGGCGAGCAGCATGGCCCAGGTCCGGCGGCGGCGGAAGAGCACGCCGAGTTCGGACCCGAGCAGGCGCAGGCCTGGAGTCCTGGCCGCGCCAGGAGGGAGGGCTACCGACGGTTCATTGGGCAACGTCAAACCCCTCTCCGGTCAGCTCGACGAAGCGGTCCTCGAGGCTGCCCTGTTCCAGGGCGAAGCCGCGCACCCGGACGCCGGCCGCGACAAGGGCCTCCACTACTGCCTCCGGCGTGGGCGCGCCGTCGTCGGACCCGGCAGGTAGCGGCGCGAACAGCAGTTCGCCGCCCGCCGCAGCGGTACCGCCGTCGGCCCGCAGCCCCAGGCCAGCCATCACCCGGGCGGCGTCCCCGGGGTCGGGAGTCAGCAGCCGGATCCTGGCGTTTCCGGCCCGGCGCAGCTCCGTGAGCGGGCCCTGCGCCACGAGGCGTCCGGCGCTCATGATGGCCGCGTGGGTACAGATCTGCTCCACCTCGGCGAGCAGGTGGCTGGAGACGAACACGGTGGCGCCGTCGGCCGCGAGGGAACGGACCAGATGGCGGACCTCGCGGGTGCCCTGCGGATCCAGCCCGTTGGTCGGCTCGTCCAGCACCAGCAGCTCCCGGGGCACCAGCAGGGCGTTCGCGATGCCGAGGCGCTGTTTCATGCCGAGCGAGTAGGCCCGGACCTTCTTGTCCGCCGCGTGCCCCAGCCCCACCCGCTCGAGCGCCGTGCGCACGCGCTCCTTCCGGGTCCCGGCCGGCGCCCCTGGGTCCGCGGCGTCAAAGCGCAGCAGGTTCGCCGCCCCCGAAAGGAACGGGTAGAAGGCGGGCCCTTCGACCAGGGCACCCACCCGCGGAAGCACGGTGCGCAGCTGCCCCGGCATCTCCTCGCCCAGGACGCGCACCGAGCCGCTCGAAGCCGCGGCCAGGCCCAGCATGATCCGGATGGTGGTGGTCTTGCCCGAGCCGTTGGGGCCAAGGAAACCGAACACGGAACCGCGCGGCACGGCCAAGTCGACGCCGTCGACCGCCAGCTGCCGGCCGAAGCGTTTGCTCAACCCCCGGGTCTCGATGCTCAGTTCGGTGGACAGCGCGACGGCGGTCACCGCCCGGCGGCCGCGGCCTGGAGCCGCTCCAGCGGGACGGATCCGGCGAAGACTCGGCCGTCGTCGAGGATCAGCACGTTCACGAGGGCGGTGGAAAGCAGCCTGCCGCCGGGCACCGGGACGCTCGCCTGGGCCAGCAGCGACGCCGCGCTCCCGGGCCCGCCCTGCTGCTCCGGGGCCTTGCCCGCGGCCCCTGCCATTGCACCCGCCGGAAGTTCGATGACGGATTCCCAGCCGGTTCCGCTGACGTGGACCTTGTCCTTGAAACCTTCCTTGGCCTTGTCGTCCGGCCGGCCCTTTGTGCCGTCGGATTTGTGGTCCGGGACCGGGATTTCCTTGACGGTGGCCCCGGGCGGCGGGCTGAACGTGAAGATTGCGGCGTCCGGGGCCTCGAGCGAGAGCTTGGTGAAGGCGACGCGGAACGCCGGGTCCGCCTGGCCGCGTGCCTTCACTTCGACGCCGAGCGGCATCCCGTTCTGGCCGTCCACCGAGATCGCCACGGAGGCCAGCAGGGTGGTCGAGGACTTGGGGGTGAGCATCAGCTGGTAGGCGGCGCGTCCGGCCACCTGGACATCCGTCCCGACGGACACGTCGCTGCTCTTCTCCAGCTTGGCCAGGAGTTTTTCGGCCAGCTGGTCCGGGGCGGGAACGGCGTCCTTCCCGGAGCCGTGGCGGTCTTTCAGCCCGGCAGGGAGGACGGCATGCGCGGCGGTGTTGTCCTTGGAGTTGTAGAACCAGAGATCGGCGCCGTGCCGGACGACGTCGCGCTCCGCCAGCCGGTCCAGCACCTGGATGCGGGCGTTGTCCGGGCCGTCACGGTAGATGCGGGCGGTGTGCGGCCCGGTCAGCAGCTCCAGCCAGGCGGTGTCGCCGTTCGCGGCTCCCGGACCGGCCTGCGGGGGTTCCGGCAGGCCGAGGCTGGAGGTTTGGTCCAGCGTTCCGGAGAAGGATGTTTCGCGGTGCTGGGCGATGAGCGCCAGCACCTGCTCGGGTGATTTGGCCGGCAGCGGATCGCCCGCGCTGGCCGGCAGGGATCCCGCCAGCACCCCGGCGGCGATCACGGCAGGAACGGTGACGGCCGGCAACCAGCGCAGCCAGGGGCGGGTCATTGCGACCGAGCACCAACATTGCAGCTCATGAATCAACTTTACGCCCGGGGCGGGCCTGCATCACCGCTCCCGCTCGGATTGCTTCAACGGACCTACGCCAACGTCCCGGCGCCGGCATTCCCCGCATCCGGCACCACGGTGCCTTCGCCGCCGTCGACCGTGAGGCGCTGCCCGGTGGCGATCAGCGTGGTGGCGTCCGGGACTCCGACGACGGCGGGGATGCCATATTCCCGGGCGACGACGGCGCCGTGCGAGTTGGGCCCGCCCATCTCCATCACCAGCCCGCCGGCGGTCAGGAACAGCGGCGTCCAGCCCGGGTCCGTGGATGGCGCCACCAGGATCTCGCCGGGCTCCAGCCGCGCGCCCTGCGGGTCGAGGATGACGCGGGCAGCAGCGGTGACAGTGCCGGCCGAAGCCGGGGTGCCGTTCAGCACCCCTGCGTCCGCGCCCGTCCCGGATGCGCGGGACCGCAGCGCCTCCGGTTCGGTGCCGTCCGAGAGCAGCACCCGCGGAATGTGCCGGCGGCCCAGTTCCCGGGCATAGTCTTCGCGGCGCACCTCCACCACCGCGTGCAGCGTCCGTCCGGCGAGGGCCTCGCGGGCCTCGACCAGGTCCAGGAAGACGATGTCGTCGGCGTCCGCGATGCGGCCGGCCGCGGCCAGCTCCGTCCCGATGGCCTGCAGTTGCGCGCGCACCGCGGCGAGGGCCTCGACGATGTGGTACTTCGGCAGTTCCCGCAGCCCGGCGAACATCCGGGTGCGTTTCAGGGCCGCCCGCACCAGGGCCGCGCGCAGCCGGCCCCGCTGGCCCGCGGCGGCGGCCAGCCGCTGCACCTGGGCCTCGGCGTCCCCTGCGGCCTTGCTGAACTGCCGGTCCGGGGCCAGGCCGGGATCCTCGAGCCGCAGGTAGTTGGCCAGGACGCCGAGGATGTGGGCCGGGTCCTCGGACCAGCGGGGCACGCCGAGGTCTATTTCCGCCACCGCCCGGTGCCCGTAGCGGCCCAGGAATCCGGCAAGCCCGGACTGCACGACGGCGGGCAGCTCCCGGGCCCGGTAGCGGCGGGCCAGCTCCGGCACCGCGTCGGCGTCGGACCCGGCGCCCTCGAACACCGCGGCGGCGCCGTCGTCGGCCCGGATGGCCTCGGCGAGCTGCCAGAGCGCCAGGTCCATCTCGGTGGTGACGTTGTGGGGCAGCCCCCGCAGCACCGGCTGCAGCGCGCCGGGCCCGGCGCCGGTGCCCAGCAGCCTGCCGGCGGCCGCCAGCAGGGCAAAGCCCAGGGCGGGCAGCGGCAGGATATTGGGCACCACCGGGAAAAGCTCCCGGCCCAGGATGCGCTCCACGTGGTCCAGCCGCTGCACCGCGGTGGACCCGGCCGGCACCACCAGGGCGGCCCGGAAGCGTTCGCCGAAGCGCTCCGCCCGGCGCAGCGCGGCCTCCGGCCGGACCAGGGCGCGCAGCAGCGACTCCGGGACCTTGGCCCGTGCCGCCACGGGGACAACATGCCGCAGCAGCCGCCACGGCGAGCGGCTGGTGACGGAGAACCGTGGGTCATCGAACAAGGACCGCAGCACCGCCGCGGAGCGGGCTTCCATCACGTCGAAGACCCGCGGCACCAGGGCCCGTCCGACGCCGTTGCGCAGCACCGGGGTCAGGTCGAAGAACAGCCGTTGCCCGGCCGCGGCATACGGGGAGGGCCCGTCGTGCGGGACGGGAACCTCGAAATGCGCCGCCCGGGCCACGGACGAGGCGATCAGCCGGAAGCCTGCCAGCCCCATCGGCGTCAGCGGGCGGGTCAGGCCCTGCGCCAGGCTAAAACACAGGTAGACGCGGGTCCCGCCGGGGTCATGCCGCCGCTCCGGCAGGGGGTAGAGCGTGGTGATGGGCCGCGACTGGGTCAGCCACGCCGCTCCGCCGTCGTCGATCGCCCATTCGAGATCCTGGGGCGCACCGAAGTGCACCTCCGCACGGCGGCCCAGCAGTTCCAGCGCCAGGAGCCCGGCGTCGTCGATACACGGCCGGGTGCCGGCGTCGGGCTGGATGATCCGTTTGGTTCCGCCGCCCGGCAGCGGCCGGATAGCCACGGCTTTGCTCCCGATCCGGCGCTCGAGGATCCGCCGGGTGGCGCTGTCGATGACGAAATGGTCAGGGTTGACCGCCCCGGACACCACGGCCTCACCGAGGCCCGGGCTGGCATCAATGACGGCCTCATGCCGCCTGCCGGTGACCGGGTTCGCGGTGAACAGCACCCCGGCCGTGGCCGCATCCACCATCCGCTGGACCACGACGGCGAGCGACACGGCCGCGGGGCTGATCCCGTGGGAGGCGCGGTAGCTCACCGCGCGGTCCGTCCAAAGCGAGGCCCAGCACTCGCGGACCGCGGCCAGGACCGCCTCAATACCCACGACGTTGAGGAAGGTGTCCTGCTGGCCGGCGAAACTGGCGGACGGCAGGTCCTCGGCGGTTGCGGACGAGCGGACCGCCACGAGGACGTCCGGGCCCAGCGCCGCGTAGGCCTCGCTGACCGCCTGGACAACGTCGTCCGGGACGTCCGCGGCCAGGACCAGGTCCCGGGCGTCAGCGGCCAGGGCGGCGAGCCCGGGGAGGTCCTCCGGAGAGGCCGCGGCCAGGGACTCGTGCACGGCGTCGAGCCCGGCGCCTTCGGTGGCGCGCCGGTAGGCCTGGGTGGTCAGGCAGAATCCCGCCGGGACCGGCAGCCCGGCCCGGAGCAGTTCGCCGAGGTTGGCAGCCTTGCCGCCGACCTCGGCCAGCTGTTCCGAGCCGGTCAGCTCAAGGGCCATCACCAGTCCGGGCTGCGGCTTTGTCCCTGAAACGGATGGGTGCTCCACCTGGCGGTCCTCCCTTGGGCGAGGAAGTGTTCGGCCTAGGAGCCGAGCATGGGTCCGAAGCTGGGACGGTCGGCCAGCCGGGGATCCTCCCGGTCCGGGACCACCATAACGGGGCCCTTGGCGTGGTGCAGGATGCCGTCGGAGGTCGATCCCAGCAGCATCCCGGCGAAGCCGCCCCGGCCGCGGGTGCCCACCACCACGAGTTCCACGTGCCGGCTCGCCTCGACGAGGATGTCAACCGGGGAACCGTCGACGAGCTGCGTCTCGACCTCCAGCCTGGGGAAGTGGCTCTTCAGCCAGGCCACCCCGGCGTCGAGCTGGACCCGGATGTCGGCGAAGAGGGCCTCGCGGTCCATCGGTGCGGGAACCCAGGCGAGCGAGCCGCTGTACTGCGGGACGGCGCAGACCAGGCGCAGCGGGGCGGAGAGGCGTTCGGCCTGGGCCGCGGCCTCAAGGACCGCCACCCGGGCCTGTTCGGAGCCGTCTACCCCCACCACCACGACGTTTTCGACCGGCTGGTGCCCGGACTTTTCCCGCTCGGCACGGACGTGCTTGTCGTCCGTGGTTTCGCCCAGCCGGTCCCCGCAGATCAGCGGGACGGTGACCGTGGGGCATTTGGCGTGCGCGGGCAGCGCGCTGCTGACCGATCCGAGGAGCCGGCCCACGAAGCCGCCCCGGCCGCGGGTGCCGAAGACCAGCAGTTCGGCGGTCTCCGTCATCTCCAGCAGGACGCCGGAGGCGTCGCCGTTCTCCACGGAGGCGTCGACGTCGATGTTGTAGCCGGCCACCTTGTCCAGCGCTTGCTTCAGGATCGCCTCGGCGCCTTCGCGGATCACTGAATCGTCCACCGTGGCGTAGCCGCCGTCCAGCCCGGACGCGGCGAAGACGGGCACCGAGTAGGCGGTCACGATGTGCAGCGGACGACGCCGGCGCTCGGCTTCCCGGGCCGCCCACACCAGGGCGCAGTGGCTGTGGTCCGAGCCGTCCACGCCGACCACGATCCCCCGGGGAGCATGCTCCACGGCCGCGTCTCCCGCCGGGTCCGGATGCACCTGTTCTCGGGCCATGGGGTCCGCCTCCTCGCGATACGTGGCTCTGTTGCGGCTATTCTGCCAGAACTGCGCGGATGCGGGCTCCACCTGCCCGGCAGGCAGGTTTTACCAACTGTTTACGTGGCGTTCCGCTGTCCAGGGAACCCGCGCGGCGGCGGCGATCCGGCGGGTCCTGCCCTGTGCGAAACCGCGTAAAACCGCGAAAAAATCAAACTGAAGCCGGCCCTGTTCACAGCCGGCAATCTTGGGTATCCTCTGAGGCATTGCTGAACCGAGACTCGTCTTTCAGATCGCAGGCTCCCCTGTGGAGTGCGCCTGGACGGGTCGATGGTGAAGCGTTCCGGGCATGGG
Organism: Arthrobacter sp. SlRoot2-15; assembly: GCF_059739345.1. NCBI lineage: Bacteria > Bacillati > Actinomycetota > Actinomycetes > Micrococcales > Micrococcaceae > Arthrobacter > Arthrobacter sp. SlRoot2-15. The sequence continues at coordinate 1,554,241 of NZ_AP046058.1, forward strand.
TCCGGAATCCGCATCATTCGAGGAAGGACCCCGCAGTGTCGAGCATGCCCGTGTACGGCGGAATCGAACGGACCAGCACTGTGGTCATCGGCACGGGGCTTTCCGGACTGGCGGTGGCCAGCGAGCTGCAGCGCCGGGGGGTCGACGCCATTGTTGTGGACGGACTGGACCTGCTCGGCGCGGGGAACCCGGCCAACACCTCCTCGCTGCAGCGGTGCGACGCGGCGGACGCGGCCACGCTCAGGGAACGCAACGAGATCCTTCGGCACCTGCGCAACTACGCCATCAGCCACAAGCTCGATATCCGCAACGATGTCCGGGCATTGCAGCTGGACCACCTCGACCCGGACGGGTTCGGCGTCGAAGGTCTGGGCGGCGCCTGTGACGACGTGCTCGCCGGCGCGCACCGGATGCAGCCGTGGGCGGTCAGCACCCCCAACGGGATCCTGTACGCCGACCACCTGGTCCTCACCCGTTGCGCGCACAGCCAGCTGCGCCGCATGCTGGCCGAGTTGGGGGTGGCTGCCGGCCAGAACCTGATGGCCGCCATGCACGCGCTCGGCATGTACCTCGTCGGCGTCGGTGAACTCATCACGCCCACGCCCAAGGAAGTCCTGCGCCAGGCCAAGCTGGTGGGCCAGGCCATTTCCGCCAAGGTCAACCCGGAAGGCATGCCCTCCCTGCTGACCGGCGGGCTGGCCCTGCCGGCCTAGGAGTCGTCGCCGGCGTTGAGGCGGCGCTTCGCCGACAGCGCCAGGGCCACCAGGATGCCCACGGCTACCGCGACAAAGACCACGATGCTCCAGGGGAACGGCTGAGAGGCGTCAGGCGCCGGCGTCGGCGCGACCGTCGAGCCCGGCGGGGCGGTGCCCAGCGTCGGCACCGTGCCCGACGCCGGGGCGGTGCCCGACGCCGCACCCGCCGCCGCCGATGCCGTAAACGAGAAGGTGCCCTCAATCGGGTGGCCGTCGGAGCTGGCCACCCGCCACTGCACGGTGTAGGGCCCGGCCGGGGCGCCCGCCTTGAGCTTCTGCGAGGCAACGTTGTCCACGATCTGCACCGCGCCGTCGGACCAGTTGGTGCCGGCGGCGTCGGTGACGTTGATCTGGGTGCCGAGCGCCAGCGGACGCTCGCTGAGGGTGAGTGAAACCGTCCCGGGCGCCGCGGGCACCGTGGCGCCGGCGGCGGGGCTGGTCGATTCCAGGGAATCGTGGGCGGCTGCCGGTCCGGCACCCAGCAGCGCGGCGCCCAGCAGGAACGCAACCAGCGCGGTCAGGCCCAGCAGGGCACCCGGAAGTTGTCTGGTCAAACGCATGACTGGCCCGCTCCTAGTGTTGGCTTCCTTACAGACTAGGCGAGTTTGGCGGGTGGGCGCCGTCACGCCTAATAGGATTTAGCTAACACCCCTTTTCCCCTCCCGGAGGACCAATGCTTAAGCAGGGCTCTGCACTCGACCGGTATTTCAAGATTTCCGAGCGGGGGTCGAACTTCTCACGCGAGATCCGTGGCGGGTTCGCCACGTTCTTCGCCATGAGCTACATCGTGGTCCTAAATCCGCTGATCCTCTCCGGCCCGGACTCGTCCGGCGGAACGCTCGGCTTCCCGGCAGTCGCCGCCGTCACCGCCTTCGTGGCCGGCATCCTGACCATCCTGATGGGCGCCTGGGCCAAGCATCCCTTCGCGCTGGCCACCGGCCTCGGCGTCAACGCGTTCGTGGCCGTCACGGTTGCCACCAATCCGGGCCTGACCTGGCCGGACATGATGGGCCTGGTGGTCCTCTCCGGCGTCACCATGCTGATCCTGGTGCTCACCGGTTTCCGGACCGCGGTGTTCAAGGCCGTCCCCGAGGGGCTGAAGACCGCGATCGTGGTCGGCATCGGCCTCTTCATCGCCCTGATCGGCCTGGTCAACGCCGGCTTCGTCCGCCGCATCCCGGACGTCGCGGGCACCACCGTCCCCGTGGGCCTCGGCTTCGACGGCAAGCTCCTCGGCTGGCCCACGCTGGTCTTTGTGCTCGGCCTGATCCTCACCATCGCCCTCGTGGTCCGCAAGGTCAAGGGCGCGATCCTGATCGGCATCGTCAGCTCCACCATCCTGTCCGTCATCCTGGAATTCACCCTGCACATCGGGCCCAGCTTCCAGAAGGACAAGCCGTTCAACCCGCAGGGCTGGTCCCTCGTGGCGCCCAAGTTCACCGAATGGGCCGCCCCGGACCTGTCCCTGATTGGCAAGGCCAACCCGTTCGGCGCGTTCGAGCACCTCGGCTTCGTGGCCGCGACCCTGCTGGCCTTTGTGATCCTGCTGAGCATCTTCTTCGACGCCATGGGCACCATGGTGGGCCTGGCCACCGAGGCCGGCACCATCGACAAGGACGGCAACATCCCCAACGTGGACCGTGTGCTGCAGATCGATGCCCTGGGCGCGATCGTCGGCGGCGGCGCGTCCGTCTCCTCCAACCAGATCTATGTCGAATCCGGCGCCGGCATCGGCGAGGGCGCGCGCACCGGGCTGGCCTCGATCGTCACCGGGCTGCTGTTCCTTGTCGCCATGTTCTTCACCCCGCTGATCAACCTGGTCCCGTTCGAAGCCGTGGCTCCGGCGCTCGTCGTCGTCGGCTTTATGATGGTCTCCCAGGTCGGCAAGATAGACTGGCAGGACTGGGGCATCGCGATCCCCGCGTTCCTGACCTTCACGCTGATGCCGTTCACCTACTCGATCGCCAACGGCCTGGGCGCCGGGTTCATCTCCTTCGTGCTGATCCGACTGGTCCAGGGCCGCGCCCGCGAGGTGCACCCGCTGATGTGGGCCGTGGCCGCCGCGTTCCTGCTGTTCTTCGGCATCGGTCCGATCGAGGCCGCGCTGGGCATGCACTAAACGCACCTCCCCCGCCGAGTCCGCAGTTCGCGGCAATGTTTTACGGAAAACATTGCCGCCGATTGCGGACTCGGCGGCGTTTAACCGGCTTTTGGGAAAGGTTCCGGGATTTCGGACACCCTGACGGCGGCGCTGCTGGTTTTCGGGCCCGGGCTGGGGTGAGCTTGGGACATGCCTTCTCCCGCCCGCACCACCGACGTCCCGCCGCAGCCCTGGACCGGCCGGTTCGACGGCGACGGCCCCGAGCACCGACGCTGGTGGCAGGCCGTGACGCCCTACGCCCCGCACCGGCCGACGCACCCGCAGCCTGCCGGCTCCTCCGCGGCCCGGCCCGCCGTCCTCCTCGGCTTCGGCAGCGACGCCGGCGTGCGCCGGAACAAGGGCCGCGTCGGGGCCGCCGCCGCACCCGCAGCCATCCGCGCCGCGCTCGGCCCGCTCGCCTTCCACCTGGACCGGGACGTGCACGACGCCGGCGACGTCACCGTCACCGGGGACGCGCTGGAAGCCGGGCAGGCGCGGGCGGGCCTCGAAATCACCGGGCTGCTGGACGCCGGCGCGCTGCCAGTGGTGCTCGGCGGCGGCCACGAGACCGCCTTTGCCAGCTACCTCGGCGTCGCCGGCTCCGCCGCGGTCCGGGAGGGCCTCCGGGTGGGCGTGCTGAACCTGGACGCCCACTTCGACCTCCGTGACGAGCCCGTGGCCAGCTCGGGAACCCCGTTCCTGCAGATGGCCCGGGCCGAAGCCGCCGCGGGCCGCGAACTGCAGTACGCCGTCGTCGGGATCTCCGACCCCAACAACACCCCCGCGCTGTTCCGGACCGCCGCCGAACTGGGTGTGGACTACCTGCTGGACGAGGACTGCTCCGCGGACGCGGCGCACGCCTTTGTGGCCGCGTTCCTGGCGCAGGTGGACGCGCTATACCTGACCATCGACCTGGATGTGCTGCCGGCATCGGTGGCGCCCGGCGTCAGCGCCCCGGCCGCCTACGGCGTCCCGCTGCCGGTGATCAGCGGCATCTGCCGGCAGGTGGCCGCGAGCGGGAAGCTGCTGCACCTGGACGTTGCGGAACTGAACCCGGAGTTCGACGTTGACGGCCGCACCGCCAAGGTAGCCGCCCGGCTGATCAACACCCTGCTGCGGTAACCGCACCGCCGCGGCAGGAGCGCTCAGATGGCCGTGTGTGGCGCCTGGCCCTCGTCCCCGTGCTGTTCCACCGCGCGGCGCTGGCGCAGCCGGTCCAGCCGGTTCATCACCGGCGCGGTCGTTGCACCGTGCAGCACGATCGACATCGCCACCACCAGCCCCACAAACGCCCAGAGCTGCTCCGCCTGCGCGCCGAAGTTCCCGTGGCCCAGTGCGAAGGCGAGGTAATACAGCGAGCCGATGCCGCGGATGCCGAAGAAGGAGATCGCGATGCGTTCGCGGGGGCCGGTCTTACCTCGGGCCAGCCCCAGCCAGCCCGCCAGCGGACGCACCAGCAGCAGGAACGCCAGAGCCACCAGCACCTCGGCCCATCCGATCCCGGCCAGCAGGCCGCGCGCTATAGCCCCGCCCAGCAGCACCAGGATCACCACGGTCAGGAGCCGCTCCAGCTGCTCCACGTAGGAGTGCATCACGCGGTGGAAGCCATGCGTGCGTTCTGCGGCGCGGATGGTGACGGCGCAGACGAACACCGCCACGAAGCCGTAGCCCTCAACCATCTGGGTCACGCCGTAGGCCAGGAATGTTGCCGCCAGCGCCACAAAACCCTCGGAATGGTTGGACAGCCGGACGCTCTCGTGCCGGGCCGTGAAGAAGAGCCGGCCCAGCAGCTTCCCCGTCGCGAGCCCCAGCAGCACGCCGACGCCGATCCGCCAGAGCACGTCCACGGCTAGAAAGTGCCCCAGCCAGCCGGACGGGGACGCGCCCGCGAAGCTGATGGCGATCGCGAGGTAGACAAACGGGAACGCCAGGCCGTCGTTCAGGCCCGCCTCGGACGTCAGCCCGAAGCGGATCTCGTCCTCGTGTCCGGTTTCCGTTTCCTCATCGGCGGGCTCCCCCACCTGCACCTCGGAGGCCAGGACTGGGTCGGTGGGGGCCAGGGCGGCCGCGACAAGAAGCGCCGCGCCCAGCCCGAGGCCCAGGAACCACAGTCCCAGCAGGGTAAGGCCGAGGATGCACAGCGGCATGGCCAGGCCGAGCATCCGCCAGGTCGTTGACCACTGCCGGCGTCCGAGCGGCCGGTCCAGCGCCAGCCCGGCGCCCATCAGTGAGACGATGACGCAGACTTCGGTCAGGGAGGTGACAAATTCGCCGTGCTGCAACGGATCCGGGTCCGGCAGGGCGGGCATCAGGGTGAACGCCAGCATGCCCGCGCCGAGGAAGACCATGGGCATCGAGAGGGGCGCGTTGCGCAGCAGTTTGGGCAGCACGGCCGCGATGAAAACGGCGATTCCGGCCGCGGTGTAGGCAACACTGGGAGCCTCAAACACGTGCACGTCCTCCTGCCGCGAGCGGGATGCGGGCCTGGAATGGGTCGGGGCGCCGTTCCAACCAGAACGGCGCCCCTCGCCTCAAAAGATATACCGCCACCTGCACACTATCGGCTCCGGGCCGGTAAGCCACGCCGGACAGACTAGAATGGAGGGCGGCCAACCGGCCGGATTCTAGGAAAGACCAGTTAATGAACACACACACCATGCAGGCCCAGGCCGCTGACGCCACGTCCATCAGGCTCTCGTTTGCCAGCGCCCACGAGGTCCACCACGGCCTTGAAACGGCCGTCAACACGCTGATCGCCTCGGCCGTCCAGGACCGCCGCTGCGGGATCCGGGTCACCCGCCACGAGCCCGGCGCGTACACCGTGGCGCTCGACGAAACCGTGCCGTTCGGCGAAACGCACGAGGACGTCGCCGCCTAGCCCGCGGGCTGCCAGACGTCGAAGGGCCGGTGCGGGGTATTCCCCGCACCGGCCCTTCGCTTTGCCGCTCGCGGCGCGGGCGCTTAGCTCCGGCGCACCTGCACGCCGTCGGACTTCAGGAACAGCTGCGGCTCCGGTGCCGCGCCCGGCACCAGCCAGAGCACGTTGCCGCTGGCCGAGACCTCTTCGACGTCACCGGCCGCCAGCAGCTGTGCGTGCTTCACGATTTCGACCCGGTCCCCCGCCTTGAGGCTCTTCCAGTCGGAGACCGTGGCGGCGAATGCCGTGCGCCTGGACATGACCGTCCCGCGTGATTTCATGAACTTCTACCCCTTTGTAGATTCGTTTTTTAATTCTGGGCCCACAACATCATTGGTGTGGGCTTCGTCATATATTTACTACATTTTCCGGTCCCCCATTGACCGTGTTGCGCACGATTTCGGGGGCGCCGGAAAATCCCTGCCTGCCTCGTATTTTCTTTGCCTTCAGGCCAGATTTCCGACGGCGGATTCGGCTGCCGCCCGGACCTTGCCCGAGGCCACCAGTGCGTCCGCAGCCTCCAGCTCGGGCGAGAGGAACCTGTCCGTGCCCGGGCCTTCGACGACGTCGCGCAGCACCGCGATGACCGCGGCCCCCGCCCGGCCCGGGGTCAGCTCACCGCCGGAAAGCTCGGTCCGGATGTCCAGCGCCCGGGCCGAGGTCACGAGTTCAATCGCCAGGACGCGGCGCAGGTTCTCCACCGCGCGGCGGAGTTTGCGGGCAGCGTGCCAGCCCATCGAGACGTGGTCCTCCTGCATCGCGGAGCTCGGGATCGAGTCCACCGACGCCGGGACGGCGAGGCGCTTGTTGTCCGAGACCAGCCCGGCCTGGGTGTACTGGGCGATCATAAGCCCGGAGTCGACGCCGGGGTCCGAGGCAAGGAAGGCCGGCAGCCCGTGCGAGCGGGCCGGGTCCAGCATCCGGTCGCTCCGGCGCTCGGAGATGGAGCTCAGGTCCGCGACGGCAATGGCCAGGAAGTCCAGCACGTACGCCACGGGGGCGCCGTGGAAGTTGCCGTTGGAGCTGACCCGGCCGTCCGGCAGGACCACCGGGTTGTCGATCGCGGCGGCCAGTTCGCGGGAGGCGACCAGGGCGGCGTGGTCCACGGTGTCGCGGACCGCGCCAGCCACCTGGGGTGCGCAGCGCAGCGAGTAGGCGTCCTGGACCTTGGTGTCGTTGATCCGGTGCGAGGCCACGATCGGGGAATCGGACAGGACCCGGAGCATGTTGTCCGCGGAGGCGGCCTGGCCCGGGTGCGGCCGGAGCGCGGCGTGCAGCTCGGGCAGGAACACCTGGTCCGTGCCGAGCAGCGCCTCGACGCTGAGCGCGGCGGTGATGTCCGCCGCCGTGAGCAGCTGGCGGATGTCCGCGATGGCCATCAGCAGCATGCCGAGCATGCCCTCGGTGCCGTTCACGAGGGCTAGGCCCTCCTTTTCGGCCAGGGTGACGGGTTCGATCCCATGCGCGGCGAGAAGGTCTGCGACCGGCCGGCTGTCCTTGGCGCCGTACAGCTCGCCGTCGGGGCCGGTAGCTTCGCCTTCGCCCATCAGGACCAAAGCCACGTGGGAGAGCGGCGCGAGGTCGCCGGAGCAGCCGAGCGAGCCGAATTCGCGGACCACCGGGGTGATGCCGGCGTTGAGCACGTCCACCATGGTCTGCAGCACCACGGGGCGGACGCCGGTGCGGCCGGAGGCGAGGGTCTTGGCGCGCAGGAACATGATGCCGCGGACCACCTCGCGCTCCACCGCCGGACCCATGCCGGCGGCGTGGCTGCGGATCAGGGACTTCTGCAGCTGGGTGCGCAGCTCGGTGGGGATGTGGCGGTTGGCCAGCGCGCCGAATCCGGTGGAGATGCCGTAGGCCGGCGTCTCGCTGTGGGCGAGGCCGTCGATGTGGGCGCGGACCTTGGCGACGGCGTCGAGCGCGTCCTGGGCGATGGTGACGTGGGCGTCGTGGCGGGCGACGGCGACGACGTCCTCGGGGGTGACGCCGCTGGAGCCGAGGGTGACGGTGAGCGGCGAGTGGGTGGTGATGGTCACTTTGTGGATCCTTCGTTCATGGGGATGCGGACGCCGCGTTCCTTGGCGACCTCGACTGCGCGGTCGTAGCCGGCGTCGACGTGGCGGATGACGCCCATGCCGGGGTCGTTGGTGAGCAGGCGTTCGAGCTTCTGCGCTGCGAGGTCGGTGCCGTCGGCGACCGAGACCTGGCCGGCGTGGATGGAGCGGCCGATGCCGACGCCCCCGCCGTGGTGGATAGAGACCCAGGTGGCGCCGGAGGCGGTGTTGAGCAAGGCGTTGAGCAGCGGCCAGTCGGCGATCGCGTCGGAACCGTCGGCCATGGCCTCGGTCTCGCGGTACGGGGAGGCGACGGAGCCGGAGTCGAGGTGGTCGCGACCGATCACGATGGGGGCCTTGACCTTGCCGTCCTTGACGAGCTGGTTGAACAGCAGGCCGGCTTTGGCGCGGTCGCCGTAGCCGAGCCAGCAGATGCGGGCCGGCAGGCCTTCGAACTCCACCCGGTTCTGCGCGGCGTCGATCCAGCGGTGCAGGTGCTTGTTCTCCGGGAAGAGCTCCTTGATGGCCGCGTCCGTCACCGCGATGTCCTCGGGGTCGCCGGAGAGGGCAACCCAGCGGAACGGGCCCAGGCCCTCGCAGAACAGCGGCCGGATGTAGGCCGGGACGAAGCCAGGGAACTCGAAGGCACGGTTGTAGCCGCCCTTGCGGGCCTCGTCGCGGATGGAGTTGCCGTAGTCGAACACCTCGGCGCCGGCGTCTTGGAATTCCACCATGGCCTGGACGTGCTTGGCCATGGAGGCCTGGGCCTTCTTGGTGAAGCCTTCGGGATCGGCGGCGGTCTCGCGGTGCCATTCCTCGACCGTGATGCCCTCGGGCAGGTAGCTCAGCGGGTCATGGGCGGAGGTCTGGTCCGTGACGATGTCCACGGTGAGTTCGCCGGCGTTGTGGCGGCGCAGGATTTCGGGGAAGACCTCGGCGGCGTTGCCGACGTAGCCGACGGACCAGCCGCGGCGCTCCTCCTTGGCTGCCAGGACCTTGGCGATGGCGGCGTCGAGGTCGGTTTCCACCTCGTCGAGGTAGCGCTTGCCGGCGCGGCGGCGCAGGTGGCTCTCGTCGACGTCGACGATCAGGCAGGCGCCGTCGTTCAGGGTGACGGCGAGCGGCTGGGCGCCGCCCATGCCGCCGCAGCCGCCGGTGAGGGTCAGGGTGCCGGCGAGGGTGCCGTTTTCGTCCCCGGTGAGTTTGCGGGCGATCGCGGCGAAGGTCTCGAAGGTGCCCTGCAAGATGCCCTGGGTGCCGATGTAGATCCAGGACCCGGCGGTCATCTGGCCGTACATCATCAGGCCCTCGGCCTCGAGTCGGCGGAATTCGGGCCAGGTCGCCCAGTCGCCGACGAGGTTGGAGTTGGCCAGCAGCACGCGCGGCGCCCACTCGTTGGTGCGGAAGACGCCGACCGGCTTGCCGGACTGGACCAGCAGGGTCTCGTCCTTCTCCATGGTTTGAAGGGTGCGGGTGATGGCGTCGAACGCGGCCCAGGACCGGACGGCGCGGCCGGTGCCGCCGTAGACAACCAGGTCGTCCGGGCGCTCGGCGACCTCGGGGTCCAGGTTGTTCATCAGCATGCGCAGCGGGGCTTCGGTCTGCCAGCTCTTGGCGGTGAGCTCGGTGCCGCGGGCTGCTTTGACCGGGCGGGCGCCGGTGGTGAAATCGGCGGGTGCCATGGGGGCTCCTTCGTTCTCTGGGGTGGTTCGCGGGAAGAGGTTCTGTATCAACTAAAGCCTGTCCGGAGGCCCGGAAACAGGGGGTTCGAACGGGTGCTGTCCGGGATGCCAGACCCACCCGGGTACCCCAAGCAACTGGCAGCAGGGGCCGTTTTGAACGCCCAAAACGGCCCCTGCTGCCAGTTACTTGTCCGGGTCAGGCGGAGGGGCGGCCGTGGATCCGGGCCGAGAGGTCATCCGCGGCCTTTTTGACCCGCGCGGCCAGGACCGGCCACTGCTCCGCGGGCAGTTTGTCCTCCAAAAACGTCACAGCGACGGCGGCGGTGGGCCAGCCCGCATGGTCCGTCACGGCGGCGGCGATCGAGCCGAAGCCCGGCGTCACCTCGCCGTGTTCGGTGGCGTAGCCGCGCAGCCGGACCTGGTCCAGATGCGAGGACAGCGCGGAGTACTTGGTGATGGGCGATTCGGTCTCATGCCGCGCGCTGAAGGCCGCGGCGTTCGGGTACAGCGCCCGGACCTGGGACTTCGGCAGCGCGGCCAGGATTGCCCGCCCGCTGGCGGTGAGGTGGCTGGGCAGCCGGACGCCGACGTCGGTCACGAGCGAGGGCCGGTTCTTGGCACGCTCCTCGACGATGTAGAGCACGTCGCGGCCATGCAGCACGGCCAGGTGGGCACTCTCGCCGAGCACGTCCACGAGCGTCGCCAGCATGGGCCGGCCCAGCCGGGAGAGCGGCTCCTGGCGGGAATAGGCGGAGCTGAGTTCGAAGGCGCTGATGCCAAGGCCGTAGCGCTGTTCCTCGTGCAGGTGCAGCACAAAGCCGTTCGCCTCCATCACGCCCAGCAGGTGGTAGACGCTGGAGCGCGGCAGGCCCAGGGAGGTGGCAATGTTCGACGCCGCCATCGGCCCGCGTTTGGAGGCCAGCAGCTTCAGGATGCGCAGCGTGTTCTCGGCCGCCGGGACCTTGGACGCGGCCCTGGCAGATTTGGCGGCGGGCTTCGGCGCGGCGCTGGCGGCCACGTCTGGCGGGGTGATGGCGGCTGGCATGTGGTCCCCTTCGACGTCGGGCGGTGTCCGGTATCCCGTACTTAAGCATGCACCCTGGCCGCCGGCACCGGCGGGTACGCAGCAGAAGCCGGTGTCTGGAATACCAGACATTGTCAGTGTCGCCGCTGCGGGCCTTCCGCCCCTAGCCCGGCAGCCGGCGGCGGTGCTTCGCTGGACGCACGCCCCGGAACACGAGGAGGACCGCCGTGCGCTGGCTCGCAGGACTGTTTCTGGTCGCCCACGGCCTCGTCCACCTGGCCATTTGGCTGCCGCGGCCGGACGCCAAGGCGCCGTTCGACGTCGGCCGGTCCCCGTTTGCCGGGGAGGTGCTCCGGCTGGCCGTGGCCCTGGCCATCGCCGCCGCGGCGGTGCTGGGCCTCGGTGGTCTGGGGGTCCTGGTGGCGGCGCCGTGGTGGATTCCGGTCACGGTTGCCGGGGCGGGAATTTCCGCGGCCCTGCTGCTGCTCACGTTCAACCCGTGGTGGCTGATCGGCCTGGGCATCAATGCCGCCATCATTGTCCTGGCGCTGCAGCAGGGGTGACGCGGGCGTGGTCATTCGTCAGAGCCTGCAGGAGGCCGGGCTGAAAGCCGTCAAGACGGTGCACACGCTGGCCTGGTTCAGCATCGAGGCGTCGATGGTCTACGTCCTCTATGCCGGGATCCGGGGGCGCTCCGACCGGCGGGCAGGCATTGCCGGCGCCATCGTGTTCGCCGAAACGGCGATCTTCGCGGGCAACGGCTTCCACTGCCCGCTGACGGCGGTCGCGCAACGCCTCGGCGACGAGAGCGGCTCCGTGACTGACATTTACCTGCCCCAGTGGTTTGCCCGGAACCTGCCGGCGATCCACGTGCCGCTGATCGTGCTGGCCGTGGCTCTGCACGGGCGCAACCTCCGGGCGGCCGTTAAGGAAACCGGCGGCAGGATCGTCTCGCTCATGCGCCCACTCTAACCACCCGCCGGGCACCCCCCCCGGGGAGCTACCCGCGGGTAAGTAGTTTTCAGGTGCGGCCCAAGTGGTTTGGGGGTGCCAAAGGGGTAGCTGTTACTCGTGTTACTCAGGACGGCGGACCGTAAGGTTGCCGTACGACGTTACCGGACCGACCGGGCGCCTCCGCTGGGGGAGACCTCCGATCGATACGGACCGCCGGGGCCCCGCCGCCGGCCAGAGCGGCGGCGGGAGCCCTCCGCGCTGAGGTGGGACTCAGCGCCCCGGTCTCAGAAACTGGGCGCCAAGTCCCACCTCGGCAGCAGCGGAACCCGCCGCTCGTGAACCGGGCAGGCAGCCTACCGGGCGGACCAGCCGCCATCCATGGTGTAGCTGGCGCCGGTGACCATGCCGGCGTCGTCGGAGGCCAGCCAGGCCACCAGCGAAGCCACCTCCTCGGGCTCGACCAGCCGCTTGACGGCCGCCTCGGTGAGCATGATCTTGGTCAGCACCTCGGACTCGGGGATGCCGTGCACCTTGGCCTGGTCCGCAATCTGGGATTCCACCAGCGGCGTCCGGACATAGCCGGGGTTGATGCAGTTGGACGTGACACCGTGCGCGCCGCCCTCCAGCGCCGTCACCTTGCTCAGCCCTTCCAGGCCGTGCTTGGCGGAGACATAGGCGCTCTTGAACGGCGAAGCCCGCAGCCCGTGAACCGAGGACAGGTTGATGACCCGGCCGAACCCGTTTGCGTACATGTGCGGCAGCGCGGCCCGGACCAGCAGGAACGGCGCCTCCAGCATCAGCGTGATGATGCGGCGGAAGTCGGCCGGATCGAATTCCTCGATCGGGCTGATGCGCTGGATCCCGGCGTTGTTGACCAGGATGTCGCAATCCAGGCTGAGCGTCTGCAGGGTTTCGACGTCGAGCAGGTTCACCGCCCAGGCGGTTCCCCCGACCTCGTCGGCGAGGGCTGTCGCGGCGGCCTCGTCGACATCCGCGACCACCACCTTCGCACCCCTCGCAGCGAGGGCACGGACGCTGGCCGCGCCGATTCCGCCCGCGCCGCCGGTGACCAGTGCCTTGCGGCCATTGAGCGTATTTTCCATTACCCAGCCTTCCAGTTCAGAGATTCACGGTCATCAGAGTCAAACAGTTCAGCGGTTGGCCGCCACGGCCAGGCCCTCGCGTTCGGCGTCGGCCCGGTCCACCTCCTCAAGGGCGATGCCCTTGGTTTCCTTCAGGCTAAGCACTGCCACCGTCGTAATGGCGCAGGCCACTACCAGGTAGATGGCGGTGGGCAGCCAGGAGCCGGTGTCCTTGAGCCATGCGGTGGCCAGGAGCGGCGCCAGCGAACCGGCGAAGATCGAGGTGACCTGCGAGCCCAGCGAGACGCCCGCGTAGCGCATGCGGGTGGGGAACAGTTCGGACATGAGCGCCGGCTGGCCGGCGTACATAAACGCGTGCAGGCACAGGCCGATCGTCACGGCGAGCACAATGATCACCGGGTTGCGGGTGTCGAACATCGGGAAGGCGAAGAACGGCCAGGTGGCACCGGTGATCGCGCCGACCAGGTAGACCGGCTTGCGGCCCCAGCTGTCCACGAGCCTGCCGACCTGCGGGATGACCAGGAAGTGGATGACGTGGGCGATCAGCAGGGCGAGCAGCAGCGAGGACGTGTCGTACTTGTGCACGCTCTTGAGGTAGACGATCGCGAAGCTCACCACGAGGTAGTACATGATGTTTTCCGCGAACCGGAGGCCCATGGCCTGGAGGATGCCCTTGGGGTACTTGCGGATGACTTCGCGCACTCCGTAGCTGACGGCCTGCTCCTGCTCCAGCTGTGCCTTGGCCTCGAGGAAGATCGGCGCCTCGGAGACATGGGTGCGGATGTAGTAGCCGACGAACACGATCACGGCGGAGAGCCAGAAGGCCACACGCCAGCCCCAGCCGAGGAAGTCTGCGGCGCTCAGAACGTTGGACATGATGAACAGGACCAGGGTGGCCAGCAGGTTGCCGACCGGGACAGCGGCCTGGGGCCAGCTGGACCAGAAGCCGCGGGACTCGTTGGGGCTGTGCTCGGCCACGAGCAGCACGGCGCCGCCCCATTCGCCGCCGAGGGCGAAGCCCTGGATGAAGCGCAGTGCAACCAGCAGGGCCGGGGCGAGGTAGCCGATGTCGGCGAAGCCTGGGAGGCAGCCCATCAGGAAGGTGGACACACCGATGATCACGATGGTCAGTTGCAGGGTGGGCTTGCGGCCCAGCTTGTCGCCGATCTGGCCGAAGACGATGCCGCCGAGCGGGCGGGCAACGAACCCGACGGCGTAGGTCAGGAACGCCTGGATGATGCCGTCCAGCTCATTGCCGGTGGCCGGGAAGAAGTACTTGCCGAACACCAGGGTGGCGGCGGTGGCGTAGAGGAAGAATTCGTACCACTCCACGACGGTGCCGACCATCGATGCGGCGACGATTTTCTTGAGGCCTGCACCCTTGGTGGCTGCGGCGGGGGATGCTGCGGAGCGTTGTTCTACGCTCATTTGGTTCTCCTTAGTGTCCACGGTGACACGCGCTGTGATTCACGGCACGGAAAATGGGCTTCATCGAGTATTGCCGCACATTACCCGTGGTTCAATGGCCAAACGGGCACGATGTGTGTGCAGAATTGCAGATATGAAGGCAAATCCCGACGACCTTTTGGTCCTGCTGGCCGTCTCGCGTTCGGCCAAATTCACGACGGCGGCGCAGGTCCTGGGCCTGAACCACACCACGGTCTCGCGCCGGATCGCCGCCCTGGAGAAGGCCCTCGGCGGCAGGGTCCTGTCCCGGGCCTCCGGAGGCTGGGAACTGACGGACCTCGGCGCCGCGGCGGTGGCTGTCGCGGAGCAGGTGGAAGGCGCCGTGCGCTCGCTCGAGCAGCCGGGCACGACGCCGGACCCGGTCACCGGCGTCGTGCGGATGACCGCCACGGACGGTTTCAGCGCCTATATCGCGGCCCCCGCGGTGGCCCGGCTCCGTCGCCTCCACCCCGGCCTCAGCGTGGAGATCATCACAGTAACCCGGCGGGCGCTGCAGCAGCGCTCCGGGCTGGACATTGAGGTGGTGGTCGGCGAGCCGCAGGTGCACCGCGCCGAGGCGGCCCGGCTGGGCGAGTACATGCTGGGCATGTACGCCTCGCGCAGCTACCTGGCCGAGTACGGGACGCCGGCGTCGGTGGACGAACTAAAGGAGCACCCGCTGGTCTACTTCGTCGACTCGATGCTCCAGGTGGACGACCTCGACGCCCCGCGCCGGCTGGTGCCGACGATGCGGGACGGGCTGAGCTCCACCAACGTCTTTGTCCATGTGGAGGCCACGCGGGCCGGGGCGGGGATCGGCTTCCTGCCCTGTTTCGCCGCCGACCTGCACCCGGATCTGGTCAGGCTGCTGCCGGAGCAGTTCGCCGAACTGCTCCCCTACTGGATGGTCCTGCGGCCGGATTCGATGCGCCGGCCTGCCGTGGCCGCCGTCGTGCAGGCGCTGCGTGAGCAGACCGATGCGCACCGGGAGGCCCTGATGGGCCGCGGCGGCTACGCATCGACTGCTCCGTAGGCGCCGTTTTTGGGGCCCGAAAAGGGCCGTTACTGAGCAATCGACGACGACGCCGGGTCGGGTGACGACGACGCCGGGTCGTGGCGGACGGCGGCGCCGGCGGCGAAGGCGCGCACCTTGGCGTCGTCCCAGCTGTGGGCCGGCACGGCGCCGCCGAGCAGGCGACGGGCGAGGCCGGGGTCGTCGTCGAACGGTTCATCGCTGCCGGCGATGATCATGTTGCCGTAGCGCCGGCCTTTGAGCATGGCCGGATCGGCGATGATCATGATGTGTTTGAAGGCCGCCGCGATGGTGGCGGCGTCCTCGCGCGCGTTGGTCAGGGCGGGGGCGTCGCCGGAATTCACCAGGTAGATCCCGCCGGGCGCCAGGACCCGCTTGGCGTGTGCGGTGAACTCCGCGGTGGTGAGGGGCCGCGGGGTCACGGCGCCGGCGAAGACGTCGCGGATAATGAGGTCCCGGGTCTGCGGGGTGAGGCTCTCGGTCACTTCCCGGGCCTCCCCCACGCGCAGGCGCAGCAGCGGCGCTTTGGGCAGGTCGAACCAGCCTCGGACGTACTCGGCGAGCTTGCCGTCCAGTTCCACCACCACCTGGCGGGCGTCCGGATACGCGGCGTGGAAGTAGCGCGCCAGCGAGCAGGCCCCGCCGCCGAGGTGCAGGGCCCGCAGCTTCGGCCGGCCCGCAGGGGGCCAGCGCGATTCCACCAGCGCGGCGATCCAGCGCATGTATTCGAAGTCGAGGAACAGCGGGTCCGCGAGGTCGATGTGGGAGCTCATGACGCCGTTGATCCGGAGCAGCCAGCCGGTCGAATTGTCCTGGTCCGGAATGAGCTCACAGTCGCCGGTATCGATGTAGTAGACGCCCGCGGCGGGGCCGTCAGGGCGGGCACCCTTCGGCACCTCCACCACTCCCGGCGCCGGTGTTCCGCCGTTCCGGCCGGCCGCCCTGCCCCGCTTCGCCATCAGCCGTCCGCCGTTTTGCTCATGCTTCAACCCTAGCGGGCGCCGCTCCGGCTATTTTCCGGATCTCCTTGAAATCGAATGCGAAGCGTGCTTAGTATCAAATGGTAATCATGCTTACTATTCGAGTTCGGCGCTGCCGGTGTTCTCGCCGGCAGCAGATCTACAAGGAAAGAGAGCGACGATGACAGAGAACCAATGGCCCCAGGACGGTACCTACGGCACGCCGACGCACGGCGCGCAGCTGGGTACAGAACCAGAACTGCGGCACAGCTCGACGTTCCCGCCCGCTTCCACCGTGACGCCTCCCACCGGGACATCCTCGAAGACTGATACCGCCAAGGGCGAGGCCAGCGAAGTGAAGCAGCAGGCCGCCGAATCGGCACAGAACGTTACCGAAACGGCGAAGGCCGAAGCGGCCCATGTGGCCGGTGAGGTCAAGAGCAACGCCAAGGACCTCCTGCACCAGGCACGGACCGACCTCACCGCGCAGGCCGGAACGCAGCAGCAGAAGGCCGCCCAGGGCTTGCACTCCATCTCCAGCGAACTTCACACCATGGCAAGCGCTTCGGACCAGCCCGGCGTCGCGACCGACCTGATCCGCCAGGCCGCCGAGCGGTCCTCGTCCGCGGCCACGTGGCTCGAAAACCGGGACCCCGGATCCTTGCTCAATGAGGTCAAGTCCTTTGCCCGCCAGCGCCCCGGCACCTTCCTGCTGGCCGCTGCAGGCGCAGGCATCCTGGCCGGGCGGCTGAGCCGCAGCCTCAGCGCCGGCGCCCCGGAGACGACGCCGACTTCGCAGCCCACCGGCACCGCCGCCCAGTACGGCGCCCCGGCCGCCCGGGTACCGGACGCCGGCGTCGCGGTCCCCCCGCCGCCGGTAACCTACCCGGAAACGACGACGGCGAGCTTCGCCGACCCGTATCCGGCCAACCCGGGCGCCGACACGTACCCGCCCAGCCCGCTTGAGGGATCCGGCACCCAGGCCGACCCGTGGGCCAACGACCCGCTGGCGGCCGATCCGTACCGCATCGATCCGGCTGTCGACCCCGACCGTAAGGATCCGTTCGACGGAGGCCGTCGATGAGCAGCGAGATGCCCACGGGCGCCCCGATGCCTCCCACCGAGGCCCACATGAAGGCGGAAACCACCTCCCTGGGCGACCTGCTCGGTGACGTCACGCGGGACATGTCCACCCTGATGCGTCAGGAAGTGGAGCTCGCCAAGGCCGAACTGAAGCAGACCGCCGGCCGGGCAGGCAAGGGCAGCGGCATGTTTGCCGGCGCCGGCGTCGCCGGGCACTTCGTCCTGCTGTTCCTCTCCCTCGCCCTCTGGTGGGGGCTGGGAACCCTGATGGGACTGGGATGGTCCGGCGTCGTCGTTGCGATCATCTGGGGCATCATCGGCGCCGTGCTGGCCTCGATGGGCCGCAAGGAACTGAAGGCGATCAAGGGTATGCCGCAGACCGCGGAGACCCTCCAGGAAATCCCCCCGACCCTCAAGCCCAGCCACTAGAGCGAGGAAAACACAATGAGTGAAAACCCGGATGCCATCCGCGCCGACATTGAAGCAACCCGCGCCCGGCTCGGCACCAACGTCGACGCCGTGGCGGACAAGGTTACCCCGTCGCACATCGTCCAGCGCCAGACTGACAAGGTCAAAGACGCAGTGTTCGGAGTGAAGGAGAAAGTCATGGGAGCAGCCGACCACACCACCGGCAACGTGCATTCCGCGGGCGGCAGCGCCGCCTCGCACCTGAACGACGCCGGCTCCGCCGTCGCCGACGCACCGCACCTTGCCAAAACCAAGACCCAGGGCAACCCGCTCGCTGCGGGCCTCATCGCCTTCGGCGCCGGCTTGCTGGTGTCCTCGCTGATCCCGGCGAGCACCAAGGAGCGGGAAGCCGCGGACGCCCTCAAGACGGCCGCCGAGCCCCTCACCACCGAGCTGACCGAGGCCGCAAAGCACGTGGCCGAGGGCCTCAAGGAGCCCGCCCAGGACGCCATGGAGAACGTCAAGGCCACCGCCGCTGACGCCGCCCAGAACGTCAAGGGCGAAGGCCAAATGGCCGTCGCCGACGTCAAGGACCGTGCGGCCGACGCCAAGGACAACGTCCAGCAGGCGTAGCCCCACCCGGTAGACGGCCGGTTGCCCTCGCTGACGCGCTGGGCAGCCGGCCGCTGCGCTTAACCTCGAAAGAAGAACTCGATGGCCAAGAACCTCACGAACGCGGAAACTGGCTCTATGGACGACGCCGAGACCGCCAAGAGCAGCACCGCCAAAGCCAGGACCGCGCCCGCACCGGACGACTCCCGCAAGCCGAGCAGCCCTACCGATGTCACCAAACCCTCCTGGAAATACATCGCGAAGAAGACCCTGCGGGAGTTCACGAAGGACCAGTGCCCGGACCTCGCGGCATCGCTGACCTACTACTCGGTGCTCTCAATCTTCCCGGCCCTGCTGGCGCTGGTGTCACTGCTGGGTCTTTTCGGGGACGCCCAGAAAACCACCTCGGCGCTGCTGGACATCGTCCAGGGGATCGCGCCCGGTGAGACCGTCAAGACGATCCGCCCGGTGGTCGAAGAACTGGCCGGCTCCTCGGCCGCGGGCTTGACGTTCATTGTGGGCCTCCTCACCGCCCTCTGGTCCGCCTCCGGCTACGTCGGGGCGTTCGGGCGGGCGATGAACCGGGTGTATGAGACGGACGAGGGCCGGCCCTTCCTCAAGCTGCGCGGCACCATGCTCGCGGTAACGGTGGTTAACCTGCTGATCGTCGTCGTGCTGGCCGCGATGCTTGTGCTCAGCGGGCCGGTGGCCGAATCCGTGGGGAACATCATCGGCCTGGGCGGGGCCTTCCTGGCCGTCTGGAACATCGCCAAGTGGCCGGTGATGCTGGCGCTGGTGATCGTGGCCATTGCCATCCTCTACTACGCCACCCCGAACGTGAAGCAGCCCAAATTCCGCTGGATGAGCATGGGATCGGCCATCGCCCTGGTGGTCTTCCTGCTGGCATCCCTGGCGTTCGGCTTCTACGTGGCCTACTCCAACAGCTACAACAAGACCTACGGCGCCATCGGAGGTGTGATCATCGCGCTGCTCTGGCTGTGGATCCTGAACATGTCGCTGCTCTTCGGCGCCGAGTTCGACGCCGAAACCGAGCGCGGACGCCAGCTCCAGGCCGGCATCGAGGCCGAGGAGACCATCCAGCTGCCGCCGCGCGACACCAAGCAGAGCGACAAGCTGCAGGCCAGGGAGGAAGAGGACATCCGGCGCGGGCGGGAGCTCCGCGAGGAACACCGCCGCAACGGCCGGGCGGGGGACCAAAGCCCCTAGGCGCCCCGCACCCGGACGGGCTGTACTGGGGGGACGCACCGCTGGGGGGTGCCACCGTCCGCCTACCGGGAGGGTACATGCCGGCACCTGCAGCAGCTTCCCGGCCGGTCGCCGTCGGTTACGACGGTTCCGAGACCTCGCAGCTCGCCGTCCGCTGGGCCGCCAGCCATGCCGTCACCCGCCGCCTGCCCTTGAAAGTGGTGCACGCCTGGGTCTGGCCGATGTTCACCAAGGATCTGGGCCCGGTGAAGGGCGTCGCCGGCAGCGGGCTCCGGCATTCCGCCGAGGCCATCCTCGCCGAGGGCCTCGCGCTGGCCCGCGAGGCCGCGCCGGGGCTCGACGTCGACGGCGTGATGGAAGCCGGCCTGCCCGCGCAGGTGCTGCGGCATGCGTCCGACGGCGCCGCCCTCCTGGTCGTCGGAAGCCGCGGCATGGGCGGGGTGCTGGGACATCTGGCCGGGTCGGTGTGCCTGGAACTGGCCAGCTCCGCGCCGTGCCCGCTGATGGTGGTCCGCCGCCCGCACCTGCCCGGCCGGCCCGTAGTGGTGGGCGTCGATGCCGCGGCCCGGAGTTCGGCCGTCCTCGCCGACGCCGCCCGGCTCGCGGCCGCGATCGGGGCCGGGCTGCAGCTGGTCCACGTCGAGACGGGCCGGGGCGGGACCGGCAGGGAGCACGGCCGGCACGCCCCGCTGCACGGCTCCGAGCTGCTGGAGCACGCCGTCGCCGAGGCCGGGCGGCTGGTCCCCGTGCTTGCCGCCTTCGGCACCCTCAAGGACGGCCACCCGGCCGCCAAGGAACTGGTGGAGGCGGCGGCAGACGCGGATGTGCTGGTGCTCGGCACCCACAACCGCGAGGGGGGACTCGGCAACACCGTCTCCGCGGTGCTGCACAAGGCCCCCTGCAATGTCATGATTACGCGCTGATTCCCGGGCACCGGGAACACCGCTTCCGGAGCCCCCGATTCAGGAAGAGGAGTGTGGGAAAGGGAGGCGCTGTGCGAGCCTGGTGGGTTGCGCAGCCGGGCCCGATTGCCGCCGGGCCGCTGGTGTTCGGCGAGCGCCCGGACCCTGTGCCCGGCCGCGGGGAAGTCCTGCTGCGGGTGCGCGTCTGCGGGGTGTGCCGCACGGACCTGCACCTGGCCGAGGGCGAGCTGGCGCCCCGGCGGCCCGGCGTCGTCCCTGGGCACGAGGTGGTGGGCGAGGTGCTCGACGTCGGCCCCGGAGCGGCCAGGTTCCGCCGCGGTGAGCGGGTGGGGGTGGCGTGGCTGGGCGGCACCTGCCGGTCCTGCCGGTTCTGCCTGCGCGGGCAGGAAAACCTGTGCCTGTCCCCCACGTTCACCGGCTGGGACCGCGACGGCGGCTACGCCGAACTGATCACCGTTGCCGAGGATTTTGCCTACCGGATTCCGGACATCTTCCCGGATGAGCAGGCGGCTCCGCTGCTGTGCGCCGGCATCATCGGCTACCGCGCCCTGGTCCGCGCGGAACTGCCCGTCGGCGGCCGGCTGGGCATCTACGGCTTCGGCGCCTCCGCCCATCTCGCCGCCCAGCTGGCGCTGTACCAGGGGGCCAGGGTCTACGTGATGACGCGGTCGCGGGAGGCCCGCCGCCTCGCGCTGGAGCTCGGCGCCACCTTCGCCGGCGGGGCCGACGAAGTGCCGCCGGACCCGCTCGACTCTGCGATCCTCTTTGCCCCCGCCGGCGCCCTGGTGCCGCCCGCGCTGCGGGCCCTCGACCGCGGCGGGACGCTCGCCGTCGCCGGCATCCACCTAAGCGACATCCCGCCCCTGCACTACGCCGCGGAGCTGTTCCAGGAGCGGCAGCTGCGCAGCGTCACGGCCAACACCCGGGCCGACGGCGAGGAGTTCTTCCGTCTCGCCGCGGAGATCCCCCTCCGCCCCACCACGGTGGCCTACCCCTTTGACGCCGCGGACCGGGCGCTGCAAGACCTGGCCGCTGACCGGGTCACCGGCGCCGCCGTCATCCGAGTGGCCCCCTAGCCATCCTCTAACCATCCGCTAGCCGGCGCGGCGGAACTCGTGCTTCTCGCCGGCCCGGAGCAGCACCTGCCGGGCGCCCACTCGGACCAGGACCGGGGCGGCGTCCCCCGGGGCGGCGGAAACGAGCAGCCGGTCTGTTTCCAGGTGCACCGCCAGCAGCTGGTCGCGGTAGCGGACCTGGAAATCGACACGGCGGAGTTCGGCCGGGAGCCGGGGCGTGAAGTCGAGGGCGTCCCGGGTGATCCGCAACCCGGCGAAGCTGCGCTGGATGACGTCGATCGTCCCGGCCATGGCGCCGAGGTGGATGCCGGAACTGGTGGTTCCGCCCTGGGTGTCGTCCAGGTCCGCGTCCAGGGCTTCGCGGAACGTGGCCCAGGCCTGCTCGGGGTCGCGCTGGGCAAGGACCGAGGCGTGCGCCACCCGGCTGAGCGTGGAGCCGTGCGCCGTCCGGGCCAGGTAGAAGTCCACGGTCGCGGCCAGCTGCGCCGGGGTGACCGTGTAGCCCAGCCGGCCGAGGACGCCGAGGAGCTGGTCCTCGCCCAGGACGTAGAGCAGCATCAGTACGTCGGCCTGTTTGGCGAGCCGGTAGTGGTTGGTGCTGTCGCCTTCTGCTTCCAGGATGAGGTCCAGCCGCTCGATATTGCGGTAGCTGCGGCGGTAGTGGTTCCAGTCCAGTTCCCGGAGCGCACCGTAGCCCGCGAACTGGCTGATGATGCCGTCCCCGTGGAAGGGGACGAACATGTGCCGGCTCAGCCGCGTCCAGGCCGCTATTTCCGCCGTCGTTACGCCGAGCCGGGCCCGGAGGTCCTCCATGTCGAAGCCCCGGACGGACCGCATGATCCACCCGGCCTGGTCGAACAGCCAGGCGGCCATGATGTTGGTGTAGGCGTTGTCGTCCAGGCCGCCGCCCGGGTCGCCCGGATTTCCGGTGTGGTACTCGTCCGGGCCCATGACTCCGCGGAGGTGGAACCGGTCGTCGATGGGGTCATGCTCGGCCATCGAGGCGAACAGGCGGGCGACCTCGACAATGAGTTCCGCGCCGTGCTGGGTCAGCCAGCCCCGGTCCTGGGTGGCCTCGAAGTACTGCCAGGCGTTGTACGCGACGGCCAGCCCCACATGGCGTTGGAGGTGGGAATAGTCCGGCACCCAGTGCCCGGAAAGCTTGTTGTAGAGCAGCTTGGGGGTCTGCTCCGTGCCGTCGCTGCCGCTTTGCCAGGGGAACAGCGCGCCGCGCCGCCCGGCCGCCTTCGCGGCGTCGCGGGCCGTGCCGAGCCGCCGCCAGCGGTAGTCGATCAGCTCCCGGGCCAGCGAGGGCAGCCGGGAGTTCAACACCGGAAGGACAAACAGCTCGTCCCAGAAGACGTGCCCGCGGTAGCCCTCCCCGTGCAGCCCCCGGGCCGGCACACCCGCGTCCAGCTCGGCGGTGTGCGTCGTGAGGGTCTGCAGCAGGTGGAAGACGTGCAGGTTCAGGATCAGCTGCGCCTGTGAGGGGGCGTCGGACTCGATGATGAACGGGGCGAGCAGCAGGTTCCAGGCCCGCTCATGGTCCGCCAGCAGCGCCTCGAAACCGCCGGACCGCGCCAGCACCGCCTCCGCGCCCGTCAGCGGGGAGGAGACCGCGTGGTCGCGGGAGCTGGCCACCCCCACCGTCTTGGTCACCGTCACGGCGCTTCCGTCCGCGACCGGCACCTCGAAGCGGTGCGCGTACAGCCCGCCCAGCTGCTCGAAAACTGAATTGGCCGGGCCGGACAGCTCGGTCCGCAGCGCCAGGGCGATGCCGATCCTGCTCTGGCTGGTCTGCACCTGAACGCTCAGTCCGACGGCGCCGTCTACGGCTGTGTTCTGCCCACCGGCGGACTGCACACCGGCGGAGTGCACACCGGCGGAGTCCGTCACCTGCACCTCCGTCAGGTGCCGCGTGGACAGCTGCGCGTCCTCCGGGACGTTGGAGTTGGTCACCCCGGTGTCGCAGCCGCTGCGGATGCTGACGCGGCCGCTCCAGCCGTCGGCCGTGAGCCGCGTCTCCAGCGCGGCGAGGTGCGGCTCCGCCATCGAGACGATGCGGCGCTGCACCAGCTGCAGCCGCCGCCCGGCGTCGTCCTCCAGCAGCGCTTCCCGGGTGAGCAGAGCCTGCTTGAGGTCCAGTGTGCGGCGCTCCCGGCGCAGCGTCAGGCCTCCCTCGGACCACCAGGCGCCTTCCTCGATCCGCAGGTCCAGGTGCAGCCAGTCCGGGATATTCACCATGTGCTCGTCCACGGTCCGCTGGCCCTGGACCGTGCTGGCCAGCCGGTTGTAGACGCCCGCCAGGTAGCTTCCGGGGTAGTGGACTCCGCCGCCGCGGTGTTCGGGCGCCGCGCCGCGGGTGGCCAGATAGCCGTTGCCCAGGGTGGTCAGGGCCTCCCGGTGCCCCTCGTGCGCCGGATCGAAGCCATCGTAGACCAACAGCCAGGGGTGGGTAATGACGAGGCCGATGTCCAGTTCGCTGACGTCTTCGACCACGATGTCCGCGCCGGCGGCTTCGAGTTCGGCCCGCCGGCCGGAGCGGTCGATGCCAACCACCAGCCCGAAACCGCCCGCGCGTCCCGCTTCCACCCCGGCGACGGCCGCTTCGATGACCATGGCCCGGCCGGGCGGGATGTCCAGCCGGCGGACCGCTTCCAGGGCCAGCGCGGGGGACGGCTTTCCGGCGACGGCGCGCCGCGCGGACGCCTGACCGTCGGCAATGTGGTCGAAGGATCCGTCGAGGCCGACGGCGGCGAGGAGCTCGGCCGCATGGGTGGCGGAAGTGGCGAGCAGCACCGGGATCCGGCCCGCCCTGAGCCTTTCCAGCAGGGCCACCGTGCCGGGGAAGGCCCTCGGCGGCTGGCCGCGCAGCAGCTGCCCGAACAGCTCGTCCTGCCGTTTCCCGAGTCCGAACGCCGTCCATTCCTCCGGCCCGTCCGCGGGCGAGCCCGCCGGCAGCCGGACCCCGCGCGAGGCCAGGAACGCCGCGGCCCCGTCGGCAGGGGTCTTGCCCTCGATGAACGCGGTGTAGTCGGCGTCCGTGAGCGGCCCCCGCCGGGCTCCCGCCGGCAGCCGGGGATCGCCGAAAACCTCCTCAGCGAGCCGCTGCCAGGCGGCGGTGCGCAGTTCCGCGGTGTCCAGGACCACGCCGTCCAGTTCGAAGACGACCGCGTCGACGGGCGCCAGTGCGGCGGCGACTGTGGGCGAGTCCGTCATGCGCTATTCGTACCAGTCATCGGTGGGACGCAACAGTGGCGGCCGGCCCGGCGCGCGGCTTAGCCAAGGAGCGCATCCAGGGTCGTGAAGCCAAAGCCGGCCTGGCGGATCCGGGTGATGAGCTGCGGCAGGGCGTCGGCGTCCAGGGTGCTGCCGTCGTCGGGGTTGGAGCCGATGTGCATCAGCACGATTTCGCCCGGCTGCAGCCCGGCGAGCGCCCGGTCGGCGACGGTTTGGGCCGTGATCCCGCCGCTGGTCCCCTTCCAGCCCAGGGTGTCGACGCTCCAGCGGACCGGCAGGTAGCCCAGCGCGTTCACCGCGGCGATGGTCCGCGCGTCCCGCTCGCCGAAGGGGAAGCGGAACAGCGGGCGGGCATCGGCGCCCGCGGCCGCGATCGCCGCCTCCGCCCCGGCAAGTTGCTGGGCGATCTGGGCGTCGCTGAGGGACGTGAAGCCCGGGTGCGTCATCGAATGGTTGCCCACCCGGTGGCCGGCGGCCACAATCGAGGCGACGCCGCTCGGGTTGGCGCTGGCCCAGTTGCCGGTGAGGAAGAAGGTTGCCCGGACGCCGGTTGCGGCGAGCGTCTCCAGGATGCTCGGCAGGCCCGCCGAGTTGGCGCCGGCGTCGAAAGTCAGCGCGACCACCGGCCCCGCGTTCGGGATGAGCCCGACGTCGGCGCCCCGGAGCGCCGCCGGGAACGGGTCCGCGGGCGGCGGCGGCTCGACCGGCGGCGCCGGCGGGGGCTCAGCGGGCGGCGGTTCGGCGGGCGGGGGCGGGGCCTCGGTTGGCGGGGCCTCGGTTGACGGCGGGCTCGATGGCGGGCTGGCTGTGGTGCTCGAGGGCGGCGACGGCGTCGTGCTCGGGGTCGGCGCAGCGGCAGCGGACGGGGAGCCTGAGGCCGCCGGGGGTGGACCGTCGGACCGCCCGGCGAGGATCACCGCCGTCACCACCGCCGCGGCGACAAGCAGCACCGCGGCCGCCAGCGCAACCAAACGGCGGCGGTTCCCGGCCACGATCGACCACATGCTTCACCATGGCACCACCGGCCCCCGCGAGGTAGGGCTGAAGGACCCGCGCCACGGAGATGGGGAGGCCGCGCAGTAGGATGCAGGTAGGCGCAGGCGAGGGGTCCTGAGCGAAGAACGAGGCGGTTGACCGTGAAAATTGCGCTCCGGTATCCGCTGGTTGCGGGCACGGTTGCCGTTCTCCTGGCGGTGATATTGCTGCTGGTGTCGGGCCAGGACGGCATCGCGAGGATCGCCGCGAGCATCTATGCCCTCGCCGTCGCGGCCTACCTCGCCGTTGGCATGGTCCGTCGCCTGATCGGGGGCCAGTGGGGCATCGATATCCTCGCCGTCACCGCCATCGTCAGCACCGTGCTGGTGGGCGAATTCGTCGCTTCCATGATCATCGTGCTCATGATGGCCGGAGGCACCGCCCTCGAGGACTACGCGGCGGGCCGGGCCAAAAAGGAACTGACGTCCCTGCTGGAGCGTGTGCCGCAGACCGCCCACCGGGAACGCGCCGCCGGCCCCGCCGCTGCAGCGGGCACCAACCGTACCAACACTACGAACGCCGCCGGAACCAACCCGGCCGACACCAACACCGACAGCCATCATGAGGACGTGGCGGCCACCGACGTCGCGGTCGGCGACATCCTGCTGGTCCGGCCCGGTGAAGTGGTCCCGCTGGACGGCGTGCTGCTCTCCGAGGCCGGAACGTTCGACGAGTCCTCGCTCACCGGGGAAAGCCTGCCGGTGGAGCGGGTGGCCGGCGAGCCCCTGATGAGCGGGTCGCTGAACGGCGAGGCCGCCATCCGGATGCGGGTCACGGCGCTGATGGAGGACTCGCAGTACAGCCGGATCGTCGCCCTCGTGAAGGAGGCCGCCGAAAGCAAGGCGCCCATGGTGCGGCTGGCGGACCGCTACGCCGTCCCGTTCACCGCCTTCGCCTACCTCCTGGGCGCAATCGGCTGGATCATCAGCGGCAGCCCGGCCCGCTTCGCCGAGGTCCTGGTGGTCGCCACCCCCTGCCCGCTCCTGATCGCCGCGCCGGTGGCGTTCCTGGGCGGCATGAGTCGGGCCGCGCGCGGCGGCATCATCGTCAAGTACGCCGGGGTGCTGGAGCTGCTGGGCCGGATCCGCACCGCCGCGTTCGACAAGACCGGGACGCTCACCTACGGCAGGCCGGCCCTGGTTGAGGTCCGGACCGCCGGGGCCCTGCCGGAGGACGAGGTGCTGCGGCTGGCCGCCTCCGCCGAGCAGTACTCCTCCCACGTGCTCGCGGCCTCCGTGATGGACGCCGCCCGCTCCCGCGTGCTGGCCTTCGAACGCGCTTCCGAGGCCACCGAATACGCCACGCACGGCGTCCGCGCCCGGCTGGACGGGCGGGACGTAGTGGTGGGCAAGCCGAACTTTGTGGCCGAATCCGCGGAGGGGGTGGTGGAGACGGAGCTGGTGTCCGGGCAGCTGGGCATCTACGTGGGGGTGGATGGCAAATTCGCCGGCTGCCTCGTGATGAGCGACCCGCTCCGCGCCGAGGCACGCCGCACCCTGGCCGAGCTCCTTGACCTGGGGGTCTCCGAGACCGTCATGCTGACCGGCGACGCCCTGGCCACCGCCGAACACATCGCGGAGGCCGCCGGACTCACCGATGTCCGGGCCGAGTGCCTGCCGCCGGACAAGGTCGAGGCCGTGCGGTCGCTGCCGCTGCGCCCGGTCATGATGGTGGGCGACGGCGTCAACGACGCCCCGGTCCTGGCCGTCGCCGACGTCGGGATCGCGATGGGCGCGCGGGGCTCGACGGCGGCCGGCGAGTCCGCCGACGTCGTGATCATCCTCGACGACCTGTCCAAGGTCGCCTCGGCCGTGCGGATCGGCCAGCGGACCGTGAAAGTAGCGCTGCAGAGCATCTGGATCGGTATCGCGTTGAGCGTGGCGCTGATGGTGGCGGCGGCCGCGGGCTATGTCCCGGCGATCGCCGGGGCCTTGTCCCAGGAAGTGGTGGACCTCGCCACCATCCTGAATGCGCTGCGCGCGCTCAGCTCCGGGCAGCCCAAGGGCAGCGCGGGTGAGCAGGCGAAGAGGACGCCAAAGGTCAAGGCCACGCGCTAGTCGACATCATTTTCGAGCCATGGGAACCCCTGCGGAGAAGCATTCGCCCGGTTAGACACGGTCTCGAAGTTGTGAAGCCTAGGCGTGATTGGCAGATCCTGGGGAGTAACGGATACTTCGGCTACGACAGCAACGGGTTCCGTGCTGATGAACTGGCATTCGGTAATCTGCCCTAGAACAGGGTCTGTGTAACTGGGCATTCGAGTGAATTTCGTGGCCGGAAGCACATAAACCACGCCAGCTCGTGTAGGGGCCCGGCCTCCGGGCGTTGAAGCGTATGAGAGAAAAATACGTCGCTCCGACAAGGGGCCCACGGCATTTCCCGGATAGAAGCAGGCGTTCAGGAAGCGGCGGCACGTTGGAGACCGGATAGCGTACGCAATAGCCCACGTGGGATCTTCGGTCGCAAAGATGGCTTTTGTCTTCGAGAACTCGTCAGGACTGAAATCTAAGGGCGCTTGGGGTATGAGCGTCGAAAGCCCCGGTGTTTGCGAACCGTGGAGCAGGAACCCTTCGGCTGCAACGAGTTTGGCAAGGCGAGCCCAAACCGCGTCGCCGTCGACCGGAGCGGGTAGATGCCACGAAGATCTGTCCACGCGTTCAACGCTAGCAGCGGCTCATCAGGACAATTGCGGAGCGGTATGGGACGGGCGGCTAAAGCTAGCCAACGAGGTTGTCTCAAACGCGTCGCGTTTTGTCTGCAACAAACATATGCTGTGCCCGTTGGGAGAGCTATCCGATAAGGTTCAGCCCTTGGACGGAAACGCCATAGGGGGAAGCGTTCAGCTTTCACCAGTTTCACATTTGGCGTTCTAAAGTGATCTTTGGTTCGTATTTGTATGGGGGTGGTTGGAATGGCAAGGAAGCGCGGATTTCTCGCAGAGGTTCAACGTCAGCAGCGACTGGCTCAGCAGCGAGAAAGTACTGCTCAACGAGCTGTAGAGGCTGCCCAGGCAAGAGCAGTGAGAGCCCGGGCTGCCGCGGTTCGGGCAGCGGCGGCAGCGGAACGGGCGTCTGAGGCCGAACGCAAGCGGCTCGAGAAGGAGGCCCAAGCAGCGCACGTCGAAGCGCAGCAGGCTGTGGTCGAGAAGCTCAACCGCGACCTAGCCGATGAATATGCGCAGATAGACGACCTCCTTGCTGCCACCCTGGAGTCAGACGATTGGGTCGACCTGCAGTCTTTGAAGCGGAAGGCACAGCACCCACCTTTCCCGCATCCCGAATTGGAACGTCCGAACCCAGTTCCTGGACCTATCGAGGTACCCCCAGCTCCGGTCCTGCGCGAACCAGAACCTCCAACGGGACTCTTCGGCCGGAAGAAGAAGCTCGATGCGGCGCGCCAGGAGGCCAATGCCGAGTACGAGCATGCCATCCGGGAATGGACTGCCTACAGGGATTCGATCCCGCCAAAAGAAGCCGCGCTCAAAGCAACACACGCTGCCTTCGAGAAGAAGCGGCTCGAGCAGCTCAAGGCTGAACGTTCACGTTATGAGAGCGATTGCAAGGAGCGCGAGAAGGAGGTCACGGAGCACAACGCCGCAATCGACGACCTTGAGGCCGCCCTCGGCTACGGGGAAACCGATGCGATCGAGGAATACGTCGGGATCGTCCTTGCAAACTCCATCTATCCCGACCACTTTCCCGTTCAGTACGAGACCAAGTTCGACCCGGCCACGGCCGAGCTGAAGCTCACTGTAGCTGTCCCAGCACCGGACCACGTCCGGACCGTGAAGGCCTTTAGGTACGTCAAAGCCAGCGACGAGATCACCGAGACGCCGCTGTCAAAGACGGAAGCGAACAATCGCTACGCCTCCGCATTGAACCAGATCGCGATTCGTTCACTGCACGAGATCTTCGAGTCCGACCGCCAGGGCCTTATCCGAGCAGTCTCCCTGCAGGTCGGCCCCCAGACGAAAGATCCCGCGACGGGGCGAAACACCTTTATTCCCCTCGTTGCAGTGACATCTCCCCGGGAGACGTTCTTGGAGTTCGATCTCTCTGGCGTGGTCCCTGCTGCCACGCTCCAACACCTCGGCGCAGCCGTGTCCAAAAACCCCGCTGCGCTTTCAGCGGTGGATCCCGCTGGCGTACGCACGTCGTGAGTCCGGAGCACCTGCAATTCAACCCCGCCCCCGGGTGGCCGCCAGCACGGGCCGGATGGATTCCCCCTGCGGGCTGGAGGCCGCCGAGCTCCTGGCCCGAACCACCGCCGGGCTGGCAACTCTGGGTGCCCGTCAGCGGGAACGCAGCGGCAGTCGCGCCCACCGGTGTAGCAGATCTCGGTTGTGACGAGCAAGATCAAGAGACAGAGCAGAGAAGCGCCCCTGGTTCGGGGGGTGAGAAGGAGACGGAAACGTTCGAAGCGCTGGAGGCAGAGAACGCGAGACTCCGCAGACTACTCGCGGACGCTTCCGAGGCGTACGAAATCACCGTTCAGCTCGATGACCAGAAGGTGCTGCAGGAAGTAGGCATCTACAGGTACCACCACCCTCTCGAGAACGCTTCGGCTTACCTGCCGCGCCTCCAGGACGTCGAGTCCCGCTCAGCGGCCCTGATCCGCGACGGCCATGCGATCGAGACATCAAATATGTTCACCTTCGACAACTCGCTGGCCAAGGGCCGGAAGATGTCCGCCGATCTAGCCAAGCTAATGCTCCGCGCGTACAATGCCGAAGCCGAGAACAGCGTCCGCACGCTGAAGGTCGGCAACGTCCAGACGGCCAAGAGGCGACTGGAAGCCTCCCGCGTCGCCATCGCTCGATTGGGAGCGATGATGCAGATGCGCATCAGCGATGCCTATCATTCGCTCCGTATCGAGGAGATCGAACTGACGGCCGACTGGCTCATGATGAAGCAGGAGGAGAAGGAACGGGAGCGCGAAGAGCGAGCCCGCCTCCGCGAGGAGCGGCGCGTGGAGAAAGAGCTCGCAGAGGAACGCGCCCGGCTCGACAAAGAGCGCGCTCTGCTCATGCAGACGATTGAGACTCTCACCGCTGCCGGGACCACGAACGATGACATTGTCCGGAGGCTCGCCGAGATCGACCAGGCGATTGCAGACAACGACTACCGTGCGGCCAACATCCGCGCGGGCTTTGTCTACGTCATCTCCAACCGAGGAGCCTTCGGCGCGGGGGTCGTCAAGATTGGTCTGACGCGTCGGCTCGATCCCACCGACCGTGTGAGCGAGCTCAGTGGGGCTTCCGTGCCCTTCCGCTTCGACATCCACACGGTCTACTTCTCCGAAGATGCTGTCACCCTCGAAGCCCATCTACACCGGCACTTTGCAGACCGAGCCATGAATCAGGCGAATGCCCGGAAGGAGTTCTTCTTCGCCACACCGGCCGAAGTACGGGACGTCCTAGCAGGCCAGGTCGGTAGTCTCCTTGAGTTCACGGAAGAGGCCGCGGCGACGGAATACTTCCAGTCGCTGGGCGCGTGGCCTCCGCAGCGAAGGGCACTAGACAACGGACTATAAGCTCCGCCTCGCTGGGGATGAGGTCCAGGCATGGGGACGTGCGCACTGTGACCGGCAGGCAAGCCCTGTCGCCGGGCGGGGACTCGTTGTCGGTCGTCGTGAATTCGTAGCAAATGCCCGCGTTCCTCCCTCTTGGCGCGGTGCTGTCTCTCAGGCTTTAGACGGGCCGATGCGCCAGCCGGAACTCCTGGAGGGCCATAAGCCTACTGCGGCCCCTAGCCCCCGGACGCCAGCTTCTCGGCTTCCGCGATCCGCGGGACAGTTCTGAGGTAGCTGTCCGGGTTCAGAGAGATCGAATCGATGCCCTCGCGGACCAGGAAGGCCGCGAATTCCGGGTGGTTGCTGGGGCCCTGCCCGCAGATCCCGATCTTGATCCCGGCGGCGTGCGCCTTGCGGATCGCCTCGCTGATCATGGCCATGACCGCCTCGTCGCGTTCGTCGAACAGCGCGGCCAGCTGCGCGGAGTCGCGGTCCACGCCCAGGACCAGCTGGGTGAGGTCGTTGGAGCCGATCGAGAACCCGTCGAAGCGGGTGGCGAACCGCTCGGCCAGGACCACGTTGGAGGGGATTTCGCACATCATGTAGACCTGCAGGCCGTGCTCGCCGCGGACCAGGCCGTTCTCCGCCATCACGGCCAGCACCTTGTCCGCTTCCTGCGGCGTCCGGCAGAACGGGACCATCACGATGATGTTGCTGAAGCCGATCCGTTCCCGGACCCGTTTCAGGGCCCGGCACTCGAGCGCGAAGCCGTCCCGGTACCGGTCGTCGTAGTACCGGGAGGCGCCGCGGAACCCCAGCATGGGGTTCTCCTCGGCCTCCTCGAAAGCTGAACCACCCACCAGGTGCGCGTACTCGTTGGTCTTGAAGTCGCTGAGCCGCACAATCACCGGGTTCGGGTGGTAGGGCGCGGCGATCTTCGCGATGCCCAGCGCCAGCGCGTCCACAAAGTAGTCCCGGGGGTCGGCGTAGCCGCGCGTCAGGTCCCGGATCTGCGCGGCCTCCTGGGGATTCGTGACCCGTTCCGGATGGACCAGCGCCATCGGATGGACCCGGATCAGGGCGCTGATGATGAACTCCATCCGGGCCAGCCCGACGCCGTCCGCGGGCAGCCGCCACCACTGGAAGGCGGCCGCGGGGCTGGCGATGTTAACCATGACCTTGGTGCGCGTCGAGGGCAGTTCACCCAGGTCCACCTCCTCGGTTTCGAACGCGAGCGTGCCGGCGTAGACGCGGCCCGTGTCGCCTTCAGCGCAGGACAGGGTCACCGCCAGGCCCTCGGCCAGCACCCCGGTGGCGTTGCCGGTCCCGACGACGGCGGGCACCCCCAGTTCCCGGCTCACGATCGCCGCGTGGCTGGTGGGGCCGCCGTGGTCGGTGACGATCCCGGCCGCGCGTTTCATGATGGGGACCCAGTCCGGGTCGGTCATTTCGGTGACGAGGATGGCGCCGTCGCGGAACTTCTCAATGTCCGCGGCGCTCCGGATCACACATGCCGTCCCCTGCGCGATGGAGTCGCCGATCGCGGCCCCGGTTGCGAGGACGGTTCCCGTTTCCAGCAGGTGGTGCAGGGTGAAGCGGGAGCCGGTTTTTAGTGACTGCACGGTCTCGGGCCGGGCCTGGACCATAAAGAGTTCGCCGGTTTCGCCGTCGCGGGCCCATTCCATGTCCATCGGCCGGCCGTAGTGCTCCTCGACGGTCACGGCCCAGCGGGCCAGGGTAAGGATCTCGGCGTCGGCCAAGACGAAGGCGCGGCGTTCGGCGTCGGAGGTGTCCACCGTCCTGGTGCGGGCGTGGCCGCCGCGGCTGTAGACCATCTTCTGTGCCTTGGAGCCGAGGGTCTTCTCGATGATCGGGCTGATCCCCTCGGCCGGGCCTTCCGCCGCGGCGGCGTCGCCGAGCAGCGGCTTGAACACGAGGTACTTGTCCGGGTTGATGCTGCCCTGGACCACGGTCTCCCCCAGGCCCCAGGCGGCGCTGATCACGGCCGCGCGCGGGAAGCCGGAGTCCGTGTCGATGGAAAACATCACCCCGGAGGCGCCGACGTCGGAGCGGACCATCCGCTGCACCCCGATCGAGAGCGCGACGTCGAGGTGGTCGAAGCCCTTGACCTCCCGGTAGCTGATGGCCCGGTCGGTGAACAGCGAGGCGTAGCAGCGCCGGCAGGCGTCCATGAGTTCCCGGTCGCCGGCGACGTTGAGGAAGGTTTCCTGCTGGCCGGCGAAGCTGGCGTCGGGGAGGTCCTCGGCCGTGGCGCTGCTGCGGACCGCGACGGAGGCCCGCTCCCGCCCGGCGCGCCGGCCCAGGTCCCGGTAGTGCGAGCGGATGGATTCGGCGATGTCCGCCGGGAACTCGCTGGCCAGGAACAGTTCGCGGATGGCTTCGCCGGTTTCGCGCAGCGTTGCGTCACCGGACCGGTAGGCCAGGATCCGCGAGCGCATCGCCGGTTCGATCCCGTTCGCCGCGATGAAGGTCCGGTAAGCCGCGGCGGTGGTGGCGAACCCGTCGGGGACCCGCACGCCCCGGGCCTTGAGGGACTGGATGAGTTCGCCCAGCGAGGCGTTCTTGCCGCCGACCTGGGGGACGTCGCCCATGCCGATTTCTTCAAACCACAGCACATGTTCGGGCATGCCGGCGCTCCTCGGGTGTTGGTCCGCCAATGGTCCGATCCTGCTTCCCGGCGCGGCGCGGGGTCAGAGGCTTTGGACCTTTTAGCCGGCGCTTAGGCGGCGGCGCTCAGGCTGTGCGGCCCGTCCTGCGGTGGCGGGCCGCCTTGTAGAGCCAGTCGGCGAGCAGGACGGCGGGGATCGCGGCGAGCGCCACGGCGAGGCCGCCGGGGGTCGGCGGGGCGTGGCCCAGCAGGGCCGCGAGCGGGCCCAGGAACAGGAAGACCGCCAGCAGTCCCAGCTCCGCCAGCACGGCCCAAAGCAGCAGCCGGTTCGAGAACCAGCCCAGCCGCCAGGGCGGGGAAGTGGCGCTGCGGCACGCGAAGGCGTTGGCGAGCTGGCCCAGGACCACGGTGGTGAACGCGGCGCCCGAGGCGGCCAGCAGCGCGTCCGACGGCGGCAGTTCGGCTCCCGGGCTCCAGCCGGCGCCGAAAAGCACCGCGGTGTAGGCGATCATTTCCATCAGGGCCTCCACCGGACCCAGCAGCCCGAACACCCGGACCATCAGGGCCCGGTCCATCAGGTGCCGGCGTTCCGGCGGCCGCTTCAGGGCCCCTTTGCTGGGCGCCTCGCTGCCGAGGGCCAGCGCCGGCAGCAGGTCGGTGCCGATGTCCAGGGCGAGGATCTGCAGCACGCTCAGCGCCAGCGGGAACCGCCCGCCGGACAGTG
This sequence comes from Arthrobacter sp. SlRoot2-15, assembly GCF_059739345.1. Taxonomy (NCBI): domain Bacteria; kingdom Bacillati; phylum Actinomycetota; class Actinomycetes; order Micrococcales; family Micrococcaceae; genus Arthrobacter; species Arthrobacter sp. SlRoot2-15. Next base: position 1,588,779 of record NZ_AP046058.1, read on the forward strand.
CCCAGAACACGAACGGTGTCAGCTCGGCGACGTTGTCCGTGAGGTGGTAGGTCAGGAAGCGGCGGATGTTCGCGTAGGTGGCGCGGCCCTGCTCCACGGCCGCGATGATCGTGGCGAAGTCGTCATCCAGCAGCACCAGGTCCGCCGCCTCGCGGGCCACGTCCGTGCCGCTGCGGCCCATGGCGACCCCGATATCCGCCTGCTGCAGGGCAGGTCCGTCGTTGACGCCGTCGCCGGTCATGGCCACCACGTGGCCGCGGTGCTGCAGCAGCCTGGCCACCCGGAGCTTTTGTTCGGGCGAGACCCGGCTGACCACGACGCCGTCGCGGTCCAGTAGCGCCGCCAGAACCTCGTCGTCCTCCGGCAGGGTGTGGCCCTCCAGCACCAGCTCCGGGGATCCGATCAGTCCGGTTTCGCGGGCAATGGCGGCGGCCGTGAAGGCGTGGTCGCCGGTGACCATGCCCACCTTGATGCCTGCCTCGCGGGCCGCCTGCAGCGACAGCCGCACCTCCGCGCGGGGCGGGTCGTGCAGGCCGATCAGGCCCAGCAGCGTCAGCCCGGTCTCCAGCTCGTCGGGCTTGCTGTGGGCGCCCGGCGGGCCCGGCAGGCTCCGCTCCGCGACCGCGAGGACCCTGAGCCCGCGCGAGGCCATCTGGTCCACCATCCCCACGGCGGGCCGGGCGCCGTCGTCGCCGCCATGGCCGCTGCATAAGGGGATCACGGACTCCGGGGCGCCCTTGACGAAGAGCGTGGTGCCGACGACCGCGGACTCCCGCAGCCGCCGGGGGTCGAAGGCGAAGCGGTGCGACGGCGTCCGCTCCCCCACCCGGCCGTCCGGTCCTGCCAGCCGGGCGGCGAGCGCATCGATGGCGGCTTCCATCGGATCGCCCTCGGCGATCCACTGTCCCTCGTGCGGCACGGCCCGGCCCACCGAGGCGGCGCGCGCGGCGGCGCTGAGCCGCTGCCCCGCCTGGTACGCGTCGGCCCCTGGCGGGCCGCCGCCGTCGCCGGTGACGTCCGCTTCCGGCACGTAGCCTTGCCCGCTGATGCCGAGCGGCCCGGCGGGCGTCCAGACCTCGACGGCGTTCATCCGGTTCTGCGTGAGGGTTCCGGTCTTGTCGGTGCAGATGAAGGTGGTGGAGCCGAGCGTCTCGACCGCCTGCAGGTTCCGCACCAGGGCCTTGCGCGAGGCCATCCGCTGCGCGCCGATCGCCAGCGAGAGGGTGACGGTGGGCAGCAGGCCCTCGGGCACCAGCGCCACGGCCACGCCGATCGCGAAGAGGAACGCGTCCCGCCACGAGATGCCGACCAGCAGCGAGAGCAGAAAGAACAAGGCGCCGATGCCCAGGGCCACGGCGGCGACGATCCGGACAATCCGCTGCAGCTCCAGGGCCAGCGGGCTCGGCGGCGCCGCGACCTTGCCGGTGAGCGCGGCGATCTCGGCGAGCCGGGTCCGTCCCCCGGTGCTGGCCACCACGCCTTCGGCCGTGCCGATGACCAGGAAGGTCCCGCCGAACACGGAGTCGCCGGCGGCTTTAGCCACCGCTTCGCTTTCGCCGGTGAGCATCGATTCATCCACTGTGCAGCCGGCGGCGAGGGCCAGCTTCAGGTCCGCCGGCACCCGGTCTCCAGCCACCAGCACGACGGCGTCGCCGGGCACCAGTTCGGTGGTGTGCACCTTAACGACGCGGTTGTCGCGGCGCACAGAGACCATGGCCGGAAGCAACTCGCGCAGTTTGGCGGCGGCGTGCTGGGCGCGTTCCTGCTGGATGTAGGCGAACACCCCGTTGACGATGATCACGACGATGATGGCGACACCCAGTTGCGGCATCCCGGCGACGAAAGCGAGGACGGCAGCCACCCAGAGCATCACGGCGAAGAAGTGGGTCAGCTCCGCGAGCAGCCGCCGCCAGCCGGGGACCCCGCGGACCTGGGGCAGCCGGTTGGGCCCGGCCCGTTCCAGCCGCCGGGCGGCCTCCGCGGAGCTGAGCCCGGAGATCCCGGGCGCGTAGCTCATGCTTCCGAGGATGCCCCCGGGCGTCGGCGCAGGTTAGGGCCAAAAGTCACCGGCGCCGTCGTTCAACCGCCTGCGTCAGTTGCCGGTGGCGGCCGGCGGCCGCTGCCGCCCCAGCGCGCGCAGGTACGCGCCGAACCCCTGCGGCGCCCGCGCCTGGGTCCGCCCGGAGGTCAGCACGCGCATGCTGTCCGTGGCGAGGACGGTGAAAGCGAGGCTGCGCAGGCCCTGGACGAGGGTGCGGTCCTCGTGCGACTCCTGTTTGGAGAAGCCGCCTGCGGCCAGGTAGGCGGAGGCCCGGACGCCGAAGTTGGCGCCGTAGATGTGCGGGTGGTTTTCCTCGAAGGGGTGGCGCTCCAGCCAGCGGCGCAGCAGTTCCGGGTCCATGCCCACGGGGTCCGGTTCCACCGAGCCCAGCACCGCGTCTGCTCCGGCCTCCGCGAACTCGAGCTGCCGGACCAGCCAGTTCACCGGGACCTGCGAATCGGCGTCGGTGTTGGCCAGCCAGGTCCGGCCCGGCCAGGGCGCCGGCCGGGAGCGCTGGCCCGGTGCCCGCCGGCCGCCGAGCACGGCGCTGCGGACGCCCGCCGCCCGGCTGGCGCCGGCGCTGCGCAGCCGGACCTCGAGTGCGCTGAAGCGCGGGTCGGCGTCGACGTACCCGGCCGTAATCGCGGCGGAGCGGTCGGTGCAGCTGTCCAGGACGACGGTCACGCTGACTGCTACCCCGGGCCGCTGCCGCTGCAGCTCGTCGGCGGCGCGCTGCACCGCCTGCAGCGCCTGCCCGAGGTGCTGGTCCTCGTTGTGGGCGGGCATGACCACGGCGACGGCGTCGATGCCGGGGCGCCGTTGCGGGGTCCTGGCCGTGCCGGCCGCTCCACTCACGGCAGCCGCTCCGGGGCGCGGAGAATTTCCAGCACGAAGTCGCGCTCCCGGTAGAGGCCGGCGTCGGCCCAGCGGAGCTGCCGACGGGCGGCGGCGTGGACGGTGTCGCCGTCGAGTTCCCAGCCGTCGATCGGGTGCCGCCAGTGGCATAGCGCCAGCGTGCCGCCGGGCAGCAGGGCGGCTTCCACACGGTCGAACAGGGCTGCCAGCTCCTCCGGCGCGAGGTAGTAGCCCACCTCGGAGACTACGATCAGGTCAAACGCCCCCTCCGGCCAGTCCTGCGGGACGGTGAGGTGGCGGGTCCTCGCGGCGGGCAGGTGCGCAAGCCGCCGGGCGGCGTGCGCCAGGGCGGCGCTGCTGGCATCGACCGCCAGGAAGCTCTCACAGCGCTCCGCGAGGTCCACGCTCAGGGTGCCGATCGAGCAGCCGATCTCCAGTCCGGCGGTGAAGGTCCGGGCGGGCAGCGCGGCGAGCGTCAGCGCGCGTTTGCGGTGCTCGTACCAGCTGGTGGTGTAATCCCAGGGGTCCTCGTCCCGGGCGTGGACGGCGTCGAAGAGCCCCTCGGCGTCCGCCGCGGCGTAACCGGGGCGGACGCCTGCGGGCGGAGCGGGCGCCTGCCAGGCGAAGGTTTCCCAGGGCCGGGAGAAATGCTCCAGGAACGCCGGCGGGAGCAGCACTTCGTCCCCCGGCCGGTCCGAGAGTGCCCGGACCTGGGAGGTGTGCGCCGCCATGGCCTGCGCCTTGGCCTGTTCCTCGGCCGGCGACAGCGGGATCCGCAGCCACGGCTGCCAGGCCGGATCCCCCGGGCTCGCCCAGAGCCAGTACCAGACCGGGTATTCCAGCAGCCCGTAGCCGGCCGCGGCGGCCGCCTCGGCGGCGGCGGCGCCCAGCGCGTCGTGGTCGGTGTGGCCGTCGTGCCGGTACGGCGCCACGAGGACGATCCGCTCCGCCGACCGTCCGGTGGCGGCCGCGGCGTCGCCGATGGCGGCCAGGACCTGCTCCCGGTGCCCGGCAAGCCTTCCGTCAGGGAGCCCGAGGTACCGCCACTCGGCGGTCGGGACAAGCTGGCCCAGCGCACCGGCGAACTCGCGCAGCCGCAGGGCTGACAGCTGATCCGGGGTGGTACTGGGCGATTCGGGGTGCGAGGCCTCCCCCGCCGTGCACAGCAGCACCCGGACCTCGGCGCCGAGCCCGTGCAGCCGGGCCAGCAGACCGCCGGCGCCGAGCGATTCGTCGTCGGGGTGCGCGGCCAGGACAATAAACGCCATGGCGGCCAGCTCCGTTGCGTCCAGCGGCAGTTCCGGCAGGGCTGCGACGCCGCTGCAGGCCCAGTCGGCCTCGGGCGTCCCGGCGTCGTGGTGCGTAAAGCTCACCATGGATGGTCCCCCTTGAAGGTCAGGGCCCCGAGCTGGGCGTCGTCGCGCATGGCGTGGTGCTGGCGGACGTAGAGCGAGAGGTCGGCCATGCGTTTGGCGTAAGGCTCGTCGAAAGCCAGCGGGCCGGGCCCGAGGTTCCGGCCCACCAGCGCCTGGATCCGGTCGGCGGCGGCGGCCACGCTGCCGCGCACGCGCAGCGCCTCACTCCACGCGCCGGGTCCGGCGAGTTCCCCGGCGTCGATCCGCGCCGCGGTCCCCGCGAGGTAGTGCAGCAGGCCCGAGATCGTGCGGTCGATTTCGCCGAGGTGCGCGAGGGCCAGCTGGTCCGGGTCGCGGCCGCCGTCGGCCGCCGTCTTGAGCGCGTCCGTGTAGCTGCGGGCCACGGCGACGGCGCCGCCGAGCCAGCAGGCGGCGACCCCCATCCCGCCCCAGGCGAAGCCGGGGCGCCGGTAGTACCAACCGGTGCCGCCGAGCGGCACGGCCGGGACGGCATCGAAGTGCACGGTGCCGCTGGGGATTTCGCGCAGGCCCCGGCTTTTCCAGAGCGGGTCCGCGAAGCTGACCCCGGCGGCGTGCAGGTCGACGGCGAAGGCAGCGCGGCCGCCGCCCTCCACGTGGGCGGTCAGCACGGCGTGGTCGAGCTGCGCGGCGATGGAACACCATGGCTTGGACCCTTGGAGGACGACGGCGCCGCCGGCCTCCTTGGCGTCCAGCGTCAGCCCTGGCGCCTCGGCGGCGAATACCCCCCATGTCCCGTCGAACGGGACGCTGTTTGCAGCCTCCGCCCCCGCCGCGGCCTGGGCGAGGATGGCGGCGGCGTCAAGGTGGGGCTCCAGGATCCGGCCGGCGGCGACGTCGACGGCGGTGACCGAGGCGAGGATCTCCCAGAGAAACGCGGTCCGGCCGGACCCGGGCTTGGGGGCGGTCTCCCCCAGATCTTTGGCAAGGGCCAGCAGTGCCGGGACGTCCCCGACGCCGGCCTCGGCGGCTTCCAGCAGCGGCCCGAGCCCGGCAAGATCTTCCGGGGAGGAGCTGATCCGCACGGCGTGGGGAGGGCGGGCGTCCTGGGTCGCGTTCATTCGGTGGCCTTTGTCCTTTGCGAAGTACGCCTGGTGCTGTCCGTGCCAACGGCTGTGGGCCTGAGCCGCCGTCGGATAAATCTAAGCATACTTAGCATTTTCCTGCCGCGCCGTGCTGCCGCCTGTTTAACGCACGAGGGCGAGCGCGAAGCCGTCCCAGCCCTTCGACCCGACCGTCTGGATCACGGTGGCGTCCAGCCGCGGGTCCTCCCCCATCATCTGCAGTGCCGCGACGATCCCCGGGGCATTGACGGGGTCCAATGCGGGCTCCAGCACCGCACCCTCCCAGACCACGTTGTCCATCACCACCGTGGTGCCGGGCCGGCCCAGTCTGATGGCCCAGTCCAGGTATTGCGGGTTGTTTTCCTTGTCCGCGTCGATGAACACGAAGTCGAAGGGTTCGGCGTCCTCGGTTTCCAGTTCGCGCAGTGTGTCCAGGGCGGCGCCCACCCGGATGTCCACGAGGTGGCCGAGGCCGGCCCGGTCGAGGTTCGCGCGGGCCACCTCGGCGTGCCGGGGCAGGTATTCGCAGGTGACGAGCCGGCCGCCGTCGGGCAGGCCCTGGGCCATCCAGATGGTGCTAAACCCGGCCAAGGTGCCGATCTCCAGGACCCGGCGGGCGCCGGAAAGCCGGACCAGCAGCTTCAGCAACTTGCCGGCGTTCGGGGCGACCTCGATGGGCGGCATTCCCGCCTCGAGGGCGGCTTCCACCGCGTGCCGCAGCGATTGATCGGGCTGGACCACGACGCCGGAGAGGTACTCCTCGACGGCGATCCAGCGGGACGTGGGCTGATGCTCGATCATGCGCCCAGTCTTCCAGTTGGCCCCGTCCGGCGGTAGGGCCGGGGCCGGGCGCAAACGCTGTCACATGACAATGACACGACACCGATCAGCGGTAGGGTAGCCATGACCAAGACTGATATTGGGGGAGCCGCTTCAGAGGTGAAGGACGTATGACAAGCACGGACCAGCCCACCAAGACCCCTCGCCCCTTGCCGGAAGCGCCGGAATGGGCGCGGCTGGAGGACCTGTCCATGACCCGGCTGCTGGACACTCCCCCCGAGGAGCGTTTCGACCGGATCACCCGGCTCGCCCAGAGGCTTTTTGGAGTCAGCGCTGCCAGCATCTCCCTGATTGCGGAGAACCGACAGTACCTAAAATCGTTTGTGGGTCCGCTCTCCCGCGAATCGGAGCGACGCCACACGTTCTGCACCGAGACGATTAAATCCTCCGAAACACTGATCGTGGAAAACGCACTTGCCGACGACCGCTTCAAGCAGAGTCCGCTGGTGACCGGCAATCCGCACATCCAGTTTTACGCGGGCCATCCGTTGACCGGCCCGGGCGGAACCCACGTGGGGACGTTCTGCATCATCGACCAGTCGCCCAGAACGTTCAGCGCGGAACAGCAGGAAATCCTTGAGGACCTGACGAAAATAATCCAGCGCGAGATGAACCTGTCATGGGACATCGACCACGGCGCCCGGGTGCAGAGGGCTCTGCTGCCGGCCACCCCCGAGCCCCCGGCCGGGTACTCGCTGGGCACGTGCTTCTACCCCGCTTCCGGGCTCAGCGGCGACTTCTACGAACTCGGAACGACGTCGGCCGGGCAGCTCCGCATCACCGTGGGCGACGCGATGGGCAAGGGCATCGGCCCGGGACTCGTGGCCAGCGCTGTGCACACCGCCTTCGTCAACACCGGGTGGGAGGCCGGCCCGGGCGCCATCTTCGAGGATGTGGCGGCGCGCCTCGACGAAACCCTGGCCCGGGTCGGATCCTACGCAACGATCTTCCACGCCGTAATTGACCCGCTCAGCGGGGAAGGCCGCTACGCGGACGCCGGCCAGGGGCTCAGTCACATCCTGCGGGCGGACAAGACCATCGATCGGCTCCCCCCGACCGGGCCTCCGCTGGGACTGATGCCCGGGCAGTCGTGGGACACGCGTCCTTTCAGTCTCGGCCCCGGGGACGCCATACTCATTCCGACTGACGGTCTCCTGGACCTGCACGGCGGTGACCTTGACCGCCTCACCGACGCCATGGCCGCGCACGGGACGGACGACCATCCCGATGCCGTCGTCAGGGCCCTGTGCGACCGGCGGGGGAAGCGCGTCATTCTGGACGACATCACCGCGGTCCTGCTGCGACGGGACGGCCACTTCCACGTGGGCCTTCCCGAAGGGGCACCGGGGTGAGCGACCCGCAAAGGTTTCCGGATTCCGACGGCGCACATGGCCTTGACCACCGTCCGGGCCTGAACCCGGTCTGGGTCCGGCTCCTCGTGGTGCTGACACTGCTCGCCGGAGTCAACTACGTCGCCTGGCGCTGGCTGGCGTCCCTCAACTGGGACGCCTGGTGGATTGCTGTGCCCCTGGTCGCCGCCGAAACCTACAGCCTGATCGATGTGCTGCTCTTCGGCATGACCGTCTGGCGGCTCAAGACCCGCACGGCCCCGGCCCCGGCGCCCGCGAACGCCACCGTGGACGTCTTCATCACAACGTACAACGAGCCCTTGGACCTGGTGATGACGACGGCCCTGGCCGCCCAAAAAATCCGCCACCCGCACAGCACCTGGATCCTGGACGACGGGGACCGGCCGGAACTCCGGGACCTGGCCGCGGCGAACGGCCTGGGCTACGTGACCCGCGGCGCGGCGTGGAGCGGGATGCCCCGGCACGCAAAAGCCGGAAACCTCAACAATGCGCTCATGCTGACCGAGGGCGAGTTCCTGCTGATCCTCGACGCGGACCAGATTCCTGAACCGGACATTCTGGATAAGACACTGGGCTACTTCAACAACCGCAAAGTCTCCCTCGTCCAGACGCCCCAGTACTTCAGCAATGTCCCGGCGGACGATCCCCTGGGCAGCCAGGCCCCTCTGTTCTACGGCCCCATCCAGCAGGGCAAGGACGGCTGGAACGCCGCCTTCTTCTGCGGTTCCAACGCCGTTCTCCGCCGGGAAGCCCTGATGCAACTGGGCCTGGTCGGATACGTCAGGGAAACCGAAAAGAGCATTCGGCGCGCGCTCAGTGCGTCCCAGGCCGCCATCCGCAAGGCCCGGAAAGCAGCCGCCGGCGGGCCTGCCCTCCTGCAGCAGACCCTCGACGAAGTCGAAGCGGCAACCCTGGAAGCACGCCGCAGGCTCGACGCCGGCGACTCCCTGAGCGAGATCACGTACCGCGCGCGGCTGCGGGTGGACCAGGCGGTCCAGGCGCTGGTGCTGGCCGACGTGTCCGCCCTGCAGGCCGACCTGGAAGAGATTGCCGCGCTGTCGCCCGTGGAGGTCGGCGAAGCCGGCGTGCCGGTGGTGACCGACGACGCCGTCCAACGGCTCGCGGCCCGCGACTGGTCCCCCCTCGGGGCCATCGAGTCGGTCCAGGCCGTACTGGACGCGTTGTCGGTGGAACGGACCGACGAGGCCCAGCCGGTGATGCCGCTCGCCACCATTTCCGTAACGGAGGACATGGCGACCTCCATGCGGATGCATGCCATGGGCTGGCAGAGCGTCTACCACCACGAGGTTCTGGCCCACGGGCTGGCCCCCGAGGACATCGGCACTATGTTGACCCAGCGGCTCCGCTGGGCCCAGGGCACGATCCAGGTGTTCCTGCGCGAGAACCCCCTGTTCCAGCGGGGATTGAAGCTGGGCCAGCGGCTGATGTACTTCGCGACCATGTGGACCTACCTCAGCGGTTTCGCCGCCGTCGTCTATTTCGCCGCTCCTATCATCTACCTGCTCTTCGGCATCCTGCCCGTCACCAGCCTCAGCGCGGACTTCTTCCTCCGCTTCATCCCGTTCATGGTGGTCAACCAGCTCCTCTTTGCCGTTGCCGGCAGGGGTATCCCCACCTGGCGGGGGCAGCAATACAGCCTTGCCCTGTTCCCCACCTGGATCAAGGCATGCACGACGGCGGCGCGGAACGTCTGGTTCGGACGGCCCCTCGGCTTTGCCGTAACCCCAAAGGACCGCCAGTCCGGAGGGCCACGCTGGAGCCTGATCCGCCCGCAGCTCGCCGTGTCCGTGGCCTTGTTCCTCGCTGCTGTGGTGGGGATTGGGCGGCTGGCGGCCGGAATGTCCGAACCCGTCGGCACCCTCGTCAACGTATTCTGGGTGGTGTTTGACCTGGTTGTCATGAGCGTCCTGGTCCGGGCCGTGCTCTACCGCGGCTACCCGGCCGGCGAAGGGGCCGCCAGCAGCACCGAGACCTCCTCTGAAAGGGCCCGCCCGTGGACCTGAGCTATGAAGTGAACGACAGCTACGCCGAAGTTTCCGCGGTCGGCCGGCTCAACATGGTGTCAGCGCCGAAACTCCGCGAAATGGTCGCGGACGTTGTCGCATCGGGCTCCGCCCGGATCGTGATCAATCTGGCCGAGACCTCCTTTATGGACTCTTCCGGCCTGGGAGCGCTTATTGGCTGCCTGAAGGCTGCCCGGCAAGCAGGCGGCGATCTCCGGATCGCCGCCGTCCAGCCGCAGGTCCAAATGGTCCTGGGGCTCACCAGCATGGACAAGATCCTGACCTCGTACCCCTCCGCAGCCGAAGCCTTTGGGGATGACTGACATCCTGGCCCGGCGGACGCTTCGCCAGGCGGCACTTCCGGAAGCCATCGAGGACGTCCATGCCGAACTCGATGAGCTGTGGGTTGACGCGGCCTTCGTCCCGGACATGGACCGCATGACGTTCGCCACGGCGGTCATCGAGGCTGCCAGCAATGTGGTCCAGCACGCTGTTCCCGAGTCCACCAAGCCGGTGGAACTCGGGGTGGATATCAGCGTCACGCCCGTCAGGCTGGAGGCCCGGGTCAGCGCCTTCGGTGCCGCCTGCCCGGACCCCATCGACACGGACGCCGCCATGCCTGACGAGGAAGCCGAATCCGGGCGCGGGCTCGCCCTCATCCGGGCCTTGGTCACCACCGTGACCTTCAAACGGCAGGACGGGACCAACACCTGGATCCTGTCACGGTCTCCGCTGCACGACTGAGCCAAACCTTCGACAATCCTAGGGAACCCCTGCCTCTTTTGGCTTCCGGTCCGGCCCGGTCCTTGCGGAGAATGGAGATGACGGGTTCCCTAGGGAGGCCGGGTCCCGTCAGGATGCCCCGCTATGCCGGGCCCGCTTTAGGAGTTCCGATGAAGCTGCTGAGAAGCGTGGCCGGCGTTTTGGCCCTTGTCGCGCTGGGACTCACGCTCGGGGCCGTACCAGCACAAGCCGCCGCCGCGTCGATCAGCCTCAGCCCGGCCACGGGAGTGGCGGGGACCGTGGTCACAGTGACCGGATCCGGCTTCCCCAAGAAGGGCACCGGGACGCTCACCGCAGGGGTCAATTCGGCCGTGTTCAAGGCCAGCGCCTCGGGCTACTTCAGTGCGGCGGTGGTCATCCCCCAGACCTCCGCCCCGTTCCTGGACGTCCAGGCAGTCTCCGCATCCGTCAAGGCGTCGGCAACCTTCACCATCGTGGCTTCCGCGCCGGCGGGGGAAACCGGCCCGCCACCGATCAGCGCCTCGCCGCTGCGATTCGGCGTCGGCACCCCGGGCGGCCCGCTGGCCGCGTCCGAACTGGACGAGGCCGCCTACCTTGCCGGCGAATCGCCGTCGGTCATTTTGTCCTACAAGGATTTCAACCAGCCAGCGCCCATCACCGAGCTGGACGCGGTCCGCGGCCGCGGCGCCGTAAGCCTGCTGACCTGGGAACCCTGGGCCTGGGGCGGCGGGACCGAGCAGCCGGCCTTTGCCCTGGATCGCATTGCCACCGGGAACTTCGATGCCTATCTGCGGCAGTGGGGCCAGGCCCTGGCAGCCTGGGGACACCCGGTGATGGTGCGCTTCGGGCACGAGATGAACGGAAACTGGTACCCGTGGTCGGAGGGGGTCAACGGCAATGGCTCCGGGGACTACGTGGCCGCGTGGCGGCACGTCCACGACGTCGTCGCCGCCACCGGCGCATCCAACGTCACCTGGGTCTGGAGCCCCAACGTCCCCTATCCGGGGTCCACCTCCCTCGACGGGTTATACCCCGGCCCGGCATACGTGGATGCGGTGGCACTCGACGGGTACAACTGGGGAACCTCGACGGCGACGAGCGCCTGGACCTCACCGCAGGAGCTCTTCGGCTCCGGCTTCGCCGAATTGCGACGGCTCGCCCCGGGCAAGAACATCCTCGTGGCCGAGACGGCGTCCGCGGAACAGGGCGGCTCCAAAGCCGCGTGGAACACCGCGCTGATCAGCTATCTATCAGCGCAGCCGGACATCACGGCCGTGGTTTGGTTTAACTTCAACAAGGAAACGGACTGGCGGATCAACAGCAGCGCGAGCTCCGCCACTGCCCTGGCCGATGCCCTGGCGGCGCGCCCTCGGTCAGTCGCCTAGAACCGCTTCCAGCCGGTCCAGCTTGCCGTCAGGAGGGCTTACTGGTTAATGGGCTTGTCCAGGAAGAGGCTGATGGTCTGGCCGGGCAGAAGTTCCCCGGCCGGTAAATCGGCGAAGGCGTACCAGGCGCCGCCGGTGCCGGTGAGCGGACGGTTCGCGGCCCTCAGGTCCGTTGGTGAAAGTCGTGCCCGTTGGCGATGCCCCGGAAGGACGTCCCAGTTTGGGGATCCCCAAGCGGGACGCCCCGGCGGCCACGCGGCATCAAGCGGAGGTCTTGGCCTCCACTTGTGCCTTGAGCTCGGCAAGCATCGCCTCCACGTAGGGCTCGTGTTCCTTCACCATCATTCTCTCGATTGGCTCCCCCACGAGCGGGACCTTCACGTCCCACTCGGCCTCTGCGACTACCTTGGTGCCGCCTCCGGCGGGTTCGAACGTGAACCTCCAGGTCGGCTTCTCCGCGAAGAAGTGGACCTGCGCGACGATACGCTGACCCGGGACGACCTCGGTGTACTCGACGCCGCCCGCCAGGCGGAAGCCCAGGAGATGCGTGTTCAGACGGGCCGAAGTGCCGACGCCTTCAGGCTTGATGTCGACATCCGTCACCTCGACGTCCTTCATTTTCCACAGGTGCCTGATGTCCAACGCGAAGTCGAACACTGTGTCGACCGGGACGTCGATCGTGATGCTGCGTGTCAGTGTGGCCACGGCTCTAAACTCCCTCAATATGGACGGTCTCCCGTCTTCGTACTCCGACGCTAGGCAGGTGGCATGAAGGGCTCTAGAGGAGAAGGGCCCGGCCGGCCCAGGCATTGCAGGGGACCACACCGCGGTCCGGAGCAAACTCAGACGCCGGGCTACTCGCCCAGGGCTTTCTCCAGCCGGTCCAGCTTGCCGGTCAGTTCGCCGGTGTAGCCGGGGCGGATGTCGGCCTTGATGACCAGGGAGACGCGGCTGCCGAAGCGGCCCACGGCCTCGGTGGCCCGCTTCACGACGTCGAACACCTCGTCCCACTCCCCCTCGATGGTGGTGAACATGGAGTCCGTCCGGTTCGGCAGCCCGGATTCCCGGACGATCCGCACGGCCTCGGCGACGGCGTCGTGGACCGAGGCGTCGTCGGCGTCGGAGCCGGCCGGAGCACCCGCGGGCCGGCCGGAAGGGGAGACAGAAAATGCAAGCAACATGGCTCCAGTTTGCCACGCCCGAAGGAGCCCGCGCCGGGTCAGATCCGCGGTCCGACACGTCACAAAGGGGCGTACCGGCCGGTAACAGGTTTCCTCCACCTCCGCGTTGCTACCCTGAGCAAATGAACCGGGGAGTAGACCGCAGGCCGCTCCGTGCGGACGCCGCGCGCAACGTCAACAAGATCATTGCCGCGGCCCGCCAGTGCTTCCGTGAACACGGCCCCGAGGTCCCCCTGCAGACCATCGCCGTCACCGCCGGGGTGGGGCCCGCCACGCTGTTCCGGAACTTCGCCGACAAAGAGGAACTGGTCCTGGCGGCCCTGCACCAGCAGCTAAAACTGCGGGTCAACCCGGTCATCGAAGAGGCCCTGGCCGGCAAGGACGCCGCGGAGGGTCTATTCCGGGTGGTCGACGCCCTGATGGGGGTTGCCAGCGACGAAGCCAACCTCCTCGGCGCGGTGGCTGGCCGCCGCGGTGTGCTCACCGGCATCACCGGGGACCTGATTGAGTCGATGGCCGTGCTGTTGGGCCGCGGCCAGGGCCAAGGCACGCTGCGCAGCGACATCTCCATGACCGACATGATCCGGCTGCTGGCCATGCTGATCGGCGTGGTGGACACCATGGAAGCCGGCTCGGACGCCTGGCGCCGCCCGGTGGCCCTGCTCGAAGACGCCATCCGAGACGAACGGCCCGACCGGCCGCTTCCACCCCAGTCGCTGCTGCCGGGAACCGTGTACGGCACCGCGTTCGGCGTCGGCTACGGCAAAACCTCCGGGACCACGTACCGTTGATCCCATGACATGGGAAACCGTGGCCGGCGTGATCGGTGGCCTGTTGCTGGTCTACGCCGCCCTGCTGGTGCTGCTGTGGGGCTACGCCCGGCGCCACCCCGAGACGGTCACCATGAAAGACGCCCTGCGGCTGCTGCCGGATCTGCTCCGGCTGATCCGGCGGCTGATCGCCGACCGCACCGTCGCGGCGGGGGTGCGCATCCGGCTGGCCCTCCTGCTTGCCTACCTGCTCTCCCCGATCGACCTCGTCCCCGACTTCCTGCCGGTGATCGGCTACGCCGACGACGTCGTCATCGTCGCCTTGGTGCTGCGCTCCGTGGTTGCCCGGGCGGGCGAGGAGGCCGTGGCGCGGCACTGGCCCGGCACCCCCGAGGGGCTGGGGCTGATCCTGAAGCTGGCGGGCCTCGGCGCCGCCCGGTGAGCTGCCCCACGCTCGGACGCCCTGCGGAATAGCGCCCGCGAAGCAGCCGTTGACGCTTGCATGAAGGCAATCACCTACAGCGAATACGGCAGCCCGGACGTCCTCGAGTTGACGGAGCAGCCCCTGCCGAAGGTCGGGCCGGGCATGGTCCTGGTCAAGGTCAAAGCAGCAGCGGTGAACCCGGTGGACTGGAAGATCATGGCCGGCTACCTGGATGCCGCCATGGATCTGGAGTTCCCGGCGATCCCCGGGTGGGACGTGGCCGGCGTCGTCGAGTCGGTGGGCATCGACGCTCCGCACTTCAAGCCCGGCGATGAAGTCATCTCCTACGGCCGCAAAGACTACGTCCACGGCGGCAGCTTCGCCGAGTACATCGCCCTGCCGGAACGGCTCGTGGCGCGCAAGCCCGCGTCCCTGGGCTGGAACGAAGCCGCCGGCCTTCCGCTGGCGGGCCTGACGGCTTACCAGGTCCTCACCCGCCTCGGCCTCGCGGCCGGCGAGACGGTGCTCATCCACGGCGGCGCCGGCGGCGTCGGATCCCTGGGCATCCAGATTGCGGCCGCCCTCGGCGCCCGGGTGATCGCGACCGCCTCGGAGAAGAACCACGATTTCCTCCGCTCCCTCGGGGCCGAGCCGGTCAGCTACGGGGAAGGCCTCGCGGACCGGGTTCGCGCCCTCCGCCCCGAAGGCGTCGACGTTGTGGCGGACTTCGTCGGCGGGAACCTGGAAGCCACGCTGGCTGTCCTGGCATCCGGCGGCCGGCACGCCTCCATCGCGGACAGCGAGGTGGAGGAGCACGGCGGCACCTGGATTTGGGTCAATCCGGTGGGGGCCGACCTGCAGGAGCTCGCCAAAATGGTCGACGAGCGCGGGCTTCGGGTGGAAGTGGCGGACAACTTCCCGCTGGCGCGGGCCGCCGATGCCTTCCGGCTCAATATGGGTGGGCACACGCGCGGCAAGATTGTGGTTAAGGTCGACGGCGACGCCTGACGCCCGGCGGGCGGCCGGTCTGGCCGCCCGCAACGGCTGGGCCTGAACCGTTCAGCTGCCGCCTTGTTCTTCTGCCGGCTTTTCCTTGGCTTCATGAACGTGCTGGGCCGCCTCCTGCAGATGCTGCTGCAGTTTCTCTTCGGACTCGCGGCGGCGCCGGGCCATCTCGCGCAACTCCCGGGTGGACTCGGTGCCGGGGGAAACGAAGTGTTCGTGCGGCTTGGAGTGGTGCGCCTTGGCGGCGTCCGGAGTCGAGTCCGGCGTCGAGTCCGGGGTCGCCGCGTCAGGGGCCGCCGGATCGGGCGCAGCGCTGTTCGGAGCATCATTGTGGGTCATCTTTCAATACTCCCATCGGACGTCCCGGCGCGCTAAGGGCTAAAGACCGTTGAACGGCCCGCCGCGCATTAGTTCCAGCCGAGCAGCCGCAGCCCGGCCGCCGCGCCCGCCCCGGCCAGGACCACCACCAGGAACGGCGCCCGGAACCACAGCGCGACGGCCGCCGCGGCGAGGGCGCCGAGCCGGGCGTCCAGCGCCAGTGACTGCCCGGACGCCACCGTGTTCAGGACCGTCAGCGACGCCAGCAGCCCGATGGTCATGGTCCCGGCGATCCGGGACATCCGGGGATTGCGCAGCAGGCTGGCCGGAACGAGGTACCCCACCAGCTTCCAGGCGTAGGCCAGCACGCAGGAGAGCAGCAGCCACAGCCAGAGCGTCATGAGGCCTCCCCCGGGCTGCGGCGGCTTTTATGGCCGCGGTGTTGGTCCGCATAAGGGTCCACGTCCGGTTCCAGGCCCTCATCCGTGCGCCCATGGCTGAACCATCCCACCACCGCCGCCACGGCCGCGGCCACCAGGATCGGCACCCCGGCCGGCACCAAGGGCACAGCCAGGACCGTGGTCAGGGCGCAGACGACGGCGATCGCGACCGGTTCACGGCCCTTGAGCCGCGGCCACAACAGACCAAGAAACGCCGCCACCGCCGCGCCGTCGAGCCCCCACTGCTTCGGGTCGCCGAGGGCGGACCCGGCCAGCGCCCCCACGGAGGTGAAGAGGTTCCACAGCACAAAGATGCCGACCCCGGCCGTCCAGAAGCCCCGGCGCTGCTCCGCCGGGTCGGTCTGGCCGGTGCTGGTGGCCGTCGATTCGTCGATGGTCACGTGCGCCGCGGCGAACCGGCGCCAGCCCCGTGGCTGGAGCAGCGCGTTGAGCTGCATGCCGTAGATGCCGTTGCGCATGCCCAACAGGGTGGCTGCGCTCATCGCCGCGATCCCCGAGCCGCCGCCGGCCACGACGCCGATAAAGGCGAACTGCGAGCCGCCGCTGAAGAGCAGCAGGCTCAGCGCCATGGTCTGCCAGAAGTCGAGCCCGGAGGTCACCGACAGTGCCCCGAAGGACACGCCGTAGAGGCCGGTGGCGATGCTGATGGAGAGCCCCACCCGGACGGCCGGGGACTGTGCCAGCCTCACCGGAGGCGCTTCGGGGCGCGCCGGGACAGGCTCCAGGCCCACACGATCAGCGGGGCCTGCAGCGGCAGGCGCAGGCTGTGGACGCGCCGCTGTACCGGTGTGCCGGCGGGCCCGTAGGCCGTGCGGAGCACGTGCAGGTGCCCGGCGAGGAAGGCGGTGAACAGGACGGTGATCCCGCCCGCGGCCGCGCGGCGGGTCTGCGGGATCAGCAGTCCGACGCCGGCGCCGGCCTCCAGCAGGCCGCTCGCCGCGATCCATTCCTCGCGGGACAGCACGGCGAGGGGCCCGTTGCGCCGGCTGCCGGAGTCATCGCGGCACAGGTAGTCCGGGACCACCGGGGCGAAAAAGCCGGGGTCGCGGAAGTGTTTTGCCGCGCTGGCCAGCAGCAGTCCGGCCAGGGCGGCCGCGGAGAGCGTCTGGGTTGCCTGGGGGGACCAGCGAAAAGGCATGGAACCATGCAACCACAGCGGCGGAGCGGCCGGTAACCGGAGCCGTAACCTGCGGTGCGGCCTGCGAAAACAGGACTTTCCGCAGGGGTCCGCCAGGGCCGCCCGGGAGTACCTTGGTGACTATGAGCAGTGTCGTGGAGATGACCGGCGTCGTGAAGCGGTTCGGGGCCGTGACCGCCCTCAACGGCCTGGACTTCGAGGTGGCCGCCGGCGAGGTGCACGGCTTCCTGGGTCCCAACGGGTCCGGCAAGTCCACCACGCTGCGGTTGCTGCTGGGCATGCTGCGGACCAATGCCGGATCCATCCGGGTGCTTGGACTCGATCCCTGGCGCGACGTCGCGACGCTGCACCGCCGGCTGGCGTACGTACCCGGCGACGTGTCCTTGTGGCCCAACCTGACCGGCGGCGAGGTGATCGAGCTCCTCGGCAGGCTGCAGGGCGGCCAGGACCGGGCACGGCGGGATCGGCTGCTGGAGCTGTTCGAGCTGGATCCCACCAAAAAGGCCCGCACCTATTCCAAGGGCAACCGGCAGAAGGTGGCGCTGGTCGCCGCCCTGGCCACCGACGCGGAGTTGTTCCTGCTGGACGAGCCCACCAGCGGGCTGGATCCGCTGATGGAGGACGCCTTCCGCGGCTGCGTCCGGGACCTGCGGGCGCAGGGGCGCACGGTGCTGCTCAGCAGCCACATCCTCAGCGAAGCCGAAGCGCTCTCGGACAGGGTCAGCATCATCAGGGCCGGCCGGGTGGTGGAGACCGGCCCGCTGGAGCAGTTGCGGCACCTGTCCCGCACATCCGTCACGGCCGACGTCGGCGCCGTGCCGGACGGGCTGGAGCTGCTGCCTGGAGTGCACGATGTGGTGGTCGCCAACCACCGGGTCAGCGCCCAGGTGGATCCCTCGGCGCTGGGGCCTTTCCTGCAGGCCCTGACCTCGGCCGGGCTGCGCTCGCTCACCAGCCAGCCGCCGACGCTGGAGGACCTGTTCCTGCGGCACTATGGTTCCGGCGACGGCGCCGGAGGCTCCGTTACGGCTGGGGCCGGCCATGCCTGAGACCCTGGCCGGCACCGGGATCCTCCTCCGGCTGGGGCTGCGGCGGGACCGCTGGCTGCTGCCGGTGTGGGTGCTCGGCTTCGCCGTCGTGGCCTATTCGACGGCGCTGGCCGGCGCGGACCTCTACCCGGACGTCGGCAGCCGCATTGAAGCCGCCAACGCCCTGAATGCCACCGCCGCGATGGTGGCGATGTTCGGGCGCATTTACGATCCGGCCTCCCTCGGGGCGCTGTCGCTGATCAAGTACACCGCGTTTATGACCGCCATCCTCGCGGTCTTGATGGTCATCCTGATCATCCGGCACACCCGGGCCGATGAGGAAAGCGGACGCCTGGAGTTGCTCGGAGGCGGCCGGCTGGGACGCGACGCGGCACTGGCGGCCGCCCTCAGCATCGGCTTCGGCGCAAGCCTGGGCGTGGGGCTCCTCTCGGCCGCCGCGCTGGCCGCCGGCGGGCTCCCCGCTGCCGGGTCGCTGGCCTTCGGCCTCGGCTGGGCCGCCACCGGGATGGCGTTCAGTGCCGTGGCCGGCGTCGCGGCGCAGCTGACCGCGAGCGCCCGCGCCGCCACCGGGCTGAGCGTCGGCGTCATCGCGGTCACCTACGGGCTGCGAGCCGTCGGGGACCTGGCCGAACCGGGGCCCTCGGTGCTGTCCTGGCTCTCGCCCATCGGCTGGAACCAACAGATCCGGGCGTTCGCCGGGGACCACTGGTGGGTGCTGGCGCTGCCGCTGGCACTTTGTGTCCTTCTGATCCCGGCCGCGTTTGGCCTCCGGTCCCGCCGGGATCTGGGCGCCGGGCTGCGCGACGAGCGGCCGGGTCCCGCGGTGGGTTCGGTCACCGGGGTCTGGGCCCTGGCGGTGCGCTTGCAGCACCGGGTGTGGCTTGCGTGGGCCGTGGCGTTTGTCGTCTTCGGGATCGTCATCGGGTCCTTGGTCGGCAACGTTGAGCAGATGCTGAGTTCCCCCAACGCCCAGGACCTGATCAAGCAGATCGGGGGCACCTCAGCGCTGCAGGACGCCTTCCTGGCCGCTGAGATCAGCATCATGGGCCTGCTCGCCGCGGCGTACGGTGTGTCGGCAGTGAATCATCTGCGCGGCGAGGAAGCGGCGGGCCACACCGAAGCCCTGCTGGGGACGGCCACGACGCGCATCCGCTGGGCCAGCAGCCACTTTGCCTTCGCGCTGGCGGGGATGGCGGTGCTGATGGCGCTGGCCGGGGTGTCGATCGGCGCCGGCGCCGCCGCGACGATGCAGGACCCGGGGCTGGTGGGCCGGTCCACCGTCGCCTCGCTCGCGCAGATCCCCGCGGCGTGGGTGCTCGCCGGCGTGGCGCTGGCGGTGTTTGGCTGGGTGCCCCGGCTGGCGGGGGCGGTCTGGGGCGTGCTTCTGGCCTTCGTGGCGCTGGGAGAGTTTGGCGTGCTGTGGAATGCCCCCGGATGGCTGATGGACCTCTCCCCGTTCCGGCATTCGCCGCTGCTGCCGGTTGGCGCCGACGCGGTGCCTGCGCTGGTGGGACTGACCGCCGCCGCCGCAGGACTGGCCGCGCTGGGCTACCTCGGCTGGCGCCGCCGCGATCTGGCCGCGTAGCCGGACACGCGCAACAGCCCAACGATTCGGACGCCCCGTCCGGTGGCGCGCGAGATCTCAGCCCGCCCGGCGCACCATCTCGGTGATCCAGGTGGGCGCGAACGGCGACGTGCAGCCGGGCGGAGTCGGATAGTCCTTGAGTACGCCGAGGCGCTCACCGATGTCGATGGCGCGGGCGCGGTGCTCGGCGTGCTCGATTCCGATCTGGGCCAAGCAGTGGTTCATCGCCCACTGCAGGCGGTCCGGGGCATCTTTCATCTGCGCCTCAATGATGTCCAGGAGTCCGCCGAGGTCGAGGCCAACCGGATTCTTCGCCACCCGCTCGGTAGTCAGCGCCCAGCCTGCACTCGCGACCACCGGATCCGAATCGGAGAGCCACAGCAGCCGCAGCTCTTCGTTGTGGGGGTTCTTCTTCACCACATAGTTCACGAGCCAGTCGTGCACCTTCGGGATGCGGGCCGCACGCAGCATTACATCCAGCTCGTCGGTCCCGAACCCCGCCGGGCGGCAGATAAGAATCGCCACCAGCCGCGCCGGCGTCTCCCCCGTTTCCCACAGCCGGGTGGCAAGCTCCTGCTGCGTCTTCAACCGCTTCGCGATGGCGCGCAGCTCGCTGAGCTTCACCCCGTGATCATCGCCGTGCTTCTCGTTCACCAGGCGTGCCTTCGGGTCCTCGAGTGTGGCCAGTTCTGCCATCACCTCGGCCACTGACTGGGTCAAAGCCGTCTCGTTCATTCCGGGTTCCTGTCCGTCGTTTCGAGAGTCAGCCTACGACTGAAACCGGCGTGGTGGCACCTGCCCCGCACTTTGTGAGCACCTCATGGGTCCTCGGCGGCAGGGGCCCTACAGCGAAGCGAGCAGCCGGGCGCGGACCTCCGCGGGGCGGTTGGTGGTGATCTCCTGGATGCCCAGTTCCCGGCAGAGTTCGACGTCGTCGGCCGAGTCCACCGTCCAGACCCGGAACCGGCGGCCTGAATCGAGCCAGCGCCGGACGGCGCGGGCGTGCCCGCGGACGTAGGAGATGCCGGGTCCGGCCAGGCCCACCTCGCAGTCGTCCAGGATCCGCTCGCCCTCGGTCTGGGCGGCCTTCAGGACGTTGGCGAGAGCACCACCGGTGAGCGCGCCGAGGCCCAGTTCCTCCCGGATTTCCTCCACGTTCACGTCGTCCACGAGCTGGCAGATGGCGGCGGCCGGCACGGACTGGAGCAGGTGCTTTACCGAGTCGGGGCTGAAGCTCATGAAGGAGACCCGGATGTTGTCCAGCATTGAGGTGGCCCGGTCCCAGCCCTCGGCCTCGAGCACGGCCAGGACCCGGTCCTCGAGCTTGAGCTGGTACGGGCTGGGGTGCTTGAGTTCGATCGCCAGCCCGATCTCGCGGCCGGCCCCGCGCAGGATGTCCAGCAGCTCCGGGAGCGTCAGGAACTGCTCGGAGAGGGCACCGTATTCCTCGGGAATGCGGGCGCCTTTCCACGAGCTAAAGTCCAGCTGCCGCAGCTCCGCCAGGGTCCGCTCCGAAACCGGGCCGGTCCCGTCCGAGGTGCGGTCAAGATTGGCGTCGTGGAGCAGGACGGGGTGCTGGTCGCGGGTGAGGTGGATGTCGCATTCCACGCCGTCGGCGCCGTCGGCGATGGCCTGCAGGTACGCTGCGCGGGTGTGCTCGGCGAAAGCTGCGCTGGCGCCCCGGTGGGCGTAGACGAGCGGGCGGGCGGCGGCGGGCTCCTCGGTAGTCATGCTGACACGTTAGCGGACGCCGGTGACGGATGCGCGGCTAGGCTGGGGACATGCAGGTGAACACTGAACGACCCGCCCGCCCCGCCGTCCCGGCGGCCGGAGCCGGACACCGGCTCTCCCCCGCGGACGCCGAGAAAGCCGCGGCGCTGCGGAAGATGAAGCTGCTGGCGGTGTCGCTGCTGATCGGCATGGCGGTCATTTTCGTGGTGGCCTTCGCCCTGCAGAAGCAGTACCCGTGGCTTGAGTACGTCCGGGCCGCGGCCGAGGGCGGCATGGTGGGCGCCCTCGCGGACTGGTTCGCGGTCACGGCGCTGTTCAAGTACCCGCTGGGCCTGAAGATCCCGCATACCGCGATCATTCCCCGGCGGAAGGACCAGATCGGGGCGTCGCTGGGCGAATTCGTGGAAACCAACTTCCTCTCCGAGCAGGTGGTGAAGGAGAAGCTGGCCAGCGTGGATGTCGCGCGGAAGGTCGGCGCCTGGCTGTCCGGCCCGGGCGGCGCGGAGCGGGTGGCCAAGGAGGGCGCGGCCGTGATCCGCGGCGCGTTCACCGTGCTGAACGACGACGACGTCCAGGCCGTCATCGAGGGCATGGTCCGCCGGCACCTGCTGGCCCCGCCGTGGGGGCCGCCGGTGGGCCGGCTCGCCGAGCGCGTGTTCGACGACGGCCACCACCACGCGCTGGTGGACCTGCTGGTGGACCGCACCGTGGACTGGGTCCGGGACAACCACGAGACGGTCAACCGGCTGGTCACGGACCGCTCCCCCGCCTGGGTCCCCAACTTCGTCGACGGCCTGGTGGGCGACAAGGTCTACGTAGAGATCCTGAAATTCACCCACGCCGTGCAGGCCGACCCGCAGCACCAGGTCCGGCTCGCGATCGACAAATACCTGAAGGAACTGGCCCAGGACCTGCAGCACGATCCGGTCATGATCGCCCGCGCCGAGGGCGTCAAGGCGCAGGTGCTGGGCGACCCGGAGGTGCGCGAACTGGCTTCCCGGACCTGGGGCACCGTCAAGGCCGCGCTGCTCGCCGCCGTCGACGACCCGCACAGCGAGCTGACCGTCCGGTTCAAGGCCGCCGTGCACGACTTCGGCACGCGCCTGGTGGTCGACCCGGAACTGGCTGGCAAGGTGAACACCTGGATCGGCGACGCCGCGGGGTACCTCGTGAACAATTACCGCGCGGACATCGCCGGTGTCATCACCGATACCGTGGCCCGCTGGGACGCCGAGGAGACCTCGCAGAAGATCGAACTCCAGGTGGGCAAGGACCTGCAGTTCATCCGGATCAACGGCACCGTGGTGGGCGCCCTCGCAGGGCTCGCCATCTTCACCGCGGCGAATTTGGTGTTCGGCTGACCAACGCGCGAACGGACACTTGAGGGCCGCTAGGCGGGCGCGACCTTCGCCCGGGGCCGGCCGTGCAGGGCGAAAACCGTAAACGCCAGCGCCGCGAGCGCCGTGACCACAAGCAACAGCAGCCCGATCGAATAGCTGTGCGTCGCGGCGTCGTAGGTGGCGCCCATGACCAGCGGCGGGAAGTAGCCGCCCAGGCCGCCGGCGGCGCTGACCACCCCGCTGATGCTGCCCACCTTGCCCGCCGGGGCGAGCACCCCCACCCAGGCGAACACGCCGCCGGTGCCCAGGCCCAGGGCCGCCGCCATGGCGACGAACGTCAGCCCGGCGGGCACGTCGCCGTCGGGCTGCAGGTTCACCACCCAGGCCAGCACCGCGACGCCGGCGAGCGAAACCACCACCACGGGCTTGGGGCCGAACCGGTCCGCGACGACGCCGCCCACCGGCCGCGCCAGCACGGCGGCCAGTGCGAACCCGGCGGTGCGGGCACCGGCAGCGCTGGGATCAAAACTGTAGACATCGCGCAGATAGGTGGGCAGGTAGGTGGCGAACGACACGAATCCGCCGAAGACGACGGCGTAGAGGAAGCACATCTTCCAGGTGACCGGGGTCTTGGCCGCGTCCAGCAGCTTGGGCAGCACCGGCGCGTTGTTGCGGCTCCAGCCCGGTGATTCCTTCATCAGGAACCAGACCAGCGCGGCCATGACGGCCAGGACCCCTGCAATCAGCAGGTGCGTGGGGAAGTACCCGATCCAGGCGACCAGCCGCGGGTTCAGGAACGCCGCCAGCGCGGTGCCGCCCATCCCGGCGCCGAAGACCCCGGTGGCGAAGCCGCGCCGGGACGGTTCGTACCAGGCGCTGACGAAGGGGATGCCGACGGCGAAGACCGTTCCGGCGACGCCAAGGACCAGCCCGGCGCCCAGCACCAGCGGGAAGGATCGGATGGTGCCGCCGAGGGCCACCAGCAGGATCGGGACGATGGCCGCGAGCAGGACGAAGCTGAACATTGCGCGGCCGCCGTACTTGTCTGTCAGGGCGCCGACGACGATCCTGCCCAGCGAGCCGACGAACACCGGCATGGCGACGAGGATGCCGGTGGTGGCGGGGTTGAGCTGGAGGTTCTGGGTGTAAAACGCCCCCAGGGTGGCCACCGAATTCCACGCCCAGAACCCCGCCACGGAGGCGGCGGTGGCGAGCACCAGGTTGAGCGTCCGGCCACCCGGGGCAGCTGCGGACGGGTTAGCTCCGGCCATCGTGGTTCCTTTCGATTCAGCGGGGCGGGGTCAGTAACGCAGGCACCTCACCGGTTCCGGGTGTCCCGGTCGCGGGTACCGACGGCGGACCAGCCGCGGCGGGCGGTTGTGGTGGAATTCCGCGCGGCGGCGGCGCCGGCTTTGGCGCCGTCCCGGTCGCGGTCCCGCGAACGGTAGACGATGTAGGGGCGGAAGAGGTAGTGGAACGGGGCCGTGAAGGCGTGCACCAGGCGGGTGAAGGGCCAGATCACGAACAGCGCCATGCCCACCAGGGTGTGCAGGTGGAAGGAGAACGGTGCCGTCGCCATCGCCGCGATGTCGGGCTGGAAGATGAACAGCGAGCGGAACCACGGGGCCACCGTCTCGCGGTAGTTGTGCCCGTGTTCGCCCTCGAAAACGCTCGCCAGGGTGGTCCAGAGGCCAAACACGATGGCCGCGGTGAGTACCACGTACATGGATTTGTCGTTCCGGGTGGTGGCCATGAACACCGGCCCGGTGGTGCGGCGCCGGTAGATCAGCAGGATGATTCCGCCCAGGGTTCCCACCCCCGCGATCCCGCCCACCAGCAGGGCATTGAAATGATAAAACTCCTGGCTCATTCCCACGGCCTGGGTCCACGCCATCGGGATGACCAGGCCGAAGAAGTGCCCGGCGATGACGGCGAGCAGGCCGAAGTGGAACAGCGGCGAGGCGATCCGCAGCAGCCGGGATTCGTAGAGCTGGGAAGACCGCGTGGTCCAGCCGAACTGGTCGTATTTGTACCGCCAGACCAGGCCGCCCACCAGCACGACGACCATCACGTAGGGCAGGACGCCCCAGAGCACGATGTCCAGCGCCGAGATCGGGGCGGTGGCTCCGGGCTCGGCTTCGGAGGCAAGCATGATCAGGCCCCCTTCACGGGCAGCAGTCGAGGATCGTACGGGTCCAGCCCCACCGCTTCTGTGGGCGGGCCGTAGCCGGCCATCCGCATGACCGCCTGTTCATCCGCGGGCGACTTGCCGGGCAGCGTGGCGCAGATGGCCTGCAGGATGCGGGCGTGCGGCAGCTCGTCCCGGAGCAGCCCGAAGCGGAGCATCTCCAGGCTGGCCCGGTAGCGGCTCAGCAGTTCACGCCCGGCCGCCAGGTCCACTAGCGCGGCGTATTCCAGCACCATGGGCAGGTAGTCCGGCAGTTCCCCGTGGGTGTCCACCAGGATGTCGCTTTGCCGGTAGGTCTTCTTGAAGTTGCCCAGCACTTCGCCCCGCCGCCGGGTGTCCCCGTCGGTCCAGTAGGACAGGTGCAGGGCGTGGCGTTTGCCGAGGTCGAACTCGCGCACGTAGTGGGCCTGGAGTTCCATCGGCGGGGTGGATTCCAGCCGTTGCAGGACCTCGGCGAAGTCCGCGACGGCGCCGGGGAATTCGGCCAGCGCGGCCCGCATCAGCGGCACGCGCCCGAGGAGCTCCTCGTCCGGGTAGGACAGGCACCAGGCGGCGGCGAGATAGACGATCTGCTGGCGGCGGGTCACGGCTGGTCCTCCGCGGCCGCCAGAGTGCCCGGCTCGGGCGGCCTTTCCGGGAAGAGTCCCGCCGGTGCTCCGGTTCCGTCCCAGTTGAGCAGGTTCACCCGGCCCCGCAACGTTGTTTCGCCCGGCGCCGCGCCGGAGGTCTGCCGGTCGCGGAGGGCGTGGAAGGTTTCCACCGCCACCGGGACGGGCCTGCCGCTGGCCTCGCCGAAGGGCGAGGAGTCTTGCATGCCAGGGCCGCCGTCGAAGTCCAGCGAGCAGCCCATCTCCTCGAGGTCGTGGGCCTGTTCCACGTGGGCCTTGGGGATCACGTAGCGTTCCTCGTATTTCGCGATCGCCATCAGCCGGTACATCTCGTACATGGTCTGGCTGTCCATGCCCACGGCTTCGGGGATGGTGTCGTCCGGGTCGTTGCCGAGGCTGATCCCGCGCATGAAGGAACGCATGGCCGCCAGTTTCAGCAGCACCGCGGTGACCCGGTCCGTGTCCCCCGCGGTGAAGAGCTCGGCGAGGTACTCCACCGGGATGCGCAGCGCGTCGATGGCGCCGAACAGGTTGCCTGCGTCCTCGCCGTCGTGCCCCTGGTCCCGCAGCAGGTCCACCACGGGTGAGAGCGGCGGGACGTACCAGACCATCGGCATGGTCCGGTATTCGGGGTGCAGCGGCAGGGCCACCTTGTAGACCTTGGCCAGGGCGTAGACCGGCGAGCGCCGGGCGGCGTCGATCCAGTCCTCCGGGATGCCCTGGGCCCGGGCGTTGGCCTGCACTGCGGGATCGTTCGGGTCCAGCAGCACGTCCATCTGGGCGTCGTAGAGCTCTTGCGGGTCGGTGACGGCGGCCGCCGCGGTGACGGCGTCGGCGTCGTACAGAAACAGCCCGAGGTACCGCAGCCGGCCCACGCAGGTTTCCGAGCAGACCGTCGGTAGCCCCACCTCCACCCGCGGGTAGCAGAAGGTGCACTTCTCGGCCTTGCCGGTCTTGTGGTTGAAGTAGATCTTCTTGTACGGGCAGCCGGTGACGCACTGGCGCCAGCCGCGGCACTTGTCCTGGTCCACCAGCACGATCCCGTCCTCCACGCGCTTGTAGATGGCGCCGGAGGGGCAGGAGGCCATGCAGGAGGGGTTCAGGCAGTGCTCGCAGATCCGCGGCAGGTAGAACATAAAGGTCTGCTCGTAGGCGAACCTGATCTTGTCCTCGGATTCCCGCCGGACCTTTTCCACGATCGGGTCCAGGTGCCCGTTCTCCGCGGAGCCGCCCAGGTCGTCGTCCCAGTTCGCGGACCAGGTGATCTTGGTGTCTTCCCCGGTGATCAGGGACTTGGGCCGGGCCACCGGGAAGTCGTCGCCCAGCGGCGCGTCCACGAGCGTTTTGTAGTCGTAGGTCCAGGGCTCGTAGTAGTCCTTGAGTTCGGGCTGGACCGGGCTGGCGAAGATCCCGAGGAGCTTCTTGACCCGGCCGCCGGCCTTGAGCACCAGCTTGCCGCGCTTGTTCAGCACCCAGCCGCCGTGCCACCTCTCCTGGTCCTCGTAGCGGCGCGGGTACCCCTGCCCTGGGCGGGTTTCGACGTTGTTGAACCAGACGTATTCGGTGCCGGCACGGTTGGTCCAGGCCTGTTTGCAGGTCACGGAGCAGGTGTGGCAGCCGATGCACTTGTCCAGGTTCATGACCATGCCCATTTGAGCCATAACACGCATCAGTACTGCACCTCCTGGGAACGGCGCCGGACGGTGGCCACCATGTCCCGCTGGTTTCCGGTGGGGCCGAGGTAATTGAACGCGTAGGCCAGCTGCGCGTAGCCGCCGATCAGATGCGAGGGCTTGACCAGCAGCCGGGTGACGGAGTTGTGGATGCCGCCGCGCCGGCCGGTGGCCTCGGACTTCGGCACGTCGATGGTGCGCTCCTGGGCGTGGTGGACGTAGACGACGCCGGCCGGCATCCGGTGGCTGACGATCGCGCGGGCCACCAGGACGCCGTTGATGTTTAGGCATTCCACCCAGTCGTTGTCCTTGACCTCGATGGCGTCCGCGTCGGCCGGGCTCATCCAGACCGTCGGGCCGCCGCGGGAAAGCGAGAGCATCAGCAGGTTGTCCTGGTACTCGGAGTGGATGGACCACTTGGAGTGCGGGGTCAGGTAGCGGACCACCACTTCCATGGATCCGTCCCGGCCCAGCTTGGGTTCGCCGAAGAGCCGGTGCATGTCCAGCGGCGGCCGGTAGATCGGCAGGGCCTCGCCGATGTCCCGGATCCAGTCGTGGTCGAGGAAGAAGTGCATCCGCCCGGTCAGGGTGTGGAAGGGTTTGAGCCGTTCGATGTTGATGGTGAAGGGTGCGTAGCGTCGGCCGCCGGTTTCGGAGCCGGACCATTCCGGCGAGGTGATCACCGGGACCGGGCCGGCCTGGGTCTGGGCGAACGTGATGAACTTTTCCTCCGAGCCCTCGGAGAGGTCCGCGAGTTTCTTCCCGGTGCGGACTTCCAGGTCCTTGAAGCCCTGCACGGACAGCGCGCCGTTGGTGGTGCCGGAGAAGGCCAGGATGGCCTCGGCCATTTTCGCGTCGGTGTCGATTGCGGGGCGGCCGTCCGCGGCGCCGCCGAGCATCACCCCGTTGGAGCGGCTGAGCCTCTCCAGCGCGCCGGCGAGTTTGTAGGTGACGTTCTTGACCGTGAAGCCGAGTTTGTCGGCCAGCGGCCCGACGGCGGCCAGCTTGTCCGCGATGGCCGTGTAGTCCCGCTCCACCACGGAAAAGACGGGCATGTTCTGGCCCGGGACCGCGGGGATGGACGTGTCCCGCCAGTCCCGCACGGTCCCGCCGGGCTGGGCGAGCTGGCCGGGGGTGTCGTGCTGCAGCGGCACGCTGACCAGGTCCTTGCGGACACCCAGGTGCGTTTTGGCCTGCCGGGAGAACTCCTGGGCCAGCAGGTGGAACATGTCGAAGTCTGTTTTGGTCTCCCACGGCGGGTCGATCGCGGGGGTGAAGGCGTGCACGAACGGGTGCATGTCGGTGGAGGACAGGTCGTGCTTCTCGT
The DNA here is from genome assembly GCF_059739345.1 of Arthrobacter sp. SlRoot2-15. NCBI lineage: Bacteria > Bacillati > Actinomycetota > Actinomycetes > Micrococcales > Micrococcaceae > Arthrobacter > Arthrobacter sp. SlRoot2-15. The sequence continues at coordinate 1,617,294 of NZ_AP046058.1, forward strand.
ACCAGGTGGCCGCGGGGAACACGACGTCGGACAGCAGCGTGGTGGAGGTCATCCGGAAGTCCGCGGAGACCAGCAGGTCCAGTTTCCCTTCCGGCGCCTGCTCGTGCCATTTCACGTCCTTGGGTTTGAGCCCTTCGGCGTGGTCCTTGCCCAGGACGTTGTTGTGTGTGCCCAGCAGGTTGCGGAGGAAGTACTCGTTGCCCTTGGCCGAGGAGCCGAACAGGTTGGAGCGCCACAGCACCAGGGTCCGCGGCCAGTTTTCCGCGGCGTCCACGTCCTCGATCGCGGGGTTCAGGGTCCGGTTCTTCAGCGCCTCCGCGATGTAGCCGGGGGTGTCCCGCGCGGTGCCGGCGGCGACGGCGGCCTCCGCCTCGTCCGCGACATCCAGCGGGTTGCGGTCGAACTGCGGGTAGAACGGCATCCAGCCCAGCCGGGCGGACTGGGCCATGGCGTCCGCGGTGTGCATCCCATCCAGGGCCCCGGTGGAGAGCGGGGACTTCAGCGCATCCGCGGAGTAGCCGTCCTGCCGCCACTGGTCCGTGTGCATGTACCAGTAGCCGGTGCCGATCATGGTCCGGGGCGGGCGAGACCAGTCCAGCGCGTTCGCGAGGGACACCCAGCCGGTGGCCGGCCGGGTCTTTTCCTGGCCCACATAGTGCGCCCAGCCGCCGCCGTTGCGGCCCATGCAGCCGGTCAGCATCACCAGCGCCAGCACGGCCCGGTAGGTGGCGTCGCCGTGGAACCACTGGCAGATCCCGGCGCCCATGATGATCATGGACCGTCCCTTGGACTGCTCGGCGTTGCGGGCGAACTCGCGGGCCACCCGGATGCAGGCCTGCGCGGGAACGGAGGTGATCTCCTCCTGCCACGCCGGGGTGTAGGGCGTCCCGGCGTCGTCGTAACCGGCGGCCCAGTCGCCCGGGAGCCCGTCGCGGCCGACGCCGTACTGGGCCAGCATCAGGTCGAACACGGTGGTGACCAGCTGGCCTTCGAGCTCGATGACGGGAACACCGCGCTTCAGCACGCTGCCGTCCCCGCCGGCGTCTTCGAAGCACGGCAGCAGGATCTCGGCGCTCTCGCCGGAGACTTCGCGCAGCGACAGGGCGGGATCGACTCCCTCGAGGTCCAGGTTCCATTTGCCTTCGCCGGTGCCGGAGTAACGGAACCCCAGGGAGCCGTTGGGGACTGCGGGCCGGCCGGCCTTCTTGTCGAACAACACCGTGCGGAACGCCGCGTCCTCGGCCAGGGATTCGGCCGGGAGGTCCTGGGCGGTGAGGAACTTGGCCGGGGTGAGGGTGCCGTCGTCGCGTCGTTCCAGCCGGACCAGGAACGGCAGGTCGGTGTATTGACGGACGTAATCGGTGAAGAACGGCACCTCGCGCTCGACGAAGAACTCTTTGAGCATGACGTGCCCCATCGCCATAGCCAGCGCCGCGTCCGTCCCGGCCTGCGCGGGGAGCCATTCATCGGCGAACTTGGTGTTGTCCGCGTAGTCCGGGCTGACCGTGACCACCTTGGTCCCGCGGTACCGCACCTCTGCCATCCAGTGCGCGTCCGGGGTGCGGGTCACGGGGACGTTGGAGCCCCACATCATGAGGTAGCGCGCATCCCACCAGTCGCCGGATTCCGGGACGTCGGTCTGGTCGCCGAAGACCTGCGGGCTGGCCACGGGCAGGTCGGCGTACCAGTCGTAGAAGGACGTCATCACCCCGCCGATCAGCTGGATGAAGCGGGTCCCGACGGCGTGCGAGACCATGGACATCGCGGGGATGGGCGAGAACCCGGCGCAGCGGTCCGGCCCGTAGGTCTTGATGGTGTTCACGTGCGCGGCGGCCGCGATCTCGATCGCTTCCTGCCAGGACACCCGGACCAGTCCGCCCTTGCCGCGGGCCTGCTGGTAGCGGCGGCGGCGCTCCGGGTCCCCCACGACGTCGGCGAAGGCCAGCACGGGGTCGCCCAGCCGGGACTTGGCCTCGCGGTACATCTCGACCAGCACACCCCGGGCGTAAGGGAACCGGACCCTGGTCGGGGAATATGTATACCAGGAGAAGGCCGCCCCGCGCGGGCATCCCCGCGGCTCGTATTCCGGGCTGTCCGGGCCCACGGACGGGTAGTCGGTCTGTTGCGATTCCCAGGTGATGATGCCGTCCTTGACGTACACCTTCCAGGAGCAGGATCCGGTGCAGTTCACCCCGTGCGTGGACCGGACCACCTTGTCGTGGCTCCAGCGGTCGCGGTAGAAGATGTCGCCCTTGCGGCCGCCTTCCCGGAACACCGCCCTGCCGTCGTCGGTTTGGTCCCATTTCGTGAAAAATCGGCCCAGCTTCAACATTGCATCCGAGGCGGGTCCGTCCAACCCCGCGGAGCCTCCGGCAGTCATGCCCCCAAGCTATGGGCCGGATTCCGGCGCCGATAGGGCCCTACGGCACTGGGCGGCCCCCGGCTTGTGCGTGCCGGGCGGCGCGGCACCGGGTCAGAAACTGATTCCCTTGACGAGGGTGACGAGCTGGTCCTTGGTCTGCTCGGCCGTGGGACCGGTGGGGGAGATCAGGATTTGCGCGGTGAAGATGGCCATGTTCTGGCCGCGGGCCACCATGAGGGACAGGTACGTGAGCGGTACGTCGCTGGGCGGACGCATGGCTTTGGGACCGCCGGGATCCGTCCGCACGATCAGAATCGCCCGGTCTCCGACGCCCTGGACGTCCTGGCCGTCCGGCACCGGCCGGGACAGCAATGAAGCGCCGCCCGGATGCAATTCGATGGAAAACACCAGCGAGTCCGGCCCGGGCGTACCCGGGGCGCCGAAGGTGTACCGGCAGTTACCCTCGCCCGGGAGGACCTGCGCCTGCGTGGTCGCGTCGAACGCCTGTTTGACCGCGTCGGCGCTGACCAGGGCGCACACGGGATTGTCGGTGGTGACCTGCGGGCCGACGGGCGGCGCGGACGGGACACTGAGCGCGCTCCCGTTGCCCCAGCCACCATCGACGGCGGCGTGTGCGAGCGAGCGGGCCGTGGCGTTGCCGTCCGGGACGGGTACGCCGGACGTCATCGGCGGCGTCGCCACGATGCGCAGGTCCAGTGACTCGGTGCCGCGGACCGCCTTGAGGACCGTGTTGGCCGATGCCCCGCCAGGTTCGCCGCGGAACCACCCCGTCCACTGGAAGCACGCGAAATCGCCGATGCCCGCTACGGGCGAGCAGTCCGGCGTCTTCCTCGCCTCGGCAATCTCTGCTGCCGACGCGGGCGAGGTCAACGCCACGGACAGGGCGTTCATGCCCTGGTCGGATTTGCTCATGTAGCTGCACAGGTACGCGGGGCTCCCTGGCGGTTTGCCCGCCTGGTTCTGGCCCGTGCCGGCGAAGCTCGGATCCACCTTGGCTGCAATCTCCGGGGTAATGAGGTCGCAGGCCGGATTACTCGAACCTGACGACGGCGACCCCGTCGAGGCAGGCGTACCCCCTTGCGCGCAGGCGCCGAGGAGAAGCACCAGGGCCGCGGTGAGCGCAAGGAAGTGTCGAGACGAACCGATCCGATGGCGCATTGTCTCCCCCAGTCCGCGGAGACTGCCTCCGCGTTTCAGGGGCGGCTCCGATAACACCCACGCTAGGGACCGGCGCCTCGTGTCAACAGGGCCGACCGGCCCCGGGGCCCCACGTTGTAGCTTCGCCCGGACTAGGCGAAGGGCTCCAGCTCGACGCCGGCCTGCTCCAGGGCGGCGCGGACGGCGGCGGCCACCGCCACCGAGCCGGGGGTGTCGCCGTGCAGGCAGAGCGAGTGCGGGGTCAGCGTGACCACCGTGCCGTCCACCGCCAGCACCTCGCCCTTGAGGGCCAGGCGCAGCGCGCGCTCGACGATCTCGTCCGGGTCCTCGATCACCGATTCCTCCTCCAGGCGCGGGACGAGCGTGCCGTCCGGGAGGTAGGCGCGGTCGGCGAAGGCTTCATGGAACACGGGGTTGCCGGCCTCCCGGGCAATCCCGAGCAGCGCGGAATGCTCCAGGCCCAGGATCGGCAGCCCGGGATCGTAGGCCTGGATGGCTGCGACCACGGCGGAGGCCTGTTCGGCGTCGTGGATGGTGCGGTCATAAAGGCCGCCGTGCACCTTGACGTAGTCCACCGAGGCGCCGACCGCATGGGCCACGCCGTCGAGCGCGCCGAGCTGGTAGAGGACGGCCCCGAACAAGTCGTCGAAGGTCATGTCCATGGCGCGGAGGCCGAAGCCGGCCAGGTCGGGGTAGCCCAGGTGCGCGCCGACTTTGACGTCGAGCTCGTAGGCCGCGCGGCAGGTGTCCAGCATCGTGACGGGGTCGCCGGCGTGCAGGCCGCAGGCCACGCTGGCGCTCGTAACCAGCGGGAACATCGCCGCGTCATCGCCCATGGTCCAGGAGCCGAAGGACTCCCCCAGGTCGGCGTTCAGGTCCACGGCTCAGCCTTCCGTTTCAGGGCCGGCGGCCGGGGCTTCCGGGGCCGTGTCGGCCGTGTCGGCCGCATCCGCGGGGCGGTCCGCGCCGCCGGGCTGCAGCTCGCCGGGGATGGTCGTGGGCATGGGGCCGAACGCCTCCTTGGCGTTCGCGATCACGGCACGTCCCATCATCCGGTTGCCGACGCCGCCCACCACGGCGCCGACGCCGAACGGCAGCGCCCGGCCCAGCAGCGCGGTGCCCTGGCGCTTGAGCAGGTTCCGCAGGAAAGCCTGCTGGATCCGCTGCCGCACGGAGCCGAAGCCGATCAGCGGAGCGCGGCGCGCAAACAGCGACCCCCACGCCTGGGTGGGTCCCTTGCCCTGGCCGGCGGCCTGGCCGCTCAGGGAGCTCAGCAGCGCCGTGCCCTCCTCGCCGAGCATGATCGCCATGACCAGGGTGCTGGCCTTCTCCGGGTCCACCATCCGCACCCCGTGGAGTTCGGCCAGCGAGGTTGCGTACAGTGCGGTGGCCTCGAGGAACCCGACCGTCGCGACGGCGGAGAGCCCCAGGGCGGCCACGGTGCCGACGCCGGGGATAACGGCCGATCCGCCGACCAGGGCGCCGCCGCCGGTGACGGCGGCCAGGTAATTGCGTTCCAGGATGGCGGCAAGCTGCGCCGCGGAGGCGTGCGGGTGCTTGCGCTGCAGCCGCCGCAGGTTTGCGAGCACCAGCGGGCGCTGGATTTCCACCGCGCGCAGGAGCATGTTGTGGACGCCGGCCTTGGGCTTGCCGTCGGCGTCGAACATCGCGCTGTGGGCGGTCTTCTGGGCAATTTTCATTGCCGGGTTGCTGCGCTGGGCCATCGTCGCCTCTCCGGAAACCATAAGGGTGCTGAACTTCTTCCAGCCTTAACACTAGGCCACAGCCCGTCCGGCCGCTCCTGCGCAGCAGGGCAGAGCCACCCGACCCGCCGGTTCAGGGCAGCTGGAGCACCCAGGATTCGGCCAGGGCGACGAAGGCCGAGGAGGACGGCCCCAGGGGGCCGGGGTAGACCGCCGGCGTTCCCGGCCATTCCACCCCGAATTCACTGAGCCGGCCCGTGCTGCAGGGCAGGTAGACGTTGCTCAGGGCGGCACTGCCTTCGCCGAGCTGGAAGTTCGGCGCGGTGAACTGCCGCCGGTCCAGGACCCCGTGGACGGCCAGTTCCGCCTTGTGGCCGGTGGCGCGGAACCCGGTCTCCGGGTCCACCTCCACCGTGAATTCGTCATGGGTATGCCCGACGCCGGTCAGCGGGAACCGGGCCGCCTCGGGGAAATAGCGGGTGAGTTCGGTGGCCAAGGTCTCCGCGAAGGCTTCGTTGGCGCCATAGCTCCGCCAGCCCTGCAGGGTGGCCACTAGCAGGGCGGTGCCCGCACCCCAGCGGGACCAGTCGGCCCGCCAGAAGGTCGCGAAGCAGCTGGCCGGCTCACCGGGAACCTGGGCGCCGCTGGGGTCCGCGGGGTGCAGCGCCAAGCCCACGTTGATCCCCACGAAGGCCAGGCTGCGCCTCCCCGTTGCGGTGGCCGTTTTCTCCATGGAAGGAGCCTAACGGGGCGGCAGCGGCCGCGGGCGGAAGGTCGTTGCTTCCGGCCGCGGCCGTGTCCTCGCGCGGTTTCCCGGCTGAAGCGGCTCCGCCTGGAGCCCGCCGCTTAGCGCGGGGTGCGGATGAGCTTCTTGTTAACGAACTCGTCCATGCCGAAGCGGCCCAGCTCGCGGCCCACGCCGGAGCGCTTCACGCCGCCGAAGGGCATGTCAGCCTGGGTCTGGGCCACCGAGTTGATGAACACCATACCGGTGTCCAGCTGGTCGGCGACGTCCTGGGCCTTCGCCGGGTCGGCGCTGAACACCGAGCCGCCCAGGCCGTAGGGCGAGCCGTTGGCCAGGTCGATCGCTTCCTCCACGCTGGCCACCTTGTAGATGACGGCGGCGGGGCCGAACAGCTCCTCGGAGAACGCGCGCATCTCAGGGGTGACGTCGGTCAGGACGGTGGGCTCCACGTAGGCGCCGGGGCCGTCCACCTTGTGACCGCCCGTGCGCAGGGTGGCACCCTTGTCCACGGCGTCCTGGATCTGCTCGACCAGGCCGTCCGCGGCGCTCTGGGAGGACAGCGGACCGAACCGGGTGTCCTCCTGCTGGGGATCGCCGGGCTTGATCCGGGCCATCCGCTCGGTGAACTTCTCCACGAAGGGCTCGTAAAGGTCCTCGAGGACGATGAACCGCTTGGACGCGGTGCAGGCCTGGCCGGCGTTGCCCATCCGGCCCCCGACGGCGGCCTTGACGGTGGCGTCCAGGTCATCGGAGTCGAGCACGATGAAGGGATCGCTGCCGCCCAGTTCGAGGACGTACTTCTTGAGGTTGCGCCCGGCGACCTCGGCCACCGCCGCTCCGGCCCGCTCGCTGCCCGTCAGGGAGACGCCCTGGACGCGGGGGTCAGCGATGATCTCCGCCACCTGGTCGTTGTCCAGGAAGAGGTTGGTGTAGGCGCCCTCCGGCAGGCCGGCGTCGTGGAAGATCTTCTCGATCGCGAGGGCCGACTGCGGGCAGCTGCCGGCGTGCTTGAGCAGGATGGTGTTGCCCAGGACCAGGTTGGGCGCGGCGAACCGGGCCACCTGGTAGTAGGGGTAGTTCCACGGCATGATGCCAAGCAGCGGACCGATCGGGGTGGAGCGCACGAGTGCGTCACCGCCGCCCCTGACCTCCAGCGCCTCGTCCTTGAGGAATTCCGGGCCCTCGGTGGCGTAGTAGTCGTAAATCGAGGCGACCAGCTTGACCTCGCCGCGGGCCTCGACCACGGGCTTGCCCATCTCCTTGGCGATCAGGCGCGCCAGTTCGTCCTCGCGTTCCCGGTACAGCTCGGCGACCCGGGCGATGACCTTGGTGCGTTCCTCCACGGGCGCCTTGCGCCACTCGAGGAAAGCCTGCTGAGCGGCGGCGAGCGCCGTCTCGACCTCTTCCTGGGTTGCGAGCGGAAATTCCTTTTCCGTCTCTCCGGTCGCGGGGTTCACTGTCTTGTAGGCAGTCATTGGTCCACCATCTCCGTTTCTGGCTGGTTTGAGCCGGTTCGGGCGCGGGACCGCGGTCTGGCGCCGGGTTCGGCGCCACGGCGGTTCCCGCCCAGTGCGTGGGCCGGCCTGTTCCCAAGAGCAGGACCGGTCCCGTAGGCGCCAACCGGCGCCTTCCCCGGACTATTCCAAGCGTGCCGCGTGGCTGCCCGGCACCGCTAGTTGACGGCGCGCACCACCGGGATCGACGCCGTCGGCGGTCCGCCCGGGAACACCGTCGGCGGGGGGCTCACGACGGCGTGCAGCGGCACGGCGACCGAGTCGGCGCCGACCGTGAACCGCGCCCCGCGGACGTCGACCTCCAGCGGCGCCCCGTCCGGGACCGTGAGCCGGAGCAGCGTGTGGTCCAGTTCGACGTGCAGCAGCCCGCCGCGGAGCTTCAGGTGGAAGTCCAGGGAGTCCCAGTCGGCGGGAAGCCGCGGATCGAAGTGCGGCACGGCACCCTGGTCCCGCAGGCCGGCGAAACCGCTGACCAGCGAGCTCCAGACGCCTCCGGTGGAGGCGATGTGCACACCGTCGATCGTGTTGCCGTGGGTGTCGTCAAGGTCGATGTAGAGGGCGTGTATGAAGTGCTCCAGCGCGGCCTCCCCATGGCCTACCTCGGCCGCCATGATGCCCTGCACACACGCGGAGAGGGTGGAGTCCCCGGTGGTGATGGGGTCGTAGAAGTCGAAGGCTCGGCGCTTTTCCTCCGCAGTGAAGTCCTGCCACTGCAGGAACATCGCCAGCACGGTGTCGGCCTGCTTGAGCACCTGGTGCCGGTAGATCACCAAGGGATGGAAGTTCAGCAGCAGCGGGTACTTGGACCGCGGCGTGTCCCAGTCCCACGGCTCCAGCGTCATGAAGTCGTTGTCCTGCGAGTAGACCTGGAGGTCCTCGTCGTAGGGCAGCTGCATCCGGTTCGCGGCCTGCTCCCAGAACTCCCGCTCGGCGTCGTCGATCCCGGGGTGGTCCAGCGCCGCTGCGGCACGCAGATTAAACCGGGCCATAACGTTGGTGTAGAGGTTGTCGTTAACGACCGCGGTGTACTCGTCCGGGCCGGTGACACCGTGGATGTGGAACAGCCCGTCCTTGCCGAAGAAGCCCAGCGAGGCCCACATCCGTGCCGTCTCGATCAGCAGATCGGAGCCGAGGGTCTCCTTGAACTCCGTGTCGCCGCTGGCCCAGATGTACCGGTTCGTGGCGAAGGCGATCGCGGCGGCGATGTGGAACTGCGCCGTGCCGGCGGCGTAGTAGGCACTGGCCTCCAGGCCGTTGATGGTGCGCCACGGGAACAGTGCGCCGTCCACGCTGAGCTCCTTGGCGCGGACCCGGGCCTCGGGCAGCAGGTCGTGGCGGAATTCCAGGACCTGGCGGGCGTTTCCCGGGTTGGTGTAGGTCAGGTAGGGCAGCAGGTACACCTCCTGGTCCCAGAAGTAGTGCCCGTCGTAGCCGGAGCCGGAGACGCCCTTGGCCGGGATGCCGGCCACGTCGGCGCAGGCGGTGGCCTGTGCCAGCTGGAAAAGGTTCCAGCGGATGCCCTGCTGCAGCTCGGCCTGGCCGCCCACCACAATGTCGCTGGTGGTCCAGTAGCCGCGGTAGTGCGCCGCGCTCTGGGCGAAGATTTCGGCCACGGACAGCAGTTCGGCTTCGGCCGTGCCGGCGAGGTCCTCGTCCGCGGCCCGTCCCACCGCGTAGCTGACGCTTTTCTCCAGCACGAACGGCGCGTCCGGGTTCACGGCGAGGACGTAGCGGACACTGCTGTCATCCTGGTCCACCTGGGTGTCGAACGGCTGGACACCGGCGGAAGTCCAGTGGTCCACGGCCATCCCGAGCCGCTGCTTGGACTCGGCGGCCTCCCATGAGAGCCGGAGCGAGCCGTCGCCGCCGTCGAGCCGGACCGGGAGCAGCACCCTCCCCGCGTGGCGGCCGGCGCGGCGCGGGTCGTGGGCCGAGTGGTCCTCCACCGGCTGGTCCTGCCGGTTCACCACGGCCGAGGTAACGTCCGCGGAGATTTCCCGGTCGGCCGCGACTTCCAGCGAAATGCCGAGGGCGCCGCGGGCCTGGTACCCCACCGCACGGCGCTCCGTGGTGGTCACGGTGGCGCCGGAGCGGCACTGCCAGACGATCCGACATTCGTAGACCCCGGTGGCGAAGTCCACGCTGCGCCGGTAGTCCAGCACCGTGGACTCCTCGAGACTGAGCATTTCGCCGTCGATGATGACAACGAAGTTGTTGGCGTCCGGAACGTAGAGGATGCGCTGGCCGGTGCGGGCGAAGCCGTAGGCGTTTTCCGCGTGCTTGATGTCCCAGATCTCATGGAAGCCGTTGATGAAGCTGCCCGGAAGTTCGGCGTCGGCGGCCGCCCAGTGGGCGCCGCGGATGCCAAGGTGGCCGTTGCCGAGGCTGAAGAGGGTCTCCAGCGTGCCGGCGTTGCCGGGCAGGTGGACGGTTTCCACGAGCTGCCAGGGGTCGTTGGGGAACCTGGCGCGGTCCGAGGTGATGAGAGCCATGGTGAATCCTTTTGGCAGTGGCGGTTGTGCGGGTGGGTGGTGGCGGCCGGCTAGAGCAGTTCGGCCAGATCGCCGACGACGATCGTGGCACCCGCGTCGAGCAGGGTCTTCCGGCCCGCACCGCGGTCGACGCCAATGACCGAGTGGAAGCTCCCCGCGCTTCCAGCCTGGACACCGGAGACGGCGTCTTCGACGACGATGCACTCCTCGCTGGGCAGGCCCAGCAGCTGTGCGGCGTATTCGTAGGTGGCCGGGCTGGGCTTGCCCGGCAGGCCTTCGGCGACCGCGACGACGCCGTCGACCACCACCGGGAAGTAGTCCGAGAGCCCGGCGGCTTTCAGCACCGGAACGGCGTTGCGGGAGGACGAGACGACGGCGAGCTTGAGTCCGCGCCCCCGAGCGGCCTCGATGAAGCGGACCGAGCCCTCGTAGGGCGTGACGCCACCGGCCGCCACGATGTCGTTGAAGACCTTGTTTTTGCGGTTGCCGAGGCCGTGCACGGTGTCGTGGGCCGGATCGTCGTCGGCCGGGCCTTCGGGCAGCACGATGTTGCGCGAGGCCAGGAAGTCACGGACGCCGTCGAAGCGCGGCTTGCCGTCGATATGGTCGAAGTAGTCACTTTCGCGGTAGCCCGGCGCGTCCGGCACGCTCTGGAGGAACCCGTCGAAGAGTTCCTGCCAGGCGCGTTCGTGCACCACCGCGGTGGGCGTCAGGACGCCGTCGAGGTCAAAGAGGATGGCGGAGGCGCCGGCGAGGACATCGGCCGCGGCGGTGCTACTCGAAGTTTCGGTGCCGTTGGAAATCTCGGCGCTGTTGGAAATCTGAGTCATGGAGCGAATGTCCTTTCAGACGGTGGCTGGAAGTCTTGGGAAAAACGGGGCCGCCGCGGGACCGCGCCGGGCGGCGGTCCCGGGGCGCGCGGTGGCGGGCATCAGCGCCGGCGGCGGGTGCTCCGGCGCTCCACCAGCTTGGTCTCCAGCAGGTGGGCGGCGGGCGGATTCTGGTTCCCCGGGTGGTGGAGCCTCTCGACCAGCAGGTTGGCGGCGAACGCGCCCTGGTCGGCGACCGGCTGGGCGATGGTGGTCAGCCCGAGGAACCAGCTCATCTGATGATCGTCGATGCCGATGACGGAGACGTTTTTGGGTGCTGACAGGCCGAGATCCCGCAGTGCCATCAGCGCGCCGAACGCGGTTTCGTCGCAGCCTGCGAACACGGCGGACGGCATCCGGCGGTTCTCGATCAGCTCCGTCATGGCCCGGCGGCCGCCCTCGATGCTGGATCCGGCGTCGAGCACCAAGTCGGGGTCGACGGTCAGCTCGTGCTCGGCGAGGGCCAGTTCGAAGCCGCGCCGCCGGGCGTCCGCGGTGTCCACGGAACGTCCCGCCGGCTCCCGTCCGGCCAGCATCGCCAGGTCCCAGTGGCCCAGTCCGAGCAGGTGGCCGGTGGCCTGCCGCGCGGCCTCCTGGTCGTCGATCCCCACGTTGTCCCACGGCACGGCGTGCATCCCCACGCTTGCGACGGCCAGGCCGGAGGCTTCCAGCGCCGCAATCTCACCGCGGTCGAGGGCGACGTTCAGCAGCAGGACACCGTCCACGCGCTGGGCCAGGCCGGCGAGGTCGCCGAAGAGTTTGCGCTGCACGCTGGGCCGGTTCCGCAGGCTGACCAGCACGGTGTCGTAGCCGCTGTCGGCGAGGACTTCCTCCGCGGCCTCGACCGCCTGCGCGAAGTACCAGGCAGTCGCGGTGGGAACAATGATGGCCACGGAGCCGGTGGTTCCGCCGGCCAGCCGGGCGGCGGCCGAGGACGCCTTGTAGCCGAGCTTGGCAGCCGCGTCGGTGACTTTGGCCTGCGCTTTTTCAGAAACGTTGGGGAGGTGCCGGAGCGCCCGGGAGACGGTGCAAATGGAGAGCCCGGAAAGGGCGGCCACGTCCTGGATTGTCACGCGCGGAGCCTTAGTCATGCGACACGGGCCTGGACCTTTCTTCCCCCTGCAGTAGTGGGCCGGTTTAAATTGGCCAAAGTAAACTGTAAACGCTTATAAATTGGGCGCGCAAGTGGCTGTTCCTGTCCATCGGGTGGAATTATCCGGCGGCTCCGGGCGCCGTCCGGCTCAGCGCAGCACGTAGTGGCGCAGGAACGCGCCGACGTCCACCAGTTCCGCCGCCGAGACCGAGTGGCCCATCCCTGGGTAGCTGCGCGCCGTGAGCTGGGTGTGCCGGTGCAGCCATTCCTCGGTGTGCGCAGTGGCGTCGTCGTTGATTACCGGGTCCGCCTTGTCCCGGCCCCAGAAGAACGGCGGCCGCGCGGCAAAGGACTCGCTCATGGCCAGCAGCTCGTTGTCCAGCACAAAGCCGGACAGCCCGACGACGGCGCGGAACCCCTCCGGCCGCAGCCGCAGCAGGGTACTTGCCATGGCCATGCCCTGGGAGTAGCCGAGCAGGCTGACGCTGCTGTGCTGCCCCTTGACCGAATCAATCCAGCTGAAGACCGAGGTGGTGGCGGAGATGACGTCGGCGAAGTCGTGGGTGAGGAAGTAGTCCAGCAGGAACCAGCCGTAGTCGTCGCCGATCACCTTCGGCCCCCGCGGGGCGGCGCAGGTGAACTCGGGCGGCAGGCCGGGGAAGAGTTTGGCCATCCGGGTCTCGTCCGTGCCGTAACCGTGGAGCATCACCAGCAGCGGCGTGTCCGCGCGCTCGTGCTCGGGCCTGGACCAGGCGACAGTTTCCATGGGGACAGCCTAGCCAGCCGCCGCCTGCCCCGGTCCGCAGCGGTTTCCGCGGCGGCTCTGGATTTGCGCTACGGATTCGGACGGCCGCACCCCGGACCCGCGCCGCGCCCGTCCGAAACCGCCGCACCCGTCCGGAACCGCCGCGAAATTAGCCCCGACACACCGAATTTTCCGGCGGCGCGTGGCCACAATCGTTGAAACGACAGGTACCGGGCTGTAGCGTGACGCTGGACAGCATGCTTAGCATTACCTATCGGTCCCACCGGACAACAAGGAGCAAGTCATGAGAATCGGTTCCTCCATCTTCCTTATCGCCCTCGGCGCCATCCTGGCCTGGGCCATCGCGCCCGGCCTGATCCCCAACGTCGACCAGACCATGATCGGCTACATCCTTATGGTGGTCGGCGTAATCGGGCTGGTCGCATCCCTGATCCTGGCCTCCCCCGGCCGCAGCCGCACCCGCCGGGTCAGCGAAACGCGTTCCGTCGTCGACCCCAACACGGGCGAGACCATCACCCGCAACGAGAGCCGCGACGCCGGCATCTAGGCACTCCCCCGGCGCAGCGATGCGCCGCAGCAACCAACCCGGACGCCGGGCCGGACCGTAAAGGTCTTGCCCGGCGTCCGGCGTTTAAAGCGCCACCCCCCCTCATCCGACGGACATGCCCGTCCCCGGCGGCCGCGAATGGACATATGCCGTATATGCCCAAGCTCCGAGCTCAGCTATGAACATGTTCGGCACCATTGGCTTCAAAGAATGGGCATGCCCGCTTCCCCGCCACCCAACGGACATGCCCATCCCCGGGCGCCACCAATGGACGTATGCCGTATATGCCCAAGCCCGGATCCGAGCAATGGGCATGTTCAGCAACGTCGGCTTCAAAGAATGGGCATGCCCGTCGGCCACGCCGCGGGTCGGGCATGTCCCCACGGCAGCAGCAAACCGCTTCTGCGTTCGTGTTGTTTTGTCGTTGACAAAGCCACATGAACAAAGATAAAGTCAATCAATTCCACTTCATGTGATGGATGTCACCGAAGGAGGAAGCCGCAGCACCCGCAGTTATCGTCGCAATGGAGGGCACGTGTTCGCCGAGGAACGCCAGCAACTGATCGTGGAGCTCGTCGCCGCCAGCGGCCGGGCCAGCGTCACCGACCTCGCCGAGCGTTTCAACATCACCACCGAAACCGTCCGCCGCGACCTGGCCGCCCTCGAGATCGCCGGCAGTGTCCGCCGGGTCCACGGCGGCGCCGTCTCACCGGAGCGCTTCAGCACCACGGAAGAAAGCATCCTCGAACGCACGGTGCAGCGGCAGAGTGAGAAGACCCGGATCGCCAAGGCCGCCCTTGACCTCATTCCCCAGGGCCGCGCCGGAAGCGTCCTGATCGACGCCGGTTCGACCACCGAGGCCCTCGCCGAGATGCTCGCTGCCCGGACCGCGGGGGCGGGCGCGGGGGCAGCAGCGGGCCAGGCCGGAGCGGGCCCCGCAGCAGCGGGCGGGCCGTCGGGGCCATCCGCCGGTGAAGCGGAGCTTGTTGTCATCACCCACGCGCTGCCCATCGCCGCGAAGCTCTCCGGCGAGCCCGGCATCGCGCTGCACCTGCTAGGCGGCAAGGTCCGCGGCCTGACCCAGGCCGCCGTCGGCCAGTCCACCGTGGAAGCCGCCCGGCGGATCCGGCCCGATATAGCGTTCATCGGCACCAACGGCATTTCCGCGGCCTTCGGGCTGAGCACTCCCGATCCTGAAGAAGCAGCCGTCAAGGCTGCCTTCGTCCATTCAGCGCGCCGCATCGTGGTGCTGGCTGATTCCTCCAAACTGGACGCGGAAACGCTGGTCCAGTTCGCCTCCCTGAAAGATCTGGACACCGTGATCACAGACACGAACCCCAGCCCGGACCTCGCCGCGGCCCTCGCGGACGCCGGAGTGGAGGTGGTGGTCGCATGATCGTCACCCTCACGGCCAACCCCAGCCTGGACCGCACCGTGGCGCTGCCCGGGCCCCTGCTCCGCGGCGAGGTCCAGCGCGCGATCTCGGTCCGGCAGGAATCCGGCGGCAAGGGCGTCAACGTCTCGCGCGCCCTCGTGGCCTCCGGGCTCAAGACCGTCGCGGTGCTTCCCGGCGCGGAGGCCGACCCGGTCCTCGCCGGGCTGCGCGAGAACGACGTGCCCTTCGCCGCCCTTCCCATCGGCGAGCCGCTGCGCAGCAACGTGGCCCTCACCGAGCCCGGCGGCGTCACCACCAAGATCAACGAACCCGGCCCGGTCCTGAATGCGGAGCAGCAGGAGGCCCTGATCGGGCTGCTGCTGGATTCGGCCCGCGGCGCCAGCTGGGTCGTGCTGGCCGGATCGCTCCCGCCCGGAGTCCCGGCCGACTTCTACGCCACCGTCACCCGGCGGCTGCGTTCCCTGCACGACGGCACCGAGGCACCCCTCATCGCCGTCGACTCCTCCGGCGAACCGCTCGCCGCCGCAATCTCCGGGGATGCCCTGGGGAGGCCGGACCTGCTTAAACCCAATGCCGAGGAACTGGCGGAACTGGCTGCCGCAGCCGGATTCCCCACGGACAAGTCCGCCGAGGAACTTGAAGCGGATCCGGAGGCTGCCGCGGCAGCCGCCGCCGCCGTCGTGCGTTCCGGAGTGGGTGCGGTACTCGCCACCCTCGGTTCCAAGGGTGCGGTGCTTGTGACGGCCGACGGCG
Source organism: Arthrobacter sp. SlRoot2-15 (assembly GCF_059739345.1). NCBI lineage: Bacteria > Bacillati > Actinomycetota > Actinomycetes > Micrococcales > Micrococcaceae > Arthrobacter > Arthrobacter sp. SlRoot2-15. Next base: position 1,632,713 of record NZ_AP046058.1, read on the forward strand.
CGTGGCTGGCCACGCACCCGCCGGTCAAGGCGGTCAGTACGGTCGGCGCCGGCGATTCCTCGCTTGCCGGCTACCTGCTCGCCGCCAGCCAGGGCGCCGCCCCGGCCGATTGCCTGCGTCAGGCGGTGGCCCACGGGGCTGCCGCTGCCTCCCTGCCCGGGTCGACCGTCCCGGCAGTGCACCAAACCACCCCCGCCGCCGTAACCATCACGGCCCTGAAGAAGGATTGTCAGTGACCCAGCTCATTACAACCGAACTGGTCGAGCTCGACCAGAATCTCGGCACATCGCCCGAGGACGTGATCCGGCACCTGGCAGGCAGAGTTGCGGCCAACGGACGCGCCACCGAAGTCGAAGGCCTCTTCGCCGATGCCTTCGCCCGCGAGTCGAAGACCGCCACCGGTGTGCCCGGCGGCATCGCGATTCCGCACTGCCGCTCGACGGCGGTCACCGAGGCAACACTGGCCATGGCGCGCCTGTCCCAGCCGGTCGATTTCGGCGCCAAGGACGGACCCGCGGACCTGATCTTCTTTATCGCGGCCCCCGAAGGCGCGGACCAGGACCACCTCAAGCTGCTCTCCAAGCTGGCCCGCTCGCTGATCAAAAAGGACTTCACCGCCGCCCTGCGGGCCGCCTCGACGCAGGCCGAAGTCGTGGAGCTGGTTGAGGGTGCGCTGGCGGACAAGCCCGCCAGCCACGCCGCCGACGTCCCGGCCGACGCCGCAGCACCGGCCGCCGGAGCAGCCGCCGGAGCCGGGGCATCCGCCACGGCTCCACGCGCCAAGCGCCTCGTCGCCGTCACCGCCTGCCCCACCGGCATCGCCCACACCTACATGGCGGCCGACTCGCTCGTGGCAGCGGCCAAGGAAGTCGGGGTGGACCTGCAGGTGGAGACCCAGGGCTCCTCCGGCGCGAAGGCCCTGGACCCGGCCGTGATCGCCGCCGCCGACGCGGTGATCTTCGCCGTCGACGTCGATGTCCGCGGCAAGGAGCGCTTCGCCGGCAAGCCCGTTATCAACGCCCCGGTCAAGCGAGGCATCGACGAGCCGGAGAAGATGGTCCAGGAGGCCCTCGCCGCGGCCGACAACCCCAATGCCCGGCGTGTGCCGCACTTCGGCGCCGAGGAACAGGCCCAGCACGAGGCCGAGGAAAAGGGTGAGCACATCGGCCAGAAACTCAAGAAGGCCCTGCTCACCGGCGTCAGCTACATGATCCCGTTTGTGGCGGGCGGCGGCTTGCTGATTGCCCTCGGCTTCCTGATGGGCGGCTATCTGATCACGAAGTACGCGGACGCGATCGTGGTGCAGAACAGCCTCTTCAACCTGCCCACCGAGTTCCCGGACAACGCCTGGGGGCCCGTCGGCGCCTACCTCGGGGCCGTGCTGTTCAAGATCGGCGCCCTGTCCCTGGGGTTCCTGGTCCCGGCCCTGGCCGGCTACATCGCCTACGCCATCGCCGACCGTCCCGGCATCGCGCCGGGCTTCGTCGCCGGTGCGGTGGCAGGCTTTATGGGCGCAGGCTTCCTCGGCGGCATCGTCGGCGGCCTGCTCGCCGGCTACGTCGCGCACATGATCGGCAGGCTCCAGGTGGCGCGCTGGCTGCGCGGCCTGATGCCGGTGGTCATCATCCCGCTGCTGGCCTCCCTGGTCGCCTCGGGACTGATGTTCCTGATCCTGGGCGGACCGATCGTCGCGATCACCAAGGGCCTGAACGGCTGGCTGTCCGGCCTCACCGGTGCCAGCGCGATTGCCCTCGGCGTGATCCTGGGCCTGATGATGTGTTTCGACCTCGGCGGCCCGGTCAACAAGGTCGCTTACGCCTTCGCCGTCGCCGGCCTCGGCGCCGCGAGCATGGACAACCAGGCGCCGTGGCAGATCATGGCCGCCGTGATGGCTTCCGGCATGGTTCCGCCGCTGGCCATGGCCCTCGCCTCGACCGTGCTGGACAAGCAGCGTTTCAGTCTGGCCGAGCGTGAAAACGGCAAGGCTGCCTGGCTGCTGGGCGCGTCCTTCATCTCCGAAGGCGCCATCCCCTTCGCTGCCGCCGACCCGCTGCGCGTCATCCCGGCGAGCATGCTGGGCGGAGCCGTCACGGGCGCCATCTCGATGGCGGCAGGCGTCGGTTCCAAGGCACCGCACGGCGGCCTGTTCGTCTTCTTCGCGATCGACAACTTCCTGATGTTCGTGGTGGCAATCGCGGTCGGCACGGTAGTCACCGCCCTCGCCGTGATCGCGCTCAAGCGCTGGGCAGTCAAGAAGACCGTTGATACGGTGGAACCGGTTCCCGTAACCGTCTGAGCCGGTCCGCAAGAAACCTTCCCGAGCTGATAATCCCAAGCTGAATCCAAGGAGCAACAATGACCGAACGTAACGCCACCATTGCCAGCCGCGTCGGGCTGCACGCCCGCCCGGCCGCCATCTTTGCCGAGGCTGCAGGCGAGTTCGATCTCGAAATCACCATCGCCCGGCTCGGCGAACCGGAGGACGAGGCCATGGACGCCGCCAGCATCCTGTCCCTGATGAGCCTGGGCGCCTCTCACGGCGAGGTTGTGGTGTTGCGTGCCGAGGGCGACGGCGCGGACGCCGCCCTTGAGCGCCTGGTCCAGATCCTCGAAACGGACCACGACGCCGAATAGCACCACCCCGTGCGGCCGCCGGCCCTCCTCCCCTGCCAGGGGCGGCGGGCCGGCGGCCGCGCGTCGTTAAGGCCCGGGCTTGTGGCTCAGCCCAGAGGGACATGCCCATTCCCCGCGACCAAACCCGCGCGGGACATGCCCATTCCCGGCCGCGGCCTATGGACATATAGGCACTATGTCCAATGGCGGCCCCGCCCGCTGGGCATGTCCAAGAGTCCGGCCCCGCCCGGGCTTCGAGGCAGCGCATGCCCATTCCTCATCGCCAACTTCCAAGGGACATGCCCATTCCCGGCCGCCTCCCCCGCTGGACAGGCCCATTCCCGGCCGCGGCCAGCGGACATATAGGCATTATGTCCAGTAGCCGCCCCGCCCGCTGGGCATGTCCGGCAGCGCAAGTCCCGTGATGGCGCCGCACAGGTGGCGCCCACGGGGCGCCAACGGGCCGCCGTCGTCCCCGCCCACCGCGACCCCGGGCCAGATTTCATAAGTGAACTTAGTAAGTGCTTGTCTTCGCCGTGCGGCGTGGATAGTTTGGGAACCGCGGCACCACCACCGTGGATCGCCGCGGCAACGTACCCGGACCGAAGGAGATCACCGCATGGCAAGCGTGCAGGAAAGCATCGAAGTTGACGTCCCCGTGTCCACCGCGTACAACCAGTGGACCCAGTTCGAGACCTTCCCGAACTTTATGAAGGGTGTGGAGGCCGTGGAACAGATCGACGAGACTTCCCTCCAGTTCCGCACCGACATCGCCGGGGTGCGGCGCGAATATCTAGCCCAGATCACCGAGCAGGAACCTGACCGCAAGATCGCCTGGGTCAGCACGGACAAACCCCGCAATGCCGGAACCGTCACCTTTGAACCCCTCGGCGCCGAACGCTCCCGCGTCAACGTCGAACTTGAATGGGAGCCCGAAGGCGTGGTGGAGAAGGCCGGTTCCGCCGTCGGGGCGGACAGCCGCCAGGTCAGCGCGGACCTGGGCCGCTTCAAAGAGTTCATCGAGTCCCGCGGCATCGAGACCGGTGAGTGGCGCTCCTCCGTTGACCGCGGCGAGGTCGACGACGTCGACCCTGCGGACCCTGGCGCAGGCGGGCCGCGCTAGCCATGCCCGCGAAAAAGGGTGCGTCGCAAGGTTCCGAGAGTCCCAGCATCAAGGACCCCGAACTCTACGAAGCGCTGCTGGAAGACGGCGCCTCAAAGCAGAAGGCGGCCCGGATCTCCAACGCCGCGGCCAAGCGGGGCCGGTCCGCCGTGGGCCGCAAGGGCGGCAAGTCCGGCGACTACGAGGACTGGACCGTCCCGCAACTGAAGGAAAAGGCCAAGGAGATCGGCCTCAAGGGCTACTCGGCCAAGAAAAAGAGCGAACTGATCTCCGCTCTGCGGAACTCCTGAGCCGATGACGGCGGGGCCGCCGGTCAACACCGGTGCGGGCTCAGGCGCCTTTGCGCGCGGTTTTGGCGGCAGGGGTCTTCGTAGCAGCGCTCTTGGACGCGGTGGTCTTGGCAGTGGTGATCTTGGCGGGGGCCTTCGTGGCCGGTTTGGCCGCCGTCCCGGCACCGCCGGAGGCAGCCTTGGCGGCGGGTTTGGCCGAGGTGCTCGCCGCGGTCTTGACCGTTGCCTTCGGGGCCGCCCCGGACCGGGGCGCCCTGGCCCCGCCGGCCTTGGCCTTGCTCCCGCCGCTCCCGCCGTCACCGCCGTCACCGCCGGCTGCGACGCCGCCGGCCCCGGCGCCGCCGCCCGCCGCCGCACCGCGTTTGCGCTCGATGCTGCGCTTCAGCGCCTCCATCAGGTCGATCACCTCGCCGGTTCCCGCTTCCGCCTCCGGAGCGCCGAAGGTCGCCTCCGTGTCCAGCGATTCGCCCTGCTCGAGCTTGGCCTCGATCAGCTGCCGCAGCTGGATCTGGTAGTCGTCCGTGAACTGCTCGGGTTCGAAGTCGGCCGCCATCGAGTCCACCAGGGCGGCGGACATTTCCCGTTCCTGCGCCGAGATCCGGACGCTGGCCTCGAGCGCGGGGAAGCTCGCCTCGCGGACCTCGTCGGCCCACAGCAGGCCCTGCAGCACCAGCACATCGCCGCGGATCCGGAGCGCCCCGAGCCGGCTCTTCTCCCGCAGCGCGAACTGGACAATGGCCACCCGGTCGGTGTCCTCCAAAGCACGGCGCAGCAGCACGTAAGCCTTGGGCGACTTGGCGTCGGGTTCGAGGTAGTAGCTCTTCTCGAACGTCATCGGGTCGAGCTGCTCGGCGGGGACAAACTGCACCACTTCGATCTCGTGGCTGTTCTCGGCCGGGATGGACTTGAGCTCCTCGCGGCTGAGGATCACCGTGCGGCCGTCTTCCTCGTAGGCCTTGTCGATGTCCTCGTAGTCGATGATTTCGCTGCAGACCTCGCACCGGCGCTGGTAGCGGATCCGGCCGCCGTCGGCGTTGTGGACCTGGTGCAGGCTGATGTCGTGGTCCTCGGTGGCGCTGTAGACCTTGACCGGAACGTTGACCAGGCCGAACGCGATCGCGCCTTTCCAGATGGCTCTCATGGCTCAAGTGAACACCAGAGCCGCACGGAGGTGAAGTCTTTTGGCTGAGGGCAAGGAACGCGTCCGGGTCGACGGCCGGGAACTGGTGCTGACCAACCTGGACAAGGTCATGTACCCGGAGACCGGAACCACCAAAGCCGATGTCCTGGCCTACTACGCCGCGGTGGCGCCGGTGTTGATCCCGGCGGCCGCGAACCGGCCGGCCACCCGGAAGCGCTGGGTCCACGGCGTGGGGACCGCCGAGGCCCCCGGCGAGATGTTCTTCCAGAAGAACCTGGACCACTCCACGCCCGGCTGGGTGCCGCGCGCCGCCATCACCCACAAGGAACGCACCATCCAGTACCCGCTGGTCAACGATCCGGCCACGCTCACCTGGCTGGCCCAGATCGCGGCCCTGGAAATCCACGTGCCGCAGTGGCGGGTGGACCCGCACGGCAACGCCCTGCCGCCGGACCGGCTGGTGCTGGACCTGGACCCCGGCGCCGGCGCCGGCCTGGCCGAATGCGCCGAAGTCGCCAAACTCGCCCGCAGCATCCTGGTGGACGTAGGCCTGGAGCCGGTCCCCGTGACCAGTGGCAGCAAGGGCATCCATCTCTACGCCGCGCTGGACGGCACCCAAAGCTCGGACCAGGTCTCGGACTTCGCGCACGAACTCGCCCGGGCCCTGGAGGCGGACCACCCGGAGCTGGCCGTGAGCGAAATGAAAAAGATCCTGCGCACCGGAAAGGTGCTGGTGGACTGGAGCCAGAACAGCGCCGCGAAGACCACGATCGTGCCCTACTCGCTACGCGGCAGGCTGCGGCCCACGGTGGCGGCTCCCCGGACCTGGCGCGAACTCGCCTCGGCCTCCCTGCGCCAGCTGGACTACCGGGAGGTGATGCAGCGGGTGAAAGCCGGCAAAGACCCGTTCGCGGTCATCTCCGGAGGCGCGCACGACGGCGCTCACGGCGGCGCGCACGGCGGCGCGCACGGCGGCGCACCCGACGGCGCCGGGGCCGACACCCCCGCGGAGCTCGACGGCGGCAGCGCCGACCCCCGGCTGGAGGAATACCGCGCCAAACGGGACGCGGCGGCCACCCCGGAGCCGTTCACGGCGGATCAGCACCGGAGCCGGAACGACGGCGGCACCCTCCGGGAAAGCTTCGTCATCCAGGAGCACCACGCCAGCCGGCTGCACTACGACTTCCGCCTCGAGCGCGACGGCGTGCTGGTGTCCTGGGCGCTGCCCAAAGGGGTCCCCACCACCAAAGCCAAAAACCATCTCGCGGTCCAGACCGAGGACCACCCGATGGACTACGCGGACTTTGAGGGCAGCATCCCCAAGGGCCAGTACGGCGCCGGCTCCGTCAGCATCTGGGACCGCGGCTCCTATGACTGCGAGAAATGGATCGCAGGCAAGGAAGTCATCGCCACCCTCACCGGGGAGGAAGGCGGCCGGCTGGGCGGGACCCGGCGGTTCGCGCTGATCCACACCGGCCAGGCCAACGACCAGTGGCTCATCCACCTCATGGACCCGCCGGGGCACAGCCACACACCCACCGCCAAAGAGGCTCCGCCTGCCGGGGCGAAGGCCCAGTCCGGCACCGCACCTGCCGCCGGCGCCGCCCCGGCTCCGGATCCAGCCCCGGATCCAGCGCAGCTCGCACCGATGCTGGCCAGCCCCGGAACCCCCGCGGACCTGGCGGACAAGGACTGGCAGTTCGAGCTCAAATGGGACGGCGTCCGCGCCCTGGTCCTGGCTGACTCGCAACGGATCCGGCTGATCAGCCGCAACGGCAATGACATGTCCGCCAGCTACCCGGAGCTCACCGACCGCTCGTGCTGGCCACCGCAGGACTTCGTCGCCGACGGCGAGATCATCGCCGTCGGCCCGTCCGGCCGGCCCGACTTCGGGCTGCTGCAGGGGCGGATGAAGCTCAGCAAGGCCGCCGACGTCGCGAAGGCGCGGGCCGCCACCCCGGTCCGCCTGATGCTTTTCGACCTGCTCACCGAGGGCGGCGAGGACCTCCGGCGCCGCCCGCTCCGGGAGCGGCGGAAACGCCTCGAAGCGTTCGCCGCGGCAGGCTTCCGGTCCGGCCCCCAGGAAGATTCCTGCCCGGTGGAGCTGTCCGAGGTGATCGACGCCGACGTCGGGCACCTCCTGGAAAGCGCCGAGGAGCTCGGACTCGAGGGCGTGATGGCCAAGCGCACCGGCGGACGCTACGTGGGGCAGCGGAGCCGGTCCTGGCTGAAGCTCAAGTTCGAGAAGACCCAGGAGGTGGTGGTCGGGGGCTGGCGGCCCGGCAACGGCGGCCGCCGCGACTCGGTCGGTTCGCTGCTGCTGGGCATCCCGGACGGGAAGACACTGCGCTACGTGGGCCGGGTGGGCAGCGGATTTTCCACCCGTGAACTCCAGGAGCTGCGCCAGCAGCTGGACGCCATCCCCCGCAAGACATCCCCCTTCAGCGAGGTCCCCGCGGAGGACGCCGCCGACGCCCGGTGGGTCTCGGCCAGGCTGGTGGGTGAGGTCACCTTCGGCGACTGGACCTCCAGCGGGAAGCTCCGCCACCCGGTCTGGCGGGGCTGGCGCCTGGACAAGGCGCCAGCCGACGTCGTCGCCGAACATGACTGAGGGCCCGCCGTAACGGGCCCTCATGGTGCTTAGTCGTGGTGCGGGATCTGCGGCCTGCTTTGGCGGTGGATGGCCGCGTCGGCCACCTGCTGCGCCTGTTGCCCTCGGACCACGTCGCGGTCCTTGGGATGACGGTGCTTGCCGCTGCCGTCCGGCCACTCGTGGCCGTCGGCCGGCGACGGCGGCTGAGGACGTTTGCCCTCCGGGCCCGGAACCTCGTCCATGGAGTCCGCGAGGTGGCTGGCAACCTCAGGCTTGATCTCTTCCCTAGAGTGATGATCCGCCATGGCTCTTCCTTTCTGCGATGAAATGAAGCGTCCCACAATCGTAGGTCGGCGCCGGTGAGAAGTCTCTAGGTGCTACCAGCGGACTTTCTTCTGCGCGGGGCCCTGCTTGCCGCTGGCGTGGGTGGGCTTATGGCTGCGTCCAACGCTTGGCAGTCCAGCGCCGCCGCGGGATTTGCTGGCGAGCATTTCCTTCTGGGCGTCGGTCAGGCGGGACTTCACGCCGCGCTCCGGTTTCGGTGCGGCGCCGGGTCCTTCCGCGCCGGGGGTCCCGGGCTGCTCCTGCTTGCCGGTGTTCTCTGTCATGGGAGGCTCTCCTCGGCTCGGCATGAATTGACGCCGGCAACGCAACCGGCGACGGGTCCACCATAGGCAGTTGCCACGCTGCTTGAACAGGGGTTCGGCAGCGGCACCGACGTTAGGCTGTGGCGCATGGATTACACGCTTCGCCACGCCACCGCCGACGACGCCGATGCGCTGGTACGGATGCACACCCTGGCGCACGAGCAGTGCTACGCCTCCCAGCTGCCCGCGGCGTTCTTCGCAGCCCGGCGCGCCAACATCCTTGATCGGATTGAACGGCGCCGCCCGCACCTGGACAGCACCGAACCCCGGATCATCGCCGTGGACGCCGGCGGCGACATCATTGGATTCGCCGACGCCGGACCGGGCCGGGACGCGGACCGGCCCCGTGACCTGGAGCTGTACTCCCTCTACACGCTGACCCCGGCCTACGGTACCGGGCTGGGCGCCGCGCTGCTGACGGCCGCCCTCGGCGACTCCCCCGCGTACCTGTGGGTGCTTGAAGACAACCCCCGCGCCCGGGGCTTCTACGCCAAGCACGGGTTCGTGCCCGACGGGCAACGCAAACTGCTGCCGCCCGAGTGGTCCGAGCTGCCCGAAATACGCCTGACCCGGCCGGCGGCGCCCCGGTAAAAGGGGCCCGCACTGCCCCGAAAAGCCCCCTGGACGGGCTCAAAAACGAAAAAGTTGCAAAAAAGATAAGCGAACTGGCTACTTCCCAAGAACGGCGCGGTCAGATCGCCCGTGCGGGCGCCGCTGAAGTGGCGCCCAGACGCCGGAATCGGCTGATCATACGGCACCGAAATCGGAAACGCCATGGACATCGCGTAAAATTGAAAGCCTGCCCGGAGCGGGGCAGCTACAAGTCGCAAGCAAATGACCTCCACAGGAGTTGCCCAAATGCCCAAAGACCGAAGCACCACCGACTCTTCAGCCGGCGTTTTGAACGCCAGCGGAACTAACCAAGGCGCACCCAGGGGCGCTAAGAAACCACGGCTGCGCCGCCGTCGACTCCGCGAGTCCGACGTCAACGTTGTCGACCAGCCCATGCTTAAAAAAGCGCTCGGCGGCACCATCGTGGGAAACACCATGGAATGGTACGACGTCGGCGTGTTCGGCTACCTGATCACCACCATGGGACCGGTGTTCCTGCCGGAAGCGGACAAGTCCGTCCAGACCCTCTTCCTGCTCGGCACCTTCGCCGCCACCTTCATCGCCCGCCCGCTCGGCGGCGTCGTATTCGGCTGGCTTGGCGACAAGATCGGCCGGCAGAAGGTTCTCGCCGCCACCCTGATGATCATGGCGGCCAGCACGTTCGCCGTCGGCCTCCTGCCCGGCTACGCGCAGATCGGCATCTGGGCCGCGGTCCTGCTGGTCCTGTTCAAGGTGATCCAGGGCTTCTCCACCGGCGGCGAGTACGCCGGTGCCACCACCTTCGTGAGCGAGTACGCGCCGGACAAACGGCGCGGCTTCTTCGCCAGCTTCCTGGACATGGGCAGCTACCTTGGCTTCGCCGCCGGTGCCGCCCTGGTGTCCGTGCTGCAGCTGACCCTGGGCCAGGACACCATGGAGCAGTGGGGCTGGCGCATTCCCTTCCTCGTGGCCGGTCCGCTGGGCCTGATCGCCGTGTACTTCCGGAGCAAGATCGAGGAATCCCCCCAGTTCCAAGCCACCCTGGACGCGCAGGAGAACCTCGCCAAGGACGCCACTGCCGCTGACACGGCCGCGTCCAAGGGCCCGGTCGGCATCGTAAAGGCCTACTGGCGCTCCATTATCGTCGCCATGATCCTGGTCGCCGCGGCCAACACCGCGGGCTACGCCCTGACCTCGTACATGCCGACGTACCTGACCGAGTCCAAGGGCTACGACGAGGTGCACGGCACGCTGCTGACCATCCCCGTGCTGGTCATCATGAGCCTCTGCATCCCGCTGACCGGCAAGCTCTCCGACCGCATCGGCCGCCGCCCCGTGCTGTGGATCGGTGCCCTGAGCACCGTCGTCCTGGCCGCCCCGGCGTTCCTGCTGATCGGCGTCGGCGAGATCTGGTCCACCCTGCTGGGCCTTGGCCTGATCGCCTTCCCGGTGACGTTCTACGTCGCCAACCTGGCCTCGGCCCTGCCGGCCCAGTTCCCGACGGCCAGCCGCTACGGCGCCATGGGCATCGCGTACAACTTCTCGGTTGCCATCTTCGGCGGAACCACCCCGTTCATCGTCGCGGCCCTGATCAACGCCACCGGCAACGACATGATGCCGGCCTACTACCTGATGGCCACCTCGGCGATCGGCGCAGTGGCGATCTACTTCCTCAAGGAATCCGCCCAGATGCCGCTGCCGGGCTCCATGCCCAGCGTGGACACCCAGGCCGAGGCCCGCGAACTGGTCGAGACGCAGGACGAGAACCCGCTGATCGACCTCGAGCACATGGACATGCCGCTCACCCCGGCAGAGGCGACCGACGGCGACGCCGGCAAGGTTCCGGCCCCGGCTTAGTCCGGACTGGACCGGCCCGTCCCTCCGGACGGACCCCACAGCCAAGCGCCCCGCCCGTAGAGGCCCGTCGCGCACGTTTCCCCTTGGGGAAGCGTGCGGGACGGGCCTTTGGCGGGTCAGCATCCCTTCCGCACCGCACCCTCTGGAGGCCCCGATTGCAGTCCCTGCTGGGACACGTCCGCGTGCTGCACCACCTTGGACCGGCAAACCGCGACCGAGCCTCGGCGCTGCGTCTTGCCGTCAGCGTGGCCGGGCCCTCACTGGCACTGCTCGCGGCCGGGCGGCCCGAGCTGATCGTCTACGCCGTGTTCGGCGCCCTGACCGGAATGTACGGCCGGTCCGAACCCCACCAGCTCCGGCTCAGGCACCAGCTCCAGGCGGCCCTGGTCCTGCTTGGCGGACTAGGCGTCGGCGTCCTGCTCTCGGTCCACCAGCTCCACTCCTGGACGCTCGTGGCCGTGGAGTCGGTCCTGGCCGCCGCGGGATCCTTGTTGGCGGACAAGGTGGGGTTGAAACCCAACGGGCCGTTCTTCGGGATCCTGGCCCTCGGCGCGTGCGCGTCCATCCCCACCCCCGGCCCATGGCCGCTGGCGCTGCTGGTCGGTGCAGGGTCGGCTGCCTTCTCCATCGCGGTCGGCTTTGGCGGCTGGGTCCGCGGCCGCGTGTGGGAGCCCGGCGCGGAGCGTCAGGTCCCGCCGCTGCGCGGCATCCGCCGTCGTGCTGCCTGGATCCACGCGGCACGGTACTTCGCAGCGGTCGCCGCGGCCGGCAGCATCGGGGTGGGGAGCGGCAGCGGCCACCCGCATTGGGCGATGGCCGCGGCAGCCGTTCCGCTGGCGGGGGCGGACCTGCCCAGCAGCGTCTACCGCGGGTTACACCGGATCGTCGGCACCCTGCTGGGCCTGGTGGTGGTGGCCGCGGTGCTGTTCCCCTGGGCAGGGTCGCCGCTGCGGCTTTTGCCCGGCCACGAAACGGCCGTCCTGGCCGTCCTGGTGATCGTCCTGCAGTTCACCACCGAGCTCTTTATGGCCCGGCACTACGGTCTCGCGATGGTGTCGTTCACGCCCGTCATCCTGCTGGTGACGCAGCTGGCCTTCCCCGCCGATCCGCACCTCCTGGTGGCGGAGCGGGCGGTCGAGACCCTGGTCGGCGCCTGCACCGGCATCGCCGTCGTGATCCTCATCCGGCGCCGCCGCCCGTCCGCAGCGGCTCCGGGCAGGTAGGCGCGTAGCCCGCCGTCCCCTACTTCGCGCGCCGCGGAGGCCCGGCCACGAGCCGCGCCGGCAGCACGCGCGTCGCAGCGGTGAGGATCTTGTAGCGTTTGCTGGGAATGGAGACGGCTTTGCCCTTTTCGTTGTCCGCCAGGCCCTCGCGGACCACCTGGTCGGCCTGCAGCCACATCCAGCGCGGCGCCACCGTTTTGTCCATGCCCATCCGGTCGTGGAACTCGGTGTGCGTGAAGCCGGGGCAGACGGCCGTCACTTTCACCCCGCGCCCGGAGTAGGCGAGGTTGGCCCAGCGGCTGAAGCTCAGCAGCCAGGCCTTCGCGGCGGAGTACGTTTCCCGCGGCAGGAACGCCGCCACGGATGCCACGTTGATGACCCGGCCTGAGCGCCGCTGCAGCATCCCCTGCAGTGCGGCGTGGGTTAGTTCCATGGCCGTCTGGACGTGCAGCCTGAGGTGCTGCCTTTCCTCGGCGATGTCATTGTCCGCGAAGGAACGCAGCAGCCCCATTCCCGCGTTGTTGATCAGGATCTCCACCGGCCGCGCCGGGTCACTGAGGCGCTCGACGACGGCGGCCACGCCGCCGTCGTCCGCCAGATCGGCGGCCAGCACCTCCGCACGAACGCCGTAGCGGTTCTCCAGGTCGGCTGCGCTGGCGCGGAGCCGGGCCTCGTCGCGCGCCACCAAGACCACGTTGTGCCCCTGCTCCGCGAGCTGGCGGGCAAACTCGGCCCCGAGTCCTGCGGTGGCTCCGGTGATCAGGGCGGTGGCGGCGGTAGCGGACGGTCCTTGAGCGGGTGTGTTCATAGCCACAGCCTAGCGGCGCCGGATGAGTTGGTTCAGGCCAGAGCCGGTCCTGCGGCCAGTTCCCCACCGGACGGGCCGTCCGTGGCACGGTCCGTGGCGATGGCCGGTCCGGAGCCCGTCAGGTCAGCGATGTCTGGCGCGGCGCCGTCGTCCGCCCCCTGGTAGCGCTGCTGCAGCTCGTCGGCGGCGAGCTCGTACCAGGTGTGCGCCCCGAAGGAGGGGCGGGGGGTGTCCAGGTGGCGGTACAGGGCGTCGGCCAGCTGTCCCAGCGCGGCGTCGGAGAGTGCCTGCACCGTCGCGGCCGGATCCATGGTGCCCTCGAAATAGTCGGAGAGTTCGAGCCCGTCGATCAGGTCCGGTCCATCCGGTGCAGGGGCCGCCGCCGCCGTGTCCCCGGGAGCCTCGATGCCGGCGCTGACCCGGCCGTGGACGCTGCCGGTGATCTCACCGTCAAGGTCGGCAAGGACCTCGCCGTCGGTGCCGACGTGCAGCAGGCAGATCGGCAGTTCTGCCGGTTCCTGGAGGATAAGGCGGAAGCCTTCGGTCGCGGCGGCTGCTGCGACGGCGGCGGCGCCGGGCGCGGCCGGGCCGGAGGCCGGGTCCGTGGTCGCCGCGAGCTGCCGGAGGTAGAGCAGGATCTCAGGATCGAGGTGGGAGGCGCCGTGCAGGTCGATGATGACGTCCGCGCCGGCGGCTAGGCGGCTGGCGCGCCGCATCATGTGCAGCAGGTCGGGGTAGTTTGCCTGGCTCAGGCAGCCGGTGACTTCGAGGGTCACCTGTCCGGGATCGACATCAACACGGACAAGCACACGCAGTTTGTGGTTCACGGGGTTCTCCAAATGAAGCGTCCTTGAGCCAACTGCATAACTCAAGCTAAACCATACGAGGTTGTTGCGCGGGCCACAAGCGGTCAGGCCCCGGCGGGTTCCTGTTCCGGCCAGTCGATGCACTGATTGTAGGCGTCGTGTTTGCGCAGATAGCGGTAGATGTAGGGGCAGTGCGGAATGATCCGCTTCCCCGACGCCACGACGTCGTCCAGGGCGAAGTGCGCGAGCACCCCGGCGAGCCCCTGGCCCGCGAATTCCTCGGCGGTTTCGGTGTGGATGAAGTCCACATGCCCGGGCCGGTCGACATAGCGCACCTGGACGGCGAGCTTGCCGCCGACGCGAAGTTCGTAGCGGTGCAGGGCGTCATTGCGGGTGGTGGAGACGTCCGGGGCGAACGTGTCTTCAGTGTCTACCGAGTTCTCCGTCATGGTTCGACATTGGCACTTAAAGGCGGGCGTGGCAATGGCAGTCCGGATCCGCCGGCGCTTCCGCCGGGGCTGCGGGCCGGAACCCGGCCCAGCAGCAGCACGGCGAGCACAAAGCAGGTCGCCCCGCCGCCAAGGAGCCCCACCGTGAGCCCGTTGAGTGCAGCGTCGGTGACCGGGATGAAAACGACGACGGCGGCCGTCACCACGGCGGCGGCCGGCCGGGCATGGGCGTTGCCCGGCGCCGTCGGCCGTTCCTCCAACCGCCCGAACAGCGCCAGCACCGGCAGCAGCAGAATGACGACGCCCAGGAGCGCCAGCGGCCGGGTCCACCACCACGCAGCGGTTCCCCCGGCGGGCTGGGGCAGATCCGTCAGCAGCAAGAGACCGGACATCGCGGCGAGCAGCGGCAGGTGCCACAGGTAGACGGTCATGGAACGCCGTCCCGCCCGGGCCAGCAGCGTTTGGACCGGGCCGAGGGCTGCCAGCCGGGCGAGCAGGGGCCGGAGCAACTGGAGCGCCGAGGCCTGGGAGACGGCCAGCAGAAACAGGGTGAGGTTGGGCGGGTTGAGGTTCACAAGCATGTTCCCGGAGTACAGGCGCAGCACCACCAGCAGGCCGAGAACCAGGTTGCTGCCCGCCACCAGGCCGAGGAGCCCGGCGGGCCCGAGGCTCCGCAGCGTCCCGTCGGCCAGCAGGAAGCCAAGCTGTTGCACGGCGCACCACAGGAACACCATGTTGGCGTAAGCCAGCTGGGGCAGGGCCCCGCGGAGGCAGTCCACGGCCACCACCAGCGAGACGAGCACGGCCAGGGTCAGCCAGGGCGCCCGGGCATGGAGCGCGGCCAGCCACGGGAGGTTCAGTTGCGCCGCCAAATACGCGGCCAGGAACCACAGCGGCATGCCCGCGCCGCTGGCCAGCAGCTGGATCACCTGGGGGTCCACGCCGCTGAGCCGCGCGGCCCACAGGCCGGTGAACATCACGGCCAGCAGGACCGCGGCGGGCCGGATCAGCCGCAGCAGCCGGCCCTGGACGAACTCGAAAGCGTTCCCGCCCAGGCCCCGCAGCCGCCGCCAGGAGTGCAGGCCGGTAATGCCGCCGGCGACGAAGAACAGCGGCATCACCTGCAGCACCCAGACCACGGGTTCGAACCAGCGCTGGTTGCCGAGGGTGTTTTCGGAGCTCACGGTGCCGTCCGGGTGCAGGACCGGGCTGACCATCAGGGTGTGGCCGATGACCACCAGCGCAAGGCAGAAGAACCGGGTGAGGTCAATGACCAGGTCACGCTCCGGCACGGAACCTGCCGGGCTGTCCGTGCTCCGGAGCCCTGGCATCCGCTGTCCGGCGCCGCCGGCCATCGCTGGGCTACACCTCTCCTACGCTGTCCACAGCACCATTGTGGCCCAGACTGCGGACCGGGGTAAGAGCGGCCGGTCCCGTCGGCCCGGCAGGGATGGATCGAGCGGTCCGGGCCCGCTAGCCCCGGATGGCCACGACGCCCAGGACCACTGCGAGCAGCGGCAGGGTGCCCTGGGTGGCGGCGGCCCGAAGGTACTTGCGTCCGCTGAGACCAAGCACGAGCGCGGCCAGCAGCATGGACCCGCAGCTGCTGAGGATAAGTGTCCAGCCCGCCACGGCCGCGGAAGTGCCCGCCCCGCCGAAAGCCACGCAGCCGGCGCCGATCAGGGCACCGACGGCTAGGAACAGGTTGTAGAAGCCCTGGTTGTAGGCCATCGGGCGGGTTGTCTCCGCGTCCGCCTGCGAGGCCAGGCCGAACCGCTGCCAGGTGGCGGGCCGGGTCCAGGTAAAGGATTCCAGGGTGAAGATGTAGACGTGGAGCAGGGCTGCCAGCAGGGCAAAGACGAGGGAGGCCAGGATCATGGCTTGATCCTAGCCTCCCGCCGTTGCCGAACTGGTGCCGGAGCTACCGGGCCAGGGTGGCCAGCGCCGTGGCCGCGAAGGTCCCCGCCGCGGCGCCCCACTCGGATAGCAGTCCCTGAAGGTTCTCGCCGTCTTTCCGGTGGGTGGCGGTGCGGGTTTCGAGGGTTTCAAGGACGCCGGTCCGCAGCTCCGTGTTGAAGTTGACCTTGCCCACGTTCATGCTGGCGGCCTTGACGAGCTCCGCGGCGGGGATGCCCGAGGCGCCGTGCAGCACCAGCGGAATGCGGGTCCGCACGGCGATGTCCTGCAGCACGTCCCAGCGCAACTCGGGCTCGCCCTGGTACCGGCCGTGGACGTTGCCCACGGCCACGGCCAGCAGCTGGGCGCCGGTACGGGTCACAAAGTCCTCCACCTGCGCGGAGTCGGTAAGCCCGGCCGCCCCCGCCGCCGGTGCGCTGCCTGCGGCGTCGGCTCCGAAGGCGCGGTCCTCATCGCCCGCGAGTCCGCCGAGCTCGGCCTCGATCACGATCTCCCCTGCGAAGCCGGCGCCGTCCAGAACGGCGCGCGCGGCACGGACCAGGGCGATGTTGTCTTCGTAGTCGAGTGCCGATCCGTCCACCAGGACCGAGTCGGCCCCGGCGGCAGCGGCGTCGGCAATCACCCGGAGGTCGGAGGCATGGTCGAGCTGGACGGCCACCGGGACGCCGGCATCGTCGGCCAGGCCGCGCAGTGCGGCGACCAGCCGCAGCCCGCCGGGCGTGGCCGCCGTGCTTGGCGAGACCAGCAGGATGGCGCCGCGGCCGGCGTCCTCCGCCGCCGCCACGACGGCGAGCGCCGTCGTGAAGTCGTAGCAGGTGAAGGCCGGGACGGCTGATCCCTGCTGCAGGGCGGCGCCGACGAGGGAGTCGAGACGGGCTCGCATCAGACGCTCAGGCCTCCCACCAGGATCCAGGCCACGAACGTCAGCGCGAAGCCGGCCAGGCCCAGCACGGTGGTGAGCACGGTCCAGGTCTTGAGGCCGTCGGCCACGCTCAGGCCGTAGTACCGGACAACCACCCAGAAGCCGGCGTCGGTCACGTGGGAGAGGCCCAGGGAGCCGAAGCCGATGGCGATGACGATCACAGCGATCTGGGCCGGGGTGTAGCCGCCGCCGGCCACGGCGGAGGAAAGCAGGCCCGCCGTGGTGACGATCGCGACCGTGGCCGAGCCCTGGGCGGCGCGGAGGGCCAGGGAGATGATGAAGCCCAGCAGCAGCAGCGGAACACCGAGGGTGTCGAGGGATTCGGAGAGTGCCTTGCCGATGCCGCTGACCTGCAGGACCCCGCCAAAGACGCCGCCTGCCGCGACCACCAGCAGGATGGAGGCGATCGGGGGCAGGGCCCCTTCGAAGATTTCGCCGGTTTCCGTCAGCGACCACTGGCGGCGGACGGCGAGCAGGAAGAAGGAGAGCGCGACGGCCACCAGGAGGGCGAGGACGGGGGTGCCGACGAAGGCCGCGACGCCGTACCAGAAGCTGTTCTTGTCGATCACCAGGGTGCCCACGGTGCCGAGCAGGATCAGCACGATCGGGGTGGCAATGAGGGTGATGATGAGTGCGGGGCGGGGCGCGGCCAGGGCCTTGCTGCCCGGGCCGTCATGGCCGACCCGGACCAGGGAGGCGGAGCCGAACTCGTCCACCTGGGCCTTGACGGAGGGCAGCAGTTCGTAGTCCTTGCGGTTCATGATCGAGGCCACGAAGTAGGACAGGAAGCCGAGCGGCACGCAGATCGCCAGCGAGATCAGGGCGATCAGTCCGATGTCGGCCCCGAGCACGCCGGCGCCGGCCACGATGCCCGGGTGCGGGGGCACCGCCACGTGGATGGCCAGCATGATGCCTGCCATGGGCAGGCCGAACTTCACCGGGTGGACGTTGGCGATCTTGGCGAAGGCGTAGACGATCGGCACCAGGACGATGATGCCGACTTCGAAGAAGACCGGGATCGCGACCAGGAAGCCGACGGCGGTGAGGGCCACGGCCACCCGCCGGGCGCCGAGTTTGGCGGTGAAGTGGTCCGCGAGCGACTGCACGCCGCCGGAAACTTCGATCATCCGTCCCAGGATCGCGCCGAGGGCGATCAGCAGGGCCACCTTGCCCATGGTGCTTCCGACCCCGTTGGCCACAACGGTGAAGACGTCCTTGAGCGGGATCTGGGCGGCCACGGCCACCAGAATGCTGACGGTCAGCAGGGCCACGAAGGCCTGGACCTTGAAGCGGATGATCATCAGCAGCAGCAGCGCAACGCCGGCCACGGCGATGGTCAGCAGCAGCGGAGTTCCCAGCTCCACGGCCGGCTTGATGACGGGCGCGTCGGCCGCGCGCACCATCAGGGAATTGAGCAGGGGGTTCATGCGGGGTGTCTCCTTTGACGTCACTCTAGCCAGTGACCGGGATTTGGACGACGGCGGACGGCGCCGCCGTCGTCGGGTACGGGGTTCCGGAGCAATCCGGGTGGCGCGGTGGTTTAGGCGTTGCGTCTGGTGGGAGCGAGGACCTTGATGACGGCGGAGTCGTCGGCGGCGGCGAGCCCCTGGGCCTGGCCCAGCCGGTAGAGCTGTTCGGCGGCGGCCGCCACCGGGGCGGCGAGTCCCGCGGCGCGGGTGGCCTTGCCGACGATCCCCATGTCCTTGACGAAGATGTCCAGGCGGCTGAGGACCTCCGCACCGCTTTCCGTGTAGGCCTCGAGGATGCGGGGGCCGCGGTTGGAGAGCATAAATGACCCCGCGGCGCCGGCTTCCAGGGCCGCGAGCGTCTTGGCTTGGTCCAGGCCGAGGGCGTCCGCGAGGGCCATCGCCTCGGCCGCCGCGGCGATGTGGATCCCGCAGAGCAGCTGGTTGACGGTCTTGAGGGCCTGGCCGTCGCCGGGCTTGTCCCCCACCACGGTCAGGGTCGAGGCGAGCAGTTCCAGGACCGGGCGGGCCGCTTCCAGTGCCTGCGGTTCGGCGCCGACGACGATCAGCAGGTCGCCTTCGCCGGCGCGCTTGGGCCCGCCGGAGAGCGGGGCGTCAACGAGGCCGACGCCGTACTCGGCGAGCCGGGCGACGGTGGACGGAATGGCCTCGGTGCCGACGGTGCTGCCGAGGATGACGACGGCGCCCGGCTTCAGCACGGCGGCGACGCCGTTTTCGCCGAAGAGGACATCGTCCAGCTGCTCGCCGTTGCGGACGGCCAGCAGCAGCGCATCCGCGCCCTCCGCCGCTGCCCGGGCGGAGGCGAAGGTGCGGACCCCGGCGTCTTCGGCGAGCCGGACGCGCGGCTCGGCGATGTCGAAGCCGTGGACGGTCAGGGCGGTGGCGAGGCGGGCGGCCATGGGCAGCCCCATGGCGCCGAGGCCGAGGACGGTGACTTGGTAGTTCATGGTCTTCTCCGTTGAAAGCTGGGTGCGGGGACTAGAAGGTGTTGCTGAGTTTGCGGGTGACCTGGGCCAGGGACTCGTCGTCGCCGACGTTGCCGGCGAAGACCACGTACGGGATGCCCTTGGCGGGACCGTCCACCGGCTCCCACAGGCTGACGATGCCCGGCAGCATGGGGCCGCGGACGATCGCGTGGCGGATTTCCAGGCCGTGGGCGGCCACGTCCGAGGAGGTGATGCCGCCCTTGGCGATGACAAAGCGCGGCGGGAACGTCTTCAGCGTCCGGTTCACCACGGCGACGACGGCCGCCGATACGGTGCGGGCAATCCGGAGGCTCTCCGCGGCGTCGTCCGTTTTGATGAGCAGCCGGCTGGTGTGCAGGATGACGTCGGCGCTGTGCAGGGCCTCCACCACGGTCCGGACGATTTCGTCAAGGTAGCCCTCGGCGTCGCCGTCGAGGAGCTTTTCGACGTCGATTTCCACGATGCGGGCGGAGCTGTGCTGTTCGACCAGGGCTTTGAGCTGGCGGGTGGTGACGCCGACGTGCGAGCCGACCACGATCAGGCCGCCGGCGTCCGAGGGTGTGTTGCCCGCGTAGGCTTCCTCAGCGCTGAGTTCGGCACGGATCTCCTGGCCGATGCGGCCGCGGACAAACGGCGGGCCTACCCGGTAGAGCAGTTTCTTGCCGCGCCGTTCGGCTTCCTCCAGGCCCAGGGCGAGGGCACGGAGGTCGTTTTCGGTGACGATGTCGGCGACGATCGGGGTGGAGTCGGTGGCGGCGTCGAGGGCGTCGGCGATGGCCTTGGCCGAAACCTGGGGATCGCCGTCCGGGCCGGCGGCGCGGATGACGTCCAGGTCCAGGACGATCACCGATTCCGCGGGGAAGCGGCCCTTGGACTTCTCTTCGACGTATTTGGCCAGTTCGGAGTTCGCGAAGCCGAAGCTCGCGTCCCTGGCGAATTCCGTCTCCGCCACGGGGGTGAGCCGGCCGGCGCTGGCGCCGGTTCCGCGCATGTAGTGCACGCCGCCGATGGTCACGCGCCCCGCGTCGGGGAAGGCGGGGACGATCACGACGCCGTCGGTCGCCTCGCCCCCGGCGGCGGCGACGGTGGCCGCGATGGTGTCCGGCTCCAGCGGGAAGTGGCCGCGGAGGGTGGAGTCGCTGCGGCTGACGAAACCCAGGCGCAGCCTGGAACCGGCAGCGCGTGAACCGGCGCCGTCGCTGGGCCCGGCGCCGTCGCTCACAAGGGCGGCCGCGGCCAGGGCGTTGCGGACCACTTCCTCGTTGCGGGCGGCCGCCTCCGCGGGGTCCAGGCTCCGCGTGTTGGTCAGCACGTAGACGGCGTCGGGACGGCGGCCGTCGATCCGGTGGCCGAACGCCCAGCTGAAGTCGTCGACATCCCAGCGGGTCAGGACCGGCAGGTTCGCGACGGACTGCGTTCCGGTCGGGTCGTCGTCGAGCACCACCAGGATGCGCGGTGACGCTCCGGCCGCGGCGGCGAGGGCGTCGGCGACGGTCCAGGCGGGAATTTGGACCTCGGCCGGGAAGGCGGCCAGCACGTCGGCTTCATAAGGCTCTGCTTCAAAGGGCACTTGCACTCCATTGTGGGAACTCTGCTGCGGTGTGGATTTGTAAGATGTCTGACATCTAACATTTGAATGTTAGTGTGGCATACGGCACAAAAACGCGCAAGTAGACTTGTCAGTCAGGTAACTCGGTGACGGCGGATGGGGAAAATTGGCTAGGAAATCGTTGGTCGGCGTGGTGGCAGATGAGCTGCTGGACCGCATCATTGCCGGCGAATTTCCGCCCGGGGCATCGGTCCCCGGCGAGCTGGAGCTGAGCGCGCGCCACGACGTGAGCCGCATGACGGTCCGCGAGGCGATGAAGACCCTGGAAGCCCAGCAGATCCTGAGCGTGGAGCGCGGCCGGGGAACATTTGTGAACCCGCTGAACCGCTGGGCCTCACTGGAGGCAGTCCTCCGGGCGGCCTCCGAGGGCGAGAACGATGCCGCGGCCGCCGTCCAGTTGATCGAACTGCGCCGGATGCTGGAAACGGGCGCCTGCGAGCTGGCGGCGGGGCGGATGGGCGAGTCCGACCTTGCGACGCTGCGCGGGCAGGTGGAAGCGATGCGGGAGGCGCATGAGAAGCACGACGTCGCGGCGTTCGTCGCGGCCGACCTGGCCTTTCACGACCTCATCCTGCGCGCATCGGAAAATGTTTTTGTGGCCGTGCTGTTCGCACCGCTGCACCGGGTACTGGAAAAGCGGCGGACGCAGACCTCAGAGGTGCGCGAGATCCAGGCGCACGCGATCGGCCATCACCGGAGCATTGTGGAGGCGCTGTCCACACGCGATCCGCAGCGGGCGCGGGAGGCCATGGACGCCCACATGCAGCAGACGCTCGATGACCTCAAGACCTACGTCCTGGCGGAACCCCGGGCCTGAGGCGCCGGCGTTGGCAGACCGGCGACTCAGGCGAGCGAGAGGAAGAGTTTCTCGAGTTCGGCCCGGTCCAGGCTCGGATCCTCCTGCTGCATGCACTGCTGCAGGCCGGTGGCGATGATGGAGAAGCCGGCCTTGTCCAGGGCACTGGAGACCGCGGCCAGCTGCGTAACGACGCTCTTGCAGTCCCGCCCCTCTTCGATCATCCGCGTGACCGCGGCGAGCTGGCCCTGGGCGCGGCGAAGACGGTTGATGACGGACTTCATGTCGCTGGGATCGAGTTCCATGGGTGGCCTCCGGGAGTAATTGGATTCCTTCCCATGATATACCCCCCTTGGTATTCCGCATACCCCGGGTGGTATAAGAGGGCGAACTGACGCGTAAATCACAGGCCCTAGGGACATATGCACCTAGCGGAGCCGCACATTCCGGCGTATTGCTGGGATCGTGAACGCGGCCAGCTTCAGCAATCCGGCAGAGGCCCGAAAAGGTGCCCCCACCACCGGCTCCGGGCCCTGGACACGCTACGTCGCCTTGGGAGACTCCTTCACCGCCGGTCTGGGCGATCCGGAGCCCCTGAACCCCGGCGGCATGAGGGGCTGGGCGGACCGGATCGCCGAGGAATTCAGCGCCGCGCGCCAGGATTTCGCCTACGCCAACCTGGCCATCAGCGGCCTCGTGCTGCAGCAGATCGTGGACCAGCAGCTTGCCCCGGCGATTGCCCTGAAACCGGACCTCGTCACCCTCTCCGCGGGCGGCAACGACCTGGTCTTCCACCGGCGCGACCCGGACCGGCTGGCGGCCAGCCTGGACGAGGCCGTGGCGGCGCTCTCCGCCACGGGGGCGACGGTTGTGCTGTTCACCGGGCCCGACTGGGGGGACACCCCGGTCTTCGGCCACATCCGGGGCAAGGTGGCCGTCTTCAACGAGAACATCCGGACCATCGCCGCCCGGCACCACGGCGTGATTGCCGACCTGTGGACACTGCGGCAGTTGAGCGATCCCCGGATGTGGGATCCGGACCGCCTGCACTTCTCGCCGCTCGGCCACCACACGATCGCCTCGATGGTGCTGGACACGCTGCACGTCCGGCACGGCCTGGAACCGCTGCAGCCCAAGCCGCTGCCGGCCGGCAACTGGCGGGAGACCCGGGCCGGCGACCTGGCCTGGGCCACGCACTACCTGCTGCCCTGGATGATGCAGCGCGTCCGGCCGCGACCCGGCAACGGACCTCCCGCCCCGAAGCGGCCCGAACCGGGCCCGGTCTTCGGCTGGCCGGGCAATGCGGCCCACCCCTAGTCCCCCACCCCTAGTCCGGCCGGGATCTGTCGGCTAATCTGCAGGGACGGCCCCGGCCGGAGACTGCAGACCGATGGCGA
Organism: Arthrobacter sp. SlRoot2-15; assembly: GCF_059739345.1. Lineage (NCBI taxonomy): Bacteria > Bacillati > Actinomycetota > Actinomycetes > Micrococcales > Micrococcaceae > Arthrobacter > Arthrobacter sp. SlRoot2-15. The sequence goes on from NZ_AP046058.1 coordinate 1,655,947, forward strand.
TCATGAGGAGCGAAGTTGTCTAATCACACTTACAGCATTTCTGAAATTGTCGGGACCTCGAATGAAGGCGTGGACGCCGCCGTGCGCAACGGCATCGCCGAGGCCGCAAAGACCCTCCGGAACCTGGACTGGTTCGAGGTCAAGGAGATCCGCGGGCACCTCGAGAACGGCCAGGTGGCCGACTGGCAGGTGACGATCAAGCTCGGGTTCCGGCTGGAGCGTTAACGTCCCGGGAGGACCGCCCGTGCAGTACCGCCAGCTGGGCCGCTCCGGCCTGAAGGTCTCCCGCCTCGGCCTGGGCACCATGAATTTCGGGCCGCAGACCGAAGAAACGGCCGCGCAGGCGATCATGGATGCCGCCCTGGACGCCGGCATCAACTTCTTTGACACGGCCAATGTCTACGGAGGCTCCAAGCACCGGGGCTGGACCGAGGAGATCCTGGGCCGCTGGTTCGCCAAGGGCGGCGAGCGCCGGGAGCGGACAGTGCTCGCCACCAAGGTGTACGGCACCATGGAGGACCGCCCCAACGAGTCCAAGCTCTCCGCCCTGCACATCCGCCGCGCCCTCGACGCGAGCCTGCAACGCCTGAAGACCGACCACATCGACCTCTACCAGTTCCATCACGTGGACCGGAACACGCCCTGGGAAGAGATCTGGCAGGCGGTGGATGTGGCGGTGCAGCGGGGCAAAATCCTCTACGCGGGCAGCAGCAACTTCGCCGGCTGGCACCTGGCCCAGGCCCAGGAGGCCGCGGCCCGCCGTCAGTCCTACGGCCTGGTCAGCGAACAGTCCATCTACAACCTGCTGACCCGCGACGTCGAACTCGAGGTGCTGCCGGCCGCGCAGCACTACGGGCTGGGCATCCTGCCGTGGTCTCCGCTGCATGGCGGGCTGCTCGGCGGGGTGCTCAAGAAGGAGGACGCCGGCGTCCGCCGGACCCAGGGCCGAGCCCTCGAAGCCCTCAAAAAGCACCGGAATCAGATCCGCCGGTACGAGGACTTCGCGGACGAACTCGGCCAGGAACCCGGGCAGCTGGCCCTGGCCTGGCTGCTGCACCAGCCCGCCGTGACGGCCCCCATCGTCGGCCCGCGCACCATTGAACAGCTACGCGCCGCCCTGGGCGCACTCCAGGTGCAGCTCGACGCCGAAGCCCTCACGCGCCTGGACGCGATCTTCCCCGGCCGGCGGACCGCCCCGGAGGACTACGCCTGGTAGGGGCCGCCGCAGCTTTTTCGGGCCGGATCTTCGAACAGTTCCGGCCAGCGGATGGGCCAAATTTCCCCGTAAACTCAGGGATTTACGAAAATTTTCCGCGCGCCGGGTGGCATTTTGATAGTAAGCATGATTAGTATTTAGGCAGAAGGATGAAGCGCACCCGGCAACCCGGGTGTCTCCTCAACGAAAGAGAAGGGCCGATAAAAATGGGTTTTTTCGCATTTCTGATTCTGGGTCTTATTGCCGGCGCAATCGCTAAGGCTATCCTGCCGGGCCACCAGGGCGGTGGATGGGTTATCACGCTCGTCCTCGGCGTCGTGGGCGCTCTGCTGGGCGGCCTCATCGGCGGCGCACTTTTCGGCACCGGACTGCAGGAATTCTTCTCGCTGACGACGTGGCTGCTGGCGATCGGCGGTGCGATCATCGTACTGCTGGTCTACGGCATGATCACCAAGCGCTCGCACCGCTAAAACGGAGCGACCGGAAAACCGGTCCCGGGATTCATTTCCCGGGGCCGGTTTTTTGGCACCGGGCCAGTATTCGAATACGACTTCCAGAGCACCAAGAGCAGGAGTACAGCATGAAAGCCAAACTTCTTTTCGGCACCGGACTCGCAGCAGGCTTCGTCCTGGGATCCCGTTCAGGGCGGGCGGCCTACGAGAAACTCAAAGCCAGGGCGGCAGGCCTCTGGGAGAGCAAGCCCGTTCAGGACAAGGTGGCCGCCGCGACCGAAGCGGTCAAGGAAAAGGCCCCCGAGGTGTCCAGCCAGCTGACGGAGGCCGCACTCCGCGCGGGCACCGTCATCAGTTCAGCCGTTCGCCGGGACGACGCCGCGGACGTTCCCGCCGATGTCGTCTCTGATCCGGCCCTGAACGACACGACCGGACAGGACTGGTCCGACGAAGGCGGCGCCACGCCGGCCGGCCCGTCCACCAACGTGGACGCGGCGAAGCACTGACACACCCGGGAACGGGAACCCTCACCGCGGGGCACCGGCCGCCACACCGGCGGCAACGCCGCCCAGCACCACGGTGGCATCCAGTTTTCGCGAACTGAACACACGGCCGGAGAGCCCGCTCCCGGCGAAGATCTCGATGGTCCGGGGCGCCTGGCGCCGGCTCGTCTCGATCAGCAGGTGGCCGCCCGGCGCCAGCCATTCCGGCGCCGCGGCGGCCACCCGCCGCTGCAGCTCCAGCCCGTCCGGACCCCCGTCCAGGGAGACCCTCGGTTCGTGCAGCCGCGCCTCCGGCGGCATGGTCCCGATCATCGCCGAGGGAACATAGGGCGCATTGACGGCCAGAACATCCACGCGCCCGCGCAGCCGCTCCGGCAGCGCATCGTAGAGATCACCCTCGTGGACCTCGGCGCCCAGCGGCTGCAGGTTGCGCCGCGCGCAGGCCACGGCGGCAGGGTCGACGTCGGCGGCGTGCAGCTCCAGCGGGCCGGCCACGGCCAGCGCTGCCCCTACGGCGCCCGAGCCGCAGCAGAGATCCACCACAACAGGGGTCCCGGCCGCGGGGCGCGCCTGCAGGAGCCTTGCGGCCAGCCGGACAAGGTATGCGGTGCGGCGGCGCGGAACAAACACCGCGGGGTCCACGGCGATGCGGAGACCACAAAACTCCGCCCAGCCCAGCAAGTGTTCCAGCGGCAGGCCGGAGACCCGGCGCCGGAGAAGGGCCTCGAGCTCCGCCGCGGTGGCCGCGGCCTCCAGAAGCAGGGCAGCCTCGTCCTCGGCGAATACACAGCCGGCGGCGCGGAGCCGGCCGACCACCTCGGTCCGTTGCGCGGGAACTGCCTGCACGGATCACACCCTTTCCGCCGCGCGTCCCGGCAGCAGCTCCTGGAAGCCCCATGCTATCCAAGGAGCACCCAGACACCCCTGTGAACTTGCTGGTAAATCCATGTGCAAGCGCTTACAGTTGTGACTTGGCTCTCAGTAGCCGGTCTCCGCATCCACCCTTCGTCGAGGCAACGTCGCTCACCCGGAAGGTTTCCATCGTGTTCACCCGCAGCTCCAGCCTGCCCCGGCCGCCCCGTTTCAGGGGCAGCCACGGGCTCCCCCAGCCCCGCTACGCCGCCCGCACCGCCACGGCCCTGGCAGCGGCGCTGGCCGCCGTCGTCGTCGCCGTCGTCCCTGCCCATGCCACCCCCGGGGCCGGCGATCCGGGCACCCCGCCGGGGTCCCACGCGCTGCGCGGGCCGGTCACGGACGAGCGGTTCTACTTCGTGATGGCGGACCGGTTCAGCAACGGCAGCACCGCGAACGACGACGGCGGCCTCGGCGCAGACCCCATGGTCTCCGGCTTCGATCCGACAAAGAAGGGGTTCTACAACGGCGGGGACCTCAAGGGCCTGCGGGAGAAGATCGACTACATCCAGGGCCTGGGCACCACGTCGATCTGGCTGACCCCGAGCTTCAAGAACAAGGCGGTCCAGCCGAAGGACCACTCCGCCGGCTACCACGGCTACTGGGTCACCGACTTCACCCAGATCGACCCGCACCTGGGCACCAACGCCGAGCTGAAGACGCTCATCGACGAGGCACACGCCCGCGGCATGAAGGTGTATTTCGACATCATCACCAACCACACCGCCGACGTGATCAGCTACCAGGAAGGCGACCGGACGGCCTACAAGTCCAAGGACGCCTCGCCCTACCGCACCGCCGCCGGCGAACCGTTCGACGACCGGGACTACGCCGGCACCTCCACCTTCCCGAAACTGGATGCGGCCACCTCCTTCCCGTACACCCCGAAGCTCGCACCCGGCGACGAAAACCTCAAGGTCCCGGCCTGGCTCAACGACCCCACGCTCTACCACAACCGCGGGGACACGACGTTTGAGGGCGAAAACTCCTCCTACGGCGACTTTTTCGGCCTGGACGACCTCTTCACCGAAAACCCCGCCGTGGTCCACGGCATGGCCAGCATCTACGAAAAGTGGATCGGCGATTTCGGCGTGGACGGCTTCCGGATCGACACCATGAAGCACGTCAACGACGAGTTCTGGCAGCAGTTCGGCCCCCGCGTGCTCGACTACGCCAAGGCACACGGCAAGGACGAGTTCTTTATGTTCGGCGAGGTCTTTGACACCTCCAAGAGCTTCACCTCGCAGTTCACCACCCGCAACAAGATGCAGGCCGTGCTGGACTTCCCGTTCCAGGAGGCCGCCCGCAACTTCGCCTCCCGCGGCCAGGGCGCGAAGGAGCTGGCGACCTTCTTCGACGGCGACGACTGGTACACCGACGCCGATTCGAACGTCTACGAGCTGCCCACGTTCCTGGGCAACCACGACATGGGCAGGATCGGCAGCTTCATCACCGCGGACAACCCGAAGGCGGACGACGCCGAACGCGTCGCCCGGGACCGGCTGGCGCACGAGCTGATGTACTTCTCGCGCGGCAACCCGGTGGTCTACTACGGCGACGAACAGGGCTTCACCGGCCCCGGCGGAGACCAGGACGCCCGGCAGACCATGTTTGCCAGCAAGGTCCCGGACTACCTCGACGATGACCTGCTCGGCACCGACTCCACCCACGCGACCGACAACTTCAACCCCTCCCACCCGCTGTACCAGGAGATCAGCAAGCTCGCGGCACTGACCTCCGAACACCCTGCCCTGCGCAACGGCGCCCACCAGAACCGCTATGCCTCCGACGGACCTGGCATCTACGCCTTCTCCCGCACGGACGCGAAGGACCAGCGCGAATACGTGGTCTCGATCAACAACAGCACGCAGGCCCAGACGGCCGCGGTCCCCACGTTCGTGGGCAAGCGCACCTTCGCCCGGATCTACGGCGACGCGAGCGCCGAGGTCAAGACGGCGGCGGACGGCAAGCTGACGGTGACGGTTCCGCCGCTGTCCGCGGTTGTCTACGAGTCCGCGGGCCGGATCCCGCAGTCCAAGGCGGCCCCCGCCGTCGTGCTGCAGGAACCGGCAGCGGCGGCCGCGGACAACAGCCGCGTCCGGGTGGCCGCCGACGTCGACGGCAGCTCCTTCTACGAGGTCACCTTCCAGGCCCGCACGGCCGGCGGCGAGTGGGCCTCCATCGGCACCGATGACACGGCGCCGTACCAGGTCTTCCACGACGTATCAGCCCTTCGCGCCGGCTCGGCGGTCGAGTACCGCGCAATCGTGCTGGACAATGGCGCGCACTCCGCCGTAAGCCGGCCCCGCAGCGGCACCGTCCCGGCCCCGGCGCTCAGCATCGTCAACCCCAAGGAAGGCAGCAGCGTCCGCGGCAAGGTGGAGGTCGGCGCCGTCGCCAGCCCGGACAAGGCCGACTACGTGGTCCGGTTTGAACGCAGCATCAGCGGCGGTCCATGGTCGACGTTCGGCGAGGACAGCTCCTCCCCCGCGTACACCGCGGTGGACGACCTGGCCAAGCTGCAGGTGCCAGACGGCACCCAACTGCGCTACCGCGCCCTGATGACCGTGCCAGGCGCCGGCGAGGTCGCCAGCGGCATCCGCACCGTGGTCGCCGGGGACCTCCCGCAGCCCTCCTCAGTCACGGTGGCGGGCAACCTCGACTCGGAGCTGGGCTGCCCCGGAGACTGGCAGCCGGCCTGCCCCGCGGCCTTCCTCAAGCTGGACCCGGCGGACAAGGTCTGGCGGCTGACCGTTCCCGATCTCCCGGCCGGCAGCTACGAGTTCAAGGCCGCGATCAACGGCTCCTGGGACGAGAACTACGGCGCGGGCGGCGGGGCCAACGGCAGCAACATTGTGCTGAACCACCCCGGCGGCGCCGTGACCTTCCGCTATGACCACAGCACCCACCTGATCAGCGCCGTCTACGCCTCCCAGCAGCCGGCGGCGGTTGCGGTGGCCGGAGACCTCGACTCCGAGCTCGGCTGCCCGGGCGACTGGATGCCGGACTGCCCGCAGGCCCAGCTCACGCTGGGCCCGGCGGACCTCGTCTGGAAGCTGACCATCCCTGATCTGCCGGCCGGCACCTACTCCTACAAGGCCGCCCTCAACCGGTCCTGGACCGAGAACTACGGTGCGGGCGGGGAACCGGGCGGCGCCAACATCTCCCTGGTGCACGGCGGCGGGCCGCTCACCGTCCGGTACGACCACTTCACCCACCGGATCAGCGCCGGCTAAGGCGCAGGCCCAGGCCCAGGCCCAGGCCCAGGCCCAGCGGAGCGAAAGGCCGGCATGCGCCACGGGGGTACATGCCGGCCTTTCGCTGTGCCGGAGACCAGGGCGAGGGACCCTTGGCTCCTCCCGCCGGCCCTCAGCTGACGAGGCGGAGCTGCGGGACGGGCCGGGCGGAAGCGAGCCGGGTTGCCAGCTTCTGGGCCGCGGCGGCCGAGGGACGGGCCGCGGGATCCATCGCCGTCATGGCGGTCAGCAGGGACACCCAGTTGGCACCGAGGCTGGCCGGGATCTCCGGCGCCCGCAGGGTGCGGGCCACCAGCGACTCGACCGGGGTGCCGGGGTAGGCCTTGACGCCGGTGAGGCATTCGAGCAGCACCAGTCCCAGCGCGTAGATGTCCGTGGCAGGGTGGACAGGCTGTCCGGCCGCCTGCTCCGGGCTCATGTAATGCACGGTGCCCGACGAGTCGCCGGGCTCCGGGGCCGTCCCTGCCGGCGTGGCGATCCCGAAGTCGGCGATTCGTACCGAACACCTCCGGAGCGCGCTGAGCAGGATATTCGCGGGTTTGATGTCGCGGTGGACGAGTCCGCGCCCGTGCACGTGTCCGAGTCCGGACAGCGCGGCGGCGGCCCAGCCGGCCACCTCCTCCGGCGGGCAGGCGCCGCCACGGATCCGCTCGGCCAGGCTGCCGCCAAAGGCGAATTCCTCGACCAGGAACGGCCGGCCGGCCCACTGGTCGCCGCCGGGAACGGTTCCGGCGGCAATAAACCGGATGACGGCCGGGTGGTCCAACGAGGCGAGGATCCCCGCCTCTGCATGGATCCGACTCGCGTCCTTCTCGCCCGGACCCTCGGCCACCTTGATGGCCACCGGCCGGTCGTTGGACAGGTCCGTGCCACGGAAAACGGTGGCGGTCGCCCCGCGGCCCAGGAGTTCATGGACCAGGAAGCGCCCTTCGGGGGCGTCCGGAAGGTGCAGGATCTTGGCGTCGAGGCCGGCCGCGGCGGGCACGGCGGTGGGAAGGTCCGCCACGGTCGCTAGGGTCGCAGTCACGAGAGTGCGAGCAAGGCGTTGGAGGTATGGACGATGCCGTCGAGCTGGAACCCGCAGGAGCAGCGCCACACGGGCGGAAGGTCGGCGGAGCCGTTGCCGGCGTCGAACGAGTAGACGGACATGGCGTCCAGCACCGGCGCCGTCCATTCCATCGGCGTACCGCAGTGGCTGGGCGCCGGACTTGCCGTATTCAAGGGCAGCGAGGGCGCCGCGGCGCCCGGCTCTGCGGGTGACCGGGGCGCAGCAAAGGGGGCCGCACCGGCTCCCGGGGTTCCGGTGATCGTCAACAACTCAGTCACGACTCCTCCACGCACACGATTATCTGACACAAGTAGTAAGCATACATATCACTAGTCGAACTAGCTAGTTAATATGCCGTGATACTTTGCCGGCCGGTGCGGGACGGGCTCAGTGGTGTCCCGGCTGCCCGTCGAGCGCCTCGGTCATGCGGCGCAGGAAACCGACGATGATGCGGCTTTCCTCTGCGCTCAGCTCTTCGGCCACGGCCAGCATCCGGCGGTGCATCTCGCCGAGGGTGGAGCGGACCTCGGAGTCGGTGGCGGCGGTGGGGACGATCACGAGGGAGCGTCGGTCCGTGGGGTGCGGCTCGCGGCGGACGTGGCCGCTTTGGACGAGACGGTCAATCAGCGAGGTGGTGGACGCCGTCGTGATCCCCAAAGTGCGGCTGAGGTCTTTTGGCCCGACCCGCTCCCCCGTCGCCTGGGCACGCAGCAGGTACCGCAGCGCCAGCAAGTCCGTCTCGCCCATGCCCATGGAGTCCCGGGTGGAACGGCGGGTGGCGACCTCGGCAGCCCGGTAGCTCCGCAGCGCGTGCAGCACGGCCGACGGCGGATCAAGCCGATCGTCCGGGCCGTACCAGTACCCTGAGTGCGAGGCGCTGTCCGAGTTCATTCCTCAATCCTAGCCTGACTTATTACTAGATGGACTTGGAATGATGGGGCCTGTCTCCATCAACTGGAAAGTTGCCTGAGGCCATTGACGAAGGCTGGCGTCAGGGCCATTATTTCCCCTAGACGACGCTGGGGCGCTGTGGCACGAGGAGCCGCGCCGTGGACAGGCAACCGTTTCTAAGTTCATTCGAGGGACGCGTGCGGGGCGTCAATCCCGCCGCAGCAACCCGACGCAGCAACCCGGCCAGACGGTGCCGGCCATGATGACAGCGGTGTTGCGCCTGGTCCTCCAGTTCCGGCTGTTGGTGCTGGCCGTGGCCGCGGGAATCCTCGCTTTTGGGCTGACGACACTCCCCGGTATGGCCGTGGACACGTTCCCCGAATTTGCGCCGCCGCAGGTCGAAATCCAGACCGAGGCCCTTGGGTTGTCCGCGGCGGAAGTCGAACAGCTGGTCACCTCGCCGATGGAGGCCGACCTGCTCAACGGCGTGGCCTGGGTGGAGGCAATCCGCTCCAAGTCGGTGCCCGGACTGTCCTCGATCCAAATGGTTTTCAAACCGGGCACAGACTTGTTCCGCGCGCGCCAGCTGGTTTCGGAGCGGCTGACGCAGGCGCGCGCCCTGCCGAACGTGTCGGCAGCACCGGTCCTCATGCAGCCGCTCTCCTCGACCAGCCGGGTGATGATGATCCGGCTGACCTCCACCGACATGTCGGCCATCGACATGTCGGTACTCGCCCGCTGGACCATGAAACCCGGCCTGCTTGCCGTGCCCGGCGTCGCAAACGTTGCCATCTGGGGCCAGCGCGACCAGCAGCTGCAGGTCCTGGTTGACCCGGCACAGCTGGCAGCCAAAGGCGTGACGCTGGACGAGGTCATCAAGACTACCGGCAACTCCGTCTGGGTCTCGCCCCTGAGCTACCTCGAGGCCTCCACCCCGGGCACGGGCGGCTTCTTCGAAACGGGGCACCAGCGGATCGGCGTCCAACATGTCCTGCCCATCGCGTCCCCGCAGGACCTGGGCCGGATTCCCATTGAGGGAGCCAACGGCAGCCTCACGCTCAAGGACGTTGCCACGGTCGCAACGGACCACCAGCCCCTGATTGGCGATGCCCTCCTGGGCAAGGACGCCGAGCTGCTGCTGGTCATCGAGAAGTTCCCGGAGACCAACACGGCGGCCGTGACGAAGGGCGTGGATGAGGCCCTCAAAGCGCTCCAGCCCGGCTTGCCGGGCGTCAAGATCGACACCACCGTCTACCGGCAGGCGGACTTCGTCCAGGAGGAAACCGGCAGCCTAGGCATCGCGTTGCTGATCACGCTGGTGCTGATCGTGGCCATGTTCGGCGCATTCTTCCGCTCGTGGCGCGCCGCCGTCATCAGCCTGGTCACCATACCGGTCGCGCTGTCCGCGGCCGCGCTGCTGCTGTACGCGCGCGGCACCGGGATGAACACGATGGTCCTGGCCGGGATGGTCCTGGCGCTGGCCGTCATCGTCGGTGACGTGGCCGAGGATCTCAACGGCCTCGCCGGGCTGAGGGTTAAAGACCCGGGGGGCCACGAGCGGGACAAGGAGTGGAGGGTGGCCTTCATTCCGGAGGCCATGCGCTCGGTCCGGACACCGTTGCTCTACTCGCTGTTGATCATGGCGCTAGGCGTCATGCCGGCGTTCTTCGTGGCGGGCGAGAACGGGGCGCTGTTCGGCCCGCTTGTCCTGAACTATCTGCTGGCCCTCGTGATCGCCACAGTCGTGGCGCTCACGGTTACGACGGCGCTGGCGTACTACCTGCCGGCAGGTTCCGCCCCGCGCCGCGACCACGCCGCCCTGGCTCGGCTTGAGGGCGGATACGGCAGGCTCGAATCCCGGGTGACCACAAAGGCCCGGTGGGTCTTCGCGGCCTCCGCCGTGGTGGCGCTGGCCGGACTTGCCCTGGCCCCGCAGCTGGCCGGTTCCCGCCCCGTGGTGCCCGTCCTGGCCGACAGGACCCTAGTGGTGCACTGGAGCGCGGCGGCCGGCACCTCGGACCAGGAAATGAGCCGGATCACCGAAGCGGCCGCCGTCGAGCTGCGCGCCCTGCCGGGGGTCGCGAACGTGGGCGGACATGTGGGCCGCGCGGTCACGTCGGACCAGGTCGGTGACGTCAGCTCGGGTGAGCTGTGGGTCACCGTGGATCCGGACGCGTCCTACGGCGACACTGCGGCCGCCATCGGGCAGGTCGTCGCCGGGTACCCCGGCCTGACCAGCAAAGTTTCGACCTATCCGCAGGAGCGCATCGACCAGATCCGCGAGGCCGGCGACAACGGCTTCGGGGTGCGGGTCTTCGGCCTCGACACGGCGGTCCTCCGGCAGAAGGCTGCAGAGGTGCAGCAGATCCTGGAGCACACCGCCGGCGTCGTGAATCCCCACATCGACGCCCCCGTGGAACAGCCGATCGCGGAGGTCAAGGTGGACCTCGCGGCTGCGCAGAAGGCCAGCATCGTGCCCGGTGACGTTCGACGCGCGGCAGCAGCCCTGCTGCAGGGCATCGAAGTTGGAAACCTCTACGAGCAGCAGAAGGTCTTCTCGGTGATCGTGAAGGGGGCGCCGTCAACGCGGAACAGCCTCGACAGCGTCCGCGATCTGATCATCGACACCCCCAACGGCGGGCATGTCCGCCTTGGCGACGTGGCCCAGGTAACGATGGTGGGAAACGAAGCCGCGATCCTGCACGAAGACACCTCACGGCGCATCGACGTGAAGGCCGAAATCCAGGGCCGTTCCGTCGCCGACGTGCAGCAGGACATCAACACCAGGCTGCAGCAGATGCAGTTCCCGCTCGCCTACCACGCCGAGGTCCTGACCCGGTACGCACAGGTGCAGGGCAACTACCAGTGGCTGTGGATCCTGGCCGCCATTGCGGCGGCCGGCGTGCTGGTGCTGCTGCAGACGGCGGCCGGCGGCTGGAAGCTCGCCGGCATGATCTTCCTGGGCCTGATCCTGTCCCTGTCCGGTGGAGTGCTGGCTGCCCAGGCCTCAGGCTCGGTCAATTCGCTGGTTTCGCTCGTCGCCTTCGCGGCCGTGCTGGGGATCGCCGCCCGCGGCGCCCTCCTGCTGCTGGGAGCGGTCCGGGTCCTCCGGGCCAAGGACAGCGCCGCCCCGTGGCCCAACCTGGTGCTCCGGGGCGCGCGGGAACGGATGGGACCCACCCTCATGACCGCTTTGATGGCCGCGGTAATGCTGCTGCCGCTGGTCCTGATGGGCGGCGTCGTCGGGACGGAGATCATCCTGCCACTCGCCGTGATCATCTGGGGCGGGCTGCTGACGACGACCCTCTTCATGCTGTTCGTTATGCCCGCTGTGCTTCTTCGGTTCCAGCCGATGGAAGCGCTAAGCCCCCGGACCGGCAGGGGCCCCCTGGACCGGCCCGGAAGTCAGGATGTGCCATGAACCCGACCGCTTCGCGCCGGCGCCGAAAGTCCGCCGCGCTGGCCTTTGCCGCAGTCCTGGCGCTGGCTGCCGCAGGCTGCGCCAAGATCGAGGAGGCCGCACCACCCAACGGCGACCCTGCCGTCCTCGCGGCGGTTCCGGGCACTGACCTGCACCGCATCACCCTGACCGAGCGCGCCGTCGAGCGCGTCGGCCTCAAGACGGATGTGACGGCCATGGATCCGCAGACGCAGAAGCTGAGCGTCTCCTACTGGGCCATCCTGTACGACAGCACCGGCAAGACCTGGGTCTACACCAATCCCGAGCCCCGCGTCTACGTGCGCCAGGGGATCACCGTCGAGCGGGTCAACGGCGCCGTCGCGCTGCTGAGCGAGGGGCCCGCGGCCGGCACCGTGGTGGTCACCACGGGAGCCGAGGAGCTGTACGGCGCCGAATTCGATACGGCGCACTGACATGCGCTGGCTCATCGGCATCAGCCTGCGGTTCAGGACCATCGTCGTGGCCATCGCGTGCGCGGTGATGCTGCTCGGCTCACTGCAGCTGGGCTCCGCCTCCGTGGACGTCTTCCCCGAATTTGCGCCGCCCCGGGTGGAAATCCAGACCGCGTGCCTGGGGCTGACCGCGGAGGAAGTCGAGCAGCTGGTGAGCGTCCCGATCGAGGCAGCGGTGGGCGGCATGCCGGGCCTGGACGAGGTGCGGTCCAAGTCCGTGCCGCAGTTGTCCTCGATCGTGCTGATCTTCCATCAGGGTACGGAGCTGCTCAACGCGCGCCAGTTGGTGTCGGAGCGGATGGCGGCCGTGACGGCGGCCCTGCCCACCTGGGCAGCCCCGCCGGTGATGCTGCAACCGCTGTCCGCCACCAGCCGGGTTATGAAGATCGGGATGACGTCTGCGGACCGGTCCCTGATCGAGATGTCCATGCTGTCCTACTGGACCATCCGGGCGCGGCTGCTCCGCGTCCCGGGCGTAGCCAATGTGGCCATCTGGGGCGAACGCCTGCAGATGCTGCAGGTCCAGGTGGAACCGGACAAACTCAAGGCCCAGAACGTGTCGCTGAACCAGGTCATGGAAGTCACCGCCGGCGCCCTCGACGCCGGGCTGCTGAAGTACTCCCCGGGACGGTTCATCGGCACGGGCGGCTTCATCGACAGCCCGACCCAGAGAATGGGGGTCCGGCACGTCCAGCCCATACAGACGCCGGCCGACTTGGCCCAGGTCACCCTCCGGGAGAAAGACGGTGTGGCGCTGCATCTGGGCGACGTCGCCCAGGTGGTGGAGGACCACCAGCCGCTGATTGGGGATGCCGTCATCAACAACGGGCACGGGCTCATGCTGATCGTCGAGAAACTGCCGTGGGGCAACACCCTGGACGTGACCAAAGGCGTGGAAGAAGCCCTGAAAGAGCTCCAGCCGGGGTTGAGCGGGATCAGCTTCGACACCACCATCTTCCGCCCGGCGAGCTTCGTCGAGGAGTCCATCTCCAACCTCAGCACCGCCCTGCTGCTGGGCTGCCTGCTCGTCGTCCTGATCCTCGGCGCTTTCCTTTTCCAATGGCGTACGGCCCTGATCAGCCTGATCGCGATTCCGCTCTCGCTGCTCACGGCGGCCCTGGTGCTCTATTTCACGGCCAGTTCCATCAACACGATGGTCCTGGCCGGCCTGGTCATCGCCGTCGGCGTGGTGGTGGACGACGCGATCATCGACGTCGAAAACATCATGCGCCGGCTGCGGCAGCACCGTGCCCGGGGCAGCGACGAACCGGCGGCCTCCGTGGTCCTGAAGGCCTCCCTCGAGATGCGAAGTCCGATCGTGTACGCGACCCTGATCATTGTGGTCGCCGCCGTGCCGATCTTCTTCCTGGACGGACTGACCGGCGTCTTCTTCCGGCCGCTGGCCATCACCTACACCCTGGCGGTCCTTGCCTCCATGCTGGTCGCCCTGACCGTGACGCCGGCCCTGGCCCTGATCCTGCTGGGCAACGCAAAACTGGAGAAGCGGGACCCGCCGCTGGTGCGGGTGCTCAAGCGCGGCTACCACGCCGTGCTGTCCCGGATCATGAACCGTCCCCGTTTCGGCTACGCGGGCTTCGCGGCCCTCGCCGTCGTGGGCCTGGCGATCACCCCGCTGATGGGGTCGTCGCTGTTTCCGACGTTCAAGGAACGGGACTTCCTGATGCACTGGATCTCGCAGCCGGGAACCTCGGCGGAGGAGGAGTACCGGATCTCGCAGCGCGGCTGTGCAGAGTTCCTCAAGGTGCCGGGCGTGCTGAACTGCGGCACCCATATCGGGCAGGCGTTCGCTGCCGACGAGATTGTGGGGGTCAACGCCGGCGAGCACTGGATCAGCATCGACCGCCACGCGAATTATGACGAGACCCTGGCCGCCGTCCAGGAAGTGGTGGACGGCTACCCGGGACTTCACCGCGACGTCCAGACCTATCTGAAGGAGCGGATCGAGGAGGTCCTGACCGGGGCCAGCGAGCCCGTGCTGGTCCGTGTATTCGGTGACGACCTGAACGTGCTGCGGGAACAGGCCCAGCGGGTCAAGAAGATCCTGGATGACATTCCGGGCACCGACGACGCCCATGTGTCGCTCGAGGTCGAGGTGCCGCAGATTGCGGTCACGGTGGACCTGGCCGCAGCGCAGAAGTACGGGCTCAAGCCCGGGGACGTGCGGCGGGCGGCGGCGACGCTGGTGGCCGGCGAAGAGGTCGGCGACGTCTTCCGGGACGGGCGGGCCTACGACGTGCAGGTCTGGAGCACCCCGGCGACCCGTTCCAGCGTGACCAGCATCGAGGATCTGCCGATCGACACCCCCAGCGGGCAGCGCGTCCGGCTGGCCGACGTCGCCGCCGTCAAACTGCAGGCGACGCCGAACCAGATCGACCGCACCAACGGGTCCCGCCGGGTGGAAGTGGGATCATTCCTGGACAAGGGCGCAGACATGGGGGTGGTGGTCGGCCAGGTGCAGGACCGGCTGGCCGCCCTGCAACTGCCGGCCGGCTACAGCGTCCAGCTGCTGGGTGAGTTCACCGAGCGCGAGGCCGCGACGAACCGCCTCATGATCTTTGCGGTGGCGGCCCTCGCCCTGATCCTGCTGCTCCTGCAGACCTCGTTCCGCAGCTGGCGGCTGGCATTTCTTTCGCTGTTGACGCTGCCATTTGCCCTGGTCGGCGGCGTGATGGCTGCATACATCTCCGGCGGGGTCCTGTCCCTGGGCTCGGTGGTCGGGTTCCTCACGGTCATGGGGATCGCGGCTCGCAACGGCATCCTGCTCATCAACCACTGCCAGCATCTGGAAAAGCACGAGGGACAGGCGTTCGGCCGTGCCCTGGTGCTGCGCGGGGCCGGGGAACGGCTCTCGCCGATCCTCATGACCACGCTCGCCACCGGGCTGGCCCTGGTGCCACTGGTGGTCATGGGCGCTGTCCCGGGCCATGAAATCGAACACCCCATGGCCGTCGTCATCCTGGGCGGCCTGGTCACGTCAACGCTGCTCAACCTGTTTATTGTGCCGTCGCTCTATCTGCGTTTCGCCAGATCGAAGAAGGAGCGCCTGGCCGCCACACCCGGGGTTGCCGGCTGACACCCGACGCTCCCGGCGATCACCACCAAGAAGAGGACAGACCGATGTTTCGTATGCAACGTGCCGCATTCACTTGCCTCATCGCCCTCCCGCTGTCGTTCCTTGCCGCGGGCCCCGCCGCGGCCGGCACGGCGGACTGCGGGCCGGGCTCGCTGCCCGAGTTCAACGCCGCTGACTTCCCCGGGCACCCCTCGATTGACAACAAATGGCTTCCGATGGAACCGGGAACGCGGTCGGAGTTCTCCGGCACCGTCACGGACCTCAGCTCGGGGACCCCGGAAACCCACGAGCACCGGGTGGTGTCCATCGTGACCGGACTGACCAAGAAGATCGATGGCGTTTGGACCGTGGTCCTGTGGGACCGGGACTACTCCGACGGGATCCTGGCGGAGTCGGAACTGGCTTTCTTCGCCCAGTCCAAGCACGGTGACGTATGGCTCCTCGGTGAATACCCGGAGGAGTTCGACGCCGGCCGGTTCTCCGGCGCCCCCAACACCTTCATCTCGGGCCTGGACGATGCGCACGGAGGCTTCGCCATGCAGGCGCACCCCAGGGAAGGAACGGACGCCTACACCCAGGCCTCGGCCCCCTCGATCGATTTCCTCGACTGCGCCCGGGTGGTGGACCGCAACGGATCCACGCTGAAGATCGACGAGTTCAACCCGCTGGACGGTGCGGCCGTCGGCCACCAGCAGAAGTATTACCGCGCCGGCGTCGGAAGCTACAAGGTCACCGCGTCCGGCGGGGACAGCCAGGAAGTCCTCAACCTGGACAGGACGGTCACGCTGGATGCCAAGGCGCTGGCCAGCGCCAACGACCGGGCGAAGGCGCAGGACCGCCACGGCTACAAGGTCAGCCCCGACATCTACGGCCAGACCCCCAGGGCCGTCGAACGGTAGCGCCCGGCGACTGGCCGCGGGCCGCAAAACCCCGTGACGCACAAAAACCCCCGGCTTCCTGTCACCAGGAAGCCGGGGGTTTTTCCACTCTTCGCTAAAAGAGTGGGCCCTGTGGGGATCGAACCCACGACCCACGGATTAAAAGTCCGATGCTCTACCAACTGAGCTAAAGGCCCCCGCCGACAGCCTCAGCCGGCGGAAAATCCGCCGTTGACAGGCACGTCGGCCCAGTCCATTTCTGGACGTTAACACTGTACCCCAGACACAGGCGGCCTTTGACACCCGGGCCGACACGCCGTCGTCGGAGGCTGCGGCGCCGTCGTCCAGCGGCCGAACACCATGCTCGATTCCCGGAACGCACAGGAGTAGCGTGGGGGCATGAGCGAGCAAGCAGGAGCCAGCAGCCCCGGACCGCACCGTCACCACAAGCCCAAGCCCTTTGCCCCGATCGATTTTGAACCGTTCGCCGGCGGGGCGGACCCGGCGCGGGTCTCCGAGGCCGCCCATCTCGCGGCACAGGCGCTCGTGCGGCGCGGTCGGGACAGCGACGACCCCAAGGTCACCAAACGGCTGGTCAAACTTGCCGACGAACAGGGCCTGGACGCCATCGCCGAAATGTGGGCGGAGAGCCCGGCGCGGTCCCTGCCCGGCGCCCTCTGGCGGCTCTACGCCCTCCGCGCGGCGACGATCCGGGACCCGGAACGGATTTCCGTCTACTTCAAGGCGGGCAAGGACACCGCACAGGTATCCCACGTGGTGGCGGGTGCGGCAGAACCTCCCGGCGCCGAGGAGATGAAGTCGATGGCGGACGCCATCCTCTCCGGCGCCTTCGACGGCGAGTTCGACGTCGCGCTGGAGCGGTCCGCGGCGTTCTGCCGGGTGGTGGCGCTGGGCCAGGCCACCCTTGCCGACGGCGCGGAGCACAGCAACGAGAACCATGCGAGCAAGCTCACGCGCAATTCCCACCTGCTGGTCAAGACCGCCGAGGACCTCGAACACGCAGCCAACGCCTGGCGGCTGGGCGAGCTGGACTGACTCCAAAGCCGGCCGGCGGCCCGCAAATCAGGCCTTTTAGCCCTGCCCGGAGGCACTGTCAATACGCATGCCGGGCCCGTGCTGTCAATGTTGACTTGGGCCTGCCGACGTAGAAAACTGAAGGCGGTGTCGAACCGCGAAACCCCCGGGCTTCAACAATTAGCCGCCTAGAGCGGCCTACCGCCGAGAGGCGTATCCGGTTCGGCACCATTTTCATGCCCTGCCGGGCGGACGGTTTCCAGCCGTTAATTCCCGGGCGGTAAAGTAATCCCCATGCGCGGGTCATCGTCACGTTCCAGGGCCGGCAGACAACGCCCGTGTACGCCTCGTCCGGAGACCGGTAACCCCACGTGAAGCTGCGCCTTTTCCCCCAGGAGCCCGCAGGGCTGAACCTGCTGTCCCAGATGGCCCACCAGATCGCCCTCGCCACGGGAACCCTTTCGGAGATCCTCGGCGCGCCCGCCAGCGAGCATTCGCGGCTCGTGGAGGACATGCACGACCATGAGGCCAAGTCCGCGGAACTGCATTTTGCCCTCCTGACCCACATGCGGACCAGCTTCCTGAACCCGCTCCCCCGCGAGGACATGTACGCGCTCTCCCGCTACCTCAACGAGGCAATGGAGAAGCTCGACGCCGCCGCCGACCTCGTCTTCCTCTACAAGCTGGAACGGCTCCCCAAACGCGCGGCGGACCAGCTGGAAATCATCAGCCGACAGGCCGAACTCACGGTCGACGCCATGCGCCAGCTGAACAACCTTGATGACCTCGAGGATTACTGGATCGAGGTCCTGCGGCTCACCAAGCGCGCCGAGCGCACCCACCGGGTCTGGGTAGCGGACATGCTCAAGGACATGAAGTCGGCCCAGTACGCCCGCAACCGCGACATCGCGGACCAGCTCGTGGAAGTCACCAAGGACATGCGGCGGATCGCCACGCAGGTGGGCAGCATCATCGTCAAGGAATCCTGAGGTGTCCCTGGCCCTCTTTGCCCTGGTGGTCCTCTTCGCCGCGGCATTCGCCTTCCTCAACGGCTTCCGGGACGCTTCGTCCTCCGTTGCCCTCGCGGTCCGGACCAGGGCCCTGACCCCTACCGTCGCGGTGCTGCTGGCCGGGATGTTCAACTTCATCGGCGCCGCCCTCAGCGCGGCGATGGCGCTGACGGTCAGCCGTACCTGGGTGGCCCTCCCGGCCGGGGCCAACGGGCTGACCATCCTGATCGCCGGACTGCTCAGCGCCGTGCTGTGGGGCGTCTACACCTGGTGGCGCGGCATTCCCTCCTCCTCCACGCACGCCCTGGTGGGCGGCCTGGCCGGCGCCGGCGTCGCCAGCGTGGCCGTGGGCGGGAACTCCGTGGCCGGAGCGGACCAGTCGCTGCTGTTCCAGGTGGTGCTGCCCCTGCTGATCTCCCCCCTCATCGCCTTCGTGGGCGCCTACCTGCTGGTCTGGCCCGCCACCTGGGCGGCCCGGTACACCCCGCCGAATGTGGTGAACAACAGGTCCCGGCGGGCGCAGGCCATCGCCGCGGGCGCGGTGGCCTTTGGGCACGGCCTGCAGGACGGCCAGCGCACCAGCGCCGTGCTCATCCTGGCGATGCTGGCCGCCGGGCTGCCCGACGGCGGCTCCACACCCGCGTGGGTGGCGCTCCTGACGGCCGCCATGCTGACGGCGGGCACCCTCGCGGGCGGCTGGCGGATCTCCTACACGATCGGCTACCGGCTGGTGCGGATCGATCCGCTGCGCGGGTTCGTAGCCCAGCTCTACAGCAGCGTCATCCTGCTGGTGGGCGCCATCGGACTGCACTGGCCGGTTTCCACCACCCACACCGTGACCTCGGCCGTGCTGGGGGCGGGCACGAACCAGGGTTATGCCGGGACGAACCGGCGGCTGGTGGTCCGGGTGCTCGCCTTCTGGGCCCTGACCCCGCTGGTGACGGCGGCGGCGGCGTTCGTGCTGGAACTCGCCCTGTCCCCCCTCACCGGGTTCTAACCCCCGCCGACTGCTGGTTATCCGAAGCGGCCGGAGACGTAGTCCTCGGTGGCCTTCACGGTGGGGTTGCTGAAGATGGTGTGGGTGTCACCGTATTCGATCAGCTTGCCGGGCTTGCCCGTGCCCGCGATGTTGAAGAATGCCGTCTTGTCCGAGACGCGGGCGGCCTGCTGCATGTTGTGGGTCACGATCACCACGGTGTATTCGTCCTTGAGCTCGTTGATGAGGTCCTCAATGGCGAGCGTGGAGATCGGGTCCAGGGCCGAGCAGGGCTCGTCCATCAGGATCACCTGCGGCTCCACGGCGATGGCGCGGGCGATGCAGAGGCGCTGCTGCTGGCCGCCGGAGAGTCCGGACCCGGGCTTGGCCAGGCGGTCCTTGACCTCGTTCCAGAGGTTGGCGCCGCGCAGGGAGCGCTCCACGAGGGAGTCGGCCTCGCCCTTGGAGATCTTCTGGTTGTTCAGCTTCACGCCGGCCAGCACGTTGTCCCGGATGGACATGGTGGGGAACGGGTTGGGCCGCTGGAACACCATGCCGATCTGCGAACGGACCGTCACCGGGTCCACGCCGGGGCCGTAGAGGTTGTCGCCGTCGAGCAGCACCTCGCCTTCCACCCGGGCGCCCGGGATGACTTCGTGCATCCGGTTCAGGGTGCGCAGGAAGGTGGACTTGCCGCAGCCGGAGGGGCCGATGAAGGCGGTGACCGACTTGGCGTCGATGCTGATGTTGACGTCCTCGACGGCCAGGAATTTGCTGTAGTAGACGTTCAGGTCTTTGACGTCGATGCGCTTAGACATGCTGTTCCTTCACTTGTGGAGATAGGGACCGGGTGCCGGCGGGTGGCCTAGCGGCCGGCCTTCGGGGCGAAGATGCGGGCCACCAGGCGGGCAGCCAGGTTGAGCAGCATCACGAGGATGATGAGGACCAGGGCCGCGCCCCAGGCGCGCTGGTCGGAGGGACCCGGGTTGGACGGCGAGGTCGGGTTGAGGATCTGCGTGTAGATGAAGGTGGGCAGCGAGGCCATCCAGCCGCCGAACACGTTGTTGTTGATGGAGGTGGCGAAGCCGGCGGTGACCAGGATCGGGGCGGTCTCGCCGATCACGCGGGCAATCGCGAGGGTGACGCCGGAGGCGATGCCGGAAATCGCCGTCGGGATGACCACCTTGAGGATGGTCCGCCACTTGCGCACGCCGAGGGCGTACGCGGCTTCGCGGAGTTCGTTCGGGACGATCTTGAGCATTTCCTCGCTGGAGCGGACCACCACCGGGATCATCAGCACCGAGAGCGCGACGGCGGCAACCGCGCCGGTCTTGGTGCCGGGGCCGACGACGGCGAAGAAGAACGCCGCGGCGAACAGGCCGGCCACGATCGAGGGGATGCCGGTCATCACGTCGACGAAAAACGTGATGGCACGGGCCAGCGCACGGTCCTCGCCGTACTCGACCAGGTAGATGGCGGTGAGCAGGCCCACCGGGACGGAGATGACGGTGGCGAGCAGGGTGATCTGCACGGTGCCCAGCAGCGCATGGTAGATGCCGCCCATCACGGGCGCGCCTTCATCGACGCTCTTGTTGTCGAACGACCCGGTGACGCCGTTCATCGAAGTGCCCAGGAAGCCGGGGTCCAGCAGGCCCGGGAGGCCCTTGACGAGCACCGTCCAGATCACCGAGATCAGCGGCAGCAGGGCAATCAGGAAGGCGCCCACCACGAGGCAGGTGGCCATCCTGTCCTTGGCCTTGCGGGAGCCTTCCACGACGGCGCTCCAGCCGACCAGGCCGACGGCAAAGAGCAGGGCAGAAACGATGCCCCAGCCGAAGGCGTTGAAGCCGACCAGGGCCAGGATGGCCGCGCCGAGGACGAGCGCGAGGCCCAGGACGATGTACGGCGCCGCCTTGGGTAGCTGGCCTTTGGTCAGGGCCGAGCGTTTGCGGACCGGGGTCATGGTGGAGGTCATTTAGTTGGCTCCCGAGAATTCTTTGTGCCGGGTGATGATCCACCGGGCGATCATGTTCACGCCGAGGGTGATGACGAACAACACCAGGCCGGCGGCGATCAGCGTGCTGACCTTGAGACCTCCGGCTTCGGGGAAGTTCAGCGCGATTTCGGCGGCGATGGTCTGGTTGCCGGACTGGA
Source organism: Arthrobacter sp. SlRoot2-15 (assembly GCF_059739345.1). Classification (NCBI taxonomy): domain Bacteria; kingdom Bacillati; phylum Actinomycetota; class Actinomycetes; order Micrococcales; family Micrococcaceae; genus Arthrobacter; species Arthrobacter sp. SlRoot2-15. The sequence continues at coordinate 1,677,285 of NZ_AP046058.1, forward strand.
TCAGGCTTGCCGTGAGGGCGCCGGAGGACAGTACCAGCGCGACGGCCATGGTTTCGCCGAGGGCGCGGCCCAGGCCCAGCATCACGGCGCTGACGATTCCCGGCCGGCCGAACGGCAGCACGGCCATCCGAATCATCTCCCAGCGGGTGGCGCCGAGGGCAAGCGCGGCCTCCTCGTGCAGCTTGGGGGTCTGCAGGAAGATTTCGCGCGAGAGCGAGGTGATGATCGGCAGGACCATGACCGCCAGCACAATGCCCGCGGTGAGGATGGTCTTGCCGGTGGCCGAGGCAGGCCCCTGGAAGATGGGCAGCCAGCCCATGTTGGCGGCCAGCCAGTTGTACGCCGGTGAGATTTCCCTGGCCAGGAACGCCGCGCCCCAGGCGCCGTAGACCACGGACGGGATGGCGGCCAGCAGGTCGATCACGTAGCCAAGGCCGGACGCCAGCCGGCGGGGGGCGAAGTGGGAGATGAAGAGTGCGACGCCGATCGCGACCGGGGTCGCGATCACGAGGGCAATCACCGCGGCGATCAAGGTGCCTACGACGATCGGCCAGATGTAGGCGAAGAAGCCTGCGCCGCCCTGGATCTTGTCGGGGGAGGCCACGAGGGCGGGGATTGCCTGGATGACGAGGAAGAGTGCCACGCCGAAGAGGACGGCAAGGATCAGGCACCCTGCGGCCAAGGTGGCTGCGGAAAAGACTTTGTCTCCGGCGCGGCCTGCGCCCCGGGACGTGGTCAGGGAGGTGGTGGTCACTTCACGATCCTTCAGCTTCGATCTGCACCGGCGGCTGCACGGATCGCTCCGGGCCGACGGCGGTGAATCTTTGGGTACTTCGGACAAACGCCTAGGTTCCCTGCCCCGGGCGGACGGTCAGTGACCGTCGTTTCGGAACAGGGAACCTGGGTCAGGCTGGTGTTTCCACTATGCCTTGCGGCGCAAGAGAACCCTAGGACTTGGCCTTGATGGATTCGATGGACTTGAGCGCCTTGTCCTGCAGGGTCTTGGACAGCGGCGCGGACTTGGCGGCGTCGGCGGCAGCCTTCTGGCCGGCGTCGGAGACTACGTAGCTTTCGAAGCCCTTGACCAGGTCTGCGGTTGCCTTGGTGTCGTAGGTGGCGCACACGACGTGGAAGGAGACCAGCACGATCGGGTAGGCACCTTCGATCGTGGTCTTGCGGTCCAGCTTGATGGAGAGGTCGTTGGCGTTGCGGCCCTCGACCGGCTTGCCGGCGTCGACGGCCTTGGCAGCGGCGTCGGCGGAGATCTTGGTGAACGAACCGCCGACCTTGATCTGGGCGATGCCCAGCTTGCCACTGACAGCGGAGTCATCGGCGTAGGTGACGGCGCCGGGGGTGTCGGTGACCGTCTTGACGACGCCGGAGGTGCCCTTGGCGTTCTCGCCCTTCAGGGACGCGGGCCAGATGCCGGAGGACTTGTCGGTCCAGACGTCGGACGCGGCAGCGGCCAGGTAGTCCGTGAAGTTCTGCGTGGTGCCGGAGTCATCCGAACGGTTCACCGGGGTGACCTTGAGGTCCGGCAGCTTGGCGTCGGGGTTGAGCGCGGCGATGGCCGGGTCGTTCCACTTGGCGATTCCGCCGCGGAAGATCTTGGCGACGGTGGGAGCGTCAAGCTTGAGCTCCTTGAGGTCGGGCAGGTTGAAGGCCACTGCGATCGGGGAGATGTAGACCGGGATGTTCAGCGCGCCGTCGGGGCCGCACTTGGCCTGCGCGGCGGTCATCTCCTCGTCCTTCAGGTAGGCGTCGGAGCCGGCGAACTGGGCCGAGCCGTCGATGATGGCCTTGCGGCCGGCGCCGGAGCCGTCCGGGGAGTACTGCACGTTGGCACCCTGGTTGGCGGAGGCGAAGTTGGTCTTCCACACGTCCATGGCCGCACCCTGGGCGGACGAACCGATGCCGGTCAGCGTGCCGGTGACCTTGACGGCCGCGGCGGACGGCGTGGCCGACTGAGCGGTGTTGGTGGCGTTGTCGGAGCCGCAAGCGGTGAGCGCGAGAGCGCCGGCTGCGATGACAGCGATGGCCGAGTTGCGGCCGAAGCGTGATGCCTTCACTAGATGTACCCCTTCCAGGGTTATTCAGATGCGTGCCGGACCGGAGACGTCCGAACAAAAAGACGGTGGATACGGTTTGTACCTTTACCGAAGCTAAGTGCCCTAAGTGACGAGAATTGCGGTCCAAAGTGAACGGCAGGTTAACGGATCCCGGCTATTCGCTGACATCTGACGGGTTGAGGTTGCGTCGCGTGCGTCACAGTCGTAGGGGCCGCAGCCTGCGTCCCGGGCACCGCAGACGGCAAATAGACTGGTAGGCATGGCCCCCGCTACCGGACTCACTGCAAGCGCACGATTCCTGCGCGGGCGGGTCCGCACCGGATTTGTCCGGAGCCGCAAATCGCTCCTGCCGGCCATCCAGATGACGGCCTGCGCGGTGGGGGCCTATGCCTTCGCCGAGTACGTCCTGGGCCACACCGGGCCGCTGTTCGCCGCCACCTCCTCCCTGATCGCCCTGGGCTTCTCCCGAGATCCCCGGCTGCGAAGGGTCGTGGAGGTGGGCCTGGGCTGCACCATCGGCATCGTAGTGGGCGACCTGCTGTTGCACTGGCTGGGCGCGGGGATCTGGCAGGCCGCCGTCGTGCTCCTTTTTTCGATTCTATTGGCCCGCTTCCTGGACAGCGGAACTATTTTCACCACACAACTGGGCCTGCAGTCCCTGCTGGTGGTGCTGCTGCCGGCCCCCGCGGGAGGTCCGTTCACCCGGAGCATCGACGCGGTGGTCGGGGGCGTGTTCGCGCTGCTGGTGACCTTCCTGATTCCCAAGGATCCGCGCCGGGAACCCCGCAACGACGTCAAGAAACTGCTGCACGAACTGGCCGAGGTGCTGCGCGAATGCGCCTCGGCCCTGACCCACAGCGACTCCACCCAGGCCTGGCATGCGCTGATCCGCGGCCGCAACTGCCAGCCCCTGGTCGACGCGATGCGCCAGACGCTCCGCGCCTCCGGCGAGGTCGCCACCCTCGCCCCCGCCTACCGGCGGCACCGGGAGGAGCTGGACCGGCTGGCACAGTCGGTGGACTTCATCGACCTCGCACTGCGCAACAGCCGAGTCTTCGCGCGCCGGCTGACCAGCGCCATCAACCACGCCGCCCTCTCGGACGAGGCGACCGAGAACATCGCCGAGGTCCTGCAGGAGACCGCTGCCGCGATCGACGAACTGGGGCTGGGCCTGGCGGAGGTGCAGGACGGCGCCCGGCGCGCCCATCTGCGCACCGCCCGGGTGGAACTGAGCGAGACGGCCGGCCGGCTGCACCCGCGCCTGCTCGATGTGCAGCGGCTTGAAGGCGAAACCGTGGTGATGCTTTTCCGCCCGCTGATGGTGGACCTGCTCGAGGCCGCGGGCATGGATCCGGACGAGGCAAGGGACGTCCTGCCCGCCCTCTAGGACCGGGCCACCGGGCCGGCTTCCGGACGCGCGGGCGCGGGCACGGCTGAGCTACCCGGCCGCGCTAAATGCAGGAGTGGTCGTAGTCGAACCCGCCGGAAACATATTGGGTGAGCGTGACCTTTCCGCCGCCGGTAAGGGCGGCGTCCGCGCAGTTGCGCTTGGCGCCGGCGAGGGACCGGGCGCCGGCGAGCCAGCTCGGCAGTGTGTAGAGGTTGCTGGCGGACGGCACCGCACCGACGATTTGGTCCCACTGGCTGCGGGTCGAGTAGAGGCCCGCGCGGGCGCCGATGCTGGCGAAGTAGGCTGCCATGCCCTCGAGGTCCGCACGGTTCGCCAGGGTCTCGCTTGACCAGCTGTTGCCGGTCTCCACATCGAGCCACCAGAGGTACGACGCCGGGTTGCTCACACCGCGGATGGTGGCGTCGTCGTTGGCCTTCGCGTAACCGTACATATAGGAGCAGGCAGCTCCGTAGGAGCCCGCGGTGCATTCCCCGTAAGGATTCGCCACGGTGGTCCCGCCGTAGGTGTTGCTGGCAGGCCACCACGACCCGGACGCCCCGGGATTCGCGGTGTTGACGTACAGCGCGACCAACGGCTGGCCGGTTCCTCCCTTCGCGGTGCCGGCCCAGGTCAGCTGTGTGCCGAGGCAGGGGTTTGTGGTGTTGGCCAGGCCATTGTTGACGCCGACGATGCCGAAGGTCTGGCCTTTTGGCAGGGCTTTGCCGCACTGCGGCCATGACACGTCGTTGCCGGGTCCGGGTGCCGTGGCTGCCTGGGCGGGAACGGCGACAACGGTCAGCAGGGCGACGGCGGCCGCGGCCAGGGCCACCCGGAAGCGCCTTGGGAAAACAGCTGGGGTACGAGCAGACATCGTCGGCCTTCCGCTTTGGGCCTTACAGGGGCAGGACCCCAGCATGGGCGGACGAGGCGTGCGCGGTCAAGGCTCTCCCGCGGCCGAGGCCGCCCACGCTGTAGCCGGCCTCCGGCAGGATTGTCAGCGCCCCCGGTTAGGGTTGAGCAATGGCAACGAAGACAACCCGCGCCGCCAAGGCGCCGGGCTATAAGTGCGCGGAATGCGGCTGGACCACGGCCAAGTGGGTGGGCCGGTGCGGCGAATGCCAGGCATGGGGAACAGTCGAGGAAACCGGCGCCGCTGTGGCGCGGACGACGGCGGCGGCCACCGTCCTGGAGCCCGCTCGCCGGATCGCCGAGGTCGACGCCACAACGGCAGCGTTCCTCCCCACCGGGGTGGACGAGCTGGACCGGGTACTCGGCGGCGGGCTGGTGCCCGGCGCGGTGATCCTGCTGGCCGGCGAGCCCGGCGTGGGCAAGTCCACGCTGCTGCTGGACGTCGCCGCCAAGTTCGCCCGCACCGCCCAGGACGTCCTCTATGTCACCGGTGAGGAGTCCGCTGCCCAGGTGAAGCTGCGCGCGGACCGGATCGACGCCGTCGCCGAATCGCTGTACCTGTCCGCCGAAACGGACCTCGGCCAGGCACTGGGCCAGGTGGAAAAGCTCGAACCCAGGCTGCTGGTGGTGGACTCGGTCCAGACCCTGAGCAGCGCCGACGTCGAGGGCAGCGCCGGCGGGGTCTCCCAGGTCCGCGAAGTTGCAGCCTCCCTGATTGCCGCGGCCAAGCGCCGCAACATGACCACCCTGCTGGTGGGGCACGTGACCAAGGACGGCTCCATCGCCGGCCCCCGGCTGCTCGAGCACCTGGTGGACGTGGTCTGCCAGTTCGAAGGCGAGCGGCACTCCCGGCTGCGGCTGCTGCGGGCTGTTAAGAACCGCTACGGGCCCACCGACGACGTCGGTTGCTTCGACCTGAACGAGGACGGCATTGTGGGCCTGGCCGACCCCAGCGGCCTGTTTGTGTCCCGCACCAAGGACCCGGTCTCCGGCACCTGCATCACCGTGACACTGGAGGGCCGCCGGCCGCTGCTCGCCGAGGTCCAGTCGCTGCTGGCCGAGAGCGCCAACGCGCAGCCGCGCCGGGCCACCAGCGGCCTGGACAGCTCCCGGGTGGCGATGCTGCTGGCCGTGTTGCAGCAGCGGGCCGGCTGCCTGCTGAACAAGGACGATTCCTACGTGGCGACCGTCGGCGGGGTGAAGCTCAGCGAGCCTGCCACCGACCTCGCCGTGGCCCTGGCCGTCGCCTCGGCCAAAGCCAAAAAACCGCTCCCCCAGCGGCTCATCGCTTTCGGCGAAGTGGGCCTGGCCGGCGAGGTCCGCCCGGTGCCCGGGATCAACCAGCGCATCCAGGAGGCTCACCGGCTGGGGTTCACCCATGCCGTGGTCCCGGCGAGCCCCAACGGCCCCGGCCCGGTCCCGGCGGGCTTCTCGGTCCGGGAGGTGGGCCATCTGGCCGAAGCCCTGGGCCTGCTGATCAGCTGACGGCCGGTTCCGGCGCCCCGGGCGCGACTTAGGACCCTAGCGTTCCGCTTCCTGCAGGCGCACGATTGGGCCGGAAGCTACCAGCGGCGAAGGGACCGGTCATGATGTGGGGGTACGGGCAGAACCTGTGGTGGATGTGGCTCTGGGGCATGCTGCTCCTGGTCGGAATCGCAGTCCTCGTGCTGCTCGCGATCCGGGTCTTCGGCGGACCCGGCCGCGGAGCCCTGCCCGGGCAGGGGCACCCCGGGGCCTACGGCCCGCCGCAAGGTCCCGGACGGGGTCCCGGAACTCCCGGCGGCCGGAGTGCGGCCCGGCTGATCCTCGATGAGCGCTTCGCGAGGGGCGAGCTGACGGCGGAGCAGTACCGCGAGCAGGTAAAGGAACTCGGCGAGGGCCCGTAGTGCCGCCGATCAGCCGCCGGAAGGCCCTGCTGCTGGGCGGGCTCGGAGCCTCCGCGACCATTGCCGGCGGGGCGGGACTGTGGTCTTCGCTCAACTCCCGGCCGTCGCCGGTCACCGGGCTGGACCTAAGCCAGCCGGCGGCGCTCCGCAGCTCGGGCGGTATCCTCGCCGCCACCCTTGAGGCAGCCCCGGGGCGCTTGCTACTTGCTGGTCGGCAGGCCGGGGCCCTGGGCTACAACGGGGGCATCCCTGGCCCCACCCTGCGGCTCCGGGCCGGCGAGGTGCTCCGGCTCCAGCTGGTGAACAGGCTCGCCGAACCGACCAACCTGCACCTGCACGGGCTGCACGTCTCACCGCAGGGCAACAGCGACAACGTGTTCGTGACCGTGGAGCCGGGCAGCAGTTTCGACTACGAGTACCAGCTCCCGGCCGCGCACCCGCCGGGCCTGTACTGGTATCACCCGCACCACCACGGCAAGGTCGCGGCCCAGATCTTCGCCGGACTCTTCGGGGCCATCATTGTCGAGGACGCCGAGCCGGTCCCGGCGAGCGCCGAACGCATCCTGCTGGTCTCCGACACCAGCCTGGACGGCGCCGGGGACGTGGCCGAGCCCGCGGAGCCGGAGCGGATGGCCGGGCGTGAGGGCGCGTTGCTCCTGGTCAACGGGCAGGCCAATCCCCGTTTCACGGCGCGCCCCGGGGACCGGGAGCACTGGCGGATCGTCAACTGCTGCGTGGCCCGCTACCTGCGGCTGCGGCTGGACGGGCAGAAGTTGCAGCTGCTGGGGATGGACTCCGGGCGGTTCCCGGCGCCGTCGGACGTGCGGGAGGTGCTGCTGGCGCCGGGGAACCGGGCGGAGCTGCTCGTCACGGCCGCCGCCGGGGAATCGGTGCTGCGGGCGCTGCCCTATAACCGGGGAAGCCTTGCCGGGATGGCCGGACGCGGCATGGGCCCGGCCCGGCCGGAGGGCGGGGAGGGCGCGGCGGACCCGGCCGGCAGCGCCCTGGCCACGCTGCTGGTCGCCGGGGACCCCGCCGCAGCCTCAGCCGCCGCCCTCCCCGCCGGGCCCGCACCGCCGGAGCTGGGCTCCGCCGTCGTCGCCGCCCGCCGGCAACTGGTCCTTGGCACCGGCATGGGGATGGGTGCGGGCATGGGCATGATGGGCTTCACCATCAACGGCCGGGTCTTCGATGAGTCCAGGACGGACACCACCGCGGCCGCCGGCACGGTCGAGGAGTGGACGCTCGTCAACCGCAGCCCGATGGACCACCCGTTCCACCTGCATGTGTGGCCGATGCAGCTCATCGCAATAAACGGCCGGCCCGTGGAACCCGGGCTGCGGGATGTGGTCAATGTGCCGGCCAACGGACGGGTCACCGTGCGGATCGCGTTCCTGGATTTCACCGGCCGCTCCGTCTATCACTGCCACATCCTGGACCATGAGGACCTCGGCATGATGGGCGTGATCGAGGTGCGCTGACGCCGCGCAGACCAACAGCCGACAGAGGCTCACCGGCCGTGCGCCAACTCTTGCCAAGCATACCCCCCGGGGGTATGTTGGGAGGGAAGCCGGACGCAAGAAACCTCCCGGGAGGCAGGACCCATGGAACACCAGCACAGCGGACGAACAAGCCAACTGCAGCCCGGAGGCAGCGCCGGACACACCCACCACGGCCCGCCGTCCGTCCCGGACGATGAGCATGTGGTGCACAGCCACGGCCAGCATGCCGGGCACAGCGTCGCGATGTTCAAGAACCGGTTCTGGCTGACGCTCGCGCTGGCGGTTCCGGTGGTGCTGTTCAGCCCCATGTTCGGGAACCTGCTCGGCTACCAGCCTCCCGAGTTTCCCGGTTCCGCATGGATCCCGCCGGTCCTGGGCACGGTGGTGTTCCTCTACGGCGGCCAGCCCTTCCTGAAGGGCGGCCTCGCCGAGCTGAAGTCGCGCCGGCCGGGAATGATGCTCCTGATCGCCATGGCCATCACGGTCGCTTTCCTCGCATCCTGGGCAACCAGCCTGGGCATCGGCGGATTCGACCTCGATTTCTGGTGGGAACTGGCCCTCCTGGTGGCGATCATGCTGCTGGGGCACTGGATCGAGATGCGGGCCCTCGGCTCGGCCCAGGGGGCACTGGACGCGCTGGCGGCACTGCTGCCCGACGAAGCGGAGCGCCTGACCGACGGCGGCACGGAGACCGTGAGCGTCGCCGATCTCCTGCCAGGAGATGCGATCCTGGTCCGCCCGGGCGGCCGGATGCCGGCGGACGGCACCATCACGGAGGGCCAGGCGGAGTTCGACGAATCGATGATCACCGGCGAATCCAAAACCGTCCTCCGCTCCCCCGGCGATCCCGTGGTCGCCGGGACCATCGCGACGGACAACAGCGTCCGCGTGCGGGTCTCGGCGATCGGGGAGGACACCGCCCTGGCCGGGATCCAGCGCCTCGTCGCCGAGGCCCAGGCGTCCTCCTCGCGCGCCCAGGCCCTGGCGGACCGGGCTGCGGCCTTCCTGTTCTACTTCGCCGCCGGGGCCGGTGTCCTGACCTTCATCGTGTGGACCCTGCTGGGCAGCGTGGCCGACGCCGTTGAGCGCACCGTCACGGTGCTCGTCATCGCCTGCCCGCACGCCCTGGGCCTTGCCATCCCGCTGGTGATTGCCATTTCCACCGAGCGGGCTGCCCGGGCCGGTGTGCTGATCAAGAACCGGATGGCACTGGAACGGATGCGCACCGTCGACGTCGTGCTCTTCGACAAAACCGGAACCCTCACCAAAGGCGCCCCGGCGGTCCGCGCCGTGGCCGCCGCGGAGGGCACCGGCCAGGATGATGTCCTGGCCCTGGCCGCCGCGGTGGAGTCGGACAGCGAGCACCCCGTGGCCCGCGCGATTGTCAGCGCCGCCCGCGAGAGCGGACTGGACGTTCCGACAGCCACCGATTTCACCGCCCTGACCGGCCGCGGCGTCCGCGCCGGCATCGGAAGCAGGCAGCTCCACGTGGGCGGGCCGGCCCTGCTGCGGGAACTGGGGGCCGCGGAACCCCCGGAGCTCGCCGCCGTCACCGCCGCCTGGATCGAGCGCGGCGCCGCGGTGCTGCACCTGATCGAGGGCGGACGGGTGCTGGGCGCGGTCAGCCTGGAGGACGCCGTGCGCCCGGAATCCCGGCAGGCCGTCGCGGCCCTGCAGCACCGCGGCATCAAGGTCGCCATGATCACCGGCGACGCCGCGCAGGTGGCCCGCGCCGTCGCCGCGGAGCTGAACATCGACGAGGTCTTCGCCGAGGTGCTGCCGGCGGACAAGGACAAGAAGGTCGCCGAACTGCAAGGCCGCGGACTGAAGGTAGCCATGGTGGGCGACGGCGTGAACGACTCCCCCGCGCTGGCCCGGGCCGAGGTGGGGATCGCGATCGGCGGCGGGACGGACGTGGCGGTCGAGTCTGCCGGGGTGGTCCTGGCAGGCAACGATCCCCGGGCGGTGCTGTCCATGGTGGACCTTTCCCGGGCCAGCTACCGGAAGATGTGGCAGAACCTGGTCTGGGCCACCGGCTACAACGTCATCGCCGTTCCGCTGGCCGCCGGCGCCCTGGCCTTCGCCGGGATCGTCCTGTCCCCCGCGGCCGGCGCCGTGCTGATGTCCGCCTCGACGATCGTGGTGGCGCTGAACGCCCAGCTGCTGCGGCGCCTGAAGCTCAACCCGGCCCAGGTCCGCTGAGCCGAACGCCCATGGACGCCGGTGCCGGTCACGGTGCTCATCGGGGTTGCGGAGTCGCTGCCGGCGGCGGACGCCTCGGTCGACGTCGACCTCTCCAGCATGGGCCGACGTTCCCGCCCGGTTACCTCGGCACCCAGGCCTCCCGGGGCGGGGATTGCCGGGGTTTGCTGGAGCGGGGGCGCCCCCGCCGGCCCGGTAACCGGGCCGGAGCGCCGGCGACTGGACGCACGAAGGGCGCATGCCGCAGTGGCAGGCGCCCTTCGTGCACCCTCGCTTAAGCCTTTTTGGGCGGCAGCGCGAGCTTGAAGATCTTGGCCCAGGTGGAGCCGACCTGCTTCAGCAGCGGACCGGTGGTGTACGGCAGGCCGTAGCGCTTGCAGATCTCCTGCACCTTGGGCGCCACCTCGGCGTAGCGGTTGGAGGGCAGATCCGGGAAGAGGTGGTGCTCGATCTGGTGCGAGAGGTTGCCGGTCATCAGGTGCATGAACTTGGAACCGGAGATGTTGGCCGAGCCGATCATCTGGCGCACGTACCAGTCGCCGCGGGTCTCGCCGTCGACCATGTCCTCGGTGAAGGTGTCCGTGCCGTCCGGGAAGTGGCCGCAGAAGATGACCGCGTGGGCCCAGACGTTGCGGACCGCGTTCGCGGTGAGCGTGCCGTAGAGGGCCTGCTTGCCGGAGCCGGTGAGCATGGCCACGGCGGGCGTGGCGGCGTAGTCCTTGGTGAACTGCTTGAGGGCCTTGCGGCCAAGCGCCTTGAGGTCCTTGGTCAGGGCCTCCTTGGACTTGTTGCCCTCCTTGTAGTCCACGAGCTCGAGGTCGTAGATCGCGATGCCCCACTCGAAGACGGGGGCGAGCAGCGCGTTGTACAGCGGGTTGCCCAGGTTGAAGGGCTTCCATTCCTGCTGCGGGTCCATCCGCAGCAGGTTGTACCCGATGTCGTTGTCTTTGCCGACGACGTTCGTCCAGCGGTGGTGCAGGTCGTTGTGGGTGTGCTGCCAGGAGCGCGCCGGGGTGACGAAGTCCCACTCCCAGGTGGTGGAGTGGATGTCCGGGTCCCGCATCCAGTCCCACTGGCCGTGCAGGATGTTGTGCCCCAGTTCCATGTTTTCCAGGATCTTGGCGAAGCTGAGCAGCGTGGTGCCGGCGGCCCAGGCGGCCTTGTTCTTGCTGACCAGCAGCGCCGCGCGGCCGGAGATCTCCAGGCCGCGCTGGATCTTGATCATCCGGCGGATGTAGGCGGCGTCCGAGGAACCGCGCTTGGCGAGGATGTCGTCCTTGATGGCGTCAAGTTCACGGCCGAGCTCGGCGACCTGCTCGTCGGAGAGGTGTGCGGCCGCGGGCGGGCGCAGCAGCGGGCTGCCCGTCTCGGCGAGTGCCCCGGGCCGCTTCTTTACGGCGGCGGGTGCCTTGGCGGCGGCGGCAGAGGCGCCCTGGGGAGCGTCCTCGGATACGTCGGGCTTGTCGGAAACAATCGTCATGCGGTGGTTCTCCTCAGAGGTCGAGGTTAACGGGTCCGGCGGCTGCCGAAACACACGTCTGGATTAGTTGGCCGGGCTCGCCGTGGACTTCGTCCGTGCGCAGGTCACGGACCTGGCCTGCCCGGAGGGGGATGAGGCAGCTGTGGCAGATGCCCATCCGGCAGCCGCTGGGCATCAGGACGCCGGCGTCCTCGCCGACGTCGAGCAGGGGCGTGTCGCCGTCGGCCTCGACTTCGCGGTCGGAGGCCTCGAACGTGACCAGGCCGCCGTCGTGGCCTCCGCCGCCGGCGAGTTTGGTGCTGAAGCGCTCGATGGTGAGGCTGGCCTCCGAGGGTTCGGTACTTGCCGTTTCCGCCTCCCAGAGCGCCTCGGTGTCGTCGAGGAAACCTTCCGGGCCGCAGGCGTAGGCGGCGCGTCCGCGCCAGTCCGGGCACAGCGCGTCCAGCGCCTCGGTGGTGCCAAAGTCCAACCGCCCGCGTTCGCCGCTGAACCAGTGGATGACCTTGAAATTGGGGAATTGGTCGGCCAGTTCGGCCAGTTCCTCACGGAAGATGGCATCCTCCGCGGTCCGGGCGGTGTGGACCAGGACGACGTCGGCGTCGGGGCGGTGCGGGACCAGGGTCCGGATCATCGACATCACCGGGGTGATGCCGCTGCCGGCGGTCAGCATCAGCAGCGGACGCGGGTGCTCCGGCAGGACGAAGTCGCCCTGCGGCGGGGCCAGGAAGAGGACATCGCCCGGCTTGGTAGTGCGGACGAGTGTGCCGGAGACGGCCCCCATGTCCGTCACGGTGATGGCCGGGTCCTCGCCGGCGGGTGCACTGAGCGAGTAGGAGCGCCAGTGGCGCACGCCGTTGAGTTCGACGCCGATGCGGGCCCACTGGCCTGCCCGGTGTGCTTGCCAGCCTCGGCCGGGACGGAAGAAAATGGTGGCGGAATCGGCCGTTTCTGGAACCACCCGGGTGACCACGCCGCGCAACTGGCGGGCGGAAAACACGGGGTTGAACAGCGACAGAATGTCTTCTGGAGCTAGGGGGGTGGTCAGTAGAGATGCGGCGCGCGCCAGCTTACGGAGCCGGATCATCTACCAATCCTATGTCGGCATGCGTCATAATTCTTCACCCAAGGCATACGATCTACCTTAATAAACTATCCCCGCACAACAACTTTTTGGAATCCTGTGATGGACGCTTCCCCCGTCGGCCACCCCGGCTATCCCGCATATGACCCGCCCTGGCTGGCACTGCCGAAGGAGGTCTCCGACATGCTCCGGCCCAGGATGCCCGGCATTGTGGAGGCCATCATCGAGGCCGTGCCGCAATTGGTTCCCGCCTATGCCCGGCCGATCGAGGGCCGGTTCGGGCGCGGGCTGCGGCGCGGCGTTGCGACGGCGCTGGACCGCTTCCTGCAGCTTCCCGGCACCACGCTCCCGGCGCTCTCCGAGGAGAGCCGGCAGCTGGTGGCGGGGCTGGGCAGCGGGGAGTTCCGGCAGGGCAGGAGCATGGATGCGCTGCTGAGCGCCTACCGGATGGGTGCCCGCGTGACGTTCCGCGAGATGTCGAAGGTCTCGGTGGAGCACCATCTGGGCCAGAATGTGGTGGTGGACCTTGGCGAGTCGATCCTGGCCTACATCGACGAGCTCTCCGCGGTCAGCGCGGAGGCGTACGCCTTTGAGCAGTCCGAGCGCGCCGGCGCAGTGGACCGCCGCCGCACCGAACTGCTGGACCTGCTGCTGCTGGGGCAGGCGGACGAGGCGGCGCTGCGCCAGACCGCGGCCATGGCGGACTGGTCGCTGCCCCAGCGCATGGTGGTGGTGACGCTGCCGGTGGACCGGGCCGCCGGACTGCGGCTGCGGCTGGGTCCGGGAACGCTAGTGATTGAACGCGAGACCGACGCGGTGGCGCTGGTCCCGGCACGCAAGTCCAAGTCCGCGCGGAAGGACCTGGAGAAGGCACTGCGGGGCCGCGGCGCCTCCGTGGGCCCGGCCGGCGGCTGGGAAAAGGTGCCCGATTCCCTGCGGCTGGCGGTGCTGGCGGCGTCGGTCCTGCCGCACCGGGACGGCCCCGAGGACCCGCCGATCTGGGCCGACGAACACCTCTCGGCGGTGATCCTGGGCGCCGAGCCCTCCGCCATCGCCGAACTTGCGAACCGCCGGCTCGCTCCGCTGGAGGGGCTCCGCCCGGCGCAGCGCGAGCGCCTGGCCGAAACGCTGCTCTCCTGGCTGCGCCACTGGGGCCAGCGCGCGCCGGTGGCAGCGGAGCTTGGCATCCACCCGCAGACCGTGGGCTACCGGGCGGCCCAGCTTCGGGAGCTCTTCGGCGATGCGCTGGAGGACCCGACGGCGCGGTTTGAGCTGGAGCTCGCGCTCCACGCCGGTAAGCGTTAGACAGCGACGCCGCTAGCTGGCGATCGCCTCCCGGCCCTGAAGCCGCATCTCAAGATCGTTCATCACAATCGCGGCGAGGTCTTCCAGCGATTTAGTGTCCTCGGCGCTGAACTCCCGCGGCTCCCGGTCCAGGATGCAGAATGTGCCGAGGTTGTGGCCGTCCGGGGTGCGCAGCGGGACTCCGGCGTAGAACTGCAGTCCGAACTCGCCCGCCACCAGCGGGTTGGTCAGGGTCCTGGGGTCCGTCGAGGCGTCCTCGATGATCCAGGGCCCGTCCTGCAGGATCGCCGAGGCGCACAGCCCGGGGTCGCGGCCGATCTCGGTGACATCCGTGCCGTGGTGGGCCTTGAACCAGATCCGGTCGTGGTCCACAATGCTGACGATCGCGACCGGTACCGAAAACAGCCGGGCGGCGAGCGACACGATCCGGTCGAAGGTGCCGTCGCCGGGGGTGTCGAGGATGCGGTAGCGCTCGACGGCGCGCATCCGGCCCTCCTCGTCGTTTGGCCCCGCCGTGCGGTCCAGCCGGTGCCGGGCCGCGCTGTTGATGACTTCCTGGCGCAGCGCCAGTGAGACTTCCCGGGCGTGCGGCCTCGCGGCCGGGTCGCGGGACAGCATCGAGGACAGCAGCGCCACCCACATGGGGGCGAGTTCTTCCGGAATCTGCGGGTCCTGCAGCAGTCTGGCGACGGCGGACTGGATCGGCGCGCCGGGGTAGGCCATCTTTCCGGTCAGCCCTTCGAGCAGCACGAGCCCAAGGGAGTAGATGTCGCTCGCCGGGCCGGCGGGTTCGCCGGCGGCCTGCTCGGGGCTGAGGTAGGCCGGCGTCCCGGAGGTGCCGCCGTCGTCGTCGGCGCGGTCATGGCCGAGGATTGCCGCGACGCCGAAGTCGGTCAGCTTGGCGCGGGGGCGGCGGTCGTCGCTGCTGTAGTCCACCAGCAGGATGTTGGCGGGCTTGATGTCCCGGTGCACGATCCCGTGGTGGTGGATGTAGGACAGTCCGTCCGCCAGGTCGTAACCGATGTGGGCCATGTGCGCGGCGGACAGCGGGCCCAGCAGGGACCGGCGGCGCAGGTCCTGTCCGGGGACAAGTTCCATCACCAGGTAGGTCAGCCGGGAGCCCGGATGGCTCAGGTCGGCGCCGGCGTCGTACAGCGTGACCAGGGCATGGTGGCTCATCCCGGCGAGGATCCGCACTTCCTGCCCCTGCCGGCGGGTACGCTCAAAATCGTCCGCATCGTTGCGGAAGAGCTTGACCGCCACTTCGCGCCGGAGCAGCTCATCGTGCGCACGGTAGACGGTAGATTGGCTTCCCCTGCCAATGAGGGCTTCAATCCGGTACCGCCCGCTCAGCAGAAAGCCGGATTCCAGAGTTATTGTCAACGAGTTTGCTGTTCCCTCGATACGGGTCCGCACGGGGAATCGGGCGGATCAGTCCTAAGCCAGCCAGTCGGCCAGCGCCCGCGCAATTAGCAAGGTTACTTATGATACCGCGGAAAGCGGATTCAGGAAGACCCTGCGGCGGGTTATTCCGGGCACCCCGGCGGGGCCCCGGCTGGAAGTCCGGACGGCTGTCCGGCGGCTACTCCGGACGGCTGTCCGGCGGCTACTTTGCGGGGTTGTGGGTGCCGATCGGCACAAGCGTGAGGTCCGGGTGGTTCTTCTCGATCCGGCGCAGCGCCCAGATGTCGTTGAACAGTGCCAGGTACTCCCCGTCGGAGCGCAGCAGCACCTCTGCGCCCGGCACATTCGCCAGGGCCGGCATGGCGTCCGCCGTCGTGATCCGGGCCAGTGAGTACGGAAGCCGCTCGAGCCGCATCGGGGCGCTGAAGTCGTGCGCCATCCGGTCCTCGACCACCTCGAACTGCATCGGGCCGACGGCGGCCAGCACGGGTGCCTGGTCGCCGCGGATGTCGGAGCGGAGCACCTGGATGACGCCCTCGTGTTCGAGCTGTTCGATGCCGCGGCGGAACTGCTTGAAGCGGCTGGGGTCCTTGGAGCGTGCCACCTGGAAATGCTCGGGGGCGAACAGCGGGATGGCGGGGAACTCCACCGGCTTCTCCAGGAACAGGCTGTCCCCGACACGCAGCGAGGAGGCGTTCACCAGGCCAACAACGTCGCCGGGGAAGGCCTCGTCGATCACCTCGCGTTCGCGGCCGAAGACCTGCTGGGCGTACTTCGTGGCGAAGGACTTCCCGGTCCGGCCCTGGGTGACCACCATGCCGCGTTCGAAGACGCCGGAGCAGACCCGGATGAACGCGACGTGGTCGCGGTGGGCCTTGTTCATGCCGGCCTGGACCTTGAAGACGAACCCGGCGAACGGGGCGTCAACGGGCCGCGGGTCGCCCTCGACGTCGGGCCGGGGGGCGGCGGGCGGCGCGAAGTCCACCAGGGCGTCGAGGATTTCCTTCACGCCAAAGTTCAGCGCGGCAGAGCTGAACAGGATCGGCGTCGCCTTGCCGGCGTGGAAGGCGTCGACGTCGAACGCGAGGTTGGATTCGATCACGAGACCGGCCTCGTCAACGGCATTGGACCAGTCCCCGCCCTGGCTGGCGGCGGCCTGCTCCGGGGTGAAGTACTCGGTGAGGGCGATGTTGGCGCCGGCGTTGTTGCGCTGGAACCGGGCGAAGCGGTCGTTGCGCAGGTCCCAGACGCCGCGGAAGTCGCCGGAGATGCCCACCGCCCAGGTCAGCGGCATGGGCTGCAGGCCGGTGCGTTCGGTGATCTCATCCATGAGCGCGAGGGCATCCAGGCCCGGCCGGTCCCACTTGTTGATCACGGTGATGATGGGCAGGTTGCGCTGCTTGCAGACCTCGAAAAGCTTCATGGTCTGGGTTTCCAGGCCCTTGGCGGCGTCCACGAGCATCACGGCGCAGTCGACGGCGGCGAGCACCCGGTAGGTGTCCTCGGAGAAGTCCGCGTGGCCCGGGGTATCCAGCAGGTTGATGACGGTGTCGCGGTAGGCGAACTGCAGGGCCGCGGAGCTGATGGAGATGCCGCGGTCCTTTTCCATCTGCATCCAGTCGGAGACGGTTTCCTTGCGGTTGGCCTTGCCGCTGGAGGCACCGGCGGTGCCGATCACCTTCGCATGCAGGGCGAGCGCCTCGGTCAGCGTGGACTTGCCGGCGTCGGGGTGGGAAATGACTGCGAAGGTCCGGCGCCGGGCTGCCTGCTTGTGAATCTCCTGGACTCGGGCGGGGCTGTGGACTTCTTGAGACACGGTGCTACTTTCGCTGCGGCTGTGGACGGGTCACGGCGCGGAGAGCCCGCGGTACACCCAAGGCTTCAAGTTTATCGCAGGCGGGGGCGCGCCCGGGCGGCGGCCCAAAAATGCGCTTTACCGCAAAGACAGCTTTGGCCATCCTTGGGGGCCTCAGGTGCGGGCCGGAATGGGCCACTTTGAGGCTTGTTCGTGCGGAAACAGCCCTCCGGTACCCCTATGATGGTGCTTACGGGAAACCGGGCACTTTGTTCTTGCCGGAAAACGTTGGAAAACCGACGAAAACCGGCGCACTTGCGGGCAGCGGACCGCACCTTTGAAGGGAAAACCTATGGCTCGGAGCCCCGAAGATGCACTCAAGGCGACTCTGGCCAGGGTGGCACCGGGGACGGCCCTGCGGGACGGGCTCGAACGCATCCTGCGCGGACGGACCGGCGCCCTGATTGTGCTGGGCATCGACCGGACCATCGAATCCATCTGTTCCGGCGGCTTCGAAATCGGGATCGACTTCTCCCCCACCCGGCTGCGCGAACTGGCCAAAATGGACGGCGCCATTGTCTGCGACAAGGACGCGAGCAACATCCTGCGCGCGGCGGTCCAGCTGGTGCCGGACTCCAGCATCGAGACCCAGGAATCGGGCACCCGGCACCGGACCGCCGAACGGGTTGCCATCCAGACCGGCGTTCCGGTTATCTCGGTGAGCCAGTCAATGCAGATCATCGCGCTGTACGTCAACGGCCTGCGCCACGTCCTGGAAGGCTCCGAGAAGGTCCTGGCACGCGCCAACCAGGCCCTGGCAACCCTGGAGCGCTACCGTTCGCGCCTGGACCAGGTGACCAGCTCGCTGTCCGCCCTGGAAATCGAGGCCATGGTGACGGTGCGCGACGTCGCCGTGACCCTGCAGCGCCAGGAGATGGTGCGGCGCATCTCCGAGGAGATCTCCCAATACGTGCTGGAACTCGGCGAGGACGGCCGGCTGCTCTCGCTCCAGCTGGACGAGCTGACGGTGGGCCGCGGGCCCGGCAGCGACGTGATCATCCGGGACTATTCCGGCCCGCACGCCTCGGCGGAGGACATCGAGAAGGCCGTCAAGGCCCTCGTGAACCTGGGCCCCACCGAGCTGATCGACCTCGGCAAAATCGCCGGGATCGTCGGCTTCGCCGGCGGGGAGGCGAACCTCGACGCCGTCGTGCAGCCGCGCGGCTACCGCCTGCTGTCCGGGCTGAAGGCGGTGCCCAAGGCCGTCGCCGACCGCCTGGTGGACCACTTTGGCGGGCTGCAGTTCCTGATGGCCGCCACAATCGATGACCTGATGACCGTGGACGGCATCGGCGACCAGCGTGCCCGGACCGTCCGCGAGGGCCTGAGCCGGATGGCCGAGGCGAGCCTGCTGGACCGGTTCCTCTAGGCCCCTGAGTCCCGTCGATTGCTCCGTAACGGCCCTTTTGGGCCCGGAAAAGGGCCGTTGCGGGGCAATCGATGAGGTTCAGCCGAGCTGGAAGACGGCCTTCGGGCTGGTCTTGTTGCCCAGCCGGGCAGTGAACACGTAGGTGCCCGCCGCGGGCTGGGCCGCCACCGCGGTGCAGCCCTCCACCGAGCGGTTGCGGGCCCACGGGAAGTTCGCCGTCTCGCTCTGGCCGGGGGCGATCGTCTTGACCACGTCGCTGCTCTCGATCTGGCAGTCCTTGGAGGAGAAGATCCGGTCCGAACCGCTGGTGACCACGTATTCCATCTGCGACGTCCCGATGTTAACCTCGCACGGGACCCGGTTCCCGTTGCTGACCTTCAGGGTCAGCAGCGGCTTCTCGCCGGGCGCGTAGGCGGCCTTGTCGGTGGCCGCGGCGACGGTGAGCAGCTTCTCGTCGCAGCCCGTGCTCGGGCTAGGTGTGGCCGCTGCGGTCTGCTGCGGGCTGGGCGGCGGGGTGCTGCCCGGCTGTTCCTGCTGCGGGGTTCCGCTGGCCGTAGCCGCCGGCGCGGCATCGTTGAGGGCGTTGGAGATGGCCACAAAACCGCCCACGGCGAGGGCGAGCACCAGCAGCAGGATGGCCCCGACGAACAGCCGGCGGCGGCGGTAGACGGGGCTGACCGGCTTCCGTGCAGGGTTTCCGCTGGTCTGTGCCCTGGCAGACGCCTTCGGTCCCGAACCGTGCGTGCCTGAGTTGCCTTGCCTGACCATTCTTCTAGGCTAGAGAACGCGGCGGGTTCTGCCTGCCAACCACGCCGCTGGCGGCACTATGGCCCGCATCTCTATTAAGCTGGACCGATCAAAGCCTTAGCCGATTCCCCCGCCCTGCGGGCCGCCCCGGCCGTTCCAGCCGTTGCCCTTGCCCGCCTGCACGCCGCCGTCGCGGACTGGTTCGAGGACACCGCCCGCGACCTTCCATGGCGGGCGCCGGACTGCTCCGCCTGGGGTGTGCTGGTCAGCGAGATCATGCTTCAGCAGACGCCCGTGGTCCGGGTCCTGCCGGTCTGGACGGAATGGCTCAAGCGCTGGCCGGCTCCGGCCGACCTGGCCCGGGAGGCCGCCGGCGAGGCGGTCCGGTCCTGGGGCCGGCTGGGATATCCGCGCCGGGCGTTGCGGCTGCACGCGGCCGCCGTCGCGATCGTGGACAACCATGGAGGCCAGGTCCCCGGCCGCTACCCGGACCTGCTGGAGCTCCCCGGCGTCGGGGCCTACACGGCGGCCGCCGTCGCCGCGTTTGCGTTCGGCCGCCGGGAGACGGTGGTGGACACGAACATCCGCCGGGTCCATGCCCGTCTCGTCACCGGAGCCGCGTTGCCGGCGCCCGCCCTGACGGCCGCCGAGATGAAGCTGGCAGCACAACTGCTGCCCGACGACGACGGCGCATCGGTGCGGTGGAACGCCGCCGTGATGGAACTAGGGGCGCTGGTGTGCACCGCCCGGGCGCCGAAATGCGGTGAATGCCCGGTCCGTGACGCCTGCGCGTGGCTCGCCGCCGGCGAACCGCCGCCCAGCTACACGCCCAGGGGGCAGGCCTGGCACGGGACGGACCGGCAGGTGCGCGGAGCCGTGCTCGCCGTCCTGCGTGTGGCCGTATTTCCGGTGGCCCGCGATCTGCTGGAACGCGCCCCGGTGGATCTGGGCTTCGAAGCGGACGGGATCGGTGTTCCGCTCGCGGCGCTGCACCGGCTCAACTCGGCGCCGGAGCAGCTGGAACGCGCGGTGACCGGGCTGCTCAGCGATGGCCTGGCCGAGCTTCACGACGGCGGCCTGCGGCTTCCCGGCTGAGCCTTCCGGGTTGCGACTTCCGCGCCGGGTCAGGGTTCCCCGAAGCCGGCCTGGATCAGGGATCCCAGATAGTCCACGGCCCTGCCCGCGTCCGGGCCGCTGGCCTCGACGTGCAGCACGGTCCCCTTGACGGCACCGAGCATCATGAGCTCGGTCATGGACGCGCCGTCCACGCCGTTGACGGTGACATCGGCGTCCATTCCGGCCAGGCCGCCGGCAATTTTCGCCGCCGGCCGGGCGTGCATCCCGGCCTGGTTGACGAGTTCGAAGTCGCCCTGGGCGTCCGGCGGCTGCTGGTGTTCGTGCTCGGGCCCGTGCGGGTGGGCCGGCGGCCGGTAAACGGCTTCGGCCGCCTCCTTCACGGTCTCGGCGTCCGCCCCGGCCTGGGCCGAGACCGCGGCGGCGACCAGGCCTTCGATCAGCGGGGCGTCGGCGAGGTGGATGGACTCCGGTTCCGCGGCGAACTCCACCGCAGACTCGGCCGTCATAACGGCGGACCCAAGGTCGGTCAGCACCACAACGCCGCCCCCGCCGGCGGCCCGTTCCAGCGCGGCCATGACCTTCTCCAGGCTGGTTCCGATCCGGCCGTCGTCGGTGCCGCCCGCGGCGATGATCAGGACGTCCGGCGCCATTTGAGCGGCGAGTTCGACGGCGCCGTCGGCAATCTTTTCGCTGTGCGAGACGACGACGAGCCGGACGGTCATCCGGCGGCCCCCGACGCGGCGCGCAGGATCAGGGCGCTGGAGACCGCTCCCGGGTCCCGGTGGCCGATGCTGCGCTCCCCCAAATAGCTGGCGCGTCCCTTACGGGCCAGCATCGGATCGGTGGACACGGCCCCTGCCTCGGCCGCCTCGGCCGCGGCGGCCAGGACCTTGTGCACGTCGCCGTCGCCGGCTGCGGCGGCTGATGCGTCGACGGCGGGGGTCCAGGCATCCACCATCGTTTTGTCCCCCGACTCGGCCTTGCCGCGGGCCACGATGCCGTCGCGGGCCGCCTGCAGGGCCGCGGCCAGCATGCCGGCGTCGATGTCTTCGGCGTCCCCGAGGGCGGTGGCGGCGCGCAGGAAGGCCGTTCCGTACAGCGGGCCGGCCGCCCCGCCCACCTTCGACATCAGGGTCATGGCGGTCAGTTTCAGCGCCGCCCCGGCCGTTTCGGGCGGGGTTTCGGCGAGCTTATCCATCACGGCCCTGAAGCCGCGGTCCATGTTTTCGCCGTGGTCGGAGTCCCCGATGGGGCGGTCCAGTTCGATGAGTTCAACCCGGTGCTCGGCCATGGCCTCCGCGGCCAGCGTCAGCCACCGCACGGCCCAGTTGACGTCCAGCCCCACGTTCAGACGCCCCAGCGAAGGGCGGGCGTGTGGACGGGCGCGTCCCAGAGCCCGGTCATCTCATCGTCGAGGCGCAGGACGGTGATTGAGCAGCCCTGCATCTCCAGCGACGTGATGTAGTTGCCCACCAGCGAGCGCGCCACGGTGACGCCTTGGTCCGCGAGTCGCTGCGCGGCCCGGCGGTAGACGATGTACAGCTCGCTCGCCGGCGTGCCGCCCATGCCGTTGACGAACAGCAGCACCTTGTCGCCGGAGTTGAGGCCGAGGTCGCTGACCACCGGGTCCAGCAGGCGGTCGGTGATGCCGTCCGCGGCCTCCATGGGAATTTTGTGCCGGCCGGGCTCGCCGTGGATGCCGATGCCGATCTCGATTTCGTTTTCCTCGAGCTCGAAGCTGGGCACTCCGGCGTGCGGGACGGTGCAGGCGCTCAGGGCGACGCCCATGCTGCGCACGTTCTGGTTGACTCGGTCGCCGATGGCGGCCACCGCGTCGAGGCTGTCGCCGCGTTCGGCCGCCGCGCCGGCGATTTTCTCGACGAGGACGGTGCCGCCCACACCGCGGCGCCCAGCCGTGTAGAGCGAGTCCTGCACGGCGACGTCGTCGTTGACCAGCACCGTGCGCACCTCCACCCCTTCGGCCTGCGCCAGCTCCGCGGCGGTCTCGAAGTTCAGTACGTCGCCGGTGTAATTCTTCACGATGTGCACGACGCCGGCGCCGGAGTTCACCGCGAGGGTGGCCGGCAGGATCTGGTCCGGGGTGGGCGAGGTGAAGACCGCGCCGGGCACCGCGGCATCGAGCATGCCCATTCCGACGTAGCCGCCGTGCAGGGGCTCGTGGCCGCTGCCGCCGCCGGAGACGAGGCCGACCTTGCCCGCCACCGGAGCGTCCTTGCGGACAATGAATTTCGGATCCGGGTGGACGGTCACGAGGTCGGCATGGGCCAGCCCGAACCCTTCCACTGACTCGTCGACCACGGCTTTGGGATCATTGATGAGTTTCTTCATGGCTGTGCTCCCTGGATGGTGTCCTGGCTGCTTGATTAGACCCTACTACCGGGGCCCGGCCAGCGGTAGGCTCCGGATTCAACCACCACCGCAGGTCAGGTCCGGGGCGCTGCCTCGGGGGTGAAACCGGGCCACGCGTCGGCGCCGAGCGCGTCCTGGCGGCGCGGCCGGTGCGTGGAACCGGTGCTGTCCCCGCCGGACGGGTCCGGCGGCAGCGGAACGGCGTCGACTGTCATTTGGAATGCGGAGAAATCTGGAAAAATCACGCGATTCTGCAATTTCTGCCTCCGGAAGCTGGCGGCCCGCCCCATCGGGCCGGGATCAGTTTATCCACCAAGTTGATTTAGCGGAAGACCCCTCGCCCCGGACAGCGGCGGCCTACAGCGTCCGGATCATCCGGGTGTTGCCCAACGTGTTCGGCTTGACCCGCGCCAGGTCCAGGAATTCGGCGACACCTTCGTCATGCGAGCGCAACAGTTCCGAGTACACCACCGGGTCCACCGCCGTCTGGTCCGCCATCACGTCGAAGCCGTGCTTCTTGAAGAACTCCACCTCGAAGGTCAGGCAGAACACCCGGGAGATGCCCAGCGCCCTCGCGTCCTCGAGCAGGCGCTCCACCAGCAGGTGCCCCACACCCTTGCCGCGCCAGGCGTCCGAGGTGGCCAGGGTGCGCACCTCGGCCAGGTCCTCCCACATCACGTGCAGCGCCCCGCAGCCGATCACCTCGCCGTCGGCCGCTTCGGCGATCCGGAACTCCTGGAGGCTTTCATAGTAGGCCACGGTTTCCTTGGCCATGAGGATCCGCTGGTCGGCCAGGGGCGCCACGAGGGTCTTGATGGCGGCGACGTCGGACGTGCGGGCAGGGCGGATGCGGATCGTCTCAGTCACAGCCCAATCCTACGGCGCGGGCCCGGCGGCGCTCCTTCGGCCGGCCCCGCGCGGATCAGAGGCCGAGCTCGTCCGGGACGGGGAGGTCTTTGTCCAGCAGGTGCCTGGCGAGGAAGTGCTCGACGACGCCGTACCAGACCTTGGCGTGCTGCGGCTGCAGGATCCAGTGGTTCTCGTCCGGGAAGTAGAGGAAGCGGTGGTCGGTCTCACCGTTTTCGTCGGCCGCCAGTGCGGACTTGGAGAGCAGTTCGTACCAGAGCCGCAGCCCCTCGCCGATCGGCACCCGGTAGTCCTTGTCGCCGTGGATAACCAGCATGGGGGTGCGGATGTTCTCCACGTGCAGGTGCGGGGAGTTCTCCGCGGCCATCTCTGCCGTCATCTCCTTGAGCCAGTACTGCGCGGAGTCCGTCGTCGGGCCGAACTGGTCCAGGGCCCAGAGGCTGGCGTGGGTGACGATCGCCTTGAACCGGTCCGTGTGGCCCGCGACCCAGTTGGCCATGTAGCCGCCGAAGGAGCCGCCCATGGCCGCAGTGCGCGTCTCGTCGATGTCCGGGCGGCGCACCACGGCGTCGGTGATCGCCATCAGGTCCTGGAAGGGCGCGTTGCCCCACTCGCCCCAGCCGCGCTGGATGTGCTCCTGTCCGTACCCGGTCGAAAGCGCCGGGTCCGGGAGCAGCACCGCGTACCCCCTGGCCACGAGCAGCCACGGATTCCAGCGCCAAGTCCAGGCATTCCACGAGCCCAGCGGGCCGCCGTGGATCCAGAGCAGCAGCGGCGCCGGGTTGCCGGCCGAGGCGCCCTCGGGCATCGCCAGGTATCCGGGCACCCGGTCGCCGCCCGCCGAGGTCGCCTCCACCCGCTCGAGCACGCCGCGGTAGGCGGGACGTTCGGCGGGGGCGGGAAGGCGGGTGACGTCGCCGCTGGACAGGTCGATCCGCACGGCTTCCGCCGGGAATTCGTAGGAGCTCCGCAGCGCAAAGGCACTGCGGCCGTCCGGGGCGACGGCGACGTCGGTGTAGGCGGCTCTGTCGCGCGTCAGCCGGACCGGCTCAGCGTCCCGGCCGGTGGGGCCGGTCACGGCGATCCGGAACACCGGGGAGGCCCCGTCCTCGTCAGCGGTCACGAGCACGGCCGAGCCGTCCGGCAGCCAGGCCGCGGGCCGGGCCCAGCGGTCCCAGCCGGAGGCGAGCGGCACCAGGCCGGCACCGTCGGAGTCCGAGTCGGAGTCAGACTCGGCGCCGTCGCCCGAGACGTCCAGGAGGTGCAGCGCGACCCGGGGAGCCTGCTCCGGGGTGGTGTCGGTCTCGCTGAGCACCACCAGGGTGCGGCCGTTGGGGCTGACCGGGCCCGGGAAGTAGCTCATGCCCTCGGTGTCGAGCAGGACCCGCCGGGTGCCGCTGGCGACGTCGACGGCCACCAGCACGGTGCGGGAGTCGGCATTGGCGAGCGGTTTGGTGAAGCTGCTGAAGAGGGTCTTGCCGTCCGGGCTGGCGACCATGTCGGCCTCGCGCAGCCCGTTTCCGGCGTCGGGGGTCAGGTTGCGCAGGCGGACCGGCGGGGCGGCGTCGACCGTGGCCGGTTTGCCCGGCTCCGGCTCTGGGCCGGGTTCGACGGCGAACAGCCGGGGCTGCGCTGGCCCCAGGTCCGCGTCCCAGTAGCGCACCGGATAGCCGCTGTGCAGGATCGCGGCCACCTTGTTGTCCTGGCGCGCCTTGCGGCGGTCCTCGTCGTTGTCCTCGTCCGTGGAGCCGGCGAGCACGGATGCCGTCACGAACAGGGCATCGGCGTCCCTGGCGGCCAGGAGCCCGCTGACGCCGCCGGCGCGGGAGAGCGCCACGCGGGCCTCGCCGCCGTCGGCCGGCAGGACCCACAGTGCGTTGACCGGCTCGGTGTCCGGGTTTTCGGGATCCGGGCGGGCGGAGGTGAAGTAGAGCTTGCCGTCGGCGGCGAACACGGCCCCGGCCTCGCCCTTGGCGCTGCGGGTGATCCGCCGGGCCTGCTTGTTGCCCTCCGGATCCAGTTCCCACAGCGCGGTGCGGTATTCGGTGCCCTTGTCGTTGAGGGTGGCCACGGTGGTGACGAGCCGTTTGCCGTCGGGGCTCAGGGCCAGGCCGCTGACCTTCGGGATGGCGAGGTAGTGGTCCAGGTCGTGGAACGGGGTTTCGGGGTGTTCGCCCAGGGTGCGGGGATCGGTAGAAGCCATGCCCCTGATTCAACACCCCCTGTGCCGCGGATCACACCCCGTTCACTCTGAGTGAAACACTGCTTTCAGATCTCTTTATCCGGAAAACACGGCGGACGTCCAGAGTCAGTTGGCATGATGGGTCCATGAATCCTGAAACGCCCCTCCCCCGACGCTCCCTTCTGCTCGGTGCCGGCGCCCTGGGCGGCGGCGCCCTGGCCCTCTCCGCCTGCGCCGGCCCCGGCACCGGCACCGCGGCCTCCACTGCGGCGGCGGAGCCCGCGGTACCGGCCGGCACCGCCGTCAGGGTCGGCAAGCTCAGCGACGTCTCGGTGGGCGGCACGGCCACCGGGAAGGTGAACGGCAAGACGGTGGTGATCTTCCGGCCGGATGAGAAGACCGTCCTGGCGTACGACGCGACCTGCACCCATGCCGGCTGCCCGGTGGCGCCTGCCGGGGCGGACTTCGCCTGCCCCTGCCATGGTTCCTCGTTCAAGGGCGCCGACGGCAGCGTGGTCAATGGTCCTGCCCGCTCGCCGCTGGCCAGGCTGACGGCCGCGCTCGACGGCGAATGGATCACCGTCAGCGCCTGACGCCCCGCCACAGTGTGAGCGCAGCAAAAAACCCCGGCCGCCTCCTTGAGGGAAGCGGCCGGGGCCTTTCTTTGGCGTTGTACCTGCCTGGCGCCTAGACGCTCGGAGCGATCTCCGGGATGCGCGGCTTGGCGTTGCCGGCGAAGGTGAACTTCGCGTTGTCGCCTTCGCCCTCCACATCCACCACCACGATGTCGCCGGAGTGCAGTTCGCCGAAGAGGATCTTTTCGGAGAGCTGGTCCTCGATCTCGCGCTGGATGGTGCGGCGCAGCGGCCGGGCGCCCATCGCGGGGTCGTAGCCGCGGGTCGCCAGGAGCACCTTGGCCGCGGGCGTGAGCTCGATGCCCATGTCCTTGTCCTTGAGTCGCTTCTCGAGGCGGGTGACGAACAGGTCGACGATCTCGATGATCTCGTCCTGGGTCAGCTGCGGGAACACCACAACGTCGTCAACACGGTTCAGGAACTCGGGGCGGAAGTGCTGCTTGAGCTCCTCCGTGACCCGGGCGCGCATCCGGTTGTAGCCGGTCTGCGTGTCCGTGCCCGACTGGAAGCCGGTGGCAACGCTCTTGGAGATGTCCCGGGTGCCGAGGTTCGTGGTCATGATGATCACGGTGTTCTTGAAGTCCACCACGCGGCCCTGGGAGTCGGTCAGGCGGCCGTCTTCCAGGATCTGCAGCAGCGAGTTGAAGAGGTCGGCGTGGGCCTTCTCCACCTCGTCGAACAGGACCACGGAGAATGGACGACGGCGGACCTTCTCGGTCAGCTGGCCGCCCTCCTCGTAGCCCACGTAGCCCGGAGGGGCACCGAAGAGCCGCGAGACGGTGTGCTTCTCCGAGTACTCGGACATGTCCAGGGTGATCAGCGCGTCTTCCTCGCCGAAGAGGAACTCCGCGAGGGCCTTGGCCAGCTCGGTCTTGCCGACGCCGGTGGGGCCGGCGAAGATGAACGAGCCGCCCGGACGCTTCGGGTCCTTCAGGCCTGCGCGGGTGCGGCGGATCGCCTGGGACAGGGCCTTGATGGCCTCGTTCTGGCCGACCACACGCTTGTGCAGTTCGTCTTCCATCTTCAGCAGGCGCGAGGACTCTTCCTCGGTGAGCTTGAAGACCGGGATGCCGGTGGAGTTCGCCAGCACCTCGGCGATGAGATCCTCATCCACCTCGGAGATGTCGTCCATGCCGCCGGTCTTCCACTGGCGTTCCTTCTCGGCGCGTTCGGCAATGAGCTTCTGCTCCTTGTCGCGCAGCGAGGCGGCGCCTTCGAAGTCCTGCGCGTCGATCGCGGATTCCTTCTCCAGCTTCATGGCCGAGATCTTCTCGTCCATGACCTTGAGTTCCGGCGGGGCGGTCATCCGACGGATGCGCAGCCGGGCGCCGGCCTCGTCGATCAGGTCGATCGCCTTGTCCGGCAGGAAGCGGTCCGAGATGTAGCGTTCGGAGAGGCTGGCCGCCGAGGCGAGGGCGCCGTCGGTGATGGTGACGCGGTGGTGCGCCTCGTAGCGGTCACGCAGGCCCTTCAGGATCTCGATCGCGTCGGCGACGGAGGGTTCCTTGACCTGGATCGGCTGGAAGCGGCGCTCCAGCGCGGCGTCCTTTTCGATGTGCTTGCGGTACTCGTCCAGCGTGGTGGCGCCGATGGTCTGGAGCTCGCCGCGGGCCAGCATGGGCTTCAGGATCGAGGCCGCGTCGATGGCACCCTCGGCCGCGCCGGCACCCACCAGGGTGTGGATCTCGTCGATGAAGAGGATGATGTCGCCGCGGGTGCGGATTTCCTTGAGGACCTTCTTCAGGCGCTCTTCGAAGTCACCGCGGTAGCGGGAGCCGGCCACGAGGGACCCGAGGTCCAGCGTGTACAGCTGCTTGTCCTTGATGGTCTCCGGCACGTCGCCGCGCACGATCGCCTGGGCCAGGCCCTCGACGACGGCGGTCTTGCCGACGCCGGGCTCACCGATCAGCACCGGGTTGTTCTTGGTGCGGCGGGAAAGGACCTGCATAACGCGTTCCATTTCCTGCTCGCGGCCGATCACGGGGTCCAGCTTGTTTTCCCGCGCGGCCTGGGTCAGGTTCCGGCCGAACTGGTCGAGGACGACCGAGCCGGCGGGGGTGCCTTCGGCCTGGCCGGGGCCAACGCCTGCACCGGTGGTTTCCTTGCCCTGGTAGCCGGAGAGCAGCTGGATGACCTGCTGACGGACCCGGTTCAGGTCCGCTCCGAGCTTGACCAGCACCTGGGCAGCCACACCTTCACCCTCGCGGATGAGGCCGAGCAGGATGTGCTCGGTGCCGATGTAGTTGTGGCCCAGCTGCAGGGCCTCGCGCAGCGAGAGCTCCAGCACCTTCTTGGCGCGCGGGGTGAAAGGGATGTGGCCGGACGGGGCCTGCTGGCCCTGGCCGATGATCTCCTGTACCTGCTCGCGCACTCCGTCGAGCGAGATGCTCAGGGATTCGAGGGCTTTGGCGGCAACACCTTCACCCTCATGGATCAGGCCCAAGAGGATGTGTTCGGTGCCGATGTAATTGTGGTTCAGCATGCGTGCCTCTTCTTGGGCAAGCACAACTACGCGACGGGCACGGTCCGTAAATCGCTCAAACATTTCGCCACACTCCTAGCTACGACGTACTTTGATGCTACGTGGCGGAGTTCGAGATTTGTGGCTTGTTCGCCACGGGGGAAACCGGGGCGGGCCGGTGGCGTCACATCCGTGGACGAAGGCGGCCGCCCGGTGCCCGCACTCGGGCCCGGGAGTGGCTGCGCTCCCGCCCGGTTACTGCGGCCGAAACCCGCACGGCACGGCGTGTCCCCGGCTAATGGCGGCATTCCCAGCCGGTAACCGGGCGGGAACGCGACGGCGCCGCCACTACCGGACGGCGCACATGACAAAGCCCCCGCCGGAAGGCAGGGGCTTTGTCACTGGAAAATGCACCGGCACGCCGGGTGCGGGCCGAGTACGGGCGCGGCCGGAAGCTAGGAATTCGCCTTTTGGTACGCTTCCTGAATTTCAGCCTGGATACGGCCGCGACTGTTTACCGCATAGCCGTTGTCCCGGGCCCACTGCCGGATCTGCGCCGAGTCCTGATTGCGGCCGCTGGTTACTTTAGTCCGGGTTGCCCGGCCGCTTGATGTTTTACGTGCATGGCCTACGTACCGCTCAAGTGCCGAGCGGAGTTCAGACGCATTGCCGGACGACAGGTCAATTTCATAACTGACGCCGTCCAGGCCAAACCGGACAGTTTCGTCCGCGGATCCCCCATCCAGATCATCAACGAGGATGATTTTAACTTTCTGTGCCATAAAGACTCTCTTTTCAAAAGGACGAGTATTTAGAAAAGCAGGATGTATCTGTAAAAAGTATCTATCCTTTTATGGCCGCGAGTCAAAGCGGAAAAGCCCGTCCAAAGAAAATCCACAGGAAGGAATAACTGCCGGTTTTAGCGCTGTTCGGGGGAATGCCCGTTTTCCGGAGCGGGATTCTGTTCCTGCCCGCGGGCCGCCGCCTCCGCCTGGGCGCGCGCTTCAGCCTGGCGTTCGGACTTGTCTGCGTTGAAGATCGACTTCATGGCGAACCAGAAAATGAGTCCAACCACAACGGATGGGAGCAGGACGGCAATGTACTCCATGCTCAGTGGCCCTCGGGCTTGAGCAGCGGGAAGAGGATGGTCTCGCGGATGCCGGCGCCGGTGAAGAGCATGACCAGCCGGTCGATGCCGAGGCCGATCCCGCCCATCGGCGGGGCGCCGTATTCGAGCGCGCGGAGGAAGTCCTCGTCCAGCTGCATCGCTTCGACGTCGCCGGCGGCGGACCGGCGGGACTGCTCGGTGAGCCGGTCGCGCTGGATGACCGGGTCAATCAGCTCGGAGAATGCGGTGCCGCGCTCCATCCCGCCGATGATCAGGTCCCAGGCCTCGATCAGCCGGTTGTCTTCGCGGTGGTGGCGCGCCAGCGGCTGCGCGGAGGGCGGGTAGTCGTAGACGAAGGTGGGGTTGAGCAGCGTGGGTTCGACCAGCTCGCCGAAGAGCTCGACCACAAGCTTCTCGGCGTCCCAGCCGGCGTCGACCTTGACCTCGTGCTTGGCGGCGAGGGCCAGCAGTTCCGCGACGGGGGTCTCCGGGGTGATGTCCTGGCCCACGAAGTCGGAGAGGCCCGGGTACACGGCCATCCAGGCCCAGTCGCCGTCGAGGTTGATCTCGCCGGCCTCGGTCTGCAGCACGCGGCCCACACCGGCGGCGTCGGCGGCGTCGAGGATGATTTCCTTGATCCGGTCGGCCATCACGAACTGGTCGGCCCAGGCTTCGTAGGACTCCAGGGTGGTGAACTCGGGGCTGTGCGTGGAGTCGACGCCCTCGTTGCGGAACACGCGGCCCATGTCGTAAACCCGGTCGATTCCGCCGACGACGGTGCGCTTGAGATACAGCTCGGTGGCGATGCGCAGCGTCATCTTCTGGTCGAAGGCGTTCATGTGCGTCTCGAACGGGCGGGCGGTTGCCCCACCGTGCACCAGCTGGAGCATGGGGGTCTCGACCTCGACGTAGCCCTGGCGGTGCAGGGTTTCGCGGATGGAGCGGGTGATCGCGGCCCGGGTGTAGACCATTTCGCGGGCCTCGTCGCGGACAATGAGGTCCACGTAGCGCTGGCGGACGCGGGTTTCCTCGTTGAGTTCAGCGTGCAGCACCGGCAGCGGCCGCAGCGCCTTGGACGCCATCGACCAGGACTCGGCCATCACGGAGAGCTCGCCGCGGCGCGAGGAGATGACCTCGCCCTTGATGAAAACGTGGTCGCCGAGGTCCACGAGGGACTTCCAGTCCGCGAGCGCCTCCTCGCCGATGTTGGCCAGGCTGAGCATGACCTGCAGCCGGACGGCCTTGCCATCCACACCGCCCTCCTGCAGGGTGGCGAAGCACAACTTGCCGGTGTTGCGGATGAAGACGATGCGGCCGGTCACGCCGACGACGTCGCCGGTGGTCTCGTCGGCCACGAGGTGGGCGTACTTTTCGCGGATCTCAGTCAGCGAATGCGTCCGCTCGACCCCCACCGGATATGCCTCGATGCCGCGTTCGATCAACTTGGCGCGCTTCTCCATACGGACCAGGGTCTGTTCGCTGGCGTCGGAGTGCTCGTTCGGGTCAGGGGTGTTTTGGGAAGTCACAATCCCTAAGTTTACCGGGCATTCGGGACCGGCCGGTGCGGGAGGGGCGGGAATAGACCGGGAATACACTCACAGCTATGGAGACGTGGACGATTCGGACCGACGACGGCGAGGGGCACCTCGAGCTGAACACGTTCAGGCCCGCGCCGGGAGCGCGATCGGAAGCGCCGTCGGAAGCCGCGCCGGACCCGGCGGCAGGGGCCGGCGTCGTCGTGGTGCACGGGACCTTGATCACCGCCGCCCTGTACCGCCCGTTCGCCCGGAGCCTCGCGCGGCTGCTGGGCCGCCCGGTGCACTGCTACAACCGGCGCGGCCGGGCCGGGTCCTCGCCGCAGCCCGCGGACTACTCGGCGGCGACCGAGGTGGCCGACCTGGCTGCGGTGCTGCGCGGGACGGGCTCCACGGACGTCTTCGCGCACAGCTACGGCGGGTTCGTGGCGCTGCAGGCGGCCCGCAGTGTGCCGATCCGGCGCCTGGTGACGTACGACGCCGCCGTGTCGCTCGCCGGGAACCTCGCTAGCCGCTGGCGGCCCGAACTGGAGCGTTCGGTGGCGGCCGGCGAGCTGGACGCGGCGTGGGCGCACCTGGTCCAGGGGCTGGAGACCGCGGGCCCGGTGTCGAAACTGCCGCTCGGCGCCCTGCGTATGCTCAGTATCCTCTCGGCCCGGACCACCGTCGGCGCTCAGATGCGGGAGCTGCTGCCCACGGCCGTCGCGGAAATGCGCGCCGTGCTGGCCGCCGACGCAGAGCTCGCCGACTTCGCCGCCGTCACCACACCCACGCTGATGCTCACCGGCGGCTGGAGCCCGGACTACTTCGCCGAAACCGGGCGGCAGCTCGCGGCAGCAGTCCCGTCGATCGAGTTCGCCGTGGTGCCGGGCCAGCTGCATGAAGGTCCAATCCGGCCCGGGAACCGCCGGCTGTCCCTGATGGCGGCCAGGTTCCTGCTCGGCTCCGGCACTCCGGCGCGGCTGGGATTCCGGCGCCGGCTGCGGCTGGGCCGCTGAGGTCTGGCACTAGAATCGGGGGCGACCTATGTCGAAAGGAACCCCTTGGCCAAGCTCTACTTCCGTTACGGCGCGATGAACTCCGGCAAGTCGACGGGCCTGCTGCAGGCCGCGTTCAACTACGAGGAGCGGGGCCAAAGGGTTGTGCTCGCCAAGCCGGACGTCGACACCAAGGGCGACGCCGACGTCGTGTCCCGGCTGGGGATGACGCGCTCGGTGGATTTCCTGGTCCCCGCCGGGGCCTCCGTCCGGGAACTGTTTTCCGCGCACGCCCACGGCGACGACCCGGACGCCCTGCTCCAGCACGTGGACACGCCGCCGGTGGCCTGCCTGCTGGTGGACGAGGCCCAGTTCCTCGAGCCCGAGCAGGTGGACGACCTCTTCCGCATCGCCGTGCTGGACAACGTCCCCGTGCTCGCCTACGGCATCCGCACCGATTTCCGGACGCGCGCCTTCCCGGGATCGCTCCGGCTCCTGGAGATCGCGCACACCCTGGAGGAGCTCAAGACCATCTGCCGCTGCGGCCGCAAGGCCATCTTCAACACCCGCCGGATCGGCGACGAGGTGGTGTTCGACGGCGACCAGGTGGCGATCGACGGGCAGGACGCCTGGTACGAATCGCTGTGCGGCTCCTGCTATCTCGAAATCTCCGGCGGCAGGCTGGGCTAGCCGGGGCCACCCCTGCTACGCGGAACCGGGCGCCTCGGCTAGGCTCGGAGCATGACCCGCGAGAACATCAGAACCCCCGACGGCGGCACCCTCGAGCTCTTCAGCACGGGCGCGGACCTCGCCTCGGCGGGTTCCGGCGTCGTCGTTGTGCCGGCCTCGATGGTGACGGCCGCTGACTACACCCGTTTTGCCCAGAAGCTCAGCGCCGCCCTGGGCCGGCCGGTCCACACTTTCAACCGGCGCGGCCGCGGTTCGTCCTCGCCGCAGCCGGAGGATTACACGCTGGACGTGGACATCCACGACCTGGATGCCGTGATGAAGCACACCGCGAGCACCGACGTCTTCGGCCACAGCTTCGGCGGCGCGGTGGCGCTGCACGCCGCCCGGACCCTGCCGGTAGAGCGCCTCGCCGTGTACGACCCGGCGGTCTCGGTGAACCACAGCGTCACGGCGGACTGGACCCCCGAGTACGAGCGCCTGACCGCGGCGGGCGACGACGACCGCGCCCTCGCCGTGCTGGTCCGCGGCCTCGAAACCGGCAGCGCCCTGTCCCGGATGCCGCTGTCCATGCTGACGCTGGCGAACAAGCTCACCGCCGGAACGCCCGTTGGCAAGCAGCTGCGGGAGCTCATGCAGACCGGGGTCCGCGAGATCAAGGCGATCATTGCCGCGGACATGCCGGCCGAGCCGTTCCTGGAGCTGCCGCTCGAGACGCTGATCATCGTGGGCGAGAAGAGCCCCGCGTACTTCGGCGTGGCCTGCGGGCAGATCCACGACGTGCTCTCCGGCTCCAGCTACACGATCCTCCCGGGCATGGGCCACGACGGCGTCAACAAGGCGCCGGACAAGCTCATCTCCGAACTCAGCGCGTTCTTCGCAGGCTAAGCCTCTCCGGCCCCGGGCCGGCCGGGTCAGTGGGCCGCGGGGCCGCCGGCGCCCTCCGTCTTGCGCATCAGCACGGACAGCACGACGGCGGCGAGCGCTATCGCGGCCGCTGTCAGGAACGCGGCGTGCATGCCGGCGACGATCCCGGAGCCGGCCGAGACGACCGCAAAGATCGAGACCAGCAGCGCGGTTCCGGCCGCGCCCGCGACCTGCTGCAGCGTGCTCATGATGGCCGAGCCGTGGGAGTACAGGTGCGGCGGCAGCGGGTTAAGCCCGGTGGTGAAGGCAGGGGTAAACAGCAGCGCCAGGCCCAGGCTCAGCGTCACGTGCAGGGCAATGATCCAGGCCACCGGCGTCTGGGCGTCCAGCCCGGAGAACTGCCAGAGCGAGAGCACCATCAGGGCCGAGCCCGTGACGGTCAGGGGAAGCGGGCCGACCTTGTCGAAGAGCCGGCCGATGAACGGGCCAAGCAGGCCCATCGCGAGCCCGCCCGGCAGCAGTGCGAGCCCGGTTTCCAGCGACTTGAGGCCGCGGATTTCCTGCAGGTACAGGGGCAGCAGGATGACGGCGCCGAACAATGCAATCATCGCCACCACGAGGAGCAGCACGGAGACGGTGAACATCCGGAAGTTGAAGGCGCGCAGGTCCAGGAGCGGTTCGTTGGACTTCTGCAGCCGGAGCTGGCGCAGGACAAAGGCCAGCAGGGCCACGACGCCGACGGCGAGCGCCGCCACCGCCGCGGCCGAGGGCCCTCCCTTGCCGCCGCCGATCTGGCTCAGGCCGTAGACGACGCCGCCGAACGCGGGCACCGTCAGCACCACGGAGAGCGCGTCGAGCCGGGTCTTTTCGTTTTCGCCGATGTTCCGCAGGAACCTGGCGCCAATGCCGAACGCCAGCAGGGCGATCGGCAGGACGAAGACGAACATGAACCGCCAGGAGAAGTGCTGCAGGATCAGCCCGGAGACCGTGGGGCCCATAGCCGGCGCCACGGAGATCGCGATGCTCACGTTGCCCATCACGGCGCCGCGGCGTGACACCGGGACCAGAGTGAGGATGGTGGTCATCAGTAGCGGCAGCATGATGGCGGTGCCGCCGGCCTGGATGATCCGGGCCAGCAGCAGGACCTCGAAGCCCGGCGCCAGGGCCGCCAGCAGGGTCCCCCCGGAGAACAGCCCCATGGCCAGCATAAAGACCGCCCTGGTGGAGAGCCGTTGCAGGATGAACCCGGTGGTGGGAATGACCACCGCCATGGTCAGCATAAAACCGGTGGACAGCCACTGCACGGTGGGCGCGTCGACCCGCAGATCCACCATCAGCCGCTGCAGGGCCACGTTCATGATGGTCTCGTTCAGGATCACCACAAAGGTGGCCACCAGCAGGGTCGCGATGATGGTCACGGACTCCCTGGACAGCTTCTCCGGCCCGGCCGCCGGGGTGTCCCCGCGCTGCGACGTCGCCGGGACGGCGTCGTCGGTCCTGGGCGGCGGCGCCACGCTGGCTTGGACGTTGGAAGGGGCATCTGCTGGCATGGGGATTCCCTCAGGGAGTTGAAGTGGATTCGGCGCGCATCGTCGCCACTACGATTTCCAACCAGCCGTTCGCGCCGGTAATTCCCGACACGGCAAAACAACGCCGGGTCACTTACGGCCCATGCTGGACCCATGGACCGGCGCTAGGTGACCCCGCGTTGCTTCTTCGGGAGCGACGCGGGGTCAGGAGTTCAGCGGGACGTTGTCGATCAGCCGCACCGGGCCGACTTTGGCCGCGATCAGCACCAGGCCTTCGCCGCGGAACGGGGTTTCCCGGCAGTTCTCGGCGAGGGGATCGAGGGTGCGCGGATCCACGACGTCGAAATAGTCCAGCGCCACGAGCGGCTGGGACTCCACCAGCGCCCGGGCCGAATCCAGGTCGAGCGGCTCGTGGGCGTTGGCCCGCTCCTCGACCAGCCGCAACGCCCGGGACAGCACAAGGGCGGCCTCACGTTCGGCGGCCGAGAGGAACCGGTTACGGCTGGAGAGCGCCAGCCCGTCCGGGGACCGCACGATCGGCACCGGCACGATCTCCACCGGGAAGTTCAGGTCCGCGACCATCCGCTGGACCAAGGCCAGCTGCTGGGCGTCCTTCTGGCCGAAATAGGCCCGGTAGGCGGCCTGGCCTGCGCCGGGAAGCCCGTAGTGCAGCAGCTTCGCAACCACCGTCAGGGCACCGTCGAAGTGCCCGGGCCGGGACGCACCCTCCCATTTTTCCGCGAGCACGCCGGAGGTGATCCGCACCATCGGTTCCCCGCCGGGGTAGACCTCGTCCACCGACGGTGCGAAGGCCAGGTCGACCCCTTCGGCGTCGAGCAGGGCCAGGTCCGCCTCGAGGGTGCGCGGGTAGCGGTCGAGGTCCACGGCCTCGCCGAACTGCAGCGGGTTGACGAAGATACTGGCCACCACAACGTCGTTCTGCTCGACGGCGGTGCGCGCCAGCCGGGCGTGGCCCTCGTGCAGGGCGCCCATGGTGGGCACCAGCCCCTGCGAGGTGCCGCCCTTTTCGGTGAGCAGGCGTGCGCTCTCCTTGCGGAGCTCCGCCGCCGTGGTTACAATCCGGATGGCCATCTCAGGGTCCTTCCTCGGGATGCGGGCCGTCGGTGCCGGGGCCCTCGAGGGCCTGCCTGATGCCGTCGATTTGCTCCGGCCTGAGCAGCCCGCGGCTGC
Source organism: Arthrobacter sp. SlRoot2-15 (assembly GCF_059739345.1). NCBI lineage: Bacteria > Bacillati > Actinomycetota > Actinomycetes > Micrococcales > Micrococcaceae > Arthrobacter > Arthrobacter sp. SlRoot2-15. The sequence continues at coordinate 1,713,970 of NZ_AP046058.1, forward strand.
CGGCACGGCGGGCCGTCGCCCGCGCCATGGCCAGGTACGCGTCCAGAATATCGCCCGAGCCGCCGCCGAGTTCGCGCAGGGCCTCGGTGTGCGCGGCGACCGTCCCCACGTCCCCACGCGCCACGGGCCCGGTCAGCGCGGACTCCCCCGAGGCGAGGGCGTTCTCCAGGCTGGCGCGCAGCAACGGACCCAGCATACGTTCCGGTGACTCGACGCCGACTTCGCGCAGCAGTTCGGACGCCTGCGCCACCAGCGTGACCAGGTGGTTGGAACCGTGCGCCAGGGCAGCGTGGTACAGAGTGCGGTCCGCCTCGGCGATCGCTACCGGTTCGGCGCCCATCTCCACCACGAGGGCCTGCGCGATCGGCAGCATGGCCGGATCCGCCGTCACGCCGAAGCTGCAGTCCAGCAGCCGGGTGAGGTCCAGGCTCATGCCGGTGAACGTCATGGCAGGGTGCAGCGCCAGCGGGATGGCCCCGGCGGCGCGGACTGGATGCAGGATCCCGACGCCGAACCGCCCCGAGGTGTGGGCCACGAGCTGGCCGGGCTGCCAGGCCCCGAGCTTCGCGAGGCCCTCCACGAGGGGGCCGAGGGCGTCGTCCGGGACGGCCAGGAGCACCAATTCGGCGCGCTCCACGATGTCCTGCACCTCAAGGATGGGGACGCCGGGCAGCAGTGTTTCGGCGCGGTCGCGGCTCGCGTCCGACACGGCGGAGACCCCGACGACGGCGTGCTCCGCGGCGCGCAGGGCCGCCCCCAGGACGGCCCCCACCTTGCCGGCTCCAATGATTCCGACGCCGAGGCGTCCTGGCTTAGCCATGCTGCGGCCCTTCCTGTGGTGCGGGTTCGACGGCCTCGGGTTCGACGGCCGCGGGTTCGACGGGTGCGGCCCCGGCGAGCCAGTGTTCGCTGGTCTGCCGTTTCCGCGCCGTCCGGGCGCGGGCCGCCTGCGCGTCCAGCAGGGCCCGGGCCTCGTCCAGCCCGGCCTGGACCAGCCGTGGCGCCACCGGACCGGCGGTGGTGTGCAGGACCAGGTCCGCAACCCGGAAGCGCCGGGCCAGCGGCCCCTGCTGCAGCGCCATCGACTGGGTGCGCTGGTGCGGAACCAGCACGAGCTGGCGCCACCAGCGGCCGGAGCGGATCAGCAGCGCGGTGCCGGTGGCGGCAAAGCCGTTGCGCCGCCAACCCAGCGGGGCCAGCAGGCGCGACCGCCGCGGGGTGGTGACGAAGCCGCTTTCGTCCGCGGCTGCGGAAGCGCCCGCAGCACCGGGGGCGCCGCCGTTGGCCGGGGCGACTCCGTGCAGCCCCGCGGTGAAAACCCGCACGGGTTCCGGGGTCCCGGGATCGGGAAGGACCAGCGACAGCATGGTGAACACCTCCGCCAGGGTCCCGACCGGGAGCAGGGTGGTCCGGGAGGAACCCTCGCCGTTCCTTCCCGCGGCCCCGTAGCCGGCCACGTTGACCTGGATCCGGTACCAGCCGAAGATCCGCCACAGCGGGGGCTGGCTGACACGCAGGGCCTGGATCCGGCCCGGCGGCAGGGTCTGGGCCTGGGTGTCCAGCAGGCCGTAGTGCAGCCGGATCCCGTCGGCGGAAACGGCGGCGGTGAAGTTGTAGCCCTTGTTGAAGGAGTTCCAGTACGCCGCCACGAGGCCCAGGCCGGCAGGGATCAGGTAGAAATAGAAACTGCGATTCTCGGTCACGGCGGAGAGCACCACCGAGGCCACGGCTGCCAGGACAATGAAGACGCTCTGCTCGCTCAGCACCAACGATCCGGCCAGGCGGGGCGGTGGAACGGTCAGCACGGTGTGTTCCGGAGCCTCCACTGCGGCCGGAACGGGCGTCCCGGGCCGCGCCGTCGCGCCGGCGGGTCCTGTCGCGCCGGCGGGACCCGTCGCGCCGGCGGCTCCGGAGGCGCTGGCCAGGATGGCCGCGCGGAGCCGGCGGGCCTCGTCGGCGCGCAGGTAGGCCAGGTGCACCGCGGACTGGCCGGCGTCGGCCACCTCGAACCTGAGCTCCGCGAGCCCGAAGATCCGTGCGAGCAGGGGCTGCACGACGTCGATCGCCTGGACCCGGTCCAGCCTGGCCTGGCGCTGCTGCTTGAACAGGAATCCGGTGTTGACACGGACGTAGCCGTCCGCCACCTGGTAGCGGGTGAAATACCAGCTCAGTACAAAGCCGAGCACGGTCAGCAGCAGCACCGTGCCGCCGCCGAGCAGCAGCCAGGGGGCGCGTCCGGCGAGCCGCTCGTCAAAGACCGGGCCGCCCTGGAGCAGGCGTTCGAAGGAGTCGCGGCCAAAGAAGAAGAAGAGGGCGGCCAGCGCCACCCAGCCCCGGACAAAGGGCGACGCCGGATGCACGCGCTGCCAGCCGTCCCCGGTGGCCGTCACAGTCCGGCCAGCCGGGCCTCGCCGCGGGCGGAGAGCTGTTCACGCAGCCGCGCCCCTTCGGCGGCAGGCAGGCCGGGGATTTCAGCGCTGGTTCCGGCCGAGGCGGTGTGGAGCTTGAGCGTGCACAGGCCGAGGCCGCGTTCCACCGGGCCCGCGCCGATGTCCACGTACTGCATCCGCCCGTAGGGCACCACCAGCACACGCTGGAAAAAGATGCCGCGGCGGATCAGCAGGTCATCCTCGCGTTCGGCGTAGCCGATGGACCGCACCTGGCGCGGGATGAGCAGCAGCCGCCAGAGGGCGAGCAGGAAGGCCGCGGCGGGGACGGCAACGGCGAGCCAAAGCGGGGGCCAGGGCCACGCCCCGTTCAGGACCAGCACAAGCGGCAGGGACAGCACCACGACGGCGATGAGGTTGCCCAGCGCCCAGCCGGCGACCCGCACGGTGACGTACTTCGGTGAGACCCGCAGCCAGGACACGCCCGGCGGGTCAATCGCCTCGGTACGCATATTCGCCCTCCGCCTTCGGTTTGCCGCGCTTGCCCTGCAGCCCCGGGGTCCCGTCGGCGTCGCCGTCCTCGGGCGGAATGCGGCAGAACCGCTCCACCACCAGGCCCACCACAATCATGACGAGGCCGCCGCCGGCCATGACCAGCGTCTGCCAGGTGATGGCCTGCCCGCTGCGCACATTCCACAGCCGGAGCTGGTCCAGGAAGATCCCGGCGTGCCAGCCCAACAGCATGGCGCCGGTGTACGCGCATGCCTGGGCGAGGACCAGGGTCCAGGCGGCCAGGATCGGGTTGAGCATTTTCTTCTTTTTGCCGTTGCGCCAGCGCAGTACCCGGATCCCGAGGACCAGGGTCAGGACCACGATCACGCCCATGGTGACCAGGCCGGTCAGCGGCAACACCGGGGTGGCGAGGCTGTAACGGCCGGCCATCAGGGTGGCGAACCAGCCCGCGGCGGCCAGTCCGACGCCGATCACCAGCAGCACGAGGGGGTTGGTCAGCTTCACGGGGCCCCCACCGCGCCGGCCCCGGCCACGCCGTTGAGGCCCTCGAAGCCGTCGAAAGGCCTGAGGTCTGGGAAATCGGCGGCCCTGGCGGCCAGTTCGCCCACCCGTTCGCCGTTGAGCTCGGCCGCGGGGTCGATCAGGGACCACGGGTACAGCACGAAGGCGCGTTCCGCGGCCCGCGGGTGCGGGAGGGTCAGTTCGGGGTCGGAGCTCACCACGTCACCGTAGGTGATGATGTCGACGTCGAGCGTACGGGGGCCCCAGTGGACCTCGCGCACACGCAGGTGCTTCTGCTCCACCGCGTGGCAGTGCCGCAGCAGTTCCTCCGGGCTCAGCGAGGTTTCCACGGCGATCACCATGTTCAGGAAATCGGGCTGGTGGGCGGGGCCCCCCACGGCCTTCGTCTGCACGATCGGCGAAATGGCCAGCAGCCGCACTTCCGGCGGGTCGACGAGGTCCGCGACCGCGGCGGAAAGCGTGTCGTTGCGGGCCCCCAGGTTGCTGCCGAGGGCGATCACGGCCCGCGTGTAGGCGGCGGGCTGGACATTCATGGCCGGTCCCGGTGCACGCTGACGGACACGTCGCCGAAGTCGACCTCGATCGGGGCCTGCGGCTTGTGCACCGTGATGTCCACCGCCGCCACCGGGAAGCGCTGCAGCACGTCCTCGGCGATCCGCACGGCAAGGGCCTCGATCAGGTTCAGCGGGGCGCCGGTGATCCAGCCGCGGATCACCTCGGCCACCTCGCCGTAATGCGCGGTGTCCAGGACGTCGTCGGACGCCGCGGCCTTGCTGAAGTCCAGGTGCAGCACCGCGTCGACGACGAACGGCTGGCCCTCCCGGCGTTCGAAGTCGAACACCCCGTGGTGCCCGACGGCGGTGACACCGCTCAGCGTGATCCGGTCCATGGCCGGCCGGTCAGCTGTTGCCGGGCGCGGCGGGCACCGGCGACGGGCCGGCGGCCGGGGCGATGCGGGCGGCGACCTTGACGGCGTCGAGGCTGGGGCCGACGTCGTGCACCCGGACGGCCCAGGCGCCACGGTAGGCGCTGATGGCGGTCACGGCGGCGGTGGCGGCATCCCGTTCCTGGGGCGGGGCGGACTTGCCGGCGACGGTCAGCAGGCTGCCGAGGAAGCGTTTGCGGGACGCGGCGACGAGGATCTTGTGCCCCAGCCCCTGGAGCACGTCCAGGCCCCGCAGCAGTTCCCAGTTCTGCGCCTCAGTCTTCGCGAAGCCCAGCCCGGGATCCACGATGATCTGCTCCGGCGTGGCCCCGGCGGCGTACAGCCTGTCCCGGATTCCGGCGAGTTCGGCGGCGACCTCCTTGGCGACATCGCGGTAGTCCGTCAGGGAGTCCATGGTGCCGGCGTCACCGCGGCGGTGCGTGAGGATATAGGGGGCCTTGCTGCGCGCCACGAGCTCAATCATAGCCGGCTCGATCGTGAGGCCGGAGACGTCGTTAATGATCGTGGCCCCGGCGGCCAGCGCCGCCTCGGCGGTGGCCGCGTGGGTGGTGTCGATACTGACCAGGGCGCCGGCCTTGACCAGGGCCTCGATCACGGGCAGCACCCGGCGTTGTTCCTCCTCGACGCTGACTTCGGCGGCGCCGGGGCGGGTGGATTCCCCGCCGACGTCGATGATGTCCGCGCCGGCGTAGTACATCCGCAGGCCGGCGGCGACGGCGGTGTCGGAGGTGGCGTGCTTGCCGCCGTCGCTAAACGAATCCGGGGTGACGTTCAGGATCCCCATCACCAGCGTCCGGTCCGTGGGCAGGTCCTTGAAGCTCGCGGCCGGGCGCGGCTTGCGCAGCACGGGCAGGGGCGAGGTGGCAGGTCCCGTTCCGGGGGCTGCGGCGAGGGAGTCCATAGTGTGGTTTTCTTACCTTCCGAGGATGAGGCTCATGGCTTCGGCGCGGGTGGCCGGGTCATGCAGTTGCCCGCGGACCGCGCTGGTGACGGTCCTCGCGCCGGGCTTGCGGATGCCGCGCATGGACATGCACAGGTGTTCGCATTCGACCACGACGATCGCGCCGCGCGGCTTCAGGTGGGTGGTGAGGGCTTCGACGATCTGGGTGGTCAGCCGCTCCTGCACCTGCGGGCGGCGGGCGAACATGTCCACCAGCCGGGCCAGCTTGCTCAGCCCGGTGACCTTGCCGTCATGCGAGGGGATGTAGCCGACGTGGGCCACCCCGTGGAACGGCACCAGGTGGTGCTCGCAGGTCGAGTAGAACGGGATGTCCTTGACCAGGACCAGTTCCTCATGGTCCAGGTCGAAGGTGGTGGCGAGGATCTCCGCCGGGTCGTGGTGCAGGCCGGCGAACATCTCGGCGTAGGCCTTGGCCACCCGCTTCGGGGTGTCGAGCAGGCCGCTGCGGTCCGGGTCTTCGCCGATGGCGAGCAGGATCTCGCGCACCGCCGCCTGGATCCGCGGGCGGTCCACCTTGCTGCCTGAGTGCCCGTCCACCGCCGCCCCATCCACAGGGAGGGGCGCGGCGGTGGCGGGAACGTCGTCGTCGTCGAAGTAGGAAGTCACAGAAGAAGCCTAGCCGGGATGGCCGTCGGGCCCCAGATCGGTCACGCCGCCCTGGAAGGGCTCCTGTCCAGGGACACCCTGGGCGTGCGGGGGCCGGGTGTCCAGCGGCTCCTCGAGCCGGGCTTCCTTGGCTTCCTCCTGCGCCTCGCGCTCGGCTTTTTCGCGGCGAGACTCCACCGGGCCGACGGCCTGGATCGGCCGGCTTTCCTTGGAGAGCCAGATCTCGCGGAAATCGCGCTTACGGATGTTCGTGAAGACCTGGGCGATCTCGTGCTGGTTCAGCGTTTCGCGTTCCAGCAGCTCCAGCGCCAGCTGGTCCAGGACGTCGCGGTTCTCGGTCAGGATGGCGTAGGCCTCGTCGTGCGCGCCCTCGATCAGGCGGCGCACCTCCTCGTCCACCACGTAGGCGATCTGGTCCGAGTAGTTGCGTTCGTGCCCGGCGTCGCGGCCCAGGAAGGGCTCGCCGCCGCCCTGGCCGAGGCGCACGGCGCCGACGCGCTCACTCATGCCGAATTCGGTGACCATCTTGCGGGCGATCCCGGTGGCCTTCTCGATGTCGTTGGACGCACCGGTGGAGGGGTCGTGGAAGACGAGTTCCTCGGCCACCCGGCCGCCCATGGCATAGGCCATCTGGTCGAGCAGTTCGTTGCGGGTCACGGAGTACTTGTCGTTCTCCGGCACCACCATGGTGTAGCCGAGGGCGCGGCCGCGGGGCAGGATGGTGATCTTGGTGACCGGCGCCGAATTCCGCAGCGCCGCCGCCACCAGGGCGTGTCCACCCTCGTGATAGGCGGTGACCTTGCGCTCGTGTTCCTTCATGACCCGGCTGCGCTTCTGCGGGCCGGCCATAACACGGTCAATGGCCTCGTCGAGGGCGCGGTCATCGATCAGGTTGGCGTTGGACCGGGCCGTGAGCAGGGCGGCCTCGTTGAGGACGTTGGCCAGGTCCGCGCCGGTGTAGCCGGGGGTCTTCTTGGCGACGGCCTTGAGGTCGACGCCGGGAGCCATCGGCTTGCCCTTGGCGTGGACTTTCAGGATCTGGTCGCGGCCGATCAGGTCCGGGGCCTCGACCGAAATCTGCCGGTCGAAGCGGCCCGGCCGGAGCAGGGCGGGGTCGAGCACGTCGGGGCGGTTGGTCGCAGCGATCAGGATGACGTTGGTCTTGACGTCGAAGCCGTCCATTTCAACCAGGAGCTGGTTGAGGGTCTGCTCGCGTTCGTCGTTGCCGCCGCCGATCCCGGCGCCGCGGTGCCGGCCGACGGCGTCGATCTCGTCCACGAAGATGATGGCCGGTGAATTCTGCTTGGCCTGTTCGAACAGGTCGCGGACACGGGAGGCGCCGACGCCGACGAACATTTCCACAAAGTCGGAACCGGAGATGGAGAAGAACGGCACGCCGGCCTCACCGGCGACGGCGCGGGCCAGCAGGGTCTTGCCGGTGCCGGGAGGGCCGTACAGCAGCACGCCCTTGGGGATCTTCGCGCCCACGGCCTGGAACTTGGCCGGTTCCTGGAGGAACTCCTTGATTTCCTGGAGTTCCTCGACGGCTTCGTCGGCACCGGCGACGTCGCTGAAGGTCACCTGGGGCATGTCCTTGTTGACCATTTTGGCCTTGGACTTGCCGAACTGCATGACCTTGGAGCCGCCGCCCTGCATCCGGGAGAGCAGGAACCAGAACAGCACACCCAGCAGCAGCACCGGGACCAGCAGGGAGAACAGGCCGGAGAACCAGTTGGTCTCAACCGGCTGGTCCGTGAAGCCGCTCGGCGGCTTCGAGTCGGTCACGGCCTTGACGACGTCGAGCGCGCGGGCGTTGACGAAGTAGAACTGGACGTTCTTGCCCTTGTCCTGCCCGTCGACCTGCAGATTGTCCTTCAGGACCAGGTCCACGCGGTTCTCGGCGTCGAAGATCTTGGCCTGCTCGACCTTGCCGCCGGCGGTCAGGAGCGCCAGGCCCTTGTCCGTGTCGATGCGGGCCGAGCCGCCCGGGGCCAGCGTGGCAAAGGCCAGCAGGAGCATGCCGATTACAACGACAATCCAGATGCCCGGGCCCTTGAAGAAACTCTTAGCTTTCATCTGATCGGGGGCTGGCCCCGTCCCTCCTGGTAGTGCTGCACGGCGACCGATTTGCGCGCGTGGGTGCTGCGTCAGGTTCTAGCTATACACCGTCGCAGTGACTCACGCACGGTCAAAGCCAAAAGTTCCCTGTCGGCGTAGCGGAGGGCTGTGCGGGTGCGGAATTGACCCGCCGCCGGGCCGGAGGAAGGACGCGTGGTTACTCGTAAACGTGCGGCGCGAGGGTGCCGACGAAGTCGAGGTTGCGGTACTTCTCGGCGTAGTCCAGGCCGTAGCCGACGACGAATTCGTTGGGGATGTCGTAGCCGACGTACTTGACGTCGATCTGGACCTTCGCGGCGGTGGGCTTGCGGAAGGCGGTGCAGATCTCCACCGAGGCGGGGCCGCGGGATTCCAGGTTGGTTTTGAGCCAGGACAGCGTCAGGCCGGAATCGATGATGTCTTCGACGATCAGGACGTCCTTGCCCATCAGGTCGGTGTCGAGGTCCTTGAGGATCCGGACCACGCCGGAGGACTGGGTGCCGGAGCCGTAGGAGGACACAGCCATCCAGTCCATCGAGACGTGGCTGTGCAGCGCCCGGGCCAGGTCGGCCATGACCATAACGGCGCCCTTGAGCACACCGACGATCAGCAGATCGCGGCCTTCGTAGTCCTTGTCGATCTGGGCAGCGAGTTCAGTGATCCGGGTCTGGATCTGCTCCCTGGAGTAGAGAACGTGCTTGAGGTCTGCCTGGACGTCGTTTGAATCCACCAATGGCTCCTGTGTAGATGCGGGTGCGACTATTCTTGGGGCGGTTTTTGAGGCCGGAATACAAGCTTCCCACAGCGTGCGCCCCCGCGGGGAACGCCGGCGGGTGCGGACGGCTCCGCCGCGGACAGCTGGGCGAGCGAGAGCCGGTAGACGCTCACGCCGCCGGGCAGCTCCACCGGCCCGGCCGATCCGTGCCGGCGCAGCAGCGCTTCGGCGGCCAGCAGCCGCTGGTAGCTGGGCTGTTGGCCTCCAACGGCGGCGGCGGCCTTGGCGATCACCCGGAACCTCAGCGCCGGCGCCAGGTCGCGCAGCGCGGCCTCGGGCAGGGCCAGCTCCGCGCCGAGCTCCGTGCCGGTGCGCTCCTGCAGCCGGGCGAAGGTGTCGTTTGCCACATCCTCGAGGTAGTCGGCGTCGAGCTGCAGGATCGCCGCGGTCCGGGCCAGCGACTCGGCGACCCCGGGGCCGAGTTTGTCCTCCAGCATCGGCAGGACCTCCACCCGGGTCCGGGACCGCGCAAAGGAGGGGTCCTCGTTGCTGGGGTCGTGCCAGGGGTCCAGTCCCTCGGCGGCGCAGATTTCCAGCGTCTCGGCCCGGCGCAGGCCCAGGAACGGCCGCAGCAGGCGGCCGCGGACCGGCCGCATCCCCGCCAGCGAGCGGGTTCCGGAGCCGCGGGCCAGTCCCAGCAGGACCTGTTCGGCCTGGTCGTCCAGGGTGTGGCCGAGCAGGACGGCCGCGGCGCCGGTGTCCTCGGCGGCGGCCTCGAGGGCGGCGTGCCGGGCGTCCCGGGCGGCGGCTTCCGGGCCCATCCCGGTGGGGGCGACGTCGACGGTCCGGACCTGGACCGGCGCGAGGCCCAGCTCGGTCAGCGCCGCGGCCGCCGCGGCGGCGACGCCGGCGGAACCGGGCTGCAGCTGGTGGTCCACCACAACGGCGCCAACGGAGACCGGGTGCCCGTCCACATGGCCGCGTCGGGCAAAGTAGGCGGCGACGGCGGCGAGGGCGAGCGAGTCAGGGCCGCCGCTGCAGGCCACGAGGACCCGTGCGGGGTAGCCGGCGTCGGCGAGGGCGTCCTGCAGTTTCTTCCGCGCCTTGCCGACGACGGGCGCCAGCCGGCCGGGCCGGCGTCGTCCGCGGGAAGCCCCCGGCAGGTCCGGGTGGGTATTGGCGGGCACGGGGACTAGAGCCCCATCCGTTCGAGCCAGAGCTTCGAGTCGTGGATTTCGGGTTCGGTGGGGAGGTGGTCGGCGGACTCCCAGACCCGGTTGAAGCCTGGCATCCCGGCGGCGTCCACCACTTCGCGGACGAACTTCGAGCCGTCGCTGTACTGGCGCATCTTCGCGTCCAGGCCGAGCAGGCTCCGGATGAACTTCTCGATGGTGCCGCGGTCCTTGCCGCGGGCGTTGAAACGCTGCCGGATGGTCTTGACCGACGGCACGATGCTGGCATCCACGGCATCCATCACCACGTTGGCGTGGCCTTCCAGCAGGCTCATCACGGCGGTGAGGTGGGAGATCGCCGCCCGCTCCTCGGGGTCCTGGAGCAGGTCCAGGATGGCGCCGCGTCCCGGCGCCGCGCCGGGGCAGGAGCGGTCCCGGAGCGATTTCGCGGCCGCGGCGGCCCGTTCCATGATCGAGTCGACGTTGCCCAGCAGGTGGACGCTGAGGTTCTCGATCTGGTCCAGCATGTGGTGGCGCAGCCACGGGGCGGCGGCGAACTGCACGCGGTGGGTCTGCTCGTGCAGGCACACCCAGAGCCGGAAATCCTCGGGCGCGACGTTGAGCTCGCGTTCCACTGAGACGATGTTGGGCGCCACGAGGAGCAGCCGGCCGGCGGCGGGGGCCGTGGAGTTCGGGGCCAGGGCGGAGAAGGGGTCGTACTGGCCCAGGACCTTGGAGGAGAGGAATGCCAGGATCGCTCCCAGCTGGCTGCCCGTGATGGCGCCGCTGACGCTGGCCGCGCCGGGGCCCACGGTCCCGCGGCGGCTTTCGAGCATTTTCTCGATCGCCGGCTGCAGCATCACGGCGAAGCTTTGCGTGTTGGCCTTGGCCCAGGAGGCGCGGTCCACCACCAGGACGGACGAGTCGCGGAGGTCGCGGGCCGCCTCAAGCCCGGTGATGTCGTGCACGTGCGGTACGGAGATGTCCGCCATAAGCCGCAGGTTTTCGACGGCGGCGCCGATCTCCGCGGACCCCAGCGTCGGGCCGGCCGGGGTCAGCCGCGCCGCGGTGGAGGCGGCCAGGTCCCAGTTGATCAGGGCCTGGGCCTGGGCTGCGGTCCCGGCGGGGGCCTGGGCTGATGTCTCGCGCGAAGAGGACTCCATAGCCCCCATCAGATCACAGCGGGCCGGCAATCCGCCTTAATTCGTCGGCCGGCGAACGCGCAGCCGGTGATCGCCGGTTAGACGGTTCCCTGCAGGTTAGACGTCTCTGCGCATCGAGTGCGCGGGGAACCGTCGAAACGGCGCAGCATCAGCGGCAGCCGCAGGCGGCCAGGGCGGAGGCGGTCCGGTCCAGGGCTGCCTTGTTGCCGGCCGCGCCGGGCGTCAGGTTGTTGCCGATGAAGGAGAAGACCAGCAGCCGGCCGTCGGCGTCCACCACGTAGCCGCTGAGCGCGATAACCGTGTTCAACGTTCCGGTCTTGGCACGGACCAGGCCGGCGCCCCGGGCGGTGCTGGTGTCCGTGTACCGGCTGCCGAGTGTTCCGGTCAGCCCGGCCACCGGGAAGCCGGCCAGGGCGGAACGCAGCCGGCTGTCCGCCCCGGTGGTCATCGCCCGGACGACGGCGGAGAGCTGCCGGGCCGAGACCTGGTTCGCCAGGGTCAGTCCGGCCAGGTCGGCCGCCCGGAGCGTGGCCGACGGGATCTTCAGCTCCTCGAGCTGTTGCAGCACGGCGGCGACGGCGCCGTCGTTGCTGGCCGGTTTGCCGCTGGCCGACGCCACCATCCTGCCCATGACCTCGGTGAGGTAGTTGTCCGAGGTGCGCAGCAGCAGGTCCACCTGCTGGCCTACGGTAGCCGACTCGACCTGGGCCAGGACCTTCCCGGCGCGCCCCCCGGCCTGGCTGCCGGCGTCGCCCGGCGTCTTCTCCGGGGCCTTCTCCGTGGCCGGCACCCGGGCGACGCCGGGGGTCACGGTGATCCCCGCGGCGGCGCCGGCTGCCGTGAGCCGCGCCGCGAAGGCCTCGGCGGCGGCCATGGCGGCGTCCCGCGGGCGGGGACCGGTGGTGGTGCCGGGTTCGAAGCGGGCCGAATTCAGGGCCAGCGGGAATAGCGGGGCCACCTCGCCGGCGGCAACGTCTTCCGGGCTCCAGGCCGGGCTGAGCGGCGGGCCGGTGAACAGAGTGTCGTCCAGCAGCACGGTCACCGGGCCGGAGACCCCGTCCTGCTGGAGCCCCTGGACGGTGGACTGAGCCAGGGTGGCGAGCCCGGCATGGCCCAGCACCGCATCCGGCGCCGACTCCCCCGCGCCCAGCAGTACATCGCCGCCGCCGGTCAGGACAACGGTTCCGGGTGCGGCGCCGGCAACGGCTTTGGTGCTGAAGCGCCGGTCCGGGCCGAGGGTGCGCAGCGCGGCCGCGGCGGTCAGGAGCTTGATGTTCGAGGCCGGGGCGCGGACCTCGTCGCCGCCCCGGTCAAAGAGGACCTCGCCGGTGACGGCGTCCTGCACCACCCCGGTGAAGGACCCGGCGCCGTCGGCCTTCAGGGTGGCATCGAGCTGGCCGGCGAGCGCCGCGGCATCGGGTACCGGCGCCGCATCACTGAGCGGCCGCGCACCGCCGCCCGGGCCGCCGGCGTCCGGTGCGCTCAGGGTGGCGGGCAGCTGCTGCCAGGGTCCGGCCGCCACCGGCTCCGGCGACCGGGCGGGACCGAGGAATCCGGGGCCGACCGCCATGCCTGCGGGGAGAAGGAGCGCTACCACCAGGAGGGTCAGGAGCACCATCGGGACGATGCGGCCGAGCCGTGCGGACGCCGGAGCCGTGCTGGCGCGGCGCTTACTGCGTGTCATGCTGCTGCTGGTCCTTAGTCCCGAAATGTCCCCACTAGTTCCTGAAACCTGGGCCTGTCGCTATATCCTCAATAGTAGTCGGCGGCACCGGCACTGCTTTTTCCATGCCTCACGTGTGCCGCGCACCCCCTGAATCCGTCGAGGAGCATTCCATGAAGCATGACGTGACCATCGAGATCCCCAAGGGATCGCGCGTCAAGTACGAAGTCGACCACGAGACCGGCCGCGTCCGCCTGGACCGCGTCCTGTTCACCTCCATGCAGTACCCGACGCACTACGGTTTCTTCGAGAACACCCTGGGTGAAGACGGCGACCCGCTGGACGCGCTGGTGCTCCTGCAGGACTTCGATCTGCACCCCGGCGTGATCGTCGAGGCACGCCCGATCGGCGTCTTCAACATGACCGACGACGGCGGCGGCGACGCCAAGGTCCTCTGCGTGCCGGCCGATGCCCGCTTCGACCACATCAACGAGATCAGCGACGTCAGCGAATTCCTGATCAAGGAAATCGAGCACTTCTTCACCCGGTACAAGGACCTGGAGCCCGGCAAGTGGGTCAAGGCCGAGGGCTGGGGCGACCGCGCCGCGGCCGAAGCCGAACTCGAAGCCTCGATCAAGCGCTTCGTCCCGCACACGCACTAACGCGTCCGTAACACCAACGCGGGGTCACTTTTCGCCCGTCCGGCCGAGCGCCATGGGCCGCAAGTGACCCCGCGTTGCGGTTTAAGCCGCCGCGGGGGTTGCCAGCCGCGGGTCAGGATTGTGTGAAACTGTTGGTCCATGAACGCCGAGCCAGCCTTTAGCCCGCCCTGCGGCCCGGTCACCGGATGGCGCGACGGCGCCGTGCTCCGGGCCACGGGTATTCCGTACGCCACCGCGGCGCGGTTCCAGCCCCCGGCCAGCGCCCCCGACTGGACCGAGCCGCTCCCGGCCACTTCGCCCTCCCCGGCCTGCCCGCAGGCCCCGGTCCCGTTCCTGGATGACATCCTCGGCACCCGGTACGGGGAACTGCCGGGCAGCGAGGATTGCCAGCGGCTCTCGATCACCCTCCCCGCGGACCTGCACGACGGCGAACGCGTGCCGGTGATGGTCTGGCTGCACGGCGGCTCCTACACCTCCGGCTCCGGGGACCTGGCGATCTTCGATCCCAAGGCCCTCGTCGCCGAGAACCGCGTGATCGTGGTCTCCGTGACGTACCGCCTGGGCCTGTTCGGCTACCTGGCCACCGGCACCGGCCGGCCCGCGAACCTTGGCCTGCTGGACCAGCTCGAGGCGTTCCGCTGGGTGCGGCGCAACATCGGCGCGTTCGGCGGCGATCAGGAGAACGTCACGGCGTTTGGCCAGTCCGCCGGCGGCGACGCCGTCGCGCACCTGATGTCGACGCCGGAGGCGCCCGCCTTGTTCCGGCGCGCGATCATCCAGAGTGCCCCGCTGGGCATCACCCGGGGCCGGGCAAAGATGAGCGCCGCGATGGGTGTGGCGGCCGAGGCCGTCACCGAGGACACCCCGGCAATGGACGTCGTCGAGATCGAGGGGCACGTCTCCCAGGTGGCCCGGAAATACGGGCTGATCGCGGCCATGCCGTTCGGCACGCAGTACGGGCATGCCCCGCTGCCGCCGGAGACCGCCATTGAAGACGCCTGGAACTCCACGGCCCCCGGGATCGAGGTCCTGATCGGGCACACCTCCGAGGAAGCCCGGATGTTCCTGCCACGCAACCGTGCCGTCAGCCGCGTGGGCCGGGTCCCGGTGCTCGGCCCCGCCGTCGTCAAGGCCATCAGCTGGGCCGTGACCGAGGCGGTCTACGGCAGGGCGGCCCGGCGGTTTGCCCGCCGGCATGCCCGGGCCGGGGGCACGGCCTACCGCTATGTGCTCTCCTGGGCCGCGCCGGGAAACCCCTATGGCGCCGCGCACACCGTGGACCTGCCGCTGCTGTTCGGCAACGAAAAAACGTGGGCCGGAGCCGGACTGCTCGCGGGCGCGCACTGGGAGGACATCAACGCCCAGGGCCGGGAACTCCGTGCCTTGTGGGCCCGCTTTGCCGCCGGCGGGGGCCTGGAGCGCCGGGGCGGGATCCCCGGCGCCCTCCGGTACCGCTCGGTCTGATCCGTGTCCGAACTGCACCCTGTCCCGGGCGCTCCCCGGTGAAAACCCTCGGCGTCGACCTCGCGGCAGCCACCAAAAAGACCGCGGCGGCCGTCCTCGAATGGGGCGGCGGCGGCGCCCGGCTGGTGCACCTGGCGCTGGGCGTCGACGACGGCGAGATCGTCCGGCTTTTCGGCGCCAGCGACCTGACCGGAATCGACTGCCCGGTCGGCTGGCCGGACGCCTTCCTGCCCTTCATCGCCGGCCATCTGGCCGGCGATGCGCAGCCCGTGCTGGACTACGACGGAATCGAGGGCCGCCGCTTGCTGGCCTACCGCGACACCGACCGCTTTGTCACCGCCCGGACCGGACTGATCCCGCTGAGTGTCTCCGCCGACCGGCTGGCCCACCCGGCGATGCGCTGCGCCGTTATCCAGGCCAAGATCGCGGCGGAGCACGGGCCGCAGGCCAGGGACGGCAGCAGCAAGCTGGCCGAGGTCTACCCGGCCGCGTCGCTGAAATCGTGGGGGCTGTTGGCGCGCGGCTACAAGGGCCGCGGCGGCGCGGAAACTCAGCGCCTCGGCGAGCTGCTGGGCGTGCTCACGCGGGCGGCACCCTGGCTGGACCTGGCCGGCCACGACGAGCAACTGGCCGCCTCCGACGACCTGTTCGACGCGCTCATCGCCTCCCTGACCGCCCGGGCCGTGGCGCTGGGCAACACGCTCCGGCCCGACGCAGCCCACGCCCGGACCGCCCGGACCGACGGCTGGATCCACCTGCCCACCGGCGCCCTGGGCGCCCTCCCCGGCCCCCGGCCGTAGCGGGGCGGCTGCTCCGGCCCGACTATTCCGCGCCGGCTACTCCGCGCCGAGGGTCCAGCCGCTGATCTCCTTCGCGTCCTCACCGTGCTCCCGGGTGTGGTTGTGCGCGCGGATGCGCCGGTCCTGCAGCGACTGGCGCAGCAACGAATGCCGCTCGGCCAGGCCGGGTACCCGGTCGATCGCGTCGATGGCCAGCTGGAAGCGGTCGATCCCGTTGAGCATGGCCATATCGAACGGCGTCGTTGTGGTGCCTTCCTCCCTGTAGCCGCGCACGTGCAGGCCGTCCTGGTTGGTGCGGCGGTACGCCAGCCGGTGGATCAGCGAGGGGTAGCCGTGGTAGGCGAAAATGATCGGCTTGTCCGCCGTGAAGATGCCATCAAAGTCCCGCGGGGTCAGCCCGTGCGGGTGTTCCGCGGCGTCCTGGAGCCGCATCAGGTCCACCACGTTCACCACCCTGATCTTCAGCCCCGGCGCCCCCTCCTTGAGCAGTTCGGCCGCGGCGACGGTTTCCACCGTGGGGACGTCGCCCGCGCAGGCCAGCACGACGTCGGGCTCCTCGCCGGGGACCTCGGAGCCGGCGAATTCCCAGATGCCCAGTCCGCGCTGGCAGTGGTGCGCCGCGTCGGCCGGTCCCAGCCAGGTGGGCGAGGGCTGCTTGCCGCTGACGACGATGTTCACGTAGTCCCGCGACCCGAGGCAGTGCTCCATCACCGAGAGCAGGGTGTTGGCGTCCGGCGGCAGGTAGACGCGGATGACCTCGGCTTTCTTGTTCACCGCGTGGTCAATGAACCCCGGGTCCTGGTGCGAGAATCCGTTGTGGTCCTGCTGCCAGACATGCGAGGAGAGCACGTAGTTCAGCGAGGCGACGGGCTGGCGCCATGGCAGCTCGCGGTGGACCTTGAGCCACTTCGCGTGCTGGTTGAACATCGAGTCGACGATGTGGATGAAGGCCTCATAACAGCTGAACACGCCGTGCCGGCCGGTCAGCAGGTAGCCCTCCAGCCAGCCCTGGCACAGGTGTTCGCTGAGGACCTCCATCACCCGGCCGGCGCGCGCCAGGTGCTCGTCGCGTTCCTCGATCCGGTACTGCCAGACCTTGTCCGTGACCTCATAAACGTCCTGCAAGCGGTTCGACGCCGTCTCATCCGGGCCGAAGAGCCGGAAGGTTTCCGGGTTTAGGGCGATCACGTCCCGCAGCCACGCGCCGAGGGTGACCATGGCGCTGACACGTTCGCGGCCCGGCCGGGCAACGTCGACCGCGTGGTCCGCGTACCCGGGGAGCTTCAGGTCGCGCAGCAGGATGCCGCCGTTGGCGTGCGGGGTGGCGCTCATCCGCAGCTGCCCGGCGGGGGCGTTCGCGGCGACATCGGGCCGGAGCCGGCCGTCCCCGTCGAACAGTTCTTCCGGGCCGTAGGATTCCAGCCACCGGCCGAGCTGCGCGAGGTGCTCGGGGTTGGTGCGGACCTCGGAGAGGGGCACCTGGTGGCTGCGCCAGGTGCCCTCAACCTGCAGCCCGTCGACCGTTTTCGGCCCCGTCCAGCCCTTGGGCGAACGCAGTACGATCATCGGCCACGTGGCAGCGGGTACGTCGTTGCCGTCCGCGCCGGCCCCAGTTGTTCCGGTCCTGCGGGCCGACTGGATGCACCGGATGTCGGCCAGGCAGCGGTCCAGTACAGCGGCGAAATCCCGGTGCGCCGCCTCGGTATCCTCCGGATCCGCGACCGTCACGAAATACGGCTCGTGCCCGTAGCCGCGCAGCAGCTGCTCCAGCTGCGCCTGGGGCATACGCGCCAGAATCGTGGGGTTGGCGATCTTGTACCCGTTCAGGTGCAGGATCGGCAGCACCGCCCCGTCCGACGCCGGGTCCAAGAAGTTGTGGGAGTGCCAGCTGGCGGCCAGCGGTCCGGTCTCCGCCTCCCCGTCGCCGATCACGACGGCGGTAACCAGCCGGGGGTTGTCGAACACCGTGCCGTAGGCGTGCGCCAGCGAGTACCCGAGTTCGCCGCCTTCGCTGATGGAACCCGGGGTCTCCGGGGCAGCGTGGCTCGGGATGCCGCCAGGGTAGGAGAACTGCCGGAACAGCTCGGCCAGCCCGTCCGCGTCGGGGCCGACATTGCTATAGATCTCCGAGTAGGTCCCCTCCAGCCACGCGTTCGCGACCACGGCCGGTCCGCCGTGACCCGGACCGGCGACAAACAGCATTTCCTGCTCGTCCCGGCGGATGACGCGGTTCAGGTGGGCGTAGATGAAGTTCAGGCCAGGGGTGGTTCCCCAATGGCCGAGCAGCCGGGACTTGGTGTCCCCGGCGCTGAGCGGCTCGCGCAGCAGCGGGTTGGCGCGCAGATAGATCTGGCCCACCGAAAGATAGTTCGCGGCCCGCCACCACCGGTCCACGAGCCTGAGCTCTGCAGCGTCGGCCGTGTCCGCGGCCCCCGGCCCGGTCCGCTCATTCAACCCATCCACCACGTGCGTGCTCCGCTTCCGTCCGTGCCGCCGGCGGCGACGTCCTCCCCCATCGCAACATCTCCGGGGGCGGGAAACAAGCCCGCCGGGGCCCCCGGCCGCAGCGGGGCGGCAGGGTCTGCGGCGGGTCTGTTACGGGGCGGTTACCGGGTGCTTGCCTCCCCTTGGGCAAACGGTAGTGTGTCATCCAGTATGTTCACGCTGACCATCAACCAAACCGACAGCCGGCGAGACGGCGACCGGGTGCCGCAGCTCCTCAAGGACCTGCGGCACATTCCGGCGCGCCTGGATTTCGACCGCTCGGTGGAGGACGAGGTGCAGGGCATCGTGGACTGCCCGCGGCAGGCGGTCGAGGCGGCCCTGGTCGCCCTGCGCACCGGCGCCTGGTATGTCGGGATCGGCGTCGGCCCGGTCAACGAACCGCTGCCGAACCAGATCAAGGACGCCTCCGGCCACGGCCTGGTCTACGCCCGCCGGGCCGTGGACCGGCTGCGGAACAGCAAGGAGCGCGTGCCGGTCGCGGTGGAGGGCCCGTTCGCGGACCTGGCCGCGGAAGCCGAGGCCGTGCTGCGGCTGCTGGGCCACATCGTGCACGACCGCAGCGCCGCCGAGTGGCGGGTGCTGGATCTGCTGACCCCCGGCGTGCGCGGACAGCAGAAGGCCGTCGCCGAGGAGCTGGGCATCACCACCCAGGCTGTCAGCAAGGCCGTGGCCCGGGCCCAGTGGAACGAAGAGCACGCGGCGCGACCGGCCGCAGCCCGGCTGCTGGCCCTGATCCTCGACGTCCGGTAGCGGCTAGCCCCGCGGAGAACCTAGCGCAGGATGCTGCGCAGCACGTGGGCTGCGCCGTCGTCGTAGACCGAGTGGGTGACCTCGTCGGCGGCGGCGATCACCTCCGCCGGCGCCTGGCCCATCGCCACGCCGCGGCGCGCCCAGGTGAGCATTTCAATGTCGTTGCGGCCGTCGCCGACCGCCACCGTGCGGTGCGCCTCGATGCTCAACCGCCCGCGCAGTTGTTCGAGGGCGCTGGCCTTCGTCACGCCGGCGGCGGCAATATCCAGCCAGGCCGTCCAGCCCACCGAGTAGGTGACGCCGGCGAGGCCGACGTGGCGGATCGCCGCGTTGAATTCCTCGGGCGTGTTCTCGGAACTGAACACCACAACGCGCACGGCGGTGGCCTCGAGCATGGTCTGGAAGTCGACGCCGATCGCCTCGACGCCGAAGCTGGCGTCCTGGAAGCGTTCGGTGGAAAGGAAGTTGCCGTTCTCGTCCTCAAGCGCGTACTTGGCGGAGGGCAGCCGCTTGCGCAGTGCCCGGAGCGCGGGTCCGGGGTCGAACGTGGCCTTGTGCAGCACCTCGTAGCCGTCGGCCAGCCCGGAATCCAGGCGCAGGGTGACGCCGCCGTTGGAGCAGACCGCGTAGCCGTTTTCGATGCCGATGTGCTCGATGATGGGCAGCGTGGCGTTGAGCGACCGGCCGGTCGCGATCATCACCTCGTGCCCGGCGGCCACCACGGCCTGGGCTGCTTCCCGGACCGGGACGGACATGTGCCCGTCGTGGTCGACGAGGGTTCCGTCGACGTCGAGGGCGATCATCATTTTTTCGTTTGCGTCTCGCTGGTCATCGTTGCCAGCGACTGAGGTTTCAGTCAATGTTGTCATTCCACAAGTAGAGCAGACACCGCCGACACCGGCTAGGACGCGCGCCACAGCGCGGGGTGAAGCCTGGGTGAACAGCGGCCGACGGCGGGTGGCCTGGAGGACGGATCGCTTAAAGGACGGGGAGCACGGTCATGCCGCCGAGGTACTTCTGCAGCGCCGCGGGGACGTTGACCGAGCCGTCCGGGTTCTGGTGGTGCTCCAGGATCGCGACGATCCAGCGGGTCGTGGCGAGGGTGCCGTTCAGGGTGGCCACCGCGCGGGTGCCCTTGGGCGCCCCGTCCTCGTTCAGCACGCGTTCGCGGATGTTGAGCCGGCGCGCCTGGAAGGTGGTGCAGTTCGACGTCGAGGTCAGCTCGCGGTACGCGCCCTGCGTGGGCACCCAGGCTTCGCAGTCGAACTTGCGGGCGGCCGAGTTGCCGAGGTCCCCGGCGGCCGTGTCGATCACCCGGTAGGGCAGCTCGCACTTGGCCAGCATCTCCTCTTCCCAGGCCAGCAGGCGGGCGTGCTCGGCGGCGGCCTCCTCGACCGTGGTGTAGATGAACATCTCCACCTTGTTGAACTGGTGGACGCGGATGATGCCGCGGGTGTCCTTGCCGTGCGACCCGGCCTCGCGGCGGTAGCAGGAGCTCTGCCCGGCGTACCGGATCGGGCCGCCGGTGAGGTCCAGGATCTCGTCCGCGTGGTACCCGGCCAGGGCCACCTCCGAGGTCCCCACCAGGTAGAGGTCGTCCTCCGCGAGGCGGTAGATCTCGGCGTCGTGCTTGACGTCGAAGCCGGTGCCCTGCATGGTTTCGGGACGGACCAGCGTGGGGGTGATCATGGGGACGAAGCCGGCATCGATGGCCTGCTCCATGGCCATCTGCAGCAGCGCCATCTCCAGCCGGGCGCCCACACCGCGCAGGAAGTAGAAGCGCGAGCCGGAGACCTTGGCACCGCGCTCCATGTCGATGGCGCCGATCAGTTCGCCGATTTCCAGGTGGTCCCGGGGCTCAAAGTCGGGGAACTCGCGCGGCGTCCCGACCGTCTTGACCACCACGTAGTCGTCTTCGCCGCCGGCAGGGACGCCGTCCTCGACGAGGTTGGGGATACCGCGCAGCAGTTCCTCCTGGGCGGCCTGGGCGACGTCGGCCTCCGCCGAGGCCTCCTTGACCGAGGCGGCGAGGACTTTGACCTCGGCGAGCAGGGCCTGCTTTTCCTCGCCCTTGGCCTGCGCCACCTTCTTGCCGAAGGCGTTCTGCTCGGCGCGCAGGTTCTCGAAACGGATCAGCGCGGCACGCCGGGCCGAATCCGCGGCGATGATCGCGTCCACCACGGATTCATCGGCGCCGCGGGCGCGCTGGCTGGCCCGGAACTTGTCCGGATTGTCGCTGAGGTCTTTTACGTCGATCACCAGATAAGAGTATCGAATCCGGGGGGTGCCTTTCGGCCGTCCTGCCGCGCCGCACGGCCGGGATAGTGTTGGAGCAACATGCGCGACTGGCTGCTCTACCTCGTCATCGCTGGGGCCCTGGTATTTGCCGTCTCCAGCTGGTGGGGTGTGCGCCGGCTGAAGGCCAAGCACACGCGCAGCGCCGTCTGGGAAGAAACGCACAACCCCGGCCTGGGCAGGCAAAAGGTCGCGGTGGTGCTGAACCCGATCAAGGCGCGGTCCGCGGAGGCCAGGGTCCTGGTTGAGAGCGCCTGCCTGGCGGCCGGCTGGGAGGCCCCGCGGTTCTTCGAGACGACCGCCGAGGATCCCGGCTTCTCACAGGCCAGGGCCGCCGTCGAGTACGGGGCCGACGTCGTCCTCGTCGGCGGCGGCGACGGCACCGTCCGCGTCGTGGCCGACGTCCTCGCGCACACCGACATCGCCATGGGGCTGCTTCCGCTGGGCACCGGGAACCTGCTGGCCCGCAACATCCACCTGGACATCGGGGACCTGCACGGCTGCGTGGAGACCGCCCTTTTCGGGCACCAGCGCTTCATCGACACCGCCCGGATGACGGTCGAGAACGCGCTGACGGGGCAGTCCGCGGACCACGCCTTCCTGGTGATCGCCGGCATCGGCATGGACGCCGAGGTGGTGGGCGATACCAATGACGGGCTCAAGAAGGCGGTGGGCTGGCTCGCCTACACGGAAGCCGGGGTGCGGCACCTTCCGGGCCGCCGCAAAAGGGTCGCCATCTCCCTCGATGACCAGCCCGAACAGTCACGGAAGATCCGCAGCGTCCTGTTCGCCAACTGCGGGCTGATCCCCGGCGGCATCGACTTCATCCCGCAGGCCATGATCGACGACGGGATGCTGGACGTGGTGGTGATGAGCCCGCGCAGCGCGATCGGCTGGCTGGCCATGTACTGGAAGATTGTGCTCAAGCACAAGCGGAACCTGCCGGTGATGACGTACTACCGCTCGGCCAAGATCGTGATCAAGTGCGCCGAGCCGATGCCCACCCAGGTCGACGGCGATCCGTCCGGGGAGGCCACGACGGTCACCGTGCAGATCGCGCCCGGTTCACTGCTGGTCCGGGTGAAGGAAGGCGTCGGCCGGGAAGACTAGCTGGCTTCCTTCTTGGCGGCTTCCTTCTCCGCTTCGGACTTTTTCGCCTCCGCTGCGGCCTTGGCGGCGCGGGCCTCGGACTGCTCGCGGATCATCGCCTGCTCCTCTTCGAAGCGCAGCCGGTCCGCCCGGTCGGCGTCGTCGCCGTCCCAGTCCTGGTTGTCAGCCGTCGGCTTGGGATTGACAATCATTCCCTGGCCGTCATTTTCTGTGCTGGTGCCTGACATGGCCCGCTCCCTCCGGTGGACTACCCCAATATGGATCAGGCAAGCATACGCACAGTTTTCAAGGGGTGGAAGTGCCGGATGAGGCATTTGTCTACGCTGTGGGCGAAGCCTCCGGGTTATATTCCTGCACCACAGATGCCCCGCTGAGTATGTCTTCGACCCAGGCGTGGGCGGCGCGGAAGGCCTGGTCAGAGGTGTGCGGGGCGACGTCGGCGCGCTGGCCGTCCGCCCGGCCGTAGGAACCCAGGAAGCGGGTGGCCGGGCTGATCCGGTGCAGCCCCGCGAGGGCGTCCGCCACCCGGGCGTCACCGACATGGCCGTCCGCGTCGATGCTGAAGAAGTAGTGGCCCAAGTACTGGCCGGTGGGCCGGGACTCAATCCTGCTCAGGTTCACGCCGCGGGTGGCGAACTGGTCCAGAATCTCCATCAGGGCGCCGGGCCGGTCCTCCGGCAGCGGGACCACCACGGTGGTCTTGTCGGCCCCGGTCCGCTCCGGCAGGACACCCGGGCGCCCCACCAGCACAAAGCGGGTCACGGCGCCCGGGTTGTCGCCGATGTTTTCGGCCAGCACCGCCAGGCCCGGCTGCTCGGCGGCGACGATCGGGGCACAGATCGCGGCGTCGTAGTGCGGATCGTCCTCCAGCAGGCCCATGGCAGCGGCGGCCGTCGAGGACCCCGGGATATATTCTGCGTCCGGAATATTCTGGTCGACCCAGAGCCGGCACTGCGCCCAGGCGTGTCCGTGGGTGGAGATCCGGCGGATGTCACCGATCGTGACGCCGGGCCGGGCCACGAGCACAAAGCTGATGGGCACGAGCGCCTCGCGGAGGATCCGCAGCTCCTGCCCCGTGGCAATCGCGTCCAGGGTGGCGGTGACCCCTCCCTCCACGGAGTTCTCGATCGGCACCATCGCCGCGTCGGCCGATCCGTTGCGGACCTTGTCCAGCGCCGTATTGACGTTCGAGGAGGGGATGCGGACGGCATCCGCCGCGCCGGGCACCTGCATCAGAGCCGCCTCGGTGAACGTGCCTGCAGGGCCGAGGAAGGTGTAGGTGACTGGGACGGCGGGCATCGGTTTTCCTTTGTTTACAGGATGACGGGCTTGAGCCCGCTGTCGGAGACGAGCGGCAGGCCATTCTCAAGCCACTGGTCCATGCCGCCGGCAACGTTCAGTGCGGAGTAGCCGTGGCCGACCAGCCACTGCGCGGCACGAAAGGAACGTCCGCCGGTGCGGCAGATGACATAGAGGTCCTCGTCCGGATCCAGTTCATCGAGCCGGGCCGGGAGCTGGTCAAGGGGGATGTGCAGGGCGTGCTCGGCGTGGCCGGCCGCCCACTCGTAGTCCTCGCGCACGTCCAGAAGCCGTGCCGCCTCGGGGATATCGGAAACGGTCACGGTCTCGATCTCGCTCATGGTCGTCCTCTCCGCTGGAACCAAGTCTGCTTCCAGCGTATCGCCAGCGCCTGGAACGCGTGCACAACCCGGCGGCACGTTACGCTTCTGGGGAGCGCAAAGGAGCCCCTTGGCCGAGATCCACGAACTATCAGCCGTCGGGCTCCGGGACGCCCTGCGCTCCGGCGAGCTCTCGTCCCGCCAGGCCACGGCTCACTTCCTGGACCGCATCGCGGACAACAACCCGCACCTTGGCGCGTTCATTACGGTCACCGCGGAACAGGCCCTCGCGGACGCCGCCGCCGCGGACACCCGCCACGCCCGCGCGGCCAACGACAATGGCCGTGCCCTGCCGCTGTTGCACGGGATGCCGACGGCGTTCAAGGACCTGACCGACGTCGCCGGCGTCGTCACCACCCACGGCAGCGCCGCCCTGGAGCACAAACCGGCCCCGGCCGACGGCGCCCTCGCCGCCGCCCTGAAGGGCGCCGGCGTCGTCTCGCTGGGCAAGACGCAGGTCCCGGAATTCGGGCTGACGGCCTACAGCGAGAACCGGATCGCCCCGCCCTCGCGCAACCCGTACGCGCTGAGCCGCAGCTCCGGCGGCTCCTCGGGCGGCAGTGCTGCCGCCGTCGCCGCGGGGCTGCTCCCCTTTGCGCCGGGCTCCGACGGCGGCGGCTCCATCCGCATCCCCGCCGCGGCCTGCGGGCTGGTGGGCCTGAAGCCGGGCCGCGGGCTGGTCCCGGCAGGGGAAAGCACCGGCGACCCGGCCAGGCTGGTGGTCGCCGGCCCGCTGGCCCGCTGCGCTGCGGATGCCGCCCTGCTGCTCGACGCGCTCGTCCCGGCGGAGAACGCACCACGTACGTCGGGGCAGTCTCCCGGGCCCAGGAGCAGCTACCTGGCGCTGGCCGGCCAGGATCCGCCCCGGCTGCGGATCGGCGTCAGCCTAGACAGCCCGTGGCAGGCGGTCTTCCCTTTCACGCCGGACCTCGAGGCCCTCGACGCCCTGGCCGCGGGCATCAGCCTGCTGGAGGCTGCCGGGCATGAGACCGGCGAAGCCGCCATCCGGTACGACAACCGCTACCCCGGTGCGTTCACGACAGCCTGGACCGCCGGCGTCGGCGGTGCCCGGATCGCGCCGCAGCGCGAGGCGCTGCTGACCCCGCTGACCCGGACCTTCCGGCGCCGCGCCCAGCAGCGCAGCGCGGCGAAGCTGGACGAGGCCCTCGGGTTCCTGCGGCAGTTCGAGCGGGACACGGTGGCGCAGTTCGCCGCCTGGGACCTGGTCCTGAGCCCGGCGCTGGCGCAAACGCCGCGCCCGGTGGGCTGGTTCACCGGCGCCGCACACGGGGACGGCTACTGGCCCGCCGCCGAGCGGGCCACCGACGCGGACGAGGACTACCGTAAGCAGTGCGAGTTCGCGCCGTGGTCCTCCCTGGTCAACGTGTGCGGGCTGCCCGCGATCAGCATCCCGGTGCACTGGACCGGCGGCGCCCCGGGGTCCGGCGTGCCGATGGGCATCCAGCTGGTGGGCCCCCTGGGCTCCGAGGGGCTGCTCCTGCAGGTCGCCGCGCAGCTGGGTTTCTAGCCGGCCCGCGGCGGGGATTTCCCGGGCCGCCCCCGCGTGGGGTTTACTGGTGCCGACGCGGGTCAAAGACAGGAGAGCGATCGATGAAGATCACCGGAGCAGTGCTTGAGGAAATCGGCCGCCCCCGGCCCTTTGCGGAGTCCAAACCCATCAGCATCGCTGAGCTGGAACTCTCTGCCCCCGGGCCCACTGAAATCCTTGTCCGCCTCGAGGCCGCCGGCATCTGCCACTCGGACCTCAGCGTCGTCGACGGGAACCGCGTCCGCCCGGTACCCATGCTGCTGGGCCATGAAGCCGCCGGCCGCGTCGTCGAGGTCGGCGCCGACGTCACCGACCTGGAACCCGGCCAGCGCGTAGTTATGTCCTTTTTGCCGCGCTGCGAGCAGTGCGCCAACTGCGCCGCCGACGGCCGGCTGCCCTGCACCGCGGGTTCGAAGAGCAACGGCGAGGGCAGCCTGCTGCACGGCTCCATGCACCTGAGCCGCGGCGGCGAGACCGTCTACCACCACCTCGGTGTCTCCGGATTCGCCAGCCACGCCGTCGTGGACCGGGCCTCCGCGGTGCCGGTCGACGACGACATCCCCGCGGACATCGCCGCCGTCCTCGGCTGCGCGGTGCTCACCGGCGGCGGCGCCGTGCTGAACGCGGCGAAACCCCGGCCCGAGGACAGCATCATGATCGTGGGGCTCGGCGGCGTCGGCATGGCCGCGCTGATCACCGCCGTCTCCCAGGGAATCTCCCGGATCGTCGCCGTGGACACCCTGGCCGAGAAGCTGGAGCACGCCCGCCGGCTCGGCGCGCACGAAACCTACACCCCGCAGCAACTGGCCGAACAAGGCGTCAAGGCCAAGTTCGTCGTCGAATGCGCCGGCAGTGCCCGGGCATTCGAGACCGCGTTCGCCGCCACCGACGTCGGCGGCGCCACGATCACGGCGGGTCTGCCCTCCCCCGACTCCCGCGCCCAGCTGTCCCCGCTGACCATCACGGCGGAGGCCCGCACGATCGTTGGCAGCTACCTCGGCTCGGCGGTCCCGGCACGCGACATCCCCAAGTACGCCCAGCTCTGGCTGGACGGGAAGCTGCCGGTCGAGGAGCTCATTTCGTCCCGCATCGCCCTGGCGGACATCAACCAGGCCATGGACCAGCTGGCCGACGGCAAAGCGGTCCGCCAGGTCATCATGTTCGACGCCGGGTGAGGGCAACCGGGGCGGATCCAAAGGGCGAAACACCCCCGAATTGACTTGCCCCGGGCCGCCGCGGATGTGACAATCGCGCGCCGCGGTGTCAGCATTAAGTAAATGAGCACAACTCATTTAGCCAATCCCCCCGCTACAACGCCGGGCGATACCTCGTTTTTTGGCCACCCGAAAATGCTGGCCAGCCTCTTCTCCGTAGAAATGTGGGAGCGCTTCTCCTTCTACGGAATGCAGGGGATTCTTCTCTACTACATGTACTTCACCGCCGCTGAGGGCGGCCTGGAGATCAACAAGGCCCTCGCCGCCAGCCTCGTCGGCGCCTACGGCGGCGGCGTCTACCTGTCGACCATCCTGGGCGCCTGGCTCGCGGACCGGCTCTTCGGCTCTGAGCGGGTGCTGTTCGGCTCCGCCATCATGATCATGGCCGGCCACATCGCCCTCGCCCTGATCCCCGGCGTGCCGGGCCTGATTGCCGGCCTCGTGCTGGTGGGCGTCGGCTCCGGCGGCCTGAAGGCCAACGCCACCGCACTGGTCGGAAGCCTGTACCGCGAGAAGGACGAACGCCGCGACGCCGGGTTCTCCATCTTCTACATGGGCATCAACGCCGGCGCCCTGATCGGCCCACTGGTCACCGGCTGGCTGCAGGAGAGCCAGGGCTTCCACTGGGGCTTCGGCGCCGCCGCCGTCGGCATGGCGCTGGGCCTGGGCATCTACGCCCTCGGCCGCAACAAGCTCCCCGAGGAGGCCCACCGGGTTCCGAACCCGCTGCCCGCCGCGGACCGCACCAAGTACGGCCTCATCTTCGCCGGCATCGCCGCGGTCATCGCCGTGCTGCTCGCCACCGGGACCGTGGACGCGGACAACCTCGCCATGTCGATGGCCTATGCCGCGATCGGCGCCTCCGTGCTCTACTTCGTGCTGATCTTCAGCAGCAAGAAGGTCACCGCCAACGAGCGCGGCCGGGTGGCAGCGTTTATCCCGCTGTACATCGCCTCCGCCGCGTTCTGGGCGCTCTTCCAGCAGCAGTTCACCTTCATTGCCGTGTACTCGGAGGAGAAGCTGGACCGGAACCTGTTCGGCTGGGAAATGCCGGCCGCCTGGGTCCAGTCGATCAACCCGGTGTTCATCATCATCTTCGCCGGTGTTATGGCGGCGCTGTGGACCCGGCTGGGACGCAAGCAGCCCGGTTCGGCGCTGAAGTTCTCGATCGGGCTCTTTGTGATGGGTCTGGCGTTCCTGGCGTTCATCCCGCTGGCCGGCGAGGGAAAGACGCCGCTGCTGGCACTGGTGGGGATCCTGCTGCTGTTCACGCTCGCGGAACTGTTCCTCTCGCCCATCGGCCTGTCGGTGACCACGAAGCTGGCGCCCCAGGCCTTCCACACCCAGATGGTGGCCCTGTTCTTCCTCTCGGTTTCGCTGGGCACCACCCTGGCCGGCATGCTCACCGGCCTCTACAACCCCGACGACGAACTGCCGTACTTCATCGGCGTCGGCGGCACGGCGATGCTCCTGGCCGTCGGCCTGGCCGCGGCCTCCCCTGCCATCAAGAAGCTCATGGGCGGCGTACGCTGAGCTGAATGAGCACCCGAAATCGCCCGCCGGTTGAGGCCCGCGTCTACGTCCCCGCCCCCGGCGAGGCGTCCGACGTCGAACCCATGCCGGCGGGCGATGTCACTGAGGGCGTGGTGCGGGTGGGCGGCACCATCCGCCGCCCACACCAGCCGCAGTCCCTGGCTGTCGCCGCCTACCTGGACTGGCTTGAAGATGCCGGATTCGAGGGCGCGCCAAGGTTCCTGGGCCGCGACGGACAGGGCAGGGACGTGCTGACCTTCCTGGTCGGCGAATGCGCCGGGCCGGTCCCGGAGGCCTGGGTCCAGTCCGAGGAGCTGCTCGCGTCCGTGGCCCGGCTGCTCCGCCGGCTGCACACGGCCTCGGCCGGTTTCGTGCCGGACGCCTATCCGTTTCCGCCCCGCTATACCCCGCCGGGCGCGGTCAGCCCGGACCCGGGTGAACTCGTGTGCCATCTTGACGTCACTCCGCAAAACGTTGTGGTCCGGGACGGGCTCGCCGTCGGGCTGGTGGACTTCGACCTCGCCGGCCCCGCCACGGCGTTCAAGGATTCCTTCAACGCCGCGTCGCACTGGGCACCGCTCCGGGACCCGGCCGACGGGTGGCCGGGCTGGGAAGCCACCGACCCGTTCCGGAGGCTCCGGATTTTCGCCGATTCCTACGGCTGGACCGATGCGGAAAGGCGGGCGCTTCCGGCGTTCGGGATCGAGGCGGCCGCACTGAGCTACCGGCGGATGGAGCACAACGCGAGGGTCCTCGGCGGTGGCTGGGCCCGGATGTGGGGCGAGGGCGTCGGCGGCATGATCCGCCGCCGCGGCGCCTGGCTCGAGGCGAACGCGGAACGGCTGGTGGGGGCGCTCAGCCGCTAGGTGCCCGGGGGGTGCGGCGGCCGCTCAGCGGCTGACGGGTTCGGCCGCGCCCAGCAGGGCAAGCTCGGATCGCCGCGGCATCCCTTCCCAGTCGCCCGACATCAGGCACGCGTAGGCCCCCGTGCGGACAGCCGTCAGCAGCCGCTCACGCACCGGCTGCCCCTCGAGCAGTTCGGCGAGGTAGCCGCCGACAAAGGCGTCACCGGCCCCCACGGTGTCCACGGCCCGGACCGGAATGGCGTCCTGTTGGTGCTCCTCGCCGTCCACGAGGGCCACGCATCCTCGCGCGCCGAGCTTGATGACCACCTGCGCCGGGCCAAGGGCCGCGAGCCGGTGCGCCAAGTCGAGCGGTTCCGCCGCCTCGCCCACCACGATCGCCGCCTCGTCGTCGCCGGCGAACACCACGTCCGCCTGCCGCACCAGCGCCTCGAAGGCGGTTGCGGCGGCGTCCTTCGGCCACAGGGCGGAGCGGTAGTTAAGGTCGAAGGACACCAGGGTGCCGGCGGATTTGGCGCAGTCGATGGCGGCCTGGACCGCCGCCGCGGCGGACCGGGACAGCGCAGGGGTGATGCCGGTGACGTGGAGCAGGCGGGCGGCAGCGATTTTCCGTTCCGGAACGTGCTCCGGCGCGAGCGTCGATCCCGCACTTCCTGAGCGGTAGTACCAGACCTTGGCCGTCTCATTGGTGCGGCGTTCCTTGATCATGAGCCCCGTGGGGGCATCGGGGGCACGGCCGCACTCGACGTCCAGCCCCTCCGCCATCAGCTCGCGCAGGACCAGGTCGCCCAGGCTGTCCGCACCCACCCGCCCCACCCAGGTCACCGGGGTGCCCAGCCGGCGCAGGGCGATCGCCACGTTGCTTTCCGCGCCGCCAATGCCCAGCCGGAGTGACTCCGTGAAGGCGAGGGGTCCTGGGGTGGCGGCTTTCATCAGCGCCATCGTCTCGCCGAGGGTGACGACGGCGCTCGGCCCGGCGCTCACCCCGCGCTCCCGGCGCCGCGCGCTTCGGCGACCAGGCGGCTGACCCTGGCCGCCCGCCGGGTCAGCTCGGAGAGGTCGCCGCCCTTGAAGGCGTCCCCAATGAGCGGGCCGCCGAGGCTGACGGCCAGCGCCCCTGCCCGGATCCAGCCCGGCGCGTCCTCGATTGCGACTCCGCCGGAGGGGATGACCGCCAACTCCGGGAACGGCCCCCTTAGCTGGGCAATATAGCCGCGGCCGACCGTCGACGCCGGGAAAATCTTGACGGCCGTGGCGCCCGCCCGCCATCCGGTGAACAGTTCCGTCGGCGTCAGGCCGCCCGGGAAGACCGGGATGTCCCGCTCCGCGGCGGCGCGGACAATGGCGCTGTCGGTCACCGGGGTGACGAGGAAACGCGCCCCGGCGTCGAGGGCCTCTCCGGCTTCCGTCTCCGCCGTGACGGTGCCGACGCCGATTTCGACGTGGTCCCCGAAGTCCCGGATCAGTCCGGGCAGGAGCTCAAAGACCCCTGCCGTGCTCAGCGTCAGCTCGATCGAGCGGACTCCCCCGTCGGCGAGCGCGGCGATGACGGGTGCGTATTCGCGGGCGTGGCCGGCGCGCAGCACCGCCACCACGGGGTTCGCCTGCAGGATGGCGCTCGGGGCGGGGCGCCGGAGGGTGTCCGTCCCGCTGCTCATGTCACGGTTCCCAGTTGCCATGGCACAAATTCTTCCTGTCCGAGGTCGAGTTCTTCGCTGACGGTCTGCGCCCCGGATGCCACGGCGAGGATGCGGGCAAAGATCAGCTCCCCCACCTCCTGGACTGTCGCTTCGCCGTCGACGATGACGCCGCAGTTCAGGTCCAGGTCCTCCGGCATGCGTTCGTAGAGCTCGGTGTTGGTGCCGAGTTTGATGCTGGGCACAGGCTTGCAGCCAAAGACGGAGCCGCGGCCGGTGGTAAAGCACACGACGTTGGCGCCGCCGGCCACGAGCCCCGTGACGGACACCGGGTCGTAGCCTGGTGTGTCCATGAAGACGAGCCCGGGGCTGGTCATCGGCTCGGCGTAGGCGTAGACGGCGGACAGCTCGGCCTGGCCGGCCTTGGCCACGGCGCCCAGCGATTTCTCCAGGATCGTCGTCAGGCCCCCGGCCTTGTTGCCGGGCGAAGGGTTGTTGTCAAGGCTTCCGCCGCCGGAGCTGGCGTAGTCCCGCCACCATTCCAGCTGCCCCAGCAGCCGCTGCCCCACCTCGGGAGCGATGGCCCGGCGGGTGAGGAGGTGCTCGGCCCCGAAGACCTCGGGCGTTTCGGCGAGCGCCGACGTTCCGCCGTAGGCGACCAGCAGGTCCGAGGCGACCCCCAGCGCGGGGTTGGCCGTGATGCCCGAGTACCCGTCCGAGCCGCCGCAGTTCAGGCCCAGCACCAGCTCGGAAACGTCCACGGGCTCCCGCTGCAGTTCGTTGATGGCCGGGAGCATCCCTTCGATCAGGGCCACCCCCGCCTTGACCGTGGCCCTGATCCCGCCCGAGTCCTGGATGGTGAGCCGCTCGATCAGCGCGGGCGCGGTTTCCGGGTCGAGGAAGCGTTCCGTCTGGAGCATCTCACAGCCGAGTCCGAGGACCAGCAGGCCGGCGAAGTTGGGGTGCGCCGCGTAGCCGCGGAGGGTCCGGACCAGGACTTCGGCGCCCGCGCTGCCCAGCACCATGCCGCAGCCGCTGCCGTGGGTCAGGGCAAAAACGCCGTCGACATTGGGGAAGGCGTCAAGGGCGCTACCGCGGAACTGGTCGGCGATCATCCGGGCGGTGCTGGCCGAGCAGTTAACGGAGGTCAGGATGCCGACGTAGTTGCGGGTGCCGACCTTGCCGCCGGCCCGGCGGTAGCCCTGGAACGTGGGGCGCGGCCCGGCCGGAACGGCAGGGCCGACGCGGGCCGTGCCAAACTCGTAGTCCTGCTTCACTTCGTCCATGCCGAGGTTGTGTGTGTGCACGTGGTCCCCCGGCCGGATGCCCGTCAGGGCGCGGCCGATCGACTGCCCGTACTTGTGCACCGGCGCGCCGCCGGCGACCGGCTTCAGCGCGATCTTGTGCCCGCGCGGGACGTTGGCCCTGACTTCCAGCACCGGGCCGGCGGTGTCCGGGGCGGGGTCCGATGCTGCGTCCAACAGCCTGGTTCCGGCGGGGAGGTCGCGGGTGGCGACCCCCACGTCGTCGCCGGCAGCCAACTGCAGGACGCAAGACGCGAGCGGAAGGGTTGCGGCGGTGGTCTCGGGGGCGGTCACCAGTCATGCACCGTCCCGTCAAGCAGGCGGGCCGTCGGAAGGTACGCCGGGGTGTACTCGAAGCCGGCGGCGAGGTCGTCGTCGTAGTCCACGCCCAGGCCGGGGTTGTCCCCCGGGTGCAGCAACCCGTCCTCGAAGGCGTAGCTGGTGCGGAAGACCTGCAAGGTCTCCTCGGAGTGCTTCATGTACTCCTGGATGCCGAAGTTGTGGATCGCCAGCCCCAGGTGCAGCTGGGCCGCCTGGCCCACCGGGGAGATGTCCGTCGGGCCGTGGAAGCCCGACTTGATCTGGTAGATCGCGGCGAAGTCCATGAGTTTGCGCAGCGCCGTGATGCCGCCCGTGTGGGTCACGGCGGAGCGGACGTAGTCGATCAGCTGCTCGGTGATCAGCGTCTGGTAGTCGTAGACGGTGTTGAAGACCTCGCCGATCGCCAGCGGGGTGGTGGTCTGGGACCGGACCCGCCGCATGCCCTCCTGGTTTTCCCCGGGGGTGCAGTCCTCCAGCCAGAACAGGTCGTATGGCTCGAGGCTCTTCCCCAGCGAGGCCGCCTGGTTCGGCGTCATCCGGTGGTGGCCGTCATGCAGCAGGACCAGTTCCGGTCCGAACTTCTCCCGGACCGCGGCGAACACGCCTGGAACGTGGCGGAGGTAGGCGCGGGAGTCCCAGAGTTCCTCCGCCGGTTTCGGGAGGCGTTTGGCGGGTTCGTAGTCGTAGCGTTGTCCGGGCCGCTGGTCCCCGGCGACGCCGTAGATCTGCCCGAGCCCGGGGACGCCGGTCTGGATGCGGATGGCTTTGAAGCCCTGGTCGAGATGGTTTTGGATCGAGACGCACAGGGCGTCCAGGTCGGTGCCCGACGCGTGGCCGTAGGCGAGGCAGCCGATGCGGGAGGCGCCGCCGAGCAGTTGGTACAGCGGCAGGCCGGCCACTTTTGCCTTGATGTCCCAGAGTGCGACGTCGACGGCGGCAATCGCGGCCATCGTGATGGGGCCGCGCCGCCAGTAGGCGCTGCGGTAGAGGAACTGCCACGCGTCCTCGATCATCGCCTCGTCGCGCCCGATGAGCAGCGGGACCACGTGCTCGCTGAGATAGGCGGCCACGGCCAACTCGCGGCCGTTGACGGTGGCGTCGCCAAGCCCCATCACACCGTCGTCGGTGGTGATGCGCAGGGTAACGAAGTTCCTTCCCGGACTGCTGACCAGGACCTCGGCTGAGCGTATCGTCATTGATGTTCCTTCCGGGGTCAACCGCGGGCGGCGTAGGACTGCAGGGGCAAGTTGTAGGTGAGGTCGACGGCGGTTTCCACGGCTTCCGCCATGCCCAGCCGCCCCTCGGCGACGAGGCGCGCCAGGTACCCGGCGTCGATCCGCCGGGACAGGTCGTGGCGGGCCGGGATGGAGGCGAGCGCCCGGGTGTCGTCGACGAAGCCGCTCGTGTTGTAGAAACCGGCCGTTTCGACGGCGGATTCACGGAAGCGCCGCATCTGCTCCGGGCTGTCCAGGAACCACCAGGGGGCACCGAGTTTCATGGCGGGATAGCATCCGGCGAGGGGCGCGAGTTCCCGCGAGTAGACCGTTTCGTCGGTGGTGAAGGCGATGAAGCGGAAGTCCTTGTTCATGCCGAAGCTCTCCAGCAGCGGCCGCAGGGAACGGGTGAACTCCACGCCGACGGGGATGTCGAAGCCCTTGTCGGGGCCGTAGGAGTCATACACGCTGTGGCAGTGGTTGCGCAGCACTCCGGGATGGAGCTGCATCACCAGGCCGTCCTCGACGGACATCCGGGCCATCTCATACAGCATGCTGCCGGAGAACGCCTGGGCCTCCTCGGCGGTCACTTCCCCGCGGACCGCCGCGGCAAAGATCCGGTGCGCCTCCTCCGGCGGCAACGGGGTGGTGTCCGCCAGCAGATGGCCGTGGTCGGTGGCGCGGGCGCCGGCGTCGACAAACGCGCGGCGCCGCTGCCGGAGGGCTGCCAGGAAGCTGGCGTAGTCCGCTACCTCCAGCCCGGAAACCTCGGAGAGCATCCGGATTTCGTCCTGCCACCTGGGGTGGTCGATATGCAACAGCGAATCCGGCCGGAAGGTCGGAACGATCCGGCCCGGCCCCAGGGCATCACTTAGTTTGCGGTGGGCGGAAAGGTCGGACAGCACCGAATCCGTGGTGGCCAGAATTTCCACGTTGAACCGGTCAAGAATGGACCGGGGGCGAAACGCCTCGGTGTGGAGCAGGGCCGAGAGCTTGTCGAAGATGACATCGGCATTCTCCGCGGACGGCTGCAGCGGCGTCTCGAAAACGACCGCCAGCTCGTGTTCGAGCCAATAGCGGGTGGGCGTTCCGCGGAACAGTTTCCAGTTCTCGCAGAAACGCCGCCAGATCAGGCGCGCATCCCGCTCCGCCAGGGCGCCGTCCTGCCGGTTCGCCACACCGAGTTCAGCCGGCGAGTAGCCCTGCGAGACCAGCATGCGCACGAGGTAGTGGTCCGGAATCACCAGCAATTCCGCGGGGTTTCCAAAGAATTCGTTGTCCACGAACACCTCGGCCTCGACGTGGCCGTGCATCGACACGATGGGCAGTGCTGACACGGCGTTGTACAGCTCCCGGGCGATGGTCCGTGTTGCCGGATCCGCAGGAAGGGCCCGATCGGGGTCGATCGCCCAGGCAGTGGAATCACTCATGTAATTTGCCTCTCCAATGAAACAAAATGCAACAAAATCAACGTTTGAACTAAATCTAAATATGCACGCCGATGCCTCGTAAAGCAATGAAAGTGGCGTAATTGCCGGGATTTTGCCGCGGTGAGACCGGGCCTTCAAATGATTCTTTCTGAAACTATTGACAGATCATTGCAAACGGTTGCAGGATGTGACGGACCGCACATGACGGCGGCTGACGACGATGTTAGGTGAAGTACGAATGAAGGGATCCATCACGGTCCGGGACGTGGCGAAGGCGCTGGGCGTCTCGCCGTCGACGGTGTCCAGGGCCCTGTCCTCCTCGGATCTGGTCGCCCCCCGCACCCGCCAGCAGATCGTCGACAAGGCTCGGGAACTGGGCTACACCCCCAATAACGCCGCCCGGGGACTCGCCACCGGCCGCAAGGGGACGCTCGGCCTGGTGGTCCCGGATCTGGAAAACCCCTATTTCGCTTCGGTCACCAAGGGCGTGCAGGCCAGGGCTCTCGCCGCAGGCTATTCGGTCTTCGTGGCCGACTCGGACGAGGACAGCCGTGTGGAGCGGGAGCTGGTGAGCAAGCTCAAGCCGCAGGTGGACGGGCTGATTCTGTGCTCCTCCCGGATGTCGGACGCGGACCTGGCGTCGCTGCTCGGCGGTATCCCCGTGCTGCTGATCAACCGGCGTCTGCAGGGCCTGCCGGACATCACCGTCGACGACCAGGAGATTGTCCGCCAGGCGCTCGAACACCTCCACGCCCTGGGACACCGGAAGGTCGGCTATGCCGGCGGCCCCACCGGTTCCTGGTCGGACCAGCAACGGCGCCTCGGCATCGAAAAGGCCGTCCCGGGCCTGCCCGGACTTGAAGTGATGTCTTTGGGCTCGTTCGCGCCGGTCTTTGGCGGCGGCCAGTCCGCGGCGGATCTCGCCGTGGCCGCCGGTCTCACGGCCGTCCTGGCCTACAACGACCTCATGGCGCTGGGCATCATCGCCCGGCTGCATGCCCGGGGCATCACCGTCCCGGACGAGATGAGCGTGGTCGGCATTGACGACATCAACGCCGCAACCCTCGTCTCCCCCGCTTTGACCACTGTCCGGGCGCCCTTGCGGAAGGTTGGCAGCGCCGCCGTCGATCGGCTGGTCGACAGCCTGGATCCCCATTCGGCCCCCCGCGCCGCCGAGTACCTTCCGATCGAAATCGTTGTCCGGCAGTCCACATCCGTAGTGCCCTCCGCCATCCGTGAGCGTCCGTCCGGCAACGCTGCCGGACGCAATGAAAGGAAATCCCATGCGAGCATCTAGAAGAGTCCAGTGGGCAGCAACCCTCGGCGTGGCCGGGCTGCTGGCCACCGGCTGTGGCGCCCCGGGGAGCGACAACGCCTCCGCAGCGACGCTGTCTGCCGGCAGTGTTCCGGAGAAGCCCTCCAAGGCCGTGACCCTGAACATCCTCGACGTTGCCGGCAACAAGCAACTGACCGGCGCCATCTTCGACCAGTTCGCCAAGGACCACCCGGACATCATTTCTTCGGTCACGTGGGAGACCGCCGGCGCGCCCGACATGGCCGGCAAGGTCAAGGCCCAGCAGCAGGCCGGAAACCTCAAGATCGACCTCGTCCTGACCGGCACCGACGGCCTGGCCGCCGGTATCAGCGAGAGCCTGTTCGCCCCGGTCGCCAAAGACTACAAGGACCGGCTGGGCAACATGGCCAACTACCAGGA
Organism: Arthrobacter sp. SlRoot2-15; assembly: GCF_059739345.1. NCBI lineage: Bacteria > Bacillati > Actinomycetota > Actinomycetes > Micrococcales > Micrococcaceae > Arthrobacter > Arthrobacter sp. SlRoot2-15. Next base: position 1,750,759 of record NZ_AP046058.1, read on the forward strand.
ACCTGCCGCCGCGATGCAGAAGCTCGCGCAGGACCAGGCTGTCGCGCTGACCTACTACCCCTCCGGGCCGCTGCTGGAGTACAACCCGGACAAGGTGCCCAACCCGCCGAGCACGGCAGAAGAACTCCTGAGCTGGGCCAAGGAGCACCCGGGCCGCTTCGGCTACGCCCGCCCGGCCAACTCCGGCCCCGGCCGCACCTTCCTGATGGGCCTGCCGTACATCCTCGGCGACTCCGACCCCAAGGACCCGGTGAACGGCTGGAGCAAGACCTGGGACTACCTCAAGCAGCTCAACCAGAGCGTCACGTCGTACCCGACCGGTACGGGCGTGACCATGAACAACTTGAAGAACGGCACCTGGGACATGGCGATCACCACCACGGGCTGGGACATCAACCCCCGCGCGCTGGGACAGGTGCCGGAAAACTTCAAGACGAAGGCGCTCAAGGGGTTCACCTGGGTCACGGACGCGCAGTACGCCGCGGTGCCCAAGGGTGTCTCCGCGGACAAGATGGCCGCAATCCTGCAGGTACTGCAGTACGCACTGACCCCGGAACAGCAGGCCAAGACATTTGACACCGGCTACTTCTACCCGGGTCCGGCCATCAAGGACGTCAGCGTTGACCTCGCCCCGCAGGCCAGCAAGGATGTCATCGCCAAGTTCGGCCGCCCTGAATACGATGCGCTGATCAAGGACAACCCCAAGGCCACGCCGATCGACGCCGCCGCCCTGGTCAAGGCCTTTGACACCTGGGACACGCAGGTGGCCACCGGAAAGGTTGAACAGAAGAAATGAGCATTCACGCCACGAGTTTTGAGACGCTCGAGCTTGAAAATGTGGCCCGCTCCTTCGGCGGCCAGAACGCGCTCCGGAACCTCAACCTCTCGATCCGCAGCGGGGAGTTCATCGCCCTGCTGGGACCGTCCGGCTGCGGCAAGTCGACGGCGCTGAACTGCCTGGCCGGCCTGCTGCCGCTGACCGGCGGGCGCATCCTCATGGACGGCAAGCAGATCGACCAGCTCCCGCCCGAGAAGCGCGGCTTCGGCATGGTTTTCCAGAACTACGCCCTCTTCCCGCACCTGAGCGTGGAGAAGAACATCGCGTTCGGCCTCGAGATGCGCAACGTTCCCAAGGCGGAAATCAAAAAACGTGTGGCCGAGGCGATCGAACTGGTCCAGCTCGGTCCGCACGCGAGCAAACTGCCGGGCCAAATGTCCGGCGGCCAGCAGCAGCGCGTGGCAATCGCCCGCGCCGTCGTGCTCCGCCCGCCGCTGGTCCTGATGGACGAGCCGCTCTCGAACCTGGACGCGAAACTGCGTCTGGAAATGCGGACCGAGATCCGCCGCCTGCACCAGTCGCTTGGCCTCACCACGCTCTACGTGACGCACGACCAGGAGGAGGCATTGTCGCTGGCCGACCGGCTTGTGGTGCTCCGCCTCGGCGAGGTGCAGCAGGTCGGCACGCCGCAGGAGCTGCACGAGCACCCGGTCAACTGGCATGTGGCGGACTTCATGGGCTACCGCAACCTGTTGGAGGGCGTCGTGGAACGGGTCCACGGCGGCGCCGTGACCGTTTCGGTCCTCGGCACCACCATTACCGGTTCCACCAAGGAACCGCTCCGCGCCGGCGACGCCGTAAAGGTGGGGCTGCGCCCCGAGGACTTCGACATCGCCCCGGCAGGGACGGCTCCGGCCGGCCTTGCCAGCATCGACGCGACGGTCGAAGTCGTCGAATACCAGGGCCGTGAGTTCGCGGTCGAGGCCCGGTCCGACGCCGGAAAGCCGCTGCACGTCCGGACGCCCCGCCATGTGGAACCCGGCCAACGGGTCACCCTGACCGCAGCGCAGGAGCGGGTGCTGGTCTTCCCGGCCGAGCTTTCGGCGGCGGCGAGCCCGGCCCCCGAGCTTGAGGCGGCGGTACTGTGACCCTCACCGGGCAGCGCCCGGCCCGGGTGGAGCAAGAGGAACCGGGCAACCGGCCCGCACTGTCCCACCGGCTGGCCGAACGCGGCATCGACAAGCTCCTGCTCCTGCTGCTGCCAGCCCTGGTGTTCGCCCTGGTGCTCTTCGTCTACCCGTTCGTCTACGGCCTCGGACTGTCCTTCCAGCCTAAAACCGGCGGACTGTTCGGCGCCTACGTGAAGTTCTTCACGGACCCCTCGGTCAGGGGGCTGGATTCGATCTGGGTGACCCTGCAGCTGGCACTCCCGGCGGCCCTGCTGAACGTCCTGGTCTCGGTTCCGATCGCGTACAAAATGCGCGGAAAGTTCCGCGGCAAGCGCGCCCTGACCACGGTGCTGGTCATCCCGATCACGCTCGGCACCGTCCTCACCGCCGAGGGCCTGCTGAACTTCTTCGGCCAGCGCGGCTGGCTGAACCGCTTCCTGGGACTCCTCGGCTTCGAGCCGCTCCAGCTGGTCCAGAACTACTGGGGCGTGCTCTGGTCCCTGATCATCTCGGGGTTCCCGTTCGCGTTCCTGCTGATCCTGTCCTACCTCTCCGGCATCGACCCCTCGCTCGAGGCGGCTGCCCGGACCCTGGGCGCGGACTGGAAGCAGCGCTTCCGCCGGATCACCCTGCCGCTGCTGGCACCCGGACTGGCCATCACCTTCTGCCTGACCTTCGTCCTGGCCTTCAGCGTCTTCCCCTCGGCCATCCTCGTCGGCGACCCGTCCGGGTCCACCCGGGTCATCGCCTACGTTGCCTACAACGCCTGGGGCCAGCAGTTCGACTACCCGCTCGCGTCCGCAGCGGCCATCGTTATGGGCGCCGTGGAACTGGTCGTCATCGTTCTGGTGCTGATCTGGCGCTCCCGCATGTACAAAGGATCCACCGGAGGTAAGGGCTGATGAGCCTCACACTTAAACCAAAGTCCGGCGCCACGCCCGCCGCCGCCAAACGGCCGCTGGCGGCTTCCCCTGGAACGTTCCTGATCTGGGGAAGTATGGCCGTGTTCCTCCTGCTGCTGCTTGGCGTGGTGTCCTCCGTTGTCGTCAACTCCTTCGCCAAGGAATGGTTCGACACCTGGTTGCCGTCGGGCTACACGCCCGCCTGGTACGCCGACGCCTGGAAGGAATACGACCTCGGCCAGGTCATTGGCACCACGCTGACTGTCTCCATCGCCGTCGTCGGAATCTCCGTGCTGATCGGCGCGCCTGCCTCCTACGTGCTGGCCCGCCGCAGTTTCCCGGGCAAGAACATCCTGATGCTCGTCTTCCTGCTGCCGATCATGATGCCCCCGATCACCTACGGGATCCCGCTGGCGACGCTGCTGACGTACTACCACCTGGCACCGGGCCTGACCGGCGTGATCCTGGCCAACCTGGTTCCGTCCATCCCGTTCGTCATCCTGACCATGACGCCGTTCATCGAACAGATCAACCCGTCGATCGAGTCGGCGGCACGGATGTGCGGCGCCAACATGCTGCGGCTGTTCACGAGGATCCTCGCGCCGCTCCTGGTGCCGGGCATCCTCGCCGCCGCGGTCCTGGTGCTGGTCCGGACGGTGGGCATGTTCGAGCTGACCTTCCTGACCTCGGACTCCACCTCCGACACCCTTGTGGTGGCCCTGTTCACGGCCATGACCGGGGCCGGCATCCGCGCCCAGCAGTCAGTCGACGCGATGGCCGTGGTCTACATGCTCATGATGATGGTGCTGCTGGTGGTGGCCCTCCGGTTCGTCAATCCCACCCAGCTTGTCTCGCAGGTCCGGGACGAGACGGACTGACCGCCGGGCGGCCGCACGGGCCGCCCTCCCCCGCCGGCTGAAAGGCCAACGATGTCTGCAATCACCACCACAGAACGCCTCTCGCTCGCAACTGTGGCGGCGGCAGCGGAACGCCCCGGCGTCTCCGGTCCCGCCGTGGATCCCCGTGCCCTCAGCACCGGCATGGTCCACTTCGGCGTCGGCGCCTTCCACCGCGCGCACCAGGCGGTGTACACCGAGGACGCCGCCGCGGCTACAGGCGATACCCGGTGGGGAATCCTCGGCGTCACCGGACGGTCGGCGCGGGTAACGGAACAGCTCGGACCCCAGGACGGCCTCTACACGGTGCTAACCAAAGCCCGGGACTCCTCGTCGCTGCGGGTGATGGGCTCGCTGCGCGGGGTCGCGTTCCCGGGAACCGGCTCCGACGAGGTGCTGCGGACGCTGGCAGTCGAGAGCGTGCACCTGGCATCCCTGACCATTACCGAAAAGGGTTACCCGCGGGTACTCGACGGCGGGCTTGATCTGACCAATCCCGCGGTGGCGGCGGACGTCGACGCGCTGAAAGCCGAGGTCGCCAGCCGGGGCTTCGGCGGCCCGGGCCGCACCCCTCTCGGCCTGCTGGTACGGGGCCTGGCCCGGCGCCACGCGTCCTCCGGCGCCCCGTTCGCGGTGATGTGCTGCGACAACCTGATGTCCAATGGCAGCGTCACCCGCCGCCTCGTGCTGGAGCTGGCGGAGGCGGCAGGGGCGGAGGGACTGTTGGAATGGCTCGACGCCGCCGTCACGTTCCCCTCCACGATGGTGGACCGGATTGTCCCCGCGACAACCGAGGCGAACCGCAGGGAGGCCGAACGGCTGCTGGACCTCCGGGATGAGGGCCTGGTGGTGGCGGAGCCGTTTGGCCAGTGGATCATCGAAGACAACTTCCCCGGTCCGCGCCCGGCATGGGAGCGTGCCGGGGCTATCGTGACCGGCGACGTCGGCACCTTTGAACTCGCCAAACTGCGGATGCTCAATGCCACCCACTCCCTCCTGGCGTACCTCGGCGCACTCAGGGGGTACCCAACGATCGCCGACGCCGTCGCCGCCGACGGGCTCGTGGAGGAGGCGCGCCGCCTGCAGCGCATCGACATCATTCCCACCCTGACGCCCCCGCCGGGCACGGATCTGGGAGACTACGGCGAATCGATCCTGGACCGGTTCGCCAACCCGAACCTGGGCCACACCACCCTGCAGGTCGCCATGGACGGGTCGCAGAAGCTGCCGGTCAGGATCCTCGGAACGGTGGCGGACCGGTTGTCCGCCGGCGAAGTCCCCCACTCCGGCGCCCTGCTGGTCGCGGCCTGGATGGTGTTCGTCTACCGCGGGCGGGACGTCAAGGGCCGGCCGCTGGCCTTGGATGATCCGATGGCGGAAGCGCTGCGGGCAGCCGCGGCCGGCCCGGAGGCCGGGCTCGCCGGCCGGCTTCTGGCGGTCAAGGAAATCTTCCCCGAGGAACTCGCGGGCCATCCGGGATTCCGCGCGGCGGTGGCTGAGGCGGTCCGGAAGCTGCTCTCAGAGATTCCGTAGGCGGCAGGCCGCAACCTGCCCAGCGCCCTTACCGGCCGATGAAGTCCGCGTTCGAGAAGGCGACGCCAAGGGTGACGACCACCAGCACCGTGATGGCAATCGCGACATAGCCCAGGACCAGGCCGGCGATCGCCATGCCCCGCCCGGCCGGCTCCCGGCTCAGCGCGAGATGCCCGAGGACGACGGCGGCCAGTTGCGGGAGCAGGAAAAAGCCGAAACCCAGGAAGGACGCGATGCCACAGCACAGGCTCGCGATGCTCAGGACCTTCGGAGCGGCGGCCACGCCGTAGTAGTTCGGCTGGCCGTAGGCATCGGCGTGCGGTCCCGGCGGCCGCCCGTAGCTGCCCGGGTAGCCGGCCGGCTGCCCGAGGTGCGGTGCCGACGCCGGCATTGGCGGGACATGGCCGTCGGGACCATACGGCGGGCTCCAGGGCGGCTGGTCCCCGCGCTGCGCCCCATCGTGCCTGGTCTGATCGGTCATGGTGTTCCCCTCTGGCATGTGTCCCTCAAGATTACCGCCGCGCCGTTTCGAGAGCGTGACCTGCGGCGTCACAGCGGCCCGATTCCCGCGAAACCATGTTGCCCCGCCCCCCGCGTCTGGCATGCTGGAGCCATGGCTAGCCGCGCGGGCACTGTTGCCCAACCCCAAGACCTTGTTGACCTCACTGCGCTCCTGGACGCGTACTACGACGTCGCGCCTGACCTGGGCGACCCAGGCCAGCGGGTGGCGTTCGGAACCTCCGGGCATCGGGGCTCAAGCCTCAAGGCCTCGTTCAATGAGCCCCACATCCTCGCCATCACCCAGGCCATCGTGGAATACCGCGCGGGCCAGGGCATCACCGGTCCGCTGTACCTCGCGAAGGACACCCACGCCCTGAGTGAACCGGCGCAGAATTCCGCTCTCGAGGTCCTCGCGGCCAACGGCGTGCACGTCCTGATCGATGGCCGCCACGGCTACACACCCACCCCTGCCCTGAGCCACGCCATCCTGACCCACAACAACAACTCGGCCGCCGGCGCGCCGCAGGCCGACGGGATTGTGGTGACCCCCAGCCACAACCCGCCCGGCGACGGCGGCTTCAAGTACAACCCGCCGCACGGCGGCCCGGCTGACACCGACGCCACCGGCTGGATCGCCAACCGCGCCAACGAGCTCCTCGAGAACGGCCTGCGCGGGGTCAAGCGCGTCCCGATTGCCGAGGCCCTGGCGGCCGGCACCACCGGGAAGTTCGATTTCCTCTCCAGCTACGTCGACGACCTGCCGTCCGTGCTTGACCTGAACGCCATCCGCGAGGCGGGGGTCCGCATCGGCGCCGACCCCATGGGCGGCGCCTCCGTGGACTACTGGGGCGAAATTGGCGAACGCCACCACCTCAATCTCACCGTCGTGAACCCGACCGTCGACCCGCAGTGGGCCTTTATGACGCTGGACTGGGACGAGAAAATCCGGATGGATTGCTCCTCGCCGTCGGCCATGGCATCGCTGATCAACCGGATGGCTGAGGGCGCCAGCTTCGACATCGCCACCGGGAACGACGCCGACGCCGACCGGCACGGCATCGTGACGCCCCTTGTCGATGGACAGGGCGGCCTGATGAACCCCAACCACTACCTCGCCGTTGCCATTGACTATCTGTACCGGCACCGCACCGGGTGGAACCCGCAGTCCGTGATCGGCAAGACCCTGGTGTCCTCCTCCATCATCGACCGGGTGGCCGAGAGCCTGGGCCGGAAGCTTGTTGAGGTGCCGGTGGGCTTCAAATGGTTCGTGCCCGGCCTGCTGTCCGGCGAGGGCGCCTTCGGCGGGGAGGAATCCGCCGGCGCCTCGTTCAACAAAATGGACGGCAGCGTCTGGACGACGGACAAGGACGGCATTCTGCTGGCCCTGCTGGCCTCCGAGATCACCGCGGTCACCGGGAAGTCCCCCTCGCAGCTGTACAAGGGCCTCACCGACCAGTTCGGCGACCCTGTGTACGCACGCATCGACGCCGCCGCTACCCGGGAGCAGAAAGCCGCCTTGGGGAAGCTGTCGCCCTCGGACGTCACCGCGACGGAACTGGCCGGCGAGACCATCACGGCCAAGCTGACTGAGGCACCGGGCAACGGCGCGGCCATCGGCGGCCTCAAGGTGGTCACCGAGAACGCCTGGTTCGCTGCCCGGCCTTCCGGCACCGAGGACGTGTACAAGATCTACGCCGAGTCCTTCAAGGGCGCGGAGCACCTCAAGCAGGTCCAGGCCGAGGCCAAGGCCCTGGTGGACGGGGTTATTTCCTAGCCGGACCGCCCCGGAAGCCCGGCATGGCTCCGGGGCGGCGGCTCAGGCCGTCTGTTCCTCGCGGAGGCTGGTTGCCAGCACCGACCGGTCCCGGCCGAGCGTTTTCGCGCGGTAGAGGGCGGCGTCCGCCGAGGCGACCAGGGCCTTCATATCGACCCGGCCGGGGCCGGTCGAGGCAATCCCGTAGCTCACAGTAGGAAGCCGGGCCGCTACGTTCGGTTGTGCTTCCTGCAGCCGGCGGCTGATGACGGCCGCCATCTCACCGGCCCGCTCCGGACTGAGGCCAGGCAAGAGCAGGATGAACTCCTCCCCGCCGTAGCGCCCCACGAGGTCTGTGGAGCGGACCGCTGACGTGCACGCGGCAGCGAACGCCTGCAGCGCCTCGTCGCCGGCAGCATGCCCGTACTGGTCATTGACGGCCTTGAAATGGTCCAGGTCGGCCAGGACAAGGGCGGCGGTGGTCCGGGCGCCGCTGAGGCGGCGCAGTTCATTCTCCGCCAGGTCCACGAAGGCGGTGCGGTTGAGGAGCCCGGTGAGCCCGTCGACGGTGGCGCGCGCCCGCAGGTCACGGGTCAGCTGCTCGTTGCTCAGCTCCACCATGGTGAAAGAGGCCAGCACCAGGATCATCGAGGTGAGGAGTGTCGTCACCACCGAGCCGAAGTAGGAGACGAAGACCGGGCCTTCCGGGCCGTCGATAAGAAAAGCGGCCAGCCGGCCGGCGTAGAAAACGGCCAGGAACGCTGAGCCATAGGCGAGGGGGCGGTGCACGCGGGAGTAGTCGACGTCGAGCACGAAGAGCTCCCGGGACGAAAGCCCGAGCATCAGTCCCATCATGCCGAGCAGGACCGCGCCGCCGGACCAGTTGTTGGTTGCCGGATGGTCCAGGATGGACAGGATACCCGTCACGGCCGGACCCGCCAGCATGGCCCAAAGCTGGGAGCTTCGGTTGCGCAGCGACCGGGCGCCCGCCCACATGGCGACGGCTCCGCCAACCAGCAGGGTGTTGCCCAGCGGGTTCGCCCAAGCCTGATGCTCGGTACCATCGAGCAGATACGACGCCGATCCGGTGAGGAAGAGCAGCAGGGCGGAGCACCACCATCCGCTGAAAAGGGATCGGGTCCGCCGGTAGGTGATGAAGTAGAACAGGCAGAGCAGCGTCAGGGTGACTACGGCCAAGGCAACCCGCAAGGTGGAGGTGTCAAGCATCATCCTGTGGTTCCCCCAGCACGCACCTCGTGACCCCGGTGGTTGTCGGTGTCAGTCCCATTTTGACCCAAGTATTGCACCTCGGACGGCGAATGAAGAGGTTCGTTCACAATGTTGCCTCCCAAAGCCGGAGCAGCCGCCTCGTGGAGTGTCCGCCGTCGGGAGCCATGTCCACCAGTGCGATCCGGTCCAGCTCCAGGTTCTCACCGGCCCTGGGCGCTTTCCCGTCCCGGTGGGACACATGCGGACGGAACCCCGCCATGGTGTAACCGGGGGTGGCGATCCGGCCCGGCAACGCCTCGACCACTCCCACGAGTGCCTCATGGAGGCCCTGGAGTGGGGCGCTGGCCTCGATCAGGCTGACCGGGACTGACCCGCCGCGGCCAAAGCCAGCCTCTCCGCCGACAGTGACGGTGCTGCCCAGCGCGGCCCGGACCGGCGCGTCCATAAGCCCGGCCACGCGCGCGGCCAGCGCGTCATCCCCGACGGCGGCAGCGTCGCTGCTCTCCGGGCCCCCGGCACCGTCGTCGCCTTCCGACGGTGGCCCGTCGCCCTGCGGCGGTGGCTCGACGACGTCGAACTTCACCAGCGTGATGTGCAGGGGCCAGGCGTCGCGGGGGAATTCCATTCCCTCGGTGACCGGCTCTAGGAAGGCGACCACAATCAGGTTCCGCATGGGCATAGTCTGCCACTGCCCGCCGACGTGGTCGCCGCCCGGTGGTCAGACGGTACGGACCACGTCTTCGTAGGCGAACTTGGGCTTCGGAGCGCCCCAGGCGTTCTCGGCGGCCTGGCCGATGTTGACCACCATAAAGCTCTTCTGGCTCCCGTCCGCGAAGAAGGCGGCATCGATCTTGCCAAAGTCGGCGCCGGTCATCGGCCCGGCCGAAAGTCCCAGCGACCGGACGGCGAGGATGAAGTACCCGGCCTGCAGGTGGGCGTTGTTGTTGCCGGTGGCCGCGGCGAGGTCCGGCGCGGCGTCGTACATGGCCTTGGGGGCGTTATAGCCGGGGAGGAAGGTGTCCCACTGCTCATGCCAGGCGGTGTCGGTGCTGAGGACCGCGACCAGGGGCGCGGACGCAGTCTTGGCGCGGTTTCCGGCGGAAAGGGCGTCCACCAGGGTGGCCCGGGCCTCGTCGGAGCGGACGTAGGTGACACGCAGCGGCTGCGAGTTGAACGCGGTGGGACCGAACTTGGTCAGTTCGTAAATGGCGCGTGCCTGCTCGTCCGTGACCTCGCCGGTGAAGGCGTTGGCTGTGCGCGCCTGGGCAAAGATGGCGTCCACCGCTGCGGCGTCGATTACTGCTTCTTCATGGGCGATCGTCATTCGCATCCCTTTCGCTGGGGGCGGCCCGTCCGGGGCGCTGCTGCTGTCCCTTGCTTCAACCGGCGTTCCGGCCGGCAGCTTCCCGGCGAACGGCGTGAGCTCGCCCACAGCGGATAGCGGCGGGGTTTACTTCCCCGCCGTCACCGCTGCGTGCCCTGCACGGCCGACGTCGAGTTCCTCCGGAAAGGTCTCCCAGTGCCTGAGCGGCGAGAAGATGACCGGCAACGCCGAGGCGGCGGCAATGACGGCCGACGCCCAGAGGACGGTGGCCTCCCCGGCGAGGAGTGCGAGGAAGCCGCCAGCGAGGCTGGCCACGGGCATCACGCCCAGGGTGACGAGGCGGTAGCTGGACATCGCCCTGCCCATCAGGCCCACGGGGACGAGCCGGGCCACGATGCCGGCACCCGCCAGGCCGTTGAGCACCACGAAGTAGGACCAGCCGAAGCCGGAGAGGCCCACCCAGAACACCGCCGGCAACGCCAGGGCGGGGGCCGCGGGAACCAGCAGCATGGAGCAGGCGCCGGCCAGGCTGGCGATGAGCTTGGTCCTGCCGATTCCGAGGCGGCGGGTTATGCCGGTGGCCATCAGGGAGGCCGCCAGTCCGCCGGCGGCGGAAACGGCGCCCAACGCGACGACCTGGTCCACCGGTATCCGCAGGTCATTGAGGACAAAGACGACCTTTGCGCCGGCGGCCCACATTCCGGCCGCGTTGACCAGCGCAATCGAGCCCATCAGGGCCCGGACGATCGGGTGCCCCAGTGTGAAGCCCAGCCCGTGGCGCGCCTCCGCCCAAAATCCCGTTGGCCCTGGGGACCGGGCGGACCGCGTCTCGGGGAGCCCGCACGTCACCGCGGCGGAGAACAGATAGGCCACGCTGGAAATCGCCAGGAGGGCCGGCGCAGCGGCGAGCCGAATCAGGGCGCCGGTGACGCCGGGGGCCGCGACGGCAAGGCCGCTTTGGACGGTCTGCACCCTGGCGTAGCCCCGCGCGAGTTGGTCTCCCGCCAAGAGCGTAGGCATCACCGCCGACTGCGCCGAGGTAAAGAAGACGTCGGCGATGCTGATGACGGCGGCGACGAGGAAAAGGTGCCACAGCTGCAGGGCCCCCGCCGCATAGGCAACGGGCACAGTCAGCACCGCGGCTGCCCGGACGAGGTTGGCGCCGATCAGGACCGGTTTCCGGGGCCAACGGTCCACCAGGACGCCGGCGGGTACGCCGAGAACCAGGAACGCCGCCAGGCCCAGGGCATTGAGGATTCCCGCTTCAAAAGCGCCGGCGCCGAGGACGGCAACGGCCACAACCGGCAACAGGGCGCGCGCGACGTCGTCACCGATCCCGTCGCCGATGCCAGCAATAAAGAGCCACCGGAACGGTCCCCGCAGGAGCGGCCCGGAAGATGCAGCGCCGGAGCCCTGTTCTTTGCCGGCGGGGCGGCTACTCTGGGAGCCAGGCGATGTGCGAAATGTCACACGTGAGGGTGTCAGGTAACGCCTGACGTTGTCAACGCCGCCACGCACGAAGGGGCCAAGATGGTCGACGTCGATTCGGGACAGCGCTATTGCTCTTTCTGTGGCCGCGTCGGGAGCCGGGACCGGCGGCTCGTGGATGGCCCGGGCATTTCGATCTGTGAGCACTGCCTGGGCGCCGCCCGGGATCTTCTGGACGCCCCCGAGCAGGCTGACGGTGCCCGCTCCCTTGGGCCCGATTGGGAGCGGCTGAGCGATGAGGAACTCCTGGCGCAGCTGCCCAAAATTGCCCGCCTCGGCTCCCAAGTCGAGGGTCAACTGCGGCACTGGGTCGGCGCCGCCAGGGAAAGAGACATCAGCTGGTCCCGGATCGGTGCCGCCCTGGGCATCACCCGGCAAACCGCGTGGCAACGGTTCAAGGAGGCCCCCTGAGCGGGGTGGGGCCGGGGATCAGGCGTCGTCGTACGGCAGGGGGCAGCCGCAGACTGGCTCTGCTGGGTCGGCTACCCGGCGGCGAAGAGCATCGGCCCGCATGACGCCGAAGAGGATGCTGAGAATCTTTCGCACTGAACCCATCCGTTGACCGAGCACTGCCGAATCCCTAGTGAACGACATGCTCGTCCGCGGCGCCCTGAACGGGCGCTGCGGGTGCGGCGCCAGCCGGCCAAACCGGCCCAGTGGTGGTGTAAGCAGATCGGAGGTGGGGATGGACCGCACGGCCATCAATCCCCTCTGCACTCTCAGACTGCTCCTGGTCGGCGGCCTCTTCGCGGTCATCTGGATCATTTTCGGGGCCGGCGCGGCTCAAGCAGCCGAGTCCTCGGACCCGCCGCCGGCAGAGCCGGCGAATGGGTCGATATCCTCGCTCATCCCGCCCCTCAAACCTGTTATCGCGGCGGTCCAGACGCCCGTTCACCCGGCCCCACAAGAAACGTCCATCCGCCCGGCCCAGGTGTCTGAGAAGCCCGCGGTTGCCCCGTCCGCACCGGCCGGCGATCTCCTACTGGACGGGACCATGGCCAAAGCCACCGCACCCTCGGCGACCTTGGCTCTCGATGCCGCCCTTTCACCGGCGTCCGATCCCCTGTTGGACAAGACCCTAGTTCTGATCCCGGTCACCGCGCCGGTCACGCACGTGGCCGAAGCGGCTGTGGCCCCGGTCCTTGCGCCGGTCACGCTCCTTGCGGTCGGCACCGTACAATCGGTGCTGTCCCCTGTGACGGACGTCGCCGTCGGTGTTCTCAACCCGGTGAGTGGCGTTTCCAGCAGCCTAGTTGGCACCCTGACGCACACGGTGGCGGCACCTGCCTCACCCGTGCTCACCGTCCCGGGCGTCACGCCGTCAAGTGCGCCCGGCGGTGTCCAGGCCGGCACTGGAGCATCGGCTTCTCTCGCAACGGAAGCTTCCGCTCCGTCCCAGCTCCGGAGGACTACGGCTAACCCAACGGCGTCGGAGTTCGCATTCCCGGTAGGGGCGGGCGCTTGGATGACCACGGCGTCGACGTCCGGCGACGAAAGTTCTCCGCGGGGCCCGTTTGGTACGCCAAACCACAGAGATCCCGCTACCGTTCCGGCACCGGTCTCCGGTAGCCAGGGAAGCGGCGGCTCTGCGGGCCCTGGCCAGGCAAGCGCTGCTGATCTTTCCTACCGCTTCATGTTGCCCGTCACACGGAACGGGGAAGGCTTCCCCTTCAGTTTTGTTGTCCCCAAGGCCGCTGACCCGGCACCTGGATTCTCACCCGGCTGATGATGCCTGCGCCGCGCTCCCGAGCGCGGAAGAACGACTAGGCATACCGGCACCCTGCCGGGAGAACCATCAATCCACGTGAGGAAAAACAGTCATGAATTCATTTGTCCGAAACACCCTCTGCGCCGCTGCCTTCGCCGGCGGAATCATTGTAGTTGGGGCCGGAGCGGCCTCGGCCGATACCGGGACCCAGCAGCACCTCGCCAGCAGCGGCCAGACAAGCATCACCTCGGCCTCCACGACGGCGTACCGCGACAGCATCGCGACGAACCTCGGCCTGGGCCTGGGCGCTAACCTGAACACGGCCAGCACCCTCCAGGGCACCAGCAGCGGGAACACCACCGGTACCGACCGCGGGTCTTACACCTCGACGTCGAACCTCGGCCTGGGCCTGGGCGCGAACCTGAACACGGCCAGCACCCTCGAGGGAACCAGCGGTGGAAACACCACCGGCACGGACCGCGGGTCTTACGCCACGGCGTCGAACCTCGGCCTGGACCTGGGCGCTAACCTCAACACGGCCAGCACCCTCCAGGGCACCACCGATGAGAACTCCGGCACCAACCGCGGAACCTACACCACGGCGTCGAACCTCGGCCTGGACCTGGGCGCTAACCTCAACACGGCCAGCACCCTCCAGGGCACCACCGATGAGAACTCCGGCACCAACCGCGGAACCTACACCACGGCGTCGAACCTCGGCCTGGACCTGGGCGCTAACCTCAACACGGCCAGCACCCTCCAGGGCACCAGCGGTGGGAACACCACCGGCACGGACCGCGGGTCTTACACCACGGCGTCGAACCTCGGCCTGGGACTGGACGCGGACCTCAACACGGCCAGCACCCTCCAGGGCACCAGCGGTGGAAACACCACCGGCACGGACCGCGGGTCTTACGCCACGGCGTCGAACCTCGGCCTGGGACTGGGCGCGGACCTCAACACGGCCAGCACCCTCGAGGGAACCAGCGGTGAGAACACCGCCGGCACGGACCGCGGGTCTTACACCTCGGCGTCGAACCTCGGCCTGGACCTGGGCGCTAACCTGAACACGGCCAGCACCTTCCAGAACACCAGCGGTGGAAACACCACCGGTACCAACCGCGGAACCTACACCACGGCGTCGAACCTCGGCCTGGACCTGGGCGCTAACCTGAACACGGCCAGCACCTTCCAGAACACCAGCAGCGGGAACACCACCGGCACGGACCGCGGGTCTTACACCTCGGCGTCGAACCTCGGCCTGGACCTGGACGCGAACCTCAACACGGCCAGCACCCTCCAGGGCACCAGCGGTGGAAACACCACCGGCACGGACCGCGGGTCTTACACCACGGCGTCGAACCTCGGCCTGGACCTGGACGCGAACCTCAACACGGCCAGCACCATCCAGAACACCAGCGGTGGAAACACCACCGGCGTCCTCGGCCGCTAAGTTCTGCTGAGGCTGAATATGCCAGGGCGGGGCCCGGATGCTGCACAAAGCACCCGGGCCCCTGCCTGAGGCAGGGTGCGTTTACCTTTCGGTGGGCGCGGTCACGGACGCAGCCGATGATCCTTGACCAGCAGGCGGGCAGAGAAGTGTTCCTCTTACTGTCTGAGGTCACTGATGAAATTAGTCCATGGGAATCGGTGCAGCTCTCATCGCTCGTCCGGCCATCCGGCCGGACGGTGAAGGACGCCGGGTTCCGCCGCTGGACAGCGTTCTCGGGCGGCTGCGCGGGTTCTGTGCGACGGCGGTCGGGGACGCGGCGCTGATGGACTTTGGCGAGGCGGCGGAGTTCGCCGGCCAGGTCGAGGAGATCTCCCGAGCCGCGGAATACCTGCAGCTCGTCGCCGCGGGGGCGGTGGAGCGCACCCGTCGGGAGGCCGCCGCCGACGGCGCCCCGGCCCTCGATGACGGCTACCGCAAAACCGGCGAGTTCCTCCGTGACCGGTTGCAGATCAGCGCCGTCGAGGCCCACCGCCGGCTCACCCTGGCTCAGGAGCTGTTGCCCCGCACCGGGATGACCGGCCAGCCGCTGCCGCCTCTGCGCGAGGAACTCGGCGCGGCCGTGGCCGCCGGGACCGTCCCGTCCCGCTCGGCGACCATCATCACCCAAGCTTTGGGCCGGGTCCGGCCCGTCTGCGACGCGGTGACCAGCGCCCGGATGGAACATGCCCTGACCCGCACCGCAATCGAGCACGACCCGGACTACCTGACCCGGATCACCCGCCGCTGGGTGGACGCGATCGACCAGGACGGCGCCGAACCGAGCGAGGAAGTCCTCCGCCAGCTCCAGGGCGCCTTCATCCGGAAACCCCGCCACGGGCTGCAGCACCTGGAAATCTTCGCCACCACCGAACAGTTCGAACACCTGCTGACCGTGATGAACACCGCCACCAACCCCCGCACCAGGGGGACCGCGGCCGCCAACGGGGCTGCCCCCGGCGGAGCGGACGACGGATCAGACGGCGGAGAGGCTGCGGACGGCTTCGTGCCGAACGTCCTGGACCGGCGGTCGCGGCCGCAGAAACACCTCGACGGCCTCGTCGGCGGCTGCAAGGTCGCCATGGCCTCCGGCGGACTACCCGCCACGGGCGGCCTCCGGCCCCAGGTCATGGTCACCATCGACTACCGCGACCTCCTCGAACGCCTCCACCGGCTGACCGACACCGGGGAAGCTTGGAAGCTGGAAAAGTCCGTGGACGCCGGAAAGTTCGACCGGACCGGGGACGCCAGCGGACTCAACCCTGGCACCGGCGCCGCCACCGGCCCCCTCGGGTTCACCGGCACCGGGACCATGGCGTTCACCGGCCCCGTCACCGCCGCGACCATCCGCAAAATCGCCTGCGACGCCGACATCATCCCCGTCCTCCTCGGATCCAAGGGCCGCGTCCTGGACATCGGCCGCACCACCCGCGTCTTCCCGCCCCACATCCGCAAAGCCATCACCGCCCGCGACCAGGGCTGCGCGTTCCCCGGCTGCACCATCCCCGCCCCCTGGTGCGAAGCCCACCACATCGACTACTGGTCCCGCGAAGGCTCCACGAGCACCGACAATGGAACACTCCTCTGTTCACACCATCACCACCTGATCCACAAGGAACAATGGACCATCCAGCCCCGCAACGGCATCCCATGGTTCATCCCGCCACCCCACCTCGACCCCCACCAGCAACCGAGACGCAACCACTACTTCCGCTGCTGAGGCACGAGGCCAGTTGGCCAAGAGCCGCCCCCGGGACAGCGAATCATGCGCCGAGCACAAACTTCCCGTCCGGGCCCTCGGCCGCGCGGCGGGTGCCCGCGTTTGAGTAGACACTGACCGACCAGAGTGATTCCTCGCTGAACGGGCCGAGGTGCCAGTCCGAAAAGCGGTGGGTCAGGGTGAGACCGGAGCCGGCAGCCGCCACGTCCTGCTGCGCAGGTCCGCCCCTGGCCTTCGTGGAAGTACCGATGATGAGGCGGCCACCCGGATTCAGGATCGAGGAGACCTGCTTGAAGATTTCCGGCAGAGCGTCACCAAGGAGGAAGGCCGGGACGTTCCCGGACATGAGGACGCAGTCATAGGCGCCCGGAAGTCCCCGTGTGCGCAGTGCCGAGGCAGACACGGCTCCGCCACTCAAGTTCTGAAACCAGGCCCGGTCGAACAGTTCGCGGGCGACCGTCAGGACGTCGTCGGACGGATCAATGCCGTACGCCATATGGCCGCGGGCCCGAAGCGCGCCGACCGCCGACCCGATACCGCAGCCGAGATCCAGGATGTAGGCCCGACGCGGACTCAGCATGTCGACGAACCGCGCGTCCACTTCGAGGTCGACGCCGGCGTCGACCAGGCCGCGCATCTTGGCGGCGTACGCGGCATAGCCGGGTCCGGGTCCGGGTCCGAGATTCACAGCATCAGTCTGCCCCGGCGCCGTCACGGCGTTCAGCGCCGCCAGCGATACGGGGTCGTCGTGGACACCCGGACCAGGCCGTAGCGCTCCAGGATCGGCCGTGAATATGCGGTGGAGTCGCTGTGGATGAGAGTCTTGCCCAGCGACAGCGCCGCACGTGCCCGGGCTGCGGTGACCGCGCGGTAGATCCCCCGGCCTCGCCACTGTTCGCGCGTAGCCCCGCCCCAGATCCCTGCGAAGTCCGTGTCCGGCACCGGTTCCAGCCGGCCTGCGCTGACGATCACCCCTGCATGTTCGGCCACCCACAGCTCCATGCCGTCGTCGCGGGCCATTCGGCGCAGGATCGCTTCGGCGTTTCCGTCCGAAACGGGACTGCCAAAGACCTCGTCCTGCATGGCGCTCATCGCCCGGATATCCGGTTCCTCCGTCACGCGCCGCAGGCTCACCCCAGGCGGCAGCGCCACGTCGACGTCGAGCGCATCGGCGGCCCCGATCATCACGGACTCGGTCTCCTCCGGCTCAAAACCATTCGCCAGCAACGCGTCGTGGAGCCCGGGCGCATGGTCGTGGCCGCGGGTCTTCCATTCAACCCGCGTGATGTCCGGATCCGCACGGTAGTACGCCACGGTCTCGGCCACCCACCGCGCGATCGTCTCTGCGCTGGCGCCGGCCAGGTCCGGGTAGGTCACAAACCCGCGGCCGCCCGCAAAGGTCACGAGCCGCAGCGGGCCCAGCCGCTCGACGGCGACCGCGCTGGGAGTCTCGGCGTCGGTGCGGAGTTGCTGGTCGTACGCCGCAAGGAGTGTTGAGGTATCCATCAGGCCCACGGTACAGCGGCAGGCCGGGTTGGCGTCGAAACCTGTCCTTCCGGGGCGCGTAGTACGGTAAGCGGTAGCACGGCCAGCATGGCCGGCCCGGGGGAGGTCAAGTGGGTACAAAGCGTCGGCTGGGCGCTGCGGTCGGGGTCGCCGGAGTTGCTGTCCTTCTTGTCAGACTCCTGGCCAAGGTCAACGATGCCGCGCGCTATCCGGACAGTCTTAAGGTTCTAGCCGTCGTCGTGCTTCTTTTGGCGGTGGTCATTCCCATTTGGCTGACGTGGCTGTTTCACAAAGCGAGAACGTTTAAGGCGCAGCTGCAACTGGCCCATCCCAGCGCGCTCGTCGTGGATACCTTCTGGACCGGGCGGGAACTCGGGCGGTTCCTCAAGAAAGGCCCGCTGTCACCGAAGGCGAAGGGGACCGGATACATCCTTGCCCTGGTTGCGGACGCCCGCGGGCTCCAGCTGGTCAGACCGCGACGGCGGCCCGTCTATTTCGGACTCGTGCCGTGGGAGCAGGTGGTCTCAGTGAGAATGGAAACCCTGCGGAGGCCGCTGGAGCGCCGGGCCATGGTGGTCATCGAAATTGAATCGTGGGGCACGCCGTATGTCGCCGTTTTCCGTCTGGTGCCTTCCGGGAGGCAGAACCGCGAAACAGGAATGGATCTCGCCGAGATGATCCTCGCAAAGAGGCCCCGTGTTCCTTTGCCGGAGAACCGTGCGTAGCATGGCAACCCTCGAGAACCTGGCCAACGTCAGGTCCGCCTATGACACGGTGGCCGAGGCATATGCGACGGCGCTCCCGGACACCAGCTTCGAGGCCCCACTGGATATGGCCATGATCGATGACTTCTGCGCCAGGCTTCTCGCCGTCCCCGGGCCCAAGGTGATCGACGCCGGATGCGGCGCCGGGCGCCTGAGCGCCTACCTCAGCAACGCCGGGCTGGACGTCATCGGGGTGGATCTCTCGCCGGGGATGGTCCGGGTGGCGCGGCGGAGCCATCCCGGGCTCGTCTTCGAAGTGGGCCAACTAACCGATCTCCCCGCTGCAGATGCTGCCGCGGACGGCATCCTTGCCTGGTACTCGATCATCCATTCAGCGCCGGCGAAGTTACCGGCGATCGCCCGCGAATTCTGGCGGGTGCTGCGCCCCGGCGGCCTGGCCCTCATCGCCTTCCAAGCCGGCAGCGGACACCGCGCGCTTGAACGCGCCTACGGGCACGACGTCGAACTCCGGGGGGAACTGCACTCCCCCGACGAAGTCGCGCTCCGCTTCACGGAGCAGGGCTTCGTGCTTGAGGCGCAACTTGTCCGGGCCGCACGGTCAATTGAAAAACACCCGCAGGCAATGCTCCTGGTGCGCAAACCCGTGGTCTCCGGACCCTAGCCACCGGCTGCCGGAGCGCCGTCGGCCCCTTAGTCCCCTTCGGCGGGCTGTCCGATGCGGATCCAGTATCGCCAAACCTTGTCAGTGCCGGAGTTGCTGCCCTCGCGCATTCCGCCCTGGCGCTCGATCGTTGCCTCCGAGGCGACGTTGCCCGCCGCGCAGACCAGCAGTACACGGTCCATCCCGTGGCGACGCGCCTCCTCGACCATCTGTCCAAGCGCCCAGGTTCCCAGGCCGCGGCCCCGCGCGGACGGCCGGATGCCGTAGCCGATGTGCCCGGCCCGGTCCACGGCCCTGTTGCCCTCGTGCCTCAGCGCGATCCCGCCGAGCACTTGTTCGCCGTCGATGATCCAGCGGTAAGTGCAAACGGCCGACTCCGCGGCCAGCCGATCCAGCCACGCCTCGAAACCGGCCCGAGACTCGACGTCGTCGTCCGGCAGCAGCCCGAAGCCATCCTCGTGGAGGCCTGGCCCCCACTCCGCGCGGGCCGCCAGCCAGGCCGCATGCAGGCGTTTCGCGGGAGCAGTCAGGGCAAGCATTCCGCAACTATATCGACGCCACCGGGCGCCGGCCCCGCCCGGCCGGCGCGGTAAAGTGGCACCCGGAAGATTCCTTCCCGGTCCCGCCACACATTCTTGAAAGGCTCGCTGCAATGAGCATGCTCGGCACCAAATGGAAGATCCACGGAAACGGCAAGTCCATTCGACCCGGCGAGGTTGTCCGGCCGGATGAGCGCCTCGCGTGGCCCCTGACAATCGGCGTGGGCATGCAGCACGTTGTCGCCATGTTCGGCGCCACCTTCCTGGTCCCGATCATCACGGGTATGCCGCCGGCCACCACCCTGTTCTTCTCCGGCATCGGCACCCTGCTGTTCCTCGTCATCACCAAGGGCCGGGTGCCCAGCTACCTCGGTTCCTCCTTCGCCTTCATCGCCCCGATCATGGCCTCACAGCAGCAGTACGGGATCCCCGGGGCGCTGGGCGGCGTGGTGCTCGCCGGCGTCGGGCTGGCCATCATCGGCGCCGTCGTGCAGAAGTTCGGCGCCGGCTGGATCAACCGCCTGATGCCGCCGATCGTCACCGGCGCCATCGTGGGCCTGATCGGCCTCAACCTCGCCCCCGCTGCCAAGAACAACTTCGATGCCGCCCCGATCACCGCCCTGATCACCCTCGCCGTGATCATCGTCGTCAGCGTCTTCTTCCGCGGAATCCTGGGCCGGCTGAGCATCCTGGTGGGCGTTGTGGTGGGCTACCTCGTCGCCATGATCCGCGGCGAGGTCAACTTCGCCAAGGTCGACGCCGCCGCGTGGGTGGGTCTCCCGCACTTCCAGACCCCCGAGTTCCACCTCGGCGTCGTCGGCTTGTTTGTGCCGGTGGTGCTGGTGCTGGTGGCGGAGAACATCGGCCACGTGAAGTCGGTTTCCGCCATGACCGGACAGAACCTCGACGGCGTCTCGGGACGCGCGCTGATGGCCGACGGCGCCGCGACGGTGCTGGCCGGCCTTGGCGGCGGCTCGGGCACCACTACCTATGCCGAGAACATCGGCGTTATGGCCGCCACGAAGGTTTATTCGACCGCGGCCTACTGGGTGGCCGGCATCTTCGCCGTTGTGCTGAGCTTCTCGCCGAAGTTCGGCGAACTGATCGCCACCGTCCCGGCGGGCGTACTCGGCGGCGCCGCCACCATGCTCTACGGCATGATCGGCGTCCTGGGCGTCAAGATCTGGGTGCAGAACAAGGTGAACTTCTCGAACCCGATCAACCTCACCACCGCCGCCGTGGCCCTGATCGTCGGCATCGCCGATTACACCTGGACTATCGGCGACCTGAAGTTCACCGGCATCGCGCTGGGCTCCGCGGCCGCCCTGGTGATCTACCACGGCATGAAGGCCATCGCGAAGGCCCGTGGCACCGTGGCCGAACCGGAAACCGAAGGCGCCGCCCCGGTCGCCGCGGTCAAGGCTGCGGTCAACGCAGCAGCGAAGCGCGCCCCGAAGAAGCGCCGCTAACCCCGGTCCGCGGCACAAGAAGGCCGGCGCCCTCCCACCATCTAGTCTGGTGGAAGGGCGCCGGCCTTCGGCGTGTGCGCGGCGGTTTAGCCGGCGTCGAACGATTCCTTGTCCTCGCCGTCGCGGTCCTTCGGAGCTTTCTCCTCCGGCAGGTCCGTGCCGCTGCCGTCCGGGATGCCAGCGGCGTCTTGGCCGGATTCCGAGGAGAACGGGCGGCCCGGCGCGGGTTCCTCGGTGTTGGCCGCGTCCATCTCCGCGTCCGAGGACGGCACCGCGCCGCCGCTTTCGGCGGACGCTTCGTTGCCCTGCTCGAATCCGGGTTCACTGCTTTCGTTTTCCGCGTTCATCTGCTCCTCCGTTCCTCCGAAGCGTCCAGCTCCGGGTTCTCCTGCACTGTCCTGGTCTTCGGCGCCGAACTGGCTCAGATCCGGCGCGCCGGCCGGGTACGTCTCGCCGTCCGGGCTGTCCTGGTTGAGGCCCGCGGCGTCGAAAGCCTCTTCTTCGCGCGGCTGGGCGAACGTCTTCCCATCTCCGCCTGGCATTTCCTGCTCCGCGGTGGGCGTACCGTAGCCGCCTGCTTCTTCCTCAGCGGCGTGTCCGTGCTGGTTTTCCTGAGTCATGTCGTTCCTCCTGCGCTCTGGCATTTGGCCGGTCGAATCTGGATGATCGGATCGAGGGGTAGGCCGCGCCCGGGGGGGCGCGTCCTACCGTATCTTCCACCGTACCGGAAAATCGTCAGTACGCTTAGTACCAAGTTTTCGATCCAGTTTAGGAGCGCTGATGCCGGACACCGGGGAAAGCCGCGAGGGCGGCCGGGACGAGACCTTCGACGAAAAGATGGACCGCAACTGGGCGGAGCTGCTGCAGGAACTCCGGGTGCTCCAGACGGGCGTCCAGATCCTTGCGGGCTTCCTGCTGACACTGCCCTTCCAGTCCCGATTCGAGACACTGGACGCCTTTGAGCTGACGCTCTACCTCGCGAACGTCGTCCTGGCGGCACTGACGACCGCCTTGATTCTGCTGCCGGTCAGCGCGCACCGCAGGCTCTTCCGCAAGGGGCTCAAGGAAACCCTCGTAGCGAGCGCGGACCGCATCGCGAAGGTGGCGCTGGCCGGCGTCGCCCTCCTGAGCGTGGGAACTTCGGCGCTGGTCTTCGATGTGGTGGCGGGACGGGCCGCCGGGCTTACGGCGGGGGCCGCACTGCTCGCCGTACTGTTGGCGTTGCTGGTCCTGATTCCCAACCGGCTCCGCCGTCGGGCCGTTCGGGGATAAGTCATGGCCGCTACAGACGTTCAGACCATTCATCCAGATTCAGGAGCAAAGATGCGCAAGTGGGCCAAGGAACACGGACTGCTGCTGGCCAACATCGGACTTTTCCTCGTCTTCTTCGGCGGCATGGTGGTCAGCGGGGCGGCCGACTACAGCGAGGACCAAGTGTCCCACGGCCAGTCCGCCGTCGGAATCTTCGAGTACCTCGGTACCGGCGCCTTCCTTGAGGCGACCTTTGAGAACTGGGAGTCGGAGTTCCTGCAGATGGGCATGTACGTCATCCTGACGGTGTTCCTCTTCCAAAAAGGCTCCTCCGAGTCCAAACCGATCGGAACGAAAGCCCCGCAGGATGAGGACCCGCGGCACGCCACGATCAAGGCGGCAACGCCGTGGCCGGTCCGCCGCGGTGGGTGGGTGCTCAAGCTCTACGAGCACTCCCTCTCGATCATGTTCGCGCTGCTGTTCCTGATGTCCGTCGTGCTGCACGCGGTCGGCGGCAGCGAGGAGTACAGCCAGGAACAGCAGGCCCACGGCCAGCCGGGTGTCACGGTGCTGGGCTATCTCGCCACAAGCCGGTTCTGGTTCGAGTCATTCCAAAACTGGCAAAGCGAGTTCCTCGCCGTCGCGGTGCTGGTGGGCGCCTCCGTATACCTGCGCGAGCGAGGCTCGCCGGAGTCCAAGCCGGTGGCCGAGCCGCACTACGAAACCGGCGCATGACCCGGACGCCTACTCCGCGGGGCGGTCCCTTCGCCCGGCGGCGTCGCCAGGCGGTTCCTCGCCCTCGGCAGGCTCGTAGGTGTGGTCGAACGGCATCTCGTTGAGGTCGAGGTTTTCGTTGGAGTCCTGGCCGGCCACGAGTTCGTGGGCTTCCTCAATCGTGTCGACGCTGGGCATGGAGCCCTTCAGCGGCTTGCCCGCCGTCTCCGTGATGAAGTAGACCGCCACAGCCCCGATCGCCGAGGTGGCCATCAGGTAGTACGCCGGCATCATTTCGTTGCCCGTCCCCGCAATCAGCGACGCGATAATGAACGGCGCCGTGCCGCCGAAGATGGCCACGGCGAAGTTGTAGGCGATGCCCATGGCCCCGTACCGGCTCTCGGTCGGGAAGAGCGCGGGCAGCGCCGAGGCCAGGTTGGCCACGTAGAACGTCAGTGGAAAGGCGATCAGCGCCAGGCCCAGCAGGGTGGACCAGATGGCGCCGATGCCGATCAGGAGGAAGGCCGGGGCGGCCAGCACCACGGTGCCGAGCGAACCGATCCAGAGCACCGGCCGCCGCCCGATCCGGTCCGAGAGCTTGCCCGTGAACGGAATCGCGGCGGACATCAGCACCAGGATCGGGATGGTCAGCAGAGTGCCGTGGAGTTCGTCGTAGCCCTTGTTGGACGTCAGGTACGTCGGCATGTAGGACGTCAGCGCATAGCCGACCGTGTTGGCGGCGGCCACCAGGATCATGGCGAGCAGGATTCCGCGCCAATGCGAAGCGAAGATCGCGACCGGTCCCTTGGTTTCCGCGGCCTCCCCCGCCGGAGCGCCGGCGGCCTGCGCGTCGAGGCTCGCCTGGAACGCCGGGGACTCCTCGATCTTCATCCTGAAGTAGATGGCAATCAGGCCCAGCGGCCCGGCAATCAGGAACGGGAGCCGCCAGCCCCAGGCCTCCATCGCCTCCCCGCCGAGGGTGACCTGCAGCAGCGTGACGAGGGCCGCCCCGATGGCAAAGCCCATGTAGCTGCCGAGGTCCAGGAAGCTGGCAAAGTAGCCGCGCCGGGCGTCCGGGGCGTGTTCGCTGACAAACGTGGTGGCACCGGCGTATTCGCCGCCGGTTGAGAAGCCCTGGATCAGCTTGGTGGCCACCAGCAGGACGGCGGCCCAGATGCCGAGGACGGCGTAGCCGGGCAGCAGCCCCACCACGAAGGTGGAGGCCGCCATGATGATGAGGGTCATGGCGAGGACCCGCTGGCGGCCGATCTTGTCGCCCAGCCAGCCGAAGAACACGCCGCCCAGCGGCCGCGCGATGAAAGTCGCGCCGAAGGTGCCGAGCAGGAACAGGTTCTGCACCGTCTTGTCCGCCTCGGGCAGGAAGACCGGGCCCATGGTGGTGATCAGGTAGCCAAACACGCCGACGTCGTACCATTCCATCGTGTTTCCGACGATGGTGCCGCCGAGGGCCTTGCGCATGACGCGGCGGTCAACAACGTTGATGTGTTCGACCTCGAGCCGGCGCTCCTGGAGCCTGGACCGGCGGGGGCTGTTGCGCTTCATGGACATGGTGCTCTCCTGGGCAGGGCCACGGTTTTGCGCGTGGCCCTGGCAGGGAGTCACGGCCCCCAATTGAGGCCAGTTTAAGTCCAAGCCATGCCTGAGACCAGAGTTGGAGCGCCCGGAGTGCTCGCCCGGCCGGCGGGTTACGCCCCTTCGAGCACCTGGCTGGTGGTCCAGGCCAGGTACTTCGCGGCCTTCGCGATCGCTTCCTCGGGGCTCGGCGCCGCGTCCAGCAGCTGGGCGGCCGCGACTACCCCGTGGCGGGCCAGCTCGTCCGGGGTGACAAGGATCCGGCCGGCGACCATGATCACCGGGATGCCGAGCGCGTGCGCGGCGTCGGCCAGGGCAATGGGCGCCTTCCCGGTCAGTGACTGGGAGTCCAGCGAGCCCTCCCCCGTGATCACCAGATCAGCGTCCGCGAGCTTTTCGGCCAGCCCGGTGAGCCCGGCCACAAGGTCGAACCCGCCTTCCAGTACGGCGTTCGTGAAGGCCAGGAACGACGCCGGGAACCCGCCGGCCGCGCCCGCGCCCGGGACGTTGACGTCCCGGCCGCTGGCCTGCCGCAGCACCGAGGCCCAGTTGCGCAGCCCGGCGTCGAGCACTTCCCTGGTGTCCTCGTCGGCACCCTTCTGGGGGCCGAAGACGTGGGCCGCACCTTCAGGCCCGTAAAGGGGATTCTGCACATCCACGGCGATCCGGAACTTCACGGCTGCAAGCCGGGGATCCAGTCCGGCGACGTCGACGGCGGCGACCTCGGCGAGCGAGCCGCCGCCGAGGGGCACCACGTTCCCGGCGTCGTCGACGGGCTTGAGGCCCAGGGCACGCAAGGCGCCGCTGCCGCCGTCGCTCATCGCCGAGCCGCCCACGCCCAGCACGATTTCGGTCGCGCCGGCGTCGAGCGCGGCCGCGATCAGCTGCCCGCATCCGTAGCTATGCGCGCGCAAGGCGTTCGCCGGGGTCGGTTCCATGTGCGCGAGCCCGGATGCCTGTGCCGTCTCGATGACCGCGGTGGCGCCGCCGAAGGCATCCTGGCGGATGGCCCAGGCCGCCCCGATCGGGGCCAGGATCGGCCCGACGACGGCATTCAGGCGTTCCTCGTATCCGGCCGCGACGGCGGCCTCCAGGGTGCCTTCACCGCCGTCGGCCACCGGGAACTGGACGGTTTCGGCGTCGGGGTACACCCGCAGGGCGCCCTCGGCCATGGCGGCGGCGGCTTCGGCGGCGGTCAGGGAGCCCTTGAACTTGTCCGGGGCGATCAGGATACGCATGGCTCCATCCTGCCAGCCGGCACCGACTTTCCCGCACCGCGACAAGGCCGGGGCGCGGTAGTAACGTGGGCACTTCCGGAAACCCGGCAACCTCCCGCGGCAGTCCGCGGCCGTATTGGCACGCTTCCGCGGGACCAGAGCACAGGAGGAAACGGTGGGCGACAGCAGACAGGCCAGCGGAACCGGGCCCGGCATCAAGGGACTCGTCTTGGTCCGGCACGGGGAAAGCGAAGGAAACGTTGCTGCCACGCTTGCCCGTGAGGCGGGGGCGCACGTCATCAACGTCCCGGCGCGCGACGCCGACGTCGGACTCTCCGAGACCGGCCGGGAACAGGCGCTGGCGCTGGGCCGCCTGCTGGCCGCCGTCTCCGAAACGGACCGTGCCGCCGTGTGGTCCTCCCCGTACGCCCGCGCACGCCAGACCGCCCAACTCGCCGTCCAGACCGGCGGGTGGCAGGTGCGGATCCGGCTGGATGAACGGCTCCGCGACCGCGAACTCGGGATCCTGGACATGCTGACCTCCGCCGGCGTGGAAGCCCGGCTGCCGGAGGAAGCCCAGCGGCGGCGGTGGCTGGGGAAGTTCTACTACCGGCCGCCGGGCGGCGAGTCGTGGGCCGATGTCGTGCTGCGGCTGCGGTCGCTACTTGCCGATCTGGACCGCGACCACCCGGGCGAAGAGGTTCTGCTGGTCTGCCACGACGCCTTGATTGTGCTGTTTCGCTACATTCTCGAGGGCCTCACGGAGGCAGAATTGCTGGACATCGCCGCCACCACCAGCGTCCTGAACGCCTCGGTCAGCCGCTTCGTGCGGAGGGATTCCACGGGGGCGTGGGAGCTGGAAAGCTTCAATATGGCGGACCATCTGACGGAGCACGGCGTCCCCGTCACCGAGCACGCGGGAGACGCAAATGTCCATCCGCGCTGAGGCCGCCGCCCAACTGACACCCACGCTGCTGCGCGGCTGGCCGCTGCCCGGCGGCGGCGCCGGCAAGGACGACCGCGGTTCGGTACTCGTGGTCGGCGGTTCCCGTAAAACGCCGGGTGCAGCCCTGCTGGCCGGCATCGCGGCCCTGCGCTCCGGGGCCGGGCGGCTGACCCTTGCGACGGCGGAGTCGACGGCGGTTCCGCTGGCCGTCGCGTTTCCCGAGTCCGGCGTGGTGGGCCTGCCGGAGACGGCGCGCGGATCGGTGAAAGGCCCCTCGGCCTCGCTGCTGGCCGACGAAGTGGAGGCCGCCGACGCCGTCCTCATCGGGCCCGGACTGGACGACAAGGATGAGACGCTGGCGCTCCTCCGGGGCCTGCTGCTCCCGGGGCGGGGGCGGCCGAAGCGCGGCCCCGCCGTCGTGCTCGACGCCTATGCCCTGGGCTGCCTGCCCGAGCTGGTCGACGAACTGAAGCCTTGGGCGGGCAGGCTGATCCTCACCCCGAACATCACCGAAGGCGGCATCCTGCTGGGCCGGGATGTTGAGGACCTCAAGCGGGACGTGCCGAAGATTGCCGAGGCCTACCAGGCTGTGGTGAGCTGCCAGGGGGTGATCGCGGAACCGGGCGGGGACCTTTGGGAAATCACCACCGGACACAGCGGGCTCGGCACCTCCGGGAGCGGCGACGTCCTGGCCGGCGCCATCGCAGGCCTCCGGGCACGCGGCACCACCGACGCGCAGGCCGCCTGCTGGGGTTCCCACCTGCATGCCGCCGCCGGCGATAGGCTCGCGAGCCGACTCGGCGGATTGGGCTATCTGGCCCGAGAGCTCTGCGACGAATTACCTGCGCTGATGGTGGAACTCAGCAGCTGAGCACCACAGCCGGCGGGCCGAAACGGCACCTCAGTCCCCCCACTGCCCCCGCTCCTGCAGGACCGCCTTCAGCAGGTCGGCCCGATCGGTGACGATCCCGTCCACCCCGAGGTCCAGGAGCCGGTGCATCTCGGCCGGTTCGTTGATGGTCCAGACGTGCACGTGCAGGCCGTGGCGGTGGGCGCGGCGGACGAACCCGGCCGTCACCACGGTCATGGCGCCGTAGCGGACCGGGACCTGCAGGGCGTGGACGCCGCGGAGCACCCTGTCCGCCACCCGGCGGAGCAGGGGCGCGGGAAGCAGCGCGCCCAGCAGCACAAAGAGCGCGTTGGAGGCCATGCCGGCGGAGCTTGCGGCGGGACGGCTGAGGCGGCGCAGCACCGCGCGCCGCCGCCGGTCCGAGAAACTGGCAATCAGGACGCGGTCGTGCAGGCCGTACTGCTCGATCGCCGCGGCCAGGGTTTCCACCGAGTTCCAGTCCTTGACGTCGAGGTTGAGCCGGACCTCCGGGAACTCCGTGACGAGTTCGGCCAGCAGTGGGATCGGCTCCGCGCCGGCGATCCGGGCCTTGGCCACGGTCTCGGCAGACAGCTCGGAAATGCGGCCGCTGCCGTCCGTGACCCGGTCCAGTGTTTCGTCGTGGAAGAGCAGCAGGACGCCGTCGGCGGTGGTGTGCACGTCGGTTTCCAGGTAGCGGTAGCCGAGGGCGACGGCG
This sequence comes from Arthrobacter sp. SlRoot2-15, assembly GCF_059739345.1. NCBI lineage: Bacteria > Bacillati > Actinomycetota > Actinomycetes > Micrococcales > Micrococcaceae > Arthrobacter > Arthrobacter sp. SlRoot2-15. The sequence goes on from NZ_AP046058.1 coordinate 1,779,457, forward strand.
GCGCGGAACGCGGCCATGGAGTTCTCGGCGCCCTCCGGCGAGAAGCCGCGGTGGGCCATCGCTACGGTCTCGCCCGCGGCGCTGCCGGAGGCGAGGAAGGGGTGCGCGTCGGTCACTCTTGAAGCGTACCGGAGCGGTTCGCTCAGGATCCCTGCGGCAGGATCTCCACCCCGTCGCTGCAGTGCAGCAGCGTGCGGCCGCCGCCGTCGAGGTCCACCCAGACCGTGGTGTGGTCCACCGTCAGCGCGTCCACGAACCCGCCGGTCTCATAGCCGGGCGCGAGCCGGACCCGCACGCGGTCGCCCTGGCGCAGGCTCTGCCAGTGAGCGTCCGGGTCCACCCGCCGCAGCGGCTGCTCATCAAGATGTCGGTTACCGTTCCTGGCCATGATTGCCCCACTTCAGTCATACGATCCGTTCGGTGCTGCCAGCCTAGGAGACCAAGGTGAACGGCAGTTGTCAGCCAGCTGGGAATCCCGTGACCGCCGGGTGCCGGCCGGTTTAGGGAGGCGGCGGGACTTTACGGGAGCCGGACACCCAGTTCGGCGAGCTTGGCTTCGAGGATCTGGGCCACGCCGTCGTCGTCGAAGTGCGGTGCCTGCTGGCCGGCGGCGCGGATGGCCTCGGGGTGGCCGCTGGCCATGGCGTAGCCGTGCCCGGCCCAGCGCAGCATCTCGATGTCGTTGGGCATGTCGCCGAACGCCACCACGTCCTGCGCCTGAACGCCCAGGGACGCCGCGTATTCGGCCAGGGTCACGGCTTTGTTGACGCCGGGCAGGGACAGCTCCAGCAGCGCGATGTTGGGTGCGGAGTGCGTGGCGGCGGCCAGGTGCGCGACGGCCGGGGACACCTCGGCCAGGAATTCGTCCGCGGTTCCTTCCCGGACGATCGCGAGGAACTTCACGACGGCGTCGTCGGCAGTGAGCGTCTCGTGCAGCGGGGCCGGCGTGAATTCGGCGAGCAGCCCGGTGGAGCCGGTGCCGAGGAAGCCCGGTTCCAGGTGGAATCCGGTGAGGGTTTCGGCGGCGAACAGCGCGGAGGGACGCAGCCGCTGGATGATGCGGCGGGCCTCGAAAACGGCGTCGAGCTCCAGCGCCCGGGCGGAGACCACCCTATCCGCCTCGAGGTCCCAGACCACCGCGCCGTTGGAGCAGATGACCGTGCCGGCATGGCCCAGCTGGTCCTGCAGCGGGTGCAGCCAGCGCGGCGGGCGGCCAGTGACAAAGACCAGTTCCACTCCGGCGTCGCGGCAGGCGTGGAAGGCGCGCACGGTCCGGTCGCTGATGTTGCCGTCGTGGCCGAGGATCGTTCCGTCAATATCACTTGCTACCAGCCGCATACTGCCAGTCTACGTGGGCGGCGCCGGGCGGCGGCCGGGGGACGGCAGGCGGGACAGCACACGCCGACGGCGGTCAGAATCGTTCGTAGATGCCGGTCATGGTGGCCCGGGCAAGGACGTGCGGGCCCAGCTTGCCTTCCAGCTTGGCCGGGGACGCACCGGCGTCGAGCCCGGACTTCTCCACGTTCAGGGCGAGCACCGTGATGACGTAGCGGTGCGGACCGTGGCCCTTGGGCGGGGCCGCCCCGAGGTAGCCGGCCGAACCGCCGTCGTTCCGGAGCTGGAAGGCACCGAGGGGCAGGCCTCCGCCGTGGCGTGAGCCGGCGCCGGCGGCCAGCGAGGTGATGTCCGCCGGGAGGTCCAGCACGGCCCAGTGCCAGAAACCTCCGTGGCCCGGGGCGTCCGGGTCGAACACCGTAACGGCGTAGCTCCGGGTGCCGGCCGGGGCGCCGCTCCATTGCAGCGGCGGTGATTCGTCCCGGCCGCCGGGTCCGGTCGAGGCACCGCGCTGGGCCGCGGGCAGGATCTGGCCGTCCTCGAAGGTGTCGCTGCGGAGCGTGAAGGTTGCCATGGCTTCCTCTCAGTTGCTGGTGAGGCCCGCACTTTCCGGGTCGAGTTCCATCCGGTTCACTTCGGCCCGCGTCGGCGGGTTGGCGCCGGCGCGGGAGACCGTGACGGCAGCCGCAGCGGCGGCGTGGGCGAGGAGTTCGCGCAGGCTGCCGGCCGAAAGTTCGCGCAGGTCCTTGCGGTTCTGTGCCCCGTTGAGGCCCAGGTCCACGATGCCGGAGAGCAGCGCCGCCATAAAGGAGTCGCCCGCGCCGACGGTGTCCGCGACTTTCACCGGCGGCGCCGGGACGTGCGCCTCGCCGGCGGCGTTCACCGCCCACGGGCCGGAGGCGCCGCGCGTGACCACCACCATGGCGGGCCCCTCCGACCCGCCGAGCGAGAGCCAGCGCCGCGCCGAATCCAGCGGATCCACGCCGGGGTAAAGCCATTCGAGGTCCTCATCGGAGGCCTTGACCACGTCCGCGAGCGTGACGAACTTTTCGGCCTGGCGGCGCGCGTAGTCGGCGTCAGTGATGATGCTGGGCCGGCAGTTGGGATCGAAGCTCACCGTGGTCGACGGGTGGGCATGTTCGACGGCGGCGAGCACATCCGCGGCGCCGGGCGCCAGCATGGTCGCGATCGAGCCGGTGTGCAGCAGCGTGCTGCCCTGCAACATAAACGGCAGCCGGTCCGCAAGGCCGGGCAATTCCCACGCGAGGTCGAAGATGTAGCTCGCGGCGCCGTCGTCGTCGATCTGGGCAGTGGCCACCGACGTCGGCAATTCGTCGGGTCCGAGCGGGAGCAGCACAGAACTGGACCGCAGGTGCGCCGCGACGGCCTCCCCGTAGGCGTCCCGCCCGAAACGCCCGATGAACTGCACCGGGTGGTCCAGCCGGGCCAGGCCCACCGCGACATTCAGGGGGCTGCCGCCCACATGGGCCTGGATACCTGAGGAGCGCTGGACGACATCAACCAGGGCCTCACCGATGACTGTGAGCATGCTCATACTCTGCCAGAGAACGCGTCGCGGCGCTCCTGTGAACCGGAGTTGGATGATTTGGCGGTATACCCCCAGGGGTATATCCTTTTGGAATGGCAGACCTCAACATCCCGGCCGGGCGGAGCGCCGTCGTGCTGGGCCTGCGCCAAAATCTTGCCCAGTTCATGCTGCTCGTGGCGGTCAACGCCCTCGTCGGCGGCACCCTTGGCCAGGAGCGCACCGTCCTGCCCCTGCTGGCCAGCGACGTTTTCCATCTCGACAAGTACACGAGCGCGCTGACCTACATCCTGGCCTTCGGCCTGGCCAAGGCGGCAACCAACTACTTCGCCGGGACCCTCTCGGACCGCTTTGGACGCAAGCCGGTGCTGGTGGCGGGGTGGCTGATCGCCCTCCCCGTCCCGCTGCTGCTGATCTTCGGCACCAGCTGGTCCTGGATCGTTGCCGCCAACGTGATCCTGGGCATGAGCCAGGGCCTGACCTGGTCCACCACGGTGGTCATGAAGATGGACCTGGTGGGCCCGAACCGGCGCGGCCTGGCGATGGGCTTCAACGAGGCCGCGGGCTATCTGGGCGTGGCCGGCACCGCCCTATTCACCGGTTACCTCGCCGCCTCCTACAGCCTGCGTCCGGCGCCGTTCCTGCTCGGCGCCGCGTACATCGCCCTGGGCCTGGGCCTGTCCGTACTTGCCGTGAAAGAGACACACCACCACGCGAAGGCCGAGGCCGCGAACCACGTGGAAGCGCACAGCGGTGCCGGAGCGGCTCTCAGCACCCGCGAAATCTTCACCCTGACCAGCTTCCGGGACCGTTCGCTCTCTTCCGTGAGCCAGGCCGGGCTGGTGAACAACCTCAACGACGGGCTGGCCTGGGGACTGTTTCCGGTGCTCTTCGCCGGCGCCGGCCTCTCGATCGAGCGGATCGGCATCCTCGCGGCGGTGTACCCGGCGGTCTGGGGCGCGGTGCAGTTGGTCACCGGCGCGGCCTCGGACCGGCTGGGCCGCAAGTGGCTGATTGCGGCCGGCATGTTCGTCCAGGCCGCGGGGCTCGCGATTGTGGCCGCTGGGCATGGCTTCGAAATCTGGCTGCTGGCGGCCGTCCTGCTCGGCGTCGGCACGGCCATGGTCTACCCCACCCTGCTGGCGGCCATCGGCGATGTGGCCCACCCGCAGTGGCGTGCGCGGTCGGTCGGCATCTACCGGCTGTGGCGCGACGGCGGTTTCGCCGTGGGCGCGCTGCTGTCCGGGCTGCTCGCGGACGCTTACGGCATTCCGGTGGCGATCTTCGTCGTCGCCGGCGTGACCGCGGTGTCCGGGCTCGTCGTCGCGGTCAGGATGCGCGGCACCGACCACCACGCGTAGCGCGGCGGCGCGCACCAGCCCGCGCAGGGCCGGCACCACGCCGGCTCAGCGCTCCGCGCCGCCCTGCTGGTAGACGTCCGGAATCCCGTCCTGGTCCGAGTCCCGTTTCTCCTCTTCCTCCGCCGCCCGGTACTGCCGGTTCCGGGTCTTGAGAACCGCGGTGGCCAGCAGGGCGGCGAGCAGTGAGGCTGCCAGGATGCCGACCTTGGCGTGGTCGTCGTGGAGGCTGCCGTGGCCGAAGCTGAGTTCCGCCACCAGCAGCGACACGGTGAAGCCGATCCCGGCCAGGATCGAGACACCGAAGACGTCGATCCACTTGAACGAACTGTCCAGGCGGGCCCTGGTGGCCTTGGTCAGCAGCCACGTGGTGCCCAGGATGCCGGCCGGTTTCCCCAGCACAAGGGCCAGGATGATGCCCAGGGTCACAGGGTCGGCCAGCGCCGAGCCCAGCCCGTCCCAGCCGCCCACGGCGACGCCGGCGGAGAAGAAAGCGAAGACCGGCACCGCGACGCCGGCAGAGATCGGCCGGAAGCGGTGCTCGAAGATCTCAGAGAGCCCGGGACCGGCTTCCGGCCCCCCGCTGGCCTGCGAGCGGAGGACCGGGATGGCGACGCCGAGCAGGACGCCGGCCACCGTGGCGTGGATGCCCGAGGCGTGCACGAGGGCCCAGGTGGCAAGGCCGAGGGGCAACAGGATGAACCACGCTGCGGGGGCCTTCAGCCCGAAGAAGCGCCGGTATCGGTGCGCCAGATAGGTGTACAGGCCCAGCGGCACAAGGGCCAGCAGGAGGGGTGCGATCTGAATATCGCTTGAGTAAAAGACGGCGATGATGGTGATGGCGATCAGGTCATCCACCACGGCGAGGGTCAGCAGGAAGATCCGCAGCGCACTGGGCAGGTGCGAGCCGATGATCGCGAGGACCGCGACGGCGAAGGCTATGTCCGTGGCCGTGGGGATGGCCCAGCCGCGCAGGGTCTCCGGGCTGCCGAGATTGACGACGGCGTAGATCACCGCCGGGATGATCACGCCGCCGGCGGCCGCGGAGACCGGCACCACCGACTTGTTCAGCTGGCGCAGGTCCCCGGCAACGAATTCACGTTTGAGCTCCAGGCCGACCAGGAAGAAGAAGATGGCGAGCAGTCCGTCGGCCGCCCAGGCTCCGAGGCTGAGGTCAAGGTGCCAGGGCCCATAGCCGATTTTGAAGTCGCGGAGGGCGAAGTAGCTTTCCGATGCCGGCGAGTTGGCCCAGACCAGGGCGGCGACGGCGGCGGCCACAAGGAGGGCGCCGCCAACGGTTTCCTTGCGCAGGATTTCGCCGATGCGCAGAGACTCGGCGTAGCTGCCTCGGCCCAGGATTGTGGGGCCGGGCGTGCGGGGCAGAGGCGTGGGGGGTGGGCTGTGGCTCATGCGGAAGTCCTAAAAATTGGGTCGACTGAACTATGCCGACCAGACTTCCCGGCGCACCCGAGTCCAGTCTAGGCGATGACCGGTTGCCGCAGCCCGCCGGGGCTCAGCCCAGCAGTTGCTGGACCAGTTCGCGGCATTTCCGGTACGCGGGGGCCTTTGGCTCGATCAGCGCGAAGTGGTCGCCGGGGACCTTGAGGAGCTGGACAGGGGCGCCGCCGGCCTTGGCCGCCGCGGCGTAGGCCTCGGACTGGCTCAACGGGACGGTGTCGTCCTCGGTGGTGTGCACGGCGTAAACGGGGACCCGGAGCGGCACCGCGCTCATCGGGTCCGCGAACTTATGCCGTTTGGGGTATTTTTCCGAGGACCCGCCCAGGAAGTTGCTCACGGCGCCGTTGCTGAGGTTCAGCCGCTCGGCTTCGGCCAGGTTCAGCAGCCCGGACTGGCTGACCACCCCGGTGAGGTGCACCGCGGCGTCGCCGTTCTTGCGCTGGAGCTGGCGGTCCGCATCCGGTGCGCCAAGCTCGCCGAGCCGGCTCCGGCCGGCCGCCCAGACGGCCAGGTGTCCGCCGGCCGAGTGGCCCAGCGCCACCACGCGGTCCAGGCCGAGGCTGTGTTCTGCGGCGAGGTCACGGAGTTTGTCGATCCCGGCGAGGACGTCGGCGAAGGTATTCGGCCAGCCGCCGCCGTTGCCGGCCCGCCGGTACTCCAGGTTCCAGGCGGCGACGCCATGCGCGGCAAGGTCCCTGGCCAGTGGTTCGCCGAGTTCGGCCCCGTACTGCGAACGCCAGTAGCCGCCATGGATAACCACCGCCACGCCCCTGGGCTGGGCCGCGTCAGGGAGAAATAGCTCCCCCCACTGGCTCGGGTCGTCGCCGTAGTGGTACTTCTGCCGCTTCACTGTGTCCTCCTTGGGGCCCGGTGAACAGGCGGTGGCTGCCCCCAGTGTCACCGCCGCTGCGGCCGCGAAGAAAGCACGACGCCGCACATCAGCCATGTGCAGAGCCTACCTTGGGCGCTGCACGGCGCTGCGGAAGGCGGCTCCGTATTGCGGCCGCAGAATGGCCGCAGAGCGGCCGCAGAGTGGCCGAAGGGCGGTGCGCCGGGCCCGCTGTCGGAGCCGGGCCGTAAGCTGGGCCCATGGCTAGCAATTGGGAGCGCCTTGACCCCGCGCTGCGCGAATCCGTGCAGGACAATGTGGAACTCTACGAGCGGGTCCGTCCTGCCCTGAAACTGGTAACCCGCGATGTGTTGCTGACGCTGCGCACCATGCTCAAGGGCACCGAGGTGACGCCACTGTTCGTGACAGGCCGGACCAAGACCGTCGAGTCGTTCCGCGAGAAGATCTCCCGGGTCGAGGAGCCGCTGGAACCGGGAGGTCCGCCGGTCCTGAAGTTCCCGGACCCGTTCCGCACGCTCAATGACATGGTGGGCATCCGCGTCATCACCAAGCTTCCGGCCGAGAACGCCGTCGTCGCCAACCTGATCAAACGCCAACGCCAGCTCTTCGATTGCCGCGGCGACCGCGAGAAGGACATCGGCTCCATCGAGTCGGGGACCTACGGCTACTCCAGCCGGCACCTGATCCTGCGGACCATCCAGAACGAGACCGTCAAGGAGTACCAGCAGGCCTTCAACCCGGACGCACAGCCCAACGGCAGCTACTTCTTCGAGTGCCAGATCCGCACGGTCTTTGCCCACGCCTGGAGCGAAATCGAGCACGACATCCGCTTCAAAGCCGAGGATCCGCGCGCCTGGACCCCGCACTTCGACCGCCAGTTCACCGCCACGGCCGCCATGCTGGAGACCGTGGAGAGCGCGTTCGCCGACCTGCATGAACGCTACGAGGAGGTCCGCAGCTACTGGGACATGGACGGCGAGGGAGCGGCGCAGCTGACCCCGAACCGGATCCGCGACGTCTGGCGGACGCTGCTGCCGCACGTGGACCGGAAGGTCGACGACGACTGGGGCTGGGCCGCCGAGCTGATGGCCGCGCACGGCCTGAACCAGACTGTACAGCTGGCGGGCCTGCTGAGCGCCAACCGGATCACCGAGGTCCGCCGGGCCCTGGACCACCGCTACTCCCCCGGCCCGGACCGGCTGCTGGACGACCTGTTGCTCTGGCAGTACGGCACCACCCACATTGACCTCACCGCGGAACCCGCCGACGCCGTCCCGCACCCGCGGCGGGACAGCCTGCTGCGCCGGCTCAAGCAGATCGAGCGCTACCGGCTCACGCAGGGTTAGGGGCAGGCCCTAGAGTGCCGTCGGTTCGAGCCGTTCCTCGACCACCTCGGCACCGGACCCCGCGGACCGGACCCGCCTCACCCGGTACGCGGCCTTCCCGGGGACTTCCGTGAACGCTTCGACCAGTTCGGTCCCCCGGTAGAGCAGGCCCACGCCGTCGTCGGTGCAGTGGGTCTCACCCAGGGTCCCGTCGGCCACCAGGCGGTGGACCGTGGGCCGGCGCGCCGCTTCGGAGTCGTAGTGGACGCCGTTGTCGAACGGAAGCAGCCCCAGGCCGTTGTTCACCGCGCGCAGGTCGGGACCGAACGAATCCGTGGTGCCGCCCTTGAACCAGCAGATCGAGCCGGCCGACACCCCTGCCAGCACCACTCCGGCTTCCCAGGCGCGGCGGAAGATCCCCTCCAGCTCGTGGGCGCGCCAGACGGCGAGGAGGTTGACCACCGAGCCCCCGTTCACCCACACAACGTCCTGCTCCAGCAGGTACTCCTCGATGTTCTCCACGTTGGGCATCGTGAACAGGTTCAGGTGGGTGAGATCGAACCCGGCCAGGCGCCCGGCTTCGCTGACTTCGTTGTTGAACCAGCGCTGGTCACCGCTGGCGGTCCCGACGTGGGCGACCTTAGGGGCCCGCCCGCTGGCGCCGGAGAGGTCCACGGCGTGATGGACCAGTTTGTTGAACTCCAAGCGCGTCCGCGAACCCGGCCGGTAGCCGCCTGAGGTCGCAAGGATGGTCGGACTTTCGGCAGGCATAGGGTGTTCTCCTCGAACGGGGACGGCAGGCTCAGACGCAAACTATGAGACTAGCCGCCCCCTAAGCCTCGTGGGCTACTTTGGACGCTAGCGGCCCGGCTCAACGATGAAAGAAGGACCACGTGGACAATGACGCAGGCAGCTGGTTCCTCAGCGGCGCCGAGCGGGCCAACCCGGCCACGGCCGTTCAAGCGGGCGGCGCCGGGTCGCCGTCGTGGTCGGAGGGCAACCTCGTGCGGCCCCTGATTCACGGCGCGAGCTACTTCGCCCGTCTGCATGAGGAGCTGAGCGCGCTGCGGGCGGGAGACCGTGTGTGGTTCACCGACTGGCGCGGCGACGCGGACGAGCGGCTGCTGGCGGACGGGCCGTCGATCGGCGACCTGCTAGCCGGCCTGGCCCGAGCGGGGGTGGAAGTCCGCGGCCTGGTCTGGCGATCCCACGGTGAGCGCATCTCGGCGCCGATCAGCGGCCGCTCCAACCAGCGCCTGGGGCGCGAGATCAACGACGCCGGCGGTGAGGTGCTGCTCGATCAGCGGGTCCGCCCGTTTGGTTCGCACCACCAGAAGATGGTCGTTATCCGCCGCCGTGACGACCCGTCCCGGGATGTTGCGTTCGTTGGCGGGCTGGATCTTTCCCACAGCCGCAGGGACGACGCCGACCACGCGGGAGACCCGCAGGCGGTCGTCATGGACTCCCGTTACGGTCAACGGCCGCCGTGGCATGATGCCGCCCTCGAACTGCGGGGCCCTGTGGTGGCTGATGTGCTGGCAGTCTTCGCCGAACGGTGGAACGACCCCCATCCCCTGGACCGCACGCCCTACCGGATGCTGCTGCAGCGCCTGGCCAAAATGCCGCGGCACCCCGAACCGCTCCCGGCCGCCGCTCCGCCGCCGCCGCCGGCGGGCCCGCACGCCGTGCAACTGCTGCGCACCTACGGCGTGAAGCGTCCGCCGTTCCCGTTCGCACCCGAAGGGGAACGCAGCATCGCCCGCGCCTACACCAAGGCCTTTGCCCGCGCCCGCTCGCTGATCTACATCGAGGACCAGTACCTGTGGTCCACCGAGGTGGCTGCGGGGATCGCGGAGGCCCTCGAACGGAATCCCGCCCTGAACGTGATCGCCGTCGTTCCCCGCTACCCCGACGCGGACGGCGCCATCGGCGGGCCGCCCAGGCGGCTCGGGCAGCTGCGTGCCCTCGACAGACTGCGCCGGGTGGCGCCCGGCAGGGTCGGCGTGTTCGACCTGGAGAATAGCGCGGGAACCCCGATCTACGTGCACGCCAAGATCTGCATCATCGACGACACCTGGTTTACCTGCGGCTCGGACAACTTCAACCGCCGCTCCTGGACCACCGACAGCGAGCTCACCTGCGCCGTGCTGGACACCAGCGCCGGAAACCGGCAGGCCTCGGACGCCCAGGCCGGCCCGGCCCCGGCCCGGTCACTGGCCCGGTCACTGGCCCACCAGCTCCGGCTCCAGCTCTGGGGCGAACACCTGGGCCTGGACGAGGGGGATGGCCGGCTCGAGGACCCGGCCGAGGGACTGGCGCTGTGGAACGCCGCAGCCAACGCGCTCGATCGCTGGCACGACGCCGGCCGCGGCTCGCCCCGGCCCGCCGGACAGGTGCGCCGCCACACCGTCGAACCCGTGTCCCCGCTCCAACGGCTCTGGGCGGACCCCCTCAACCGCCTTATCGTGGACCCTGACGGCCGGCCCCGCAGGCTGCGCGGGACTGCCCGGTTCTAGGCGTAGCCGGGCTTTTTCGGCCAGCTCCGGGAGCGGTTTTTGGCGCAATATAAAAAGTACGCTTAGTATTTTGGTGAAACGGTCCGTTGGACCGGGACTTGAATCTGGTTTGTGAAAATCTTCATCAGAAGAAAAACAAAGGGAGTCACTATGTTGCTTTGGATCGCTATTATTCTCGCCGTTCTTTGGCTTCTGGGCCTGCTCGGCAGCATCGGCGGCGGGTTCATCCACCTGCTGCTGGTCATCGCCGTCGTCGTCCTGGTCTTCCACTTCATCCGCGGACGTTCGCGCGTTTAGTCCGGACTGCGTAGGGCTGTGGCGGGGGTGCTGAGAATTCAGCGCCCCCGCCATTGTCTTGTCCCCTGAGCCCTCCACCCGGGCGGCCGCGGCAGAGCAGCGGCCCGCGGACGCTGGCCGGCAGTCAGGAATCCGGCCTGCGGAACCGCGCCACGTAGCGGCGCTGCCACGGTGTTTCCACTGCACCGCGCCGGTAGTTCTGCCGCACGAAGGCGACGGCGTCGGCCGCCGGGACGCCGTCGAGGACGGCGATACAGGCCAGGGCGGTGCCGGTCCGGCCCCGGCCGCCCCAGCAGGCCACCTCCACCCGCTCCGTTTCCGCCCGCCGCCAGGCCTCCTGGAACGCGTCGAGGGCATCGACGTCGTCCGCGGGCACATGCAGGTCCCGCCAGCGGACCCACCGGGAGTCCCACGCCACCGGCCGCGGGCTGCTGCCGAGCAGGTACAGCCCGAACTCCGGCCGCGGCCCGGCCGGAAACGGCGCCAGGAGTGGCCGGCCGCGGATGAGCCGCCCGGAAGGAAGACTGAGCACACCGGGCAGTCCCGGCTCCCACGTCGGCGCCATAGTCCCGAGCGTAGCCGTCGGGCCGGAATTACGCACCGGCCGCCTTCCCGCCCAGTTACCTTCCGCGTGCAGCCCCAAAAAAGCTGCAACACGCCGCGTTTTCCGGTGTCCGGACCAGGGTAACCGGGCAGGAACGTGGACATTCGGGCTGCAGGGCCCTAGCGGCCAGGCGAACGGGCCCCTAAAGTGGCGCGGAAACCAAAAACCCGGGACCGGGCCTCACTGAAGGGATCCACGGATGTCATTCCAGGCGTACCTCGACACCATCGAGGACAAAACCGGCCTCACTCCCCGCCAACTCCTCGAGCTCGCCCGGGAGAAAGGCTTCGGCGACGGGTCCGTGAAGGCCGGCGAGATTCTGGACTGGCTGCGGGCGGACTACGGCCTGGGCCGCGGCCACGGCATGGCGCTCGTCCACGTCATCCGGCAGGGTCCGGGCATCAGCAGCAAGCACGTCGGAACCACGGGCGCGCACAGCGATGAGTCGGACACACTCTGGCTGGACGGCAAGGCGTCGAAGCCGGTCTCGTAGCACCGGCTCGGCTATAAATCTGACATACTCGTCCGCTGGCTGGTCATAAAGTGGCCACATCGCGGACGCCGGTGGCACCATTCTTGGATGCTTGAGGCAACTAAATCCCCTGAGTCCGTCCCGGAGACCCGCACCGCAGCGGATGCCCCGGTCAATCCGGCCCTCGCCGCCGAGGCGAAGATCGCCCGCATTGCGGTCACGGTGTTTCCGCTCCTCGTCGTGGCAGCCGGCGTCGCCGGATTCCTCCTGCCGGGCGCCTTCAAGCCCCTGGCGCCCAGCGTGCCGTACCTGCTCGGCATCATCATGTTCTGCATGGGCCTGACCCTGACCCCGCCGGATTTCGCCTCCGTGGCGAAGCGACCCTGGGCCGTAGTGCTGGGCATCGTGGCGCACTACATCATCATGCCCGGCGCCGGGTGGCTGATCGCCCAGGCGCTGCAGCTTGAGCCGGAACTCGCCGTCGGCCTGATCCTGGTCGGCTGCGCGCCGTCCGGCACGGCATCGAACGTGATGGCGTTCCTGGCCAAGGGCGACGTGGCCCTGTCCGTGGCCGTCGCGTCCGTCTCAACGCTGATCGCCCCGGTGGTCACCCCGCTGCTGGTGCTGTTCCTGGCCGGGTCCTACCTGCAGATCGACGCCGCCGGCATGGTGCTGGACATCGTCAAGACCGTGCTTCTGCCGGTGGTCGCAGGCCTGCTGGCCCGGCTGTTCCTCAAGAGGCTTGTCGCCCGGGTGCTCCCGGCGCTGCCCTGGGCCTCCGCCGTCGTCATCTCGCTGATCGTGGCGATTGTGGTGGCCGGCAGCGCCAACAAGATCGTCGCCGCCGGCGGCATCGTCTTCCTCGCGGTGGTCCTGCACAACGGCTTCGGCCTGGGCCTCGGCTACCTCGCCGGCAAGCTCGGGCGGCTCGACGACAAGGCCCGCCGCGCCCTGGCCTTCGAGGTGGGCATGCAGAACTCCGGCCTCGCCGCGACGCTGGCCACGGCGCACTTCAGCCCGCTCGCCGCACTGCCTTCCGCCGTGTTCTCGCTCTGGCACAACATCTCCGGTGCCATCGTGGCGGCCTGGCTGGCGCGCCGCCCGCTGCGCGACGCCTGATCCCGGACGGGTCACTCACGGCCCCACTCTCGGTCCTGACGCTTCCCGCTTCGACTCTGTTGCCCTGCATGACGGGCGCAGGGCATGTGCCTTGCGGGGCCCGTACCGGGTCGGGAGGATGAGGGGACCGCGTAGGCACACCAGGGAGGCGGAACTTGCCCATGGACGACCAGTACACAACTGAACGAGACAGCTTCGGCAGGCTGCTGGCGGACCGGCAGGTCTGGCGGCAGGCCGCCACCATCCCGGCGGCCGGCGAACTGACCGCCCGCTGGCTGGAGGGGCGGAGCCAGTACCAACCGGGAACGTTCACGCCTGACATTGACGCGGAGACCGCGCCGATCGCCGGCCTGTTGGCGGAACTCAACCGGAACGGGCTGTTCACCAAGGAATCACAGCCCGGGCTCCTCGATGGCGCCGGCGCGCAGCGGGCCTACGTGACGGGATTCTGCACGTCGGAGTCGGCCGGCCGCCTGCTGGACCTCTCCGCACGGACCGAATTCGTGACGGTGGCGCACGCTCCGGGGGAAATGAGCCGGGCCTCGATTCCCGTGACCCTGCAGGTGTCCGAGATCGTCACCGTGCTCGGCACAAGCGAGAGCCCGATTGAAGCGGACCAGCTGCAGGACTGGTCGGCCGAGGCCAACGAGGCGCTGGCCCTGGTCCTGGCCGAGTCCTGGTACGTAGAAATTTTTGACCCGGTGTGGGGGCGCGACGGCGTGCTGCTCCCGGCGGTCCTCGACGCCCTCACTGCTGACTGAACCGACGACGGCGGCCCGGCGGGTTCAGCCGATGCTGGCTGCCTCGTCGAGGGTGCGTGATTCGAAGTGCTCCAGCAGCTCGCGCATGGCCTCCACGCCCTGCGTAAACGTCGCCGAGGCCCGCCACTGCTCGATCTGCTCCAGTGATTCCCACGGCCCGGTGCTGATGAACCGGTTCCGGACGTCGCGGTCGTGCATCAGCACCGCCCTGGTGTGCGGGTAGTCCTCCTGCGTTTTGCGGGCCAGGTCCCGCCAAGCCTGGATAAAATCGTTCTCGCGTCCCGGGTGGACCAGCCAGATTCCCAGCGTGTAGACAGACATGGCTGCCGCCTCCATTCTCTGTACGGGGTTGATAGCGCCGATTATGTTCCCGCGGCGGAGTACCCGGTAGGGCCGGATTGCCCGGCCAGTTCCGGCCAAATGACGAGCGGCGCCCGGCTCCTGCGCTAGCCTGTCACCGTGGGCCGTTGGACTTCCGGCGGCCCGGCCCGTGGCCGAGGTGGCCCCGGAGCCAGAATCTGTACGTTGTTCAGTATCGAGCAAAGGATGATCATGGCTATTTCAATTGAACTCGGCAAGAAACTCGACAAGGCCTACGAGAACAAGAGCCTGGACGAAGTGCTCGCCGCGCCCCCCTCAGCACTGGCGGGACTGACGGAGAAGCACGACGAGATGCTCGCCAGCATGGGCATCAACACGGTCCGCGATCTGGGCAGCAACAAGTTCTTCGCCACCGCCGGCGTCCTCGTTGCGCTCTCCGGCCACGTCGGCTAGCCAAAGGTCCGTCCAACAGACTGACAAGGGCCCGTCCGGTTTCAACCGGACGGGCCCTTTGCTTAACCCGGGCGGCGGCCGTGCGGGCGCTACCCGATCAGCGCCAGCACCGCTCCGGCGGTCACCACGCCGCCGGCTTCGGCGCGCACATCCGCGACGGTCCCGTCCCGGTGCGCGGCCACCTGGGTTTCCATCTTCATCGCTTCCAGCACGACGACGGGGTCCCCGGCCGCGACCCCGGCCCCCGGCTCGACCAGCCACTTCACCACGGTCCCGGCCATGTGGGCACGCAGTTCCGCCCGGTCCGCGGCGGCCCCGGCGTCGGGCGCTGTCGCGTCCTCCGGCGAAACCCCGGCCGGGAGGCCGCCGGAGCGTGCCCAGCCGTCCAGCAGCTCCGCCGGCAGTCCGACTGCGAGACGCTTGCCGTCGATGTCGACGGTGATGGTGCGGCGTTCGCCGTCGGGCGCCGTGGCGCTGTAGCCCGGGTCGGCGGCGATGGAAACTGTGTCCGCGAAGTCGGTCTCGATCCAGCGGGTGTGGATGCCCAGGCCGGTTTCGGAGGTGAAGTCCGGCGACTCCAGCACGGCACGGTGGAACGGCAGCACCGTGGCCACCCCGGTGATGCTGAATTCCGCGAGGGCGCGGCGGGCCCGGCGCAGGGCCTGCTGCCGGTCCGCCCCGGTGACGATCAGCTTCGCCAGCAGCGAGTCGAACTGCGGCGGAACGAACGAGCCGGAGCGGACGCCGGAGTCGAGCCGGATGCCCGGGCCGGTGGGGCCGGAGAACTCCGCAACGGTGCCCGGTGAGGGCAGGAAGCCCCGGCCCACGTCCTCGGCGTTGAGCCGGAATTCGAAGGAGTGCCCGCGCGGTGCCGGGTCCTCGGTGAAGCGCAGCGGCTCCCCGGCGGCGATGCGGAACTGTTCCTGGACCAGGTCGATCCCGGTGGTTTCCTCGGTGATGGGGTGCTCAACCTGCAGGCGCGTGTTGACCTCCAGGAAGGCGACCGTGCCGTCGGCCGCGACGAGGAACTCCACCGTGCCTGCGCCGGAGTAGCCTGCCTCCCGGCAGACGGCTTTGGACGCCTGGTAGATCTGGCTTCGCTGCCCGTCAGTGAGGAACGGTGCCGGGGCTTCCTCAACGAGTTTCTGGTGCCGGCGCTGCAGCGAGCAGTCGCGGGTGCCGACGACGACGACGTTCCCGTGGGTGTCCGCGAGGACCTGCGCCTCGACGTGGCGCGGCCGGTCCAGGTAGCGCTCCACGAAGCACTCGCCGCGGCCGAACGCGGCTACGGCCTCGCGGACGGCGGAGTCGAAGGCTTCCTCGATTTCTCCGAGCTCACGGACCACTTTCATGCCGCGCCCGCCGCCGCCGAAGGCCGCCTTGATCGCGATCGGCAGTCCGTGCTGCTCGGCGAAGGCGCGGGCCTCCGCCGCGGAACCGACGGGGCCGTCGCTGCCAGCCACGAGGGGTGCCCCGGCGCGGACGGCCGTTTCGCGGGCGGTGATCTTGTTGCCCAGCAGGCGGATCGCATCGGGGGCGGGACCGATCCAGGTCAGGCCGGCGTCGAGCACGGCCTGGGCAAAGTCGGCGTTTTCGGACAGGAAGCCGTAGCCGGGGTGGACCGCGTCGGCGCCGGAGGCGGCCGCGGCGTCGAGGAGCTTGGGGATGTTCAGGTAGGTGTCCGCTGGCGAGTTGCCACCCAGGGAGAACGCCTCGTCCGCGGCGGAGACGTGCACCGCGTCGGCGTCGATGTCGGCGTAGACGGCGACGGACGCCAGCTGGGCGTCGTCGCAGGCCCGGGCAATCCGGACGGCGATTTCGCCGCGGTTGGCGATCAGGACCTTGCGCATCAGTTACTCACTTCGTGTTCGGCGGCTGGTTCGGGGATGTGGTTGGGGGTGGCGTGGCTGGTGGTGCCGGGCTTGGTGGTGCCGGGCTCAGCCCAGCGGAAGCGGATGGTTCCGCCGATCGGGACCTGCGCGGCGAGGTCCAGTTGCGAGTCGACGACGACGCCGATTACCGGGTAGCCGCCGGTGATCGGGTGGTCGGCCAGGAAGAGCACGGGAAGGCCTTCGGGCGGGACCTGCAGGGCGCCGGCGACGGTTCCTTCGCTGGCCAGTTCCCCGTCCCGGATGCGCTGCAGCGGGGTTCCGTCCAGGCGCATGCCCACCCGGTTGGACTGCGGCTTTACCTTCCATTCCTGGCCCGTCAGGGACTCCAGCGCCGCGGCGTCGAACCAGTCGGCGCGCGGGCCGGGGACGACGTCGAGCACGGTCACTCCGGTGCCGGGGAACTCAGGCTGCAATTCGGGGTTCCCGACGACGCCGGACTCGGAGTCGCCGCCGGCGGCCAGGAGTTGCCCGGCAGCCAGCGGGGCAGGGCCGATCCCGGACATGGTGTCGGTGGAGCGGCTGCCGAGGACCGGGGCGGCATCCACGCCGCCGCGGACCGCGAGGTAGCTGCGGAAGCCGCTTGTGGGGCCGCCGATGCTGAGCGTTTCGCCGTCGAGCAGGGCGAACGGGGTGGCCATGGGGACGGTGCGGCGGCCCGGGTCCGCGTCCGGGCCGGCGGGGGTGGTGATGGCCAGTTCGGACGGCGCCCCGGCAACGGCCAGGACCTGGTCCCCGACGGCCTGGACCGTGAGTCCGCCGGCGACGGTCTCGATCGCCACTGTCTCAATACCGGCTGCGCCGGGCGCGTTCCCGACGAGCCGGTTGGCGCGGCGCAGCGAGGCGCGGTCGAGGGCGCCGGCCGCGGAGACCCCCAGGCCGGAGTGGCCGTGGCGTCCGAGGTCCTGGATCAGGCTCTGCAGCCCGGGCGAGACGATCCGGAGTCCGGCAGCCGCGTCCGGGGCCGGGGCCGTTTCCGGCGCGGAGGTTTCAGGCTTCGGTTCCGGGGCCAGCGTCACGGTCTCCCGGACCGCGCGGAACTGGATCCGGGAACCGGGGGCGGCGAGGGCGGGCTGCTCCCGGTCGAGGTCCCACATCCGGGCGGAGGTGCGGCCGATCAGCTGCCAGCCGCCGGGTGAGCGGCGCGGGTAGACGGCCGAGAAGCTTCCGGCGAGTGCCACGGACCCGGACGGTACGGCGGTGCGCGGGGAGCTGCGGCGGGGAACGGTGAGGGCCTCGTTCTCCCCGACGAGGTAGCCGAAGCCCGGGGCGAAGCCGGCGAAGGCCACGGTCCACGGCTGGCCGGTGTGCGCGGCGATTACGCCGTCGATCCCAAGGCCGGTCAGTTCCGCGACCTCTGCGAGGTCCTCGCCGTCGTACACGGTGTCGATCACCACCAGTCCGCCGTCGCGCTGCACGGGGGCGGCGAGGTCGAGCTCCAGCAACTGCCTGGCGATCCGGCGGGCCGCGACGGGCGAGTCGGCCGTGACCATAACGGTCTCGGCGGCCGCCAGGACGTCCACCTGACCCGGCAGCGGGTGCTCCAGGAGCTGCGCCTGGAGCGCGAGCACGCCTGGGGTGCCGGCGAGTTCGGCGAGCACCGCCCGGGTGCCCACCGCCCGCACCGCGTTCACTTTGTGGCCGGCGTCCTGCCGTGCTGCCGCCGTATCCATTGCTGCCTCCATGATGGTTGCCACCTCCAGGGTCCGCGCCGCCTAGGCGCGGGCGTCCTGCAGCAGCCGCTCTTCCTCGCTGGTCTGCGGGTTCCGGCCGATGGCCAGGCCCACCACGGTCACCACGGCGGACACAGCCAGGTAGCCGGCGATCAGGAACCAGTTGCCGGTGGCGGCGAAGAGTGCCGTGAAGATCAACGGGGCGACGGCGCCGCCGATCACGCCGGCCAGCGTGTAGGCCAGCGAGCTGCCGGCGTACCGCAGCCGGGCGGGGAACTGCTCGGTGATGTAGGCCGCCTGCGGCCCGTACATAAACGCGTGGAGCGCCAGGCCGATCACGACCCCGATGGTCAGCATCAGCACGGACTTGCCCTGGACCATCAGGAAGAACAGCGGGATGTAGAGGGCCGTGCCGACGGCGGCGATGCCGTAGACGAGGCGGCGGTTGAAGCGGTCCGTGAGTGCGCCTGCGGCCGGGATCAGGGCCAGCTGGAAGGCCGAGCCGATGAGGATGGCGCCGAGGACGTTGCCGGTGGTCATGCCCAGCTGCTTGGTGGCGTAGAGGGCCACAAAGACAGTGAAGAGGGAATAGAGCACGTCGGGGCAGATGCGCGACAGGGCGGCGGCCAGCAGGGCGCGGGGTTCCTTCGTGAAGACCTCCTTGATGGGGGCCTTGGGGGCCTCGCCGTGGGCCTGGATGGCCTTGAAGACCGGGGTTTCCTCGAGCTTGAGCCGGATCAGGAGGCCGAAGACCACCAGCAGGGCGGAGGCCAGGAAGGCAACACGCCAGCCCCAGGAGAGGAACGCCTCGTTGCTGAGGGTCGCGGCGAGCAGGGCCAGGACGCCGTTGGCCATCAGGTTGCCGGCCGGCGGTCCGATCTGGGCGGCCGAGGACCAGAATCCGCGCTTGCGGGCGTCGCCGAATTCGCTGGAGAGCAGGACGGCTCCGCCCCATTCGCCGCCGACGCCGATGCCCTGCGCGAGGCGCAGCAGCACCAGGATCGCCGGGGCTGCGACGCCGATCGCGGAGTAGTCGGGCAGCACGCCGATGAGCACGGTGGCGACGCCGATCAGCATCAGGGTGACCACCAGGACGTGCTTGCGGCCGATCTTGTCGCCGAGCCGGCCGAAGACCACACCGCCGATAGGGCGGGCGAGGTAACCGACGGCGAAGGTGGAGAAGGACAGCAGCAGGCCCACCAGCTCATCCCCCACGGGGAAGAAGATCTTGGGGAAGATCAGTGCCGAGGCCACGGAGTAGATCGCGAAGTCGTAGTACTCCAGCGAGGTACCGGTAAGGCTTGCGATGTAGGCCTTGAGGGCACCGGGCGGCAGGTTCCTCTTGCCAGCCTTCTTGCCGGCGGCCGGAACGGCCTGGTTGGGTGTGGTCATGATGTTCCTCCAGTTGCGGGTGGTGCCTGTGCTGGGTGGGTGTGCTTAGACGAAGGGGGCGGTGCCGATGCCGGCGGCGTTGAGCGCCTCGCGGACGGCGGCTGCCATGGCGACGGCTCCCGGGGAGTCCCCGTGGACGCAGATGCTTTCGGCGCGGATCTTCAGGAGGGAGCCGTTGATGGTGCGGACAGCGGAGTCCGTGGCCATCCGGAGCACATGCTCGGTGACTTCTGTGTGGTCGTGCAGCACGGCTCCGGGGAGCGTGCGGGACACCAGGGTGCCGTCCGGGTTGTAGGCGCGATCCGCGAAGGCTTCGGTGACGGCTCGCAGCCCGGCGGCCTCGGCCAGGCGGAGCACTTCCGAGCCCGGCAGGCCCAGGATGGCCAGGTTCGGATCGACGGACTTCACGGCGTCGACGACGGCCTTCGCCTGCGCGGTGTGCGCGACGATCGCGTTGTAGAGGCCGCCGTGCGGCTTGACGTAGCTGACCCTGCCGCCCTCCGCGGCGGCCAGCGCCTGCAGGGCACCGATCTGGTAGACGACGTCGTCCGCCAGTTCGACCGGGTCGATGTCCAGGAAGCGGCGCCCGAAACCAGCCAGGTCGCGGTAGCCGACGTGGGCGCCGATCACCACGCCGGCGGCGACCGCTTCACGGCAGGTCTTCCGGATGACGGAAGGGTCCCCGGCGTGGAAACCGCAGGCCACGTTGGCGCTCGATACGGAGCGGAACATCGCGGTGTCGTCGCCGAGGCTCCAGCGTCCGTAAGACTCGCCGACGTCGCTGTTCAGGTCGATGGTGGTCAGCCCGGTAGTTGCCATGTGTGATCCTCGTCTCAATGCTTGGCCACTTCAAGGATGCACTATCTCGTCGGATTGTTCAACAATCCGACGATTCCCTTTCGGGACAATCGTGTAGATTCGGCACTATGACGACTTCCGACGCCGGCCCCCGCGCCCTCGCGGCCGCGGCCCGCCTGCGCATTGCCGTCCCGTCGGTGGCGGACCGGGTCGCGGCGGAACTGCGCCAGCAGCTGGCCGACGGCGTGCTGCTGCCGGGGACCCGGCTGACCGAGTCGACGATTGCCGAAGACCTCGGCGTCTCCCGCAACACCGTGCGGGAGGCCTTTGCCGAACTGGCTGCGGAACGGCTGGTGGTCCGGCACCCCAACCGCGGGGTCTTTGTCGCCAGCCTGGCCCCCGGCGACATCCACGATGTGTACACCGTGCGGCGCGCCGTCGAGGTCGCGGCCCTGCGCGGCGGGGGCAGCCCGGAGCAGGTGGCAGCAGTCCGCGCCGCGGTCGAGGAAGGCAGGGCGGCGGCGGACGCCGACGACGAGGAGGCACTGGGCACCGCGAACCAGCACTTCCACCGCGCGATTGTGGCCCTGGCCGGGAGCCGGCGGCTGGACACCATCATGTCCCAGGTACTCGCCGAGATGCGGCTGTTTTTCCACAAGGCCACCGTGGATGCGCACTTCTACCGCAGCTACCTGGCCGACAACGAACAGATCTGCGCCGCGCTGGAAGCCGGCGAACCGGACCGCGCCGCGGACCTCCTGCTGGCCTACCTCGACCGCTCGGAACAAAAGCAGAGCGCCGTCCACGGCGAGTGAGCCGGCGCCTGCCGCAGGACCCGCGGCCGGTGGCGGCTTCGGGGGCCCTTGCTAGGGTGGAATCATGAAACGCACCCTCGCCGCCGCCTCCCTTGCCGTCCTCGCGATCACCCTGTCCGGCTGCGGCCAGGTGCAGCAGGCCACCGACAAGGCAGTCAGCGACGGCGCCTCCCAGGTTGCCACCGCAGCCGGCAACGAGCTCAAGAAGCAGGCGTGTTCCCTGGTGGCCGACGGCCTGGTCAGCGCCTCGGACAAGAAGGCGTTGGGCGGCCTCGTCTCGGGCGCCCAGGCGGCCGGACTGCCCGCGGAGATCACCACGCCGCTCAAGCAGATCGCGGACTCGGGCGACCAGGTGCCGGCCGATTCGGTCAAGGCCTTGCAGGACGCCTGCGCCAAGTAGCCGCAGCTCGGAACAACTTCTAGCGCTTGCCCTTTTTCCGGGAGCCCTTGCCGCGGCCCTTGTCCGGGTTCGGTGCGTAGCGCTGCGCGACCTTGGGTTTCTTCACCGCGGGGCCGCGCCGGTCCGGTTTCGGCTCGCGTTTGGGCTTCTCCTGTTGCGCCGACGGCTGCCGGGAACTCGCCGCGGTGCGGCCGCGGACGATCCCGATGAACTCCTCGATCACCTCGTCGGTGGAGTCGCTCGGCCAGGCCAGGGCGATTTCCGTGGTGGGCGCCCCGGTCAGCTTCCGGGCCACCGTGTCCTTGACGTTGAAGTGGCGCGCCACAGACATCGGCAAGACCACCAGGCCCGCGCCGCTGGCAACTACCTGCAGGGCCGGTTCGGGTCCGCCCAGGGCAGCAACATCCAGGAACGTCTCGGTAGCCAGGTCCGCCAGCGCCACCTCCTCGAACACGGAAATCTCGTGGCCCTTGGGCGCCACCACCACGGGCTGCTCCTCGTAGAGCGGGATGACGCTGAGGCCCTCGCGCTCCACCGGCAGCCGGACGAAGCTCAGGTCCGCGGAGCCGTCGCGGAGCACTGCCAGCTGGGCGCCGTCGTCGGACATAAAGGAGCGCAGCGGAACGTCGGGCATCCGCTCTTCCCAGCGGCGGATCCACTTGCCGGGCGTCACACCGGCCACGTAGGCGAAGCTCAGCTCCCGCGTCTCGGGCAGCGAATCGTCGTGGGACTGGGCGGTTTCTTCTTCTGCGGACACATGTTCACAGTACCGCCAGTACCGGGGGCCGCTGCCGGTCCGGCACCAGATTGGTGCCCTGCGCGCATCCCGCCGGATACCCTTGAAGTATGACCTCCGCGAACTCCCAGTCCATGAAGCCGGCCACCGTTGCCAAGAAGCTTGGTATCTACCTGCCCGCAACACCCCAGGAGTTCCAGGATTCGGTTATCACCCGCGCTGATTTCGCCGAGCTCCAGGCCAACCCGCCGGAGTGGCTGGCCGAGCTGCGCCGCACCGGCCCGCACCCGCGCCCCGTTGTCGCGCAGAAGCTCAACGTCTCCATCAGCGGCCTGGCCCGCGGCGGCGTCGAGGAAGCGCTGACGACGGCGGAAATCACCGCGCTGCTGCAGGCTCCCCCGGCGTGGCTGGTCGCCGAGCGCGCCACCCATGCCGCCGTCCGCTCCGAAGCCCAGCGCGTCAAGGATGAGGCCGCGAAGAAGGACGCCAAGAAGGCCCGCGCCAAGGCCGAGTAGGCCGCCGCCGTTTCGACGGTTACGTGCCCACTCGACGCTGCCAACCGCCCTGCCGGCAGGGAACCGTCGAAACGGCGGGGTACCGCCCCTAGTCCTGGTGCAGCTGGACGTAGTTTCCGCAGCCGTCGTCGAGCACGACACTTGTGCCGCCGGGGCCCTCCGAGGGTTCACCCTGGAAGATCACGCCCTTCGCCGCCAGGCGCTCGTACTCGGCCCGCACATCCGGCACGCCAAAGACGATCGCCGGCAGGCCCGCGTCGTGGCAGGCGTTCATGTAGGCCGCGCCGATCGGGTTGTCGCTGGGTTCGAGCAGGAGCCCCACCGAGCCGCCTCCCGCGCCGTCCGGATCCTTGATGATGTAGAGGTTGTGTTCCGGCAACGCCATGAGTGTTTCGAAGCCCAAAATGCCGGTGTAGAACTCGTGGGCGGACGCCGGGTCCTTGACGTGGATGGAGCACATTTTTAGTCGCATGGGCCCTAGGCTACGCGAGGCCGGCCCGCCCGGGAACGGGCCATTGACGGCCCGCCCGGGATGGATTCCAATGGAATCAGCGGAACAGCGTCCGCCCGGGACGGGTTCCGCAGGAGGTGCGCGATGCCGTCACTGCCAGGATCCGGTCCGCTGTGGGCCCTGCAGATCCTGCCCGTCGCCCTCCTCGTGATGGCCGCCGCGGCCGGTTCGGTGTACCTCGCGCGGAAGCATCACGCGTCCGACGGCGCCCTGCCGGATGCCGTGTTCTGGGACGGCTTCGCCGGCCTCGCCATTGTTGCCCCCGCCGTTCTCCTGCCGTCGCTGGCCTCCCCGCCGGCCGGGCTGCTGCTCGGCACCTTGGCCGTAACGACGGCGGCGCTCAGTTACCGTTGGACCCCGGAATTGTTCCGCCGGCAGGAGGCCCGGCGCGCCGCTCGGGATGCAGCGGCCGCCGATGCCGCGGCCGCCCTCCGGCATCAGGCGGCCCTGGCCCGCTGGCAGCGCTATGAACTTGATCCGGCCTGCAGCATCGATTTCCCGGCCATGAGCGACCCGCGCCGGCCGGAGACCGCCGCCATGCTCAAGGCCATGAAAGCGGCCGAGCAGCAGCGCACCTGGGCCGGACGCGGCCCGGCCTCCGGCGGCTACAGCACCGCCGTCGACCGGCTGGAGCGGGCCCTGGCCGAGGCCGAGCGCGCCGCGGGCGCGCAGCACGATTCCACAGAACTGCGCATTTCTTCTGAGGGGGCACGATGACTGACATCACGATTATCGGAAGCGGCAACATGGCCCGGGCGATCGGCCTCCGGGCGGTGGCGGCCGGAAGGTCCGTTCAGGTCCTGGACCGGAGCCCTGACAACGCCGCGAAACTCGCGGCGGAGCTTGGATCCGCGACGACGTCCGGGGGCCTGGGCGATGTGCCCGACGGGGACATCGTGGTCCTGGCCCTCTACTTCGAGCCGGCCAAGGAGGTCGCCATGCACTACGGCGACACGCTCAGCGGCAAGACGGTGATCGAGATCAGCAACCCCGTCAACATGGAGACGGGCGACTCGCTGGTGGTCGAACCGGGAACGTCCGCGGCGGAGGAAGTGGCCAAGCTCCTCCCCGGCGCCCGGGTGGTCAAGGCATTCAACACGACGTTCGCCGGCACCCTCGCCGAGGGCTCAGCGAAGGGCATGCCGCTGGACGTCTTTATCGCCTCCGACTCGGAGGCGGCCCGGAACGAGGTGGCGGCCTTCGTCGCCGCGGCAGGGCTCCGGCCCCTCCAGGTCGGGGCGTTGCGACACGCCCGCGAGCTGGAGGGGATGCAGCTGCTGGTGGTGGGGCTGCAGTTGAACCCGGCCTACGAGTCCTTCAATTGGGGAACGGCACTCAAGATCCTCGACTGAGCAGCGCCAACCGGCACAACTAGAGCTCGACGGTCCCGCTTTCGCCAACGCTCATCCGGCTGTTTGTGACCTTCGACTTCACCCACTGCAGGACGGTCGCGGCGGTTCCGCCCGGGCTGGTCCAGTACTCGGCCGAATCCGAATCCACGTGCAGCAGGACCACCTCCGGGGTTTCCGGGCCGTCCGGGAACCACGCCTCAACTGCCTGGTTCCACCGGTCGCGGATTTCCTGCCGGTCCGTGACCACCTCGGCCGTGCCGGCCACGGAAACCCACTCCGTGCGCCTCCCGAAGGAGACATTGACCGTGGGATTGGCGCTGATGTGGGCGACCTGGGAGGTGTCTGCCGACGTGAAGAACCACATGTCGCCGTCGGCCTCGACGTCCTGGACGGCCAGCGGCCGGCTGACGAGTGCGCCCTTTTCGTTGATGGTGGTGAACATCCCGATCCGCGAATCGTTGATGATTTCCGTCACCTTGCTGATGTCCTGTGCGTCCGACATGCGCTCACCTCGTCCTTGATCCAACGGGGAAGGTCCCCCTCCCGCCAGCCTATTGATAAGTGTGCTTACTTTTCAAGATGCACACCCACAAGCTGGCGGAGGGGGACCTTCGGCGCCGGTTGCCGGCAGGAACGAATCCGGTCAGTGGCCCCGGGACAACACCTGGCCCCTGAAGAATTCCGGGCGCAGCCTGGCCATGACCAGCATGAGCACCGCTCCAAGCAGGATGACGCCCATGCCCAGGATAAAGACCAGGCCCAGCCCGCCGACGGAGGAACCGGAGCCGTACCCGGGGTCCATCGAGTCGTAGGCGGTCTTGACGAACATCACCAGCAGGATGACGCCGCCCAGCAGCGGGGCCAGGAACTTGAAGAAGAACGAGTGCGCGCCGCTGAAGGCCTGGGCGCGGAAGAACCAGACGCAGGCCAGGGCGGTGATGCCGTAGTAGAAACAGATCATCATGCCGAGCGCCGTGATGGTGTCCCACAAGGCGTTCTCGGACAGGGTCCGGGTGACGACGTAGAACGCGGCGGCCGCCACGGCCGAGGCAATGGTGGCATAGCTCGGCGACTTGTAGCTGGGGCTGATCCGGCCGAACTTGTGTGGCAGCGCCTTGTAGTGGCCCATGGACAGGAGGGTGCGCGCCGGGGACACAAAGGTGGACTGCAGCGACGCGGCCGAGCTGCTGAGGATGGCCAGCGACATCAGGATCGCGAACGGTCCCATCACGGGCCCGGCGAGGACGGCGAAGATACTGCCCTGGTTCTCCGGGTTTCCGGCGCCGAGGCCCTCTTCGCCGATGCCGGCGAAGGCCAGCGTGGACAGCGCGACCGTCATGTAGATGATCACAATGACCAGGACCGTCACGGTGGCGGCGCGGCCCGGGGTCTTCTCCGGGTTCCGGGTCTCCTCGTTCATGGTCAGCGTCACGTCCCAGCCCCAGTAGATAAAGATGGAGAGCGAAACGCCGGCCGCGAAGGCGGAGAAGGACTCGACGGCGAAAGGGTTGAACCAGTCCAGCGCGATGGCGGTGGCATCAAAGGCGGTGCCGTTGGCCACGTGGCTGAAAGCAGCGACGGCGAACCAGCCCAGGACGAGCAGCTGGAAGGCGACCAGGACGTACTGGACGGTCTTGGTGGTCTCCATGCCCCGGTAGGAGATCCAGCAGGCGAGGGCGATGAAGACCAGCGTGGTGGCGATGTTGAGCGGCAGGTTGGTGGTCAGGTCCGCCAGCTCCGGGTTGCCGAAGAGCTGCGCCAGCATGAGGTAGAAGAAGTCGACGGCGACGGCCGCCAGGTTGGAGAGCACAATGATGGTCGCTGCGATCAGCCCCCAGCCGCCCATCCAGCCGATCCACGGGCCGAACGCCCGAGACGCCCAGGTGAACGAGGTGCCGGCGTCCGGCATGGCGTTGTTCAGCTCGCGGTAGCCGAAGGCCACGAGCAGCATGGGGAGGAAGCCCACGAGGAAGATCGCCGGGAGGTGGACGCCGACCTCGGAGACCGTGGGACCCAGGGCGGCGGTCAGGGTGTAGGCCGGGGCGATGCAGGAGACACCGATGACGACGGCGCCGATCAGGCCCACCGATCCGGCTTTCAGTCCTTTTTCGCTCAGGCCGTGGCGCTGCTCGGTGTGTGCGGCCTTGGAGGTCGCGTGTTCGGTGCTCATGCTCGTGCCTCTCGGGAGGTGTCATTCGACGTTGAATGGGACAAGTTCTTGAGTTCGTAGTCGCTGGGGACCACGATCATCGGCACCGGCAGGGCGCGCAGGATGCGGTTCGCGGTGCTGCCGAGGAAGATGGAGCGGTTGCGGGCAAGCCGGCTCGAGCCGATCAGCAGGACCTCGCCGGGCTCCCACTCGAGCCGGTCGACGGCCTCTTCGACGCTGCGGCCCTGGGCCACGACGACGTCGGCCTTCCCGGCGAGTCCGCCGTCCGGGGCATCCGCCGGAAGGGCTGCCGAGAGGTGCTTGGTGGCGTAGGCGCGGGCGGCTTCGGCAGCCTCCGCCGAGTCCCCGTCGTCCAGGGTCAGCAGCGAGACGACCCGCAGCGGCACCTCCCGGTTCACTGCCATGGAGACGGCAAAGTCCAGCAGCTTTTCCGCGCCCGGGCGGTCCCCGAGTCCGCAGCTGACGCGGGTCAGGGCATCGCGGCGGTGGTAGCCGTGCGGGGCCAGTGCCACCGGGACGGTGGCGGCGTGCAGCAAGGCACTGGCCACAGACCCGACGGTGAAGCGCTTGAACAGCCCGTTGCTCGTGGCGCCGATGATCAGCATGTCCGCCTGGAACTCCTCGCAGGCCTCGATCAGGGTCTGCGCATCGGATTCACCGCTGCGGATGTGGGCCTTAGCGGGGACGTCCGCGGGCACCAGGGCCAGCGCTTCGTCGAGCCATTCGCTGGCCTGCTGGTGCAGGTAGCTGTCATAGCCGGCGGCGGGGGCGTGGGCCGCGTTGAAGACCCCGGCGTCAGGGATGGCCACCACCAGGTCCAGGCCTGCTCCGCGGCCGCGGGCCAGGGAGACGGCCAGATTGATGGCATCGCGGCCTCTGGCATTGGCTGAATACCCCACTACGTAACGCATCTGGCCGACCTCTCTGGTTGTTTGGGTTAGGGGTTTGTGGATAGGAATTCGGCTCTAGCGGGCGGCCGGGGTGCGGTCTGCGGCGGCGACGATCCGGGCCGCCGTCGCGCGCCCCATCCGCACGGCGCCGTCGACGTGCTGGTAGCCCTCGGCCGCGAGGTCGGAGCAGGCCCAGTAGATCGGCCCCACCGGCGTGTGCTGGTCCTTGCCGTAGCGGTGCAGGCCGCCAAGGTCATAGCTGGCGGCGTATGCGCCGCGGGTCCATTCCTCGGAGCCCCAGTCGGACTCGTAGTAGACCTCCGGCTCGAGGGCCTTCTCGCCCAGGAAGCCCGCAATCGATTCGAGGATGGCGCGGCGGCGTTCCCCGGCGCTGAGCTCGAACATGGCGTCCGCTTTTTCGTCCGAGACGAAGCCCACCAGGGTGCCGCGGGGATCCCCGTGGTTGGTGTTGTCGTAGACCTCCTGGACCAGGGCATCGGCCCCGAAGCAGGTGCCGGACAGCCCGTCTTCGCGCCAGAACGGGGTGCTGTAGACGGCGTGGACCTTGATGACCAGGCCCAGCGACTGGTGCTGGTGCATCTGGTGCTGACGGCGCGGCAGCGGCGGGTTGTAGGAGACCCGGGAATAGAGGTTCGGCGGGACGGCCATGATCACAAAACGGGCGTTCACCGTGGCGCGGTCCGAGACCACAGTGGCGCGGTGGCCGTCGGCACTCTCTTCCCAGTTGACCGTGCGCACCGGGCTGGAGAGGACGACGTCGTCGCCCAGTTCCGCTGCCTGGAGCAGCGAGACCTGCTGCATGCCGCCGACAACGCGCTTGTCCAGGATGAAGTCTTCATCGGTGAGGTTGGTGAAGGACCCGGCCGACGCCGCCATCAGGACCGCCTGCAGGGCGGAGAAGGCGTGCGCGGGCTTGGTCAGCATGCCCCCGGCAATGAACAGGCCAATGTTGTTGCAAGCCTCCTCATCCGAGGAGTTCGCGCGCAGCCAGTGATGGAAGGAAATGGTGTCCAGCTCACGGGCCTTGGGGTGGGCCCACGGTTCGGCGGCGCCGATTTCCGCGGCGAGTGAGTCCAGCAACTGTGTCAGCTTGTCCATTTCGGCCGCCGCGGTGTCGCCGACCGGGAAGGTCTCCCCGGTGTACAGCGTGCGCTTGCCGCCGGCGCCGATGTAGACCGAGTGTCCCTCTCGGTAGCGGTCGTAGGTCTTCAGGCCGAGCTCCTTGAGAAGCCCAAGCAGTGCGGTCTGGTCCGGCGAGACCCACTGGCCGCCGATCTCCAGCATGGCGCCGTCGACGGTGTCCGTCCAGGTCCGGCCGCCCACGCGGTCGCGCGCTTCCAGCACAGCGACGCTCAGGCCCGCCTTCCGCAGCTCCCGGGCAGCGGTCAGGCCGGCGGGGCCGGCTCCAACGATGACGACGTCGCGGTCAAGTTCAAGCATGATGTCCTCTCTGTGGCCGCAGCGTGATGCTGGCCACTAAATGAATGTCATTCATTTAGGACGACTATAGCGGCAACGCTGGAGAGAGGGAAGACCCGGCGCAAAGTCGCCTTCGGTGGAATAATCCGGTGGAATGGTCCAGAGGACAGCCCAGTAGAAAGGCCCGGAATGCCGGCAGCCACCAGCGCCACCGCGGAGCCGCACCGCCCCGACGCCAAGCAACGCCGCCGCGTGGGCCGGCCCCCTGCGGCCGTCCTTGACCTGGACGGCATCACGGCCGCCGCGCTGCGGCTGGTCCGCAAGAGCGGCTATGACGGATTCACCATGGCCGCCCTGGCCCGGTCACTGAATGTGGCGCCGTCGGCCATCTACAACCATGTCTCCTCCAAACGGGAGGTGCTGGTCCTCATCCAGGACCACCTGACGTCGTTCGTGGATGTCTCGGCCTTCGAAACCGAGCCGTGGGAGCAGGCCGTCCGGGAATGGGCCTGGAGCTACCGGGACGTTTTCTCCCGACACACGCCGCTGATCCCCGTGATTGCGGTGCTTCCGGTGGCCGACGCTCCGAAGACCCTCGCCATGTACGAGACCGTCAGTGCAGGGTTCCGCCGGGCCGGCTTCCCGCAGGAGCGCATCATTGCCGCCATCGTGGCCCTGGAATCCTTCATCTTCGGCTCCGCCTACGACGTGACGGCCCCGGCGGACATCTTCGACGCCGGCACCCTGGCGGCCTCGACGCCGAACTTCACCTCCGCGGTGGCCAGCATGGGCGAGCAAGGTTACGCGAACCAGGCGGATGTGGCTTTCAGCCTGGGGCTCGAGGCTCTGATCGCCGGGTTCGGCGCGCTGCGCGCGTAAAGTGCCGCCTAGAACTTGCCGTAGCGGGCGCGGGCCATGGAGTAGAGGCCATAGGCGACCAGCCCCGCCGCAACCGCGGCGAGCAGAAACGCGCCGTACGGCTGGGACCCGAGGGTTTTGAGGCCGCCGTCCAGGCCGGTGGATTTCGATGGATCCGCGGTGGCCGCGGCGACAATGATGAGAATGCCGACGAGGGCGAGCACTACCCCCTTGGCGGCATAGCCCACCGTTCCGATCCATTCGACCGCGGTGCGGGCCTTGCCCGGATCCTGCAAGTCCTTCATGAACTTCCGCGTGACACCGCGGTAGGCGTAGTAGGCGCCGGCGCCGATGATCGCCAGTCCCAGGGCGGTCAGCAGCACCACACCGGCAGGCGCCGCCATGAGTTTGGCGGTGAAGTCGCTTGCCGACTGGCTGGAGCTTTTGCTGCCGCCCGTGGCGAAGACCGCGAAGGTAAAGGACAGAACACCGAACACCACGGCCTTCCCCGCAGCCGAGGCTGCCTCTTGCAGCTTCTT
This sequence comes from Arthrobacter sp. SlRoot2-15, assembly GCF_059739345.1. Classification (NCBI taxonomy): domain Bacteria; kingdom Bacillati; phylum Actinomycetota; class Actinomycetes; order Micrococcales; family Micrococcaceae; genus Arthrobacter; species Arthrobacter sp. SlRoot2-15. The sequence continues at coordinate 1,809,850 of NZ_AP046058.1, forward strand.
CTTTGACTCGGTTTCGGACCGGGTTGCGAACACGGCCTCGCCCACCATCCAGAGGGCCAGCGCGGCGCAGGCGGCGAACCCCGCCCAGAGCAGGACCGGGCCTCCCGGTTTCGAGGCCAGTGATCCAATCGCCCCCGACTGGTCGGCCTGGCCACCCTGGCCCCTGTCGATTTGCAGGGCAATGGCGCCGACCAGGATGTGGACCAGCCCGATAAACACGTAGCCGGCGCGCGCCAGCATCTGCAGGGCCGGGCTTCGGCTCGCCGACGCTGCCTCGGATACCGCCCGATTTGCCTTCTGCGAGGCGTTGCCCATGGCCAAACCTTCCCGGTGAGAACGTGATTTCCTATGGCCCGCTCAGCAGCGGCCGGGCCGCCGGCGTCGCGGAATGCTTCAGTGTAGATCCGTCCCCGGGCGTCCGGACAGACCCGGGTGGCCCGGCGAAGACATCCCCCGCCCGACGGCACCCTCTTGCTGGCCTGCGGGGGCGAGCCGGGCTAGGGTGGCGGCAATAATCAACTCTTGGATTGGGGACCAATGAGGTTTTGGCGCTCGGTGATGAGCAGAAGAAGAGTCTTCGTAGCGGCGCTGCTCGGGCTCGCCCTGGCCGGCTGCCAGCCGATCGCCGGACCGCCCAGTGCCGGCCCGTCGAGTACCGACTCTCCCGGCACCGAGCCGTCCTTGGCGGCCGCCGCGGTGGCCACGCCCTCGTCAGCCGAGTTTGCGGCCATCATCCAGACGGCGGTCGAGGACCGCAACGGTGTTGTCCTGGATCTTCCGCCGGCCCCGCGCTTGCCGGAGGGGAAGACGACTGCGGCCTACCGGGCCAAGCGCGAGCGGGACCTGCCGGTGGTCACCGAGTCGAAGACGCGCTTCAAGTCATTCGGGTTCTGGTACACGTCCTTTTCCACCACCGTGACTGTGGAGTCGACCGAGCTGAGCGGCACCGAAGCGACCGTACGCTTCAAGGAATTGACGGAACAGCATCAGTCTTCGGCGGCTAATGGCCCGAGCAATGTCCCGGCGGGCTACTCCCTGCCGCAGATTGCGACGTTCAAGGCGTCCGTGCAGGGCTGGCAGCTCGACAGCATCACCCCCGTGGGGAACAACTTCGGCCTGCCGATGTCCGTCGTTCCGCACTGAGGCCGGAAACAAAAAAGAACCCCGGTCCGAAGACCGGGGTTCTTTTCATTTGCGTGCGCGAGGGGGGATTTGAACCCCCACGCCCTTTCGGACACTGGCACCTGAAGCCAGCGCGTCTGCCGTTCCGCCACTCGCGCGCAACTTCTTTCACCCAGCTGAAGGCCGTATTCCGGACCATCAACCTCGTAAAAGCAACGAGATCAAGCATAACGGACAACTGCGGGAAAACACCAATCGGGGCATCCGGGGCGCAAAACGGCCCGGAATTCCGTACCGGCTCCGGGTCCGGCGGCGGCCGGCACCCCGGGGTCCCTTCCTTGCGCCGCGCACGCCGCAGCCCGGACATCGGCGCACGTCAGCGCAGGTCCGGGGCAAATTTCACGGCCGGGACGGCGGGGCTCATTAAGGTCATTCCCAGCCTTGCCCAGTAGTATCTGATGTAGGAGTGCCCGAATACGGCGGACTCCCGCGAATGTTGGAAACCGAGTTCCGGAACAAACGCTGCACCGCAGCCGTCAGGAAAGGAGAAGGACCATGGGCTTGCTGGACAAAGTCGAGCGCGGCATCGAAAAGGCCGTCCGCGGAGTCTTCTCCACCGGTTCTCGCGCCCAGGTTGAACCCGTCGAGATCGCCAGCCACCTCCGCCGCGAAGTGGATAACAAGGCACTGACCATTGCCGCGGGGCGCACCCTGGCTCCCAACGTCTTCGATGTCCTCCTCAGTGGTGACGATTTCCAGCGGGCCCAGGAATGGGGCACCCCGCTCGCCGAAGAGCTCTGCGACGTCGTGATCAACCACGTCCGCAGCCAGGGCTACACCCTGCAGGGCCCGGTGCGGATCAGTTTCCGCCGCGACGATGAGCGCCGCGCGGGCGATTTCGAGATCAAGTCCCGGACCGAGAAGGCGGGCGGAGCTCCGGCGCAGCCTGGGGCCCAGGGTGCCATGCCGGCCGCCCCGACCCGCCAGCCCGCACGCCTACAGCCGGTGCTGGACATCGACGGCCAGCGCTATTCGCTGAATGCTCCCTCCGTCGTATTGGGCCGTTCCTCCGAAGCGGACATCCTGATCGATGACACGGGAGTTTCCCGCCGCCACCTGGAAATCCGCACGGGCCAGGGCACCGCACAGGCCATCGACCTGGGGTCTACGAACGGCAGCTACGTGAACGGCCACAAAATTGTGGGCACGTCGGAACTCACCGACGGCGCCACGATCACGATGGGACGGACCAAAATCATTTTCCGCCTTCTGCCCGCCAACCCGGGCGGCCGCCCGTGAGTGAACTGACCATCACCGCCCTGCGCTTTGGTTTCCTGATCCTGCTCTGGGTGCTCATTTTCAGCATCGTTTCCGCCATGCGCCGCGACCTGATGATCGGCCGCAAAGCCGCCGCTGGCGCCCCGACGGCTCGCCAGGTGCGCCGCAATCCCGCCCTGGCCGAGCCCGCCCCGGCCCCGGTGAAACAGCAGGCCCGCCAGCTCATCGTCACCGAAGGACCGCTTAAAGGCACCACCCTTCCGCTGGCCGCGAGCCCCATCCTGCTCGGCCGCGCCCAGGAAGCAACCCTGGTCCTGGAGGACGACTACGCCTCCGGCCGGCACGCCCGCCTGTTCCCGCAGGGCAGCCGCTGGTTCATCGAGGACCTCGGTTCCACCAACGGCACGTATCTGGCAGATCAACAGCTCACCCGGGCACTTCCGGTTGAGCTGGGTGTCCCCGTGAGAATCGGCAAGACGGTCATTGAATTGAGGCCGTAGCCATGGCTGCCCCCGAGACTCCCGCAGACAAGGCAGCAACTGCCCCGAAGCGGCCGCTCATCATGCGTTATGCCGCGCGTTCCGACGTCGGGCGCGTGCGGTCGAAGAACGACGACTCCGCCTACGTGGGCCGCCACCTCGCCGTCGTCGCAGACGGCATGGGCGGGCACGCCGGCGGTGACGTGGCCTCGGCGGCCACCGTCCTGGACATGATCCACCTCGACCGCGACGACTACGACGGCGAGGCCGGTGAAGCCGACACGGTTCTGGCGGACGAGATCCAGACCGCCAACTCGCTGCTCTCCGAACTGGTCCACATCAACCCGAAACTGGCCGGGATGGGAACCACGGTCACGGCGCTGCTGCTGGCCGGGGGCAAGCTCCACTTCGCGCACATCGGCGATTCGCGCGCTTACCGGCTGCGCAACGGCACCTTCGAACAGGTCAGCGTGGACCACACCTTTGTCCAGCGGCTCATCGACGAGGGCCGGCTGCGCCCCGAAGAGGCGGAGACCCACCCGCACAAGAATGTCCTGATGCGCGTGCTCGGCGACGTCGATGCCAGCCCCGAACTCGACCTGGACGTCCTCGGCGTCGAACCCGGCGAACGCTGGCTGCTCTGCTCCGACGGGCTGAACTACGTCGCCGGCCATGTGGTTGAACGCACCGTGCGCGAGACCAAGAGCCTGCGCGAATGTGCCGAAAAGCTTGTTGACCTCACCCTCGAGGCCGGCTCCCCCGACAACGTGACGGTCGTGATGGTGGACATCGCGGAACAGACGCCCGACGACGTCAACACCGCCGCCGTCGAGGTCGTCCCCGCCCCGGCCACCGTCGCCGGCACGGCACGGGCACCTCAGGCGCCCACTGCCGCAAAGGCGCCGCCGACGGGCAGCACCGGCAGCACCTTTGCCGGCAACGCCGCCGCAGGCGCCCTGACGGGGAAGCCCGGCGACGCGGACGCGAAGAACCCGGAATCCGGGGCCGAGCGGGCCAAGGAACCCCAGCCCTCCACCGACCCGAACCTCGGCGAGCACCTGTCCGCCGAGGTCCTGCGCGAGGAACTGTCCACCCGGCCGCACGAGCTTGTGGGCGCCGCAGCAACCGCCGCCGAATCCGGCTCTATTCCCTCGATCGCCGGCCGGACCGTGGCCCGCCGCGCCGCCACCGTGCTGACGCACAAGGCGGAACAGGACAAGGACGAAGTCGAGGAGTACAAGCCCCCGGTCAAACGCCGGCGCTGGCTGACGATCTCGATCGCCGCGGCCATCGTCGCCGTCCTGGGCATCGGTCTCTGGCTCGGCTACGCGTGGACGCAGACGAGGTACTACATCGGTGAGCACGACCAGCGCGTCGCCATTTTCAACGGGGTGTCACAGCGCCTCGGGCCCATTCCGCTTTCCACCCTCGAGACAGTGACTGAGATCCGGATGTCCGACCTGCCAGAGTTCTCCCAGCAGCGTGTCCGCCAGACAGTTCCCGCCCGGGACCTCTATGACGCGCAGCGGATCGTCAAGAACCTCGAACGCACCGGCACGACGGCGCCGGCCGACGAGTGCCTGACGCCCTCTCCCGCGCCGAGCGCCAGCGGCCAAACGCCTACCCCTGCCGCGCCCTCGGGCTCGGCCGCGGCCCCCGCACCCTCCGGCTCAGCCACGCCGTCGCCGGCCCCGACCAATTGCGAGGGGGCCAAATGACGCCTATCGACCCCACCCCCCGGCCGCGCCGCAACGCCGAGCTGGTCCTGCTGATCCTCGCCCTCGCGGTGGGTATCGGCGCGAACGCCCTTGTCGGCGTCGACCGTCAGAAAGCCTTCGACACGGACTTCTGGTTCCAGTCCGGGCTGCTCGCCGCCGCGGCGCTGGCCTTCCACGTGGTCCTCCGCCTCCGTGCTAAATATGCCGATCCGGTAATACTTCCACTGGTCGTGGCCCTCAACGGCCTCGGCCTGGCCATGATCCACCGCCTGGACCGGGTCAACGAGGACACCGGAAACAACCAGCTGCGCTGGACCCTCGTAGCCATGGCCGTGGCCATCGCGGTGATCTTCATCCTCAAGGACCACCGGCTCCTGCGCCGCTTCACCTATATTTCGCTTGCGGTCAGCGCGGTGCTGCTGATCCTTCCGCTGGTCCCGGGGATCTCCGCCGGCGAGGTCCTGGGCGCCAGCGTCTGGATCAAGCTGGGATCCATGACGTTCCAGCCCGGCGAACTTGCGAAGGTCACGCTCGCCATCTTCTTCGCGGGGTACCTGTCCTCCAACCGCGACCTGATCCTGCTCGCCGGCCGCAAGATCGGTCCCGTGCAGTTCCCTCGGTTCAAGGACATGGGTCCGATGATTACGGCCTGGCTGGTGAGCATCGGCGTGCTGATTTTCCAGCGGGACCTTGGAACCTCGATCCTGTTCTTCGGCCTGTTCCTGGTGATGATCTACGTTGCCACCAGCCGGATCAGCTGGGTCATCATCGGCATCGTGCTGATGGCGGCCGGCGGCTTCGTGGCCTCGAAGGTCTTCTCCCACGTGGCATTGCGGATCGACGGCTGGGTGAACGCCTTTACACCCGAGGTCTACGATCGGCAATTTGGCGGCAGCCGCCAGATCGTCGAGGGCCTGTTTGGCATGGCCAACGGCGGCCTTGTGGGCACCGGCCTTGGGCAGGGGCGCCCCAACCTCGTCCCCTTCGCGAACAGCGACATGATCGTTGCCTCCTTCGGCGAGGAATTGGGACTGATCGGCATCTTCGCGATCGTGCTGATGTACCTGCTGCTCTTCACCCGCGGCTTCCGGGCCGCGCTCGGCACCAGGGACGCCTTCGGCAAACTGCTCGCCACCGGACTGTCCTTCGCGATTGCGCTGCAGTGCTTCGTGGTGATCGGCGGCGTCACACGCCTGATCCCGCTCACCGGCCTGACCACGCCCTTCCTGGCCGCCGGCGGATCCTCGCTGCTGGCGAACTGGATCATCGTCGGGCTGCTGCTGATGATCTCGCACACCGCCCGCGGCCCGGTGGACACCACCCCGCTCCCGCCGGGCCAGGACCCTGACGCGAAGAAGGACACACCTTCCCTGCCGCCGAAGCCCGCCACGGCCCCGGCCCGCAGTGCCCGAACCAGTCCAGAAGCTCCCACCGAGGCGGTGAAACACCTGTGAACCAGGCCATTCGCAACTCCTGGATCGCCGCGATCGCGATGTTCGCCCTGATCTTCGGCGCGCTCAGCTATGTCCAGGTGGTCGGAGCCGACGAGCTCAAAGCCAACGCCTGGAACAAGCGCACCCTGCTCCAGACCTACTGCAACGACCGGGGTTCGCTCATCGTCGGCGGCACCCCTGTGGCGCTGTCGGAGCCGGGAAACGACAGCTGCCAGTTCCAGCGCCGCTACACCCAGCCGGAGCTCTACGCGGGTATCACGGGCTATTTCTCCAAGAACTACGGCCTGACCGGTATGGAACTGGCCATGAAGGACCAGCTCTCCGGCAGCTCCGACCAGCTGTTCCTGGACCGGGTAGGCCAGCTGTTCCTCGGCAACCAGCCCAAGGGCGCCTCGGTTGAGCTCACGCTCGATCCGAAGATCCAGAAGCTCGCCTACGACCTGATTCCGGAGGGCCAGCGCGGGTCGATCGTGGTGACCAACCCGAAGACCGGCGCCATCCTGGCCATGGTTTCCAAGCCCTCGTACGACCCCAACCTGGTTGCCACCCAGGATGCCGACGCCGAGGCGGCCAACATCACCGCCCTGAACAAGATCCCCGGCATCAACCTGAACCAGTCCGTCAGCGGCCCCACCGGCGCGCTGCTGGCCCCCGGGTCCGTCTTCAAGATCATCGACACGGCCGCGGCCCTCAGCTCGGGCAAGTACAACAAGGACAGCGTGCTGCCCAACCCGGCCGAGATGCCGTTCCCCGGCATCCAGTACAAGCTACCGAACTACGCCGGCGGCAACTGCTACACCCGGGACACGGCCACCTTCGCGTTCGCCCTGCAGCAGTCCTGCAACACGCCGTTCGCCAGGATCGCCCTGGACCTCGGGCAGAAGGCGATCGCGGACCAGGCGGCCAAGTTCGGGTTCGGGCAGGACTTCGGCGACCAGCTCAAGCTGGAATCTGCCAAGAGCAGCTTCCCGAGCGAGCCGCTGGATGCAGCCGGCCTCGCGCAGTCGGCAATCGGGCAGCGTGACGTGCGCGCCACTCCGCTGCAGATCAACCTGATGACGGCCGCGATTGCCAACGGCGGCGTCCAGATGAAGCCAAGCCTGGTCAAAACCCTGCGGGCTCCGGACTTGCGGATCATCGACGAACCCAAGCCGGAAACGCTCCGGACGTCCACCACCCCGGAAATCTCCCGCCAGATCACCGAGTGGATGACCAGCGTCGTCAGCGAGGGCATCGGCCGCGGTGCCGCGGTGCCCGGCATCCAGGTGGCCGGCAAAACCGGCACGGCCGAGCTCGGCACTGGCCTGAACAACTCATGGTTTACCGGGTTCGCCCCGGCCAACGACCCGCAGGTGGCTGTCACGATTGTTATGCAAGGCGTAGACATCACCACCGGCGCACAGCTAACCAGTCCGAACGCAAAGAAGATTTTTGAGGCGGTGTTGAATAAGTGAGGCCTACATCGGGAATCACCCTCGGCGGCAGATTCCAGCTGACCACACGCATTGCGATCGGCGGCATGGGTGAAGTCTGGAAGGCCAAGGACCTAATCCTTGGCCGGATCGTCGCCATCAAGGTCCTCAAGGAGGAGTACACCGGCGACCCCGGTTTCCTTCAGCGCTTCCGGGCCGAAGCGCGGCACACCGCCCTGCTGAACCACGTCGGCATCGCCAACGTCTTCGACTACGGCGAGGAGGAGGGATCCGCCTACCTTGTGATGGAGCTCGTCCCGGGCCAGCCGCTGAGCAGCATCATCGAGCATGAGCAGGTACTCTCACCGGACCGCACCCTGTCGATGATCTCCCAGACGGCACGAGCCTTGTCTGTTGCGCACGCCCAGGGCCTGGTGCACCGCGACATCAAGCCGGGCAACCTGCTCATCACCCCGGACGGGCGGGTCAAGGTCACGGACTTCGGCATCGCACGGCTCGCGGACCAGGTGCCGCTGACCCAGACCGGCCAGGTCATGGGCACTGCCCAGTACCTCGCCCCGGAACAGGCCACCGGCCAGACTGCTACCGGCGCCTCCGACATCTACTCCCTCGGCGTCATCGGCTACGAGTGCCTCACCGGGCACCGCCCGTTCTCCGGCGAATCCCAGATTGCGATCGCACTGGCCCAGGTCAACGACGCCCCGCCGCCGCTGCCGGACACCCTGCCCCGGCCGGTCCGCGCCCTGCTGATGTCGATGCTGGCCAAGGATCCCAAGAACCGCCCGGCGGACGCGATCAAACTGGCCGAAGCTGCGGACGCGATCCGCAACGGCGACATTGCGGCCGCGCACGCGGCCGTCCCCGGCATGCTGCTCTTCGAGGCGGCCACCGGTCCCATGACAGCGCCGGTGAACGTCCCCACCGCCGCCACGGGTGTCATCGGCGCCAGCGCGGCCGAGGACAAGTCGACGTCGGCGCTTCCGGTAATCGGTGCAGCCGGCGCCGGCGCAGCGGCCGGGCTGGCCGCGGGAGCCGCCGCGGCCAGCGGCTACGGCGCCCGGAACGCCCTGTCCCGCGCGGATGCGCTGGCTGCCGAGCGGAACTGGGCGCACGAGGAGGAAGAGGACTACGACGGCTACGAGCCGGAGGAAGAACCCCGCCGCAAGGGGCGCAGCCCGTGGACCTGGCCGCTGATCGCCCTGATCCTGCTAGTGCTGTTTGCCCTGATGGGAATCGTCCTGTCCCAGGCCGGGATCCTGTTCCCGTCGTCCCCTGCCGCCACGAGTTCCAAGGCCACCACCACAAGCGCCGCGCCGACCTCCAAGAGCCCCAGCCCCACGTCCAGCTCCGCCACGCCCACGCAGTCGACGCCGGCTGCGATCAACCTGTTCCCGGACGCCTACAAAGGCCGGCCCTACAACGATGTCCGGGCGGAACTGAACAGCATGGGCCTGCAGGTCAAGGGCGCGCCGGTCTTCGACCCCGCGGCCCCGAACACGGTGCTTGATATCAATCCCTCCGGGCCCGTCCAGCGCGGAGACGTCATCACGGTCAGCTACTCGAAGGGACCCGAAATGGTGACTGTCCCCTCGCTGGAGCAGGGTGCCACCGAGGCGGCCGTCCAGCGGGCGATCGAGGCCGCCGGACTGCGCTGGCAGAAGGGCGACCCGGTCGACGGCAAAAAGAACCAGCAGGAGGGCACCTTCGTGAGCTCCGAGCCCGCCTCCGGCAAGCAGGTAGCTGCCGGCTCCGTCGTGATCTACCACCTCGCCGCCGCCCCGGCCTCTCCCGCGCCGAGCGTCAGCACAACAAAGTAGGCACCGTGTCCACTTCACCCCGCACCCCATCGCACCGGGAGGACAGCAGCCCGGTGACCAGCCAGCGCGTCCTCAGCGGGCGCTATGAGCTGGGTGAGCTGATCGGCCGCGGCGGTATGGCCGACGTCTTCCGCGGGGTCGACACCAGGCTGGGACGGACGGTGGCCATCAAGCTGCTGCGCCCGGATCTTGCCCGGGACCCGCAATTCCAGGCCCGGTTCAAGCGGGAGGCCCAGGCTGTCGCCGCGCTGAACCACCCCTCAATCGTCGCCGTGTTCGACACCGGGGACCATGCCGTCCCCGGCGGCCACGACGACACCGTGCGCGTGCCGTACATCGTGATGGAGTACGTGGCCGGCAAGACCATCCGCGACCTGATCAGGGCCAAGGACGTCACCATCGACCAGGCCATCGACTACAGCCTGGGCGTGCTCTCGGCCCTGGATTACAGCCACAAGGCCGGCATCGTGCACCGGGACATCAAGCCCGCCAACGTGATGTTCTGCCCCGACTCCAACAGCGTGAAAGTAATGGACTTCGGGATTGCCCGCGCCATGGCGGACTCCTCGGCGACCATGACCCAGACGCAGGCGGTGGTGGGCACGGCCCAGTATCTGTCGCCCGAGCAGGCCCGCGGCGAAACAGTCGACGCGCGCAGTGACCTGTATTCGGCCGGCTGCCTGCTCTACGAAATGCTGACCGGGCGGCCGCCGTTCATCGGTGACAGTCCTGTTTCGGTGGCCTACCAGCACGTCCGCGAGATCCCGGACCCGGCCAGCAGCCTCAATCCGGACGTTTCCGAGGCTTTGGACAGTGTGCTGGCCAAGGCACTGCAAAAGAACCGCGCCGACCGCTTCCAGGACGCCGCGGCCTTCCGGCGGGCCCTTCGGGCAGCGCGCAGCGGCGTTGCCGTGGCCGCGCTGCCGCGCAGCGAGAGCCCCACGGATCCGAACAACACGGTCGCCTCCCCGGACCAGGCGCCGCCCACCGCCGCTTTCGCCCTGACCGGCGCCGCGTTCCTCGACGACACCGCCGCCGGCATCCCGCCCGCGCACCTCGCGGAAAGCGACGAGCCGCTCACCGCGGTGTCCGGCAGCCACGTGCCTCCGGACACCGGAAGTCTGCCGCTGAGCCTCCCGGCCGAGCGCGAACCGACCGTCCAGCAGAAGTCCCGCCGTCGAACCTGGATTGCCACGCTCGTGATATTCACGCTGCTGGTGCTCGCCGGCGGCGGACTGTGGCTCTACAACATGGTCAACCAGCAGCCGCCGCCGGTGGCCAAGGTGGACGTCCCCACGGTGGCGTCCCTGACCGAGTCCGAGGCCCTGCAGAAGCTTTACAACGCCGGGCTCAAACCGAAGCTGAGCCGGGTCCAGCATGAGACGGTTCCCAAGGGAACCGCCGTCGGAACGGTACCCACGGCCGGCAGTTCACTGGAACGCAATTCGGAAATCACGCTCAAAATCTCCGAGGGGCCCAGTGTCATCACGATCCCTGCGGACCTGCCCGGCAGGACCGAGGCGGACGCCAGGGACGTGCTGCGCCGGACCGGCCTGACCGGAGCGCCGAAAACCACCCTGAACAACAGCCCCAACGTGGCGGCCGGCGTGGTCATCACCACCAACCCCGCGCCGGGGCAAAACGTCGCCGTGGGGAGCACCGTGGAAATCATCGTCTCCACCGGCAAGGTGGCCGTTCCACAGCTGGTCGGGCTCCCGCAGGCGGAGGCGGAGGCGGCGTTGAAGAACGTCGGGCTCATTGCCAGCATCAAGGAAGTCGAAAACACCCAGGTCGAACCGGGTAAGGTGACCGCGCAAAGCGATCCTGCGGACGCCGCTGTGGAACAAGGCAAAACGGTCACCATCACCGTGGCCAAGGCCCCGCCACCCCCGCCGACGCCGACCCCCTCGCCGTCGTCGACCAAGATGAACACCAAAGGCAGCGCTGACAATCTGCTCGGCGGCTTCACCGGCCCCTAGGGCCACTCCCCGGGCGTTGACGCCGGTGGTTAGTGCTGGATCAGCGGGCTCAGGTCCGCGGCCCGCGCCGCCGCGCCTGCCATTCCGAGGGATTCAAGCCAGTTGCCCAGCATGAGGTAGCCGCCCTCGGTCAGCACCGATTCCGGGTGGAACTGCACTCCACACAACGGGGCCGTGCGGTGCTGCAGTCCCATCACGACTCCGGTTCCCGTCTCGGCGGTGATCTCCAGGACTTCAGGGATGCTTTCTCGCACGGCCGCGAGCGAGTGGTAGCGCGTCGCGGTGAAAGGCGACGGGAGGCCGGTGAACACGCTCGTGCCGTGATGCTCCACAAGCGAGGTCTTGCCGTGCATGAGTTCGGGGGCGTGGGTCACGCGGCCGCCGTAGGCCTCGGCCAACGCCTGGTGCCCAAGGCAAACACCCAGCATCGGTTTATTGTGGCTGCCGCACCACTTGATCAGCTCGATGCACACCCCGGCCTCGGCCGGCGCTCCGGGCCCGGGCGAGATCAGCACACCGTCGCGCGCTTCGGCCATCTCAATCGCCTCGGCCAGCGTCACGTCGTCGTTGCGGACCACCGTGGTCTCCGCGCCGAGCTCCTGCAGGTAGCCGACCAGGGTGTAGACAAAGCTGTCGTAGTTGTCCACGACCAGGATCTTCATTGTGCTCATGGGTGCCTTGCTGTGCCAATCGTCGAGACAGTGAACGGGCTGGATTGCGCCATCCGGAGGAACAGGAACAAGACCATCAATACCAGTTCCCCGGCCGGCAAGACCAGCGCCGACGCAACCCGAAGCCGCGGCCGGTGCGGCAGCGGCGGCGTGGTTCCCGGCACGACGCGGGTGCAGCCTGAACTACAGCTAGAATTGGCTGCGATTAGGATTCCAAACCTGACCAAAAGCGTGATGGCTGCCGGTTATTCCTCCCTGCAGGATATCAAGCAGAGCCATCCGCTTTTCGTCCAGCCCGCCAAGGAGGACCCGTGCCAGAGTCGAAGCCGCGTAAGAGGACTGCCCGCGTGGCGCAGCAGACTTCTGCGACGCAGGTCTACAAGCCGAACCCCGTGTGGTTCAAGCCGGTCATGTTCGGCCTGATGATCATCGGCCTGCTGTGGATCATCACGTACTACATCAGCGAAGGCGCCTTCCCGGTCAAAGACTGGGCCTCGTGGAACATCGTGGCCGGCTTCGGCATCGCCATCGTGGGCTTCCTGATGACGACGCGCTGGCGCTCCTGACGCATTCCACCCCTTCGCAGCGGGCCGGCACACCGGGTGTGCCGGCCCGCTGCGTTAAGCCCGCCGCACGTCTGGGCATGCCACGGGCGATAATGCTGGAAGGCAACATTTCCCAGCAAAGGATTACGCATGACCCCGGACATTACCGGCTGCATCATCGGCGAAGACGGCTTGGCCCGGCCGGCCTGGGCGGCCGCCGACCCCCTGCTGCGCGACTACTACGACAGCGAGTGGGGTCTTCCGGTGCGGGACGAGCAGGGGCTGTACGAACGGATCAGTCTGGAGGCCTTCCAGGCGGGACTGTCCTGGGCAACGATCCTGCGCAAACGGCCGGCCTTCCGCGCCGCCTTCGCGGAGTTCCATCCGGAGACTGTGGCGGCGTTCACCGAGGACGACGTCGAGCGGCTGTTGCTGGACGCCGGAATTGTGCGAAACCGGCTCAAGATCCGGGCCGCGATCACCAATGCCCGCGCCACCCTCGAACTCAGGGACGACGGCGGACTGGTTGACTTTGTCTGGTCTTACCGGCCGGACTCCACCCCCGAGCCCACGGCCATGGACCAGATCCCGACCAGCTCACCGGAATCCGCCGCTTTGTCCAAGGCACTGCGAAAGAGGGGCTTTGTGTTTGTGGGGCCCACCACCATGTACGCCCTGATGGAGGCCATCGGGATGGTCGACACCCACCTGCTGGGCAGCCACCGCAGAGGAACCTCGGGCGTCTGGGACAGTTAGGCAGCTGCCCGGCGAACAGACTGTGGGTCCACAGCTGTGCACAAGACGCCGTAAGTTATCCACAAGGTGTGTGTGAACTTGTCCGGGCGGGGGCGGCCAAGAGGCGCCCAGCGGCGTCGTTCCGCTTCGAGACCGGCACTGTGATGCCAGCCTTCCGCCGAATGACAGCTCTGTAAGTTATTAACAATGTGGATTGCCTGTGGATAACGGCGTCCGGTGCCCCGGTAGCTGTGGGGTCCGCAGCATCCGGGCCTCGGCGGAGGACTCAGCCACCGAGTTCCGCGGCCAGGGGGCCGCTTGATATTGGCAATGACCTCTGGCGCCGAGTTATCCACACTAGGACGGAGTTGTTCCCACAACTTATCCACAGCTGGGGACAACTTGGCGCACTGCCGTCCGCCCTGGATCCTGAGAGGCCTGCAACGTCGCGGTTTCTCCCGGAGTAGTTAGAGCATCAAGTTATTAACACTGTGAAAAACGCTGTGCATAACTTCGTTGAAATCAGATAAAAGGGCCGCCGAGCGTGGATGCCATGCCCATTCCGTGGCTGCGGGACGGCATGCGCGGGCCCGTCCGGGGCGGCCCGGAGGTATAGCGCGCCCGTGGGCCCTCCCTGGGGTGGCGAAGGACGCACCGGGCAGCCGTTGGACCTCCCTGGGGTGGCGAGGGGCCTACAGGCGTTCCCGGGAGTTCCCTCGATCCCCGCGGCCCCGAGGCACCACGTCCACAGCCCGCAAAGTTGTCCACTTAAGCACAGCACCCAACGCGAAAGTTATCCACAGATGTGGAGAGCTTCACGGCGTCGTTCCGTAAATTTGCCAGCTGTGGCCCTCAGATCCGGCATTCCGACCTGAACTACAGACGTGTAAGTTACCAACAATGTGGATAAACCCTGTGGAAAAGCGTCGGCAGAACGCAGAACCGAGGGCGCACCGGATTCGGAAGGGCGCTACGGTTTCGGACCAGCGCACCCCGGGCCCGGGCCGCGCCAGTCCGAAACCGTCGCGGAAACCGGCGGCAGGGGGTGGGGAGCGGCCAAAGGGGCGGGGTGCGGTGGAGGCCGGCTTTGGGCGCGGCCGGCGTCTAGGCCGGAAGGGCGTTGGCGGCGACGCGCAGGGCGGTGGCCGCAATGAGCAGGCACACCACTAGGGCCAGTCCGGCGGCCTGCAGCAGTCCCCGGCGGGGGCCGCGCGGAGTGTAGGCGAGCACGGCGGCACACAGGGCCCCGGTGACCAGGCCGCCCAGGTGGGCCTGCCAGGCGATCTGCGGGACCACAAAGCCAATGACGCCGTTGATGGCGATGAGCACCCAAAGCTGCCTGGTGTCACCGCCGCGGTGACGCTGGACCACCAGCATGGCGCCGAAAAGACCGAAGATGGCACCGGAAGCGCCCACGACGCCGGCCAGGGGCTGGCCCGGAACGTAGCCCGGTGTCAGCAGCAGATAGCCGACGGAGCCGCCCACGGCGGAGAGCAAATACAGGGCCAGGAAGCGGATGCGCCCGAGGAGGGGTTCCAGCGCCTGCCCGAACATCCACAGCATGTACATGTTCAGCACGATGTGGAGGATGAAGCCCTGGGAATGGAGGAAGGCCGACGTCAGCATGCGCCAGGGCTCGAACACTCCATATTCCGGGGTGGCGTACACGGTGGCGAATGCGAAGTTTTGGTAAATCCCGTCATTCGGAACCACCCACTGCAGCACGTATAGCAACGCACAGGCAGCGATGATCCCCAGCGTGACCAGGGGCCTCCCTAAGGCGGCGGCGCCGCCGTAGACCGAGCGCGGTGCCGGCGTCGTGCGCTTTGTTTCGTTGACACAGTCAACGCATTGGAATCCGACGGCGGCCGCCCGCTGGCAATCGGGGCACGCGGGGCGCCCGCACCGCTGGCACCGCACATAGGCGGGGCGGTCCGGGTGCCGGGGGCATACCGGGATCTCCGCGGACGGCTCTGCCGCCGGAATTCCGTAGCTCATGGCCTGGGGCTAGAGCTTTTCTACGTCAATGCTGTTGATAACAACGTCCTCGACCGGGCGGTCGCCCATGCCGGTGCGGACACCCTCGATGGCGTCGACGACCTTCTTGGATTCCTCGTCCGCCACCTCGCCGAAGATGCTGTGCTTGCCCTGCAGCCAGCCGGTGGGGATGGTGGTGATGAAGAACTGGGATCCGTTGGTGCCGCGGCCCATCTGGATGCCGGCATTGGCCATGGCCAGCTTGTAGGGCTCGTTGAAGGTGAGCTCCGGGTGGATTTCGTCGTCGAACTTGTAGCCCGGTCCGCCGATGCCGCGGCCCAGCGGGTCGCCGGCCTGGATCATGAAGTCCTTGATGATGCGGTGGAAGATGGTGCCGTTGTAGAGCGGCGTGCCGGTCTTGTCCTCGCCGGATTCCGGGTGGGTCCAGGCCTTTTCACCGGTCGCCAGGCCGACGAAGTTGTCGACGGTCTTCGGCGCGTGGTTGCCGAAGAGGTTCACGACGATGTCGCCGAGGCTCGTGTGGATAGTGGCTTTTGCGGTTGCGTTGGCAGTCATAGGCCCTATTCTTCCACGGCAGGTCCCCACGTACAGGGCCGCGCAGTCAGTTCCGCGCTGGGTGAAATCGGGGCCAAATCGGGCCGAATAATGGCCGGTGGGGTCCCGGACACGTAGGCTAACAGCAGAACCGTCACATTAATCGGGAGGTAGTTGTGAAGAAAACGGATCGTATTGCCCGTGAGCTGGAGCAGTCAGTCAGCACCGCAGTAGAGAACGCCAAGGACTGGGCAGCCCCCCGGGTTGAAGCAGCAGTCGACTGGGCCGTCCCCCGTCTGCAGCAGGGCCTGGACACCGCTTCTCCCAAGATCCAGAAGGGCCTGAAGTCGGCCGCCCACAACCTGGCCGGCGGCGTTGCGACGGTAACCCCCCGGATCCAGGACGGCCTGGCCCAGCTGGCGCCCAAGATCCACGACGCTGTCGACAGCGCCACCCCGCGGCTGCACGAGGCCCTGGACAAGGCCACCCCGGTAATCGCCAACGCCCGCGACCGCGTCGTCGTCGAGTACCTTCCCAAGCTCTCGGACCAGATTGGCCACGCCTCCGACGCCGTGCACCGCACCCTTGAAGGCGCACCGGCGCACGTAGACGCCGTGGCACAGCGGCTGGTCGACTCCGGTGTTGTCCACAACATCCAGGAGCAGGCGCAGACCGCCGGGCAGCAGCTCAAGGCCGCCGCAGCCGAAGCCAGCCGTGTTGTCACGGGCGAGGTCGCCAAGCAGCAGAAACCGAAGCACCGCGGTTTCCTCATCTTCGGCGTCATCGCTGCGGCCGTGGCCGCCGGCGTCGCCGCCTGGAAGGCCTCCAAGCCGATCGAGGACCCGTGGAAGACCCCGGCCCCCGTCACGCCCACCACGCCCGCGCCGGTCCCGGCCACCACGGTCACCGACGTGAAGGACACTGCAAAGGACACGGCCGACGACGCGGCTGCGGCAACCGTCGCGGCCGCCGACAAGGCTGCCGAGGCCTCAGCTGAAGCCGCCGACGAGGTGGCTGCCAAGTCCGACGACACCTCCACGAAGGTTGCCACCGACGCCAAGACCGCGGTACGGAACATTGCCTCGAGCCTGAACGGCGAAAACAAGGCGAAGTAGCCGGCCGCCGCACGGCACCAAGCATCAGGGAGGGATTCCGCCACCGGCGGGATCCCTCCCTTTGGTTTGCCCGCATTCGCCGCTGCCCTCCCCGGGCCCGCCCTACCCACGGCTTCCCTTCCCGCGGTGCGGGCCCCGCCGACAGCCGCCGGCTGCGGTGCAGGTGCTAAATTTGGGGGGATGTCACCCGAAAAATCCTCTGCGGACACCCTGCACGATGCGTTGCTGCCTCCGGCCGTCTCCATCGTCATTCCTGCATACAACGAGGAAAGTGTTATTCGGCAGTGCCTGATTGCCGCCGTCTACCAGTCCGTCCCCGCCCACGAGATCATCGTGGTGGACAACATGTCCAAGGACCGCACCGCGGAGATCGTCCGGCAGATGCAGTTGGAATACCCGGAGAGCCCGATCATCCTGCTCAGCCAGGACAAGGACCAAGGCCTGATTCCAACGCGCAACTTCGGCCTTGACCACGCCACCGGCGACATCCTGGGCAGGATCGACGCCGACTCCGTGCTGGAGCCGGACTGGGTGGAACAGGTCCAGAAGGCCTTCACGGACCCGGCGGTCCATGCGGCCACCGGTCCCGTCGTCTATTACGACATGCCGATGCGTCGTTTTGGCCTTAAGGCCGATGACAAGATGCGCCAGCTCATGCTCAAGCTGGCCAAGCATCAGTATCACTTCCTCTTTGGCTCCAACATGGCCCTGCGCCGTTCAGCCTGGGAGACGATCCGGTTGGAGACCTGCCGGGACGAGAAGGACGAGATGCACGAGGACATCGACCTCTCGCTGCACCTCGCGGACCACGAGCTCCGAATCCAGTACTGGCCGCAGATGGTGTCCGGCATGTCGGCACGCCGGCTCGAGGACTCACCGCGCGACTACCGCTACTACGTCACGCGGTTCGACCGCACGTACAAGGCGCACAACGTCAAGAAGATGGCGCTGAAGGCACCGATGGTCGTCTTCTTTTCGGTCTACTTCCCGGCCAAGCTGCTGCGCGCCATCCACACCGTCAACACCGCCCAGCCGGCCCGGCGCGGCGGCCAGTAGGCCCCGACGGCGCCCGCCGCCGTCGTCGTCAGTCCGTTCCCAGCTCCGCGAGGCGGGCGGCGCTGCGCCGCACCGCACGGGAGCGGCGCTGTCCCATCACGACGACGGCGAGACCCACCAGGATCATCCCCAGCCCGGCGTACGTGCCCGCGGGGAGGGTCTCGCCCAGGAACGCCGCCGCCAGCAGTGCCGCGCCCGGGATCTCCAGCAGAATGATCATCGACACCAGCAGCGGACTCATCGTGGCGAGCAGGTGGTTGAACGCCGTGTGGCCCACGAGCTGGGCGCAGACCGTGATGGCAAGGATTCCCAGCCAGCCCGACGCTTCGAAGCCGACCAGCGGCTGCCCGGCAGCGAGGGCCATCACGGCGACGACGGCCGCGCACATGCCGTAACAGAGCGTGGTGTAGACGCCGGTGCCCATGGTCTTGCGGGCCTTGCCCCCGGCCAGCGTATAGATGCCTGCCAGCACTCCGCCGGCGACCGCGAGGAGATCCCCGGCCAGGGCTTCCGGTGAGCTGCCCATGTCGAAGCCGGTAATAGCCACCACTCCGCCGAAGGCGAGTCCGAGGCCGGCCAGGACCTGCCAGCGGTGCCGGACGCCGCGGAAGAGCTGGAACACGGCAATCCAGCCCGATTGCAGGCAGACCAGGGCGGTGGCGGCGGCCACTGAAGTCAGCTGGAGGGAGGTGATGAAGCAGGCGAAGTGCAAGGCCAGCGCGACCGCTGCGGCGAGGGACCAGCGGAACTCGCTGCCCGTGACCCGGCCGAACTGGCGGGGCTGCCGCACCAGCACGGGCCCGGCCATAACCGCCGCTCCGATCGCGTTGCGCCAAAAGGCGATCGCGAGGGCGCTGACGGAGGTGGCGCCCAGGGTGGCGGCAATCAGGGGTCCGGACGAGGCGACGCCCAGCACCCCCAGCGCGGCGAGGAAGAAGTTCACGCTTCAACAGTAGTGGGCAGGCGGCCCTGTCACCGTCCTGGGGGTCCCGTGACGCGGGCATCCTGCCGGGTACAACGCAAAAGGTCCCGGCCAGCGTTTCCGCTGACCGGGACCTTTTCCTATGGTGGAGGCACGGGGACTCGAACCCCGAACCCCCTGCTTGCAAAGCAGGTGCGCTACCAATTGCGCCATGCCCCCATAAGAAGCAACCCGTCAATCATACCCCAGCGCCGGAGAGCTGTTTCCAGCTTCCCTGCCGGGATCCGGGCTAATCAACCGTGTCGGTCGACTGGCTCCAGACTGCCTTCCGGGCCTCGGATTCCTGCACTTTCCTGTAGAGCAGGACGCCTGCGATCGTGGCTGCAACTACCAGCAACTTCTTCACATGCACCCCGTTCCGGTCCGGTTTCACGTGGACCTTTACAGGAACCAGTACAGGTTCCGTGGGCGTACCAGGACTTGAACCTGGGACCTCTTCGTTATCAGCGAAGCGCTCTAACCGCCTGAGCTATACGCCCCGATGCCTCATCGGGCCGAGATATGACTTTACAGCACATCCCGGCCCGATCTCAAATCGAGGCATTCCCCCAGGGATTCCCGGGGAAAAGTAGAGGATTTAGTCGTCCGTGAGGGTGACGCCGATGCCGCCCACGAGGGTGGCCGCGATGTTGTAGAGCACTGCCGACAGCATCGACAGGGCGGTCAGCAGGACCACATTGATCACCGCGATAATCACGGCGAAGGAGGCCACCTGACCGAGGGAGGCGACCTTCTTCAGCTCGAAGCCGCCGCTCTCGGAGCCGGCCAGGGTTCCGAGCAGGCCGTCGACCTGGTCGAAGATGCCGGTCAGGTCCAGAACGGTCCAGAGCACGATCGCGGCAACGACAGTGACGATGCCGAGGGCAACGGACAGGAGGAAGGCCATCTTGAGCACGGACCAGGGGTCCACCTTGCTGACCAGCAGGCGTGCGCGGCGTACCTTGGCCTTCGGGGCCGGCTTCACGAGGCCCGGCTGGCCGGGCCGCTGGCCAGCGGCTTCTGGGCGCTGTCCCGGCACTGCCGGGCGCTGGCCGGGCGCGGCGGGGCGCTGGCCGGGTGCGGCGGGGCGCTGGCCGGATCCGACGACGCCCGGGCGCTGCTGCGGACGCGACGGCGCGTTCACCCGCGGGGCGGCAGCCGGCGGCCGCATTCCGCCGGGACCGCTGCTCGACTTGGGATATGAGTCGGAATTACTCACGCGTTACCTCCGGTGTTGTCTTCGTCCAGCTCGGCATGGCCTGATGACTCATCTGACTCCGGGGCCGGTACTGATTCTGTCTCTGCGGACCCCTCGCGTGATCCGGTTTCTCCAGCCAACGTTACGTCATCCTGCTCCGTAGCCGGAGGTTCAGCGCCGCTTTCGAGGTCAGTTTCCTCGGTCTCGAGGCCGCGCTCACTGTTCCGGGCCACCGCGATGATGCGGTCGTTCTTGTCCGGCTTGGCGAAGATCACGCCCATGGTGTCCCGGCCCTTGGCCGGAACGCCGGCCACCGAGGACCGGACCACCTTGCCGCCTTCCATGACCACCAGGACCTCGTCCTCTTCCTGGACGATCAGGGCGCCAACGAGGTGGCCGCGTTCTTCCTGGTACTTGCCGACCTTGATGCCGAGTCCGCCGCGGCCCTGGAGACGGTACTCCTCCACCGCGGTCCGCTTGGCGAAGCCGCCTTCGGTGACAATGAAGACGAAGGAGCCGTCCTGCACGACGTCGGCCGCCAGCAGTTCGTCATCCTCGCGGAACTTCATGCCGGTCACACCCGACGTTGCCCGGCCCATCGGGCGCAGGGCCTCGTCCGTCGCCGTGAACCGGATCGACTGGCCCTTGCGGGACACCAGCATCAGGTCATCGGTCTCGGACACCAGTTGGGCGGAGACAAGCTCGTCGCCGTCGCGCAGGTTGATGGCGATCACGCCG
Organism: Arthrobacter sp. SlRoot2-15; assembly: GCF_059739345.1. NCBI lineage: Bacteria > Bacillati > Actinomycetota > Actinomycetes > Micrococcales > Micrococcaceae > Arthrobacter > Arthrobacter sp. SlRoot2-15. Next base: position 1,830,681 of record NZ_AP046058.1, read on the forward strand.
GCTGACCGGTTGGTGTCGTAGTCCTCTAGGCGCGTCTTCTTCACCAGGCCGCGCTTGGTGGCGAGCACCAGGTACGGGGCGTGCTGGTAGTCGCGGAGGTCCAGCACCTGGGCGATGTGCTCGTCCGGCTGGAACGCCATCAGGTTGGCCACGTGCTGGCCCTTGGCGTCGCGGCCGGCTTCCACGAGCTCGTACGCCTTGGCGCGGTAGACCCGGCCCAGGTTGGTGAAGAACAGCAGCCAGTGGTGCGTGGTGGTGACGAAGAAGTGCTCGACGACGTCGTCGCCGCGCAGCTGGGCGCCCTTGATGCCCTTGCCGCCGCGCTGCTGCGAGCGGTAGTTGTCGCTGCGGGTGCGCTTGACGTAACCGCCGCGGGTAATGGTGACGACCATTTCCTCTTCGGGGATCAGGTCCTCGATCGACATGTCGCCATCGAAGCCCAGCAGGACCTTGGTGCGGCGGTCGTCGCCGTGCTTGGCCACGATCTCGGCGAGTTCGGTGCTGATGATCTCGCGCTGCCGCTCTTCGGAGGCCAGGATCGCGTTGTACTCGGCGATCAGCGCCTCGAGTTCGGCATGGCGGTCCTGGATCTTCTGGCGTTCCAGGGCGGCGAGGCGGCGCAGCTGCATGTCCAGGATGGCCTTGGCCTGGAGGTCATCGATATCCAGCAGCTGCATCAGGCCCTCGCGGGCGGCGTCGGTGGTGCTCGAGGCCCGGATCAGGGCGATGACCTCATCGAGGGCGTCGAGGGCCTTGAGCAGGGCGCGCAGGATGTGCGCCTCTTCCTCGGCCTTGCGGAGTCGGTAGCGGGTTCGGCGCGCAATGACGTCCATCTGGTGCGTCACCCAGTGCCGGATGAACGCATCGAGGCTCAGCGTGCGCGGCACACCGTCCACGATGGCCAGCATGTTTGCGGCGAAGTTGTCCTGCAGCTGGGTGTGCTTGTAGAGGTTGTTCAGCACCACCTTGGCGACAGCGTCGCGCTTGAGCACAATAACGAGGCGCTGGCCGGTGCGGCCGGACGTCTCATCGCGGAGGTCGGCGATGCCAGAGATCTTGCCGTCCTTGACGAGTTCGGCAATCTTGATCGCCAGGTTGTCCGGGTTGGCCTGGTACGGCAGTTCGGTGACCACCAGGCAGGTGCGGCCCTGGAGTTCCTCGACGTTGACGACGGCGCGCATGGTGATGGAGCCGCGGCCGGTACGGTAGGCATCCTCAATGCCCTTGTGGCCCAGGATCGTGGCGCCGGTCGGGAAGTCGGGTCCCTTGATGCGCTGGATCAGCTCTTCGAGCAGTTCTTCGCGGCTGGCGGTCGGGTTGGCCAGGTACCACTGCACACCGTCGGCGACCTCGCGGAGGTTGTGCGGCGGGATGTTGGTGGCCATACCGACGGCGATGCCTGAGGAGCCGTTGACCAGCAGGTTCGGGAACCGCGCCGGCAGGATGGTGGGTTCCTGGTTCTTGCCATCGTAGTTGTCCTGGAAGTCGACGGTTTCCTCGTCGATGTCGCGGACCATTTCCATGGCCAGCGGCGCCATCTTGGTTTCGGTGTACCGCGGTGCGGCGGCGCCGTCGTTGCCGGGCGAGCCGAAGTTGCCCTGGCCCAGGGCCAGCGGGTAGCGCATGGTCCAGTCCTGGATCAGACGGACCAGGGCGTCGTAGATCGCGGTGTCGCCGTGCGGGTGGTACTGGCCCATGACTTCGCCGACGACGCGGGCGCACTTGTTGAAGGAGCGCTCGGGCCGGTATCCGCCGTCGAACATCGCATAGAGCACGCGGCGGTGCACCGGCTTGAGGCCGTCCCGGACGTCGGGTAGGGCGCGGCCCACGATCACGGCCATGGCGTAATCGAGGTAGGAGCGCTGCATTTCGGTCTGCAGGTCGACCTGCTCGACGCGGTCCGTCAGCACATCGGTGTCAAGAACGTTGCCTTCGAGTACGGGCTCCGCACCGGATGCGGCGGGGACTTCGGGTGTTTCGTCACTCATCGTCTATGTTTTCCGTTTCAGGTATATATCGGTTCAGGAATATTCAGGGCCGAGGCGCTAGATATCCAGGAACCGAACGTCCTTGGCGTTCTGCTGAATGAAGTTTCGTCGCGATTCAACGTCCTCGCCCATCAGGGTGGAGAAGGTCTGGTCGGCGGCCAGGGCGTCGTCCATGGTGACCTGAAGCAGGGTGCGGTGTTCCGGGTCCATGGTGGTGTCCCACAGCTCCGTGTAATCCATTTCGCCGAGGCCCTTGTAGCGCTGGATGCCGTTGTCCTTGGGGATACGGCGCCCGGCGGCCTGGCCGGAGACCAGCTTCGCGTCGCGTTCCCGGTCGCTGTAGACGTAATCGTGCGGCGCGTTCGACCACTTGATCCGGTACAGCGGGGGCTGGGCGAGGTAGACGTAGCCGTTCTCGATCAGCGGGCGCATATAGCGGAACAGCAGGGTCATCAGCAGCGTGGTGATGTGCTGGCCGTCAACGTCGGCATCGGCCATCAGGACGATCTTGTGGTACCGCAGCTTGGCTAGGTCGAAGTCCTCCCCGATGCCGGTGCCGAAGGCGGTGATCATGGACTGCACTTCGGCGTTGCCGAGCGCCTTGTCCAGCCGGGCGCGCTCGACGTTCAGGATCTTGCCGCGCAGCGGCAGGATGGCCTGGGTTTCGGGGTTGCGTCCGCGCTTGGCCGAACCGCCGGCCGAGTCACCCTCCACGATGTAGACCTCGCACTTCTGCGGATCCTTGGAGGAGCAGTCGGAGAGCTTGCCGGGCATGCCGAAGGATTCCAGCGGGCTTTTGCGGCGCGCGTTGTCGCGGGCCTTCCGGGCGGCCATCCGGGCCTGGGCAGCGGAGATGGCTTTGCGGATGACGTCGCGGGCCGGGCCCGGGTTGCGTTCCAGCCAGTCGCCGAGACCGTCGGTGACCACACGCTGGACGAAGCCCTTGACCTCGGAGTTGCCGAGTTTGGTCTTGGTCTGGCCCTCGAACTGCGGCTCGGAGAGTTTCACCGAGATGACCGCGGTCAGGCCTTCGCGGATGTCGTCACCGGTGAGGTTGTCGTCCTTTTCCTTGATGATGCTCTTCTCCCGCGCATAGCGGTTGATGAGTGAGGTCATCGCGGCGCGGAAACCCTCTTCGTGGGTGCCGCCCTCGTGGGTGTTAATGGTGTTGGCGTAGGTGTGGACGCTCTCGGAGTACGCGTTGGTCCACTGCATCGCCATTTCCAGGGCAATGTGCCGTTCCGTGTCCTCGGTCTCGAAGGCAATGACGTCCTCGTGGACGACGTCGACCTTCTTGCCCGAGTTCAGGTGCTTCACGTAGTCCAGCAGGCCGTCGTCGTACTGGTAGACCACCGTGTGGAACTCGGCGGGGACTTCGCCCTCCGTTTCGACGACGTCAAGATCCAGGTCACCGTCGTCGGACGGTTCCGCGGCGGCGTGGCGCTCGTCGGTCAGCGTGATGCGCAGGCCCTTGTTCAGGAAGGCCATCTGCTGGAAGCGGGCCCGCAGCGTTTCGAAATCGAATTCCGTGGACTCGAAGATGGTGGGATCCGGGTAGAACGTCTGGGTGGTCCCGGTCTCGGAGGTCTCCTCGCCCTTGACCAGGCTGCCCTGCGGCTTGCCGCCGTCGGCGAAGGACATCCGCCAGACGTGGCCCTGCCGGCGGACCTCGGTGTCAACGCGGCTGGAGAGGGCGTTGACCACGGAAATGCCAACGCCGTGCAGGCCGCCGGAGACCGCGTACCCGCCGCCGCCGAACTTTCCGCCGGCGTGCAGGATGGTCATCACGACTTCAACGGTCGGCTTGTGCTCGGTGGGGTGCATGTCCACGGGGATGCCGCGGCCGTTGTCGACCACCCGGACGCCGCCGTCGGCGGTCAGGACGATCTCGATGTGTGTGCAGTAGCCGGCCAGCGCCTCGTCAACCGAGTTGTCCACGACTTCGTAGACGAGGTGGTGCAGGCCGCGCGGTCCGGTGGAACCGATGTACATGCCCGGGCGTTTCCGGACGGCTTCCAGGCCCTCGAGCACCGTGATGTCGCTGGCACCGTATTCGCGCGGCGTGGCCGCCTCCGCGGGCAAGTCCGCCGCGGCGCCTCCCGCTGCTGGGTCCGCTGCCGGGAAATCTGTATTGTCGTTAGCCACAGGCGCTTTCGACTCCTCTATGTTCGTTGAAGGCCGGCCGTCGCCGTCTCCGGAGAGGAACGGCTACCGCCAACAGGCACGTCACTGATGGCGCCGGCAGCATCGCCTGCAAGGACCCGCCTCCGCACACAAAAAGTGCGTCGGAAACGGACTCAGTCGACGTTTCACCGGCGCCCAGTTATCTACCACGATTCTATCGTGTTATAGGGCGGAATCCCGCATTCCAGGGGCTCAAACGGCAGGCAAAGTGCCGCTGGGAGGCCGTTGGCTCCACCTGCAAGGCTCCAGAGGTGCTCCCGCTGGGTTCCTATACGCATCCGGGGCGTTGAAGCGCCCTACACGGCGTTTGCGGATTTTTCAATAGTTTTGGAAGAAGTGCTTCATACCCCGCGGCAAACAGCAGCGGGCCGCTACCCGTAGGTGTCGCGCGGGCCGCGCCCGTTGACCGTCCGGGCACCCTTGCGCCAGCTCGGCGCCGCGGGACCGAGCACCTGGATGCTGGTCACGACGCCGTCGCCGAGTTCCACGCGGAATTTCTCCAGCAGGCTCAGGCTCAGCAGGCGCAACTGGGTGGCCCAGGCCGTCGAATCGCAGCGGACATGCAGGGTTGTGTCGGTGAAACTCTCCGGCGTGCAATGCGCGGAAATTTCCGGGCCGACGAGGGCCGGCCACTGGGCCATCACGGATCCGACCGCCACGGGTGAACTCCAGCCGCGTTCGGCCACCAGCCTGCCCACCACTTTGCCGAGCCCCAGCGGATCCCGTCCGGTGCCGTGGAACTGGCCAAAACCGCGGGTCCCGGCACTGCGCGCCGGCTTCTGCGTACTTCCCGGCCGCGGCGGTGCCTTCCGCCGGATTTCCCCGCGGGCCGCCGCGGCATCGCGCATCCGGTTCAGCGCAGCCTGCGCTGCGTCGATGTCGTCAGGGTCCCGGCCCGGCTGCAGGCCGCCGTCGGTATCCTTATTCATCGCTTGTCCGGCTCATCGATTCCTCCCGGAATGACCTTCACCCGCCGACCGGCCAGCTCGGCCGGGATGTCGTCCTCGACGGCGGCCGTCACCAGGACCTGCTCCGCGCCGGAGACTATTGCGGCCAGTTTACGCCGCCGCTGGACGTCGAGCTCGGCAAAAACATCGTCCAGGATCAGGATCGGGGCCGACCCGCCCGTGCGTGCATCGTCGAGCATCACGTAGTACGAGGCGAGGCGCAGCGCCAGGCACATGGACCAGGTTTCCCCGTGCGAGGCGTACCCCTTGGCCGGGGCCTGACCCAGGACCAGGTCCAGTTCGTCGCGGTGCGGGCCCACCAGGGAAATGCCGCGTTCGAGTTCCTTGCGGCGGGAGGCCGCGAAAGCCCGGACATACCGTTCCGTGAGTTCCTCGACGCCCAGCGGGCGGAGGTCTTCGAGACCGTCCGCCGGGGCGGCCCCCGGAACGGCGCCGGAGGATTCGCCGTCGTCGTCAAGCGCCCCCTGCAGGTTGGAGCGGTACACGGCTCCGGCCGTCTTGGACCCGTCGGTGAGCTGGGCGTAGGCGTTGTTGAGGTGGGGCTGCAGCCGTTCCACCAGTTCGAGCCGCGCGTGCAGGAGCTCTGCGCCGGCCCTGGCCATGTGCTGGTCCCAGACATCAAGGGTTGCCTCATGGCCGGCGGTGAATTTTCCGGCGCGGCCGGATTTCAACAGGGCATTGCGTTGCTTCAGCACACGGTCGTAGTCGCTGCGGGTGGCTGCGTGCCGCGGAACAAGGCTGACCAGCAACTCATCGAGGAAACGGCGCCGGTTGGACGGATCGCCCTTGACCAGGGCGAGGTCTTCGGGGGCAAAGAGCACGGTCTGGCAGATTCCGAGGATGTCCCGTGCGCGCACCGGGTTGCTGCGGTTGATCCGGGCCCGGTTGGCGCGGCCGGCGTTGATCTCCAGTTCCAGCACCGTGGACTGCTCACCGCGGACCAGCTTGGCCCGGATCATCGCCCGCTCGGTGCCGAAGCGCAGCAACGGGGCATCGGTACTCACACGGTGGGAGCTGAGGGTGGCGAGGTACCCGATCGCTTCCATCAGGTTGGTCTTGCCGATGCCGTTGGACCCGACGAGCACGGTGACCCCCGGTTCCAGGCTGAGGTCCACTTGGGCGTAACTGCGGAAATCCGTCAGCGAAAGTTGTTCTAGGTACACGCCGGTGTCAGGACTCCAGGGATTACTTGGCCGGCCGGGTGGCGTGGCCGCCGAACTGGTGGCGCAGGGCGGACACCATCTTCATGGCCGGCGAGCTGTCTTCCCGGGAGGAAAAGCGCGCGAACAACGCCGCCGTGATGGCCGGGGCCGGCACCGCGTTGGCGATCGCTTCCTCCACAGTCCAGCGTCCCTCGCCGGAATCCTCCACGTAGTCGTCGATCGATTCCAGCCCAGGATCCTCATCGAGGGCCTTGACCATCAGGTCCAGCAGCCAGGACCGGACGACGGTGCCCTTCTGCCAGGCCCGGAAAGTGCCCGGCAGATCCGTGACGATGTCCTTTGCCGCGAGGAGTTCGTAGCCTTCCGCGTACGCCTGCATCAGTCCGTATTCGATGCCGTTGTGCACCATCTTGGCGTAGTGGCCGGCGCCAACGCCGCCCACGTGGACGAAGCTGTCGGCCCGATCACCTTCCGGACGGAGCGCATCGAAGACCGGAAGGGTCCGCTCGATGTCGGCAGCGTCGCCGCCGGCCATCAGTCCGTAGCCGTTCTGGAGGCCCCAGACGCCGCCGGACACACCGCAGTCGGCGAAGTGGATGCCCAGTTCGGCCAGCGAGGCGGCGTGCTTCTGGTCTTCGGTGAAGCGGGAGTTTCCGCCGTCGACCACGAGGTCGCCGGCGTCGAGTTTGCTGCCGAGTTCCGTGATCACGGCGTCGGTGATCTCGCCTGCCGGGACCATAACCCAGATCAGCCGGGGCGCAGGCACGGCGGCGATCAGCTCGTCCACACTGGCGACGTCGGTGACATCCGCGTTGCGGTCGTAACCGGTGACTTCGATTCCACCCTTGCGCAGCCGCTCGCGCATGTTGAAACCCATTTTTCCAAGGCCGATCAGTCCGATATGCACGGGGTGAACTCTTTTCTGCGCTGGGATTTCGGGTGGGCCCACGCCGCCAAGGTTCCCTGCCTAGCTTGAGAGGCGAGGGTGGCGGTGGGGACTAGTTGGGCAGGCGGACCGGCATAACCAGGTAACGGTAGTCGCCCTGGTCTTCGCCGTCGGCGTCCTGCTGGGCGGTGATCATCGCTGGCTTCGGGGCCGTGGTGAACGAGAACCGGACGAATTTGGTCTCGATGACACTCAGACCCTCGATGAGGTAGTGCGGGTTGAAGGCAACGGTGATGTCCTCGCCGGTCAGCTGCGCTTCAAGCTCTTCCGAGGCCTGGGCATCTTCGCCGGTTCCAGCGTCGAGGTGCAGCTGGCCCTGCGTGAACGCGAGGCGCACCGGGGTGTTCCGTTCGGCCACGAGGGAGACACGGCGAACGGCCTCGACCAGTTCCTGGGTCTGCACAGTGGCGTGGATCGGGGTGGAATCGGGGAACAGCGAGCGGATCTTCGGGTAGTCGCCGTCAACCAGGAGCGACGTCGTGGTGCGGCCGCCGCTCTCGAAACCGATCAGCCGGCTGTCGTCGTCGGCAAGGGCGAGGTTGATGTCGCCGCTCCCACCGAGGGTCTTGGCAACTTCGTTCAGGGTCTTCGCCTTGACCAGGGCGCTGGTGGAGATGCCGGGGGTGGCGGGCTTCCACGGAACTTCGCGCATGGCCAGACGGTAGCGGTCCGTGGCGAGCAGCGTGATGAGATCGTCCTCGATTTCCATCCGGACGCCGGTGAGGATGGGCAGCGTGTCATCCTTGCTGGCCGCGATGATCACCTGCGATACGGCCTGGGCGAAGGAATCACCCGGCACCGTTCCGCTGATCGGGGGCAGCGCGGGCAACGGCGGGTATTCGGCTTCCGGCATGGTGGCCAGGTGGAAGCTGCTTCGGCGGCAGCTCAACGTGACTTTGTTGCCGTCGGTCTCAATTTCGACCGGTGCCGATGGCAGGCTGCGGCAAATGTCGGCCAGGAGACGACCGGAAACCAGGATGGTGCCTTCGGTGCTGATGTCGGCGGGGATTTCCAGGCGCGCCGAGGTCTCGTAGTCAAAGCTCGAGAGGCTCACGGTGCCGGCTTCCGCCTTGAGGAGCAGGCCCGAAAGCACGGGTACGGGCGGCCGCGGAGACAACGACCGGGCGGCCCAGGTCACGGCTTCGGCCAGGACGTCCCGCTCGACTCTGAACTTCACGGAAGGGTGCCGCCTTTCATTGCTGCTGACATCGCTACGAATCATCACTAAAAATCACACTGCCATGGCGGTTCCGGACGTCGTGCCGGATCCGCCAAAAAGGTAAGTGCATGCATCCCGGGCCCGGCTCACCCGACCCCGGTTCCTGGGATCGAATGCCAAGAGCGTGTCCGGGACGGACGCACTGCAGACAGCTTAGCCCCAAGAACCGAGTTCTCCCATCCCCGGGTTACACCAGTGTGGTTCACGACCTGGTTCAGCACGGCCCCTGGGCCGGCCGGTGGAGGGTCGAGAAGAAACTGTTGTTTGAGGGAATTTCATTTTCTTGGGATTAGTAGTGTTAATAACTGCTGTGGAAACTGTGGATAACTCGATCTCGCGGTGCGGTTCCGCGGTTAAGCCCTGTTCATGGACTGTGGGTGGAGCAGGTTTTAAACAGGGTGTGGATGGGGACAACATTTTGGGCCGTTTCGCCGATCCACAGGCGCCTTAAGGGTTTTAAGCCCATTAACCGCGGTTGTCCCCTTAACTATCCACAGGGTTGTCCACAGTGCACTGTTAATAAGGTAAGAATGCGCGATGCGGGAGGTCAGGAATTGCGCTGCTGCTGCTTGATCCGGTTGGTCAGCTCGGTGACCTGGTTGTAGATCACACGGCGCTCCGCCATCAGCTCGCGGATCTTCCGGTCGGCGTGGATCACCGTGGTGTGGTCCCGGCCGCCGAGTTCCTGGCCGATCTTGGGCAGGGACATGTCGGTGAGTTCCCGGCACAGGTACATGGCGATCTGCCGCGCGGTCACCAGCGTCCGCGTCCGGGACTTGCTGCAGAGCTCCTCCATGCTGAGCTTGAAGTAGTCGGCAGTCTGGGTGAGGATCTGCGCTGAAGTGATCTCCTGGGCGCCGTCGTCGGTGATTAGGTCCTTGAGCACCATCTCGGCCAGGGCCACATCCACGGGCTGCCGGTTAAGGCTGGCGAAGGCCGTGACACGGATCAGCGCACCCTCAAGCTCGCGGATGTTGCTGGAGATCTTCGAAGCGATGTATTCCAGGGCGTCGTCGGGCGCTGAAAGACCCTCGCTCAGCGCCTTCTTACGGAGGATCGCGATGCGGGTTTCCAGTTCCGGCGGCTGGATATCGGTCAGCAGGCCCCACTCGAAGCGGGACTTCATGCGGTCCTCGAAGCCGGCCAGCAGCTTGGGCGGCTGGTCGGAGGTGATGACCACCTGCTTGTTGTTGTTGTGCAGGGCATTGAAGGTGTGGAAGAACTCCTCCAGCGTCCGGTCCTTGCCGGCGAGGAACTGGATGTCATCGATCAGCAGTACGTCGACGTTGCGGTACGTCGTCTTGAAGCTCGTACCCTCGTCGTCGCGGATGGAGTTGATGAAGTCGTTGGTGAATTCCTCGGAGTTCACGTAGCGGACCCGGATCCCGCTGTAGAGCCGGCGGGCGTAGTGGCCGATCGCGTGCAGCAGGTGGGTCTTGCCCAAGCCGGAGTCGCCGTAGATGAACAGCGGGTTGTAGGCCTTGGCCGGTGCCTCGGCTACGGCGACGGCGGCCGCGTGCGCAAAGCGGTTGGAGGAACCGATCACGAAGGTGTCGAAAACGTACTTCGGGTTGAGCCGGCCGAATTCATGGGAGGTGCTCGGCAGCATCGGCTGCGGCTTCAGTTCCACCAGGGGGTCGGCCACCAGGGAAAGCTCGTCCGTGGGCTCGGGTTCGATGTGGAGCGGCACCAGATCGGTGTCGACGTCGATCGCGCAGCGGATCTCGTCGGAAAAGACATCGCGCAGGGCATCGTCGAGGGCTTCCTTGACCTGGGTCTGCAGGACCTCACGGGTGAGTTCATTGGGGACGGCCACCAGCAGGGTGGACCCGATCAGGCCCTGGGCCTGGGCGAGGATCACGAAGCCACGCTGCCGGGGGGTGACCCGGTGGTCGTTCTCCAGGAGGCTGACCACCCGCCGCCAGGAACTTCCGACGGTATTGGCGTGGTTGGCTTCGTCTACCGTCATCAATCAGTTCCTCAAACCTTGCTTGCCTGCGTTACCTGCAGCCACAGGACCCGGACCAGACTGCTGGCCCCGGGGTTAATCCACAGGGTTGTGCACAGTCCGTGGATAATCGGCTACTGGGACACTCTAGGGGATGAAAAGCCTAGAAGATAGCTGGGGTTAGCCCTGTGGATAATCACATGGGTGTAGTTCGAAATCGGGGCGCGTGACGCACTTCATCCACAGGCTGGCGGGCAGGTTAACCACAGCTGGGGACAGGCAGCGGCGCAGCTCCCGGTTTGACTCGGGAGGCGTTTTTCCCCTAACGTTGTGAAGTCCTTTGTGTCCGCTTTTCGCCTCATTTGAATCTCTCCCCGACGCCTGCGTCTTGCGAGTCGAGGGTGGCGGCACATACAAAACTTAGCGTCGGCCAGTTCTTCCCCTTTTTTGATCGGGTGGGCGCACCTTTGATCCACTGGAGTAACTAACGTGAGCAAGCGGACTTTTCAGCCGAATAACCGCCGTCGAGCCAAGAAGCACGGCTTCCGCCTTCGTATGCGTACCCGTGCCGGCCGTGCCATCCTGGCAGCCCGTCGTGGCAAGGGCCGCACCGAGCTGTCGGCCTAAATAACTGACTCGTCGGTCACCATCCCTATGCGAGTTGAACGGTGTTAGCCACCCGGAACCGTCTGAGGACCCCTACCGATTTTTCAACAACTGTACGTTCCGGCGTCCGCAATGGACGCCGGAACTTAGTGTTATATACGGCAGCTCTCGCTGCCGATGAACCAAGCCGGATCGGTTTCATCGTTTCCAAGAGTGTAGGGAACGCTGTTGTCAGGAACCTCGTTAAGAGGAGACTAAGAGAAGCCGGCGCCTTGTCGCTGCAGAAGTATCCCAGCGGGTTCGCTATCGTGGTCCGGGCCTTGCCCGCCTCGGCGGCCGCCGGCTGGGAGAACCTGCTGGGCGACTATGACGCCGCTTTGGAGACAACCATGAAACGGTTGGGCAGCCGCCTTCCACAGGCCGCTTCTACAGTTTCTTACGAGACAACACAGGAAGGGACCCCGCGTGCGTAACTCAACTGCCGCCGTCGTCCCCGTCCCTGGATCCCGTCTCAAAGCCGCGGCAGCATGGCTCGGCCGGGCCGTTTGGAATCTGCCCCGCAACATCCTGATCCTGCTGCTGATGGCCTACCGCAAGGTGGTCTCGCCGCTCTACGGCCAGGTGTGCCGCTTTTTCCCCAGCTGCTCGGCGTATGCGCTCGAGGCAGTCACGGTGCACGGCGCCGTAAAGGGCAGCTGGCTTGCGGCCCGGCGCCTCTCACGCTGCCACCCATGGAATTCCGGCGGTGTGGACCACGTCCCCGCCGGGCACCGGGAGTGGCCCGAGGGCCACACCCCCAGAATTGTTGTGCTCAACAACCCGGACAAGTATCTGGCTGTTGAGCCTGATGGAGAAGGCCGCTCGGCGGCCTGACGAATAGGGATATCGTATGGACTTCTTTGAAACAATCATGTTTCCGTTCAAGTGGCTGGTTTCCATCATCATGGTGGGCTTTCACGACGGACTGAGCGCCATCGGCCTCCCGGCCGCCAACGGCTGGACCTGGACGCTGTCCATCATCGGGCTGGTGCTGGTCATCCGTGCCGCCCTGATTCCCGTGTTCGTCAAGCAGATCAAGGCCCAGCGCGGCATGCAGCTGCTGCAGCCGGACCTGAAGAAACTGCAGGACAAGTACAAGGGCAAGACCGACCAGCTTTCCCGCCAGGCCATGGCGCAGGAACAGATGGCCATGTACAAGAAGCACGGCACCAACCCGTTCTCGGCCTGCCTGCCCATGCTGATCCAGATGCCGTTCTTCTTCGCCCTTTTCCAGGTGCTTTCGGGGATCAGCAACGCCAAGACCACCGGCAAGGGCATCGGCGCCCTGAGCCACGACCAGGTGGTGCAGTTTGACGAGTCCAGCATCTTCGGCGCCCCGCTGTCGGCCTCCCTGCTGCACGGCGGTGCCGGCGGAAACGACGTGGCTGTCTGGGTCCTCTCGATCGTGATGATCCTGGCCATGACGGCCTCGCAGTTCATCACCCAGAAGCAGATCATGGCGAAGAACATGTCCGAAGAGGCCATGGCTAGCCCGTTCATGCGCCAGCAGAAGATGATGCTGTACATCCTGCCGCTCGTCTTCGGCGTCGGCGGTATCAACTTCCCCATCGGTGTCCTGATCTACTGGACCACCACGAACCTCTGGACCATGGGCCAGCAGTTCTTCGTCATCCGCCGCATGCCGACGCCGGGGTCCCCCGCCGCCAAGGCCTTGGCCGAGCGCCGTGCCGCCAAGGGCCTGCCGTCCCTGCCCCTGATGGGTGCCAAGAAGGCCGACGCCGAGGCCGAAGCGGAAGCCGCCGCCGCCGTCGCCGCCAAGAGCCAGCGGGTACAGCCGCAGCGCAAGAACAGGAAGAGGAAGTAATGTCCGCCGAGAGCACCGAACACGCCATTTCCGCCGAAGCGGCTTCCCAGCCCGAACTCCGGGACGACGTCCTGGCCGACGGCACTACGGCGCAGGACGACGCCGACGACGCCGGCCGCGGCACCGGTAAAGGCTCCTCGGCGAGCCGTCTCGAAGAAGAGGGCGACGTCGCCGCGGACTACCTCGAAGAGCTGCTCGACATCGCCGACATCGACGGCGACATCGACATCGAGGTCCGCAACGGCCGCACCTACATCTCGATCGTCGCCGAGGAGGAAGGTTCCGGCCTCGAGAATCTGGTGGGCCGCGACGGCGAGGTGCTCGAAGCCCTCCAGGAACTGACGCGCCTCGCGGTGCTGTCGGCCACGGAGAACCGCTCGCGCCTTGTGCTGGACATCAACGGCTACCGCGCGGACCGCGCCGGCGACCTGCAGCAGATCGCTGAAGACGCCATCGCCTCGGTCAAGGACACGGGTAAGGCCGTCGCGCTGGCCCCGATGAGCGCTTACGAACGAAAGATCGTGCACGACGCCGTAGCCGATCTTGGATTTGTCAGCGAGTCCGAAGGCGAAGGTGCCGACCGGCACATCGTTGTCTCCGCAGACTGAATCCGCGGACTAGCTTGATGGTTGAAATTACTGCGGCCGAACTGAAGGCCGCCGAAGCTATCTTTGGTGACCGGCTGGATTTGGCCAAGGGCTATGTGGAGCACCTGGCCACGTCCGGGACCGAGCGGGGCCTGATCGGGCCCCGTGAAGTACCGCGGCTGTGGAGCCGGCACGTCCTCAACTGCGCCGTGATCGAGCGGGAAATCGCCCACGGAAGCCACGTGGCCGACGTCGGCAGCGGCGCCGGTCTTCCCGGACTCTGCCTCGCCATTGCGCGCCCGGACCTCGAACTCACTCTGATCGAACCCTTGGAGCGCCGGGTGATCTGGCTCCAGGAAGTGGTCGATGACCTCGGACTGGACAACGTCACCGTCATGCGGACCAGGGCGGAACTGGCCGTGGGCCAGGTAACGGCCGACGTCGTCACAGCCCGCGCCGTGTCAGCCCTTTCAAACCTTGCCGGACTGACCATTCCGCTGCTCGCCGGAAAAGGCGAAGTCGTAGCGATCAAGGGTCGAAGCGCCGGCGAGGAAATCGAGAAGGCGGCTAAAGTCATCCGCAAGCTCGGTGGTGTGGAGACCTCTGTGGTGGTGGTTGGTGAGGACCTCCTGGAGGAACCCACAACCGTAGTCCGAATCGTTGTGAACAAGCCCCGAAAGATTGCGTAGCACCAGCCCAGTGCCGCCGGTCTTATTAGGGAAGAGGTTAGGCTAGTGATCGGCAGTAAACGCCGAATGAGAGTGAGAGTGTCAGAGTGAGCAGTAGCGAAGCCTCCACACAACGGATTCCCCCGTTCGTGTCCCTGGGGTCAGCACGTGCCTTCGGGGTGCCGGCTGTCGCTCACAATGTCCCCGCTAAGCAAACTCTTGCGGTTGCAGACTCACCTTTTGCCAGCGTTTCACGTGAAACTTCCGCTCCCTCGATCGGCAACGTACTGGACTCCATTGATGATTCCAGTCCGATCGCCCGCGAGCTCGCCCACGAGAACAAGCGCCGCGAGCGGCTGTTAGGACGCGAGCTGCCAAAGCCGGAAAAGACCCGCATCTTCACCGTCTCCAACCAGAAGGGCGGGGTGGGCAAGACCACCACTACCGTTAACATCGCTGCCGCCTTGGCCGCCGCCGGGCTCAACGTCCTGGTCATCGATATTGACCCTCAGGGCAATGCGTCCACCGCGCTGGGCATTGAGCACCACGCGGACGTCGACAGCATTTACGACGTCCTGATCAACGATGTGCCGTTGCAGGACGTTGTGGCTCCCTGCCCCGACATCGCCAAACTGATCTGCGCCCCCGCCACGATCCACCTCGCCGGCGCCGAGATCGAACTCGTCAGCCTCGTGGCCCGCGAGCAGCGCCTCCGGCGCGCGATCGATGTCTACGCCAAGGAACGCGCCAAGAACGGCGAGGAGCGGCTGGACTACATCTTCATCGACTGCCCGCCGAGCCTGGGACTCCTAACCGTCAACGCTTTCTGCGCGGCCGGTGAAGTCCTGATCCCGATCCAGTGCGAGTACTACGCACTGGAGGGCCTGAGCCAGCTGCTCAAGAACATCGAGATGATCCAGAAGCACCTCAACGCGGATCTGGTGGTCTCGACTATCCTGCTGACGATGTATGACGGGCGCACCAACCTTGCGGCTCAGGTGGCGGCCGAGGTACGCGAACACTTCCCGGAGCAGGTTCTTGGAGCTGTAGTTCCACGCTCGGTGCGCATTTCGGAGGCGCCGAGCTACCAGCAGACCGTGATGACCTACGACCCTTCCTCCAGCGGCGCTCTATCCTATTTGGAAGCCGCAGCGGAAATTGCTGAACGTTAGAATCTTCTCAACAATTGCACTAGCCAGAGCCGGAGTATGCCGGGCTCTTCCACTGGAGGGATTTATCCATGAGCGATAAGCGACGCGGCCTTGGCCGTGGACTTGGCGCGCTGATTCCAAGTTCCGCCTCGGCCAACGCCTCCGGGAACGGTTCCGCCCCGT
Source organism: Arthrobacter sp. SlRoot2-15 (assembly GCF_059739345.1). Lineage (NCBI taxonomy): Bacteria > Bacillati > Actinomycetota > Actinomycetes > Micrococcales > Micrococcaceae > Arthrobacter > Arthrobacter sp. SlRoot2-15. The sequence goes on from NZ_AP046058.1 coordinate 1,846,156, forward strand.
CCCGGCCCGTGGATCTGTTTTTCCCCGAAGCCAAGAAGCGAACCCCGGACACTGCGGCGGCCGATGAGACCACTGCAGCTGATGCACTGGATGCGAAGACGACGGCGTCTTCCGCAGCCAGTGATTCAGTAGGGTCTGATGCCCAAGCGAAGGCGCCTGCTTCTAAGCCGGCGGCGAAGGACGCCGAAGCCGCGGCTTCGACATCGGATGAAGCTGCGCGTCCTGCCGCCAAGAAAGCACCGGCCCGGAAACCTGCCGCGGCCAAGACCGATGCCCCGGTCGCTGCGCGAGAGACCACCGAACCGGCCGCCGCGACCTACGGCGACAGTGACGACAACGGCGTGGACCTCGTCGACGTCCCCGGCGTCCGTTTTGCCGAAATCCCTGTCTCGCACATCCACCCCAACCGCAAACAGCCCCGTTCGGTCTTCGATGAGGACGACATGGCGGAGCTCGTGCACTCTGTTCGCGAAATTGGCGTGCTCCAGCCAATTGTGGTTCGTACCTCAACCGAAGAAGGTGGCGAACCCTATGAACTCGTCATGGGTGAGCGGCGCTGGCGGGCAGTTCAGGCCGCCGGACTGGACACCATCCCGGCAATCGTCCGCGACACGACCGACGACGACCTGCTGCGGGATGCTTTGCTGGAGAACCTCCACCGCAGCCAGCTGAACCCGCTCGAAGAAGCAGCGGCTTACCAGCAGCTGCTGGAAGACTTCGGTACCACGCATGAACAGCTCGCCGACCGGATCGGGCGATCCAGGCCTCAGGTGTCCAACACGCTTCGACTGTTGAAGCTGCCGCCGCTGGTACAGCGCCGGGTTGGTGCTGGCGTCATCTCGGCAGGACATGCCCGGGCCCTTCTTGCGCTTCCGGACGCTGCCGCCATGGAGCGCCTTGCGCAGAAGATTGTGGCCGAAGGTATGTCGGTCCGGGCCACTGAAGAGGCTGTGACGCTGTACCAGAGCCCTGCGGCCGCGACGAAGAATAACATTCCCCGCCCCGGGGCACGCCACGAACGCCTCGACTACCTGGCCTCCTCGTTGTCAGACCGTCTGGACACCAACGTCAAGATCTCCCTCGGCGCCCGCAAGGGGCGCGTCAGCATCGAATTCGCGAGCGTTGAGGACCTCAACCGGATCATGGACGTACTGACTCCCGGTAACCCAAGCTAGATCCTAGGTTTTACTCAAGGCAGGCCCCGTTTCACGTGAAACGGGGCCTGTTTTTTGTCGTGACTGACTCGTAGCTGCCGGCCAAACCATATTGAAGCTGATGTACTTTCGTTCTTGAGCCATGCCGGGGCATTCTGGGGCCGGCGAACCTAGGCTTACCGGACACCGCTTTTGGAGTCCCTTTGAGGCGCCTGTGTGGCGGTAACTGTGTGGCCGTACCCGGCGCCCCTTTGCCGATGCCTGGAATTCGCGGTCATGGTCGGCGCAGATGGTGTATGTGTGGCCAGGGAGCTTCGGACGACACCCAGCGTCGCTCCTAGACCGGCCCAATGGGCGACCCCAAACGGGCGCGAATTGAACGGCCGGAGGCGTCCGGGGGGGGCTGGAGCTGTTTGGCTGGGGTCCCCTACTGCAGCCGGAGGTCCGTAACGTTCGGTGTTACCCGCTGAATGCCTGGTCCGCAGGCGGGATCCAGGCTGATCGTTGGATGATTAGGCGCCCGCAACGTCAATTCAGGGGCTGGTTTCACGTGAAACATCATTCTCGCTTTGTCGGCGTAACCTCATTCGCACTCTTTGCGCTAGCGGTGCACGGCCCCGCAGGTGACTCAGTAGGCGGGGCACTCTCCCGGTCGGTGCAGTCCAACTCCGGTGCCGAGCACAACGATGGGCTCAGGGATGTACGAGATCTGGAGGCACGTTGGGGCGCACAAGATCCGGCCCGTGGACCATTCAGAATTCTCACGAGGGCAGTTTATTGCGCAAAATCCGGCGCACTCACCTACCGCGAAGATGCACTTCCTGTGTGGAATGGCCGTCGACGTGGGGAACCGCCTGCCGAGCCATGCGTGCTGTGCACCTACGCAGCGTGTTCTTCGATTGCACAGCGACCGCGGGTACCAATGGCGAACAGTGGGAATGTTTCACGTGAAACCGAGCGGTTCCCGGCCGCATCCGGCTTTGACGATACCGGGTCCTTGTTGCCCAGAGAGCGCATGAGTCCGCAAAAGGTAAGTTAGCGGTTGTGGTCGACGGAAACTGAGGCTGTCTCCGGTTCGGTGCACCTTGCTCGGTGCACGTGATCTGGACCGTGAAACTCCGCTCTTCGCGAGGGTCGAAGGGGTGCCTGGTGTGCTGAACCTTGCGGGACACACAGTGGAGAGAGAAAGTCTGACGCCACCCCGTGGTCTGGCAGGGGGCGTGTAGGGCCCGAGGCAGCAGCTCCCGTGTGGGCGGACGAAATACCTCCTGCGTCGCCAGCCAAGCCTCCGGAGACGGCAGCAAAGGCACCCCTGGGCGCCGGCATAGCGGCCTGTGCAGCGGCGAGTCCCTTTACTCCCAGCGAACGTGCCCAGGGCGGCTTACTGGCGTGTCACAGGAACTCGGGGGCGACTATGTCAGTTGTCCCCGGCAAGCGGACCGGACCGGTGACAGGACAGCCAGATACTGCGGGCGCTGATATTGCAAACGGTCCCCCGTAAACGGGACAAAACGCCGGACAGACAAGGCCTGGTCTCTCGAGTCTGGCTAAGCCAGAAGTTCGCGGCAATTCGTACAAGGCGGTGAACGGACAGCACGGCTTCAGAAATCGACGGGACCGTACGGCGTGCGGTCAGCACCACCTGGCCACGGGCCAGGATCGCCGGGTGCCCGTGGCTGCTCGCTATGGCTCCCAGCCGCGGTTCCGTATCTTCACCACGTGTCCCGTCCAGTCCGTAGACGACAACTTGCATGGATGGTCATGAACGTATCAACACGGACTACGCGGGCCATGCAGCGTCACTCCCCTGCGGGATCTTCCCGCGGACGCCCGAGGCTCGACCCACGTCCAATGCGAGCCGTCGAGACTTCCCGATCCGTGACAGAATTTGATGCGGAGTCGGTTGACCGCGAACGAAGTCGCTACACTGCAGCGGCCGGGCTCCATCCACTCCGGGGTGCCGCTACTGACCCACCACTCTCAGCCGGCAGCCCAGCCGGCTGCCTCCCTGCGGGTCCAGTGAGTAAGTTGAACCAGCCCACCAGGGCTTTGCCCAGGTTGTGGCAAACAAGGTTCATCGCAGCTGAGGTGCAGTCTTGGAACGCTAGGCGTCTGTCCCGACTGTCGATCTCCAATCCTTTGGTACGTGGATACAGCGGTGGATATCGCTGTGGATAACTTTGTGGATTACCAAGCGGCCTCGTGGGTTGGGTTCCGGATCGAGTGTCGCGGCCGGCGGCCTCGACGAACGCCCGTATGCCCGCAGTACGAGATGCCCGGCGATGTTTCACGTGAAACGTGATCGTATCCACTCCCCAGCCAACCAGAACATTGACTTTCGCCGCGGAAATCTACATCACTGGGTTAATTTCCGAATCTTTCATCTTGGATGTGTGCCATTGCCTCCACCTCCGGCGCCGTCCAATCATCCGCGAGGTCGCCCACGGCTACAGTGATTGTGAACGCTTGGTGGAGAGATCGTCAAAACTGAAGTGGGACTACCTGTGGATAGAGCTGTGCGTAATATCTCAGCTGCCTGTGGAAAACTATGTGCATAAGTTCTGTGGAGAAGAGTCCATCGCGAGCCGACGTGGACCAGTCCACTCGGTATGGCGTCGGCCTACTGAGCCGGTTTCGCAGTCCCACCTGGCCCCGTGAAGCGCGTCGCCCCCACCGAAGGGAGATGGGTGGGCGGTGCGGTCGCGGTCCTGGGACCTCACCGCGGGGACACCTGCGGCATGCCTCGATATCCATGGTGGCGAAATTTGCACTCCCCGACCTTCAAACCCTGTTGCCGTACTTCGCGAACCACATCGAGGAATTCGGGCCAACGCCCTCCCAGCACCGGAGGTCACCCGGCACGCGCGTGATCCACTGCGGCGCTGATGGGGGCATCCGTCCCGCCTACCGCGCTGCAAATGGTCACTGGCTTGTGGGCAGGGGCAAGCCGGGCGCCGGCAACCCAAGCGAACGAGGCGTGGGAACAGACCCGCTCAAGTCAGCGCAGTGTCGGCACGCCAGGATCCCACCGACGGCATAGCGGACTGTACCTGGGCAGATGGAGCTCGGTGTAACTGGCCAGTCCCTCACGGTCCTATGGCGATCGTGTCGGCTGACGGGATGTTCGTGGATGCACGGGTACCTGGGGTGGCATGGCCGGGGCCGGCTTGCCCGACTGTGGTCACCCAAGGGACCTTCTGCCGATCCCTGTCCGCGGCACCGGTGTTTGTCGGAAAGTGATCGACTACTAGAGGCCCACGTCGCCGGGGGTGGTGAATGTTCTGCAGAGGATTATCGGACTGAGTGAGCGACACGCCACTGTCCTTGCAGGCAGAAGTGCTGTGGCTCAGTGCAGTGGGTTGCCCTGGGTGAATACGTGGCTTAGTTGTGAAGGAGTGGATGGGTAGGTCCGCCCATGCGCCCGCAGTGCTGGTGCATGAGCGTGTGCCTGCCGGCCGAGAGATGGTCAGCCCTCATCCGCCGTGGCGTTGTGCCGCTGGCCCCTTGGCCGACGGAGGCGAACTGATGGCATATCACGTACCCCCCTCTTCGCTGCGGTGGGCTCACTGCGTTGCCCGGTGAATGCCTAGTCGTGACTTTGCGCGGATCAGAAACGGAAGCCCAGTAGTGGGATTCGGCAACGGGCGACGGGCGGCGAGGCCTTGGGAATGGGCGATGAGTTCCGGCAACTATCTGGCGACGACATGCCTCCCGCTGCCGTTTCACGTGAAACATCCATGTCTGGGCGGCTGCGACTTCTCTGGGCTGTGGATCAGCGCGGGCTGTGGTCCTGGGACTCGTGCCGCCTTATAGATATGGACGTGGCCTGCCAAGGGTCATTGCGGCGCGCGATTGCCGCTCTGCAGGAGGGACTCGCCGACGGACAGCGATGCCACCGCGTGCGGTGTGAAGCCTATCGGGATCCAGGGGATGCAGCGGGTCATGCCGGCGTGTTTGGGCCATTTGAAGGTCAAAACTGCCCCCTGAGCACACTATTCGAGACTTGACTATCGTTAGTCGCTTTAGGTGCGGCAGCTCGGCAGCCTGCCGACATGGCAGCTGTGCATTGCAGTACCAGGACCACGCTGGAGCCTCGAGGGATGTTTCACGTGAAACCGCCCAGCTTGTCACAAAACGTTCGCGCCGAGCGTCGCACAAAGGGGCCCGACTGCTGGCGTCGCGGACGGCCGGCGCATGCGTGGCTATCGCTATTGCGCACCCGTTTCAGGCACCGTCACCCGCAGTACGCTGCAATCTTGCTGATTCAGCCAAACTGATCACAGGACAGTCCCCCGCCGCGGAAACCTGCACCGCTTCACGCGAATCGACCTAGGAATCTGTAGTTCAACCCGACGATTGGCACTACGCACCGATCCGCCCTTTTCAATTCGTCCTGGACATTCAGCGGACCGTGCAGAAGGCGCCTGCGATCTGGTTTCACGTGAAACGCTGTGAGGATCCTGTTTCACGTGAAACGTTCTTCGCTCGCCTGCTGGCGTCAGCGGAAACTCCATGAGTTCGGCTGAACTACGGCGGAATTGGGGCGAGGGTATATGTATAGGCGAGGAGTTGGACTGAGTGCGATGCTCCTTCCACGCTCTTCTCCCGGCTACCTAAAGACGTGGCCAGGTTTGCGGCCCCGTGGACTCGAAGGTCGCGCGGTCCGTGTTCCACGTGAAACTAATCCCCCTTGGGGGTCGCATGGAATCCTTCTCGTCTACTCACTGCACGGGCTCCACCACGAGCGTTTCTGATCCGGCATTCCGGCTTGGCTAGCGGGTTCGGAGTTACTCAGGACCGGGCGAGTATGACCAGGAGGCCCGCAATACTTGAGTACAGAATCCAGGACCGCTACGAAAGCGGAGCCACCGGGATCATACAAAAAACATTGTGCGCCGTGCCCAGAATCCCCAGGTGTCCGCCTCGAGAGGTGGGGTGCGCCTGCTTGCCCTCCCCCCGCATCGGGTGCGCAGACCCCGGGGCAAAAGAAATGGCGGCTCCCTCACAATGAGAGAGCCGCCACGCAGGCAGACCCTGCTAGCGGGCCGCCCGGACAACCGTTGCCCGGTTAGGACAGGACGTCCGCGAATTCCTTTTCGAAGAACTGCTTGGGCCTAGCACCGATGACGGTGCTCTTCACTTCCCCGCCCTGGAACAGGTAGACCGCCGGGATGGACGTGATGCCATATTCCGCAGCGATGGCCGGGTTGTCGTCGACATTCACCTTGACGACGTTGACCTTCTCGGCGTATTCGACCGAGATCTCGTCCAGGATGGGACCGAGCTTGCGGCAGGGGCCGCACCATTCAGCCCAGAAGTCCACGATGACCGGCTTGTCGGCTCCCAGCACGTCGGTGCTGAAGCTGGCGTCAGTTACGTCTTTAGCGTTGCTCATAACCTTGTCTTTCTCTTGGGTTGCTTGCCGCGCGCTGATTAGGCGTGGAGGTCTGCGAGGTAGTGCTCGACGTCGAGGGCGGCAATGCAGCCGGACCCCGAGGCGGTGATGGCCTGGCGGTACGTCGGGTCGATCACGTCGCCGGCGGCGAAGACGCCCTTGACGCTGGTCTTGGAGGTCCGACCATCGACGGCGATCGTGCCTTCCGGCGAGAGCTCCAGCTTGCCCTTCACCAGGTCGGTGCGGGGATCGTTGCCGATCGCCACAAAGACGCCGGTGACAGCGAGTTCGGTTTCGGTGCCGTCAACAAGGTTCTTCAACCGGAGGCCGGTGACCTTGTCTCCGCCGAGAACGTCCTCCACCCCGCTGTTCCAGATGAAGTTGATCTTTTCGTGCGCCAGGGCACGGTCGGCCATGATCTTGGAGGCGCGCAGGGTGTCGCGGCGGTGGACCACCGTGACGGACTTCGCGAACTTGGTGAGGAACAGTGCCTCTTCCATGGCGGAGTCGCCGCCGCCGATGACGGCGATGTCCTGGTCCTTGAAAAAGAAACCGTCGCAGGTTGCGCACCAGCTCACGCCGTGTCCCGAGAGGCGCTTCTCGTTGGGCAGTCCGAGTTCGCGGTAGGCCGATCCGGTCGACAGGATGATGGAGCGCGCCTGGAAGGTCTCCCCCGTCGCGATGGTGACGGTCTTGATGTCGCCGTCGAGGTCCAGTTCGGTAACGTCCTCAAACTGGATTTCAGTGCCGAAGCGTTCGGCCTGCTTCTCGAAGTTTTCCATCAGGTCCGGGCCCATGATGCCGTCCGGGAAGCCCGGGTAGTTCTCGACGTCGGTGGTGTTCATCAGCTCGCCGCCAGCGGTAACCGAACCGGCCAGGAGCAGCGGCTTCAGGTTGGCGCGTGCCGTGTACACCGCGGCGGTGTAGCCTGCGGGGCCCGAGCCGACGATGATGACATCACGTACTTCGGACGCGGTGTTTTCTGCGTTGCTCACTGAACGGTGAACCTCTTCCTTTGTCGATGCGCCCGCCTGCGTGGCCGGCCACATGGCACAACTACCGTGGGGATGCGAATATTCCGCCCGCGCCGTGAACGGCGAGGGTATGCACAACTACTCAGGCTACCGGTGGGAACGAGAAAACGGGGACCGTCCTGCGAGGGTTACGGGCGCCGGCTACTGGACCTTGATCTCGGCCAGGCGCAAACCGAAGCCGTAACGGGTCTTGGGCGCGGCCAGCTTGGGCAGGCTCTTGATGGAGACGATTACGTACTGCGCCGTGACGGGTTCCGGCAGCGGCAGGGTCAGCTCCGGCGAGGTGAAGCTATTGCTGCCCACCTGCTTGGCTCCGTCCAGCGAGGGCCGGTCGTTGGTGAAGACGCTGATGTTGCCGCCGGAGGCACCGAGCTGGCTCAGGGTCACCGAGGAGATCTGCGCGGGGCCCTTGAGTTTGACGACGAGCGGGACGCCGTCGGGCGCGAAGCCGCCCCAGCTGTCGGTGGCAAATTCCATGTCGGACCAGTAGCTGGCGGCGTTGCCGTCATAGGTCTTGACCAGGTCGCCGTCGTAGGTGGCGGCGAAATCGAAGTTGCCCTGGCGGGTGACGGACTCGATGGCTGGAGGCACGGCCGCCGGCGGCGCACTTTGGCTTGCCGTGGCGGTTCCCGTCTGCGCCGGAGTTCCGGTTGCAGGCGTGGTTTTGGCGGCTTCGGGCGTCCCGCCCTTGAAGAGGCCGCCGAGGTTGGTAACGGCGAAGATCAGGCCGATCACCAGCACGGCAGCGAGCAGGGCGCCGACCAGCCAGCGCATGGAGCGCGGTTCGCGGCGTGGCTCGTCGTCGTTCTCGTCATCGGCGTCGTAGTCGCGGTATTGGTCCTCCGCCGCGCCCTTGCGGGCGAAAGCCGGGAAGCTTCCCGCGGCCCGGCCCGCGCCGGCGCCTTTGGAGCCGGCCGTCTCCATCGAGGTGGTCCGCTGCTCGGGCTCGGCGTAGTCGTAGTTTTCGTCCTCCCACAGGGACACCTTCGGCGTCTCGCCGGCAGGGGCCTTCTGAGCCGCGGGTGCAGCGGGCTGGACGGGGTGGGCCGCCGTTGGTTGCGGCGCCGCATCCTGTGGCGCGGTCTTGGGGGACTTGGCGGCGCTGGCCGCGGCTGCCCCTGCAGCTACACCGGCTGCGCCTGCAACTCCGGCACCACGGGCGCCGGCACCCGCGCCGCGGGCACCTGCCGCCGGAGAGGCCGCGGGCGGGGCCGGAACACGCTGCGGCGGGGCTGAGGGCGTCGCGGGACGCTGTCCTGCCTGCCGCTGCTGGTCTCCGTAGTTGATGTACCCTGCTTCGACTTCCTCGTCGTCGTAGAGTCCGTCGTAGGTCTCGGGTTCCTTGGAACGGGCCTGTCCGAAAATCTCGCTGCCCAGCGTGTCGGTGAAGAACGGTTCCACATACGGCGGGTTTGAACTGACCACCAGGTCCAGGAGGTCGGCGGCCGAGGTGTGGTTCGTGATGAGGTAAGTGGCGGCGTCGCTCACCCCGAGGTCGAGGATCTGGACGTGACCGGGACGTTCTCCGGTCGCCACCTCGCGGGCGCTCTGGGCCACCTGGTCGGCGTTTCCCGGGCCGGCTACGAGAATGCTCACCGGGCGGTTGAGCACCTGGTCCACTCCGTCCAGCACCAGATCCTGGTCATGCGAGGTCAGTACCGTGGCTGTGACCTTGTAGCGGCCGCCAAGTACTGATCCGACATCGATCGGGTGGGACACGGGTTCCTCCTAGACTGTCCGGGAACTGCCGGCCTTGATGACGTCAACAGTCACCGCAGGCCCCCCGGTAAGCCGGTGGACCTCAGGTCTGCAACTCCCCTTGTTAGTCTTCGATCCTAGCCGATACAGTGTCCGCGCCGCGTGATTCCGGTATCCGGAAGCGCGGAAGGGTCATTTTTTCTTCCGCCGGCCGAACGGGAAGTGCGGGTTGTGGCCGGCTTGGCCCTGGTAGGTCCGGCGGCCGGGCAAGGGTATTTCGGACCGGCCCTGGCTGCCCTGGGCGGTGCTGGGAACCTCTTCCTCGGGGAGGTAGCCGCCGTCTGCTCCCCAGCCGCGGCCGTCGTCGTGGAGGTCCGGGCCGGCGCGGAACGAGGCGGCGTCGAATTCGCCGGAGATCCGGGGAATCAGGCCGGTATCGACCGAGGTGGTGGCGCGCTGCGGCGCCGGGCGGGCGGGGGCCGGACCCTCGTGGGCCAACGGCTCGCCGGCGACAGTGTCTTCGGCTTCCGGGCCGGCCGCGGCGGGGGCGCGGCCGAGCCGGCCCAGCAGCGGCTGCAGCAGGTCCTGCAGTTCCGTCACGCGGAGGACCTTGAGCAGGACGAAATAAACGGCGAGCATGACCGGGCCGACGACGACGATCGTCACCAAGGCCGCGGGCCTGCTGCTCCAGGCGAAGCCGTCGGCCCGGTAGCTGCCCATAAGCCAGAGGGCTCCGGCCCCGGCCAGCGCCGAGCCGAGCGCCGCGTAGCCCATCCGGATGTAGGAGCTGGCCACCCGGGGCCCGTCGAGATGCCCGAGCAGCCGGCGCAGGAAGAAGGCGCTGACGATGACCGAGAGGATGTTGCCGGCGGTATAGAGGACGGCGATGGCGAAGATGATCTGGTCGAAGGGAAGGAACTGGATGAAGAAGGCCGCCACGACGTTGACGGCGGCGAGCACCAGCTGGATGAAGAAAGGGGTCCGGGCGTCCTCGTTGGCGTAGAACACCCTGGACATCATGAAGTTGGCGCTCATGAACGGGGTGCTGAGGGCCAGGATGGTGAGCGTCTGGGCGAGCATGACGCCGTCCTGCCGGTTTTCGCCCGAGAAGAACATGCCCAGCGGGCCAGCGAGGGCGAAGAGCGCCAGGGCCCCGAAAACCGTGGCGACCGCCATGGTCCGCAGGCCATGCGACAGCGCCCGCCGCAGCTCGGCCCGGTTGCCGTCCTGGGACGCGCGGGTCATCCGGTTAAACAGGACCGTGGCGAGCGAGAGCGCGATGATCGAGTGCGGGAGCAGGTAAAGCTGGCTGGCCACCTCCAGCACGGCGTTGCCGGGCATGGTCGCCGCCGCGGCGTGCGCGCCGGCGCGTTCGAGCCGGAGGCGTTCGGCGCCGGGGATCGTGGCGATGCGCATGACGTAGAGGAAGGCCAGCTGCCCGACGGCGGCGGTGGCCAGGGTCCAGACGCTCAACTTCGCGGCCTGCCCCAGGCCCACGCCGCGCCAGCCGAAGCGCGGCCGCAGGCCCAGCCGCAGCCGGAAGACCGGAACCAGCAGGATGGCGGTCTGCGCGACGACGCCGATCGTGGAGAACCCCGCGACCAGGAAGGTCTGGAAGGTGCCCCAATTGTCGAGGGTGTGCGGGTTGGCCGCGTTGGAGCCGAGGATCCAGATGAACATGCCCAAACCGGCAATGGCGACGATGTTGTTCATGATGGGTGCCCACATGGCAGGCCCGAAGGCGCCGTTGGCGTTCAGGACCTGGGTGAGCAGGGCGTACAGGCCGTAGAAGAAAATCTGCGGGAGGCACCAGAAGGCAAAGGACACGGCCAGTGACTTCTGCTGCGGTGAGTAGCCCTGGGTGGTCAGTTCGATCACCCAGGGGGCCAGCAGCGTGACCAGCAGCGTCAACGAGAGCAACACCACCACGGCCAGGGTCAGCAGCCGGCTGATGTAGTCCGCGCCGCGGTCCGGTCCCTTGCTGGCTTTGATGATCTGCGGCACCAGGACGGCGTTGAAGACGCCGCCGGCCACCAGCAGGAAGATCAGGTTCGGCAGGTTGTTGGCGTTGATGAAAGTGTCGGTAACCGTGGAGCCGAGACCGAGGGCCGCAGCCAGCATCCAGGTCTTTCCGAAGCCCAGGAAGCGTGAAACCAGCGTTCCGGCGGCCATCACGGCGCTGGAACGAGCCTCTCCGGAACGGGCGGCCTGGGCGGCGGCTGCCCCGGAGGGGGCGGGCTTTTCAGAGGGGGGCTTAGCTGCAGACATTGTCTTCATCGTCTCACCCGGGCGCGCGTTTGTACGCACGCCGGGCGGGCGCCTCAGCGGTGTTCGGGCAGAACTTCCCGGGCGAGGTCCGCGATGCGTCGCTCATTCGGGAAGGACAGTTTGCGGGCCAGTTCGTGGAGCGGAACCCAGGCGACGTCGACGGCCTCCTGGTCCGGATCGTTCTCTATGGTCAGTTCCCCGCCGGTGGACTGCAGGAGATAGTGGTGGACCGTCTTGTGCACGCGGTGTCCGCTGACAGTAAACCAGTAGTCGATGCTGCCCAGCGGCGCCAGGATCTTGCCTTCGATCCCGGTTTCCTCCGCGATCTCGCGGACCGCGGCCTCCTCGTTGCTTTCCTCGCCCTCCGGGTGGCCCTTGGGCAGGCACCATTCGAGGCGTCCGCCGCGGTTGAGGCGGGCGATGATGGCGACCCTCAATTCGGCGTCGGAGGTGTCCACCACAACGCCGCCGGCGGAGACTTCCTCGACGGTCGGCAGCGAAGCCTGTCCCGGGTGCTGCGCGGGCGCGACGTGGGCACCGATTGCCGAAGGCAACGGTGCGTTTGTCCTCCTGCCGGGAGCGCTCGGTACGGGATGGGCCATGAAGTCCACTCTAACGACTCTTGCCCTGACTTGATGACCTAAACATGACGGGAACGTGGCTGGGCGGAAAACCGGCGCGGCGTCCCGGCCGCGTCGCGCCGCGGCCTCCGGCGGATCGTGGACGGCTCCGGTGTGGTGCTGGCCCGGATTTCTGACAAGCTTAAGAGACTATGGCGCACGTACATCACCAGACTGACTCCCACACCGTCGACTTCCAGGTGGACCCGGTGGTCCTTGAACTTGGGCAGCGCTTTGTCGACGCCGGTCATGAGCTGTCCCTGGTGGGAGGCCCGGTGCGTGACCTCTTCCTGGGCCGGGTCTCGCCGGACCTGGACTTCACCACGGACGCGACGCCGGATGAGACGGTGGCGCTGATCAAAAAGTGGGCCGACAACTACTGGGAGATCGGGCGCGCCTTCGGAACGATCGGCATGCGCAAGGCCGGGTTCCAGATCGAGATCACCACCTACCGGGCCGAGGCCTACGATCCGGAGTCGCGTAAGCCGGTGGTGGCGTTCGGTTCATCGCTCACCGACGACCTGCTGCGTCGCGACTTCACGATCAACGCCATGGCCCTGCGGCTGCCGGCGATGGAACTCGTGGACCCTTTCGGCGGCGTGCGGGACCTGCACTCCTCCACGCTCGCCACCCCCGGCTCCCCGGAGGACTCCTTCTCCGATGACCCGCTCCGGATGATGCGCGCCGCCCGCTTTGCGGCCCAACTGGGCGTGACCGTGCACGCGGACGTGCGCCAGGCCATGACGAAAATGGCCGAGCGGATCAAGATCATCTCCGCCGAACGGGTGCGGGACGAGCTCGTCAAGCTCATCTGCGCCCCCCGGCCGCGGACCGGCGTGGACCTGCTGGTCGAGACAGGGCTGGCCGAGTTCGTGCTGCCCGAAGTCTCCGCCCTGCGGCTGGAATCCGATGAACACCACCGCCACAAGGACGTTTACCAGCACTCGCTGCAGGTCCTGGAGCAGGCCGCGGCCCTGGAATCGGAAGTTGACGGGCCCGTGCCCGGCCCGGACTTCGTGTTGCGGTTCGCGGCGCTGATGCACGACGTCGGGAAGCCCGCTACGCGCCGCTTCGAGCCCGGCGGCGCGGTGAGCTTCCGGCACCACGACATGGTCGGGTCCAAACTGACGTCCAAACGGATGAAGGCCCTGCGCTTCGACAACGACACCATCAAGGCCGTGGCCAGGCTGGTGGAGCTGCACATGCGCTTCTACGGCTACGGCGACGCCGGCTGGAGCGATTCCGCCGTCCGCCGCTACGTCACCGACGCCGGACCGCTCCTGGAGCGCCTGCACCGCCTGACCCGTTCGGATGTGACCACCCGCAATCAGCGCAAGGCGGAGCGGCTCGCCTTCGCCTACGATGACCTCGAGGCGCGCATCGCGGCGCTCCGCGAGCAGGAATCCCTCGAAGCCGTCCGGCCGGACCTGGACGGCGGCCGGATCATGGCACTGCTGGGGCTCAAGCCGGGTCCCGTGGTGGGCCGGGCCTACAAGTTCCTGCTTGAGGAACGGATGGAGCACGGCCCGCTCGATCCGGAAGTGGCCGAGGCAAAGCTGCACGAATGGTGGGCGGCGCAGCCGGAAGCCGCCGCCGTCGACGTTTCCCCTACAGAGGAGTCCTAAGTGATTGCATCGTCCGGCGGACCCCGCCCCCAGCTCTGGATCCTGCGCCACGGCGAAACGGAATGGTCCAAGAGCGGGCAATACACCGGCCTCACCGACCTCCCGCTCACCGTGGAAGGGGAGCAGCAGGCCGTCGAAGCGCGGAAGGTGCTCGACGCCGTGGACTTCGATCTGGTCCTGACCTCGCCGCTGCGCCGGGCACGCCGGACGGCGGAGCTGGCGGGGTTCCCCGACGCCCAGCTGGAACCCCTCGCGGTGGAATGGGACTACGGCGAGTACGAAGGCATCAGTTCGGACCTGATCCGCAAGGACAACCCCGACTATCTGATCTGGACGCACGGCGTGCCCAACGGGGAAGCCCTCGACGACGTCGCCGCCCGCGCGGACAAAATCGTGGCCCGGGTGCTCGAATCCGGCCTGGACAACGTGCTCATTGTGGCGCACGGCCATTTCTCCCGGATCCTGACCGCGCGGTGGCTCGGCCTCGACCCCCACGAGGGCCGGCACTTTGTGCTCGGCACCGCGAAAGTGTGCACCCTGGGCTGGGACAAGAAGACCCCCGCCATCGTCCGCTGGGGACTATAAAGTCCGCCGCAAAAAGTTTTTCCTAGAAACCTAATGAATTCTGTGGTCGATGGCTGCATTCATGGTGTATTTTTATTTCTGACCCCAGTGCGACTTGCCAGGGTCATGGCGCGCGTCGCCCGGCCAGTACGCCGGAGCCACGGCAGAACAGAAAAGGAGGTTGGGAAAATGATTACTACTTTGACTCGCGGATGGATGTACACCTTCACCGCCACCCCGGCCTCTGTCGCTACCGCGCGCCCGAAAGTCGGACTTTCCGCCTGCTAAATACCCCGCCCCGGCCATGAGCCGGAGCCGGTAGCTTGCCGGGCCTCTCCTCCGGGGAGGGCTTGGGCGGAACGTCGGACCCAGCGGACCCACGCGGTTGCGCAGTCACCCCATAGTTCGGAACCCAGCTTCTTGTTGGGGCTGCGGCGCACTTCGCGCGGGGGCCATTCATTCACGGTTGTTCTTCACAGCTGTGAATCCACCTAATTAGCGCCGGGCATTTCCGCGCCTAATTCAGAGTCTTTTCCATCAATTTCTGGGGCTCTAATTGGCGTGCCTAAATTCTTTTCCATTTACCCAAAATGAAAGGTCCACCGTGACTATTGCATCAACTTCCGCCACCCGACCCGCCACCCGGCGGACCCGTCTCCACCGAAACCCCCGAGGGGAGGTGACACCCATGCTCCGAAAACTGCACGACGTCTTCGTCTTCAACCCGAGCCAGGCACGCCGCGAGAACACCCAGTTCAACGCCCAGCTGCTGGAACAGCGGCGCGAAGATGTTTTCCTCGCCATGTACCGGCTGGGAATGCTCCGCTGATGCGCCGGCGATTCAGCCCGTCCCTAGCAGGGGAACCTGCCCGGCGAAGGAGGAACTGTTGACAGCCATGGCTACCGATCCGCAAGGAGCCCACGCGGCGACGCGTGGGCTCCCCCGTTTAACCGCCCCGCCGCCCCGGTAAGCTCGAGGCATGCAGGAGACAAAGCCGCCGGAGAACCGCAAGCGGACCCGACTGGTCGTCCCCAGCCGCAGTGACCTGCTGCTGCGGAACTTCACCGAACTCATCGGCGGCCCGCTTGGCCGGCGCACGGCTCCCGGCATCGTCTCCCCCGGATTCTTCACCGTGGAACGGGTCCTGGTGTTGCTCACCGTCCTCGCCGCCCTGCTGGGGATCCTGCTCAAGGGCTACTGCCGCGGCAACGGCTGGGAATCCCCCGGCCAGTTCTACGCCACCTGCTATTCGGACTTCCCCGAGCTGTTCCGCAACCGCGGGCTCGGCGACGGAGCCTTCCCGTTCGTCACCGCTGGCAGCTTCTTCGAGTATCCCGTGCTGATGGGGTTCATCGCCGGCGCCACAGCACTGCTGGTCCCCGGTGCCGGCGTCACCGATTCCCGGGTCCTGGCCTACTTCGATGTCAACGCCACGCTGATCGCCGCCGTCTGGATCATCACCGTGCTGGCCACCGCCCGCACCGCCCGCCGCCGGTCCTGGGACGCAGCCATGGTGGCCCTCGCGCCGGGCATTGTCCTCGCGGGATTCATCAACTGGGACATGTGGGCCGTCGCGCTGCTGGCACTGGGCATGTACTTCTTCGCCAAGGACAAACTGCTCCTGGCGGGCCTGTTTATCGGCCTCGGCACCGCGACCAAGCTCTACCCGCTGCTGATCCTGGGCGCGGTAGTGCTGCTGGCCATCCGCACCGGCAGGATCCGCGCGTTCCTGGTCACCGCCGGGGCCGCGGCCGCCACCTGGCTTGCCGTGAACATCCCGGCCGCCACCAGCGACCCGGCGGGCTGGAAGTACTTCTACCAGTTCACCGAGTCGCGCCCGGCCGGCTACAGCTCCCCCTGGTTCGCCTACAACCTCGTCGCCGGCCGCCTCGGCTGGAAGCCGCTGGAGGCCGAGTCCATCAACGCCCTGGCCCTCAACCTCTTCCTGGCGGCCTGTGTACTGATCGCGGTCCTGGCCCTCGCGGCACCGCGCAGGCCGCGGCTGGCCCAGTTGGTGTTCCTGATCGTGGCCGCCTTTATCCTCACCAACAAGGTGTATTCGCCGCAGTTCGTGATCTGGCTGATCCCGCTGCTGGCCCTGGCGCGGCCGCGCTGGCGCGACTTCCTGATCTGGCAGGCCGTTGAGGGCCTGCACTGGGCCGCCGTGTGGATGTACCTCGGCCAGGTGACCAGCGGGGGTCCCACCCAGCACAACATCGATATGCCCTACTACGTCCTCGCCGTCCTCGCCCACATGCTGGCCACCGGCTACCTGATGGCGCGGGTGGTGTGGGACATCTGCGACCCGGGTTACGACGTCATCCGCCGGCACGGGGTGGATGATCCGCACGGCGGCCCCTTCGACCGCGCCGCGGACTGGTTCCGGCTCGATCTGGCTCGCCCGTCAGCGTCCGTGCTGCCGTGGCGGCGCGCCCGCACTGGGGGCTGATCCGGGTGCCCGACGTCGCCGTCGTTGGTTCCGGGCCCAACGGGCTGGCGGCCGCGGTGACGATGGCGCGGGCCGGCCTGGCGGTGCACGTCTACGAGGCTGCCGGGTCCGCGGGCGGCGGGCTCCGCACCGCCGAGCTGATCGAACCCGGACACTTCCACGACGTGTGTTCGGCGGTCCACCCGATGGCCCTGGTCTCGCCGTTCTTCCGCGCGTTCGAGCTGTCGCGGCGGGTCCGGCTGGAGGTGCCCGAACTCTCCCACGGCGCCCCTCTCGACGGCGGCCTGGCCGCCCTCGGCTACCGCTCGCTGGAGCGGACCGTCGCCAGCCTGGGGCGCGACGGCGGCCCCTACCGCCGGCTGATGGCGCCTCTGCTGGACCGGCTGGACGGGATCACCGACCTGAGCCTCAACCAGCTGCTCCGGGTTCCCAAGGATCCGCGCGCGGCCGCCATCTTCGGGCTGCGGACCATGGAGCAGGGCTCGGCCCTGTGGGGACTCAGATTCCGCGGCGAACTGGCGCCGGCGCTGCTCAGCGGGGTCGCCGCCCACGCCGTGGCGCCCCTGCCGACGCTGCCTGCGGCGGCAGCGGGCCTGCTGCTCGGCGCGCTGGGCCATGCCGGCGGCTGGCCCATCCCGGTGGGAGGCTCGGCTGCGATCGCCGGGGCGATGGTGGCCGACATCGAGGCCCACGGCGGCGTGGTGGAGACCGGGGTGAGGATCGGCTCGCTGGCACAATTGCCCCCGGTCAAGGCCACGCTGCTGGACGTCGCGCCGCCGGGGCTGCTCCGGATCGCCGGCGACAGACTGCCGCCCGGCTACCGTCGTGCGCTGGGACAGTTCCGCTTCGGCAACGCCGCCTGCAAGGTCGACTTCATCCTCTCCGGCCCGGTGCCGTGGGCAGCCCCGGAACTCGCCGACGCCGGCACCGTCCACGTGGGTGGCACCCGGGCCGAGACAGCGGCTGCCGAACGCCTGGTGGCCGCCGGCCGGCATCCCGGGCGGCCCTATGTCCTGGCCTCCCAGCCCTCCCGCTTCGATCCGGGCCGTGCCCCCGGCGGCCGCCAGGTTCTCTGGACCTACTGCCACGTTCCCGCCGGGTCCACGGTGGACATGGGCGACGCGGTCACCGCCCAGCTGGAACGCTTCGCTCCCGGCTTCCGCGACCTGGTGGTCGGCCGCCGCGTGACAACGGCCGCGGAGCTGGCGCACTACAACGAGAACTACGTCGGCGGCGACTTCAGTGCCGGGGTGATGGACCTGCGCGGCCTGCTCTGGCGGCCCGTGCTGGATCCCGTCCCGTGGCGGACCCCCCTGCCCGGGGTGTACCTCTGCTCCTCTTCCACACCGCCCGGGCCCGGCGTGACCGGCATGTCCGGCTTCCACGCGGCCAAACACGCCCTGAAAGACATCTTCGGACTGTCGCTGCCGGACCTGGCCCGCTAGCGGACGTCCGCGAGGACCCCGGCCGTCAGGCGGCCGTCGCGCATGGTCGCCACCGCGTCCGTGAAGGACACCAGCCCGGTGTCGTGGGTGACCATCAGGGTTGCCACGCCGAACTCGTCCGTGACCTCGCGCAGGAGCCGGACAATCTCCTCGCTCCGGCCGCGGTCCAGCGCCGCCGTCGGCTCGTCCACCAGCAGCACCGCCGGGCTGGCCATCAGCGCCCGCGCGATGTTCACCCGCTGCCGCTGCCCGCCGGAGAGTTGGTGCGGCCGCTTGTCGAGGACCGACGCCAGGCCGACGCGCCCGAGCAGGCTCGCGGCCTTACGCCTTTCATCACCGAGCGGTTCGGCCCGCAGGTGGGCGGCGACCAGGAGCTGTTCCACCGTTGTGAGGGACGGCAGCAGGTTCGGCTGCTGGAAGATGATCCCGATGCTGTCCCGGCGCAGGGCGGTCCTTCCGGCCTCCGTGAGTGAACCGGCGTCCTGGCCGGCCACCACAACGGATCCGGCTGTGGGCCGCACCAGGGTGGCGGCCACGGCCAGCAGCGAGGACTTTCCGGAGCCTGACGGGCCAACGAGGGAGACGAATTCCCCCCGGCGGAGGTCCAGGCTGACACCGTCGAGGGCGCGCAGGGTCCCCTCGCCGTCGGGGTATTCGAGGGTGACGTGGCTGAGGTGCAGGGCGGTTTCCATAAATATGCCTTTCGAAGAATGTTTTTCCTGCCGACGGCGGGCGCCGGCAGGGCGGGAGGTTGGTCAGTTGCCGCCGAGCGCCAGCAGCGGGTCGATACGGGTGATGCCGCGGACCGCCAGCGCCGCCCCGGCGAGGCCCAGGACCACAATTCCGGCGACGGGCAGCACCGTGGTCTGCATGGTGGTGAGGAACGGCGCCGCCTGGGCGGCCAACAGGCCGCCGACCAGGCCGGCTGCCCCGCCGGTGGCGGCCCCGGCGACGAGGACGACCGCCGCCTGCACCATGGCGTCCTTGAGCACGTAAGCGGAGGAGCCGCCGAGGGCTTTTAGGACGGCGATGTCCCGGGTGCGCTGCACGGTCCACACGGTCAGGAACGCCACGATCACCAGCGCGGAGATGCCGTAGAGGAAGGCCTGCATCAGCATCAGCGAGCCGTTCTCGCTCCGGTAGGAGCCAAGCGCCTGAAAGGATCCCTCCCGGCTGGCGCTGACCGTCCCCGCCGCCTGGTTGGCCGCGGCGACATCCGCGCCGCCGGCGTCGAAACTGGCCGCGATCACGGTGGCGATGGCCTCCCCGCCGGCCAGGTGGGCCAGCTTCCGCCAGTCCCCCAGAGTGGTCCAGACGACGCCGGTGTGCGAATACCACCGGTCCTCGACCACGGCGGAGACCGCCAGCTCGGTGCCGCCCACCGACAACCGGCTGCCGACCGCGAGATCGAGCTCCTGGGCGAGTCCGGATCCGATCACCACGGTGCCGTCGCCGACCGGGGCGGGGGCGAGGCCGCCGCCGGCGTCGACGCCGAAAACGGCCACGTTGGCGGTTCCGGCCGGATCCCCGCCGACGCCGAGGCTCTGCAGCCGGCTTTGGCTGATGCCGAGGGCTTCGGCCCGGCTGACGCCGTCGCGGGCGGACCAGGCTGCCAACTGGGCGCCGGTGACCTCGGATTCCGTGAAGGAGGCCTTGGGGCTGCTGCCGGCCGGTGCGCCGAAAACAAGCTGATCGACCGGCAGGTCCGCGATGGCGGACGTGGACTGGTTGCCGAGCCCGGCGGTGAGCCCGGAGAGCATCACGAGCAAAAGGGTAATGAGGGCAACAACGCCGCCCATCAGGGCGAAGCGGCCCTTGGCGAAGCGGATGTCACGGATGGCGAGAAACATGGGTGTCCTTTGTGGTGGTTACTGGCGTCCTTCTACTCTGGCGCGGCACGGCCTGCCTGCCATCGGGGGTCCGGATGGTCCGCGGCGGCCGTCCGGTTGATCCGCCAGTCAACCAAAAGGTTGATTGTGGCCAGGCTTCGCCCGATTCCCCCCATAGTTGCCCGGCGTGCAGCCCAACCCGGCGCTAGGCTGAAATCATGGAGGTCAAGAGCGGCGAAGCGGAGCGGGACGCCACCGGCGCCGCCGTGATCCTGCGGATCCTGCGGGTCAGCCTGCACGTGGGGTTTGCTGTGCTGCTGCTCGTCGCGCTGGTCCGGCTGCTGTCCGGCGGGATCAACGGCCCGGCGTGGCTGCACGTCGGCCTGGCCCTGTGCCTTGCCGGCGTCTACCTCGCCGGCACGGTCCTGGAGAAGCGCCACTCCGCCCGGCCGGTCCGCTTCAACCCCGGGCCGCTGTCCGCCTGGTGGCTGGGAGCGGTGTGCCTGCTCTGGCTGCTGCTCATCTGGGGCAGCCCCGACTTCGTCTGGCTGGCCTTCCCGCTCTTCTTCCTGCAGCTGCACGTGCTTCGCCGGGGTCCGGCGCTGGCCGCCATAGCGGCCAGCACCGTGCTGGTGGTCGCCGCCCTGTGGTTCCACAACGGCGGCCCGGCCGGGAACCCGCTGCAGCTGCCCATGGTGCTCGGGCCACTCTTTGGCGCGGCCTTCGCCGTGGTCACCGGCCTGGCCTACCGCGCGCTGTACCTCGAAGCCGAGAATCAACGGCTGGCCGCCGAGGAACTCCGCCGCACCCGCGCCGAACTGGCCCGCAGCCAGCACGACGCCGGAACCCTGGCCGAGCGGACCCGGCTGGCCCGCGAAATCCACGACACCCTGGCCCAGGGCTTTTCCAGCATTGTGCTGATGGGACGGTCCGCCGAGCAGGCGCTGGAAGCCGGCGACACCGCGATGGCCCGCGACCGGCTCAGGACCGTTCAGGACACCGCCGCCGCCAACCTGGCCGAGGCCCGCAACTTTGTCCGCGGCCTGCAGTCGCCCGACCTGGAACAAAGCTCGCTGGTGGACAGCCTGCGCCGGCTGTGCACCCAGACCGAAACGGAGGCGGCCGCCCGCGGCGCGGCACTGCGCTGCCGCCTCGAGGTCGAGGGAACCCCGTCGGAGCTCCCCAACCCCTACCGGACCACCCTGCTGCGGGCAGCCCAGTCCAGCCTCGCCAACGTGTGGACCCATGCGAACGCCGGCACCGCCGTCGTGACCCTGTCCTACCTCGGCTCGGAGGTGGCCATGGACATCTTCGACGACGGCGCCGGCTTTGAGCCCTCCGCGGTGCCGGAGAGGACCGACGGATCCGGCTACGGGCTGGCATCGCTGCGGGACCGGGTGGCGGCGCTGGCCGGAACCCTGGATGTTGAGTCCGCCCCGGGTGAGGGCACCGTGGTGGCCATCCGGCTGCCGCTCGAGGGGGAACCAGCAGCGGCCGAACCGGCCGGCGCCCCCGTGAAGGGGGAACAGTGAAAGAAATCCGCGTCCTGCTCGTCGACGACCACCCCGTGGTCCGGGCCGGCCTGCGGGCCATGCTCACGGGGTTCGAGGGCATCGCCGTCGCCGCGGAGGCCGCCGACGGCGCCGCCGCCCTGGCCGCGCTGTCGCGGCTCAACACCCTGGGCGAGCCGGTGGACGTTGTGCTTATGGACCTGCAGATGGGCGCCGGCATGGACGGGGTCACGGCGACCGGCAGGATCAAGGCCGGCGAGGCCGGGACGCCGGCGCCGCCCGTGCTGATTCTCACAACGTTCGACTCCGACGCGGACATCCTTGCCGCGGTGGAGGCCGGCGCCAGCGGCTACATGCTCAAGGATGCGCCGCCGGAGCAGATCCGCCAGGCGGTGCTGGCCGCCGCCGCCGGCCAGACCGCCCTGGCCCCGGAAGTCGCCGCACGGCTGCTGGGCCGGATCCGGAACCCCGAGCCGGCCCTGTCTACCCGGGAGATCCAGCTGCTGGAGTTGCTTGCCACCGGCCTGGGGAACCGTGCCATCGCCCGGCAGTTGTTCATTTCCGAGGCGACGGTAAAGACACACCTAGTGCACATCTACGGGAAGCTCGGTGTGGACAACCGCACGGCCGCCATCGCCGTGGCAGCGCAGCGGCGGATCATCCGGCGGGGCTAGGCGGACTTCATGACACCCGGAATGTCCCGGGCACAGGGCATAATGACGCGAATGGGGAAAATTCAGAAGCTTGCACTGGGCCTGGTAGGCCTCCTTCTTGGCGCCTCGCTGGTGGCCTGCGACGACGGCCGGACCGGGGCGCAGGACGCCGCGAAAGCGCTCGCTTCCGCGGTGGCCGCGCTCGACGTCGGCGCCGTCCCCTTTGAAGGCAAGGATTCCGGGGCGGCGAACGAGAGGCTCCACGAGATCTTCAAGGGGCTGGACCCGGTCAAGCCGGCGGTCCAGAGCGGCGAACTCAAGCTGGACTCCGGCACCGCGACCGTGCCGCTGGAGTACAGCTGGAAGATCGGCGCCGCCGAATGGAAGTACACGGTCACCGCCCAGCTGAAGAAATCGGGCGACAAATGGCTCACCGTGTGGAGCCCCGGGCTGCTGGTTCCCGGACTGGCCGACACTGAAATCCTTGGCACCTCGACCGAGGCGCCGCAACGTGCCGAAATCCTGGGTGCCGCCGACGCAAAGCTGGTCACCTACCGCCCCGTGGTGCACGTCGGCATCGACAAGCCCCGGCTGGGTTCGGCCGATCCCGCCGCCTCCGCAGCCAAACTCGCCCAGCTGGTGGGCGCCGATCCCGCCGCCTACACCCAGCAGGTCCAGGCCGCCGGCGCCGAGGCGTTTGTCACCGCGATCACCCTCCGCCAGGACGGCCGGACTATCACCGACGAGCAGATCGCCGCGGTGCCTGGCGCCCGCGCCATCGCCGATTCACTCCCCCTCGCTCCCTCCCGCACCTTTGCCCGCGCGCTGCTGGGCAGCGTGGGCGAGGCCAACGCCGAACAGATCGAGAAATCCGGCGGTGCGCTCAAGGCCGGGGACAGCACGGGCACCGGCGGCCTGCAACAGCAATATGATGCCCAGTTGCGCGGCACCGACGGCGTTCAGGTCTTCGCCCAGACGGCGGGACTCACCGCGGAACAACGCCAGGCCCAGCTCAACGGCGGCCGCCGAATCTTCTTCCAGGAACCGATGAAACCCGGAACCCCGCTGAAGACCACCCTGGACCCGAAACTGCAGCAGCTGGCCGAGGACATCCTGGCCAAGGTGGGACCGGCGTCGGCCATCGTGGCGCTCAGGCCCTCCAGCGGCGCGGTGCTGGCCGCCGCGTCGGGTCCGGGCAGCAACGGCTACGACACGGCCATGCTCGGCCAGTACGCCCCCGGATCCATCTTCAAGATTGTCGATTCACTGGCCATGTTCCGCACCGGCATGACCCCGGACAGCAAGGTGGACTGCCCCGCCACCCTCACCGTGGACGGCCGGACGTTCAAGAACGCCGAAGGGTACCCGGCCTCCTCGCTGGGTTCCGTGACGCTGCGGGACGCCTTCGCGCACTCCTGCAACACCGCCTTCATCAACGCACGCGAACAAATCAGCCAGGCCCAGCTGGAATCGGCTGCCACATCCCTGGGCGTCGCCGTGGAGGCACCCTCGCTGGGCGCCGCGGCCTTCCTGGGCTCCGTCCCCGGTCAAGCCGACGGCACCGAACACGCTGCCTCGATGATCGGCCAGGGCAAGGTGCTGCTGTCCCCGCTCACAGCGGCCATCATGGCAGGCTCCGTGGCCAAGGGGGCCCCCGTGGCCCCGGTGCTGGTCCTGAACCCGAACGCGGCCGCCGCGGGAAGCCCCGCGCCGTCGGCCGGCGCCACCGCCGAGCCGTCGACGTCGGCCCCCGCCCCGGCAAAGTCCGCCGGCACCCCGGTGACGGCCGCCGAAGCCGCCTCCCTGGCTGACATGATGCGCGCCGTGGTGACCTCCGGCCACGCGGGCTTCCTGGCTTCGGTGCCGGGCGCGCCCGTGGGCGCCAAGACCGGGACCGCGGAATTCGGCAAGGACAACCCGCCCAAGACCCATGCCTGGATCGTGGCCGTGCACGGTGACCTCGCGGTGGCCGTGTTCGTTGAGGACGGCGGCCTCGGCGCCACCACGTCCGGGCCCCTGCTCAAGGAGTTCCTCACCGCCGCCGGCTGAGGCACGCGTTTGCGGCCGCACCGTCCGCCGAAAATGGCGGACGCTCCTTCCCCCGATGTGAAGAAGCGTCCGCCATTCCAGTGCGATGGTGTCGGGCGTACTAGGCAGTGAAACTGTCCGCAATGTCCAGTACGTCATCCAGAATGGAGAGTCCGGCCCAGAATGGAGAGTCCGGCCCGGGTGTCTCCCACCAGGGTGTTGCAGGGAGGAACCACGTGGATTCGGTTGAAGTTGGCGAAAGGCAGGAGGCCGCGGGACTTGCAGGCCGCCACAAGCTGGTTCATTTCCGGGCTTGAGCCGCCATAGGCAGCCATTGGCTCGCGCGTCTCACGGTTCTTGACCAGCTCGATGGCCCAGAAGACCCCTGTGCCGCGCACCTCGCCGACGGACGGATGGTTCGCCGCGAAGCCGGTCAGGGCCGGTCCGATCACGGTCTCTCCGAGCATGGCCGCATGCTGCACGGTCCGCTCGTCCTCCATCGCGTTGATGGTGGCCACCGCGGCCGCGGTCGCCAGCGGGTGGCCGGAGTAGGTCAGGCCGCCCGGGTAGACCCGCTTGCCGAATGTGGCCGCGATTTCGGGGCTGATGGCGACGCCGCCCAGCGGAACGTAGCCGGAATTCACGCCCTTGGCGAAAGTGAGCAGGTCCGGGACGACGTCGAAGTGCTCGACGGCGAACCATTTGCCGGTCCTGCCGAAGCCGGACATGACCTCGTCCGCGATCAGGACAATGCCGTGTCTGGTGCAGAGGTCCCGTACGCCCTGAAGGTAGCCGGGCGGCGGCAGATAGATGCCGGCGGTCCCCGGAATCGATTCGAGGATCAGCGCCGCGATAGTGGATGGGCCCTCGAAACTGACCAGTTGCTCCAAATGTTCCAGGGCGCGCTGGCTCTCTTCTTCCTGCGTAGTGGAATGGAACGCGGTGCGGTAGAGGTAGGGCGGGAAAAAATGGATGGTCCCGGTGCTGGCATTGTCACTGGCCCAGCGGCGCGGATCCCCTGTCAGGTTCACGGCGAGCTGGGTGCCGCCGTGATAGGAGCGGTAGGCCGAAAGGACTTTGTGGCGGCCCGTGTGGAGCCGCGCCATACGGACAGCGTGCTCATTGGCATCCGCACCTCCGTTGGTGAAAAAGACCTTGTCCAGCTCGCCGGGGGTCCGTTCCGCGATCAGACGGGCCGCCTCGGAGCGGGCGTCATTGACGTAGCTCGGGGCGATAGTGCAGAGTTTGGCTGCCTGCGCTGCGACGGCGGCCACGACGGCGGGGTGCTGGTGGCCGATATTCGTGTTGACCAGCTGGGACGAGAAGTCCAGATACTTGTTGCCCTCACCATCCCATACATGGGATCCCTCGGCCGCGGTGATCACCATAGGGTCCAGGAGGTCCTGGGCGGACCATGAGTGGAAGACGTGCTTGCGGTCCAGCTCGTACGCCCGGCGGGCGCCTTCGGCGTCGTGCTGGACCGGCAGAACGCCGCTTTCAATAGTGGAAGTCATGTTGAGTGCCTTTCTGGTGTAGTGCTGGTCACGCGTTCTGCGGGAAACCGAGGTTGATGCCGCCGTGGCTGGGATCCAGCCAGCGGGAGGTCACAGCCTTGCCCCGGGTAAAGAACCCGACGCCCTCGGTGCCGTGGGCGTGGGTATCGCCGAACAGCGAGTTCTTCCAGCCGCCGAAGGAGTAGTAGGCCATGGGGACAGGTACAGGGACGTTGATGCCGACCATGCCCACCTCTACCTCGTTCTCGAAGCGGCGGGCCGCGCCGCCATCGTTCGTGAAGATGGCAGTGCCGTTGCCATAGGGGTTGGCATTGATCAGCTTCAGCGCCCGCTCGTAGCTGTCAACACGCACCACAGACAGGACCGGGCCGAAGATTTCGTCCTGGTAGATGGACATGTCCGGGGTGACGTTGTCAAAGAGTGTGGGGCCGACGAAGAAGCCGTCCCCTTCGGCGTCGGCTGCGACGTTGCGCCCGTCGACCACCAGCGTGGCGCCGGAGGCCTCTCCGGCGTCGATGTAGCTTGCGACCTTATCGCGGTGGACTGCCGTGACGAGCGGGCCCATGTCGCAGCCGCGGAGGCCGTCTCCGGTGCGGAGCGACCGCGTACGTTCCGCGATTTTCGCCACGAGCTCGTCGGCGATGCCGCCCACCGCGAGGAGCGCCGAGATGGCCATGCACCGTTCGCCGGCGGAACCGAACCCGGCGTTCACCGCCGCGTCGGCGGCGAGGTCGAGGTCGGCGTCGGGCAGGACAATCATGTGGTTCTTGGCGCCGCCGAGGGCCTGGACGCGCTTCCCGTTCGCCGTAGCGGTCTGGTAGACGTATTTGGCGATCGGCGTGGATCCGACGAAGGACACGGCCTTAATATCGGGGTGGCTGAGCAGGGCATCGACGGCCACTTTGTCGCCGTGCAGGACGTTGAAGACGCCGTCGGGCAGCCCGGCTTCCTTCCAGAGTTCGGCCATCCAGTTGACGGCCGTGGGGTCCTTTTCGCTGGGCTTGATGACGACGGTGTTGCCGGCGGCGATGGCAAGCGGGAAGAACCACATGGGCACCATGGCCGGGAAGTTGAACGGGCTGATGATGGCTACCGGTCCCAGTGCCTGCCGGATCGAGTGGACATCCACGCTGGTGGAGGCGTTCTCCGTGTAGCTGCCCTTGAGCAGGTGGGGGATGCCGCAGGCGAATTCCACCACTTCTTGCCCCCGGGTCACTTCCCCAAGGGCGTCATCCAGGACTTTGCCGTGCTCGGACGTGATGATGGCGGCGAGCTCGCCCTTGCGGGCATTGAGCAGTTCGCGGAACGCGAAGAGGATCTGGGTGCGGCGGGCGATGGAGGTGTCCCGCCAGGCGGGGAATGCGGCCCTGGCCGCTGCGACGGCGGCGTGGCTCTCGTCTTGGCTGGCCAGCGAAACCTGGCCAGTGACCTTGCCCGTCGCCGGGTTCGTCACAGGGGCTGTCCGGCTGCCGGCCGGAACGTAGCTGCCGTTGATCCAGTGCTCGATGATGTTCAAGTAGTTCTCCTCATGCGCGGTGGCGTGGCTGTTGCGTCCAGTGTGTCCGGCGCGGAGGCACACCATAAGGGTCGGTGTGTAAAGAGATTGATGATGTGTTTTACACTTTGTAAATGTTGCCCACCGTCCGCTCGATTCTCGGCCTTCCCGTGCTGCGCGAGGCAGGTCCCCGGCTCCTCGGCGGCGAAGGGGCGCTGGATCAACCTGTCCGCTGGGTCCATGTGAGCGAAGTACTCGATATTTCCGGACTGCTGTCCGGCGGGGAGCTGGTGCTCACCACGGGCCTCGAACTGGAGAAGGCGCCCGGTCGCACGGAATCGTTCATCCGGTCGCTGGAGGACGCCGGGGCAGCAGGCCTGATTGTGGAAATCACCGGAAACCGGACGCGCAGCCTGGAAGCACTGTGCCTGGCCGCGCTCGGCACGGCGCTCCCCGTGATTGTGGTGGAGCGGCGGGTGCGCTTCGTGCAGATTACGGAGATCGTGCACCGGATGATTGTCGCCGAGCAGCTGGAGCGGGTGGAACGGGCCCGGGATGTCCACGAGGCGTTCACGGTGCTGAGCCTGGAAAGCGCAGGGACGGAGCAGGTCGTGGAACGGGCGGCCGTCATGATCGGTGCCCCGGTAGTCCTGGAGGACCTCTCGCATCTCGTCCTCGCGTATTCGGCCGGCAAGCTCCTTACTGTCGAGCTCCTCGACGACTGGGAGCGCAGGTCGCGCACCACCCCGTCCGCTCCGGAGACATCACGGAGTGGCGCCGAGGCCTGGCTGCAGACGCCGGTGGGCGTGCGCGGGCAACTCTGGGGACGACTCGTGGTTCCGGTGCCGCTCGACGACGACGAGGCGGCGGCCATGGTCCTGGAGCGCGCCGCGCAGACGCTGGCCATCAATCGGCTGGCCGAGCGGGACCGCCGCGAGCTGAGCCACCAGGCGCAGGCCGGGCTTCTCAATGCCCTGCGGCAACCGCGCGGGCTGGGCGAGGGCGAAGCGCAGACCCGAGCCGCCGCCCTGGGTCTCAGGCGCGCGCCCTATTACGTTCCGGTCGTGTTCCGGAGCCGCGGAGCATCTTCCGCCGCCCCGCCCGACGACCCTGCATCCAGCCGAGATCCACTCGCCGGGCAGCAGGAGGAGCGCGCACTGCTGGAGCAGCTCGCCCGGGCACTGAAGTCTGTCTCCGGCACCGCGCTGACCGCGAGTATCCGTTCAGGCTCGGTCGGCATGATCCTGGCGATTCCGGCGAAACAACTCGAAGACTCGATGCTCAACCGCCTGGCCGGGGCCCTCGCCGGGGACGCCGCCCCGCAGTCGGGAGCGTCCCTCGACGGAACCCGGCCGGCTGGCCCCACGGACGTGGAGTGGAGCATCGGCGTCGGCCGTCTGCGGGGTTCTTTGTTGGAGGCGGCGGCGGGCATCGACGAGGCCTCCCACGTCGCCGAAACGGCGGCGACCCTGCCGGGCGACCGCAAGCCGTTCTACCGGGCGACTGACGTCCGCCTGCGCGGGCTGCTGGCCCTGCTGCGCAAGGATCCCCGCGTGCAACAATTCGTCGAGTCCGAGCTGGAGGGCATACTTCATGCCGAGGCCCGGGGCGCGGAAGGCTACCTTGAGCTCCTCGGTCAGTACCTGGAGTCCGGTGGCAACAAAGCCGCCCTCGCCCGCAGGGGCTTCCTCAGCCGGCCGACGCTCTACGCCCGGCTGGGCAGGCTTGAGGAGCTCCTCGCCGTCGACCTCGACGACGCCGAATCGCGGACTTCGCTGCACGTCGCACTCCTCCTGCACCGGCTGCGGGCCCTGTGACCATGCGGATCCACGCAGAGTGCGAGCATTGACCCATGGCAAAGCCCTTTACCCTGACCCAGCTTCGATATTTCGCTGTGGTGGCAGAGCTCGAAAACATGACGGCCGCGGCCGAGCGGCTGCTGGTGACCCAATCCACGCTTTCCACGGCGATGGCCCAGCTCGAGACCAGCCTGGCCACGCAGCTGTTTGTTCGCCTGCGGACGCGCGGCCTGAGGCTGACGCCCTCGGGCCGGCAACTGGTCCAGGACATCAAGGTGTTGCTGGAACATGCCGATTCCCTATACGAATCGGCCCGGGGGCTGGCGACGAGCCTGGTCGGCGAACTCAAAGTCGGGGTTTTTGCGCCGCTGGCACCGTTCAGGCTCCCGGCTATTCTGCAGACTTTCGAAGGCCAGCATCCGGGAGTCGAGGTCTCCTTCCTCGAGGCCGACCTGGCCAGCCTGCAGTCCGCGCTGCTCGAGGGGCAGTGCGATGTGGCGTTGATGTATGGCCTCGGCCTGGGCCGGGGATTCACCCGCACGGTGCTGGAGCGGGTGCCGCCCCATGTGCTGGTCCACGCCGAGCATCCCGCGGCTGTCCGCTCCGAGCGGAGCATAGCCCTCAAGGAGCTCGACGGCGAACCGTCCGTGGTGCTGGACCTGCCGCACAGCCGGGAATACTACGAGCAACTTTACGCCATCGCCGGGGTGACACCCAATGTCCGGCACCGGTTTGCAGGCTATGAAACGGTCCGGTCATTCGTGGCGAAGGGCCACGGGTACGCGATGCTCAACCAGCGGCTCCACAGCGACCTGACCTACTCCGGGGGAAGGGTCGTGGCGCTTACCCTGACCGATGATTTGCCCCCGATCGAAGTGATGCTGGTCCGTCCGGAGGGGGTCACGCCCACCCGCAGGGCCCTGGCTTTCGAGGAGACGTGCATCCGACTGTACGGTGCCGCGCGGCACTGATTCCCCGCAGGTGGCACCGGGGAAGCGGAGTTGGCATCGACAAAATCGATTAGGCCTCCAAAAACTATCAATTGGACACATGTGAAGCGGATCACACACAGTTGCTGCAGTGCGGTGATGACGGAGACTCTCCGGCGAGAAAATCCCCGCAGCGACGGCCCCCGGCCGAATCGCCAGCGCGAAAGCCATGTTGATCAAAGGAGATTCAATGGTTCCGATTTACGCCCCATGTGTCCGAAGCATGTCCTGGCAGGGGCATGCCGGCAATACGGCGGCAACAATGTCAGATGTCATTTCCCGTGGCCGTAACACGCCACAGGACTCCGGAAACACGGCGACTCTAGCGTGGCAGTCATGACGATCAACGACATCACGGACCAGCCTCCGGTCTCCGGGACCGCCACAGCGACCGAGCGCCGGGGCACGGGCCCCGGAATCCCGCCCATCACTAAAATGCAGAAGCGGGTTCTGGCCGGAGGCAGCATCGGCCAGTTCATCGAGTTCTACGACTTCACGCTCTACGGACTAACCGCCGTCATCTTCTCGCAGCTCTTCTTCCCGGGCAGCAACCCTGTCGCGGCCATGCTGGCGACCTTCGCCACGTTCGGCGTCGCGTTCGTGGTCCGCCCCATCGGAGGGTTGTTCTTCGGAGCCCTGGGCGATCGAATCGGCCGGCGCCGGGTCCTGACCATCACGCTCATCGCCATCGGCGGGGCAACCGCACTCATGGGGCTGCTCCCAACATATGGCCAGATCGGGGCCTGGGCACCTGTCCTGCTGGTCCTCTGCCGTCTCATCCAAGGCTTCTCCGCCGGCGGGGAATCCGTGGGGGCACCGTCTTTTGTCTTCGAGCACGCCCCCGTGAAGAGCCGAGGGTTCTGGCTCAACATCACCATCGCCGCCACCGCGCTACCCTCCGTCTTTGCCGGTTCGATGATCCTCATCCTCAGCCAGTCGATGCCGAACGAAGCCTTCATGGCGTGGGGCTGGCGCCTGCCGTTCCTGCTGGCTCTGCCACTGGCACTCTTCGGCGTCTGGATCCGCAGCCGCACCGTGGAGAGCGACGCGTTCAACGAGGCAAAAGCTGCCCAGACCAAGGAATTCAGCCCGGTCCGGGAGGCCTTCCGCGAAAACAGGCTCCGCATGGTCCAGGTCATCTTTGTTATGGGTCTCACGGCGATGGGCTTCTACTTCCTCTCGGCGTACTTCGTGTCCTACGTCCAGACCACCGGCCACCTGAGCCGCGAGCAATCGCTCCTGGCCAATGCCGCGGCCCTGGCCCTCTACGCCGTCCTGCTTCCCGTCGGCGGCCGGCTCAGTGACCGCTTTGGCCGCAAACCGATGCTTCTTGCAGGTTCGGCCGCCCTGGCCTTGTTCTCGGTCCCGAGCTTCATGCTCGTGACGAGCGGCAGCCTGCCGCTCGCGCTGCTGGGTCAGGCGCTCTTCGTCGTCGCGCTCTGCATCTACGGCGGCGGTTGCTATACCTTCTTCGTTGAAATCTTCACGACGCGCACACGCTTCACGTCGGCGGCGATCAGCTACAACGGGGCCTACGCACTCTTCGGCGGCACGGCGCCGTTCATCGGTACCGCCCTCGTCGGCGGCACCGGTGTGCCCCACGCCCCCGGCTTCTACATGGCGGCCGCTGCCCTCGTCGTCCTCCTCCTGGTGCTGTTCACCAAGGTTCCCGAGACGCGCGGGCGTATCGGCTAAACCCCCTCCTGCTCCCCGCCACCGCTACACATAAAGGATTTCCCATGCACCCAGCAGCTTTCCTCCAAGATTTCCACCACGTGGCCACCATCGGTGCCACCTCCAACAACGGTGTCGACCGCCAGGCGGCCACGGCGGAGGACGCGCAGACACGGGACTGGTTCGCAGGTTGGGTGCGCGACGCCGGATGGGAACTCCGGGTGGACGGAATCGGCAACATGTTCGGGCTGCTGGAGTGGACACCGGGGGCGCCGTACGTGCTCATCGGTTCGCATCTCGACAGCCAGCCGCTCGGCGGACGTTTCGACGGAGCATATGGTGTCGTCGCCGCCATGCACGCCGCCCGGCGGCTCGACGCCGAGATCGCCGACGGCGGCGCGGCGCCTCGGTTCAACCTGGCGGTCGTGAACTGGTTCAACGAGGAAGGCGGCCGCTTCGCCCCGAGCATCATGGGAAGCTCGGTCTTCGCCGGATTGCTGCCGAGGGAACGGATGCTGGCCGTTGCCGACTTGCAGGGCATCACCGTCCGCGAGGCGCTGGACGGCATCGGGTACCTCGGCACATCCGAGGGGCCCGATGTCGCCAGCTACGCGGAGATCCACATCGAGCAGGGCCGGATCCTTGAGCGCGAGGGCATCACGATAGGCCTGGTCGACAGCAGCTGGTACACCCAGAAACTCGACATCGAGGTGCTGGGCGAACAGTCGCACACAGGAGCGACGGCCATGGCGGACCGGCATGACGCTCTGGTCGCGGCGTCGAAGATCATCCTGATGGTCCACGACGTCACGCAGGATTTCGCCGACGAGGCCCTCGTCTCGTCTGTGGGCCAGCTGACCCTCGAACCCAATTCGCCTATTGTGGTGGCGCGCCGGGTGCATCTCGTCGCAGACCTCCGTTCGGGCGACCCCGACATCGTCAAGGCCGCCCGGGCCAAGCTCATCGCGGACATCGACGTGCTCGCCCGCGCGCACGACATCAAGGTCAACGTCAAGGACTTCGACATCCGCCCCATCCGCCGTTTCCCCGAAACGGGCCTGGAACTCGCGGACAAGGTGGCCGCCGATCTCGGCCTCTCCTCGCGGCGTATCCAGACCATGGCCGGCCACGATTCTGTCGCCATGAACACCGTGGCGCCGTCCGTGATGCTTTTTATCCCCAGCGTGGACGGCGTATCGCACTGCGAACGGGAATTCACCACCGACGCCGATATGGTGACCGGAGTGGACATGCTCACCGGAGTCGCCCGCCAGCTCATCGGCGGCGCCCTCGCAGAAACCGCTTCCCGGCCGGCGGCGGGCGTGGCATGACCGAACTGCACTATCTCGATGCCACCACGGCACTGCGGCTCTTCCGGACCAGGGAATTGTCCCCCCTCGAACTGCTGGAGGCCGTGGCAGCCAGGACGGAGGCCGTGAATGCGGGCATCAACGCCCTAACGGAAACCCTGTTCGAGGAAGCCCTCCCTGCCGCCCGCCAGGCAGCAGCCAGCTATGCCCGCGGCCGGAACCTGAAGCCGCTGCTCGGGCTGCCGGTAGCCGCCAAGGAGAAGCATGGGCTGAAGGGGCGCACCCTCTCGCAGGGGCTCGTCGCCCGCCAGGCAGAGCGTGCGACGGCCGACCATCCCGTCATCGACCGGATCCGGCGTGCCGGGGGAATCATTCACGCGCGCACCACGACGCCGGAATACAGCTGCGCTACGGTCACCCACAGCCCGTTGTGGGGTGTCACCCGCAACCCCTGGAATCCGCGGTACTCTCCCGGCGGCTCCTCGGGCGGCTCCGGGGCGGCGCTGGCCGCCGGCCTCGCCCCGCTCGCCACGGCCTCCGACATTGCCGGCTCAACCAGGCTCCCGGCGGCCTTCACAGGGACTGTCGGGTATAAGGCGCCGTACGGCCGGATTCCCGGGCTGGCGCCGCTCTCCGCTGACCACTACCGCGGTGACGGCCCGATGGCACGGACCGTCGCGGACGCAGCGCTCTTGGCCAACGTGATGGCCGGCCGGCACCCCGGGGACCACACGTCCCTCGACGGCGGCCCGGCGCTTTCCATCCCCGCCGGCGGCGCCGACTCGGTGGCCGGACTGCGGATCGCGCTGTGCATCCGGCTGGGGAACTACCCGGTGGCCGCGGACGTGGAGGCCAACACGCGCGCCGTGGCGTCCGCGCTCCGCGACGCGGGCGCCGTGGTGGAGGAGATCGAACTGCCCTGGACCACGGAGGACATCAGCCGGACGATCTTCACGCATTTCGGCTACCTGCTGGGCCCGGCGATGGAAGACGAGACGGCGGATTCACCCGAACTGCTGGCCGCCTACACCCGGCGTTTCATGGCCGACGCGCGCAAGGCGGCCGGGGAGAACCGCTTCATCGACGGGATCAGGGCGGAGACCCGCATCCAAGCCGAGCTTGCCGCGGCCATGGCAGGCTTCGATGCCCTGATCTGCCCGGTCTCCGCCGTCGCTGCCCTAGACGCAGACGGGATGTACCTTGACGGGATCGACGCCGCGGGTGGTGTGCGGCTCGACCATTACTGGCAGGGTCACATGACGGCGCCGTTTAACATCGCCAACCGCTGTCCCGTGCTCGCCGTGCCCAGCGGAATGGCCGACTGCGGCATCCCCACAGGGGTCCAGATCGTGGGCCATCCGTTCGATGACGCGATGGTCTTCGCTGTTGGTGCCGCCGTAGAAGCTGTTCGACCATGGGCAGCACGTCGGCCGGATCTTCTCGTGATGAGCTAGCCACCGACCCCCGCCGCCGCCTGCCCCGCACCCGCCGTGGGAGGATTGCTGTGTGGCTCATATTGACGTTTCCGGCATCGACTACTTCCTCTCCGACGGCACCCAGCTGCTCAACGGCGTGACGTTCAAGGTCCCGGACGGCACCAAAACGGCGCTGATCGGGCCCAACGGGACGGGCAAAACCACGCTGTTCCGGATCATCGCCGGGGACCTCGTCCCGGACGAAGGCGTGATCGGCCGCTCCGGGAACATGGGCATCATGCGCCAGTTCGTCGGCCAGGTCCGGGACGACTCCACGGTCCGCGACCTGCTGGTCTCCGCCGCCCCGCCCGCGCTGGCGTCCGCCGCGCGCGCCGTCGACGAGGCGGAACTGGCCATGGTGGAGCACGACGACGAACCAACCCAGATGGCCTACGCCCAGGCCATCGTCGACTGGGGCGACGCCGGCGGGTACGACGTCGAAACCGTCTGGGACGAAGTCTGCATGGCGGCGCTCGGCCTGCCCTTCGACCGCGCCCAGCACCGACCGGCGTCCAGCCTCTCCGGCGGCGAGCAGAAGCGGCTGGTACTCGAGGCGTTGTTCGCCGGCCCCGACGAACTGCTGCTCCTCGACGAACCGGACAACTACCTCGACGTCCCCGGCAAGCGCTGGCTCGAGGCCAAACTCAACGAGTCGAAAAAGACCGTGTTCTTCATCAGCCACGACCGCGAGCTACTGAACAACGCCGCGGGCCGCATCGTGACGCTGGAACCGGGCATCAACGGCGCCGGCGCGTGGATCCACGGCGGCGGCTTCGGTTCCTACGTGGACGCCCGCGCGGACCGCAACGCCCGCTTCGAGGAGCTCCGCAAGCGCTGGGACGAGGAGCACGTGAAGCTCAAGGAACTCGTCAACATGTACAAAAACAAGGCCGCGTTCCGCTCCGACATGGCCAACCGCTACCACGCCGCGCAGACCCGGCTGGCGAAATTCCTCGAGGCCGGGCCGCCCGAGGCGCTGCCGATCGAGCAGAACGTCACCATGCGGCTCAAGGGCGGTCGCACCGCCAAGCGCGCCATTGTGGCGGAGAAGCTGGAGCTTACCGGGCTGATGAAGCCGTTCTCCACGGAAGTCTGGTTCGGCGACCGGGTGGGCGTGCTCGGCTCCAACGGCTCCGGCAAGAGCCACTTCCTGCGGCTGCTCGCCACCGGCGGCACCGACCCGGAGCGGGAGCACCTGCCGGTGTCCGACGTCGAAATCGCCGAGGTCCCGCACGAGGGCACCGTGAAACTCGGCGCCCGGATCCGGCCCGGCTTCTTCGCCCAGACGCACGTCCGGCCCGACCTGCTGGGCAAGACCCTGCTGGAGATCCTGCACCGCGGAGACGAACACCGCTCCGGGCTCGGCCGCGAGGCCGCCGCCGGGGCCCTGGACGGCTACGGCCTGGCCTCCCAGTCGGAGCAGAAGTACGAATCCCTCTCTGGCGGCCAGCAGGCCCGGTTCCAGATCCTGCTGCTGCAGCTTTCCGGCGCCACCCTGCTGCTGCTCGACGAGCCCACGGACAACCTTGACCTGCACTCGGCCGAGGCGCTGGAACGGGCCATCGACCACTTCGAGGGAACCGTCCTGGCCGTCACCCACGACCGCTGGTTCGCCCGCACCTTCGACCGCTTCCTGGTCTTCGGCTCGGACGGCAAGGTCTACGAATCGGCCGAGCCGGTCTGGGACGAAAAGCGCGTCGAGCGTGTCCGTTGAGCCGCACCACACCCGGCGGAAGCAGTGAACCCATGAGCAGAACCGCCAGCGCCACGGAACTGAAGGCCGCCGCCGCGGCGACCTTCCTGGTATTTGGCATCAACGGACTGGTCTTCGCCAGCTGGGCGGCCCGGATCCCCGCGGTGACCGAGATCCTCCAGATCAGTTCGGGACAGATGGGCACCCTGCTGCTGTGCGTCGCGGTCGGCTCGCTGATCGCCCTGCCGACGGCCGGCTGGGTGGTCGGCCGGATCGGCACGGCCAACACGGTCCGCGCGGCCGGCATCCTGGCAGCGGCCGCGGGCGTCGGCATCGCGGTGTCCCTCAATGCCAGTTCCATTGCCGGAACCGCCGTGTCACTCTTCTTCTTCGGCATTGGCATCGGCCTGTGGGACGTCTCGCAGAACATTGAGGGCGCCGACGTCGAACACCGGCTGGGCCGGACCATCATGCCGCAGTTCCACGCCGCGTTCAGCGGCGGCGCCTTTGTGGGTGCACTGGTCGGCGCGGGGCTGTCCACGCTGGGGGTGGGCCTGCCGGCGCACCTGCTGGTCATCGCCGTCGTTGTGGCCACGGCCGCTTTGGTGGCGCCCCGGTACTTCCTGCCACACGTCCCGGCAGCCGTTCCGGCCGAGGGAGAGGCCAAGCCTCCCCGCGCTGGGTCGGCGTGGCGGGACGGCCGCACCCTGCTGATCGGCGCCGTCGTCCTCGGCGCCACCCTGACCGAAGGCGCCGGCAACGACTGGATCGCCAAGGCCGCCGTGGACGGCCTGGGAGCCGAACAGTCCACCGGAGCCCTGCTGTTCGCGGTCTTTGTGCTGGCGATGACCGCGATGCGCTTCTTCGGCGGACGGGCGATCGACGTGTACGGCCGGGTGGCGGTGCTTCGGGCCAGCATGGCCGCCGCAGCCGCCGGACTGGGATTCTTCGTTTTTGCCGGCAACATCTGGCTTGCCACCGCCGGTGCTGCCCTGTGGGGCGTCGGTGCCGCCCTTGCATTCCCGATGGGGATGTCCGCCGCCGCGGACGACCCGAAGCACGCTGCCGCACGGGTGTCGGTGGTTTCCACGATCGGATACGTCGCTTTCCTGGCGGGGCCGCCGCTGCTGGGCTACCTCGGCGACCTGACCGGGATCCGGCTGGCGCTGCTCGCTATCGGGGTGCCGATTCTGGGGGCGCTGCTGCTCGCCGGCGCCGCGAGGCCCTTGCGCGCCAGCTAAGCAGCCGGCGTGCGTCGGCATTCTCCCGGATGCAGCTCCCCTGCCAGCCGAGCCAGAGCAGCAGCACCACGGGTACCGCGAGGCACAGGGCGCCAACCGTGTCCGTCAGCCAGTGCGCCGACAGGTAAGTCCTGCTGATCATCATAGCCACGGTTCCAGCCCCGGCCGCCAGCCACACCCAGGCCTTCGCCATCAGCAGGGCCAGCACCAGGACAAAGGCCGCCGTGGTGGCGACGTGCCCGGAGGGGAAGGACCCCGTATCGGTCAGGACCACCGTGTTCTGCGGGCGTTCGCGCAGCAGGGCGGCCTTGAGCAACTGGGTCGCCACAAGCACGGCCACCCCGGCCGCAGCGCTGAAGACGGCTGCCCGCGGCCGCCTGCGGGCCAGGAGGGCCACCACCAGCAGCCCGTGGAGCACCAGCACGCCGCGGTAGCCGGCGATATTCAGGAAGGCGTTGATGCCGTCCCAGAACGGGCTGCGCAGGCCCGTAATGAATCCGGCCCAGGCGTGGTCGAGGCCCAGGAATGGGGGCCTGGCAACGTCGGCGAGCAGCATCCCGCCCAGCACGGCCGCGACGGTCAGCATCGCGGCACTGGCCGCCAGGAGGCGGCCCGTGGGCGCACGCCGGGGATCCAGCACTCGGGTCATCGCCTCATCCTAGCGGCGCTCGGCAGTAGGCTGGGGAAATGCGAAGCATGCTGAGAAAAGCCCCGGGCCGGCTCGAGACGCTGGACCGGAAACTGGTCCGGGCTGTGTCCGGGCTGCCCGGCGGTGGCCACGACGATTTTTTCCGGCGGCTCTCCTCCGCCGCCAACAACGGCAAGCTCTGGTTCGGGATCGCGGCCGTGATGGCACTCTTTCCCGGCAGGACCCGGCGGGCGGCCCTGCACGGCGTGCTGGCGCAGGGTGTGGCCTCCGCGGTCACCAACCTCGTGTTCAAAACACTCCTGCCGCGCGCCCGCCCGCTGCCTGAGCACCTCCCGGTCTTCCGCTTCGTCCACCCTCAGCCGAAGAGTTCCTCCATGCCCTCGGGGCACTCCGCCTCGGCCGCGGCCTTCGCCCTCGGGGTGGGACTGGTCAGGCCCGCGCTGGGCGCCGCCGTGGCGCCGGTGGCCGCCGGGGTGGCGTACTCCCGCGTCCACACCGGGGCGCACTGGCCCTCGGATGTCTTCTTCGGTTCCGCGATCGGGGCGGGCGCGGCGCTCGTGACGCGGAAGTGGTGGCCTGTGCGCCCACCGTTCCCCGCGGTCCAGCGCACCCCCGTGCCGGCCCCGGCGCTGCCCGACGGCGAGGGGCTCGGCATCGCCGTCAACACCCTGGGCGGCTCCTACGCCGAGGAAACAGTCGACGCCCTACAAGAAGTATTCCCTAAGGCGTATATAAAGGAGATCGGTCCCGACAAGGATGTGGCGGAAGAAATCGAGGCGGTCGCGACCCGGCCCGGCGTCGTTGCCCTCGGCGTCTGGGGCGGAGACGGGACCGTGGGCAGCGCCGCCGCGGCGGCCGTTGAACACTCCGTCCCGCTCCTGGTGCTGCCCGGCGGTACGCTGAACCACTTTGCCCGCGACGCCGGCACCCCCACCCTGCAGATCGCGGTCGACGCCGCCACCAACGGGGAGGCGGCGCGGGCCGACATCGGCCACGTCGCGGTGGAACGGGGGCTGCCGGAGAACCCCGAAAAGCTTGAGATCACCATGCTGAACACCGCCAGCATCGGCCTCTACCCCAACCTCGTGCGGCGGCGGGAGCAGCTCCAGCCGGCGTTGGGGAAGCCGCTGGCCGGCGTCGTCGCCATGTTCCGGACCTTCGCTGCGGGCACCCCCACCACCCTGGTTGTGGACGGCGTGCGGCACAAGCTCTGGATCCTCTATGTGGGCCGGGGACGCTACTACCCGCGCGACCATGCGCCCCTGGTCCGGCCGGTGCTCGACGACGGCGTGCTGGACCTGCGCATGATCACCGCGGACGAATCGTTCGCCCGGCTGCGCCTGCTGTGGGCCGTGCTGACCGGGACGGTGGCGACGTCGCGGATCACCCATCTGCGCGAAGCCAGCCGGATCCGGGTGGAACCGGCTGACTCGACCATGGTGCTGGCGGTGGACGGCGAAGTCATGCCCGCGGTCCGGGCCGTGGAGTTCTCGGTCAAGCACGGCGGGCTGGTCTACTACACCCCGCAGGTGAACGACTGACCGGGTGCCGTCCCTAGGAGCCGACCCTGATTCGCCCCTGAAACAACCCTGAGAACGGCGAATTCGCGGCCCGGCCTCGGTAGCGTGGTGCGTACACAACCACACGCTACGCAAAGGAACGCTTCCATGATCGAAGCACGAGGCCTGACGAAGGTGTACGGCGAAAAAACCGCCGTCGCCGGAGTCGATTTCACTGTCGAGGCCGGCCGGGTCACCGGTTTCCTGGGCCCCAACGGCGCCGGCAAGTCCACCACCATGCGGATGATCATGGGACTGGACCGGCCGACGTCGGGTTCCGTGACCGTCAACGGGGTGCCCTTCAACCGGCACCACGCGCCGCTGCGCGACGTCGGCGCCCTGCTGGACGCCAAGGCGGTCCACACCAGCCGCTCGGCGTACAACCACCTGCTGGCCATGGCCGCCACGCACAGCATCCCCAAAAAGCGCGTGCACGACGTCATTGAAATGACCGGGCTGGCCGAGGTGGCCAAGAAAAAAGTCGGCGGCTTCTCGCTCGGCATGGGCCAGCGGCTGGGGATCGCCGCAGCGCTGCTCGGGGACCCGCAGACCGTCATCCTGGACGAGCCCGTCAACGGACTCGACCCGGAAGGCGTGGTCTGGGTCCGCAACCTGGTCAAATACCTGGCCTCCGAGGGCCGCACCGTGTTCCTGTCCAGCCACCTGATGAGCGAAATGGCCGTCACCGCGGACCACCTGATTGTGATCGGCCGCGGCAGGATC
Organism: Arthrobacter sp. SlRoot2-15; assembly: GCF_059739345.1. Taxonomy (NCBI): domain Bacteria; kingdom Bacillati; phylum Actinomycetota; class Actinomycetes; order Micrococcales; family Micrococcaceae; genus Arthrobacter; species Arthrobacter sp. SlRoot2-15. The sequence goes on from NZ_AP046058.1 coordinate 1,886,551, forward strand.
ATCGCCGACGCACCGATCCAGGAGATCGTCAACGGCAAGGGGCACAACCGCACCCGGGTCCGTACCGACCAGCCGGACCAGCTGGTGCGCCTCCTGGCCGGAACCGGCGTCTCCGTGGAGATCCAGGACAACGAACTCCTGGAGGTCACGGGGCTGGAGCCGCGCCTCATCGCCCGCACCGCGCTCGAGAACCAGGTCATGATCTACGAACTCACCCCGCTCCAGGCCAGCCTTGAGGAGGCCTACATGGAGCTGACCAAGGATGAGGTCGAATACCACTCGCTGATCACCACGGGCGCCAGCGCCCCCGCCCAGGCCGGAGGCCACTAAGCCATGAGCTCGACCACACTCGAACCCACCCCGTCCCGCCGCGGGGCGCACTCCGGCGCTGCGAACCAGGCCGGCAACCGGGCCGGCGAGGGCCTCAGCACCGGCCCGGGCCCCAGTTTCTTGCGGGTGCTCAACTCCGAAGTCATCAAGTTCCGCACCCTGCTGTCCACCCTGATCCTGCTGGGTGCAACGATCGTCGTCATTGTGGGCGTCGGCGCCCTGGCGGCCTGGGGAATCGGCCAGGCCCTGCAGGCCTCCGGCGACAACCCGCGGCGCTCCGCCGCATTGGCCGCCCAGGGCGACATAGCCGCCGCGGCGCCAAGCGCGGGCATCTCGTTTGCCCAACTGATCCTCGGTTCGCTGGCCGTGCTGATCATCAGTTCTGAATTCACCACGGGAATGGCCCGGTCAACGTTTATGGCCGTGCCCAAGCGGATTCCGGCCTTCGTTGCCAAGCTCCTCGTCGTCACCGTCGCCGCCTTCCTTGTCACCGCCCTCTCGCTCTACCTCGCCGGCCTGGCGGCGGTACCGATCCTCGACCAGTACGGCCACACCCTCGACGTCTCCAGCGGCCAGTACTACCGGACCCTGCTGATCAACAGCGCCTACGTGGCCGCCGTCGCTGCTATTGGCCTGGCCCTGGGCGCACTGCTGCGCAACTCCGCCGGCGGCATCATGAGCCTTGTGGGCATCTTCTTCGTGCTCCCGATTGCGCTGCAGATCATCCAGGGCGACTTCGTCAAGGAACTGCGCAAGTTCATCCCGGACAACACGCTGGCCCCGATGACTGCCGCCGAGCACCTCCCGGACACCCTCGAAGCCTGGCAGGCGGCCCTCGTGTTGGGCGCGTGGGTGGTGATCCCGTTGGTGCTGGCCGGGTTCCTGCTCAAGAAGCGGGACGTCTAGCCGCATTGGCCCGGTCCGGGCAGGCCGCTGCCGGTTTGGCCGCGGCCTGCCCGGCACCCCAACGGGCAGGCCGGGCAGTGGTTTCCGGCACATTTCAAAATTGCCTGTGAGGCATCAGGCTTTGCCCCGTACGCCCTCTCACTGGAGATCCGCCCCAAAACAGGCGGCGTAATCTGTGGGCTTGCACAGAACATCGCCATTCCATTGCCGTCTAGGGTGAAACGACACTGTGGTCCACCGCACATCCGTCCCGGGCATCGCTTGGCGCGGGGCACGGACCGACACCACCCACGAAGGACGGCGCTTCATGCAGGCTGACCAGCAACTCTCCAAATCCCTGAAACCCCGGCATCTGTCCATGATCGCCATCGCCGGCGTCATCGGTGCCGGGCTCTTCGTCGGCTCCGGCGCCGCGATCCAGCAGGCCGGCCCCGGCATCCTTGTCGCCTACCTTGCCGCCGGTCTCGTCGTCATCCTGGTCATGCGGATGCTCGGCGAAATGGCAGCGGCGAACCCGGAAACCGGGTCCTTCTCGACCTACGCGGACAAGGCCCTGGGCCGCTGGGCTGGTTTCAGCATCGGCTGGCTCTATGCCTGGTTCTGGATCATCGTGCTCGGCATCGAGGCCACGGCGGGAGCGGCCATCATGCACCGTTGGGTCCCCGGCATCGACCAGTGGGTCTGGGCGTTGATCCTTATGGTGCTCCTGACCCTGACCAACCTCGGTTCGGTGAAGTCCTACGGGGAGTTCGAGTTCTGGTTCGCCTCCATCAAGGTCGCCGCCATTGTGCTGTTCCTGCTCTTCGGCGCCGCCGCCATCCTCGGCCTGATCCCCGGCGTTCCGGCCCCGGGCCTGGACAACCTGACCGGCAAGGGCGACTTTATGCCGAACGGACCCGGCGCCGTACTGGCCGGCATCCTGGTGGTCGTCTTCTCCTTCTTCGGCGCCGAAATCGCCACCATCGCCGCCGGCGAATCCGAGAACCCGGTCGACGCCGTCAAAAAGGCCGTCAAGTCCACGGTCTGGCGCATCCTGGTCTTCTACATCGGCTCGATCGCCATCGTCGTGACCCTTCTGCCGTGGAACTCGGCTTCCGTGGCGAAGAGCCCCTACGTCGCCGTGATCGAACTCTTCGGCATCCCCGGCGCCGGAACCATCATGGACATCGTGGTGCTGACCTCCGTGCTCTCCTGCCTCAACTCGGGCCTCTACACCGCCAGCCGCATGCTCTTCTCGCTCTCCCGCCGCGGCGACGCGCCCCGGTCCTGGATGCGGATTTCCAAGCGCGGCGTCCCGGCCGGGGCCGTGCTCGCCTCCACCGTGGTCGGCTTTATCACCGTGGGCCTGAACTACATCGCCCCGGACACCGTCTTCCTGTTCCTGGTCAACACCTCGGGTGCCATTGCCTTGTTCGTCTGGCTGGTCATTTCCGTTTCCCAGTTGATCCTGCGCCGCCGGATGGGCGCCGCAGCTAAGGAACTGGAGCTGAAGATGTGGCTTTTCCCGTACCTGACCTGGGTGGCGATCATCAGCATCGTCGCCCTGCTGGTGGGCATGGTGGCGCTCGAGTCCACCCGGGAATCGCTGCTGCTCTCCCTCGCCCTGGCCGCCGTCGTGGTCGGAATCGGACTGTGGCGCTACCGCAAGCACGGCGCTGCCACTGAGGAGCGGACGGGCCAGCCCGCCGCCGAGGCCCCCAGTGAGCAAGCCGCCGCCGGCGTCGGCCCGGCGTCGTAGCTTTCCCCGACGTGCCCCGCCACCGGACATGCTCAACGCCGGCGGTCACCGATGGACATATTGCCCATATGCCCATCGGTGGACGCCGCGGGAGGGCATGTCCGGTGGACTGCGGCCACAGGGCGGCCACAGCAGCGCCCTAGCCACGGCACAGCCCGGCGCGGTTGCATGGGGGCATGGACACCCCGACCCCGCCCCCGCACCCCAACCACGACCGCGGCCTGGAATTCGACCTCGGCACGCTGATGAGCCGCCGCTCGCTGGGCATGTTCCTTGGCGCCGGCACCGCCGCGGCCCTCGCTGCCTGCACCCCCGGCGGCTCCTCCTCCGGAGCCACCCCGTCCGCCGCCGCAACGAGCGCTGCCGCCACGACGGCGGGTCCGACGACGGCGGCCACCGCCTCTGCCTCCCCCACCCTGACCCGCGCCATCGCCGAATGCGGCGTCGAAATCCCGCAGGAAACGGCCGGGCCGTTCCCCGGCGACGGCTCCAACGGACCCAACGCCCTGGCCGCCTCCGGGGTGGTCCGAAAGGACATCACGGCCAGCTTCGGGACCACCTCCACCAAGGCCGCCGGCGTGCCGCTGACCGTGACGCTCACCCTGCTCGACAACGCCCAGGGCTGCGCCCCGCTGGCCGGAGCCGCCGTCTACGCCTGGCATTGCGACAAGGACGGGAAGTACTCGATGTACGACGCCGGGCTGAAAAACGAGAACTATCTCCGCGGCGTCCAGGAGGCGGACGCGAACGGGCAGGTCACCTTCACCACCATCTTCCCGGGCGCCTACAGCGGACGCTGGCCGCACATCCACTTCGAAGTCTTCGAATCCATGGGCAACGCCACCTCCGCCGGGCAGATCCTCGCCGTCTCGCAAATCGCCCTGACCGATGCCGCCTGCAGGGACGTCTATGCCTCGGCCGGCTACGAGTCCAGTGCCCGCAACTTCCCGCGGACCACACTCAAGTCAGACAACGTGTTCGGCAACGACGGCGGGATCTACCAGCTGGCGACGATGGCCGGTTCGGCCGCCGGCGGGTACACCGCAGGACTCAACGTCACCGTGTAGCGGCGGCGCTAGACTCGGAGCCATGCCTTCTTCCAGCACTGCCGCAGACCACATCCGGGACCTCGGCGCGTACGTCAGCGCGTCGCCGTCGAGCTTCCACGCCGTCCACGAGGCCGCCCGGCGGCTGGATGCGGCGGGGTTCACGGGCCTCGACGAGTTGCAGCCGTGGGACGGCAGCGGCGGCAGTGCCGGCGCCGGCAAGTTCTACGTGATCCGCGACGGCGCCCTCATCGCCTGGGTGACGCCGACGGGTGCCGGACCCGCCACCGGCTTCAACATCCTGGGCGCGCACACCGATTCGCCCTCCTTCAAGCTGAAGCCCAAGGCCACCACCGGCAAGTTCGGCTGGCTGCAGGCCGGCGTCGAGGTCTACGGCGGCCCGCTGCTGAACTCCTGGCTGGACCGCGAACTGCAGCTCGCCGGGCGGCTGGTCATGCTGGACGGCACCGAGCACCTGACCGCCACCGGGCCGCTGCTGCGCTTCCCCCAGCTGGCCATCCACCTGGACCGCGCCGTGAACGAGGGCCTGGCCCTGGACAAGCAGCAGCACATGAACCCGGTCTTCGGCCTCGGCGACCCCGCCGGCGCGGACCTCCTGGCCCTGCTCGCGGACCGGGTTGCCGGCGCGGACGTCGACGCGGCGCAGGTCGGCGGCTACGACATCGTCATCGCGGACACCCAGGCCCCGGCCGTCTTCGGTGCCCACGGGGAGTTCTTCGCGTCCGGACGGCTGGACAACCTCTCCGCCACGCACGCCGGGCTTGCCGCCCTCATCGCGCACGCCTCCGCCCCGGTGCCGCCGCAGGGCCCGATCGCCGTGCTTGCCGCGTTCGACCACGAGGAAATCGGCTCCGCCTCCCGCTCCGGTGCCTGCGGGCCCGTCCTGGAAGACATCCTGGTCCGCATCTCCGACGGGCTCGGTGCCACCGCGAGCCAGCGCCGGCAGGCGTTCGCGGCGTCGTTCTGCGTCTCCGCCGACGCCGGGCACGCCGTGCACCCCAACTATCCGGAGCGCCACGATCCGGCCAACCGGCCCGTCCTGAACGGCGGGCCGCTGCTGAAGATCAACGCCAACCAGCGCTACGCCACGGACGCGGCCGGTGCGGCGCTCTGGGCCGGGCTCTGCGCCGGCGCCGGAATCCCGTACCAGGAGTTCGTCTCCAACAACGTGATGCCCTGCGGCTCGACGATCGGCCCGCTCACCGCCACCCGGCTAGGGATCCGGACGGTCGACGTCGGCGTGCCACTGCTGTCGATGCACTCGGCCCGCGAGCTGTGCGGCGTCGAGGACCCGCACCGGCTCGCTGCCGTGACCGAACTGTTCTTCCGTACCGCGGCCCGTCCGGCCCCGGCGGCGTCCTAGGAGCCGGCGAGGCCGATCACGAGGTTGATGGTGGCGGCCAGGATGACGGTGCCGAACAGGTAGGACAGCAGGCTGTGCTTGAGGGCCTCGGCGCGGATCGCGTGGTTTTTCAGGGCGGTGTCCGACACCTGGTAGGTCATCCCCAGGCTGGTGGCAAGGTAGGCGAAGTCGGTGTACTGCGGCGGTTCGTCCTGGTTGAAGTCGATGCCGCCCACCGCGGACCCCGCCTTGGGCGCGGTGCTGTAGTAGAGCCCGGCGTACCGGACGGTGAAAAGCGTCTGCACCAGCATCCAGGCCAGCGCGACGGACGCGAGGGCCAGCAGGCCGCCGCCCAGCCGCGATCCGCCGTCGTTGCTGCTGTGCGAATCGAGCACGACGGCGGCCACGGCCGCGAGGCTGGCGACGTTGGCGGCCAGGATCATCAGGTCCGTGACGCTGCGGGATGGATCCTCCGAGGTCGCGTGGGCCTCGGTGCCGGCGGCGTCCAGCGGGCCGATCACGATCCACACCCAGACCACATAGGTCAGCGCGGCGCTGCTCCAGCCCACCGCCGGGGCCTCCACCCAGCGCCCGGCCAGCCCCGACGCGCCGGCAGCCAGCAGCCCGGCCAGCACCATCACGGCGAAGCGCAGCCGGCTGCGGTGGATCGTCGTTGCCGTTGAACGGGAGGGCGAACCAGTACTCATGCCCCGATCATGGCACACGCGCCCGGGGGGTTATCCACATGCCGGGCGGGGCGCTTCCGCCGCGGGCGCGGCGGGGCTTACGGTGGCGGAATAAGAAATCGCCGAAACCCGCCCGGATGCACTAAGCTATTGAAGTCTGTGCTGCGCCCTGCCTCCGTTCCGGGGGCGATGCACCGCACTGGTACCGCAAATGAACCTCCTGTTACGGAAATGCCGTAACCGCTTAGCCCAAAGGAGGTGGGTTCACATATGCGTCCTTACGAATTGATGGTAATCATCGACCCCGAGGTCGAAGAGCGTACCGTTGAGCCGTCGCTTCAGAAGTTCCTGAACGTCATCACCAACGATGGTGGAACCATCGAAAAGGTTGACATCTGGGGCCGTCGTCGACTGGCTTACGAAATCCAGAAGAAGTCCGAAGGTATCTACGCCGTGGTGAACTTCACCGCTGAGCCGGCTACCGCCAAGGAACTTGACCGCCAGCTGAGTCTCAATGAGACCATCATGCGCACCAAGATCACCCGCCCCGAAGAGCAGAAGGTTGTTGCTGAGTAATCAGCTCCACCCCTCAATCTTTAACCCCGCAGGAACGAACAAGGAGGCAGTAGATGGCAGGCGAAACCACTATTACGGTCATCGGTAATCTCACCAATGACCCCGAACTGAGGTTCACACCGTCCGGTTCGGCAGTAGCGAACTTCACCATCGCGTCTACTCCCCGCACCTTCGACCGCCAGTCCAATGAGTGGAAGGACGGGGAAACCCTGTTCCTCCGCGCGTCGGTATGGCGCGAAGCAGCCGAAAACGTCGCCGAGTCCCTCACCAAGGGCATGCGCGTGATCGTTTCCGGCCGCCTGAAGAGCCGTTCCTACGAAACCAAGGAAGGCGAGAAGCGCACCGTTATCGAGCTTGAGGTCGACGAGATCGGCCCCAGCCTGCGCTACGCCAACGCCAAGGTCAACCGCACCCAGCGCTCCGGCGGTCAGGGTGGCCAGGGCGGCTTCGGCGGCGGCAACAGCGGCGGTTTCGGTGGCAACTCTGGTGGAAACCAGGGCGGCGGCAACTCCGGCGGAAGCTGGGGCGGCAACCAGCCCGCGCAGCAGGATGATCCCTGGGCCACGCCCGGGGTCAGCAATGCAGGCGGCGGCTGGGGCAACGGCCCGGATTCCGAACCTCCCTTCTAAACAACATCTAAGGTCCGACGTCGGGACCCGCGACGCTGCCGCATGGCAGCGGCGCGACGACCGCCGCGGACCACCACCATCCCGTGGATCAATATCCACGGGCTCCCTAGAATAGGAGCTCCACGATGGCTAAGGCTGAACTCCGTAAGCCCAAACCAAAGTCCAACCCCTTGAAGGCCGCTGACATCACTGTCATCGACTACAAGGACGTAGCATTGCTGCGCAAGTTCATCTCCGACCGCGGAAAGATCCGCGCCCGTCGCGTCACTGGCGTCACGGTGCAGGAACAGCGCAAGATCGCCCAGGCAATCAAGAACGCCCGCGAAGTTGCTCTGCTGCCTTACTCCGGCGCTGGCCGCGGCTAAGGAAGGGATTAACTAACATGGCAAAGCTCATTCTGACCCACGAAGTAACCGGTCTCGGTGCTGCTGGCGACGTTGTCGAGGTCAAGGACGGTTACGCACGTAACTACCTGCTGCCCCGCAACTTCGCCCTGACCTGGTCCAAGGGTGGCGAGAAGCAGGTTGAGTCCATCAAGGCTGCCCGTGCCGCCCGCGAGCACGCTTCCCTGGAAGACGCTCAGAAGCAGGCCGCTGCACTGCAGGCCAAGCCGGTCAAGCTCGTTGTCAAGGCTGGCGAGACCGGACGCCTGTTCGGCACCGTCAAGCAGGGCGACGTGGCCGACGCTGTTGAGGCCGCTGGCCTTGGCCGCATCGACAAGCGCAAGGTTGAACTGCCGGCTCACATCAAGTCGACCGGTTCCTACCAGGCCAACGTCCGTCTGCACGACGACGTCTCCGCTGTGATCGAGCTCGACGTAGTCGCAGGCAAGTAGTCTCTTTGACTGACTGAACTGCTGGAAGGCCCCCGCTTCCGGATTCCCTTGGGAACCGGACGCGGGGGCCTTCTGCTTTAACGCCATCGCGGAGTCAGCCGTGGTGCAGCTCCGTGGTGACATGCCGGTAGCCGAGCCGGATCAGTTCCGCCAGCACGGCGTCGTCGACGTCGTCGAGCTTGTTGATGTACAGGCAGCCGGCGCCGGTCTTGTGCTTGCCCAGGCCGCCGAGCAGTTGGGCGGCCTGGGGCCCGTACGTGAGGCCGTAGAGCGAAAGGCTGGATTTCCTGGGGGAGAACCCGACGGCAGCGGCGTCGCCCTCCCTGCCGCTGGCGTACTTGTAGTGGCAGCGGCCGAAGCCCACAATCGTCGGACCCCACATTTGAGCCGGTTCCCCGTGATGTCGGACATCAGCGCCAGCAGGCGAAAGCCGTCGCTGCGCCGCACCGGGTGTTCGACGGCGGCGAGGAACTCCTCCACGGACGCGCCGGTTGCCTGGGTCTTGTTTTCTGCCATGCGGGCAGTCTCGCAGATGCGGTCCGTTGCTGTCAGCCGCGCCCTCCGCCCCGGCCGCCGCCGGTGGTAGCCTGCTGCGGTGAACGCCATGCCTGCAGCGCCCCGTCTCCGCCCCTTCGCCCAGGTGGATGTGTTCACCGACGTGCCCTATCGGGGCAACCCGCTGGCCGTCGTCGTCGACGCTGAGGGCCTCGACGGCGGGACCATGCAGCAGTTCGCCAACTGGACCAACCTCTCCGAGACCACCTTCCTGCTCCCGCCGACGCAGCCGGAGGCCAACTACCGGGTCCGGATCTTCACGGGCAGCGAGGAATTTCCCTTTGCCGGCCACCCCACCCTGGGCTCGGCGCACGCGTGGCTCGAAGCCGGCGGCGTCCCCGGCAGGGACGGCATCCTGGTCCAGGAATGCGCGGCCGGGCTGGTCAGGGTAAAGCGCGACGGCGCCCGGCTGGCCTTCGCGGCCCCGCCGCTGACCCGGACGGGTGCCGTGGCCGAGCAGGACCTGGTCCATGTCGCCGCCGGGCTCGGGCTGCCCCGGGAAGCAATGCTGGACGCCTCGTGGCTGGTCAACGGCCCGCAATGGATTGGCGTGCTGCTCGAGTCCGCCGAGCAGGTGCTGGCCGTCAGGCCGGACTACGCCGCGATGGAGGGGCTCAAGGTGGGGGTGATCGGCCCGCACCCGGGAGGATCCGCCGTCGACTTCGAGGTGCGGACGTTTATTCCCGGGGACGCGGCCGCGGAGGACCCCGTCACCGGCAGCTTCAACGCCGGGGCCGCGCAGTGGCTGATCGGCAGCGGACGCGCCCCCGAGTCGTACCTCGCGGCGCAGGGAACGGTGCTGGGCCGGGCCGGCCGGGTCCACGTCGACGCGCTGGGTGACGACATCTGGGTCGGGGGCAGCTCGGTCAGCTGCATCGAGGGGTTCGTCCTGCTCTGACCGGGCCCGGGGAGGGGAATAAACGGGTGATGCCACCGCTTCTATAGGTAGATGCAAACGCATGTAATAGCGTTGCTGAACTGGATTCGAACTAGGAGCACACCGTGGAAACCCGCCGTATCACCGTTCTCTCCGCCGGTCTTGGCGTCCCCTCGTCGTCCCGCCTGCTGGCGGACCAGCTGGCGGCCGCGGCCGAACGCCAGCTAACCGGCGCGGGCTATGCCGTAACGGTCGACGTCGTCGAACTGCGGGATCTGGCAGTCGAGATCGCCAACAACTTCGTGACCGGCTACGCCGCGCCGCGCCTCGCCGAGGTGATTGCCGGCGTTGAGGCCTCCGACGGCATCATCGCCGTCAGCCCGGTCTTCAGCGCCTCCTACAGCGGTCTGTTCAAGTCGTTCATCGACGTGCTGGACCCTAAGTCCCTGGACGGCAAGGCGGTGCTGCTGGGCGCCACCGGCGGAACCGACCGGCACCAGATGGTGCTGGACTACGCCATGCGCCCGTTGTTCAGCTACCTGCGCACCCGGACCGCTGCCACCGGCGTCTTCGCCGGCCCCCAGGACTGGGGTACAACGGGCGAGGGCGGATCGCCGCTTTCGGCCAGGATTGAGCGGGCGGCGGGGGAGTTCGCCGCCCTGCTCGACGGCGCCCAGCCGCGGCCGCGCCAGGCAGCGCTTGAGTCCTTGCCGTTCGAGCAGCTCCTCGCGGGGATCTCCGGCGGCAACTAGCGCGGCTCCCGGCGGCCGGCCCGCCCGACCGGGCGTGGCTGAACTTATTCGGCGGCCGGTTCGTTGTGCGGGACATGAAATGTCCTGTGGATTCCGTAGACCTGGTAATGAGCGAACGAAGCGGCGTGGAGATTGATTACTGCCCGCAATGCCGCGGCGTGTGGCTGGACCGCGGCGAGCTCGACAAGATCATCGACCGCGCGGCGGAGGGCCTGGCGCCGTCCGCCCCGGCCGCTCCCGCCCCGGCGCCGGCCCCGCCGGGACACATTCCGCCGCCGCTCTACAACCTGGACCCGCGCCGGGATGACCGCCGCCCGGACGACCGGCGCTTCGACGACCGGCGCCACGATGAGCGCCGCGACCGGCCAAGGTATGACCAGCCGCGCTATGACGACCGCCGCCGGCCCAAGAAGAAGGAAGGCTGGCTGGGGGACCTGTTCGACTTCTAGGCGCGGCCCGTCGCCGCGCCGGTCATTCCTCGAGCAGGGCGATGAACTCGCGCGCCTGCTTGAGGGAGATGTCCGAATGCCGGGTCAGCGCGGCCGCCGCACCCTCGGTGTCGCCGCTCCTGGCCAGCGTGCGGATGCGGCCGTAGATCTCGTCGTTGAGCATGTTGCTGCTGACCTCGCGGGTGACCTCGCCCTTGCTGGCGATTGCGCGGTACCGGTAGGGGAAGCGCTGCGGCGCGTCCTCGTCGTCGTCGTGCGCAGGCTGCCGGGGGGCCTCGCGGGGCCGGTACGGCTGCGGGTGGGCGGCCAGGGCCCCCACCGCGTCCCGGGAGGCGCGCAGGCCCTCGCCGGTGGCTTCCAGGTAGAGCTTGATGGCCGCCATGGCCTGGCCCTGGGCAATCAGGGCGTACAGCCGGCGGTGCTGTTCCTGGTCCAGCTTGGCCGCGGCGGTGCGGGCGAGTTCCGCCGAATTGCGGATGGGCTTCGGGGACTCGTCCGGCCGGGCGGCCGGGCGGCGGCGCCCCAGGGCGCGCGCGGCCAATACGACGGCGACGCCCGCGAGCACGAGGATCAGGAGGGGGACGAGCAGGGCTTCCATGGACTACAGCCGATCTATGTAATTCTTGGCGGTCAAGAGGTCTGAGTGGGTGGCCTGGCGCAACAACTTGATCGCCTGCAGTTTGTGCCCGGAGCGGGCAAGGGACTGCAGCTGAAGGGTGAACTGGGGGCTGAGCTGGCCGCCGGGCAGCACGGCCCCACCCAGAGCTGCGCGGGCGTGCTCCTGCTGCTGCGAATGCTGCTGTTCGTTCTGGCTCGGACGGGTTGAAGCATCCACGCGGGCCCGCGCGGCCAGGGCCGCCTTAACCTGGGCCTCGTAGTGGGCGCGGGAACGCATCGCCAGTTCGAGCTGGTAGCGCTCGGCGTCGGAGATGCCGAGGTTGCGCGGTTTAAGTGCCGCGGCCACTGCCCACAGGATGCCCGCGAGGATGAGGGCAGGCAGTATGACTATCAAGACGTCGCCCATGGCCACAGCTTATGCCAGTTGGCAGTTATCCACAGCACATTCCGGGTTTCGCATACACGCCGCCGCCTGGGACTTCAATGAGGCCGCAAATCCGTGACAAGCATCACAAAATTCGCATATTTGGGCTGTTGTGTGGCCCGGCCTCGCGGGTGCTATCCCCAGCCGCCGCGGTGCGGGCTGTGGATGAAGAGGTGGCAAATTTCTTTTTCGTCCACAAGGGAAAAGTGGTATTTCCGCAGGTCAGGGGCCTATAGAGCGGCAAACAATTCTTCTATCCACAGTTGTTCCCACAGGCTGTGCACAAGCAGGGGCCACTAGTCCACAGCTTATCCACAGGAGAGCCGGGAAGCCGGGTTGGAGCCTGCCCGATCGGGGGCTAACGTTGCGGGTGTCCGGCCGCGGGGCACCTGCCTCCGGTCCCGCCGCGCGGCCCGGCCCCACCGACGGAACCGTCCGGCGAGACCTGACCGGCGCCAGTCCTGCGGGGCAGCACAGACTGTCGGTGCGTGCTGATACGAATTAACCGGCGGGTGCCTGCAGGCGCGTGGCACCATTTGCCGCAACCCAGGCACCACAACACATGGCTTATCCGCCGGCAGGGAACGCGACCCCGCCGGAACACAATGAAGGACGGCAGTTTTGTCAGTTACGCATCTGGACTCGGTCGAGGGCACCCGGGGGGCCGAAGGCAGCCGCAAGCCGCCGCAGGACATCCCGGCGGAGCAGTCCGTGCTGGGCGGCATGATGTTGTCCAAGGATGCCATCGCGGACGTTGTGGAAATCCTGCGCGGCCAGGACTTCTACCGCCCGGCACACGAGACCATCTACGAGGCCATCATCGACCTCTACGGCCGCGGCGAGCCTGCCGACGCCGTCACCGTCTCGGACGAGCTGACCAAAAGGGGCGAAATCAACCGGATCGGCGGCCCGGCCTACCTCCACGAGCTGATCCAGACCGTTCCCACCGCGGCCAACGCGGGCTACTACGCCGAGATCGTGGCCGAACGGGCCGTCCTCCGCCGCCTGGTCAATGCCGGAACCAAAATCGTCCAGCTGGGATACGGCCAGGACGGCGAGGTGGAGGATCTGGTCAACCAGGCCCAGGCCGAGGTCTACGCCGTGGCCGAGCGCCGCACCGCCGAAGACTACGTTGTGCTCAAGGACGTGATGGAATCCACGGTCGATGAGATCGAGGCGTCCGGGCACCGTGGCGAGGGCATGGTGGGCGTCCCCACCGGGTTCTATGAACTCGACGAACTGACCCACGGCCTGCACCCGGGCCAGATGATCGTGATCGCCGCGCGCCCCGCCGTCGGTAAGTCCACCTTCGCGCTGGACTTCGCCCGCTCCGCGGCCATCAAGAATAACCTCGCCACCGTGATGTTCTCCCTGGAAATGGGCCGGAATGAGATCGCCATGCGCCTGCTCTCGGCGGAGGCAACGATCGGCCTGCAGGATCTGCGCAAGGGCACCATCAAGGACGAGCAGTGGTCCAAGATCGCCACCACCATGGGCCGGATGAACGATGCGCCGCTGTTCATCGATGACAGCCCCAACATGTCGCTGATGGAGATCCGGGCCAAGTGCCGCCGGCTGAAGCAGCAGCACGACCTCAAGTTGGTCATCCTCGACTACCTGCAGCTGATGAGCTCGGGCAAGAAGGTCGAATCCCGCCAGCAGGAAGTCTCGGAGTTCTCGCGTGCGCTGAAGCTGCTCGCCAAGGAGCTCCAGGTACCCGTGATCGCGCTGTCTCAGCTGAACCGTGGCTCGGAGCAGCGCCAGGACAAGCGCCCCATGGTCTCGGACCTCCGTGAATCCGGCTCGATCGAGCAGGACGCCGACATGGTCATCCTGCTGCACCGCGAAGACGTCTACGACAAGGAGTCCCCGCGCGCCGGCGAGGCGGACATCCTGATCGCCAAGCACCGTAACGGCCCCACCAAGGACATTGTGGTGGCCTTCCAGGGCCACTACTCCCGCTTTGCCAACATGGCGGGCGACGCCGGCGGCGGCGGAGGCTTCTAGAGCAGGTGGTTAGGCAGCCGGTTTCCGGGCGCCCGGCCCCTGATCTCCAGCAGTTCACGGGCGTGGGCGTGCAGCCGCCGGTCCTCCTCGGACACCGGAACCCACTGCGGAACCGGAACTGACGTACCGGTCTCGTCGCGCGCCACCATCACCGTCAGGCAGTACGTGGTGAGGTTCAGTTCGTGGCCCTTGGGGTCACCGGAGCGGACGTGGACGGCAATGTGCATGCCCTTCGTCCCGGTGTAGACCAGCCGGGCCTCCACCTCCACGAGGTGGCCGATCAGCAGAGGGCGGTAGAACCGCACGCCGCCTGAGAAGACCGCCACCGTGTCCTTGCCGCAGTAGCGCGAGGCGCAGACGTAGGCGGCTTCGTCGATCCACTTCATCACGATGCCGCCGTGGACCTTGCCGCCCCAGTTCACATCCGTGGGGGCGGCCATAAACCGCAGCGTGACGCGTTCGGCGGTCCCGGCGTCGGTGTATTCCTGCCCGCTCATGGCCTGGACGATGTCCTCACGGACCTTGATCCGCGCCAGGGCGTGGTCGCGCTGCTCGATTTCCTCCGGTGTGGACGGTTCAAACTGCGGGACCGGGATAGGTTTGCCGTCCTCGCCCACCGCCACGAAGATCACCATGCACTGGCTGCGCATGGTGGCCGGCCCGCCCTTTGGGTCGCCGGAGGAGACCACCGTCCGAATGTGCATGGAGGACCGGCCGGTGTAGACGATGGTGGCCGTGACCTCCACCATGTCGCCGCTGTTGACCGGATCCGCAAAGTGGATGTTGCCCACATAGGCGGTCACGCAGTAGGACTTCGCCCAGCCGACGGCGGCGGCGTAGGCCGCCTTGTCCACCCACTCCAGCACCGTCCCGGCGTCCACCGAGCCGCTGTGGCCGACGTCCGTGGGGGCGGCGAGGAAGCGCAGGGTGACGGCGTTGGCGGAAGTCTCACTCATGGAAGTGAGTGTACTGACCGGCGGCTTTGCCGCCCGCGGCCCGTTGACACATTCGGGGCGCCGGCCGCCACACAAGGCCCCCCACACAAACCCGCCAAAAGCCGCCAGGCACGGCGGCGGGCGGCCACCGTGGGGTGACCGCCCGCCGTCGGACGTACCGGGGGAGCCGCTGCTAGGCCAGGGCGCTGAGCCGGGAGCCGCTGCGGCCGAAGAGGGCCTGGTCCACGGAGACCTTGCCGGCGCCGACGAGGGCCACGGCCAGGGCCGCGGCAGCCAGGATCAGCACCAGTTCGTAGCCGCCCGCGGCGGCGAATATTCCCGCCGGGGCATGTACCAGGAACAGGGCGCCCAGCATGTCGACGGCGAGCAGCACGGCAAAGACGCGGGTCAGCACGCCGAGGATCAGGGCGACGCCGCCGACGAGCTCGAGGGTGGCGATTACCGGGGCGACGAGGTTGGCGGCCGGGACACCCATCTGCGCAAAGGCGGCCTGGGTGCCGGCAATGGTGAATTCGTTGAATTTCTGCCAGCCGTGGGCGGCAAACAGGAAGCCGGTAACGATGCGCAGGATCGTGCGGGCCGTAGTGGTGAGTGTGGGCTGGTTCATGGCATACCGTTCTGGGATCTGAAGGCGGGGGCTGCGCCTTTTACTTGAAGATTCAACTTCCATGATTGAGGTCATTGGTTGAAAAGTCAACTAATGCGACGCCGGGCGACGCCCGCGGGCCGGGCGGGACCGCTAGGGTGGTTCCGTGCCCGCGTCAGCCCCGAGTCCCGTTACGCTTCCGCCCCCGGCCCGCCGGCGTGAAATCCTCCGCCTTGCCGTTCCCGCCTTCGGGGCGCTGGTCGCGGAGCCGCTGTTCCTGCTGGCGGACTCCGCCATTGTGGGGCACCTGGGGGTCGCCCAGCTCGCCGGCGTGGGGCTGGCCTCGGCGGTTTTGCATACCGCGGTCGGACTCATGGTGTTCCTGGCCTACTCCACAACTCCGGCCGTGGCGCGGGCGGTCGGCAACGGACAGCTGCCCAGGGCGCTGGCGGCCGGCCGCGACGGCGTCTGGCTCGCGCTGCTGCTCGGGCTCGTCCTGGCCGCGGCCGGATTCCTGGCCGCCGAGCCGCTGCTGGACCTGATGGGCGGCCGCGGCGAGGTGCGCACCTATGCCGTGGACTACCTGCGCTTCTCCATGCCCGGCCTGGTGGCGATGCTGCTGGTCTTTGCCGGCACCGGCGTGCTGCGGGGCCTGCAGGACACCCGGACCCCGCTGGCCGTGGCCGCCGCAGGCTTCACCGCCAACATCGCGCTGAACCTTGTCCTGGTCTACGGCCTCCAGCTCTCGGTCACCGGTTCGGCGCTGGGCACCAGCATTGCCCAATGGGGCATGGCGCTGGCCTATGTTGTGATGGTCCAGCGCAACGCCCGCGCCCACGGGGTGTCCCTGCGCCCGGACTGGCGCGGGATCCGGGCGCTGGCCAGGGTGGGCTCCTGGCTGATGCTGCGGACGCTCAGCCTGCGCATCGCCATCCTGGCCACCGTGCTGGTGGCCACCGCCCAAGGCCCGGCCAACCTGGCCGCGCACCAGCTGGCGATGACCATCTTCACCTTCCTCGCATTCGCCCTCGACGCCCTCGCCATTGCCGCCCAGGCCCTCATCGGCAAGGAACTCGGGGCCTCCCGCGCCGCCGCCGCCCGGGAGCTCACCGGCACCATGGTCCGCTGGGGCCTCGGTTTCGGCGCGCTGACCGGGGTCCTGCTCGCCGCCGCCGCGCCGTGGGCCGGGCTCTTGTTCACCCCCGACGACGGCGTCCGGTCCACCCTCACGCTCGCCCTCTGGGTCCTGGCCGCGGGCCAGCCGCTCGCCGGCTACGTGTTTGTCCTGGACGGGGTGCTGATCGGCGCGGGCGATGCGCGGTATCTGGCGATCGCCGGCGTCGTGAATCTGGCCGCCTATCTGCCGCTGCTGCTGGCGGTCCGGCTCTTTGCCCCCGACGGGGCGACCGCGCTGCCCTGGCTCTGGGCCGCCTTCTCGCTCGGCTACATGCTGGCCCGCGCCCTCACACTGGGGCTGCGGGCCCGCACCGACCGCTGGATGCGGCTCGGCGCACACTGACGCGGCCGGGACGCGGCAGCCCCTAAACTGGACGGGTGACTCTCCCCGTATCCCCCCGCACCGCCACTGCCCTGACCGCTGCCGCTGACCTGTGGAAACCCGTGCTGGTCCGGGCCGCCGTCGCGCTGGTGTTCGGCGCCGTCACGGTGTTCTGGGCGGCCCCCTCCGTCGCCGGAATGGGCTGGGCGGGCGGACTCTACCTGCTGGCCAGCGGGGTAGTGCTCATCTGGAGCGTCAAAAAAACCGGCCTGCCGCACGGTGCAACCGCCGCCAAGACCCTGGCCGCTGCCGGCGCCGTGCTCACGGGGACCGGTGCCGCCGTCGGGCTGCTCCCCGGAAGCCTCGTCTTCGGCACGGTCGGCGCCCTCGGCCTGGGGCTCGCCGGTGCCGCTGAACTCTACCTTGGCCTGGCCACCCGCCGCCGTTCCGTGCTGGCGCGCGACTGGATCGCCTCCGGCGTGATCGGCCTCGGCACCGCGGTGGCGCTGCCCTTCTTCATCGACCTCGGCCCGCACGCGCTGCTGGGTGTTGCCGGCGGCGGCGCGATCATTGGCGGCGTGCTGTGGACCCTGGCGGGGCTGACCCTCCGGCATGATGCGCGGGGGGTTTCCGCGGAGGCCGTAAACTAGAGGGGACAGGTTCTACCCTGCGTAGAACAATCGCGGTATCACGACTGCCACGCCTGCCCGGCGCTGGCGGCAGGAGGAAAGCACCTTGGCAGAGCAGAAATCAGGAGAACGCCGCAGCCTGCGGACCTCGGTCAAGGGACCGCTGATGTTCTCCGCGTTCTGGGCAGTGCTGGCCTTTGTCGCCGTCCTGATTTTCGCCTCCGGTGGCAGTGCCAGGGCCCCCCGCTTCGACCTGGCCTTCACCGGCGCGGGCATCGCCTTCATCGTCACACTCGTGATCGCCGCCATGCTCTCGATGAGCTACAAGGACAACGCCGAGCACCTCGGCAAGGGTTCCGGCGTTAACCTGAGCTCGAAGCGGCCGGGCTCCTCCCATGGCGGCCCCGGCACGCAGCCGGCCCCCGAGGCTGACGACGCCGGCGGCGAACTCCGCTAGGACGCAGCCTTCCGCGCCCGGTAGGCGGCCACATGCGCGCGGTTGGCGCAGTTCCCGGTGTCGCAGTAGCGCTTTGAGCGGTTCCGGCTGAGATCCAGCACGACGGCGTCGCAGTCATCCGCGGCGCAGACCAGCATCCGGTCCATTTCCTTGCTGCGGATCACATCCACCAGTGCCATCGCGGCCTCCGTGCTCATCCGGTCGGCCAGCGGAGCTTCCGACGTGGTCGCGTGCAGGTGCCAGTCCCACTGATCGTGTTTGACCAGCTGCGGGAGCGCCCGGGCCTCACGCAGCAGCCGGTTGACGGTCTCGACGGCGGGGCCCTCGCCGGCCAGCCAGAGCGCGGCCAGTTCGGCACGGAGCCGGTGCACGCTCGCCAGTTCCGCAGCGTCCCGGGTCCGCGAGCCGGTGAAGCCCTCGGCGGCGAGGAAGCGGTCCAGGTCCGCAACGGTGGCCAGCTGCTCCTCCCCGTTGGCCGCCGTGTTGATCAGGCCGACCACCGAGCGCAGCGCAACTTCTGTGTCAGGGGCAAAAACCATCTTGACTCCTTACGTTGGCCGGGCGTACTGTCATGACCATAACCCTACTTTACTCCTGACAGGAGGCAGTCCGTGTCTGCCGCACGCCGCCCCGCCGCGCCCTCGGGCCTGAACCAACCGACCCGGCACGCCGCCGGCCCAAAGGGCGCAGGCCCAAGGCCCGGCGCCACGGGCTTCCTGGCCTCGGGGCTGGGCGTGGCCCTGTTCTCCTCGGCCGTGTTCGGCCTCTCCGGATCCTTTGCCAAGGCGCTGCTGGAGACGGGCTGGACGCCCGGCGCCGCGGTGACCGCGCGGCTCAGCGGGGCCGCGCTGGTGTTGGCCGTCCCGGCCGCCCTCGCCTTGCGCGGCCGTTGGCACCAGCTCCGGGACAACTGGCTCACCGTGCTGCTGTTCGGCCTGATCGGCGTGGCCGCGTGCCAGCTGTTCTACTTCAACGCCGTCGAACGGCTCTCGGTCGGCGTCGCGCTCCTGCTCGAATACCTGGCCCCGGTCATCATCGTGCTGTGGCTCTGGGGGGCCAGCCGGAAGCGGCCGCGGCCGCTCACGATTGCCGGCACGCTGCTCTCGCTCGCCGGACTGGTCCTGGTGCTGGACCTCACCGGGGCGGTGAAGATCGATCTCATCGGTGTGATGTGGGGGATCGCGGCCGCCGTCTGCCTGGCCATCTACTTCTTCATCACGGCCAGGGAGAACGACACCCTGCCGCCGATCGTGCTGGCGTCCGGCGGGCTCGTGGTGGGCGCGCTGGTGATGTGGCTGGCCGCGGCCACCGGGCTGCTGCCGATGGCCGCCAGCACGGCCGACACCCGGCTGGGCCCCTGGGTCACGCCCTGGTGGGTAGCGCTGGGCGGCCTGGTGGTCCTGGCCACCGTGCTCGCCTACGTGTCTGGCATTGTGGCCGCGCGGGCGCTGGGCTCCAAGGTGGCGTCCTTCGTCTCGCTCACCGAGGTGCTGTTCGCCGTGATCTGGGCCTGGCTGCTCCTCGGTGAGCTACCCGGCCCGGTCCAGCTCCTGGGCGGTGTGCTGATCGTGGGCGGGGTGGTGCTGGTCCGGCTTGACGAGCTCCGGCGGCCCGCCGCGCTGCCCGCGGAACTCGACCACGCGAACGACGTCGAACCCGTGCCCTGAGCGGCCGCGCCCGCCGCGGCGGCGGACGGCCCGGACGCGGGGCTACTTGCCGAAGCTGCGCAGCCGGAGCGAGTTGGCCACCACCAGCACGGAGCTCGCCGCCATCGCCGCGCCCGCGATCATCGGGTTGAGCAGGCCAAGCGCGGCCACCGGGATGCCCACTGCGTTGTAGAAGAAGGCCCAGAACAGGTTCGTTTTGATCGTCGCCAGCGTCCGGCGGGACAGTTCGATCGCCTGTCCGACCTGCCCCAGCTCGTTTCCCATCACGGTCAGGTCCGCAGCCTCGATGGCAACGTCCGTGCCGGAGCCCATGGCAATGCCGAGGTCCGCCTGCGCCAGCGCCGGTGCGTCGTTCACGCCGTCGCCGGCCATCGCCACCGTGGCGCCGCCGGCCTGCAGTTTCCGGACCGCGTCCACCTTGCCCTCCGGCAGCACCCCCGCGAAGACGTCCTCGGCCGGGATGCCAACGGCGGCGGCAACCTGGCCGGCCGCCGCGGCGTTGTCGCCGGTCAGCAGGATGGGCCGCAGCCCCAGCTCGCGGAGCCGGGCGATGGCCGCCGCGGAACCGGGCTTCAGCGTGTCGCGCAGGCTGATGATGCCCGCCGGTTCGCCGTCCACGGCCACCCAGACGGCGGTGGCCCCGGCGCCCTCCGCGGCGGCCAGGGCTTCCTGCTGCGGGCCGGAGACGGTGACGCCGTTCTCCTGCAGCCAGCCGGACCGGCCCACCGTGACGAGGCGCCCATCCACGCTGCCGCGGACACCGCCTCCCGGCGCCGAGTGGAAGCCGGTGACGGCGGGCAGCGCGGCGGCGCCGCCGTTCTCCTGCCCGGCGGCGAGTGCCGCAGCCGCGATGGCCCGGGCGACGGGATGTTCGGAGGCGGCCTCCGCCGCGCCGGCGAGGCGCAGGACCTCGCCCTCGCCGAACGGGGCGAAGGCGCGGGTGCCGTCAACGGCGAGGTGGCCGGTGGTGACGGTGCCGGTCTTGTCCAGCAGGATGGTGTCCACGGTGCGGGTGTCCTCGAGCACCTGCGGTCCCTTGATCAGGATGCCCAGCTGGGCGCCGCGGCCCGTCCCGGTGAGCAGGCCGACCGGGGTGGCCAGGCCGAGGGCGCACGGGCAGGCGATGACCAGCACGGCGACGGCGGCCGTGAAGGCGGCGCGGAGCTCGGCGTCGTTGACGGCGGGGCCGGCGGCGAGCAGCCAGGCAGCGAAGGTGGCCGCGGCGATGGCGAGGACCACGGGGACGAAGACGGCGCTGATCCTGTCCGCGAGCCGGGCGATCGGCGCCTTCCCGGACTGCGCCTGGGAGACCAGCCGGCCCATCTGGGCCAGGGTGGTGTCTGCGCCCACCCGGGTGGCGCGGACCAGGATCCGGCCGGAGGTGTTGATCGTGGCGCCGGTGACCGGGCTGTCCGGCCCGACCTCCACCGGCACCGATTCCCCGGTGACGAGCGAGGCGTCGACGGCGGACGTGCCCTCGAGCACCACCCCGTCGGTGGCGATCTTCTCGCCGGGGCGGACGACGAGGACGTCCCCGACCCGGAGCCTCTCCGCGGGCACCTTGAACTCGAGCCCGTCCCGGAGCACGGCCGCGTCCTTGGCGCCCAGGTCCAGCAGGGCCTTCAGGGCGTCGCCGGCCTTCTGTTTGGCGTTTGCCTCCAGGTAGCGGCCAAGCAGCAGGAAGGTGGTAACGACGGCGGCGACCTCGAAGTACAGTCCGCCGGAGCCCATGCCCTCCATGCCCGGGTGCTCGGTCAGGCGGGGATCGGCCAGCAGCTGCCACGCCGAGAAGGCGTAGGCGGCCGTGACGCCGATTGACACGAGCGTGTCCATGGTGGAGGACAGGTGCCGGGCATTCACCGCGGCGGCCCGGTGGAACGGCCAGGCCGCCCAGCTGACCACGGGCAGCGCCAGGGCGCCGGCAACCCAGCCCCAGTTCGGGAACTGGAAAGCCGGGAACATGGAGATCAGGAACACCGGGACGGTAAGGGCGGCCGCGGCCATCAGGCGGGGACCCAGCGTCGCCGACGGGCCTGCGGCCGGCGCCTCGGCTGCCGCGTCCCGGGGCGTCTTGAGCGTGGCCTTGTAGCCGGCGGCGTTCACCGTGGCGGTGATTTGCTCGTCCGTGATGCCTGCCGGAACGGTGACCCGGGCGGACTCCAGCGGCAGGTTGACCGAGGCGGTGACGCCGTCGAGCTTTCCGAGCTTGCGTTCGACACGGCCCACACAGGAGGCGCAGGTCATGCCCTCGATGTCGAGTTCAATCACCCGGCTTCCGGGCTGGTCCAGCAGTTGCGCGTTGCTCACGGTAGGTCCCCTTCGGTCCTGCTCGGTAAAAGTGCTGCCCGGCGGCGGGCTCAGGCCTCGTTCGCTACCACCAGGTAGCCGGCTTCGGCGACCGCTTCGCCGATCTCGGCGGGCGAGAGCGGCTTGTCGGAGGTGATCGTCACGGTCGAGACGCCGCCGGCGTTCAGGTCGACGTCGACGCTTTCGACGCCGGCCAGCGCCTCGAGTTCCTCGGAAACGGAGGACACGCAGTGCCCGCACGTCATGCCGGATACTTCAACGGTGGTGGAAACGGTGCTCATGGCTAGCTCCTTGGTGGGGGACTGGGGGTTGCCCAGCCCGATGGTGTGGTGAGTGGTGTTGCCGCTACCGCAGCAGGCGCCCGATGGCATCGGTGGCCTCCTTCACTTTGAAGTCGATGGCTTCAGCCCGAAGTTCCGGATCCGGCTCCGCCGCCGCACCGACCACGCAATGGCCGATGTGCTCCTCCACCAGCCCGAGGCTGACGGCGTGCAGGGCCTTGGTGACGGCGGCGACCTGGGTCAGGATGTCGATGCAGTACTTGTCCTCATCGACCATCCGGGCGATGCCGCGGACCTGCCCCTCGATCCGTTTGAGCCGCTTGAGGTAGGCATCCTTGTTGGCGGAGTAGCCGTGCTGCTGGGGCGCGGTGCCGTCCAGGGCGGCCGTGGCGGAGGCGTCGGACTCGTTCATGCCCTCAACATATACCCCCTAGGGGTATCTGGCAAGTACCCTCCGGGGGTATCGTGGCCGCGCCCGGCCGGACCCGGAAATTAAAGAGCTCCGGAGTGCGTTATTGGGGGATACGCACTCCGGAGCAGCTATGGGGTAGGGGGTTTCCCGCCTACGACTACAACCTTACTTGGCGGTAGCGACGATGCGCCAGCACCTCGAATAACTACTTTCGCTTTATTTTCCCGGGTCCGGCCGGGGCCCGAATCCCTGGGAGGCCGGGCCGTCCGGGGACAGCTGGCCGGCATGGAAATCGAAGTGGTCAACCGGGTAGGCGTAGACGTCCGCCAGCGACATCCTGGGCCGGAAAAACGGGTCCCACCGCTCGGGAAAAGACATGCAGCGGCCTAGTCGCCCGCGGGTCTCGCGGGCCAGGCGGCGCTCCAAAGCCAAGGTGGTGCGGCGGAGTTTCGCGGCCATCCGGCGGCGGTTGAACACGCGGGCGCCGGCCTTTGAGCCCCAGTAGTTGACGACGTCGAACGGGGCCGTCCCGGCGTTGAGAAGCCGCGCGAAGCCGCGGTTGACGGGAAGCGGCAGCCGGCCAAAGACGCGCACCAGCGGCAGCAGCGCCAGCACCACCATGTAGCCGAACACCATGTGGTACAGCAGTTCCTCGTTGCTCCAGCGGGTTCCTGCGCTGCGCCGCCGCAGCCACTCCGGCGTGGCGGCGGCCAGGCAGGCCTCCAGCTCGGCGCAGTTCCGGCGGTAACCGGCGGCCACGTCCGCGCGGTCAAAGCGCTTGGGGCTGTTGGGGCGGCCTTCGGGAGCGGCGGGGTCAGGAACCACGGCGGGACCCGCCCGGTCCGCTGGCACGGGCGGGAACGATCAGGATGGGCCGGTCCTGGTGGTGGCTCAGCCAGGCGGCCACCGAGCCGTTAAGGGCGGCGGTGATCCGGTGCCCCAGCCCGGGTTCGGGGGTGCCCACCACGATCATGGCCGCGCCGGCGTCCGCCGCCAGCCGCCCGAGCGCCCGGGCCGGATCCCCGGCCAGGGTCCGCAGGCTCCACTCGACGCCGGGACCCTCGCAGGCCGCGGCAATCTCGGAGCGCAGGCGCTCCGTCTGCGCCCGGAGTCCCTCGTTGTCCGCCTCGGGGTGCAGCGAGAGCCGGTGGGCGGAACGGGCCGGATCCCACTCCACCAGGTAGCTGGCCTCGTCGACGAAGGCGCAGACCAGCGGCGCGGCAAGGACCCGGGCCAGCTCCACGGCGGTTTCGAGCACCTCGGGCGACCGTCCGGGGAGGACACCGACAACCAGCGGTGGATGGGGCGTGCGCTCGGCGGGCATGGTCCATTTTTGCCTACATCCGGGCTGCCCGGCTAGGGCCATCGTGCCCGAGGCAGCTCTTGCCGGGGTGCTCAGTGCCGCCGACCGGGACTTCGTCGAGACCCAGTCCGAGTTCGTCGACTGAATGGGCTTAAACCATTGCGGCGGCCGGGCCGGGGTGGTTGCATGTAGGGCATGGCTACCGCAGAGAGTTACGTCCTGGCGATTGGAACCAAGAAGGGCCTTTGGCTGGCAACCAGCCCGGACCGCCGAAACTGGTCGCTGTCCGGCCCGCATTTCCTGATGAGCGAGATCCCCAGCATCGGCATCGATACCCGCGACGGCCGGACGCGGATCCTGGTCGGGGTCCGCTCGGAGCACTGGGGACCCACGGTCTTCCATTCCGACGACCTCGGCGAAACCTGGCACGAGCCGGAAAACGGCGCCATCCGATTCCCCGAGGACACCGACGCCGCACTGGAGCGCGTCTGGCAGATCCACCCCGACGCCGAGTCCCGCCCCGGCGTCGTCTGGGCCGGCTGCGAGCCGATTTCAGTCTGGAAGTCCACCGACGGCGGTGAGCACTTCGAACTCAACCGCGGCTTGTGGGACCACCCGCACCGGAGCGAATGGGGGGCCGGTTACGGCGGTGCCGCGGCCCACTCGATCGTCGTCAACCCCGACGGTGACAAGGTGCACGTGGCGATGAGCACCGGCGGCGTCTACCGCTCGCTCGACGGCGGCACCTCGTGGGAGCCGCGGAACAAGGGGATCTCGGCCCGCTTTAACCCCGATCCCTACCCCGAATTCGGCCAGTGCGTCCATAAGATCGCGGCGGACGCCGCCGTCGACGGCCGCCTGTACGCCCAGAACCACCACGGCGTCTACCGCAGCGACGACGGCGCCGAAAGCTGGGAGTCGATCGCCGAGGGCCTGCCGGCGGACTTCGGCTTCGTGATGCTCACGCATCCGCACCGCTCCGGCACGGCCTGGGTCATCCCGCTCAAGGCCGACGGGGAACGCATCCCGCCGGACGGCAAGCTCGCCGTGCACCGGACCGACGACGCCGGGGCCAGCTGGAAACGTCTGGATGACGGCCTGCCGCAGGCCGAGTTCAACGCCGTGCTCCGCGACGCGGCCTGCGTCGACGCGGCCGAACCCGCCGGTGTCTACTTCGGCACCCGCGGCGGCAGCGTCTACGCCAGCGCCGACGAGGGCGACCACTTCACCGAGGTGGCCTCGCACCTGCCGGACGTGCTCTGTGTCCGGGCCGCGCAGGTGACCGGCGCCCGGGTGACCGGCGGCCACGCGGACGCCCTCGCCGGGGCCGAGGTTGCCGGGTGAGGCGCACCGTTGCCTGACATCAGCGTGGTGCTCCCCAGCGTGCTGCAGCCCCTGGCCGGCGGGCAGTCCGTCCTGACTGCGCCCGCCGAGGGGGCCGTGAGCGTCCGGTGGCTGCTGGACGCGGTGGCCGGTGACTTCCCCGCGCTGTCCAGGCGGCTGCGGGACGAGACCGGTGCCGTCCGCCGTTTCGTGAATATCTACGTCAACGGGAACGAAATCCGGCGCCTGCAGGGCCTGGGCACCGAGGTGGCCCCGGGCCAGGAAGTGCTGATCATCCAGTCCGTGGCCGGCGGCTAACGCCTCAGGCCACGCGCCAGAGGCTGCATTCGTCCGTGTTGACGGCCTTGCGCGTGCCGGACTGCCGGTCCAGGATCCAGACAACGCCGATTCCCGGTGCCGTCTCCTGCACGCAGCCGCGGCGGATTACAACGTCGTCGTAGTTCGGTCCGACCCGCAGCCGCGCCTCGATCTCGTCGCCGCGGTGCAGCTGGTCAAGGGCGCGGACTCTGGTGATCTGGGCTTTGGCTTCCTTCAACATCGCTGGCCTCCTGGACTGGAGCTGGTGCCTGCTCTTGCCGGCACTTCCAGTGTCCGGCGCCAATGTTGCCGCCGCGTTTCCGCCCGGTAAGCGCTGGGTTAGTTTTCCGCGGGGCGCCTCCTGAGGGGTTCCGGCTGCCGGGCGGGGCGTTCAGGGGCTCAGCCGGTCCTCCGGATGGTGGATCCGGAACCAGCGGTAACCGTAACGGCCCAGCTCCAGTTCGAAGCCGCCGTCGTCCTGAAGCGGGATATCCTCGCCGTCGAGCAGGTCCTGCAGCACCGCGCCGGCGTAGGAACGGCCGGGCTCCCCGGGTGTGGCCGCGCTTGCGGTGACCGAGGCGGGTTCGGCCCCGAAGTTGTGCGCGAGGAGGAGGGCGGAGCCGTCCCGGCTGCAGCGGTGCAGCAGCACCCGGGCGACAGGCTGCTTGACCAGCTCGAACCGGCCCCAGCCGAGCTCGGGACTTTCGCGGTAGCGCTGGATGAGCACCGCGATGAAGTTCCACAGCGACTCCGGATCCCGTTTGGCCGCGGCGGCGTTGATGTTCTTGGGGCCGAAGTAGCCGTCCACCACCCGGGCCACCAGCTCCCGCTCGGGGGCGGTGGAGAAGCCGCCGTTGGCGGTGTCGTTCCACTGCATCGGGGAGCGGACGGCGGAACGTCCGTCCGCCCGCAGGTCCTCGCCCATCCCGAGCTCCTCGCCGTAGAAGAGCACGGGGGTGCCGGGCAGCGAGAACATCAGCGAATAGACCATGCGGATCCGGGCCGGGTCGCCGTCGAGCATGGTCGGCAGCCGGCGCCGGAGCCCGCGGCCGTACATTTGCATGTCCTCATCCGGTCCGAAGGCGGCAAAGACTTCCTCCCGCTCCGAGTCGCTGAGCTTGTCCAGGGTCAGTTCGTCGTGGTTGCGGACAAACATGGCCCACTGGTTGTCCGGATGGATTGCCGGCCGGGAGGCCAGCGTCCGGGCCAGCGGTCTGGCATCGCCGCGCGCCAGCGAGAGGTACATGTTCTGCATGGAGAGGAAGTCGAACTGCATGTTCAATTCATTGCCCGCCGCGCCGCCAAAGTACTTGAGCTGCTCCTTGTAGGGCAGGTTGACCTCGCCGAGCAGCACGGCGCTGCCGTGCCGGCGATTCAGGAAGCTGCGCAGGGCGCTGAGATAGTCGTGCGGATCAATGCGGGCGCGCTTGTCCCTGGGTTCGCCCCGCAGTTCCAGGAAAAACGGGACCGCATCGAGCCGGAAGCCGTCGAGTCCCAGCTGCAGCCAGAAGCCCATGGACTTGGCGATCTCGTCCCGGACCGACGAATTCATCACGTTCAGGTCGGGCTGGTATTTGGCGAACATGTGCAGGTACCACTCGCCGGTGGACTTGTCCTTGGTCCAGATGGACGTTTCCTCGCCGGGGAACACCACCTGGTCCGAGGTGTCCGGCGGGGTGTCCTTGCGCCACACGTAGTAGTCCCGGTAGGGGTTGTCCACCGATTTGCGGGCTTCCACGAACCAGGGGTGCTTGTCCGAGGTGTGGTTGATGACGAAGTCCGCGATCACCCGGATGCCGCGGTCATGCGCCGTGCGGATGAATTCCACGACGTCGCCGAGGGTGCCGAGCCGGCCGTCGACACCGTACATGTCGGTGACGTCGTACCCGTCGTCGCGGTCCGGCGAGGGGTAGAAGGGCATCAGCCAGATGCAGGTGACGCCCAGGGCGGCCAGGTAGTCCACCCGCTGGGTCAGGCCGGCGAAGTCCCCGGTCCCGTCGCCGTCGTCGTCGAAAAAAGTCTCCGGGTCCAGGCAGTAGATCACGGCGTTCTTCCACCAGAGGTCGGAGGTCTCGGCGATCCTCATGCGGTCTGCTCGTGCGGGGTGTGGAATCCGGTGGTAGCCATCGTCAATGTCTACCCTCGGTATCCGGGTCTGTCGAGGGAATCCCGCCGGGCAGCAGTCCGGGCCGGGCGCCGGGGGATCGACGCGGGCGCTCCGCCGCGCCAGAATAGGGCCCATGCGACTGCCCCTGATGCCCCCGATCGCGCCGATGCTGGCGAAAGCCGTCGGCGCCCTGCCGGAGGGGGCCATGAGTTTCGAGCCCAAGTGGGACGGCTTCCGGTCCCTCATCTTCCGCGACGGTGCCGAGGTGGAGATCGGCAGCCGCAACGGCAAACCCCTGACCCGCTACTTCCCGGAGCTGGTGGAGGCGCTGAAGCTGAACCTCCCACCGCGGTGTGTGCTCGACGGCGAGATCATCCTGGTGGGGGCCGCCGGGGACCGCCTTGACTTCGACGCGCTCCAGCAGCGGATCCATCCCGCCGCCAGCCGGGTCCGCCTGCTCGCGGACCAGACCCCCGCGAGCTTCGTCGCGTTCGACCTGCTGGCGCTGGACGAGGAGGATTTCACCGCCCGGCCGTTCGAGGAGCGCCGCGCGGCCCTGGAACGGGTGCTCGCGGGCAGCTCCGCGCCGGTGTACCTGACCGCCGCGACCCGGGACCGGGACACCGCGGGACGGTGGTTCCGGCAGTTCGAGGGCGCCGGCCTGGACGGGATCGTGGCCAAGGCGCTGGGCTCGGGGTACCAGCCGGACAAGCGCACGATGTTCAAGGTCAAGCACGAACGCACCGCGGACTGTGTCCTGGCCGGGTACCGGGTGCACACCTCCGGCCCGGACCGGATCGGTTCGCTGCTGCTGGGACTGTACGACGACGACGGCGTGCTGGCCAACGTGGGCGTGGTGGGGGCGTTCCCGATGCAGCGCCGCATGGACCTGTTCGAGGAACTCCAGCCGCTGGTCACCGGTTTCGCGGACCACCCGTGGGCGTGGGCCCGGCAGGAGGAGGGGGCGCGGACGCCGCGCAACGCCGAAGGAAGCCGGTGGAGCGGGGGCAAGGACCTGGGTTTCACGCCGCTGCGCCCGGAACGGGTGGTCGAAGTGAAATATGACCACATGGAGGGGCCGCGGTTCCGGCACACCACCCAGTTCGTCCGCTGGCGGCCGGACCGGGACCCCGCCTCCTGCACCTACGCCCAGCTGGAGGAGCCGGTCAGCTACGACCTGGCCGCGGTGCTCGGCGCCGGCGGGCCGCCGTCCGGCGGCTGAACCGTCCGCCGTCGGGCGGTCCACAGAACGCTCCCGCCCGGTTCCTCCGCCGCCACCCCGGCGACACGCGGAAAAGCCCGGTGTGTTCCGTGAACACACCGGGCTTCCCCCGAAGTAACCGGGCGGGAAGGCCGGGGCCTTAGCGCAGGCCGAGCTCCTTGGTGGGAATCTTGAACGATTCCTTGGCGGTCAGCGCCGAGACGGCGGCGATGGCGCAGATGATTCCGGTGAAGATCGTGATCTGGACCCAGCCGCCGGGCTTGATACCGCCCATGGCCGCGACGATTGCGGGGGCGAAGCCGGCCATCAGGAAGCCGAGCTGGGTTCCGATCGCCAGGCCGGAGAAGCGGACCTTGGTGCTGAACATTTCCGCGTAGAAGGAAGGCCAGACGGCGTTGGAGGCCGCGTAGCCGAAGGAGAAGAAGCCGATCGCGGCCAGGAACATCAGCGGGACGCTGCCGGATTCGAGGCTGAGCAGGAACACCGGGGTCAGCACCGCGCTGGCCAGCGCACCGTAGATGAAGACCGGCTTGCGGCCGATCCGGTCGGCGAGCATGCCGAACAGCGGCTGGGTGCCGAGGGCGACCAGGTTGGCGCCCACCACAAGCCAGAGCGTGACGGTGCCGTCCACGTTGGCCACGTTCTTGGCGTAGCTGATGGCCAGGGTGCCGAACACGGTGGAGACGGCGGCGATGAAGGCACAGGCGACCACTCGCAGCACGTCGCGCCAGTGGTGCTTGAGCAGGTCGGCGACGGGGAGCTTGGAGATCTGCGCGGACTTCTGTGCTTCCTCAAAGGCCGGCGGCTCGTGCAGGGTGCGGCGGATGAAGAACGCGACCACCACAACGACGGCGCTGAGCCAGAACGGGATGCGCCAGCCGATGCCGTACTTGACCTCGTCCGGCAGCGCCAGGACGGGGATGAAGACGAGGGCGGCGAGGATCTGGCCGCCCTGGGTGCCGGTCAGGGTCCAGGAGGTGAAGAAGGAGCGGCGGTTGTCCGGGGCGTGTTCGAGGGTCATGGAGGAGGCGCCGGCCTGCTCGCCGGCGGCGGAGAGGCCCTGGCAGAGCCGGGCGATCACCAGCAGCGCGGGCGCCCACCAGCCGACGGTCTTGAAGTCCGGCAGGCAGCCGATCACGAACGTGGAGGCGCCCATCAGCAGCAGGGTGAACATCAGGACCTTCCGGCGGCCCACCCGGTCACCGAAGTGGCCCAGGATCACGGCGCCCACCGGACGTGCCACGTAGGCGAAGCCGAACGTGGCGAAGGACATGATCGCGGCGTTCGCGTCGGCGTCCGGGAAGAAGACCTTCGGGAAGATCAGGGCGGCGGCGGAACCGAAGATGAAGAAGTCGTAGTACTCGACGGCGCTGCCCAGGAAGCTGGCGAGGGCTGCCTTCTTTGGTGTCCCGGCCGGTGCGGCAGTGCCCGGCGTCGTAGACGGGAGTGTCTGGCTCATGGTGTTCCTTTGTGTGACGACGTTGTCGCGGATGGATCGGGAAGGTCTCACCGGCCGGTGGCTTTAAGTGTGCGGCAGCCGGTGGACCGAGGAAAGACCCGGACTAGTAGCCACATGGTGGGAGCTACTTGTGCGATGTAGCAAGCATGGCTGTGATTGCCATCACTTGTCAACAAAAATAATCATCATCTAGCAATAGCTCTCACCATGTGAGAACATCGATGCATGAGTGTGAACCAAGACACAGAGCCGGCCCCCGCGGCCGAAGCCCCCGGCGGCCCCATGGATGCGGCCGAAGATACTGCCGAGACCTCCCCCCCCGGGACAAAGAAGGCCGCCCGGGAGGATTCCCGCACGGACATGGTGGGCAAAGCCCTGGGGCTGCTGGTCCTGCTGGGGGACGAGCCCCGCGGCGCCAGTGCCGCCGAGCTCTCGCGCCGCGCCGAACTGCCGTTCAGCACCACGTACCGGCTGCTCGGCTCGCTGACCAGGGACGGCTTCGTGGACTACGAGCCGGACGGCCGCCGCTACCACCTGGGCCTGCGCGTCTTCCAGCTCGGCCAGCGGGTTTCCAACCACCACGGCTTCGCCGGCACCGCCCTTCCCATCCTGCGCCGCGTCACCGAGGAATCCGGCGAGGCCACCATCCTGTCCGTGCGCGACGGGAACCACCACCTCACCGTCAACAAGGTGGACGGCCCGCAGACCTTCCGGGTCACCTCGGACCCCGGCCACCTCGGCGCCCTGCACACCACCTCGGTAGGCAAGGCGCTCATCGCCTTTGCCGACGACGCCACACGGCGGCAGCTGGTCGGGGAGCTGGAGCTCGAGCCGCTTACTGAGTTTTCCATCACGGACCGGGACGCCTTCCGGGCCGAGATCGAGCTCGTCCGCCAGCGCGGCTACGCCACCATGGATGAGGAAAACGAGCTCGGCATGCGCGCCGTCGCCGTCCCGGTCTTCAACTCCCAGGGCCACGCCTTCGCCTCGCTGGCCACCGCGGTCCCGGTCTTCCGGATGGGCATGGAGGCCCTCGTGGCCCTGGTGCCGCTGCTCCAGTCCGCAGCGGCCGAACTTTCGGCCCGGCTGCCCCAGCAATAGATGGCCATGTTCGCAATAAGAACAATAGTGCAATATGTGAACACTTGCGCTAATGTAATCCCCATCACCCGGCCCGCCGCTTGCACCGTGGCCCGCCGAGTGCCGTTGTCAAAGGAGCTAGACGGATGAGCAACCGAGCAGAGTCCTTCCTCGTGGGCCTCGTAGGCGATGGCGTCACGCCGTCCCTCACGCCCCCCATGCACGAACGCGAGGGCGATGTGCAGGGCCTGCGGTACCTGTACCGCCCCATCGACCTCACCGAGCTCGGCCTCCCGGGCCAGGCCATCGGGGACCTCCTCACCTTCGCGCACCGCCTCGGCTTCAACGGCCTGAACATCACCCACCCCTGCAAACAGCTGGTGCTGCAGCACCTCGACGAGGTCTCCCCGGATGCCCGGCGCCTCGGCGCGGTCAACACGGTGACCATCCGCGACGGCCGCTTCATCGGCCACAACACCGACTTCTCCGGTTTTGCCTCCGCACTCGCCTCCGGCCTACCGGGGGCGAAGCTGGACCGCGTGGTGCAGCTCGGCGCCGGCGGCGCCGGATCCGCCGTCGCCTACGCCCTGCTCACCGCGGGCGTCCGCCGCCTGGACCTGGTGGACACCGACGCGGCACGCTGCGCCGACCGGGCGGCCGAACTCGCCGGGTTCTTCCCGGACATTGTGGTCACCGCGCGGACGACGGCGGAGCTCCCGGAGCTCATGCCGCTCGCCGACGGCCTGGTCCACTGCACGCCGGTGGGCATGGCCGCCCATCCGGGCGTCCCGCTGGAGACGTCCCTGCTGGAGTCCCGGCACTGGGTCGCGGACATCGTCTACCGGCCGATCGAGACCGAACTGGTCCGCGAGGCCCGCGCCCGGGGGTGCGAGGTGCTCGACGGAGGCCGGATGGCCGTGGGCCAGGCCGCCGACGCCTTCCGGATCTTCACCGGCCTCGACGCCGACGCGGACCGGATGCGCGCCCACTTCCTGGAGCTCGTCGCCGCCGAGGAGGTGGCGGCCTGATGCGCACCGGAATCGCGACCGTCTGCCTCTCCGGGACCCTGCGGGAGAAGATGCAGGCCTGCGCCATCGCCGGCTTCGACGGGATCGAGATCTTCGAGCAGGACCTCGTCACCTCGTCGCTGAGCCCGGAGCAGATCCGGTCGATGGCCGCAGACCTGGGCCTGACCCTTGACCTGTACCAGCCGTTCCGCGACTTCGACTCCGTGCCGGAGGAACTGCTGGCCGCCAACCTGCGCCGGGCCGAGGCCAAGTTCCGGCTGATGTCCCGGCTGGGCATGGACACCATCCTGGTCTGCTCCAACGTGGCCACCGCCAGCATCGACGACGACGAGCTGCGCGCCGCCCAGCTGTCCCGGCTCGCCGCACTCGCCGGCGACCACGGGGTGAAGGTCGCCTACGAGGCCCTGGCCTGGGGCAAGTACGTCAACGACTACGAGCACGCCCACCGCCTGGTGGAACTCGTGGACCACCCGAACCTGGGCACCTGCCTGGACTCGTTCCACATCCTGTCCCGGGACTGGGACACGGCGCCGATCGAGCAATTCAACCCGGAGAAGATCTTCTTCGTCCAGGTGGCGGACGCGCCGAAGCTGTCCATGGACGTGCTGTCCTGGAGCCGGCACTACCGCGTCTTCCCGGGAGAGGGCCAGTTCGAGCTCGCCAAGTTCATGGGCCACGTGGTCCGTGCCGGCTACACCGGTCCGGTCTCGCTCGAGGTCTTCAACGATGTCTTCCGGCAGTCCGACGTCGAGCGAACCGCCGTCGATGCCATGCGCTCGCTGATCTGGCTCGAGGAACAAAGCGCGCGGTG
Organism: Arthrobacter sp. SlRoot2-15; assembly: GCF_059739345.1. Taxonomy (NCBI): domain Bacteria; kingdom Bacillati; phylum Actinomycetota; class Actinomycetes; order Micrococcales; family Micrococcaceae; genus Arthrobacter; species Arthrobacter sp. SlRoot2-15. Next base: position 1,919,786 of record NZ_AP046058.1, read on the forward strand.
GCTGGAGGCGAACCCGTCCCCGGCCGAGGCTGCTGCCGGCGCCGGCCGCCGCCGCCATCCGATGGAGCTGGCCACGCTGCCGCGGGTGGCCGAGCCGGCCGGGTTCAACTTCGCCGAGGTCCGGGCCGCCGACACCGCCGCCCTGGAGACCCTGCTGGGCCAGCTGGGTTTCGGGTTCAACGGCCGGCACCGGACCAAGAATGTGCAATTGTGGACCATGGGCCACGCACGCGTGATCATCAACGAGGAAGCCCCCGCCGCCGCGGAGACCGCCATTGCCGCGGTCGGCTTCGACGTCGATTCCCCCGTGATCGCTGCGGCCCGGGCGCAGCAGCTGAAGGCCCCCGCGGTGCCGCGCAAGAGCCAGGCGAACGAGGAGGTCTTCCAGGGCTTCGCCGCGCCGGACTCCACCGAAATCTTTCTCTGCCAGGGCAACCCGGACGGCATACCCGCCTGGGTCAGCGAATTCGGCCCGACCGCTGGCGCCGAAACCGGCCCGGCCGCGGCTCCGCAGGCCGTGATCGACCACGTCAACCTCGCCCAGCCGTGGCAGCACTTCGACGAGGCCGTGCTGTTCTACACCAGCGCCCTGGCCCTGGAGCCGCAGCCGTACGCCGAGGTTGCCAGCCCCACCGGGCTGGTCCGCTCCCAGGTGATGACCACCCGGGACCGGGGTGTGCGGCTGGTGCTGAACCTGGCCCCGCTGCACCAGCAGGAGGCCGGCCCGGAGCCGGCCGGCAGCGCGCCCGCCGGAACCCCGCGCCGGACCTACCAGGAACACATCGCGTTCGCCGTGGACGACCTCGTGGCCACGGCCCGGGCCGCCCGCGGCCGCGGACTGGAATTCCTGCAGATCCCTGCGAACTACTACGAGGACCTGGACGCACGGTTCGACCTGGACCCGGCGTTCCTCGCCACGCTGCGGGAGTTGAACCTGCTCTACGACCGCGACACCGACGGCGAGTTCCTGCACTTCTACACCGCCACCGTCGGCAGCGTGTTCTTTGAAATGGTGGAACGCCGCGGCTCCTATGACGGCTACGGGGCACCCAACGCCCCGGTCCGGCACGCCGTCCAGTACGACCACCTGCACCAGCTGAAACTCACCGCCTGACCGCACCCGGCCAGGACCCACCCATCCCACCCACCGAAAGGAGGCTGCTGTGCCTGAAGAGATCAACCTCGAGATTTTCAACGCGGACCCGCTCACCGAGGTCGTGTCCGACGCAGCGCCCGAGGCCACATCGAAGCCCGCCGCCAAGGCGGCCCCGGCCCTGGACACCGCCGCGGAATCGCAGCAGATCCTCAGCGACGAGATGACGGCGCTCAGGGATGCCTACGCGCAGGCGCTCCGGAACGGCGCCCCGGCGGAGACCCAGCCGCGGCTGGACTACCCGCCGTACCGCAGCAGCATCCTGCGCCACCCGACCAAGAGCCTGCAGCACGCGGACCCGGAAACCATAGAGCTGTATTCACCGGCGTTCGGGCACATGGACGTGCACGCCCTTGAAGCCGACCTCACGATCCAGCACAACGGCGAGCCGCTGGGCGAGCGGATCATCGTCTCCGGCCGGGTGCTCGACGGCGACGGCCGGCCGGTGGCGGGCCAGCTCGTGGAGATCTGGCAGGCCAACTCCTCCGGCCGCTACATCCACAAGCGCGACCAGCACCCGGCGCCGCTGGACCCGAACTTCACCGGCGTCGGCCGCTGCATCACCGGAGCGGACGGGTCCTACAGTTTCACCACGATCAAGCCCGGCGCCTACCCCTGGAAGAACCACCTGAACGCCTGGCGCCCGGCGCACATCCACTTCTCGCTTTTCGGCCAGGAGTTCACCCAGCGGATCGTCACCCAGATGTACTTCCCCGGCGACCCGCTCTTCGCCCTGGACCCGATCTACCAGTCGATCGTGGACCAGGACGCACGGGACCGGCTGGTCGCCACCTACAACCATGACCAGACCAAACCGGAATGGGCGCTGGCCTACAACTGGGACATCGTCCTGACCGGCTCGAAGCGGACCTGGACCGAAAACGAAGCATTGGGCGCGGACGGAGACGACCATGAGTAAATTGACCCCCACCCCCGGCCAGACCGTGGGCCCGTTCTACGGCTACGCCCTGCCCTACGCCAAGGACCGCGAGCTGCTGGCCCCCGGATCCGCCGGCTCCATCCGGCTCCAGGGCACCGTGTACGACGGCGCCGGCAACCCGGTCCCGGACGCCATCCTGGAGATCTGGCAGGCCGACGCCGAGGGCAACGTCCCACAGCGCACCGGCTCCCTGGTCCGTGACGGCTACACCTTCACCGGATTCGGCCGCAGCGCCGTCGGCAACACCGGCGTCTTCACCTTCACCACCGTCAACCCGGGCCCCGCCGCCCCCGGCGCCGCGCCGTTCATCTCCGTCGTGGTGTTCGCCCGCGGCCTGATGAACCGGCTCTTCACCCGGGTCTACCTGCCCGAGAACGAGGAAGCCCTCGCCGCCGACCCGCTACTGGCCTCGCTCGACCCGGAGCGCCGCCGGACCCTGATCGCCCGGCGCGACCCCGACGGCGGCCTCAGCTGGGACATCCGGCTGCAGGGCGAGGACGAGACGGTCTTCCTCGACTTCGAGGGAGCCGCGGGCGCGGGGGACGCCACGTGACCTCCCCGCACGCCGGGCCCGGCCCGGACGGCGACTTCGGCCTGCTGAGCCCGGTGTCGGCGTCGCCCCGGGTGGCTGCGCTGACCGGGGACCGGGCGGTGCTCGCCGCCCTGCTCCGGGTCGAAGCCGGCTGGGCTGCCGTCCTGGAAGAGGCGGCCCTGGTCCCGGCCGGCTCCGCCGCGCTCGTGGCGGCCGCCGCCGTCGACCGCTACGACGTCGCCGGCATCGCCGTCCGCGCCCAGGGCGGCGGCAACCCGGTGATCCCGCTGCTCGCCGACCTCCGCGACCAGGTCGCCGCGCTGGACTCGGCCGGCATCGGCGCCGGACGGGCCGTGCACAGCTCGTTGACCAGCCAGGACGTGCTGGATACCGGACTGATGCTGCTGGCCGCCGGCGCCGTGCGCGAACTGCTCACCGAGACCCGCCGCACGACGGCGGCCCTGGCCGACCTTGCGCAGCGGCACCAGCGGACCCTGTGTGTGGGCCGCAGCCTGACCCAGCATTCGCTGCCGTTCAGCTTCGGCCTGAAGGCCGCGCAGTGGTTCCACGGGCTCGCCGCCGCCGCACAGCGGCTCGAGGCTCTGGAACTGCCGGTCCAGACCGGCGGAGCCGCCGGCACCCTGGCGGCCGGTACCGTGCTGGCCGAAGGCTCGGCCCTCGGCCCGCTCGAGCTGGCCGACCGGCTCGCCGCACGGTTGGGGCTGGCCGCCGCCCCCGCGCCGTGGCACACCAACCGCCTCGCCGTCACCGCGCTCGGCGACGCCCTGGCCGCCGTGACCGACGCGGCGGGCAAGATCGCCGCCGACGTGCTGTTCCTGAGCCGGCCCGAGGTGGCCGAACTCGCCGAACCCCGGGCCGCCGGCCGCGGCGGCTCCTCGGCCATGCCGCAGAAGCAAAACCCCGTCCTGTCCGTGCTGGTGCGCAGCGCCGCCCTGCAGGCACCGGCGCTGGCAGCCCAGCTGCACCTGGCGGCAGCCAATTTCAACGACGAACGCCCCGACGGCGCCTGGCACAGCGAGTGGACCGCGCTGCGCTCGTTGCTGCGCCTGGCCCTCGGCGCGGCAGTGCAGCTCCGCGAACTGGCCGAGGGCCTGCAGGTCTACCCGTCGGCGATGCGGCGGAACCTGGACCTCGCCGGCCCCCTGCTGCTCTCCGAGGCGGTGGGCGCCGCCGTCGGTCCGCTGCTCGGGCCGGACGGCCGGAGCCGGCTCCAGGACGTGGTGGACCAGACCCTCCAGGTGCACGCCGCCGAACAGTCCAGCTCCTACCGGAAGCTGCTCCGGGCCGCCGTCCCGGCGGAGCTGCTCTCCGACGAGCGGCTCGAGGAGCTGCTGGATCCGGCCAACTATCTGGGCCAGGCGCCCGAAATCTCGCGCCGCATCCTCGCGGCGTGGCCGGCCTTCGCGCAGCCCGGCGCCGAACCGACCGACCCCACAAGACCGACCGAAGAGAAAGGCGCCAACCGTGGCTAGACCAACCCTCAAGGCCGTACTGCTCTCGCCCGTGCGCGAGCTCGGCGACAAACCCCTCCTCGTGCTGGGCCCGTCCCTGGGGACCTCCACACTGCTCTGGAGCCAGGCCGGCGCCCTGCTCGGCGACGACGCCGACGTCGTCGCCTGGGACCTGCCCGGTCACGGCGTCTCCCCGGCCGCTGCGGAGACCTTCACCGTCGCCGAACTGGCCGACGCCGTCGTCGAGCTGGTCGATTCGGTCGCCCCCGGCGCCCGGTTCCACTACGCCGGCGTGTCCCTCGGCGGTGCCACCGGCCTGCAGCTGGGCATCAAGCATGGCGAACGGCTCAAGAGCCTGTCCGTGCAGTGCACCGGCGCGAAGATCGGCACGCCCGAGGGCTGGCTGGAACGGGCCGTGACGGTCCGCAACCAGGGCACCGGTGTGATGATCGAGGGCTCCGCCCAGCGCTGGTTCGCGCCGGGCTTTATGGAGCGCGAGCCGGACCGCAGCAGCCACTTGCTGCACACCCTGCGCGACGCCGACCGCTTCAGCTACGCCTTCTGCTGCGAGGCCCTCGCCGGCTTCGACGTGCGGGACGAACTCGGCGGCATCCGGGTCCCCACCCAGGCGCTGGCTGGCGCCCAGGATACCGTCGCGCCGCCGTCGCTGGCCCGGGAGATCGTAGACGGCATCACCGCCGGCGGCGGCACGGCCAATGCGGCGACCCTGGAGGAGGTGGCCCACCTGGCGCCCTTCGAGGCGCCCGGCCACGTGGCCGAACTGCTGCGCAGCCTGATCAGCTGGACCGAATCACGCGGAGCCGGCCAGTGAGCCGGCCGGCGGGTGGGCCGGAACGGAACGGTGTGGTCCAGCCGGATGCCACCAGCCAGGAGATCTACGACGGCGGCATGGCCGTGCGCCGCGAGGTGCTCGGTGCCGCGCACGTGGACCGGGCCAACGCCGCCAAGGACGCCTTCACGGAGGACTTCCAGGACATGATCACCCGGATCGCCTGGGGCGGGATCTGGACCCGGCCCGGGCTCAGCCGGCAGATGCGCTCGGCCGTCACCATCACCGCGATGGTGGCGCACGGGCACTGGGAGGAACTGGCCATGCACGTCCGCGCCGCTATCACCAACGGCCTGAGCAGGGACGAAATCAAGGAAATCCTGCTGCAGACCGCGATCTACTGCGGCGTTCCCTCCGCCAACACCGCCTTCAAGACCGCCCAGCAGGTGTTCCGCACCATCGACGAAACTGATCCAACCGCCGCACCCCCACCCAACTGACTCGCACTTGGGGCCGTTTTCAGGGCTGAAAACGGCCTGATCTGCCAGCCAGTTGGGAGGGAACGTAACCATGAGGGACATGAGAGATGACTGAGGCTTTTTTGTACGACGCCGTGCGGACCCCGTTCGGGAAGTTCGGCGGCGGGCTCGCCGCGGTGCGCCCGGATGACCTGGCAGCGCACGTGATCGGCGAGGCCGTGAAGCGAGCCCCGGGGCTCGATCCGGAGCGGATCGCCGAGGTGGTGTTCGGCAACGCCAACGGCGCTGGTGAGGAGAACCGCAATGTCGCCCGGATGGGCACGCTGCTGGCCGGGCTGCCGGTCTCGGTTCCGGGGACCACGGTCAACCGGCTCTGCGGGTCCTCGCTGGACGCGGCGATCATCGCGTCCCGCCAGATCAACACGGGCGACGCGGACCTAATGCTGGTCGGCGGAGTTGAATCCATGTCCCGGGCGCCCTGGGTGCTGCCCAAGACCGAAAAGCCCTACCCGGCCGGGGACCTCGCCCTGGTCTCCACCACGCTCGGCTGGCGGCTGGTGAACAAGGCCATGCGCCCGGACTGGACCGTCTCCCTGGGCGAGGCCACGGAGCGGCTCGCCGAAAAATACGGGGTCGGCCGCCAGGCTCAGGACGAATTCTCCGCCAACTCGCACAACCTCGCCGCAGCGGCCTGGGACGCGGGCTTCTACGACACCCTGGTCGCCCCGGTCCCGGGCACCGACCTGGTCCGCGACGAGGGCCTCCGTCCCGGGTCCTCCGCGGAGAAACTTGCCGGGCTCAAAACCGTGTTCCGGACGGAGCAGGGCACCGTCACCGCCGGGAACGCCTCCCCGCTCTCGGACGGCGCGTCCGCGGCGTGGCTCGGCTCCGAAACCGCGGCCGGCCTGCTGGGGATGGACCCGCTGGCGCGCATCGCCGGACGCGGCGCGCACGCGAACGACCCGCAGTTTTTCGGTTACGCCCCGGTGGAGGCCGCGAACAAGGCCCTCGCGAAGGCCGGGATCGGCTGGGAGCAGGTCGGCGCCGTCGAACTCAACGAGGCCTTCGCCGCGCAGTCCCTGGCCTGCATCAACGCCTGGGGCATCGACCCGGCCATCGTGAACCGGCACGGCGGCGCGATCGCGATGGGCCACCCCCTCGGCGCCTCCGGAGCCAGGATCCTGGGCACCCTGGCCCGGTCCCTGCAGGCCTCCGGGCAGCGCTGGGGCGTCGCCGCGATCTGCATCGGCGTCGGCCAGGGCCTGGCCGTCGTCCTCGAAAACGTTTCTACCGCCGGCCGGAATAACCCGTCGGCGCCGGCTGCAAAGGGCTAGGACATGCTGAACTTCATTGACACCGTGGGCGAGGCCGTCGCCGGGATCACGGACGGCTCCACGGTGATGATCGGCGGTTTCGGCAACGCCGGGCAGCCGTTCGAACTCATCGACGCCCTGCTGGACTGCGGCGCCACCGGCCTCACCGTGGTCAACAACAATGCCGGCCAGGGCGATCAGGGCCTGGCCCTGCTGATCAAGGAAGGCCGGGTAAAGAAAATGATCTGCTCCTTCCCGCGGCAGTCCGATTCGTGGCACTTCGACGCGAAGTTCCGCGCTGGCGAGATCGAGCTGGAGCTGGTGCCGCAGGGGAACCTGGCTGAGCGGATCCGGGCCGCCGGCGCCGGCATCGGCGGCTTCTTCACCCCCACCGGCTACGGCACCATGCTGGCCGAGGGCAAGGAAACCCGCTTCCTGGACGGCAAATGGCAGGTCTTCGAAACGCCCATCCACGCCGACGTCGCGCTGATCAAGGCGCTCACGGCCGACGGGAAGGGCAACCTCGTCTACCGCAAGACCGCCCGCAACTTCGGCCCCATCATGGCGGCGGCCGCCAGACACACGATCGTCCAGGTCTCCGAAATCGTCCCCACCGGCGGTCTGGACCCGGAAAACGTTGTGACCCCCGGAATCTACGTCAACAGCATCGTGAAGGTGGCCTGAGATGAGCCTCAAGACGAGTATCCAGACCTCGGACGCGCCGCTGGGCCGCGACGACCTTGCCCGCCTGGTGGCCCGGGACATCAAACCCGGCTCGTTCGTGAACCTGGGCATCGGCCAGCCCACCCTGGTCTCCAACTACCTGGAGCCGGAGCAGAACGTCACGCTCCACACCGAGAACGGCATGCTGGGCATGGGCCCGGAGGCCACCGGGGACCAGGTCGACGGCGACCTCATCAACGCGGGCAAGGTCCCCGTGACCGAGCGGCCGGGCGCGTCCTACTTCCACCACGCCGACTCCTTCGCGATCATGCGCGGCGGCCACCTGGACATCTGCGTGCTCGGCGCGTTCCAGGTCTCCGCCACCGGGGACCTTGCCAACTGGCACACCGGCGCCGCGGATGCGATTCCCGCCGTCGGCGGCGCCATGGACCTGGCGACCGGCGCGAAGGACGTCTTTGTGATGATGACGCTGCTGACCCGCGAGGGAGTGTCCAAGCTGGTGGAGTCCTGCACCTATCCGCTCACCGGAATCGGCTGCGTGACCAGGGTCTACACAGACAAGGCGGTCTTCCTGACCGGCCCCGACGGCGTCCAGGTGCGCGAGACCTTCGGCTGCACCCTCGAGGAGCTGCAGGCCCTGGTGCCGGTGCCGCTCACCGCCGCCGCACCCTAAGCCTCCGTATAAAGTGATGCGTGATCGAGAGGCGTTAAATGACTGAGGCAGCAAAGGGCACCCGGGCCGACGGGGCGCCCGCGGCCAGCGACCAGTACGTGCAGTCGCTGGCGAGGGGGCTGGCGGTGATCCGGTCCTTCGACTCGGACCACCCGCTGATGACGCTGACCGAGGTGGCGGCCCGGACGGACCTCACCCGGGCCACCGCGCGCCGCTTCCTGCACACCCTCGTCGAGCTCGGGTACGTCCGCACCGACGGCAAGGCCTTCGCGCTGACCGCCAAGGTGCTCCAGCTTGGCTACGCCTACCTCTCCGGGCTGTCGCTGCCGCAAATCGCGCAGCCGCACCTGGAGGAGCTCTCGCTCAAGCTGGGGGAGTCGACGTCGGCCGCCGTGCTGGACGGGACTGACATCGCCTACATCGCCCGGGTCGCCACGCGTCGGATCATGACCGTCGGCATCACCGTGGGCACCCGGTTTCCGGCGTACGCCACCTCCATGGGCCGAGTGCTGCTGGCCGCCCTCCCGCCGGCACGGCTCAAGGAGTACCTGGCCACGGCCGAACTGCGGCCCCTCACACCACGCGCGATCGGCACCCCCGAAGAACTCGTGGCGGAGCTGGATACCGTCCGCGGCCAGGGCTGGTGCCTGCTGGACCAGGAACTGGAGCTGGGGCTGATGTCCCTGGCCGCGCCGATCCACGACGGTCCCAAGGTGGTCGCCGCCATCAACGTCTCGCTGCAGGCCCAGGCCGTCGCTGCGCAGCCGGACCCGGCGGCCTACCTGGAGTCGGTCCGCGAGGCCGCCGTCGCCACCGCGGAGCTCATTTCGGCCGACCTCTCCGCCGGAGGCTGATCCGGGGCAGGGCCCGTGCCGATACCCCGGCCTAGCCCCGGCGGGCCTGGGCGAACAGCTGCCGCAGCGTAAAGAAGCAGCCCAGGGCGCTGAACAGCAGCGCCATCAGGAATTCACCCTTGAGGTCCTCGATCAGGTCCGGGTTGCTCGTCAGGTTGTAGCCCAGGAGGTCCCATGCCTCGGGTTGGGCCAGCATCGCCAGCGGTGAATCGCCCACGTAGTCGGCCAGGTCCACCCAGATGCTGGCCAGGAATGACAACAGCACCGTCACGATTGTCACGCCCACAACCACCCACGCGCCATGCTTGGTCATGTTTGAGCCGCGGCCCGCCATGCTGCCGGCGAGATACAGCCGGGCGGCTCCTGCCGCGGTTACGAAGGCAACGATTGACCCCATCCACCCCAGCTTCCACAGGAGCAGCCAGAGTCCGACGCCGACCGGCACCACGGCGAGGGCAAAGACCGTGCCGCGCACCGTGCTATCCAGGGACTCCGGCCGGACCGGGGGGAGGGGCCGGGGGAGGGGGAGGGGCAACGCGGGCAGCTGCGCCTGCCGGTGTTCCGCGGAATCCGGCCAGGGCGCGCCGTCGGGCCACCGCTGGCCGTAGCGCGGCTCGGCCGGGCCAAAGGATTCGGATTTTTTTTCAGCGTCAAAATCTGCGCGCTCTGTCATCATTCCCCCAAATGAGATGAGTGTCCCGGTCATCGATGTGCCGGTAAGTCCCGCCCAGTCTGGCACAAGGCGGCCCGAAAATGAGGATTTTGGCGGCATTGTTTCGGCCGGGACGGTGCTGCCGTGATTCCTAGACCTCTTGCGCCAGGTTCCAGCCCCGCCCCGATAGGATTTCCCTGCGGGACCCATCCCGACCACTTGCCCGAAGGACGCCATGCCACAGACCAATGCCGCGCAGGAAACCCCCGGCCAGGACGCCCCCGTCCAGCCCAAGCGCGCCGCCGTGATCATCAACCCCATGAAATCCTCCGGCGAGGACTTCAAAGCCTCGTTCTACCGGCTCTGCGAAACACAGGGCTGGAGCGAACCGCTGTGGCTCGAAACGACCGCCGAGGACACCGGCCTGGGCCAGGCCCGCCAGGCGCTCGAGGCGGGGGTCGACGTCGTTATCGCCGCCGGCGGCGACGGCACGGTCCGCTGCGTGGCCGAGGTCCTTGCGGGCACCGGGACGCCGATGGGCCTGGTCCCGATGGGCACCGGCAACCTGCTGGCCCGCAACATCGGCGTCGACATCACCGATCCGGTGGCCGCCAGCTATGACGTCCTGAACGGCAGCGACATCAAGGTGGACGTGGTGAAGGCCAGCCTGGACCACGCCGAGGACGAGCAGGTCTTCCTGGTCATGGCCGGCCTTGGCTACGATGCGGCGATCATGGCGAACACCGTCGACGAGCTCAAGGACCGTGTGGGCTGGCTCGCGTATGTGGAAGCCGGCATCCGGCACCTGCCCGGCAAGCCGGTGAAGGCGCATATCAGCATCGACGGGCAGCACCCGGTGCGGCGGCGGATCCGCAGCGTGATGGTGGGCAACTGCGGCAAGATCACCGGCGGCGTGGAAGTCTTCCCCGACGCCAAGATCGATGACAACATTCTTGACGTCCTGATCCTGGCCCCGGCGGGCAGGCTCGGCTGGTTCAGCGTGCTGGCCGGCATGTTCGGGCGGAAGGACAGCAAGAACAAGTCGGTGGAGTACTTCGCCGGGAAGACCGCGGAAATCAGCCTCGACCATGAGCAGGAGTTCCAGCTCGACGGCGATCACATCGGCAAGGCCAAGCACCTCAAGGTCACTGTGGAGCACGAGGCGCTGGCCATCCGGATGACGAAGGCGGCTTAGCCCTCCGTCGCGGGGACCTGCCGGTAGGCGAGGATCTCGGCGAGCTCGGCCAGCCGGTGGGCCCGCGCGGATTCAGCGGGGGTGAACGGCTCGCCGGGCCGGATGAAGCTGATCGGGCCGTGCCAGGCGGTTGGGATCCGCAGCAGCGTGCCGTCCCGCGGGTCCTGGAACGGCGGCCCCGGGTCCGATCCCGGCAGCGCAACGATCCGCGCCCGCAGCAGCTCCGCCACGGCCAGCGGCAGCTCGGCGGGATGGGCGGCGATCCGGGCCGCGAGGCTCAGGGCGCCGGTCTGCCCGTCGGCCATGGCCAGGGCGGTGGTGGGCCAGACCTGCGGCTCGCGGCCGCCCCCCTCGCGCAGGGCCCGCAGCAGCCCGGCCTCGCCCACCTCCCCCGGGGCGGACAGGACAAATTCGTCCAGGACCCCGCCCGGCACGTGGTGGACGTGGATGCTGAGGATGTTGGTCTCCAGCCCGGCCAGGGCCTGTGTGAGCTTCTGCAGGGCGCCGGGCCGGTCCCGCAGCACCGTGCGCGCCCGCCACAGGGCCGGTGCTGCGCCGAGCCGGCTGCGCTGCCGCAGGGCCGGGGCGTGCAGCCAGCGCCGCAGCATCCGCGCCGCCGACGGTTCGGCCACCCAGATCACCAGCACCGTGGCGGTCAGCGTGAGCACCAGCACTTTGGCCAGGTACGGCAGGTGCGTCTCGACGACGGCGGCGTGCACCAGCAGTTCGATCGGCAGCATCACGGCGACGTTGGCCAGGGTCAGCCGCGCCTTGGTGGGTTCGGGCATCTGGCCGCAGACCTCGCAGCTCAACTCCGCCGGCGTTGTGCGTTTTGCTCTGGGCTTCATGCTCCTATCGTGTCCGCCGGCTGTTTCGGGCTGGTTGCCGATGGATGAAGATTGGCGTCCCGGCGCGGCCCGGCCCAGGAGCTGCGGGCCGGGCGGGTCAGCGGCTGCGTTCGCCGGAGTACTCGGCCGTCCGGCGGCCGGGGGCATCCGCGCCGCCCTCGGCGTCGCTTCCCGGCTTCGCGCCGGATCCGGCCAGCGAAGCCAGCAGGTCGCGGATCTCCGCCAGCAGCGCGGTGTCCGGCGGGAGGGGCTTCTCCTCCGGCTCGGCGGTGGCCAGGCGCTGCTTGACCATCCGGTTGATCCGGTTCATCGGCGCCACAAAGATGAAGTACACCACCGCGGCGGTGATCATAAAGGTCACAAAGGCCGTCACGACCGCCCCGATATTGACGAAGGTCTTGTCGTTGCCGGGCCAGACGTAGAAGCCGAGTCCGTGCGTCTCGACGCCGCCGGCGGCCGCAATAACCGGGTTGATGATGTTTGTGGTGAAGGCCGTGACCAGCGCGGTGAAGGCCGTGCCGACCACGACGGCGATGGACAGTTCGATCACATTGCCGCGCAGGATGAAATCCTTGAATCCTTTGAGCATGGTGTCCTCTCGAATGGTGTTTCAACCGCTAGACGCTACCATCTCGACCCCCAACAAGGCTTCCGTTCAACGGAATCCGAGGCCCGGAATGTCCCGCTGCAGGCGTACGATTCAACCGGATGCCAGTGCCGCCGTCGTTCCCTGAACCGAATGCAAAGGAAGGCCCATCCCGCCCGTGAAGCCCGCGACGTTGCTTGCCGACATGTTCACCATGGCTCCGGCCAACAAGGATCACCAGGTCGCGGTCCGGTGCGCCGTGGGCGTCTTTGTCCCGCTACTGAGCCTGGTGCTGCTGGGCCGCCTGGATCTGGCCATCTTTGCCTCCTTTGGCGCCTTCACCGGAATCTACGGCCGGAACGAGCCCCACGGCCGGCGGCTGATCCTCCAGCTGCGGGCCGGCGCGCTGATGCTGGCGGTGATCCTGCTCGGTGCCCTGACGGCCCGGGCCGGGGAAGTGTTCGCCCTCACGCCATCCGGCAGCACCTGGCTGCAGGTCCTCGCCACCACGCTGGTGGCCGGCGGCTGCTCGCTGATTGTCGCCTGGTGGCGGCTCCGGCCGGCGGGGTCGCTATTCCACATCTTCGCCTTTGCTGCGATTGCCTCGATCCACAACCAGCCGCCGCTGTGGCAGGGCATGCTGGTGGCGGTCCTGACGGTCATCTTCGCGCTATTGATCGGCCTGTCCGCCCGCGTGCTCCGGAGCCGCCGCCAGCCCTGGTCCTGGCCCCGGCCGGCCCGGCCCACCGCAGTGGAGCGCCGCGTGGCCCGGCTTGAAGCGGTGGGATACCTCGTGGCGGCGGGGCTGGCCGGCACCCTTGCCACCCTGATCGGGGAGTGGCTCGGCTTCGGTCACAACTACTGGGCCATGGTAGCCGCCGTCGTCCCGCTGGTGGGGCACACCACGCGGCACCGCCTCAGCCGCGGCCTGCAGCGCATCATCGGGACCGCCCTGGGGCTGGTCCTGCTCGCCCTGATCCTGCTGCTGGAACCCGCCCCCTGGCAGACCGTGCTGGTGATCGCCGCCTGCCAGTTCGGCGCCGAAATGTTCATCGCCCGCCAATATGTGCTGGCCCAGGTCTTCGTCACCCCTTTGGCCCTGATTTCGACCCTGTTGGTGGCCCCAGTGCCGGCGGGAACGCTGCTGCGGGACCGCTTCCTGGAGACCGTCATCGGGGCCACCGTCGGCGTCGCCGTGGTGCTGGCTCCGGCCGTGTGGCGCCGGCTCAGCGCGGGTGGCCATTCAATGGAAGACTGATACCAGGCACAGCAACAGCTTGGGGAAGCAGGACGGATGGCTAATTCCCGCACCGGGGACTCGGTGGTGGACCGCGTGGTGCGCCTGATCGAGGCGTTCCCCGAGGGCTCGACGGCCCTGCAGCTCTCCGACCTCGCGGACCGTGCGGGCCTGCCCCTGACGACGGCGCACCGGCTGGTCCGGCAGCTGGCCGGGCACGGCCTCGTGGAGCTGGGCGGCGGGGGATCGGTCCGGCTGGGGCTGCGGCTGTGGGAGCTGGTGAACCGGAATTCCCCCACGCTGGCCCTGCGGCAGGCGGCCATGCCCTTTATGGAGGACATCCAGCAGGTGCTCCACCAGAACGTGAACCTCGCCGTGCTGGACGCTTGGGAGGCCCTGTTCGTGGAACGGTTGTCCCGTCGCGGCTCAGTTGCGAACCGCGCCCAGATCGCCGGCCGGATGCCCGTGCACCTCTCCTCGGCCGGACTGGCTTTGATGGCCCACCAGCCGGCCCCTGTGCAGGCGGAGTACCTGCGCCAGTTCACCGATCCCGCGGGCGGGGTGCGCGCCGCGGACGTCCGTGCGCTCCTGGCCGAGGTGGCCGGCCAGGGTTTTGCCGAGCTGGCCGGAGTGGTGGATGCCGACACCTGGGGAATCGCCGTTCCGGTGCTGGACGGCCGGAAGCGCGCTGTGGCGGCACTCGGCGTCGTGGTCCCGCTGCGGGAGGTGCGGCTGCAGGCGCTGGTCCCGGCCCTGCAGACCGCGGCCCGCGGCATCGGCCGGCGGCTCGGGGACGCCCGCGCGGCCGCTGATTTCCGTTCAACGGAAAGCCTGTAACGCGGATCACCCCGGTGGGCGCACACTGTAGCCAGAGAAAGCACCGGCCCCGGACGCCCAGCAGTCCCGGCCCCGCAACGAAGCGAGGACACCATGGCAAACCGCAAAGTCATCACCACCCAGGTCGCGATCATGGGGGCCGGCCCGGCAGGGCTGATGCTCTCGCACCTGCTGGCCAAAGAGGGCATCGAATCCACCGTGATCGAGATCCGCAGCCACCAGGCAATCTCCGAAACCGTCCGTGCGGGCATCCTGGAACACGGCTCCGTAAACCTACTCGTGGACAGCGACGTCTCCGACCGTGTCCTGCGTGACGGCGACCGCCACGACGGCATCGAACTGCGCTTCAACGGCGAAAGCCACCGGATCGACTTCCAGGACCTCGTCGGCGAGTCGGTCTGGCTCTATCCCCAGACCGACGTTTTCCTCGACCTCGCCGCACGGCGCCGGGCGGACGGCGGCGATGTCCGGTACAGCGTCACCGACACCACCATCTACGACCTTGAGGGCGACCCAAAGGTCTGGTTCACCGATGCCGACGGAGTGGAATGGGAGCTGCAGGCCGACTTCATCGCCGGCGCAGACGGCTCCCGCAGCCACAGCCGGTTCCAGATCCCGGAGGCCCAGCGCAAGTGGTACTTCCACGAGTACCCCTTCGCCTGGTTCGGGATCCTGGCCGAGGCGCCGCGCAGCTCCGACGAACTGATCTACGCCAACTCCGAGAACGGCTTTGCCCTGATCAGCCAGCGGACCGAGACCGTCCAGCGAATGTACTTCCAGTGCGATCCCAACGAGAACGTCAACGACTGGAGCGAGGACCGGATCTGGGACGCCTTCCGCAGCCGCGTCAACGGCAACGGCTTCGAACTCAAGGAGGGACCGGTTATCGACAAAACCGTCCTGAAGTTCCGCAGCTTTGTGCACGCCCCGATGCGCCACGGCAAGCTCTTCCTAGCCGGCGACGCAGCCCACACCGTCCCACCGACCGGGGCCAAGGGCCTGAACCTCGCGCTGCACGATGTCAAGGTGCTTTTTGAGGGCCTCGACAGCTTTTACAAGACCGGCTCCACCAGGCTCCTGGACCTGTACAGCGACCGCGCCCTGGACCGGGTCTGGAAGGCGCAGCACTTCTCCTACTGGATGACCTCCATGCTCCACACCCCGACCGACGCCGACGACTTCGCCCGCGCCCGGCAGCTCGGCGAGCTCAGCTCCGTGGTGTCCTCGAGGCACGGCCGCGCCTACCTTGCCGAGGCCTACACGGGCTGGCCGGCAGGACGCTAGGCGGCCGCGGCAGGGCGCAAAATTCCGTCGACAGCACCCCGGGCCAGGACTAGCCTTTAACCGTCCCAGCATGACCCCAACAAGGACGACGGAGAGGTGTCCGATCATGGGAAGCACGGAGAATATCGAGCTGGTCCGGCGAGGGTACGAGGCCTTCAACGCCGGGGATATGGCGACCCTCAACGAGCTGTTCGCGGAGGACGCAGTCTGGTACGTGGCCGGCAGCGGCGTGCTCTCGGGAACGAAACAGGGCCGCGACGCCGTCCTGGCCTACTTCGGGGAACTGGGAGCACGCACCCAGGGTGACTTCCAGGCCAGGGTCCAGGACATCGTCGGCGGCGAGGACCACACAGTCGCGATCCAGCAAACACACGGAACCAACAACGGCAAGACCCTGGATATGTCCACCGTCATCACGTTTGTGGTCCGTGACGGAAGAATCGCCGAGGGCAGGGAGTATTTCGAGGACACGGCCAGGGCTGACGATTTCTGGGTCTAGCCCGTGCCGACACCCTAGCTTGGGCCGCGGCCAGCCCCAGCCAAGCGGCGGTCACGGAACGGGCGCGGGATCTTTCCGCGCGTCGTCCATGGGGACCGCCGCCGGGGTTTCCGTGCCGCCGGCTCTGGCCTTTGCGGCGCCCGGCTTCCGCCCCGACCGGCCGTAGACCAGGTACATCGTCACACCGGTGATCACCATCAGCAGCACCGTGTAGACGAAGGTGTTGGACACCCCCTCGATGCCCTCGGCGCCGTCGGTGTTCGCCTTGATGACCAGGCCCAGCGGCTGGAAGAGCGGGTGGGCCAGGAAGATCGCCGTGTCGTAGTCGTCCAGCATGCTGTTGAAGTTCAACGCCGTGACCGCGGCCGCGGCAGGCAGCACGATCGGCAGCAGAATGCGCCGGAAGATGTAGAGCGTCTTGGCGCCCATAATCCCGGCGGCCTCCTCGAGCGAGGAGTTGACCGCGGCGAAGGAAGCCTTGAGCATCCTGAGCGTAAAGGGGATCTTCACGGTCACAAACGCCACCAGCAGGATCACGGTGGTTCCGGTCAGCACGGCGCCGCCCACCAGCGGATTCGGGTGGTCATAGCTAAGGATGAGGCCCAGGGCCAGCAGCGCCGCCGGCAAAATCCACGGAATGTGCAGCAGGTACTCGACGGCGGTGGTGACCCAGTTGCGGTACTTCTGCAGGATCCGGGCCACGAACAGCAGGCCGCCGACGGCGATCACGGCGGCCAGCGCGCTGTAGGCAATGCTGATGAGGAACGGCCGCAGCCCCGAGGGCTGGGTGAGAACCCGGACGTAGTTGTCCAGGGTCAGGCTGCCCGGCTGCAGCTGGCCGGTCTGGATGGCGGCGCCGTCGGCAAAGGAGTACAGCACAATCAAAACCACCGGCAGCGTGTAGACCGCGAACAGCAGGTACGCGAGGGCATGCACGACGGCGTTGGCCGCGGGGTTGGTGATCTGCTGCTTCTGCAGCCCGGCGGAGACCTTGGAAACCGAGAAGTAGGTTCCGCCCTTTTCCAGCCGCGTCATGACGGCGAGCATCAGCATGGTCGCCACGCCCAGGATGACGGCCAGCAGGGCGGCAAGGTCCCGGGAGGTGGGGCTGTTGGTGAACGTCAGGATCATCGGGGTGATGGTCTGGAAGTCCCGGCCGCCGAGCACCTGCGGCGCGGACAGGGCGCCGAGTCCGGTCAGGAAGGACAGCACGGTCACGGCGAACAGGGTGGGCTTGAGCATCGGCAGCACAATCCGGCGCAGGATCGTCCAGGTGGAGGCGCCCATGTTCCGGGCCGCCTCGATGGTCTGGTAGTCCACCCCCTTGAGGGCGTTGGTGACAAACAGCATGTGGTTGGTGGTGGTGGCAAAGGTCATGACGGCCAGGACGGCGAAGAACCCGGAAAACCAGCCGCGGTCCAGGTCCGGGAAGAGGGAGACCAGGAACCCGGTGACGATCCCCTTCTCCCCGTAGATGAACTTGTACCCTGCGGCGAGGACGATGCCGCCGTAGATGAATGTCGTGGCGTAGCCGAGGAACAGGATCCGGGAACCGCGGATCTTGAAGTACTGGGTGACCAGCACAATGAAGATCCCCACCACATTGACCGTGATGGACAGCGCGACGGCCAGCAGGAAGCTGTTGCCCAGCGATTTCATCGCCCGCTGCGAGGAGAACAGTTTCTCGGCGGCCCGGCCGGAGAACTTCCCGTCCGGGAAGAACGTCTGGATCAGCACATTCGCGTTGGGCCAGACCAGGAAGGCGGCGATGAACCAGGTCAGGACGACCCCGGCCGCCAGCACCGCCGGGGAGCGGAGCATGCTCCGGGTGCTGGCGCCGCCGGCGCCGGCCCGGCTCACGCCCGGTTCGCTTCCTGCAGCCGGCCGCCCAGCGAGACGCCGGTTTCCGGGTGGTACTGGAGCACGTGGGCGGGCTGGACGTAGACGGTCGCGGGGCTGCCGGTGGCGGGGTGGGCGCCGCCGTCTTCCTTGACCAGCAGGCGGATCTCGGAACCGTGGCAGCGCACGACATACCGGCTGTGCAGCCCGTGGTACGTCCGCGAAATGACGGTCCCGTCCACCGCAACGGCCGAGCCGTCAGCGGCCGGCTCCAGCGACGCCTTCTCCACCCGGAGGTAGGAGTTGGCCGAGGGGTCCAGGGCGTGGCGTGAGAGCCGGTTCAGTTCGGCGACGAGGTCGGCGCCCAGGCGCGAGCTGTCGCCGATGAAATTGCAGACGAACTCGGTGGCGGACTCGTCGTAGATGCTCTGCGGCGTGCCCACCTGCTCCACCACGCCCTTGTTAAAGACGGCCACCCGGTCGCTCATGGCCAGCGCCTCGTCCTGGTCATGCGTGACGTAGACCGTGGTGATGCCGAACTCGCTCTGCAGGTCCTTGAGCTGCTGCCGGAGCTGGTGCCGGAGCTTGGCGTCCAGGTTCGAGAGCGGCTCGTCGAGCAGCAGGATCTTCGGCTGCAGCACCAGCGCCCGGGCTACGGCGACGCGCTGCTGCTGGCCGCCGGAGAGTTCGGCGACGTTCTTGTGCAGCTGCTCCTCGGACAGGTCCACGCGCCGGGCGATGTCGCGGACCAGCCGGTCGCTCTCGGCCGCTGTCTCCTTGCGGACGCGCAGGCCGAAGGCGATGTTTTCCCAGACCCTCATGCTGGGGAACAACGCGTAGTTCTGGAACACCATGCCCACCTGCCGCTTATCGCTGGGCAGCCGCGTGACCGCCCGGCCGTCGACGTAGACCTCGCCGGCGGAGGGCTCGATGAACCCCGCCAGCGTGCGCAGCGCCGTCGTTTTGCCGCAGCCCGAGGGACCCAGCAGCGTAAAGAACTCGCCCTGCTTCACCTCCAGGTTGAGCCCGGGGATGGCGGTGAAGTCACCGAAAGTGACCTCGATGTTTTCGAAACGGATCATGGGACCTGTCTTTTCTGGCGGCGGGGCAGAGGCGGCGACGGCGATGGCGGGCCGGGCCGGCGCTGCTGCCGGCCGGGCCCGTCCGCCCGGCTCAGCTCATGTATTCCAGTTCGATCTTTTCTACCCACTTGCCCATGTTTGCCTGCACGAAGTTCCAGTCGATGTCCTGCTGCTTGAGCGTCTTGAAGAACTCGACGACCTCGGGCTTGGCCTTGGCCACGGCGGCCGTGTTGACCGGCATGGAGTTGAACTGCTGGGCCCAGGCGCCCTGGGTCTCCGCGCTGCCGAACCAGTTGATGAACTTGAGCGCCTCGTCCTTTTTCTTCGAGCCCTTGACCAGGGCAACCTGCTCGATCGCCAGCGGCACGCCCACGGACGGCATTACGGTGCCCACGGTGACCTTGAAGGATTTCTGCCGTTCGGCGATGATCGAGGACGGCATCTGGCCCATGTCCGTGTCGCCTGAGGCGATGCGGGCGAAGAGATCGGTCTTGGCGACCGCCGGGGTGCCGTTCTTGAAGTACCCCTCGATCTGCTTCCAGCCCTCGTTCGAGATGCCCAGGTCCCCGCCGTCGTCCTTGTAACGGGTCAGGATGCTGGCGAAGACGAGCTGGGCAGTCGCGGTGCCCAGGCCGGTGACGCGCTCGTAGCGGGACTTGAACTTGTCCTGCGTCCAGAGGTCGGTCCAGTCCTTGGGCGCCTGGTCCTTGCTGTACTTGGCGGAGTTGTAGCCGAGAAGGA
The DNA here is from genome assembly GCF_059739345.1 of Arthrobacter sp. SlRoot2-15. Taxonomy (NCBI): domain Bacteria; kingdom Bacillati; phylum Actinomycetota; class Actinomycetes; order Micrococcales; family Micrococcaceae; genus Arthrobacter; species Arthrobacter sp. SlRoot2-15. The sequence continues at coordinate 1,939,476 of NZ_AP046058.1, forward strand.
TTGCCTGCTGGACCAGGGGCCAGTACGCCTTGGAATCGGACTTGTCACCCTTGGCTGCATCGACTTCCCCGGACCACGAAGGGGTGAACGGCTCAACCGCGCCGGCGGCCTTGATCTGCTCGAAGTACATGTTGTTCAGGCCGAACGCTACGTCGGCGATCGGGTTGTTCTTCTCGGCGATCAGCTTGTTGGTGGCGTCGGCACCGCCCGCACCCACGATTTGGATTTTGAACCCGGCCTCCGCGGCCTTCTGGGTCAGCCACTCGCCGCGGCCCTCGCCGTTGGAGTTCGTGTACACCACCAGGGTCTCGCCGGACGGCGGACCGGAGGGGGCGACGGCGGCCGGCCCGGCGGCGGCGGAGGAGGACCCGGGGGCTGCGGCGCCGGCGCCGCAGCCGGAGAGCAGGCTGACGGCGACGGCGGCGGCAACCATGGTTTTCAACGTGCGCACAGGTGGGACTCGATTCTGATTGGGATCAGGGGGCATTGTGGGGCCAGCCTATAGCCGCGGGCTGCGGATTGGGTCGATTATGCCTATCGAATCGATAAAATCGTTCGGGCCACGAGGTTCGAGTTTGGCCTGCGCACGGGAACGGCTCGCGCCCGCGGGCTTAACGCCCCGTGAACACCCGGCACCGCCCCGGCAGGTCAGGCCAACGTCAGGACCGGGCGTTGAAAACGTCCGCGCCGAAGCTCTTGAGGCCCGGCGCCCCGGCGTACCCGAGCCGGGGCAGCGAGAAGATGTCCTCGATGCTGGCAAGCAGGCTGAAGTGGTTGTACGGCGTGTCCGTGGCCGTGCCGCCCCGAGTGAAGGGCGAGAGCACCAGGGCACCGACCCGGCCGCCGGCGGCGCCGCCGGGAATCGCGGCGGATCCGGTCGTCTGGCCCTCGGTCTCGTCGAACGTGATGACCAGGACGCCGTCCTGCTTGAAGGCGGGGGAGTCGAGGATGGCAGGGACCTGCTCGCGCAGCCAGCTGTCGCTGGCGGCCAGCCCTCCCGGGCTGCCGTCAACGCAGGGGCTGTCGTGGCCGTCGTTGCAGAGGTTGGGCGAGATGTAGGAGAGATTGGGGGTCGTGGCAATGGACTGCAGATCTCCGGCCAGGGCCGAGAAGTCCACCACATTGCGCTCGCAGTCCGGGGAGGAAGTGATCGCGGTGAAGTAGACAAAGGGGTTATGCCTGGTGGCGTACTGGTCCCCCGGTTTGGCGCCCTGGTGGTCGTCCTTGGCGCCGGGTTCTGGATGCAGGCAGGGGGTCCCCATGTCCTCCATGTAGCCCTTCCAGGTCTTGCCCGCGGCGCTGAGCTGGCCGGCGACAGTGGGGACGGACTCGGGATAGACGCAGCCGGTGCCCTGCACCTGGCCCAGGGCGGCCGTGCCGGTCTGGGTGAGGGGCGCATACGTCGGGCAGTCGGCGCGGGTCATCGGATTGGAGGCCTGCCCCGAAATCTGGGCCAGATAGTTGGGGTTGGAGTTGTGCGCGATGCCGTAATACTCCGAGAGCAGCACCCCCTGGGCGCGCAGGGTCCGGGAGAGATACGGAGCGGCGGAGCCGGAACCCCACACCTTGTCGTAACTCTTGTTTTCGAAGTTGATGATAAAAACGTGGCCGGGTTTGCCGGCCGCCTGCGGCCCGCCGGAGGGCGACGACGGCGGCGCAGAAGTTGACGGGGGCGGGGTCGACGGCGGGGCGCTCGCCGTCGTCGGTGCAGTCGCCGTGGGCGTGCCGCTGCCGGTGGGGCCGGGCGGCTGCGGGGCCGGGGTGCAGGCGGCGGCCGCGGTGATGAGCGCGGAGGCAAGCAGGAGGCCGGTCATCCGGCGGGCGGGGAGGGCACGGTTCCGGCTCATGCGTTGCGGCTTTCTCTTGACGCTGTGGTCCGTGTCTTAAGCAAAGCCCTTTGCCGCCCCCGGCGACAGCGCCCGGGCGGTATTCACAGGGAGTTCACACCATTGCCGTGCGCGCGGCGCTGTGCGAGTCGATCGCCTTGGCATAGCAGTACGAGTGTTCCACCCCGGCGTAGGGGCCGAAGTTGGGCACGGGTGTGAAGCCCGAACTCTCGTAGAAGTGCCGGCCGTCGGCCTGTACCGAACCAGCCTCCGCGGTCAGGGTGGTGATGCCCAGGGCATGGGCGTGTCCCTCCAGCGCCGCCAGGATGGAACTGGCCACCCCCGAGCCGCGGGTATACGGCAGCACGTAGAGGCGTTTGATCTCCGCCATGCAATCGTCCAGCAGCCGCAGACCGCCGCAGCCCACCGGCTGGCCGGACGCCTTGTCGTGGGCCACCAGAAACACCGCGGTGTCCGTCTCCGACGGCGGCGGTCCGGGCTCGTGGTTGCTGTGGCCGAAGCGGGCGTCCAGTTCCGCCTGCTGGGCGGCCCGCAGGTCGGCGCCCACGGGGTTGGCCCAGGGGACTTGCCGGATGTGGAGCCGCGGGTTGGTCTGCATCGCTGCCTCGATTCGCCGAAGGGTTATGCAGACCAAGGCTAGGGAGGCGCGGTTTCGCCGGTGTTTCCGCCGTGTAAGGGCTTCGAGAACTCGGCGGCCCGGGGCCCGAAGTACAGGCTAGGCCGGGCGGCCGGTGGGGTCTTCCGCCGTCGGGTCCGCGAGGGCGAGCCCGCCCACCGGACTGTCGTCCCAGTGGATCAGACGCCAACCGGCGTCGGGATCGCCTTCGAGGGCCACGATACCGGTGTTGGCGAGCACGTGCCGCGCCGCGAACCCCGGCTCGACGTTGGCAGCGCGCAGCCCGGCCCAGACCCGGATCGCGGCGCCGTGGCTGACCACGGCCACGGTGGCGTCGTCAGCGCCGGTGGACGCGGCGGCAATCCTCGCAATCGAGTCGTCGTAGCGTTCGAAGAAGTCGTGCCCGCTGGGCCCGGCGGGCATCCGCCGGTCCAGCTCGCCCTCGGCCCAGGCGAACACGGTGCCCAGGTAGCGCAGGTGGGATTCGCGATCGGTGAGCTTTTCCAGGGCGCCGGCTTCGATTTCCCGCAACCCGGCGAGCACCTCGATTTCCAGGCCCCGGCTGCTCGCGAGCGGTGTGGCCGTGAGCTGGGTGCGGACGAGGGTGGACGCGTAGAGCAGCTCGATCCGCTCGTTCACCAGGGTGCGGGCGAGGGCGGCGGCCTGCCGCTCGCCTAGTTCGGTCAGGCCGGGTCCCGGGTGGGCGGTGTCCAGTTGGCCCAGGACGTTGCCCGGGGTCTGCCCGTGGCGGATCAGCAGCAGCCTCATGGCAGCGATTTTACCGGCTGCCTGTGCCGGCTGCGCCGGTCACTGGATCCGGTCACGGGATCCGGACCGTGGCCTGGATTGGCGCGTGGTCGCTGGGGTAGCGGTCGTCCAGGCGGAAGGTGTTGACCGCGGCCTCGGCAACCTGGATATTCGGCGTCACCGCGATCCAGTCGATCCGGCTTTCGCCGATGACCGGGTCCTTGTAGTTCGGGAACGTCCCGTACTCCGGGGTCAGCCGCTGCTTCGCTGCGGTCCAGGAATCCCGGAATGCGCCGCTGCCCACCAGGGTTCTGTACGCCCCGGAGGCGCCGGCGTCGGCGTTGAAGTCCCCCATCAGGACGGTCGGCAGCCCGGGCTCGCGGGTTGCATGCTCGATGATGGCCTCGGCGCTGCGCAACTGGGCGTTCTCTGACTCGTGGTCGAAGTGGGTGTTGACCACCATCAGCTCACGTCCCGTACAGCTGTCCTCGAACCGACCCCACGTGGCGATCCGGGTGACGTCGTTGCCCCAGGTGGCCGATCCGGGCACCGTGGGCGTGTCCGAGAGCCAGAACTGGTCCCACATGCGCAGGCGCAGGCGGCGGGAGTCGTAGAAGATGCAGGAGTGCTCGCCCCGGCGGCCGCCCTCGCGGCCGTGGCCGATCATGCGGTAGTGCTCCGGAAGGGCTTCTTCGATCACGGCCAGCTGGTGCTCCAGGCCCTCCTGGATGCCGAGGACCTCCGGGAGTTCCTCGGCCAGGACGGCCTGCAGCGCCGGGACGCGCTCGGGCCAGTAGTCGGCCTGCCCCGGCAGTGTCGACGCGATGTCGCAGCGGATGTTGAAACTCATCAGGCTCAGGGCGGCCGCGTCCGCGGCCGCGGCCGCAGTGCCGGCGCCGGGGTCGGCTTCAGCGCCGGGGTCGGCCAGGACAGTCCGTGCGGTCGACGCGGTGTCGCTCGGCAAGGGGTTCTCCTCGTGTCGGTAACAGTCCCAGCTTCCCCGTGGAAGCTGGCCAGTCCTCGACGGCCGCGTAAACGGCGGCCTGCCGGAAGGTTAACTCAGGGCAAGCACGGCTAGGCCAGGTGGTCCACGAGCTTGTCGGCGATGCCGGTGTACTTGCCGGGGGTCAGGGCCAGGAGCCGGGCTTCGGCGTCGGCGGACAGGCCAAGGCTCTGGACGAACTCCTGCATCCGGGCGGCGTCCACGCGCTGGCCCCGGGTCAGGTCCTTGAGCCGCTCGTACGGGTTTTCCATGCCCTCGACGCCGGCGATCGCCTCGGCGCGCATCACCATCTGGATCGCCTCGCCGAGGACCTCCCAGTTGGTGTCCAGATCCTTCGCCAGCACGTCCTCGGCGACGTCGAGGCGGTCCAGGCCCTTGGCCACGTTGGAGATGGCCAGCAGGGAGTGGCCGAACGCGACGCCGATGTTGCGCTGCGAGGAGGAGTCGGTGAGGTCGCGCTGCCAGCGGGAGGTGACCAGGGTGGAGCCCAGCACGTCCAGCAGCCCGGAGGAGATCTCCAGGTTGGCCTCGGCGTTCTCGAAGCGGATCGGGTTGACCTTGTGCGGCATCGTGGAAGAGCCGGTGGCGCCGGCCACCGGGATCTGCGCGAAGTAGCCGATCGAGATGTAGCTCCAGATGTCCGTGCAGACGTTGTGCAGGATCCGGTTGAAGCGCGCGACGTCGGCGTACAGCTCGGCCTGCCAGTCGTGGCTCTCGATCTGCGTGGTCAGCGGGTTCCAGGCCAGGCCCAGGGACTCGACGAAGCTCCGGGCAACCTGCTCCCAGTCGGCGCCCGGCACGGAAGCGACGTGCGCAGCGTAGGTGCCAGTGGCCCCGTTGATCTTGCCGAGGTATTCGGTCCGGGCGATGCGGTCCAGCTGGCGGGTCAGCCGGTGCGCGATCACGGCGAGCTCCTTGCCCAGCGTCGTGGGGGTGGCGGGCTGGCCGTGGGTGCGGGAGAGCATCGGCACCGCGCGGTTGGCCTCGGCCATGGCGCTGATCTGCGCGACGAGCTTGCGGGCCGCCGGCAGCCAGACGTCTTCCACGGCGCCCTTGACGCCGAGCGCGTAGGAGAGGTTGTTGATGTCCTCGGAGGTGCAGCCGAAGTGCACCATGGCGGTCAGGTGCTCGATCCCGACGCCGGGCAGCCGGCGGCCGATGTAGTATTCCACGGCCTTCACGTCGTGCACGGTGACGGCCTCGATGTCGGCCAGCTCGGCGACCGACGCGGCGTCGAATTCGGTCACGATGGCGCGCAGCTTCGCCTGCTGCTCCGCGCTCAGCGGCCCGGCGCCCGGCAGCACGTTGTTGCTGGTCAGGTGGATCAGCCATTCAACCTCGACGGCGACCCGGTCGCGGTTGAGGGCGGCTTCGGAGAGGTAGTCCACCAGCGGCGCGACGGCGGGCTGGTAGCGGCCGTCCAGCGGGCCGAGAGCGATCTGGTGGTCGGACGCGGCGAGGGCCAGGCGTCCGGACGGCGTGCGGGTCTCAGCTGTGGCGGCAGTTTCAGGCATGGTCCGATTCTTTCACGAAGTGCCGCCGGGCCTTAAGCGCGCGGGTGCGTATGACATCCCGGCGCTGCCGGCGTTCCCCGGATCCGCGGGCCGGGGCGCAGGGCCGCCGGCTTTTCCACATAGCCGGCGCAGCCGGTTCCGGCCCCCGCAGGGGGTCCCTAGCGTTGGAATCCGGGACGGGAACTGCAAGGGAAGGGAGCTCCGGCCATGAGCGGCACGTTGACGGCAACCGATGCGGCGGCCTGCGCCTCACGCAGCTACGAGGTCCAACAGCTGGCGGCCAGGGTGGCGTCCTGCGCGGAGCAGGCCGGCGCCGTCCTTGCCGGTCTGACCCGGCTGGAGCTCCAGGACTGGCAATCCCCGGCGGGCCGGGCCTACCGCACCACGCTGTCGTTGCAGGCCGCGTCCCTGCGGCGCGCCCGGGACGCGCTGGCGGACGCGCAGGCGGTGGTGATGCGCCACGCCCAGCAGGTGACACTCTCATCCGGACGCCCGGGCTACTGATGGCGGAGATAACTCCGTCGGGCTCCGGCGAGGTTCCGCGCCCGTCCGTGCCCGCTCCCGACGGGATGCTGCGCATCCGCGGCGGGGTGGGCGGCCTCAGCTTCCAGTTCGAAGAGCTGCTGGCCGGCGCCGCGGCCCTGGACGCCGTCGTGCGCCGGCTGTACGCCGTGGAAGGCGAAGCAGACGGTATCCGCCGGTCACTCTTCCAGTACCAGACAGATTCCTACCGCAGCGGGAGCGACGCCATCATCGCTGTCGGGGAGGCGGGCCGCGACGTCGGCCGGGTCCGGGCCGAGCTGGAACACATCGCGGCCCAGGTCCGGGCCAGCCACCGGGAGTACGAGTTCACCGAGGCCCGGAACGCGCTGCTGCTCCGGATGGGTCTCGGCGCCCCGGAGTACGGCACTTCTCCGGTGCCTTTCGAGCTCCCGGGCGTGCGGGACCAGGTTGAACACGCGGTGGCCGAGGCTCCCCGCGGCCTCGCCCTGCTGCTGGGCCTGACCTTTCCGCTAGCGGGGGCCGTCGGGGTCCTCAGCGGCCCCGCTGACGTCCGCCGCGCCGTCCGGGACCTGACCGCGGCGCCGGGACTGGAATTCCTGAAACCGAGGCCGGTCAGGGTTGTCGGCAGCGAAACGGCCACCGCGGACGTGGATGTCTCCCCGGCCGGCCTGCTGCGCCGGGCCGAGGCGGTGGGCCGGACCAGCGGCGACATCGAAGTCATCCGGGTCGACGGCGGCAGCGCGCGCGCCTGGGTGGTCATCATTCCGGGAACGCAGCTCGGCGGCTTGCCCGAGGGGACGAATCCGTTCGACACGGCCGGTATCGCCGAGGCGCTCGGCTACGACTCGGAGGCAACAAACGCGGCTATCCGGCAGGCGCTGCGGGAAGCCGGCGCCGAAGCGGGCGAGCAGCTCGCCGTGGTGGGCTACAGCCAGGGCGGCATCCACGCCATGAACCTCAGCCGGGACAAAGCCTTCCTGGCCGAATTCGACCTCAGGTTCGTGCTGACCGCGGGTTCCCCGGTGGGCGGCATCACCCCCGAACCCGGGATCGGCAGCCTGCACCTGGAGCACCGGCACGACTGGGTGCCGGGGGCCGACGGGCTGGCCAACGCGGACACCAGGGACCGGGTGACCGTGACCCTGACCAATGACCTGGCCATGCCGCCGCCGCAGGACTTCGGGCTCGGCCCCGGCCACCGGCTGGAAAACTACGCGGCCGGGGCGGAAGCGGTTTCGGCGAGCAAGGATCCCTCGCTGCAGGCTTCCACCGCCGCGCTCGCGGCGGTGGTCGGGGCCGGTGGCACCGCGACGGTCACGAGGTTCTCGCTGCGGCGCGAGGCGCTGGCCCCGAAGGGCGTCCCCACGGCGCCGGGCCCGGACCGCGGCAAGCCCGTAACGCCGTCGGCCGGTCCGCCGGCACGGGACGCGAGTCAGGGTCCGCGACCGGACGCGCGGGCGGATGCGAGGCCGGATGCTAGACCGGTGCCGCCGGGGGTGCCGGGTTAGAGCCGGGGGTTAACGGCGGCCGCCCGGAAGCCTGCCGGCGACCAGGGATACCACGGTGATGATGATGGCGGCCAACACTGCCGTCCAGAAGAAGGAGTCGATGGTGAAATGCACCGGCGTGTAGGAGCTCAGCCATGAGGTGAGGTACAGCATGGCGGCGTTGATGACGATCGTGAACAGTCCCAGCGTGAGGATGGTGATCGGCAGCGACAGCAGGCTGACCAGCGGTTTGACGAGGGCGTTGACCAGGCCGAAGATCAGCCCGATGAACAGGTACGCCAGGATGATCCCGATCGTGTCCGTGCCCTGCGTGACGCCGCTGTTGGCCACGGCCCCGGTGGTGGCGGTGGTGGAGATATCCATCCCGGGAAGGATCCAGCTGGCGATCCAAAGGGCCAGTGCATTGACGATGACCCGCACGAAGAGTGAGCGCATGGCCCCATGCTGTCACATCCCCGGGCCTCCCGGCAGGAGGTCGAAGTAGGCTAGGTCGCATGACTTCATCAGAGAACCAGGCCGGCGGGATCCGCCCGCGGCCGGTGGTAGACCTCCTTCCCCGTTACGCGGCCGGCAAACCCCCGGTCCCGGTCGAGGGGCTGGTGAGCTACAAGCTGTCCTCCAACGAGAATCCCCTGCCCCCGATTCCTGCAGTGCAGCAGGCCATCGCGGCGCAGACCGACTTCAACCGCTATCCGGACCCGCTCAGCAGCAAACTCCGCGGCGAGCTGGCCGGTTTCCTGGACGTTCCGGCCGAGGACATCGTTACCGGCGCGGGCAGCCTCGGGGCGCTCAACCAGTTGCTGGCCACCTTTGCCGGCCAGAACGACGACGGCAAGGCCGACGAGGTCATTTATGCGTGGCGCTCGTTTGAGGCCTACCCCATCAGCGTGGGCGTCGCCGGCGCGCAGAGCGTGCAGATCCCGCTGACCGCCGACGGCCGGCACGACCTGGACGCGATGGCTGCCGCGGTAACGGCGCGCACCCGGATGATCCTGCTGTGCACCCCGAACAACCCCACCGGACCCATCCTCACCACGGAGGAAACTGAGCGGTTCCTCAAGACAGTGCCCTCGGACATTGTGGTGGTCATCGACGAGGCCTACCAGGAGTTTGTCCGGGCCGAGGACGCGGTTGACGGCATCGAGATGTACCGCAAGTACCCCAACGTGGTGGTGCTGCGGACCTTCTCCAAGGCGCACGGCCTGGCCGGACTACGCGTGGGGTACAGCGTCTCCCAGCCGGAGCTCACCCAGCACCTGCGGGTGACCGCCACACCGTTCGCGGTTTCGCAGATCGCCGAGGCGGCGGCGGTGACCTCGCTCCAGCACTTCGGCGAGGTTGTAGAAAGGGTACAAAGCCTGGTCGACGAACGGGACCGCGTGACGGCCGGACTGCGCGACCTCGGGTGGTTCGTGCCGGACGCCCAGGGCAACTTCGTCTGGCTGAATCTGGGCACCAACAGCGCGGAATTCGCCGCGCTGGCAGGGGAGCGGGCGCTCTCGGTCCGGGCCTTCGGCAACGAGGGCGTGCGCGTGAGCATCGGCGAACCCGAGGCCAATACCCGGTTCCTTGAATTGTGTGCGATCTATACAAAACCCCCGCAGCGTTCCTAGCGCTTAACATGAAGTCCGCCGGGAGCCCGCTGCGGATAAAGTAGGGGACGAGTAAGCCAAATATATGCCGGACCGGGAATGTATTCCTTGTTCGGCATATATCCCAGCGATTGCGGCGCATTCGGATGCGGCAGGCAAGGAGACGGTATGGGCGCCACACATCTGCCCTCCACCGAGTTCGACGGAACCGGCGTGGACGACCAGCGGGAGGCGCAGGCCGAGGCCGTGTTGGGCGATCCCGCCGTCCCCATGGTCCAGCTGCTGCGCCCGGATGGCGCCCTGGGCACCGATCCGGTGTTCTCCGAGTACGCGGCCCGGCTCGATGCCGAGAAGCTCCGCGGGTTCTATGCCGACATGGCGAAAATCCGCCGCTTTGACGTGGAGGCCACCGCCCTGCAGCGGCAGGGCCAGCTGGCGCTGTGGGTCCCGCTGACCGGCCAGGAAGCGGCGCAGATCGGATCCGGCCGCGCGAGCCAGCCGCAGGACTACATTTTCCCCACCTACCGGGAACACGGTGTCGCGCTGACCCGCAACGTGGACCTGGCCGAACTGCTGCGCCAGTTCCGCGGCGTGTCCAATGGCGGCTGGAATCCCAAGGACACCAACTTCCACCTGTACACGCTGGTCCTTGCCGCCCAGACCCCGCACGCCGTCGGCTACGCGATGGGCATCCAGCGGGACCAGAAGCGCGCCGCAGCCCAGGCGGCAGCCGCCGGGTCCGCGGCCCCGGCGCAGGATCCGAAGGCCGCCGTGATGGTCTACTTCGGTGACGGCGCCAGCTCCGAGGGCGACGTGCACGAATCCATGGTGTTCGCCTCCTCGTACAACGCCCCCGTGGTGTTCTTCTGCCAGAACAACCACTGGGCCATCTCCGTGCCCACCACCGTGCAGACCCGCATCCCGCTCTCCAACCGTGCCAAGGGCTACGGCTTCCCCGGCATCCGGGTGGACGGCAATGACGTGATCGCGGTCCACGCCGTCACCGAATGGGCCCTGGAACGCGCCCGCCAAGGCAAGAGCCCGGTCCTGATCGAGGCCTTCACGTACCGGGTCGGCGCGCACACCACCGCGGATGACCCCACGAAGTACCGCGGCTCCGAGGAGGAGGAGCAGTGGCGGGCAAAGGACCCGCTGGAACGGCTCGAGAAATACCTCCGCGCCGAAGGCCTTGCCGACGACGCATTCTTCGACCAAGTCAAGGCCGACGGCGACGAGCTCGCCGCCTATGTTCGCAAGACCACCCACGACCTGGAAACCCCGGACATCCGGACGGCGTTCGCCAACACCTACGCCCAGGCTCACCCGCTGGTGGCCGAAGAGCTGGCGTGGTTCGAGGAGTACAGTGCCGGCTTCGCCGACGAGGCGGAGCCTGCCGATACGGAGGCGGCCAACTGATGACCACCATGACCATTGCCAAGGCCATCAACGAGGGCCTCCGGGCCTCGCTGGCCGGTAACCCGCGCACCCTGCTGATGGGCGAGGACATCGGCCCGCTGGGCGGCGTCTACCGCGTCACGGACGGCCTGATCGGCGAATTCGGCGCCGACCGCGTCGTCGACACCCCGCTGGCGGAGTCCGGCATCATCGGCACCGCCATCGGCCTGGCGCTGAGCGGCTACCTGCCGGTCTGCGAGATCCAGTTCGACGGCTTCGTCTTCCCGGGCTTCAACCAGATCACCACCCAGCTGGCCAAGATGCATTCGCGCAGCAACGGCAACCTCACCGTGCCCGTAGTTATCCGGATCCCGTACGGCGGCGGCATCGGCTCGATCGAACACCACTCCGAGTCGCCCGAGGCGCTGTTCGCCCACACCGCCGGGCTGCGGATCATCACCCCGTCCAACCCGCACGACGCCTACTGGATGATCCAGCAGGCCATCGACTGCCTCGACCCCGTGATCGTCTTCGAGCCGAAGCGGCGCTACTGGCTCAAGGGCGAGGTGGACACCACCTCCCCGGGCCAGTCCGCGGACCCGTTCCAGGCCCACGTTCTGCGCGCCGGAACGGACGCCACAGTCGTGGCGTATGGTCCGCTGGTACCGGTGGCCCTCGCCGCCGCTTCCGCCGCCGCCGAGGACGGCCTCAGCGTGGAAGTGATCGATCTGCGCTCCATCTCGCCGATCGACTTCGACACCGTCACGGACTCGGTGCGGAAGACCGGCCGGCTGATCGTGGCGCACGAGGCGCCGACCTTCGGCGGTATCGGCGGCGAGATCGCCGCCCGCGTCAGCGAGCGGGCCTTCCACTCGCTCGAGGCCCCGGTCATGCGCGTCGGCGGCTTCCACATGCCTTACCCGGTGGCCAAGGTGGAGGAAGACTACCTCCCCGACATCGACCGCATCCTTGAGGCGCTGGAACGCGCCCTCGCCTACTGACGGGGATCTCCATGACCGTGAACAAGTTCAACCTTCCCGACGTCGGCGAAGGCCTGACCGAGGCCGAAATCGTCTCCTGGAAGGTCAAGGCCGGCGACACCGTGGCCGTCAACGACGTGCTGTGCGAGATCGAGACCGCCAAGTCCCTCGTGGAGCTCCCGTCCCCGTACGCCGGGACCGTCACCGAGCTGCTGGTCCCGGAGGGCGTGACCGTCGACGTCGGGACGCCGATCATCAGCGTCTCGGACACGGCGACTCCGGAGCCCGCCACCGCCCCGCCTGCGCCGCCCGTGCCAGCCCCCGCGCCGGCGGACGCTCATGCTGCACCGATGTACGGCACGCTCCAGCCGGAGACCTCCGACGCCGGCGGGCCCCCGGCCGGCGGCCCGCTGGTCGGTTCCGGCCCTAAAGCCGACGCCGTCAAGCGCCGGCGCCGGATCTCCGCGCCGGCAGTTCCGGCGGCCGCCGCCCCGGCCCCCTCCGTCGCCCCGGCTCCCGCCGTCGCCCCGGCTCCCGCCGTCGCCCCGGCTCCCGCCGTCGCCCCGGCTCCCGCCGTCGCCCCGGCTCCCGCCTTCGAACCCGTCGAGGCGCACGACATCTGGATCACCCCGGAGGCTGTCGCCAGCGCCGAGCGTCCCGCCCCGGCAGCAGCCGAGGCGATCGACCAGCGCCCGACGCTGGGCGGCGCCATCACCGGACTCGTCAGCCGGGTCCTGGCCAAGCCCCCGGTCCGGAAGTTCGCCCGTGACCTTGGCATCGACCTGGCCGACGTCGTGCCCACCGGCGCGCGCGGCGAGGTGACCCGCGAGGACCTGGTCAGCTACCAGGCCCAGCGCGACGCCGAGCTGGACCAGGCGGATTCGTTCTGGGGCAAGACCGGCCGGCCCCAGGAGCAGCGGATCGAACGCATCCCGGTCAAGGGCGTCCGCAAGGCCACCGCCCGGGCCATGGTGGAGTCCGCTTTCGCGGCCCCGCACGTGTCCATCTTCGTGGACGTCGATGCCAGCCGCACCATGGAGTTCGTCAAGCGGCTCAAGGCCTCCCGCGACTTCGAGGGCATCAAGGTCTCGCCGCTGCTGATCCTCGCCAAGGCCGTCATCTGGGCCGCGGCGCGCAACCCCAGCGTCAATGCGAGCTGGGTGGATGCCGAGGACGGCAGCGACTCAGCCGAGATCCACGTCAAGCACTTCATGAACCTGGGCATCGCCGCCGCGACCCCGCGTGGCCTGATGGTGCCGAACATCAAGAACGCCCAGGACCTCTCGCTCAAGGAACTCGCGCTGGCCCTCAATGACCTTGCCACCACGGCGCGGGCGGGCAAGACCCAGCCGGCGCAGATGCAGGGCGGCACTCTCACGGTCACCAACATCGGCGCCCTGGGCATCGACACGGGCACGCCGATCATCAACCCCGGCGAGGTGGCCATCGTGGCCTTCGGAACCATCAAGCAGAAGCCCTGGGTCCTGGACGGCGAGGTGATCCCGCGCTGGATCACCACCCTTGGCGGCTCGTTCGACCACCGGGTGGTGGACGGGGACCTCTCGGCGCGGTTTATGGCCGACGTCGCGTCCATCCTCGAAGAGCCCGCCCTGCTGCTGGACTGAGCTCCAGCTGGACTAGCTGCCGGGGTAGGCCGAAAGCAGTTCCGCCATGCCTGGGGCGCTGCCCCAGCCCGCCGCGGCCGCGGCGGCGGCGAACAGCACGCCGGCCAGGCCGAAACTGGCGGCCGTGACGGCGCCGAGGAACTTCCAGTCCTCGCGCAGGACGCTCCGGACCGTATCGGGCATCCGCAGTGCGGGGGAGATCAGGTTCGGGGCGCTGTCCACCGATCCGTCATCAAGGTAGGCAACCACCCGGCCGGCCGCGCGGTCCACCCGCATGGTGCTGATGTGGTTTCCGTGGCGAGCCAGCAGGATGTCGTGGCCAACGAGCTGGCGGCGCTGGATTGCAGGCATGGTGTCTCCCGGGATGAAGGCGGATAGGGCTGTCCGCACCGTCGGGGGCATCCCCAATTTTACCGGCGCGACGGTCGTCCCGGCCGGCAAAACCGGCGTGAGACTGCCCACGGGGGCTGGTGACGCCGGTCAAATCCGCGGGATACCTGTCCCCGGCCCGCGCAGCGGCACTAGAGTGGCACCAGCCCCCGCCGAGCCGGCGGACGCCGATCAAAGGAGATTTTGCGTGTTCTCGAGCCCGTTCCCCGCAGTGGATATCCCCGACGTCAGCCTCTACGAGTACCTCTTCGGCGGTTTGGCGGAGGAAGACCTGGACCGGGTCGCCGTCGTCGACGGCACCAGCGGCGCGGCAACGAGCTACCGCGAGCTGCGCGACCGGATCAATGCCCTCGCCGGTGCCGTTGCCGCCCAGGGCCTCGGCGTCCATGGCGTCGCCGCCATCCTGTGCCCGAACATTCCGGCGTTCACCGTGGTTTTCCACGGCCTGCTCCGGGCCGGCGCCACCGTCACACCGATCAATTCGCTGTACACAGCGGACGAGATCGAGAAGCAGCTCACCGACGCCGGGGCAACCTGGCTGTTCACGATTTCCGCCCTGCTGCCCGCGGCCCGCGAGGCCGCCGAACGCGTCGGAATCGGTGCGGATCGGCTGGTGGTGCTCGACGGCGCCGAGGGCCACCCCTCGCTGACGGACCTGCTCACCTCCGGCGCCCCGGCCCCGGACGTCAGCTTCGATCCGGCCACCCACATCGCCGTGCTGCCCTACTCCTCCGGCACCACCGGCCGACCCAAGGGCGTGATGCTCAGCCACCGGAACCTCGTGGCGAACGTGGAACAGTCGCGCGGGCTGCTCAAGGTCACCCCGGATGACCGGCTGCTGGCCCTGCTGCCGTTCTTCCACATCTACGGACTCACCGTGCTGCTGAACCTGGCCCTGAGGGAGCGGGCCCGCCTCGTCACCATCCCCAAGTTCGACCTAGCGGAGTTCCTGCGAATGATCCAGGACCACAAATGCAGCTACCTCTTCATCGCCCCGCCGGTGGCCGTGGCGCTGTCAAAGCACCCCATGCTGGCGGACTACGACGTCAGCTCCGTCCACACCACCCTCTCCGGCGCGGCGCCGCTGGACGGCGAACTCGGGGCGCGGCTGGCCGAACGGCTCGGCTGCCGGGTGCTGCAGGGCTACGGCATGACCGAGATGAGCCCCGTCTCCCACCTGATCCCGGTCGACGCCACGGACGTGCCCGTCAGCTCGGTCGGCTACACGGTGCCCAACATGGAATGCCGGCTGCTCGACCCGGCCACGGGGGAGGAAATCGAGGTCCCCGCCGAGGGAACCAGCGCCCCGGGACACCTGCTCTGCCGCGGGCCCAACGTGATGCTCGGCTACCTGAACCGGCCCGAGGAAACGGCGGACACCTTGGACGCGGACGGGTTCCTGCACACCGGCGACATCGCCACGGTCCGGGCCGACGGCGTCGTGACGGTGGTGGACCGGCTCAAGGAACTGATCAAGTACAAGGGCTACCAGATCGCGCCGGCCGAGCTCGAAGCGTTGCTGCTGACCCACCCCGGCATCGCGGACGCCGCCGTGATCGGAACCGCCGACGCCGACGGCCAGGAGGTGCCGATGGCGTTCGTTGTGCGCCAGCCGGGGGCCGACGGCGAGGCGCTGGACGAGGCCGCCGTGCAGGACTTCGTGGCCGCCAGGGTGGCGCCGTTCAAGAAGATCCGGCGCGTCGAGTTCATCGACGCCGTGCCGAAGTCCTCCTCCGGCAAGATCCTGCGCCGGATGCTGAAGACGGCACAGCCGGCACCGCAGCCCTAGGGTTCGCTCTTCCTAAGCCCTAGTCGGAGGAGTCGGTCTTGGCGATGTAAACGTCGCAGGGGGCGTTGTGGGCCACGCTGTTCGCAACGCTCCCCAGCACCCGGCCCAGGCCGCGCATCCGGCGGTTGCCGACCACGATCATCTGCGCGCCGGAACGCTCCGCCTCGTGGATCAGGGCCTCGGCGGGCTTGCCCCGGGCGGCGGCGTAGGTGACATTGATCTCCGCCGTGCGCAGGCTCTCCGCGACCGACTTGGCGACCTTCTCGGCGTCGTCGGCGTCGGAAACAATCCACCGGTCGCTGCCGCTGCTGAACACTTCGGTCCGGTCGCTGTCGAAGGCGCTGACCACGTGCAGGGTGGCTCCCAGGGAGACCGCCAGGTCCCGGGCCGTGTGCGCGGCCTTGAGGGCAGTCTCACTGCCATCGACGCCAACAACGATGATTCCGGTCATGGGGGCTCCTCTGGTCAAGCATGAGTAGGGTCAGGCACGTTGCGGGGCACAGCAATGATTCAGGCTACAACGCCGCGACGGCTTCCCCCAGCACCGGCGCCAGGCGCCGGACACCTTCTTCGATGGCGTCGGGAGGCACCGCGCTGTACGCGAGTCGAAGTTTGTTGGAGGGCTCATCGGAGTGCGTGAAGGCCGCCCCGGGAATGAAGACGACGCCGGCGTCGATGGCCTTCTGCAGCAGCGGATAGGTGTCGACGCCCTCGGGCAGGGTCACCCAGACGAAGAAACCGCCCTCGGGCCGCGTCCAGCTCAGCCCCTCCGGCATGTACTTGGCCAGGGCCGCGAGCATCGCCTCGCAGCGTTCCTGGTAGAGACCGCGGTAGGTGGCGATCTGGCCGCGCCAGTCGTAGTCCCGCAGGTACGCGGAGACCAGCATCTGGTTGAGGGTCGGCGGGCACAGGGTGACGGCCTCCGAGGCCAGGTAGTAGCGGCGCTGCAGATGCGCCGGGACCAGGGCCCAGCCGATCCGCAGGCCAGGGGCGAAGATCTTGGAGAAGGAACCCATGTAGATCACGTCGTCCGGGTTGCCGGCCCGCAACGGGGTCAGCGGGTTGCCGTCAAAGCGCAGCAGGCCGTAGGGGTTGTCCTCCAGCACCAGAATATTCGCATTACGGCATATATCCACGACCTGCTGCCGACGCTCGGCGGCCAGCGTGATACCGGAAGGGTTGTTGAAGCTTGGGATGGTGTAGAGGAACTTGATGTTTTTGCCCGCGGTCTGCAGGGCGGCGATCTTGGCTTGCAGGAGGTCCGGAACGATCCCGTCCTCGTCCATCGGCACGGTGCCCACCTCCACCTGGTACGCCTCGAACGTGTTGAGCGCTCCGACGTAGGTTGGATCCTCCACGAGCACGACGTCGCCCGGGTTGCAGAAGACCTTGGTGGCGACGTCCTGGGCGGACTGCGAGCCGGCCGTGATAACAACGTTTTCGGGCTTCGCGTCGAGGATGCCTTCGGCTGCCATGACCTCACAGATCTGCGTGCGGAGCTCCTCGGTGCCCTGCCCGCCGCCGTACTGCAGGGCGGTCAGGCCCTGCTCGGCGATGATTTTCGCGGCAGACTGGCCGAGGCGTTCCAGCGGGAGCGACTGCAGATAGGGGCTGCCCCCGGCCAGGGAAACCAGTCCGGGCCGCAGGGAGATGTCGAAGACGTCCCGGACGGCCGACTGCTTGATGTTTGCTGCGCGCTCCGAGAAAAGCCTCTCGTGGCGGTGGGCGGACGTAGCCGCTCGTTCGATTGCGTCAATTGCCTCGGCCGGAAGTAGCTCTGCGGCGGCATCAAGTGTTTCGTGGCTCACAGTCCTAGGATACAGGGCGTCGTTGCCAGTAGGAAAACTTTTGTTCACAAAGCTGCCCCGGACACGTCCGGATGCAGGACACCCCCGGCAGTGGGGACTGCCGGGGGTGTCGGTGTGCAGTGGGGACTACGCTGCTTCGGTGCCGCGGGCCTCTTCGAGGGCGGCGAACACGCCCTTGATCTGTTCCACGACCTCGGCGTCGTCCTTCGGGTGGGTCTCCGCGAAGCGGACCATCGAGCCGGGGACGGCGAGCTTGACGCCTTCCAGGACCCGGGCGCCGGCGATGCCGACGGCCTTGCGGGCTTCGTCCTGGGCCCAGACTCCGCCGTACTGGCCGAAGGCAGTGCCGACGACGGCGGTGGGCTTGCCACTGAGGGCGCCTGCGCCGAACGGGCGGGACAGCCAGTCGATGGCGTTCTTCAGCGGCGCGGGCACGGTGCCGTTGTACTCCGGGGTGACCAGCAGCAGGGTGTCCGCGTCGTTGGCGGCGGCACGCAGGGCGGCGGCGGCGGCGGGAACCTGGCCCTCGACGTCGATGTCCTCGTTGTAGAACGGGATGTTGCCGAGGCTCTCGTGAATGACGACATCCACCTGCTCCGGGGCGTGGAGCTGGATGGCCTCGGCGAGCTGGGCGTTGGTGGAGCCGGCGCGCAGGCTGCCGACCAGGGTGAGAACGGTGTTGGTGCTCATGTGAACTCCTTGTATCGCGCCGCGGAGGTTCCGGCGGCTGGATGGTCGCGGAGGCTTTGGGGGGCCTTCACCCATGCTAAACGGACTGTGGTCCGTTTAATATTCCCCGGCGCTACAATGGGCGCTGTGAGCTTAATCCCAATCCGCCCCGGCGCACACGCGGGCCCGGCTGACGGCCAGGGCGGCCTGACGTCCCGGCCCGCGGCCGAGTCCGAGCGCCGGGATGCCGCCCGCAACCGTGAGTTGCTACTCCGGGCCGCCCGCGAGCTCATCGACGAGTGCGGGGCGGACCGCCTCACGATGGCCACCCTCGCCCAGCGGGCAGGGGTGGGCAAGGGGACCGTGTTCCGCAGGTTCGGCAGCCGGGCGGGACTGATGATGACCCTGCTCAGTGACGCCGAGGCCCAGTTCCAGGGCAGGTTTATGTTCGGCCCGCCGCCGCTGGGCCCGGGCGCCCCGGCGCTCGAGCGGCTGGTGGCCTTCGGCGCCGAACGCATTGGCTGGGTGCTGGAATACGGCGAGCTCGCCCGCGCCGCGGACGTGTCGGCCTATAACCGCTTCGATGTGCCCGCCGCCGTCCTCTGGCACCGCCACCTGGAGTGGCTCTTGCGCCAGGCCGGGGTGACCGCCGACCCCTGGCTGATGGCGGGGGCCTTGAGCGTCACCCTCGAGCCGGAGCGCATCCTGCACTCCGTCCGGGTCCACGGCGTGGCGCCGGCCCGGCTGGTCGAGTCCTGGCGGGAGCTGGCCACCCGGGTGGTTAAAGGCGCGTAGGCTAGCCGATCGGATCCACGGCTGCCAAGTCAAATCAATTCAAATGAGTTATTCATAACGATCTGGTAGTGGGTATACCGTTTGGTCGCATTTCGCGCGGCGGCCCGCAATTTCTTTGTGATAGTTTCCTCTGGAATGTGACCCGCAACATAGTCCACAAGGACTGGCCGGAAGGCCTGCGGGGGGCCAGGCACCCGCTGGCCGTGATCCCGGATCGGCAGCGGAAACCCCCTGCCATATGGGGGGATAACGGAAGGATCCATGCTGTGAATCTCGTTAAGACCCGTGCGCGCGGCGCGGCGGAAAAGACCGCCCCGGCAGCGGCAGGCACGGTAAAGACACCGGCGATCCAGAACTAGTCGTCCCATGCTCCGATATCTCGCCAAACGTGCCCTCACGTACGTCTTTATGATCTTCCTGACCACCACCGCCGGGTACTTCCTGGCCGTGAACACCCTGCAGCCGGCGCTGCTGGAGCAGGAACGGATTCCGCGGCCCACCCCCGAACAGGTGGTCAATTCCTTCCGGCTCAAGGGACTGGACCCTGAGCTCAGCCCGTGGGAACGCTACGTCGACTGGCTCACGGCGATCGTTACCCGCTGGGACTGGGGACGCAGCCCCAACGGTGCGTTCATCAACGCCGAGTTCGGTGACCGCGTCTGGATCTCCACCCGGCTGTTCCTCGCCTCCATCATCCTGACCCTGATCATCGGCGTCGCACTGGGCGTGTACACGGCGGCCCGGCAGTACAAGGCCTCGGACCGGGTCATCACGTCCTACAGCTACCTCGTCCACATTGTCCCGGCGCCGATCGCCTACTTCCTGGTGCAGCTCGGTGCCATCAACGTCAACGAGACGGTCGGCGAACGCATCTTCTTCGTCACCGGCATTTCCACGCCAGGGATGGAGGGCAACGGCTGGGCACAGTTCATCGACATGCTGGCCCACTACGCCGTGCCCACCTTTGCGATCACGATCGTCGGGTGGGGAACCTACCAGATCGCGCAGCGCCAGTACCTGCTGGACAACGTCAACGCCGACTTTGTCCGCACCGCCCGCGCCAAGGGCCTGACCCGCAACCAGGCCATCAGCCGCCACGCGCTGCGGGTGTCCTTCATTCCGGTCGCGCAAAGCATCGCGTTCACCATCCCGGCCATCTTCGCCGGCGGTTTCTTCGCGGAGAAGATCTTCGCCTGGCACGGCGTCGGCTCCTGGAGTATCGACGCGATCGCGCTGCAGGACGTCAACGCCGCGACGGCGACCCTCGCCTACGGCTCCGTAATCTTCGCGATCGGTGCGATCCTCGCCGACTTCGCCACCACGCTGGTCGACCCGAGAGTGCGGGTGCAGTAACCATGACCAACCTCAATGCCATCGACCCCGCCGCGGTCGCCGACGAAGCAAAAATCGAGAACAACGACGTCGTCATCGCCAAGTCCTCGATCATCCTGCGCCGTTTCCTGCGCAACAAAACAGCCGTCGCCGGACTGGTGATCTTCCTGGCCCTGGCCCTGTTCTCCTTTGTCGGCGGCTTCTTCAACAGCTGGGACAAGGAGACGATCGACCCGTTTAACATCGGCATGCCGCCGTCGTCCGAGCACCTGCTCGGCACCTCCCAGGCCGGAATCGACCTCTACGCCCTGACCGTGGAGGGGACGCGGATCTCGATCCTGATCGGCCTCGTCGTGGGTCTCGTCTCGGTCCTGATCGCCGCCGTCTACGGCTGCACCATGGCCTACTTCGGTGGGAAGGTGGACAAGGTCATGCTGTTCATCCTCGAAGCGCTGATCATGATGCCTGCGCTGCTGGTGGTGGCCGTCGCGACGAGCGGCGGGGGCAACGGACTGCAGCAGACGCTGCCCAGCTGGCTCCTGCTGATCATCGTCCTGCTGGTCTTCAGCTGGATGGGCACTGCGCGCCTCATCCGCTCGCTCTCGATGTCCCTCATGACGCGCGACTTCGTCAAGGCGGCCCAGTACATGGGGATCCCGCCGCGGCGCATCGTCTGGCGGCACCTGGTCCCGAACATCGGCTCGCTGCTGGTCCTGGACATCACCCGCGGCGTCACCGGCGCCATCCTGGCCGAGGTGGCGTTCTCCTTCATCGGCATCGGCATCAAGGTCCCGGACGTCAGCCTGGGTGTGCTGATCGGCCAGGCCACTTCCCAGGTCTCCACCTTCCCGTGGATGTTCTGGGTCCCGCTGACCGTGATGTTCCTGCTCACCGGTTCACTCGCCATGATGAACGACGGCCTGCGTGACGCGTTCGATCCCAGCTCCAGCTCAGTAGGCAGCGCCAAGAAGAAAAAGAAGACGGTATGAGCCACGAAATGACCGCCAGCGGGTCCGCCGACCTCTCCACCGCCGAGCGCCTGCATGTCGCCGGGCTGCACCCCGCCAACCGGCACAACACGGATGCCGTGCTGTCCGTCCGCGACCTGAACGTCCGGTTCAACACGGAGAACGGGGTGGTGCACGCGGTCCGCGGCATCGACTTCGACCTGAGCGCCGGCAAGACGCTGGGCATCGTGGGCGAGTCGGGCTCGGGAAAGTCCGTCACCTCGATGGCCATCATGGGCCTGCTGCCCCCGACGGCGGAGGTCACCGGATCGGTCCGTCTCCAGGGCAAGGAACTGCTGGGACTCAGCGACAAGGCCATGTGCCAGTTCCGCGGCAACGACATCGCCATGGTTTTCCAGGACCCGCTGTCCTCGCTGACCCCGGTCTACACGGTCGGCACCCAGATCATCGAGGCGCTCACGGTCCACAACCCCACCATGAGCAGGCAGGCCAAGGAAGCGCGCGCCGTCGAACTGCTCGGCATGGTTGGCATCCCCAGCCCGAAGGACCGGCTGAAGGCCTTCCCGCACGAGTTCTCCGGCGGCATGCGCCAGCGCGTGATGATCGCCATCGCCATCGCCAACAACCCGCGTGTGCTGATCGCCGACGAACCGACGACGGCGCTGGATGTCACCATCCAGGCGCAGGTCCTCGAAGTGCTGCACACCGCGCAGGAGGAAACCGGCGCCGCCGTCGTGATGATCACCCACGACCTGGGCGTGGTGGCCGGCATGGCCGACGACATCATGGTGATGTACGCCGGCAAGCCGGTGGAGACCGGCAGTGTCGACGACATCTACTACAACCCGCGGATGCCCTACACGATCGGCCTGCTCGGCGCGGTGCCGCGCGTCGACGTGGCCGAGAAAACCTCCCTCGTGCCGATCGAGGGCATCCCGCCGAACCTCATCCACACCCCCACCGGCTGCTCCTTCGCTCCGCGCTGCCCGCTGGTGAGCGAGGCCTGCCTGCAGGGCGAGCCGGAGTTGTGGCCGGTCGCCGGCGGGAATGCGGGCGGCGACTCGGCGCACCGGGCGGCCTGCATCAAGACCGACTCCCTGGGGGAGGGCGTGGACGCCCGCGAGGTGTTCAAGGCACCCGCCGTGCCGGTGTCGCGCTTTGACGCGATCCCCCGGGCCGACCGCCACAGCGTGCTGGAACTCCGGGAGGTCAAGAAGCACTTCCCGCTGCTGAAGGGTGCCCTGATCAAACGCCGCATCGGCACCGTCAAGGCGGTGGACGGGCTGAGCTTCGACATCCGCGAGGGCGAGTGCTTCTCGATCGTCGGCGAATCCGGCTGCGGCAAAACCACCACCCTGCTGGAAATCATGGAGTTCCACAAGGACCAGGACGGCGAGGTGGTCATCGGCGGCCTGAGCAACAAGCAGGCCTCCGACGCGAAGACCAAGAGCGCCATGCGCAAGGAACTCCAGATGGTGTTCCAGGACCCCACCGGCGCCCTGGACCCGCGGTTCACCGTCTTCGAAGTGCTCGCCGAGCCGCTCGAGAACGCGGGCATGGCCAAACCCCAGATCCGGAAGCGGATCATGGAGCTGATGGAACTGGTAGGTCTCCAGCCGGACCACGTCAACCGGTTCCCGAACCAGTTCTCCGGCGGCCAGCGGCAGCGCATCGGCATTGCCCGGGCCCTCGCCGTGAACCCCAAGCTGGTGGTCCTCGACGAGCCGGTCTCCGCCCTCGACGTCTCCGTCCAGGCCGGCGTGATCAACCTACTGGATTCGCTCCGCGCGGAACTTGGGCTCAGCTACCTGATGGTGGCCCACGACCTGTCCGTGGTGCGGCACATCTCCAACCGCGTGGCCGTGATGTACCTGGGCAAGATCGTTGAGATCGGCGACGTCGACAGCGTCTTCGACAATCCGCGCCACCCCTACACCCGGGCACTGCTCTCCGCGATCCCGGTCCCGGACCCCGTCCTGGAACGCACCCGCGAACGCATCATTCTCCAAGGCGACCTGCCCTCGCCGCTGGAGGCGCCCAAGGGCTGCAACTTCGCGACACGCTGCCCGGTCTTCGCGGCCCTGCCGGCGGCGAAGCAGGAGAAGTGCCTGACCCTGGAGCCCGCGCTGGAAACGGCCAAGGCTCCTTCCCCGGCCGCTGCCGCGGCCCCCACAGACCAGCAATTCGCCTGTTTCTACCCGGACGGCGAACTGGACGCGGACATGCTCGTTGTCCACGAAACCACCTGATTTACGCACCCGCATCAACTCGCACCAAAATAAGAAAAAAGGGGAACACATGAAGAATCTGACCAAGATCGGCGGCGTTACCGCCGTCGTGGCAGCGCTTGCGCTCACCGCTTGCGGCGGTGGCGGCGGCGCGGCAAAGGGGCCCGAGGCCGCCAAGGGCCAGGAAGCCGGCAGCGACCTGGCCAAGCTCGTCAGCATCAACGCCAAGGACGCCAAGGACCTGCAGCCGGGCGGCACCGTCACCCTGCCGCTGGGCAACCTCGGGCCGGACTTCAACGGGTTCTCCAACAACGGCAACAGCGCGGACAACACCGCCCTGCACCGCCCGATCGACCAGGCCGGCACCTGGGGCTGCTGGAACTTCGACTTCGACGGCACCGCCTCGCCGAACAAGGATTTCTGCGAAGACGTCAAGAGCGAGGTCAAGGACGGCAAGCAGACCATCACCATCAAGGTGAACCCGAAGGCCACCTACAACGACGGCACGCCGATCGACGTCAAGACGTTCGAAAACACCTGGAACATGCTCAAGGGCACCAACAAGGACATCGACATCGTCAGCTCCGGCGCGTACGAGTTCGTTGACTCCGTCAAGGCCGGCTCCAGCGCCAAGGAAGTCATCGTCACCACCACCCAGCCGGTCTACCCGCTGGACTCCCTCTTCACCGGCTTTGTACACCCGGCCGTGAACACCCCGGCGATCTTCAACGACGGCTTCACCGGCGAGATGCACCCGGAGTGGATGGCCGGTCCGTTCAAGGTCGACAAGTACGACAGCGCCGCCAAGACGGTCACCCTCGCCCAGAACGACAAGTGGTGGGGCAACAAGCCGGTCCTGGAAAAGGTCGTCTTCCGCCAGCTGGAGAGCAGCGCCGCAATCGCCGCCTTCAAGAACGGTGAAATCGACGGTGTTTCCGCGAACACCATCACCCCGTACAAGCAGCTCGACGGCACCAAGAACTCCGAGATCCGCCGTGGCCAGCGCCTCTTCGCCGGTGGCCTGAACCTCAACGCGCAGAAGGCCCCGCTGACCGACGTCGCCATCCGCAAGGCGATCTTTTCCGCCGTCGACCGCCAGGCGCTGCGCAAGGTCCGCTTCAACGGCCTGAACTGGGAAGAAGAGAGCTCCGGCTCGATGATGCTCCTGCCGTTCTCCAAGTACTACCAGGACAACTACCCGGTCAAGGAATCCGGCGCCGACGCAGCCAAGAAGGTCCTGACCGACGCCGGCTACAAGGCCAACGCCGCAGGCATCATGGAAAAGGCCGGCGTTCCCGCCGCCTTCAAGATCAGCAACTTCGGTGACGACCCCACCACGCTGGCCTTCGCGCAGACCCTGCAGAACCAGCTCAAGGCAGCCGGCATGGACGTCGGCATCGACCAGCGCGCTTCCGCGGACTTCGGCAAGGTTGTGGGCAGCCGCGACTTCTTCCTGAGCATCTCCGGCTACACCGTTGGCTCGGACGCAACCGACGCCGTCAAGCAGTTCTACGACTCCAAGACCAACGCGAACAAGCTCGGCGACGCCGAGCTCGACGCTGCGATCCAGAAGCTCTCCACGATCCCGGACAACGCCGAGCGCAACAAGGCGGCCATGGACGTTGAGAAGAAGCACATGGAGAAGTACTTCTCCATGGGTGTTGTGATGAACGGCCCGCAGATCTCCTTCGTCCGCACCGGCCTGGCCAACTACGGCCCGTCCCTGTTCAAGAGCCTGTCCCAGGTTCCGGACTGGACCACCATCGGCTGGGAAAAGAAGTAACTCTCTCCTCCCTTCCGACGCTCCCTCAGCTATAGCGGCTTTTCGGGCGGCGCTCCCTCACTTCGTGGGGGAGCGTCGCCTGATTTGTTGTCAGAGCTGCGGGAGCGTCGTGCGGGGCCGGAGTAGCGTGGAACCATGCCCGCCGAGTCCGCAGCCCCCGTCCGCACCGCCCCCATCCGCACCGCCATCGCCGGCTTCGGCCTGTCCGGCAGCGTCTTCCACGCGCCGCTGATCGCGGCCAACCCGGCCTACTCGCTGGACGCCATTGCCACCTCCGACGCCGGCCGGAAGGCTGCCGCCACCGCAAGTCACCCCGCGGCCAGCATCGTCGACTCCCCGGCCGATCTCCTCGCCCGCGTCGGCGAGCTGGACCTGCTGGTGCTGGGGACCCCGCCGGCCACCCACTATCCGCTCGCCAAGGCGGCGCTGGAAGCCGGCCTCGACGTCGTCGTCGACAAGCCCTTCACGCTGCACAGCGCCGAGGGCGAGGAACTCATCAACCTCGCCGCGCGGCTGGGCCGCGTGCTGACCGTGTTCCAGAACCGGCGCTGGGACGGCGATTTCCTGACCGTCCGCGGCCTGCTCGAGCGCGGCCTCCTGGGCACCGTCACGCGCTTCGAATCACGCTTCGAACGCTGGTCCCCGCAGGTTACGAAGGCCTGGAAAGCCGCCGCCACGGCGGACGACGGCGGCGGGGTCCTGTTCGACCTCGGCACGCACCTGCTGGACCAGGCCGTGCAACTCTTTGGCCCCGCCGCCGTGACGCACGCGGAGCTGGCGGCCCGCCGGCCCGGGGAACGGGCGGACGACGACGTCTTTGTGGCCCTGCGGCACGATTCCGGGGCCACCAGCCACCTCTGGATGAACCTGCTCTGCGCCCAGCAGGGCCCGCGGTACCGCCTGCTGGCCAGCGACGGCGGCTTCACCAAGCACGGCGTCGACCCGCAGGAGCCTTATCTCGCCGCCGGCGGGAGCCCGCTCGACGCCGACTACGGCGTGGAGGACCGCGAATGGGCCGGCCAGCTGGGCCGCGACGGCCACCTGGACCGCCTGCCCACCGAACGCGGCGCCTACCCGGCGTTCTACCGGATCCTGGCGGACAAGATCACCGACGGCGGCGCCCCCTCGGCACTGCCCCTCCCCGTCGATCCGGAGGACGCCGTCGAGGTCCTGAAGCTGATCGAGCGGGTGCGGACCCTCGTCTGACCGGCTTTTCGCAGGCTCGTTTACCCTCAGGGCTTCACAACTGTAACTTGCGTCACTATGGTCGAAGCCGTGGGCCTTCACCAGTCTTGGTCGGGTGAACCCCGGAAGCGGCCTTCGGCAACGACGCCCTCGGCCGATTGGAGAGCGAACCCAGCGCAGCCGGCCGCTACCGTGTCCCGCTGCCCTGGCAGAAATGGAGCAGCACGATGCAAAAACTCAAAAGGCTCATTGCACCGCTGAGCACGGTAGGCCTTGCAGTGGGCTTGTTGGCCGGTGCAGCCAATCCTGCCGCCTCAGCGGAGACCGCGGCCGGCCCCATGCAGAACTACGTTGTTCTGTACACGGCCAACGGGGTCTCGGATGCCTCGCTGAAGTCGATCGCGGCCGCCGGCGGAACCGTAGTCCAGAGCTACCCGGAAATCGGCGTGGCGATCGTAAAGTCGGACCGCGCCGGCTTCGGCCCGGCCCTGAAGGCCCGTGACGGGTCGGTCCAGGGCGCGGCCTCCACGGCCGCCCTTGGGGTCGCCGCCGGCGAGGGCGCCGCGGAGGATGCCGACGCCCAGGCGCCCGTCGCTCCGGGAACCCCGGCCCCCGGAGGCGACAGCCTGTCGGGCCTGCAGTGGGACATGGACCAGATCCAGGCGCCCGCGGCCCGTGCCCTCAACGGCGGCAGCACGTCCGTGGTGGTCGGCGACATCGACACCGGCCTCGACTACACCCACCCGGACCTGGCCGCCAATGTCGACTTCGGCAAGAGCGTCTCCTGCGTCGGCGGGGTGCCCAACCAGTCCCCGTCCGCCTGGATGGACGACCATGGCCACGGCACGCACACCGCGGGCACCATCGCGGCCGCCAAGAACGGCATCGGCATGGTGGGAGTGGCGCCGAACGTGAAGATCGCCGGGATCAAGGCCAGCACCGCGGACGGCTTCTTCTACCCCGAGGCCATCGTCTGCTCCTTCATGTGGGCGGCCGCCAAGGGCATCCAGGTCACCAACAACAGCTACTTCGCGGATCCGTACCTCTTCAACTGCAAGAACGACCCCGAGCAGCGCGCCATCTGGGAGGCCGAACGCCGGGCCATCCGCTTCGCCCAGCAGAGCGGCACCACGGTGGTTGCCGCCCAGGGCAACTTCTCGGACGACCTTGCCCACCCCACGCGCGATGTCATGAGCCCGGACAACGCCGCGCCCGTCTCGCGTGAGATCACCAACGCCTGCGCCGTGGTGCCTGTGGAGGTTTCCGGGGTGATCGGTGTAACGGCCAACGGCAACAAGGGCTTCAAGTCCTACTACTCCAGCTACGGCGTGGGCAGCGCCGACGTCGTGGCTCCCGGCGGGGACCGCCGCCTGCAGGTGACCCCGGCGGCCGTCAACGGGCGTGTGCTGTCCACCTGGCCGTCGTCCAAGCCGTGCTCCGCAGCGCTCAAGGTGGTCGAGGCCAGTGCGGTGTACTGCTACCTGCAGGGCACCTCGATGGCCTCCCCGCACGTCGCAGGAATCGCGGCCCTGGTGGTCAGCAGCGGCGTCACCACCCCGGGCGCCGTGGCCGCGCGGATCAGCGGCACCGCCGACGGCATGGCCTGCCCGGACACCGCCATGTATGCCCCGTTCCCCTCGCAGTCCAACGGCGCACCGCAGGTCTGCCAGGGCGGCACGGGCGGCAACGGCTTCTACGGCAAGGGCCAGGTGAACGCCCTCCGCGCGATCGGGGGCTGACCGGGAATTAAACAGCAAGCGACTGTTCCAATGGAACAGTCGCTTGCTGTGTCCGGCTGGGCCGGGACCGGTAAGGCTTACGCGGAGACGAGCTCGTGCCAGTCGGCGACGAGGGGCAGGTTGTGCGCCTCGGAGACCGAACGGTGCGCCACCTTGCCGCCGGCGATGTTCAGGCCGGCGGCGAGGGCGGCGTCGCGCTCGAACGCGGCCTTGACGCCCAGGTTCGCCAGCGAGACCGCGTAGCGCAGGGTGACGTTGGTCAGCGCGTAGGTGGACGTGTTCGGCACGGCACCGGGCATGTTGGCCACGCAGTAGAAGATCGTGTTGTGGACCTTGTAGGTCGGCTCCTGGTGCGTGGTGGGGTGGGTGTCCTCGAAGCAGCCGCCCTGGTCCACCGCGATGTCCACCAGCACGGAGCCGGGCTTCATCCGGGACACGAGCTCGTTGGTGACCAGCTTGGGGGCCTTGGCGCCGGGGATCAGCACGGAACCGATCACGAGGTCGGCGTCGACGACGGACTTCTCGATCTCGTAGGCGTTGGACGCGACGGTCTTCAGGCGGCCCTGGTACTGGGCGTCCAGTTCGCGCAGGCGGTTGATGTTGATGTCCAGGATGGTGACGTCCGCACCGAGGCCCAGGGCCATCGCGGCGGCGTTGGTACCGGCCACGCCGGCGCCCAGGACAACCACCTTGGCCGGGCGGACACCCGGAACGCCGCCGAGCAGCACACCCTTGCCGCCGGCCGGAGCCATCAGCGAGGTGGCGCCGACCTGGACCGACAGTCGGCCGGCAACCTCGGACATCGGGGCCAGCAGCGGCAGCGAGCGGCCCTCCTGCACGGTCTCGTAGGCGATGGCCGTGACACCGGAGTTGATGAGCTGCTGGGTCAGTTCCGGCTCGGCCGCCAGGTGCAGGTAGGTGAAGAGGACCAGGCCCTTGCGGAAGCGGTGGTATTCGGCCTTGACCGGCTCCTTGACCTTCATGACCATGTCGGCGCGGGCCCACACGTCGTCGGCCTCGGTGACGATCTCGGCGCCGGCAATGGCGTATTCCTCGTCGGTGATGCCGGAGCCAAGGCCTGCGCCGCGCTCAACCAGCACGGTGTGGCCGTGGTGGCGGAATTCGTGCACCCCGGCGGCCGTGATGGCCACGCGGAATTCGTTGTTCTTGATTTCTTTGGGGACACCGATGATCATTTGTGGGCTCCGATGGTGGCGGCTTTGTGGGCCGGGATGTACGAGGGAAGTCGTGATTCCAGAATAGGACCGGCTGTGAGGCAGGCGACAGTGCCTCCGGAACCGTCCGCGGCGCCGCCCCCGTCATTCCGCGGTTCTGGAAAAAACTGGCTCGACATTTGTCGATTCCCGGAGCGTCAGGTGTCGCCTGCTGTTCGTCGCCGCGCCGCTCGTGGGCGGACCCGGCGGGGCAGTAAGGTGGCAGCATGCAGCAGCAGGACGTGGAGCAGCTCGTGGAGAGCGTGGCGCAGCGGCTGGGGCGCGGGCTCTCGCTCGAGGACCTCGACGGCGTCCTGCTCGCCTACAGCTCCAACCAGTCCCAGGCGGACCGGGTCCGGGTCAATTTCCTGCTCAGCAAGCGTGTTGCAGTGGACGTCAGCGCCTGGCAGCTCTCGCACGGGATCGCGACGGCGGTGCGCCCGGTGGTGGTGCCGGCCAACGAGGAACTGGGCATGCTGGGCCGCGTGTGCGTCCCGCTGCTGGTCC
This sequence comes from Arthrobacter sp. SlRoot2-15, assembly GCF_059739345.1. NCBI lineage: Bacteria > Bacillati > Actinomycetota > Actinomycetes > Micrococcales > Micrococcaceae > Arthrobacter > Arthrobacter sp. SlRoot2-15. The sequence goes on from NZ_AP046058.1 coordinate 1,969,214, forward strand.
GCGGGTTCCGGGTGGGGTACCTCTGGGTCCAGCTCGACGCCGAGGAACCCACCGCAGGCGCCGTCCTGGCCCGGCTCCCGGAGGTGGCGCCCGAGCTCGAGCGGCTCTCGGCCCTGCTGCTGGACTCCAACACCGCCGAATCCGAGTTCCGCCGCCGCCGCGAACAGGAGTTCCTGGCCGCCTGCCGGGGCGAGGTGAACGCCGTCGCCGCCGTCGCGGGCTGGAAGGAAGTCCAGGGCCGCGGGCCGTGGCAGCTGGTGACCGTTCTCGACGCCGACGGCTGGGCCGAGGGATCGGACCCGATCGCCTCCACCCTGATCCACCGCTCCTCCGCGCTGCAGGCCACCATCGGGGTGGACGCCGCCCTCTTCAGCGCCGGGACCGAGACGCACGCCGTCGTCTTGTTCAGGGAGTCCTCCGGCCGCGCGGCCCACGCCCAGGTCCTGGTCCACTACCAGCTGGAACTGTCCAAGCGTGCCGGCCGCCCGGTCCGCCGTATCATCCTCGGCACCTCAGAAGGTTTCTCCCGGCCGCGCGAACTCGCCGAGGCCTACCGGCAGTCCCGCCAGGCCGCGCAGGCCGCGGCGGTCGATCCCCAGCTCGGCGAATTGGTGGACTGCCGGGCCACCGGCCTCTACCAGCTGCTGGCCTCGGCCGGCGGCGGCGCCGGCGCCTGGGCGGACGCAGGATCCGTCTACTTCAAAATTCTGGAGGACCACGACCGCAACGGGGAGCTGCTGCCGGTGCTGGAGCTCTTCTACGACAACGACAGCTCGGTCCAGGAAGTGGCGGCCAAGCTGCACCTGCACCGGAGCAGCGTTTACAACCGGCTGGGCCGGATCCGGCAGGTGCTCGGCGTCGATCCGCTCAAGGGGATGGTCCGGCTGGAACTGCATGCGGCGCTCAAGGCGCGGCGCTGGGCCGACCGGCCGAGGATCTGACGTGCCGGGTGCCTAGTGGTCGTCCCGGAGGGCGGGATCCTGCGCCGGCTCCCGCACTGTGTCTCGCGTTGCATCCCGCTGTGCCTCTCGCCTGCGGCGCGATATCCGGCTGTCGGTCCACAGGGCGACGGCGACGAACGCGACGCAGCTGGCCATAAAAGCCGCCGTGTAGTTCAGCCCCATCACGGTTCCGAGGATGCCGGTGAGCACCATGGCGGCGATGCCGGCCAGGATGTGCCACCCTCTGAACTTACCCACAATTCAAGCGTAACCCCGGCCTCTGCCGCGTTTCCGCGCGGGGCCGGGATCGTTGTTTGATCCTTATCACGCCGTCATGCAACATCCGCGCCGCCGTCATCTTTGCTCCCGGAAGAGTCCCCGCCGCCGGCCGGCTGGGCCGCCTTTTCCGCCGCCGTGTTCTTCTTTTGCGTCTCAAGCCACGCCATGATGTCGGCCAGCCGGATCCGCCGGTGCGTTCCGCGGTACTCCACCGGAATCTCGCCGCGGTCCGTCATGTTGCGCAGGTAGGTGTGCGAGATCCCCGCCAGCTCCGCGGCCTTCGAGGTGGTCAGCATCTCTTCCACGCTGCTGACCGTAACCGACTCGCCCCGGCTGAAGCGGCCCAGCAGGTCCACGACGGCGTCCCTCGCCGCCGGCGGTACACGGTGCACGGTGCCGTCGACGAACACGGTGATGTCGCTGCTGCCGTTGAGCGCGTACCGCAGTTTCTGTGCATCCTCGGCCGGGAGCCCGGCCGTCACCCGGGGCGCAATCAGTGTCATGGAGTGCATCCTAGCGCCCCGGGCCGGGGCTCACACGCCCGTTACAGGCCGAGGTCTTCGAGCACCGGCAGCTTGGCCCGGACCCAGGCCCGCGCCTCGGTGGCACTCGGGGCGGACAGGGCCAGCCGTGCCAGCTCCTGCGCCTCGGCCAGGGTGACCGTCTTCAGCACCGCGGCCACGGCGGCGATGGAACGCGCCGTCATGGACAAGGTGGTGACGCCCAGGCCGGTCAGCACGACGGCGAGGGCCGGATCCGCTGCGGCCTCGCCGCAGACCCCCACCGGCTTGCCGTGCCCTTCCGCGGCCGAACCCTCGACCGTGAGGCCCACGAGCCGGAGCACGGCCGGCTGCCACGGGGTGTTCAGCGCCGCGAGCGGGCCGAGCTGCCGGTCCGCGGCCATCGCGTACTGGGTGAGGTCGTTGGTGCCCAGGCTTGCGAAGGCCACCTCCCGGAGGATGGCCTCGGCGGTGAGCGCCGCGGACGGGACCTCCACCATCACGCCGGGCGTCTTGATCCCGGCCTCGGCGCACAGCGACGCGAAGCGCGCGGCTTCCTCCGCCGTCGAAATCATTGGCGCCATCACCCAGACGTCCGCCTCGGAGTCCTGCTCCGCCCGGGCGATGGCCTGCAGCTGGCGTTCCAGCACCCCCGGCGTGGTGAAGTCGGTGCGGTAGCCGCGGACGCCGAGCGCGGGGTTCGGCTCGGTGGCGTCGGTGAGGAACGGCAGCGGCTTGTCCGCTCCGGCGTCGAGCGTGCGGAGCACCACTTTCTTCCCGGGGAAAGCGTCGAAGACGCCCTTGTACGCGGCGGCCTGCTCGTCCACGGAGGGTTCGGTGTCCCGTTCCAGGAAGCAGAATTCGGTGCGGAACAGGCCAACACCCTGGGCGTTGAGCCCGGCGGCGGCCACGGCGTCCTTGGCCCCGCCGACGTTGGCCAGGAGCGGCACGAGGTGGCCGTCCGCCGTCGTGCCGGTGCCGTCAAAGTCCGCCAGCAGCGACGCGGTGGCGGCCCAGTGCTCCGCGGCGGCGCGCTGCGCGTCCTCCGGGTCCGCCGTGATGGTGCCGGCGGCGCCGTCGACATAGACCTCGGTGCCGTCCGGCAGGGAGTCGACGCCCGCGGCAGCGACGACGGCGGGCAGGCCAAGGGAGCGGGCGATGATCGCGGTGTGGGACTGCGGTCCGCCGCCGGCGGTGAGCAGTGCCAGCACCTTCGCCGGATCGAGCGTGGCCGTGTCCGCCGGGGCGAGGTCCTCGGCAATCAGGATGAACGGCGTCGCGGAGGACGGGATGCCCGGGGCGGGCACACCGCGCAGCGCGGCCACGATCCGTGCCCGGACGTCCAGGACGTCGGTGGCGCGCTCGGCCATGTAACCGCCCAGGTTGTGCAGCATCTCCGACACCGACGCGCCGGCCTCCCAGATGGCCCGCTGGTTGGAGGTGCCCCGGCCGATCAGCTTGGCGGCCGACTTCAGCAGCATGGTGTCCGTGGCCATCAGCGCCGTGGCCTCCAGTACGGCCTTGCCGTCGCCGCTGACCGTCTCGGACCGGGCCTTGAGTTCGTCGTGCACGGACTTCGCCGCCGCCTTCAGCGCCGCCGTCGCGTCCTCGGCGGAGACGCCGGCCGGCAGCTGCTCGCCCGCCGGGGGCTCGCTGACCGGCTTCGGCATCTGACGGATGGTGCCGATGATCCGGCCGGGGCTGACGCCTACTCCTTGGAAGTTCTGCACTGAAAGTCCTCGTTCTCTGCGGTGAGCCAGTAAAGAAAGTGTATGTGATGCACTTCATATAGCGTTGCTATAGGTGCTAGGGTAGCGGTTATGAGTATCGATGGCCAGCTACCGCCCAAGATCCGGCTGCTCCGCGCAGCGGCGGGATTGCTGGCCAAATCCGGAGGCGCCGCGGTCTCCACCCGCCAGATCACGCAGCTGGCGGGGGTCACCGCGCCCACCCTGTACCACCACTTCGGGGACAAGGAAGGGCTGTTCGACGCCGTCGTCGCCGCCGGCTTTGAGGAATACGTCGCCGGCGAACGCGACTTCGCCCCGTCCGGGGAGCCGCTGGAGGACATCCGGCGGATGTGGGACCAGCATGTGCAGTTCGGGCTCAAGCAGCCGGAGCTGTACCTCGTGATGTTCGGCAATATCCGTCCCGAGAGCCGTCCCGCCGTCGTCGCCGACGCCGAGGCGCTGATGGAGGAAATGCTGAACAAGGCGGCCGTCGCCGGCCAGCTGGCCGTCCCGCCCAAGGAGGCGGCCCGGAGTATCCTGGCCGCCAACGTGGGCGTGACGCTGATGCTCATCACGGAGAAGGCGCCGGAGCGCAACCTTGAGCTCTCCAGCATGACCCGGGACGCGATGATCTTTGCCGTCTCCACGGAGCAGGCACGGGCGTCCGGGCCGGGAGACTCCGGGAAGTCCCCGGTGGTGGTCGCGGCGATCGCCCTGAACGCGGCGCTGCAGGCCTCGCACTCGGACCAGCTCTCCAGCTCGGAACTCAAGCTCTTCCTCGAATGGCTTCATCGGATCTCCACCAGTTCCACCAGCTAGCTCGACGAAATATCGGACAATCCTGCGGTGCAGCAGGGATCACGGTTAGGAAATCACATGGCAACAGAGACAGTGGCGAAACCCCGGAGCAGCGTGCGGGTCGGCGTACAGAAATTTGGCACGTTCCTCTCCGGAATGATCATGCCCAACATCGGGGCCTTCATTGCCTGGGGCATCATCACGGCCTTCTTCATCCCGGCGGGCTTCACCCCTAACACGGACCTGGCCAAGCTGGTCGGGCCGATGATCACCTACCTGCTGCCGCTGCTGATCGGCTACACCGGCGGGCGCATGGTTTACGGGGTGCGCGGCGGCGTCGTCGGCGCGGCCGCGACGATGGGTGTGATCGTCGGAACGGACATCCCGATGTTCATCGGCGCCATGATCATGGGCCCGCTGACGGCCTGGATCATGAAGAAGATCGAAAGTCTCTGGGAGAACAAGGTCAAGCCCGGCTTTGAGATGCTGATCGACAACTTCACCGCCGGCATCGTCGCCGCCGTGATGGCCATCTTCGGCATGCTGGTGATCGGCCCGGTGGTGAAGGCCTTCAGCAACGGCGCCAGCGCCGTCGTCGAGTTCCTCGTCAACAACGGACTGCTGCCGTTCACCAGCGTCTTCATCGAGCCCGCGAAGGTCCTGTTCCTGAACAATGCCGTCAACCACGGAATCCTGACCCCGCTCGGCACCGAGCAGGCCCTTGCCCAGGGCAAGTCCATCCTGTTCCTGCTCGAGGCCAACCCCGGCCCGGGCGTCGGCATCCTGCTCGCCTACATGATCTTCGGCAAGGGCATGGCCAAGGCCTCGGCCCCCGGCGCCGCGCTGATCCAGTTCGTCGGCGGCATCCACGAAATCTACTTCCCGTTCGTGCTGATGAAGCCGATCATCATCCTCGCCGCGATCGGCGGCGGCATGACCGGCATCTTCACCCTGGTGCTCACCGGCGCCGGGCTGCGTTCCCCCGCCGCCCCGGGCAGCATCATCGCGGTCTTCGCTGCGACACCGGCTGACAGCTTCCTCGGGGTGGCACTGTCCGTGCTGCTGGCCGCGACCGTGTCCTTCCTGATTGCCTCCGTGATCCTCAAGGCCAGCAAGGACGTTGAGGGTGACGAGCTCGGTGCCGCCACCACCCGGATGGAAGCCATGAAGGGCAAGAAGAGCTCCGTTTCATCCGCGCTGGCTGGAGCCGGTGCGGGCGGCGTCGCGGTCCTGGCCGGGCCGGTCAAGAACATCGTCTTCGCCTGCGACGCCGGGATGGGATCCTCCGCGATGGGCGCCTCGGTGCTGCGGAACAAGATCAAGGCCGCCGGCTACCCGGACGTCAAGGTCACCAACTCCGCGATCGCGAACCTCAGCGACACCTACGACGTCGTCATCACACACCAGGACCTGACCGAACGGGCCAAGCCCGCAACCTCCAACGCCGTGCACGTCTCGGTGGACAACTTCATGAACTCGCCGAAGTACGACGAGATCGTGGAACTGGTCAAAAGCAGCAACGCGCCGGCGGATGCGTCCGGCGCGGTGGCCGGCGGCGCCGTGGCTGGCGCCAGCACAGCCGCCGCCGCACCGGAAACCGAAGCCGGACCGTCCGGCATCCTGGTCGCCGACAGTGTGGTCCTCAGCGGCACCGCCACCACCCGCGACGCCGCGATCGACGAGGCTGGCCGGCTGCTGCTGGACCGCGGCGCCGTCGACGCCGGCTACCTGGACGCCATGCACGAGCGCGAGGAATCCGTCTCCACCTACATGGGCAGCTTCCTCGCGATCCCGCACGGCACCAACGCCGCCAAGGACCACATCATGAAGTCCGCGGTGTCGGTGGTCCGCTACCCGAACGGCATCGACTGGAACGGCAAGGAGGTCAAGTTCGTCGTCGGCGTCGCCGGCATCAACAACGAGCACCTCCAGATCCTGTCCTCAATCGCCAAGGTCTTCACCAACAAGGCCCAGGTCGCGCAGCTGGAGGCGGCCACCACCGTCGACGAAGTGCTCGACCTGTTCGGAAGGGTCAATTCCTAGTGAAGGCTGTTCATTTCGGAGCCGGCAACATCGGCCGCGGATTTGTCGGGCTGCTGCTGCATGAGGCCGGGTACGAGGTGGTGTTCGCGGACGTCGCGGATGCCCTCATCACCGCACTCGCCGCGGCGGACAGCTACCAGGTGCACGAGGTGGGGGACAGCCCCGCCGTGCGCACCGTGGACAACTTCCGTGCGCTGAACTCCGGCACGCAGGAAGCCGACGTCGTCGCGGAAATCGCGACGGCGGACATCGTCACCACCGCCGTGGGCCCGCACATCCTGAAGTTCGTGGCGCCCGTGATCGCCAAGGGGATCGCGGCCCGGGGGGCGGGGCTGGCGCCGCTGCAGGTGATGGCGTGTGAGAACGCCATCAACGCGACCGACATCCTGAAGTCCGAAATCGCCGCGCAGTGGGATCCGGCGGCCGGGTCCCTGGAGGACGCCGCCGTATTCGCCAACACCGCGGTGGACCGGATCGTGCCGAACCAGGAGGCCGGACAGGGCCTGGACGTCACGGTGGAGACCTTCTACGAGTGGGTGATCGACCGGACCCCGTTCGCGGGCAAGGAGCCGGTCATTCCGGGTGCGACCTTCGTGGACGACCTGGCGCCCTACATCGAGCGCAAGCTCTTCACGGTCAACACCGGGCACGCCTCCGCGGCGTACTTCGGGTTCGAGGCCGGGCTGGGCAAGATCTCCGAGGCGATGGCGGACCAGGACGTCGCCGCGGACGTACGCGCAGTGCTGGACGAGACCAAGGAACTCCTGGTGGCCAAGCACGGCTTCAACCGCGAGGAACAGGAAGCCTACGTGCAGAAGATCCTCGGCCGCTTCTCCAACCCGCACCTTCCGGACACCGTGAACCGGGTGGGGCGGGCGCCGTTGCGCAAGCTCAGCCGGCACGAACGCTTCATCGGCCCCGCCGCTGAGCTGGCCGAGCGCGGGATCGTGCCCGAGGCGCTGCTCGGAGCGATCGCCTCCGCGCTGCGCTTCAACGACCCGGCCGACGCCGAGGCGGTTGAGCTGGCCCAGCTCCTGAACTCCGCCACCCCGGAGGACGCCACCACGCGGATCACCGGCCTGGACGCGCAGCACCCGCTGTTCCCGGCCGTCCGTGCCCTCGTCGAGGAGGCCAAGGCCGCCGTCTAGCCGGACGCTCCCTCACGTTTGACGGAAAATCGACGGGCCCTCCCTCACATCATGTGAGGGAGGGCCCGTCGTTTAAGTCCCGGAGCTGCGGGAGCGTCAGGGGCGGGAGCCGGCGGCGGCCGTTTCGGCGTCGGCCATTGCCTTCCATTCGGCCACCCGGGCCTGGTGCAGCGGCGTGCGGCGGACGACGGCGAACGCCGCGGCCAGGACCGCGAACCAGAGCGGCGTGACCAGCAGAGCGACGAGGGTGTCCGGCTGCGTGGTCAGGGCCCAGATAAGGAACGCGAAGAACGCGAACACGACCCAGACCATCGGGACACCGCCGGGCATCTTGAACGTCGACGCCGCGTGCAGCTCCGGCCGGCGCTTCCGGAACACCAGGTAGCTGGCCAGGATGATGCTCCAGACGAACATAAAGCAGACGGCGGAGACGGTGGTGACCATGTCGAACGCCACGCCCACGTCCTTGCCCGCGTAGAGCAGGGCGACGCCGGCGAGCAGCAGCACGCAGGACAGGAACAGGGCGTTCTGCGGGACCTTGCGGCTGGAGAGGCGGCCGAAGAGCTTGGGGGCGTCGCCGTCGTTGGCCAGGCCGTAGACCATCCGGGAGGTGGAGTAGATGCCGGAGTTGGCCGAGGACATGGCGGAGGTCAGGACGACGAGGTTCACGACGGTGGCGGCCATGCCGAGGCCGGCGAGGGAGAACATGGCGATGAACGGGCTCTGGCCGGCCTTGAAACCGGTCCACGGGGTCACCGACATCAGGATGATGAGGGCGCCGACGTAGAAGAGCATAACGCGCAGCGGGATCGCGTTGATGGCGCGCGGCAGGTTGTGCTCCGGGTTCTTGGTCTCGGCCGCGGCCGTGCCCACCAGCTCGATGCCCACAAAGGCGAAGACGGCGATCTGGAAGCCGGCCACGAAGCCCATGAACTCCTTGGGGAACAGGCCGCCGTGGCTCCACAGGTTGCTGAAGCTCGCGGCGCCGGCGTTGGACTGGAAGCCGGTGAAGATCATGACCAGGCCCACCGCGATGAGCGCCACGATCGCCACGATCTTGATCAGCGCGAACCAGAATTCGGTCTCGCCGAAAGCCTTGACAGTGGGCAGGTTCAGCAGCAGCAGGATGATGATGGTCGCGATGCCCGGGACCCAGAGCTGGATGCCGGGCCAGAGCTCCTCGGCGTAGCCCGCGATCGCGATCACGTCCGCCACGCCCGTGACCACCCAGCAGAACCAGTAGGTCCAGCCGGTGAAGAAGCCGGCCCAGGGGCCCAGCAGGTCGCCGGCGAAGTCGCTGAAGGACTTGTAGCTCAGGTTGGAGAGCAGCAGCTGGCCCATGGCGCGCATGACGAAGAACAGCATGAAGCCGATGATCATGTACACGAAGATCACGGAGGGACCGGCGACTGAAATGGTCTTGCCGGAGCCCATAAAGAGGCCGGTGCCGATGGCGCCGCCGATGGCCAGCAGCTGGATGTGCCGGTTGCTCAACGAGCGTGCAAGGTGGGGCTCGGTGTCCCGGCTGGAGGCAGTTCTCTGCTCCGCGGTTGTCTGTTGGGGCATGTCAACAATCCTTTGTGTGGTCCGCCGAAGGTGACGGCGGTTACAAATCAGCCTTTCCAAAGTACAGGTTTGGAAATCGTGGTGCGCTATCAAACGTTCTCCGCAGCGTCATGGCAGGCTGGTCGGATGACTTCCACTTCGGCTGGCCAGAACGCACTGCTAACATTCGGCGTCGACGGCGGGACGTTCCGCCTCCGCCGCGCGGTTCGGGCGGACCTGCCGGCCATTCTCCTGCTGCTCGCCGACGACCAGCTGGGCTCCGCGCGGGAGGATGCGGCGGATCTGACCCCCTATGAAGCGGCTTTCGAGGCGATCGACGCCGACCCGGCCCACCTGCTGCTGGCAGGGGAGCTGGCGCTGGCGGACGGGTCCGGACCCCTTGTGGTGGCGACGTTCCAGCTCAGCTTCCTGCCGGGCCTCTCCCGGCGCGGCTCGTGGCGGGCGCAGCTCGAGGCCGTCCGGGTTGCCGGCGAGCTGCGCGGCCAGGGTGTGGGCGCCGCCATGGTGGAGTGGGCTCTTGGGGAGTCGCGGCGTCGGGGCTGTTCGCTGGTGCAGCTCACCACGGACAAATCGAGGACGGCGGCGCACCGCTTTTACGAGCGGCTGGGGTTCGCGGCGAGCCATGAGGGCATGAAGCTCCTGCTGTAGCTTCCCCACCATCGGTTCCATTGGCTCTTAGGGTGCCTAACTGTTAGGCTTCCTAACTATGAGTGAAGAAATTCTGCCCGACGCCGGCCTGCTCGCCCTCGCCGGCGATTTCCGTGAGGCCCTGCGCCACAGCATCTACCTGGTCCGGCGCCTCGACGCCGACGGTGAACTCAGCGCCGCGCAGCTGAGCACGCTCAAGATGCTCCTCGACGCAGCCGACGAGGCCGGCGTGCGGGTGGGCGAGATTGCCCGCAACCTCGGCGTCAAGGTGCCGAGCGCCACCGAGCAGATCATCAAGCTCGAACGCGCCGGGCTGGTCCGCCGGGACGCCGATCCGGCCGACTCCCGGGCCGTCCGGGTCAAGCTCACCCGCGAGGGCCACGCCGCCGTCGACTCCGCGAACGAGCGCCGCAACGCGGTTATGGCGGGCATTCTCGGTTCCCTCACCGCAGCCGAACGGGAGGCCCTGGCGGCTGCCATCCCGGTGATCGGCAGGATCAACGCGTCCCTGCAGCCCTGACGGCAGCCCCCGCGGCCCGCAGGGCACCACAGCAGACCAAACCAACGACATTAGGAGCGCCCTCCATGGACGGCCAGCTCACGGCGCCAGCGCCGGAAGCAACATCAACCCTCGAGGCCGAAAAAGCCTCACTGCTTAAGCAGCCCAAGGCGGTCTGGGCCACGGCCCTCGCGGCGGTGTTCGCCTTTATGGGGATCGGGCTGGTGGACCCCATCCTGCCCGCCATCGCCAAGAACCTCGACGCCACCCCCAGCGAAGTATCCCTGCTTTTCACCAGCTACTTCCTGGTCACCGCCGTCGCCATGCTGATCACCGGGTTCGTCTCCTCCCGGATCGGCGGCAAGCGGACCCTGCTGGCCGGCCTCGCCATCATCGTGGTGTTCGCCTCGCTCTCCGGCTTCTCCGGCAGCGTGAGCGAACTCGTCGGCTTCCGCGCCGGCTGGGGCCTCGGCAACGCGCTGTTCGTCGCCACCGCCCTGGCCGTGATCGTTGGCGTCGCGAGCGGCGGCGCCGGGACCGCCATCATCCTGTATGAGGCCGCGCTGGGCCTGGGAATTTCGCTCGGCCCGCTGCTGGGTGCCCTTCTCGGCGGCTGGCAGTGGCGCGCCCCGTTCTTCGGCACCGCAGTACTGATGGCCTCGGCCTTCATCGCCCTGATCGCGCTGCTGCCCAAGACCCCGCTGCCCGCGCGCAAGGTCCGGCTCCGGGATCCACTGCTAGCCCTGGGCCACAAGGGCCTGCGGACGACGGCGGCCAGCGGGCTGTTCTACAACTACGGCTTCTTCACCATCCTGGCCTTCACCCCGTTCATCCTGGGCATGGATGCGTACGGGATCGGCGCCGTGTTCTTCGGCTGGGGCGTCGCCGTCGCCGTCTTCTCGGTATTCGTGGCCCCGGTACTGCAACGGCGCTTCGGCGCGGTCCGGGCGCTCGGCGGCACCCTGGCGCTGCTGCTGCTGGACCTCGCCGGCCTCGGCCTGGCGGCGGGGCACTCGGTTCCCGCCGTCGTCGTCCTGGTGGTGGCCTCCGGCGCGCTGCTGGGGATCAACAACACGATCTACACCGAGCTGGCCATGGGCGTCTCGGATTCGCCGCGGCCGGTCGCGTCCGCCGGCTACAACTTCGTGCGCTGGATGGGCGGCGCGCTGGCCCCGTTCGCCGCGGCGCAGCTGGGCGAGCACTTCGGGCCGCAGGTTCCGTTCTTCGCCGCGGCCGTGGCGATGGGGCTGGCGATCGCGGTGGTCCTCGGCGGTCGCCGCTACCTGGCCGCGCACGAGCCGCAGCTCGTGTAGGCCGCGCCCAGGACTCAAACAAGTGAGGCCCATGTTCCCGCGGGAACATGGGCCTCACTTGTTGCTTCGCCGGAGCGGATTACTTCCTGGCGGAGCCCTTCGGGACGAAAAGCGTCTCCGCGTGCTCCAGGGCCATGCCGTTGGTCTCCGGCACCTTGAACATCACAAAGAAGAACGACGCCGCCGCGAACAAGGCGTACATGGCGTACGTCAGCGGCAGCGAGGCCGCCGCCATCACCGGGAAGCTCAGCGTGATCGCGAAGTTGGCGATCCACTGGGCGGCCGCGGCCAGGCCCAGGGCGCGGGCGCGGATGCGGGACGGGAAGATCTCACCCAGCAGCACCCAGACCAATGGGCCCCACGAGGCGCCGAAGCTGATGACGAAGACGTTGGCGGCCACCAGGGCGGCAGGGCCCCAGGCGCCGGGAAGGGTGATCGCGTCGCCGGAACCGGTGGCGGAACCGAAGGCGACGGCCATGGTCGCCAGCGAAACGGCCATGCCGATGGAGCCAGCAAGCATGATGGGGCGGCGGCCGATCCGGTCCACCAGCGCGATCGCCACGAGGGTCACCAGGATGTTCGTGATCGCGGTGGCCACGGAAATCGTGAGCGAGTCCTTCTCCTGGAAACCGACAGCCTTCCAGAGAGTCGTGGAGTAGTAGAAGATCACGTTGATGCCGACGAACTGCTGCAGCACCGACAGGATGATGCCGATCCACACCACGGGCTGCAGCCCCAGCGCCTTGCCGCGCAGCGACCCCTTCTGGCCCGCGAGCTGGTCCTCCTCGATGGCCTTCTTGATGTCCCGCAGGTGGCGGTCGGTGTCGTCGTCCGGGGCGATGGATTCGAAGACCTTAAGGGCTTCCTCGTCCTTGCCCTTGAACACCAGGAAACGCGGCGATTCGGGCAGCGTGAAGGCGATCCAGCCGTAGACGACGGCGGGGACGGCGCCGGCGATGAACATCCAGCGCCAGGCCTCGACGCCGAACCACAGGTTCTGGTCGGCGCCGCCGGCGAAGTTCGCGAACACGGCGTCGGAGAGCAGAGCGGCGAAGATACCGGTGGTGATGGCGAGCTGCTGCAGCGACGCCAGCCGGCCACGGACGTGCCGCGGCGAGATCTCGGAGATGTAGGCCGGCGCGATCACCGAGGCCAGGCCGATGCCCAGGCCGCCGATGAGGCGCCAGAAGATCAGGTCCCAGACGCCGAAGGCGAAGCCGGTGCCGATGGCGCTCACCAGGAACAGCAGATGGCGCTCACCAGGAACAGCAGGGCGCCGATCTTCATGGCGGGGATCCGGCCGTAGCGGTCCGCGACCTTGCCGGCGAGGTAGGCGCCGGCCGCGCAGCCGAGCAGGGCCACAGCGACGGCGAAGCCTGTCACGCCCTCGCTGAGCGCGAATTCGTCCTTGATGGCGTCGACGGCGCCGTTGACGACCGAGGAATCGAAGCCGAAGAGGAAGCCGCCAACGGCGCCCGCCACGGCCAGCCAAATGACCCGTTTGGGGATCTTGGCGACGGTCTGGTCTTGGGTGGTGGTCATGTGGCTCCCTCGGCAATTCGTGGTCCACGGCTCGCGCCGCAACTACCCAGTCTTACACCGGTGCCACCGCGGTCCCTGTCACAGGGCGCCGAAAGTGAGATGAAACATACAGTTAGCGGCCGGCCGGCAGACGCGAACGGCAGGCAGTCCAATAGACTGCCTGCCGTTTGCGTATGGCCCGGGTTTTTAGTGCGCCGGGACGGACTCCTTGGCGGCGGCCTTCGGGTCGGTGAGCTTCTTGTTCGGCAGCGCGAAGCTGATCAGGAAGGCAACGCCCGTGAGCACGGCAGCGGTGAGCATCACGGCGTCGATCGACTGGGCGAAGCCCTCGGTGATAGGCCGGGTCAGCGCCGAGTTGGCGGTGTGCAGCCAGCTCGTGTCGTTCAGCGAGTCGTTGCTGGCGCCGTTCTTGAAGAACTCGTAGAGCTTGGCGTTGGCAGGGTCCGCGGCCACGGCCGGGTCCTTGAGCACCTTGAGGTAGTCCGCGTTCTGCACGGCGTCCTTCATCCCGGTGGCGATCTTGTCCGCGGCGAGGCTGAACAGCATCGAGATGAACACGGCCGTGCCCACGGCGCCGCCCATGGAGCGGAAGAACGCGGCGGAGGAGGTGCCCACGCCCATGTCCTTGGCCGGGACGGAGACCTGCATGGCCAGGGTGAGCGGCTGCATGCAGAAGCCCAGGCCCAGGCCGAAGAACACGGCGATCGCGCCGGGCACCCAGAGCGGGGTGTCCACGCCGAGGGAGAGGCCCATCACGACGGCGGCAGCGGTCAGGACGGCGGTGCCCAGGATCGGGAAGATCCGGTAGGTGCCCGACGCCGAAATGGTCCGGCCCGCCGTGATGGAACCGGTCAGGATGCCCACGGTGAAGGTGATCATCATCAGGCCCGCCTCGGTGGGGGTCAGCCCCTTGACCAGCTGCAGGTACATCGGCAGCATCGCGATGGCACCGAACATGCCGACGCCGATGATGAAGTTCAGCAGCGAGGAGAGCCCGAAGGTGATGTTCTGGAACAGCCGCAGCGGGATCAGGGCGTAGTCCCCGGCACGCTTCTCGGCGAGCAGGAACGCGACGATGCCGAGCACGCCAAGGCCATAGCAGAGGAAGGATCCCGCAGAGGTCCAGCCCCAGGTGCGGCCCTGTTCGGCGACCAGGAGCAGCGGCACGATCGCCAGGGTGATGGCGGCGGCGCCCCAGTAGTCGATCTTCTGCTTGAGGTGCTTGGCCGGCAGGTGCAAGTACAGGAACACCACGGCCAGGGCGGCCAGGCCGATCGGAATGTTGATGAAGAAGACCCAGCGCCACCCGTCGAAGCCCAGGATCGTAGTGGTGCCGGCGAAGGCGCCGCCGATGACGGGCCCCAGCACGGAGGAGATGCCGAAGACCGACATGAAATAGCCCTGGAACTTGGCGCGGTCCTTCAGCGCCACGATGTCCCCGATGATGGTCAGCGCGAGGGCCAGCAGGCCGCCGGCGCCCATGCCCTGGATGCCGCGGGCAATGGCGAGTTCGGTCATCGAGTGCACCGAGCCGGCGTACAGCGAGCCGGCCAGGAAGATCAGGATGGCGGCGAGGTAGAGCGGGCGGCGGCCAAAGATGTCGCTGAGCTTGCCGTAGAGCGGGGTGCTGACCGTGGAGGTGATCAGGTACGCCGTCGTGGCCCAGGCCTGCAGCGAGAGGCCGTCCAGGTCGTTGGCGATGGTGTAGATCGAGGTGGACACAATGGTCTGGTCCAGCGACGACAGGAACATGCCGAGCATCAGGCCCACCATGACGGTGATGGTCTGACGGTGCGTCAGGACCTCGCCGGGCAGGCGTGAGGATTGGGTTTTGGACATAACTGCTCCAGGGGGAAGTTTGTGGGGGTCAAGCGTGATGGTTGCTTTCAGTAACTATCTTACCGGCTGGTTTGTTCCCGTCCGCATCCCCGTCCGCCTCCCCGCCCCCGGTGCGCTGGCGGGGGAGCCGCTCAGCGTTCCAGCAGGATCCCGTCCGGGTCGCACCAGATCCGCTGGCCCGGGCGGACGGCGACGCCGTCGATGTCCAGCTCCACGTCCGTCTCGCCGGCCCCGGCCTTGGCACTCTTGCGCGGGTTGCTGCCGAGTGCCTTCACCCCGAGCGGCAGTCCCGCGATCGCCACCCGGTCCCGGATCGCACCGTTGATCACGACGCCGGCCCACCCGTTCTCTACGGCGCTCGCCGCGATCATGTCCCCCATCAGCGCCGTGCGGAGCGAGCCGCCGCCGTCGACCACCAGCACCGCGCCGTGGCCCGGGGAGCCCAGCAAGGCCTTGACCAGGGCGTTGTCCTCCCGGCAGCGGACGGTGCGCACCGGGCCGCTGAAATGGCTGAGGCTGCCGAGGGACTGAAACTGCAGGGCGATCGAGTCCAGCTCCTCACCCCGCTCGTCGAAGAGGTCGGCGGTGTTGATCTGGTTCGCGGGGTTCACGGGGGAGTCGGGCACGGGTTCTCCTGGTTCTCGGCAATAGCTGGCAGGTGTTGATGCCCACGATAGTCTGGGCCCACACTGATCATCAGCTGCAGTCATCAGTTCCGGGGGGAACCACATTGAGCCTGTCCGACACCGCTCCGGCGGCGCTTGCCGAACCGAAACGCCGCGTCCGCCCGGTGTGGACCGCCGGCGTCGTGCTGGTCAACGTGGGGATCAACGCGGCGTTCTTCGGCCCGCTGCAGGTGCTCCTCGGCCAGCAGGCCGCGGCCTTCAATGAGGGCGAGAAGGAGGCCATCCTCGCCCTCGTGACCGGGGCAGGGGCGGCGGTGTCGCTCGTGGCCAACCCGCTGTTCGGCGCACTCAGCGACCGGACCGTGGCCCGCCGCGGCCGCCGGGTGCCCTGGGTACTCTTCGGCGCCATCCTCGGCGCGGCCGCCCTGATTGCGCTCGCCGGCGCCCCGAACGTCGCCGTGATGACGATCCTCTGGTGCCTCGTGCAGGCCGGCTGCAACGGCGCCTACGCCGCCATCACCGCCGCCATTCCGGACCGGGTGCCTGCGCCGCAGCGCGGCACGGTGGGAGGCCTCGCCGCGATGGGCCAGACGGTGGGCATCCTCGCCGGCGCGGTGATCGCCGCCGTCGTCTCCGGCAACTTCGCGCTTGGCTACCTGGTGTGCGCGCTGGCGCTGCTGGCCGGCGTCGTGCTGTATTTCTTCAAGAACGACGACGTCGCGCTGCCGCGGGACGGGCGGCCGCCCTTCCGGCTGGCGGAATTTGCGATGAACTTCTGGATTTCTCCGGCCGGGTACCCGGACTTCGCCTGGGCCTGGTTGACCCGGCTGCTGGTGAACATCGGCAACCACATGATCACGCTGTACCTGCTGTTCTTCCTCACCGACGCGGTGCGCCTGCCCCAGACGGAGGGCCTGGCGGCGGAGACCGGCGTCCTGATCCTCACCGGCCTGTACGCGGTTATGGTCATCATCACCAGTGTGATCGGCGGCCGGCTGAGCGACCGGATGGGCCGGCGCAAACCGCTCGTTATCCTCTCCTCGGCGGTCATCGCCGTGGCCGCGCTGGTCCTGGCCGTGGCCCCGACCTGGCCCGGGGCGCTGATCGGGGCCTCGGTGCTGGGCATCGGCTTCGGCGCCTACCTGGCCGTCGACTTCGCCCTGATCACCGAGGTGCTGCCCACCGCACTGAACCGGGGCAAGGACCTGGGCGTCATCAACATCGCCAATTCGCTGCCCCAAGTGATCGCGCCGCTCATCGCCTACCCGTTTGTGGCGTTGTGGGGCGGGTACGTTTCGCTCTACCTGGCGGCCGCGGCGATCGGCCTGCTGGGCGCCGTCTTTGTGGTGAAGATCAAGGGCGTGGACTAGGGCTTCCGGGTCCCGTTTGACTGGCATCGGGCCCGGTTCCGTGACGTATAGTGGACGGGATTCCCGAGGCAGCGCTGTGGACTGAACTTGCCGGCTGCCGAGAAAAACGACCCCGGAACGCTGCTGATGCCTGAATTCCCTTCGGATCTTCCGCCAATGGCCCCGCCGCCCACCCTGCCCCGGCAGCGGCGTCGCTATGCGCGGATCCTCGAGGTCTCGGCCGGTTTTGCCCGGAAGGGCCTGGACTCCGTGGTGCTCTCCGAGGTCGCGGCCAAAGCGGACGTCCCGCTGGGCACCCTGTACCGCTATTTCCCCTCGCCGACCCAGCTGATGTTGGCCCTTTACCGCAAGCAGCTCGGCGAGCTGCACCTCGGCGAGTGGCCGTCCGGGGCCAAGGTTCCGGCGCATGCGCTAGTGGGTGTGGTGATGGAGATCTTCCACATGCGCCTCATGCAGCCTGCCGTGGAGCAATGCCTTAACCGGGTGGTCTACGCCAAGGACACGGACACCACCCGGCTGCTCCGGGACATCGACACGACCGCGGAGAAAGCCGTCACCGTGGTCAGCGGCGACCCCGCCGTCTCGCGGGTCCTGCTGCTCACCGTCACGGGCCTGGTCCAGTCGGTCCGCTGCCGCCGGCTCTCGCTCTTCGAAGCCGAGGAAGACCTGAAGAAGGCCTGCTCCCTGCTTTCCAGGGAGCACGGGGCCGCGTAGCTGGTCTAGACCAGTTACCCCAATGTGTCCGGGTGAATCTTCGCCCCGGCCCTGCGTTGTCTACCATGGCAGAACCGGAGCGGCGCGAGCCAGCACTTCCGGGAGCTTCACCGCAGGCCCGCCACCCCGGGGCCGCCCGCGAAGTTCCCCCCGACCATCTCGGGCACCACTGTGCGTGCCCCAGCAGCCAAGTGCCGTACGCCCACGGTGAGCCCCAGGAGACAACGACGTGTCCATTGAAACCATCATTCCCGCCAATTCCACCGCCCCGGACTCGGCCGCAGATGCGCCCGTAGCGGCGCTCAGCGACGAGGAAATTTTCGCCTCCCACCAGGGTGGCAAGCTCTCCATCGCCAGCACCGTCCCGCTTGAGAGCAAGCGCGATCTCTCCATCGCCTACACGCCCGGCGTCGCCCAGGTCAGCCGCGCCATCGCGACCAACCCGCAGCTTGCCAAAACTCTCACCTGGGCCCAGCGCCTGGTGGTTGTGGTCAGCGACGGCACCGCCGTTCTGGGCCTCGGCGACATCGGCGCCAGCGCCTCGCTGCCCGTGATGGAAGGCAAGTCCGCCCTCTTCAAGACGTTCGGCGACCTGGACTCCATCCCGCTGGTCCTCAACACCACCGACGTCGACGAGATCATCGAGACACTGGTCCGGCTCCGCCCCAGCTTCGGCGCGGTCAACCTCGAGGACATCTCCGCCCCCCGCTGCTTCGAACTCGAAGAAAAGCTGATCGAAGCCCTCGACTGCCCCGTCATGCACGATGACCAGCACGGCACCGCCGTGGTCGTCCTGGCCGCGCTGACCAATGCCGCCAAGGTCACCTCCCGCGAGCTGGAGGGGCTCCGCGTGGTCGTGTCCGGCGCCGGCGCGGCCGGCATCGCCGTCGCCGAAATCCTGCTGACCGCCGGCATCGACGACGTCGTGCTGCTGGACTCCCGCGGCGTGATCAACCGGGACCGTGCGGACATCGCCGCGGACCCGGCCAGCAAAAAGGCCCAGCTCGCAGCCCGCAGCAACCCCCGCGGCGTGACCGGCGGCCCCGGCGAGGCCCTGCTCGGCGCCGACGTGTTCATCGGCGTCTCCTCGTCCCGGCTGGACGAAGAGCACCTCAAGCTGATGAACCACAGCGCGATTGTCTTCGCCCTCTCCAACCCGGACCCCGAGGTGCTGCCGGAGGTTGCGTCCAAGTACGCGGCCGTCGTCGCCACCGGACGCAGCGACTTCCCCAACCAGATCAACAACGTGCTCGCCTTCCCCGGCATCTTCCGCGGCGCCCTCGACGCCGGCGCCCGCCGGATCACCCCGGAGATGAAGCTGGCCGCGGCCCGCGCCATCGCCGAACTCGCCGAGGGCGAGCTCTCCGCCGACTACATCGTGCCGAGCCCGCTGGACCCGCGCGTGGCCCCGGCCGTCTCGGCCGCCGTCGCCGCTGCGGTGGAGGCGGACTAAATAGCCGCCACCGTCGCCGGCCCTAGACTGGGGCGATGAACCCCGAGACTGTTGTGACGGTCCTCTGCGGCCTGGCCATCCTGATGGGCGTGGCCGGCATCATCATCCCCGTGCTGCCCGGCAGCATCCTGATCGCCCTGAGCCTGCTGGCCTGGGCCATCTGGGGAGGGGCCGGCACCACGGGCTGGGTGGTGTTCGGGGTCGGCGTGGTCCTGGTGCTGGCCGGGATGGCCGCCAGTGCCGTGCTCACGGGCCGGAAGCTCAAGCAGCACAGCATTCCCGGCCGGTCCGTCGTCGCCGGCCTGGTGTTCGGCGTCGTCGGGATGTTCCTCATTCCGGTGGTGGGGCTCTTCGTCGGCTTCGCGGCCGGGCTGCTGCTCAGCGAACTGCACCGCACCCGCGCCTGGCGCACCGCGGTCACCTCCAGCTGGGCTGCGCTAAAGGCCACCGGCCTGGGCGTGATCACCGAGTTCGGGCTGGCGTGCCTGGCCGCGAGTACCTGGGTGATCGGCGTCTGGGTGGCGGCCGCCGCTTAGCCGTTCGGCCGGCCGCCCAGCGGGCCCTATTAGCATGGAAGAATGAGCGCTGGACAGTCCTTGGGACCCATCTATCGCGACACCCGCGACCTCACGCCGTTCGGTAGCCCGCAGGTCCGCACGCCGGTGCGGGATATCGCGGACGGCGTCGGCGGCATCCTGCACACGGCGCTCGGCGGCCGGAGCGGGGCACTGCTTAGCGTGGACGGCACCATCCCCCGGCTAAAGCGGATCTCCGGGAAGGCAGCCAGGGCGGTGTACGAGGCGACCTTCCACAACACCGACCCCAACCGGCTGATCGCCGCGGGCCGCGCCTACCCCGGCTGGGCCGGCCTTTGCTATGTGCTGGCCGGGCTCCTCGCGCACCAGCAAGGCGGCTACCTCCGCGCCTCGGAACTCCTCCAGCGCGGCCTCACCACGAGGAACGACGACGACGCCAACCAGTTCGCGTCCGGCTACCTGACCCGGGTGGTCACCCGGGTTGAGGTGGCCGAGCGCCTTGAGGTTCCCGTTCTCTTCAGCGAGGAAGCGGTGTTCCTGGCGCTTTCACACTCCCTGCGCGAGACAGGCCACCTCGAGGCGGCGCTGCAGACCGTTGCCTCGTTGCCGCCCTCGCTGCCCGCGGCCCTGGCCCGGTGCTCGGCAGCGTTTTCGCTGGGCCGGGACAAGGAAGTGACCGTCTGGACCGAGGGGCTGTTGAATGCCGATGACCTCTCGGCCGCGCTGCTGCTGATCCGGGCCCGGTCGCTGCGCCGCCTCGGTGCGTCCAAGGCCTCCCAGACGGCATTGAAGGAAGTTCTCCGGCGGCGGAAGACCCACCTGGCGTTCCGCAATGATGCCCTGACGGACCGCGCCTTGCTGCTCCTGGACAACGGCCGCAAGTCACTGAATCCCCGCGACTGGCTGCGCGGCCGGCCCGCCGAACTGGAAACTTTCGACGTCATCCGTAAGGACGCGGAGGAACGCAGGCTCTGGGAACAGGAATGGAAGGCGCTCAACGGGGAATGATCCGTTGCGGGCGGATGCGGCGGGCTACTGCCAGGCAATCCCCGCGAGCACCGGAACCAGCTGTTCGGCCAGCAGCACCAGGCCCAGGGCCACCATGATGACCCCGCTGGCCAGTGTCACTCGTTTTGCCGCGCCGGGCCGGGAGTACAGGAGCTTGCGGGCCAGCAGCGCCACGCAGCTGTAGATGACGGCTACCAGCAGCACAAAGGTGAGGCCCAGCAGGCCGGACTGCAGCGGCACCGGCAGGGCAGCGTCCGTGCTGACGAACTGCGGGACCAGGGCGAGGAAGAACAGCAGCCCCTTCGGGTTGATGCCGCTGGTACCCATGCCCTGCAGGAAGATCTGGAACTGGTTGGCGGGTGCCGTGGATCCTGCGGGTGAAGGCGCACCGAAGCTGGCGCCCCGCCACGACCGCACCGTGCTGGCGCCCAGCCACAGCAGGTAGGCCGCACCCGCCACGGTCAGCCAACCCAGAAGCCCGGGCATGCCGGTGATTACCGCGGCCAGCCCGGCGGTCAGGAGCGCCGTATGCACGACGTACCCGCCGCACAGGCCGGCAACCGCGGGCACGAAGCTGCGCTCCCTCAGCCCGGCCGCGATCGAGTAGGCCCAGTCCACGCCCGGCGTGCAGGCGAGGGCCACGGCGACGCCGATGAAAGCGAAAAAGAGCTGGGGGTTCATGGCGGTCTCCTGAGGCTGCGGCTACAGAGCCAAGCCTAGGAATTTCCGGCCCATAAGTGTTCACTGATTTCGCTCAGAAATCCGCCGACGGTAAGGTTATTGCGTGATCGACCACATTGACAGAAGTATTTTGCGCCACCTCCGCGAGGACGGGAGGATGACTGCCACCGCGCTCGCCGCGAAGGTGGGCCTGACCGTGGCGCCGTGCCACCGCAGGCTCCGCGAACTGGAGGCCGCCGGCGTGATCCGGGGGTACCGCGCCGACATCGACCCGGCCGCGGTGGGGCTTGGCTTCGAGGCGATTGTCTTTGTCACGCTGCGGCAGGTGGACCGCGCCACCATGGAGATCTTCGAAAACCGGGTGGCGGAAAACCCCAACATCGTCGAGGCCCAGCGGCTCTTCGGCGAACCCGACTACCTCTTGAAGGTCATTGCGGAGGACCTGCCGGCGTACCAGCGCTTTTACGACGCCGAACTCACCTCGCTGCCTGGCGTCGAGCGGCTGACCTCCACCCTGGTGATGAAGAACCTGAAGGCAAACGCCGGGCCGCCGGTCTGACCTGCGCTGTCCGTGAGTCGGCTCCGCTCACCCGTCCAGCAGTGCCGTGGTCCGGTAGGGGATGACCTCGCGCAGGAACATGCTCGTGGAGGTCCGGACGATTCCCGGGCAGAGGCGGATTTCCTCGGAGACCCGGTAAAGGTCGTCGGGGCTGGTCGCCACCACCCGGATCAGCAGGTCGGTGTCTCCGGCGGGCGCGTGGCACTCGAGCACCTCCGGGATGTTTCGC
The DNA here is from genome assembly GCF_059739345.1 of Arthrobacter sp. SlRoot2-15. Classification (NCBI taxonomy): domain Bacteria; kingdom Bacillati; phylum Actinomycetota; class Actinomycetes; order Micrococcales; family Micrococcaceae; genus Arthrobacter; species Arthrobacter sp. SlRoot2-15. The sequence goes on from NZ_AP046058.1 coordinate 1,991,236, forward strand.
AGCGCGGCGATCGCCTCATTCAGGTGGCTCTGGTCCAGTTCCGCGCTCACCGCCGCCGCCACCCCGCGGCCCAGCGCGGAGGGAAGCACCCTGCTGCTGTTGGGCCGCAGCGCGCCCGACGCCGTCATCCGCTCCAGGCGGGACTGCACCGTTCCGCGGGCCAGGCCGAGTTTCTGGGCCAGCACCATAATGGGGACCCGGGGGTCCGCGTCGAGAGCCAGAAGGATCCGCCGGTCCGTCGCGTCCAGCTGCTGCAATCTGACCACTTCCTGCCAATCATTGAGATGCGCTCTGGTCAGTCTGACCAGTATGCGCTATGTCCGTTGCACTAACTGTATGGCTCCTGCTCAAATAGTGGCAACAAGGATGCGGGCCACCGCCGGCACCCGAAGGCTACGGATCCCCGGCACACCACCCGGACTCCCGATCAGGCCCCCGCAAGGAGCCCGCCGCTGATTGACTCTTGTTCACGCATCGTCATTCCGCACACCCTTTCGGCAAGAGCCCCTGAGCCCCCGACGTCGGATCTCCGAAGTCATCGGTGGCTGAGGGGCTCTTGTGTCGTCCGGCATAGGCTGGTGTCATGACAGCAGCCGGTCGTTTCGCCCCCAGCCCCTCCGGCGAACTGCATGTGGGCAACCTGCGCACCGCCATCCTCGCCTGGCTCTTCGCCCGGTCCACCGGCCGGCGCTTCCTGATGCGGGTGGAAGACCTTGACCGGGCCCGGGCCGGCGCCGAGGCGGAGCAGCTCCGCGACCTGGCGGCGATCGGCGTGGACTGGGACGGCGGCGTCGTCCGCCAGACGGAGCGTGAGCACCTCTACACGGAGGCAATCGAGCGGCTCACCGCGGCCGGCCTGACCTACGAATGCTTCTGCACCCGCCGCGAAATCCAGGAGGCACCTTCCGCGCCGCACGCCCCGCAGGGCGCGTATCCCGGCACCTGCCGCAGCCTGTCCGAGGCTGACCGCGCGGCGAAGCGTGCCGTCCGGCCCGCGGCGGTCCGGCTCCGCGCGGCGGTTGCCGAGGCGACCGTGCAGGACGTGCTGCACGGCAGTTTCACCGGCGTCGTGGATGACTTTGTGCTCCGCCGCAACGACGGGGTCACCGCGTACAACCTGGCCGTCGTGGTGGACGACGCGGCGCAGGGCATCGACCAGGTGGTGCGCGGCGACGACCTGCTGCCCTCCACCCCGCGGCAGGCCTACCTGGCCACCCTGTTAGATATTCCCGTTCCGGAATATGCCCACGTGCCGCTCGTGCTGAACGCCGACGGCGCCCGTCTCGCCAAGCGCGACGGGGCGGTCACCCTCGCGGACCTCGCCGCCGCCGGGGTTTCCGTGGAGGAGGTGCGCGATGCGCTGCTGGGCTCGCTGGGCCTGCCCGCGGGATCCCTGGAGAACGCGCTGACCGCGTTTGCCCCCGCCGCACTGCCCCGGGAGCCGTGGATGGGGCCGGGGCTGGGCAGGCGCGGCGCGTAGGCTGGAAGCATGTCAGAACCAGAGTTCAGCGAAGCGCCCTCCCCGCGGCCCGGATTTACCGTCGAGACCGCCAAGGTCCTCGCAGAGGTGGCGCACAACCGGCAGAAGGACAAGCTCAAGCGGCCCTACCGCGAGCACGTGATCGCCGTCGGCGATGCGCTGGCCGACTTCGACGACGACATCCGGATCGCCGGGTACCTGCACGACATCGCGGAGGACACCCCGATGACGCGGCAGGCGCTGCTGGACATGGGCGTGTCCGAGCGGGCCGTGGACATCATCGAGCGGGTCACGAAGCGCCTGCACGAGAACCCGGACGACTACCAGGCCGGCATCCGGTACATCGCCGAGGACCACGACGCGACCCTGGTCAAGATCGCCGACAACGCGCACAACTCCCTGCCCGAACGGGTCCGGGCGCTGGCCGAGAAGTGGCCGGACAAGCCGCCGGTCACCCGCTACGCCGACGCCCGGCCGGTGCTGTACGCCGCGGTCCCGGTGGAGGAAACCCGCAAGATCCTGGCCCGGATCAACCCGTGGCTGCTGGAGGAACTCGACGACATGCTCGACGAGGCCGACGAGACCGACTACGAAAACCTCTCCTACGACGACGCCCCGTAGAGGCTAGACGCGGCCCAGCAGGTCGATGTCCTCGAGGAACTCCTGCTGCACCTCGGCGCTGACGGTGGTCCGGGTGTCCGCGATCGCGTCGAGGTAGTCCTGCGTCGCCGGGCCCTTCCGGACCGCCTCGCGCACGGCCGCCCCGCCGTCGTCGTACACCGCCTTTTCCAGCGCCCGCTGGGAGGCGCTGCGCGCCGCGTATTCGATGTCCGCGGGGGAGAAGCCCTCGGTACGGTCTACCAGCAGCTCCACGTCCACGTCGTCCACCACGGTTGCCGGGATGAAGCGTTGCCACATGGCCTCGCGGGCCAGGCGGTCCGGCAGGCCGATCGGGATGACGTAGTCGAAGCGGCCGTGGCGCAGGAACGCGGAGTCCAAGGCGCGGATGAAGTTGGTGGCGCAGACAAGCAGCCGACCGGGCTGTTCGCGGAAGGCCGGGATGATCTTCAGCAGCTCGTTGGTGACGCCCTGCAGCGGCGACGGCGGATCCCCGGCCCGCTGCGAGGCGATCTCCTCCACCTCGTCGATGAACACCACGGCGTGCTCCAGCTCGGCGATCTCCAGGAAGGTCTCACGCAGCGCGCCGGCCAGGCCCTTTGGATCGGAGGCCAGCCGGGACGGGAAGACCTCCACGAACGGCCACTCCAGGCGGGAAGCGATTGCCTTGGCGAAGGTCGTCTTGCCGGTGCCGGGCGGCCCGAACAGCACAACGGCGCGCGGCGGGACCACACCGTATTCGTCGGCGAGGTCCGCCTCGGCCAGCGGCAGCACCAGGCGGCGCTCCAGGAGCTCCTTCTCGTTCCGCATGCCGGCAACGTTTTCCCAGAGGTCGCGGGCCAGGATCCGGCCGCCAAGCTGGCTCAGCGGTTCGAGCTCCTGCCGCTGGACCGGGATTTTGCGTTCGAAGTAGCGCAGGTTTTTCTTCAGCACGAAGCCGCGGCTCAGGAAGGCCTCGACGCGGGTCTCGGATTCCGGCATGAGCGCGGAGAGCTTGTTCAGTCCGTGCGGCGCCATCCGGTTTTCGACCGCGGCCAGCAGCGAGGTGCCGATCCCGCGGCCGCGGAACTCGGGGAGCGTGGCCAGGAAAACGATCCAGCCCTGGTCGTGCGCGGCGCGGCCGACGGCGGCGCCCACCACCTGCTCGCCCTGCACCGCGACGACGGCGTGGTCCTTCTCGCAGGAGGCAAGGACCTCGGAGAGCGCGTAGACCGGCTCGACGTTGGTGGCCTTGAGGGATTCCCAGAGGTGCAGGATCCCGTCCAGGTCGGCCGAGTGGAAATCCCTGATTCGCCAGTTGGTCATGAGGTGTCTCCCGGGTGGTTCGTCGCTGAGCCAGGTGGAACTACTTTCCTCCGAGCTTAGGCGAACCGGGGAGGTGGCAGCGCAGCATTACGCCGCCACCTCCGCCTGCCCGGGACTAGAGCGCGGCCAGCAGGTCTTTCATTTCCTTGATCTCGTCCGTTTGGGACGCCGCGACGTCCTTGGCCAGCTTGATCGCCTCCGGGTTCTTGCCGCCGCGGACCTCCGCGTTGGCCATCTCGACGGCGCCCTCGTGGTGGGCGATCATCTGGGTCAGGAACAGCTTGGCGGCCTCGGTGCCCGTGGCGGCGTCGAGCTTTTTGAGCTCGTCGTCGCCCAACATGCCGGACATTGCGTGGCCGCCCGGCATCTGGGTGGATTCGTTCCAGTCCCGGAGCCAGCCGGTCATCCGGTCGATCTCCGGGCCCTGGGCCGCCTTGATCCGGCCGGCCAGGGCGGTCACCTTGGCGTCGATGCCGGGCTTCTTGAGCATCATCTCGCTCATTTGGACCGCCTGGGCGTGGTGCGGGATCATCCCCTGGGCGAACATGGTGTCCGGAGCGTTGTGGTCGGCCGCGGCACCTGCGCCGGGCATGGCCTGGCCGGAGCTGTGGTCCATCCCGGGCATGCTGCTGCCGCCGGAACCGGAACCGGTCGAGCAGCCGGCCAGGGCGATGACGGCGGCCAAGGCGGTGGCGGAAATTGTCAGTGCTTTGTTCACGGGAAATCTGTCCTTTGGGAATCCGGCAGGTGCCGGCGTCGGACGGTGCGCGGCATAAGGCGCGCGCATCGGGTGGGCATGGGTGCGCGCGAAAAGCGGCACGGATTCCCTTTATGTCCGGCTAATGGACAGCTCGTTCGGCGTTGGCGTCGCCGGATGGTGGGAGCAAGCGGAGGCCGGCTCGGCTGAAGGCGCGGTGCGCGGCTGGACCGCCAGCAGTGTGGTCCCGGGTGCCGGCGCGTGCAGGGATGCCCCCGACGGTGCGGGGGTGCACGAGACGTGCGCGGAGCTCTGGCCGCCGCAGACTCCGCCGCAACCGCACGACGGCGGGGCGGGAGTTTCGTGGCGGGGCGACGTACCGGGGTGGGTTGATGCGGAGTGCCCGGCGGCTGAGTGCCCGGAGCCGGAGTGCTCGGCTTCCGCGTGCCCGGATGCTGAGGGGCCGGACGCTGCCGCCAGCGCCACTTCCCCGGACGGCGCTCCGGCCGCGGACGCGTGCGCGGCGTGGGACGCCGAAAATACATGCATGCCCAGAAGGCCCGCGAGCACGGCCAGGACTGCGGCAAGCAGGGCGGCCCGGACGAGCCCGGCGGCGTGATGCCGGGTGCGTGCTGCGACCATGACCTACCTCCGTCCGGGCTGTTGTTCCGCAGTTCAGGCTACCGCTGTTCAACGCCGGGCCCGGGGATTGTGTTCCCCGCCCGGGTGGGTCAGATCCCGAGGGAGGCCAGGCTCTGCCGGAGGGTCTCGGCCGAGTGGTGCAGCGAGGCCAGTTCGCCCTCGTCCATCGGGGTCTCCAGCACCGCCCGCACGCCGCCGTGGCCAACGATGCTCGGCAGGGACAGGGCCACTCCGTCGATTCCGTACTGGCCGGCCAGCACGGTGGAGACAGGCAGCACGGCGTTCTCGGCGCGCAGCAGCGCCTCCACGATCCGGGCGCCGGAGAGCCCGATCGCGTAATTCGTCGCGCCCTTGCCGGCGATCACCTTGTAGGCGGCCTGGGTGACCTCGCGGGCGGTCTCGGCCAGGTAGCCGGGCGTGAAGATGCGGTCGCCGTCGACCTTCCAGTCCCGGATCGGCACCGGGCCGATCGTCGCGCCGGACCAGACTGGGAACTCGGTGTCGCCGTGCTCGCCCACCATGCTGGCGTGGACGCTGCTCACCGACACCCCCGCGCGGTGGGCCAGCAGCCAGCGCAGCCGCGAGGTGTCCAGCACGGTGCCGGAGGAGAATATCCGCGACGTCGGCAGCCCGGTGATCTTCTGCGCGGCGACGGTCAGTACATCGCAGGGGTTGGTGACCAGCACGTAGACCGCGTCCGGGGCGTGTTCGAGCAGCTGCGGCATGAGTTGTTCGAGGATGCGGACGTTGGTGCCGGCCAGGTCCAGCCGGGTCTGGCCGGGAGACTGTTTGGCCCCGGCGGTAATGACCACGACGTCGGCGCCGTCCGTGACGCTGATGTCCGCACCGCCGTTGACGGTGGCCGCGGCTGCGGTGAACTGGGTGCCGTGGGCCAGGTCCAGGACCTCGGCTTCGGCCTTGGCCGCGTTGACGTCGTAGAGGGCGACGTGGCTGGCCGAACCGCGGATCAGGGCGGCGTAGGCCAGCGAGGTGCCGACGCTGCCGGCGCCGACGACGGCGAGTTTGGAACCGGAATGTACGGACATGGGCGTCTCCATCGTGCGCGGTCAGCCGGCCGCGGTTCCGACGGTTCCGGCCGTTTCGCCGCCGTCGATGACGAATTCGGCGCCGGTAACAAAGGAGGACTCGCCGCCGGCCAGGTACACGGCGAGGTCGGCGATCTCCGTGGGCTGGCCGATCCGGTGCAGCGGGACGTGGCCGGTATCGAAGATCATGCCATCGGTCATGGGGGTCTGGATGACGCCGGGGTGCACGGAGTTGACCCGGATCCCGTCCCGTCCCAGGTCCAGCGCCGCGGCTTTGGTCAGGCCCCGCACGCCGAACTTCGAGGCGGTGTACCCGGCGAGACTTTCGTAGCCGCGCAGGCCCGCGATGGAGGAGACATTGATAATGGAGGACGCGCCGGCCTTGGCCAGTGCCGGGGCTGCGGCCTTGATGCCGTTGAAGACGCCGGTGAGGTTCACGTCGATGATCCGCGCCCACTGATCGTGCGGGTACTCGTCGATCCGGCCGAAGTTCACGATGCCGGCGTTGTTCACCAGGACGCTCAGGCCGCCGAATGCTGTGACCGCCTCGTTGACGGCGGCGTCCCAGTCCGCCGGCTTCGTCACGTCCAGGTGCACGTAACGGACGCCGTCGCCGAGTTCCGCCAGCAGCCGGGCGCCGTCGTCGTCCAGGACGTCGCCGACGACGGCCCTTGCCCCCTCAGCCAGGAAGCGCCGGGCGATGGCCGCGCCGATGCCGCGGGCGCCGCCGCTGATGAGGGCGACCTTGCCGTCCAACCGTCCCATGCTGGTCCCTTCCGAGCCGCAGCCGTCAGCGCTCCAGGAGTCCGCGACGGACCGGCCGACATCCGGCCAGCCCTCCCAGCATGGCCACGGAAAGCGGGGTTGGGCAGGGCCGTTGGGCCTACGGGCGACGGCGGCAGAAGGGTGCGGGCCGCCGTCGTGGGTTCGTTAGAGGTGCTGGATCCCGGCCCGCTGCATGGCGTCCTGGTAGACGGCGACGTTTTTGGCCAGGAGTTCCTCCTGCTTTGCCGGGGAGACGGCGAAGGCGCGGCCGCCGAGGGCGGTGGCCTTGTAGATCTTCACGCCGCGGTTCTTCAGCGAGGAGTGGTAGGTCTTCTCGAAGAGCGTCAGGAAGGCGTGGGCGTCGGCTCCGTGGGCGATGATCGCGGAGGTGCGCTTGTTGATCTTCATGAACTGGCGGAAGGGACGCAGTCCGTCGGTCTTCTCCTGCACGTTCAAGGCCGAGGCAAGTTCCGGGTCGCGGACCCACGGGTAGGCGTTCCACGGCATCACGTAGCGCGGGTCGAGCTCGACGGCCTCGTAGATGGAGGTGGCGCGGCGGGCGGCCTCGTCCTCGTTGAAGTGGGAGACGAACCCTGACTCGCAGCCCTTGCCGGGCGCGATATGGAGGCTGACGATCCGGCACTCGTCCTCGTCATGGACGGGATCGATGTAGGGGACCACGGATCCCGGCTTCTTCTCCATCAGTTCGTCGCAAAGTTGGGTCACAGCCGCGATGTTCGGTTCCTGCAGCAGGGTCTTCTTTTCGTCCCAGTCAATCGTCACGATTTCTCCCTCAGCACTCGGCGTCCAGAATCAGGCGTCTTGTTCCACTCTACGCTTCTGTTTCCGGGCGTGTTCCCGGCCGTCGCGGAAGAGGCGCCGGACCCCTAGTCACCGCTCCGGCGACGGGCGTACGCTTAAAGCGCCTGCAGGTAACCACTTGATTAAGCCGGGCTGATCAGGACATGAAAATGTCCGGGCCGTCTCATAGCGAGATCGCGAAGGTACCTGCAGGTCCTGTGTTTAAGGCTGGGTGCGCCGGAGTTTAGGCTTGCGAGTCGCGGGATACAGTTTCGCCTCTACAGCAACACTGGCGCTCCCGCACCTCAGCATCTCAGCGTCTTGACGAGGTGCCGGATTTTGCGGCGCTGGCGGGGTGCCGCCAGCAATGCCGTTCCCGGCAGCGGCGGGGCGGTGGAGTCGTACCTGTGGCCCGTCGGCGTCGTGAGTTGGAGAGTGTGGCGGGGTCCGGGCAGGGGCTGGGTGCTCCAGCCGGGGGTTTCTTTGGTGTGGTTGCAGGCTTCGCAGAGTCCCGCACTGTTGCCGAGACTGGTGGTGCCGCCTTCGTGCCAGGGGACGATGTGGTCCAGGTGGCGGATGGGGGCGTCGCAGTACGGGGTGCGGCAGGTGTGGTCGCGGGCCTGGATGAAGCGGCGCAGTCCGGGCGGGAAGAGCCGGGCGCGGGAGTCCATGGCGACGAGGTCGCCGGTGGCGGGGGCGGTGTAGAGCCTGCGGAGCCAGACCCGCATCGTCTCCTCCTGGTCCGGGCCGGCCAGGGCCCGGGCCCACCCGGCGGGGACGATGCCGTAGCCCGGGAGCCGGGCGGGTTCGCTGTCGCCCTGGAACAGGGTGCGGTCGGTCATAACGAGCTGTATTTCGATGCCGCTGATCCCGCCGGGAGTGCCGGTGGTGCGTTCGACGAGTGCGTCGGCCATCAGTTGGCCGCGTGAGCGGTTACCCCCGGCGGAGTGGGCGGTGTCCGCGGCCCGGGTCAGGGCGGCGTGCACGGCGACCCCTGCCGCGACGGGGAGCAGGGCGGTGAGGTAGCACATGGTGTCCGGGGCCGGGCGGAGACTGACGTGGCGTTCGGCCTCAGCATGCGCGGCACGCTGGGTGACGGACCGCGGGTCCAGACGGTAGACGGCGGACCGCGCCGCGGCGATGATCGCCCGGTCCCCGGCGCCATCGAAAGCTCCGGTGTCGGCCGCCAGTTCCTCGTCCACGGCGGTCCGGTCGGCCGCGGACAGGCACGCGGTCTCCCGTACCAGGAGGGTGGCGCGCCATTCACTGAGCTGGCCGGCTTCAAGGGCGGCGAGCGTGTGCGGCATTTCGGTGACCAGGGCCTTGGCCAGGCCGAGGAGCCGGCCGCCCTTGGCCGGTGATTCCCGACGTGCGAGGGCGAGCTGCGCCCCAACCCCGGCGCCGAGCTGGTCGGAGGGCAAACCGGCGTCGGCTTGTGCGCGGCGCTGGAGCAAATCGAACGCGACGGCTACACGGGCCTGGCGGGCGGCCAGGGCAGACTTCCGGTCTTCCAGCGCCCGGATCTCAGCGATCATCATGGCGGCGTCGCTGTCGGCGTTCGGCGCGACGCCGGACAGGACTGCTGCATCCGCGCGCAGCGCCGCGGCCGCGCCAGCCGTTGCTGGCGTCACCTCGCAACTGCAGGCGCAGGTGCACCCCTCTGCTGCCGGAGCCTCCGCGGACCACTGCTTGCCGTCCATAGAAACACGCTATCGGTCACCTGTGACAGTAAAAGCGGGTCCGGAATCCGCCCATCCGTAAGCTTTAGGTAAGCGCCTCAAACCAAGGAATTCATGCCGACCAACAGACAGTCACTAAAACAGGACGGCTTCACCGGATTCCGGCCGATCGGGGAGCTGGACATCCACCGGATCCCACAGAAACCCGGCATCTTCGCGGTGCTCCGGCCGGATGCCAGCGCACCCGGCACCGCCGGCCCCCAGTTCCTCGCCAGAAGCACGGCAGGCGTCTTCAAAAAGAAGGACCCCACCCTGAAACCGGATGCGCTGGCCGCCAAATGGATCGACGGCGCCGACGTCCTCTATGTGGGCAAGGCCGGCCCGGGGAGCAAGGGCAACCGGGGGCTGCGCCGGCAGATCCAGGAGTTCGTCGACCTCGGCCGGGGCAAGCCGCCGGGCCACTGGGACGGGCGGCTCATCTGGCAGCTCGCCGCCGCCAACAAGCTGGTCATCGCGTGGAAAGAGCTGCCCGTGGAGCAGCTCGCAGCGGCCGAGGCCGGGTACCACGCCGCGTTCGTCGAGGAATACGGCAGGCTGCCGTTCGCCAACCTGGTCCAGGCACGGGTCAAGGGGGCCTAGCCGTGAAGGGCGTCCGACCAAACGAGCCGGCTACACCCCGCCCCGGTACGTAAGCCGCCCCGCCGCCAGCGTCGCGGCCACCGGCATCGCGGCGAACTCGGCGTCGGAGGCGGCCAGCGGGTCGGCGTCGAGGACAACGACGTCGGCCGGGTCGCCGACGCTGATCCGGCTCCGTCCGCGCGAGGAGGCAGCCAGCGCCTCCTGCCGGGTGAGGGCCTGCTCCGGATGCCAGGGTTCCCGGCCGTCCTGCCGGGCGCGGGTGGTGGCGGCGGACATCGCCGTCCACGGTTCCAGCGGCGCCACCGGCGCGTCGGAGCCCAGCGCCAGCGTCGCCCCGGCGTCGAGCAGGGACCGCAGCGGGAACGCCCGTTCCGTCCTCCCGGCCCAGTTGGAATCCGCCGCATCCCGGTCATCGAGCGCGTGGGCCGGCTGCACGCTGGCGGTGATGCCCAGTTCGCCGAACCGCGCAAAATCCTGCCCCCGGACAAACTGGGCATGCTCAATCCGGCCGCGGATCCCGGCCGCCTCGAAGGCATTCAGCGCCACCTCGTTGGCGCCGTCGCCGATCGCGTGCACCGCCGGGACGAACCCGGCCGCGCGGGCCTTGACCAGCAGGCCCAGCAGTTCCGGCTCGCTGACCGTGAGCAGGCCGCGGCCGCCGTGCGGGTACGGGTCCACGCAGTAGGCCGTGCGCGTGTTCAGGGACCCGTCGATCAGCACCTTCAGGGGCCCCACCCGCAGCAGATGCCCGCCACCCGGAACCGGCTGCCCGGTCCGCATGCCCTCGCCAATGGCCCGGTCCAGATCCTGCGGATAGACGCCGGCATCCACCCTCAAGGAATCAAAGCCCGCGGCGATCCGCCGGAGCCAGGTGTCCCGGTTCCAGACCATCTCGAAGTCGACAATGCCCACAATTCCGCGGGCCGCGGCCGCCCTCCCGGCGTCGCGAACCATGGCGTCCACCGCCGCGTCGGGCAGGCGCCCCAGCTCCCGGGTCAGTTCAAAGGCCGGATCCTCGCGGAGCAGCCCGTCAGCGCCCACCGATACCCCGTAGCGGGCGGCCGCCGCACTGTTGAGCCACACACAGTGCAGATCATGGCTGATCAGCGCCGTCGGGACGCCTGCCGTCGCGCCGTCGAGCAGTTCAAGGCTGGGCGCGTCCGCCCACACGGCGTCCCGGAAGCCGACCCCCACCAGGGGACGGCCGCCGTCCGCCTCGCCGCCGGAGTCCCCCGGGGTGGAACTTCCCAGACGGGAACGCACGACGGCGGCCGCCTCACGCGCCGACGTCGCGCCGGACAGGTCGATCCGGCCGGCTGCCAACGCCCACTGGGTCATGTGGACATGCTCATCCCACAGCCCGGGAATGACGCAGCGCCCGTCCAGGTCCACCACCGGTGACCCGGCCGGAAACTCTGTCACCGACCCCGATGGCACAATCTGCGCAACCCTGCCGTCTGTAATGAAAATGTCACAAAGCGTTTTTTCGCCCGGCTGACGGGCCGCAGCGAGAACAAGACCTGACGGGGCGGCGTGGGAGGCGGGTTTCGGCATAGGGACAAGGCTAGGGGCGCGTCCGGGCGGCAGCAATCCGCACCACACTGGCCACTGCTTCCACACCGATCCCAGCTCGGCCGCGCGGTACGGCCCGCAAGGGACTTTCGCCCCCTTGCCCGCGGCGGGCGGTGCGGTCATTCTGGAGTTGGGGCGGTTCCTGCACGGCATTTGGGGGATGAACCGCTCAAAGCGAAGTATCGGTCTCGCTAGTACCTGGGGTGAGGAAATGGCAATTGCACTTTCCAGCTTGGGCAGGAAAGGCAGGAGACCGGCCATGATACGTACCGAATTCCCAACAGAATTGAATCATCCAACAGCAGCGGTCCTCGGCGCCCGGGGCGCTGATGCCCTGTGAGCCCGCTGCGCCACCTCAACCACGCCAGCCGGGCCCGCGCCTACCACGCGCACCCCTCCCACGGTGATCCGCGGATCAAGGTCGTCATCCGGATCGACACCACGGAGGAATCCGCGCGGGTGGAGGTGCGCGGCGTCGTCACAACCGCCAACATCCGCGCCCTTTACGTCGTCTGCCGGCGCGTGACGTCCAAACTCGCCGGCTACGAGCTCGTCGTGGACCTGGCCCATGCGCGGGTCACCGCCGCCGCTTTCGAGGAACTCCGTGAGCACGCCCGCCAGTCCATCGTCTCCTCCGGCATCGACACCTCGGTCACCCCGTGCCGCCTGCGGATCGTCGATCCGCCGGTCATCCTCCGAACCAAGGAGCTTGCGTGAAAGCACTCGTGTACGGCGGCCCGGGACAGAAATCCTGGACGGACGTCCCTGATCCGACGATCCAGCATCCGTCGGACGTGATCGTCAAGGTGGACACCACCACCATCTGCGGCACGGACCTGCACATCCTCAAGGGCGACGTGCCCGCCGTGACCAAGGGCCGGATCCTCGGGCACGAGGGCGTCGGCACCATCACCGAGACCGGGTCCTCCGTGACCGGACTCAAGGTGGGAGACCGGGTCATCATTTCCTGCATCAAGTCCTGCGGACACTGCGCCAACTGCAAAACCGGCCTCTACTCGCACTGCATGGGCGAGGAGGGGCAAGCCGGAATCGGCTGGGTCTTCGGCCACCTGATCGACGGCACGCAGGCTGAATACGTCCGCGTCCCGTACGCCGAAAACTCGCTGCACCTGCTGCCGGCGGGCGTGAGCGATGAACAGGCCGTGATGCTCTCCGACATCCTGCCCACGGGGTTCGAAATCGGCGTGCAGTACGGCCGGGTCAAGCCCGGGGACACCGTGGCGGTGATCGGTGCGGGCCCGGTCGGGCTTGCCGCCATCGCCACCGCGGGCCTCTACGGAGCGGCCTCCATCATCGCCGTCGACCTTGACGCGAACCGGCTGGAAAAGTCCCGCGAGTTCGGCGCCACCGACGTTGTGCTCTCCGGCGACGCCGACTGGAAGGACCAGGTCCTGGCCCTCACCGACGGGCAGGGGGTGGATGTGGCCATCGAGGCTGTCGGCATCCCGGCCACCTTCACCATGTGCACGGACATCGTCCGGCCCGGCGGCAACGTGGCCAACGTGGGGGTGCACGGCAAGCCCGTGGAACTGCACGTGGAAAACCTCTGGATCCAGAACATCAACATCAGCATGGGCCTGGTCAATGCCAACACCACCCCGATGCTGCTGAAACTCGTGGCCCAGAAGAAGGTGCCGGCGGAGAAGTTCGCCACCCACCATTTCACCTTCGACCAGTTCCTGGACGCCTATGACACCTTTGCCCGCGCCGCTGAAACGAAAGCCTTGAAAGTGGTGATCACGGCATGAAGGCGCACGTCGTCTACGACTCGGCGTTCGGCAACACCAAGTCCGTGGCGGAGGCCGTCGCCGGCTCGCTCGGCGACCTCGACGCCACCCCCGTACCCGTCAGCGACTTCCGTCCCGACGACCTGGCCGCGGGGGACCTGCTGGTCCTCGGCAGCCCCATCAACGGCTGGCGTCCGACGCCGAAAATCACCGAACTGCTCTCGACCCTTGGCGACGGCCACCTCAAAGGCGTCAAGGCGGCCGCTTTCGACACCCGCGTGCGGATGTTCATCCACGGCGACGCGGCGAAGAAGATGGCGCATGCGCTGCGGGACAGCGGCGCCGACATCATCTCCGAGCCCATGCCGTTCTACGTTCAGGGCAGCGAGGGGCCGTTGCGTCCCGGCGAAATCGAGAAGGCAGCACGATGGGGCAAGTCACTGCGGGAGGCGTTGGATCGGCCATGAAACCGGGCCGGATTGTCATGCTGGTGCTCGGCACGCTTGCCGCGTTGCTGGGCCTGGGGCTCCTGGCCGGGGCCGGTTTCACCGGCTGGGCCAACTATCAACAGCGCGACGGCGGCTACTTCACCACCCCGTCGGAACGGTACTCGGCGGACTCCTACGCCCTGACCTCGCCGCGGCTGGACATCATGACCGACGCCAGGCCCGGCATCGACCCGGCCGTGATCCCCGGAAGCGTGATGCTCCGCGGTTCCACGGCGGACTCGGCGAAGCAGATCTTCATTGGCATCGCGCCACAGGCGGATGCGGCACGGTACCTGACCGACGTCAGGCACTCGGAGCTCACCGAGGTCCGCTTCTCGCCCTTCCGGGCCGAATACCGGGACGTAGCCGGCACCAAACCGCCCGCCCGGCCCGCCGACCAGACGTTCTGGACGGCCTCTGCCACCGGCGCCGGCAGCCAGGAACTCAAGTGGGACGTGCGGCCCGGGAACTGGGCCGTGGTGATCATGAATGCGGACGCGATCAGCCCGGTCTCCGTCGATCTCCTCGGCGGCGCGCGCTCGGACCTGCTCTGGCCGGTGTTCCTCGGGCTGCTGATCGGCGGCATTGTGCTGCTCGCAGTCGGCGTCCCGCTGATTGTGGCCGGGGCGGCCGGGCTGGGCCGCGGGCATCCGCCGCAGGGGCCGGGACAAGGGCCGCAGCCCGGGATTGCCTACGCGAATTCGGCGGCGCAGCCCTACGGCGGCGGCCAGCCGCCGGCGGGCAGCTACGTCTACCCGGCGCGCCTCAGCGGCTATCTTGACCCGAACCTTTCCCGCTGGCTGTGGCTGGTCAAGTGGTTCCTGGCCATTCCGCACTACATTGTGCTGTTCTTCCTGTGGTTCGCCTTCGTTATCACCACGATTGTGGCCGGGTTCGCGATCCTCTTCACCGGCCGCTACCCGCGCTCGCTGTTCAACTTCAATGTGGGGGTGATCCGCTGGAACTGGAGGGTCGCCTTCTATTCCTACTCGGCGATCGGCACGGACCAGTATCCGCCATTCACCCTCGCCCGCACCGGGTATCCCGCGGACTTCGACGTCGACTATCCCGAGAAGCTCTCCCACGGCCTGGTGCTGGTGAAGTCCTGGCTGCTGGCGATCCCGCACCTGCTGATCGTCGGAGTGCTGACGGGGACCATGCGCGGCTGGGGCGGCCGCGAAGGTTACTGGGACGACGGACGGTGGATCCAGCAGAACGCCGGCATCTCGCTGATCGGGCTCCTGGTGCTCATCGCCGGCGTTATCCTGCTATTCACCGGCCAGTATTGGCGGGGCCTGTTTGACTTGCTGATGGGCCTGAACCGCTGGATCTACCGGGTCATCACCTACGTGGCCCTGATGCGCGACGAGTACCCGCCGTTCCATCTGGACATGGGCCCCACCGACCCCGGTGACCTGCAGCCGCTGGCGCCCGCCGTGCCCCCGGCCGCCCCCGCGTACGGACAAGCAGCCCCCGCGTATGGACAAACGGGCCCTGCCGGGGGCCCGCCAGCCCCTGCGTCGGGCCCGCCGCAGCCGGGCCAGACGTCCCAGCCGCCGGGTTTTTACGGCATCGGCGGTCCTCCCGCGTCAGTTCCGCCGGAGGTCCGTGAAGGCCGGGGCGGCCCGGAGAGTCCCCCGCCACGCCCCTGACCCGGCCAGGATGCCCTCCCCGTCCTCTTGCCACCGGGCCCCGGCGAGAACATAGTTGAGGGAATTCACCACTCCGGGGCGGGAGGCAGGGACAGATGCTGACTAACCAGGTGCCGGCCGGCGGCCTGCTGCAAGGCAAAACCGCACTGATCTACGGCGCCGGCGGGGCGATCGGGGGAGCGGTGTCGCGGTCCTTCGCCGCCGAGGGAGCCACCGTCTATCTCGCCGGCCGCACCGAGTCCCGGCTGGAGAAAGTCGCCCGGGACATCAGGGACGACGGCGGACGGGCGGAAACCGCCGTCGTCGATGCGTTGGACGAGGAGCAGGTGGACGCCTTCGTGGATGCCGCGGCCAAGAAGTCCAAACGGATCGATATTTCGTTTAATGCCATTTCCTTCGGCGACATCCAGCAGCCGCTGATGGAAATCGACGTCAACGACTTCACCCAGCCGATCACCCTGGCCACGCGTACCCACTTCCTCACCACCCGGGCCGCCGCCGGCCACATGCTCAAGCAGAAGTCCGGTGTGGTGCTGATGTTCGGCGGGTCCGGCCCGCAGACCGTGGCCGGCCTCGGCGGGTTCAAGGTGGCCCTGGATGCGATGGAGGGGCTGAGGCGGCAGTGGGCGCTGGAGCTGGGAAGGTACGGCGTTCGGGTGGTCACCATGGTGAGCGGCGGCATCATCGAGACCATTCCTTGGCAGGTGGAGGGCCGGGAGGAGATCGTGGTGGAGATCGCCAAGGCCGCGCATTTGAACCGCACAGCCACCCTGGCGGACGTCGGCAACGTGGCCAGCTTCATCGCCTCGGACAAGGCCGGCGCCATCACGGACGCCACCATCAACCTCTCCAGCGGCGCCATCGTGGACTACTGACCGGGATTCTCGCAGCCTCCGGCAATACCCACGAAACATTCAACAAGGGACAATGATTGCAAGGCGGCACCGCATGGGGCGCCTGCGAATTTCAGTCGGGAGGCGGGAGCCATGGTGATCAGCCAACTGCCGCATACACGATACAGGCGACACAGTTGGCCGGTTGCGGCGGGCGTGGTGGCCTGCCTGGCAGCTGCGGCACTGGCCTGCTCGGCGCAGCCGGTGGTCACGGCTGCCCCGGCGGTCCGGGTGGTGGTTGTTGGCGATTCGCTGAGCACCGGGCATGGGACCTCGCCCCGCTACGCGTGGCCGGCCCTGATCCGGACGGACCCCCGCCTCGCCGGATTCCAGGTGGTCAATGCCGCAGAGAACGGCAGCGGCTACGTCAGGCCCGGCGACACCGACGGTACCTTCGGCAGCCAGGTGGACCATTTCGTAACCCGGGACACCGGCGTCGTGGTGTTCTTCGGCTCCGAGAACGACCTTGACTACGACCCGGCGGTCGTCGGCGCTGCGGCCTTTGCGGCCATCACCCACGCCGAAGCCGTGGCCCCCGCTGCGAAGATCATCGTGGTGGGGCCGCCGTCGTACTCGACCGACGCGGACCAAGGGCTCCTGGAGATCCGCGGGCAGCTCAAGTCCGCGGCTCAGGGGGCGGGCGCCGAATTTGTCGATCCGATTGCGGAGGGCTGGATCAGTGACGACGTCGAGGACCTGATCGGACCCGACGGCGACCACCCCACCGTCGCCGGGCAACGATACCTTCTGGAGCACATCGCCGCCGTCATCGAGCAGGCGGCGCAGCAACCCGTTGCGGAGCCAGGACGCGCTTCGGAGTGAGCGACGGCGGGGTAAGCGCCGGCGGGGGAAGCGCCCCCGGGGTCGCTTTCCGGGCAAACTCCTAGGAAGCTCAGCTACCCTCGGCCCGTGCCACCTTTCGATGTCGTGATAAGTTCCTGGCAGATTGACTGGACCGCCGCGGCGGTCATTGTGTCCTTAGGAGTGCTGTACGGTGTCGCACTTGCAGCTGCGGCGAACAAGGGCCGGAACTGGCCGCTGTGGCGGACCGGGGCGTTCTACGTCCTGGGTCTGGGCTCCCTCACAGTGCTTACATGCGGATTCCCGGGTGTGTACAGTGCCGAGCTCCGCTGGGCCTTCACCTTGAAAATCACGCTGATGCTGTTCGTCGTGCCGCTCCTGATCGGGTTGGGGAAACCCATCTCCCTGGCCCGCTCGGCACTCAGCGGCGAGGGGATAGTCCGGCTGGACGCGGTGCTGTCAAACCGGCTGCTCCGGTTCGTGAGCAACTCGCTGGCGGCGCCGTTGCTGGGGCTCGCCCTGTTCTCAACCTTTCTGACTCCGGCCTTCTACACGCTGCGCACGAACCCAGTGGCCGAGGCGCTCCTGACTGTCGGCATTCCGTTGCTTGGCCTGCTGATGGCGCTTCCCATCATCGAAGAAGCGGACTTCCATCGCTCCAGCGCTTTTATCACCCTGGAGTTTGTCTTCGTCTTCATTGAGTTGCTTATCGATGCGGTGCCCGGAATCCTGTTGCGCCTGAACGGACAGGTGCTCGATCACGTTGCAACGCGACAGGCGGGGCCAGCCTGGTTTCCGGATGCCCTGCGCGACCAGCAACTCGCGGGGGACGTCTTATGGTTCATCTGTGAAATCGTGGACCTGCCGCTCATCATCCTGATGTTCATGCGGTTCTCCCGGACCGACAAACGCGAGGCGCGGGGCTTCGACCAACTGACCGACAGCCAACTCGACGAACTGAACGCCGAGCACCTGAGACGCGGCCGCTAGGCCACCAGGTTGGACGCAGCGCCCTCCATGTGCTCGAGAATCGTTGTGCGGGCGAGGGCGGCGTCGCCGGTTTCGATCGCGGCGATGATGTCGTGGTGCCGGTCTACGCTCATGTTCTTGACGGCCCGATCCACCCCGGCATACATGATCGACATGCGGATGGATCCCTCCAGTGATTCCCAGGAGTGCAGCAGCGTCTCATTGCCGGTGAGACGGCACAGGGTTCGGTGGAACTCGAGATCGGATTCAATCCGTTCCTCCAGGGTGCCCTCGGCGGCCGCGGCCATGGCGTCGATGGCTGAACGCAGGGACACAATCACGGCCGCCCGGTCCGGGAGTTCACACAGCGCCCGGACCGCCAGAGACTCGAGTGCCGCCCGAACGGCGAAGATGTCCCGGATTTCCTTGGCGTCCAGATGCCGTACGGACAGTCGGCCGCGCGCTCCGGCCGAGAGCAGCCCTTCCTGCTCCAGCTGACGCAGGGCTTCACGGAGTGTTCCACGGCTGATCTGGAGCATCTCGGAAAGCTCGGTCTCCACCAGATGGCGGCCGGGTTCGAGTTCACCGCTTGTGATGGCCGTGCGCAGGGCGGACAGCGCCTGTTCGCGGAGGCTTTTCTTCTCCAGTCCCAGAAGCGGGGCGGTTAGTCCGGCCATGGTACGTCCTCACTGTCAGTGGTCAACTGTTTACAGTTGGCTTGTTAACAGTTGATGGTACGGCACGCCGGCGGGGCCGGCACTCGCCCGGCCCCGCCCGCGTCCCCAGGCTGTGCGTGCCTTCAGCCGAGTTCGGCGAGCACCTTGGCGACGATCCGCTGCACCGTGAGCCCGTAGCGTTCGTGCAGGGTGGGCAGTGCGCCGGCGTCGAGGAACTCATCGGGCAGCGCCACCGGTACCACGCGCTTGCCCAGGCCCGCCGTGACCACGGCCGACGCGACGGTCTCAAAGAGGCCGCCCACCACACTGTGGTTTTCCAGAGTCACGGCGAGGCGGTCCGAATTCAGCTCGGCGAGGACGGTCGCGGCGTCGAACGGTTTGATGGTCGGAGCATGCACTACGGCAACGTCCACGTGGTGCACCGCCAGCGCCTCGGCCGCCTGGAGTGCACGCATGGTCATGAGCCCGCTGGAGATGAAGACGACGTCGTTGCCGCCGCGCAGGACTTTCGCCTTGCCGAGTTCGAACGTGTAGTCGTACTCGTCCAAGACCGTGGGGACGTTGCCGCGCAGCAGACGCAAGTACGTGGGCCCTTCATTGGCAGCCAGTTGCGGGACAGCCTGTTCGATGTCCAGGGAGTCACACGGATCCACGATGGTCAGGTTGGGCATGCCTCGGAAGATCGCCATGTCCTCGGTGGCCTGGTGGCTGGGGCCGTAGCCGGTGGTGAGCCCCGGGAGGCCGCCGACAATGTTGACGTTGAGGTTGGGTTCGGCGGCGTCCAGGCACAGGAAGTCGTAAGCGCGCCGGGCGGCGAACACCGAGTACGTGGACGCGAACGGGACCAGGCCGGTCTCGGCGAGGCCGGCCGCGGCACCGAAGAGCAGTTGCTCGGCCATGCCCATCTGGAAGAAGCGGTCCGGGAAGGCCTGGGCGAAGATGTGCATGTCGGTGTACTTGCCCAGGTCCGCGGTCAGGCCCACGATCCTGTCGTTCTCCTGCGCGGCTTTGACCAGGGCGTGCCCGAACGGCGCCGGCGCGGTTTTCTGGCCCGGGTCCGCGAAGGAGGCGATCATGGCCGAGGTCTTGAGCTTCGACGTGGTTGCGGTGCTCATCGGACGGCCTTTCCTTCGAATCCTGCGGTCAGCTGCTCGCGGCAGGTCTGCCATTCGTGTTCTTCGATGCGCATGAAGTGCGCCTTTTCGCGGTCCTCGAGCAGTGGGACTCCGCGGCCCACCTTCGTGTCGCACAGGATCACGGAGGGGCGTCCGACGGCGTCGGCCTGGGCGGCCGCCTGGTCGAAGGCGGCCAGCAGCGCGTCGACGTCGTTCCCGTCCACGCGCTGGGTGTACCAGCCGAAGGCCTCCCACTTTTCGGTGACAGGCTCGGTCCGCAGGACCGTGTCGGTCTTCCCGTCGGCCTGCAGGGCGTTGATATCCACCATGGCGGTGAGGTTGCCGAGTTGGTGGTGGTGGGCGCCCATGGCCGCCTCCCAGGTAGAGCCCTCGTCGAGTTCGCCGTCGGAGAGGAAGTTGAAGACCCGGGCGACCGAGCCCTGGTACCGCAGGCCCAGAGCGGTGCCGACAGCGATGGAAAGGCCGTGGCCCAGGGAACCGCCGGAGATTTCCATTCCGGGGGTGTAGGTGGACATCCCGGACATCGGAAGCCGGGAATCGTCGGAGCCGTAGGTCTCCAGCTCCGTGACCGGAATGATCCCGGCCTCGGCGAGGGCGGCGTAATGGCCGATCGCGTAGTGGCCGGTTGAGAGCAGGAACCTGTCTCGCTCGGCCCACTCCGGATCCTCGGCGCGGAACCGGAGCTGGTCCGCGTAGACAACCGCGAGCATGTCAGCGGCGCCCAGCGCCTGACCCACATAGCCCTGGCCCTGGACTTCGCCCATGTTCAGGGCATGGTGACGGATCCGGAAAGCGGCGCGGGTGACCCGGCCAAGGCGGTCCGCCTCTTGTCCGAAGGCTGTGCCCCCGGCT
This sequence comes from Arthrobacter sp. SlRoot2-15, assembly GCF_059739345.1. Taxonomy (NCBI): domain Bacteria; kingdom Bacillati; phylum Actinomycetota; class Actinomycetes; order Micrococcales; family Micrococcaceae; genus Arthrobacter; species Arthrobacter sp. SlRoot2-15. The sequence goes on from NZ_AP046058.1 coordinate 2,011,696, forward strand.
GTTTCATCCTGTGTGAGAACCACAAGTCTGCCTTTCAAGAAAGTGATGTGAGGAGCGTGGGGGGAGGCCTGCGGCGGCTTCCCGCCAGTCTTCCTATGCGCTCACGGAGACGGGAGTGCTTTTGGTGGCCTCGTCCGCGAGTTCGCGTTCGCGCTTGCCCCAGGTTTCACGGGTGGCGACGGCGGCCCACAGGCCGATGGCGGCGTACGTTCCGAAGAGGAGGGCCGGGCCCATCCACCCGAAGCTGACGAAGAGCAGCGTGGTGATGAACGGGGTGAAGCCGGACACCATGGCCGAGATCTGGTAGGCCAGCGAGGCGCCGGAGGCGCGAGTCTTGGCCTGGAAGAGCTCCGGGAACCAGGCGCCCTGGGCGCCGGCGAGCGAGTTCTGGCACACCGCGTAGGAGATCACGAGGGTGGCGATGATGAAGATGAACAGCCCGGCGTTGACCAGCAGGAACATGGGCACTGCGAACGCGGCCGCGAAGGCACAGGACCAGATGTAGAGCGGGCGCCGCCCGATCCGGTCGGTCAGCCTGGCCCAGGCCTGCGTGGCGAAGATACCAATCGCGGAGGCGATGCACAGTGCGGTGAGCGTCTGGGTCTTGTCCGCCAGGTGCTGGCTGTTCAGGTAGGAAATCATGTACGTGATTGACACGGCGTAACCTGCGGTCTCGGCGACGCGCAGGCCGATGCCCTTGACGATGTTGCGCCAGTCGGTCTTGAGGACCTCCACGATCGGGGACTTCACAATGTCGCCGCTGTCCTTGACCTCGTCGAAGACGGGGGATTCGGGGACCTTGGAGCGGATGACCAGGCCGACGATGACCAGCACGATGCTGGCCAGGAACGGGATGCGCCAAGCCAGTTCGCCGCCGAGCTGGACGCTGACGAGGAAGACGAGGTTGGCCAGCAGGAGCCCGACCGGGAAGCCGGCCTGGACTATGCCGGTGTACTGGCCTTTGGACTTCCACGGGGCGTGCTCGTAGCTCATCAGGATGGCGCCGCCCCACTCGGCGCCGAAGGCCAGTCCCTGGACAATGCGGACGAAGACGAGCAGGGCCGGGGCCAGCAGGCCGACCTGGCCGTAGGTGGGGAGCAGGCCGATTAGGAACGTGGCGACGCCCATGAGGATCAGGGAGGCGACCAGGACAGGTTTGCGACCGAGCTTGTCGCCGAGGTGGCCGCCAATTATGCCGCCGATCGGACGGGCGGCAAAGCCGACGCCGAGCGTGGCGAAGGCGGCCAGAGTGCCGGTGACCGGGTCCCCGGTGGGGAAGAAAGCCGTGCCGAAGTAGAGGGCAGCTGCAGTGCCAAAACCGATGAAGTCGTAGGTTTCGATGACTGCGCCAACGCCGGATCCGATGGCGACCCGTTTTGCGTCCTTCGTGCCGTGGACCGGGCCCCGCAAGGTGAGAGCTTCGTTGCTCATGTCAATCCCTTTCGAAGAGAGCTGCTGGCGATCAGGCGCCAACACTGTCGACTGTTAACAGATGATACGCCAGTGTGACCCGCGTTATAAGCAATGTCAACAGTCAACTTCAAAGGTTGACTGTTGACAGTCGAACTCGTAACGTGGTCCGCATCACTACCGCCTTCGGGGCGCGACCAGAGGAACGACAATGATGTTCAATTCCCGACTTGGCTGCTCTTCCATCAGCTTCCGCCATCAAGACCTGCCCACCGCCTTGCGCACTATCGCGGAGCTGGGTTTCGGCGAAATTGACCTCGGGGCCCTCCCCGGAGTCTGCGACCACGTCCCCTACGACCTTGATGCGGCGGCCGTCGCAGCCGTAAGGGCCGCGGTTGCCGACTCGGGCCTGCGGGTCCGTTCAGTCAACGGGGACATCGGGGACCTGAACGCCGTGCTCGACGCCCGCATGCAATCAGCCCGCGACCGCCACCTCGACGCCCTGCTCTCCCTCGCGGCAGGCACCGGCGCCCGGGCCTTGGTGCTGCCCTGCGGGGCCCTCAGCCACGACCCGGTTCGCAGCATCGGGGAGGACCTGGACGCCATCGCCGCGCAGCTCATCAGGGCTCAGAGGCGGGCGAGGGAGTTCGGCGTCGAGCTCTGGACGGAGTCACTGCATTTCCTGCGCTTCTGCTGGAACCTCGAGCTCGCCGAACTGCTGGCGAAGCGGCTGGACGGATCCGGCGTCGGGATCGTCATGGACTTCAGCCACATCGTGGCCGCCGGCGAGAACCCGCTGGACTATCTGGGACGCCACAGCGGCCGGATTGCGCACGTCCACCTGCGCGATGCCGTCCCGGGGAACATCAACCTCAGCCTCGGCAACGGCGACGTCGATTTCGCCGCCGGGCTGCGTGCCCTCGCCGCCGGCGGGTACACCGGACACTTCTCCCTGGAACTGGAAACCCGCGACGTCACCCACGACGAACGCCCGGCTGCCGCCGCCAAGGCTGCCAGCTTCATCACCGACCTCATCTGAACGATCCCGGCAACACAACACCCCCTTCAAGGAGCATCATGAGCACCACCATTCAGCGCACCGCCGTTCTCACCGGCGCAGCCTCGGACCGAGGCATCGGCCTCACCACCGCACGCCGCTACGCCAGCCAGGGCTGGGCGGTAGTGATCCTCGACCTCGACGGCGAGAAGTCGGCCAAAGTCGCCGCCGAAATCGGCAATGACTTCAACGTTCCCGCCTTCGGCTACGAGGTCGACGTCGTCAACGAGGACTCCGTGACCGCCGCGTACGACGCCGTGGCAGCCGAGATCCGCTCCGGCCACCTTCCCGCCGTCGGCGCCTTGGCCAACATCGCCGGCATCACCTCGCCGGTTCCGTTCCTTGAGACCACCCTGGACCTGTGGAACAAGGTCATGGCCGTGAACGCCACCGGAACCTACCTCGTCACCAAGGCGTTCCTGCCGGACATGATCGCCAGCGGCTGGGGCCGGATCGTGAACATGTCCTCCGTCTCCGCCCAGCGCGGCGGCGGTGTCTTCGGCAAGGTCCCGTACTCCGCCGCCAAGGCCGCGATCCTGGGCCTCACCAAGGCCCTCGCCCGCGAGATCGGCGGCACCGGCGTGACTGTCAACGCCATCACCCCGGGCGCCGTAGACACGAACATCCGGGTGGGCAGCACCGAGGAGCAGGAAGCGGCCATCAACGCCGGAATCCCGCTGGGACGCAACGCCACCACCGAGGAAATTGCCTCGGTCATCACGTTCCTGTCCTCTGAGGAATCCGCCTACCTCACGGGCACCACCATCGACATCAACGGCGGAAGCCACCTCCACTAGCGGAAACGCCACAACAGACAATCGAGCGCAGCCGGGAGCCCGCCATGACCAAAATATTCAACGATCCGTCCGCTTTTGCCGAGGAAGCCCTCGCCGGCTTCTGCGATGTCCACGCGGACCTGGTCCGCCAGGTGCCCGGCGGCGCCGTCCGGCGACGCCGCTCCGAGCGCCCCAAAGTAGCTGTTCTGGCCGGGGGTGGCTCGGGCCACTACCCGGCCTTCGCCGGCCTGGTCGGGGCCGGGCTGGCCGACGGCGCCGTTGTAGGCAATATCTTCACCTCGCCGTCCGCACAGCAGGCCTACTCCGTGGCGAAAGCCGCAGAGACCGGGGCCGGGGTGGTGTTCGCTTACGGCAACTACGCCGGGGACGTGATGAACTTCGGCCTGGCCAGCGAACGGCTGGCCGCCGAGGGAATCGCCGTGGCGAACGTCCTGGTCACGGATGACATCGCCAGCGCGCCGCCGTCGGAATCCGCCAAACGCCGCGGCATCGCCGGGGATTTCACCGTCTTCAAGATCATGGGCGCCGCCGCCGAAGCCGGTGCGAGTCTGGCCGACGTTGTCCGCCTGGGCCGGAAGGCCAACGACAGGACACGAAGCATCGGCAGCGCCTTCAGCGGATGCACCTTCCCTGGCGCCGCCGCACCGCTCTTCACCCTCGACGACAAGATGATGGGCCTTGGTCTGGGCATCCACGGCGAGCCCGGACTGTTCGACACCGAACTGCCGCCGGCGCGGGAACTGGGCCGGGAACTGGTGGCCCGACTGCTGGCCGAAACGCCCCACGGCGCCGGACAGCGGATCGCCGTGCTCCTGAACGGGCTCGGCTCCACAAAACATGAAGAGCTGTTCGTGCTCTGGCTGACGGTCGCTCCGCTGCTTCGTGAAGCCGGCTACACCCTGGTGATGCCGGAGGTCGGCGAACTCGTCACAAGCCTGGACATGGCCGGTGTTTCACTGACCGTCACGTGGCTCGACGATGAACTGGAACTGCTCTGGACCGCTCCCGCGGAGTCGCCCGCCTACCGGCGGGGGAACGCCGCCCGCCCCGGCGGCGAGACGGACGAGCCGATGCCGGCCGAGGATTCGGCGGCCCCGGAAACCTTCGCGGCGTCCAACGCGTCCCGTGACTACGCGCGCCACTGCGTCGCCGCCTTAGCGGCGGCGCGCGAGACACTCCATGACGCCGAGGAATCCCTTGGCCACCTCGACGCCATCGCCGGCGACGGCGACCACGGGCGGGGCATGGTCCGCGGCATTGATGCGGCGTATGCCGCAGCCGCGGGCGCCGCGGCCCGCGGCGCCGGCGCCGGAGATGTCCTCCGTTCCGCCGGAGACGAGTGGGCGGACACCGCTGGCGGTACCTCCGGCGTACTCTGGGGCGCCGGCCTGAGGGCCTTCGGCGATTCCCTCGGCAACGACCAGGCGCCGGATACGGCCGCCCTTGTGGCAGCAGTGGCTTCTTTTGCTGCCCGGATCGCCGCGCTCGGCAAAGCCGACGTCGGCGACAAGACCATGGTGGACGCGCTCGTCCCGTTCGTCGCAACCTTTAACCGGCTTGCCGGCGAGGGGGCCGGTGCGGACGCGGGCTGGGCGGCCGCGACGCGGGAAGCCACCGCGGCAGCGAAGGCCACAGCGGCGCTGCGCCCGCTAAAGGGGCGGGCGCGCCCCCTGGCGGAAAAGAGCGTGGGCACACCTGATCCGGGGGCCACGTCGCTGGCGATGGTGTTTGCGGTGTTCGGCCAGCACCTCACCGCCGTGCGGCAGCCAGCAGGAGCAGGCGCGTGAGCCCGGCGATCGGTCTCCGGCTGATTGTGGGCGCGGACGAAGCCGGCGTCGACTACAAGGACCAGATCCTGGCGGACCTGAGGGAAGATCCGCGGATCGCGGAGGTCATCGACATCGGGGTCAACCGCGGAGACGCCCCGGAACTGTTCACCAAGGCGTACCCGTATGTCGGCATCGCCGCGGGGGAGCTGATTCGGGACAGGCAAGCGGACCGGGCCATCCTGTTCTGCGGGACGGGGATCGGCGTCGCCATTGCCGCCAACAAGGTAGACGGCATTCGGGCCGCGACCGCCCATGACTCCTTCAGCGTGGAGCGCTCCGTGCTGTCCAACGACTGCCAGGTTCTCACCATGGGCCAGCGCGTCGTGGGGCTGGAGCTGGCACGGAGGCTCGTGCGGGAATGGATCGGGTACACTTTCGATCCCTCGTCCGCCTCGGCGGACAAGGTCAAGGTGCTCACCGACTTCGAGGGCTGCTGACCCCCGCCTACTCCACGGTGACCTTGATCCGCTGCACCACGTTGTTGCCCATACCCTGGTAGTTCCACACCGGCTCGAGCGGCTGGGTGGAGCCGCTCGCGTCCGTGGCCCGGCAGGACAGTTCGTGCTGACCCGGGTCTGCCACCCATGGCATCGACCAGGCGGACCACGCGAAGGGCGCCGCGGGGTGCTCCAGCTGGGCCGGGGACCATTGGCCATCGATCCCCACCTCCACCCGCTGGACCGCGCCGTGGCCGGACCAGGCCCGCCCGGTGAGCATCACCGGTCCGGGAGGCAGGAACCGCTGCCGGGTGAAGAAATCCGGAACCCCCGGCGGCACCATCAGTGAGCGGACCTTGATCCACGTGACCGGAGTGCCGGGGTCGTCCGCGTCCTGCTGGTAGCGGTAGGCGACGGACTGCTGGAAACCGTCGAAGGGCCCGGCGAGGACCTTGATCGAAGAGAGCCACTTGACGCTGGCCATGCCGTACCAGCCGGGGACCACGAGCCGCAGCGGGTAACCGTGCTGCGGCGGCAGCGCGGCGCCGTTCATCGCGTACGCCAGCACGACGTCGGGCCGCAGCGCCTCGCTGACCGGCAGGCTCCGGGCGTACTGCTGGCGCACCCCGCCCTGGATCCCGGCGTCGGCCCCGGTGAACGCAACCTCGACGGCGTCCTCGTCCACGCCGGCCTGGGTCAGCAGGTAGGCCAGGGGCACCCCGGTCCAGACCGCGGTGCCGACGCCTTCGAGCATCCAGGGCTGGCTCAGCGGCCGCGGCTTCAGCAGCGACCGGCCGTTGCCGGCGCACTCCAAAGTGACCGGGACACTGATGCTCGGCGCCCGGCGCAAGGCCCGGAGGTTCAGTTCCAGCGACCGCTGCACGGCCCCGCCGATCCGCAGGTGCCAGCTCTCACCGTCGATCGCCGGGATGTCGAAGTGGTTCAGCAGATAGTGCAGGCCGGGCGGAGTCACGTCGTTCCTGAGGGCCTCGAGCGGCATCGAATGGTTCCTGAGGGCGAGCTGGAGCTCCTCGGCCGTGAGCGGTCCGTGGCTGGGTTCACCGGGGTGCGCTGCCAGCGTCTGCGCCTGCCGGCGCCGGGCCATAACGGGGGAGGTGTGCTTGGACATTTGCTTGGGCATGGGACTGCGATTCTGTTCCGGACCAGCCCGGCTGTGCACCGGCGCCAGGTGCTTTCAGGTCTACGCCGCGGTCCCTGCCCCGTCAATACCGGGCCCGCGCCCCGGCCGGGGCAAACGTGTCTACAGGGTATGCGCCTCGGCCAGGAAATCAGCCAGTCCCAGCGGTTCCTGCCCGGTCAGTTCGTGCACGGCCGACGTCGGCCCCGCCAGTTCGCCGGCGGCAATGGCGGTGTAGGTGCTGACCCAGGCGTCCACCTGCCAGGGCGGCGCCCCATAGGATTTCCGGGAGGCGTACGCCTCGTCCCGAGTCTCGTTGTGGTAGCTGATGGTGCGTCCGGTGCCGGCGGTCAGCAGCTCCGCGGCGGTCGCCAAGGAAAGGTTTTCCGGCCCGGTCAGGTCGTAGCTCCGGCCCACGTGCAGCGCGGGATCGCGCAACACCGTCAGGGCGGAGCGGGCGATATCCGCCCGGGCGACAGCCGCCATCAGGCCGTCCCCGGCCGGGCCGCGGATCACCCCGTCCTCGCCGGCCAGCAGCGGCAGGAAGTCCAGATAGAAGTTGTTCCGCAGGATCGTGTAGTCCATGCCGGACGCCTTGATCCGTTCCTCGGTGGCGTAGTGGTCCCGCCCCAGCGTGAAGGTGCAGTCGGGTCCGGCCCCGAAAAAGGAGGTGTACACGATGTGCCGCACGCCTGCCTCGGCCGCCGCGTCGACAAAGGTGTAGTGCTGCTGCAGCCGGTCCTCGGCCTCCGCCGCGGAAACCATAAACAGGGTCTTCACGCCGGCCAAGGCTGACCTCGCCTGCGCCGCGTCGGCGTAGCTGGCGACCGCCGGCACGGCGCCCTCAAGGTCTGGGGCGCGGGAGGCGTCGCGGACCAGAAGCCGCTGGGGGCTGCCAGCCGCCGCGAGCAGCCGGGCCACCTGTCCGCCGAGCTGGCCCGTGGAGCCGGTGACGGCGAGGTCCGGAAGCGTCCCCACGGCTCAGGCCTCGCGGGAGGCGGGCGACTTGGTCTGGGCCGGGTCGCGCTCGGCGAGCGACCCGATGGCGGCGTCGATCTTGTCCATGATGACCGGGTCCAGTTTCACGCCGGCCGCGGCCACGTTTCCGGCAATCTGTTCCGGACGGGACGCGCCCATGATCGCCGAGGCCACGTTCTTGTTCTGCAGCACCCAGGCGATGCTCAGCTGGGCCATGGTCAGCCCGGCTTCCTCGGCGATCGGCTTGAGCTGTTGGACTCCGGTGAGGACCTCGTCGGACATCCAGCGCTCGATCATCCGGGCGCCGCCCTTGGCATCGGTGGCGCGGCTGCCCTCGGGAGCGGGCTTGCCCGGGTGGTATTTGCCGCTGAGCACACCCTGGGCCATGGGGGACCACACAATTTGGGACAGACCGAGCTCCTCTGAGGTCGGGACCACCTCGGCCTCGATCACCCGCCACAGCATGGAGTACTGCGGCTGGTTGGAGATCAGCTGGAAACCAAGGTCCTTGGCGAGGGCGTGGCCGTCGCGGATCTGGCTGGCCGTCCACTCGCTGACGCCGATGTACAGCGCCTTGCCCTGCCGCACGATGTCGGCGAAGGCCTGCATGGTTTCTTCCAGCGGCGTCTCGTAGTCGTAACGGTGCGCCTGGTAGAGGTCCACGTAGTCGGTCTGCAGCCGGGTCAGGGAGCCGTTGATGGATTCCATGATGTGTTTGCGGGAGAGCCCGAGGTCGTTGTGGCCCTTAGGCCCGGTGGGGCCGAAGACTTTGGTGAAGACCTCGAGCGATTCGCGCCGCTCGTCCTTCAGGGCCTCGCCGAGGACCGTCTCCGCCGCCGTGTTGGCGTAGACATCCGCCGTGTCGAAGGTGCTGATCCCGGCGTCGAGCGCTGCCCGCACGCACTGGGTGGCGACGTCGTTCTCCACCTGCGACCCGTGCGTGAGCCAGTTGCCGAAGGTGATTTCCGAAATCTTGAAGCCGCTGTGCCCGAGGTATCTGAATTCCATGGGTTCCAACGTAGCCCAGATGACCGCTGGGGGTAAGGGCTCAGCTGGCCTTGCGTTGCTGGTCCGGTCGCTGGGCTGCCTGCGGCCGCTGGTGCTTGAGAGCGGTCAGCGATCCGGTGTCCAGCACCGGGCTCGCGGCCGGCAGCGGGGGCTTCGTGAAAGCCCGCGGCGCCGCAGTGAGGGCGCCGTTGCGGTCCGTCGCGGACTCGATCAGCGGTCCGACTTCCTTGATCTCGCGCACCGGAGCCTGCGGGCTGGGCAGTTCGCGGACCGAAACCTTGACCTCCGGCGCGGCTTCCGCCCTGGCCCGGGCGGTGGCGCGCGCATCGGCGCGGGCGACGGCGGCGGCCCACTCGGGGGACAGCTGCGGTTCCTTGCGGGCAGGCTTGGCGGGGCGGGCGGCCTTCGCGGGGCGGGCCACCTTCGGGGCGGCGGCAGGCTTCGCGGCGGCTGGCTCAGGAGCGGCCCGCCGGCCGCGCAGGAGGGCAGTGACGCCCGCGGCGAGCAGCCGTCCGAGTCCGGCCAGCAGCAGGGTGATGACAAAGGCGAGGAAGACGCCGAGGAACATAACCAGGGCTACCCCGAGGGTGCCGAAGAACGTCAGGTGCATGGCGATCGTCGTCGGGTCTTCCACTTCGCCTCTCCTCTTCCAGCCTGCAGTGAGGTCCGTGCCGTCATGGTCGCGCCGGGCTACGGCCCCTGTTAACCATACGGACAATCTCGAACTGACACGCGGGCAAAGCGGCCGGTCCGGCAGGATGTGTCCAAGCCGATACCTTCGGCCGGCGTCTATAGTCGGAAGCAGCCCATGCCGGAGGTCTCCGGCCAGCCGGAAGGACCCTTTTTGACGTCACACCAGGGACATTGCCCGTGCCTCTCCGGCGAGCAGTACGAAGACTGCTGCGGCCGGTACCACCGCGGTGAAGCGGCGGCACCGACCGCGGAGCAGCTTATGCGCTCCCGCTACAGCGCCTTTGTGGTGCTCGACGCCGATTACCTGCTGCGCACCTGGCATCCGGACACCCGGCCCGCCGCTCTGGAGCTGGATCCGGCCATGCAGTGGCGGCGCCTGGACATCGTCTCCGCAAGCCGCGGCGGCCCGCTGGACACGGAAGGCACCGTCGAGTTCAAGGCCTACTTCCGGCACGACGGCGAACCCGGCGTCCACCACGAAACCAGCCGGTTCCGGCGCGAGGAACGCCGCTGGTACTACGTCGACGCCCTCACGCTTGCTTAGCGCTCTTCGACGGTCTCCACCGGCGTAAAGCCCGCGCGGTCCACCTTGCGGTGGAATCGCATGCCGGCCAGGCCGCCGAGCATGGCGCCGATCAGGGCAACCACCGCGACGACAACCGCGGCGACAATGCTGGTGGTGGTGAGGTCACCCTCGTTGACGGGGATGCGGGGGAAGCTGTTCAGGTTGGCCAGGACGTTGTACTGCTGGCCGGCGGTCAGGGCCAGGACGGCCACGATGATCGCCGCAATCAGTGCCCAGATCCACACCATCAGGCCCTGCCGGGCGCCGTTGAAGCGGGCCATCCGGCCGGCCACGTAGCCGCCGCAGTAGTAGGACACGAACAGGATCACGAGGAGGGTGATGATGCCGACGATCCCGACGCTTTGGTTGCGCGAGGCCTGGTTGACGGCGTCGTTGACGTTCGTGTTGGTGGCGAGGCCGACGGCGGTGCCGGCGGCGGCGACCAGCGCGGTCAGCAGCACGGCCATGCCGGTGGCGGCGAGCCAGCCGAAGAATGCGGACCCAATCTTGATACCGCCGAACTGCTCCTTCTCGCGGGCCACCACCGTCTCGCGGGTGGGCACCTCTTCCACAACCACGTCGTGGTGGCGCTCGTGGTCGTCGCGGGTCCCGTGGATCACCCGGTTGTCACGGCCGGCTGCAGCGCCCGCAGTGGAGCCTTCGGCGGCGCCGGCCAGCGGCGCAGCGGGGAAGGCGCGGGTGTCGTTGGTCCGCTCGGCGCGGTCCTCGGCGCGGCGTTCCGCCCGGCTCTCGGCACGCTCGTCTGCCCGGTCCTCCGCCCGGCCCTCGGCGCGGCCCTCGGCCCGGTCCTCGGCGCGGGATGCTTCGGCGCGGCGCTCGGCGCGCTCGTCGGCTACAACGGGGCCTTCCGCGGTCACGCCGTCCTGGCGCGCGTCGTGGATTCGGGCCTCTCGGTCCAGGGTTCCGTTTTCCTCGCGTGCGCGGCGGGGAGCGCGGTCTTCGGGGCCTGCTGTGCTGCTCATGATGGCTGCTCGCTTTCATTGATTGACCCGAACTCATTGTTTGAGCCGGGCACGGCAATGCTTCGACCGTCATCAGGTCTTGGCACCACCTAACCACGGCACCGCATCAATAGCAAGGATGCTTACTATCTAGCCGGCGGCGCCGCAGCGCAGGCATCGACGCACGTCAGCGGTACTTTCGGTGCAGGTTCTCCTTCACCGACGCGCGCGGGCTGGCGTCTGCAATCCACGGCCCGGTCCCCTCGGACTGGTCCAGCACCCCGGCCTCAAGCCACTCGTAGTCGCCGGCGAGCACAGCGCGCGTGAGCACGCGGTCGCCGTCGTCGGTGTTGCGCCAGAGCTGGTCGAAATACTCCTCGATCCGGACCCGGGCCTGCTCGCAGTAGGCGTCGGCGAGTTCATAGGCGGAGGCGCCCCGTTCCGGGGCGGTCCGCAGCAGCACTTCCGCCCGCGAGCAGCACGCCGCCATCGCGAACAGCTCGGCGCCGATGTCCACGATCCGGCCCAGGAAGGCCTGCTTGTGCTCCAGCTTCGCCTGCCAGCGGCCCATGCCGTAGAAAGTCTGCCGCGCCAGCCGCCGCGATGCTCGCTCCACAAAGCGCAGGTGCCTAGCGAGCCGGCCGAAATCGCCGTAGGAGCGCGGATCCATGCCCGTGCCGGCCACCAGCTTCGGCAGCCAGCGCGCGTAGAAGCCGGAGGCGCCGACGGCGGCCTTCGCCTTCTCGGACAGGCTGGCATCCTCCGAGGCGAGGGCGCCGGCGGCGGCCAGGTGGGCGTCCACGGCCTCACGCGCGATCAGGAGCCGCATGATTTCCGAGGAGCCCTCGAAGATCCGGTTGATCCGCAAGTCCCGGAGCTGCTGCTCGGCCGGGACCGCGCGCTCCCCGCGGGCCTCGAGCGAGTCGGCCGTTTCAAAGCCGCGGCCGCCGCGGATCTGCACGAGTTCGTCGGCGATCCGGCAGCTGATCTCGGTGGACCAGAGCTTCGCGAGGGCGGCTTCGATCCGGACGTCCTTTTGGCCGGCGTCGGCCAGCTCGGCAGAGAGCTCGAACACCGCGTCCAGGGCGAAGGCACTCGCGGCAATGAAGGCGATTTTTTTGCCCACCGCCTCGTGCTGGCCCACCGGGCGGCCCCACTGGGTGCGGGCGTTGGACCATTCGCGGGCGATCTTCAGGCTCCAGCGGCCGGACGCCACGCAGAGCGCGGGAATGGAGAGCCGGCCGGTGTTGAGCGTGGTGAGCGCGATTTTCAGGCCCTGGCCCTCGCGGCCTAGCCGGTTGGCGGCCGGCACCCGGACCTGGTGGAAGCGGGTGACGCCGTTTTCGATGCCACGCAGGCCCATAAAGGCGTTGCGGTTCTCCACCGTGATGCCGGGGGAGTCCATCTCCACCACAAAGGCGCTGATGCCGCCCTTGTGTTCGGTGCCGTCCGCGCCGATGTGCTCGGGGACCAGTGCCATCACCACCACAAGTTCGGCGATCACGCCGTTGGTGGTCCACAGCTTCACGCCGTCCAGTACGTACGACGACCCGTCCTCCGACGGTACGGCGGTGCTGCCCATCCGGGCCGGGTCGCTGCCGACGTCGGGCTCGGTGAGCAGGAACGCGGTCACGGCGCCGGCAGCGCAGCGCGGCAGGTACTCCCGCTTCTGCTCGGGCGTGCCGAACACCTTCACCGGCTCCGGAACGCCGATCGACTGGTGCGCGGAGAGGAGGGCCCCGAGGCTGGGGTGCACCGATCCAAGCAGGGCCAGTGCGCGGCCGTAGTACACCAGCGACAGGCCGAGGCCGCCGTAGTCGCGGGGGATCTTCATGCCGAAGACGCCGAGGCCGGCCAGCCCGGACAGGTATTCGTCGGGGATCCTCGCGTCGCGCTCGATCCGGCGCCCGGACATGGTGCGGCAGTAGGCGGTCAGGCGCGCCATAAACGCTTCGCCGCGTTCGACGTCGTCCGCGGGCGCCTGCGGCCAGGGGTGGACGAGGCTGAGGTCGAAGCTGCCCAGGTACAGGCCCTTGGCAAAGCTGGGCCGGTCCCAGCTGGTATCGCGGGCGGCCTCGGCGACGGCGCGGGCGTCGGCGGCGGTCGCCTCGGGCCCGATCTTCTGCGCGGCCACCGGCACCTCGGCGGCGGGGCTGTCGGCGGCGGGATCTTCGGTGGCTGGGTTATCGACGGCGGAGCTCACGGGGCATCTCCTCTAACCGGGTTGGCCGGCTCGAGCCCTGGATCCGCCGCGGGTGGTGGACCCTTCAGCTGTCCCGCAATACTACCCGCGGGTAGGTGCCGGTACTAGGGGAGGGCTGCCCTATCAGGTCGCCGGGGAAATCGCCCGGGAGCTCCACGGCGCCGGCGTGGTGGGCCAGCCGATCCCAGGCGTGGTTGATGCCGTGGACAGCGCCGAGCAGGAGGCTGGCGGCAATGAACCAGGCCAGCCGGCCGACGCCCAGCAGGGCCAGCGCTGCGAACGCCGCCGTCGTGATGAAAAAGGTCAGGAGGAGGGCGAACACCAGGGTCCCAAAGAACACCATGGTGGCGGTTTCCACCGTGCTGAGATCGAACTGCATTCTTCCTCCTGCACCGTCGCTTCGGCTGAATCAGTAGCCCGAGCGTAGGGCGCCGGAAGGGGGCCCAGCCAGAGTCGCGGGGCGCGTCGGAAGGTCTTGATACGGGATCGAAATGCTACCCGGGCGTAGGTCACAGAGAGGTCGCGGAAACCTCACCAGCAACAGGCGTAACGGGCGGCGCCGGCGTTGGCGGCGCCTTCGTTGGACCCGGGGACGTCAGTCGTCCGTCTCGGGAGCGCCCTGCGCCAAGACCTGGAAGTCCGCCCCGAGCTGGACCTCCACCGTCCGGCCGTCGTCGAGGCGCACCTTCACCTCGTAGGCGGTGCTGCCGTCGTTTTCCCGCTCCACTTCCGTGACGCTGCCCTGCCCGACCCTGGCCAGGGCCGCGCTCGCGGCCTGGTCCCGGTCCCCGCCGGTGAGGGGCGCCAGGCCGGCGTCGTCCGCGTCGGAATCGTGTGAGTCGTCGTCCGGCTGCGGCGCGATGCTCACGCCGGGTACCGGGTTGCCGGGGCCCAGCAGGCCGTCCGCCGCGACGGCCACCGTGGCGCCGCCCAGGACTACCGCCGTCGTCGCCGCTCCTATGATCCATGCAGTCTTGGTCAGCATGACGGTCTCCTCCCACGTGGTACTCCCAGTGTGCTCCCGCGGCGCCGCAGGTTCAACGGTTTTTCCCCGCACCCTGCGTTAACCTAGGAGCTGGCAGTTTTTTCTTTGATCCGCTGCCCGACCCCACTCCCCGGCAGCGATTGGAGAACTGCGTGTCCCGTTCCGCCGTGTCCTCCGCCGACGCCATCAGTGCCCGGCTCCGGGACCTTGAACTGCTCACCAAGGGGCCTGCGTGGGCGCTAACCCGCTCGGCGCCGTGGGTGATCGCCGTGCTGCAGGCATCCTTCACCCGCACCCGGCCGCAGCTTCCGCTGGAACAGTTCCACGCCGACGTCGACGCCTTCCTTGAGCAGCTCCGCCGCCAGGACCCGGGGCTGGGTGGCTCCGCCAACGGCAAGGGGTTCGGCGACGAGTGGACCCGCAGGAACTTCCTGACCCGGCGCAACCAGTCCGGCCAGATCGTCTACGAGGTCACCGAGCCCGCGGCCCGAGTCCTCGCGTTCCTGGACAGCCTCTCCAGCGAACGCTCCACGCTGAACGGTTCCCGGCTCGGCACACTGCTGGGCGACGTCGAAAAGCTCGCCAACGAGACCAACCCGGACCAGAGCGCCCGGCTCGAGTCCCTCGAGGAGGAGATCGGCGAACGCCGCCAGCTGATCGAGGAAATCAGCTCCGGCGAGTTCGACGGGCTGCTCGACGACGAGGAGGCCGTGGAGGCCGCCGGGAACATCCTGGACCTCGCCGCGAGCCTGCCTGCGGACTACAAGAAGATGCGTGACCGGATCGAGGAGCTGGTGGGCGAGCTCCGCAACCAGATCATCGAGGAGTCCCTGAGCAAGGGCGCCACCATGGCGCAGGTGCTGGAGGCGGACAAGCGGCTGCGGCAGAGCCCGGAAGGCAGGACGTTCCGGTCCTTCACCGCGTTCCTGGAGGACCCGCAACAGCAGCTCCGCTTCCGTTCCGCGATCGGCGAGGTGCTCAGCCGGCAGTTCGCCGACGAGCTCAGCCAGGACGAACGCGAGACGCTGAAGAACCTCGTGGCCGAACTGCGCACCCAGCACAGCCAGATCCAGCGGATCTACGGCAAGCTCAGCGAAAGCCTCAACACCTACGTCCAGAGCGACGACTACCGCCAGTCCGTCCGGCTCCGCAAGGTCCTGCGGGAGGCCGAGCAGGCGATCCGCTCGCTGCCCTACGAACGCGAGCGCCCCGGACTGGTCCGCGGCCCGGTGCTCTTTAACGCCGGCTTCGAGTCCCTGGCCATGGTGAAGCTCTTCGACCCCGACGAGTTCGCCGCGCCGCCGAAGCTGGCAGACCCGATCGCGTTCAGCGACTCGGACCGGGTGCGCTCGCCGCGGACCGGCAAGGCCAGCCCCGAGGCCATCCGCGCCGCCGCCGCCGGGGCGTCCACGCTCACCGAGGCCTGGGAACAGCTCCCTGAGACCGAACGCCACATCAACTCCATCCGCGCGCTGCTCTCGCACGCGCTGCACCAGGGCGCCGGCTTCGACCGGGGCGCCTGGGCGCCGCTGGACTTCGAACAGATCGACGGCTCCACGCGCACCGCGTACCTGCCCGTCGTCACGCTCAAGAAGGATTGACAATGACCGAAGAGACCACGACGGCGGCAGCGGAACCGGAGCACGTCCACGCTGCCCCCTTCACCGTCACCCCGCGCGACACCTTCGTCGACGGCGCAGCCCTCTTCCCGGGGGACACCGGCGTGCTCCCGATGAAGGTCCGCCAGGCCCTCGTCAAGCTCCTCAAGGGTCCGTACATCGACGGCGGCCGGGACGAAAAACTCTGGACCACCCTGCTGGACAACCAGCTGATCCTGCGCAGCCGCCTTTCCGAGCTCTTCCTGACGCTGCAGCTGGACCACGACCGCAAGGTGGCCGTGCTGCGCCCGGTGGACCCCGAAGCGATCGGCGGCAGCACCCGCTCCAGCATCCTGCGCCAGCAGCGGGCCCTGAGCCGGGTGGAAACCATCGTGCTGCTGCGCCTGCGCCTGCTCCTGGACCGCCACGTCACCGCCCAGACCGACCCCACCATCACGCGCGAGGAAATCGCGGACCTTGTGGCCCACTACCAGCCCGCCGGCCAGCAGGACGCCCTCCGCGATTCCGACGTCGTCAACCGCGCCATCACCAAGCTCCTGGCCCGCCAGCTCCTCCTCACCACTGGCCTGGACGAGGTCTACACCATCTCCAACGCCCTCCCCCTGGCCCTCCCCTTCGAAAACATCGGCGACATCCCGGCCCAAATCGAATCCCTCATAGCCGCCTCCACCGACCCCGCCGGCACCGAACCCCTCCTCGACCTCGACAGCGAGAGTTCCGTAGATGACGAAAGCGGCGACGGCGATGCCGCCCCCGCCCCTTCGCCGGGCGGCTCCGCTGCAAGCAGCGAGCCGCCCGGCTCCGACAGGCCCGATGCCACTCCCTGGGCGGCATCGCCGCCGTCGCTCCTGAACCCGAACGACAGCGGTGACGCCGGGGACATGCGGCAGCATGCGTCTAAGCGAGGAACGAGCGAGCATGCAGAGCATGTGTCCGGTGGCACCGCTGAAGGCGACCAAAATGCCATGAGCAACGATGCGGAGGAGGCCAAGTGAGCATCGCAACCATGCTGCCAATGGGCGAGCTCACCAACCCCGGCCAGATGCGCCTCGCCCTCGTCCAGGTCGTCAACTGGGGCACGTTCCATGGCGCCCACACGATGCACGTGGACCGCAACGGCACCCTGCTGACCGGCAATTCCGGCGTCGGCAAGTCCACGCTGTTCGACGCGATGCTCCGGGTTTTCGACGCCCGTCCGCGGTCCAACGAGGCCGCGGCGCAGCGCGCCGGCGGTGCGGTGGAAGACAAGCGGACCACGTTCACGTACATGCGCGGCAAGGTGGGGGACAAGGCCGTCGGCGAGGGCTCGGCCAGCGCGTTCCAGCGGCCCGGGGCGACCTGGTCCGCCGTCGCGCTGACCTTCGACAACGCCGCCGGAACCCGCGTGACCATCTCCGCGCTCTTCGACCTGCCCAAGAACGGCACCGAGTCGAGCGTCGGCCGGTACTACCTGATCGACAACAAACCGCTGGACCTGGCCGCGGTCGAGGGCATCGCGGAGAAGCGCTTTACCAAGTCGGCGCTGGATGTGATCTTCCCGGATGCCCAGATCTTCGACGTGCACAAGGCCTTCGCGGAACGGTTCCGGCGCCTGCTCGGCATCAACTCGGACCAGGCCCTGCCGCTGTTGCGCGTCATCCAGGCCGGCAAGGGCCTGGGCGGCAGCGTCAACACCTTCTTCCGCGACCAGGTCCTGGACGCGCCCGCCACGCTGGCCGCCGCGGACGACGTCGTCGAGGAGTTCAGCAACCTGATGTCCATCCGGCAGCGGCTCGAGGACGTCCGGCAGCAGCGCGACCAGCTGGCACCCGTCCCGGGGCTGAACAAGGAATACGCCCAATCCCTGCTCGACGCGAACCGGCTCCGGGACCTCGCGGGCGAGGAATTCGAGGCCTACAAGCAGCAGCTGGCCGTCACCGTGCACGAGAAAACGCTGGAGCGCTTCAAGGCGCTGGCCCAGGCGAAAGCCAAGGAACTCGGCGCCGAACGCGGCGTCCGGGATTCCCTGGCCAAGGAACTCCGCCAGCTCGAGGCGGACTACAACAACCAGGGCGGCAACGCGATCTCCGCGATCGAGCAGTCGCTGGAAAACGCCCGGGTGGGCCTCAAACTCCGCCAACAGGTCGAGGAATCCGCCCGCAAGGCCCTGACCGACGCCGGACTGGAGCTCCAGTGGACCGCCGCCGGCTGGGAGCAGGCGCACGAACATGCGGCCGCCCGCTCGGCCGAGCTCAAGGATGACTCGGAAGCGCTCAAGGAACTCCGCTTCGAGGCATTTGACGGCCACGCGACCAGGAAACGGGAGCTCGCCGCAGCCCAGCAGGAACTCGTCTCGCTCAAGACGCGCAAGTCGCTGCTGCCGCCGTCGAGCATCGAAAACCGCAGCGCCATTGCGGCGACCACCGGCGTCCCGGAGGAGCAGATGCCGTTCGGCGGCGAACTGATCGACCTCGCGGAGGGCCAGGAGCAGTGGCGGCCGGCCGCCGAGCGCGCGCTGCGCAGCCTTGCCACCACACTGCTGGTCCCCGGCGAGCACTTCGCCGCCGTCACCCGCTACCTGAACGACCATCCCGTCCGCGGCGCCCTGCGCGCCGTCGACGTCTCCAAGCCGCTGGCCGGCGGGGCCCTGGCCGTGGAGGACGCGGCCGACGGCGACCTGCTGACCAAGCTGGACATCCTCACCGCCGGTCCGGCCGCCGAGGCGGGCGAGTGGATCCGCGAGCGGATCGCCCTGGACTTCGCCTACCCCTGCGTGGAGGACCCGGACGAGCTGGCCCGGCTGGACAAGGGCCTGAGCCTGGGCGGCGTGGTCAAACGCAACCGCCACACTGTGGAAAAGGACGACCGCTTCACCTCACGGCAGGACTACGTCCTCGGCTTCGACAACGCCGCCAAGCTTGAACTCGTCGCCGCGCAGGTGGAGGACCTCCAGCAGGAACTCGCCAAGGCCGCCGAACTGGCCCAGAGCCGGGAAGAGTCGCACCAGGGCATGACCCGGCAGCTTGAGGCGCTGCGCCGCGTGGCGGAGGACCACCGACCCTGGGAGCACGTCTCGGCCGCGGTGGCCGCGGACGAGCTCGGGCGGATCGAGCAGCGGCTGAAGGATGCCCTCGCCGCGCAGGCGGACCTGGAACCGCTGCGCGCCAACATCGAGGTTGCCCGGCACAAACACCAGTCCAGCACCGAGGCCGCCGCTGTGCTCCAGAGTGAATACAAGGCCCTCGACTCGCAGCTGACCACGGCGGACTCGCTGCTCGACGCCGCGCGGGCGCGGCTGGAGCAGTCGCCGCCGTCGGAGGCCACCGCCGTCGCGCTGGAACCGTACTTCGCGGACTTCGGCGAGGTCCTGGAGATGCACGAACTGGACAACCTCGCCAACCAGGTTCGGACCCGGCTGCTGGCCGAACTGCACGCGGCCGAGTCGCGGGGGCAGGCCACCTCGGAGCGGCTCACCCGGATCTTCGAGGGCTTCGTCCGCGAATGGGGCACGGCCATCTCGGCCGACCACGGCACGTCGATCGGCGCCGCGGGCGAGTTCGAATCCCGTTACCACGCGATCGTCAGCGACGGCCTGCCTGCGCAGGAGGCCGAGTTCCGGCAGTTCTTCAACCAGCGCACGCACGAATCCTTTTCCACGCTGCTGCACCTGCTGGACGAGGAACGCCGCTCCATCACCAGCCGCATCCTGCCGCTGAACGGGATTCTCTCCGAGGTGAACTTCCACGAGGGCAGCTTCCTGGAACTCGACATCAAGCAGACGCTGCCCGCCACCGCCAAGCAGTTCAAGGACGCCATCCAGAACGCGCTCAAGGTCCGGCACGTCCGGCCCGGGAAAGCCGCCGCGCCGGCCACTGGCACGGACCCGGACGATGACGCCGAGCTCACCAACCGCTACAAATCGCTCGAAACGCTCGTGAAGCGCCTCGGCTCGCAGACGCCCGAGGACCGGCGCTGGCGTGCCGAGGTGCTGGACGTCCGCGGACACCTGTTCATCCAGTGTAAGGAGCACCGCGAGGTGCAGGCGGCGGCCTCCAAGGCAGCGAAGCGCGGCGGCAAACGGACCGAGGTTTTTATGCACGCGGACACCGGCTCGATGTCCGGCGGCGAGCGGCAACGCTTCACCGCCTTCATCATGGCCGCTGCGCTGAGCTACCAACTGGGCATCGCCGAGCAGGGCTTCACCACCTACGGCACGGTGATGATGGACGAGGCCTTTGTGCTCGCCTCGGAGGAATTCGCCGGCGCCGGAATCAAGGCGCTGCACGAATTCGGCTTTCAGCTGCTTCTGGCCGCGCCGGAAAACGTGATCGACCTGTCGAGGCACCTCGGCTCGGTCACCGAGATCCTGCGGGACAAGCGCACCAACCGCTCCGGCGTCCTCACGGCCCCGGTGATCGCCCCGGGCCCCGGCTCCGGCGGGAGCTGGCGGTCCGAGGCGAACCCGGTGGACATCGTCCTGCGCTGAGCCTGCAGTTTCCCAAGCAACGCGGGGTCACTTACCGCCCATAAATCCCCCGGTGATGGGCGGTAAGTGACCCCGCGTTGCTTGTGCCCGGCGCTACTGTCCCCGCACGCGCTCCAGGAACTGGACCGTGCGCGCCGCCAGGCCGTCGATCTGCCGCAGCACGACGGCGGCGGGGTCCGGGTTGATCTCGTTCACCGGAGGTGCCACCCGGACGTTGCCGCAGCACCCGAAGTCGGCGCAGATCAGGGTGCCCACGGTGTTGCCGTTGCGGCCGGATTGTCCGGCCCGCTTGGCGACCCAGAGCACGACGTCGTCCTTGGAGAAAAGGTCGCGGCAGAGCTCGCACAGGACTGCACGGTTCTTCTTGGCCCCGCCTTCCGGGGCGCGGAGCATGATTCCGGTGGGGCCGGTCTGGCCGGGCAGTACCAGGTAGCCGCGCAGCGGCATCTTCCCGTCCCGCCACCCGAGGAAGTCGAGGCGCTCCCAGTCCAGGGAATCGAAGTTCTTGGGCAAATTGAGTTTGGCGGCTTCTGACCGGCTTGCGTTGATTAAGGAGGAGCGGATCTGCTGGGCAGTGATTTTTTGCACGGGGGTGACTTTCGGAATCGGTTGGTCCGGCCCGACGGCTGATTAGCGCGCCGGGGCGGAAATAGGCAGGGCTCTGCCGGACTGTGACTCCGGGTGAAATCGGGTGCTACCGCGGGATCAGGCCGCGGCGGTACCCGAGGGTCCGGGAAGGGCCGGCGACTGTGCGGCCGCGGTGCAGGCCAGAGCGGCCACCCCGCTAACCGCGGCAACAGTCATCTTGGCGATGCCCATGCTCACTCCCCATCAAAAAATTTCCAGGGCCGGTTCCGATTCGCCGGCCGCGCCCATCCTTGCAAACGTCCATGACGCGTGTCTAGTTTTCATGCCGTCGTCGGGACGCGCTCCAGCCGAAATAATTACGGTACCCAAACCTTTCGTAATTATGCGAAAGATAGGCTAGCCTTACTTAGGTTTGCATCACTTACCTAAGGAGTTCCGTGGCTTCCGCCGACTTCCCGCGCCCCTCCGGCCGCACCGCCCGCCGCCCCCGACCCCAGACCGCCGTACGGGCCGCCGCGCTCATTGCCGCCCTGGGCCTCGGCCTGACCGCGTGCTCCACCGGCCCGGCGTCGTCGACGGCGGCTGCCCCCGCCCCGGCCGCCGGCTCGGCGTTCCCGGTGACCATCAAGCACGTCTTCGGCGAGACGACCATCAAAAACCAGCCGCAGCGGGTCGTGACGGTTTCGTGGGTCAACGACGACGTCTCCCTCGCTCTCGGCGTGGTCCCGGCAGGAATGCCCAAAAACGAGTGGGGCGGCAACGCCAAGGGGTCCACGCCCTGGAAGGACGCAGCGCTGGACAAACTCGGCGCCGGGTTCGGATCGGGGAAGGCCCCGGCGCAGTACTCCGAGGCGGACGGCATCAACTTCACCGAGATCGCCAAGCTCAACCCGGACGTCATTCTCGGCGCCTACTCGGGCCTGACCGCGGAGGACTACAAAAAGCTCAGCGCAATCGCGCCCGTCGTAGCCCAGCCCGAGGTCGCTTACGGCACGTCGTGGCAGGATTCCACGGTCATGATCGGCAAGGCCCTGGGCAAGGAAAGGGAGGCGTCCAAGCTCATCGCCGACACCGAAGGAGCCATTAAGGACAAGGTCTCGCGGTACCCCCAGCTCGCGGGCAAGACCTTTATCTACGGCAACCTCGAGCCGGCTAAGAGCGACGGCATCAACATCTACACTGCCAATGACAACCGCCCGCGCTTCCTCAGCGAGATCGGCATGAAACTGGCCCCCGTCGTGGCGGAGAAGTCCGGGAACTCCAAGGAATTCTTCATCCCGTGGTCGGCCGAGAAGGCCAACGAACTCAGCTCGGACGTCTTCGTGAGCTGGGTCCCCGATGCGAAGGCAGCGGATTCCATCAAAGCCGACGCCCTGCTGGGCCAGATTCCGGCCGTCAAGAACGGCGCCCTCGTCGCCGATTCCGACAACACCCTGACGCTGTCCATCTCGGCGTCCTCCCCGCTGAGCCTGCCCTGGGCCTTGGACGCCTTCCTGCCGAAGCTGGCGGGCGCGGGGGACAAAGCTGCCGGCCCCGGAAAGTAGGACCCGTCCCATGAGCATGCCTGCGACGATGGCGCGCCTCCCAGCGCCCGCCGCCTTGGCGGCGCCGGGGGCACCGGCGCCGGCCGGCGCTTCGGGTGCCCGCCGGGCAGCCTGGCTGGTGGCCGCCGTCGTCGTACTGGGGCTCGTGGCCGCCGCGTCCCTGGCCGTTGGCGCCCGCGGCCTCAGTATCGGGACAGTGGGGCAGGCGCTGGCCGCGTTCAATCCGGACGACGGCGACCACGCCGTCGTCCATGCCCGGATCCCCCGCACCGTCCTTGGGCTGCTCGCGGGCGGGGCCCTTGGGCTCGCCGGGGCGGCGATGCAGGGGGTTGCCCGCAACCCGCTGGCTGACCCGGGGATCATCGGTGTCAACGCCGGCGCAGCCCTGGCCGTCGTCACCGGCATATATGTGTTTGGGATTTCCTCGCTGTCCGGATACATCTGGTTCGCGTTCCTCGGAGCCGCCGCGGCTGCCGCCCTCGTGTACGTCATCGCGTCGCTGGGCCGGGACGGTGCGACGCCGGTGAAGCTGGCCCTGGCCGGCGCCGCCCTGAGCGCGGGACTGTATTCACTCATGAACGTCATCCTGGTCTCGAGCCAGGACAGCCTGGACCGCTTCCGCTTCTGGCAGGTCGGCGGGATCGCCGGGCGTGACTGGTCCACGATCCACGCCGGGCTGCCCTTCCTGCTGCTCGGCACGGCCATTGTGCTTGGGGCGGGACGGAACCTCAACGGGCTCGCCCTGGGCGACGACGTCGCCAGCGGCCTCGGCCAGCGCGTGGGCCTGACCCGGGGTATCACCGCCCTGGGCGTCGTTCTGCTCTGCGGTTCGGCAACTGCGCTGGCGGGGCCCATCGGGTTCGTGGGGCTGGTGGTTCCGCATGCCGTCCGCTTCCTGACCGGCCCCGACTACCGCTGGATCCTGCCGTTCTCCCTGGTCCTGGCCCCCGTGCTGTTGCTCGCGGCCGACGTCGCCGGCCGGGTAATCCTGCTGCCGGGCGAGGTTCCGGCCGGAATTATGACGGCGCTTGCCGGTGCGCCGGTCTTCATCTGGCTGGTCCGCCGGAGCAAGGGGGCCGGACTGTGAGTGCCGCACCCGCAACCGGGAAGCCAGCCCGTATGCCCACCCGCACTGCTTTCCTGGCCCTCGCCGTGGTGGGCGTCTTCGCCGCAGCCGTGCTGCTGGGCAGCTACACCGTGACCATCCCGGACTTCTTCAGGATTCTGGCGGCGCACCTCACGGGCGGAGCCAAGATCCCGGGCGCAAGCTTCATCGTGATGGAAGACAAGCTGCCGCGCGCCGTGGTCGGTGGCCTGACCGGTGCGGCGTTCGGCCTCTCCGGCGCCCTGTTCCAGACGATGCTGCGCAACCCCCTGGCCAGCCCCGACGTGATCGGCATCAGCTACGGCGCCAGCGCTGCGGCCGTCGCGGCAATCGTGGTCTTCGGCGCCTCCGGGGCCGTCGTGTCGGTGGCGGCCCTCGCGGGGGCGCTCGGCGTCGCCGCCCTTATCTACGCAATTTCCCGGCGTGGCGCCCTCGGTGCGGCGGCAGGCCGCGGGGACGCGGCGGGCAACCGGCTGATCCTGGCCGGCGTGGGCATCGCGGCCGCCCTGCAGGCCGTTGTTAGTTTCCTCATGACCCGGGCGGACATCCGGACCGCTGCCGACGCGCTCGTCTGGCTCAACGGCTCGCTCAACGCCGCCAGTTGGGAGCGGGCCGGAGTCCTCGGCCTGGCCCTGCTCGTGCTGGTCCCCGGCGTGGCCGTCCTCGCCCTGCCGCTGCGCATCCTCGAACTCGGCGACGACACCGCGGCGGGCCTGGGCATCCGCGTCGGCCGCACCCGGCTCGCCGTCGTCGTGACCGCAGTGGGCCTGGCCGCCGTGGCAACCGCGGCGGCCGGACCCGTCGCCTTCGTGGCCTTCCTCGCTGGTCCGATCTCCCGCCGCGTTGTCAACAAGGCAAGCCTGCCGGCGGCCGCCCTGGCCGGGATGCTGATCGTGCTGGCCGCCGATTTCCTTGCGGCGAACCTCGCACCCCTCGTGCTCAGTGGGACCGTACTGCCCGTCGGCGTCGTTACCGGCGCGCTGGGTGCACCCTTCCTCCTGTGGCTCCTGGTCACCGCCAACCGAAAGGACGCCTGACATGGCCACCCTGCACGCCTCCGGCTTGACCCTGAAATATGACCAGCGGATAGTCCTTGAGGGGCTGAGCACCGAGATCCCCGAGGGCGAGGTGACCATGATCGTGGGCGCCAACGCCTGCGGAAAATCGACACTGCTCCGCGCCCTGTCCCGGCTGCTCAAGCCCGCGGCCGGCACGGTGAGCCTCGGCGGCAAGGACATCCACACGAGGCCAGCCCGCGAGGTGGCCCGCATCCTCGGGCTGCTTCCGCAGCATCCGACGGCGCCTGACGGCATCACCGTCCGGGACCTGGTGGGCCGCGGCCGCTTCCCGCACCAGAGCTTCTTCCGCGGCTGGTCCGGCGGAGCATCGCTGCAGGATGAGCGCGCCGTGCACGAGGCCATGTCCGCTACCGACACCCTGGGAATCGCCGACCGTACCGTCGATCAGCTCTCCGGCGGGCAGCGGCAGCGTGTATGGATCGCGATGGCCCTGGCCCAGGAAACCGAGGTGCTGCTGCTCGATGAACCCACCACCTACCTTGACCTCGCGCACCAGGTGGAAGTCCTGGACCTGCTGACGGACCTGAACCGCCGGCGGGGCACCACG
This sequence comes from Arthrobacter sp. SlRoot2-15, assembly GCF_059739345.1. Classification (NCBI taxonomy): domain Bacteria; kingdom Bacillati; phylum Actinomycetota; class Actinomycetes; order Micrococcales; family Micrococcaceae; genus Arthrobacter; species Arthrobacter sp. SlRoot2-15. Next base: position 2,036,705 of record NZ_AP046058.1, read on the forward strand.
GTGGCGATCGTGCTGCACGACCTCAATCTGGCCGCTCGCTACGCGGACCACATCATCGCCATGAAGAACGGCCGCATCGCCGCCGAGGGCGACGCCGGGACGGTCATCACGGAGTCCTTGGTCCGCGACGTCTTCGGGCTCGAGTCCAGGGTGGTGTCCGACCCTGTCTCCGGCACCCCGCTGATTGTCCCGCTCGGCCGCCACCACACCGCGCCCGCCCATGCATCGCCCGCCTCCGTACCGAACCCGCAGCTGGAGCTGATCCCATGACCGCAACGCGTCCCCCGTCCCCGGCTCCCGCGGCGGTGACGGCACTGCCCGCCGCCGAGCCCATGACCAGGGCATTCGACGTCCGCGTCACGGCCGTGGAACAGCTCAGCCCGAATTTCCGCCGGATCACCTTCGGCGGCTACTCGCTGCGCCACTTCGGCGTGCACGGAAACACCCTGGACCTGCGGATCAAGCTCATGATCCCCTCCCGGGCCGCCGACGGCACCGGCCTCCCGCTGCCCGAATTCCGGACCGAAAAGCCCGCCTGGTACAGCGAATGGCTGGCCCTGGACCCGGCTGTCCGGGGCGCCATGCGCACCTACACCGTGCGGCAGGCGCGCCTCGACTCCGTCTATCCGGAGATCGACGTCGACTTCGTGCTGCACTTCGACGCAGCCGGCAAGGGCGGCCCCGCCGCCGACTGGGCGGCCCGTGCCCGGCCGGGCGACGGGCTGGTCCTGATCGGGCCCAACAACCGGGCAGCGCACTGCGTCACGGCGGAAAGCTACGCCGGCATCGAATGGCGGCCGGGCCTGGCCCAAAGGGTGCTCCTGGCCGGCGATGAAACAGCGGTTCCCGCCATCGGCGCCATCCTCGAATGCCTCCCGCCGTACCTGAGCGGCCAGGCGCTGCTGGAGGTCCCCTCGCCCGCCGACTTCCAGGACCTCGGCTCGCCCGCCGACGTCGCCGTCACCTGGCTGGCCCGCAGTACGGCGAACGGGACCCGGCCGCGCGGCGAGCGCCTCCAGGCGGCCGTCCGCGCGGCCGTACCGCCGCCGGGCTGGGTGGGCGTCACCGCACCGGATCCCTCCGCCGGCCCGGAACCCGAGGACGTCAACGTGGACCTGGACATCCTCTGGGACACCCCGGCACGGCTGGATGCGGCGGCGCTCCGCACCGGCCGCAACCCGGGCAAACCGGCCGGCGCCCTCCCGTTCTACGCGTGGATCGCGGGCGAAGCTGGCACCGTCAAGGACCTGCGCCGCTACCTTGTGCGGGACGTGGGGATCGACAGGAAGCAGGTTGCGTTCATGGGGTACTGGCGGCAGGGGAAGGCGGAGCTCTAGGCCGTTTCCCGCGGAACCGCCGCACCGCTTGTGCCCCGGACGTTAACCCCGACGTCGTCCGGCGGCGCTACCGTGGCGCCATGGCCGAGAATCTCCTGACTCCGGGTCCGAACGGGCGGCGGGTCTTTGTTGCCCTCGGGGACTCCTTCACCGAGGGTGTGGGCGACCGCAGCAACAGGCTGCCCAACGGGGTCCGCGGCTGGGCCGACCGCGTGGCCGAGAAACTGGCGAAGGCGGACCCGGGGTGGGAGTACGCCAATCTCGCCATCCGCAGCAAGCGCCTGCGCCACATCATCGCGGAGCAGCTGGAACCGGCCTTGGCCATGGAACCGACCCTGGTTACCCTTTACGCCGGCGGGAACGACATCCTGGACTTCGGCACGGACATAGAAGACCTGATGGATGACTACGAGTACCTCGTCTCAAGGCTCGCCGCCAGCGGGGCCACCGTGGTGCTGTTCACGGGCTTCGACGTCAAGGTCTCGGTCCTGCTCGAACCGTTGAAGAGGCGCAACACCCTCTACAACCGGCGCGTCCGCGAGCTGGCCCACTGGTACGGCGCGGTGCTGGTCGACTACTGGTGCTTTGAGGCTTTCCACGATCCGCGAATGTGGGATACGGACCGGCTGCACATGTCCAAGGCCGGCCACAAGTACCTGGCCGCGCAGGTGCTGGACCATCTGGGCGTGCCGCACAACATCAGCCCCAAAGAATGGGAGCCGCCGGCCAGGCTCGGCCTGCGGGATTGGGAGCGGCGGCAGCGCCGCTGGGTGCACGACTGGGTGCTGCCCCTCTTTGGCCGCAAACTTCGCGGCGTCACGCTGGGAGACCAGCTCAACCCGCGGTGGCCCCAACCTGTGAAGGTCCCCCGCAAGGGCGGGCTGAAGAAGCTGCTGCCGGGGTGAGCTAGCTGTCCAGCAGGTTTTCGTACCCCGGTGCGACGCGGCTGGCGTGGAACTCCTCGACGTCGAATTCCGCCACGCCGTTGACGTAGAAGGGGTCTTGTTCCAGCGCAGCGTCCAGGTCGGCGCGGTCCGCGTTGGAGAGCAGGAGGGCGCCGGTGCGCGGGATCTTGCGGCCCGCCACCATAAAGACTCCGCGGTCGAAGGCATCCTGCAGCCAGGCGACATGCGCCGGCAGGTGGAAGTCGACGATCTCTTCAGGCACCTTGTAGGTCAGGGAGACTACGTACATAGCGTCAGCCTACCGCCTGCGCGGGGCGGCCCGGAGGGTACTTTGGCCGCCCGTACCGCGCCTGGTTGAACCCTCAAGCTTCGAGTCTCCTAGAATGGTGCCATGACCGAACCGCGCTGGCTTAACGCCGACGAACGCCGTGCCTGGCTGGCCCAGCTGAGCATCAACACGCTGCTGCCCGCCGCGCTGGACACGCAGCTGCACGCGGCCGGAAAGCTCTCGCTGTTCGACTACAACGTCCTGGCCATGCTGTCCGAGGCGGAGGGGCGCTACCTGCCCATGAGCGAACTCGCGGCACGCACCAGTGCCTCGCTGTCGCGGCTCTCGCACGTGGTGACCAAACTCCAAAACCGCGGCTGGCTGGAGCGCCGGCCGCACCCCGGCGACGCCCGCGTCACCACGGCACACCTCACCGACGCCGGCATGGCCACCATTGCGGGGCTCGCGCCGGGCCATGTGGAGGCCGTCCGGTCGCTCTTCCTGGACGCCCTCGATCCGGACGACGTCGCGGCCCTGGCCCGGATCGGCGAGAAGATCGTGTCCCGGCTCGACACCGACCACTGGATCCTGCGCGACAACACGCTTCCCCCCGCCTAGGGCAGCCCGCACGGTCCCTTGGTTGCTCTCAGCAACAGATGGCAAACTGGGGTCCATGGATTTCGCTGCCCGCTACGTTGCACTCGGAGACTCCTTCACGGAAGGAGTCGGCGACGATGATCCGGCCCGCCCCAACGGGGTACGCGGCTGGGCGGACCGCGTCGCCGAGCAGTTGGGCGCGGCCGACCCGGGCTTCGGCTACGCCAATCTCGCCATCCGCGGGCGGAAACTCCGCCAGATCATGGCCGAGCAGGTGGACGCCGCCGTCGCGCTGAACCCCACTCTGGTGACCATCTACGCCGGTGCGAATGACATCCTCCGTCCCAAAATCGACATCGATGACCTTCTGGTGGAATACGATGCGGGCATCCGCAAACTGAAGGCCACCGGCGCCACCGTGGTGATGTTCACCGGCTTCGACGCCCGCGGCTCCAAGGTTTTTGGGACCATGCGCGGCCGGACCGCGATCTACAACGAACTGGTCCGCGGCATCGCCGGCGATCACGGTGCCCTGCTGGTGGACTACTGGCGGTTCAGCGAGTACTACGACTGGGGCATGTGGGCCACCGACCGGATGCACATGTCCGCCGCCGGCCACGCCAACATGGCCAAGCGGGTCCTCACCGTGCTGGAGCACGAGCACTCGATCGACGTCCCGCCGATGACGCCGGTCCCGGAACTCAGCCGCTCCGAGGCGATCCGCGCGAACGCCCGCTGGGTGCGCGAATTCGCTGGCCCGTGGGTGGTGCGCCGCGTCACGGGAAAGTCCTCCGGCGACGGGCTGTCGCCGCGGTATCCTCAGCTCACCCGTCTTTAGCAACGCAAGGAGCAACAGGATGACCCGCAGCGCCCTCAGCTTCCCGGCCGGTTTCCTGTGGGGAGCCGCCACCGCCGCTTACCAGATCGAGGGCGCCGCACGGGAGGGAGGCCGCGGGGAATCCATCTGGGACGTCTTTTGCCGGGTGCCGGGGGCCGTCGCGGATGCCCAGAATGGCGGTGTCGCCTGCGACCACTACCACCGCACGGCCGAGGACATCGCGCTGATGAAGGACCTGAACCTGGCCGCCTACCGGTTCTCGATCTCCTGGGCCCGCTGCATGCCCGACGGCGTGACGCCGAATCCCGAAGGCATCGCGTTCTATTCGCGCCTGGTCGATCAGCTGCTCGACGCCGGCATCACACCCTGGGTCACCCTGTACCACTGGGACCTGCCGCAGGCGCTGGAAGATAAGGGCGGCTGGGCGTCACGGGAAACCGCCGAGCGTTTTGCCGCCTACGCCGCTCTCATGCACGAGGCGCTCGGGGACCGGGTGCGGATCTGGACCACCCTCAACGAACCCTGGGTCTCCGCGTTCCTGGGTTACGCCGCAGGCATCCACGCCCCGGGACGTCGGGAGCCCGCCGCGGCGCTCGCAGCTGTCCACCACCTGCTGCTGGGCCACGGACTGGCCGTCCGCGAGCTCCGCCGGCGGGATCCGGAGGCGACGCTGGGCATCACCTTGAACCTGACGGTGGCCGATCCTGCCGATCCGGACCGGGAGGGGGACGTGGACGCGGCCCGCAGGGTGGACGGACAGTCGAACCGGCTGTTCCTGGACCCGATCTTCCGCGGCGAATACCCGGCGGACGTGCTGGCCGACGTCGCGCACCTCGGCATGGCCGACGTCGTCCGGCCGGGGGACCTCGACGTGATTTCGGCACCCGTCGACGTGCTGGGCGTCAATTACTACCACGGGGACGCCTTCACCACCGACCCCGAGCCGCGGCCGGCGCAGCCGGCGTCCCCGCTGGTTGCGGCCGACGGCGTCCGGCAGGTGCCGCGCGGCCTGCCCGTCACCGGGATGGGCTGGGAGGTGCAGCCCGAGGGCCTCCGCTGGCTGCTGAACCGGCTGCAGCGCGAGTACACCGGCCCGGCCGGGATCCCGATCTACATCACGGAAAACGGCGCCGCCTTCGAGGACGTTCCGGATGCCCGGGGATTCGTCGATGACCGTGCACGGCTTGCCTTCTTCGACGAGCATCTGCGGGCCCTGCACGCGTCGTTGGCCGACGGCGTGGACGTCCGTGGCTACTTCGCCTGGTCCCTGCTGGACAACTTCGAATGGGCCTTCGGCTACCACCAGCGCTTCGGGCTGGTCCGGGTGGACTACGACACCCAGCGCCGCATCCCGAAGGCCAGCGGCCTGTGGTACTCCCGCGTCGCCGCGTCCAACGCCCTGACGGCGATGGACGAATCAGCCTAGGCGCGGAATCCCTGCGTCGCGAGGATGCCGCCGTCGTTCCGGATGGCAAGAACCTCAACGTCCCAGCCGCTGGTGGCCCGGTTGAGCATGGGAACCCCGCCAGCCACGACGGCCGTCGCGAGCACATCGGCGGTGACGATGTCCGCCGCGGCGACCGAGACCTGCCGGAATGCGCTGACCCCGGCGCCGCTGGTCCAGATGTGGTCGCCGCGCTCGGCGGAACCTGAGGTGGCCAGCGCCCCCACGCCCGTGCCGCCGCCGAGCGGGTAGGCGGCGATCAAGGTCGTGCGGTCCTCCGGGTCGACGATCCCGGCCTGCCAGGAGGCCCGGCTGCCGGCGATGGGCGAACCGGTAGCGAGGACATCGCCGCCGGCGTTCAGGCACCAGTCGCCGAGCCCCAGCGACTGCAGGGCGGCTCCGGCTTCTTTGATCGCGAAGCCCTTGACAGCCCGGACAGGTCCGGAACGCCGTCCGGCCGTTCCGGCGTGAAGGCGCCCTCGGTCAGGAGCCGCCATTGGGCGGCCTCGGCATAGCGGTCCCGGAAGTCCTGTGAGGCCGCCCGCAGCGTCAATTCCCTGCGGGCAAGCCTGCTGGCCTCGGATTCCGTCCGGTACAGGCTGAAACGTGCGTCGAGTTCCTGGAACAGCCGTTCGACGGCGCCGGTGGCGTCCGTGAGTGCCTCCTCTGCCGCAGCTGACCGCTCGCCCGGAGCAACCGGCACGGTGAGGCTGATGACGGTTCCCATGCAGCGGAAGGTCTTTGCCTTCAGCTGCGGGACCTCAAGGTCAGAGGTGGGCTGCATCAAGGGCTGCCTGGAGCGAGGTCAGATAGGCGGAGCTGGTGACGGTGGCGCCGCTGATGGTCTGGACCTTGGCCGATTGGGCCTTGAGGACCGCCGCGCGCAGCAGCGGCGCGGCGCGGTTGCTGATCTGCACCGACTTCCGGTCGTCATCGGTGAGCTGCAGGGCGGTGACGTCGGTAATGGTGCCGGCGCTGACACTGATCTGCACCTGCACCGCGCCGAAGCGGGTCTGTACAACCTTGCCGGCAAAGGTACCGGCCGCGTTCGAGCCGGTGCCCGAGGAACCGGACGAGCCGGTGGACCCGGAGGCAGCTGCGGAACTCCCCGCCGACCCGCTCGAGCCCTTGCTGCTTGACCCGGATCCCGACCCCGTGGTGCCGGTGGTCCCGGTGCCAGTGGCCCCGGCGGGGCCGGCCGTGGTGCCGGTTGCGCTGGCCGTGTCCGCCACGTGGGTTCCCGACTGCCAGCCGGCCACCAGGATCCCGGCGGAGGCCAGGGTTGCTGAAACTATTGCGCGGATTCTCACCAGTCGAACCTTTCGTAGTGGAGTTGCTCTTCCCGCACGCCGGCCCGGCGTGCGTCATCGAGGACGTTGCGGGCCCATCCGGCCGGCCCGCAGACGTAGACGTCGGCGTCGGCCAGGTTGGGCGCGTAGCTTGCCAGCCGGTAGCCGGCGCGCGCCTCGCTCTCCGGCAGCCAGGTCTGCGCTCCCCGGGGCCGGCGCCCGGTCAGGTGGAACAAGGTGGCGCCGCGGCGCTGGCAGAGCTCGAGGATCTCGTCGCCGAGGTACAGCCCGGACGTGCTGTGGCCGCGGAGAATGACGGTGGCGTCCCCCGGCTCGAACGGAGTCCGCTCCAGCAGGGCGCGGATGGGGGTGATGCCGATGCCGGCGCCGATCATGACCACGTGCCGGCGGCTGCGGGCCGCGGTGCTGAACAGCCCGTAGGGTCCTTCGACCGCAACCCGGGTGCCGGGCTTCAGCCTCGCCAGCGCCGCCGAGCCCTGGCCGAGGTTGCGGACCGTGATCCGCAACCGCCCGCCGCCGTCGGCGTCCACCTGCAGCGGCTCCGCGGAGAGGCTGAACGGATGCGGGTGCCACCACTGCCCGGGGGCCAGGAACCGCCAAATAAAGAACCGGCCGCCGCTGCCGGACAGCTCGTCGAGGTGCCGGCCCGCCATTTCGATGCTGACCGCCCCATGGCCCACGGCCACCACCCGGCTGACGCGCAGCTGGTGCCGGAGCGTGGCCACGACCGGCTCGAGGACCCGGTAGTGCACCAGCGCCGCCCCGGTGCCGATGCAGACCGCAAGCCAGTACCAGCGCTGCCAGGTGCCCTCGGCAAAGAGGCCGCCGACGCTGAACTGGTGGGGCAGTGACGTCAGCACCGCGGCGTAGGTCAGCAGGTGGACGGCGTACCAGAACTCATAGGGAAAACGACGGCGGACGGCCACCAGCGAGGTCACGACGACGGCGATGAACAACGCCAGCGAAACGAACGCGAGCCACATGTCGGGCACGAGGACCCACAGGGCCACCGCTTCGCTGACCGGGTCGAGCCCTTCGGCCAGTCCGTAGCCGGTCGCGAGCAGGACGCCGTGTGCCAGCAGGAGGTAGAGGGAGGGTTTTCCGAGTTTGCGGTGGAATTCAAGGGCGCGGTCATGGCCCACGGCGCCGTCGATGATCGGCAGGCGGGCCGCGAGGAGCAGCATCAGCAGGACCAGGTCCATCCCGGCGAGACCGGCCACGATCCCCGGTGCCGTGATGGCTCCGGCAACGCTTGAGAAGCCCGCGGCACTGCCGTCGGCGAGCCACAAGGCCACGGCCCCGGCCACGGAGGTCCAGGCAATCACCGTCAGGAGGTCTGCTTGAATCATCCGCCGGCGGTGTTGTCCCTTGAAAGCGTTACCGGGGGCCCGTCGGACCGCGGGGCGCACGGCGGTCTGGGTTGATGTGTTCATGCATCCAAGACTCTGCCCGGTGCCTATCATTTTGCTGTGAAAGGACTGCGCCCCTGTTATGACTTCGCTGCGGGGGCCGCCGCCGCTTATACACCCCGGAGACCCGGATTGGTCTTTAATTCGCCAAACTCGTAGACTTGGTAGGCGCTAGGTGGCGCGGAGCGTGTGCAATTGCTCCGGTTGGCGGGAAAGTCTGCGAAATCAGGCTCTTCCGGTGGCCGGTAGTTAGGGGCTCAAGTTGCGTGCACTCCTGTATTCGCCCAGTTTCCGGGCACTCCGCGGTGGCTACCTCAAAGGTTTCCTCCGCCCCGTGCCCGAGACCCACAATCGTCGCCGCAGTGATGACTGCAACCGGTTCAGCCGGCTGCCGCAGCACCGCCGGACGCATGTGGGAGCTGGATACGGACGCTGCCGATCGCACGGTTACGCGGAACTCCGCCGACCGTTTCATTTTATTTTCACGAGGAGAGTCGTCATGGCAGCACACTGCCAGGTGACCGGAGCCGAGCCGGGCTTTGGACACAGCATTTCGCACTCGCACCGCCGCAACAAGCGCCGGTTCGACCCGAACATCCAGAAGAAGCGCTACTGGGTTCCGTCCCTGCGCCGTAATGTCACCCTGCAGGTCTCTGCACGTGGCATCAAGACCATCGACGTACGCGGCATCGACGTAGTCGTCGCCGCCATCCTGGCACGAGGAGTGAAGCTCTAGTGGCAAAGGACAAGGACGTACGTCCGATCATCAAGCTCAAGTCGACCGCGGGCACGGGTTACACCTACGTGACGCGCAAGAACCGTCGTAACGACCCGGACCGTATGGTCCTTCGGAAGTACGATCCCAAAATCCGCCAGCACGTCGAATTCCGAGAGGAGCGCTAAACACATGGCTAAGAAGTCAATGATCGCTAAGAACGAACAGCGTAAAGTCATCGTCGAGCGTTACGCTGCAAAGCGCCTCGAACTGAAGAAGGCTCTGGTTGACCCCAACTCAACCGATGAAGCACGCGAAGCCGCACGCCTCGGCCTGCAGAAGCTGCCCCGCAACGCCTCGCCGGTCCGCCTGCGTAACCGCGACATCATCGACGGCCGCCCCCGCGGTACGTTCCAGAAGTTCGGTATCTCCCGTGTTCGCTTCCGCGACATGGCTCACCGCGGTGAGCTCCCGGGCATCACGAAGTCTTCCTGGTAATTCAGTACTCCTGAATCCAGTGGCTTGAAGAAGGGCCGGCACCCGTTTGGGTGCCGGCCCTTACCGCGTTAAGGGCCGTGCCCGCCGTGCGGCTTTCATCGGAGGCGCTGCGGTGACGGAGCACACACGCCAACATTCGACGCCGGCTGCCCCGGTAAGGGCGTTGGCGGCCAGATTAGGCCCGTCTTTCCGCGGATCTTCGTGCCAGGGGGGCCGATTTGTTTGGGGTCGGGTTGGTGTGTAAAGTAGTTCGAGTCGCCGCCGCTGATGCGGAGAGATAGCGACCGACCCCCTTCTAAACGGCCTGGAAAATGGTTCGCATCTTTGCGTGCTGATGACCGGGCGGGGACCTTCTTGGGAGAATGTGATTCGCGGAAATGCGAATTTGCGAATACTCCCGGGTTCGGGTAAGTTTGAAAAGTTGCTCCGGAGCGATCCTTGACCGAATTGATGGTTGTGGTGGTGCCGGGTGTGTCTGTTGTTTGAGAACTCAATAGTGTGCCAAGTTTGTTGATACCAATTTATTGTATTGAATTGGTTGAATTTGCCGGGCCCGCCACCCCGTGGTGTGGTCTGGTGTTTTTAGCTGGTTTCAAATTTTGTGCAGTGTTTGTTCCCGTTTTCCCGGGGGCGGATGCTGTGTCTGTTCTTCAACGGAGAGTTTGATCCTGGCTCAGGATGAACGCTGGCGGCGTGCTTAACACATGCAAGTCGAACGATGAACCTCACTTGTGGGGGGATTAGTGGCGAACGGGTGAGTAACACGTGAGTAACCTGCCCTTAACTCTGGGATAAGCCTGGGAAACTGGGTCTAATACCGGATATGACTCCTCATCGCATGGTGGGGGGTGGAAAGCTTTTTGTGGTTTTGGATGGACTCGCGGCCTATCAGCTTGTTGGTGAGGTAATGGCTCACCAAGGCGACGACGGGTAGCCGGCCTGAGAGGGTGACCGGCCACACTGGGACTGAGACACGGCCCAGACTCCTACGGGAGGCAGCAGTGGGGAATATTGCACAATGGGCGCAAGCCTGATGCAGCGACGCCGCGTGAGGGATGACGGCCTTCGGGTTGTAAACCTCTTTCAGTAGGGAAGAAGCGAAAGTGACGGTACCTGCAGAAGAAGCGCCGGCTAACTACGTGCCAGCAGCCGCGGTAATACGTAGGGCGCAAGCGTTATCCGGAATTATTGGGCGTAAAGAGCTCGTAGGCGGTTTGTCGCGTCTGCCGTGAAAGTCCGGGGCTCAACTCCGGATCTGCGGTGGGTACGGGCAGACTAGAGTGATGTAGGGGAGACTGGAATTCCTGGTGTAGCGGTGAAATGCGCAGATATCAGGAGGAACACCGATGGCGAAGGCAGGTCTCTGGGCATTAACTGACGCTGAGGAGCGAAAGCATGGGGAGCGAACAGGATTAGATACCCTGGTAGTCCATGCCGTAAACGTTGGGCACTAGGTGTGGGGGACATTCCACGTTTTCCGCGCCGTAGCTAACGCATTAAGTGCCCCGCCTGGGGAGTACGGCCGCAAGGCTAAAACTCAAAGGAATTGACGGGGGCCCGCACAAGCGGCGGAGCATGCGGATTAATTCGATGCAACGCGAAGAACCTTACCAAGGCTTGACATGAACCGGTAATACCTGGAAACAGGTGCCCCGCTTGCGGTCGGTTCACAGGTGGTGCATGGTTGTCGTCAGCTCGTGTCGTGAGATGTTGGGTTAAGTCCCGCAACGAGCGCAACCCTCGTTCCATGTTGCCAGCGCGTAATGGCGGGGACTCATGGGAGACTGCCGGGGTCAACTCGGAGGAAGGTGGGGACGACGTCAAATCATCATGCCCCTTATGTCTTGGGCTTCACGCATGCTACAATGGCCGGTACAAAGGGTTGCGATACTGTGAGGTGGAGCTAATCCCAAAAAGCCGGTCTCAGTTCGGATTGGGGTCTGCAACTCGACCCCATGAAGTCGGAGTCGCTAGTAATCGCAGATCAGCAACGCTGCGGTGAATACGTTCCCGGGCCTTGTACACACCGCCCGTCAAGTCACGAAAGTTGGTAACACCCGAAGCCGGTGGCCTAACCCCTTGTGGGAGGGAGCTGTCGAAGGTGGGACTGGCGATTGGGACTAAGTCGTAACAAGGTAGCCGTACCGGAAGGTGCGGCTGGATCACCTCCTTTCTAAGGAGCACCTACAATGCTCATCACCGGACGCATGTCCTGTGGTGGTGTTGTCAGGAGTACGCCCGTTGCGCAGACGATTGTTCTGCGGCGGGTGCTCACGGGTGGAATATCAACAAATAGCGGCCGCTGCGTTTTCTCCGGCACCCAGTACGGAACCACCCTTGTGTGGTTCCTGGAACGGTGTTTGAGGGTACGGGCGGTTTAGTGTTTGGCACACTGTTGGGTCCTGAGACAACAGGACCGGGGGTGACCCCGGGACTTGTGTTTCTGGTTTCCCGGCTGCGACGAACACGCACTGTATGGGTCCTTTTGGGGGCCTAAGTGTGTGGGGTGTGTGGTACGGGGTTGTTGTTTGAGAACTACATAGTGGACGCGAGCATCTTTTATAAGAAGCAATTTCCAAGAATTATGAACCTGGATCTGGCTGCGCGTGATGGTGTCACTCCTTTTGGGGTGGTGTTGTTGGGTGTGGTTGGTTTCGTGGTTCTCTCGAAATTACTCCTTGATCTTTTGTGGTCAAGTTTTTAAGAGCACACGGTGGATGCCTTGGCATTAGGAGCCGAAGAAGGACGTAGGAATCTGCGATAAGCCTGGGGGAGTCGATAACCGGACTGTGATCCCAGGGTGTCCGAATGGGGAAACCCCGCCAGACGCGCGAGTGATCTGGTGACCCGCATCTGAACACATAGGGTGCGTGGAGGGAACGCGGGGAAGTGAAACATCTCAGTACCCGCAGGAAGAGAAAACAATAGTGATTCCGTTAGTAGTGGCGAGCGAACGCGGATCAGGCTAAACCGTTCCATGTGTGATAGCCGGCGGGCGTTGCATGGTCGGGGTTGTGGGACTTTCCGTTCTGTCTCTGCCGGGACAGTGGGGTGAGAGCATGTGCATAGGTGAACGGTCTTGAAAGGCCGGCCAGAGAGGGTGTGAGCCCCGTAACCGAAATGTTGTGTGCCGCCTGGGAAGTATCCCAAGTAGCACGGGGCCCGAGAAATCCCGTGCGAATCTGTCAGGACCACCTGATAAGCCTAAATACTCCCTAATGACCGATAGCGGACCAGTACCGTGAGGGAAAGGTGAAAAGTACCCCGGGAGGGGAGTGAAACAGTACCTGAAACCGTGTGCTTACAATCCGTCGGAGCAGCCTTGTAGTTGTGACGGCGTGCCTTTTGAAGAATGAGCCTGCGAGTTAGTGTTACGTCGCGAGGTTAACCCGTGTGGGGAAGCCGTAGCGAAAGCGAGTCTGAACAGGGCGTTGCAGTGGCGTGATCTAGACCCGAAGCGAAGTGATCTACCCATGGCCAGGTTGAAGCGACGGTAAGACGTCGTGGAGGACCGAACCCACTTCAGTTGAAAATGGAGGGGATGAGCTGTGGGTAGGGGTGAAAGGCCAATCAAACTTCGTGATAGCTGGTTCTCCCCGAAATGCATTTAGGTGCAGCGTTGCGTGTTTCTTACCGGAGGTAGAGCTACTGGATGGCTAATGGGCCCTACAAGGTTACTGACGTCAGCCAAACTCCGAATGCCGGTAAGTGAGAGCGCAGCAGTGAGACTGTGGGGGATAAGCTTCATAGTCGAGAGGGAAACAGCCCAGACCACCAACTAAGGCCCCTAAGCGTGTGCTAAGTGGGAAAGGATGTGGAGTTGCGAAGACAACCAGGAGGTTGGCTTAGAAGCAGCCATCCTTAAAAGAGTGCGTAATAGCTCACTGGTCAAGTGATTCCGCGCCGACAATGTAGCGGGGCTCAAGTACACCGCCGAAGTTGTGGCATTCAGATATTAGCTAAGCCCTTGTGGTTCAGGCGTCTGGATGGGTAGGGGAGCGTCGTGTGGGCAGTGAAGTCGCGGTGGAAACCAGCGGTGGAGCCTACACGAGTGAGAATGCAGGCATGAGTAGCGAAAGACGGGTGAGAAACCCGTCCGCCGAATGATCAAGGGTTCCAGGGTCAAGCTAATCTGCCCTGGGTAAGTCGGGACCTAAGGCGAGGCCGACAGGCGTAGTCGATGGACAACGGGTTGATATTCCCGTACCGGCGAAAAACCGCCCATGCTGAACAGGGGATACTAACCGCCCGAGACCTGCCCGACCGTCCTTTGGATGGAAGGGTTTTGGTGGAGCGCGGGACCTGATCCTGGGAGGCAAGCGTATTAACAGGTGTGACGCAGGAAGGTAGCCGAGCCGGGCGATGGTTGTCCCGGTCTAAGGATGTAGGGCGAACGGTAGGCAAATCCGCCGTTCATGATGCCTGAGACCCGACGGGACCCCCGTATGGGGGGATTCGGTGATCCTATGCTGCCTAGAAAAGCATCGACGCGAGGTTTTAGCCGCCCGTACCCCAAACCGACACAGGTGATCAGGTAGAGAATACTAAGGCGATCGAGAGAATTATGGTTAAGGAACTCGGCAAAATGCCCCCGTAACTTCGGGAGAAGGGGGGCCCCTATCGTGATGGACACTGGCTGTCCGGAGCGTGCAGGGGCCGCAGAGACCAGGGGGAAGCGACTGTTTACTAAAAACACAGGTCCGTGCGAAGTCGCAAGACGATGTATACGGACTGACTCCTGCCCGGTGCTGGAAGGTTAAGAGGACCGGTTAGCCGCAAGGCGAAGCTGAGAATTTAAGCCCCAGTAAACGGCGGTGGTAACTATAACCATCCTAAGGTAGCGAAATTCCTTGTCGGGTAAGTTCCGACCTGCACGAATGGAGTAACGACTTCCCCGCTGTCTCAACCATAAACTCGGCGAAATTGCAGTACGAGTAAAGATGCTCGTTACGCGCAGCAGGACGGAAAGACCCCGAGACCTTTACTATAGTTTGGTATTGGTGTTCGGAGTGGCTTGTGTAGGATAGGTGGGAGACGTTGAAGCCCGGACGCCAGTTCGGGTGGAGTCATCGTTGAAATACCACTCTGGTCACTTTGGACATCTAACTTCGGCCCGTAATCCGGGTCAGGGACAGTGCCTGATGGGTAGTTTAACTGGGGCGGTTGCCTCCTAAAAAGTAACGGAGGCGCCCAAAGGTTCCCTCAGCCTGGTTGGCAATCAGGTGTCGAGTGTAAGTGCACAAGGGAGCTTGACTGTGAGAGAGACATCTCGAGCAGGGACGAAAGTCGGGACTAGTGATCCGGCGGTACATTGTGGAATGGCCGTCGCTCAACGGATAAAAGGTACCTCGGGGATAACAGGCTGATCTTGCCCAAGAGTCCATATCGACGGCATGGTTTGGCACCTCGATGTCGGCTCGTCGCATCCTGGGGCTGGAGTAGGTCCCAAGGGTTGGGCTGTTCGCCCATTAAAGCGGTACGCGAGCTGGGTTTAGAACGTCGTGAGACAGTTCGGTCCCTATCCGCTGCGCGCGCAGGAAATTTGAGAAGGGCTGTCCTTAGTACGAGAGGACCGGGACGGACGAACCTCTGGTGTGTCAGTTGTACTGCCAAGTGCACCGCTGATTAGCTACGTTCGGATGGGATAACCGCTGAAAGCATCTAAGCGGGAAGCTCGCTTCGAGATGAGATTTCCATACACCTTGCGTGTGAGAGGCCCCCAGCCAGACCACTGGGTTGATAGGCCGGATGTGGAAGCGAGGACTAACGACTCGTGAAGCTGACCGGTACTAATAGGCCGATAACTTACACCACACACCCCCCGGGCAAACGGATTCAAAAGCGTTTGCCACCAACGGGCGGTACAAAGAAACAAGACTGCTTGCGTCCACTATGTGGTTCCCAAACAACAAACCCGTTGCTTGGCGAACCGATAACTGAATAACAACACCACAACTGCACCAAGTGCAGCGAACATGTTGTAACCACCAGATTTCCCACCCCAGGCCCCGGCCAGGGTGCGGACACAGGGTTACGGCGGTCATAGCGTGGGGGAAACGCCCGGTCCCATTCCGAACCCGGAAGCTAAGACCCACAGCGCCGATGGTACTGCACCCGGGAGGGTGTGGGAGAGTAGGTCACCGCCGGACAACCATTAGGTCGAGAGCCTCCAACCACCAGGTTGGAGGCTCTCCACCTTTAACCACAAAACGTCCCAGCGCCGTTGGCCGCACCCCTCCAGACCTGGAGCAGCGTTGGGTGGGAAGCCGCCAGACCTGCGGGAGCGTCGGGTGGGAAGCCGCCAGACCTGCAGGGGCGTCGGGAGTGGGCCGCGAAGATCGGCGTCGGACTCGTCAGCGGGGGAACTTCCGTCTGTGTAGCCACGCCAGGAGTTCAATCGCGAGACCGCCGCCAAGGCCGGCGGCCAGAGCGGCCAGCAACAGGCCGGCGGGCGGCCAGGACAGGATGAAGAACTCCTGTGCCAGGGGGAGGTTGAGCAGGATCACGAGCGCAGCGCACATCGCCGCCAGCACCCCCACCCGGCCTGTGTTGAGCGGCCGGGACACGACCGCAAGGATCCAGAGCCCCACCACCGAGAGGGTGAGGACTGAAGCGGAGCCCAGCGTCTCCGGCGTCGACCCTCCTGAGAGCGCGATCCCGTTCAGCGCCAGCAGCGCGGCCGCGACGATCAGCCCCGCCGGCACGGAGAACCAGAGGGAACGGCGCAGGAAACCTGGCTTGTACCGGCGGGCGTTGGGCATAAGCGCCAGGAAGAAGGCGGGGATGCCGATCGTCAGGCCGTCGGTGAAGGACAGCTGGCGGGGGAGGAACGGGAAGGGCCACTGCATCAGCCCGAAAGTCACCGCAATGGCGATCGAATAGGCGGTCTTGCTGAGAAAAAGGCTCGAGACCCGTTCGATGTTTGCGATCACCCGGCGGCCTTCCGCCAGCACCTCCGGGAGCCGGTCGAAGCGCCCGTCGAGCAGGACCAAACGCGACACCGCTTTGGTGGCGGGCGCGGCCGAATCCATGGCTATGCCAAGGTCCGCCGTCTTGAGGGCGAGTGCGTCGTTTACTCCGTCCCCGGTCATGGCCACGGTGTGTCCTAGCCGTTGAAGAGCGGTGACCATGTCCTTCTTCTGGTCGGGGCTGACCCGGCCGAACACCGTGTTGCGGCCCATGACCTCCTCGAGCAGCTGCGGGTCCTCCGGCAGCTCGCGGGCGTCGAAGCCATCCGCCACGTCGACGCCCACCCGGCGGGCGATGGCCGCGACGGTCCGCGGATCGTCACCCGAAATGATTTTCACCTCGACGCCCTCGGCGCGGAAGAATTCCAGGGTTTCCCGGGCGTCTGAACGGGGTTGCTCCCGGAACGTCAGGAGCGCTACGGGCCGGAGTCCGGCGGGCAGCGTCGCCACCTTGCCCGCTGCCGGCAGCCCGTCAGCTCCGGCCAGGAGCAGCGTCCGCAGACCCGCCCGTGCCAGCTCGCCGGCCTGTCCCAGGACGCCGGCGTGGCCGGCTGGTGCAAGGACCATTTCCGGTGCCCCAAGAATCCAAGTGGGCGTTGTGCCGTTGCTGCCGCCGAAAGAGACCCCGCTCCACTTCCGGGAGGACGAAAACGGAACATAGGAGACCGACTGGAAGCCGCCGTCGTCCTCAAAAGCGGTGGCAAGGCTCCGGGCCGTCGCGTTCGCCTCGGGTTCGGTGGCAAACCAACCGAGGGCCTGCTGCCAGCCGGGGTCGGGCGAGGGAGTCAACTGGTGGACGGCGTCGAATTTGAGGCCCCCCTCGGTCAGGGTGCCGGTCTTGTCCATGCACAGGATGTCCACCCGGGCGAGTCCTTCCACAGCTGCGAGCTCCTGAATGAGCACCTTGTGGCCGGCCAGCCGGAGTCCGCCGACGGCAAACGCCACGCTGGTCAGCAGCACGAGGCCCAGCGGAACCATGGCAATCACACTGGCGATGACGCCCACCATGGCCCCGGTCCAGGCGCCGGTGGCAAGGGCGTCTTGCCAGCCGCCCCGTGACTGCAGTTCGCCGTTGATCACCACGACGGCGACGGGCAGGATTCCCCAGGCGATCCAGCGGAGGACACGGTTGAGGCTGTTACGGATCTCCGAGTTCACCAGCGAGAACCGGCGCGCATCTGCCGTGAGCCGGCTGGCGAAGGACTCGGCTCCCACCCGGACTACCCGGGCTTTGCCGTGGCCTGCCACGATGATGGATCCCGAAAGCACTTCCGAGCCGGCGTCCTTGTCGATCGGATCCGATTCGCCGGTAAGGAGGGATTCGTCGGCCTCCAGCCCGGCCGCGTCGAGCACCGAAGCGTCCGCGGTGACCTGGTCCCCGGCGCGCAGGACCAGGACGTCATCCCGTACGACCTCGGCCGTGGCGATCTCGAGGATCTGGCCGTCGCGCAGCACCCTCGCCCGCGGGGCGTCCAGCACGGCGAGGCGGTCCAGGGATCTCTTCGCCCTGAACTCCTGGACCACGCCGATTACCGCATTGCCCGCGGCTGCCAGCCCAAACAGCGCGTCCTGCCAGCGGCCCAAGAGCAGCAGCACCAGAAAACTCGTGCCGACGATCGCGTTGAACAGCGTCAGGACGTTGGCCCGGAAAATCTGCCACAGGCTCCGGCTGGTCTTGTCGGGCACACGGTTGTCCAGGCCACTTTCAATGCGGGCAGCGACCTCGTGGTGCGAAAGTCCGTTCACGGCGGGACCGGAGACACGCCGATGGAGCAGAGCGGGGTTCTGGCGCCGGGGTTGTGCCCTCACCCCCCGATGGTAACCGGCCCGGGGGACGGAAGTGATGGAGCTTACGGCCCGGATCCACCGGAAATCGACGACGCCGGCCAGGGACGGGCGGGTGCGCGGAGCCCGGCGCGGCCCCATGTTGGGCGGACCGGCGGGGGATTTCACGGCCATTGCGCAGCTGGAGGGACGGCTCCGGGGCGGGTTTGCGATTGCCGCCGGCTGGGTGTATTGTTTTCTAAGTCGCCACGAGGGAGACCAGCGGAAATGCTGGAGTACCGGAGGCGGCCAACCCCCCCCCAAAAAATAATTCAAAACCAAGGTCTTCCGTCGCCTCAGGCGCCAGGAGAATTCTGGTGGGGCTGGTTCGTCTGCTGATGTAGGTCGCGGAAACGCTGATTTGCTTCGCAGGCTGGGACCGGGTAACTTTGAAAAGTTGCTCCGGAGCGATCCTCGACTGAATTGATGGTTGTGGTGGTGCCGGGTGTGTCTGTTGTTTGAGAACTCAATAGTGTGCCAAGTTTGTTGATACCAATTTATTGTATTGAATTGGTTGATTGTGCCGGATTGTCCACCCCGTGGATGGTTTGGTGTTTTTAGCTGGTTTCAAATTTTGTGCAGTGTTTGTTCCCGTTTTCCCGGGGGCGGATGCTGTGTCTGTTTTACTTCAACGGAGAGTTTGATCCTGGCTCAGGATGAACGCTGGCGGCGTGCTTAACACATGCAAGTCGAACGATGAACCTCACTTGTGGGGGGATTAGTGGCGAACGGGTGAGTAACACGTGAGTAACCTGCCCTTAACTCTGGGATAAGCCTGGGAAACTGGGTCTAATACCGGATATGACTCCTCATCGCATGGTGGGGGGTGGAAAGCTTTTTGTGGTTTTGGATGGACTCGCGGCCTATCAGCTTGTTGGTGAGGTAATGGCTCACCAAGGCGACGACGGGTAGCCGGCCTGAGAGGGTGACCGGCCACACTGGGACTGAGACACGGCCCAGACTCCTACGGGAGGCAGCAGTGGGGAATATTGCACAATGGGCGCAAGCCTGATGCAGCGACGCCGCGTGAGGGATGACGGCCTTCGGGTTGTAAACCTCTTTCAGTAGGGAAGAAGCGAAAGTGACGGTACCTGCAGAAGAAGCGCCGGCTAACTACGTGCCAGCAGCCGCGGTAATACGTAGGGCGCAAGCGTTATCCGGAATTATTGGGCGTAAAGAGCTCGTAGGCGGTTTGTCGCGTCTGCCGTGAAAGTCCGGGGCTCAACTCCGGATCTGCGGTGGGTACGGGCAGACTAGAGTGATGTAGGGGAGACTGGAATTCCTGGTGTAGCGGTGAAATGCGCAGATATCAGGAGGAACACCGATGGCGAAGGCAGGTCTCTGGGCATTAACTGACGCTGAGGAGCGAAAGCATGGGGAGCGAACAGGATTAGATACCCTGGTAGTCCATGCCGTAAACGTTGGGCACTAGGTGTGGGGGACATTCCACGTTTTCCGCGCCGTAGCTAACGCATTAAGTGCCCCGCCTGGGGAGTACGGCCGCAAGGCTAAAACTCAAAGGAATTGACGGGGGCCCGCACAAGCGGCGGAGCATGCGGATTAATTCGATGCAACGCGAAGAACCTTACCAAGGCTTGACATGAACCGGTAATACCTGGAAACAGGTGCCCCGCTTGCGGTCGGTTCACAGGTGGTGCATGGTTGTCGTCAGCTCGTGTCGTGAGATGTTGGGTTAAGTCCCGCAACGAGCGCAACCCTCGTTCCATGTTGCCAGCGCGTAATGGCGGGGACTCATGGGAGACTGCCGGGGTCAACTCGGAGGAAGGTGGGGACGACGTCAAATCATCATGCCCCTTATGTCTTGGGCTTCACGCATGCTACAATGGCCGGTACAAAGGGTTGCGATACTGTGAGGTGGAGCTAATCCCAAAAAGCCGGTCTCAGTTCGGATTGGGGTCTGCAACTCGACCCCATGAAGTCGGAGTCGCTAGTAATCGCAGATCAGCAACGCTGCGGTGAATACGTTCCCGGGCCTTGTACACACCGCCCGTCAAGTCACGAAAGTTGGTAACACCCGAAGCCGGTGGCCTAACCCCTTGTGGGAGGGAGCTGTCGAAGGTGGGACTGGCGATTGGGACTAAGTCGTAACAAGGTAGCCGTACCGGAAGGTGCGGCTGGATCACCTCCTTTCTAAGGAGCACCTACAATGCTCATCACCGGACGCATGTCCTGTGGTGGTGTTGTCAGGAGTACGCCCGTTGCGCAGACGATTGTTCTGCGGCGGGTGCTCACGGGTGGAATATCAACAAATAGCGGCCGCTGCGTTTTCTCCGGCACCCAGTACGGAACCACCCTTGTGTGGTTCCTGGAACGGTGTTTGAGGGTACGGGCGGTTTAGTGTTTGGCACACTGTTGGGTCCTGAGACAACAGGACCGGGGGTGACCCCGGGACTTGTGTTTCTGGTTTCCCGGCTGCGACGAACACGCACTGTATGGGTCCTTTTGGGGGCCTAAGTGTGTGGGGTGTGTGGTACGGGGTTGTTGTTTGAGAACTACATAGTGGACGCGAGCATCTTTTATAAGAAGCAATTTCCAAGAATTATGAACCTGGATCTGGCTGCGCGTGATGGTGTCACTCCTTTTGGGGTGGTGTTGTTGGGTGTGGTTGGTTTCGTGGTTCTCTCGAAATTACTCCTTGATCTTTTGTGGTCAAGTTTTTAAGAGCACACGGTGGATGCCTTGGCATTAGGAGCCGAAGAAGGACGTAGGAATCTGCGATAAGCCTGGGGGAGTCGATAACCGGACTGTGATCCCAGGGTGTCCGAATGGGGAAACCCCGCCAGACGCGCGAGTGATCTGGTGACCCGCATCTGAACACATAGGGTGCGTGGAGGGAACGCGGGGAAGTGAAACATCTCAGTACCCGCAGGAAGAGAAAACAATAGTGATTCCGTTAGTAGTGGCGAGCGAACGCGGATCAGGCTAAACCGTTCCATGTGTGATAGCCGGCGGGCGTTGCATGGTCGGGGTTGTGGGACTTTCCGTTCTGTCTCTGCCGGGACAGTGGGGTGAGAGCATGTGCATAGGTGAACGGTCTTGAAAGGCCGGCCAGAGAGGGTGTGAGCCCCGTAACCGAAATGTTGTGTGCCGCCTGGGAAGTATCCCAAGTAGCACGGGGCCCGAGAAATCCCGTGCGAATCTGTCAGGACCACCTGATAAGCCTAAATACTCCCTAATGACCGATAGCGGACCAGTACCGTGAGGGAAAGGTGAAAAGTACCCCGGGAGGGGAGTGAAACAGTACCTGAAACCGTGTGCTTACAATCCGTCGGAGCAGCCTTGTAGTTGTGACGGCGTGCCTTTTGAAGAATGAGCCTGCGAGTTAGTGTTACGTCGCGAGGTTAACCCGTGTGGGGAAGCCGTAGCGAAAGCGAGTCTGAACAGGGCGTTGCAGTGGCGTGATCTAGACCCGAAGCGAAGTGATCTACCCATGGCCAGGTTGAAGCGACGGTAAGACGTCGTGGAGGACCGAACCCACTTCAGTTGAAAATGGAGGGGATGAGCTGTGGGTAGGGGTGAAAGGCCAATCAAACTTCGTGATAGCTGGTTCTCCCCGAAATGCATTTAGGTGCAGCGTTGCGTGTTTCTTACCGGAGGTAGAGCTACTGGATGGCTAATGGGCCCTACAAGGTTACTGACGTCAGCCAAACTCCGAATGCCGGTAAGTGAGAGCGCAGCAGTGAGACTGTGGGGGATAAGCTTCATAGTCGAGAGGGAAACAGCCCAGACCACCAACTAAGGCCCCTAAGCGTGTGCTAAGTGGGAAAGGATGTGGAGTTGCGAAGACAACCAGGAGGTTGGCTTAGAAGCAGCCATCCTTAAAAGAGTGCGTAATAGCTCACTGGTCAAGTGATTCCGCGCCGACAATGTAGCGGGGCTCAAGTACACCGCCGAAGTTGTGGCATTCAGATATTAGCTAAGCCCTTGTGGTTCAGGCGTCTGGATGGGTAGGGGAGCGTCGTGTGGGCAGTGAAGTCGCGGTGGAAACCAGCGGTGGAGCCTACACGAGTGAGAATGCAGGCATGAGTAGCGAAAGACGGGTGAGAAACCCGTCCGCCGAATGATCAAGGGTTCCAGGGTCAAGCTAATCTGCCCTGGGTAAGTCGGGACCTAAGGCGAGGCCGACAGGCGTAGTCGATGGACAACGGGTTGATATTCCCGTACCGGCGAAAAACCGCCCATGCTGAACAGGGGATACTAACCGCCCGAGACCTGCCCGACCGTCCTTTGGATGGAAGGGTTTTGGTGGAGCGCGGGACCTGATCCTGGGAGGCAAGCGTATTAACAGGTGTGACGCAGGAAGGTAGCCGAGCCGGGCGATGGTTGTCCCGGTCTAAGGATGTAGGGCGAACGGTAGGCAAATCCGCCGTTCATGATGCCTGAGACCCGACGGGACCCCCGTATGGGGGGATTCGGTGATCCTATGCTGCCTAGAAAAGCATCGACGCGAGGTTTTAGCCGCCCGTACCCCAAACCGACACAGGTGATCAGGTAGAGAATACTAAGGCGATCGAGAGAATTATGGTTAAGGAACTCGGCAAAATGCCCCCGTAACTTCGGGAGAAGGGGGGCCCCTATCGTGATGGACACTGGCTGTCCGGAGCGTGCAGGGGCCGCAGAGACCAGGGGGAAGCGACTGTTTACTAAAAACACAGGTCCGTGCGAAGTCGCAAGACGATGTATACGGACTGACTCCTGCCCGGTGCTGGAAGGTTAAGAGGACCGGTTAGCCGCAAGGCGAAGCTGAGAATTTAAGCCCCAGTAAACGGCGGTGGTAACTATAACCATCCTAAGGTAGCGAAATTCCTTGTCGGGTAAGTTCCGACCTGCACGAATGGAGTAACGACTTCCCCGCTGTCTCAACCATAAACTCGGCGAAATTGCAGTACGAGTAAAGATGCTCGTTACGCGCAGCAGGACGGAAAGACCCCGAGACCTTTACTATAGTTTGGTATTGGTGTTCGGAGTGGCTTGTGTAGGATAGGTGGGAGACGTTGAAGCCCGGACGCCAGTTCGGGTGGAGTCATCGTTGAAATACCACTCTGGTCACTTTGGACATCTAACTTCGGCCCGTAATCCGGGTCAGGGACAGTGCCTGATGGGTAGTTTAACTGGGGCGGTTGCCTCCTAAAAAGTAACGGAGGCGCCCAAAGGTTCCCTCAGCCTGGTTGGCAATCAGGTGTCGAGTGTAAGTGCACAAGGGAGCTTGACTGTGAGAGAGACATCTCGAGCAGGGACGAAAGTCGGGACTAGTGATCCGGCGGTACATTGTGGAATGGCCGTCGCTCAACGGATAAAAGGTACCTCGGGGATAACAGGCTGATCTTGCCCAAGAGTCCATATCGACGGCATGGTTTGGCACCTCGATGTCGGCTCGTCGCATCCTGGGGCTGGAGTAGGTCCCAAGGGTTGGGCTGTTCGCCCATTAAAGCGGTACGCGAGCTGGGTTTAGAACGTCGTGAGACAGTTCGGTCCCTATCCGCTGCGCGCGCAGGAAATTTGAGAAGGGCTGTCCTTAGTACGAGAGGACCGGGACGGACGAACCTCTGGTGTGTCAGTTGTACTGCCAAGTGCACCGCTGATTAGCTACGTTCGGATGGGATAACCGCTGAAAGCATCTAAGCGGGAAGCTCGCTTCGAGATGAGATTTCCATACACCTTGCGTGTGAGAGGCCCCCAGCCAGACCACTGGGTTGATAGGCCGGATGTGGAAGCGAGGACTAACGACTCGTGAAGCTGACCGGTACTAATAGGCCGATAACTTACACCACACACCCCTCCCCGCGAACCAACATCAAAAGGGGTTCGCACCACGGGAAGGGTACAAAGAAACAAGATACGCTTGCGTCCACTATGTGGTTCCCAAACAACAAACCCGCCACGGGCACGTTGCTAACGGAACCAAAACAACTGAATACAACACCACAAGTTGTAACCACAGATTTCCCACCCCAGGCCCCGGCCAGGGGCGCGGACACAGGGTTACGGCGGTCATAGCGTGGGGGAAACGCCCGGTCCCATTCCGAACCCGGAAGCTAAGACCCACAGCGCCGATGGTACTGCACCCGGGAGGGTGTGGGAGAGTAGGTCACCGCCGGACAACCATTAGGTCGAGAGCCTCCAACCACCAGGTTGGAGGCTCTCCCCCTTTACCCACCAAACCCCCACCACCGTCGCGCCTGGAAGCTGTGGCGCGGCCGCCGCGGAGGAACCGCTTCCGTTGCCGGCACCCGGTCGGCGGTTGGCGCGTCCGCTGATGGCTGAAAAGCGGCGCCCAAGGCCCTCGAAACCCGGAAATTTTCCCAAAAAAGGGCGAAAACACGCGGAATTTGCCACCTTGGCGGCGGCAAGCTGGTAAGTTTTCGAAGAGTGGCTTACACGCATGCCGCGTGCAGGCTTCAGAAATTAGAACCGTCCAGGAGGACATAAATGGCTAAGAACCGTAGTGAACTTGTTGCAGAGGTAGCTGGCAAGGCCGGCACCAGCCAGGCAGCCGTCAACTCCGTGCTCGATGCACTGTTCGAGGTTTTCGAGACCTCTGTCGCCGCGGGCGAAAAGATCACCATCCCCGGCTGGCTCGCCGTCGAGCGCACCGACCGTGCAGCCCGCACCGGCCGCAACCCGCAGACCGGCGAGACCATCCAGATTGCCGCTGGCCACAGCGTCAAGCTGACCGCCGGCTCCAAGCTGAAGGCTGCTGTCGCCAAGAAGAAGTAGTCTTCTTCGAGCGCTTGAAAGGAGCGGCAACCTGCGGGTTGCCGCTCCTTTGCGTTAACTCCTGCCGCCAGGATTCGGTGCGCGGGCGGCCGTAGCGGACAATGGAGTTGTGCCTTCCCCAGCAAAACCCCGAACTACAGCAGCGCCTTCCCCGAGCGGGGGAGTGTCTGGCTCCGGTGCCGGGGTTCGGGGGATTAGCCGGCCCTGGCAGCTCGCCGGCCTGGCCGCTGTGTTCGTGGGACTGGCGGCTGCGCTGCTCTTCTCCGGTGCGGCGGGTGCCCGCGCGGTCTCGGACCCCGGAGCGCTGGTCCGCTGGGGTCTCCCGGTCAGCAAGGCCGTCCACAACGCAGCCCTTGCCACGGTGATCGGCGGCCTGATTTTCGCCGTCGGGATCCTGCCCAGAAATCTCAACTGTGCGCGTTCCAGGGACAGTGACGCCCCGGAACATCCGGCGTTCACCCGCGTCCTGGCCGTCGCCGCCGCAGCCGGCGTTGCCTGGACCCTCTCCGCCGTCGCGGTACTGGTTCTGAGCTACTCCGATATCGCGGGCCAGGCGATCTCGGGGGATCCTGAATTCACCAGGTCCCTCGTCTACTTCATGACCGACATTGAGACCGGGCGGGCCTGGCTGACCGTCGTTATTATCGCCGCCGTGGTCACCACCGCGCTGTTCGGCGTCCGCTCGCGCGGCGCCCTGGCGCTCACCCTGATCCTGTCGCTGGCGGGACTGGCCCCGGCGGCGCTGATCGGGCACTCCTCCAGCTCCAGCGACCATGAGGGCGCCATCAACTCCCTGGGCCTCCACCTGGTGGGTGTCTCGGCCTGGCTGGGCGGCATCATCGTGCTGACGCTGCTCTCCGGCATCCTGTCCGCTCCAGGCGGCAAGGCCGACATCACCGAGCCGACCCTCCGCCGCTTCTCCGCCGTGGCCGGATTCGCCTTCGCCCTGGTCTTCGCCTCCGGCGTGATCAACGCGAGCATCCGCGTGGGCAGCTGGGCCGACCTCTTCGGGTCGACCTACGGGCAGCTCATTGTCGCGAAAGCGTCGGCCACCCTGGTCCTGGGCGGTGTCGGGTTCATGCACCGCCGTTGGGTCATTCCGCAGCTTGGCGCCCCGGGCTCGGGCCTGTCTGCCCGCCGGGTGCTCTGGCAACTGGTGCTCGTTGAGCTGCTGGTGATGGGCGCGACGTCGGGGATCGCCGTCGCCCTTGGCCGCTCCGCCCCGCCGCAGGGCGAGACGGCCGCCCAGAACGCCTCCCCGGCCTTCATCCTCTCCGGCTACGAGCTGCCTCCGGAACTGACGCCGCAGCGCTGGCTCACCGAATGGCGGTTTGACTGGCTGTGGGTCGCCGTCGCCGTCTTTGGCCTGGTGACCTACGTCCTGGGCATCCGCAGGGTCCGACAGCGCGGCGATTCCTGGTCCTGGTTCCGGTCCGTCAACTGGGTGATCGGCCTGGCGGTCCTCACCTACGTGACGTCGGGGCCGCCGTCGGTCTACGGCCGGGTGCTGTTCTCGGCGCACATGGTCGACCATATGGCGCTGACCATGGTGGCACCGATCTTCCTGGTCCTGGGCGCCCCGGTCACCCTCGCGCTGCGCGCTCTGACTCCGCGGCGGGACAGCTCCCGTGGGCCGCGGGAATGGCTGCTGGTCTTTGTGCACTCGAAGTTCTCGCAACTCGTCACGCACCCGCTGTTCGCCGCGGCCAACTTCGCCGGGTCGATTGTGCTGTTCTACTACTCGGACGCCTTCGGCTACGCAATGCGCGACCACGTGGGCCACGAACTGATGAACCTGCACTTCGCGCTGACCGGCTACATCTTTGTGCTGACCATGATCGGCACGGACCCCCTGCCCCGGCGGGCGCCGTACCCGATGCGGCTGCTGCTGTTGCTGGCCACCATGGGCTTCCACGCGTTCTTCGGCGTCGCGATCATGGGAGGCACCGGCCTGCTCGCCGCCGACTACTTCGGGAACCTGGGCCGCACCTGGGGTCCCTCGGCCCTGCTGGACCAGCAGATGGGCGGCGCGGTGGCGTGGGGGATCGGCGAAGTGCCCACCCTGCTCGTGGCGATCGGCGTCGCCGTTATGTGGTCCCGCTCCGACGCCCGAGAGTCCAAGCGCACCGACCGCGCGGCAGACAGGAATAACGACGCCGATCTCACCGCTTACAACGATATGTTTGCCAAGCTCGCCGAACGCGACGCGAAGCTGGCAGAGCGCAATTCAAAGCTGGAAGGACGCTGATGAGCGAAACCGTACGCACCCACCTCCGGGTCCGGGCCTCCGAACTCGTAGGCCGCGGCTGGCTGAACACCGGCGGCAAATCCCTGGACCTCGAATCCCTCCGCGGCAAAATTGTGCTGCTCGACTTCTGGACCTTCTGCTGCATCAACTGCCTGCACGTCCTGGATGAACTCCGCCCGCTCGAGCAGCAATACTCCGACGTCCTTGTGACCGTCGGCGTGCACTCGCCCAAGTTCGAGCACGAAGCGGACCCGGTGGCGCTGGCCGCCGCCGTCGAACGCTACGAAATCCGCCATCCCGTCCTGGACGACCCGGAACTGGAGACCTGGAAGGCCTACACCGCCCGCGCCTGGCCCACCCTTGTGGTCATCGACCCCGAGGGCTACATCGTGGCGCACCTCTCCGGCGAGGGCCACGCGGACGGCCTGGCCGTGCTTATCCCCGAACTGATCGCAGAACACGAGGCCAAGGGCACCCTGCACCGCGGCGACGGGCCCTACGTGGCGCCGGAGCCGACGTCGGGCACACTCCGGTTCCCGGGCAAGGCCCTGTACCTGCCGGCCGGCCGTGGCCGTTCCGTCGCCGCGGACGAGGTTGGGCAGGAGGACCCGGCCGGAACCTGGCTGGTCACCGACACCGGCCACCACCGGCTGGTGGAACTGGCCACCGACTTCGAGACGGTGCTGGGTACCTACGGTTCGGGCGAGAAGGGCCACGCCGACGGCGGCGCCGCGGACGCGCGCTTCAACGAGCCGCAGGGCCTGGTGCTGCTGCCCGAGGACGTGGCAGCGAAGGCCGGCTACGACGTCGTGGTTGCCGACTCGGTCAACCACCGGCTGCGCGGGCTCTCCCTCGCGGACGGCACCACCACCACTCTTGCCGGCAACGGGGTGCAGCGGCTCCTTGAGACCGGCCCGGCCCGGGTGGACGAGGAAGGCGCCGCGTACGGTGCCCGGCTCGAGGCCGATCCGCTGCAGGTCTCGCTGAGCTCCCCCTGGGACGTCGTGTGGTCCAGCAAGCTCAACGCCGTCGTGGTGGCCATGGCCGGGGTGCACCAGATCTTCAGCTTCGACCCGGTCACGGGGGCGGTGTCCATCATCGCAGGCAACGGACTGGAGGGCCTGCTCGACGGCCCGGGCGCCGAAGCCTGGTTCGCCCAGTCCTCCGGCCTGGCCGAGGATGCGGAGGGGAACATCTGGGTCGCTGACTCCGAGACCTCGGCGCTGCGCAAGCTCGTCATCGCCGATGATGGTGCCATCACGGTGGAATCCGCCGTGGGCAAGGGATTGTTCGACTTCGGCTTCCGGGACGGCCCGGCGGCCGAGGCCCGGCTTCAGCACCCGCTGGGCGTGACGGTGTTGCCGGACGGCTCCGTGGCGATCGCCGACACCTACAACGGTGCCGTGCGCCGCTACGACCCCGCCACCGGGACGGTCTCCACGCTCGCGCGCGGGCTGTCCGAACCCTCGGACGTCATTGTGGACCACACGCACGTGGCCGGCGCCGAACCGCTGCTGGTGGTCGTCGAGGCGAACAAGCATCAGCTCGTCTACGTGCCGATCCCCAAGGAAGCGCAACAGGTCGACGAGGGTGCCGTGCAGACGCACCGCCCCAAGAGCCCGGTGGCACCAGGGCTGCTGTCGCTGGCGGTCCGTTTCACCGCCCCGACCGGGCAGAAGCTCGACGACCGCTGGGGCGACCCGACGCAGCTGAAGATCTCCTCCACTCCGCCGGAACTGCTGGTGGCCGGGGGCGGAACCTCGGTGGGGCTGCTCCGCACCCTGGAGCTCTCCTCCGACGTCCCCGAAGGCGTGCTGCACATTACCGCCCGCGCCGCAGCCTGCGACGGACCGGAAACCGACGACGGCGAAATCCCGGACCACGCGGCCTGCCACCTCTACCAGCAGGACTGGGGCATCCCGGTGGCGCTGCAGGCCGACGGGGACAACGAGCTGGTCCTGGACCTGCGCGGCATGGACTGAGGCTGAGCCAACCGACGCCTAGTTGCTTAGCTGCGGCGTGAGCTTCACTGTGTCGCCGTCGATGTCCAGGCGGGTGGTGAAGCTGAAGTCGTGGACCGCGTTGAGCTCGGTGACGGCGCCGGTGAAGAGGTCTGTCTGCCGCGCCTTGATCCGGGCCTTGCCGTCCAGCGGCGCCACTACCCAGCGGCCGCCGAAGGGCTCGATCTTGACGACGGGATAGTCGGTGATGCTCCAGTCGATGGTTCCGTCCGCCACCCGGTTATTGGTGGTGTGGTAGAACGGGCAGTCCGGCTGCAGCTGCTGCTTCTTGTCCGCCTGGTCGGCACAGTCGTCGAGGAACTGCTTGACCTTGGCGCCGACCGCGTCCTTAAGGCCGTCGGTGGCCTGGGTCAGCAGGTTCAGCGGTGCCGGGGGATTGTCCCGGCCGGCGAGGGTTGCCCGGGTCGCGGGAGCCGCGAAGAACTGTCCGTTCAGGGACGCCTCGTACTCGCCCGGGTAGAACACTGCGAAGGTGTTGCGGCCGTTGGGCATGTTCACGGGAACCCCGTTAAGCGTGGCCTGGTTCGAGTTCACCACGGTGACGTTCAGGGTCGGCAGTTCCGCCGGGACAAAGGACCAGTCGTGGAAGAACAGCCACTGGGTACCGGAACGTTGCAGCAGGAACTCGGTGTGCAGCTGGGTGCCGTTGATGGAGTAGTCGATCGGGACCATAACCTGGTTCCCGCCGCGGTCCTCGGCGTCGCCGAATTTGACCCCGGAGATCCGCGCGGCAGCGGTCTTTAACGCGGCTCCGTCCAACATGGCGGGGTTGCTTTGCGGCACGGTGGCGTGCAGCAGGCCCAGCGCTTTCCCGCCTTCACCCTTTTGCAGGGCGTCCAGATACTCGCGGACCGGCTGCTGCGGGCTGGCAAGGGAGTTGTTTACGAGATTGATGGCGACGACGGCGCCGGCCACGGCGAGCATCAGGCCCATCAGCCACCCGGCTGCAATCCTGACCAACGCCTGACTCATCTGCACGTCTCTTACGTTACCTGCACGCCCACTGAATACACGTGTCACAGGAGTCACGTGTGACGTGCACCATTACCGCCGGACGATCAGGCGGTGACGCGTCTAGCGGCGGCGGCGCCGGGATGCGGTTCCGAAGACTCCGCGGAGCAGTTCCCGGCCGATCTGCGTGCCCAGCGAGCGTGCCATGCTTTTGAGGCCGCCGCCGAGGGCCCCGCCCAGGGCCCCGGCGAGATCTCCGGCCATTCCTCCACCGGAGTCCTGCGGCTGCGGGGCGCGCCGCTGCGGTGCGCGTTCCGGTTCGGGCGCCGGGGCGGGACGGCTGCTGGGGCGGCCGAGGATTTCTTCCTCGATCCGGCGGGCATCCGCGTCGACGGCGTTGGGGTCCAAGCCGGCCCCGGAGCCCGTGGGCGGTTGTGCCGTGGAGCCGCCGGCAGCTGCGCCGGTCGGCGACGCCGCCCGGCCGGTCAGCTTTTCGTAGGCGGAGACGTTGTCCACGGCCGTGCCGTACTTGGCGAGCAGGACGGACCCAGCCACCGTGCTGCCAATCAGCGCGTCATCGCTCGGGCCCATGACGGACTCCGGGGCACGCAGCCGGGTCAGGGCCACCGGGGTCGGTGCGCCCTTCTCGTTCATCACGGTGATGACGGCCTCGCCGATTCCGGCCGAGGTGAGGGTCTCCTCGAGGTCGTAGTCACTCATCGGGAAGGTGGACACCGTCGCCTTGAGGGCCTTGGCGTCCTCCGGGGTGAAAGCGCGCAGGGCGTGCTGGACCCGGTTGGCCAGCTGGCCCAGGACCTCCGCCGGAACATCCTTCGGTGTCTGCGTCACGAAGAAAATGCCTACACCCTTGGAACGGATCAACCGGACCGTGGTGGTGATCGCGTCCAGGAAGGCCTTGGAGGCGTCATTGAACAGCAGGTGTGCCTCGTCCAGGAAGAACACGAGTTTCGGCTTGTCCAGGTCGCCCGCCTCTGGCAGGTCCTCGAACAGGTCGGCCAGCAGCCACATCAGGAAGGTGGAGAACAGCATCGGCTTGGTCTGCAGCGTCGGCAGTTCCAGGCAGCTCACGACGCCGCGGCCGTCGGGGGCGGTCCGCAGCAGTTCGGCGGTGTCGAACTCCGGTTCGCCGAAGAACTTTTCCATCCCCTGCGCCTCGAGGGTGATCAGTTCTCGCAGGATGACGCCGGCGGTGGACTTGGAGAGGCCGCCCAGGTTCTCAAGTTCGTCCTTGCCCTCGTCCGAGGTCAGGAACTGGATGACCGCCCGCAGGTCCTTGAGATCGATCAGCTCGAGGTTGTTTTTGTCCGCGAAGTGGAAGACCAGCTGCAGGCTGGACTCCTGGGTCTCGTTGAGCTCCATCACGCGGGAGAGCAGGATGGGGCCGAAGGATGTAATGGTGGACCGGACCGGGATGCCGGCGCCGTCGCCGCCGAGGGCCAGGAACTCAACCGGGAATGTCTTGCCGGCCCAGGCCTGGCCGATGCTGTCGGTGCGGGCCTTCAGCTTCTCCGAGCCGGTGGCGGCCGTGGCGAGGCCGGAGAGGTCGCCCTTGATGTCCGCGAGGAACACCGGGACGCCGGCGGTGGAGAGTTGCTCGGCCATCATGTGCAGCGTGACGGTCTTGCCGGTGCCGGTCGCGCCGGCCACCAGTCCGTGCCGGTTCATCATCGACAGGGGCAGCCTGACGGGGGCGTCCTTGTGGAGTTCGCCGTCGACGATCGCGGCTCCCAGCTCGATCGTGGGCCCCTCCAGGGTGTAACCCTTCTGGATGGTGGCGACTTTGTCTGCTGTGGATTTGATGGCCATGCCGCTAGCTTAGCCGGGTCCGGAAGCCCGGACCCGGCCTCCGCCGATGTTTATTTTCGGCGGCCCGTCGGGACCTATCCGGCGAGAGCCTTGAGGACCTCCTGCGCCACGTCCTCGCTGGACTGCGGGTTCTGCCCGCTGATGAGGTTGCCTTCGCGGACCACGTTGGAGCTCCAGGCCGCACCGTTTTCGACGACGGAGCCTTTCTCCTTCAGCACGTCCTCGACGAACCAGGGCGTGTTCTCCCCGGTGCCGCCGCCGAGTTCCTCTTCGTTCGTAAAGACGGTGAGGCGGCGCCCTGCGAAGGCGAAGTTGCCGGCGTCGTCGACGGCGCTCAGCAGGCCGGCGGGGCCGTGGCAGAACGGCGCGATGACCTTGCCGGCTGTGTTGGCCTCGACCAGCAGCCGGCCGAGGTCCGCGTCCTCGAACAGGTCTGCCATGGGCCCGTGGCCGCCGGGCATCACGATCGCGTCGTAGCCGGCGAGCTCGACGTCGGCCAGCACCAGCGGGGCCGAAAGCTCGGCGTCGATGTCGGAAAGGTACGCGCGGAAAGCGTCGGCGCGGTCCTGGCCGCCGGCGGATTCCGCCGCGAGGCTGACCTCGTCAACCGTGGGCTTGGCGCCGCCGGGGGTTGCGATGTGGACGGTGTGCCCGGCACCGCGCAGGGTCTGGTGTGAGACGACGAGTTCCTCGGCCCAGTAGCCGGTGGGGTGCTTGCTGCCGTCGCGCATGGTGAGGGAATCTGCGGCGGATACGACCATAAGGATGTTAGCCATTTGTGTGCTCCTGTTCTGCCGGCGTAAATGCCGACCACGGGGGTGGTGATGGGGGTGGGGTTAGCGTGAGGCTTCGAGCTCGGCGAAGGTGGCGTCATCGAGGACGACGCCGCTGGCGGCCAGGTTCTCTTCAAGGTGCGTGACGGACCCGGTGCCGGGGATCGGCATCATGGCGGGGGAGCGGCGCAGCAGCCAGGCGAGGGCCACCTGCGAGGTGGTGGCGCCCAGCCGGGTGGCGGCCTCGGCGAGCGGGCCGCCGGGCCGGACAAGTTCGCCGGCCGAGATCGAGGCCCACGGGATGAAGCCGATCCCGTTCTCCTCGGCGTAGCCCAGGACATCCTCGGAGCTACGGTCCGTCAGGTTGTAGCGGTTCTGCACGGTCGAAACGGTGAAGTAGCGCCCTGCCAGCTCAAGCTCGGCCACACTGACCTGGGACAACCCCAGCGCCTTGACCTTGCCTTCCTTCTGGAGGTCGCGGAGCACGCTGAACTGCTCCTCCGGATCAACCTTCGGATCAATCCGGTGCAGCTGCAGCAGGTCCAGCGCCTCCACCTTGAGCTTGCGCAGGCTCAGCTCGGTTTGCTGGCGCAGGTACTCGGGGCGGCCCAGCGGCACCCATTCATTCGGGCCGGTGCGGGTGAACCCGACCTTGGTGGCGATTTTCAGGCCGTCCCGGTAGGGGTGCAGCGCCTCGGCGAGGATCTCCTCGCTGATGTTGGGGCCGTAGGAATCGGCGGTGTCGATGAAGTCGACGCCAAGTTCTACGGCGCGGCGGACGACCGCGACGGCCGCGTCCCGGTCGGCGGGTTCACCCCAGACGCCGTCGCCGACGATGCGCATGGCGCCGAAGCCCAGGCGGTGCACGGTTCCCAGGTCCTTAAGCTCAATCGTTGCCAATGGTTCCGGATGCTGTGAGTTGTCGTGGCTCATAAGCGTGGCAACCCCCTAAGCCTGCTGAGTATTCCGTTCACCCCGCTGGCGCCGCCGTTTGCACAGGATGCGGGCCGGGACGGGAAAGCGCCCGGACTGCAGCTATTCGTCTCCCCGACCGCACGGAAACCGTACGTTTTTCCGCCCGGTTCCGGGCCGAAAGGCCGGACCAAGTAGTCGCCCGCGGAAAAGCGAGTACACGGGGGTAAAAGACACGTAGATCCATTGAAAAGTCGAGTGGAAACGACCCCGCTCCGCGCGTATATCCACGCATAGCATCGGGGTTTAAGGATGCGGCCACAATCGGCCGCATTTGCTGTGTCTCATTTGCTGTGTCTCATTTGCCGTGTCTCTGGGGGTCTCAATGCTCAACCGTTCGCACCACTCTGTCCTCACCCGCCGGCTTGCTGCCGCCGTCCTCGTCCCGGGCGTGCTGACCAGCATGCTGCTGTTTGCCCCGCAGGCGACTGCCGCCACCGGAGCCGTCGACGGCGTCTGCAACGGGGTGGTCAACCAGCTGGCACACCGGGGCACCGTCCAGGAGAACCTGCTCAAAGCCTCGGCGAAGAAGAACGCCGACATCATCGCCCGGCTGCAGGCCGAACGCTCCGCCCTGCAGGCCAGCGCCGCGGCCGTTAAGGCGCAGCTCGATGCGACAACGGCGTCTATCGCCGCCCTCGACGCGGCCGAACTGGCTCTTGACGGCCAAATTAGGGCGGCGCAGGATAACCTTGCCTCGCTGGAGGCTGAACGGTCCAGGGTCGACGCAGCGGTGACCGATTTGAAGGGGACCCTGGCCGGTCTTGAGGCGGAGAAGGCAACGGCCGCGAACCAGCTGGCACCCCTGCAGGAGGAAGAAGCGCTGGCCGTAGCCGCCGCGGATCAGTTGAAGAGCCGCGCCGCCGCGGTCGATGCCCAGATCGGTGCGACCAACACCCAGCTCAGCGTGGCGCTTAGCGAGAAGGAGACGCTGGCGGCGGCGGCAAGTGCAGCGGAGGCAGCGTTGGCCGGCAAGAACGCGGAGATTGCCGCGGCCGAAGCCGAACTCACGGCCCTGAACGCCGCGGCCGCTACCGCCGCGGCGGCAGTGGTGACTGCCGGGACTGCCGTGGCCGATGCCGAGTCGGAACTGCAGAGCCTTGAGGCGGCGGGAACTGCAGCCCAGGCCGAACTTGATGCACAACTTGCCAAGGTCAGCGCCGCAAAAGCCACCCTCGCCGGCCTCCAGGGTGAGGCCACCGCGGCCGAAGACGCCGTCGCGGCCAAAAACGCCGCGATCGCGGCGGCCCAGGGCGAACTCGCGTCGCTGCAGGCCGATGCCCGGGCCGCCACGGACGCGCTTGCCGCGAAGAACGCCGAGATCACCACGGCCCAGGCAGAGCTCACAACTTTGCAGGCCACCGCTCGCAGCGCCGCAGCCGCCGTCACCGCCAACAGCAACAAGATCGCTGCACTGAACGCCGAGATCGCGTCGCTGGAGCAGCAGATCGCGGCGAAGAACGCCGAGATTACGGCCAAGCGGGCCCAGCTGACCACCGCGCAGAATGAACTTGCCGCGCTGCAGGCCACCAAGGCAACCCGGGAAGCCGAGATTGCAGCGCTCACAGCCCAGATTGACGCTATCAAGGGCAACTCGAAGCAAAAGCGTGACCTGATCGACCTGCGGGACCTCAAGCAGGGCGAGCTCACCACAATCAACAGCCAGATCAGCGCCAAGACCGCCACCATTGCCGGCTACCAGGGAGACCTGGCCACCCTCCAGAAAGCGGTAAGCGACCTCAACGCGCAACTGCTGGCGAAACAGCAGGAAAGCAGCGCGCTGCAGCAGCAGGTCGCCCCGCTCCAGGCATCCCTGACCGCCGCCAATGACGCCGTCGCCCTCAAGCAGAGCGAGATCGCGGCACTGAAGGCGCAGATCCCGACGCTCCAGTCGGCCGTAACAGGGGCCGACGCGGCCGTGGCCGACAAGCAGGCCGAACTCGCTGCTCTTCAGGGGCAAATCCCCGCATTGGAGGCCGCTGCGGCCACTGCCACCCGCGCGGTCGCGGCGCAGGAGCAGATCGTGGCAGCCCTGGAGGCAGCCGTGCCGACGCTCACAAGCAACGTTGCGGAGAGCCAGGACGCGATCGCTGCGCAGAAGCTCGTGCTCGAGAAGTTGAAGGGCGAGCTTGCGGCCGCCAACTCCACCCTCACTGCAGCGCAGGCGGCCGCGACGGCCAAGGCATCCGAGCTGGCCGGGCTGCAGTCCCAACTGCCGGCCCTGACAACGGCCCTGCAGGACGCCGCCGCGGCGGTGAGCGCCAAGCAGGCAGAGATCGCAGCACTGAACGCCCAGCTTGACACCCTCGTGGCCGAGGTCACCGCGCTGAACGGGCAGGTTGCGGCCAAGGAACGTGAAATTCTCGACCTGCAGACCCGGGTCGCCCCGCTGCTGACGCAGCTTGACGCGCTGAACGGTGAGATCAGCGCCACCGAAACCAAGCTGAAGGAACTCCAGTCGCAGCTGACCGCACTGGACACGAAGTTGACCGATGCCAACGCCACGCTCGCCGCCTTGCAGGCGAGAAAGGGGGCCAGCAAGGATTCCATCGGCGCCCAGAAGAAGATCGTGACCGATCTCCAGGGCCAGCTGGGCAGTGTCCAGAACCAGATCGCGGCCATCGACGGACAGATCGCCCTGGGCGGTTGCGTGGCCCGATCGTCGTGACCAGGCACTGACACGGTCTAGCGGAACCGGACAGGAGGGGACCGGCCCAGCGGCCGATCCCCTCCTGCACGCAGCGGAGAGTGGCGGCGCAGGCGGGGAGCACCACAGTGGCGGCAGAAATATCCCGGGGCCGGGCGTCGTTATCTCCAGTGTGCGTCCGCCGGGATCCGGCGTGGCCGCCACCTGATCTTGATCATGCTCCGCAACGAAAGGCCGGCTTTTCCGTGACTGTTCCGCTTTCCATCCTTGACCTGGCAATCATCGGCAAGGGCCAGACGGCGGCAGACAGCTTCGCCGGCAGCGTGGCCATGGCGCAGCGCGCCGAGGAACTTGGCTACCGCCGCATCTGGTACGCCGAGCATCACAACATGTCCTCTATCGGTTCCTCCGCGACCAGCGTGCTGATCGCCCACGTTGCCGCACAGACCAAGAGCATCCGGCTCGGGGCGGGCGGTGTGATGCTGCCCAACCACTCGCCGTTGACCATCGCCGAGCAGTTCGGCACGCTCGAGACCCTGCACCCGGGACGGATCGACCTGGGCCTGGGCCGCGCCCCGGGCAGCGACCAGAACACCATGCGGGCGCTGCGCCGGGACCCGATGAGCGCGGACAGCTTCCCGCAGGATGTCCTGGAGCTGCAGGGCTACCTGAGCGGGCCCACCCGCATCCCCGGCGTCGAGGCCACCCCGGGCCAGGGCACCAACGTGCCGCTGTACATCCTTGGATCCTCGCTGTTCGGGGCGAAGCTGGCCGCTCAGCTCGGACTGCCGTATGCCTTCGCCTCGCACTTCGCCCCGAACGCCCTGCAGGACGCCGTGGCCCTCTACCGCCGCGAGTTCCGGCCGTCCGCGCAGTTGGACGCCCCGCACGTGATCGCCGGCGTCAACGTGATCGCCGCGGACTCCGCTGCCGATGCGCAGGAAATGTTCCAGGCCACCAAACGGGCCCGGGTGTCGCTGTTCTTTGGCAACGGCCGCGTCTTCAGCGACGACGAGGCGGACATGATCCTGGATTCGCCCCAGGGCCAGCACATGGCGCAGATGATGAAGTACTCCGCGGTGGGCACCCCGGGGGCCGTGGTCGACTACCTCGAGGAGTTCACGGCGCACGCCGACGCCGACGAACTGATCGTCGCGCACCAGAGCGCCCGGGTGGAGGACAGGCTTCGGTCCGTCGAGCTCCTCGCGGAGGCTGCCGGAATCGTTGACTTGGCAGCGGGGCGCCCCTAGCGTTAAGCCTGCCGCGGGCTGCACCCAGGCCGCCGGCCACAACCCCGCTTCGCGGTCCGGATTCATCTTCAGAAGTCCAGGTGTCACTATGAAGATCAAGTCCATAGCTGCACCCCTGCTGGTGGTCCTCGTGCTGCTGGGAGGTTCCCTTGCGGGAAGCTGGGCGCCGGCCGCCGCTGCCGGCACCACCTACTTCATCAGCGTAGACGGCAACGATGACAGCGACGGAACCTCGCCCAACTCGGCCTGGCAGTCCCTGCTAAAGCTCAACACCACGGCGCTGAAGGCCGGCGACTCCGTGAGCTTCCGGCGGGGCGACACCTGGACCGGCAGCATCGTGGTCAACCAGAGCGGCACGGCCGACGCAGCCATCACCTTGAACAGCTACGGCACCGGAAGCTCGCCGACCCTCACCGGCGGTGAATCCAGCGGGCAGGGCGCGAACTGCGTCACGATCAACGGAAACTTCATCACGGTGGACGGCCTGCGCGCCGATTCCT
Organism: Arthrobacter sp. SlRoot2-15; assembly: GCF_059739345.1. Taxonomy (NCBI): domain Bacteria; kingdom Bacillati; phylum Actinomycetota; class Actinomycetes; order Micrococcales; family Micrococcaceae; genus Arthrobacter; species Arthrobacter sp. SlRoot2-15. The sequence goes on from NZ_AP046058.1 coordinate 2,074,745, forward strand.
GCGGGTACGCCGGGTTCAGCATCTCCGGCGACAACACCACCCTCAAGAACTCCACGGCGACCCACAACGCCGCCGGCATCAAGGTGGGCCAGGGCTCGGATTTCGGCCACTACGTGAACAACAACCTGGCCAACAACGACGTGATGAACGTCAATACGCCCGGGATCAACTGCGGCACCCCGCAATCCGTGAGCTGCAACGATGATTCGGGCGCCTTCGGCGTGCTGATCAACGGCAGTGACAACGAGTTCACCGGCAACACCGTCACCGGATCCACGGCGAAGTCCTACGATTTTTCCCACGACGGCGGCGCCTTCGAAATCTTCAACGGGAGCCGGAACAGCATCCACCACAACGTGGCTGTGGACAACAACGTGTTCTCGGAGATCGGCCGTTCACCGGGGGCCGCAGCCGACGGCAACACCTACCGCTACAACCTGATCCGCTCCAGCTGCGGCGAGAACTGCTCCCAGGCCACCGGGCTGATCGCCCGCGGACCGAAGTCATCTTTCGGCCCAACGGACGGCACCGTCTTCGAATTCAACACCGTATGGCTTGACGGCCCGGAGTCCCAGGCTGTGGTGTGCCACGCGGCGTGCCCCGCTTCCACGGTCATTCGGGGGAACATCCTCGTCGCGGTGCGCAATTCGCTCTGGATCGACGGCTCGGGCTGGACCGAACAGGAGAACGTCCTCAACGGGCCCAGCTCGGTGGAACCCAGCGGCACTTCCACGAGGGAGCCGGCGGGCTTCGTGGACGCACCGACCGACCTCCACCCGACCAGCCTGAGCCCCGCGATTGACCGCGCGGGCTCCAGCCCTTTCACCGTGGACCTCGATGGGCAACCCGTCGCCCAGAACGGCGACTGCCAGGGTGACGGAGGGGCCGACGCCGGAGCCTACGAGTACCAGGCGCCAGCCTGTTAGCAGTCGGAGTGCGGGCCCGCCGCGCCTACTCGCAGGCCACCCCGTCGCCGTCGCGGTCCAGTTTGCTGCTGTATCCGGGCTGCCCGCGGCGGATGGGCGCTGCCCCCGCGGCCCGCACGGCAGCGCAGTTGGCGTAGAACACTGCGGCCGGTGCGGGTGCCGGCGGGACGGGAGCGGGGGCCGGGGCCGCCTGTGCCGGTGCCGCGGGCGGTGCGGCGGGCTGGGCGGGCGGAGCCGCGGCGGCCGGTGCGGGGGCCGGCGGCTGCTCGCTGGTGGGGGCCAGGGCGTCCGGGCAGTCGCCCAGGATCCGGGCCATGGCATCGTGTTCCGCCTGGGTGACCCAGAGTGCATAGCTGGCCTTGACCGAGATCTGCCGGGCCACGTAGGCGCAGCGGTAGGACTTGTTCGGCGGCAGCCAGGTGGCGGCATCGCCGTCGCTCTTTTGCATGTTCGCCGGACCGTCCACGGCGAGGAGGTTGAGCGGGTCGTTGGCAAAGGCGAGCCGCTGGGCCGGGCTGAGCTGCTGGGCGCCCTTCTGCCAGGCGTCGCTGAGCGCCACAACGTGGTCGATCTGGACGGCGGCGCTGGTGCTGTTGCCGCGGACGAAGTTGATCAGCTTCGCAGTGTAGGGGTCGTTAAGGGCGCCGGAGAGCACAACACAGTCACGGGTTCCGGCCTTGAGCGCCACCGCCGTGAGGTCACGGCGGAGCGTGTCGTTGCGGGTATCGCAGCCGTTGCGGTCGACGTCGGCCCAGGCCTGGCCGAACTGGTCGCGGGAGTACCCGGTCTTGGGCGCCCGGCCCTTGACCGGCAGGGTGGCCAACACGTCGAGGACCTTGCTGGCGTAGGCTGGCTGCTGGCGCGGAGCCGAGGCGCCGGCCAGGCTGACGGCGGGGGCGGTGTCCGGATCCAGCGGGGCGCCGGCGTCGGCCGACGGGCTCGGCGTGGGCGACGGCGTGGCGGAGACTGCCGTGGCGGAGGCGCTCGGCGCGGCTGGGGCCGTTGTTACCGTGGCCGGGCCGGCGCAGGCGGTGGACGAGACCAGCAGCAGCCCTGCCACGCCGCAGGCGATCCAGTCCACGCCCCGGCGCATCGATCCCGGTGCCGTGCCGGCCAACCTGCCGTTTCCGGCGCTAATCTTGCGCAATCGTTCCCCCAGTTTGTGCCTGTTTCCGGGCCGGTTTTCGGCCTTTCACAGCCTACCGGCGCCGGTGCCGGAGCCCGCGCAGGCCACGCGGGGTGCGGCGTGCCGGGTGGGTGCCCGGCGGCCTCAGGCCAGAAGCAGCGCCACCCCGATCATGGCGGGGACCGCGACGACGGTGGTGACCAGGACTGTGTCCTTGGCGACCGTGAGTCCGGTCCGGTACCGGTTGGCCACCACATAGACGTTCTGCGCCGTGGGCAGGGCGGACGTGACCACCACGGCGAACAGCGCGGTGTCCTGCAGGCCGAGGGCGAAGCGGGCGAAGAGGAAGGCGAGCAGCGGGTGGACGATGAGCTTGAAGCCGGTAGCCAGCAGGGTGTCGGTCCGCCGCGCGGCCGAGGCCTGCAGCGGCCGGGACCCGTTCAGGCTCATGCCGAAAGACAACAGCATGGCCGGGATCGCGGCCCCGCCGATCAGATGGATGGGCTGCAGGATGAGCGCCGGTACTTCCCAGCCGGTCCCCGCGACGAGCAGTCCCAGGCCGGAGCCCACGATCATCGGGTTGCGCAGGATCATCAGGACGAAGCTCAAGGGGGTGGTCCGGTGGGCGCTGGTGGTGGCATCGAGGATAAGCAGGTACATCGGGGTGAAGAAGGCGAGCTGGAAGATCAGCAAGGGCGCCACATAGCTGGCATCGCCGAGCACGTAGACGGCGATCGGAATGCCAAGGTTGGCGGAGTTGGCCAGTGAGGCGCTCATGGAGGACACCAGGGCCTCCGGGAGCTGCCGTTTAAGGACGAACCGCACGATGCCGAAGTAGAGGGCCGCCGTCGTGATGGCACCCACAGCGGTCACCAGCAGGGGCGCCGCGAAGATGTCGTGGAGGCGGGCCTTGCTGAGCGTCTCGAACAGCAGGGCCGGGCTCGCCACAAAAAAGGTCAGGGCGCTGAGGACGGAGCGGGCGTTCTCGCCCAGGATGTTGCGCCGGCCGACGAACATGCCAACGAGGATGATGAACCAGACGACGAAGAATCCAGCAAGGACGCCTAGCACTCCGGCGCTGCTAGTTCAGGGTGGCGTTGTTCAACGCGTGCGGAGGGCGCAGGAGGCCGGCCGTGTGGCTTTCCGCCGGATCGTTGCCGATCTGGACCACCTTGTTGTCCTTGTCCACGTGGACCACCTTGGGGTTGTAGGCCTTGGCCTCTTCCGTGGTCATCTGCGCATAGGTGATCAGGATGACGATGTCGTTTTCGTGCATCAGGTGCGCCGCCGCGCCGTTGATGCCGATGACGCCGGATCCACGCTCGCCGGCGATGGTGTACGTCTCCAGCCGGGCGCCGTTGGTGACGTCGACGATCGCGACGAGTTCACCGGGGAGGATGTCGGCGGCCTCGAGCAGGTCCAGGTCCACGGTGACCGAGCCGACATAGTGAAGGTCCGCGTGGGTGACCGTGGCGCGGTGGATTTTGGACTTGAACATTGTTCGATTCATAACGTCATCAGTCTACCGCCGGCGCCGCGGCTGCGCTGTGAGCCAGGGAACACCGACGGCGGCGGCAACACCAGTGGCGGACGGCTTCAGGCGGCGGGGGTGATCGACGCGGCGGTCTCGGCGAGGATTTGGCGCGCCGCGACGATCGCGGGCCGATTGGCGCTGGAGCGGCGCACCGACGTGAAGACGGTGCGGTGCGGACTGCCGGGGAGCTCGATCAGCTGGGCTGTGGTGCCCCGGCCGGTCCAGACCAGGTCCGGCATCAGCGCCACCGCGTTGCCCGACTCGATCAGCCGGATCTGCGCCTGCAGGTCGGCGGTCTCAAAGCGCACATCGGGCTCGAACCCGGCGCTCCGGCAGGCCTGTTCGGCCCAGTGCCGGGACGCCGCGCCCCGGGGTTCCATCACCCAGGACATCCCGTTGGTGTCGGCGAGGGTGGTGATTGCGGGGCGGCCCGGGGACGCCGGCGGAACCGCCAGACGGATCGCGTCGCCGGTCAGGCGGACCCGGTCCAGTTCGGCGTAGCGGGGTGCCGCGTGGCCCGGGTACTGCTCGGCGATGACCAGGTCAAAGTCACGCGCCCACGTCTCGTGGAGGGCGGTCTCGGGCTCCCGTTGGACCATCTCGATCCGGACTTCCGGGTAGCTGGAGGACATCCGGGTCAGGGCGTCGGGCATAAGCGCCAGTGCCGCGGACTGGAACACGGCGATCCGCACCGTCCCGGTCACCGTGGTCAGCGAGGCGGCCAGATCGGCCTCCGCCTGTTCCAGGGTTTCCAGCAGCTGGGCGGTGTGGGTGACCAGGACCTCGGCCTGCGGGGTGAGCTGTACGCGGCGGCCCGTTTTCCTCAAGAGTTCGACGCCGGCTTCCTTTTCCAGCAGCGCCAGCTGCTGCGAGACCGACGACGGGCTGTACTGCAGCGCCTCGGCGACTTCCGCCAGCGTGCCGCGGATCTTGAGTTCGCGCAAAAGGCGCAAGCGCCGGACGTCGAACATCACTATTCCTTTGTGAATTCTAATGGTTATTGATTAGGAGAATTCACTTTATCTAATGCAATGGGGCTTGCATACTGTTGTCATCGAGTAACCCCCATCACAGGGCGGATTGATGGGCGACACCCCACTGCAGGAGACCCTGATGAGCACCAGAGATTTGACCAGATCGATCATGCGGCGCAAGCCCATCGACGACATTGAAGAGGAAAACAAGCACAGCGGCCTGTTCAAAAGCCTGGGCCTCTGGCAGCTGACGGCCATCGGCGTCGGCGGCATTATCGGCGTCGGCATCTTCTCGCTGGCGGGCCTGGTGGCCCACGGCAGCGAGAGCGAACCCGGGGTGGGCCCCGCGGTGCTGTTCTCCTTCCTGATCGCGGGGCTGGCGTCCGCCGCCGCCGCGCTGTCCTACGCAGAATTCGCGGGCATGATCCCGCGGGCCGGCTCGGCCTACACCTACGGGTACGTGGCACTGGGCGAGGTGATCGGCTGGTTCATCGGCTGGGACCTGCTGCTGGAGTACATCGCCATCGTGGCGGTGGTGGCCATCGGCATCTCCGGCTACTTCGACGCGTTCCTTTCCGGCATCGGCATCCACATGCCCGTCTGGATGACCTCGACGGCGGATGAGGGCAAGGGCGGCGTGGTGAATATCCCCGCGATTGCCGTGTGCCTCCTCGTGACCTGGATCCTCTCCCGCGGGACCAAGACGTTCGGCCGCTTCGAGCTCGTGGCCGTGGCCATCAAGGTGGTCCTGATCCTGTTCATCATCGGCCTGGGCATCTTCTACATCAACACCAACAACTACAACCCGTTTATGCCCAGCGGGTTCGGTCCGGTGCTGGCGGGCTCGGCCACGGTGTTCTTCGCCGTCTTCGGCTACGACGCGATGAGTACGGCGGCGGAGGAGGCCACGGACGGCAAAAAGCACATGCCCAAGGCGATCATCCTGTCCCTGATCGTGGCCATGCTTCTCTACGTCGCCGCGACCCTGGTGCTCACGGGCATGCAGAACTACCAGGACATCGACCCGAAGGCCGGCTTCGCCTCCGCCTTCAACGGCGTGGGCCTGCCGGTCATCGCCACGATCATCTCCGTCTTTGCGGTGCTGTCGATCCTGACCGTGATGCTGACCTTCCTGCTCGGTGTCACCCGCGTCTGGTTCTCGATGAGCCGGGACGGGCTGCTGCCGGGCTGGTTCGCCAAGACCGACCGCCACGGTACTCCGCAGCGCGTCACCTGGATCGCCGGCGTGGCCTCGGCCCTGTTGGCCGGCGTCTTCCCGATCAAGGCCGTTGCCGACCTGACGAACATCGGCATCCTGGCCGCGTTCGTCGTCGTCTGCCTCTCGGTGATCATCTTCCGCTACAAAAAGCCCGACGCCCCGCGCACGTTCCGGCTGCCGCTGATGCCGGTGGTCCCGCTGTTCGGCATGCTCGCCTCGGCGTTCCTCATGCTGCAGCTGCACTGGGAGACCTGGGTCCGCTTCGGCGTGTGGCTGGTAGTGGGGCTGGTCATCTACTTCGGCTACGGCCGGAAACACTCCCTGATGAACCCGGAGAGCCCGCGGCACCAGGAGGCCGTGGAAATGCACCGCCACGTCGGCTAGCCGCACCGCTGCGGCCCATCCCGCGGCCCCTCCCCGGACGCTCCCTCAGGTCCGGCGCGATATCGGCGAACCCTCCCGCGCCCGGTGCGAGAGGGCTCGTCGTTTCGGTGCCAAACGTGAGGGAGGATCGCCCCGCGGAAGCTTCGATTTTTCTAACCAGTATTGCTCAGAAAACATCGCTTTATCTTATGAAAATTTGCTCTCATACTGATTTCAAGAACGGTCCACATATTGAGAAAGAACGAGTGCCACCATGACCAACACCTCAACGGAATCCGGCCTGGCCAGCGGCGGGGACGCGGGCAACGAAGCCACGCACGCCGCCGTCTCGGAAGGCTCGCCCGTGCTTGAGGCCGCAGCCCTCGCCGAGGAGACCATCACCCTGGTGCGCCGCTGGCTCACCGAGGCGGCCAAGGTCCCGGTGGATGCCTCGGCGGAGCAGCTCGCCGGCGTCCTGAAGGACCCCAACGGCCTGGACTTCACGGTCGGATTCGTCGACGGCGTCGTCCGCCCCGAGGACCTGCAGGTCGCTGCGCGCAACCTCGCCGCCCTGGCCCCCAAGGTCCCGGCCTTCCTGCCCTGGTACATGCGCAGCGCGGTCCGCCTCGGCGGCACCATGGCCCCGGTCCTGCCGCAGGTGGTCATCCCGGTTGCCCGCCGCGTGCTCCGCGAAATGGTCGGCCACCTGATCGTCGACGCGACCGACGCCAAGCTGGGCCCGGCCATCGCCAAGATCCGCCGTGACGGCATCAAGCTCAACGTCAACCTCCTCGGCGAGGCGGTGCTCGGCGAGCACGAGGCCTCCCGCCGGCTCGAGGGCACCCACACCCTGCTGGCCCGCCCCGACGTGGACTACGTCTCGATCAAGGTCTCCTCCACCGTGGCCCCGCACTCCGCCTGGGCCTTCGACGAGGCCGTGGAACACGTGGTCGAGAAGCTCACCCCGCTCTTCACCCGCGCCGCGTCGTTCCCCAAGCCCAAGTTCATCAACCTAGACATGGAGGAGTACAAGGACCTGGACATGACCATCGCGGTCTTCACCCGGATCCTGAACAAGCCGGAGTTCAAGAACCTCGAGGCCGGCATTGTTCTCCAGGCCTACCTCCCGGACGCCCTCGCCGCGATGATCCGCCTGCAGGACTGGGCCGCGGCCCGCCGCGCCGACGGCGGCGCCGCCATCAAGGTCCGCGTGGTCAAGGGCGCCAACCTGCCGATGGAACAGGTCGAGGCCTCCCTGCACGACTGGCCGCTCGCCACCTGGAACACCAAGCAGGACTCGGACACCAACTACAAGCGCGTCATCAACTACGCGTTGCACCCGGACCGGATCGGCAACATCCGGATCGGTGTGGCCGGCCACAACCTCTTCGACATCGCCTTCGCCTGGCTGCTGGCCAAGCAGCGCGGGGTGGAGCAGGGCATCGAGTTCGAGATGCTGCTCGGCATGGCCCAGGGCCAGGCCGAAGCCGTCAAGCAGGACGTCGGGTCGCTCCTGCTCTACACGCCGGTGGTCCACCCCGCCGAGTTCGACGTCGCGATCGCCTACCTGATCCGCCGGCTCGAAGAGGGCGCCAGCCAGGACAACTTCATGTCCGCGGTGTTCGAACTTAGCGAGAACGAATCCCTGTTCGAACGCGAGAAGCAGCGCTTCCTCGCCTCCCTCGCCAAGCTCGACGACGAGGTCCCGGCCCCGAACCGCCGGCAGAACCGCAGCCTCCCGGCCGCGCCGCTGCCGCACGATTCGTTCGAGAACACCCCGGACACCGACCCGTCGCTGCCGGCCAACCGCGACTGGGGCCGCGCCATCCTGGGCCGTGTCGCCAGCTCCACGCTGGGCAACGCCGCCGTTGAGGCCGCCACCATCAACGACGCCGAGACCCTGAACACGGTCATCGACACCGCCGTCGAAAAGGGCAAGGCCTGGGGCGCCCTCACCGGCGCCGAGCGCGCCGAAATCCTACACCGCGCCGGCGACGTCCTTGAGGCCCGCCGCGCCGACCTGCTCGAGGTCATGGCGTCCGAGACCGGCAAGACCATCGACCAGGGCGATCCCGAGGTCAGTGAGGCGGTGGACTTCGCGCACTACTACGCCGAGTCCGCCCGCCGGCTCGACGACGTCGACGGCGCCACCTTTGTCCCGGCAAAGCTCACCGTCGTGACCCCGCCGTGGAACTTCCCGGTGGCCATCCCGGCCGGCTCCACCCTCGCGGCGCTCGCCGCCGGGTCCGCCGTCGTGATCAAGCCCGCCAAGCAGGCCCGCCGCAGCGGCGCCGTCATGATCGAGGCGCTCTGGGAAGCCGGCGTTCCGCGCGACGTTCTGACCATGGTGCAGCTGGGCGAACGCGAACTGGGCCAGCAGCTGATCTCGCACCCGGCCGTGGACCGCGTCATCCTGACCGGCGGCTACGAGACCGCCGAGCTGTTCCGTTCCTTCCGCAAGGATCTGCCGCTGCTGGCCGAAACCAGCGGCAAGAACGCCATCATCGTCACCCCAAGCGCCGACCTGGACCTCGCGGCCAAGGACGTCGCGTACTCCGCGTTCGGCCACGCCGGCCAGAAGTGCTCCGCGGCCTCGCTGGTGATTCTCGTCGGCTCGGTGGCGAAGTCCAAGCGCTTCCACAACCAGCTGATCGACGCCGTCACCTCGCTGAAGGTCGGCTACCCGGAGGATCCGGCCAGCCAGATGGGGCCGATCATCGAGCCCGCCAGCGGCAAGCTCCTCAACGCCCTGACCACCCTCGGCGAGGGCGAGGCCTGGGCCGTGGAACCGAAGCAGCTGGACGACGCCGGCAAGCTCTGGAGCCCGGGCGTGCGCTCGGGCGTGCGGCGCGGTTCCTACTTCCACCTCACCGAGTTCTTCGGCCCGGTCCTGGGCGTGATGACCGCCGAAACCCTGGAGGAGGCCATCGCGATCCAGAACCAGATCGAGTACGGCCTGACCTCCGGCCTGCACTCGCTCAACTCCGACGAACTGGCACTCTGGCTGGACACCGTCCAGGCCGGCAACCTCTACGTCAACCGCGGCATCACCGGCGCAATCGTGCAGCGCCAGCCCTTCGGCGGCTGGAAGAAGTCAGCCGTTGGTGCCGGCACCAAGGCCGGCGGCCCCAACTACCTCGCAGGGCTCGGCGACTGGGCCAGCAAGCCCAGCACCGCCGTGGCCACCTCGGCACACTCCGGCGTGCGCCGGATCGAGGAGACCGCCAAGGGCTTCCTTACCGCTGAGGAGCTGGCCCCGCTGCAGCGCTCGCTGGCCTCCGACGCTTTGGCCTGGGCCGAGGAGTTCGGCACCGCCAAGGATGTCTCCGGGCTGAGCGCCGAACGCAACGTCTTCCGCTACCGCCCGTTGCCGGTTACGGTGCGGCTCTCCGACGGCGAACCGCTTGGGGGGCTGGTCCGGGTGGTTGCGGCCGGCCTCCAGGCAGGATCGGAGCTCACGGTGTCCAGGGCCGTCGAACTGCCCGCCCAGCTGCGTGCGGTGCTGTCCGGCCTGGGCGTCGCCATCACCGTGGAGGACGACGCCGCGTGGCTGGCCTCTGCGGCCAGGCTCGCCGCGGCAACGAAACTGCCCGTGACCCGCATCCGCCTGATCGGCGGCGACGCGAAGGCGTTGGCGGAAGCCACCGGCGGCCGCCCCGACCTGGCCGTCTACTCCCACCCGGTCACCGAGGCCGGGCGCGTGGAACTGCTGCCGTTCCTGCACGAGCAGGCCGTCAGCATCACAGCGCACCGCTTCGGCACCGCCAACCACCTCTCGGACGGCCTGATCTAGACGGTCCTCCGGGCCGCTCCAGGGCAGACAGCGTCGCCGCCGTGACCGCAGCCAAACTGTGGGCACGGCGGCGACGGCCGTTTAAGGCTCAGCCCAGGTACCAGCCGGGCGGCACCCAGGACGCGGGAACGGCGTGCGCGGAGAAATCCTCGCAGCCGGAGCAGAAGTACGCCACCTCGCCCAGTTTGCTGACCGAGCCGTCGCGTCGGTGCTTCGCGGGAACAAACGACTCGAGGTACACGAACTCATCCGTCCCGCACCGTTCGCAGAAAGGGATGCCCACGTAGTCCGCGTCGACGCGAACGGAGGCGGCATGCGGGTCGAGGCGGCCCAGCGGCGGATGCGGCACGCTTTCCAGCGGCGGCGCCGCCGCCAGCGGTGCCGTGGCCGCCAGCGGGTGGGCCGGAGTCAAGGGGCGGCCGTGCCGCACCGGGCCGGGTCGCATGGCGGGATGGGGACGATGTGTGGCTGGCGTCATTGCTGGCCTATCCCGAACGCTCCCCGCAGCCTGCCGCCATAGCCGAATGGCAGCAGCCAGCGACAGCGTTCGTTGTCTCGAAATGTTGTGGCGGGCCTCTGCTTGACCTTCAACACAGTCAGGATAGGACAAGTACCACCTGCGTTCAATGGCTGCGTACTGGCCCGGCCGGCCAAGTATTTTGTGGCACGTAGCGGGGTGCGGCTGAGTAGGTACAGGGGAGCGCGGGGACTAGGTGGAGCGGTTCAGGGCGCGTCCCACGATGGTCTGGGTGAGGGCTTCGATGACCTCGGTGTTGGCCAGCGGGTTGCGGATCAGGGTGAAGTCGACGTCGCCGACGCTGGGCAGGTCGAAGCGCCGGGTGATGATCTTCAGGTCCTCCGGAACCAGCGAGGACGGCATCACGGCGACCCCAATACCGGCGCGGACGGCGGCCAGTACCCCGCTGATCTGCCGCGTGGTGCAGGTGATCCGCCAGGTGCGGCCGGTTGCCTCAAGCGCATCGATGGCCAGCTTCCGGCTCAGGCTGGGCGCGGGGTAGGCGATCAGCGGCACGGGATGGCCGGGGTCCAGGGAGGTCTGCTCAAGCCCCACCCAGGCGAAGGAGTCCTGCTGCACCACGGTGCCGTCCTTGGCGCCGGCCACCCACTTGACGAAGACCAGGTCCAGCTGCCCGGCGTTGAGCCGCTTGTAGAGCTGGTCGCTCTGTCCCACCGTCAGTTCGAGGTTGATCTGCGGATAGATCTGGCGGAATTCGCGCAGGATGCGGGGCAGTCCCGTGATGGCGAGGTCGTCCGCGGTGCCGAAGCGCAGCCGGCCGCGCATCGCGGAACCGGAGAAGTAACGGGCCGCGGAGTCGTGCGCGGCGAGGATGCTGCGCGCGAAGCCCGCCATGGCGTCGCCGTTGTCCGTCAGGCGCACGTCGCGGGTGTCGCGGGCGATCAGGGTCCGCCGGGCTGCGGCCTCCAGTTTCCGGACGTGCTGGCTGACGGTCGGCTGCGCCAGCCCCAGGCGCTCGGCGGCCCGCGTGAAGCTGAGCGTCTCGGCCACGGCCAGGAAGGAACGGAGCTGGGCGGGTTCAAACATGCGGCCTCCCGGCCAGTTGGTCGACGTACCGGTCCACTCTCAGCCTCCCCCATTGCGATTCGTGATGCTAGTTATATGCAGAATAGCCTTCCATAATCGTTTCGGGCCAGCATAGCGTTAAGGCGACCCCGTTGACCCGCTCCCTTGAGGACTTTCCGTGGCACCCCCTCCGCCTTTCCAGGCCGCAGACCCGCAACACGATCAACTCCGGCAGGTCCCCCTGCCGCCAACCGCCCAGCCTTCCACCGCCCAGATCGGTGTCGTCACCGAGCGGCTGCCGTGGAGGCATACATTCATTTCGCTCAAGGTCCGCAACTTCCGGATCTTCGCGATTGGACACTTCATCGCCGTGGTGGCGCTCTGGATGCAGCGCATCGCCCAGGACTGGCTGGTCCTGCAGCTCTCCGGCTCCGTCACCGCCGTCGGCGTCACCGTGGCCCTTCAGTTCCTGCCCTCGCTGTTCCTGGGCCCCTGGGCGGGCATGATGGCGGACCGTTTCGCCAAGCGCAGGATCCTCATGCTGTGCCAGTCCGTCGCCGCCGTGCTGGCGGCGCTCCTCGCCGGCCTGGCTCTGTCGCAGCGGATCGAGGTGTGGCACGTTTACGCGATCGCGCTGACGCTGGGCCTGGTCACCGTGCTGGACCAGCCGGCCCGGCAGGTCTTCGTTAACGAGCTGGTGGGGCCGGCCTACCTGCGCAACGCCATCAGCGTGAACTCCACGATCTTCCAGCTCGGCGGCCTGATCGGCCCGGCCTTCGCGGGTGTGCTGCTTGGCGCAGTCGGGGCAGGCTGGGCCTTCGCCGCCAACGCCGTCGCGTGCTGCTTCACCGTGACCATGCTGCTGGTCCTGCGCAAGGACGAGCTGCACCTCACGCTGCCGGCCGCCAAACGGAAGGGCATGCTCAGGGAAGGGCTGCAGTACGCCCTGGCCAAGCCCACGATCTACTGGCCCTGGCTGATGGCCGGCTTCATCGCGGTGTTCGCGATGAGCCTGCCGGTGCTGCTGGCGGCCTTCGCGGACCGCGTGTACGACGCCGGTGCCGGCGGCTACGGCCTGCTCAACGCCCTGGTGGCGCTCGGGGCACTGGCCGGGGCCATCACGTCCGCCCGGCGGCGCCAGCTCCGGCTGCGCTCCGTCGTGCTGGGCGCCGGGATGTACGGGCTGATGCTCTGCCTGGCAGCAGCGGCGCCAACGATGGAGTGGTTTGGGGTGGCGATGGTGCTGGCCGGCTTCTGGTGCCTGATGTTCCTGACCGCAGCCAACCAGCTGGTCCAGGTCAGCGCCAACATGGGGATCCGCGGCCGGGTGATGAGCCTGTACATTATGGTGCTCATCGGCGGCCAGGCCATCGGGGGGCCGCTGATGGGCTGGCTGGCCGAGCACCTGGACCCGCAGACGGCGATCCTCGTTTCCGGCGGAGTGCCGGCGCTGGCCGCGGCGGCAGTCGCCGTCGTACTGGCCCGCCGCGGGCAGCTGATGCTGAAGGTGGACCTGAAGGACCGGCGGCGGCTGCTGCGGATTGTCCGGAACGCGTAGCTTTCCGCGCCGGTTTTGGACAGGGGCTCCGCGGATCCGCGCAGCGGGGGTCCGAAACCGGCGCGAAAACCGGAAGCGGGAAAAGTGGAGCGGCTGACGGGAATCGAACCCGCGTATCAAGCTTGGGAAGCTAGCGCTCTACCATTGAGCTACAGCCGCAGCGGGAGGGTCCAGGATCCTGGTCCACTCCTGCGGAACAACGAGACTTACCTTACCCCAGCCGGGGGATTTCCCAGAACAGCGATGCCGGATCCCGGCTGGCTGCCCGGCGCTCCCTCAGCCAGGCGAGGCAGGCCGCACCCTCGGCCCGTTGGAACTCCCGCAGGGTTGGTATGCCGGGCGGGGCGGGTGCCCTGGCGCTGTCGGTGAAATAGCCGGCGAGGGCTGCCAGCACGGCGTCGATGTGCTCCGCAGCCGCGCCGGCAAAGGCGCGGTGCTGCCGCAGGGCCGCCTCCGTGTCGCACCCCGGGTCGCTGACCCGGGCGTCGATCAGGACCGTGAGCGCGTCGAACCAGGAGGCCCCGCGCGCCGCCCACGGCCAGTCCACAATCACGGCGCCGCCGTCGCCGGTCACCAGGACGTTGTCCGCGCGCAGATCCACGTGGACCAGGTGGTCGCCCCGGAGCGCGTCGGCGGCCCCGGCGGCGAGCGATTCCAGCTCCGCGTGGTGCGCAGCAGCCCAGGCGTCCAGGTCCGCGGACGGAGCGCCGCGCAGCCGCTTCCAGCCCTCGAAGACACTCCGCACCTCGTCCGGCAGGGCCGGCAGCGCCGCGAGGGCATCAGCTGGCAGCGGCGCGGCGGCGATGGTGTCCACCGCGTCGAGCACACGGTGGAGCTCGGTTCCGGAGAGCCGGGGATGCCGGCCCTCGACGTCTTCCAGCACGACGGCGACCCAGCCGCCGTCGTCGTACACCCCGGCCAGCTTCGGCACGGGAAGGTGGCCCGGCAGGAGCCCCATCACCCGGGCCTCCCGGCGGTGCAGGCCCGGCGAGTCTGGATTGGGCTCGCTGCCCACCGCCTTGACGAAGAACCGGCCGCCGGCTTCGGTCAGCACCCTGTCGGCGCTGCCGGGGGAGTAGCCGCCGCTCTGCGAACGGGCCGACACCACCGGGCTGCCGAGGATGGCCTCGACGCCGGAGCGGACCGCGGCGGGCAATTCGTGCCAGCCCAAACGATTGTTCATGGTGAAACAGTAGCCGGGGCGCGGACCGGGGGCGGCGCATAACTCTTCGATAAAGGCCCGCCCCCGCATCTGCCCGGGGCCGGCGTTGCTGGCTATCCTGAAGGGGTTAGCTGCAGTCTCCGGGGAAGCCGGCTACGTCCATCAGCCGCCCGCCGAGCGAGGATTTCCGTGGCCTTTGCAGAGTACGAAGTGGTGATCCGGCGCGACGCGATGAGCGTCTACAACTTCCTGCTGGATCCGCGTAATCTTCCCTCCTGGCGTGACGGGATTCGCGGCGTTGAACTGGTCTCCGGTACGGCCTGCTCGAAAGGGGCCATCTACCGTCCCCGGCTGGCCGCGACCGCGCGGCCCGCGGCCGCCGGGGAATTCCAGCTCACCGCTACCCGGCCCGGGGCCGAGATCCAGTTCCAGGCGATTGCCGGACCCGCGCAACTGCACGGGGGCTACTACCTCAGCACTGAGGGCTCCCGCACCCGCGTCCGCTTCGCCCTCCGGTCCCGCAATGCGGGGCTTTCGCTCCTGATGTACCCGAGGCTCCGCCGGGAAATGATGGGGCAGGTGGAACAGTTGGAGCAGCTCAAGTCCCTGCTGGACCACCGGCAGGAAGCGGCTTAGCGTGATTTTGCTGTAACACTGGCCCCACGCCCACCAGCCGGCAACGAGTGGGGTATTTTTGAACCTGTGCTGATCTCTGACCGCGACATTCGTACCGAAATCGATTCCCAGCGGATTGTGCTGGAGCCGTTCGACCCCGACATGGTCCAGCCGTCGTCGGTGGACGTGCGGATTGACCGGTTCTTCCGGCTGTTCGACAACCACAAGTACGCGCACATCGACCCGGCCGAGGACCAGCCCGAGCTGACCCGCCTGGTGGAGGTGGACCCGGGGGAGCCGTTTATCCTGCACCCGGGCGAGTTCGTTCTGGGGTCCACCTACGAGACCGTCACCCTGCCGGATGACATCGCCGCGCGTCTCGAGGGCAAGTCCTCGCTGGGCCGTCTTGGCCTGCTGACGCACTCAACGGCGGGGTTCATCGATCCGGGCTTCTCCGGCCACGTGACCCTGGAGCTCTCCAACATGGCCACGCTGCCGATCAAGCTCTGGCCGGGCATGAAGATCGGCCAGTTGTGCTTCTTCCGCCTGAGCTCGGCTGCCGAGCATCCTTACGGTTCCGGTGAGTACGGCAACCGCTACCAGGGCCAGCGCGGCCCGACGGCGAGCCGCAGCCACCTGAACTTCCACCGCACCGACATCTAAACAGCACCGACATCTAGGCCGGCCGCCGGTCAGCCGGCCGCCCCTCAGCCGGCCGGACGGACCGGTAGCGTCGCGCGCCGGGCCGGCCGCCGCAGCATCCGTACCACCGGCTCCACGAAGCGGGCTGCGAGCGGACCCATGATGGCCATGATCAGCACGTAGGCGGTGGCCAGGGCGGCGAGCTCGCGGGGCACGACGCCGGAGGCGACGGCGAGCCCGGCGATCACAATCGAGAACTCGCCGCGGGCAATCAAGGCCGCCCCGGCACGGAAGCGCCCGGCGATGGCGATCCCGGCCCGCTTGGCGGCCCAGACTCCGGTGATCATCTTCGTTGCCGCCGTCAGGACTGCCAGGACCAGCGCCCAGCCGAGGACCGGCGGGATGGACGCCGGATCCGTGTTCAGGCCAAAGACCACAAAGAAGATTGCCGCGAACAGGTCCCGCAACGGCTCCAGGATCCGAGTGGCACTGTGCGCGGTGGCGCCGGAGATCGCAATCCCGAGCATAAAGGCGCCCACCGCCGCCGAGACCTGCATCGCGGCGGCCAGCCCCGCGACCAGCAGCGCCGCCCCGAGCAGGTTGAGCAGGAACACCTCGGAGTTTTCGCTGTGGACGGCCTTGGACACGTGGTGGCCATGGCGCAGCGCGACCACCAGCACCAGCGTGACGACGGCGAGCGAGATGCCAACCGTCTGCAGGCCCACCAGGAACGTCACCCCGGCGAGGGTGGCGGTCAGGATCGGCAGGTAGACGGCCATGGCCAGATCCTCGAACACCAGGATGGACAGGATCACCGGCGTCTCACGGTTACCGATCCGTCCCAGATCGGTGATGACCTTCGCGGCGATTCCCGACGAGGAGATGTAGGTGACGCCGCCCATCACCATGGCCCCCACGAGTCCCCAGCCGAGCATCAGCGCCAGCGCCGCCCCCGGGACGAAGTTGAGCACGAGGTCCAGCACGCCGGCCTGCCAGGAACGCCGCAGTCCGGTGACGAGCTCGGCCGCCGTATATTCCAATCCGAGCATAAGTAGGAGCAGGATGACACCGATTTCGCTGGAAAGATGTGCAAACTCGTGCATCCCCTCCAGCTTGACGAGCCCGCCGGCACCAAAAAACAGGCCGCCGACGAGGTAGAGCGGGATGGGGGACATGCCGATCCGCCCGGCCAGCCTGGCCAGCAGGCCAAGGCAGAACACGACGGCCCCCAGTTCGATGAGGGTCAGGGCGAGCGGATCCATGCCACTTATCCGTTGCGCAGGATGCTGGCTGCCGTGTCGAGGCCTTCCTGCGTGCCCACCGCGACCAGCAGGTCACCGGGGTGCAGAACGACGTCGGGGCCGGGCGAGGGGAGGACTTCGCCTTCGCGCATGATGGCAACAATGGAGGCACCGCTGCGCGTCCGGATGCAGGCCTTCCCCATCGGCTGGTTCTGGAAGGGGGAGTCCGCCGCGATGGAGAACTGCCGGGTGACGATCCCCGGGACCTCCCGGTGAGCCTCGGACAACTGCATGGCCAGGCGCTGTCCTCCCAGCAGATTGCCGAGCGCGGCGGCCTCGTCGGCGGTCAGCGGAATGGACGCCTGGCAGGTGTCCGGGTCATCCCAGGTCGAGACGATCAGCTCGGTCTGGCCTTCGCGGTACTCGACGACGCCGATCCGGCGCCCCGAGGCGGTCATGAAGTCCTTGCGCCGGCCCAGGCCGGGAAGGTCTGTCTCATCCACGTTCATGCCTCCAGCCTAGTGCGCCTGCCGGGTTTTGGGGCAGGTTCAGGCCGCGGGCACCACGGCGATTTCGGTCTTTCCCGGCGGCTTGACGGGCAGCATAACCAGCAGCCCGGCCAGCAGCACAACCATGATGCCGAGGATGCCCCAGCGCTGCGCTTCGCCGGGGGCAACGAGGGGCGTCGCGATGGTTATGCACAGGGTGAAGAGCGCGGGCGCCAGGAAGCTAACGGCCCGGCCGGTGGTGGCGTACAGGCCAAACAGCTCGCCGGATTCTCCGTGCGGGGCGAGCCGGGCCAAGTAGGCGCGGGACGAGGACTGCGCCGGCCCCACGAACAGGCACAGGAACAAGCCAAATACCCAGAACGTGGTGCTGCCGGCCCATTCCATGCCGAGAAGGAAATAGGTTCCGTTGCCCAGGGCCAGCAGGACGCTGCCCGCGACCAGCAGGCCGGCCAGCGATCCGATGATGACCGCCTTGGGTCCCACTTTGTCGTCAAGGAAGCCGCCCAGCAGGGCCCCGACGGCGGCAACCACGTTGCCGAAGATAGCGAAGAAGATGACCTGTTTGAGCTCAAAGCCGAAGGTTCCGGCGGCGATAATCCCGCCGAAGGTGAACACGGCGGCGAGCCCGTCGCGGAAGATCGCGCTGGCGAGGAGGAAGAAGATCGTGTGCGGGCTGGTCCGGTAGATGGCGCGGATCCTGCGCACCAGCAGGCCGTAGGAGGCGAAGAACCCTAGTGCGGCCTGCCGGGCCTTGGGCACCTCGGGGACCGCGAACATGACCGGAATGGCGAAGACCAGGAACCAGAGGGCGGAGAACACCGCCACGAGGCGGATGTTCAGGCTGTCCTCGGTGGAGGCGCCGAACCAGTCGATGCTGGGCTGGACGAAGAGCTGCAGCACAATCAGTAGCGCCACGATGCCGCCGACATAACCCGAGGCCCAGCCGAAGCCGCTGATCTTGCCGATGTTGGCGGGGGTGGAGATCTGGGCCAGCATGGCGTTGTAGTTGACGCCGGCGAATTCGAAGAACACATTGCCCAGCGCAATCAGCGTCACTCCCAGGAGCAGGAACTCCGGGCGGGGGAAAACGAAGAAACAGAGCCCGGTCAGCAGGGCGACCGCGGCGGTGTTGACGCCGAGCCAGAGCTTGCGCCGGCCGCCGGTGTCCGAGCGCTGCCCGGTGACCGGGGCCAGCAGCGCGATGGCCAGCCCGGCGATGGCCAGTGCGCCGCCCAGGACCGCCGAGGCTTCGTCTTCGCCGCCGAAGGCCTTGGAGGTCAGGTAGACAGTAAACACAAAGGTGGTCATCACCGCGTTGAAGGCTGCGGAACCCCAGTCCCAGGCGGCCCACGCGAGGACCTTGCCCTTGCTTGTGGCGTGGCTGCCGGACTCGAGTTCCGAGGCCGGGCGCATGGCCTCGGGGGCGGTGGCGGAGTTCATAGCCTGATGTTAGCCGTCCGGCACGGCCCAGCCGCGGAGGAAACGGCCCGGGCCGCGGCGGCCGCTGCGCCGGGCCGGCAGTCCGGCCGGGCGGCCCCGGCCCCGTCATGCGGGAAAGAATTTGTGCACGCTTGGTAAACTTGCCGCACCGAACCTAACCAATGCCCCGCCTGCTCCAACTTTTTGACAACCGAGTTCCTGACGTTGCGGAGATACCAGTGATCACAGTCCTTGCCGTGCACTTCGCGGTGGCTGCTGTGGCGCCGTTCCTCTTCCGCCGGCTCGGCCGGAACGCGTTCTTCGCGCTGGCCGCGGTGCCCGCGGGATCGTTCGTCTGGCTGGCCTTCCAGCATGGTGCGGTGTACTCGGCCGCGGGGTCCACCTCGGTGGTCCTTCCGTGGATCCCCAACCTCCGGCTCGAGCTGGCCTTCCGGATGGATGCCCTGGCCTGGGTCATGTCGCTGCTGATCCTGGGCGTCGGGGCGCTGGTCCTGGTCTACTGTGCACGCTACTTCAAGGACAAGGACAGCTATCTGGGCGGCTTCGGCGCCCAGCTGCTCGCTTTCGCCGGAGCGATGTTCGGCCTGGTCACCGCCGACGACCTGCTCCTGATGTTCGTCTTCTGGGAACTGACCACGGTGCTGTCCTACCTGCTGATCGGCTACGCCCGCACCCGGTTGTCGGCCCGCCGCTCGGCGCTGCAGGCCCTGGTGGTCACCACCGCCGGGGGCCTGGCCATGCTGGTCGGCCTGATCATGCTGGGCGCCACTGCGGGAACCTACCGGATCTCGGCGCTCCTGGCGATGGCGCCGGAGCTGGTGACGGGTCCCGCCGCGGACGCGGTGGCGGCCGCCGTCGTGCTGGTGCTGGTGGGCGCGATCACGAAGTCCGCGCTGGTACCCTTCCACTTCTGGCTTCCCGGAGCGATGGCCGCGCCCACGCCGGTCAGCGCGTACCTGCACGCCGCCGCCATGGTCAAGGCGGGCATCTACCTTGTGGCGAGGCTCGCCCCCGGGTTCGCCGAGACGGCGTTCTGGCTCCCCGTGGTGCTCGGCCTGGGGCTGGCGACCATGCTGGTGGGCGGCTACCGCGCCCTGCGCCAGACCGACATCAAGCTCATCCTCGCCTACGGCACAGTTAGCCAGCTGGGCTTCCTGACCATGGTGGTGGGCCTCGGCAAACCCGACGCGGCGCTCGCCGGACTCGCCTTGCTCCTGGCGCACGGACTCTTCAAAGCCACGCTGTTCCTGGTGGTCGGCATCATCGACCACCAGGCCGGGACCCGCGACATCCGGAAGCTCTCCGGGGTTTACCGCTCCTCCCGCGCACTGGCCATCGTGGCCGCCGTCGGCGCGGCCTCCATGGCCGGTATCCCGCCGCTGGCGGGCTTCGTGGCGAAGGAATCGGTCTTCGAGGCGTTCGTGCACTACGGCACCGGCGCCGCGGCAGGCCCGTGGGGGCCCGTGCTCCTCATCGGCTTGGTCGTGGGCTCCGTCCTGACCTTCGCCTACAGCGCACGGTTCATGTGGGGCGCCTTCGCGGTCAAGCCCGGCGTCGAGACCACCCCGTTCAAAGCCGTCAAGCCCGCCTTCCTGGCGGCCCCCGCCGTCCTGAGCCTGCTGACCATCCTCTACGGGCTGTGGCCTGCCGCGGCGGATGCGTGGATCCAGCCCTACGCGGCGCTGTTTGTGCCTGACGGCGAGGATCCGGCGGCCGCCGCCGGGCACCTGGCACTGTGGCACGGGCTCACCCCGGCGCTGGGGATGACCGCGGTGACGTTCGCCCTCGGCCTGGCGATGTTCTACGGACGGAACGCAGTCGCCCGCGCCCAGGGGCTGGTGCCCGGCTGGGTCGACGGCGACCGCGCCTACCAGCTCACCATCGGCGCCCTCGACGATGCCGCGGTCTGGGTCACCGGCCGCACCCAGCGCGGTTCGCTCTTCTTCTACCTGGCCGTCATCCTGAGCGTCGCCTTTGTCCTGCCGCTCACCGCGCTGCTGCTGGCCAACAAGCCGCTGCCCGGGGGCCTGTACTTCATCGACCCGGGCTCGCCGCTGCAGCCCGTGGTCGGCGCCGGCATCGTGATTGGAGCTCTCGCCGCGGTGCGGGCCAACAAGCGCTTCCTGGCGGTGCTGATGGTCTCGGTCACCGGCTACGGCATCGCCTTGATGTTCGCGCTCCAGGGCGCGCCGGACCTTGCCCTGACGCAGATGCTGGTGGAGACCATCATCCTGGTGGCCTTCGTCCTCGCCATGCGCAGCCTGCCGGCCGAACTGCGCGACCGCACCGGCGGCAAGTACCGGGTCGTCCGCGTGATCATCGGCGCCGCGTTCGGCGTCACGATGATCTTCGTGGCGATCTATGCCCTGGGAGCGCGGGTGGCCACCCCGGTCTCGCTGGAGTTCCCGCGCCTGGCCTATGAGGAAGGCAGCGGCCTGAACATCGTGAACGTCACCCTCGTGGACATCCGGGCCTGGGACACCTTCGGCGAGATCTCGGTGCTGGCGCTCGCGGCCACCGGCGTCGCCAGCCTGATTTTCGTCCGCGGCCGCGGCGACCGCATCGGTCCGTCCGCCTCGGTGGCGGAGGGGACGGTCGGGCGCCGGGCGGGCGTGGCCGGCAACACCCGGGACAACGCGGCCCTGGCCATGAGCCGGCGTTTCGCGGCGTCGGCGCGCGACGCCTGGCTGGTGGCCGGCCGGACCATGGCCCCGGAACGCCGCTCGATCATCTTCGAGGTGGTCACCCGGCTGATCTTCCACTCGATGATCGTCTTCTCCCTCTACCTGCTGCTCGCCGGCCACAACCTGCCCGGCGGCGGCTTCGCCGGCGGCCTCACCGCCGGGCTGGCGCTCACCATCCGCTACCTCGCCGGGGGCCGCTTCGAACTGCGCGAGGCCACGCCGGTCAGCGCCGGTGCACTGCTGGGGATCGGGCTCGCCACCGCCGCGGCGTCCGGCATTACGCCGCTCCTGCTGGGCGGCCAGGTCTTCCAAAGCGCCGTGATCGAGCTGTGGCTGCCGGTCTTCGGCGACATCAAATTCGTCACCTCCACGATCTTCGACATCGGCGTCTACATCGTCGTCGTCGGCCTGGCCCTGGACGTGCTGCGCAGCCTGGGCGCGAAAATCGACGAACATTTCGAAGAGCGGCCGGAAGACCAGCCGGACGAGCAGCCCGGGGCGCTCTTCGACGACGGCCAGCCCAACGGCGTCCCGGCCGAAACAACCGCCAAGGGGATAACATGAGCGTCAACCTGACCCTGCTGACGGTAATGGGAGCCCTGTACGCCTGCGGCATCTACCTGCTCCTGGAACGCAGCCTCACCCGGGTCCTGCTCGGCCTGATGCTGCTGGCGAACGCTACCAACCTGCTGATCCTGGCCACCGGCGGCTACGCCGGGCTCGCCCCGCTCTTCAGCAAGGACACCCCCGCGGGGGACTACAGCGACCCGCTCCCGCAGGTGCTGATCCTGACCTCGATCGTGATCTCCTTCGCGGTCACGGCCTTTATGCTGGGCATCATCTACCGCACCTGGGTGCTGGCCCGGCAGGATGAAATCCAGGACGACGCCGAGGACCGCCGCGTGGCCGAGACCCCCAGCTTCGACGCCGAGGACGACGCCGTCATCCCGGCCGAGACCTCCGAGTTCCCGCTGGTGTCCGCCGCCCGAAGCGACGACGTCGTGCAGGCCGGCGCCCGCCGGATGCCGGCCGTGGACGCCGCGGCGGAGGAACAGCCCGGATCCCAAAACATCGGCGCCGGCCCGGACGGAGGGACCAAGTGAACATCGCCAGCTTCGCCCCCCTCGCTGTCGTCCTCCCCATCCTCGGGGCCGCCCTGACCTTCCTCCTTATCCGGCATTCCAGGGCGCAGCGGACCGTGAGCATTGCGCTGCTGTCCCTGACCCTGCTGCTGGAGTGCTGGCTGCTGGCCTCCGTCTGGGAAGGCGGCACGGCGGCGGTGAACATCGGCGGCTGGCTGCCGCCTTGGGGCATCGTGATGGTGGTGGACCAGTTCTCCTCGCTCATGCTGGTGGTGTCCTCGGCCGTCAGCCTCGCCGTGCTGGTCTACGCCACCGGCCAGGGCATGGCCGACGGGGACAGCGACGCCCCCGTGTCGATCTTCCACCCCACCTACCTGATCCTCGTCGCGGGAGTGTCCAACGCCTTCCTCTCCGGCGATCTCTTCAATCTCTACGTCGGCTTCGAGATCCTGCTGACCGCCAGCTACGTGCTCATGACCCTCGGCGGGACGGGCCCCAGGATCCGCGCGGGCGTGACCTACGTGGTGGTCTCGGTGGTGTCCTCGGTGCTGTTCCTGATCGCGATTGCCATGATCTACGGCGCCACCGGGACGATCAACATGGCGGACCTCGCCATCAAGCTCGCCGACGTGGACCAGGGGACCCGAAACCTCCTGCACGTGCTGCTGCTCGTGGCATTCGGCATCAAGGCCGCCGTGTTCCCGCTGAGTTTCTGGCTCCCCGACTCGTATCCGACGGCGCCGGCCCCGGTCACCGCTGTGTTCGCCGGCCTGCTCACCAAGGTGGGTGTCTACGCGATAGTCCGCACCGAAACCCTGCTGTTCCCTGGAGACACCTTCAATACCCCGCTAATGGTCGCGGCGCTGCTGACCATGGTGGTGGGCATCCTGGGCGCCCTGGCGCAGAGCGACATTAAACGTTTGCTGTCCTTCACCCTGGTCAGCCACATCGGCTACATGGTGTTCGGCCTGGCCATGTCCTCGGTAGCGGGGCTCGCGGCCGCGGTGTTTTACGTGGCGCACCACATCACCATCCAGACCAGCCTGTTCCTCGTGACCGGCCTGATCGAGCGCCGCGCCGGGAGTTCCTCGGTGGACCGGATCGCCGGGCTGGCCAAACTCTCGCCGCTGCTGGCCGTGCTGTTCTTCGTGCCGGCCATGAACCTGGCCGGCATCCCACCGCTCTCCGGCTTCCTCGGCAAGCTGGGCCTGCTGCAGGCCGGTGTTGCCCTCGGGACCCCGCTGGCCTACGCCCTCGTGGCCGGCGGCGTGCTGACCAGCCTGCTGACCCTGCTGGCCGTCGCCAGGGTCTGGAACCGCGCGTTCTGGCGCAAGCCCGAGGACGCCGAACATCCGGATCCCGTGCTGCTCGCCGTCCCCGGCGGCCAGCCGGCCGGGGACCGCGTCGGCCAGCAGAACGTGACCCTGCTGCCGCGCACCATGATGGGCTCCACGCTGGGGCTGGTGCTGCTGGGAGTGGCGCTGACGGTCTTCGCCGGGCCGCTGTTCCAGGTCGCCGGGCAATCGGCTTCCGAGATGCTCGACCGGTCCTCCTACATCCAGGCCGTGCTGGGGGACGAGGCCCAGGCCCCGGTGATCGCGCAGCAGCGGCAGGAGGGGGCAAAATGACGCGCAAGCGGATCTCGCTGCGCCAGGAGCTGCCGCTGCTGGTCTGGCTCGTCATCGTCTGGGGCGCCCTCTGGCAGGACTTCAGCGCCGGCAACCTGCTCTTCGGCGCCCTGATCGCCGTGGTGGTGGCACGGGTGTTCTACCTGCCGCCGGTGGAACTGGGCGGCCGCTTCAACGTGCTGCGTGCCGTGCCGTTCGCCCTGGTGTTCCTGGCCAAGGTGGTGGCGGCCAGCTTCCAGGTGCTGTTCCTGGCCGTGGTCCGGGGGCCGCGGGTAATCAGCGCCGTCGTCGCCGTCCCGCTCCGGAGCCACTCCGACCTGCTGGTGACGGCCACCGGGCATGTCATCTCGCTGATCCCGGGGTCGCTGGTGGTGGAGGTGGACCGCTCCACGTCCACGCTTTACATCCACGGCATCAACGTCCGCGACGCCGAGGATGCCGCCAAGCTCCGCAAGGAAGTCCGCGACACCGAGGCCGGGCTGATCCGGATCATGGGCACCAAGGCCGAACTCTCCGCCCTGCAACAGGAGGTGGGCGCATGATGCCCCTGGTCCTGGCCATTACCGCCGTCGTGCTGTCCCTCGCCGCCGGCGGGGCGATCATCCGCATCGCGCGCGGGCCCTCGCTGCTGGACCGGGTGCTCGCCGCCGACGTGCTGCTCGCCATCCTCGGCGCGGCGCTGTGCATCGACATGGCCGTGAACCGGCACCTGAACAACCTGATGCTGCTGGTGGCCATCTCCATCATCGGCTTTGTGGGCTCGGTGACGGTGGCCCGTTTTGTGGCGGACCGGAGGAAACAGCCCAATGAATCCTGAGACGTTCCCCGCCGACGCCGTGATCGACGCCGTCTCGGCCGTGTTTATGGTGCTCGGGGCGGTGATGTCCCTCGGCGCGGCGATCGGCCTGCTGCGGTTCCCGGACCTGATGAGCCGGATGCACGCCGCGACCAAGCCGCAGGTGCTGGGGCTGTTCCTGCTGCTCTGCGCGGTGGGGCTGCAGCTGCGCACCTGGTGGGTGTGGCCGGTGCTGGTGGTGGCATGGATCTTCCAGCTGCTGACCGTGCCGGTCTCCGCCCACATGGTGGGCCGGGCCGGCTACCGCACCAAACACCTTCACCCGGAGCTGCTCAGCGCGGACGAGCTGGAGGCCGTGGTGCAGCAGGCGGCCGGCAAGAGCGGGTTCACCGACGACGACGTCGAGTGACGCCGCCGCCGGGACCCGCCGCTCTGGACGAGGCGGTTTAGACCAAGCGGTTTAGACCAGATCCTGGGTCTTGGCGAAGCGGGTGATCGCGCGCTGCGTGCCGCGGTTGGCGAGGACCTGGATGATGGCGCTGACCGAGGCCGAAATCAGGGCAAAGGTCAGGGCCTGGCGCAGGGTGGTGGGAACGTCGTCGTCGTGGCCCTTGGGCGGCTTGTTGCCGGTGGTCTTTTCCCAGACGGTGTCAACCACCTTGGTGCCGACAAAACCGGCGACGAGGCTGATGCCGGTGCCAAGCAGTTTGATGAAGATGTTCATGCGGCGTACTCCTTGCGGGAGGGAACAGGGCTTCCCCTAGCCTAGCCTCCCCTGGCGCCCCGACGGCCGAGGAATTCGGTCAGGGCCTCGACCACCAGTTCGTGGTCGGCCTTCTGCGGCAGCCCCGAGACCGTGACCGTGCCCACCGCGCCGGTTCCGCGCAGGTAGACGGGGAACGAGCCGCCGTGGGCGGCAAACTCCAGCTGGTCGAACCAGGCGTTGTCCTCGATCCTGCGCCCGGCAGCCCGGGCCCGGAGTCCCACGAGGAGCGACGGGACTTCATACCGCGAGGCCGTGCGCTGCTTGGCCCTGATCCAGCGCTCGTTGTCCGGGGTGGCACCCTCGAGGGCCGCGTGGAAGAGCACCTGCTCACCCTTGGTGATGTCGATGGCGATGGGGTGGTTGCGCTGCCGGCCGAGCTCCACCAGCAGGAACCCGAGCTCCAGCGCGTCGTCCTTGCTGAAGGACTCGAACTGCAGTTCATCGATTTCCGTCAGGATCCGGCCGATGAGCGCGGCCAGGGATCCCGGCGGCTGCGGTTCCGCGGAGTCGGGGTCGTAGTCGGGGGAAGGCGCTTGTGCATCGCTCATGGGATTCAGCTTCCGTTACGTTCTGCCGCTGCGCAACCCCAACGGGTGTAAACTGGGCCAGCCCATAAGGGTGATTTTAAATACGACAGGGGAGCGCCGCCGTCGGCCATCCGGAGCAGTCCGGGGATCCACAGGTGGGCGCTGAGAGTGCGGACAGCCGCAGACCCTCGAACCTGATCCGGTTAGTACCGGCGCAAGGGAGTCGAGTTCTCAGGGTGCCCGGCACCCGTGGCGGAAGCCGCGCGCAGCCGGAACACCCTCCCCTCCTGTACCTCAGGAGGACGATATGACTGATATTTCTGCAAAGCAGACACTGGCCACCGGCAAATACAGCTGGCGTGTGGTCGACATTGTGCTGGCCGCGTTGATTGCTGTTGCCGGCGGCGTGATTTTCTGGGCCTGGTCCCAGGGCGCCAACCTCGTAGCCGTGCCGCTGAACGCGGTCTACCCGCCGCTGACCGGGCTCTACGCCGGCGGCTGGATGATCCCGGCGGTGCTGGGCATGCTGGTCATCCGCAAACCGGGAGCAGCGCTGTTCTGCGAAACCGTGGCCGCCACGGGTGAGCTGATCATGGGTTCCCAATACGGCGCCTCCGTGCTGTTCTCCGGTTTCGTGCAGGGCCTCGGCGCCGAGCTCGTCTTCGCCGCGTTCCTGTACAAGCGGTTCAACCTGCCGGTGTCCCTGCTTGCCGGCGCCGGCGCGGGCCTGTTCTGCGGCCTCAACGACTCCTTCCTGCCCTGGGGCTGGAACATCGCCTACGAGACCGGTGACAAGTTCGCCTACATCGTCTTCTGCGCCGTCTCTGGAGCCGTGATCGCCGGCGGACTGTCCTGGCTGGCCACCCGCGGGCTGGCCAAGACCGGGGTGCTCGCGTCGTTCGCGTCCCGCAAGGCGGCATCGGAACCCGTGTTCTCCTGATGCCCGCACACGCATGACTTCTGTCTACGACGTACGACCCGCCGCGGTCACCGCCCGCGGCTGGGGCTGGCGGCACGCCGGGCGGACACGTCCGGCCGTCAGCGGACTGGACCTGGATATCCGCCCGGGCGAGCGTGTGCTGCTGCTGGGCCCTTCCGGTTCCGGCAAGTCCACGCTGCTGCACGCCTTGGCGGGGGTGCTGGGGGAGGGCGCCGGCCCGTCCGCAGCTGCTTCCGCAGCCGCTTCCGCCGACGCGGACGACGCCGACGAGACCGGCAGCCTGCTGATCGACGGTGTCCCGCCCCGGGCAGCACGCGGACGGGCCGGCCTGGTGCAGCAGGACCCGGAAACCCAGGTGGTGCTCTCCCGGGTCGGCGACGACGTCGCCTTCGGCGCCGAGAACCTCGCGGTCCCGCCGGCGGAGATCTGGCGGCGCGTGGCGGAAGCGCTCGACGACGTCGGGCTCGGCGGGCTGCCGCTGGAGCACCCTACGTCGGCGCTCTCCGGCGGCCAAAAACAGCGGCTGGCCCTCGCCGGGATCCTCGCGATGCGGCCCGGGCTGCTGCTGCTGGACGAACCCACCGCCAACCTCGACCCCGCCGGTGTCCTGGAGGTCCGCGACGCCGTGGGCCGCTGCGTGGACAAGTCCGGGGCCACACTGGTGGTCGTGGAGCACCGCGTGGCCGTCTGGAAAGACCTCGTGGACCGGATCGTCGTGCTGCAGCCGGGGTCCGGCGCGGACTCCGGCGTGCTCTTGGACGGGCCGCCCGAGACGGTCCTGGAGCAGGCGCGGGACATGCTCATCGCCGCCGGCGTCTGGGTGCCGGGCCACGTCCCGGCGACGCGGGCGCGCAGCGGCGTGGCAGACGGGATCACCCGCGGTGGCGGCCCGGCGGGCTCAAATGCCGGCCAGCTGCTGCTCGCCGCCGAGAAACTGGCCGTCTCCCGCGAACGGCCCCGCCGCACCGGCCTGCTGGGGGGATTCCGGACGGCCCCGCCTGCGCCGGTGCAGGCCGGCATCACGGCCCAGGTCCGGGCCGGGCAGGCCCTGACCATCACCGGCCCCAACGGCTCCGGCAAATCGACGTTCGCCCTGACCCTGGCCGGCCTGCTGGCCCCCGTTGCCGGGTCCGTCTCCGCCACCACCGAGTTGAGCGCCGGCGCGGGCATCGACCCGTACAAGTGGAAGGCCCAGCAGCTGATCGCCCGGATCGGCACGGTGTTCCAGGAACCCGAGCACCAGTTCGTCACCGGCCGGGTGCTGGATGAGCTGATGTTCGGCCCCCGCCACCTGGGCCGCGGCGAGGAACGGGTGGACGAGCTGCTGGAGCGACTGCGGCTGCGCGACCTCGTGGACGCCAACCCCTACACGCTCTCCGGCGGCGAAAAGCGTCGGCTCTCGGTAGCCACCGTGCTCGCCGCCCACCCGCAGGTCCTGGTGCTGGACGAGCCCACCTTTGGCCAGGACGCCAACACGTGGGCAGAGCTGGCCTCCTTTCTCTCCGAGCTGCTCGACGCCGGCACGGCCGTGGTCTCGGTGACCCACGACGCCGAATTCAGCCAGGTCCTGGGCGGCGCCGAGCTCGCCCTCGGCGCCCCGCAGCCCGGGTTGTCCGGCCGGGCGCACCCCGGGGTGGCTGCACCGTGAGGGAGACCCTGACCCTGCGCGGCAACGATGCCCTGCTCACCCGCGCCAACCCGCTGGCCAAGTTCTCCGGCGTCCTGCTCATCACCGTGGCGCTGGCGCTGTCCATCGACTGGGTTTCCGCATCCGTGGCGCTCGCCGGCGAGCTCCTGCTGTTCCCGCTCGCCGGCCTGACCCTGGCCCTGCTCTGGCAGCGCGGCTGGCCGCTGATCCTCGCCGCGGCCGTGGGCGGCTGGAGCACCGCCATCCTGGCGGCGGACCACGGACGGACGCTGCTCGACGTCGGCGTCTGGTCCATCAGCGAGGGCTCGCTGCAGCTCGGGATCGGGTTCCTGCTGCGCGGCCTCGCGATCGCGCTTCCCGCGGTGCTGCTGATGAGCTGCACGGACCCGACGGATTTGGCCGACGCCCTGGCGCAGCAGGCCAGGCTGCCGCACAGGTTCGTGCTGGGCACCCTGGCCGCGATGCGGCTGGTGGGGCTGATGGCCGAGGAGTGGCAGACCATCGGCATGGCCCGGCGCGCCCGCGGGGTGGGCTCGCACGGAAACCCCGTGCAGCGGCTGAAGGCCACGCTGGGGCAGAGCTTCGGGCTGCTGGTCCAGGCGGTCCGCCGCGCCTCCCGGCTCGCGGTGACCATGGAAGCACGCGGTTTCGGCGGCGCGCAGCGGACCTGGGCGCGGCAGGCGACGTTCAGCCGGCTGGACGTGTGGGTGCTGCTCGGGGGCGTGCTGATCGCCGGCGCCGCCGTGGCCGCGGCGATCGGCGCCGGCACCTGGAACATGGTGTTCCTGGGACAGCAATAGCAGCCCGCCCGGGGGAGGCGAGGGCGGCGCTATATCGCACGAGGTGAATATTTTGTGAGATTGACTGCTAATCGCGCGGTCCGCAGGGGTTAAATAACTCATCCGTGATATTTATTGGATATGACTCAACAGACTGCTGAATACGTTGGCGCCGTGCTCCGGGATGCCCGGGGCGAGAAAGGCTGGACCCAGGGACAGCTCGCCGCCGAGCTGGGAACCAGCCAGAGCGCCATCGCCCGGATGGAGCAGGGCAAGCAGAACCTGAGCCTGAAAATGATCCAGCGGCTCGAATCGATCTTCGGCCGCACCATCGTCAAGGTGGGCCGGCCCGCCATGACGCACCTCCGGGTCGAAGGCGGCCGCACCCTCTCCGGCGCCGTGGACGTCAACAGCAGCAAAAACGCCGGCGTCGCCCTGCTCTGCGCGAGCCTGATCAACCGGGGCACCACGGTGCTGCGCCGGCTGGCCCGGATCGAGGAGGTCAACCGGATCGTCGAAGTCCTGACCAGCATCGGCGTCGAATGCACCTGGCTCAACGCCAACGACCTGCAGATCCGCCGCCCGGCCGTGCTGGACCTGGATTCGATGGACGTCGAGGCGGCCCGCCGCACCCGGAGCGTCATTATGCTCCTGGGCCCGCTGCTCGACGAGTCCGCCGAATACCGGCTGCCCTACGCCGGCGGCTGCGACCTCGGAACCCGCACCGTGGAGCCGCACATGCAGGCCCTGCGCCAGTTCGGCCTCAGCGTGGACGCGAAATCCGGCTTCTACAGCGTGCAGGCGCCGCCCTCGGACGGCCACGACCGCTCCTTCGTCCTGAGCGAGCGCGGCGACACCGTCACCGAGAACGCCATCATGGCCGCCGCCCACCGCCGCGGCACCACGATCATCCGCAACGCCAGCCCGAACTACATGGTCCAGGACCTCTGCTTCTACCTGCAGATGCTGGGCGTCCAGATCGACGGCGTGGGCACCACAACGCTGAAGATCGTCGGCCGCCCGTCAATCGACGTCGACATCGAATACTTCCCGTCCGAGGACCCGATCGAGGCGATGAGCCTGATCACCGCCGGCATCGTGACCAACTCAGAAGTCACCATCCGCCGGGTCCCGATCGAGTTCATGGAGATCGAACTCGCGACGCTCGAGCAGATGGGCCAGCGGCTGGAAGTGTCGGCCGAATACGTTGCCCGGAACGGCCGCACCCGGCTGGTGGACGTCACCACCCAGCCTTCGGAGCTGCGGGCGCCGGAGGACAAGATCCACCCGATGCCCTTCCCCGGCCTGAACATCGACAACCTGCCGTTCTTCGCCGTGATCGCCGCCAACGCCCACGGCCAAACGATGATCCACGACTGGGTCTATGAGAACCGGGCCATCTACCTGACCGAGCTGAACAAGCTCGGCGCCCAGGTCCAGCTCCTGGATCCGCACCGGATCTACGTCAACGGGCCCACCAAGTGGCGGGCCGCGGAGGTCGGCTGCCCGCCGGCCCTGCGCCCGGCGGCCTGCCTGCTGCTGGCCATGCTCGCCGCCCGCGGCGTGTCCGAGCTGCGCAACATTTATGTGATCGAGCGCGGCTATGAGGACCTGGCCGAACGGCTCAACACGATCGGCGCCAAGATCGAGTATTTCCAGGACTAAGCAGCCTGAATCGCCCGGCCGTTGGGGGTAGCGCCACGGGGGAGGGGCTGACGGACAATGGTTCCATGCGCACCTTTGGCGTCGAGGAGGAACTGCTGATCGTGGACCCCGCCACCGGGGTCCCGTTGGCGCTGGCCGACGCTCTGCTGGGCGGTCTGAAGCCGCAGCCCGCCGCCGGGACGGCGCCGGCCACGGAGCCCGCGCACGACGATTCGGGGTTCAGCTTCGAGCTCAAGCTGGAGCAGATCGAAACCCAGACCCTGCCCTGCCTGGATTACGGCGCCCTGCTCCGGCAGATCCGGGCGGCCCGGGCTTTCACCGACCGGGCCGCCCAGACACACGGCGCCCGCGTGGCGGCCCTGGCCACGTCGCCGCTGGCGTCGGTCACCCACACCACGCCCAACCCGCGCTACGCCACCATGCAGAAGAGGTTCGGCCTCACCGTGCAGGAGCAGCTGACCTGCGGGTTCCATGTCCACACGTTGGTGGAGTCGCCGGAGGAAGCGGTCGCGGTGCTGGACCGGATCCGGGACAAGCTCGCCGTGCTGATCGCCCTCAGCGCCAACTCGCCCTACTGGAACGGCACGGAGACCGGCTTCGAGAGCTACCGGACGCAGGCGTGGAACCGGTGGCCCGGGTCCGGGCCCACCATGATCTTTGGCAGCCTGCCGGTCTACCGCCGGGTGGTGAGCCGCCTGGTGGAGACCGGCGTGCTGATGGACGAGGGGATGGTCTACTTCGATTCGCGGCTGTGCCGGCACCACCCCACCGTGGAGGTGCGGGTCGCGGATGTGTGCCTGCGGGCCGAGGACGCGGCGCTGATCGCTGTCCTGGTGCGGGCGCTGGTCGAGACGGCGGCCCGGGAATGGGACGACGGCGTCGACCCCGCCCCGGTGCCGACGCTGCTGTTGCGGATGGCCGCCTGGCAGGCCAGCAACTGCGGGCTGCGCGGGCAGCTGCTCGACTTTGGAACCTTCACCCCCGCCCCGGCGGCCGAGGTGGTGCATGCCCTCGTGGACTTCCTGGCCCCCGTGCTGGCAGAGCAGGGCGAGCTGGACCTCGCGCGGCTCGGCGTCGACCGGATCCTGGCGGACGGCACGGGGTCGGAGCAACAACGGCAGGCGCTCGCCGCCCCGGGGCAGGTCACCCCCGCCGACGACGCCGGGCTGGCCGCCGTCGTCGCCCACGCGGTGCGGGTCACGACGCGCGGCGCGGACACTGAGAAGATGGAGGGCGCAGCGGACCCGGCCCCCACATTGTCCCGGGTCCGCCGGAGCTAGACCTGCTTGAGCGCGTGCCCGAGGTCCCGGATCAGGTCCTCCACCTCTTCCAGGCCCACCGACAACCGCACCACGCCGTCGCTCAGCCCGATCGCCGCGCGGCCCTCCGGGCCCATGGCGCGGTGCGTCGTGGTGGCCGGATGGGTGATCAGCGACTTTGAGTCGCCCAGGTTGTTCGAGATGTCGATGATCCGCAGCGCGTCCAGCAGCGCGAAGGCGGCCTCTTTTGCCGAACGACCCGGGGACGGGGACAACTCGAAGGTCAGTACGGTGCCGCCGGCCTTCATCTGCCGTGCCGCGAGGTCGTACTGCGGGTGGGAGGGCAGCAACGGGTACTTGACCCAGCTGACCGCGGGCTGTTCCTCGAGCCAGCCGGCCAGCCGCAGCGCGGAGGCGGAAGAGTGGTTCACCCGCAGGCCCATGGTCTCCAGGCCCTTGGTGAGTACCCAGGCGTTGAACGCCGAGAGCGCCGGGCCGGTGTGGCGCATAAGCTGCTTGACCGGGCCGTCGATGAACTCTTTGGTGCCCAGGATCGCGCCGCCGAGCACCCGGCCCTGGCCGTCGATGTGCTTGGTGCCGGAGTAGACGATCACGTCTCCGCCGAGTTCCCCGCAGCGCTGGAGCAGGGGGGTGGCAAAAACATTGTCGACGACGACCGTCGCGCCGGCGGCGTGCGCCAGTTCGCTCACGGCGGCGATGTCCACGATTTCCTGCATCGGGTTGGACGGGGACTCGAAGAAGACCGCCGTCGTCGGTTCCGACAGCGCCGTGCGCCACTGGTCCAGGTCCGGGCCGTCCACGAAGACCGTCTCTACGCCCCAGCGCGGAAGGATCTCGTTGAGGATCACAAAGCAGGAGCCGAACAGCGAGCGGGCCGCGACCACCCGGTCGCCGGCTGCCAGCAGCGCCCCGAGCGCGGTGAACACCGCGGACATGCCCGAGGCGGTGGCGAAGCATGCCTCGGTGCCCTCGAGCAGCCGGAGCCGCTCTTGGAACGTGGCCACCGAGGGGTTGCCGTAGCGCGAATAGACAAAGCGCTCGTCCTCGCCGGTGAAGGCACGCTCCGCCGCGGCGGCGGATTCGTAGACGAAGCCGGAGTTCAGGAAAATCGGCTCGGTGGTCTCCTGGAAACCGGTGCGGTCAAGCCCGCCGCGGACTGCCTGGGTGTCCGGGCTCCAGCCCTGGGCGTCGGGATTGAAGCCCACTTAGCGCTCGTCCCGGTTGGTCGGGAGGCCGCGGTTCTTCCAGCCATTCACGGTGCGGGCGCCGGAGGTATCCGGTTCGCCCTCGAAGCCTTCCAGGACGTTGTAGGCGGTGAAGCCGGCGGCCGTGGCGGCGGTGGCAGCCGCCACGGAGCGCGCACCGGAGCGGCAGAGGAAGATGAGGTCGGCGCCGCCGTCGTCCGGCAGCTGCGCCCGCAACTGCTCCAGGAACCCCGGGTTAGGGGAGCCGCCGGCCAGCGTCCACTGGATGAACAGCGGCTCCCGGCGTCCGCCCGCGGTCTCAGGGATGCCAATATGTGCCCACTCGCCCTCGGTGCGGACGTCCACCAGGACGGCGCCGGCCTCAATCCGCGCCCAGGCCTCCTCCGGGGTCAGGTCTCCGGCGTAGCTCACGCGTGGCCTTCGCCCTCGAACTCGACGGCGTCGAGTTCGTCCACCGCGTTGGCGACGGCGGCGTCGGCGCTGGCGATCGCGGCCGGGAGCACCACGGCTTGGGCCACGATCACGGTGCTGCCGTTGAAGGTGGCCGAGGGGCTGCCGTGCAGGACGTAGCCTTCGGCCAGCGCGGCGGAGACGCGCTCGCAGAAGGCGCGGTCGTCGGGGCCGGTGAACAGGCGGTAAGCCAGCTTCTCCTCGGCGCGGGGGCCGGCCGGGGACGGTGCGGGGGCTGTCCCGGTTGCTGTATCAGGCACAGCGGGGGCGGACGCGTCAGGCATGACGGATCTCCTTCTTTCACGCTTGCAGCTCGAATTTCGATATGCCGAGTATTCACCTGAGGCACCCCGCCGCGAAAGGGAGGGTTGCCGACCGGCCAGTCAGGGCTTGGCGCCGGGTCTCATTACTCCCGAAAAACCTAACACCTGCGACGGCGGCGGGCAGAGCCGCCGCTGTCATGTTAAGTCACTATGCGCTGGCCCGCCGATGCCGTAGGCTCACCCGTATCGCGTCTGCGGGCGGTGTGGTGGGGGCTCATTGCGCAGTCCGGCCCTGGCCGCCGCCCGGACTGTTCCCCTGGCCCTTTCGGCGAGATGCCAGCTACTTCAACGGAACCGGGGAACTCCATGAACCTGCCCATGAACCTGCGCCGCAGCGCACCAGCATCCCTCCTGATTTCAGCGGCCCTCGCGCTGGCCGGCTGCGGCCAAACGACGACGCCGGCCACGTCTCCGGCGAACACCGTCGAGCCGGGCTCAGCCGCCGCCTCGCAGGCCGCCGGCCAGTCACGTAGCGCGGCGCCAACCCCGACGCCGACGCCGAAGGCATTCACGGGGGCCGAACTGACGGCGATTATCGCGGGGCTTGCCGACGGCGAAGGGAATGCGCTTACGGTGGTGCCCGCGGAGCAGTTGGAGAAGGGCATCGAGATCTCGAAGCAGACGATGTCGGAGGCCGTGATATCCCCGGCAGAGTGCGCCGTCGTGGCGGACAGCAACGCCCAGATTCCGGCCGGCAGCACCTATGCCGGCGGTGTCGCCAAATCCACCACGGTCCAGGCCCTCACCGTCGTCACGCTGGTCGCCGTCGCGGATCAGAAACAGCTGGGGGTGAACCTCGAGGCGGCCGTGGCCAAAAGCAAAAAATGCACAAACTTCAGCATGGAGATCCGCGGCCAGAAGATCACGAGCCAGACCGAGATCCTGCCGGTGAAGACCAGTGCGGACACCTCGTTCGGCTCGCTGGCCACCCAGACCCTGCCGAGCGGGCAGCTTTTGACGACGTTGCTGGTGACGGGCGTCAAGGGAAACCTGTCGGCCTCGGCGGTGGCCACAGGCCCGGATGTCACGCGGGCGGCGGCGGCCACGCTGGCCCGGCTCGTGGACGAAGCCCTCGCGCAGGGCGCCACCCGGAGCTGAGCGGCGGCGCTACTGGATCGTGGCGTACAGCGCGTTCAGCTCGGCCGTGAGCTGCCGGCGCAGCTCGGGGGTCCCGATTTCCTTGCCGTCGATGTGGTTTACCGGGGCGAGGAGCCGGATGCTGGAGATAAGCCACACGGCGTCCGCGTCGTAGAGGTCAGCGGGTACCAGCGGGCCGTAGCCCAGTTCCCAGCCGGCGGCCTTGGCCGCGGTGAACAGCGCGCCCTGCGAGGTGCCGGGAAGGATGCCGCTGTCCAGCTGCGGCGTGATCAGCCGGCGCACGGTGCGGACCCCGCCCGCGCCGTCGTCGGAAGTCTCCAGGTGCGCCAGCAGGACGGTCGACGTCGGGCCCTCCAGGACCCGTCCGTCGGCGGACGTGAAGATGACGTCGTCCGCGCCCTGGGCGTGGGCGTAGCGGAGCGCCGCCATGTTCACCGCGTAGGACAGGGTCTTGGCGCCCAGCAAAAGCCAGGGCGCGCGTTCGCCGACCTCGCTGTCATAGCCGCGGTCCAGCAGGATGACGTCGATGCCGGTCTCGCGCTGTTGGCGCCCTGCAGCCGGGGGCGGGGAGGCCTGGACCCAGCAGGTGGGCGTCGCGGCGCCCTCGACGCCGCGGGTGGCGAGGAGCTTCACCACGAGTTCGTCCGTCCCGTCGGCGTCACCGCCGGCCTGGCCGCGGAACTCGCTGATCGCGGTGTCGATGGCGCGGCGCCAGGCATCCTCCGCCGGGATCTCGAGCTCCAGCGCCCGGGCGGAGCCGGCCAGCCGGCTCAGGTGAGCCTGCAGCTTCCGCGGCGCACCACCCACCGCCAGCAACGACTCGAAGACGCCGTCGCCGCGGGTGGCGCCCTGGTCCGTGGCCATCAGTTGCGGCCGGGACGAGTCGGCGACCCGGCCGTTCTCAAATGCGGGATCGAGGAACACCAGCACCGTGGCAGGGGCCGGAACAGAGGCGGAGGTAGTCATGCCTTCAGCTTAGTGCGGCCCGCGGCGGGATAAGCTGTGCGGGTTGCCCGTTCCGGAACTGTTCCGCGGGTCTGGAGCTTGAGGGGTACGCCTGTGCTGTGGCCGTTTCCGCTGACCGGGATATTGCCGTCCTGGGTGATTCTGATCCTGACGGTGATTGACCTCGTCATCCGTGTGCTGGCGTTGGGGATTATTCCCGGCAACCGCCGGCCCACCACCGCGATGGCCTGGCTGCTGGGCATCTTCTTCGTGCCGGCGCTTGGCCTGGTGCTCTTCCTGCTGTTCGGCAACTTCCGGCTCTCCCGCCGCCGCCGTGCCCAGCAGGAAGCCGTGAACACCCGGATCAGGGCCGGTACCTCCGAACTGGCCGCCGTCGAAAGCCGGTATAACGGGCCCGAATGGGTGGCGTCCGCCGCGGAACTGAACAAGACCCTCGGCTCGCTGCCGATGGTGGACGGCAACAGCGTGGAGCTGCTGCCCGGCTACCCGGATTCCATCAAGGCGATGGCCGCGGCGGTCCGGGAGGCCAAGTCCTTCGTCAACGCCGAGTTCTACATCATGAGCTCGGACCACGTCACCGACGACCTGCTGACGGCCCTGGAGGACGCCGCCGAGCGCGGCGTCGAGGTCCGGATCCTGTTCGACCACCTCGGCACGCTGCGCATCAAGGGATACCGCAAGCTGATCGCACGGCTCAAGGCCAGCAAGATCCGCTGGCGGCCGATGCTGCCGCTGAGCCCGGTCCACGGCCAGTGGCGCCGGCCGGACCTGCGCAACCACCGCAAAATCATGGTGATCGACGGCGAGGTCGCCTTCACCGGCTCGCAGAACCTGATTGAACCGTCCTACAACAACCCGAAGCACCGCAAGGTGGGCCGCGAGTGGGTCGAGCTGATGACCTGCATGCGCGGCCAGATCGTCACCACCCTGAACGTGGTGTTCGCCACCGACTGGCTCAGCGAGACGGATGAGTCGCTGGAGCACCAGCTGGGGCACCGGCCCGAGTCGGCGCCCGGAAACGTGACCGCCCAGGTGGTGCCCAGCGGCCCCGGCTTCATCACCGAAAACAACCTGCGCCTGTTCAACACGCTGATCTACTCCGCGCAACACAAGCTCTCGATCTGCAGCCCGTACTTCGTCCCGGACGACTCGCTGCTCTACGCGGTGACGACGGCGGCCCAGCGCGGCGTCGACGTCGAACTGTTCGTTTCGGAAAAGGGCGACCAGTTCCTGGTCCACCACGCCCAGCAGTCCTACTACGAGGCGCTGCTGGAGGCCGGGGTGCGGATCTACCTCTACAAGGCGCCGTTCGTGCTGCACGCCAAGCACTTCACGGTGGACGACGAGGTGGCCGTGCTGGGCTCGAGCAACATGGACATGCGCTCGTTCTCGCTCAACCTCGAGGTCTCGGTGATGCTGCTCGGCGAGGACATCGTGCAGCGGATCCGCGCCGTGGAAGACACCTACCGCGGCATATCGCGCGAGCTTAAGCTCGAGGACTGGGTCAAGCGGCCCATGGGCGTCAAGTACGTGGACAACGTCGCCCGGCTCACGGCCACCCTGCAGTAGACCTATCCCGGCGGGAACTCCGCGCCGAGCGCCGAGAGGACCCCGAAGGCCTTGGTCCGGATCTCTTCGTACTCCTCCTGCGCGGAGGAATCCGCGGTGATGGCGCCGCCGATGCCGAGGCTCAAGGTGTCGCGGTCCGTGCCGGCGGCGATCACCAGGGTCCGGATGGCTACGGCGAGGTCGGTGGCGCCGCTGAGGGAGAAGTAGCCGATCGCGCCGGAGTAGACGCCCCGAGGCGCGGCCTCGAGCCGGTCCAGAATGGCCATGGTACTGACCTTCGGGGCCCCGGTCATGGAGCCGGCCGGGAAGCAGGCCGCCACGGCCTCGGCCCGCGGCATCCCGGGCCGGAGCCGCGCGTCGATGGTGCTGACCATCTGGTGGACCGTGGCGTAGCTTTCGATCGCGCACAAGCGGCCGACCGAGACGGAGCCGGGCACCGCGAAGTGGCTGAGGTCGTTGCGCAGCAGGTCCACGATCATGATGTTCTCGGCCCGGTCCTTGGGCGAGGATTCGAGGTCGCGGCGAAGTTCCGCGTCCCGCGCGGCGTCGGCGGCGCGGCGCCGGGTGCCCTTGATCGGCTCGGCCCGCATCGCGCCGTCGGCGCAGATCCGCAGGAAGCGCTCCGGCGAGGTGCTGGCCACGGTGAGATCCGCCAGCCGCAGAAAGCTCGCGAAGGGTGCCGGGTTGCGGCGCCGCAGGGCCAGGTACGCCTGCCACGGGTCGATTTCCCCGGCCGCCGCGGTGGCGGTCAGCGCCGTGGTGAGGCAGACCTCGTAGCTGTTGCCCTCGGTGATCTCGTGCTGGGCCGCGGCGACCTTGGCCTTGTAGGCGGCCTCGGAGTCCCGTGCGTCGAAGTCCAGGGCGGCGGCGGTACCGGCCGACTGTCCGCCGCCGTTGCTGCCGCCGGCCGCGGACTCGACCTCCGCGGCCGCGACGGCGGCGCGGGCAGCGGCCAGCCAGCCGCCCGCGTCCGGGGTGTCGAGGGCGAGCAGCCACGCGGTGCGTTCCCGGTGGTCCAGGACCACGGCGCGGCCGGCGAAGATCAGGCTCGCATCCGGGGTGGCGGCGTCGACGTTGCTTCCGCCGGTCTCGCGTTTGAGTTCGTAGCCGAGGTAGCCGAGCCAGCCGAGGGTGAACTCGCATGGGTAGCCCTCCGGGGCGCGCAGCGCACGGCGGCCCCACACCCCGTCAAGCCAGCGGAAGAACCCGCCGTCGGTCCGCACGGTGGAGTTGCCGACGCTCACCCGGGTCCGGCCCGAACGGTGCCGGACGGACTGGCCGTAGCTGCCGCCGTCGTCGGCCAGGATGCTGAAGCGGCTGCGTTCGGCGGCAGCACTGCCTTGCCGGGCCGTGTCGCCGGCGCTGGCCTCGGCCAGGGAGGAATCGAGCCACACGGCGTTCGGGGAGCCGCCGTAGAGCAGTTCGAAGAGCCTGGCCGCGTCCGGCGCGGCGTCGAGCCGCTCGGCCGTCAGCTGCAGCCCCCGGCGGGCCGAGAGCTCCGGGAGCAGCACCGCTGCCAGGGTGGGAAGGTACTGGAGGGCCTGCAGCACCTCAGTGGGCGCGGCGCCGTCGGCAAGGTTGAGGACCCGAACGTCGGCCCGGGAGGGGACATCGTCCGCGGCCAGCCACTCGTCTTCCTGCCGCGCCCACTGCTCCCAGTAGGGGCGGTAGCTCTCGCCGTCGCGGGCCAGCGCCCGGGTTTGGCGGTCCTTGTCGGGGGAGTCGGCCCAGATCACGGCGTCCAGGTAGGGTGCGGCGGCCGCGGCGGCCGCTCCGACGCCCTCGACCAGGACGATCTCGGCCGGCTGGGTCATCCGTGTTTCGCCGTCGTAATGCCGTTCCCAGTCCCAGCTGACCCAGCGGGCGGCCTCGCCGCGCCGCAGCGGGGCCAGCACGGTGGCGGTGTAGCGTTCGATGCCCGCGGCCAGTCCGTTCCAGCCGGGGTAGAGGTCTTCGAGGTGGAAGAGCGAGACCTTGTGGTGTTCCCGGAGCCGGGCCGCGAGTTCGATGGCCAGGGTGGTTTTGCCTGCGCCCGAGCGTCCGTCGATGGCAATGATGACGGGTGCGGGGCTCATGAAGTAGAGCGTACCGGGTGCCCCGGGGTGTCCCGGTGCGGCCGGTCCTGCGGTGGCCGCAGGGCCTGCTGCCGGGCGGCGCGGACGTGCTTGAGGATGCCGGGGACCGCGGCGTGGATCAGGTCCCAGGTGAGGTCGAAGTCGGCATGGCCGCCGTACCAGGGGTCCTCGATGCCTTGGTCCAGCGGATCCTTGCCGGCCACCGCGGGGTCGAAGCTGCGCAGCATCCGGATCTTCGCCAGCGAGGCCTGGTCCGGCGCGGCCTGCCGCAGCCAGCCGTAATGGTCAACGTCCAGGGCCAGGATCAGCTCGCGGGAGTGGAACCAGTCGCCGCGCCACTCGCGGGCGACGTGCAGCTCGGAACCGATATTGTGGGCGGCCAGTTTGCGGGCGGCGCGGGGGTCGATCGGCCGGCCCACCTCATAGGCGGTGATGCCTGCTGAATCGACCTCGACGCCGGTGAGCTGCGCCGCGGCCGCGGCCTCCGCCAGCATCAGTTCGGCCATCGGGGACCGGCAGATGTTTCCGGTGCAGACCGTGATGATCCGGTACTGGCTCGACGTTGAGGTCATGACTAAGCATGAGGGATTCGGTGGCGGCTTGGCCAGTTGGGCCGGTCCGCCAGGCCGCGGGGGCGCGGCCTGCCGGCGGGTCCTTTGGCTCTGGACCGTCGGCCGGGCCGCCCGCAGACTGTCTTCATGACGGATCGGGAGTCCTCTGCCGTGCCGGCGGTCATGCCCGGGGAAGCGGACGGGGACGCGCCGTATGGTGCTCCGGCGGGGGCCGCCGCGGTCCCGCCGCCGCCGTCGGAAAATCTGCCAGCGCGGCCGGAAGCGCCGGCCCAGACGGGCCGTGGCCCCAACCGGCGCGCGAAGCGCTTCTCCTTCGGTTTCCTTCAGCTGCTGGGACTCGTCCTGGTCGCTGCCCTGGCCGGCGCCGGATCCTCGCTGCTGCTCGCGCGGTTCAGCGGCTGGGGAAGCCCCACCGTGGTCAAACAGTATGTCAGCACCGGCGGCGCGGTGTCCGACCACCCCACGGATATCAAGGGGCTGCTGGCAACCTCGCTGCCGGCCGTGGTGTCGGTGAAGGCCACCACCACGCAGTCCAACCCGTTCCTGGATCCAAGCGGCGGCACCCGGGTGACGGCCGAAGGGACCGGCATTGTGATCGGCAGTACCGGGGAGATCCTCACCAATGCCCATGTGGTCCGGGGCGTGGTCAGCGGGGCGTCGACCGTGAGCGTGACCTTCCATGACGCGAGCCGGCGCGCCGCCCAGATCGTCGCCTCGGACAGCGAGAACGACTTGGCGCTGTTGAAGGTTGCCGGCGTGACTGGCCTGCCCGTGCTGGAACTGGGCGATTCCGGAGCCATGGCGCCCGGCGATCCGGTCATCGCGATCGGCTACGCCCTGGGGCTGGACGGCGGCCCCAGCGTCACCACCGGCATCATCTCGGCCACCGGGCGGACATCGACGACCGAGACCGGTTTCGGCACAAACTCCCGGCTCACCAATCTGCTGCAGACCGATGCGCCGATCAGCTCGGGTGACTCCGGCGGCCCGCTGCTCAACACCGAGGGCCACGTGATCGGCATCAACACCATGGTGGCCACGTCCACCTCGCAGACCGCCGCCAACGGGATTGGCTTCGCGATCGCGGCGGACACGGTGAAAGCGCTGCTGCCGGCACTCCGCGCGGGCGGCTAGGGGGGGCGGCTGGCGGGCTGCCGGCCTGGGTTACTCAACGGATTCTGCTGGGTGCTCCTTCTCCGGCAACCGCGCCCTGAGCAGTTCGATTTCGTGAGCCAGCCGGGCGATTTCCCTTCGGAGGGGCTCTTCGTTTGCCTCGACGTCGGCGGCCGTTTCGACGGCGACTTGTTCCACCAGCCAAGACGCGACTGAGGCGGTCACCACGCCAAGGACGGCTATCCCGCCGATCATGAGCCCGGCCGCTACCAGCCTGCCGATAGCGGTCACTGGGTAGTGGTCGCCATAGCCCACGGTGGTGATCGTCGTCATTGCCCACCAGAGAGCGTCCCAGACGTTGGTGATATTGGCCCCGGGGACGTTTTCTTCAGCATCGAGGACAGCGAGGCCGCCCGCGTAAACCAGGAAGAGGGCGGACACGAGGACATAGGTAATAATCCGGCCGCGAAGGGCATTGCCGCCAGTGCGGTGCAGAATCCGAAGGAGTGTCACCAGCCGGAGCAGCCTGAGGGGTCGCAGCGCGGGAAGGATCAGGATTGCCAGCTCGTGGAGGTTCCCAAGAAACCAGCGACCCCGCCGCGGAGCCAAGTACAGGTTGACGGCGTAGTCCACCGCGAAAGCACCCCATGTGATCCAGATGATCATTTCGACGAGTTGGGCCTCGCTGTCCGGCAAATTGGCGATGACCTGCACTGAGTACGCCGCCAGGAACAGAACGGCCGCGCCGAGCATGGGCCACTCGGAGTATTTCCGCCATAGCTTTTGGTTCATGGGCACAAGGCTATGGCAGGGGTGAGTAAGATCCGCGCGGGCGGCTAGGCCCGGTTCCAGAGTGCCTTGCGGAGGAGTCCCTTCAGTTCGCCGACCTCGTCGCCGCTGAGTCCGGCGAGGGCCGCCGCTTCCGCGGCCCGCGCGGCGGCTTCGGCCTGCCGGAAGAGCGCTGCTCCTTTCGCGGTCGCGGACACGATCTTGGCCCGGCGGTCCAGTTTCCCGGGCGCGCGGATCACCAGGCCGCGCTGCTCCAGCTCGTCGATGAGGGTGACGATCTGGCTGGGGTCGAGGCTGAGGAACTCCGCCATCTCGCGCTGAGTGGGCTCCAGTTCGCTGTTGGCCAGGGCCAGGACCGAATACGAGCGTTCCTTGAGGCCGAAGTCGGCCAGTGCGCGGTTGTTCAGGACGGAGCCGGCGGCGTGCAGCTTCGCCAGCAGGAAGCCCGCATCCAGGCTGATGGAGGCCGCCACGAGCTTATCTTCCGGCCGGGTGCCCGGCTGGGCGTCTACTTCGGTCGTCATGCCAGCTCCAATAGTCTAAAAAATAAATCGTTGACATTTTCAATTATCCATACTTTCATGGATACAGAACAGCATCGCACGCCGAAGGGCCGGATGCACGGCAGCTAGCAAAGGAGCAGCATGAGCCTGTCAGGAAAAGTAGCAATCGTCACCGGAAGCGGCCGGGGCCTCGGCCTGGCCTACGCCCGGGAGCTGGCTCGCCACGGCGCCGCCGTCGTTGTCAACGACGTGGACGCTGCGGTCGCCCAAGAGGCGGTCCGGACCATTGAGTCCGACGGCGGCCGGGCAGCGGCCGTCGTGGCCCCGGTGGGCAGCTCCGAGGTCGCCAAGCAGCTGGTGCAGGCCGCCCTCACCGAGTTCGGGAGGCTGGACATCCTGGTCACGAATGCCGGCATCCTGCGGGACAAGAGCCTGCTGAAGATGACCGACGAGGACTTCGACGCCGTGATCAACGTCCACCTCAAGGGCACCTTTACCTGCGCCCGGGAAGCCTTCGGCTACTTCAAGGAGAACGGTATTGCCGGCCGCATCATCACCA
Source organism: Arthrobacter sp. SlRoot2-15 (assembly GCF_059739345.1). Classification (NCBI taxonomy): domain Bacteria; kingdom Bacillati; phylum Actinomycetota; class Actinomycetes; order Micrococcales; family Micrococcaceae; genus Arthrobacter; species Arthrobacter sp. SlRoot2-15. The sequence continues at coordinate 2,118,407 of NZ_AP046058.1, forward strand.
TCGGCTCGCCCACCGGCCAGCGCGGCAACTTCGGCCAGACCAACTACGCCGCCGCCAAAGCCGGGATCGTGGGCATGGTCCGCACCTGGGCGCTGGAGATGAAGAAGGCGGGTGTCACCGCCAACGCGGTCATCCCGGTCGCCGCCACCGCCATGACCAAGACCGTGCCGTACTTCCAGAAAGCGGTCGAGGCGGACGAACGGGGTGAGGCCATGCCGGCATTCTTCCGCTACGACCTCGGCTTCGGCACCGCCGACGACGTCGCCGGGCTCGTCGCGTTCCTCGCCTCCGACGCCGCCGCCGGCGTCACCGGCCAGGCCATCGGCGCGGGCGGTGACCGCCTGCAGCTCTGGACCCATCCCGAGGCGGCCGCCACCGAATACCGCGAGGGCGGCTGGGGCTATCAGGACCTCGTCGAGGACTTCGGCGCGCTCTTTGGAGACAAACTGCAGAGCGTGGGCGAGGAATTCCTGCCGCTGCCGGAGGAACTGCAGCCCGAACCGGCACAGGTCCGCTGAGATGGCCGCCGCAAGCTACGAACTCGGCATCGACGCCGCAAAGCTCGATGCGATTGACATGCACGTCCACCTCGAGGTGGACGGCCACGGCCACGGTTCGCTGCCGGCCGAGCTCACCGAGGCCTCCGCCAAGTACTTCAAGGCCGAGGACCGGACACCGTCGCTGGACCGGATCGCTGAGCTCTACCGCGAACTGAACATGGCCGCCGTCGTCTTCACCGTCGACGCCCGGACCCAGCTCAAACATGAGCCCAACAGCATCCCCGAACTCATCGCCGGGGCCGCCCGGAACAACGACGTGCTGATCCCGTTCGGAAGCGTCGACCCGCGCACCGGCGCCGAGGCCATTCAGGGCGCCAAACACCAGGCCGTGGACCTGGGCGCCCGCGGCTTCAAGTTCCACCCCAGCCTGCAGGGCTTCGACCCCTCCAACGAGCAGTTCTACCCGCTCTGGGCAACGCTGCAGGAACTGGGCCTGCCGGCGATCTTCCACACCGGCCAAAACGGCATGGGCGCGGGCCTGCCCGGCGGTTTCGGCATCAAGCTGGCCTACTCCAACCCGCTGCTGCTCGACGCCGTGGCCGCCGACTTCCCGGAGCTGCAGATCATCATGGCGCACCCCTCGGTGCCGTGGCAGGACGAGGCCAACTCGATCGCCACGCACAAGGCTAACGTGTTCATCGACCTCTCCGGCTGGTCCCCGAAGTACTTCCCGGAGTCGCTGGTGAAGATGTCCAACTCGGTGCTGCAGGACAAGGTGCTGTTCGGTACCGACTTCCCGCTGATCACTCCGCAGAAATGGCTGGCCGCCTTCGCGGACCTGCCGCTCAAGGACGAGGTCCGGCCCAAGATCCTCAAGGACAACGCCGTCCGCCTGCTCGGGCTGGAGGGCTGAGATGACTGCCGAGACCGCCGTCGCGGCCGACAGCGCCGCGGATGAGCGGCTCTACGGCGTCTGCGACTTTTACGACGCCGAATCGCTGCTCACCGACGCCGAACGCCGGGTCCTGGGCAGGCTGCGCGCCTTCCTGGACCAGCAGGCACGGCCGCTGCTCGCCGACTACTGGGAGCGGGGGGAATTTCCCGAGCAGCTGGCCCGGCCGCTGATCGATCTGGACCTGATGGAGCCGGCCGAACTGACCGGCGCCCCGGGCGCCGGCCACACACCGGCCCGGGGAATCTACCAGGGTTTCCGGATCTTCGAACTCGCCAGGACCGACGCGTCCCTGGCCACCTTCTACACCGCCCAGGCCGGGCTGTTCCGGACCGCCATCCGGGTCGGTGCCTCCGCGGAACAGCAGGCCCAGTGGATGCCCCGCGTCCTCGATTTCTCGCTCAAGGGCGTCTTCTCGCTGACCGAACCGGAGTCCGGCTCCGACATCGCCGGAGGTCTGTCGACGACCGCCCGGCGGGACGGCGAGGGCTGGGTCCTCAACGGCGCCAAACGCTGGATCGGGGGTGCGGCCACCGCCGACGTGCTGGCGGTGTTCGCCCGCGACGAAGCCGACGGGCAGGTCAAGGCGTTCCTCGTGGAGCGCGAGGCCCCCGGCGTGACGCTGGAGAAGATCCACGGCAAGACCGCGCTGCGGATGATGCAGAACGCGCACATCACCCTGGACGGCGTGCGCGTCCCGGAGTCGATGCGCCTGCACAACGTCAACTCCTTCAAGGACGTGGCCGCCATGCTGCGGGCCATGCGCTCCGACGTCGCCTGGATCGCCACCGGCATGGCTGCCGGCGCCTTCGAGGCCGCGCTGCGCTACGTCACGGCGCGGCAGCAGTTCGGCCGGCCGGTGGGATCCTTCCAGCTCGTCCAGGAGAAGCTCGCCCGGATGCTCGGCAACGTCACCTCCGCCCTGTCCCTCGTGGTCCGGCTGACCGAACAGCAGGCGAAAGGCATCTACCGGGACCAGGATTCGGCCCTGGCCAAGATGCAGACCTCCCTGCTCATGCGCGAGACCGTGGCGCTGGCCCGCGAGGTGGTGGGCGGCAACGGCATCACCCTCGAGACCGACGTCGCCCGCTTCCATGCCGACGCCGAGGCCGTTTACTCCTACGAGGGCACCCACGAAATCAACGCCCTGATTATCGGCCGCGCCCTCACCGGCCACAGCGCCTTCACCCGCTAGCCCCCGACGCCCGCGCGTCCCGCCGCCGTCGATCCGCTCACCCCAACCACCACAGGAGCCAAAGATGCCCAACCTCGTCGTCGACTTCGACAAACTGCTCACCCTCGCCGGCACCGACCTCGGCGCCACCGACTACCGCGAAATCAGCCAGGAACAAATCAACAAATTCGCCGATGCCACCGGTGACGACCAGTGGATCCACGTGGACCCGGAACGCGCCAAGGACGGCCCCTTCGGCGCCCCGATCGCGCACGGCTTCCTCACCCTCTCGCTGATCATCCCGTTCTGGGGCGAGCTGTTCGACGTCGAGGGCGTCACCACCAAGGTCAACTACGGCCTGGACAAGGTCCGCTTCACGTCGCCGGTCAAGGTCGGCTCGAGGATCCGGATGCGCGCGACAATCGCGGAGGTCACCGAAGTCAAGGGCGGCGCCCAGATCAAGGTGTCCAACACTATCGAAATCGAAGGCCAGGAACGGCCCGCCGTCGTGGCCGAATTCCTCGCCCGCTTCTACAAATAAGCCCCACCCACCATCCCACCACCCCCACTGCCCCAAGGAACAACGATGTCCCAGATTTCGCAGTTGCAGGCCATGGACGCGGACACGCGTCGCCGGGAGGCCCGGACCGTCATCGCCTCCAGCTACCTCGGAAGCACCATTGAGTATTACGACTTCCTGCTCTACGCCACGGCCGCCGCCGTGGTCTTCCCCAAGGTCTTCTTCACCGGCATGGACGACTGGGTCGGCGTCGTCGCCGCCTACGGCACCTTCGCCGCCGGCTACGTCGCGAGGCCCCTGGGCGGCATCATCTTCGGCCACTTCGGCGACAAGCTCGGCCGCAAGGGCATGCTGATTGTCTCCATGCTGGTCATGGGCATCGCGTCCACGCTGATCGGGCTCGTCCCGGATGCCTCCGTGGCCGGCCCCTGGGGAGCCGTCCTGCTGGTGATCCTGCGCGTGTTCCAGGGCATCGCCGTCGGCGGCGAATGGGGCGGGGCGGCGCTGATGGCGCTGGAGCACTCCGAGTCCGGCAAACGCGGCTTTGCGGCGTCCTTCGTCAATGCCGGCGCGCCCACCGGCGCGGTGCTCGGCACCCTGGTGATGGGCGCCTTCTCCGCCCTGCCGAACGCGCAGTTCCTGGCCTGGGGCTGGCGGGTGCCGTTCCTGCTGTCCTTCGTGCTGCTGGGCGTGGGTATGTTTGTCCGGCTCAAGGTCTCCGAAAGCCCGATCTTCAAGGCCGCGCTGGAGCAGGAGCAAGCCGAGGAGGCCGCGCAGGGCGCGGCAGGGCGCCCGGAGGTCCCGCTGCTGCAGGTGCTGCGGCGGCCGAAGACCCTGATCTTCACCATGCTGGCCGGAGCCGCCGGGTTCGCGCTGCAGGTTGTCCTGGCAACTTTCTCCGTCACCTACGCGGTGTCCAAGGGCGCCGATCGCCAAGGCGTGCTCTACGCATTCGCGGCGGCGTCGTTTGTCTCGATCATCTTTGTGGTCATGGGCGGCCGGCTCTCCGACAAGCTGGGCCGGCGGCCCGTGATGATCGGCGGCCTGGTGCTCTTCATCGCCTACCTCGTCCCGATGTTCCAGCTGCTCTCCTCCAACAACATCGGCCTGATCTTCGTGGCGTTCGCGGTGGGCCTCATGATCCACTCCACGCTGTTCGGCCCGCTCGCGGCCTTTGTCTCCGAGCAGTTCGGCACCACGTCCCGCTACACCGGGGCCTCGCTGGGCTACCAACTGGCCACCCTTCTGGGCGCAGGGTTCACCCCCGGGATCGTGGCGCAGATCTTCAAGGACTCGGGACAAAACACCTCCTCCGTGGTCTGGTACCTCGCCATCATGTCGGTTGTGTCGATCGTCTTCATCCTGCTGACCCGGGAGCCGAAGAATAACGATCTAGAAGCCGTCCGGTCCTAACCGGCCCTTCAGGCACTACCGTCGAACTAGAAAGGATTTGCCATGGAGAATCTTGGCATCGGCTCCTGGCTGCAGCGTCGCAGGCCAAAGTCGGGCACAAAGGCCGCCGTCATCGCCGGAACGCGGGAGCTCAACTACGAGGAGTTCGCCCGGCGCGCCGCCCGGCTGGCGAACGCCCTGCGGGACCGCGGGGTGGCCAAGGGAGACCGGGTGGCATACCTCGGTGAGAACGATCCGTCCTTCCTGGAAACCCTGTTTGCTGCCGGGCTGCTCGGTGCGGTCTTCGTTCCGCTCAACACCCGGCTGGCTCCGCCCGAAATCCAGTTCCAGCTCCAGGACAGCGGAGCGGTGCTGCTGGTCCATGCGGCCGCCCTCGCCGGCCTCGCCGAGCGCGGCTCGGCGGGGACGGCGGTGCAGGGCCGTGTTGTGGTCGACGACGGCGACGCCTCCGCCGAGATCCTGTCCTCCGGCGGCGCGGTGCCCAACGGCGGCGGCGCTGCGCCCGCCGTCGTTGGGTCCGCTTCTGCCGCCTCCGCCGAAGAGTTCGAGGCGGTGCTGGCCTCCGGCGCCGAGCTGGCCCCCGACGTGCCCGTGGGGCTCGACGACCCGGCCATGATCCTCTACACCTCGGGAACCACCGGCAACCCCAAGGGGGCGCTCCTGACGCACGGCAACATCACCTGGAACTGCATCAACGTGCTGGTCGATTTCGATTTCTCCTCCGCCGATGTGGCCCTGATGATCTCGCCGATGTTCCACGTGGCCTCGCTGGACATGGGCGTCCTGCCCACGCTCCTGAAGGGCGGCACCGTGGTCCTGGAGCCCAGGTTCGACCCACGCCGCACGCTGGAGCTGATCCAGCAGCACCGCGCCACCACCATCAGCGGGGTTCCCACCACCTACCAGATGCTGTGCGAGCACCCGGACTGGGATTCCACCGACCTCAGCTCGCTCAACAAGCTCACGTGCGGCGGGTCCGCTGTCCCGATGCGGGTCCTGGAGGCCTACGAGCGGCGGGGCCTGCGGTTTTCCAACGGCTACGGCATGACCGAGACGGCCCCCGGCGCCACCACCCTGCCGGCCGCCCGGTCCCGGGACAAGGCCGGCTCCTCCGGCCTGCCGCACTTCTTCACGGACGTCCGCGTGGCCGATCCCCTGGACCCGGAGGCCGGCCAGGCCGCGCCGGGCACCGTGGGGGAGATCCAGATTAAAGGGCCCAACGTCATCGAGCAGTACTGGAACCGGCCCGAGGCCTCGGCCGATTCCTACACCCCGGATGGCTGGTTCAAATCCGGCGACATGGGCTACAAGGACCCGGACGGTTTCGTCTTCATCTCCGACCGGCTCAAGGACATGATCATCTCCGGCGGGGAAAACATCTACCCGGCCGAGGTTGAGCAGGCCATCGCCGAACTCGACGCCGTCGGAAGCGTCGCCGTGATCGGCGTGCCGGACGAGAAGTGGGGCGAGGTGCCCCGGGCCGTGGTGTTGCTGCGGGAGGGGGCCGGCCTCACGGAGGATCAGCTGCGCGCCTACCTGGACGGCCGGCTCGCGAGGTACAAGATCCCCAAGTCGGTGGTGTTCGTGGACGAGATGCCCCGGACCGCCAGCGGCAAGATCCGGAAAGCCGAGCTGCGGAAACTGGCACCCGCCAACGGTCAATAAGCGCGAACGGGCGCTTGCGGCCCGGTCCGCCGAGACTAGTGGAGCAGGGCCAGCAGGACGCCAACGGCCATAAACAGCACCCCGAACGTCCGGTTGAGGATCCGCTGGCCGCGGGCGTCGTGCGTGAAGCGCTGGAAGGTGGTCGCGGCCGCGGCGAAGAAGAACCACATGACCAGGATGTCGATCACGATTACGGTGGCGGCGAGGACCAGGTACTGCGCCAGCAGCGGCTGGTCCGGGCGGATGAACTGGGGCATAAAGGCCAGGAAGAAGACGATCGCCTTGGGGTTGAGCAGGTTGACCCAGAGGCCGCGGCGGAACATCGAGAACGCAGGTTCGTTGCGCAGGGCCGCGGCCTTCTCCTGGTCCAGGTCGGGCTTGTGCCGGAACTGCTGGATGCCCAGGTAGACGAGGTAGGCGGCGCCGGCGTACCGGATGATGTTGAAGGCAAGCGGCGAGCTCGCCACGAGCACCCCGACGCCGAGGGCCACGACCAGGATGTGCACCACTAGCGCTGCCTGCTGGCCCAGGATGCCCCAGATGGAGCGCCGGAAGCCGGAGTTCAGGGAGTTGCTCATGGTGTTGATCGCGCCTGCGCCGGGGGTGAAGCTGATCAGGACACCGGCGCCGGCCAGGGCGAGCCAAAGGGAGAGTTGCACCTGCCAAGTTTACGGTTCCGCCCCTGCCCGGGCCGCCTTGATGACGGGCCGGGCCCAGGGGCGGGCCGGGGTCAGCCCTGGCGGATGCCGTATTCGAGGATCATGTTGCCTTTGCTGGTCTGCTGGGACGACTGAAGCTCAAGCCGGGTCAGGGGGTCGCCGTCGTTGAACAGCCGACGCCCGCTGCCGGCAATGACCGGGTGGACGATCAGCATCAGGCTGTCTAGCAGTCCGGCGAACAGCAACTGGCGGACCAGGGAGATGCTGCTGAAGACGCCGATGTCGCCGCCGTCGCCGTTCTTCAGGTCCGCAACGAAGTCCTCCAGCGGCCGGTCGATCAGCCGGGAGTTCTGCCAGTCCAGGTCCCCGGTCAGGGTCCGGGAGGCCACAAATTTGGGCAGCGGATTGATGAAACCGCCGAAGTCGGCGTCGGCCTCGGCGTTCGGCCAGTACTGGGGCCATTGCTGGTAGCCGACGCGGCCCAGGATGCCGGCGTCGATCCGGCCCATCATCTCGCCCATACCTGCTCCCAGCTCCGCGTCGAAGCTGTCGAACTGCCACAGGAACGGGTCTTCCACCACACCGTCCACGGAACTGAACAGACCGGCCGTGACCTTGCGCATGCTTTCTCCTCACCGTTGGGTACTTGACTGCACCCTAGCGGCAGTCGGGATGACGGGGAAAGGGCGGCAGGAAGTTGCTCCGGACCGCGGCGCCGCGGTCCGGAGCCCTTCCGAGCGGGGTGCGGGTCAGCCGTTGGCTGCGGATCCGTCCGAATCCGCATCGCCCGGGCCGCCATGCCCGCCCGGGCCCTGGCCCTCCTGGGTGGCGGTCACGGCGAAGTTGTCATCCAGCAGCACGGTGGCACGGGTGCCGTCGGCCTTGGTGATGTGCGCTTCGTACGTCGCGCCGTCGGCGTCGGTCTCCATCCGCTCGATCGTCGCACCGGGCTGGGCTGCCTTCACCGCCGCTTCGACCTTCGCGGCGGTGTCGCCGGTGAGAATCTCCTCCGTTTTGCCGTTGGCCTGGTGCGGACCGCGCGCGGCTCCGCCGCTCCCTGCCGTTCCGCTGCCGGTGGCGGCAGTTGTGGCCGACGACGTCGTCCCGGCCGCGTCGTCGGCCATCGCCGGGAGGGCCGAGGCTCCGATCGCGCCGCCGCCGATTACCGCGGCAAGCATGAGTGCCGCTGTGCCTTTATTGATCTTTGCCATGGTGCTGCTCCTTCGCTGGGGTCCGGGATTCCGGGCCGGCCGACGTTTGCGGCTGTAACCACCGTGGTATGCGCAGATTTGGCGGGACTTTGGCGGCACTGTGGCGCCGCTGTGAAGGCAGCGGCGCCGGCACCGCTCCGCCAGCGCGCGTGGAGACAACCAGGGCGCGGGGCGTTACGATGCTCTCAACCGTGCGGCATCAGTGCAGCAGCCAGGCTTGGGGGAGTCGATGGACAGGATCGTCGGAACGATGTTTGCCGGAGCCTTACTACTCACAGCGTCGTCCTGCGCTCTACCCGGGGATGGAGCGTCGTCGTCCTCCGCACCGCCACTGTCCGCCACGCCCTCGTCTACCACGCCCCGGTCCGTGCCGGCCGTGAACTCGGCGGCCCCGGCGGCCGTGCCCCTGCCCGAGCTTCGGTTCGCCAACCCCGACTACTACGCCATGCCCGGCCAGACAGTCACTTTCAGCGTCTCCGAATCGCTGCCCCGCGGGGTCAACATTGCGCAGTTCGAATGGGATTTCGACGGCAACGGGGTGGTTGACCAGGTGGGGCCGATCCCGGTGGCAACCCACAGCTATCCCGCCCTGTTCGAGGGCACCGCCACGGTGCGGATCACTCACGCCTCCGGAGGCCGGTCGACGGCGTCGACCGGCGTCCACATCGGCCGCGGCCCCAGGGACGGGCTCCCCGTCGCCCCCGTCAACGTGAGCGTGGCGGTCACCGCTCATTCCAACGGCATCAGCACCGTTCACGTAACCTGGGAACCGGGCGGCCCGGAGCCCTACCGGTGGGGTGTCACCGTGGACGGCATTCCTGCGGGCATGGTGGAGGGAGCGGCGCGGTCCGCGACCATCACGGACGTGCACCGTGTCAGGGACGTGAGGATCGGCGTTGTCGGTTTCACCCAGAACCAGGCCATGGGGGACTCGGCCAGCGTGACGCTTCCCGCGCTGTCCTACTAGGCTCCCGCTCCACGCCCGCAGGGTCTCAGGCCCGGGCGATCACTTCGCCGTTGGGAATCAGGAACCAGCCGTCGTCCGTGGAGCCCCAGCGGTGCCAGCCCGCGGAGATCCGGGCCAGGTCCGCCGCGCTGGCGAAGCCGTACTCGAGCGCCTGGTCCGCGAACGCCGAGTGCAGCACCCGCTCGCCCCAGACCCGGGCCTGCCAGCGGCGCTGCTGCCCGGTCGCGTAGAGCCAGTTGCTGCTCGACGGTGCGACGTCGGTGAACCCGGCCGCCTGAGCCCAGGACACGAGCCGCCGCCCGGCGTCGGGCTCGGCCCCGTTCCGACGCGCGATGCGCTGGTAGAGCTCCATCCACTCATCCAGTTCGGGAACGGCGGGATACCAGCTCATTCCGTGGAAATCGGCGTCGCGCACCGCCACGATCCCGCCGGCCTTGGCCACCCGGCGCATCTCCCGGAGGGCGGCCACCGGATCCGCAGCACCTGGTGGCTGCAGCACCTGGTGGGCGTGGACGACGTCGAACGTCTCGTCCGCGAAGTCGAGGTCGTAGATGTTGCCGGCGACGAAGTGGACGTTGGCCACCCCGCGCTCAGCGGCCAGGGCGCCCGCCTGGCCGATCACCTCGGGCGAGCGGTCCAGCCCGGTGACCTCGCCGGGGGCAACAAGTCCGGCGAAATCGCAGGTGATGCTGCCGGGTCCGCAGCCGACGTCGAGGACCGACACCCCGGGGGTCAGGTGCGGGAGGACGAACGCCGCTGAGTTCTGCGCCGTGCGGGAGGCGTGGGCGCGGACCACGGACTCGTGGTGGCCGTGGGTGTAGACGTCGTCGGGCTGCTGGGCGCTCATAAGGAAACGCTACGCCGACCGCAGCCGGATGGAGCCCAACTGACTGCCGCCAGTTGTTGTGGACCCCTCGAAACGACAACTATTGCGAGTCAGAGGGGGGAAGGGCTGCTTCTTCGCCGGCGCGGACCGTCGCGTCGATCATCGCGTGCATAAACCGGGTGGCGAGCTCGAGTTCCTCGGCCGTGAAGCCCGCCAGCGCGGCGGCCATGTGCCGGGCGAGCGGGGCAAACATGGCGCCGCCGTCGCGGTAGGCCTTAGGCGTCATCCGGAGCTGGACCTGACGGCGGTCCGAGCCCTGCCGTTCGCGGACCACGTGGCCGGACTTGTCGAGCCGGTCGATCAGGGCGGTGGTGGCGGGGGAGCTGAGGTGGAGTTCCCGGCGCAGCACCCCGGGCGTGACCACCTGGTTCCTGGACGTGTGCTGCATGATCACGGATAGGGCGTTCAGGTCGGTGCGGTGCATGTCATTGCGGGCGCCGGCCGCATCCGCAAAGCGGTTGGCCTCCAGACTGAACTCCTGGAGCAGGCTGACAAGCGGCGGCGGGCCTGCGGCGTCGGGGCGTCCCGGCGGTTCACTTGACATCTCACCCCTCCTGCTCCGCCCCGGGGGGCTTGCGCGGTTTGCGCCATCCGGAGTTTACTCCAGCCCGTCCGCTGCAGCAGCGAAATATTTCTAGACTGTCACTTATATCCATGATGGAGATAATCTATCATTTACTAAATTCTACTCCGCGTCGCCACCCGAGAAGGACACCATGAAACACAGCCGGCAAAACCCCCACCGAGTCCCGTTCTGGCTGCGCTGGCTCGTGCCCGCCGTCCTGGTCGTCGCCTGGCTGGCCATCGCGGGTATCGGCGGCCCTACCTTCGGGCGGCTCAGCGAGGTCTCCTCCAACGACCAGGCCTCATTCCTGCCCGCTGGCGCCGAGGCCACCGCGGCCCAGGACTGGCAGGCGAAGTTCCGCGACTCCAAGGAGATCCCCGCGGTCATCGTGATCGAGGGCGATTCCGCCTTCACCCCGGCGCAGCTTGGCGAAGCCGCCGCGCTCAAGGGCAAGCTCGCGGCCCTGCAGGCCGGCAGCACCGTGATCGGCCCCATTCCGTCCGAGGACTCGAAGGCCGTGCAGTTTGTGGTGCCAATCGCCTCCGGCGGTGAGGTGAAGACGGTCGTCAAGGAACTCCGGGACGAGGTTAAGGCCTCGGCGCCGGAGGGCATGCGGACCTTCGTTACGGGCCCGGCCGGGCTCACGGCAGACCTGGTCAGCGCGTTCGCCGGCATTGACGGCATCCTGCTGCTGGTGGCCCTCGGCGCGGTGTTCCTGATCCTGCTCGTCGTCTACCGCTCGCTGCTGCTGCCGATCGCCGTGCTGTTCACCTCGGTCTTCGCGCTCTGCGCCGCCATCCTGCTGGTCTTCGGCATGGCGAAGCTGGGCTGGATCCAGCTCAACGGCCAGAGCCAGGGCATCCTCTCCATCCTTGTCATCGGTGCCGCCACGGACTACGCGCTGCTCTACGTCGCCCGGTTCCGGGAGGCCCTGACGCACACCACCAACCGGACGGCCGCGGCGCTGACAGCGTGGAAGGCGGCCTGGGAGCCGATCCTGGCCTCCGGCGCCACGGTCATTATTGCCCTGCTCTGCCTGCTGTTCTCCGACCTCAATTCCAACAAGGCCCTTGGCCCGGTGGCGGCCGCGGGCATCCTGTGCTCGCTCTTCGCGGCCCTGACCCTGCTGCCGGCGATGATGGCGCTGCTGGGCCGCGCGGCCTTCTGGCCTTTCCGCCCCAAGCTGCTGCCGGAGACAGAGCGCGAGCCGGAACTTCTTACGGGCCTCGAGGGCCAGAAGGGCCTCTGGCGTGCCACCGGCTCCCTCGTCTCCCGCCGCCCCCGCACCGTCTGGATCGCCTCCGTGCTGCTGCTGTTGGTGGCCTCCGCCGGCGTCCTGCAGCTCAAGGCCAACGGCGTGCCGCAGACCGACGTCATCCTCGCCGCCTCCAACGCCGTCGATGGCCAGGACGCGCTGGCCCGCCACTTCGACGCCGGCTCCGGCAGCCCCGCCGTGATCGTCGCCGACGAGGCGAGGGCCCAGGAGGTGCTCGCGAAGACCAAGACGAGCGACGGCGTCGGGGACGCCTATCTGCTGGCCGAGGGCAGCGTGCCCATCGTCCAGGGCGCCCCCGGCGCACCGGCCGCGCCCGCCGCCCCGGCCGCTCCGACGGCGCCCGCGGTCAGGGATGGCAAAGTCCTGATCAATGCGACGCTGAACTTCGCCGCGGACTCCAACGAGGCGGAAAACGTTGTGCTGGACCTCCGTCGGGAACTGAAGAAGATCGACGGCGGAGCCCTGGTGGGCGGGGTGACCGCCACGGCCCTGGACACCAACACCACGGCCCAGCGGGACCTCGTCACCATCATTCCGGTGGTGCTCGCCGTGATCCTCGTGATCCTGATGCTGCTGCTGCGCTCCATCCTCGCACCGGTGCTGCTGGTCGCCTCGGTGGTGCTCTCCTACGGCGCGGCCATGGGCGTCTCGGCCGTCGTGTTCAACCACATCCTGGGCTTCCCGGGGGCGGACGCCACCGTTCCGCTCTTCGGCTTCGTGTTCCTCGTCGCACTTGGCGTGGACTACAACATCTTCCTGATGAGCCGGGTCCGCGAGGAGTCCATCAAGCACGGCACCCGGCCGGGCATCCTGCGCGGCCTCGGCGTCACCGGCGGGGTAATCACCTCGGCCGGAGTGGTGCTGGCGGCGACCTTCGCGGCCCTGGGCGTTATCCCGATCATGTTCCTGGTGCAGCTTGCCTTCATCGTGGCGTTCGGGGTGCTGCTGGACACCGTCCTGGTCCGCTCCCTGCTGGTCCCGGCTCTCGCCTATGACATCGGCCCGCGGATCTGGTGGCCGGGCAAGCTCGGACGCCCCGACGCGGATGCGGCCGGACGCGGACTGCCGGCCGCCCCGGAGCCGGAAACCGCCGAGGCGGGAATCCGCTAGCCGGGTCCCCGTCTGCTTCCGCCGCCTGCCGGCCTCATTGCCGCAGCCGCCGTCACCGTTTCTGGTCCCCCCACCAGGCAACCGTGGCGGCGGCTGCTTCCGAGAGCGGCGTCGGCTGTAACCCCAGCGCCGCCTCGCTCGCGGCGGAATCCATCACGAACGGTTTCTCGAACTGGTAGAGCATCTCCGCCACCTCCCGGAGATCCGGCGCGAACAATCCCATGGACCGCAGTGCCCAGCCCGGTAGTGCTGCCATTCTGGGTTTTGCGACGCCGGCAGCTTCAGCGAATGCCGTTGCCAGCTGACGTTGTGTGAGGGCCGGTCCAGAAGGCGTGTGCCACACCCGGTTCCAAAGCTGCGGCGCCTGGGCGGCATGGATCATTGCGGCCGCCAGGTCGGGCACGTACGTGAACGCGTGCGGCTGGTCCGCGCTGCCGACCACCCACAATTTCCTTCCGGCCAAAACGGGCTCCACCATGCGCTCGCCGCCGTGGGAGATACTGACCCGTGGACCAAAGAAGTCGCCCGCGACCATGCTGAGGGTGTTGGTGGCCGACGCCGCCCGCGCCTTGAGCAGTGCAGTGCGGATGCCGCGCTTGCCGCCCCGGGCCTCCCGGGGACCCGCCTCGGTCATCGGCCGTTCCGGCTCGCTGTAGGAATACAGGCTTTCCGGAAACACGACGACGGCGCCGGCCTCGGCCGCAGCGGCCAGCACCGTCTGCTCGGCGCCCGGAAGCTCCGCCGCCCAGGCCCGTGCCGTGTACTGCGATCCGTGGATGCAATGGAAGACAGCTTTGGCGCCCTGGAACAGCTGCCCCAGCCGCGCCGGGTCGGAGACATCCGCGGTGATCCGCTCGACGTAGGGATGGGACGGCCCGCTGCCGGAACGGGTGAGCACCCGCACCCGGTGGCCTGCCGTGGCGAGCTGCTCGGCAACCGTCCAGCCGACCGGACCGGCGCCGGTGACAACAAAGAGCGCAGGGCCCGTGGTGTCGGGGAAATCGGACGGGGACATGGCGTTCTCTCATTCGCTGTGATTGTCAGGGAGAGCGGTGCTCTCAAAATCAGGATGCAGAGGTTTCAGATGCAAGTCAAGAGCAGTGCTCACATTTGTTGACACTGCTCCGGATTGTGGAATGCTGGAGCCATGCCGCAGACCGCCACCGCCCCGCCCGCCAGGCCCTCCACGCCCCGCGAGCGGGCACGGGCGCAGACCATCCGGGACATCGTGCGCATCGGCCGGGAACATCTTGCCCAGCACGGCGCCGCCGCGCTGTCCCTGCGCGCCGTCGCCAGGGAGCTTGGCGTCGTTTCCTCTGCCGTGTACCGGTATGTGGAGAACCGCGAGGAACTGCTGACCCTGCTGCTGGTCGATGCCTACAACGAGCTGGGGGACGCAGTGGACGCCGCCGTGCAGGCTTGCCCGGAGGGCGATTTCACCGCGAGGTTCGAGGCGCTCGGAGTGGCGGTCCGGGCCTGGGCGCTGGCGCAACCGCCCAGCTATGCTCTGCTCTTCGGCAGTCCGGTACCCGGCTACCAGGCTCCGGCCGAGCGGACCACCGGCCCCGGGACGCGGGTGATCGGCGCCTTGGCGGCCATCCTGGACGGTGCGTGGCGGGCCGGCCAGCTCTCCAGGGCGGACCCCCGGGGCGCCGCCGAGGCCGCACAACTCGCGGCGGACCTGGCCAAAATCCGCGGCGAGATGGGGCTCGCCGTGCCCGACCCTGAGCTGGCGCGCGGTGTCCTGGTCTGGACCTCGTTGTTCGGCGCCGTCAGTTTTGAAGTGTTCGGCCAGTATGGCAAAGACACCTTCGCGGCCCGGGACAAGCTGTTCGCGCACCATCTGGCCGTCCTCGCCGGGGTGGCCGGGCTGCGGTCCTAGGCACGCCCCTTCCCGTGCCGCCGCTGACCCGGCCCGCTGTTGCCTCCCGGTGGTGCTCGATAGACTGCGACTGCGCCAACGCCGGCGCCCACCGCCTGCAGGAGGGATCCACACATGTCTGAAAACAGTGAGTTCGATCGAACGGCAGCACACGAGCGCCCCGGCGCCGCCCCGGTCCCGGCCGCCGACGAGCGGGTAGTCGACGAGCCGGCAGCGGAGGCCGACGCCGGCCAGTATGTCGAGGGCGACTACGGCCGGGCGGGCGTAGCGGGAGAGAATCCGGCAGCCGCGCCCGAGGGCGAGTACCCCGAAGGTGACTACGGCAAGGCGGGCCTGGCTAGCGGCACGCGCGTCGGGGACGAAGCTGGGGACTACCCCGAGGGTGACTACGGCCGCGCCGGCGCAACCGGACCGGACGCCGTCATCGGTGAGGAAGGCGAGTACCCCGAGGGCGATTACGGCACGGCAGGCGCAGCCGGTCCCCGGCGGACCGGTCACCGGGCCGAGGGCGCCGAGGACGAGCCGGTGGGGCGCGACGGCGCAGTCCGGGACGACGCGGGCCGAGAGGACACCTAGGCCGCCCGCCCACGCACTGCACCCTTTCACACGGCGTTCTCGCACAGCGAAACCAGCCACGACGGGGCATTGCCGCGCCCGAAAACCCGCAATAATCCGGGGCTTCGCGACGGCGCCGGCGCCTCTAAAGCCCCCCTGCGCCCAAAGTTGAGCGAACCACACTCAACTTCGGATTGACTTCTCCGGAGCGCTGGGTAAAGTTGAGTGCAGAGCGCTCAATAAGTGGGCGCGCCTCGTCCTCGACGGGCTCGAACTCCGGGTATGGCCCGGCCGCCGGGCATCCGCCCGGTTGCCGGGGCCAGCAAGTTTCCAAGGAAAGAAGGAAGCAACACATGTCACGTGCAGTAGGTATTGACCTCGGAACCACCAACTCCGTCGTCTCCGTTCTCGAAGGTGGCGAGCCCACCGTCATTGCCAACGCCGAGGGTGGCCGCACCACGCCGTCGGTTGTTGCATTCTCCAAGTCCGGCGAAGTCCTGGTCGGCGAGATCGCCAAGCGCCAGGCCGTCAACAACATCGACCGCACCATCGCCTCCGTCAAGCGCCACATGGGCACCGACTGGAACATCGCGATCGACGACAAGAAGTACACCGCGCAGGAAATCTCCGCGCGCATCCTGATGAAGCTCAAGAACGACGCCGAGTCCTACCTCGGCGAAAAGGTCACCGACGCCGTGATCACCGTTCCCGCGTACTTCAACGACGCCGAGCGCCAGGCCACCAAGGAAGCTGGCGAGATCGCGGGTCTCAAGGTGCTGCGCATCGTCAACGAGCCCACCGCGGCCGCCCTGGCCTACGGCCTGGACAAGGGCAAGGAAGACGAACTCATCCTCGTCTTCGACCTGGGCGGCGGAACCTTCGACGTCTCCCTCCTCGAGGTCGGCAAGGACGAAGACGACTTCTCCACCATCCAGGTCCGCGCCACCGCCGGTGACAACCGCCTCGGCGGCGACGACTGGGACCAGCGCGTCGTTGACTACCTGCTGAACCAGCTCAAGGTCAAGGGCATCGACCTCTCCAAGGACAAGATCGCCCTTCAGCGCCTCCGCGAGGCGGCGGAACAGGCCAAGAAGGAACTCTCCTCCTCCTCCAGCACCAACGTCTCCCTCCAGTACCTCTCCGTCACCCCTGACGGACCGGTCCACCTGGACGAGCAGCTGACCCGCGCCAAGTTCCAGGACCTCACCAAGGACCTGCTCGAGCGCACCAAGAAGCCGTTCCACGATGTCATCAAGGAAGCAGGCATCAAGCTCTCCGACATCGACCACATCGTGCTGGTCGGCGGTTCCACCCGCATGCCCGCCGTCTCCGAACTGGTCAAGGAACTCGCAGGCGGCAAGGAGCCGAACAAGGGCGTGAACCCGGACGAGGTCGTCGCCGTCGGCGCCGCGCTCCAGGCCGGTGTCCTCAAGGGCGAGCGTAAGGACGTGCTGCTGATCGACGTCACCCCGCTCTCGCTCGGCATCGAGACCAAGGGCGGCATCATGACGCACCTGATCGAGCGCAACACCGCCATCCCCACCAAGCGCAGCGAGACCTTCACCACGGCCGACGACAACCAGCCGTCCGTGGCGATCCAGGTCTTCCAGGGCGAGCGTGAGTTCACCCGCGACAACAAGCCGCTGGGCACGTTTGAACTGACCGGCATTGCACCGGCCCCGCGCGGCGTTCCGCAGGTGGAGGTCACTTTCGACATCGATGCCAACGGCATTGTGCACGTCTCCGCGAAGGACAAGGGCACCGGCAAGGAACAGTCGATGACCATCACCGGCGGCTCCAGCCTCTCCAAGGAAGACATCGACCGGATGGTCCGCGACGCCGAGGAGCACGCAGCCGAGGACAAGGCCCGCCGCGAGGCGACCGACACCCGCAACACCGCCGAGCAGCTCGCCTACTCCGTGGACAAGCTGATCGCCGACAACGCCGACAAGCTGCCGGAGGAGGTCAAGACTGAGGTTCAGGCCGACGTCGACGCCCTCAAGGCCGCGCTGGAAGGCACCGACGACGCCGCCGTGAAGACCGCGTTTGAGAAGCTCCAGGCTTCGCAGACCAAGCTCGGCGAGGCCATCTACGCCCAGCCCGGTTCCCCCGACGGTGCCGCTGGCGCGCAGGGTGCCCCGGCCGGCGAGCATGCTTCCTCCGACGAGGACATCGTTGACGCCGAGATCGTTGACGAAGACGAGAAGAAGAAGTAATCATGCCGCACCACGGTAACGAAGAAGAGCACGCTGGCGAGGGCCGGGACGAGAACCAGAAGCCGGTGATCCACGACAACCGCAAGGTTGATCCGAAGACCGGCCAGGCCCGCCACCCCGACCAGGAGCGCGCCGGGGACGCCGACGGCGGGGACGCACTGTCCCAGGCCGAGGACATCCTCAACAGCGTCGACGTCCCGGCGGCCGAGTCGGTGGCGCAGGGCGTCAGCGCCGGGGAGGCGGAGGAACTGAAGAACGACCTCCGCCGCCTGCAGGCCGAGTACGTCAACTACCGCAAGCGGGTCGAACGTGACCGCGCCGTGGCAGGGGAAATGGCCGTCATCGGGGTCCTGAACGCCCTGCTTCCGGTGCTCGACGACGTCGACGCCGCCCGGCAGCACGGCGACCTCGCGGACGGACCCTTCGCCGCGATTGCCGCAAAGCTGGAGAATGCGCTTAAGACCTACGGCCTGGTGCGCATTGACGAGACCGGCGTGGAGTTCGATCCCACTATCCACGAGGCCCTCATCCAGCAGCCCGGCCCGGACGTTGTCACCGACACCGTCAGCCAGGTCCTGCGTTCCGGCTACAAGTCCGGCGACCGGGTGCTCCGCGCAGCCCAGGTCATCGTGTCTGTTCCGGCGTAGTCACCTTCGCGAAGCGAGACAAGGGGCCCCGCCCCTGCGCCGGGTGGCCAAGGATCTGCGATCCTCGGCCACCCGGCTCCGGCAGGCCCGATGCCACTCCCGGGCCCCTTGCCTCGCTCCGCTCCTGCGGTTGTCTCGCCTTAACGCTTTGTACTTTGAAAGGAAACGCCAGTGGCTAGCCAGGACTGGGTGGACAAGGACTTCTACAAGATCCTTGGAGTCGCCAAGGACGCTTCCGACGCCGACATCAAGAAGGCCTACCGGAAGCTGGCTCGGCAGCACCACCCGGACACGAACGCCGGTGACACCGCCTCGGAGAAAAAGTTCAAGGACATCTCCGAGGCCTACTCCGTGCTGTCCGACCCGGACGAGCGCCAGCAGTACGACGCCATCCGCGCGATGGGCGGCGGCGCGCGCTTCGCTCCCGGCGGCGCGGGCGGGGGTGCCGGCGGCGCGGGGTTCGAGGACCTTTTCGGCGGCCTGTTCACCGGCGGCGGCGGACGGCACTCCGGCGGCTACAGCACCGCCGGCGGCATCCCGCCCGAGTTCGCCGACCTCTTCGGCGGCGGCGGAGGCTTTGGCGGCGGCCAGTCCTTCCAGCGCGGGCCGCAGAAGGGCGCCGACCGCACCGCGTCGACCAGCATCTCCTTCGCCGGATCCATCCGCGGCACCACCATCGGGCTGCGCGAGCCGGACGGCGAGGTCATCGACGTGCGGATTCCGGCCGGGATCAAGGACGGCCAGAAGGTCCGCGTCCGCGGCAAGGGACAGTACGGTCCGGCCGGCAACGGCGACCTCATGGTCACGGTGTCTGTGAAACCGCACGATTTCTATACCCGGGACGGGGACAACCTGCGCATCCACGTTCCGGTCACGTTCCCGGAAGCCGCCCTCGGCGCCGACATCGAGGTTCCGACCATCGACGGCGACAAGGTCAAGGTCCGGGTGCCCGCGGGGACGCCGTCGGGCCGGACCTTGCGCGTCAAGGGGCGCGGCGTGAAGCACAGCAAGGCCACCGGCGACCTGCTGGTCACCATCGACGTCGCCGTGCCCAGGAAGCTGGACAAAGCCGCGGAGGAAGCGGTGAAGGCCTTCGCCGCGGCCACGTCCGGCGAGGACGTCCGCGCGGGCCTGGCAGCCAAGGCCCGGCTGTAGGAGTCCTGGCATGGACATCGAGTTCGATCAGCCGATCTTCGTCATCTCCGTCGCCGCGGAGCTGGCGGACATGCACCCGCAGACGCTGCGCCAGTACGATCGGCTCGGCATCGTCTCGCCCAGCCGCGCCCCCGGCAAGTCCCGGCGGTATTCGCAGCGCGATGTGAACATGCTCCGCGAGGTGCAGCGGCTCTCGCAGGAGGGCGTCTCCCTGGAGGGGATCAAGCGGATCCTGCAGCTGGAGAACCAGGTGGCCGCGCTGCAGCGGCGGGTCGCCGAGCTCACCGAGGAGCTGGGCCGCCGACGGCAACCACTGGATTCGCGGATCTTTGCCGCCGGCGCGGCCGGCGACGTCGTCAGTCTGGCCCGCGGCCAGCGGCCCCGCGCCCGCTCGCAGGCCCTCGTGGTGTGGCGGCCCGGAGCTTTAGGCCAGTAGCGCCGCATTCCGGCAGGGCCGCCGAATAACGCGGACCTGCCGGAATGGGACCCGGGAAGCGCGGAGGGCGGTGCTGGCTCCTCCGGCATCCTCCGGATCGTTGGGTCACGGATGAGGGGATCCTTAGTAGAGGGGGGTCAGTAACTGGCAGGGGAGTCGTCGTCGGCGGACCGCACAAATTGTGCGGCAAGGGCCTCGGAGCCCCGGGCCAGCAGCGCGACGTCGGCCCCCACCAGGATGAAGTCGGCACCGCTGGAGAGATAGTGCCGGGCGGTGTCCGGGTTGAACGCGTTGACGCCGGCGGGTTTGCCGGCCGCTTTTGCCGCGGAGAGGCAGTGCTCAACGGCGGCGCGGACCTCGGGATGTTCCTGTTGTCCCAGCAGGCCCATGGACGCTGCAAGGTCGGAGGGCCCCAGGAAAATCGCGTCCACACCGTCCACTTTCAGGATGTCCGCCACGGCATCTACTGCCGCCACCGACTCGATCTGGACCGTGACGCTGATGGTTTCACCGGCGCGGGCCAGGTAGTCCGGGACCCGGTTCCAGCGCGCAGCCCGGGCCAAGGCCGAGCCGACGCCGCGCATGCCGTGCGGCGGGTAGCGGGTGGCGGCCACCGCGGCTTCAGCCTCCGCCGCCGAGTTCACCATGGGGATCAGCAGGTTTTGAACGCCCAGGTCCAGGTACTGCTTGATCAGCACCGTGTCATTGACAGGTGGCCGGACCAGGGTCTGGACCGGATAGCCGTGGATGGCCTGCAGCTGGGCGAGGATGGATTCGAGCCCGTTGGGGCTGTGCTCGGCGTCGACCAGGAGCCAGTCCAGGCCGGAACCGGCGCAGAGTTCGGCGATCAGGGGGCTGCCGGAGCAGACCCACATCCCGGCCAGGGGGCGGTCCGCGGCGGCGAGCGCGTCCCGGAAGGTGTCGTCTAGTCGAAACGGCATGTCACGCTCCCGAGGGGTCCGTAGTCGGCGTGCACGGTATCGCCCTTGTAGACCCACATGGGCCGGGTGAAGGAGCCGGCGAGAATGATGTCGCCGGCTTTCATTCCGTCCCCGTGGGCGGCGATTTTGTTGGCCAGCCAGTGCACCCCGGCGGCCGGGTGGTCCAGGACTCCGGCGGCCACGCCGGTCTCTTCGACCGTCTGGTTCTTGTAGAGGATGGCTGACACCCAGCGGAGGTCGACAGCGTCGGGCTTCACCGGACGGCCGCCGATCACCATGGCACCCATGGCGGCGTTGTCCGCGATGGTGTCCACGATGGTCCGGCCCTCCATTTCGATCCGGGAGTCCAGGATTTCCAGGGCCGGCACCACGTAGTCGGTGGCGTTCAGGACGTCGAAGATGGTGCAGCCGGGTCCCTCGAGCGCATCCTTCAGCACGAACGCCAGCTCCACCTCCACCCGCGGATGCGTGTACCGGTCCCACTCCACGGAGCACCCGGTTTCGAGCACCATGTCATCGAAGATGGCGCCGTAGTCCGGTTCGGTGATGCCCGTGGCGGCCTGCATGGCCCGGGACGTGAGGCCGATCTTGCGGCCCACCAGGGTCCGGCCGGCGTCCTCGTTGCGGCGGCGCCAGAGCTGCTGCACGGCGTAGGAGTCCTCCACGGTCATGTCAGGGTACCGGGCAGTCAAGCGGGGAATGGGCGTCCGGCTCCGCCCGGCTTCCACCAGTTCATCTGCGATCGCCTCGATCGTCGCTGCGTCCAGCATGGCTAAAGCTGCGCCCCGAGCTTGAATCCCTCAGCCTCAGAGCCTTCCTTGCGGGTGTACGAGAAGCCGTCGGCCCCCACGGTTACGGCCATTTCGGAGGCGTCGGTGCGTTCGATCACCGGCTGCGGGTTCCCGTCGAGGTCCAGGACCAGGGAGGCTTCGGTGTACCAGGACGGAACCACGGGGTTGCCCCACCAGTCGCGGCGCTGGTTGTCGTGCACGTCCCAGGTGATGGTGGGGTTGTCCGGATCTCCGGTGTAGTAGTCCTGGGTGTAGATCTCCACGCGGTGGCCGTCCGGGTCCAGGATGTACAGGTAGAAGGCGTTGGAGACGCCGTGCCGGCCGGGGCCACGTTCGATCCGGTCGCTGATCCGCAGGGCGCCCATCTTGTCGCAGATCTGGATAATGTTGTGCTTCTCGTGGGTGGCGAACGCGACGTGGTGCATGCGCGGGCCGTTGCCGCCGGTCAGGGCGGTGTCGTGCACGGTCTGCTTACGGTGCATCCACGCGGCGTAGGTGACGCCGTCGGAGTCCTGGATGTCCTCGGAGACGCGGAAGCCGAGGTCCTCAAGGTACTTGCGGCCGCGCGGGACGTCCGGGGTGACCTGGTTGAAGTGGTCCAGCCGGACCAGTTCGCCGGCGGAGTAGAGATCGTAGCGCTGGGTGAGGCGTTCCACGTGCTCCACCTCGTAGAAGAACTCGTAGGGGAAGCCCAGCGGGTCCTCCACGCGGACGGCGTCGCCGATGCCCTTGGTGAAGCCGTCCTTGCGGCGTTCGGTACGGCACCCCAGTTCCTTGTAGTACGCCTCGGCGGCGTCCACTTCGGCGGGGGACTTTACCCGGTAGGCGAAGGCCGCGACGGCGGCGATGGGGCCCTTGCGGAGCACCAGGTTGTGGTGGATGAACTCCTCGAGGGAACGCAGGTAGATGGCGTTCTCGTCCTCCTCGGTCACGTGCAGGCCCAGGAGGTCCACGTAGAACTCACGGGACTTGGCGAGGTCGGTGACCACGATCTCCATGTAGGCGCAGCGGACAATGTCCGGCGCCGGGACCGTGGGGGTGGGGATGAAGTTGGACATGGGATTCTCTCTTCTTTGAAAGGGTTCTGGGGTGGCGCTGGCCGGAAGGCTCAGGCGCCGAATTTGGGGGTGTGGACGGTGCCCAGGGTGATGTGCACGGCCTGCTGGTCGGTGTAGAAGTCGATCGAGCGGTAGCCGCCCTCGTGGCCGAGGCCGGAGGCCTTGACCCCGCCGAACGGGGTGCGCAGGTCGCGGACGTTGTGGCTGTTGAGCCACACCATCCCGGCCTCGACGTTCTGGGAGAAGTTGTGCGCGCGGGTCAGGTTCTGGGTCCAGATGTAGGCGGCGAGGCCGTACTTGGTGTTGTTGGCGAGGGCAAGGGCTTCCTCGTCGGTGTCGAAGGGGGTGATGGCGACGACGGGGCCGAAGATTTCCTCCTGGAAGATCCGGGCGTCCGGCGCGACGTCGGCGAAGACGGTGGGGGCGATGTAGTTGCCCTCGGGGAGGTGGTCCGGGCGGCCGCCGCCGGCGAGGAGCCGGCCCTCGGACTTGCCGATCTCGACGTAGGAGGCCACCTTGGCGTAGTGCTCGGGGTGCACCAGCGCACCGACCTCGGTCTTCGGGTCATGCGGATCGCCGACGACGATGTTCTTCGCCCGGGCGGCGTACTTGTCGCAGAACTCCTCGTACACGGCACGCTCCACCAGGATCCGGGAGCCGGCCGTGCAGCGCTCGCCGTTGAGCGAGAAGACGCCGAAGAGGGCGGAGTCGATCGCGGCGTCGAGGTCGGCGTCGGCGAAGATGATCGCGGGGCTCTTGCCGCCGAGCTCCATCGAGAGGCCCTTGAGGTTCTCCGCGGCGTTGCGGAAGATCGTCTGGCCCGTGGTGGTCTCGCCGGTGAAGGAGATCAGCGGGACGTCCGGGTGCTTGACCAGGGCGTCCCCGGCCTCCTCGCCGAGGCCGTTGACCAGGTTGAAGACGCCGTCCGGCAGGCCGGCGTCCTTGAAGATCTTGGCCCAGAGCGAGGCGGAGAGCGGAGTGAATTCGGCCGGCTTGAGGACCACGGTGTTGCCGGTGGCTAGGGCCGGGGCGAGCTTCCAGGACTCGAGCATAAACGGCGTGTTCCACGGCGTGATCAGGCCGGCGACGCCGATCGGCTTGCGGTTGACGTAGTTGATCTGGGCGCCGGGGACCTTCATGGCGTCGTCGAACTGCGCCACGATCAGGTCCGCGAAGAAGCGGAAGTTCTCCGCCGCGCGCAGCGCCTGGCCCTTGGCCTGGGTGATGGGCAGGCCGGTGTCGAAGGTCTCCAGCTGCGCGAGCCGGGTCTCCTGGGCTTCGACGGCGTCGGCGATCTTGTTCAGCACGCGGGCACGTTCCCGCGGTTTCATCTTCGGCCACGGGCCGTCGGTGAAGGCTTTGCGGGCGGCGGCGACGGCGAGGTCGATGTCCTCCTTCTGCCCGGCGGCGGCCGTGGCATAGGTCTCGTTGGAGACCGGGTCCAGGACGTCGAAGGTCTTGCCGCTGATGGAGTCGACGAACTCGCCGTTGATGAAGTGCCGGATGTGGGTGGTCAGGTCCTGCGGGACGTAGTGCGTGGTGGTAGCAGGAGCAGTAAACGTCATTGTTGTCTTCCTAACTGTTGCTCTGGGCGAGGTACGCGTCCAGGGTTGCGGAGCGGTGCAGTCGGGCGGCCTTTTCGATCTCGTCGGCGCTCGCGCCCGACTCGATAAGCCGCAGGAGCATCTCGTGTTCCTGCACCGATTTCCGGGCGCGGCGGGGGACGAAGCGGAAGGTGGACGTGCGGAGGGACGCCAGCCGGTTCCAGCCCCGGTGGACCAGGTCCAGGATGTGGGGGTTGGGGCAGTGCTCAAACAGGATGCCGTGGAAGGTCTGGTTTAGCCGGGTGAACCGGTCGGGGTCGAAGTCCTGCAGGCACTCGCGCATCTCGGCGTTGACCGCCCGTGCCCTAGCGATGTCCGGCGCGCCGATCAGCGGTGCCGAGAGCGCCGTCGCGGCCCCCTCCACGATGCTCAGGGTCTGCATGGTGTAGAGATACTCGGTGGGGTCGATCCCGAAGACGGTGGCTCCGACGTTCCGCTCGAATTTCACCAGGCCTTCGGCCTCGAGCCGGCGGATGGCTTCGCGGACCGGCACCACGCTGACGCCCAGGTCCTGGGCGATCTTCGCCAGTACCAGCCGGTAACCGGGCGAGTACGACCCGTCCACAATCCGCCCCTTGACGGCCGCATAGGCCCGCTCGGACTTGCTGACTGTCTGGGAGCCAGCGGCACTGGTCTTGTCACTCATGGGCTTTGCCGGCTTCCCATTCCTGGTAGCGGGTCCGCCATGCCGCGTTGAGCGGGTACAGGCCGTCCACGCTGTGGCCCTGCTGCACCATCTCGGCGATGAACGATTCCTCGCGCTCCTGCGCGATGGAATCATCCGCGAGCTCCTCGGCCAGCGCCGGCGGGATCACCAGGATGCCATCCGCGTCGGCCACGATGATGTCCCCGGGCTGCACGGTGGTGCCGCCGCAGGCGATGGTGATGTCCGTGTCCCACGGGATGTGCCGGCGGCCCAGGACCGCCGGGTGCGGGTTGGCGTAGAAGGTGGGCATGTCCAGGGCGGCGACGGCGGAGAAGTCGCGGACACCGCCGTCGGTAATGACGGCCGCCGCGCCGCGGACCTGGGCACGCAGCGCCAGGATGTCTCCGATGGTGCCGGTGCCCTTCTCGCCCCGGGCCTCCATGACCAGGATTTCTCCGTCCTTGACGGAATCGATGGCCCGCTTCTGGGCGTTGAAGCCGCCGCCGTGGGCCGTGAACAGGTCCTCGCGGTTGGGGACGTAGCGCAACGTCCTGGCCAGGCCCACGATCCGCTTGTCCGGCCGGGTGGAGGTCAGGCCGTCGATGCTGACGTTGTCCAGGCCGCGCTTGCGCAGCTGGGAGGACAGGGTGGCGGTGCAGACGCTCTCGAGCTTGTCCTTCAGCTCGGGGGAGAGGGCCGGGGCGGGGGCCGCGAGCCCGGCCGCCTCGCGCGAGCCGTACGCCTCCTCCCGCTGGAGGTCGTCGGTCTTCGGCCGGGCACCGAAATCGGCGAACGGCGTCGTTCCCTCGGCGATCCGGGTGACGAGGCGGCCGGTGCTGAGGTCTGCGCCGCTGACTTCAACCTCTACGAGGTCACCGGGCTTGGCCACGGAGGCGCCGGCCGGGGTGCCCGTGAGAATGATGTCGCCTGTCTCGAGAGTGAGCAATTGGGACAGATCAGCGATGAGACGGGCGAACGGGAAAAGCAGGTCCCCGGTCGTGTCGTCCTGGACCAGGCTGCCGTTGTGCCAGGTACGGATCCGGAGCCGTTCCGGGTCGATGCCGTCCGCAGCGAGCAGGGCCGGACCCACCGGGGTGAAGCCGTCGCCGCCCTTGGACCGGAGGTTGGACCCCTTGTCCGCGTACCGGAGGTCGTAGACGCCGAGGTCGTTGCTGGCGGTGACCCACTCCACGTGGCTCCAGGCGTCGTCGATGTCCACGCGGCGGGCGGGCTTGCCGATGACCAGGGCGATCTCACCTTCGAAGCCGAGGAGTTCGCAACCGGCCGGGCGTTCGACGCTTGAGCCGCTGAGGGCCAGGGAGGATGATGGCTTCAGGAAGTAGGACGGCTGCTCAGGCGTCCGGCCCCGCTGGGCCGCCCGGCTGGGATAATTAATGTGCACTGCGATGACCTTGCGGGCCGATGCCAGAGTGTGGTCGGTGACCTGTTCCAAGCGCTACTCCTCAGCGAGTACGATATCGTATACGAAAACTATCTCTCAGGAATCAGGGAACGTCAACCCCGGTCTTCGCTCCGGATCACGTACTTCCGAGGCCCTCGTAGTGCGGCGGCCGTGCGGAACCGAACAGCAAAAAAGTGCCCGGGACCTGACGAGGTCCCGGGCACTATTTCACGAGGGTCTATTTTCCGGCTGCGATGAGAGCGTCGAGGTCTTCCCGCTCGCGCTTTCCGTAGGTTTCCCGCGTGGTGAGCGCTGCGATCAGCCCGATCGCCCCGCAGGCAATGTAGACGATCGATACGCCGCTCCAGCCCCAGGCTGCGGCGGTCGCCGCTGCGATCAGCGGGATGAAGCCGGAAATCGCTGCGGAGAACTGGTATCCGATGGAGGCGCCGGATGTCCTGGTGCTGGCGTGGAACAGTTCGGAGAACCAGGCACCCTGGGCGCCCGCGAGCATGTCGTGGAGGATTGGGAGTCCGATGATGTAGACCAGGATGATCAGGAACGGAACTGCCGTGTTGACCATCAGGAACATCGGGAAGCCGAACAGGATGATGCCGGCCGAGCCGGCCAGATACAGCTTCCGGCGTCCGATTCCGTCGGTGAGCCGGCCCCACAGGATTGTGGTCACGACGCCCAGGGCCGCAGCCAGGACCAGGCCCGTCAGGCCCGTCTGGCGGTCAACGATCTTGTTGGTCGTGATGTAGGACAGCAGGTAGGTCACGATGACATAGAAGCCGCCGGACTCGGCCAGTCGGAGTCCGATGACGCGGAGGATGTTGCGCCAGTCATCCTTGATAACCGTCAGCAGCGGGTTCTTGACGAGCTCGCCCCGTGCTTTTGTTTCCTCGAACTCGGGCGACTCGCTGACCTTCATCCGGATGATGATGCCGGCAATAATCAGGATCGAGCTGGCAAGGAACGGCACGCGCCAGGACCACTCGTTGTTCCAGCCGGTGGTGGCGAGGAAGACGAGGTTGGCCAGGAGCAGGCCGAGCGGCACGCCGGCCTGCGGGATGCCGGTGTAGCGGCCGCGCTGGCGCCACGGCGCATGTTCGAACGTCATCATGATGGCTCCGCCCCACTCCGCCCCGAAGGCCAGGCCCTGGATGATGCGGATCGCAACGAGCAGGATCGGGGCGAGGACGCCAACCTGCTGATACGTGGGAAGGATGCCGATCACGAAGGTCGCCGCGCCCATGACCAGGAGCGCCCCCACCAGGACGGGCTTGCGACCGTACTTGTCGCCGAGATAGCCGCCGATCAGGCCGCCCAATGGCCTCATGGCGAAGCCCACAGCCAGGGTGGCGAACGCCAGCAGGGTGGCAGCGAGGGGGTCCTGACCCGGAAAGAAGGCCGTGCCAAAGTACAGCGCAGCCGCTGTGCCGTAGGCCAGGAAGTCATAATTCTCGATGGTCGTGCCAACGGCACTGCCGATTGCGACCTTGAGCTTGTCGGGCGATCCCGTTTCAGCCTGGCGGCTTTGTGTCTGTGTGAGCGTGCTCATCAGCGTCCATATCTCCTTCGATATGGGAGGGGGAGTCTTCCCCGTCCCGGGGTGCCGCAGGCTCGCACCAGTCGACGCCGGAGTCCGGCGTCAGCGGGGGTGGTTCAGGCCCTTGACGTTGTCAATGTGGTAAAAACTGCGGATGTGGTCGCCCACGGCCCGCCTGGCTTCTTCGGAGTTCCGTTGCCGGATTGCCTCGAGGATGTGCCGGTGTTCGCTGCGGACAACTTTCGCCGTCGACTTCCAGTCGGTGAGGCGCGCGTAGGCCTCGATCATCTGGCGGTTTATGGCGGTCCGTAGCGAGCCCATCAGATGGGCGGTCAAAGTGTTCCCGGTGGACTCCGCGATCCTTACGTGGAAGGCGGCGTCCAGCCGGTTGAAGTCGGCTGTGGAAATGTTGGGGTCGTCCATCTGGTCCAGAATCAGTTCCAGATCGTGGTGATCCTGCGCGGTGGCGCGGACCGCGGCCTCCTCACAGCACCAGGTCTCCAGGGCGACCCGGGTTTCGAGTACGTCGTTCTGGTCGAACTGGCCGAGGGCGAGTTGAAGTTTCAGCAGGTTGACGAAGCCCGAGCCGGGCTCGCCCACCAGTACGGCGCCGCCCTCAGCTCCGCCACCCGGCCGGATGTCCACGATGCCCAGCGCCTCGAGAACACGCAACGATTCCCTGAGCGAGGGCCGGGACACACCCAACAGGGCGGACAAGTCCCGCTCGCTGGGCAGCTTGTCTCCGGCCTTTAGCCTGCCGTCCAGGATCCGGTCCTCTATCTGGGCCATCACCTGCTCGTAGGTCCGGACCCTCTGGACCGGCTCCCATGCTTCTGCTGTCATGTTCGACCACCTCATTGATTGTCTTGCCGTCGGCTGACCGCTGTCGGCATTTCCATCGTAACCGTGGCCTGAAGGTCTGACCTATGCGTGTTGCAGAAGCTCGGCCCGGAACTCGGATTCCAGCTGCCGGCGGATCTGCACGGCAAGCAAGGTCTCGTCGGCGTCGACGTCGTCCCAGGAGACGGTCCCGTCCTTTGGTACATCCCGCTTGAGTTTCATTCCATGGGCCAGGCCCAGGGGCAATGCGTTGCGCTCCAGGGAGACGCGGGCCGGGGCGAGCTTTCCGAAGGCGGTGTAGCCGCCCTCCCCGTCCAGGACTTCGCCGGCTTTGAGCTCCTTCTTGGCCGTGGTCATGACGTCCCCGCGGAAGCCTGTGGGGGAGCCCGTGGCCTCTCCCCGCAGGACTGCGGAGGCAATACTGACACCGAGCTCCAGACCGATCATGTGGTACGGCCGGTACAGGGAGCCGTAACGGCCGGTCGGGTCCGTCTTGACCCCGTATTCGGCGAAGCACTGCACGGCGTAGTCGGTTTTGGCTTCGAACGTCACGTAGACGCCCCAGCGCAGGTCCCGCTCCACCTCGGTGCCGTCCCGGTGCAGGCTGGAAGCGATCTCCACGGTGCCGCGCCGGGTCAGGATCCCGCCGACGGATTTTTCCCGATAGACGTTGGGCAGGTCGTCCACTCCGGCCGGCGGGAAAAACAGGCCCTCGTCCTGCGGCGTGAGCCCGGTGCCGTTGGCGACCGCCGCCATTTCGATCGCTGACTTCGTGCCGTCCAGGAAGGAGTTGAACATCTTGGGGTTGAAGTCGCCCGACGCGAGTTGTTCGTCGCTGAAGCCGTAGTAGTTCCATACGGTGTCCGGCGTCGAGTAGTTGTACTCGGGCAGGTACTTGGTGCCCTTGCCGGCGGCGACGATGTCGAAGCCCACCGTGCGGCACCAGTCGACCATCTCGCAGATCAGTGCCGGCTGGTCGCCGTAGGCCATTGAGTAGACGACGCCGGCGGCTTCCGCCCGGCGTTGCAGGATGGGGCCCACCATGCAGTCGGCCTCAACGTTGACCATGATGATGTGCTTGCCGTTGTCGATGCTCTGTACGGCATGAGCGGTCCCGACGATCGGGTTGCCCGTGACTTCCAGAATGACCTCAACCTGCGGGAGCTGGATCAGTTCGGCGGAACTGTCGGTGACGTAGGTCGTGCCGTTTCGAAGAGCCTCGGCAAAGTTTGTCGCCGCATAGCGGTCGGCGGGCCAGCCTGTGCGTTGGAGGGCGCCGCGGGCCTTCGGCACGTCAATGTCCGCGACGCCGACGACGTGGATCCCTTCCGTGTTGAGGGCTTGGGTGAGAAACATGGAAGCGAATTTTCCGGCTCCGATTACGCCGACCCTGATGGGTCCTTGGGTTGCGGTTCGCTTCTGCATAAGCGAGTAGAGATTCATGGGGCTACTTCCTCGTAGTATCGCCGAAATACTTTCGGTCCATTGGTCTGACCATCTGGTATTACAACCATGGCACGAATCCGAGCGAAGTGTCAACGGTCACATCCTGGGTTACGTCGTGGGGCGGCTGCGCTCCCGGGCCCGCGCCGTGGGCCCGCGCCGTGGGCCCGCGCCGTGGGGCGGCCGCGCGGAACCTTCTAGCGCGCCGTCGGCGGCCGGCCCAAGTAGTCGGCCCGCCATAACTGAGTACCCGCGACAAAAGTCAGGTGGTCGCGCCCGCATAGTCGCGTACCGGCAGCCCGTGACTCCCGCCCGGGCGGCCGGTTGAATTGTCTTGGCAGCCGCGTGGCAGCCAAGCCTAGAGTTCCAGTGCAAATGTCGGGGGGCAGCACATGTTGACTTCATTGATTCCGGACGCGACAGCGCCGGCGTCCGCAAGGATCGCGGGCCGGCCATGAACTCCGGGTTGCAGGCCGTCGCACTTTTCGGAAGCTCCCTGCCCGGCCTTCTCCTGCTGACACTCGGACAGTCGCTCGTCGTCGTCTGCGTCTGCTTTGACCTGGTCCGGGCCGTCTCGGTGCCGCGGACCCGCCGCCGCTATGTGGCCAACACCGTGTTCCGCACCCTGGCGCTGCCGTCGATCCTCAGCATGGCCCTGATTGTGTTGGTCGAGGCGGCATCGGGGGCGTGGGAACAGGTGGGCGGCGGGGTCTTCGTCCTGGTGTCCGTCATCTTCCGTTGGCACCACGACACCGACGAGGACAGCTGGTGGACGGGCAAGGGCAAACAGCTTGGCCGCTGGCTCCGGAGCCGCGCGGTGACACGTTTCGTCACCGCCCCGGCCGCCGCCTGAGCCTTCCCGGCCCCGCGCGCAGCGACCGGCAGCCTACTCGTTGAACAGTCCGGCCAGGTCCTCGGCCGTCAGCGCTCCGCCGGAGAGGGCGTCGCCTTCCATCACGTCGGCGAACAGCTGGGACTTCCTGGCCTTGAGCGCCATGACCTTCTCCTCGATGGTGTCCTTCGCCACCAGTCGGTAGACCATCACGTTGCGGGCCTGGCCGATCCGGTGGGTCCGGTCAACCGCCTGCGCCTCCGATGCCGGGTTCCACCACGGGTCCAGCAGGAAGACGTAGTCCGCCTCGGTCAGGTTCAGGCCGAAACCGCCGGCCTTGAGACTGATCAGGAATACGGGGGCCGCGCCGTTTTTGAACTCGTTGACGACGTCGGTGCGGTTGCGGGTGCCGCCGTCGAGGTAGCAGAACTCGATGTTTTCCTCGATGAGCCGCTCGCGGACCTTGCCCAGGAAGCCGGTGAACTGGCTGAAGATCAGCGCCCGGTGGCCCTCCGCCACGAGGTCCTCCAGCTGTTCGAACAACACGTCGAGCTTGCTGGAGCGCACCGCCGAGAGGGAGGGGTCGATCAGGGACGGGTCGAGGCTGAGCTGGCGCAGCAGGGTCAGCGACTGGAAGATCGTGAACCGGTTCTTGTTGACGTCCTCGATCAGGCCCAGGATCTTCTGCCGTTCGCGCTGCAGATGCGTCTGGTAGACCTTCTGGTGCCGCGGGTTCAACACGACCTCGAGGACCTGCTCCTGCTTGGGCGGCAGGTCGTGGATGACTTGCTCCTTGGTGCGGCGCATCATGAGCGGCCGGACCCGGCGGCGGAGCTTGTCCAGCTGCGCCTTGTCCCCGTTCTTCTCCACGGGCTTCTGGTAATACTCGGCGAAGCGCTTGGGGCTGGAGAAGAGTCCCGGCGCCACGATCGAGGTCAGCGCCCAGAATTCCATCAGGTTGTTCTCCAGCGGCGTGCCGGTGATAGCCAGCTTGAAGCCGGCCGGAAGCTTCCGGGCACACTGGTACGCCTTGGACTGGTGGTTCTTCACGAACTGCGCCTCGTCCAGCACCAGGCCGGCCCACTGCCGGGAGGCATAGGCGTCGTAATCGATCCGGAACAGCGCGTAGGACGTGATGACAATGTCGGCGTCGGCCATCGCCTCGGCCGGCACCGAGCCGCTCTTGGCAAAGGTTTCGCTGATGGCCCGGACGGTGAGGCCGGGCGCGAACCGCGCGGTTTCGGCCTGCCAGTTGCCCACCACACTGGTGGGCGCCACCACGAGGAACGGCGCACCGCCGGTCTCTGCGGCCGCGACCTTGGCGGCGCAGATCAGCGCCAGCGCCTGGACGGTCTTGCCGAGGCCCATGTCATCGGCCAGCACCCCGCCGAGGCCGTGGCGGTAGAGGAAGCTGAGCCAGTTGAAGCCCTCCAGCTGGTACGGGCGTAGCTCGGCATTCAGCGTGGACGGCAGCGGCAGCCCCTTGACCCCGCCCTCCAGCAGCCCGCCGACGGCATCGCGCCAGGCGGCGGCCTGCTCGTCGACGATTCCCAGCTGCGCCAGCTCGTCCCAGAGCCCGGCCTGGAAGCGGCTGATCTGCAGCGGCGCGTCCTTGTTGTCCTGGAGCTCACGCGCTTCCTCGATCAGGGCGCGCAGCTGGTGCAGCTCGGGCAGGTCCAGGGAGAAGTAGGCTCCGCTGGGCAGCAGCATCTTGGTCTGGCCCGCCGCGAGGGCGGAGAAGACGGCAGCGAAGGAGACCGGCTGGCCCTCGAGCGAAATCTGGATTCCCAGGTCGAACCAGTCACGCTGCTCGGTGGCCTTGGTGGAGATCGAGACCACCGGGGCTTCCTCGGCCTCGCGGTAGTCGGCGATCTCGCCGGCGATGTCCACCGAGACCTCCGGCAGTTCGCGCAGCGCCGGGAGCACCTCCTCGGTGAAGGCGAGCGTGTCCAGGCCGCTGAGTTCCGCGGAGGCCGCCAGCCGGGGGGTGCCCCAGCCGCCCGTGGCCGATTCGCCGAGCTTCGGGACCACGTCCCAGGGCTGGCCCACGGTCTCCAGGATCCGGGCCTCGGCGGCGTCGTCGCGGTACCCGTGGTCACCCGGGTGCCGCCAGAGGGGCTGGGCGGTGACCAAGGTGCCGGATTTGTAGTGCCATTCCCAGTGCAGCCGGACCCGGTGGTCGGCGCCGTAGTTCGCCAGCAGGGACAGGGTGGGGACGGCCAGGGTGGGCAGTTCGACGGATTCGTCGGAGGCCGTGACCCGGGCAGTCTGCTTGAGCTTCGGGTAGAACCCGGTCAGGAAGCGGCCTTCATCGCGGGCGGGAATGCGCAGCGTGGTGCCTGCGGTGACGAAGGTCAGGAGTTCCTCGCTGAGTCCGCCCTCCAGCGGCGCGAGCGTGATCGCGGCATCCCCCGGGGCGACGCCGGGCAGCGCGTCGGCGTCGGAGGTCAGGAAGATCCCGTGGGCAGGCCGGCCGATGGTGCCCACCGACGCCGGATCGACCACGGTCCCCTCCACGGTGATGGTCGGGGCGAGCGCCAGCCCGCCGCCGTCGGGCTCCTCGGCGCCGAGCCGGGCCAGATTGAGTCCGACGGCGGCCGGCTCGCCGGCCAGGTGCACGGGGTCATCCCCGCGGCCGTGGACCAGGGCGAGGCCGATCTTCCTGGCTTCGCCCAGCAGGCCCCACAGGTTCTTCCCGGCGTAGGTGTTCAGCCCCAGCCAGGGCGCGGTGCCGGAGTGCTGGCGGTTCGCCAAGGCGGTATGCGAGGCAAGGAATTCCTGCATCCACTCCACATGGGCTTCGTTGCATTCACGCCGGTAGTTCAGGTAGCTGAGGGTGTTCCAGGAAACGTCGCCCCGGATCCACTTGCCCTTGGCGCCCATAATGACGGGGCGCGCCTTCAGCTGGCGGACGCTGCGCAGCGGATCGCGGCGTCCCGTGTAGGAGAAGTGCGGTGCAGGTTCCTCGATCTCGAACTGCAGCGCCAGCGGGACGCCGTTGGTCGACGCCGTGATCCCCGGTCGGGCGAGCAGCGGGCTGAGGGCCTGCTCCCAGTCCGGCAGGTCCTGGGCCGGGGGCTGGCGGGAGAGCCGGGAGGAATCCGCGGGTGCCAGCAGCTGCATGCGGGTGGCCGGGTTGTCCTCGGCGGCAAAAAGCAGCGCGGCCACGTGCTTGCAGTCCTTCCGGACGGGGCAGCTGCACACCCCGACGCTGCAGCTCCAGCCGCTTCCCTTGCGCACCAGCTTCGCCGTCGTCGAATACGGCACATCCGCGCCGCCGCGGACCTTCCCGAGCATCAGGCCGGTGGCCGCATCAAAGGAAATCCCGGAGACCCGGCTCCCCATGGCGTAGGCAAGCCCGGCCGCGAGGGAGCGGTCGTTGATCGCGGGGGTCTGTATTGCCAGTGCCGCACTCTCGTCCGGATGGGATGGCATGTGCGCACTACTTTCAGCAGTTGGTCATCTGATCCATCTTAGCCAGCCCGGCGGGGCCCGGAAACTTCGCCAGACGTTCACCTGCCGCACGGCCCGCCGGCAACGGAGCGGACCTACCGTGGAGGAGACCTGAGCACCGCCCGCACCACCGTGAGGATCCCCATGAGCACCAGCCTGACCACGAGCCCGTCCGACACCGGCCACGCCCCGGTCCTGACCAGGGACAGCCTGCACGGCGGCAACGTGGATGTTGTGGACGCCAACGTGGACGTCGTCAACGCCATGTATGCGGAACTGCTCGATGCCGAGGAGATCGCGCCGGCCGCGCTGTGCAGCTACTACGTGGATTTCTACCTGACGCAGGCCCTCGACGGGGGCTTCGCCCAGTACGTCTTCACCCTGCCGGAGCGTGGGGAGATTGACGGGTACATCCGGGCCGGGCTCGCTGGCATGGGCGCCACGGCGCATCTGGACCTGTTCAACCGCAGCGTGGCCGCCTTCGATGCGCTCTCGGAGGAGGACGCCGACGCGTACCTCGACGGGGATGCCGGTCAGGGGTTTGGAGAGGGCAGCGAGGCCGCGGCACCGGAGGCCGTCCAGCTCCTGGAGCGGCTCGACGGCGAATTCGAGCCGCTGCTGGAGACCGAGGACATCATCGCGCTCAACGCCGCCTGGCTCCGCAGCCAGCCGGACTTGCTGGTGCTGGACGCGGACGAACTCGACCGGCACATCCACGAACGGGTGTCCCGGATTCCCAACCTGGCGGAGCGGCAGGCCGAGGCGGCCGAGGAGGAACGCCTCAGCGCACCTGAGTTCGAGTTGATCATCCGGGAACTGTGCGAGGTGGCCGGACATACCCTGTTGAAAATCACCATGGGCGACCCGAACCACGACCTCAACGGCGAACGCGTCCTGGCCTGGCACTTCACCACGGACCAGGGCGAGTTCCTCATGCTGGAGGACGACGACGAGGCGTACATGATCCACCCGGAGACCCGGGAGATCGTGGCCGCCGTCGAGTTCGTGGACGACGACGGCGACGAGGACGACGAGTCCGGGGCCGGCTCCTAGTAGCCCCCGGCCGACGTGACCATGTCCCCGGCCGGGTTCACGAGGTACCAGACGCCGCCGACGCCCTGGCCTGTGATGTCGCCGGGGGCCTTGTCCTTGACGTAGTAGTACACCGGCATGCCGTTGATGGTGAGCTGTTTTTTGCCGTCCGGCGTGGCGATCGTCCCGATCTTGCCGGTGACGCCTTCCACGGCGGGAGCGTCAGAGCCTGCGAGCACGGGCGGCCACGCCGCGATGCAGGAGCCGGTGCAGGCGCTGGTGCCGGAGTCCTTGGTGTCCTTGGCGAAAAGGTAGACGCTCATGCCCTTGGCGTCCACGACCACCTGCCCGGCCTTGGTCGCTGCGGTCTTGAGCGCGGCGGCCGACGCCGGGGCGCCCGACTCGCTGCCCGCTGCCGGGGTGGACGCTGCCGGGGTCGGCTGGGCCGAAGCGGCTGGGCCCGTCGTCGTGCCTGCGGGGGACGTCGGCGATGTGGCGGTCCCGCTGCCGGCGCAGCCGGAAAGGGCCGCGGCGAGGGCGAAGACGGACAGGGCGGCGCCGAAGTGCTTGGTCATGATTTGCTCCTTGGCTAGGTGCCGGCCCTCTCGCGGTCCGGCTAGTTGGTACGACGGCGGAGGGTGAAGAATGGTTCACGGACGCCCGGTGAACTTTTTCGCCGGCGTGGACGTCCTAGGGGGCAGCAGGAATAAGCCCGGGAGGTGCCGCGTGCCGCTGGATGAAGAGGTGGTTGCCGCGATCTACCGCGACCACGGCGCGGCCCTGCGGCGGTTCGTCCTGGGCGCCTGCCACGACCCGCAAATGACGGAGGACGTTGTGCAGGAAACGGTGCTGCGCATCTGGCGGCAGGCGCCGCAGATCACCGGCAGCCTGCGCAGCTACCTGTTCCGGACCGCGCGCAACATCCTGATCGATAACTACCGCAGGTCCCAGCACCGGCCGCGTGAAGCGCAGGAGCGGGACGTGCCCGACTCGGCCGGCGCCGCCGACCGGGTGGATGAACTGCTCAACCGGGTCCTGATGGAGGAAGCCCTGCTGCGCCTCAGCGCCGAGCACCGGGAGGTGTTGGTCGCGCTCCATTACCGCCGCTTCACCGTCCAGGAGGCCTCCGAGCATTTGAATATTCCCGCCGGCACAGTGAAATCGCGGGCCTTCTACGCGGTCCGGGCGCTGCGGACCATCCTTGACGAAATGGGGGTGCAGCGGTGAACGGACCCGGACCCCACCAGCTGCTTGGCGCGTACCTGCTCGGCGGCCTGCCGCCGGACGAGGCGGCAGACTTCGAACGGCATCTGGCCGAATGCCGGGATTGCCGCGCCGAACTCGATGAACTCGCCAGCCTCCCGGCGCTGCTGGACGCGGTCCCGGTGCCCGACGCCGTAGCGCTCGGGGCCGCTGCTGCCGACGCCTCGCCAGGGGCGGCGCCGCCGGTCCCCGCTCCGGCGCTGCCGCGGCGGCTGCTCGACGAATTGTCCTCCCGCCGTCGGAAAATTCGACGCCGGTGGACCACGGCGCTCGCTGCCGCGGCGGCGGCGTGCCTGGCGCTCGGCATCCTGGCCGCGCCGCTGGTCAACCCGCCGCCCAAACCGGACGCCAGCTACTCCGTCCAGGCCGGGGACGGGCTGCAGTTCACGGTGTCCCTGGTCAAAAAGAGCTGGGGCACCGAGCTCGCTGTCGAGGGCCGGAGCCTGCCGGTGGACGGAACCTTGTCGCTGTGGGTGAGGGCCGGCGACGGCGGCGAAGACCGTGCCTGCGCCTGGACGGCAACACCGAGCGGGAACGTGCGCGTCACCGGAGCCACGCCGCTGCAACTCGCCAACATCACCAGGATTGAGATGCGGAACGGCCAGCAGACCATGGCCGTCATCGCCGTGCCGCGCGGGTAGGGCGGACGGGGTGCGGGAACCGGCGGCGGGCCGGCGCGCATTTAGTGTCAGACCCCCTTGCTTCTCTGAAGGTGGGGGAGCCGTCGCTTCCCCACCACCTGCGGCAGGCACGTCCGCACCGGCGATTGGGGATTCGTTATGGAACAGGCATTTGTGGTTGTTGACTCCGGCAGGGACCTGGCGCACCGCCTGATGGCGGCCGGGCGGACCAAACCGGCAGCGGTCATTTCCTGGCATCCCGGGCAGCGGGATAACCGTATCGACGTGGACTATATCGCCCGGGAGGTCGGAGACCTTGCCGAAGTCTTTTTGCTGGAAAACGGTCCGGAAAGCTATGCCTTCGGCGACTGCCTTCCGGCCGGCGCCGAGGTGTTCGGCAATGCGGCGCGGGTTTATGCGGAGGATCTCCGCTGGATGAAGGACGTGCACCGAAGCCGGCTGCGGATGGCACGGGACCGCAGCGCAGCCGACCGTGCGGCCGAGGACATCATCGACGATGTGCTGAGCCTTGTCACCGTCGCTCCGGCGAAGGCCGCGCCGGTCCGGACCGCGCCGCGGCGCGTCCAGGGGACCGTGAAGGCCTTCGCCAGCGCGGGATCCCGGGCCATCATCGAACTCGGCGACGGCAGTTGCTGCACAATCCAGCGCGAGCACGTCGTCCCGCCGGTCCGCCTCGACTGGATGCTGGACATCGGCCAGTCCGTCGAGGGCGATCTCAACGAAGAGGACAAGACGCTCGATATCAACGGCCTTAAGATCTCGCCGCGCCTTGCAGCGCTGTACCGGCCCGGTGACCTCGTTTTGGCCCTGGCCGAGCAGGTGTGCGCCAACAGTGCGAAGCTGACCCTCTACCCGGGGTCCAGTTGGTCCGTGGAACAGGCGCGCATCTCTTCCAACCCCCTCGACGCCGTGGACAGCCTGGTGACCGAGGGCGAGGTGGTGGTGGCACGTTTCCTGCACGAAAACGGTGCAGTGGTGCTGTCCCTGCTCGATGTTGACGAGGATGCCGACGTCGCGCCGGCCCCCGCCCTCCTCACCGGCGGCACCCCGTGGCTACGGGCCGGACGGCACCTCACCGAGCAGCCGGCGTCGGGCCGGACGTTTCCCGCCGAGGACGCCGGGGCCGCCGGAACACGTGCAGCTGCCGCGGATCAGGACAGCTCCACTATTACAGCGTTGGCTCCTAAGCCGTCGGCTGCCCTGATGGCCACCCAGCTCCAACTGGAAGCCGAGCGGCGGAAAGTCGCCGCCCTGCAGGAACTTGTTGCCGCTGCCAGCCAGGCCGGAGCCGAACTCGTCAGCCTTCAGCGGGCGCAGGATGACTTGCGGCTCGAACTCCAGGCGGAGCAGCAGATTGCCGAGGGAGCCCGGGTGGCGATGGAAGCCTCGGCGGCGCGGCTTGCCGGGGTTCAGGCCGAACTACTGGACCTCAAGGCCTACAAACGCCGGACGCAGGCCGCCCTCAAGCGCTCCCTGGTCACCGGCTCCGACGGCCTGTTCGCAACCGATGACGAACGCCTGCGGCACGATGTGTACCTCGCCTGGGTACGGAACGTTCCGGCGAGCGACAAGACGCGGCAGGCGCTGCCCTTGGAATGGAAGGCCGGCCCGGAATTTGCGGCGTCCCTGTATCGCTTCACCGACCCCGGAGTGGTGGCGAAAGCGCTGAAGGCCACGGTGGAAGTCCTGATTGGCGCGGCGGACCGGAATCCCGCGCGTGAAGTCCACGCCCTGCGCGCCGCCTCGGGAGGAGACACCGCCCAGCTCGTGCGCGCGGACGGTGCCCGCTGCTTCCGCGCCGCGGTCGAGCAGAAGGTGGCGGCCGCCCGCCGGCTGCACTACTGGAAACTGCCAAACGGCACGGTTGAGCTCTCCCGGGTGGTGGTCCACGACGACTTCAAGCCGTAGCCGCGGACAGGCTCCTACATCCGGGCGAGCCGGGCCCGGACGGCCATAAAAACGCCATAGCAAATCAAGCCGGCGCCGACGGCGGCCAACATGTACATGCCCAGCGGCTGATCGCGTAAGGCTTTCAGTCCGCCGTCGAGCCCGGTTGACTGCGACGGGTCCGCCTTCACCGTGGCTATGACGACCAGCAGCCCCGTCAGCAGCAACGCAACACCCTTGGCTGCGTAACCTGCTACTCCAGTGACGGACACCGCAGTCCGGGCGTGCTCATTGGAGGGCATGCGCAGATACTTGATGAACGACTTCCTGAAGCCCCGGATGGCGTAGACAACGCCGGTCACGGCCACCGCGGCACCGATGACGATCAGCAACAGGACGCCGCCCGGGGCCTGCATGAGCTGCAGGGTCAGGTCGCTGGTGGACCGCCGGTGGTCTGCTTGGGCGCCGATAGCGACGGAAGCCAGCGTGAGCGCGAACCCGGCGTAGACCACAGCCTGCAGGGCGGCCTTGAGTTTCTTGCCGACCTTCTTTTTCGTTGGCAGGTGGGAGAAGTCGAAAATGGCATCACTGGTCTGCCAGATTGCCAGCGCGACGCAGGCGGAGAAGGCGCTCCACAGCAGGATGGGACCCGCCGGTTGCTTGGAGAGCGATTCAACGGCGCCGCTCACATCAGCCTGCCCCTGGCCGCCCATGGCGAGCCGGATCGCGACCAGCCCGATCAGGAAGTGCAGGATGCCCGAGACGGCAAACCCGGCCCGTGCCGCGTATTCGAGCGGCTTCGAATTGGTGACGTCCTCGGCGACTTCCGCGGCGTCCTGGAGTTCTTTTTTAATGGTCGGTCCCTTGCGTCATTGAGTTCTACCGCTGCGGTGTTGCCGCCGCCAGCCATGATTGTCCCGTAATCGTGCCACGGGAACCGGCTGCGTGATAGCAGCTACGCGGCACTAATGCCGGACACGGGCGGGCGTGCGGCCGGTGGCGTCAGCGGCGCCGGTAGCAGAGATCGAAGATCAGCCGGCCCGCCTCGTGGGCCTTGTTTTCGAAGCTGGTCAGGATGCGGCCCTCGAACCTGGGCGCCCAGCCGCCGACGTCGTCGACTCCCTCGTTGGGGCCGGTGTGCTCGGTGCTGACCGGGGCGCGGCCTTCCCTGACCGGGGCGCCCCCCACGACCGACTCCACGCCGGATTCCCAGACCTGCGTGAGCGGACTGTCGTCGCCGCTGCGCTCGCCGTCGTGCAGGTTCTCGAAGTCGGCCGAGCCCGCCAGGACCTCACGCACGTGCACGGCGTAGTTGGACCAGTCGGTCGCGATCCGCCAGATACCGCCGGGTTTGAGCGCCCGGGCCGCGAGGTCCGCGAAAGCAGGCTGGATGAGGCGGCGCTTGTGGTGCCGGGACTTGTGCCACGGGTCCGGGAAGAAGACCCAGAGCTCGGCGACCGACTCCTCCGGGAGCATGCTGGCCAGCACCTCGGGGGCGTTGGCCTCCACCACCCGGACATTGGTCAGCCCGCGGCTGTTGATCTTGATGAGGGTGTTGGCCAGACCAGGGGTATAGACCTCCACGGCCAGGAAGTCCTTGTCCGGGTTCTCCTCGGCCGCGTGGCACACAGCGTCGCCGAGACCTGAGCCGATCTCCACAATCAGGGGGGCCTTCCGGCCAAATTCGGCTTCGGCGTCGAAGACATAGTCCGGATGCACCGAGGTGTTGGCGACGTGCCTCGGCACGTCTACCGCCCACCGGTCCGAGTGCTCTTCCCACGCGGCCTGGCGCCGGCCCTGGAGGCGGGTGCCGCGGCGCACGAAACTGACCGGCCGGCCGCCGTAGGTGCCAAAGGAGGCTTGGCTGCCGGGCGTGACCGGGCGGGGATCCTGCGACGGCTGGGGGAATTCTGGAGACTCACTCATCACCTCCAGAATAGTGGAGTTCCGGCACCCGGCGGGGCGGGCAGGAGTGCCCGCCCCGCCGGGTGATGGACTAGACCGTGAGGTCCTTGCCCTTCGTCTCCGGTATGGTGAAGACGAACGCCGCGGAGACGGCCAGGAGCAGGACCGCGTACACGTTGAACAGCTGCGGCAGCTGCAGGCTCGAGCCCAGCCATTGCTGCAGGTAGGGTGCGGTGCCGCCGAACAGGGCCACGCAGATCGAATACGGGACTCCGACGCCAACGGTGCGGATGCTGGTCGGGAAGAGCTCGGCGTAGACGGCCGGGACGATCGCAGCGCTCGCGGCGATGAAGATCAGCATCACGGACATGCTGACGGCCAGCTGCCAGGCGGAGTCTTTGAGCAGGGCGGTCATCGGGAAGTGCATAATGCCTGCACCGATGGCCCCGGACCACAGCACCTTCTTGCGGCCGATACGGTCGGAGAGCTTGCCCCAGAAGGGCAGCGCGGCGATGAAGACGATGTTGCCGATCACGCCAGCCCACAGGGCCTCGCCGCGGTCGATCTTCAGCGCGGTGGTGGCGTAGCTGGGGGCCACAACACCCCAGATGTAATAGATAACCGTCAGGCCGACCGTCAGGCCGATCACCTGCAGCGCCTGCTTGCGGTGGCGGACAATTTGCGGCCAGATCGGGGCGCGCTTTTCCTCCGCGGCTTCGCCCGCGAAGACATCCGTTTCGTGCAGCCGGGACCGCATGATCAGGGCGTACAGGCCCATCGCCGCGCCGACCAGGAACGGGATGCGCCAGCCCCATGCGTTCATCACTTCGGTGCTCAGGGCCATGTTCAGCACGGCACCCAGCAGGGTACCGAACAAGATGCCCACCGTGCCGGAGGTATAGATCAGGGTGGCCCAAAAGCCGCGGTGTTCGCGCGGCGCCATCTCGGAGAGGTACGTCTGCGACGACGGCAGCTCGCCGCCGTGCGCCAGGCCCTGGACCAGGCGTGCCACCAGCAGCATGAGCGAGGCCCAGGCTCCGACCGCCGCGAAGGTCGGCGCGATGCCGATCATCAGGCTCCCCACGGACGCGAGGCCCACGGCAAGGGTCATGGACGCCTTGCGGCCGATCCGGTCACCGATCCAGCCGAACAGGAAACCGCCGAACGGACGGGCCACGAACCCGACGGCGAAAATCGCCAGGGTCGATAGCACCGCCGACGCCGGATCGGCCTTGCTGAAAAGCTGGCTGGCGATGAACGGCGTAAACGTGGCGTAAATGGCCCAGTCGTACCATTCGACGGCGTTGCCGATGCCGGTGCCGATGATGGTCTTTCGGGTGGAGGTCCGGGTTGCCGTTGGCATGGACGCGGTTGCAGTCATGGGTCTTCTCCCTTGGGGTGGGCTAGGAAAGTGCGGGGGCGGCGGCGTGGGCCGGGGCGGAGGCTGCCGCGAGTGCGGCCAGCCGGGACATGGCGAGTTCTGCGTAGAGCGCGGCACCGTCGGCCAGCACGCCGTCGTCGAACGTGGCGTACGGGGAGTGGTTGTACGCGGTGGTGGTGTGGTCGGCGTCGCGGGGGACGGCGCTCAGCCCGATGAACGTGCCGGGGACCTCGGCGAGGACCCTGGAGAAGTCCTCGGAACCGCTCAGCGGGGTGGCCCAGCGGGCGAGCCGGGAATCGCCGAACAGGCCCTCGATGACGTGCTCCGCGGTGCGGGTCTCATCCTCGTCCGTGATGGTGAGCGGGTACTCCTGCTGGTAGTCGACGTCGACGTCGAGCCCGTGCGCCGCCGCGATGCCCTTCAGCAGGCGCGGCACGGCCTCCATCATCTTCTGCCGGGATTCCTCGGAGAAGGTCCGGATGGTGGCCTCGATGCGGGCGGTTTCCGGGATGATGTTGCGCTTTGTGCCGGCCTGGAGCACGCCCACCGACAGGACCACGGGGTCGAACATGTTGAACTGGCGGGTGACCATGACCTGCAGGGCGGTGACCATTTCGGCCGCCGCGGTGACCGGATCCTTGGCCGAGTGCGGGGCCGAGCCGTGGCCGCCGGAGCCGAGCACGGTCACGGTCAGGCCGTCGGAGGAACTGAGCATAACGCCCGGTTTGGTGCAGAACGTGCCGTGCGGTTCCAGGGCGGAGAAGACGTGCATGCCGTATGCGGCGTCCACGCGCCGGCCGGGGGCGTCCAAGACGCCTTCGCGGATCATGTAGCTGGCGCCGTCGAAGCCTTCCTCGCCGGGCTGGAACATCAGGACAACGTCGCCGGAGAGCCGGTGCCGGCGTTCGGCCAGCAGGGTGGCGGCCCCGGTGAGCATGGCGGTGTGCAGATCGTGGCCGCAGGCGTGCATGGCGCCGTCGATCCGGG
The DNA here is from genome assembly GCF_059739345.1 of Arthrobacter sp. SlRoot2-15. Lineage (NCBI taxonomy): Bacteria > Bacillati > Actinomycetota > Actinomycetes > Micrococcales > Micrococcaceae > Arthrobacter > Arthrobacter sp. SlRoot2-15. The sequence goes on from NZ_AP046058.1 coordinate 2,161,854, forward strand.
AGGTGTAGTCCACGCCGGTCTTTTCCTGCACCGGCAGGCCGTCCATGTCCGCCCGCAGGAGCACGGCCGGGCGGGTGCCGGCGCCGGGGGCCTGCCCGCGCAGCACCGCCGTGACCGACGTCGTGTCCCGGCCCAGTGTGATCTCATAGCCGAGTCCGTCGAGGGCCTGGAGCACCTTCTCCTGGGTGCGGGGAAGCGTCAGGCCGATTTCCGGCTCCCGGTGCAGTTCATGGCGGAAGCGGGCAAGATCCGCCTGCATTTCGCGGGCGTCTGCGGTGATCGGCACGTGGTCTCCTCTGTGGTGCGGTCTGTGGTGGGTGTGGTCTCGCGTGGACTTGCGTCTATTCTGGAGTGACCTGACTCACAGAGTCGGAAACGCCTGAAAATATGCAAGATATGCGATGCATTGCAGGTTTCGTGCAGCGTCGAAGGGAAATCATGGAAATCAGCGAGGAAGATCTTGCCCTGATCAATGTCCTGCAGATCGCCCCGCGCATGAGCTGGGCGGACGCGGCGGAGGTGCTCGGCGTTCACGCCACAACTCTCGCCGCCCGCTGGGAACGGCTGCGGGCGGCCGGCGTCTCCTGGGTCACCGCGCACCTGATTGGCGACCCCCACCAGATGTGCCTGGCGTTCGTCGCCGTGGACTGCGAAATGAACCGGCGCGAGGAAGTGACCGCGGAACTCGCCGGAATGCCGGAGATCGTGACGGTGGAAGAGGCGGCCAGCAACCGGGACCTAATGCTGACCGTGATCACCCCCTCCCTGGACGACTTCAGCTCGAGGGTGGTCTCGAGGTTGAAGGAGATTGACGGACTGCTCAAGTACCAGACGGCGCTGTGCACCCGGCTGCACTCAAGCGGCGGCTCCTGGCGGCTCAACGTGCTGAGCCGCGCCCAGCAGGCCGCCGTGCGCGCCATGGCGGGCGCGGAGACAACCGGGGCAGTTCATTCCACCGCCAGAGACCAGCTTCCGGCCAGTCACCTGGCTCTGCTTCCCTTCCTGGCCAAGGACGGCCGGGCCACGGCGGCGGACATCGCCCGTGCGCTGGGCCGGCACCCTGCCACGGTCCAGCGGCAGCTTAACCGTGTGCTCGCCAGCGGGATCCTGTCTTTCCGCTGTGAGGTCGCCCAGAAGCTTTCCGCCTTTCCCGTGACCTGCCAGTGGTTCGTGAACGTTCCGGCCGGCCGGCACGAGGCTGCGGCTGCCGAGCTGAAGACGATGCGGAATGTGCGGCTCAGCGCCTCCACCACGGGGCCCACCAACTTTGTGATCATCATGTGGCTGCAGTCCCTGGCGGACGTGATGAGCATCGAGCTGGTGCTGCAGCAGAAGGTGCCCGGCATGGTGCTGGTGGAAAGCGTGATCATGCTCAGCACCGTGAAACGCGTGGGCTGGATGCTAAACCCTGACTCCCGGGCGAGCGGCGCCGTCGTGGTGCCGGCGCAGGGGCTCGACGCCGCCGGTTAGCCGGACCGCCGGGGCCGGTGGATGACCCTCTTGTAGGCTGTGGCACGTGTCCCGAACTGACCCGCCCGCACCCCGCGCTGACGCCCCGGAGGCTGCCGGCATTTTCCACCGCCGCTACCTGCTGGTGACCCTCGGCGCCTTGGCCCTTGTGTTCCTGGCCGCCTTCGAATCGCTGGCGGTGACCACCATCATGCCGCTGGTCAGCCGGGAGCTCGACGGTGCCAGCCTCTACGCGCTGGCCTTCGCCGGGCCGCTGGCCACCGGCGTGATCGGGATGGTGGCGGCCGGCAACTGGTCGGACCGGCGCGGGCCGGCGGGCCCGCTGTACGCCTCCGTGGCACTGTTCGGTCTGGGCCTGCTGATCGCCGGATCGGCGGGGGCCATGCCGGCCCTCGTTGCCGGGCGGCTGGTGCAGGGACTGGGCGGCGGTGCGATGACAGTGGCTCTTTACGTTGTGCTCGCCCGGGTCTATCCGCCAGTGCTGCACCCTAAGATCTTCGCCGCGTTCTCCGCAGCCTGGGTGATCCCTTCCCTGGTGGGCCCCTTCGCGGCAGGTCTGGTGGCGCAGCTGGCCAGCTGGCATTGGGTGTTCCTCGGCGTCGTGGGACTGGTGGTGCCGGCCCTGTTGATGATCGTGCCGGCCCTGCACGGACTGCGCGGCGGTCCCGAAAACGCGAGGGGAACCGCCAAGGAAACTGCGCCGGGGGAGGAGCCCGCGGCCGGTGCGAGCCGATCCCCGGGCTACGGCGGGCTGGCCTGGGCCGCGCTCGCGGCGCTCGCCGTGCTGGGCCTGAATCTCTCCGACCGGCTTCCGACGGCGGGCGGCATGGCCGCCGGCGCCGCGGTAGCAGCCGTCGCCGTCGCCCTGATCGCGGTCCGCCCGCTCGTGCCGCGCGGAACCTTGACCGCCCGACGTGGCCTCCCCAGCGTCATCCTGACCCGCGGGCTGGCTTCGGCTGCGTTTTTTGGCGCCGAAGTCTACCTGCCGTACCTCCTGGTGGAACGCTATGTTTCCTCGCCCACCTTCGCCGGACTGACCCTTACCGGGGGCGCCGTCGCGTGGGCTGCCGGTTCCGCGGTCCAGGGCCGGCTCGGGGCGCGCCTTGATCACCGCCGCGCGGTTCGGACCGGCGCAGCCCTGGTGCTGGGCGCCATCGTCCTGGTGCTGGTGACCACGATGCTGCACTGGCCGGCCGCCGTCGTGATGATCGCCTGGGTGTTCGCCGGCGGCGGCATGGGGTTGATGTATGCGCGGCTGAGTGTGATGACCCTGGCGTTGTCCGACGAGCACAACGAGGGTTTCAACAGCTCGGCGATGTCCATTTCCGATTCTCTCGGCGGCGCCCTGGCGCTCGCCGGCACCGGGCTCGTCTTTGCGGCGTTCGCGCCAATGACGCCGGCGGCGGGCGCCGGAGCCGCCTCCTTTGTGGGGGTGTTCGCGCTCACCGCCGCGATGGGCGTCGGGAGTGTGGCGGTGGCAGCGCGGGTGTCCCGCCCCGGCCTACCCAACTGACTGGCAGATCAGGCCGTTCTGAGCCCCGAAAAGGGCCTGATCTGCCAGTCAGTTGGGAAGGGCTGGAAACGGGAGGAGGCGCGCAGGTGATAGACTGGGGGAACTTGATGTGCAGTGATGCCCACTTTTGGTTCGGTTGACCGGCTTCGGTCTATCAGTCGGATCCCTGCCGGATTCCCTCGGGAATCCGCCCCAGGAAGTGGGACTTTTTCATGTGAGAGGCACATCCTGCGTCGATGAACGCGTTCTATTTGGTCCCGGCCGCCCGCATTTATGCTGCGGATAGCCCGGTTGATCACCTGACTTTTCTTCGGCGAACCCCTGGTCCAACCGGAGCCGGGGGCCGATATCCGCATGGATACCGCCTGAAAGACCTTTGAAACACATGACTACTTTTGCTGCCCTCGGCACGCCCAAGGCCCTCGCCGACACCCTCACCGCCCAGGGGATCGTTGAACCGTTCCCCATCCAGGTCAAGACCCTCCCGGACACCTTGGCCGGACGTGACGTCCTGGGCCGTGGCCGCACCGGCTCCGGCAAGACCATTGCGTTCGCCATCCCGCTGGTAGCCCGGCTCGCTGAGCGCGAGGCCGCCCACTTCCGCAAGCCCGGCCGCCCCATGGGCCTGGTCCTGGCCCCCACCCGCGAGCTGGCCACCCAGATCAACGCCACCATCGAGCCGCTGGCCAAGGCCGCCGGCCTCACCACCACTGTGATCTACGGCGGCATCTCCCAGGCCCGCCAGGAAAAGGCGCTGCGCGCCGGCGTTGACATTGTCATCGCCTGCCCCGGCCGCCTGGAGGACCTGATCCGCCAGCGGATCCTGACCCTCGAGGCCGTCGAGATCACCGTCCTGGACGAGGCAGACCACATGGCTGACCTCGGCTTCCTCCCGGTGGTCAAGAAGCTGATGGACATGACTCCCACCCAGGGCCAGCGCCTGCTGTTCTCAGCCACCCTGGACAACGGTGTGGACAAGATCGTCCAGCGCTACCTGTCCAACCCGCTGACCCACTCCGTGGACGACCCGCAGGCCGCGGTGACCACCATGGAGCACCACGTCCTGGTGGTCAACGACCAGACCGTCAAGAAGCAGCTGATCGTCGAGCTCGCCTCCGGCGCCGGCCGCCGGGTGCTCTTTATGCGCACCAAGCACCACGCCCGGAAGCTGGCCAAGACCCTGACCGACGCCGGCATCCCCGCCGTCGACCTGCACGGCAACCTCTCGCAGAACGCCCGTGACCGCAACCTCGCCGAGTTCTCCTCCGGCGACGTTCGCGTCCTGGTGGCCACCGACGTCGCGGCCCGCGGCGTCCACGTCGACGACGTCGAGCTGGTCATCCACGTGGATCCGCCCACGGAGCACAAGGCGTACCTGCACCGCTCGGGCCGCACCGCCCGCGCCGGTTCCGACGGCACCGTGGTCACGCTGACCCTGCCGGAGCAGCAGTCCGACGTCAAGAAGCTGATGAAGGCCGCCGGCGTCGAGGTCAACTTCGAGCGCGTTACCGCCAACTCCCCGCTGGTCGCGGAGCTCGTGGGCGAAATGGCCGAAAGGATCGATCCGCGCACCCGCGCCGCGCTGCTGGCCACCAAGGCCAAGCAGCAGGGCGGCGGCACCTCCACCGGTGCCAACGCCGAGCGCAAGCGCGCCCGCCGCCAGGCTGCACCCACCGCGGGTGGCCGGGGCGGACGAGGTGGCCGGGGCCGGGTCGCCGCTGAGGCACCGCGCACGGACCTTCCCCGCGCCGAGCGGCGCGCCGTGGCCTACGAAGGCCAGGCCGCTGCCCGCAACGCCGCCGAGCGCGTCGCGGAAAAGAACCAGGACCGGGCCGACGCCGAGCGCGCCGAACGCCGTAACGCACGGGGCCGTGGCCGCACCACTGCCTACGCGCACCACAACGATGTGCCCGCAGCCGGCGGCCGCGCTTCGGCCGGCCGTGGTTCGGACGGACGCGCTGCCGAGGTCCGTAGCGACTCCCGCGGCGGTTCCGCTCCCCGGGGCGGCGCACCCCGCACGGGTGGAGCTCCCCGCACCGGTGGCGCACCGCGCACCGGCGGCGCAGCCGGCGGGCAGCGCGGCGGACGCCCCGCAACCGGCCAGCGCGCAGCTGCCGGCGCCAAGTCCGGCGGTTCAGCACCCGTTTGGTCCTCCAACACCGGCGGAACCTCCGGCGGGTCCTACGCAGGCGGCGGCAACGGCCGCTCCGGCGAAGGCCGTCCGGCCCGCAGCGGCGGCCCCCGCCGCGCGTCGGCTCCGGCGTCGAACGAACGCCGCAGCCGCTAAGGTTTCGGTTTTCCGCTACACAAATGGACGGACGCTACGGGGATTCCCGCAGCGTCCGTCCGAAAGCGTAGCGCCGGTCTGAAAGCGCAGCGTCAAGCTACCAGCCGCGGGCGCGCCACTCTTCCAGATGCGGGCGTTCCGCGCCGAGGGTGGTGGGCTTGCCGTGGCCCGGGTGCACCACGGTGTCGTCCGGGTACACGTCAAAAAGCCGCTCGCTGACATCGCTGAGCAGCTGGGCAAACCTCACGGGATCCTTTTGCGTGTTGCCCACGCCTCCAGGGAACAGCGAGTCGCCGGAGAAGATGTGCGCCGGGCCCTCCGGGTCCTGGTACACGAAGGCCACCGAGCCCGGGGTGTGGCCGCGCAGGTGAACCGCCGTCACGTCGAAACCGTCGAAGTTGCCGACGTCGCCGTGATCGAGCAAGACATCAACCTTCACCGGTAGCTCGGCGGCGTCATCCGTCCCCGCGGCTGTCTTTGCGCCGGTCGCTTCAACGAGGCCGGGGAGCGCGCGGACGTGGTCCCAGTGCTGGTGCGTGGTGGCGATCAGCGCCAGTTTCGGCGTCGCGCCGGTATCCGCTGCGGCGTCGGCGAGGAGCCCTTGGATCGCGGCCAGGTCATCCGCCGCATCGATCAGCAGCTGTGCGCCGGAGGCCTTGGCCGTGAGCAGGTACACGTTGTTGTCCATCTCGCCGACCGAAATCCGGCGGATGGTGATGTTACGAAGCTTGTGTATGAGCGAGTCCATGGGCTGCAGTCTACAGATTCGCTATTCACGGCCCTGGGACACCCAAGTGGGGTCCGCGGAGCGGGAGCCGACGACGGTGTCCGCGGCGGCGTCGAGCTTCTCCAGTTGCGCCGGGGTCAGCACGAGGGCCAGGGCGCCCAGGTTCTCATCGATCCGGTCCGCTTTGCGCGTGCCGGGGATCGGGACCACGGGCAACCCGAGCTTCCGGCCCTGCGCAAGCAGCCAGGCCAGCGCCACCTGGGCCGGTGTCACTGTCTTTCCGGGGCCGCTCAGCTCGGCGGCGACGGACCGGACCGCGGCCACCACGGCCTGGTTGGCGTCCAGGGCGTCGTCGGCGAAGCGCGGGATGTTGCGGCGGAAGTCGTTGCTGCCCAGCTTCGAGGCGTCCACGGTGCCGGTGAGGAATCCCCGGCCCAGCGGCGAATACGGCACAAAACCCACGCCGAGTTCGGCCGCGGCAGGCACGATGTTGCGTTCCACGTCGCGGCTCCAGATGGACCACTCGCTCTGGACTGCGGTGATCGGGTGGACGCTGCTGGCCTCCCGCAGCTCCTCGGCCGTCACCTCGGACAGACCCAGGTGCCGCACCTTGCCGGCCTGCACCAGCCCCGCCATGGCCTCCACGGTTTCCACAATCGGAACGCGGAGGTCACGGCGGTGCATGTAGTACAGGTCGATCGTGTCGGTGCCGAGGCGCTTCAGGCTGCGGTCCACGGCCTGCCGCACGTAGGCGGCGTCGCCCCGGATGTCCGAATAGCCGGTGGCCGGCGTCCCCACCAGGCCGAACTTGGTGGCCAGCTGGACCTCGCCGCGGCGATCTTTGAGGAGTTGGGCGATCAACTCCTCGTTGCTGCCGCCGCCGTAAATGTCCGCGGTGTCGATAAAGCTGACGCCCGCGTCCACCGCATGGTGCAGGGTGGCCAGCGCCTCGGCCGGATCCACCTCCCCGTACACCGGAGTCACGGCCATGCCGCCGAACCCCAAGGGACTGACGCTGAGGCCGTCGCCGAGCCGGACTGTTGCTGAAGTCATCTTTGGTCTCCTGTCGCTGCGTCAATAGTGCCGTCCCTGCCAAGAACCCCGGCGGGCGCGTGGCTATTCCGGGCTCCGGCGCCACGTTCTCCCCACTTTTCACCGCTGCAAGGCCCCGACGACGGCGCGTTGCGGGGGACACGCCGTCGTACTGCCTTAAGGGTGGGGAGATTCCGCGGATTTCCCGGCCGGCAGCAGCTTCAGGCCGGCCGCGCAGCCGACGATTCCGGCGATAAACAGCAGTTTCAGCGGGCTGGCGGGCTCGACGCCGGTCGCCATGGCCCAGCCGACCGTCAGGGCCGCGCCGATCCCCACCCAGGCGTAGGCCGTGCCCAGCGGGATGCGCTTCACGGCCACGCCCAGCCCCACCATGCTGAGCGTGGCGGTCACGGCGAAGACCAGGGTGGGCAGCGCCCGGGTGAAGCCGTCGGAGAGGCCCAAGGCTGTGGCCCAGACCGCCTCCAGCACGGCGGAAACGAGCAGGATGAGCAGGCCAGAGTCGCTGCCGGGGCTGTGGCGGCCGATGTTGGCGTACGCGGCGCTGCCATGGTTATGCCACCAGCTTCAGGCCGGCAACGCACGCGACGATCCCGCCGAGCAGCAGGATCCGCGCCGTCGTCGCGGGTTCCACGCGGGTGGCCATGGCGTAGGCGGAGGTCAGCACCACACCGACGCCCACCCAGACGGCGTAGGCCGTTCCGGTGGGGATGGACTGCATGGCGACGGCGAGGCCGCCGGTGCTGGCCAGGACGGAAACGAGGAAGACGGCGGCCGGCGCAATCCGGCGGCGGCCCGTGGCCTGCGCCGTTCGGTGCAGGGCAGCGGCCCAGACCGCTTCCAGCGAGCCGGAAAGAATGAGAATTAACCACGACATGACTGCTCCTGTGGCCAGTCTTGTCGCGTGCCGGGTACTGATCCGTCGTCCGGAGGCCCAGGAAAGGGCCTTGATTCCAGCGTAGCAACGCCCGGGCGGAGGGGCGAACCGCCGGCGAACTCCCGGCAGGTCCGGTGTGCCAGCAACCGGTCTGGGCTAGTCCGTCACGGGATCGATCGACACAACAGCCAGGAACCCGCGGCCCAGGATCTCGGGGGAGGCGCTGTCCGAACCCACGACGGCGTCATAGCGGTCCAGCGGCTCGGGCCCGGCTTCGGATGCGCCCCCGTCCGCGGTGCCTGGCGTGACGGCGGCCTGGCCCTGGAGCAGGATGCCCAGCTGGCCCTCGAACACGGGGTGCGCTCGTTTCTTCGAGAGCTCGATGATGGAGGTGTAGCCCTTGAACGCCCCGCGTCGTGTGATCACGTTCAAATCGCGGACGTCACCCGTCGGCAGGGCCCCGGCGGCGGCCGCGTCGCCGGAGAACCGGAACGGCCGGTATTGCTCCAGCGGGTGCTCGGCGCCGTCGACGCTCAGCAGCAACAGTTCGCCCTCGACCACGGTCAGGACGCGGTCCATCCCGGGGAACGCGGAGAACTCGCCGGCCCTGGTCATCTCCGCGATGCTCACCCGCCAATCCCAGCTGCTGTCCCCGGCGCCCTGAGCGGCAGGCTGCGGGAAGCGGGCCACCTCGCGGGTCACACCGCCCCCGTTGCGCCAGGGACGGGGCTTGAGCGCGGCGTAGCGGATGATCTCCATGGATCCAGCCTAGCCGTCAGCCCCGCGGGTGCCGGGCAGCGTAACAACTGCGGTGCCGGGGGCGGGCTTGCTAACGTCAAAGGACCAAAAGGTTACGAAGGGATCCGCGATGTTCGTCAAAGTGTGCGGCCTCAGCACCGCCGAATCGGTGCGGGCCGCGGTCGACGCCGGGGCGGATGCCGTCGGCTTCGTGCTGACCCCCAGCCCCCGCCAGGTCAGTCCGGACCGTGCCCGGGAGCTCCTCTCCGGGGTGCCGGCCGGGCTGCCCGCCGTGGGCGTCTTCCGGCACGAGGAGGCGGCCGACGCAGTCGCGGTGGCCCGGGAGGCCGGCCTGGAATGGGTGCAGTTGCACGGCGAACGCGCCCCGGGGGATGTCCGGACCGTGCACGCGGCTGCCCTGAAGGTCATCCGGGCCATCACCATGGCCGACGCGCCCGAAGCGTTTGCCGACTGGGGAGAGGACCTGCTGCTCATCGACGCCGCCGTGCCCGGCTCCGGCGAGGCCTGGGACTACGCCTCCGTCCGCCGGCTGGGGCTGGCGGGCCGGAAGTGGCTGCTGGCCGGCGGCCTGGACCCGGCAAACGTGGCCGCGGCCGCCGCGGCGGCGGGCGCGTGGGGAGTGGACGTCTCCTCCGGCGTCGAACAGTCCCGCGGCGTCAAGGACCTTGCCAAAATCATGGCCTTCGTGGAGGCGGCCAAGGCTGCCTGACCGGCACGCGGCGGCGGCCGGGAACGGATTCCCGGCCGCCGCGTGCGCCGTGCAACTAGGAGCGCTTGATGACTACGTCATCGATGTAGCAATCGCCCATCTGGCGGTTGTGTTCGGCCCCCAGTTGGACCTTGCTCAGCGCGCTGCCGGCCATGCTGACCGCGCTGCTGGAGTACTTCAGCACTCCGTCGAACCAGACCTGGATGGTCGACTTCGTGCTGTTGCTGGTGACCCGCATCTGGACCCGGTGCCAGGCGCTGAGGCTGATGCTTCCGGCGATCAGCTTGGTGTAGACGAACGTCCCGTTCGGGGCGGTCACCCGAAGCCACAGCTGGCCGTTGCTGTTGTAGCGGTAAACGTCGGCCACCCGGGTGCTGCCGGAGAAGACGCGGAAATAGGGCACGTCGTTGCCGGCTACTCCGGCCTGGGTGATGTTGAACCAGCCGTCCGCGTAGACGGTTTTGGTTCCGGCGGCCAGGGTCGGTGTGGAGAGGTTTGCCAACGAACCGGCGTCCGTGGTGACGTGGAGTTTGGCCGAGCACGTCCCTGTCTTGGCCAACGGGCTCGTGACGGCCGCCGTGCCGGTACCGGACACCGTCGGAATGAACGGTGCGAGGCTGCCCGACTCAAAGTTCGTGGCGACGGCGACGGTGCCGGGGAAGCTGTTCGAGGGCACGGGGGTGCCGGTCCTGCAGGTAGCCGCCGAGCTCGCCTGCGCCGTACCGAAGAGCATGCCCGTGACGAGCAGGCCGGTAGTGGCAATCGTGCCGAGTGCTTTTAGTTTTCTCATTGATCTACTCTCAGGATTTCGTGCGAGCGGTTACTTCAACTGATCCAACGGGTGCGAACCGCCGGCGCTGGTTTTTGGCAGCTCATTCGACTGCCCGATCAGCGTCACGCCAAGAAAGGGTCATCGCGCCTCCGCCGGGGCGGGCCTGGTTCGCCGGTAGTCCACGGCCAGCAGGCCGAGGGTGACAAGGGCTAGGAGGCAGACCCCGGCCGGAGGGGCCCAGAGCCGCGCGTAGATCATGGCCGTGGCCACGAGCGTGGAGAGGGTGAGACTGACGGCGACGGCGAGCGCAGTTGCCAGCGGGATCGCGCCGGCGGCCACCGTGGAGCTGGCCGGTCCGAACCGGATGAGGAGGACCAGCGCCGTGCCCGGCCCGGCCAGCAGGAACAGGCCGACGACGGCGAGCCGGAGTGACTCTGGCCCCACGAAAGAGAGCGGTATGGCCGCTACCGCCACGGCTGCCGTTGCGTAGCCCACGTGCGTGCGTTCAATTGCCATTTTTTGCTCCTTCGATGTGGAAGATGACCCCGCCGGCGTTTTCGCTGACCTTTTGCCAGCCCGGGCTGGTGCCGCAGGTGTCGATAAAGCGCTGAAGATCCCCGGCCGGCGTCGTGCCGCGCAGTTCCGCGGCGTGCTGCTGGGATACCGTGACGATCAGGTACGCTCCGGCTCGCCTGGCGATCTGGTTTGCCGTGTCGCAGCTCAGCGGTGCGGCGTCGGGCCGGGGTTCGACGGCGGCCAGGGCACGGTAGTCATAGCTGGCATAGTCCTGGTATTTCCAGGGGGTGTTGCGGATCGCCTCGATCAGCACGGAGCCGGCAGGTGCCGTCGCGTAGAGCCGGTCCACGAGCGCGATTTCGGCCCGTGAGAAGGTCTCCATGCTGTCATTGCCGTACCGCGTGACGAGTGTGGTTGTGGCCAGCGCCGCGCCGAGCACGAGCAGTACCACACCGCGCACCAGACCGGGTCCGGCCGGCCGGTCCCACATCAGCGGGAGCACCACCAGGCACGCCGCGAACGGCAGGCTGAACAGGAAAAGCCGGAGCAACAGTTCGCCGCCGTAGGGCTGGACCGAAACCAGCAGGAGCGGAGCGAGGGCGCCAACCGCGGCGGCCAGCCACGGTGTGGCCCTCCGGTGGCCCATAACGGCGCCGATGATCGCCAGGATCCAGATCACCCCGACCTCCGCGATCCGGGTGTAGACCACGGCGAGGTGCGGACCGCTGCCGGAGATCCTGTCGTTCAGTGCCCCGAGCGTGTTCGCGCCAATGTCGCCGAAGGAGCCGAAGAGCTGGTCCTGGTGGCCCTGGAAATAGGCAGAGGCGACAAAAACGAGCCAAAACACCGGCAGGACCAAGGCCAGCAGCGGCAGGAACCGCGAGCGCAGCCGCCCGATCAGCATAAACGCCACGAGGACCGGGACAGCGGCGAACGGGGTGAGCTGGTGCGAAGCCGTCATGGCGAGCAGGATCAGTGCGCAGATCCCCATGAGGATCGCTGAGTCCCGCTGGGAGGGCTGGATCAGGCCCCGCCGCTGCGGCACCGATTTGTCCAGTTTGTCCACGGTCCGGGCGAGCGCCATGGTGAAGCGGTTCCCGCCGGTGGGCCAGGCCCAGCCGCTGAAGGTGCTCAGGAGGCAGGCGAAGAGTGTGACGAGCAGGATAAACGCGTAGGCCTGGGGCGCCAGGTAGTCCTGTCCGACCCAGCTGGTCAGGTAGAAGATCCAGACGCCGGCCCAGGCCTGCCGCCGGTTTGCCGTGAGCCGCGTGGCCAGGGCCAGCAGCGGGGCGAGCAGCAGAAGGTTGATGCCGACCGGTGCCCAGGTGGCGATGGTCATCAGGTCCTTCGCGCCGGTTGCGCCGGAGAGCATGCCCAGCAGGTCAAAGAAGCCCGGCCAGTTGAAATAGGCGTCCAGGTTCGGGTTCAGCTGCCCGGACTGGGTGATGCTGTCGGCAATGCCGAGGTGCCGGTAGCTCGCCTCAAGCCGGGGCAGACCGTGGATGATCGGATCGGCTCCATGCAGGATCAGCACCGTGACCAGTACCTGGCCGGCAAGCAGCGCCGGGACATACTGCCGAAGGTTCAAGGAGGCGACAAAGCCGGTCAGGCTGAGGGCCAGGGCCACGAAGTACACCGGGGGAAGCAGGGCGATGAGCCCGGCCCCGCCGGTCTGGGCCGGGTCGACCTCCCGCAGGCCCCAGATGCCCAGGACCAGGGCCAGGGCCGCGATCCCCGCCAGCGCGCCGATCTGCCAGAGCGGGCTTGACTCCACCCGGTGCTCGGCGGACGGAGGAGTGGCGCCGTGTTTTGCGGGGTGTTTAGCCTCGTCCCTGGGGCCTTCATGGCGCCCATGCGCCTGGGGAGCAGCAGGGACAGCGGTAGAAGGTTCGGGTGTCATGATTTCTCGATTCCAGTGGGCTCGTTGAATGCCGCTGAAGAGACCGGGTCAGGTGCAGCGGGCTTCACTCGGGTCAGAGTGATCAGACGCCAGACGGCGATGAGCGCCGCGGCCGCCTGGGCGGCGGACCAGAGCACGGATACGCCGGTAAGGCCAAATTGCTGGGCAACGGCGGCGGCCGGGATGACCACCAGCGCGGCCGTAAGGACCGCGACGAATGTCGATTCCATCAGGCGCCCGCGGGCGCGGCACAGGCCGTAATAGACCTGGGTCACGCAGCTGAGCAGCAGTGCCGGTACCAGGACCGGCAACAGCACCCAGGCGGAGGCGTAGTGCGGACCGAGGAACTGCAGGAGGTAGGGACCCAACAGCAGGAGGATCAGCCCGGCCGCGAGGGTCAGCAGCAGGCTTGCGCGGATGGCGGAGGAAACCAGCCCCGGTCTGGACCGCGTTCCGGCCAGGGCTGTCTGGAGTGAAAACCCGGCCGACTGCGGGACGAAGAAGACCGCAGAGGCCATCATCCACACGATGTACCAGGCGGCGGTCGACCCCGGGCCGAGGGTGGCGGCGACGATCAGCGGCAGGAGGTAGCCCGGCGCCCGGTCCGCCAGCATCAGGGCGTGGTTGGGAAGTCCGGGCCTGAGCAGTCCGAGAGCGGACCGGGGGCGCAGGCCGTGCCGCCAGTCCGGTTCAAGCTGTGCCCGGCGCAGCTGCCGCAGCCCCGCGAGAACGCTGACCAGGGCCCCCGCCGCCACGGCGCCCACCACGACGGAGAGGTCGCGGATCCCGGCGGCGAAGGCCAGGCCGAGAACTCCCAGCTGCACCAGGCTCTGCAGCAGGCTGCGGACCAGGGCACGGTCGGCCCGCTCCTGGGCCACGCCGATGTGGTCCAGCTGGTAGGCCGCGCTGGCGAAGAATGCCGTCGCCAGGAAGATGATGGTGACAACCGGGTTGCGCCAGGCCTCGCCGACGCCGGTGCCCATCGAATAGGTGACCGCCGCGAGCACTCCGCCCACCAGTAGCGCGGAAACCCCGACGGTCAGCAGGCTCGTTGCGGTCAGCCGGCGGCCGCCGTCGGGCTCGCCGGGCAGGAGGGTCAGGGTGGCCGGCCCGACGCCGAGCATGCCGAGTTGGACGGTGAGGAGGGCGGCGGACACCACGGCCGACCCGAGCCCGATCTGCTCCGGCGGCAGCAGGAGCGCGGCGAGCGCCCAGAACAGGAACCCCGTCACCATGGGGGCGATCCGGGCCGCCGCGAGCCAGGCCGCGTTGCCTCCGACGGAGAGCGGGCGCGACTGGGGGCGGAGGATCTCGCCGAACATGGCGCGGTAGTTGTAGAGCAGGAAGCCGGCCCAGTAGGGCAGGAAGCGGGGGGCGTGGACCAGGGACAGGCCGACGCCGCGCACGGAAGCCAGCAGCGGCAGGACGGCCAGCCAGCCCGCCCGGCCCGGATGCTTCCGGATGGTCCGGGCCATGCCGGCGCCGTCCTGGAGCCATTGGTCGCGGGCGCAGTCGAAGGTGTCGGCGAAGCGGTGCCGGACCACGGTCGTGGGGGAGACGCCGAGCTTGTAGCCGCCGTCCTCGAGCCGGATCCGCAATTCGATGTCCTCACCGGAACGGAAGTTGTCATCGAAGCCGACGGACAGCAGCACGTCCCGGCGCATCAGCGTGGCGCTGACACCGAACCAGGACCGGACACGGCTGTGGTTGTGGTGCCAGGCCAGGGCGGCGCCCCAGTAGCCCGGGCCGTCGGACTCGCTGGCCAGCCCGAACTGCAGGCCGTCGAAGGCGCCGTCGTCGAATTCGCGCAGCAGCCGCCTCAACGTGCCCGGCGGAAGCACAACGTCGGCGTCGATCAGGGCGACGACCTCGCAGCCCGCGTTTTGGACCCCCAGCATCCGCGCGGCCGGCAGGCCGCGGCCCTCGTCGGAGAGGACGCGGGCCCCGAGGGACCGGGCAATGCTGACAGTGTCGTCCAGCGAACAGCCGTCGACCACGATGATCTCGCGCGGGTGCTGGGCGCGAACCGACTCCAGGCATTCGCCCAGCCAGGCCGCGGCATTCCGCGCCGGAATGATCACCGACACTTCAAGGTCCCCCACTGGTCCGTACCTCACTCATCCAATTTCGAGCGGACCAGGTTGGCCACGTAATCCGAGGTCCGGTCGGCGGACCAGTCGGCCGGGATCCGCAGGAGCGAGCAGGGCACGTCTTCCAGCGCCCGGCGCACAACCGCGGCCTTTTGCCCGAAATGGTCCTCGAGCGGGACCAGCCCGGTCGCGCCGAGTGCTTCGACCAGCCGGCGGGACACCATGGGCAGTTCGGAGTGGAAGTTGCCGATGATGCGGGACGTCATCCACTCCCGGCTGCGGGCCTCCAGCCTTGCGTCGGTGCCGTCGAACCGTTCGAGGAAGATCGCCAGCCGGGCCGGCGCGGCGGAGGAGATCCGTTCGGCCCCGAACACCTGGTCCGGATGCACCATCCGGTGCTCGGGGGACCAGCGGCGGGTGAAGGCCGCGGTCTTCGGGTACCGGACGATGACCGGGTGCACGGCCGTCGCCAGGCGCGCGACGGGGTTGGTGAGCCAGCCCGGCGCCAGGGGCTTCCGGGTACCGTGGAAGAGGTCGGGATAGATGGCGCGGTGGTGCGGTTTGATGAACATCGGCTTGGCGTAGCCCATGAGCATGCCGTCCGCGCCGGTGAAGGCCCAGTCGTCGGCCATAAACCGGACTCCGGGGGTGGCGACCAGCTTGGCGACGGTGCTGGTTTTGCCCACCCCGCCCCAGGCCGGCAGCAGGACGCCGGAGCCCCGGAAGTCCACGACGGCGGCGTGGATCATGGCGGCGTCCTCGCGGACGCAGAGCCGGTCCAGCAAGGGGATGACGGCAGTCAGGAGTTCCCCCTGGCCCTGGATACGGTAGCCGTCGCGTGTTTCGATGATCTGCACTCGGTCCGCGGGCAGGTACAGCGAATCGCCGGTAAAACGGTAGGCGTCCTCTGCATGCGACTGGCCGGGAACCTCCGACACGGCTCCGCTGATGTGCAGCCGAAGCGGCGCCCGGGAGCCGCGCAGGAAGGGCGCGAGCATGTCGCGCAGCTGGGACTCGCCCGGCGTGTCTGGCTCGACGTCGATGCCGACCAGCCCGTGGACGTCAAAGCTCGCGCCGGCGGCGGCGCCGGCAGGGGTGAGCACGTCCCGCTCCGACTGGCTCATGGTTCGAGCCTCCCGGAACCACGACCGCGGCCGCTGACGCAGTCGCCGGGCCCGCCTACTGAGATCGCTTTCACTGAACTTCCCTCCACAGATCGTCGGGTGCTGGCTGGCGTGTTTCCTGCTGGGCGGGGGCCGGAGGCAGCCGGCGCCCACGGACATACCCCAGGGCGGTCGTGGCGAGCACAGCCATCACGGCGGCAGAGCGGCCGAGGCCGGCGAGGTCATTCCCGCGCACCGCGTCACGGATTCCGGCAAACACGGCGCGCGGCAGGACCTGGCGGACATAGCGCCGTTCGGGGCCGAGCGCCCGCTTGTGCCCAACGAGCCGGCTGACCCGGGCCTTCGAAATGCCCTCCGACCAGGACCGCGCCAGCATGTACTTCAGCGTGCCGCGCTCCCTTGGGACGTGGTGGTGCACCACGGCGGCCGGTTCGTACACCACCCGCGAACCCGGGGCGCCGATCACAGCCCGGATGCACAGCTCCGTTTCTTCGCAGCCGAGGGGCTGCGCGTCCTGACGGCCAAGCTCCGGGTTGAAGCCCCCGACACGCTTCAGCACGTCGGCCCGGAAGGACATGTTCGCGCCGATCACGTTGCGCACTTCGGCCGCGACTTTGGGCAGGCCGTGATAGGTGCAGCCGACAATCCAGTCGAGTTCCTCGGCGAAGTAGCGAGGCCGGCCGGCATCCCAGGCCGGCTGGACGCTGCCGCCGACTGCCAGCACATCATCGTCGTCGTACATGGCGGCGAGCCGCTCGAGCCAGTCCGGGTCGGCCTCGGCGTCGTCGTCCAGGAAGGCGACGATCTCGGCATTGGCGACCCCGGCGCCGGTGTTCCGGGCACCGGAGAGGCCCTTGGGCCCGGTATTCTCCACGATCACGACGTCGGGAACGCTGAAGATGAGCCGCTTGTACAGCTCCACGTTGTAGTCGACGACGACGATCGTCTGCTGCGGGCTGTGCGTCTGGGGCCGTAGCGAATCGATGGCGCCGATGAGGAGGTCCCAGCGCTCTTCCGCGTAGGAGCAAATGACGACGGACACGCTCGGCAATCCCGGGATCTGGGACATCCTATTCCCCTACCGCTACGCCGAGCACGCTCCGCGGATCTGTGGGAATGTGCGGGAACGCCTTGTTCGGATACTTGTATTTGACCCGGCGCAGGGCCTCGGGCCGGGCGCCGGCGGTCGGGGCCTCCCAGCTGAGGCGTTCCCGGGCCAGGGTGCGCAGCACGCGCCACCCGTCCCGGAAGGTGTGGAGGTTTGAGTTCCCGGAGATCCGGGCCAGTTCGCGGCTGGGCACCTCGGCGATCCGCAGCCCGGCCCGGGAGGCGCGCACAATCAGCTCTGTTTCGATTTCGAATCCGTCCGACTGGAGTTCCAGCACCTCGACGCATTCCCGGCGCAGGGCGATGTAGCCGTAGCAGAGGTCGGAGAAGTCGCTGCCCAGGACGAGATTGGCCAGCGCGGTGAGCAGCCGGTTGCCGGTGGTCCGCAGCAGGGTGATGTCGTCGGAGCCGCCGCCGGTCACGTAGCGGGATCCCTTGACGAAGTCGTATTCGTGCTGCAGCGGGGCGACCAGCCAGCCGATTTCCTGGGGGTCCATGCTGCCGTCCCCGTCCAGCATGACGATGATGTCGCCCGAGGCGGCGGCAAAACCTGCGCGGACGGCGGCACCTTTGCCTGCCCGGTGCTCGTCCACCACCACGATGTCCAGGCGCAGGGCCTTGGCCACCTCGACTGTGCTGTCGAGGGAGCGCCCGTCGACGATGACAACCTCGTCCACGTAGGAAGGCATGCGGCGAAGGACCCAGGGCAGGTTCATGGCCTCGTTTAGGGTGGGGATGACCACGCTGACGGAAGCTGGAATCATGGGCGGCGTCGTCTGAGGGCGCGATTTTGAAGCAAGATTTGGGATGGACATTAGCCTCACCACTCAATGACGTTGTTAGCTTTCGCCCCAACTGCAGTCATTCCCGGTTGTCAGGAACCAGGATGTAGACCTACGTGCGTACTGCCCGTTGCGGCAACTTCCATGATTTCCCCCTTTCCATAGTCGACTCAGGAACTTGTAAAAACCTTGGGTTAACTTGAACTTTCAAGCTAAATCCGCGGGGTCTGCGGAACCGTTGATTGGCGCCGCCGTCGGTGCCAGACTGGCGCCATGCGGATACCCGGTGAAGGCGGCGCTACCCGACAGGCCAGGGGCCGGAAGCCCGGTTTCAGGCGCCTGCTCGTGCCCGCCGTCGTCCTGTTGCTCGCCGGCTGCTCCAGCGGGGGCACGCCGAATCCTGCCCGGTCGACGCCGCCGCCCGCACAGGCTGCCCCGTCGACGCCGCCGCCTGCGACCGCGCCTGCCGCCGAGTCGGCGCCGCCCGCCGCTCCCGCCAAGCCGGCCCCGCCGCCAGCGCGCACCAAGCCGGCCCCGCCGCCAGCCGTACTGTCCGACCTGGAACTGGCGGCGATGCAGAGCCTGCCGGTGGGGGATCTGCCGGGCTGGAAACAGGTCTTCACCGAGGACTTCACCCAGGGGGATGTCCCGCTCGGCGCCTTTCCGGGGCCCGCCTACCAGGGGCGCTGGAGTGCCGGCTACAAAGACGGGACGCCGGATACCGCGGGCCAGGCCAATGGCGGCAAATCCGGCTACTACCCGAGCAGGGTGCTCAGCGTGAGCAACGGCGTCCTCGACTGGTTCATGCACTCGGAGAACGGGGTGTTCATGGGGGCCGCCCCGACGCCCAGGATTCCGAACGCCAGCACCGCGCCGCCGCGGGCGAACAGCCTGCTCTACGGCCGGGTTTCGGTCCGGTTCAGGGCCGATTCGCTGGCAGGGTACAAAACGGCCTGGCTCTTCTGGCCGGACAGCGGGGTCTGGCCGCGGGACGGCGAGATCGATTTTCCCGAAGGACAGCTGCGTGACATCATCTACGGCGCGGCGCACTATGCCGCACCGCAGGACGGGTTCGACAAGTTCGACTCGACGTCGACGTTCACGTCCTGGCACATCGCCACCACCGAATGGAGCCCGGGGCGGGTGGAGTTCCTGCTCGACGGACGCTCCCTGGGGGCCAGCACCACCCTTGTCCCGAGCACACCCATGCACTACATCCTGCAGACCGAGGCCTGCCTGCCGGCGTGCCCGGCGCCGCAGACCCAGGGGCACGTCCAGCTTGACTGGATCGCCGTCTGGTCACGCCTCTAGCGGACTACTTCCTGCGGATCTCAAAGGCGTCGGTGTGGCTGTAGCCTTCCGCCGGCACCAGCTTCGCGGTGAGGGAATCCCGGTCCGCCCTCACATCCAGCGTGCCCAGGGTGGCGTTGCGGTTCTTGCCTGACCAGCTGGCGAAATAGCCAACTTCCGGATCGTCGTCGTGGACGTTGTAATGGCCGATCCCGCCAATGCCGACGCCCACGAAGACCGTCCCGGCGCCCTGGACCATCGTGTCATCGGTGTCGGCCAGGCACTGGGTCGAGAACGACGCCGGGACCAGGCCCGGGCAGCCGCCGGAGAGGCCCAGTTGGTGCGTTCGCTGGTAGACATGGTCGTGGCCGGCGAGGACCAGGTCCACCTTCTTCTCGATCAGCATGTTGGTAAATTCCTCACCGGGCTGGCAGCCGTAATTGCCCAGGCTGAAGCACGGGGCGTGCATCCCCACCACGGTCCACGGGATATTGCGGGACTTGGCCCCGTTCAGTGCCTCCGCGGTCCACCGCCAGCGCTCGCTGCCCCGGGAGTAGTCCAGCGGGTTCCCGCCCCGGAAGTCGATGCCGGGCGAGACCATCACGATCCGCACCACCGGGTCCTGTTGCGGGACATCCACGTACCACTGGGTGCCGTACTCGCCCTGCAGCCCGGGCAGCCTGTTGGGCAGGCACTTGACGATATTGGCGATGTCCCCCTCGTGGCCGTCGCTCTCATGGTTGCCGGTGACGACCTCGTACGGGAAGCCGGCGCCAAGCTTGCCGGTCACGAGGTCGCAGAACTGCTGCTCGATCCCCGCCATGTAGGTGTAATCACCAAGGCCCAGGTTCAGTTGCGGTTTGAGCTGCGCAATCACGTCCAGCACCTTCCGGGCGCCGTTTCCGACGCCGGTGTCCCCCTGGGCGGTGAAATGAACGGAGGAGCCCTCGATGGGCGGGGGCGAGGGCTCCGGCGGGGCCGCCGACGTCGGCTGGCCCGCAGAGCTGGACGGCGGAGGCTGCGGGGTCTCCGGGGTGCACGCTGACAGCATCAGGGCCGCCGTCAGCAGGCCCGCCGCAAGGCCGATCCTGTTCGGTGCGCGGGATGATCGGGCCACGATTCCTCACATCAAGAGTCTGAGCCCGGCCGGCGCGGCCGGGCAGCGACGGACGATTCGGCGACGGACAATTCGGCGGCTGCTAGGCCTAGGGTAAGCCCGGCAGCTCGGCCAAGGCCAGAGGTCTTTGGCCGGTTGGCCGCGGCCGTCGTGGGCGCGGGGCCGGCGGCCGCGGCACCTATCGCCGCCCGGGCTTCCTCGCTAGCATGCTTCTTGGGACTTCCGATTCCCGGCGGGCACGCCCGCCACCGATGCGAAGGAGAAATGGCGATGACCCTGCCCGAAGGATTGACCCCCGGCGTCTGGACCTTGGACATGTCCCACAGCGAGATTGGATTCAGCGTCCGCCATGCCGGAATCAGCAAGGTCCGCGGCCGCTTCAACGAAGCCTCGGCGGAAGCGCGTGTGCGGGATTCGCTTGCCGACGCCAGCCTGCACGCCACGATCAAGACCGCCAGCTTCGACTCCGGCGACGCCAACCGCGACGGCCATGTGCGCGGACCCGACTTTTTCGACGTCGAGAACTTCCCCGAGATGACCTTCCGCGCAACCTCCATCAGGGGCGACGGCGAGGACTACGTGCTCACCGGCGACCTCACCATCCGCGGCGTGACCAAGCCCGTGGACCTCGAAGTCGAGTTCACCGGCATCGCGGTGGATCCGTTCGGCGCCACCCGGGCCGGTTTCAGCGCCGAGACGGACATCAGCCGCAAGGAATTCGGCCTGACCTGGAACGCCGCCCTCGAGGCCGGCGGCCTATTGGTCAGCGACAAGGTCAAGATCAACGTCGAAGCGGCCATGGTCAAGCAGGCCTGATTCAGGGGCCGCTCAGGGCTAACCCCTGATCCGGATCCGCGGCCGGCGGGAGACAATGGTGCCATGAAGACACTGCTCAACATCATCTGGCTGGTTTTCGGCGGCCTCTGGCTGGCGCTGGGATACTTCCTGGCCGGCATCATCTGCTGCCTGCTGATCATCACCATCCCGTGGGGGCTGGCCTCGTTCCGGATCGCGTCCTACACCCTGTGGCCGTTCGGCCGCATGGTGGTGGACAGGCCGGGCGGGAACGGCGTCTTTACCCTGCTCGGAAATGTCATCTGGCTGCTGGTGGCCGGCATCTGGATCGCGATCGGGCATGTGGTCACGGCCTTCGCCATGGCGATCACCATCATCGGCATCCCGCTGGCCATCGCGAACCTCAAGCTCATCCCGGTATCCCTGATGCCGCTGGGCAAGCAGATCGTTCCCACCGATCGGCCCTTTGTGACCGGCTACCGCTAGGGCCTGTCCGGGCGGACCACCCGGCACCCGAGGGAGAGTGCAATGCCAGAGTCAACGTTTCCGGAAGCGGCGCCCAGCGATGATGAGCTGATGCTGGTCATCACCCGCGAGTTCCAGGTCCCAATCACGGCGGTCTGGTCCGCACTGACCGATCCGGACCAGGCCCCGGCGTGGTGGGGTCCGCGGGGGTTCCATGCCCCGCGGGAAAGCATTGACGCCGACCTGGAGGTCGGCGGCCTGTACCGGGCCTGCATGGTCCAGGACGCCACCGGGCAGGAGTACTGGTGGAGCGGGGTCCACACGGACATCGAGCCGCCCAGTCTGTTTGTATTCACCCATGCCTGGGACAAGCCGGACGGGACCAGGGGCTTCGAGACCGAGGTGACGTTCCGGCTGGAGGAGATCGACGGCGGCACCCGGATGACCTTCACCCAGGGGCCCTTTGACACGGCGGAGAACCGCGACAGCAACGGCTCCGGCTGGCGGGAGTCGTTCGACCGCCTCGCCGAACACCTCCGCCGCGGCGCATAGGAAAGCCAGGCAACGCGGGGTCACCTAGCGCCCATCCCGAGAGGATTTATGGGCGCTACGTGACCCCGCGTTGCGGTTGTGGCTACGGTTTCAGGGCCGCGGACTCACGGATTTCGTAGCTGAGGTTCTGCAGGTCCTCATCGGCCTCATTGACCTGGATGCGGTAGCCGTCGGGGTCCAGGACGGTGAAGTACCGCCCGAAGGTTTCATCCATGACGGGCGAGGCCTCGTAGCCGGCCGCGGCCAGCCGCTCCGCCAGCGGCTCAAGCTTCTCATCGCTGATGAACTGCAGGGCCACCGCGCCGGCGTCGTCGTGTGTGCCGGGGTGCCGGGCGATGTGCAGCCCCAGCGAGCCGCCGACCGCGTTAAGGTCGGCCCAGGTGCCGCTGGTCGCCTCGGTCCGTTCGGCAAGGCCCAGCACCGCGTAGAAGGCGCGGGAGGCCTCGACGTCACGGACGAAGCGGATCGGGGTGATTCTCATTCGCTGTGGCCTTTCGTTGTGTCCAGGGTCCGGGCCAGGGCCTCTTCCACGAAGGCGGACAATGAGAGCCCCTCCTCGATTGCGGCGTGCTTGACCCGCTTCACCAGCGGTGCCGGCAGATAGACGTTGAACTGCACTTTCTCTGTCATGGCTAGGATGCTAGCAATCTAGTGTCATGGCTGCAAGGGGTTTCTCAGCTAAGTTCGCCCTGCAGGTTCCGCCGCGCCGCGTCCTGCCACAGTTCCCGGCCGCGTGCGGTGTGGAAGAGCGGGTCCAGGTCCAGCAACCGGCGCACGACGGCGGCGCGTCCGGCAGCGAAATCGGCGTCGCCGATGTGCGCGAAGTCTTCGCGGACGGCGGCGAGGTAGCGTGCGTAGGCCGCCGGCTCGCCGGCCAGAACGGAGAGGTCGGCGTCGCTGAGCAGTGCGGCGGCTCCGTCGTCGGGGTCCGGCCGGTGGTTCGCTGTCATCCTGACCAGCCGCGCGACCTCGTCCACCTTGTCCGCGGGCAGCCCGTCGTGCGCCAGCCGCTGCTCGGCGAGCCGGGCCGACTCTTCCTCGTCCTCGCCGGCGATGCCGCGGTAAATCGCGTCGTGGAACCAGGCCGCGAGCAGCACCGTGCGGTCCGGCCGCGCCGGCGCCGCCAGCAGGTCGAGGGCCTCCAGCACGGCGAGCAGGTGGGTGCGGCCGTGGTACTTCCGGTGCTCCTCGCCCCAGCGGTCCAGCAGGTCCAGGAAGAGCGCGTCGTGGCCGGGGAGGACCTCGTTCCAGCGGGTCAGCAGCGGCAGCTTCAGGGACCCGTTGCGCCGCCTCGCCGGAATCCGCAGGCCGCTCGCGATCAGCTTGCGGACCAGGACCCTGCCCTCAACCGGAACGGCTCCGGCGGCCACTAGGGCGCCGTAGCGGGCTTCGGCGACGTCGTAATGGTCGCCGTCGAACGCCCGCTCCGGGATGCCGGCGGCCCGGGCGAAGGCATGCAGTTCCTCGAGCGAGCTGTCCGAGATGAGGTGCGAGAAGCGGGTTCCGTGGGCGGGCCACAGCGGCGGATCAAGGTAGACGGCCATGCAGGCAGTCTACGAGGCGGCCGGCTGGATGTTCTGGTTGCCGCGGAAGACGTTGCCCGGATCGAACTCGCGCTTTACCCGCGCCAGCCGGGCGTAGTTGTCCGCGCCAAAGGCCGCCCGGACGCGGTCCGCGCCCTCGTCCCCGACGAAGTTCAGCCACACGCCGCCGTTGGCGTAGGGGGCAATGTCCTGGCGGAACTTCTTCACCCAGGCCTTGGCCTCCTGGCCGCCCTCCGGCGTCTCCTCAATGCCGAAGGGGTGCGTGACCCACTTGGCGCCGCGGTTCTGCAGCGGGGTCTGGGCCGCCGCCGGTCCCGCGACGGCGCCGCCCCAGCGGGCCACCAACTGCTGGGAGTGCGCCCCCGGAAGGTGCCGCGCGGAGTCCACGATCACGTCCAAGGCGTCGTCTGGCAGTTCGTCGTGGTAGTCCGCGCTCCAGTAGTTGTAGAGGTTGGGCGGGTCGTCGATCATCGACTGGAAGTCGGCGTAGGCCATCTCCCCGACGAGGTCCACGGCCGGGCCCAGCTCACGGAACGGGACTGCGTTTTCCGCCCCATCGGCGGGGTCGCCCGCGTAGAGGTAGGCCAGTCCCACGGCCTGCTTGCCCACCATGTCCTCCGGGACAAAGGGTTCCGGCGGTGCCGTCAGGTACACGAGCGCACTGCCGACGGCGTCCGGCGCCGCCAGCGAGAGCTCTCGGTAGGCCCGGGCGAGGTCCGCGGACGCGGCGCCGGGCCAGAGCATCAGGCCGGCCTGCACAGTGGGCCCGAGTTCGTGCAGCCGGAAGGTGAAGCCGGTGGCGACGCCGAAGTTTCCGCCGCCGCCGTGCAGCGCCCAGAACAGTTCCGGGTTCTCCTGGGCGCTCGCGGTGACGCGCTCGCCGGCCGCCGTCACGAGGTCCACCGAGAGCAGGTTGTCGCAGGCGAAGCCGAACGAGCGTTCCAGCCAGCCCGAGCCGCCGCCGAGGGTGAATCCGGCCACCCCGGTGGTGGACGCCCGGCCGCCGGTGGTGGCGAGGCCGTGTTGCTGGGTGGCGCGGTCGAACTCGCCCCAGGTGACGCCGGCGCCCACCGCCACGGTCCGGTTCTCCGGGTCCACCGTGATGGACTTCATCGGACGGACGTCCACCACCAGACCGTCGTCGTTGGTGGACATGCCGGCCACGGAATGGCCGCCCGCCCGGACCGCGACGTCGAGGCTGTTGTCCCGGGCGTAAGCCAGGGCGTCTGCCACGTCGGCGGCGTCCGCGCATTGGGCAATGACGGCCGGGTGCCGGTCGATCATCGCGTTGAAGAGTTTTCGAGTGTCGTCATAGTCCGTGCTGTCCGGCCTGACCCATTTCATGGCTGTGCTCCCTAGCCGACCGCGGCTCCACCCCACCCCAAAAGCCTACGGCGGATGCCCCGGCAGGGCTACAGCGGACGGTATCCCGGGTCTGCAGGCCCCCGGTGCAAAAAGGTTCCGGAAGATGAGCGCCTGTGACGGTCGTATTGACGCAAATGCGGGTTAGAGTGAGCCTATGACTCGTATCCGCGTTTCCGAGGCTGCCCGGTTCCTCGGCGTCAGCGACGACACCGTCCGCCGCTGGACCGAGAACGGCAGCCTCACCCCGCTCAAGGATGAGGCGGGCCGGCTCGCCGTCGACGGCCTGGAACTTGCCACCCTCGCCCGGGACCAGGCGAAACTGCCGGATGACCCCGCCCGCGCCGGAAGTTCCGCCCGGAACCGCTTCGTCGGACTCGTCACCGCCATCACCGCGGACACCGTGATGGCCCAGGTGGAGTTGCAGTGCGGGCCGTTCCGGGTTGTGTCCTTGATGAGCAGCGAAGCCGTCCGCCAACTCGGCCTGGAACTGGGCTCGGTGGCCACCGCCGTCGTCAAGGCCACCACGGTGATCATCGAAAGCCCGCACGGAAGGGCGCTGATATGAGCCGGTTCCGCAGCGCCGCCGTGGTGCTGGCAATGGCCCTGGCAGCCGCGGCCTCCGGCTGTGCCGCCCCGGCCGGCGGGGGCGCACCGGACAAGGACCTGACGGTGTTCGCGGCGGCCTCGCTGAAGGCGCCCTTCACTGCCCTGGCGAAGAAGTTTGAGGCCGGCCACCCCGGGACCAGGGTCACGCTCAGCTTCGCCGGCTCCGCCGACCTCGCCACCCAGCTCAGCCAGGGTGCCCCCGCGGACGTCTTCGCCTCCGCGGACCAGAAGAACATGGCCAAAGTTGCCGGCGCCGCCCTGGTGGACGGTGCTCCGCGGGACTTTGCCAGCAACGTCCTGGCCATCGCCGTGCCGCCGGCCAACCCGGCGGACATCGGCTCGTTCGCCGACCTGGCCAGGCCCGGGACCAAGCTGGTGGTCTGTGCGGCCCAGGTTCCCTGCGGCGCCGCGGCCGCGACGATTGCGGCCAGGGCCGGTGTGGCGCTGAAGCCGGTCAGCGAGGAGTCCGCCGTCACGGACGTGCTCGGCAAGGTCACCTCGGGGGAGGCCGACGCCGGGCTGGTCTACGTCACCGACGTCAAGGCCGCCGGCGACAAGGTCAAGGGGGTCGACTTCCCAGAGTCCGCCTACGCCGTCAACAAGTACCCGATCGCCGCGCTGAAGGACAGCAAGAACAAGGAACTGGCCGCCGCCTTCGTTGCGCTGGTCAGCGGAGCCGAGGGGCAGCAGGTCCTCGCCGACGCGGGCTTCGGACGTCCGTGACGCGGCACGGCTACAGCGGCATCCCGCGCTGGGTGCTGGGCCTCGCCGCCGCCGGGGCACTGTTTGTGCTGCTGCCGCTCGCGGCCATGGTGGCCCGGGTCAATTGGGCCCAGTTCATTCCGCTCGTCAGCTCTGAGGCCTCGCTAACCGCCCTGGGCCTGAGCCTGCGCACGGCGGCGGCGAGCACCGTGCTCTGCGTTGTGCTCGGGGTTCCGCTGGCGCTGGTGCTGGCCCGGGGCGAATTTCGGGGCCAGCGGCTGCTGCGTTCTTTCGTGCTGCTGCCGCTGGTGCTGCCGCCGGTGGTGGGCGGCATCGCGCTGCTGTACACCTTCGGCCGGCAGGGGCTGCTGGGGCGGAGCCTTGAGGTGGCCGGCCTCCAAATCGCGTTCTCGACGACGGCGGTGGTGCTCGCGCAGACCTTCGTGGCGCTGCCGTTCCTCGTGGTCAGCCTCGAAGGGGCGCTCCGCTCGGCCGGCAGCCGGTACGAGGCCGTGGCCGCCACCCTCGGCGCGCGCCCCACCACCGTGCTGCGCCGGGTCACCCTGCCGCTGGTGCTGCCCGGGCTCGCCTCCGGCGCCGTGCTCTCATTCGCCCGCAGCCTCGGTGAATTCGGCGCCACCCTCACCTTCGCGGGAAGCCTGCAAGGCGTCACCCGCACCCTGCCGCTGGAGATCTACCTGCAGCGGGAGACCGACGCCGACGCCGCCGTCGCGCTTTCCCTGCTGCTCGTCGTGGTGGCGGTCGTCGTCGTCGGACTCAGCTACCGGGGTGCGTCGCCCGCCGGCCGTGCGGGCGGCCGAACTGCGGGCAGCCTTGCGGCGGCCGGGCAGGCGCCGGCATGACGTTCACGTTCGACGCCGCCGTCGCCACCCGCGGTTTCGACGTCGCGCTGGAGCTCGGGCCGGCGGAAACGGTGGCGGTCCTCGGACCGAACGGCGCCGGGAAATCCACCCTGCTGTCGGCCGTGGCGGGCCTGCTGCGGCCCGATGCCGGCCGGGCGGAGCTGGACGGGCGCGTCCTCTTCGACCTGGGCCCCGGTCCGCAGGCGTGGATCCCGCCGCACCGCCGCGGCACCGCCCTGCTGGCCCAGGAGCCGCTGCTGTTTCCGCACCTGAGCGCACTCGAAAACGTCGCCTTCGGTCCCCGGAGCGCCGGTGTCCCTCGGACCCAGGCGAGGGAGGCGGCCAGGCACTGGCTGGCGGAGGTCGACGCCTCGGACCTGGCCGGCCGGCGGCCCTCGGAACTCTCCGGCGGCCAGGCGCAGCGGGTGGCGGTGGCCCGGGCGCTGGCGGCCGACCCGGGCCTGCTGCTGCTCGACGAGCCGATGGCCGCCCTGGACGTCCACGCGGCCCCGCTGCTGCGGCGGCTGCTCAAGCGGGTGCTGGCCGGGCGCCGCGCCATCATCGTGACGCACGACGTGCTCGATGCGTACATGCTGGCCGACCGGGTGGTCGTACTGGAGGGCGGCAGGATCACCGAGGAAGGCCCTACCCGGGAGGTGCTTCAACGGCCGCGGAGCCGCTTCGCCGCGGGGCTGGCCGGGCTGAACCTCGTGGCCGGGACCGTCACCACGGACGGGCTCCGGACGGCCTCGGGCCAGGAACTGGCGGGCCGGCACGAGGACCCTCCGGTTGCGGGGCTGGGCGGCGTGGCGGCCTTTCCGCCGTCGGCCGTCTCCGTGTTCCTGGACGAGGCGCACGGCAGTCCACGGAACTCCTTCCCGGTGACGGTGACCGACCTGGAGCCGCACGGAGACCAGATCCGGGTGCGGGCCGGGGAGCTGTCCGCGGACGTGACCCCCGCGGCGTCGGCGGATCTGGGCCTGGCGCCGGGGGTGCGCGCCTACTTTGTGGTCAAAGCGGCCGCGGTGTCCGTGTACCCGGCGTAGGGCTATTGGGGGCCCTGGTCCTAGGCGTCTTGCGGCTTCTTCCGGACCGGGTGCTGGCTGACGATCGAGACGCGGTTGAAGGCGTTCATGGTGATGGCGAGCCAGCTGACCGCGGAGAACTCGGCGTCGGTGAGGTGCTTGCGTGCCTGGCGGCCCTCGTGCTCGCGTGCGTCGGCGTCGGAGATGTTGGTGATCGCTTCGGCGAGGGTCAGGGCGGCGCGTTCCTTTTCGGTGAAGAGGTCCGTGTCGCGCCAGGCCGGGAGCACCGCCAGGCGCTGGGCTGATTCGCCGTTCGTGACGGCGTCCCCAACATGCAGGTCCAGGCAGAAAGCGCAGCCGTTGATCTGCGAGATGCGCACGTTCAACAGTTCGATCAGCGCCTGGTCCAGGCCCGCCTCGGTGGCGGATTCCTTGACTTTCAGGCCCAAGCCGTTGAGCGCACGCCACGCGGCGGGGTGTTCTTTGTCCAGGAAAACGCTGCGCGGGCCGTGCCCGGGGGCTGAAGTCTCACTCATGCGTCCCAGATTACAGAGGCCGGGGGACACCCCGCCCGCACGGCGTGTGACAAACTTGTCAAATGTATGACAGACTTTACCCGTAGCCGTTATTCGATCCGGTGGTCGGTTCCTTGGGGGAGCCGACCGCCGGATCGCTTCCTTGTGACGGACATGCCCATCCCTCAGCCCCGCCGCCGGGCATGCCAACCCCCCGCGCTGCCGCCCACGGGACATGTCCATTCTTGGGCGCGAAGGATGGACATAGCGGGAATATGTCCATTGGCTGGCGTCAGGGACGGATATGTCCATTCCAAGGGCCAGATGCGGACCAACCGATCCCGGGGTGCTTTGGCCCGGAGACGGACATGCTCATTCCCGGGCGCTAACGACGGGCATGTCCATCCGAGCGTGTCAGCGACGGGCATGTCCGGTGATGCGGGCGAGACGTGTCCCCGCCGCCACCAGAGCGTCCGCGTCGCTGGCCACGATCACGCCCGCGAAGTTGTCCGCATAGTCACCCAGGTCATCATGGACTGAACCGACGACGGCGTACACCGGCGTCGTGCCGCTCCGGGCCAGGATAGCGGCGATGATCTTGCCCTGGCCGGTCTGGGAGTCCAGTCGGCCCTCGCCCACCACCACCGCGCTGCTGGCTGCCGCCTGCGCGTCGAAGTCGAGCAGGTCCAGGACGAGGTCCGCGCCGGAGACCAGCCGGGCCCCGTACTTCGCCCACATGCCGCCGGAGAACCCGCCGGCGGTCCCGGTACGCTCAACCGGGCGGGGGTCCCGGCCCAATGCGCGGGCAAATCCGTCCGCCAGGTCTTCGAGCCGCCGCGTGAGGGCCTCCACCGTGGCGGGTTCGGCGCCCTTCTGCGGCCCGAAGACCCGGGCGGCTTCTCCGAAGCGGGTGGTCACGTCGCTGAGGACCACCACCTCGGCGCCGTTGAGCCCGCCGCGCTCCTCGATGGCGGCGATGGCGCCGGCCCCGCCGTCGGTGGTGGCGGAGCCCCCGGCGGCCACCAGCAGGCGCCGCGCCCCGAGCCGGACGGCTTCCGCCATCATCACCCCGGTGCCGTAGGTGCTGGCCAGGACGGGGTCCCGGTCCCCGGCTGTGGGCAGGTTCAGTCCGCTGGCGAACGCGAGTTCGACGACGGCGGTCCCGTCCGGGGCCAGCGCAACGACAGTTTCGACATCGTCGCCCCAGGGGCCCATGGTGCGGACCCGGACCGGACGGGCGTCGAGTCCCCGGACCAGCACCTCGAAGGTCCCCTCGCCGCCGTCGGCCACGGGCAGTTCGACGGCGGCCGCGCCGGCAGCGCGGATCCCGGCGGCGATGTGGGCGCTGACCTGCGCGGCCGCGAAGGTGCCCTTGAAGCTGTCCGGGGCAACGAGGATGCTCACGGGCCTAGAATCCCACCTTGTCGCGGCCCTTGAGCTGCAGCATTTCGCGGGCCTCGTCCGGGGTGGCGATCTCGAAGTTCAGCGCCTCCAGGATGGTGCGGATCCGGGTGACCTGCTGGGCGTTGGAGGTGGCGAGCTGGCCCGGGCCGATCCAGAGCGAGTCCTCCAGGCCCACCCGGACGTGCGAGCCCATGGCCGCGCCGATCGTGGCGAGCGGCATCTGGTTCTTGCCGGCGCCCAGGATGGACCACTCGTAGTCGTCGCCCAGCAGCCGGTCCGCGGTGCGGCGCATGTGCATCAGGTCTTCCGGGTGCGCCCCGATGCCGCCGAGCAGGCCGAAGACGGACTGGACGAACAGCGGGCCGCGGGCCAGGCCGCGGGCGTGGAAGTGGGCCAGGTTGTTCAGGTGGGAGATGTCGTAGCACTCGAATTCGAACCGGGTGCCGTTTTCGTTGCCGATGCCGAGAATGGTTTCGATGTCCTGGAAGGTGTTCTTGAAGACCAGGTCCCGGCTCTTCTCAAGGCCCTCGCGCTCCCACTCGTGGCCGAACACCGTGAACCGGTCCAGCATCGGGTAGAGGCCGAAGTTCATCGACCCCATGTTCAGCGAGGCAAGCTCGGGCTTGAAGAGGGCGGCCGGCTGCATCCGCTCCTCCACGGTCATGTGCGGGGAGCCGCCGGTGGTGATGTTGATGACGGCGTCGGTGTTGCGCTTGAGCTTGTCCAGGATCGGGGCGAAGTGCTCGGGCTCCTGGGAGGGCCGGCCGTCCTTCGGGTCGCGGGCGTGCATGTGCACAATCGCGGCGCCGGCCTCGGCTGCGCCGATCGCGGCGTCGGCGATCTCATCCGGCGACACCGGCAGGTGCGGGGACATCGACGGCGTGTGGATGGCGCCGGTGACGGCGCTGGTGATGATGACTTTGCGTGCAGCAGCCATGGGGTTGCTCCTTCGGGGCTCAGTAAAGCTTTTCGGTGTTGCCGTCGACGGCAAGGGCCTGGCCGTTGACGTTGCGGGCCAGGTCGCTCGCGGCGAAGGCGGCCATGTTCGCGATGTCCTCGGCCTCGATCAGCCGGCCCAGCGAGGACTGGTTGTGGTAAAGCTCGGAGACCTGCTCCGCCGGGAGGTCCAGCATCTGCGCCTTGGCGGCGATGACGGCGTCGATCCGGGGGCCGTTGACGGCGCCGGGGCAGATCGCGTTGACCCGGATCCGGTCCGGACCCAGTTCGATCGCGAGGGTCTTGGTCAGGCCGACGACGGCCCACTTGGACGCCGAGTAGGCGCTGCGTCCGGCCATGCCGAGCCGGCCGGCCGCGGAGGAGAGGTTCACGATCGAGGCGCCGGTGCCCTGCCGGAGCAGGGGAAGGGCGTGTTTGATGCAGTAGAACTGGCCGTGGATGTTGACGTCGAAGGTGGCCTTCCAGGCGGCGGCGTCGAGTGTTTCGAGCGGACCGGTGGGCCCGGCGATCCCGGCGTTGTTGACCAGCACGTCCAGGCCGCCCAGTTCCTCGGCCACCGTGGCCATGAGCTCACGGACCTGGGCCTCGTCGGAGACGTCGCTGACCGCGGCCGCGAGGCCGTTCACGCGTGCCTTCTCGACGGCGTCGGCGTCAATGTCGGTGACGAACACGGCGGCGCCAAGTTCCTGGAACTTCTGGGCGATGGCCAGGCCGATGCCGTTGGCGCCGGCGGTGACGAGGACGCGCTTTGCGGTGAAATCCATGGGGGTAGTCCTTGCAGTGGTGGTTCGGGGGTCCGCTCCGCCGGCGCCAGGGCGCCGGCGGAGCCGCAACGGTGGTGCGTTGGGTGGGGCCTTAGTGGGCGGCGGGGACGGCGTCGGGCTTCTCGGTGCCGCGCTTGAGCATCAGGGACAGCAGCGCGCCGATGATGCACATGCCTACGATGAACCACAGTCCGGCGAGTTTGGAGCCGGTGGCGTCCTGCATAAAGCCCATGACGTACGGGCCGAGGAAGCCGCCGAGCAGGCCGATGGTGTTGACCAGGGCGATGCCGCCGGCCAGGGAGGCTCCGCTGAGGCGGGTGGCCGGGTAGGTGAAGAGGATCGGCTGCAGGGCGAAGAAGTTGAACGCGGCGAGGCAGAAGCCGATCATGCCGAGCACCGGGCCGCCGACTGCGCCGAGCGCGAAGCCTGCGACGATGCCGATCATGGTGCCGGTGACCAGGAGCCGGGAGCGCCTTCCGTCGGTGGCGAAGCGGGGCACCAGCAGCGCCCCGGCCGCGGAAAAGATCCACGGGATGGAGGTCAGCAGGCCGATCTGGAGCGGGTTGAGCTTGCCGTAGGTGCCGATGATCGAGGGCAGGAAGTAGGACAGGGCGTAGACGGCGATTTGGTGGGTGAAGTAGACGCCCACCACCAGGAGGATCTGCTTGTCCTTGAGCGCGTCGCGCAGGCGGTGGTTGCCGGAGGCTTCGGCGCCCGCCTGCTCTTCGGCTGCGATCCGGGCTTCAAGGTCGGCGGCTTCCTCGGGGCTGAGGAACTTGGCCTGGCTGGGCCGGTCCGGGAGCTTCTTCCAGACGACGTAGGCGAGGACGCAGGCGGGAAGGCCTTCGACCAGGAACATCCACTGCCAGCCGTGCAGTCCGGCCAGGCCGTCCAGGGTCAGCAGCAGGCCGCCCAGCGGGGCGCCGACGATGTTGGCGATCGAGACGCCCAGCAGGAACATGCCGTTGGCCTTGGCGCGGTCTTTGACCACAAACCACTGGGTGAGGAAGTACATCACGCCGGGGAAGAGCCCGGCCTCGGCGACGCCCAGCAGCATCCGCATGATGTAGAAGGACCACTCGCCCTGGACGAAGGCCATGCCCGCGGAAATGAGGCCCCACGTGATCATGATCCGCATGATCCAGAAGCGGGCGCCGACCTTGTGCAGGATCAGGTTCGACGGGATTTCGGAGAGGGCGTAGGTCAGGAAGAAGAGGCCGGCGCCGATGCCGAAGGCGGTGGCGGAAATGCCGAGGTCGATCTGCAGGCGGTCCTTGGCCATACCGATATTGGTGCGGTCCAGGAACGCCATGATGTAGGCGCCGATCAGGAGCGGCATGACTCGGCGGAGGATCACGCCGTTAATTTCCTGCGGTGTGCGCATCTTCGTTGGTGCGGATACAACTGACATGGGTCTTCGTCCTTGAATTGGTGGTCAGGATTGATGGTCAGGGTAGACAGCGGGCAGCACGGTGGAAGCCCTTGACGCAGTGGGTGCGTTTGGTGGTGGTGTTTCGGGTGGTGCGGGGTGTCAGGGAACGGCGGGGGAACAGCCGCAGGTGCGGCCGATATGGAGGCGGTGCCGGCACACCCGGGAGGTGTAGCTGCCGGACGGGGTCTCGATGCGTTTGAGCAGCATGGCAAAGGCCTCGTGGGCCATTTCCTGCTGCGGCTGGACAATGCTGGTCAGGTTGATCAACCCGGAGCGGCTGTGCGGCAGGCCGTCGCAGCCGGCCACGGCCACGTCCTCCGGGATCCGCAGGCCGCGCGCCAGGGCGTACTCCATAACGCCGATGGCGAGCTCATCGCTGCCGCAGACCACTGCCTGCGGCGGTGTTCCCGAAGCGAAGAGGCGTTCCGCAGCCAGCCGGCCGCCCTCGTTGTTGACCCGGGTGCTGATCTTGCGGTCCCCGCTGATTACGACGCCGGCGGCGGCCGCCGTCCGCACGAAGGCCTGTTCCCGGGCCAGCGAGGCAGTGGAGAAGCGGGGGCCGATCACCGTGGCAATCTCGGTGTAGCCGTGGCCGAGCATGTGCTGCATCAGCAGCGTGGCCGCGGCGTCGTCGTCGATCCCCACGAAGTCGGAGTCGAGGAAGTCGGCCCGGCGGGACAGGCAGACGTAGGGGATCCGGGCGGCCCGCAGGGTGCGGAGGGCGCGGGCGTCGTCCCGGAGCGAGGCGGCGAGGATGACGCCGTCCACATTGCGGTTCGCCAGCGTGGCGGTGACCTGGGCAAGGATTTCCGGGTCGTCCTGGGTGGTGGCGACGAAGACCTCGTAGCCGGAGTCTGCTGCCGCCGATATGATGCCCTGGGCCCAGCGCGGGAACATCGGGTTGATGATGTTCGGCAGGATCAGGCCGATCACGCGGGTGCGCTGCAGGTCGGTGGACTGGGAGGACTTACGGGGCCTGAAGCCCAGTTCGTTCGCCACGTGGATGATGTGGCGCCGGGTCTCCGGGGAGACGCCGCCTTTGCCGTTGAGGACGTAGGACACGGCCGCGGAGGAGACTCCCGCCGCGCGGGCCACGGCCGCCGCGGAAACTGTGGCAACAGGGCCGTCGGCGGCAACGGTGGTGGCTTGCTCCTGCATTCTGACCCTCCTTTGCGTTGGCTTTTCCTGCTGTGACCTCAGTTACAGTAGGCAACCCGCGCAGCGTTAAGCAACGTTAAGTGATTTGGTGGTGAGGCTCGGGCTTGCGGTGCTTGGGCTGATGGACATGCCCATCCCGCGGACGCGGGCTTGGGTTCGGGTTCGGGTTGGTCGCCGGCAGGCGCGGGCGCGGCTCGGGTTTTGGCGGGTCGCCGGCAGGCGCGGGCGCGGGCTCGGGTTGGCCGCGGCTCGGGTTTTGGCGGGTCGCCGGCAGGCGCGGGCGCGGGCTCGGGTTGGCCGCGGCTCGGCGGGCGCGGCCTGGATCGGTCGGCTCAGTGCGGCGCGTGGCCGAATTCCGGCCATAGCTCCGATGGGCATGCCCATCCTCGGGCTCGCCCAGTGGGCATATTCGGGTTATGCCCACTCTTCGGCTCGAAGGATGGGCATGCCCGTTAGCGGGAAGGGCTGCCAGCGGGCATGTCCAACGCCCCGCGCAAAGGATGGGCATGTCCGTCGTGGCGAAGCGTGGGAGTCGGGCATGTCCGGCGCTCTGCGCGAAGGATGGGCATGTCCGTAAGTGCGGGCCGCATCCCCGCGAGGACTCAGGCCCTAGACAGCAGTTTCGCCGTGGGCAAACATGGAGCAAAAGGGGCCGAATTCAAAGTTGAGCGGGTTAGACTCAACTTTGACGCCAGTCTTATCCCGGAAGGAGCTCTCTTTGGACGCCAAATTCACCACCAAGAGCCAGGAGGCTCTTTCGGCAGCCGCCATGAACGCATCGACGGCCGGCAACCCCCAGCTGGAACCGGCACACCTGCTCAAGGCGCTGATGGACCAGCGCGAGGGGGTCGCCGTCGCGCTCCTGCGCGCCACCGGTACCGATCCGGATGCCGTCAGCGTCCAGGCGAGCTCCGCGATCAAGGCGCTGCCCTCCACCTCCGGCAGTTCGGTGCAGCAGGCCCAGCTCTCCCGCGCGGCGATGAACGCCATCAAGAACGCCCAAAACGAGGCCGAGCGCCTCGGCGACTCCTTCGTCTCCACCGAGCACCTGCTGCTGGGCCTCGCGTCCGGCAACGACGACGTCGGCCGGCTCCTGCGCGACGCCGGCGCCTCCCACGAAGCGCTCCTCGCGGCCCTGCCCGGCGTCCGCGGCGACCGCAGGGTGGACAATGCGGACCCCGAAAACACCTTCCAGGCGCTCGAGAAGTTCGGCACCGACCTGACCGCGATCGCACGCTCGGGCAAGCTGGACCCGGTGATCGGGCGCGACGCCGAAATCCGCCGGATCATCCAGGTCCTGAGCCGCCGCACCAAGAACAACCCGGTGATCATCGGCGAGCCCGGCGTCGGCAAGACCGCCGTCGTCGAGGGCCTGGCCCAGCGGATCGTGGCCGGCGACGTCCCGGAAAGCCTGCGCGGCAAAACCCTGATCGCCCTGGACCTCGCCTCCATGGTCGCCGGCGCCAAGTACCGCGGCGAATTCGAGGAGCGGCTCAAGGCCGTCCTGGAGGAAATCAAGAGCTCCGAGGGCCAGATTGTCACCTTCATCGACGAAATCCACACCGTGGTGGGCGCCGGCGCCACCGGGGACAGCTCCATGGACGCCGGCAACATGCTCAAGCCCATGCTGGCCCGCGGCGAGCTCCGGCTGATCGGCGCCACCACCCTGGACGAGTACCGCGAGAACATCGAGAAGGACCCGGCCCTGGAACGCCGCTTCCAGCAGGTCTTTGTCGGCGAGCCCAGCGTCGACGACACCATCGGCATCCTGCGCGGGCTCAAGGAGCGCTACGAGGCGCACCACAAGGTGGCCATCGCCGACTCCGCCCTTGTCGCCGCCGCGTCGCTGTCCAACCGCTACATCACCGGCCGGCAACTGCCGGACAAGGCGATCGACCTCGTGGACGAAGCCGCCTCCCGCCTCCGCATGGAGATCGACTCCGCCCCGGAGGAAATCGACCAGCTGCGGCGCCAGGTGGACCGGCTCACCATGGAGGAGCTCGCGCTGGCGGGCGAGACCGACGCCGCCTCGGTGGAACGGCTCGCCGCCCTGCGCGCCGACATGGCCGACAAGAAGGAGGAACTGGCCGGGCTCAACGCCCGCTGGGAGGCGGAAAAGGCCGGCCTGAACCACGTCGGCGACCTCAAGGCCAAGCTGGACGAGCTGCGGTCCGCCGCGGACAAGGCCCAGCGCGAGGGCGACCTGGAAACCGCGTCGCGCGTGCTGTACGGCGAGATCCCCGCCCTGGAGCGCGAACTGAACGCGGCCGCCGAAGCGGAGTCAGCCCGGGTGGCCGGCGGCGGCGCGAAGCAGGACCTGATGGTGGCCGACGAGGTCACCGCGGACGACATCGCTGAGGTCATCTCCGCCTGGACCGGCATCCCCGCCGGGCGCATGCTGCAGGGCGAGAGCCAGAAGCTCCTCGAGATGGAGCACGTCCTCGGCGAGCGGCTGATCGGCCAGTCCAAGGCCGTCACCGCGGTATCCGACGCCGTGCGCCGAGCCCGCGCCGGGATCAGCGACCCCAATCGGCCCACCGGATCCTTCCTGTTCCTTGGGCCCACCGGCGTGGGCAAGACCGAACTGGCCAAGTCGCTCGCCGACTTCCTCTTCGACGACGAACGCGCGATGGTCCGGATCGACATGTCCGAGTACTCGGAGAAGCACTCCGTGGCCCGCCTGGTCGGCGCGCCTCCGGGCTACGTGGGCTACGAGGAAGGCGGCCAGCTGACCGAGGCCGTCCGACGTCGTCCGTACTCCGTGCTGCTGCTCGACGAGGTGGAGAAGGCGCACCCGGAGGTCTTCGACATCCTGCTGCAGGTGCTCGACGACGGCCGGCTCACCGACGGCCAGGGCCGCACCGTGGACTTCCGCAACGTGATCCTGGTCCTGACCTCCAACCTGGGCAGCCAGTTCCTCGTGGACCCGAATCTCGACGCCGCCGCCAAGCGGGAGGCCGTGATGGCCACGGTGCACGCCTCGTTCAAGCCCGAGTTCCTGAACCGGCTCGACGAAGTGGTGCTGTTCGACCCGCTGAGCGTGGAGGAGCTGGCCGAGATCGTGGAACTGCAGGTCAAGGAGCTGGGCGAACGGCTCAAGGGCCGCCGGCTCAACCTGGAAGTCACCGAGGGTGCCCGCGCCTGGCTGGCCGTCACCGGC
Source organism: Arthrobacter sp. SlRoot2-15 (assembly GCF_059739345.1). NCBI lineage: Bacteria > Bacillati > Actinomycetota > Actinomycetes > Micrococcales > Micrococcaceae > Arthrobacter > Arthrobacter sp. SlRoot2-15. The sequence goes on from NZ_AP046058.1 coordinate 2,199,251, forward strand.
TACGACCCCGCCTACGGCGCCCGGCCGCTGCGCCGCCTTGTCCAGCGGGAGATCGGCGACCGGCTGGCCAAGGCCATCCTGGCCGGCGACATCGCCGACGGCGACACCGTGCTGGTGGACACCGCACCGGACCTGATGGAGCTCACCATGGGCGGCCCGGACGTGTCCTCACGGCCCGACGGCGGCGCCTCCACCGGCAGCGGACTCTCGGTGCGCCGCAAGGAGTAAGCACCCCTGCGAAGGGCCGCCACCCGCGTTGTGCGGCTGGCGGCCCTTGTTCTGGGCTGCTTTTAGGCGTGCTGCTCGTCAGTCGAGGCAGAGGCAGAACGGATGGCCGGCCGGGTCCAGGAAGACCCGGAAGGTTGTGCCGGGCTGATGCCCGTGCTTCCTCGCGCCCAGCTCAAGCGCCGCGGCCTCGGCGGCATCGAGGTCGTCAACGACGAAGTCGAGGTGCATCTGCTGCGGGACGTCCTGGCCGGGCCACTGCGGCGGCGTGTAGGACTCGACCCTCTGGAAGCTCAGCGAATCACCGTAGTCGGCGCGGATGGAGCACCAGCCGTCGTCGTCCTGCTCCATTTTCCAATCGAGCAGCGTGCCGTAAAACTCGGCAAGGGACTTGGGATCAGGGCAGTCCAGTACAACGACCGGGAAGCGTGCGATAGCCATGGCGACACTCTAGGACCAATTCCGGCGGAGCGCACCAGAATAACTACGGCAGTAGGGATTCCTTGATGACGTTGCCGGCGTCCACGGCGACGTAGCAGTCCACCCGCCGGTCCCCGGTGCCCCAGCTGGAGGAACTCGGATAGGCCAGCTTGTAGCTGAGCAGGTAGTCGCTGGACTTGTCGGTCAGCAGGGCTGACTTGCAGGCGTCGAGCGCCTTTTGCTTCAGCGGGTCGCGGCCCGGGTAGGCGTCCGAGGCTGCGTACGACTCGATCGCCACCAGCTGCGCAGAATGTCCCGTGTCGCAGGCGACCACCGTGGACGCCGCGGCATTCGGGTCGAAGTCCTTGAAGCAGTCGCCGAGGCGGAAGTCCATCGGGTTGACGCCTTCCAGCGGCAGCGCGCCGCGGGGCGCGGGAGAAGCCGACGACGCGGACCCTGCCGGTGCGGGGGAGGTGCCGGCCGCAGGCTGCTGCTTGGCGGCGCCGAGGGCGGTCAGCCACCAGATCACCAGGCCGAGCACCACAACGGCGGCGAGGGTGGCGCCCACCTTGGCCAAGCCCAGCCGCTGGGCGTGGGCCCACAGGGTGCGGCCCAGCTCTTGGGCCCCGGCTCCCGGCTTCGAGGCCCGCAGCTGCGCCGTCCGGGCCGAAAGGAGCTTGCCGAACTGGGCGGCGCCGGAGGCCGGTTTGCGGTTCGGGCGGACCTGCGGCCTCGGGCGGACCTGCGGCAGGGCCGACGTCGGCGGTGCGGAAGGCCGCGGCGGGATATGGACGGAAGAGGGAAGCCGCGCCGGCGGGGTCGTTGCCGGGCGGTGCCCGGCGTCGTCGGGGTGCGGAACGTCAGGCATTCCTGCATCGCCGAGCCTGGCGTTCTCGCTGCTCTCAGGCCTCTCGGTCACTCGGGAAATCACCTCTTCCATGCGTTGCGCCGGGGCTGGATGTCCGGCTCGGGGCCCCGTTGCCGGGAGCCCATCAAGAGACTCTATCGAAGAAGCGCGCGGGCCCGCATGCAGGCCAGGGTCCGGACCTGGGCCCGGCGGGCGCGGCGGGACGCGCAGCTTGCACCGTGACGCCGTCCACAGCGGCCGGGGCGGCGAGCAGTACCGGCCGAAAGCATGTAATCTAGGTGTACGACAAATTGACCAAACATTCCGGGGCCTCACCGATCGCCAAATGGTGACCACCTCCGGTCCGAGTACAAAAGGGGGTCACGCCATGGGGCGCGGCCGTCAAAAGGCAAAAGCTACCAAGCAGGCTCGGGATATTAAGTACTATTCCCCGAACACTGACTACTCTGCGCTTCAGCGTGAGCTGAAGAGCTCCGAGGGTCGTGCACCGAGTCGATTCTCGAGTGAGCCCGTTGAGCCGGACTATTCGGCTTATGTCGATAAGTACGCGGACGATGTGGAAGAGGACGACGACGAGGTAGATTCCCGTCGGATAGGTTAGTCGCCACTTTATTCCGGGATCCCCCGCAGGCAGGGGACCCGGCCATGTTTTTCGGCCCGCCGGCCACACCCCGCCCGGGGCGTGCCCGGCGGGTTTCTTGCGTCCGGCCCTTCCCGCGATTGCTTGCTGGGTCCTGCGCCGCGGGCTACCTTGGGTGTGCCGGAGCGTCCGGCGTGCTTCCGGAGGGACTGTTCATGGCCATTCGATCGGGTTTCACCGAAGGGGAGGTCTGCTGGACCGACCTCCAGACGTCGGATGTGGCGGCGGCCAAGGACTTCTACGCCGCCCTCTTCGGCTGGAGGTACGAGGACCTGCCCACTCCTGACGGCCGCAGCTACGCCAGGGCGTTCCTGGGCGAGGAGCTGGTGACGGTGATCGCGCCGCAGAACCCCCGCCAGCAGCAGGCCGCAGCGCCGGGGCAGTGGAACGTCTACTTCGCCGTCGACGACGCCGCCGGGCTCGCCGCTGATCTGCCCCACGCCGGCGGGACCCTGGAGTTTGGCCCCGAGGACGTGGAGGGCACCGGCGTGATGGTCTTCTTCACCCCGCCCGGCGGAGGGACCACCGGGGCGTGGCAGGCCGGCAGCCACTTTGGCACGGCCCGCACCGAGGAGCCGGGAGCCCTGGCATGGGTGGAACTGCTCACGCCCGAGCCGCAGGCTGCCGTCGGGTTTTTCCAGCAGCTGCTGGGCCATGAGGTGACCGAATACCCGCAGGACGACGGCGGAACCTACACAACTTTGATGGTGGCCGGCGCCGAGGTGGCCGGGATCGCCACGGTTCCGGCGGCCGAACGGAACCTGGAGCCGGGCTGGCAGGTGTATTTCGGCGTCGCAAGCGTGGCCGATGCCGTGGCGGCGGCCCGGGCGGCGGGCGGCGTGGTGCTGGTCGAGCCGGAGTCCGGTGACGAGGCCGGCACCATCGCCACCCTGGCGGATCCGCAGGGCGGCGTCTTCAGCGTCCGGGAGGTCTAAGGGGTGGGCCCACGCCGGCGAGGGCCCCGGCCTGAGCTTGCGAAGGCTGGGAGCCGGTGGGGATTAGGCGTAGGCGTTGACCATCCGGACGGCGCCGCCGTCGACGCCCTTGGCGCCCTGGACGTAATCCGGGCCGGACTTGAGAACCGAGTCGGAGTTTTCCCCGACCGTGCCCATGATCCAGGAGGGCAGGCCGCGGGCGTTCAGGTGGCTCACCGCGGCGTCGGCGGCTTCCGGGGAGACGATCGCGACCATGCCCACACCCACGTTGAGGGTGCGCTCGAGGTCGGCCAGCGGGACGTTGCCCAGCTCGGAGACCAGCTTGAAGATAGCCGGCAGTTCCCATGTGGCGCGGTCCACGGTGGCCAGCAGGCCCTGCGGCAGCACGCGGGCCAGGTTGGCGGCGAGGCCGCCGCCGGTGACGTGGCTGAAGCCGTGCACGGCCTGGCCGGCGGCGGAGCCGTTGACCGGGAAGGTGCGGGCCAGGTCCAGGCAGTCGGCGGCGTACACGCGGGTGGGCTCCAGGAGCTCCTCGCCCAGGGTCCGCTCGAATTCGGAGACGTGCCGGTCCAGGGCCCAGCCGGCGTGGTTGACCACGCGGCGGACCAGCGAGTAGCCGTTGGAGTGCAGGCCGGAGGAGGCCATGCCGATTACGACGTCGCCGGCGCGGACGCGCTCCGGGCCCAGCAGGGAGTCGGCCTCGACCACGCCGGTGGCGGCGCCGGCGACGTCGTACTCGTGCTCACCGAGCAGGCCTGGGTGCTCGGCGGTCTCGCCGCCCACCAGGGCGGTACCGGCGACCGAGCAGGCGGCCGCGATGCCGCGCACGATGTCGGCGATCCGCTCCGGGACCACCTTGCCGCAGGCGATGTAGTCGGTCATGTACAGCGGCTCGGCGCCCACCACCACGATGTCGTCCACCACCATGCCCACGAGGTCGAAGCCGATGGTGTCGTGGATGTCCATGGCCTGCGCGATGGCCACCTTGGTGCCCACGCCGTCGGTGGACGTGGCCAGCAGCGGCCGCTTGTAGGTCAACAGCTTCGAGACGTCGTACAGCCCGGCGAACCCGCCGACGCCGCCGATCACCGAGGAGTTGTGGGTCGCCTTAACGGCGTCCTTCATGAGTTCGACGGCGCGGTCGCCCGCTTCGACGTCGACGCCGGCGGAGGCGTAGGTGATGCCGGTGTTCTGGGCGTCGTTCATGTCAGCGGCCGGGGAGGCGGAAGTCATACTGGCTCTTTCTTGTCGGCATCAAGCTTGTCGGCGGGTACGCGGTCGGCGTCGGTGAGCAGCTCTTCGAATTCGGCGTCGGGTCCCGGATCGCAGCCGGTGGCTCCGGCCTTTTCGGCGGGATCCTCGTCGGCCGGGATGGCGGCGTCGGACGCGGCGTTTGCGGCGGCATCGGACTTGGCAGGAAGGCCGCCCGGGTCGGTGCGTTCCAGCAGGTTCTTGCCCAGCTTGTCCGCGCCGGGCAGCTCGATCGGGTACTGCCCGGTGAAGCAGGCCGTGCACAGGCGTTCGCGCGGCTGCCGGGTGGCGCCGATCATGCCGTCCTCGGAAATGTACGCGAGGGAGTCCGCGCCGATGGCCTGGGAGATCTCGTCGATCGTGGCGCCGTTGGCGATCAGTTCGGCGCGGGAAGCGAAGTCGATGCCGTAGAAGCAGGGCCACTTGACCGGCGGGGAGGAGATCTTGATGTGCACGGCGGCGGCGCCGGCCTCGCGGAGCATCCGGACGATGGCGCGCTGGGTGTTGCCGCGGACGATCGAGTCGTCCACCACCACCACGCGCTTGCCGCGGATCACGGATTCCAGGGCGTTGAGCTTGAGCCGGATGCCGAGCTGGCGCAGCGTCTGGGACGGCTGGATGAAGGTGCGGCCCACATAGGCGTTTTTGACGAAGCCGTGCGCGAATGGGATGCCGGATTCCTCGGCGTAGCCCACGGCGGCGGGGGTTCCGGATTCCGGCACCGGGATGACGATGTCCGCTTCCTGGGTGTTCTCGCGGGCCAGCTGGCGGCCCATCTCCACGCGGGATTCGTACACCGAGCGGCCGGCGATCGCGGCGTCCGGGCGGGCGAGGTAGACGTACTCGAAAACGCAGCCGGCCGGCGTCGGCTCGGCGAAACGCTGGGAGCGGACGCCCTGTTCGTCGATGGCGATGAACTCGCCGGGTTCGATCTCGCGGATGAAGCTCGCGCCGACCGTGGCGAGGGCGGACTGTTCGGAGGCGACTACCCAGCCGCGTTCCAGCCGGCCCAGGACCAGCGGGCGGATGCCGTAGGTGTCGCGGGCGGCGTAGAGGGTGCCTTCGTCCATATAGACGAAGCAGAAACCGCCCTTGATCTTGGGCAGCAGCTCCAGGGAGGTCTGTTCGAGGGACTTGCCCTCCTCGCCCTCCAGCAGGGCGGTGACCAGGGCGGTGTCCGAGGTGTTGCCCTGCTTCATCTCACCGGTCAGCTGGCCGCCGTTGCGGTCCATGATCATGGCCTTGAGCTCGGCGGTGTTGGTGAGGTTGCCGTTGTGCGCCAGGGCGACGGTGCCGGTGGCGGTGGCGCCGAGGGTGGGCTGGGCGTTGGCCCAGTGGCTCGCGCCGGTGGTGGAGTACCGGCAGTGGCCGACGGCCAGGTGCCCGGTCAGGGTGTTCAGCGTGGTCTCGTCGAAGACCTGGGACACGAGGCCCATGTCCTTGTAGACGTTGATCCGCTTGCCGTCGCTGGTGGCTATACCAGCCGACTCCTGGCCACGGTGCTGCAGCGCGTACAGCCCGTAATAGGTGAGTTTTGCTACCTCTTCGCCGGGAGCCCAGACCCCGAAGACGCCACAAGCGTCCTGCGGGGCCCTTTTCGCCAGAGAGAAGATCATGAGAAAGTTTTCCATCGCCGCGTGCCACTGGTCGATTATCTCACGTTGTGCGCTAGGACTTTTCCGGCCGCCGGTTTGTGACCTGCCGGGCCGATGGGCGACCGCTCAGGCGCGGCTCTCGTCGTCGGTGTCCGGCACCGAATCCGGAACGGACTCGACGACGGCGTGCTCGGTGCGGCGGACGCTCAGCCGGTCCAGCACAAGGGCGACGGCGGCGCCCAGGATCGCGCCGCCCGCAGCGCAGAAGGTCAGGAAGAAGCCGAAGACGGAGTTGGCGTCGTAGCCCTCGTCGCCGGGCAGGGCGTAGGCGATGACGGCGGCCACCGCAACGCCCAGCAGCCCGCCCAGGATCAGGAACGGCACGTACCTCGGGGCGCGGCGGACGGTGACGGAGCGGCGTTCGGGCGCAGCGGGGGTGTCTTCAGGAGCCATGGCATTAAGCCTACTGCCCCGCGGGCGCCGCTTCTCCGCCGGCGTTTTCGCCCCGATTCCGGGCAGCCGCCACGCGGATCCGCGGTGCAGCCGTCCGATCCCGTGGCGGAAATCCGGAACCCTAGCGGGAACGTGGGCGGCGGGGCACACTATGTGGTGGGGGAGGGTGCGGTCCGGACTTTTTAAGGACGCACCATGGCAGTTGCAGCGGACAAGATCCGTGACCGGCAGCGCATTATCTGGGACCAGTTCGCGGCGGGCTGGAAGAAATGGGACGCGGAACTGCTGGACTGGCACGGCCCCTTCGGCGACGCCGTGATCCTGGACGCCAGGCTGGACCCGGGCTCCCGGGTGCTCGACGTCGCGGCCGGTTCCGGTGAGCCCGGGCTCACGGCCGCCGCGCTGGTTCCGGACGGCGAGGTGGCGCTGACGGACATCTCGGCCGGCATGCTGCATGTGGCCGAGGAGAAGGCTGCGGCCCGTGCCCTGCCCAACGTGAGCTTCAGGGTCTGCGAGGCCGCGGAGCTGCCGTTCGAGGACGGTACGTTCGACGTCGTGCTGTGCCGGTTCGGTTTTATGTTCTTTCCCGAGGTGCGGGCCGCGCTGCGGGAGATGGTGCGGACGGCCAAACCCGGCGCACGGATCAGCGCCGCGGTCTGGGGCAGGGCCGCCGCCAACCCGTGGGCCAGCCTCGTCCTGGGCACGCTTGCGCAGCACACGGAACTGCCGCGCCCGCCCGCGGACATTCCGGGCCTGTTCCGCTGTTCCGCGCCCGGCCTGATGACCCGGCTGTTTCGGGACGCCGGTCTGCTCGCTGTGGCGGAGCGGACGGTCAGCACCGACCTGGTCCACGATTCGCCGGAGAGCTACTGGGAGTTCATGACCGACATCGCGACCACCGTGGCGACGGGCCTGGCGCAGGCGGATGAAGAGGTGCGCTCGCTGATCCGGTCGGACGTATTTCAGATGCTGGGCCGCTACGAGCACGGGGGATCACTTCGGCTACGGTCGACCGCGACGATCGTGACCGGCATCCGGCCCTAGGGGTTTCCGCGAGCGGGCCGATTTCCGCGGGCGGCTCGGTTTCCGCGCCGGTTTCGGACGGATGCGCCCCGGGTCCGGGCCGCGGCTGTCCGATGCCGCAGCGGATTCCTGGATCCGGCGCGGAATTAAGTCCGGCAGGCCGGGCGGATCCGCCGCGGGACCCCCTCGGCCGTGAGGAAGGCCGCGAACCTGGCCGGCCCGGCGATCTCCGCCCAGGTCCAGCGGATCACCCGCCGCCCGGCGGACCGGATCCGGTCCTCGCGGCGCTTCTCGTCGATGACCGCCTCCGAGGGCGTCCGGCCCTGGAGGTATTCCGCCTTGCGGTACTTGACCAGGCCGTCGAATTCCCCGCAGAGGCGCTCTTCAGGCCACTCAAAGTCGGAGTAACCAGCCAGACCGCGGGCATCGCGGATCTCGGCCTGCAGTTCCGGGGGCTTGAAGCCCAGCCGGTGCATCAGTGCCCTGCCCGCCGATTCGCCGGGAGATCCCGACGCCGGGTCTGCGAAGGCGATCGCAGCCCGGATTCTGCGCGCCGCGGCCGCGGTGTAGCTGGCGCCGATGCCGGCGTCGAGCTCCTCCTTGCTCAAGGCTGGCAGCCCGGGCTGGGGCTTCAGCACATGGTCGAGCGCGGCCGTGGCCTGTTCGAAGGACTCGAAGGCAGCCAGGTCCAGTACCGTCCGGATCCGGGTCGTGACCAGCAGCCCCCGGCGCTCCTCGACCTGCAGCGAGGCCGGGTCGGCGAAGTGACGCCGGACGCCCGCCCGCGAACGCCCGCCGCCGTCGTCGGACGTGCAGGCGTGCACCAGCGTTGCCGGGCCCAGCAGGGGCACGTCCCACAGTGCAGCGGAGGACTGTCGGCAGAACACCGTGCGGCTTTGCAGCGTCGACGCCGCCGCCTGGATCAGGAGCGGGTAGCGGCCCCAGCCGGCCAGCGCATCCCACGCCGCGGCGGGAACGTAGACGCCCTGCCGGATGCGGCGCAGTTCGCCGGAGGCCGCCCGGCGGGCCAGTTCACGGGAGTCCCGGCCGAGCCGTGCCGAGTCGCTGCTGAGGATGAGGCGGGGGAGGTCCATGCCCCGATGCTGGTTCCGCCGGAGGTGCACCGGCAACGGGGCCGACGCCGGATGTGGACAACTTTCGCGGCGGTGGCGGTTTTGCGCTGCGCTTTCGGACAAGCGCACCCCGGGCCCGGGGCGCAGCCGTCCGGATCCGCAGCGGATTCCCGTAACCGGCGCGGGCGGCCCCTTAGACGCCGAGCTCGTCCTTCAGGGCGGCGACGTGGCCCTCGGCCTTGACCTGGTACTGCGCCAGCTTGACCTTGCCCTCGGGATCGAGGACCACGGTGGAGCGGACAATGCCCTCGGTGATCTCGCCGCGGACCAGCTTTTCGCCCCAGGCGCCGTACGCCAGGGCCACGGCGTGGTCCTCGTCGGCGAGCAGCGGGAAGGTCAGCGCGAAGTCGCCGGTGAAGTGGGCCAGGGCCTCGGGGGCGTCCGGGGAAATGCCCAGCACCTCATAGCCCGAGCCCTGCAGGGAGGAGAGGCTGTCGCGGAAATCGCAGGCCTCGGTGGTGCAGCCCGGCGTGGCGGCCTGCGGGTAGAAGTACACAATGACGTTCTTCCCGCGGAAGTCGGCCAGGGACACCGGCTTGCCCTCGGCGTCGGGCAGGGTGAAGTCGGGGGCCGGGGTTCCGGGCTGCAGCTTGACGGTGACGTTCTGGCTCATGGGAGTCCTTCGCTGGGAGGGCGGTGGGAAATTGGTCTGTAGTGCACAACACTAGAGGCGGAACCGGTATTCCGGCGGCTCAGAACCGGGTTCGACGACGCCGACTCAGCGCTGGATCAGCGGGGGGTGCGCTGGCGGAGGGACCAGTCGAAGGCTGTTGCCGCCGGGGCCTTGTACTCGAGGCCAACGTACCCCTCATAACCGAGCTCGCGGCTGCGGGTGATCCAGCGCTCCAGCGGCAGGTCCCCGGTGCCGGGCGCCCCGCGGCCGGGGGCATCGGCGATCTGGACGTGGCCGAAGTCCGGGGCATGCTTTTCGATGACAGAGTCGACGTCGTCGCCGTTGACCGCCAGGTGGTAGAAGTCTGCGAGCACCTTGATGTTCGCCGCACCGCTTTCCTGAGTCACCCGGGCGATGACGCTGAGGGCGTCGTTGGCGGTGAGGAGCGGGTAGCGGGGCGCGCCGCTGAGCGGTTCGAGCAGCACGGTTCCGCCAATCCGGGCCACGGCGCCGGCGGCGGCCGCGAGGTTCTGGACCGCCAGTTCGTCCTGCGCCTCCGGGGTGTGCCCGTCCTGCCGGTTGCCGTACAGGGCGTTGAACGACGTGCAGCCGAGCCGCGCGCCGATGCCGGCCACGACGTCGATGTTGTCCCGGAATTCGGCGGCGCGGCCGATCCAGGACACCAGGCCGCGGTCGCCGGCAGGCATGTCGCCGGCGTCGAAGTTCAGGCCGGTAAGCCGTACGCCGGCGTCCGTGATCGCCCGCTCGAAGCGGCCGAGCTCCGCGTCCCCGGGGACGGAGCTTGCGAACGGCCACCAGAATTCGACGGCGTCGAACCCCGCAGCCTTCGCCGCGGCGGGACGCTCGAGCAGCGGCAGTTCGGTCAACAGGATGGAGCAGTTCACGGAAAACATCACGGTGCGCTCTTTCTGGAGTCGTTCTGGTCCCGGCGGGTCCGGGAAGGGCTAGCGGCGCTTCCGGGGGTCCTTCCGGGCGGCCAGGCCCACCAGTGCCCCGATGCCAAGGCCGATCAGCAGCCCGGTAAACGGCTTGTCAACGGTGGCCACGCCAATGGAAAAGCCAAGGGCGGCGCCAACGAGCATTCCGATCCACAGGGACTGGTAGTTCACAGCCTCAGGCTAGCAAGTCCTGCTGCGGGTGCGGCCTGCGGTCAAGCTGCCCCAACTGTGACAGAGCCTGTAACACGGCCGGCGGCCTATAGTCGGAGGGTGGAACACAGCATCCCGGGCCGACCTGGCCGGGCGTCCGAGATCGATGGGTTTGTGGACCGGCTGGCGTCGGTAAAAACCGGGCCCGGCTGCGCCAACTTCTTCGATGACACCGTGCCCGCGAACGCGCTCCGCCGGCGGAACCTGGCGAGCTACCTGCGGGAAATGCGGGAGCGCGCCCCGAAGGTGCTGCTGGTGGGGGAAGCCCCGGGCTTCCGGGGCATGAGGATCACGGGCGTTCCGTTTACCAGCCGCACCATCCTCGAGGGACCGGCCAACGGGTTCGGCCTGTTCGGGCCCGGAAAGGGATACGTGCTGCCGCCGGAAGCGCGCGGTGTTGCGGCGGAGCCGACGGCGACGGTGATGTGGGAAGTGCTGGCGGAGCTGGATTTCCTGCCGCTGCTCTGGAGCGCGTGCCCCTGGCATACCCATGTGCCGGGCATGCCGCTTTCCAACCGAACCCCGACGGCCGTCGAAGCTGCGCTGGGGAGCAGGTTTTGGCAGGAGCTGGCCGGGATTTTCGCGATCGAGACCGTGGTGGCCGTGGGAAATGTTGCACACCGCAGCCTGCACCGGAACGGCGTCGAGGCACCGAAAATCAGGCATCCCGCCCACGGCGGCCGGTCCGGATTCAAGCGGGGGCTGGAGGAACTGATCGCGGCCGGCGGCTGGGACGGCCACGCCTAGCTTTTGATCGTGCTGGCCTGGTGACAGCTGGTTCATAGCTTTTCCATAGCCGGTGTGGCTAACTTAGCGAACTATGGAAGAGCGCACGACCCGGCAGTCCGGTTACCGTCCCACCGGCAGTGGGAGCTCCCGACGTCGCTTGCGGGCGTTCCGCCGTCGTCGGGCCGTGCTGATGGCAGTGTGCGCCACCCTGCTGGCTGCGGCGCTGGGTGCGGTCGTCCACCCGGCTGCCCAGGCCGGCTCCACGGCGTCCGTCCGGACAGGCAGCGTCACAGGTGCCGCCCCGGCCACTTCGGCGCCGGCACCGGGCGCGACGGCCGCCCCGGCCGCCGCCCCGGCCGCCGTGGGGGGCTTGGGCCCGGCTTTGGATGCCAGGATCAACGACATCGTCGCCGCCAATCCGGAGTATCAGATCGGGGTGGCCCTGCTTGATGTATCTGACGGCGCGGCCGCCTCCGGCGAGGTCCGCCAGTACGGGGTGGAGTCAGCATTCGTCGCGGCCAGCACCGCCAAGGTCCTGGCGGCGGAGGCGTTTTACCATCTTGTGGAAACCGGGGCCGCATCGCTCGATGACCCCCTGGGTGACTACACCGCGGAATTCCAGCTGCAGGCCATGATCCAGCAGAGCGACAATGACTCCTGGTCGCTGATCATGGACTCCGTGGGCCACGCGGAGCTGACGGACTACGCGGCCTCGATCGGCGTGGACTACAGCCCCGAAAGCAACACGCTCACGCCCGCTGACATGGCCCGCATCCTGGCCGGCCTCTACACCGGAACGCTGCTGACACCCGCGGACACCGCCCAGTTGCTGGCCTTCATGCAGAACACCAACTATGAAACGCTCATCCCGGCCGCCGTACCGGTCGGCGTCGCCGTCTTCCACAAGTACGGGCTGCTCGGCGGGGAATTGCACGACGCCGCCATCCTCGCCGAGGACGGCCGCGCCTACGCCCTTGTCGCCTATACCAAGGGCGATGACTTGGACAGCGTCTCCGAACGGACGGAAGTCATCCATCAACTGACGCAGGCCGTGGCGGACACCTTGTTCTAGGGGCCGGGTTCTAGACGCCGCCAACTAGGGGCGGGGGCCGTCCGGGCTGCTTTGGGCTGCGGTCCGGGGGCACTTTGCCGCCCGCCGGCGTCGGCCCGGCGTTTCGTGTCAAAGTGCCCCCCGGAAGGCCGCGCGCGGCTCTGCCTGGCGTGGAAAGTGCGGCTAACGGCCTACTTCGCCAGGAACCCCAGCAGCGCCTCGTTGACCTCGGCGGCGTGGGTCCAGAGCATCCCGTGCGGGGCGCCGTCGATCTCCACATAGTCCGCAGTCGGGAGGGCCTTGGCGAAGCGCCGGCCGGTGACATCGATCGGCAGGATCTGGTCCGCGGTGCCGTGCACAATCAGGGCCGGGACGTCGATCTTGGGGATGTCCCCGCGGAAGTCGGTGAGCCAGGTGGGCTGCGCGGCCACGGACGCCGTCGGGCCGCCTGCGGTGGCGAGGTTCCAGCCCGCCCGCAGGACTTCCTCGCTGAGCCGGGGTGTGCCCAGGAACGTATCGCTGTTGTAGAAGTTCTTGAAGAAGTCGGTGAAGAAGGCGTAGCGGTCGGCCGTGACCGCTTCGAGCAGGCCGTCGAACACGGACTGCGGGACGCCGTCGGGGTTGTCCTCGGTCTGGAGCACGTAGGGCTCCAGCGACCCGAGGAACACGGCCTTGGCCACCCGGGCGGAGCCGTAGCTGCCGAGGTAGCGGCCCACCTCGCCGGTGCCCATCGAGAAGCCCACCAGCACGGCGTCGTTCAGGTCCAGCGTGGTCATCAGGGTGTTGAGGTCGGCGGCGAAGGTGTCGTAGTCGTAACCCTCGGTGGGCTTGCTGGACTTGCCGAAGCCGCGCCGGTCGTAGGTGATCACCCGGTAGCCGGCGGCCAGGAGCGCGGCGGTCTGCTTTTCCCAGGAGGAGCCGTCCAGCGGGTAGCCGTGGATCAGGACCACCGCCTGCCCGGTCCCGTGGTCCTCGTAGTAGAGCTCGACGTCGGTGCTGTTTTCGGTTCCAACCTTGATGTATGCCATGAAGCGATCCTCTCGGTACGGTCTGAAGTCAATCCGTGCGTCCCGCAGCGGGTCCCACTGTAGGGAACCAACGTGCTGCCCGGCTAGGGTGTTCCGCGAATTTGCGTAGAATACCCCCCGGGGTATAGTGGAAGCACTAGACCTACCACTGAGGAGACACCAGATGTGCCGACAGGTTGCATGCAAAAAGTGCGGTAAGACCACGTGGGCCGGCTGCGGCCAGCACGTTGACCAGGTTATGCGCGGCGTCAAGAGCGCGGACCGCTGCAAGGGCCACGAGAACGAGCCTAAGACCGGCTTCTTCGCCAAGCTCTTCGGCCGCTGACGTAGGCGTTGAACCGGCCGCGGGTGGCCCCAAGGGCCTCCGCGGTCGACACGACTTGGCAAGGACCCGGTTTGCCTAACCTCGCTTGCGAAGCTGGACAGGAGCGGACTCATAGCCGGACGTGAGCGGAATGTGCGCGGCACGTTCGCCGAGCACAGCCAGGGCCCTGGCCGAGCGATTGGGAAACGGGGAACAGGCCAGCCGCAGCCAGACGCCGTCGGAATAAGCATGGAACCGGTCCGGGCTGACGTGCAGATCTTCCGCGGCAGCTACGATCCGCGTGTGGGCCGCCATGTACCGGTCCGGCGAAATGCAGGGTATGCGGGCACTCAGTTCCAAATGAACGTCCAGGTTGGCCAGATCCAGTGCGGCCTCGGCCTGGGCGGTATCGTCGAAATCCAGCAGGCCCAGCGGCGAGGCGCCGTCGGCGAGGATTTGCTTGTCGTGGAGGTCGCCATGCGCCCAGACCAACGGGTCCGGCGCAGTCCGCAGCAGATTCCGGATCACGTCCTCGGCCCGTGCGGTTAGGGTGGCGCGTTGGGATGCGGCTTCCTGAATGTCGTTGTAGTGCCGCAGCCAGCGGTTCACCCAGCGCCGCAGATCCGCGACCTCCGCCTCCGGGGAATGGGCGGGCAGCGCGGCCAGGGCTGCGTGCCCGGCGGAGCTAGTCACCTGGGTGGTCCAGGCGTCCTGCCACCTCTCCCACAGCCGGTCGAACTCTTCATCACTGAGACCGGCGGTGTCGTCGGCCAAATCCCCCAGGGGTTGGCCGGGAACGGCGCTGAAGGCGATGACGTCCGGAGAGTTCCGCAGCACTCGGGGTGCGGTGAAGGTCCCGGGGGCGAGGAGGAGCTCGGTCTCCGCGCAGCGTTGCGCGGGGACGATTGCACCGCCGGGCGGGAAGATCTTGATGTAGCCAGCATCGGTCCGGACGACGGCACGCAGGTGCGGCCGGTAGGACACCAGTTCCCCGCGCCGGGCCTCGGCCCGCAGGGACGGCAGCCCCGGATCGTCCATGGGCAACAGCTCGAACGCTCCGCCGCAGAGCACGCCTCCCCGGACGCCGGCCTGCCCCGGCGCAACGACCTCCAGGATGTAGTCCCCGACCGTTCTGTCCGGCCACACCCGGTGGATCTTCCAGGTTTGCCCGGAAGAGTCGACGGCGGACCGCGGAACCTGCGAGTGCCAGCTCATGCGATCAACTCCGTCGATCGGTGGATATGACAGTCCGGCGCCCGTGTCCCTGCAGTGCCATGCTCATTTCGGCACCTTGAACAGTTCACCCGGTTCTGCGGTCTGCTGCCGATGGACCCAGCCGGCAAAGCGGGAGTCCGGATCAACCAGCAATGACTGCGGCGCCCCATCTTCGAGAATTTCGCCGTCTTCGAGCCAGATCACCCGGTCGCACGATTGGGCCGAGTTGACGTCGTGGGTAATGGTGATGGAGGTCCGGCCCTCGGTGAGTGTGTCCAGGGCGTCGAGGACCGAATCCCGGGAGGCCGGATCCAGCCCGGCCGTCGCCTCGTCCAGGATGACGATCGGGGCCCTGCGGAGCATGGCGCGGGCTACGGCCAGCCGTTGACGCTGTCCCCCGGAAAGGTCGTTGGCCGCCTCGCCGAGGACAGTTTCGTAGCCCTCGGGCAGTGCGCGGATGAAACCGTCGGCTTGTGCAAGGACAGCCACGGCTTCGATCTCCTCATCGGTGGCATCAAGGCGGCCGAACCTGATGTTTTCCCGGACCGAAGTTCCGAACAGCACGGAGTCCTGGAGCAGGATTGAGACATGGGAACGCGCGGAAGCGATGGTCAGGCCGCGCAGGTCCTCCCCTCCGAGACTGACACTCCCCTCCCAGGGGTCCACCATCCGAAGGATCATGCTTGCCAGCGTGGACTTCCCGGCCCCGGAGGGCCCCAACACGGCGCAGTGCTGACCCGCCGGTATGGTCAGGGTGATTCCCTTGAGCACCGAAGCCCCGTCGAAGTGGCCGGCCCAGACGTTGTCGAACACGACGTCCGGGTGGGGGCTCTTGAGCGCGACGGCGTTAGGTGACTCGGGAACGTCACTCTGGGCGTCGAGCAGGTCGGCCACCCGTTCCCCGGAGGCCGTCGCGCGGGCGATACGGCTGGTGTACCTGGCCACATCCTTGAGCGGCCTCATCCCGGTTTTCAGGTAGAACAGGAAAACGGTCAGATCTCCGGGGGTCATCGCATGTTGCATCACCCTCCATCCGCCGGCGGCGAGGACCACCCCCGTGGCGATTCCGGTCAGGACGTCGGTCTTCCGTTGCAGGCTGGCGGACAGCCTCAGCGTGGCCACCCCCGAGCCAGACGCTGCCTGGTTGCTCTTGCCGAAGCCCGAGCTGAGGGTGTCTTCGAGTCCATACGCCTGGACTTCGCGCATTGCGCCGAGGGTTTGTGCGGCCGTGGTGGCCAGGGCACTTTCGCCCTTGCGTGATGTGCGGGCCGCGGTGGTAATCGATCCCGAACTCTTACGGGAAAACAAAATGAATATCCCGATGGACACGAACGTCACCAAAGCGATAAAAGGATCGAGCCAGAGCATGATGATCATCATGGCGATCAGGGACACGACGTTGCCGATGAGGGGCAGCCCTGCTGTGACTGCCACGTCCTGCAGCCGGGATACGTCCGCGACGAGCCGTTGGACCGTGTCGCCGGTGGAGGCGTGGCTGTGGTGGCGCATCGACAGGCTCTGGAGGTGGCGGAAGGTTCGGGCGCGCAATTCGGAGGAAACGCGGGTGCCCACTAGGGCAAACGAGATCGCGGACAGGTAGCTTGCCACGGCCCGGATTAGGCTGATGACAACTACTGCGCCGGCGCAGAGAAGCAGCACCTCGGCGCTTGCCTCCACGCTGAGCGGGGACCTGCGCAGATTGGCGCCGAGTGAGTGTGAGACGGAGTCGAGGACGATCTTCACCGGCCACGGTTCAAGTAGCCGGAAGAGGATTTCCACGGCCATGGCAATGAATCCGTAGGTGATCAGCAGCCTGTGCCCGCGCAGATGCGGGCGGATGCACCGCAAGGTCCGCTGCATCGGAGTGGGTTCGGAGGGCGCGTTGGTGCCGGTCCTTCGCCACAGTGTTCGCCAGCTACGGGGGTGTGAATGCCTGGCAGCGGTGGTCATTGCGTGGCCAGTCTGCGGGCAGGCGGCAGGGCCCCGGTGATCCGGGACAGCACACCGCTCCAGCTGAATCTCTGCACCGCGTCGCTGCGGGCCTCGAGCCCGAGCCTCTCCCGCAGGTTCGGGTCTTCGCCGAGCCGGATGAGGGCATTCGCCAGTGCGGCCGGCTCCCCGGGCGGGACGAGGATTCCGGTGCGGCCGTCCTGGATGATGGACGGAATCTGGCCCACGGCGCTCGCGATCACGGGCAGCGCGGCCGCCATGTACTCAAAGACCTTCAGCGGTGAGAAGTAATCGTCCTCGCCGGGGGCGTCCGGGGGATAGGGGGCAGCGGCGGCGTCGAATTCTGCCATGAGCCCGGGCACGGCGGCCGGCGCAACGGCGCCCGTGAACACCGTTGGCACGCCCAGAGACTCTGCGAGGCGTTCGAGATCCGCCCGCCCGGGCCCGTCACCGACCACCTGGACCTGCCAGCGCAGGCGCGGGTCAAGGGTCTGCCGGTTGGCCAGGGCCACACCGTGCAGCAGGCCGGGGACGCCATGCCAGGGCTTCAGCGTTCCCACAAACCCGACCGTGAGGTGATCCGCGTTCCGGCGCCCGGGGCGGCGGGCCGAAACCCGGTCGACGTTCACGCCGTTCGCTGCCAGCACGGTTCTGGCGGCCGGCACCCGCGCCCGCACCCAGTGCACCACAGGATCCGAGACGCAGGCCACGACGTCGGCCGTTGCCGCGTTGCGGCGGAACACCGTCTCGGCCTTCTTCACATCCAGCAACCGGCGGTACCGCTGCTGCTCCTCGATGAGGGGGGCGTTGACCTCCAGTACTGACGGCACGTCCAAAATGCGGGCCACCACGGACAGTGCCGGGCTGAACAGCGAATAGCGCTCGTAGAACAGCCCGCAGCCGTTGCGCAGGACCTCGTCCGCCAGGCCCAAGGCGGCGTCCTGGACGGCCCGTTCCCGGGCGGGGCCCGGGGCGGATTCCGGCCTGACTTCGACGACGTCGAGATCGGCAAGATCGCTGGGCCGCTCGGTGCCGATCTGGGTGCAGTAGACCGTGACGGCGGCGCCGGTCCCGCGCCACGCCCGGACGATTTCTTGGACGTGCACCGAGGAGCCCTTGGTGCCGAAAACAGGCACACCGGGGTCGGCGCAGAGGTATGCCACGCGTGTCATGCGACTCTCCTTTCCGAACGGGAGAGGGACCTCAGGAGCTCGGCCTGGCGGTGGACGTCGTAGTCCTCCTCGATCAGGGCGCGGGCATTGCGGGACATGGCAACCCTGTCCGTGGCGGGGGAGCGTAGGGTGAGGATCCCGCGGGCCACGGCGTGCGGGTTGCCCGGCCGGACCAGGACTCCGGTGGAGCCGTTCCGGACCACCTCGGGGATCCCGGTGACGGATGTGCTGACGCAGGGGACGCCGGTGGCCATGGCCTCGAGCAGGACCGTGGGCATGCCGTCCGCGTTGCCGTCGGCGCCGATCACGCAGGGCGCCACGAAGATATCGGCGGAGTGGAGCAGTTCGTGGACCTCGTCCTGGGTCTGGGGGCCGAGGAGGCGGACGTGCCCGCGGAGACGGAGCTGATCGATGCTCGCCTCCAGTTCCTCGGCCATGGGCCCCGTCCCGGCGATCCGGAGGTCCATTTTGACGCCCTGGTCCAGGAGTTCCGCGGCCGCGGGCAGCAGATGCTGGAAGCCTTTCTTCTCCACCAGGCGGCCGATGGCGGCGATCCTCAGGGTGGTTCCGAGCGGGTGGGGCTCCCGGTACGGGAAGCGTTCCAGCTCCAGTCCGTTGCGCACCAGATGGAGCCGGGACGTCGAGCCCGGGAAGCGGCGGCGCAGGTAGCGCATGTTGTACTGGCTGATGGTCACGGCGTGGTGGGCCTGCTCCAGCTTGAGCCGCAGATCCTCGTCCTGGACTGACTCATGGAAGATATCCACCGCGTGGGCCGTGAACGAGAAGGGGATGCCGGTAATGAAGGACGCCAGCCGGGCGACCGTTGTGGCGCCCGAAGCGAAGTGAACGTGCATGTGGCGGATGTTCCGGCCGTTCAAGGCGGTGGCCAGGTTGATGGCCTGGACGGCTTCGTCCGCCGTCACAGCGGCGAGTTTGGCGAAGTTCAAGCCAAGGGCGGCCGTGAGCCCCGCCTCCTCGGCCAACTGGAGGGCCTCCCACAGGGCCACCGTCTTGATGGGGCGGTCAATGTAGGTCACCGGTGCCTGGACCCGGGCGAGGTCGGGGTGGAATCGGGCGTCGTTGGTGGGCAGGAGCGAGAAGATCTCGATCCGGTCCCCCACAGCTTCGCGGGCGAGGATTTCCGCAACGATGAACGTTTCGGAGAACCGCGGATACATCTTGAGGACGTAGGCGGTCCCCGGCTCAGACGGCGACACGGCTGGCACGCTCCTTCGGATCGAGGGCCGGAACGCTGGACTTCGGACGGAAGAGGGGCTGGAGCAACTCTGCCGCCAGCTGCGGCACCCGGATGAGCCCGTCAAGCACCGCCTGACGCCGGTCCACCGCGGCCCCGAGCCTCGCCGCGAGCCATCCGCCGAAGACCTCGGGGGTCAGGGTGCCGATGTCCTGGTGTTCCAAATACCCGGCGGCGGCCAGGGACACTGCCCGGATGCGCTGCTCTTCCCGCGCCTCGGTCCGCGGAACGATCAGGGCGGGCACGGTGGTGCTCATGATCTCGCACACCGTGTTGTAGCCGCCCATCGAAACGACGGCGGCCGCGTGGCGGAGGTGGTAGGGCAGGTCGTCCACTGCGGGGACAACCTTGACGCCGGGGCCGGCTTGGCGCCGCAAGTCGTTGAGCTGCTCCACGGGCATCTGGGGACCCGCCACGATCAGATGGCCCAGCCCCTCCGGCACGGGTGCGGCGACGGCCACGCGGGCCAGGGCGTGGCCGTCCGAGCCACCTCCGACCGTCGTCAGGCAGTAGGGCCCGGGCATGCAGCTCGTTCCGGAGCCGGGGGGCCGTCCGGCGGCAAGGTAGCCGGTGAAGTGGATGAGATTCCGGAGCGAGAAGGGAATCTCACCGGCGGCAACGGGATCGTGGACGGCGGGGTCTCCGTAGATCCAGATCTGATCGAAGAGGGCCTTGACCAGCCGTGGACCGCCGATGCTGGCCCACTCCGCGGAGGCCACGTCCGGGGAATCCAGGACTTCCCGGAGACCCAGCACCACCCGCACCTGGCACCCGGAACGGGCGCGCCGCAGGGCGGATTCAAGTTCGCGGTTCACCCCGGTGGCGTGGCGGTCCACCACCACCAGATGCGGGCGGAACCCGGCCAGGACCGCTTTGAGGAGCCTCGCCCGCATGGACACAAGGTCGTCCATCGGCATGGTGAGGTTCCTCGGCAGGTAGCCGCCGGGGCTCTTGCCCACCCCGGGAAGCAGCACCCAGTCCCAGCCGTCCGGCGCCGGGAACGCGGGCGCCAGCGCGGTGCCGGTGATGAGGATGCCGGTGACCGGGCGGCCGGTCAGGCCCGGAATCTGGTTGTTCAGGGCGTGGGCCAGCGCCAGATTCCGGCGCATATGCCCCAGGCCCACTGAATCGTGTGAGTAGAGCACTATCCGCATGGGCTCCATTGCGATCCTCCCCGTACCCCACAGCTCAGGGGGTGTTCCTTGCCGGCGGTGGTTGCCGTTAAGACCAGCCTGCAACGCCAGGGTGAGGAGCGGATGAGGGGACGATTAAGGAGTCTTCATGAAGGGGTGTGCCGGCCGCCGCCCGGTCAGAGGTGCACGCGCGCGGCCTCCAGCGGAATCCTGATCAGGAACCGTGATCCCTGGCCATAGGTTGATTCCACGGTGGCTGTGCCGCCGTGGGCCTCGGCGATGGCGGTGACAATGGCCAGGCCAAGGCCGGATCCTTCCTCCCCCCGGCCCTGGCGGGCCCGGCCGAAACGCTCAAAGATCCGCTGCTGGTCCTTGGCCTCGATGCCGGCGCCGGTGTCACGCACCCACAGCAGCAGCTCGTCGGCGCCGGGCCGTTCGGTGCCGTCCGGCGCCGTCGGGCGTTCAATCCTGCTGCCCAAGGCGATCGTTGAGGACTGCCCGGTGTACTTGACGGCGTTGGCCGCGAGCTGCACAAAGGCCTGGGTGAGGCGCTGCGGGTCGGCCTCCACGGTGCAGTCGGCGCATTCATCGATCAGCCAGCGGCGGTCCGCGAGGACACGGATCTTCTCCATCACCTGGTGGAGGAAGTCGGCGATACGGATTGGCGCCTTCCTGATGAAGTCAGGGTGGCCGGCATTGGCGAGCAGGAGCAGGTCGTCCACCAGGCGCTGCATCCGGTCCACCTCTTCCAGCAGCACCTCCCTGGTTGCGGTTACATCGGCAGGGTCGTCGACGGACACCAGTTCCAGGTGCCCGCGGAGAATCGTGAGGGGGGTCCTCAGTTCGTGGCCGGCGTCGTCGAGGAACTGTTGCTGCTGCCGCGCGCCTTCGTCGAGTCGTTCCAGCATGGTGTTGAACGTCTTCGCGAGAAGCGTTACATCGTCCTCCCCGTCACGGACTTCCACCCTCCGCGTGAGGTCCTCATGGCTGACCACGCGGGTGGCTTCGCGCAGGCGCCGGAGCGGATCCAGCAGGCGCCCCGCCACCAGGGCACCGATCAGGGCGGCGGCGAGCAGCGTGCCGGCGGCCACCAGGGAGTAGGTCTGGACTGAGGCGAGATTGTGGTCCCTTTGGTCGGCGGCGTCCCGGCCGAGCAGCAGATACGTCCCGGTGTTTTCGCCTGCCGTGCCCGGCACCGGCAGGGCCACCGTCCGGAGCGGGCGGCGGCCGGCGTCGAACGCGCCGAAGGAGGCGGCCCAGCGGTTGGGAAGCTTGGTGACGGAGGACTGCAGGGTGGCGTCAAGCAGCGGCTCCTTCGGGTTCCCCTCTTTGATCCAGGCAATGCGCCCGTCGACGATTCCGGCCATCACTTCGTTGCTGCGGGGTTCGATGTCCTCGGCGGCCTCATGGAGCCTGCTGCCGTACGAATCGCCGCTGGCGGCGCTGTTGGTCCCGACCAGTTTGACCACTGAATTGCCCTTGTCCAGGATGGCCTGGTCCACCCGGGCGTCGGAGTCCTGGAACTGGACGATGAAGGCGATGAGGCCCGCGGTTACCAGCCCGGTGAGCATCATGCCCAGCATGGCGGCGATCACCCGGAAACGCACCGAGTGGAACTTCGCGCTCCACCCGGACGGGTCCGTGGCGGGAGCTCCGCCGGAACGCGTGACGGATGGTTTGGCGCCGGCCGGTTTGGTAGCGGCCGGCGTCCCGGGCGCCCGTCGGCCGCTTGGAAGCAGCCGGTCCAACATGGAGGTCACGGTTCCCCTTCCCCGGTGAGCCGGTAGCCGGCCCCGCGTGTGGTGACGATGTGGTCCGCGCCGATTTTTTGCCGTAACTGGCGGACATAGACGTCCACCACGTTGGACGTCCCGTCAAAGTCGTAGCCCCAGATGTGGCTGAGAAGCTGTTGCCGGCTGAGGACCTGTCCCGGGTGGAGCAGGAACATTTCCACCAGCGCGAATTCGCGGGCCGAGAGTTCCACCGTCCTGTCCCCGACGCTGACCGAGCGGGTGTGGAGGTTCAGCTCCAGGACGCCGTGCCGGATGATGTGGTCCGCGGGAGGGTCGTTGTTCTCGCCCGGGCGGACCCGGCGCCGGATCCGGGCGACGAGTTCCTCGAAGCGGAACGGCTTGGTGATGTAGTCATCCGCGCCGCCGTCCAGCCCTGCGACGGTGTCCGCGGCAGAGGCCCGCGCGGTGAGGATGATGACGGGGAGATCCATCCCGTTTTTTCGGAGCACGCTCAGGACGGTGAAGCCGTCGAGGCGGGGAAGCCCGACGTCCAGTAGCAGGAGATCAAACTGGCCGCTGGACGCATAGTCGACGGCCGTCACGCCGTCGGTCACCACGGTGGGGACGAAGCCGGCAGCCCGCAGGCCCTTCTCGATAAACCGGGAGATGCGTTCTTCGTCTTCGGCTATGAGTATGCGGATCACTGCGACCCCAAGGAGTTCGAGCCGGCTCGAAAACTGTGGCGTCTCCTGCATTTGAGCTGGGAGGAACGTCAGGAGCCCCAGCAGCCCCGATCGGCCCGGAATACGGGCGAAAACCCGGACACGGTCGGTGTCCGTGCGCAAAGCTCCGGCGTCCACGATTGGCTTGGGATCCGGTTTCCTCCCATCCTGCCCCTGCAGCCGGGCCTGCGCCACCCCCTCGCGGTACGCATTTTCCGCACGGCGACTTATCGCGACGCCGTCGGCGACCGCCCGCTAGGCTGGCAGCTATGCCGAAGAAGATTACCGTCAGCCTGCCCGACGCGACCCTGCGTGAATACCTCCAGCCGCACCCGGACGTCACCGTCCTCGAGTGGGACCTGTCCGGGGAACCGCCGCAACCGCGCCTGGACATCGTGGTCCCGCCGTACATGGGCGGCACCAAGGTGCTGCGCGGGCTCGAAGGCGTGGAGACCGCTCTGGTGCAGAGCCAATCGATCGGCTACGACGGCGTCGAGGAGTTCCTGCCGTCCGGAAGGGTGTTCGCCAACGCGGCCAGCGTCCACGAAACGTCCACGGCCGAGCTGGCGCTGGCCCTGATCCTGGCCAGCCAGCGCGAGCTCCCGCGGGTGCTGCAGAACCAGCAGGAGGGCCGCTGGGAGAGCCGGCCCACCGCCAGTCTCGCGGACCAGCGTGTGTTGATCGTCGGCTACGGCGGCGTCGGCAAAGCGATCGAGGACCGGCTGCTGCCGTTCGAAACCACGGTGACCCGTGTGGCCAGCCGGGCGCGGCCCGATGACCGCGGCCACGTCCACGGCATCGACGAACTTCCGGCCCTGCTGCCGGAGCACGACGTCGTCATTGTGGGGGTTCCGCTCAGCGACTCCACCCGCCACCTGATCGACGACGCCTTCCTCTCCGCAATGCCCGACGGCGCGCTCGTCGTCAACGTGGCCCGGGGACCGGTCGCGGACACCGAGGCGCTGGTCAAGCACACCTCCTCCGGCCGGATCCGCGCCGCCCTGGACGTCACCGATCCCGAGCCGCTGCCGCAGGACCACCCGTTGTGGGGGATCCCCGGCGTCATCGTCAGCCCGCACGTGGGCGGGGCGAGCGCGGCCATGCGGCCGCGGATGGGGAAGCTGGTCCAGCGGCAGATCGAGCTCATGCTGGCGGGCGAACCGCCGGTGAACGTGGTGCTGGGCGGCTGAGTCAGCCCGGGGGTGCTATTCGGGCGCCCCGGACTGCGCCTTTTCGGCGAGCCGCTGCAGCTGCCATCGATGCACGTCGGGCAGCCACTCCAGCGGGGCCGAGGGGCCGACCCGCGCGTCGTCGGGAACACCGCCGTCGTGCAGGGCCTGCACGTACGCGCGGTCCTGGTTGATCCGTGCCCGCAACTGGTCCGCTCCGCCGACCGAGCCGTGACCGGGGATCACGGCATCGACACGGTCGGCCACGGTCTCGAAGAGCCGCAGCGCCGCGAGGTAGTCCTCGAGCGGATCCGCGGCCCCCAGATCGAGGAATGGCATCAGGGTGTCGGAGAGCATGTCGCCCGCGACGAGGACGCCACGCTCCTCGATCAGCAGCGCGGCATGGCCCGCGGTGTGGGCCCGGTGCTCGATGATCCGGACAGTGGGGCCGTCCCAGGGAAGCTCTGCCGAGTCCGAGGGCAGCCCGGTAATCAGGCCGAGCAGCTCCAGGGGGATGTCCTCGGCCAGGTCCGGCGGAAGCACCCCGGCCACGCGGTCCCGCCAGTCCGCGGTGGACAGCAGCTCCTGCATCGAGGCTGCGCAGCGGGCTGTGCCGTAACGGGGCGCGTCACCAAAGGCCTCGTGCCACAGGACGTGGTCCCAATGGGGATGAGTGGCGAAGCCCGCGACGACGGGCTGGCCCAGCTCGCGAAGGTCGTGGGCGAGGGTGGCCAGTTCGCTGCGCGTTATGCCGGGGTCGATGAGCAGCACCCCGTCCCTGCCCTGCACAATCACGGAATTGCTCTGGATGAACCCGCTCTCGTGGACTAGAACGCCCTCGGCGACTTGCCTCAGCATGGGATGCCCTCCGCTCGTGGTTTCCCGGCCGTGTCCACCACACAGAACCTGTTGCCCTCCGGGTCGGCCAGGATCACGTAGTCCGCGTCCGCCGGCCGTTTGCTCCACTCCACCCGGGTGGCGCCGAGCGCCAGGAGCCGCCGTACTTCGGCCTCCTGTTCGTGGGTATACAGGTCCAGGTGGAGCCGCGGCGGGATCTGGAGGGCTGCGGGGACGCGGTCCAGCGAGATGCAGGTGCCGCCGCCTCCTAGCGGTTGCAGGATGACAAAGTCGTCGCCGGGCGCGTGCCGCGGCTCGTAGCCCAGCGCGGCCTGCCAGAAAGCCATCTGGCGTTCGAGGTTGTCCACCCGGATGACGATCGAACCAATGCTCAGCATCCGGCTAAGGTACACCCCTGGGCCGGCGGACGGGCACACCTGCCGCCTGACTCCGCGGCCCGGCGGCCAGCCCACCACCATATAATTCGAGCATGCCAATCAGCCGCCTTGACCGAGGCAACCCCGCCCAGCCGTCCGCCCCTAAACAGGACAGACGCGGGCTGTGAGCGGCGGCTTGGTCGCCCTGCTGGACGACATCGCAGCCCTGGCCAAGATCGCCGCCGCCTCGGTGGACGACGTCGCGGCCGGAGCGGCGAAGGCGGGGGCCAAGGCCGCCGGCGTCGTCATTGACGACGCCGCCGTCACCCCGCAGTACGTTTCCGGCGCGGACCCGTCCCGCGAGCTGCCCATGATCAAGCGGATCTTCTGGGGCTCGCTCCGGAACAAACTGCTGATCATCCTGCCGGCGCTGCTGCTCATCAGCGCCTTCATTCCGGGCGTCATCCCGTTCATCCTCATGCTGGGCGGCACCTACCTCTGCTACGAGGGTGCCGAGAAGGTCTGGCACAAATTCTTCGGGCACCACGCCGCCGAAGAAGACACACCCGCCGTGGACCGGGGCCCGGAAGCGGAGGCCAAGGTCACCAAGGGCGCCATCACCACCGACTTCATCCTCTCCTGCGAGATCATGGTCATCGCCATGAACGAGGTGGCAGCCGATTCCCTGTGGGTCCGGGCGGCCATCCTGGTGGCGGTGGCGCTCGTGATCACGGTGGCCGTGTACGGCGCCGTCGCACTCATCGTCAAGATGGACGACATCGGCCTGCACCTGGCGGCCAAGGAATCCGCGGGCGCCCAGCGCTTCGGCGAGCTGCTCGTCAGGGGGATGCCCGCCGTGCTGGCCACGATCACCGTGGTCGGGACGGTCGCCATGCTGTGGGTGGGCGGGCACATCATGCTGCAGGGGGCCCACGACCTCGGCTGGCACCTGCCGTATGACCTGGTCCACGTCCTCGAGAAACCGTTCGTTGCGATCCCGGTGGTGGGCGGTTTCCTGGCCTGGCTCGTGAACACCCTGTGCTCGGCCGTCCTCGGCCTCGCCTGGGGCCTGGTGGTCATGGCGATCCTGCTCCCGCTGCTCAAAGTGCTGCCGTTTGGCAAGAAAACGAGCGGTCATGAAGAGGACGCCGCCCGCTCCGCCGCCGAGGGCCGTCAGCCGGCAACGCACGACGCCGCTCCCAACCCCTAGTTCGGACCGGTCAGGCAGGACGCAGGCACGCGCTCAGCACGCTTCGGCAGGCGTGCCCGGGGAGCGGGAACGACAAAGCCCTCGGTGGGGTTCCGAGGGCTTTGTGCTTTTCTGTGGCTTCCACCGAATGGGGGCGGACACCTGGCACCGAATGCGCCCGGTCCGGCACCGAGGGCCGGTCCGGGCGCCCGGGGTCAGGAGCGGTGCGCGCCGTTGCCCGCAGGCCGGTCAGCGGGAAGGTGCTCCCGCGCGGCGTCTTTGAGCTGCTCGGAGGCCGGGCGTGCGTTCTGGGCCTCGGCCTTGATCCGCGGCGCTTCTTCCTCGGCCTTGTTCAGGTAGTGCTCCCAGCGGGCGGACATGGGCTTGATCAGGCCGCCGCCAACGCCGACGACAACGACGCCGACGATGGCAGCCAGGACGGCGATCAGGATCGGGGTCGTGACGGTGGTGGCGATGTCCACCTGGTTCAGGGCCGCGATGATGCCGATGCCCAGGATGAAGATGCTGGCGATATTGGCAAGGGTCTTGCCGTATGAGAGCCCGCCGAGGGAGCCCTGAATCAGGGTCTTGACGGCGGCCGCGATGGCTGCGCTGATGATCACGATAATGATCGCAACGACGACCTTGGGCAGGAATGCGATGATCGCGGCCAGCAGGGTGCTCACCGGGTTCGGACCGAAGACGCCGAAGGCGAATTGCAGCACGAAGAGTACGAGGGCGTAATAGATGATCTTGGAAATGATGTCGCTGGCGTCCAGCGCGGAGTTGGCCAGGGCCTTCTTGACGCCGCCGCGCTCCACAGCCCGGTCGAAACCGACCTTGTGCAGCAGCTTGGACAGCGCCTTTGCGATAGCTTTGGCGATCAGCAGCCCGATGATCAGGATGACCAGGAACAGCGCCAGCTTAGGAACGAATTCCACAACGGTGGCCAGGCCGGCCTTGAGTGTATCTTCCATTCTTTATTCCTCCAGAACTTTGGGGATGCGGGTAAATGATGCGGTCCGTGGATTTTTTGTCCGGTTTCACTAAACACCGCAGAAACCCCAAAAAGCAAGCAAGCTTAGTAATTTTGGTACACAACCCATCTGTTTGGTGCCCGGCAACGAAGTCATGTGGGGGCGTGTATTCTCAGCAGCTTGGCCGGGCCGACGTCGGTGGATCCTCCCTGCCCCCCGGGACCCCAACCGCTCCCAGCCGCCGGACGTAAACTGGCGTTCGAGTCATCGTGCGTGAAGCAGCGTGAAAGTGGAGACCGGATGCTCTGGAAACTGCTCGTCGAATACCTGAGGCCGCAGCGGCGGCTGCTGCTCGCCGTCGTCGTCTTCCAGCTGGCGGCGTCCATCGCCTCGCTGTACCTGCCCACCCTGAACGCGGACATCATCGACCAGGGCGTGGCGCGCGGGGACACGGACTACATCCTGCGCACCGGCGGCGAGATGCTCATGATCACCCTGCTGCAGATCGCCTGCACCATCGCCGCCGTCTACTTCGGCGCGAAGGCCGCGATGGCGCTGGGCCGGGACGTGCGCGGGGCGATCTTCACCCGGGTGGCGGAGTTCTCCGAGCAGGAAGTGACCCGGTTCGGCGCGCCGAGTCTGATTACCCGCTCCACGAACGACGTCCAGCAGGTCCAGCAGCTGGTGCTGATGTCCGCCACGCTGATGGTCACCGCGCCCATGCTGAGCATCGGCGGCGTCATCATGGCGGTCCGGCAGGACGTCCAGCTGTCCTGGCTGATCGCGGTCAGCGTGCCGGTACTGCTTATTGCTGTGGGCCTGATTGTCACCCGGATGGTGCCGCTGTTCCGGCTGATGCAGACCCGGATCGACACGGTCAACCGGGTGCTGCGCGAACAGCTCACCGGCATCCGCGTGGTCCGTGCGTTCGTCCGCGAGGACGTCGAGACCGCCCGCTTCGGCCGCGCCAACGAGGACGTCACGGACACCGCGCTGCGTGCCGGGCGGCTGATGGCGCTCGCGTTCCCCACCGTGATGCTGGTGCTCAACGTCTCCTCCGTGGCCGTGATCTGGTTCGGCGCGTTCCGGATCGAGGACGGCTCCATGCAGGTGGGGACCATGATCGCGTTCCTGAGCTACCTGATGCAGATCCTGATGTCCGTCATGATGGCCACGTTTATGGCGATCATGATCCCGCGCGCGGCCGTGTCCGCGGACCGGATCGGTGCGGTGCTGGGCACCGAGTCCAGCGTCCGGCCGCCGGAGCGCCCGGTCAGCCTCGCCGGTGCAGCCCGCGGCGAGCTGGAGATGCGCGACGTCGGATTCGCCTACCCGGGCGCCGAGGCGCCGGTCCTCTCGGACGTGGGATTCACCGCCCGGGCGGGGCAGACGACGGCGATCATCGGGTCGACCGGCTCCGGCAAGACCACCCTGGTGAACCTGATGCCGCGGCTCTTCGACGCCACCTGCGGCTCGGTGCGGATCGACGGCGTGGACGTGCGCGAGCTGCACCCGGACCTGCTCTGGGGGCACATCGGCCTGGTCCCGCAGAAGCCCTACCTGTTCTCCGGCACGGTCCGCAGCAACCTGCTGTACGGCAAGCCCGACGCCACCGAGGACGAGCTCTGGCGGGCGCTGTCCATCGCGCAGGCGGAGGATTTTGTCCGGGAGATGGAGGGCGGCCTGGATGCGCCCATCTCGCAGGGCGGCACCAACGTCTCCGGCGGGCAGCGGCAGCGGATCGCGATTGCCCGGGCGCTGGTGAAGCGGCCCGAGCTCTACATCTTTGACGACTCGTTCTCCTCGCTGGACACCGCCACGGATGCCCGGCTGCGGCAGTCGCTCAGGCAGCACACCGCCGGCGCGACGCTGGTGATCATCGCCCAGCGGGTCTCCAGCATCGCGGACGCGGACCAGATCCTGGTGCTCGACGACGGCCGAATCGTCGCGCACGGCACACACGAGGAGCTGCTGGAGACTTCGCCGACGTACCAAGAGATTGTGAACTCCCAGCTCGCCGCGGAGGAGGCGGCATGAGCGGGCGTTTGAGCAGCAGCGAGTCCCGGACGCCTGCTGCCGCTGGTGGCGGTGCCGCTGGCGCTTCCGGCGCCGCCAAGGAGGCCCCGCTGCGGATTCCGCGTCCGGCCGGCGGCCCCGGCCGCGGCGGCCCGTTCGCCGGGATGAACATCCCCGCGGAGAAAGCCATGAACTTCGGCCCGTCCGCGAAACGGCTGCTGGGCGAACTCCGCCCCGAGCGGATCTGGCTGACGCTGGTACTGGCCCTCGCCGTCGTGAGCGTGACGCTGTCCGTGATCGGGCCGCGGCTGCTGGGCGAGGGCACCAACCTGATCTTCGCCGGCGTCGTCTCCAAGCAGCTGCCCGCCGGGGTGAGCAAGGCGCAGCTGATCGCGCAGCTGCGGGCCGCGGGGGAGAACCAAAAGGCGGACATGCTCAGCGCCATGGCGCTGACGCCCGGCACCGGGATCGACTTCGCCGCGCTGTCCTCGGTGCTGCTGTGGGCGCTGGTGCTGTATGTGCTCGCGTCGGCATTTATGTGGATGCAGGCATATATCCTCAACGGCGTGGTGCAGCGGACCGTGTACCGGTTGCGCGAGCGGATCGAGGCGAAGATCAACCGGCTGCCGCTGCGCTACTTCGACACCGTGCAGCGCGGCGAGCTGCTCAGCCGGGTGACCAACGACGTCGACAACATCTCCCAGAGCCTGCAGCAGTCCATCAGCCAGGCGGTGACCTCGGTGCTCACCGTGGCGGGGGTGCTGGTGATGATGGTGATCCTCTCGCCGACGCTGGCGATCATCGCCCTGGTGACCATTCCGTTGACCCTGGTGACGACGGCGGTGATCGCCAAGCGCTCGCAGAAGCTGTTCGTGGCGCAGTGGAAGAACACCGGCGAGCTGAACGGCCAGATCGAGGAGACCTACACCGGGCACGCACTGGTGAAGGTGTTCGGCCGGCAGCGCGAGGTGGAGGAGCGGTTCCGGCAGAAGAACGCGGAGCTATACCAGGCGAGCTTCGGCGCGCAGTTCATTTCCGGGCTGATCATGCCGGCCATGACGTTCATCGGGAACCTGGTTTATGTGGGGATTGCCGTGGTGGGCGGCCTGCAGGTGGCGTCCGGGGCGATGCAGCTGGGCGACGTGCAGGCGTTCATCCAGTACTCGCGGCAGTTCACCCAGCCGCTGGCCCAGCTGGGGTCGATGGCGAACCTGCTGCAGTCCGGGGTGGCTTCGGCGGAGCGGGTGTTCGAGTTGCTGGACACGGAAGAGCAGTCGGCGGATCCGTCTCCGGCGGAAGCGCCCGACGGCGGGCGGGGGCGGCTGGTGTTCGAGGACGTGTCCTTTGCCTACTCGCCGGACAAGCCGCTGATCTCCCACCTGAGCCTGGTGGCGGAGCCGGGGCAGACCGTGGCGATTGTGGGTCCGACCGGGGCCGGCAAGACCACGCTGGTGAACCTGATGATGCGCTTCTACGAGCTAGACGCCGGGCGGATCACCCTCGACGGCGTGGACGTCGCCGCAATGTCCCGGCACGAGCTGCGCTCGCGGATGGGCATGGTGCTGCAGGACACCTGGCTGTTCGGCGGGACCATCCGGGACAACATCGCCTACGGCCGGCCGGATGCTTCGGAGGCGGAGATCCTGGAGGCGGCTAAGGCGACGTACGTGGACCGGTTCGTGAAGTCCCTGCCGCAGGGTTACGATACCGTGCTCGACGAC
Organism: Arthrobacter sp. SlRoot2-15; assembly: GCF_059739345.1. NCBI lineage: Bacteria > Bacillati > Actinomycetota > Actinomycetes > Micrococcales > Micrococcaceae > Arthrobacter > Arthrobacter sp. SlRoot2-15. Next base: position 2,230,154 of record NZ_AP046058.1, read on the forward strand.
GAGGGCGCCAACGTCTCGGCGGGGGAGAAGCAGCTGCTGACCATCGCCCGGGCGTTCCTGGCCCGGCCGTCGGTGCTGATCCTGGACGAGGCGACATCCTCCGTGGATACGCGGACCGAGGTGCTGGTGCAGAAGGCGATGAGCGCGCTGCGGTCCGACCGGACGTCGTTCGTCATTGCCCACCGGCTCTCCACCATCCGCGACGCCGACCTCATCCTGGTGATGGAAGCTGGCCAGATTGTGGAGCAGGGCAGGCACGCTTCACTGCTGGAAGCGGGCGGGGCGTACGCCCGGCTGTACGAGGCCCAGTTCGCGGCTCCGGTGGCGGAGGTTTAGGGGGCAACAGGCGTCTATCCGGTCGAGCCGAAATGAAAAGTTCGCCTTTGGGCGGCTCAACTTTGCGTAATATCCGCTATCGGACGCCTGGGGCGGACTCACAGACTTCGGCGGCGACGGAAAGTGTTCCCATTGCCAGACGGGTAGAACGTCGAGCAGAACGTTAGGGCAGACGCTGTTTGCACTAAATGCCTCGTTCGTGACGGGCAAGCGGCGCGGAGCATCAACTGTGAAGTACGCCTTTTGGTGCGGTGGACTGGCGCAGGGTTATGGCGGGCTACATGCCTGGGCCGAACCTGCGTCTTGAGCGCAAACGCGATTACGGCATAGATCAAGATATGAAGACCGACGGCGTGAGCAACCCTCGACAGGAGGCTAATTTTCACGCCGCGCACTGCAGTCATTCAAAGTCACCCTGACCTCTTAATTGGCAACCGAGTTGCTTTCGGCCAACGTCGTGATTGGCTTAGCTCCATGCAACTCATGGATTTTTGGAAGGACGCAGAAAAGGATGGCTGGTCTGTAGGCCAGTGGACCTCCAGTGACCCTTTCACAACACTTTCACACCTCGCCAGGCAAGCCGGTTGGGAGGCTGTAGGCACAAGAGCGGGAGAAGGCCCAGTTTCTACTTTGCGTCCCGTCACTCAGGCGGAAGCCCGAGAAGAATCCATGAGCGCGGTACACGGGCTGAACGCCCAGCCCCTTCACGTCGACGGTTCGCACATGCTTCGGCCGCCGGACATCGTATTGCTGTTCTCAGCAGCTCCGAATGCGACACCAACTCGACTTTGGAAGCCCGGGCGAAGTAGGTTCAGCAGGGATGCAGCTCTCAATGGCCTATTCATGGTCGGGCATGGCCGGTCGGCCTTTCTAGCCCCAGCCCTCGATTTAGACGGGTGGCGGTACGATCCCGTAATTATGCGACCCGCGGATGAGCGCGCGCGGAGCATCGCGAATGGTCTGGACGCAGGATCAGATCGCGATGCGACTGAAGTGTCGTGGGATCGCAAGAACACCATGCTGATTATCGCAAACCGAAAAGTACTTCATGGCAGGGCTGCCGTGACCGACGGTGATGAGGAACGGAAGCTGATCAGAATGGCTTTTTACGCTAATAGGGGGAGCAGTTGAGGGCGGCTTATGATCCCGAAGGTCTGTGGTTGAAAGCTAAGCTTTTCATAAATCGTGCAATGGACGGCGACCCTCGTTCCTTCGATGAACGAGCCATGTGGGCGACCCTAGCCCTCGAGCTAATTGCAAAAGCAGCGCTGGCGACTCATTCTCCTATTCTCATAGCAGATCCGAACGACGACGCAAGTCTTCTGGGCGCATCTGGCCTCGTCAACGCCGACAGTGGATTTAAATCTGTCCGTGCGACCACTCTCTACCGTCGCTGCAAGCGCGCGTTTAGGCCTTTTGATGAGAAGAAGGCCGAGGTCTTTGCCACTGCACGCAATGAATATCTTCATGGCAGTGCAATAGCCTTTGCTGCCATACCTGAGCATGTGTGGTGGGCGGACTTTTGGAGCTTGGCATCGCCTCTCATCGATGCCCAGGACAAGGACATCGGAGAATTCGTTGGTGACCGTAGAGCTGAAGTCGTGCAGGTGCATCTACAGAACAATAAGAAATATCTGGTGCAGCGCGTCGAATCGTTGATTAGTCGGTCCCAGACGCGGTATGAGGAAAAACTTTCGGGGAGGATTTCCGCGGCAAGGTTGAAACAATGGAAATCCGAGAGTGATCTTCGGGCCCATTTGAAGTACTCGACTAATTGTGAATGCCCGGCCTGCGGTCAATTAGGGCTGATCGAGGCGGATGATGTAGAGAATATCCGGGTTGAGACCTGGAGCTACTCTGAAGAAGAGTATGGCTACCAAGGACTCGCTGATGCGGTGGCGGAGTATTTCGTTTGCGAGGACTGTCAATTAGTGCTCAACGGATACGAATTGCTCCAGGAGGCCGGGATCGAAACAATCTTTGAGGTCGAAGACGACGATTTCGTCGAACAACTGGCTCAAGAATCGGAATACGGTAACGAGTAAGTCCAATATCGGCGCTCCAAGTACTTACGCAAGACGCGCCGGTCCCCGCTTAGTGATGGGCAGCCGTGACGGCGGAAGCCGGAAAGCGACTGACATCTGGCCGCCTGGACCACCAAGCTACCGGCCCGACCGGGCGGACATATACTGCGCTATCTGCCGTTGCCTTTTCCTGAGCGCGTGCCCTAGGTGCCCATCGACGACGCGTCCCTACTGGATGGACCGGAATGGCCCGTTCATCGGTGACTAGGAGGGCGCTGGCAACGAGGAAGGGGTCGGTTTGGCGGCACGGCCGAAGGCCAAAGGGGCGGGTGGCGGCCGCTTGCGTGGAGGCACCTCGTGCCCTAATAGCAAAGTGGCCCGAGTGCCGACGTGACGTTGTTAGGGGTCGCGGCTTCGAATCCTGCTTATGCTTCATTGCCCGTTCAACGACCGGGACAGTGTTATATCCAGTCAACCGCTTCTTCGTCCACCGTGAATCGTCCCCTATTGAAGGATAGGTTAGTTCGGTGAGCAAAGCAGATGAAACTGGTGATGGGGAAGCCGCCGAAACAGACGAGGGGCGCCCAAACCCTTCGGTCGATCAGATAAGGCCGTTCACAAGTGCGGCCGACTTCGCTGGCGTGCAGGCGGCGATGAAGTCTTTGGCTGATCAGGCTGCTCCTTTGAGTAGTGCGGCCGACTTCGCTGGCGTGCAGGCGGCGATGAAGTCTTTGGCTGATCAGGCTGCTCCTTTGAGTAGTGCGGCCGACTTAGCTGGCGTGCAGGCGGCGATGAAGTCTTTGGCTGATCAGGCTGCTCCTTTGAGTAGTGCGGCCGACTTAGCTGGCGTGCAGGCGGCGATGAAGTCTTTGGCCGATCAGGCTGCTCCTTTGAGCCGTGCGGCTAACTTCGCCGGTGTGCAAAGGACATTGAAGGCCATCGCCGAGCAAACGGAGGGATTCGGCGCCCTCGATAGGATGGCAGAAATTAGCCCGATCTTGGAAACACTCAGGTCGTATTCAGGGAACTTATCGGCCGCTCGCGCCTTGGGCTACAGGCCGCTTAAAGAAGCTGCGCAAAAACCGTCCTTCGTCTACTCAAGAGAGATGACATCTCACGCCTCGTACTTTGAGCAATGGGAGATGGAGGTGGACAGTTTCGATGAGTTTCTCACGGCAGTAAACCGGCTCTGTAGAATGCATCCGGGGTTCACTTTCCTTTGGCGGGGTCAGGCCGATGCAGACTGGCCACTTCAGAGCTCACTTTTTAGAGCGATCTGGAATGCAAAGGGTGTCCAATCGCCGGGCCATAGCCGTCGAACAGCTGAACCGTTCCCCACTGAGGACGACATGGTTAGGGCTGAAGCAGACATTCTCGCCTTTGTGCGAGAATATTGGCGGTTTGAGGATCTCGGGGCTCTTTCGACATTTGCGCGCTTACAGCACTTCGGTGCTCCGACTCGGTTGCTCGACGTTTCACGTAACCCCCTCATCGCTGCTTGGTTTGCGACGGCTAAAGAGGAAGAGACCGAGGAACGCGACTGCCGCATATTTGCCCTGGCAACGGGCACGCTCCCCGGTAGTGAGCTACAGAAAGCTACGCAAGACACGAGTAGTCGTGTTGACTCGGCCGACGCAGCTTCCCCAATGCCTTTCTGGCATACGCTTCACAACGATAAGCTTCGGGCAGAGTACGAGTGGGGAACCGGCAGGGTTCGGCGGTTTTGGATTCCGCCCCACTACGAGAGTCGGATTGCCGCGCAGAACGCCGGTTTCATACTGGACGGCGTACCCCTTGCTTCCCCAGATCTCGATCGGCAATTTCATAAGAGAGGCACTGAAACGCCTTGGACATACGGGGACAGGCTCGCTAGTGCTTCTATTACTACCCGGTTCTCGCGGCCCAATCAGCCAGTCGGAAGGCGTATCGCGACAGCGCTCCCGCCCAGCTTCACCTTTCGTATTTCGGCTCGAGCTAAACAGGAGATTCGAAAATCTCTAAGTGACCACTTTTCGTACAATTTTGCCTCGATATACCCCGACATCCAGGGCGCCGCCATGGCCATGGGCGGCCGCCTGCGTGAAATCTTTTCTGACAGTTAGTACGTGACCGGCGTGATGCCTTGCGAACACAACGACTTCGGCCTAGGGCCGTGGCGGCTGCTTCCCCGCGGTCTCCGTGACAGGCGCGGTCATATTGTAGGTGGCCAGTCCTACAACCGCTGCGGGTCCTCGGCGTACATCTGCAGGCGGATTTCCAGCGCCTCGGTCATGTGGCGGGCGGCGATGTCGCCCGCCACAGTCGCGTCGCCGGTCTCGATCGCCGTCACCAGAGCATCGTAGTCGGCCAGCACCGCGTCCCAACGGCCCGGGTGGGTGAGGGTGGTCAGCGTGTAGCGGCGCACCTGCTGGTCCAGGCCGGTCAGCAGCCGCATCAGTGAAGGGCTGTGGGCGGCGGTCCAGATAAGGCCATGGAACTCACGGTTTGCCTCGGCCAAGGCCGGCCCGTCGTCCGGATCCAGCGCCCGCATGCTCTGGTACTTGGCCCGCAGCAGCCGGACGTCCAGGTCCGTCCGCTTGCGCGCCGCCTTGGCCGCAGCCGCCTCCTCCAGCACAATCCGCGACTCGTAGATGTCCACGATCTCCTCGGCCGTGTGCGTTCTGACCGCCAGGACCTTGCCGCGGCGCTCCAGCAGGCCGTCCTGCTCCAGCCGCTGCAGCGCCTCGCGGACCGGGGTGCGGGATGCGCCGTACCGCTCCGTCAGCTTGACCTCGGTGAGGGTCTCCTCCGGCGTGATCGCCGAACTCAGGATGTCCTCCCGCAGGCGGCTGTAAACCGACTTCTCCAACACCGTGCACGCTCCTCACCGGGGCCCGGACCTGACGTCCACGGCAACCATCCGGGTTCCCATCACCCAGCTCGCAGTATACATTTGCATTCAATTGCGGCGCCGGAGTTCTGACCGCCGCACCAAGGCACCGAAGGAGCGTCCATGCCCGCCGATATCCTGCTGGTCCACGGAAGCATGCTGGGCGCCTGGTGCTGGGACGACACCATCGCCAAACTCGCTGCCCTCGGCACCGAGGCAGCCGCCTTCGACCTTCCGGGCCACGGCGACGACGGCACCCCGCGGGACACGGTGACTGTCGCCGACTACGTCGCCGCCGTGGTGAAGCACCTGGACGCTGCCCCCGAACCCGTGGTCCTCGCCGGGCACAGCATGGCCGGGTACCCCATCGCCGCCGCGGCCCTGCAGCGCCCGGACAAAGTCCGGCGCCTGGTCTACTTCAGCGCCCAGGCCCGGAAACCCGGCCACTCCTGGGCGGACACACTGGACCCCGGCATCCGTGAGACCTACGAACGGGAAGCCGCCGAGCGCGGGGACGGCAGTTACGTGGTCCCCGATGACGTGGTGGCCTCCCGCTGGCTCTCCTCGCTGGACCCGGACGACCCCGCGGTCCGGGCCATCCGCACCCGCCTCACCCCGCAGCCAGCCGGGCCGCTCTTCGAACCGTGGACCCTGCCCGCCGGCGCCCTCGAGGGCGTCCCCGTGACCTACATCTGGCCCGAGGACGACCGGCAGAACACCGAACGGCGGATGCGAATGTCCCTCTCCAACCTCCCGGCCTCCACCCGGCTGGTCACCATGAGCGGAGACCACTGCGCCATGCTGACCAACCCCGCGGGCACCGCCGCCGCCCTCCACGCCGTCGTCGCCGGGTAGCGGCGCCCGGTTCCTGAAAGGGTCTAGGCGACGGACCCGGCCCGCCGGCCGAACACCGCCCCGGCCGCCAGCCCGCTGCCGCCCGGGTAATTGCCGCTGAACAGCCCGCCCAGGGCCTCGCCGCAGGCCAGCAGGCCCGGGATGGGCGCGCCGTCGTGATCCAAAACCCGGCCGTAGGTGTCCGTCTTCAGGCCGCCGAACGTGAACGTCACCCCGCAGGTGACGGGGAAGGCGTAGAAGGGGGCGTTCTCCAGCGCCAGCGCCCAGTTGCTCTTGGGCGGCACCACGGCGGCCGCGCGCCCGTCCTTGACGTTCGGGTCAAAGGGCCGGCCGGTGTCGATGCCGGCGTTGAACTCGGACACCGTGCGTTCCAGCCCGGCCGAATCGATGCCCGCCCGCTCGGCCAAGGTGGCCAGGTCATCGGCGACGATCACCGAGACGCCGGGCATCTCGTACTCCTCGGCGCGCAACATGGGCCGGGTGGTGGAGTCGAACAGCTGGTACGCAACGGCTCCGGGCTGCTGCAGGATGTCCCTGCCGTAGCGGGCATAGGTGTAGTTGCGGAAGTCCGCGCCCTCGTCCACGAAGCGCTCGCCGCGGCGGTTGACCACGATGCCCAGCGGGTAGCCGCCGCGGGTCAGCTGGTTAGTCAGCTCAAAATTGCTCTCATTCTCGGCAAAGCCGGCATCCCAGGCGACGCTGTGGCAGGTGGACCAGTCCCCGCCCTGCGCAGCTCCGGCGTCCAGGGCGGCGCGGATCATCTCGCCGGTGTTCCCCGGGGTGCCGCGGACCTTCGCGTTCTGCCAGCCCTCGCCCAGGTAGCGCTGCCGCATCTCCGGATTCGCTTCGAAGCCGCCGGAGGCCAGGATCACGGACTCCGCCCGCACCTCTCCCTCTACGCCGTCGCCGTCGCGGAACCTCGCGCCCACCACGCGCGCATCCTCGACGATCAGCCCGGTCGCGGCGTGGCCGTAGCGGACGCCGACGCCGGCGCGTTCGGCCGCCGCCACGTGGTCCTCCATCAGGCCCTTGCCGCCGCCGACGTTGCCGATGTGCAGGCCGCCCCAAAACAGGAACGATCCGTCCGGCCGGCTGTAGGCCTGGCGTTCGTACATCAGCCGGTACTTCAGCCCCTGCCGCTGCAGCCAGCGCAGGGTCCCGTGGCTCTCCTCCACCAGCACCCGGGACAGCTCCGGATCGTTCCGGCCACCCGAGACTTTCTCCAGGTCCGCGAGGTAGTCCTCCTGCGTGTACGGCGGCACCTCGGTGACGGCGTGCCGTTCGTCGGGCTCGACGACGTCGGCCAGGTCTTCCGGCCCGCCGTGCGGGATGCGGGTGGCGCCCGCGGTGTAATAGCTGTTGCCGCCGGCGCGGGCCTTCTCCGCCTTCTCCAGCAGCAGCACCGAGCGGCCGTTCTCCGCCGCGGCCAGTGCCGCCGTGAATCCGGCGTTGCCGCCGCCTACCACCAGAACGTCTACATTCTTCACCATTTCAGACTCCATTCTCGCTGTTGAATACGAATGTATACAACAGAATGCAATTAGACAAGGGGTGGCGCGAAGTATTGCGGGGAAGTGGTGGTGGCGCAAGAAACGCAGCAGGGAGCCCGACCGTATCCGGCCGAGCTCCCTGCTGATCCCGCCGCACCGCCGCTACGGGCGCGCTGTGCTCAGTTGGTTTTGGCGATGAAGACGTCGCACGGTGCGTTGTGGGCAACCGTGTTGGCCACGCTGCCGAGGACCCTTCCCAGGCCCTGCATCCGGCGGTTTCCCACGACGATGACCTTGGCCTCGAGTCGTTCGGCCTCGCTGATGAGGACCTCGTGCGGCTTCCCATGCGCGGCGGTGTAGGTGGTGGAGACGCCCGATGCGCCCAGCAGCAACGCCACGCGCTGCGCCACCTTGGTCGCCTGCTCGGCGTCGGAGACGGTCCAGTCCTCGCCCGCGATTTCCAATACTTCGGTCTTGTCGCTCGCGTACGCGGTGACGACATTGAGGGTTGCGCCCATGGCCGAGGCCAGGTCCGCGGCGGTACGCGCGGCCCGCATGGCTGTTTCTGATCCGTCGACGCCGACGATGACGATGCCTGACACTGGTCGATCTCCTTCTTTGGGTACTCATGGCGGTGCTCCCGGACGCCCTGCGGGCACCGGGTGACCTGCAGGGGTCTTACGGCGCAGGGATCTCCTGTGCGTCGATGTACATCTCGATCCGGATGTTCTTGGCAACTTCCAGGTGGGCACTGGCGATCTTGCCGGCCCGCTCTGCGTCGCGGTCGCGGATGGCGGCCACCAGTTCCTCGTGTTCCTTCAGCACCTGATTCCAGCGAGCCGGCGTGGCCAGGGTGGTGCCGGGGTAGCGGATGAAGTGGACCAGGATGCGGTCGAGCAGATCCAGCAGCGCGGCGCTGTGGCTCGCTGCCCAGATGCGCTCGTGGAAGGTGCGGTTCACGGCGGCCAGCTGGGCCGCGGTGGCCTCCTCGAACTTCAGGTCCACCATGCTCTGGTGGGCGCGCTCGATCAGCATGAGGTCCATGTCCGTGTGCCGCAGAGCTGCCGTCTTGGCGGCGGCTTCCTCCAGGAAAGAGCGCACTTCGTAGAGGTCCAGCATCTCCTCGGGCCGGTACTCCCGGACCTGCATTCGGGACCCGATCCGCTCCACGAGGCCCTCGGTTTCCAGGCGGCGCAGGGCTTCCCGGATAGGGGTGCGGGACACGTTGTACTTCTTGGCGAGCGCGCTCTCCACCAACTGGGCCTTCGGCGGGAACTCCTGGGCAATGATCGCGTTGCGAATCATCAGGTACGGACTCATGAGTGCCGGATTGCTCATCGCTGGTTTCCTCCTTGTGGCAGCAGCTGTTGTGAACATCAGGCGGTCCTGATTCAACTCAACATACAGTCGCAGGTCATTTTAACACACGGTATACATTCTCCGCGTTCGGTCGACACGGAAGGAGCGCCTCCCCCGACTTTATGTCACGGTTCGGTAACTGGTGTGTGCCAACACACATTTTTGTTGCTCGCTTCTCCAAAACGGTATACATTCGACCGAAAGCGAGGACAGTTCCTCAAAACTGTACCGAAAGTGCTTCAAAGATCGACCGGTACCAACGACGGTACGCAGGAACCATTGAGGAGACACCATGACCAGCCCCACCGGCACGGTCCAACTGGGGAAATCGGACTCCCCACGAACGTCAGTAATTCAAGTCCCGGCCGCCCTGGTCCGCGGCGGGACCAGCAAGTGCTGGATCTTCCGCCAGAGCGACCTGCCGGCGGACACCGCGGACATCGAACGCCTGCTGATCCGCACCTTCGGCTCACCGGACCTCCGCCAGATCGACGGCGTCGGCGGCGCATCCTCCACCACCAGCAAGGCGATCATCGTCGATGACCTCGGCTCGGCCGACGGCGTGGTGAACTACCGCTTCGCCCAGGTGGCGATCGACAACCCCTCGGTGGAATGGGACAGCAACTGCGGCAACTGCGCCACGGGCCTGGGACTGTACGCGCTGCACGCCCGGCTGGCGACACCGGCCGACGGCGTCTCCCGCGTCACGATCGTCAACACGGTCACCGGGCTCAGCCTGGTCTGCGAGGTCCCCACCCCCGGCGGCGAGGTCCCAACCTACGGGGCGCGGCAGATCCCGGGGCAGTATTACCCGGGAGTGCCGGTGGACATCATCTTCGAGAGCAGCAGCTGGACCAGTTTCGAGACGGAAATGCCCACCGGCCATGCCGTCGACGAGGTCACCGTCCAGGGACGAACCTTCCACGCCACCCTGATCGACGCCGGCGCCCCGGCGGCGATCTTCGATCCACGCGATTTCGGCTTCACCGGCCGGGAAAGCGCGGAAGAGCTGGAGGAACTGGTGGCCCTCGCACCGGAGCTGCGGTCCGCCGCCGCCAAGGTCATGGGCATCCCCAGCCACCTGACCTCCATTCCCAAGGTTGGCATCGTAGGCCCGCCGCCGGCAGGGGAGACGGGCGTCTCCGCACGGATGATCTCCATGGGCGCCCTCCACCCCGCCATCGGCCTCACCAGCGCCGTCGCCATCGCCGCCGCCTCCGGACGTGCGGGGTCCGTCGTCGCGAACGCCGCGGTTGCCCAGCCGGACCATAACGGCGAAAACAGTTTGGCGATCCACCTCCTCAACGGCGCGACCAGGACGGCACTGGACGCAGCGGTTCCCACCAAGGTCGCATTCCAACGGTCCGCCAGGGTCATCAGCGAAGGAACAGTGCTCGTCCCCGGCGACTGACCGGGCGGCAGGCTTACATTCACAAGGACGTGTCATGAAAATCAGCATCCAGAATTTGCAGCTCAAGTACGGCGATTTCGTCGCCATCGAGAACCTCAACCTAGACATCGGCGACGGCGAGGCCCTGGTTCTCCTGGGTCAGTCCGGCTGCGGCAAGACCAGCACCATGCGCTGCCTTGCCGGCCTGGAGGAACCCAGCTCCGGCCGGATCATCATCGACGACGTCGTGGTGTTCGATTCGGAAAAGGGCATCAACCTGCCGCCGAACAAGCGCAACGTCGGCATGGTCTTCCAGTCCTACGCGGTGTGGCCGCACATGACGGTCTTCCAGAACGTCGCGTACTCCCTGAAGCTGCAGCGGCTCTCCAAGTCCGAAACCCAGGACCGGGTCATGGAAGTGCTCACCATGGTGGGCCTGGAGAAGTTCGCCGACCGCGGCGCCAGCCTCCTCAGCGGCGGCCAGATGCAGCGCGTGGCCCTGGCCCGCAGCCTGGTGATGCGCCCCAGCGTACTGATGCTTGACGAGCCGCTGTCCAACCTGGATGCCCGGCTCCGTGACCGCCTCCGCGTCGAACTCCGCGAGATCCAGCTGCGCCTCGGCCTGACCTGCGTCTACGTCACCCACGACCAGCATGAGGCCTTCGCCCTGGCGGACCGCATCGCGCTGCTGCAGGGCGGAAAGATCGTCCAGATCGGCGGTCCGCGGGAAATGTACGAGTCCCCGGCCAGCGCCTCGATCGCCCACTTCCTGGGCGTCTCCAACGTCATGGACTGCGAGGCCGTGCCGGCGGCGGACGGCTCCGCCACCGCCAAGGTTGCCGGCCACGGCCTCACCATCCACTCCGCCCAGCGCGCCGCCACGGCCCCGCAGCAGATGAAGGTCTGCATGCGCGCCGAAGACCTCCAGATCAGCTCCCGGCCCACGACGGCGCCCAACGCCTGGCAGGGCAAGGTCATGGTGGCCGGCTTCCAGGGCAACGACGTGCGCTACGCCGTCGAACTGGAGGGCGGCCTGGAACTGGACGCCCTCGGCACCATCAAGCGGGGCGAACAGCACGAGGTGGGCGACTTGGTCTGGGTCAGCATCGACCCGTCGCAGGTCCAGATCCTCCCGGCGGAGGTGCTGGTATGAGCCTCAAGACGCCCCTGGCGGACCCCGTCATCACGGCCAGCCCAGCCCCCGTCGCCTACCGCGGGACCAAGGCTCTGGGGAACCTGCGCAAAAGCACCCCCGCCATGGTCATCATCGCGATCCTGGCCGTACTGGTGCTCCTGCCGCTGGCGCTGGTGCTGCTCGCGGCGTTTTCCGACGCCGTTCCCCGCCCGGGCAACATCTCCCTGGGCGGGCTGACGCTGGACAACCTGATCCTTCTGGCCAGCCCCGAAGCCCTGGGGGCGCTCGGCAACTCGCTCATGGTGGGCGCCGGATCGGCCGTGGTGGCACTGGTCATCGGGGCGTTCCTGGCCTTCGTCTGTGCCCGCACCGACGCGCCGCTGCGGAAGTTCATCTTCTTCATCGGCATGGCCCCGATGTTCATCCCCGCCCTGGTCGGTGCCCTGGCCTGGTCGCTGCTGTCCTCCCCGAGCGCCGGCTACCTGAACATCCTGCTCCGCGACCTCGGCATCGACTTCATCCTCAACATCTACAGCCTGCCGGGGCTGATCTTCGTACTCGGGATCTTCTACGCCCCGTACGCCTTCCTGCTGATGCACAGCTCGCTGTCCATGATGAACGCCGACCTCGAAGAGGCCGCCACGGTCCACGGGGCCACCCTGAAGACCATGCTGCGCACCGTCACGCTGCCGCTGGCACTGCCTGCCGTCCTCGGGTCCGCCATCCTGGTCTTCGCCCTGACCATGGAGAACTTCCCGGTGGCCCAGGTGATCGGCAACCCGGCCGGCATCGACACCCTGCCCACCTACATCTACCGCCTGATGAGCGCGACGCCGGCCAAGAGCAACCAGGCCGCCAGCATCGCCATCGTCCTGACCGCTGCCCTGCTGATCATCACGGTGGTCCAGCAGCGCATTATCAACAAGCGCAAGTTCACCACGGTGACCGGCAAGGGCAACCGGCCGCGCCAGGTCCCGCTGCGGAAGCTGCGCTGGCCGTTCACCATCATCGCCCTCGCCTATTTCGCCGTCGCCGTCGTCCTCCCGATGCTGGCGTTGCTGGCAGCGTCCATGCAGGCCACCCCGTTCGTGGCCTCCATCTCCCAGCTCTTCGAGACCGGGGCGATGAGCTTCGCCAAGCTCGCCGACGTGCTCGGCTCCCACGATTTTCAGCTGGCGCTGCGCAACAGTGTGATGGTGGCCCTCCTGGCCGCCATCGCGGGCACCACGCTGAGCTTCGTCGCCTCCTACGTCCGCTACCGGACCAAGTCGCGCCTCGGCCAGCTGATCGAGCTGATCGCGATGACGCCGCTGGCGGTTCCCGCCATCGTTATGGGCATCGGCCTCCTCTGGACCTGGCTGCTGCTACCGGTTCCGGTCTACGGAACGCTGGCGATCCTGGCGATCGCCTGCGTGGCGGTCTTCCTGCCGCAGGGTTACCGGGGCATCTCGGCGTCGATGCTGCAGATGGACCAGGACCTGGAGGACAGCGCCGTTATGCTCGGCGCCCGGCGGGCCAAGGCGATCGTCTCGGTCACCCTCCCGCTGATGCGCGTCGGCATCACGTCCTCGTTCCTGCTGTTCCTCATGCTCTCCATGCGTGAGCTCAGCGCCTCGATTTTCCTCTTCACCTCCAACACCCGGATCCTCTCGATCCTGGTGTTCGACAACTTCGACAACGGGCAGAGCCAGGCCGCCGCGGCCGTCAGCGTTCTGTACATCGTCGTGATCGCCGTGCTGGCGGTGATCGCCCAGAAGGTGGGCGCCGACCGCAAGCTTGGCGCCAAGTAACGCTTCCCAAACCACACCATTTGAAAGGGTCTAAACAATGAAGTTAGCGTCCAAAATCCCCCTGCTCGGCCTCGGCGTCGTCCTCTCGCTGAGCATGGCCGCCTGCGGCGGCTCCGCCCAGGGCACCAGCGTTGTCACCGCCACGGCGGAGGTGAAGACCGACGACGGCCTGGTCATCAACGGCGAAAACATCGCGGACAAGGCCACCTATGACAAGGCCAAGACCCAGACGCTGAGCCTGTATTCCGGCTACACCGAGTCCTCCGAGAGCGCCCTGGTGGCGGCCTTCACCAAGGACACCGGTATTAAGGTCAATGTGGTGCGCCTGACGCCGAACAAGCTCGCCGAGCGCGTCCAGTCAGAGCAGGGCGCCGGCAAGCTGGGGGCGGACGTCATCCGCACCTCGGACTACCGGATCGCCAAGACCCTGGAGGATGCGAAGGTCTGGAAGGCCTACGATGTGCCGGGTGCGGCGCAGTTCAAGGACGTCTCGATCGACGGCGGCCAGTTCACCCGCATGTTCAACTCCGTCTACACGCTCGGCTACAACACCCAGCTGGTCAAGGAAGCGGACGCCCCGAAGTCCTGGGCCGACGCCGTCAGCGGCAAGTGGCAGGGGAAGCTGGGCATCGTCCAGGGCGGCTCCGGCGGCAGCACCGCGTCCTTGAGCCGGTTCATGGAAACGAAGATGGGCTCGGACTACTTCGCCAAGTACGCGGCGCAGAAGCCCACCATCTACGACTCCCTTGGCGCCGAGGCCACCGCGCTGGCCCGCGGCGAGGTGGCGGTGGGAACCGTCACCATCAGCGGCACAAACATCTCCGCCGTGCAGGACAAGGCTCCGGTAAAGTTCATCGTCCCGGATGAGGGACTCGTGGCCTACGACTACTACCTGGGCATGGCCGGGTCCGCCACGAACGTTGAGGCGGCCAAGGTGTTCATGAACTACAACCTGTCCAAGCAGGGCCAGAAGGTTTTCGCACAGCTGGGCGAATACCCGGCCCGGACCGACGTCGAGCCGCCAACCATCATGGGTATCAAGCTGCCGGCCGCCGACTCCGGCAAGGTCTACCGGATGGCCAACTCCGACGCGACCACCTTCGGCAAGGACGACCTGGCCAAGTGGAACAAGGTCTTCGGCTACAGCAAGTAACCCGCAAACTGCCCGGGCCCTTGGGCCCGGGCAACGGGCCGCAGCGGGGCGGCGAATGATGATCACCGGGATCATCGCCTATTCGCAACGTGCGCCGCCCCGCTGCACCAACCCGCGGTCCCTGAGCGTCCGGCCGTAACTAATCCGCGCAGACTCCCAGCGCCGGATATGCTCTACCAAGCCGCTGCAGTCACCCTCCGTCGCCGAGCAAGGGTTCCGGGTCCGACCCTGCGTGAGCCGGCCGACGACAGCGCTGTAAGCGGCTGTCTCGGTGTAGCCGTTCTCAAGGAGGAGACCAAGGTGACTAAGACCGCGCAGCGCGCTGCTGCTCCTGTGGGCGACAGCCCCGGCAAACGTCCGCGGCGCACCGCCCCTCGGCGCCTTATCCTGCTGATGGCTGCGAGCGTGCTCGCTGTCCTGGCTCTGGTTTTCCTCGTGCTGGGCGGAGGCAGCTTCCAGCCAGCGTCCGGCGCGAAACCGGAGGGGACCATGACCGCCGTCCAGATCATTCCCCTCGTCATCCTCGTCGTGATGTTTGTCGTCGCTACTAAGTGGCCGTTGAACATCGGCGTCATGGGGCTGGTCGCATCCTTCGGCGTCGGGTACTTCCTGCTCGGCATGACCGACAAGGAGATCCTGGCGGAGTTCCCCGCCAGCATTGTCCTGACGATCATCGGGGTGACCTATTTCTTCAGCATGGCCCAGCGGAACGGCACCATCGACATCATCGTGCAATCCTGCGTGCGCCTCGTCCGGGGCAAGACCATGGTCTTGCCGTGGGTGTTCTTCCTCATCGCGGCCGCGTTGACGTCGCTGGGCACTTTCTCTCCGGCCGCCGTCGCGCTGCTGGCACCGGCGGCCCTGGGTTTCGCCTACGAATCGCGCATCCATCCCGTGCTGATGGGCGCGTTCATCATCAACGGAGCCCATGCTGGCGGCTTTTCCCCGTTGTCCGTGGCCGGCGTGCTGGTCCACGACGTCGCGCTGAAGAACGGCTTCCCTATTTCCCAAGGGGCACTCTTCACGGCGAGCTTCGCCCTCAACCTCATTCTCTCCGTCCTCACCATTGCCGTCTTCGCCCTCCTGGGCAGGCTGCGCGATGGTGAGCAGGGGCAGCATACGGCTCTCGACGCAACCCGTACCGCTCGTCCCCACGGCCAACAGATCCTTACCCTCGTGCTGATCGCCATCATTCTGGTGTGCACCCTTGGGTTCCACCTGCCGATCGGCTTTGTCGCCCTGTCTGCCGGCCTCCTGCTGGCCTTGGTCAACATCAAGGAACACCAGACGTTCATCGGCGGCATCTCCTGGTCCACGGTCCTCCTTGTGGCCGGCATGATCACCTATGTCTCCCTGCTCCAGCACGTGGGCGTCATCGACACCCTTGCCAAGCAGGCCTTGGCACTCGGCGCGCCATTGCTGGTCGCCCTGGTCCTCTGCTACGTAATCGGCGTCAGCTCAGCCTTCGCCTCCTCCACGGCACTGCTGACAGCGTTCATCCCCCTTGCCGGTCCGCTCCTGGCCACCAGTTCGTTGAGCGCTTCCGGAGCAGTTGCGGCGCTGGCTATTGCTGCCACCGTTGTGGATGTCTCCCCGTTCTCCACTGACGGTGCGCTGGTGGTGGCCAACGCAAGCGAGAGCGACCGGCACCGCGTCTACCGCCAGCTCATGATCTACGCAGGCGGCGTCGTGCTGGTCGGCCCGGCGCTTGCCTGGGCCCTGCTGGTACCCACCGGCATTATGTGATCGTTCCTGTGGGTCCCAGATAGGCATGGCGACCTGTCCCGTGGGCCCTGTGGGCCGACGGGGGCGGGCAAGACCACGCTGGTGGACCTGATGATGCGGTTCTGGTGCTCGACGCCGGGCGGGGGCTGGTCCCTGCCCGAGCGTGCGAGGGATGGGGAAATCGCGGAGTGCTAGGGGGTGCCATGGTCTCGAGGCGAGGTCTACGGTGGAGGAGTGAGTGATCGCCCCGAAATCTTCACTGTTGGTGAACTGCGTGCCTCCGGCCACGTCCACAAGGACCTGCGCCGCGAAATCCGCGACAACCTGCTCGAAGCGCTCGCCGCCGGCCGCGACCCCTGGCCCGGGATGTACGGCTTCGGCCGGACCGTCCTGCCCCAGCTCGAACGTGCTCTGCTGGCCGGGCACGACGTCGTCCTGCTCGGCGAACGCGGGCAGGGCAAGACCCGGCTCCTGCGCACCCTGGCCGGGCTGCTGGACGAGTGGTCGCCGGTGATCGAGAACTCGGAACTGAACGAACATCCCTACGAACCCCTCACCGAGCACTCACGCGCCCGCGCCCTCACCGAGGGGGACCGGTTGCGGGTGGCGTGGCGGCACCGCTCGGAACGGTACGTCGAAAAGCTCGCGACGCCGGACACCTCCGTCGCGGACCTGATCGGCGACGTCGACCCGATGCGGGTGGCCGAGGGCCGCCGCCTGGGCGATCCGGAAACCATCCACTACGGCCTGGTCCCGCGCTCCAACCGCGGCATCATCGCCATCAACGAACTGCCCGACCTCGCCGAGCGGATCCAGGTCTCCATGCTCAACGTGATGGAGGAACGCGACATCCAGATACGCGGCTACGTGCTGCGGCTGCCGCTGGACGTCCTTGTGGTCGCGTCCGCCAACCCGGAGGACTACACGAACCGGGGCAGGATCATCACCCCGCTGCGGGACCGCTTCGGCGCCGAGATCCGCACCCACTACCCGATCGAGCTCGACGACGAGGTGGCCGTCATCCGGCAGGAGGGCCACCTGGTGGCCGGCGTCCCGCCCGTCATCCTCGAAATCCTGGCCCGCTACACCCGGGCGCTGCGGCAGTCCCCGGCGATCAACCAGACCTCCGGGGTGTCCGCGCGGTTCGCCATCGCCGGCGCCGAAACCGTCGCCGCGGCCGCCCTGCGCCGGGCCAGCGTGCGCGGCGAGGACCAGGCCGTCGCCCGGATCATCGACCTAGACGCCGCCGTGGAAGTCCTCGCCGGGAAGATCGAGTTCGAATCCGGGGAGGAAGGCCGTGAACAGGACATCCTGGACCACCTGCTGCGGATGGCCACCGCCGAAGCCGTGCGGGCGCACTTCCACGGCCTCGACATGGGGGAACTCGTCGCCGCCCTCGACGGCCACACCACGGTCACCACCGGGGAGCTGGTCACCGCGCGGGAGTTCCTGGACAATCTCCCGTCGCTCAACGGATCCAGCCTCTACGACGACATCGGTGCCCGCCTCGGCGCGGAAAACGACGGGCAGCGCGCCGCCGCCGTCGAACTGGCGCTGGAAGGCCTCTACCTCGCCCGGCGGATTTCCAAGGATTCCGACGACGAGGCGACCGTTTACGGTTAGGCGCAGTCACGGCTAAGGAGGGCCCACGACCGCTCACCACCGGTCCCGGTACAGCCGCTACGCGGGCGGGCCCGATCCGCTCGCCCCGCCGGTGGACCTGGCGGAGGCGCTGGACGCCGTCGCCGAGGACGTGATGGCCGGGTACTCGCCCCGGCACGCCCTGCAGGAATACCTGCGCCGCGGCGGCCGCAACCAGGAGGGCCTGGACGAGCTCGCCGGCCGGGTCCAGCAGCGGCGCAAGGACCTGCTGGGCCGGCACAAGCTGGACGGCACGCTCAACGAAGTCCAGAAACTGCTGGAGACCGCTTTGCTGGAGGAGCGCAAACAGCTGGCCCGCGACGTGCGGATGGACGACACGGACCGCGCCTTCCGGGAGATGCAGCTGCAGAACCTGCCCACCTCCACGGCGGCAGCGGTCCACGAGCTCGCCTCCTACGACTGGCAGTCCAGCACCGCCCGCGAGGCCTACGAGCAGATCAAGGACCTGCTGGGCCGCGAAATCCTGGACCAGCGCTTCGCCGGCATGAAGGAGGCGCTCGAGGGCGCCACCGAGGAGGATCGCGCGGCGGTGGCCGAGATGCTGGTCGATCTCAACGAACTGCTCGACAAACACCGCCGCGGCGAGGACACCGACGCGGACTTCCAGGCGTTTATGGCCAAGCACGGCAAGCACTTCCCGGAGAACCCGCAGTCGGTCGAGGAGCTGGTGGACGCGCTCGCCCAGCGCGCGGCCGCCGCCCAGCGGCTCATGCAGTCCATGTCCGCCGAGCAGCGCGAGGAACTAATGCGGCTCTCCGCGCAGGCGTTCGGCTCGCCGGAGCTTATGGCACAGTTGGGCCAACTCGATGCGAACCTGCAGGCATTGCGCCCGGGGGAGGACTGGTCCGGCTCCGAACGCTTCGAGGGCGAGGAAGGGCTGGGACTCGGCGACGGCACCGGAGTGCTGCAGGACCTCGCCGAGCTGGACGAACTCGCCGAACAGCTCTCCCAGTCCTACAACGGCTCCCGCCTGGACGACCTGGACCTGGACGCCCTCACCCGCCAGCTGGGGCAGGACGCCGCGGTGTCGGCCCGCACCCTGGCGGAGATTGAGCGGGCCATGCACGACGGCGGCTTCCTGCAACGCGGCGCCGACGGCGACCTGAAGCTCTCCCCGCAGGCCATGCGGCGGCTCGGCCGGTCGCTGCTGCGGGACACCGCCAAGCAGCTCTCCGGCCGGCAGGGCCGCCGGGACACCCGCGTCGCCGGGGCGGCGGGGGAGCAGACCGGCTCCAGCCGGCCGTGGGAGTTCGGCGACGCCGAGCCGTGGGACGTCACCCGGACCATCACCAACGCGATCCGCCGCACCATCGCCGACGGCGGCGACCCGCGCCACGGGCTGCGCCTGGCCGTGGACGACATCGAGGTCACCGAAACCGAGGCGCGCACGCAGGCCGCCGTCGCCCTGCTGGTGGACGTGTCCTTCTCGATGGCCGCCGAGGGCCGCTGGGTGCCGATGAAACGCACTGCGCTCGCACTCCACCACCTCGTCTCCACCAAGTTCCGCGGCGACCGGCTGCAGCTAATCAGCTTCGGCCGCCACGCGCAGACCATGGACATCGGCGAGCTCACGGCCCTGCCCGCGTTCCGGGAGCAGGGCACCAACCTGCACCACGGGTTGCTGCTGGCCGGCCGGTTCTTCCGCCAGCACCCGTCCATGCAGCCGGTCCTGCTGGTGGTGACCGACGGCGAACCCACCGCGCACCTGGAGTCCGACGGCGAATCCTGGTTCTCGTATCCGCCGGACCCGGAGACAATCCGCGTCACGGTGGCCGAGCTGGACCGGCTGGGCCGCGCCGGCACCCAGGCCACGTTCTTCCGGCTGGGCAATGACCCCGGCCTGGAACGTTTCGTCGCCCGGATGGCCCGCCGGATCGACGGCCGCGTCGTGGCGCCCGACACCGGCGACCTGGGCGCCGCCGTCGTCGGCGAGTACCTCCGCGCGCACTTCCGCGGCCGGGCGTTTGGTGAGGAGGACTGGGCCGGATAGGGACTCACCGCGCGGTTGAAGCCATGACTTCAATACTGAATTTTCGACGCCGACGCGCGAACTCTGAGGCGTGCCGGTCGTTCGGACCCGCGCGCCAATGGTCCTTCCCAGTTCACCCGTCAGCAACCATCCCGCCTGCCGTCGTTCTCCCGCAGCCAGCAGTCTTTTCACGAACCCCCTTTTTGCCCGGCAGGTCCCCCGCCGGGCGGAGAATCCGCTGCACGCAAGGAGTACTCCGTGTTCGTGAAAAGCACCCTCGCCGCCGTCGCCGTCCTTGCCTCCCTGGCCGGGACAGCGGCAGCCCCGGCCCCGGCGGAGGCAACCAAGCCGGCCCCCGTCGTAGTCGGCCAGCCGCTCGCCCAGGCGCACGCGCACAATGACTACGAGCATGGCCGTCCCCTGTTCGATGCGCTGGAGCATGGCTTCACCAGCGTGGAAGCGGACGTGTGGCTGGTGGACGGCGAGCTGCTGGTGGCCCACGACCGGGCGGGGGTCCGGCCCGGCGTCACGCTCGAGAGCCTCTACCTCGATCCGCTCGAGGATCTGGTCCGCGGCCAGGACCACAGCGTCTACCCGCATTGGGACGGCAGCCTGCAGCTTCTGATCGACATCAAGAGCGACGGCGAATCCACCTACGCCGCCGTCGAGCAGAAACTGGCCGAGCACCGCGACATCATGAGCCGCTACAGCCACGGCAGCACTAAGACCGGCCCGGTCACCGCGGTCATCAGCGGAAACCGCCCGCTGGCCACCATGCAGGCGCAGGAGACGCGCTTCAGTTTCTACGATGGCCGCTCCGCGGACCTCACCTCCGGAAAGCCTGCCAGCCTGATGCCCCTGGTTAGCGACAATTGGACCAAACTCTTCATCTGGCAGGGCGTGGGCCCCATGCCGGAGGCCGAGCGCGCCAAACTGCGCGCCTACGTGGCCGACGCGCACGCCAACGGCTACCGCGTCCGCTTCTGGGCCACCCCGGACCTGCCCGGCCCCGCACGCGACGCCGTCTGGAACGAACTCTTCGACGCCGGCGTGGACCACATCAACACTGACGACCTCGCCGGGCTGCAGCAGTTCCTGACCGCCCGCCGGGCCTGAGCCGCAAACCCCCGACCCCGCCACAGAGGAGCACCGCCATGCCTTCAAAGACCATCACAACGACGACGGCGGCAGCCGTCCTGGCGCTCGGCCTCTTTGCGTCCCAGCCCGCCACCGCCGCCGACAACAACGCCAATGGCACCGCCGACAGCCAAGCGTTCACGTTCGGCGTGATCGGCGATATCCCTTACGGCGACGCCGAAATCGCGAAGTTCCCCGCACGCATCCAGGACATCAACGCCGACAGCGCACTGAAGTTCGTCACCCACGTGGGGGACATCAAGAACGGCTCCTCGGTCTGCTCGGACGAGTACTTCGGGAAGATCCGCGCGCAGTTCGACACCTTCGAGCACCCGCTGGTCTACACCCCGGGCGACAACGAATGGGTGGACTGCCACCGCACCAACAACGGCGCCTACAACCCGCTGGAACGGCTCGACAAGCTGCGGGATGTCTTCTTCGACGAGCCCGGCAAGACCCTAGGCGCCACCATGCCGGTCAAGACCCAGGCGGACCTCGGACTGCCGGAAAACGTCCGCTTCACCCAGAACCGCGTGGCGTTCTCCGTGCTGAACATCCAGGGCAGCAACAACTCGCTGCAGCCGTGGACCGGCCTAGGCAAAACCGCCGCCACGCCCGAGCAACTGGCCGAAGTTGAGCACCGGACGGACGCCGTCCTGGCCCAGATCCGCACCACCTTCGCTGACGCCGAACGCCGCAACGACCGCGCCGTCGTCCTGATGACCCAGGCCGACATGTTCGACCCGTCCCAGCTCTCCGCCGCGACCGCCAACCCGGACACCGTGTCCGGCTTCCGCGAAATCGTGCAGGCCATCATTGCCGAAACGAACAACTTCGACGCCCCGGTTTACCTCATCAACGGCGACAGCCACGTCTTCGCCGAGAACCAGCCGCTCGCGAAGGGCTCACCCTGGCTGGACGTCTACGGCCAGCCCGCCGCCGACGACCTGCAGCGCATCACCGTGGACGGATCCGCCAACGCCACCAACTACGTCAGGTTCACCGTCGCCGGCAACAGCGCCGCCGGCGCGGACGTTCTGGCTTGGGAAAGGGTCCCCTTCAGCCGGTAGGCGCCGGACGGAACCGGACGACGGCGGGAGGCCTTTGCCCATGTTGGGTGCGGGCTGCTGCCATTTCCTGTCGAATCGGGGCAGAGTTGTTCGTAGTAGAGGTGAGCGGCCGCCCGCGAGGGGCGCCCCAAACCTAAGGAGATGACATGCAGTTCTTGCTTTCCGTGATCCACGACCAGCTGGAGCTCGCGCCGTCGGACGAGATGGCGGCGATCGACGTGTTCAATGACCGGCTCCAGGCCGAGGGCCACTGGGTCTTCGCCGGCGGGTTGGGTTTCCCCGACACGGCCACCGTCGTGGACAACCGGGGCGATTCCTCGGTGGTCACCGACGGGCCCTTTGTGGAGTCGAAGGAGTATCTCGCCGGCTTCTGGATCGTCGAGGCCCCCGACCTCGACGTCGCCCTCAAGCTCGCCGCCGAGGGGTCGAAGGCCTGCAACCGGAAGGTCGAGGTGCGGCCGTTCCTGTGACCGGAACCGACGCCGGCGGCGCCGTCGCCCAGGCCTACCGGGAGAACTGGGCCCGGGTGGTCGCCGCCCTCACCCGCCGTTTCGGCGACCTCGACCTCGCCGAGGAGGCGGCGGCCGAGGCGTTCGCGACCGCCGTCGAACGCTGGCCGTCAGACGGCGTCCCGCCCAACCCCGGCGCATGGCTGACCACCACGGCCAAGCGCAAGGCCATCGACCGGCTCCGGCGCGAAAACAAGCGCGACGGCAAACACCAGGAGGCCCAGTTGGTGTTCGACGACGACCCTCCGAGCCGCTCGGCGCCGTCGAGGACGACCGGCTCCGGCTGATTTTCACCTGCTGCCACCCGGCCCTCGCCTTGCCGGCCCGCGTGGCGCTGACCCTGCGGATGGTGGGCGGGCTGACCGTGCCCGAGATCGCGCGGGCCTTCCTGGTGCAGGAGAGCACCATGGGGCAGCGGATCACGCGTGCGAAGGCCAAGATCAAGGCCGCGCGGATCCCGTACCGGGTGCCGGTCGCGGAGGACCTGCCGGGCAGGGTCTCCGGCGTGCTCGCCGTGCTCTACCTGGTCTTCAACGAGGGTTATCTGGCGACGGGCCCCGGCGTCGACCCGGTCCGCTCCGACCTCACCGCCGAGGCCATCCGGCTCACCCGCCTGCTCCGGACCCTGATGCCCGACGACGGCGAGGTGGCCGGCCTGCTGGCCCTGATGCTCCTGACCGAGGCCCGCAGTGCCGCCCGGATCTCGGCAGCCGGCGTGCTGGTGACCCTCGACGAGCAGGACCGGGGTGCCTGGGATGCGTCGCTGATCGCCGAAGGCCACGGCCTGGTGCGTGAACGGCTCGCCTCCGGACTGGCTCCGGGGCCGTACCAGCTCCTCGGGGCCATCAACGCCGTGCACACCTCGGCCGTCGATTTCCGTGGCACCGACTGGTCCCAGATCGTCGCGCTCTACGACCAGCTGGCGGCCCTCGACCCCTCGCCGATTGTCGCGCTCAACCGGGCCGTGGCGGTGGGGGAGCTGGACGGGCCGCAGGTGGCGCTCACCGCCGTCGACCGGCTTGAGGCAGACCTGGCCGGGTACCACGCCTTTTACGCGACCCGAGCCGAGCTGCTACGGAGGCTGGGCCGCATCCCGGAGGCGCGTGCGGCGTATGGGAAAGCCATTGAACTGGCGGGAAACTCCGCCGAGGCGGCCACCCTGAGGCGCCGCCGGGAGCAGCTGGGATCCTGAACCGGACCCAGCCAGAATCTTGCGCGGCACTGCGGCGTCCGCGAGGATGAACGCCATCCCCCGTCCTGCGAAGAAGGAGCTTACCCGATGACGAAGTACCTGATCTCGTTTCCAAGTGCCGCCATGGTCTTCCCCGAGGAGGAGCTGCAGGCCGTTGCGGACGCGTCGCACGCCGTCGTCCAGGAGGCGAAGGACGCCGGCGTCTGGGTCGTCGGCGGCGGCATCGACGAGAGCATTCCGCCGGTCATGGTGGACGCCGACGGGACCGTCCGCGAGGGCACCTACCCACAGACAACGCAGCTCGAAGGTGGCTACTCTGTGCTGGAACTGCCGTCCTACGATGCGGCTGTGGAGTGGGCGGCCAAGATCGCGGCCGCCTGCCGCTGCTCGCAGGAGGTACGCGCCTTCCAATACGACCCGGCCAGCTGACCGGGACTTTCAGTCATGGAGCCGATGGATTGCCTGGTCATTTACGTCCCCACCGACGCAGCTCACGCCGTCCGGCAGGCGATCGGCGACGCCGGGGCTGGCAGGCTGGGCAACTACTCGCACTGCTCGTTTAGCGCCGAAGGCACCGGGCGCTTCATGCCGTTGCCGGGCGCGCACCCTGCCATCGGCGCCGTCGGTTCCCCCGAGGAAGTTCCGGAAACGCGGATCGAAGCCATCTACCCGCGCTCCCGGCGCGACGCCGTCGTCAACGCCGCACTGTCCGCGCACCCCTACGAGACGCCGGCGTTCATGACCTTCCCCATCGACGCCAGCCTGCCCGCTGGGTCTCGGCCGGAGGCTTAGGGCTCCTCGAGGATCAGAATGGTGTCCGGCCGGACGCCGTCGAATTTCATGGCTTCGGCCGCCTCCGGCGTCGCCATGATGCGCTGGAACGCGTCCAGGTCCGGGACCTCGGCGATCAGGCCTACGCGCTGGCTCTTGGCCGGGTCGGTGAAGGTCCGAACCGTAATGCCCAGGGGGCCGAAGACTTCCTCGCGTTTGGGTGACTTGAGCCAGTGTTCGACGTCGTCGACTTCATGGAAAATCAATAGTGTTGGCATCACTCGCCTCTGCTTTCTGGGGCTGCGCCAGGAGCCGAGCAGGTCAAGGGGCCGTGTCCGGACATCCCGATCACGCTGAACGTACCACGGTCCCGGAGGCGCCGGTAGAACCAAAAATTGACCGTCCGGACGCTCGCCAAGCGGCCTAGCGGCTGCTCACCTTCCCGAACAGCCTGGCGATCGGGGCGAGCACGATCGGGCGGGCGGCGTACCAGCCGGCGGCGGTGATGGCGATGGCGGCCGCGAAGAGCCAGAAGCCCACCCAGTTCACCTCGTCGGTGCCGGCGAACATGTGGTTCAGGTTGCGCAGCGCCCCGGTCGCGAATACCAGGAACACGTGGATCAGGATGAACAGCACGAAGAACAGCATCGTGGGGAAATGAAGCGCCCGCGCCACCTCCACCGGGTAGGCCTTGTTCAGCGTCGTCGCGTTCTTCGGCCAGAACTCGCTCATGCGCACCCCGGTGATCGCCGCGAGCGGGGCCGCGATGAACACCACCACGAAGTACATGAGCTGCTGCAGGCTGTTGTAGTTCACCCAGCCGTTCTCCACCGGCCAGTCGAGCGTCAGGTACTGCAGCAGCGCCGAGGCCGCGTTCGGGAACACTTCCCAGCTGGTCGGGACAATCCGCATCCAGTGGCCTGAGGCGAACAGCAGCACCGCAAAGATGAGGCCGTTGGCGAGCCACAGGATGTCCAGCGACTGGTGCAGCCACAGCGTGATGCTGATCTTCTTGCCGCCGCGCTCGGGCGTCCAGTACGCCGGCGGCTTCTGCTGCGTGCGTACCTGGTAGCCCGAGCGGATGATCAGCGCCATCAGGAAAATGTTGAAGAAGTGCGCCCACTGCGCCCACCACGGGAAGCCTTGTTCGGCGGTCTCGGGCAGGTGGTACTCGCCGGGGTACCGCTCGAGGAACGCCGGCACGCCCGGCAATGTCGTCACTCCCCGCGCGGCGAGGATGAGCATCCCGGCGGCGGCAATCGCTGCCACGGCGAGGAGCGCAATGCGCTTGACCCACTGCGCCAGAGTCCGCGAGCCGTAGAGCTTCGCCTCGGCCTTGGGCTTGGCGGGAGTTGCGGGTTTTGCCGGTTGTTCGACGACGGCGGGCCGTGCCGCCGCGGCCGGAGCTGGTGCGACAGCGGGGGTCTTGGGGACCACCGGTTCATTCGGCGACGCTGGTGGTTCCGCTGCGGCATCGGTCTCCGCAACGACGACGGCGGCTGGGGCCACAGGTTCGGGAACCGCCTGCGCGGCCTGCGCGGGCGCGGGCGCAGGAACAGGAGCAGCGGTTGGTGCGGCGGCTGCCGGAGCAAGTCCGGCCGGCGGCCATGGCTCACCCCCGGGGACGCGAGGGAGTCCGCGGCGAAGCTGGGCGGCTCCCGGCGTGGGCGCAGCCGTGGCAGCAGCGGGCGCTGCTGCCGCCGGCGTCGTCGCCTGCGCTGCCTCCTCAACCGGAGCAATCGGAGCGGCCGGGGTCGCAGCGGCAGCCGGAATAGCCGACGCGGGCTTCGCTGCTGTAGGCGGAGCCTCGGACACGGGCGCCGCCGACAGCGGACCCACGCCAGCGGGAGGCCAGGGCTCCCCGCCCGGCACCCGCGGCAGCCCGCGGCGGAGCTGCCGCGCACCCGAGCCTGCTGCCGGGGCGGTTACGGAAGGAACGCCGGCTGCGAGCACCGGGGCGGACAACGCCGTCGTAGCTGGAGCTGTTTCCTCGGCGGCTGCGGGTGCGGAAACCATGCGGGCGGGCGCCTGGCCGGCCGGCGGCCAGGGCTCGCCGCCCGGCACACGCGGCAGGCCCCGCCGGAGGGAGCCGGATTGAGTTGCCATGGTTACTTCTTCCGGGCCTCGAGGGCGCTGATGAGCTGGGGGACAACCTTGAAGACGTCGCCCACCACCCCAAAATCGGCGATCTCAAAGATGGGCGCGTCAGCATCCTTGTTGACGGCGATGATCGTCTTCGCGGTCTGCATGCCGGCCCGGTGCTGGATCGCACCGGAAATGCCCAGCGCGATGTACAGCTGCGAGGACACGGACACCCCGGTCTGGCCCACCTGCTGCGACTGCGGGACGTAGCCGGCGTCCACCGCGGCACGCGAAGCACCAATCGCGGCGCCGAGGGTGTCCGCGAGCTGTTCGACCAGGGCGAACTGTTCCGCCGACCCGAGGCCGCGGCCGCCGGCGACCACCTTCGCGGCACCGCGCAGCTCCGGCCGGGTGATGGCGGCGACGACCTCTTCGAAGGAATCGATCCGCGCGGCCTTCTTGCCGGAGGGCGTCACCACCAGGGTGTCCGGCGCCGGCGGCTGCGCCTCGGCGCGGGCCTCGATGGAGCCCTGCCGGATGGTGATGACCGGCGGCCCGAACGTGGCCGTGGACGTCACGTCGTAGGCGCCGCCGTAGACCGAGTGGTGGGCGACGACGCCCTCGTCATCGCGGGAGACCCCGACGGCGTCGACGGACACCGCGGCCCGCTCCCGGGCCGCGTACCGGCCGGCGAGGTCGCGCCCGTTGAGGGAATGCGAGATCAGGATGGCATCCGGCCGCACCTGCTCCACCGCGGCGGCCAGCGCGTCAACGCCCGGCACGCCCAGCGCGGACGCATCCGGGGTTTCGGCGATCAGTACGTGCGCGGCACCCAGGCCGGCGGCCTCAGCGGCGGCGGCACTCCCGGCGTCGGGAGCGGCCAGTACCAGGGCAACCGGGGTGCCGGCTGCCGCGGCGGCGCCGAACAGCCCGGCCGCGGCCTTCTCCAGTTCGCCGGAGGCGCGGGTTTCGACGACGACCAGGATTGCGTCACGAGGGAATTCAGTCATGTCCGTTGTTCCTTACGCCAGTCGGTTTTCGATCAGGAACTCGGCCAGCTTCTCGCCGGCATCGCCCTCGTCAACGATCTTGGTGCCTGCCGCGCGCGGGGGCTTCTCGGCAATGGTCAGCATGATCGACCGCGCCGTGTCCGGGTCGTCGGCCGTGACGTCGAGGTCCGCGAGCGTCAGCACCTCGAGGGGCTTCTTCTTCGCGGCCATGATGCCCTTGAAATTGGGGAAGCGCGGCCCGGGGAGCGCCTCGGTGATGGAAATTACCGCGGGCAGGTCCGCGGACACCTGCTGCACGCCGGATTCGACGGCCCGGGTGCCGGACACCGCGCCGTCGCGGATCTCCACGGAACTCAGCCCGGAGGCGAGCGGCACGTCCAGCAATTCCGCCAGCATGGCGGGGACCATGCCGCCGGATCCGTCAGTGGAGACGTTGCCGGCGATGACCAGGTCAAAGCCGGCGCGGCGGATCGCTGCCGCGAGGGTGTCGGCGGTCAGGCCAAGATCCGCGCCCCGGAGCGCCTCGTCGCAGATGTGGATGGCGCTGCCGGCGCCCATCGCGAGCCCCTTGCGGATCGTCGCCGTCGCACCTTCGGGGGCGAGGGAGAGGACGGCGACGTCGGTGCCCTCGTTCGCGTCGGCGTAGGTCAGGGCCAGCTCCAGCGCCCGCTCGCCGATCTCATCGATGACAGTTTCGCTGGCCTCCCGGTCGGCGAGACCTGTTTCAAGGTTCAGTTTTCGGTCCCCGTACGTGTCGGGGACCTCCTTGACTAGGACGATAATCTTCATCGATGGCTCTTCCTGTGGCGGGCATGTCCCCAGAGGGGACACGTCGGATCTCCATAGAGTCTACGAAAGTGGCGGGCGGCCCGGGTGACGGGGGCCGTGTCGGGCGGCGCGGGACGACGTTAGCGTGCGGCGGCTGCAGTGATTCAGAGGCGTGCGGGGCGGACCCGTACCGGCGCGAGCCACGCGGTGAGCCCGACGGCGACGAGGCTGCCGGCGCCGATGATGGCGGCGAGAACCACGATCTGGAACCGTCCCGCCTCCAACGGAGAAACGCCGCCGAAGATAGCTCCCACGAACGCGCCGGGAAGGGTGACCAGCCCTGTGGTTTTGGTTTGATCAACCGTCGGGACAAGAGCCGCCGAAATGGCCTGACGAACTTGGTCTGCAGTCGCCTGGCGCGGGCGCGCCCCGAGGGCGAGCCACCCTTCGACCTCATCCCAGCGGTCGTTGACCAGCTCAATGAACCGGCGGCCGGACAGGGTCGCGATGGTCATCGCGTTCCCGATCACAATGCCACCGATCGCCAGAACGTATCTGGGCGTGAACGCGATCGCCCCGGTGGCAAACACCAGAATTCCCGCGGCGAGGACTCCGGCGCCCATGCTGGCTGCCACGGGGAGCAACCGCGAGCGGAGCGACCCGAGCCGTCGCGCCGAGGTGGTTGCCGCGATGGTGAACATGACCGTTAGGGCCGCCGCGACCAGCCAGGGCGACTGGATTACACCGGACAGGACAAAGCTGATGGCGGCGAGCTGCACGGCGCCGCGGGCGACGGCGAACGCGGCGGACCAGGGGGCCGGCACCCGCGCGCCCGCCAGCACGACCGTTGCCATCCCGACGAGGATGACCACGCCAAGGGCGGTCCGGAACGACTCGTCAAACGTCACGCCGGTTTACGCCGCATCTGGGACTTGGTCATAGGCCGATTTTTGCATGCGTTGCACATGGGTCCTGGTATCCAGTCCGGCGCCGAGACCATGGACGTTGCGGCCGGCACCGGCGGCTACGGCAGCTGCGACGGGCGCAGCAGCACCGCCTCGCCCGCGCGGTCAGGGTCAAGCGGCACCGGGCTGATCAGGACCGCCGGCCCACGGTGCAGGGCGCCGTCGGACAGCACCTGACACCGCACCCCGCCCCGACCCCGCATGGCCTTGTGGGCGCCGGGGGCGAGCATCTCGTCCATCCAGGCGCAGGGATGCGCAGGCCGCCCGGCCTTGAAGCGCACCAGGTCCCCGCCGGATTCCAGGGCGAATTCGTGGCCGAGCAGCGGAGCCAGCTCGGCGCCCCGGAGGTGCACGTTGCGGCGCGTCAGCAGCGGGTCAAACGGGACAGTCCCCAGCTCGGCGGCTATCGCGGCTAGGGCCTCGACGGCGAAGACGGTCACGGCGGCATCCATGTGGGCGGCCTTGCCGAAGAACCGGTCCCCAACTATTCCCTTGCCGGCCACTAACTCGGCCCGCGCGGCGTCAGTGGTGGGAACGTCGGCTGCGCCGTCACGGGCACGGCCGAAGTAGGCGTGGGCAGGCGAGACGAGCAGGTGGAGGATCTCGACGTCGTACCTGTAACTAGCCGTCATGCCACCAAACTATCGCCTCGCCGGAGTCTCGGAGAACGAGGGTCGGGACGAAATGCTCATTGTGGGGCTCCGCCAACAGGGCCACGATGATCGTATGAATGCTGAGACACCGAAGGCCGCGGAGCTGAGCCTTCCCCAGGCCTTCCTCCTGCTGGCGACAAATGACAATGACGGCAAGCCCGCGGTGCCGGTGTTCGCGCTCAGGACCACGCTGGCCGGGGCCATCCTGGCCGAGCTGGAACTGGCTGGCGCGATCGAGCTGCAGGGAAAACATGTCCGCGCCACCGGCACGGCAGCGCCGGCGGACTACCAGCACGAGCTGGAACTCATCCGGGGCAAGTCGCGGCCCCACACTCCCAAGCGGTGGGTGTCCATGCTGGAAGGCCGCACCGAAGTGCAGCGCGTCTACGAGACGATGGCGTCGCGGGGGATCGTGGAACATGTCGGCGAAAAGCATCTGGCCCGGTTCCGGGCCGTGCGGTACCCGGAAAAGGACCATGCGCCGGAGGCGGCGTTGCTGGAAAAGCTTGAGGCCGCGCTGAGCGGTGCACCGTCCGAGGCCGAGAAGACCGGGGCTGAGGAGCCGGCGGCTCCTCAGCCCGATACGACGGCGGCCGATACGACGGCGGCCGTGGCCGAAACGGCGGCGTCAGAGCCCGCCACGCATGATGCCGCGGCGGGTGCCGCCCCCGGTGCCGCCGCGCCCGAATCGAAGGGGCCCGACGCCAGGACGTCGGCGCTGTTCGCGTTGCTGCACGCGGCCGGATTGTTCGGGAAGCTCTTCCCGGCGGCGGACCGGGTCTTCGCGGACGAGCTGGCAAAGGACTACTGGCCCGCCCGCGCGGTGGAGGACGAACTCCGGCTGATCAGGCTGGCCCAGGAAGAGGCCGCAACGCTGTAGCGCGGGCGCGCTCTACCGGCCGATTCGTTTCAGCGCACGGTGGGCTTCGGCCGCGGTGGGCCGGTTGCCGGGCTCGGCGTCGGTCATGGAGTGCAGCAGCATGGACCAGCGCCGCCGGACCGTGTCCGGGAGCCGGGGTGCGCGGAGCGTCCGGGCCACCATGGACTCCAGCGCGGGGCCTGGGAAGGCCTTGATGCCGGTGAGGCACTCGAACGTGACGAGCCCCAGCGCGTAGATGTCGCTGGCGCTGGTGGTGGTTGTCCCATGCACCGCCTCGGGGCTCAGATAGTGCGGTGTGCCGGAGGCGGCATGGTTCGGCCGGTGCCGCGAACTGGTGGCAATGCCAAAATCAGTCAGTTTCGCCAGCCCCGACGGCCCGGCGCTCGCGGAACGGTCCGCAAGGATGTTGGCCGGTTTGACGTCATTGTGGACCACGCCCTTGCGGTGGACGTGCGCCAGCGCGCCGGCGACGTCGCCCATCCAGGCCGCCACGAGGGGCATCCGCAGTGGCCCGTCCCGCAGGACGGTCCGAAGGTCCGGACCGCTCACCAGCTCGGTGACCAGGTAGTTCCGGCCGGACCCGCGGCCGCCGTCATCCGGCATGCGGCCGTAGCCCTTGACGCGAACGATATTCCGGTGGTGGAGCGGGGTGTGAAGGTCTTTCTCCCGGCTGAACGGCGATGCCGCGTCGCTGGCGTCGGACCGGAAGATCTTGACGGCCACCTCGGAGCCGTTGGCGGCGTCGGTGGCCCGGTAGACGTCGGCCTCGGAGCCCCTGCCCGCCAAAGTCCCCAGCCGGTAGTGCCGGTCCAGCAGTCGGTCTTCTGGGAGGGGGCCGGAGAAGGCGGCCCGGGGAGCGGCAGCCGGTGCCGGCGGCCGGGTGAGGGCGAGTGTCACTGCAGCAAAGCTTGCAGCTCGTCGGGCGTCAGCCCCGCGGCCAGGGCCAGGGCCGAGCGGTCCGCCCCGAGGCCCGATGCTGCCTTGAGGGCGTTTTCGAAGCGCTCGTGGGCCGCGTCCAGTTCCCAGTGCAGGCTCTCCACCCGGGCGGAGGCCAGCCGCACGGCGGCGAGGGGTTCAGCGGCAATATCTGCGTCCAGCCGGTAGCCACATCCGCATGTCCACGCGGCGAACCCTGACTGCAGCGGCGCCCACGGCAAGGAGGCCGACTCGGCCGCCGCCATGGTCATTAACGCGCCGCAGTGGGTGGGAGCCGCCGGTGCAGGAGCGCTGGCGTCCGTGACGGCAGGCAGGTTGGTTCCAAATGTCTTGCGATCAACTACGGCCGTCATTCGATCCACCATTCTAGTAACTAGTTCACAATGTAGCTAGTCTAACTAGTGTTTGGCGATTGTCCAGTCGACGCCGGTTCTAGTCGCCGTCGACGTCGATTTCGTCCACGGCTTTGCGCATGTGCAGCAGGAAATGCAGCACCGCCTTGGCTTCCTCATCGCTCAGGGATTCGGCCACCTCGATCATCCGCCCGTGCATCTTGCCCAGGGTGTGGCGGACTTCCTCGTCGGCCCCACGGGTGGGGCGAAGGATGATGGCGCGGCGGTCCGACGGGTGCGGCTGGCGCGTGATGTACCCGCTGGTTGCCATGCGGTCAACCAGGGCAGTCATGGATGCTGAGGTCATGCCCAGCCGGGCGGCGAGTTCCTTGGGGCGGACTTCCTGGCCCGCAGTCTCAGCCTCAAGCAGGTACCGCAGTGCCAGGAGGTCTGTCTCGCCCATCGCCATGGAGTTGCGGGTGCGCCGCCGCATGGCGGTCTCCGAGGCCCGATACTCCCGGAGCGCGTTCAGGATATCGACTGCGTAAGGCTGCCCGTGTGCCTTCGGCGGGTACCAGTAGCCTTCTCTTTCGGCGGGCGGAGTCACGCTAATTCCTTCGATGGACTAGTTGTACGTTCGTCTAACCAATAGATACTAGCCCAAGATCCCGCTCCGGGCGGCAACGCCGCCGCGCGGATGCCGCCTACCCTGCCGCAGCGCCGGGTTTGTCCTCCAGCAGGCCCCCGCTGGCCCAGCGGCGCAACGCGAGCTTCTCGCCGTCGTCGAACTCCATCAGCGCCACCCGGCAGAGCTCCTCGACGTTCCTCGTCCACGCCGCCGCCAGCTCCGGGGCCGGCAACGCGCCGGTGAGCGGGACCCCGGCATACCCAAGGCCCTGGAGGACAAAGTTCACGGCCGCGCGGGAGACCGGCTGCCCTGCCGCGACGCAGTCGTCGCGCACCGCCTTGGACAGCTCAACGCGGTTGCCGGGGTGTTCACGCAGCTTCGCTTCCAGCGACAGGAAAACCTGCCGGAACTGGTCGGACGAGAGCGCCGGGACATCCGTCACCCTGATGATCTGTTCCTCGATCGCCGGCTGCAGGCTGGCCGGGGCAGGAAGATCCTCGGCCGAGAAGCGTTTGGCGTCCCAGACCCAGCCGCTCTGGGCTGGAGAATATTCCACGCTTTGGCCGATCTGCGCTACCCAGGCGCCGAACTTTCCGGCACCTCCCCAGTCTGTCTTCAGTGACGGGTCTGCCGTGAGGGCGCGGTGGGCAACCAGTGCGCCGGCAACCGGTCCCGGAGCGGAACGGACAAAGGCCACGAGCTCGCGGACCGCAGGCGAGGCCGGCTTGGGCTTCGGCTTGCCCGCGGCCGGGGCTGGTGGTTGCTTTGGGGACGCCACTGTGTGGATTGACTCGGCCGCGCTCCCGTTGAGGACGGCCACAAAGTCGTGGGATTCCACCACGCTGTCCGCCATCTCCCGGTACGCGAACGCGACGGCACCGGCAGCAATCACCGTGGTCATCCGGTCCGCGGCGCGGAAACGCTGGATCAGCGAGGTGAAATCCGCGTCCGCCGAGGCCACGAAAAACTCTTCAATGTGTGCCGCGCCGGACAGGGCGTCCATCGCGTCCAGGACGAGGTTGATGTCCGTGCTGCTCTTTCCCCGCTGCGTGAGGGACGGGCAGTCGATCACCCGGAAGCCCGCCCGGGTCCAGTACGGCCGGTACTTGGAGTAGATGACGGGGTTGAGGTAGCAGTTGCGGATCAGGAAGCGCCGGGAGTCCTCGCCGGCGACGCCGTCGGCCAGCGCCTCCGTCCAGTGCTTGGGATCCTCGGCGAACCGTTTGGCTGCCGCCGGGTCCAAGGCCATCAGGCCCGTGTAGACGTTGTCGAAGTCCACAAACATCGCGGCGCGGATCCCCGGCCGCCGGGACTGATGGAGAGGTTCGGTCATCGGCTCAGTCTGCCAGCAGGATGGGGGAGTGCACCAGAAGCGAATCCGCGGGTTGCGTAGTCCGCCGTGGTTATGCCGCCGAAGGGACTTTAAGAGGTTCGATCCTGCCCAGCACGAACAGGTAATTCGCGGCACCAAGCAGCGAGATGAAGCCGATGACCGCGAGGGGCGCCACAAATGACCCTGTTTGGTCCACCAGGACGCCGATCAGGACGGGCGTGAAAATGCCCCCCAGGTTGGACGCGAAATTCTGAAGGCCGCCGATGGATCCGACGTGCCGGGAGCTCGGGGCG
This sequence comes from Arthrobacter sp. SlRoot2-15, assembly GCF_059739345.1. NCBI lineage: Bacteria > Bacillati > Actinomycetota > Actinomycetes > Micrococcales > Micrococcaceae > Arthrobacter > Arthrobacter sp. SlRoot2-15. The sequence goes on from NZ_AP046058.1 coordinate 2,264,470, forward strand.
ACGTCGGCAGGTAGTGACCAGATCCCGGTGGCGGCAACCGTGAGGCTGGAGTATGCAACGGACAGCATCGTCAGCGCCATCCATGCCTCGGGAACCATTGCGGCGAACATGATGACCGACCCGCCGATCATTCCTCCCGCTATGGCGGTCTTGCGAACCCGGGTCACCGACGCGCCGCGCTGCACGGCGCGGTCGGCGAGGTAGCCGGCCAGCCAGCCGAAGGCGACCGCGCAGATGCCGGGGATGGCACCGAAGATGCCAAGTTTGAGCAGGTCGAATCCGCGTTCCCTGACGAGGTAGCCCGGGAAAAACGTGATGAAGAAGTAGATGGCGCTGTTGAGACAGAAGAAGCCAAACATCATGCTGAGGATGGTGCGGTATTTGAAGAGTGCCCGCCACGGCAGCTGCGCGGCGCCGTGGTCATCGGTAGCTGCACTCCGGGCGCCGCCTTCCTGGATATAGGCGCGTTCCTCGGCATTGGCGCCCGGGTGTTCCTCGGGGTTGCGGTAGGTCTTCCACCACACTGCCGCCCAGATGACGCCGACCAGCCCGATGATGATGAAGACGGCGTGCCACGAGGTGAACGCGACGATCAGTGTGACGATCGGAAGGGCGATGACTGCCCCCACTCGGGAACCGGAGTCCCAGATGCTGGTCGCGAAAGCTCGCTCGCGCACGGGAAACCAAGTAGCCACCACCTTGGCTGCGGTGCTGGGAGCCGGACTCTCCCCGACGCCGAGCAGGAACCGGGCAGCGAAGAGCGACCAGAAGTTCTGCGAAAAGGAGGTGGCGATCGTAAAGATGGACCACCACAAGGCCGCCAGGGAGAAGGATTTCCGCGGCCCGACCCTGTCGACGTACCACCCGGCCGCCAGCTGGCAGAAGTCGTAGGCCCAAAAGAAGGCGGCAAAAATCAACCCCTGCTGGGTTGCCGACAGTTCAAAGTCCTGGCCCATGAACGGCAACGCCACACTCAGGCTGGAGCGGTCCAGATAGTTGATGCTCAACCCGACGAACGCGAGCCAGATGATCACCCAGCGCCTGCGCGACCGGGTGCGGGGAGCCGCGGAGGAGGACGGCGAAGCGTGCCTGCTGCCCAAGGCGGTCATACGGTCTCCTTTGACATGACAGAAGTTTCGGATGTTCAGGCAACAGGGCAGCGAGAAACCAGGGACAAACTGTCGCCCAAGCCATGCCGAAATCTGGCTAATCATATAGAGCGTGTGGTCTGAGGCCAGATCCGAGCGAGCAACCTTGCGACACATCCGGCCACGGACCGTGGCTTATGATTCCCACAGCGACTCCGTTCAACCAGCCCAAAGAGGTAACCGCGTGCCCCCTCGTCTTCCGTCCGATCAGTCCAAAAGCAAGGCGGGCGTGGGTGATGTCTACGCCTCGATGCGGGCTTCCATCCTCAGGGGCGAAATTGAGCCCGGTGCCCGCATCAACATTGATGCGGTTTCCCGCAGCCTGGGCGTTTCGCAGACGCCGGTTCGGGAGGTTCTGCAGCGGCTCGAGGGCGACAATCTGGTGGTTTACAGCCCCGGACGGGGCTACAGCACCACACCGTTGCTGGATCTTGCCGAGCTGCGTGCCCTCTTCGAATTCCGGTTGCTGGTGGAGCCGTGGGCCGCCCGCTCGGCCGCCGTAGACCGGCTCGCCAACCCGGCGGCGGCCCTGGAAAAGGAGCTGTCCGCCTTTCGCGCCACGATGGAAGCCGGGGGAGAGCTGCGGCAGGACCTGGTTGCCCATGACACCCGATTCCACGACACCATCCTCGCCGCGGCCGGAAACCCGGTGGTGCGCCATGCCTTTGCCCAGACCCATTGCCACCTGCATACGTTCCGGCTGTATCCGGCAGATATTGACGGCGCCATCACAGCGGCTGAGCACTCCGCCGTCAGGGACGCCATCTCGGCATGCCTGCCGGACCAGGCGGAACAGGCCATGGCCGAACACATCAGAAACTCCTTCCACCGCTTCGCCCAGGCTTTTGAGGGCGCCGATGAGCTCCCGCCGCTAGAAGACAGCGGGCCTCCCAGAAGGCGCATCGTCGAGTGAAGAGAAGCCCTGGCCAGCCGGCCAGGGCTTCTTTGTTTCCCGGGGCCCTTGATCTGGATCACTGTTCCTATATTATTAACTCAATTCATATAGGAATTGCGTCCGCTCGTTGAATTGACCAGAGAGAAGATAACTGTGCCTTCCATCATTTCCATCCACACCCAGGACGTACGTTTCCCCACGTCCCTCGAGCTTGACGGCTCCGACGCCGTCAACGTCGACCCGGACTACTCGGCCGCCTACGTCGTCATCCGCACCGATGCGGGCGAGGAAGGCCACGGCTTCGTCTTCAGCTGCGGCCGCGGCAACGAGATCCTCACCCACGCGATCGACGCATACGCCAAACTGCTCCTCGGCCGCGATATCGACGAACTCATCTTCGACCTCGGCGGGGCATCCAAGCGCCTCGTCCATGATTCCCAGCTGCGCTGGCTGGGCCCGGAAAAGGGCGTCACCCAGATGGCCTGCGGCGCCCTCGTCAGCGCCCTCTGGGACATCCGCGCCCGGCGGGAAAACAAGCCCCTCTGGCTGCTGCTCAGTGAGATGCCCGCCGAGGAGATTGTCGACGTCGTCGACTTCACCCACATCCGGGATGCCCTGAGCCCGCAGCAGGCACTCGACATCCTCCGCGCCGGCGAGGACGGCAAGGCCGCCCGCATCGCCTCGCTCAAGGTGGATGGGTTCCCGGCGTACACGACGTCGCCCGGCTGGCTCGGCTACAGCGACGAGAAGCTGGTCCGGCTCAGCAAGGAAGCGGCCGCCGACGGATTCTCCATGATCAAGCTCAAGGTGGGCGGCGACATCAACGACGACCGCCGCCGCATGGCCCTGGCCCGTCAGGCCGTCGGCGATCTGCCCATTGCCATCGACGCCAACCAGCGCTGGGAGGTCTCCGAAGCCATCGAATGGGTCAACCAACTCGCCGAGTTCAACCCCTACTGGATCGAGGAGCCCACAAGCACGGATGACATCCTGGGCCACGCCGAGATCCGCAAGGGCGTTTCCCCCGTCCGCGTCGCCACCGGCGAGGCCGTTGCGAGCCGCATCGTCTTCAAACAGCTGCTGCAGGCCGGCGCCATCGACGTGCTCCAGCTGGACTCCACCCGCGTGGGCGGCGTGAACGAAAACATTGCCAACCTCCTGCTCGCCGCCCGCTTCAACGTCCCGGTCTGCCCGCACGCCGGCGGGGTGGGACTCTGCGAGCTCGTCCAGCACTTCTCCTTCTTCGACTGCGCGGCCGTCAGCGGCAGCCAGGACGGGCGCATGATCGAGTACGTGGACCACCTCCACGAGCACTTTGCCGAGCCGGTCCGGATTGTCAACGGCCGCTACGCCGCACCGCAGCTGCCGGGTACGGGCGCCGAAATGATCAGCTCTTCCCGCGCCCGGTGGGAATTCCCGGGTGGCGCCGGCTGGCTGGAGGTCGGGAACCGTGCCGCTGTCACGGGCGGCTCGCTGACGGCCACCGGCGCGGTCCGATGACGACCACAGCCGCTGAGCTCCACGCGAAAGTCGAGGCGGCCCACACGGCATTCGAGAAGGGCCGCGCCGCGGATCCCCGGACCCGCGGAGGCTGGCTTGACGCCGTGGCCGACGGTCTCGAGGCCGACGCGGAAGCCCTGGTGGAAATCGCCGGCGAGGAAACGCACCTCGGCGAGGCAAGGCTACGCGGGGAGCTGAAGCGCACCGTCTTCCAGCTCCGCCTCTTCGCCGCCGAAATCCGCGCCGGCGAGCACTTCGACGCCACCATCGACCACGCGGATGCGGAGTGGGGCATGGGCCCGCGCCCGGACCTGCGCCGGCTCAACGTGCCAATCGGCGTCGTCGGGGTGTTCGGGGCATCCAACTTCCCCTTCGCCTTCAGCGTGATCGGCGGTGACAGCGCCTCGGCGCTCGCCGCGGGCTGCGCCGTCGTGCACAAGGCACACGACGGACACCTGAAGCTGGCCCTGCGCACGGCTGAGACGGTGGCCGCGGCCCTCGACGCCGCAGGGGCGCCTTCCGGGCTCTTCTCGCTGGTCACGGGGAGGGCCGCTGCGGAGGCTTTGGTCGACCATCCCCTCGTGAAAGCCATTGGATTCACGGGTTCGACGGCGGGTGGCCGGGCACTGTTTGACCGCGCCAACGCCCGTCCGGAGCCGATCCCGTTCTACGGCGAACTCGGCGGCATTAACGCGGTGTTCGTGACCGAAAAGGCGTGGGCCGCCCGGCGTGACGAGATCCTCGGCGGCTATGCCGGTTCCTTCACGATGGGCATGGGGCAGTTTTGCACGAAGCCGGGGCTACTCTTTGTGCCCGGCGGCCAGACGGACGGGGTGCGGGAGGTGCTGGGGGACGCACTGGCGGACTTTGTGCCGGCTCGGCTGCTCAGCAGCCGGCTGCACGAGGGTTTCTCCGAGGCAGTCAGGGCGCTGCAAAACGGGGACGGAGTCGACGTGCTGGTCGAGGGCGACTTCGCCGCGACGCCAGCTCCCACCTTGCTCCACACGACGGCCGCCGCCGTGCGCCGTGATCCGGCGGTCCTCCGCCAGGAGATGTTCGGACCCGCCAGCGTGCTGGTGGAATACGGCGACGAATCCGAGCTTCCGGCGCTCGCGGAGCTCTTGGAGGGCCAGCTCACCACCACGCTGCAGGCGGAGTCGGATGATGACGTCGCCGAGCTTGCAGCACGGCTGACGGACATCAGCGGCCGGGTGCTCTGGAACGGCTGGCCCACCGGCGTAACCGTCAGCTACGCCCAGCATCATGGCGGTCCCTACCCGGCAACGACGTCGGCCACCACCTCGGTGGGCACGGCCGCCATCCGCCGCTTCCTGCGTCCGGTGGCCTACCAGTCCTTCCCCGAGGGACGGCTGCCGGAACCATTGCGGGACGCCAACCCGTGGAACGTGCCGCAGCGCATCGACGGGACCTGGCGGCAGCCCGCGGCTGATTCCGCGGGCCAGGGCGAGGGGCAGCGGTGAACGCGCCGCTGCCCTCGGCCTCCTCGGTTCTGCCCGATGATGCTGCGCGGGCCCTGCTGGTCGGCCGGCTCTGGGACCCGGCAACGGGGGGCCCGCGGGTGGTCGCGGTCCAGGAGGGGGTTGTCTTCGACCTGACCGGCCTGGCGGGAACCGTCTCCGAACTGCTGGAGCTTCCCGACCTGGCCGCAGCGGTCCGTGCCGCCCTGACGGAGCCGCGCTGGAGCGCCGACGACGTCGTCAGCGCATCCCTGGCGAGGGACGCGGACCGTCCGCACTTCCTGGCGCCGGTAGACCTGCAGGTCATCAAGGCCTGTGGCGTGACCTTCGTGGACAGCATGATCGAGCGTGTCATCGAGGAGCGCTGCGGCGGAGACGCCAGCCGCGCCCTCGAGGTCCGCGATCTCGTGGGCCGCGCACTCGGCGGCAGCATCGCCTCCATCCGCCCGGGTTCGGCGGAAGCGGCCGAGGCCAAGAAGGTACTGATCGCCGAGGGGCTGTGGTCACAGTACCTGGAGGTCGGCATCGGGCCGGACCCCGAGGTCTTCACCAAGGCACCGGTGCTCTCCTCGGTGGGGCTGGGAGCCGGAATCGGCATTCCCGCCTTCTCTTCCTGGAACAACCCGGAGCCGGAACTGGTGCTAATCGCCACCTCGCAAGGTGCCGTTGTGGGCGCAACGCTGGGCAACGACGTGAATCTCCGGGACGTGGAAGGACGAAGCGCCCTGCTGCTGGGTAAAGCGAAGGACAACAACGCGTCCAGCGCGCTGGGTCCCCTGATCCGCCTGTTCGACGGCAGTTTCACCCTTGAGACCTTGCGCCAGGAGGAAATCCTGCTGCGCGTGGAGGGAGAGGACGGCTACGAGCTAGAGGGCCGCAACTCCGTGGCGCGGATCAGCCGGCCATTCGAGGAGCTTGTGGCGGCAACATACGGCAGCCATCACCAGTACCCCGACGGGTTCGCATTGTTCACCGGGACCCTCTTCGCGCCCACCCAGGACCGGGAGGTTTCCGGGCAGGGCTTCACACACCGGCTGGGCGACCTCGTGACTATCCGCAGCCGACACCTCGGGGCCCTCATCAACCGGGTCGGGGCTGCGGAAGAGCTGCCTCGATGGTCGTTCGGCCTGCGGGAACTTTTCGGCTATCTGCAGGACCAGCGCGCAGCTCAGGAACCCACCCTCAGCACCAGCTAAGCCGAACGGACCGGCCGGGCGGGCCGTTCGCCGGCGGACCAAGACAGAGAAGGACGACGGCCGGGAACTTCCCGCCGTCGTCCTTCTGCGTACCGATGACCGACTGAAAGGAACTCCATGAAGTTTGCCCAGATTGGCGCCCCCGGCGCCGAACAGCCCGTTCTCGTCCACGAGGAAAGGCACTATGCGCTCAGCAGCCTCACCCCCTCAATCGACGGAAACTTCCTGTCCCAGGGCGGCCCGGCGGCCGCCGCCGCCGCGCTGACCGCGGGCACCCTCCCGGAAATCAATGCCACGGGCGTGCGATTCGGCGCTCCGGTCGCGCGGCCGTCGGCGGTTATCTGCGTTGGCTTGAACTACGCCGCACACGCCGCCGAATCCGGCGCCGAGCCGCCCACACACCCGGTCATCTTCCTCAAGACCCCCAACACTGTCGGCGGCCCGGATGACGCCGTGGGCATCCCCCGCGGATCGACCCGGACCGACTGGGAAGTTGAGCTCGGTGTGGTCATCGGGAGCCGCGCCTCCTACCTGGAGTCCCCCGAAGCGGCCCGGGACCACATCGCAGGCTTCGTAGTGGTCGATGATCTCTCCGAGCGTGATTTCCAGCTGAACGTCTCCGGCGGCCAGTGGTCCAAGGGCAAGAGCTCGCCGGGATTCTGCCCCACCGGACCGTACCTGGTCACCCCCGACGAGGTCGGCACCGGCGATCTGCGGCTGCGCAGCTGGGTCAATGGCGAACTCCGCCAGGACTCCTCCACGGCGGACATGATCTTCGACGTCGAGACCATCGTCTGGAACCTCAGCCAGTACATGGTCCTCGAACCCGGCGACCTGATCTGCACCGGCACACCGGAAGGGGTCGCGTTGTCCGGGCGCTTCCCGTACTTGAAGCCCGGCGATGTGGTGGAGATAGAAATCCAGGGCCTGGGGCGCCAGCGCCATGAATTCGTAGCATGAGCGGGGAACAGGGCATGGAGTTTGCAGGTATCCGGGTCATCGTCACCGGCGGAGCCTCTGGTATTGGCGCCGCCACAACGGCCCTTCTGGTCGGCAGGGGAGCCAGGGTGGCGGTGCTGGACCTGCACCCGGAGGCCGTGGCCGCGCCCGTGCTCGCGATCCGGTGCGACGTCGCCGACGACGCTTCGGTCCGTGGCGCAGTCGAGCAGGCGGCCCGGGAGCTCGGAGGAATCGACGTCGTCGTCAACAACGCCGGGATAGGGGCGCAAGGCACCGTCGCGGACAACGACGACGCCGAATGGCACCACGTCCTCGATGTCAACGTGGTCGGCGCAGTCCGCATGAGTCGGGCCGCGCTGCCGTACCTCCGCCAGTCGGCGGCGGCCGCAATCGTCAACACCTCCTCCATCGCCGCCACCGCCGGGCTGCCGGGGCGGGCGCTCTACGCGGCCAGCAAGGGCGCTGTCCGTGCCCTGACGATGAGCATGGCGGCGGACCACATCCGCGAGGGCATCCGGGTCAACTGCGTCAATCCAGGCACCGCGGACACGCCATGGGTCAGCCGCCTGCTAGGCCAGGCTGACGATCCCGTGGCGGAACGCGCCGCGCTGGAGGCCCGCCAGCCGCACGGCCGGCTGGTCGCCCCGGAAGAGATCGCCGCCGCCATTGCCTATCTTGCGAGCCCGCTCGCCGGCTCGACCACGGGGACCGAACTGGCTGTCGACGGCGGCATGCAGGCGTTGCGCCTGCGTCCCGCCGGTTAGGAGGCGGCCGGCCGGTCCGGGGCCATCCGCACCAGGGTGGCTTCGGCGAGGGGCGCCGGCTCCTCGTCGAAGGCGCGTGCGAAGCGGTAGAAGGAGCTGCGGATGTGCTCGCTCATGGCATCCTCGGCCGCGGCCGGGTCCCGGTCGGCGATGGCCGCGTGGATGCCCTGATGCTCCACCAGGGTGATCCGGCCGTCCCAGTCGGCTGGGTAGAGGCGGAACATGTGGAGGTGGCAGTGGGTCTGGACGTAGGCCTGCTGGACCACGTGGTTTCCTGCGGCAGCCAGGATCAGGTCATGGAAACGCGCATCATGGGCCACCAGGTCCTGGCGGAGGTTGGCCGTTTCATCGACGTGGCGTTCAAGTGCCGCGAGCTCGGACCGGAGGGCGCCCGAGGGGTTTGACAGCCGCTCCACTGCCGCCGAGCGCGCCGCCCAAGGTTCCACCAGAAGCCGGAACTCAAACAGGGAACGGAGCTCCGCCAGGCTCAACAGCGGCGTGGTGCTGTACCCCCGGCTTGGGTAATACCTCAGCAGGTTGTCCCCCTCCAGTCGCTGGAGTGCCTCCCGGACCGGAGTGTGGGATACCCCCAGCCGCCGGGACACGGCATCGATGTTGATGCGCGTCCCCGGTGTGATTTCGCCGTCCAGGATCGACTGGCGCAGCGCCGCATAGACCCCGCCGGCAGCGACCTTGGTCATCGATGTGTCGCCTGCGGTTGGTGCCGTCATTTTCTTTCCTCTCGGTGGCCGAAGAGTCGCCCGCGGCGCCCTTTCGGCAGTGGTGCAACAGGCCTAAGTTCACAAAGCTTGACCTGGATCACATTGCATATATGATACAACATATTCCTATACGATCCTCGTCGCACACAGCGGCCGGGGACACCCGGGACGCCGTCAGCGCCCGCTTCCGATACGCAGTAACGATCACAGGAGAGTTCCCATGTTCAGAGCAACACCGAAGTTGCTTCTTGTTCCGGCAGTCGCTTTGGCCCTGGCGTTGGGGGGCTGCTCCTCGGGCGGCGCTGCGAACGCCGGCGCTTCAACAGGAGCCGTGGCGGACAGCCATCTCACGAAGATTCTCAAGTCGAAGTCGATCAAGATCGCCGTCAGCGCCGACTCCCCGGGTTACGGGGTCATGAACTCGAACGGAGACCGCGAAGGGTTCGACATTGACGTCGCCAACGCGCTCGGCGCCTCGCTGGGCGCAAAGATCGAATTCGTCACCGCGACAAACGAAAGCCGCATCCCGCTGCTGCAGACCGATAAGGCGGATGTCGTGATTGCCACCTTCACCGCGTCCGACGCGCGTGCCCAGGTGGTCGAGATGTCTGACCCGTACGCGGCCAGCTCCACGGTCTTTATGGTGCCGGCCGGAAGCCCGATTGCCAGCTACGCCGACCTGGACGGCAAATCGGTCGCTACTTCACGGGGCAGCGTGGGCGAACAGATCCTCAAGGCCAGCTTCCCCAACGCCAAAGTGACCGGGTTCAACACCACGGCCGACTCCATCCAGGCGCTGAAGAGCGGGAAGGTGGACGCCCTGATTGAAAACAACGCCATCGTTGGCGGGCTCGTGAAGAAGGAACCAACCGCGTTCCAGGTCGTCAAGGGCGACCCGATCAAGCCGGCGCTGTTCTCGATCGGCGTTAAGCCGGGTGACCAGACGTGGCTGAACTACCTCAACAACTTCATCCGGAACTACAACATCTCCGGACAAAACGAGGCGTCGCTGCAGAAGTGGTTCGGGCTGAGCCTGCCCCCCTTCCTCGCCCACTAACAGATAGTCGAACGCGCCTCCAGCGTGGGTGGGGGATCGAAAGCCCCAACCCATGCGGCCGTTCACGGACAGGACCCTTTGCTCATGGCTTTATATTTTGGAGACCTTCTCCCGTACAGCTCGCTCCTCTTGGAGGGGCTCTGGACGGCCTTGTACATCACCATTGTGGCCATGCTGGCGGGCAGTGTGCTCGGTGTCCTCGTGTACCTGGGGAAGGCCGGACCCGGAAAAGCAATCAGTATCCTCTGCACCTGCTATATCGAGGCCATTCGCAACACGCCTCTGCTCGTGCAGCTGTACTTGATCTACTTTGCCCTTCCCGCGTTGGGCATCAACCTCGAGCCCATCTGGGCGGCCGTTATCGGCCTGACCTTGAACAACGCCGCCTACACGGCCGAGATCTACCGCGCAGGGTTCGAATCAGTGCCCCGCGGACTGCGTGAGGCCGGAAAGGCGCTGGGCATGAAACCCGCCCAGATCGTTCGCTACATCGTGCTGTTGCCGGCCACCCGCAACGTCTTCCCCGCATTGACCAACCAGCTCATTCTGCTGTTCCTGGCTTCGTCGATTGGATCCATCATCTCGCTCCCAGAATTGACCAACGCGATCATGAGCGTCAGCAACACCACGTACCGGACCATTGAGGTACTGGCCGTCGGCGGCCTCCTCTACCTCGGAGTGTCAGCGCTGATGTCCTTGGTCTCAAAGCGGGCCGAAACGACCCTGTTCCGTTGGGCGGTGGGTACGCATGTTTAGGCCCTTCGATTGGCAGGACCTCGTGCCCCTGGCCGAGGGTGCCTGGCTGACTATCCAACTCTGCGCAGTCTCCGGAGTGCTTGGTGTCATCTTCGGCCTGATCCTCGGCATCGCCCGGACCTCGCCGAACCGAATCGCCCGGTGGATCAGCACTATCTACATCAGCTGCGTCCGCGGGATTCCCGTCCTGGTCATCATCTTCTTCGTCTTCTTCGGAATCCCACTGCTGTTCCCGGGCCTGGAGCCGGATAAGTTCTCCTCGGCCGTCCTAGCCCTGACCTGCTTCGCAGCCGCCTACGTGGCCGAAATCGTACGCGGCAGCATCGAGGCCGTCGAGAAGGGCCAAAGCGAAGCGGCCGACGCGCTGGGTCTGGACTACTGGCGGAAGCTCCGGTACGTCATCCTGCCGCAGGCGGTCAGGATCATGGTCCCGCCCGGCATCGGCTTCCTCATCGGGCTGGTCAAGGACTCGTCCCTGGTCACCGTCACCGGCCTGCTCGAGCTCACCCACGCGGGCAATGTCGTCACCAACCTGACCGGTGATCCCATCAAGACATTCCTGGTTGTCGCCGGCATGTATTTCGTCATCTGCTACGGCATCTCACTGTTGGGACGGCTGTACGAGAAAAGGACCGGGATCCACGTGGACCCCCTCAAACTCCCAGAGCCCGCGGGCATCTAGAACGGAACATGAAAAGTGATTGTTGTTGAGAACCTGAACAAGAAGTTCGGACAAAACCATGTGCTGAAAGGGGTGGATTGCCACATCCGGGAGCGCGAGGTCGTGTGCGTCATTGGCCCCTCCGGTTCCGGGAAAAGCACCTTTCTGAGGTGCATGAACGGACTGGAATCGATCACTTCCGGCAGCATTGTTATCAACAAGCACCGGCTGGATGACGCGAAAACCAATATCAACCTGGTTCGGCAGGAGGCCGGGATGGTCTTCCAGCATTTCAACCTCTTCCCGCATTTGAAAGTCATCGACAACGTCATGCTGGCCCCGCTCAAGGTGGGCAAGGTTTCAAAGGAAGAGGCTCGGGCCAAGGCAGAAATGCTTCTGGCAAAGGTTGGTCTCGCCGCGAAGATGGACACTTTCCCAGGGAGCCTTTCGGGCGGCCAGATGCAAAGGGTGGCCATCGCCCGAGCACTCGCTATGGACCCGAAAATCATGCTCTTCGACGAACCGACGTCCGCTCTCGACCCCGAGATCGTCGGCGAAGTGCTGACCGTCATGAAGGATCTGGCAAACGAGGGTATGACCATGGTGGTCGTTACCCACGAAATGGGCTTCGCCAGGGAAGTGGCCGACCGGGTGATCTTCATGGACCAGGGGCTGATCGTCGAGGAAGGCACCCCCGAACAGATCTTTTCCACTCCACAGCACGCGCGAACTCAAGGATTCCTCAGCAAGGTTCTCTAGCCCGCCACGCCCAAACATTGCAAGGAGCATTTCCATGACTGCTGCCACGTATATCGGATCCCGAACCTTCAGCACCACTCCAACGGATCAAGCTCCGCCGCGAGCAGGAGAAGTGCAGATCGAGGTGTCCTACACGGGGCTATGCGGAACCGATCTGCATATCTTCCACGGCGACATGGACGCCCGGGTCAGGATGCCGGCGATCATTGGACACGAGATGTCCGGTGTCATTGCCGGCCTAGGTGAAGGCGTGACCGGGTGGACCGTCGGCCAGCCGGTAACCGTGATGCCCACCCTGTCCTGCGGTTCCTGCGCCGCCTGCACCCGCGGACACGGGCACATTTGTCACAAGCTCGACTTCATCGGCATCGATTCGGACGGCTCGATGCAAAGCTCCTGGAACGTACCGGCGAACGTCGTGATCGCCCTCCCTGAAGGCCTGGCGCTCGACGAGGCCGCGCTGATCGAACCCACGGCGGTGGCCGTCCACGACGTGCGCCGCGCCAGGCTTGTCGCAGGCGAATTCGTCGTCGTCATCGGCGGAGGCCCAGTTGGCCAGTTGATCGCGTCCGTCGCGCTGCGGCGGGGAGCCCGCGTGGTTCTGGTCGAACTGGACCCCGCCCGGCGGGCCCTCGCGAAGGAGTCCGGCATCAATGCCATCGACCCGCGCGAACAGGACCTACTCGACCTCGTTCTGCAGGAAACGGACGGAGCCGGTGCAGATGTGGCTTTTGAAGTCTCCGGTGCGGCGTCCGGCGTGAACTCCGCCGTCGATGTCCTCACCACGAGGGGGCGGCTCATCATGGTGGCGATTCATCCCAAGCCCAAAGAGATTGACCTGCACCGATTCTTCTGGCGGGAGCTGGAAATGTTCGGCGCCCGGCTGTACCAGCGCGAGGACTTCGAGGAGGCGGTGAGGCTCGTGGCTACCGGCGCGATCCCTGCACGGCGGCTGATCTCGCGGGTCGTCGGTCTGCACGACGTCGAAGAGGGCTTCTTGGCCCTCGAGTCCGGCGGCGCCATGAAGGTCCTCGTCGACTGCCGTCCCGTGGCCATGTCATGAGCGGCGGCCTTTTCGACCTCACCGGGCAAACCGCCGTCGTCACCGGCGCGCGGCGGGGCATCGGACTGGCCATGGCCGTGGCCCTGGCCGAGGCGGGCGCCGACATCATCGGGGTGTCGGCGAACCTTGAACCTGTCGGCAGCGCCGTCGAGCAGCGCGTCACGGATCTTGGCCGCCGCTTCACCGGCATCCGCGCGGATTTTGGCGACCGCGAAGCCGTGCAAAGCCTGACCGGCGAACTGGCCGCAGCGGGCACGATCGACATCCTGGTCAACAATGGCGGCACGATCGCCCGCAAACCGGCAGCCGAGCACCCGGATGACATGTGGGACCAGGTCATCGAAGTCAACCTCTCCAGCCAGTTCATGCTGAGCCGGGAAATCGGGAAAACCATGCTCGAGCGGGGGAGCGGGAAGATCATCTTCACGGCCTCGCTGCTTAGCTTCCAGGGCGGCATCAACGTGCCGGGGTATACCGCGTCCAAGGCCGGCATCGCCGGTCTCACCAAGGCGCTCGCCAACGAGTGGGCGCCGAGGGGCGTGAACGTCAACGCGGTGGCACCCGGCTACATTGCCACCGACAACACCCAGGCCTTGCAGGATGATCCGGTCCGGGAAAAGGGCATCATCGAGCGAATTCCCGCTGGCAGATGGGGACGCCCCGACGACCTCGCCGGCGCAACGGTGTTCCTTGCCTCCCGGGCCTCGGATTACGTCAACGGGGTCATTCTTCCCGTTGACGGCGGATGGCTGGGCCGCTGAGATGCCCTCCCTGCAGCTTCCGGCCGTCGCCAGCCGGCCCGCGCCGTCGCAGATCCTGCGCGACACCCGTGTGATCGCGGTTCTGCGGGCCACCCACGCCGCCGCCTACGCTCCCGTCATTGACGCCCTCCTAAAGGGCGGTGTTGTCAGTGTCGAACTGACGTTGAGCACCCCCGGAGTGTTCGCTGAACTTCCGCGGCTGCAAGAACGATTTGGTGCCTGTGCCGAATTCGGGGTGGGGACCATCACCACGGTTGCCGAGGCACTGAAGGCTATCGAGGCCGGGGCCAAGTACCTCGTTACCCCGCTGACAGATCCGGCCGTCATCGCGGCCGCCGTCGACCATGGGGTGGCTGTCTACCCGGGCGGCCTGACGCCTACGGAGTTGTTCGCCGGCTGGTCGGCGGGGGCCACCGCCGTCAAGGTCTTCCCGGCATCGTTGGTCGGTCCGGGCTACGTTTCCATGCTCCGCGGACCGTTTCCCGACATCGAAGTGGTTCCGTCGGGCGGGGTGGGAGTCACCGACGCCGCGGCCTGGATCCGAGCCGGGGCGCTGGCCGTCAGCCTGGGCGGGCCCTTGATTGGCGATGCCTTCCAAGGGGGAGATTTGAAACAGCTCACCGAACGCGCCGTGCGGCTACGCGGCCTTGTCGACGAGGCGGGGGAGTGAGCCCCATTCCGCCAGCCCCGTATCTTGTGACCCTCGGGGAGACGATGGCGCTCCTTACTGCGGAGCAGCCGGGGCCGCTGGCCCACGTCTCAGCCATGGGCCTTGGCATCGGCGGCTCCGAATCGAACGTGGCCATCGGGGTGCAGCGGCTCGGGGGAAACGCCGTGTGGTGCGGCCGTGTGGGCGCCGACTCGCTGGGGCAACTCGTCCAGCGCGAGATCCGGGCAGAGGGAGTGACGGTGCGGATCACGGAAGACCCGGCCGCGCCGACCGGTCTCATGCTCAAGGAACGCCGCACGGTGGCCACGCAGAAGGTCAGCTATTACCGGGCCGGCAGTGCAGGCTCACGCCTCGCATCCGTTGACCTTGATCCGCTGCTGATCGCGGGCGCTTCGGTCCTGCACGTCAGTGGCATTACCCCTGCATTGTCCGGCTCGGCTGCGGCAGCCGTCCGGCACGCCATGGAGTTGGCGAGGGAACAAGGTGTGACTGTCTCGTTCGACCTCAACTACCGGGCCAATCTCTGGAGCGCGGCCGCCGCCGGGCAGTCCTACCGGGCACTGATTCCGTTGGCCGACGTGGTGTTCGCCGGCGATGAGGAAGCAGCCCTGGCCGTGGGACGGGCGGAGGATCCAGTTGAACTGGCCAAGCGTATAGCCAACCTGGGCCCCGCCCAGGCCGTCATCAAGCTCGGCAGCGAGGGCGCCGTCGCCCGGATCGACGGGGAGATCTTCCACCAGGGCGCCGTGCCGGTCCAACCTGTGGATACCGTTGGCGCCGGCGACGCATTCGTCGCCGGCTACCTGGCGGAACTCATGGCTGGCAGCGCACCGGCGCAACGGCTTGGGCTGGCCGCGAAGACCGGAGCCTTCGCCTGCCTTGCCTACGGCGACTGGGAAGGACTCCCGCGTCGGGAGGAACTTGGGCTCCTGCACCAACGCGAGGCGGTGACACGCTAAGGGTCAGCGGCTACAGTGAACCGGCGCTTCCTGCCCAGTAGCAACGACGACGGCGGGAAGCTCCCGCCGTCGTCGTTGTTCTGCGCCGTGCCGGTGCTAGGCCGAAGCCGAATCCAGGTTGGCCGCGCCGTGGTTCAGGCTGAGCGTGAAGGTGTTGGGGCCGCTGGCGTGGACCGCGATGTTGGACTTCGCGGTGTTGTGACGGACCGAAAGGTCGTGGACGAGGACGTCCAGCTCGTGGTGCATCGTGGAGCGGTCCCAGAGCTTGTGGGTGACAGAGTTGGCAGTTTCAAACGTCATTGTTCAGTGCTTCCATTCATGTTTCCGGGTGTCCGGCCGCCGCACCGATGCGGAGCCGCCGTGTCCATACCAGGAACGCCTGAGACTTGGGCGGCTCTGCGAGCTCACCGGTTTGGCCTCATTGCGTCCACCAGGATGGTGCCCTGGCTCGCTGCGGACGCGTGGCGTCCAGCGAAGACCGGGGCTATGCGGGCGGGGAGTCGAAACCCCTGCCTGCCTTTTTATGATGCACAGCGGCCCAACGCCGGCTCAAGCCAGATGGCGATTATTGCAGGTGAGACTCGTCACAGGCACGCCGTGGCGGGCTCCAACGGACCGCCGTGCTCCCGAGCTTTACGCGTCGAGCGTGTGGGCCCTGGCTGCGGTCGCCCCCGATGCGAGCTGGCGTTTGACCTGCTCAAGCTCTTCTTTGAGCTCATCGACGGTGGCCCGGTATTTGTCGAAGGCAGCAGCCCGGCGCCGTGCCGCGATGAAACTGACGACGGCGGCGACAATGGCCAGCGGGAACGACAGCAGCAGGGCCCAGCCGGACGTGCCAAGGAAGTCCAGTGCCACGGGAAGGGCGTGTTTGAAGGCCAGGAAGTCGTTCACCCCGCCGACGACGCCGTTCAGGGCTGAGTCCAGCGGGCCCAGGAACTGGCCCACCACAGGTGTGCCGGAAAACGACGGCGCGCTCAGCGGCGGTTCGGCCCCGGTAGACCAGCGCGGATCGGTGAAGTGGTTCAGGACGTAGATCCCGGCTGCGGCGTTGAGGGCCGCGAAGAGCAGCACGGATCCAAGGGCGGTCCAGTGCAGGCTGCGCGGGCGCCAGAGGCCGGCCACGAGGGCGAAAGCGGCGGCCGCAACCCAGGTGAAGGTCCGGAGTTCGTCGCGGCCGAGGCCGGCCAATAGATCCACGGAGTTCCCGCCTTACGGTTGAAGTCGATGCTGGTTCAGGTCCCGAGAGAGCCTATCCCAGTCGACTCCTCGGCGCCTGCTGGGCCGGCCGCCGCAGCCAGCTCGTCGGCGAGTGACGCCGCGGCGACCGGCGCGGAGGTGTCGACCCGCACGGTCCGGCCCACGCCCAGGGGGACCGCATTGGCCGACCATTCGGCCCAGTCGCGTTCTGCCGCGTTTCCGGTCGGATGAATCGCGTGGCGTTGCCGGCCCAGGCATCGTTCCCACGCCAGTCCCGGAGGCAGTTCGCACCAGACCTCCGTTACGCGGGGATTACCGGATTGAGCCAGGCCTTCGCGGACCAAGCCAAGGTCCCGCGGCCGGTACCACCACGATTCGACGATCGCCGTGCCAGGAATCGCGGCCACCAACTGCCACATGGTTTCCGAGGCGATCTGGCCCAGCTTGCTGCTGCCGACCCGGCCCAGACACAGATCCGCGAGGGCTTCCTTGATGCTGTCCTTGGAGACCACCGGCACGCCCAGTTCGTCCCCGAGCCGCGCCGCCAGGGTGCTTTTGCCCGCGCCGGGAAGTCCGTTGACCAGGATTACGGTTTCAGCCATGGTTCATTGTGGCCTGCCGGCGGCGTCCGGACCGCTAGTCTTCAGCTCATGACCTCCATAATTGCCCTCGCGTTCTGTGCGGTGCTCGGCGTCCTGGCTGTGTTCCAGCTGCTGCTCATCGTGGGTTTTCCCCTCGGCCGGTTTGCCTGGGGTGGCCAGAGCGCGGTGCTTCCGGCGCGTCTCCGGGCCGGAAGTGCCGTCGCAATCGTGGTCTATGCAGCCTTCGCGGCAGTCGCGCTCGACCGCGCCGAGCTGATCGGGGTCCTGCCTTGGGACACGGTTGCGGTGGTCGCAATGTGGGTCGTCGCGGCTTACTTGTTGCTGAGCGTGCTGCCCAACCTGGCCTCGAAGAGCCGGCACGAAAAGCGCGTCATGGTGCCGGTCTCCCTTGTCCTCGCGGTGCTGGCGGTTCTTGTCGCCCTCGGCTGAGCCGTTTCAAGCCCCCAGGCCTGCCACGAACCGTTCCACAGCGGTGAACGCCAGCGCCTGGGACGCCTGCGAGGCGCGCCAGTCGCCCGGAATCTGCAGGGAGTGGTCGGCGTCGTCGATCTCAACAAACGTGGCTGCTGTCCCGGGCAGGCCGGGGTAGCTCAGCCGGACAGGCGCGCCTTGGCCGCGTGTTCCACCAGGACCGGCACGAAGTCGCGGACCCGGCCACCATCCAGTGCCCGGTGTTCTTCCCGCACAGTCTCTTCAATACTGGCGCGCGAGAGGTTGGGAAATCGTTCCGCAAGGCGGTCGACCACGACCCCGAGAGCCTTCACTTCGTCGTCCCTGTTCACTCCCCAAGTGTCGCGCCTGCCGCGCCGGCCGGTCAAGGATCCCACTTGTGAAATGCGTTAGTGTCCACTAACGTATCAAGTGTGTTGGATGCCTTGGAGGTTGCTGCGGAGCCGAACCGGCGCCGTCTCCTGCAACTCCTGGCGCGCCAGGAACAAACGGTTGGCCAGTTGGCCGCGCAGTTCACTGTGAGCCGCTCCGCAGTGTCCCAGCACCTGCTCCTGCTGGAGGAGGCAGGGCTTGTAGCCGCCCGCAAAGAGGGGCGCAACAGGTACTACCGGCTCGACCCCACAGGCATGGCACGGCTCCGCAACCTAGTCGAACAGTTCTGGACGCACGAACTGGATCTGCTGGCCTCGGATGCAGCAGCCGTGGCAGTACAGCGTCACAACCCGCCTCAACTCCTCGACCCCACGAATTCCCGCCGAGATTAAGGACCCGTCCCATGAGCTTCGATAAGACCATCCACCTCCCCGTCACAGCCGACGAGGCATTCGCCCTGATCACCGAGCCGGAGCGGCTGCGCCGCTGGCAGACGGTGGCGGCCCGGGTTGACCTTCGGATCGGCGGAGAATACCGCTGGACGGTCACCCCCGGCCATCACGCCTCCGGCACATTCCAGGAAATCGAGCCCGGCAAGCGCATCGTCTTCACCTGGGGCTGGGAATCCGGGATGGACCTGGCTCCCGGGGCATCCACCGTAACGATCACCCTAGAACCCGACGCCGAGGGCACCTCGCTGCGCCTGGTCCATGACGGACTCACTCCCGAGCAGGCCGTTGCGCACGCCGAGGGGTGGAACCACTACCTGGACCGCTTGATCGCCGAAACGTCCTCCGCTGCCGGCGCCGGACCCGACGAGTGGTCCGTGGCCCCGGACCCGATCGACCACCTCAGTTCCGCCGAGGCATCACTTGCCGTTCTTCTGGGAGTGCTGCGCAAGCTCACTCCGGCAGACCGGGACAAGGCCACCCCCTGCGAGGCGTTCAATGCCCACGAACTGCTCGAGCACCTGGCCGGTTCCCTAAAGGGGATTGGCGGCGCCCTCGGCGCGAATCTGCCGGAAGACGCCGACGCCGCACCGGAGGTCCGGATCGCGGGTCTCGCCCAGCCCACCCTGGAAGCCTTCGCCCGCCGCGGTCTGGAGGGCACCATCGACATGGGATTCGCTGAACTCCCCGCGACCATGGTGGCCGGCATCCTCAACCTCGAGTTCCTCGTCCACGCATGGGACTTCGCCAAGGCCTCCGGCCAGGAGCTAGTTGTGTCCGACGTCCTCACCGACTATGTCGAAGGCCTTGCCCAGGCAACCATCTCCGAGCAGGTCCGTGCCAGCGGCAGCTTCGCGAGCGCCCAGCCGGTGGCGGAAACCGCCGGGAGCCTGGAACGCCTGATCGCGTTCACCGGCCGAACCGTCGCCGCCTAGAGCCTTCACCCCAACCACCCCGGCACAACAATCAGGAAAGCAGGACCACATGTCCAAGTTCGTCTTTATCTACCACGCACCGATGACTCCCGCGGAGGCGGCGCCGCCCGCCCCGGAAGACATGGCGGCCGTCATGGGGCAATGGAACGCCTGGGCCGGGAAAGTCGGTACCGGCCTCATCGACTTCGGCACCCCGCTGGCCAACGGCGTCCGCGTATCCGCCGACGGAGCCACCGCGCCGAGCCAGCGTGAAGTCGCCGGCTACAGCATCATCGAGGCCGAAAACCTGGCGGCCGCGGTGGAGCTTGCCAAGCAGCACCCGCACCTGAACATGCCGGGCGGCTGCGAAATCGAGGTCCACGAGGCCCAGCAGATCCCCGGAATGTAGCCCGCGGCTCCGGAACCATCCATCCGGCGGGCGTGTCCGCCACTGCTCCGGCGGTGGCGGACGCGCCGGCGCGCTGGCCGCCGTCGGGCAATTAGCGCACAGTATTGGGTCTTTTTTGACTGGGTGGCACAGGCTTACCGTGGTCGGAGGGCGCTGCCCAGTCCGGGTGGCCGAGCATCGGGAGGATCCTGTCATGACCACGCATGTCGCGGACTGCAGCGTAACCAACTGTTCCTTCAACGACCATTCGGCCTGCAACGCCGCGGCGATAACGGTCGGAGGCCGCGAAGACCACGCTTCCTGCGCCACCTTCATCGATACCGGAACCCACGGCGGCCTGCCCAAGGTCCTCGCCGACGTCGGCGCCTGCCAGCGTACAGAATGCGCCCACAACGACCACCTGATGTGCAAGGCCGCCGAAGTCCACGTGGGCCCGGGGGCTGACAACGCCGACTGCCTCACCTACGCCCACAGGTAGGTCCGGTTTTCGTCGACGGACCTCCGCAGGCTCATCAGTGAACGGTGCACGTCACGTGAAGAGACCGTCGCCGATGTAACCTCCCGCCCGGGTTCCCGGCGGAACCGCAAAAAGTCCAGAGCCGGTGTGTTTGAGGTACTCCACGGCCAGGGTGTCTTCCTTCGCCATGGCCCGCTGCATAGGCACGTAGTGCGTCCGGGGGTCCGTGACGAAGGCGATGAAGAACAAGCCGGCGTCGAGGTGGCCCAGGCCGTCGGAGCCGTCGGCGTAGTTGTAGCCGCGCCGGAGCATCTTGACGCCGTGGTTCCGATTTGGGTGCGCGATCCGGACGTGGGCGTTCAGCGGGATCAGCGGTTTCCCGGAGCTGCCCTTGATCTCGAAATCGGGGGCGGTGAATTCCGCTCCGCCGGAGAGCGGGGCCCCGGCGCCTTTGGTGCGTCCGATCAAGTTTTCCTGCTCGCGGAGCGAGGTCCGGTCCCAGATCTCGATGTGCATCCTGATCCTGCGCGCGACAAGGTAGGTGCCGCCGGCCATCCATGCCTCTTCCGGGAGGGTTCCCGCCCTGGCCCACACATGCTGGTCCAGCAGGGCGGTGTCCTCGGCCTTGAGGTTGTTGGTGCCGTCCTTGAAGCCGAAGAGGTTCCGTGGCGTGGCCTGCGACCGCGACGTGGAGGAGGTCCGGCCAAAACCCAGCTGGGACCAGCGGACCCGCGTCTGCCCGAATCCGATCCGGGCCAGGTTCCGGATGGCGTGGACCGCCACCTGCGGGTCGTCGGCGCAGGCCTGCACCACGATGTCCCCGCCGGTGCGTCCGGGCTGCAGGCCATCGCCGGGGAAGTGCGGCAGGTCGATCAGGGCGTCCGGGCGGCGGCCGTCCAGGCCGAACCGGGCCTTGCCGTCCTTCTCGAACAGGCCCGGGCCGAAACCAAAGGTAATGGTGAGATTTGCAGCACCCAGGTCCAGCGCCTCGCCGGTGTCCTCGGGCGGGGCGTCATAAGGGCCGTCGACGGCGCCGGTGGCGCCCGCGCTGCGCCCCGCGGTCATCGCCTCCGCGGCGGCGGTCCAATCCTGGAGGAGCCGGATGAGGGCCGCCCGGTCCTCGGTGACGACGTCGAAGGCCGCCATGTGCAGGCGGTCCTGGGCCGGCGTGATGATGCCCGCCTGGCGGTCGCCGCGGAAGGGGATGCTATCCCGGGGCGCCACCAGTGGAGCGGCCGCGGCGGCAACGGGGTCGTGGCCGAAGAAACCTGCTGCCAGGCCGGCGACGGCGCCCCCAGCGCCGGCCAGGGTCAGGAGTCCGCGGCGGGACAGGCCGCTGCTCCCGGAGCCGGAGTCCGTGCCGGCGCCGGGCGCCGCGCCGCCGGCCGGCGTTTGATCACCGGCCGGCGTCGGCTCGCCGGGGCTGCCGCTGATGGGGCAACCGCTCACAGGGCTACCGCCGACGTGAGCCGGGCGAGCGGTTCGCCCAGGGCATCGACCAGGGATGCGAGCTGCTGGACCTCGGACTGGCTGAGCTCGTTGTAGAAGGCGAAGCCGCTGCCGGTGGAGTGTTTCTTGAGCCCGGCCTGCAGCGCCGCGAATTTCTCCTCGAGGACTCCGGCCAGGGCAGGGTCCTGCTGTTGCAGCGCAGGTTTCAGGCTCTCGAAGGCGACCCGGGCGCCGTCGACGTTGGCCTGGAAATCCCACAGATCGGTGTGGGACCAGATCTCCTCCTCGCCGGTGACTTTGCCTGTGGCGACCTCGTCCAGGAGTTCCTTGGCGCCGTTGCCGAGCTGGTCAGCGGAGAGCTCCACCGTCCGGGTGCGTTGAGCCAGCTCCTCGGTGTCGGCGACGAGCTGGGTGGCCACGGCGGCGCGCTCCGCCGGGGCGAGGGGAGTATAGCCGGCGGGCGGGAACAGGTCTTTTTCGGCCCGGTGCCAGCCGGTCCAAGCCTGGCCCGGCTCAAGGTCGGCCTCGCGGGCATCGAGCTTGGGGTCGAGGTCTCCGAAGGACTCGGCCACCGGCTCGATGCGCTCCCAGTGCATGCGGGTCGCGGCGTAGAGACCGCGGGCCGTGGCCGCGTCCCCGGCGGCGTAGGCGGCCGCGAACGCCTTGGTCCCGTCCACCAGCTGATTGGTTTGGTCCGACACGAACGCGGAGTACTGCCGGGTGCCCGTCTCCAGAAGTGCGCGAAGGCTGGCGTCAGCCGCTGGGGTGCTCGCGACCTGCCCCGGTCCGGCGGCTCCCCCCGGTGTCTTTTGAGTGTCCGCGCAGCCGCTCAGGGCCAGCGGCGCGGCGGTGAGCGCCGCAACGAAAACAAGCGCTTTCCGCAATCGTGGAGCGATTTTGGGCATGGATGTACCGGGCATGGGTGTTTCCTTCTGACTGTGGTCTGATCGTGCCCTTACTTAGGTGCACCTAAGTAAGCAGATTACCCACCTCAGGCGATTACGCAAACTTTTTGTATCCTAATTTTGCTTAGGCGAGCCTAAGCTAATACCATCGAACGGGTGACCACGCAGCTTGACTTCATGCGGGTGCCCTTCGCCGCCGACCTTGCGAGCTACGGGGACCGACCCGCCATCCTGACCGACACCCTGGCGCTTAGCTACCGGGAGCTGGCCGAACGCGTCGACGAACTCGCCCTCCGGCTCGGCACCGAGCGCAGGCTCGTTGCGCTGACCGCCGCTAACGACGTCGACTCGCTCGTCGCCTACCTGGCGGCGCTGGTGGGCGGGCACCCCCTCATCCTCCTGCCCGAGGACAAGCCGGCCGCCCTGGACTCCCTGCTTGCGGCCTACGACCCCGACGTCGTGCTGCGGCCCGGCGGCGGGCAAACGGTCCTGGAGGAGCGGCGCCCGGGCACACGGCACGAGCTCCACCCGGATCTCGCCCTCCTGCTCAGCACCTCCGGATCCACGGGCTCGCCCAAGCTGGTCCGGCTCTCGCACACGAACCTGCAGTCCAACGCCGAATCCATTGCGGAATACCTGGGCATCACTCCGGAAGACCGGGCCGCGACGACGCTGCCCATGTCCTACTGCTACGGACTGTCGGTGATCAACAGCCACCTGCTCCGCGGCGCAGGCCTGGTCCTCACGGACCTGTCCGTCGTCGACCCGTGCTTCTGGGAGCTCTTCCGAAACCGGGGGGCGACGGCGTTCGCGGCCGTGCCGTACACGTTTGAGCTGCTCGAACGCGTGGGGTTCGCGGAGATGGAGCTGCCCGGTCTGCGCTATGTCACCCAGGCCGGGGGCCGGCTGGCGCCGGAGTCGGTCCGCCGGTACGCCGAGCTGGGCCGCCGGAACGGCTGGGACCTCTTTGTGATGTACGGCCAGACCGAGGCGACAGCCAGGATGGCCTACCTGCCGCCGGAACTCGCCGCCACCGTCCCCGGCGCGGTCGGCGTAGCCGTGCCCGGCGGTTCGTTCCGGATCGACCCGGTTCCGGGCCTGGAGCACGGCGAACTGGTCTACACCGGCCCCAACGTCATGCTGGGCTATGCCGAGACCCCGGCGGACCTCGCCCGGGGTCGGACGGTAACGGAACTCCGCACCGGCGATCTCGCCCGGAAGCACCCCGCGGGAGTGTACGAAGTGGTGGGCCGGCGCAGCAGGTTCGTCAAGATCGTTGGACTGCGCGTCGACCTGGGGCAGGTGGAACGGCTCCTCGCCGACCTCGGCGCGCAGGCGGCCGCCGCCGGGACGGACGACGGCGTCGTCGTCGCAGTCGAGGGCGACCACGACACCCGACTCCTGGGCAAGGTCCTCGCCCAGGGCATGGGGCTGCCGCGCGCGGCCCTCGAACTCCACGCCGTCGAGCAGCTTCCGCGCCTGGCGACGGGCAAACTCGACTATCAGGCCGTCCTGGCGCTGTCTCGGCCCGAGCGCGGGCCAGCGGCCGCGGCACCGGGCGCCGACGCTGTCGCCGTCGGCCCCGGCAGTGTCCGCGGGATCTTCCGGGACGCCTTGGAGTGCGAGGAGATTGCCGACGGCGACACTTTCGTCTCGCTCGGCGGGGATTCGCTGTCCTACGTGGCAGCTTCGGTCCGGCTGGAGCAGGTCCTGGGCCACCTTCCCCAGGACTGGCACGTGACCCCGGTCCGGGACCTGGAGCAGCGCGCGGGCGGGGCGCCGGTGCGGAGACGGCGGCGCTTCTTCGCCCCGCTCGAGACGGGCACCGTGTTGCGGGCGGTGGGGATCGTCCTGATCATCGGCACCCACGTCGGCCTGTTCAAGTGGCAGGGCGCAGCCCATGTCCTGATGGCCGCGGCCGGGTACAACTTTGCCCGCTTCCAGCTGGCCGGTGACCGCATCCCCAGGCTGCGGCGGCAGCTGGCGAGCCTGGCCAGAATTGTGGTGCCCAGCATGGCGTTCATCCTGTTCGCCTATCTGGCCACCGACAACTACACCCCGGCCAACATCCTGCTGCTGAACGCCGTCATCGGGCCCGAAGCGGTGACCACCCAGTGGCATTTCTGGTTCATCGAGGTCCTTGTCTACCTGCTCCTGGCCATGACAGCTTTGCTGGCCATTCCATGGGCGGACCGCGCCGAGCGGCGCTTCCCCCTGCTCCTGCCGTTGGCCCTGACCGGCGCCGGCCTCCTCACCCGCTACGAGCTGGTGCACCCCGGGGTGCCGCACACGGCGCCCGCACTCTGGCTCTTCGCCCTGGGCTGGGCCATTGCACGGTCCCGGACGGCGGCCCAGCGCGGCGTGGTCTCGGCCATTGCCGTGCTGACCGTTCCGGGGTTCTTCGACGACGCGGCCCGGGAGGCAACGCTCCTCGCTGGGATCCTGCTGCTCATCTGGCTTCCCACCGTTCCGGTGCCGAAGGGCCTCCGCCGCCTCACGGTGCTGCTGGCGAGCGCCTCGCTGTATGCGTACCTGGTGCACTGGCTGGTGTACCCGCCGCTCGCCGGAATCAGCCCGGTCCTCGCCGTGGCGGCCTCGCTCGCCGCGGGGGTGGCGTACTGGGCGCTGTGGACCCGCGTAATGTCTGCGGCCAGCCGGTGGTGGACCGGCGCGCAGCTCCGCAGGGCGGCCCGGCGGCTGAAAGGTCAGGGGCCGGAGAGCTCCAGCCGCGGATAGAGGACGTCGAAACCCGCGCTGAGCCCGCCGTTCAGCGCCCCGATCACGTGGCCGCCATTGGGAACCTCGTGGTACGTGACGGTCATCCCCGCGGCAGTTGCCGCGGCGGAAAGGTGGCGGGCCGCCTCCAGATACACCGGATCGTCGGTGGACGCCGTGAAGATCGCGGTGGTGTCCGGGTACTTCCGCTGCGTCAGGATGTTGGCTGGTTTCTCGGCGTCGTAGGCCGCCTGGCTGCCGCCGAACATCTCCCGAAGGTTGGTCTCCGGATCTTCCGCGCCCGGGTATTCCTCCCCGGAAATGTCTAGGACGTTGCCCCAGACGGAGGGATACTTTGCCGCGAAAGAGATCGCGCATTGGCCGCCGTGGGAATAGCCGGCGATGGTCCAATACTTGCGATCGTCGATGATGTGCAGGTGGCCCCGCGCCCAGTCGACCACGTCGCGGTTAATGAACGTCTCGGGACGTCCGTGGAGCGGCGAATCCAGGCAGAGATTGTCGACGGCGGGGTTTCCGAGTTGGTCTGCGACGATCACGATGGGGGCCAGCCCGTCGTGGCGTGCGGCAAAGTCATCCAGAGCCGTCTTGACGTACTGGGGGTCCGGATTCCCGGGCTGCCCCATCATAAAAACCACCAGCGGCAGGGCGGGCGGGTCGGCCACCAGGGCCGCCGGGGGAAGGTACAACCCCGCCGGCCGCGAGGCGAAACCGGACACTGTTGGCGGGATGGCGACCTGGGCTGCCGTTCCCTCCGGCGGCAGCTGCTCCGGAGCCTTCCAGCGCTCCCACAGCGGCGCCTGATGCTTGGTCGGGATGCGGGGTTTGATGGGATCCAGCTCGATTCTGGGGGCAAGGGAAATCCCCAGCAAGGACGCCACAGTCGGGTGCAGACCGTAGTGGGCGTTGACTCCCAGCACCGCGGTGACGGCAAAAACGACGGCCGCTGCGCACGCCAGCGCTTTCCGCCACGGCCGTGATCGCCGGAAGCTGGCCGCGCAGATTCCCAGCCCCGCAAAACACGCGATCACCCAAAGCCGGACTTGCCACCCCAGCGGGCTGCCGAAGGCGTGGATAAGGCCCTCCGAAACAATCAGGACCGCGGCACCGACGGCGGCGCCAACCACCCCCGCCTTGGCCGGGAAGACCAGGAGCCGCAGCCGGCGTCCGAGCAGAAGGGCGACGGCGCAACCCACGCTCAGCGCGTAGAAGGTCAGGATCAGGGGGCCGTCAACGATGTTGAGGGTCAGCAAGAAGGAATCCATTGAAACCCAAGAATGCGTGATACGGGGACCATCCCCGGCCGGGACGGCAGCTCCCGCGGCGTGAGGGGGCCGGTGCAAACAATCAACCAGACCGGCCTTCGGCTCCGGTCATCGCGTTGATCATACTGCCGCGACTGGCGCCAGGCCGAGGGGAGGAAGTAACCACGAACGGGCAAAGGAAACGCCACCCGGCAGCTGGCGGGTGGCGTTTCCTGACGTTCTCTGTGCCGGCATCGAGAGTCCGGCCCGCGGGGCTTACTTGTCGCGGTTTTCGGCGTCGTCCTCGTTCTTGGTGACGGACGCGACGGCGCCGGTCTGTTCGTCGAGCAGGACTTTGCCGGTGCGGGGCTCATCAAAGTTGAACATGGCGTTTACGGAGCCGGCCGTGGCGTCGGCGGAGGCGTCGCCGATCTGGCCCGTGTGCCAGTTCTCCTCAATGAAGCGGAGGACTGAGGCCTGGTCGGTCTCGGTGTGGTCCACAAAGTTCTTCTTTGCGTACGGGGAGATGACCACCAGCGGCTGGCGCGGGCCCGGTCCGCAGCGGTCGGCGTAGCCACCAGCCATGGGAACTCCGCTGGCTGCGGCGTTCTGGCACCAGGCGGCGTCGTCGGGACTGTTGGACGAGTTCTTCACCTTGGCAGCTGCGTGGTCGTACCAGCCGTCGGAGTCGTCGTACGCGAGCACGACGGCGGTGTTCTCCCAGTTCTTGGACTTCTGGATCTGGTTGACGGTGTTGGTGATGAATTTCTGCTCGTCGATCGGGTCGGAGTAGGCGGCGTGGCCGTCCTGGGACATTCCCGCCTTGAGGAAGGACACGGCAGGCATATTGTCGGTGTCGAGGACCTTGTTGAACTCGGCGAGGTCGTACTGGTGGTTGGCCTGGCCGTTGTGGCCGATCTCCGCGTCCGACGCCGGCGCCAGGTGGTGCGGGTTGGCGGTGGAGGCGTAGTACTGGAACGGCTGGTGGTGCGGGGAGTAGTCAACGACGCTGGCCCCGGCCGCGTTCGTGTGGCTGGACAGGCATGACGCCGGAGTCGTGGCGGTGGCTGCGGTGGTCGGCGTGAAGCCGCCCTGGAACCAGCCCCACGACGTGCCCTTGGCGTTGAGCAGGTCGCCGATGTTCTTGCCGTTCATGCCGGCAAGATTGTTGGTCTTGGCGTGGCTGTTGTTCGAGCAGTCGTCGTAGACCGGATCCGGGTCGTTGATGACCGTGCCGACGCCCTTGGCATCCGGCTGGCGGACGGCGTAGTCGCTGGTGGCAGACGCGGCGGGCTGCCCCGTGGCGGTGTATTCGGTGGCCCCGTGGGTCTGTCCGGAGACCAGGTTCAGCGCACCCGGGGTGGAGGGCCCGAAGACGGTGCTGTAGTGGTTGTCGCTCATGGCGTAGTGCTGGGCGTAGTTCCAGATGCCGGTGACGGTGTTGCCGTCGTAGTAGTCCATTGTCAGCCCGGGGCGCCCGTACTGGTTGGCGCCGCAGGCATCGCGGCTGGTGAACTGGACAAATTTGTCCATGGCCCCGCCGTTGTAAGCCTTCTGCTCGGCGCCGTAGTTGTGGTCCTGATCGCAGGTGACGGCCTGCATGGGTGACAAGCGGGAGGGCTGCACGGAGTTGGGGTTGTTGGGCGCCAGCAGGCCGGCGGAAGCCAGGGTGTTGATGTCCTTTGGCGTGTTCTTTGCCGCGGTGAAGGCTGCAGCCTTGGCGCCGCTGCCCTGCTGGGTTTCCCCCGGAATGTTGGCGGCCTTGGGGTAGGTGGCGAAGTAGTGGTCGAACGAGACGTTTTCCTGGAAGATCACCACCACGTGCTTGATCGGCGTCGCCGTGCCGCCGTGGTTCTCGAGCGCGGCGGCCGGACCAACACCGAAGCCGACCAGGCCGGCGGTCAGGGCCGAGGCCGCCAGCGCTGTGGCGCTCGTGGCTGCGGCCACGCGCTTTCGGGTGAAGCGTTGAGATGAATGAGGCATGGGGTATCCAATCGTTCCTGTTCGGGCGTGGCGGAGTGGAGGGCGTTATTTGGCCGGGATGACGGTGGCTTCGTAGGTGAGGATTTCGGTGCCGTTGCCCTCTTCGCCGTTGTCGGGGGCCACCTTCATGGTGAGGTGGTCGCCGTCGGCGGTCATCTTGAAGGGGTTGCGAGTGGCGACGTGCCCGGCAGTGGACCACTGCTGGAACGGGACCTCGCGGGTTACGCCGTGGGACTTGAGGTCGATCATCGCCATGCCGCCAAGTTCGTACGTGGCTCCGGTGCCGCCGGCCGCCGGGGTCTGCGGCAGGTTGGTAATGCCGCCGCAAAGCATCTTGGAGTTGGGCACGTACTGGCAGTCCTGGTAGTCGATGAAGAAGTTCGGGTTCTCCCAGGTTGAGAGCTGCTTGCCCTGAAGATCCCATTCGGCGAAGCGGCGCGAGCCCCAGGTGTTGCCGACCAGGTGGCCGGTCTGCTTGTCCATCACGATGCCGCCAAAGTGGTCCGGCACCTCGAACTGCTTGTGCACGTCGAGGGTGGTCGCGTCGACCTTGTAGATGATCGCACTGCTGTTCGGCCGGTACTGGGCCACCGGGACCCAGACGTTGGTGCCGTCGAAGTCGATGCCGCCCGGGTGGTACATGTCTCCTTCGCCCAGGATGATGTCCTTCTGCAGGTTCCCGGCCTTGTCCATCACGAACAGGTGGCCGATGCCCTTGCCGGGCGTACGGTCGAAGCCGTTCTGCGGGGTCGGAAACTTTGTGGTGGGTTCGGTGATCTGTACGGCCGAGAGGAAGATGTGGTCCTGGCTGTAAGCGATTCCCTCGGTGTGGTACGTGGGGAAGTTCAGCTTCAGCTTGGACGTCTGCTGCCACTTCGTGTTGCGGTCGACGCCGTTGAACGCGTCGGCCAGTGCGGTATCCGTTTCATGGTGCGTACCGGCGTCGTTTCCGCCTTGCTGGTTATTGTTGCCTGCAGCCTGGGCGGCCGCGGTGCCGCCGATTGCGGACGCTGCCAGGACGATGGATGCGGCGGCCGTCAGGATGCCTCGGGTGCGCGTGGTGCTCATGGGGGGAGCCTCTCAAAGGTCGAATCTCTGGGACTCCCCAAGTTACTTACTGGTAATGAACCCTGCGTGGAGGGTTAGTGAACAGCAAGCTGACTATCTGTCGGGCGGCGCGGCGGCCAGCGTGGCGCTAGGCCGACTCAAGGACTCGTTTGAGGGTGTCCAGCTGGTCCACCTCGGCGCGCATGGTCCGGGCTATCATCGGGCCCACAACTTTCATAAGTCCCTTGGGCTCAAGGTTCAGGCTGAAGCGAACGGTGGTTCCGCCCGTAGCTTCGCTCAGGCGGTAGGTTCCGGCTGGACGTGCCGGGCCCGCGACAACCTGGAAGTCCAGCCGCTTCCCGGGGTCCGCGGCGGTGATCTCGTAGTCACCGGTGATGGGCCGCCCGCCGGGCCCAGTGAGCGTCTGGGCGTAGACTGCCCCGACGGCACCCGGGGTGCCGGACTTCAGCGCAATGCTCTGTATCCCCGTCCGCCATGCAGCATTGTTCAGCCCGTCTGCGAGGAATGCATATACGTCCTCGGGTGAACGGTTGATGGTGACTTCGTTCTCGGCGTGAGCCATGGATGCCCCTCCTAGTTTTCCGGCTGCCGGTTCCCTGACTGGGACGAGCCGGCACTGACCACACTCTACTGCGCCGTGTTGTCCAGCTGAGTGGCCCCGCCGCGCCTAGACTTGGCCGAATGACGCCAGAACCAATCCTTGCCGCCAACGGGAAGAACTCCCTATGCGTCAATGGCGGCATCATTGAGTCGGTTTGGGTGCCGGGGTCGTTCGTGGACGTCGTCGACGCCAGGGATGCCATGCGGGCCACGGCCCAGCTCGCCGAGGCGGGGCGGATGCCGATGCTTTCCGTGATGACGGACGTGGAAATCAGCGCCGCGGCGCGCTACGAGTTCGCGAAGTCGGTTGATGTGCTCGCCATCGCCGTGCTGGGTTCCAGCGCGGTGGACCGCGTCGTGGCCGCGGCAACCAGCAGGGACAGCCAGTACCCGCACGAATTTTTCACGTCAAGGAACGACGCCGTGGCCTGGCTCAACGGGTTCGTCTCCGGCTCCGGGGGCCTTAGGCAGGACGAACCCGACTCCGCCATGGCGCCGCGCTCCCGTTAAGACCCTGCTCGACTGATTCCCTGCCCGACGCCGGCTACGTCCCCAGGATCAGGCCGGCGAGCTGCCGGGGGCGGCTGATGAACGGGGAATGGCTCGCATCCAGGCTGACCATGGTGGTGCAGCGTTCGCCCATTTGGTCCTGAAGCCCGGGGCTCAGGGCCCGGTCCTGTTCGCATCTGAGGTACGTGCTTCCAACGCTTTCCCACGCGATACGGCGAGGAACTCCACGGCCGTGACCGGGCCGCTGTCGCACGAGCAGCCCGGCAGCGCGCTCGCTGTCGGCTTCGGTGCAGTCGGCATAGAGGACCTCCCGGGCCCTCTCCGGCCGGATGCTGGTGCTCCCGTCCTCGTGGCGGTGTACCGCTGCGTTCACCAGCGCCCCGGCGCCGCCCAGCAGCGCACCGCTCTCGCCCGCGGCCGGCACGAAGGCCGCGACGTAGACCAGGTGGCGGACCCGGTCCAGCCCCGTGATGACGGATCCCCCGTAGGAATGGCCCACAACGACGGGCTCCGTCAGGCATCGGTCCACGGTCGCCTGGACGGTTGAAGTGTCGGCCGCGAGCGAGCCGCGGTGCAGCCGGGGGACGTGAACGGTTGCGCCCTGTCCGCGCAGTTCTTCCGCCAGGCGGTCGAAGTGCGCCGGCTGATGCCACAATCCGTGGACGAGAACGACCTCCAGCTTTTTCCTCATCGGCTCAGCGTACGGGTCCGCTAACCTCAACGGAGGTTTTCGCGCCGGCCCCGATAGGGGACCGGCCGTCGTCGCACACCCGTACCAAATAGTGCCGAACTGCTACGCTCCACATATCGGCCCGGCTCGGCTCGGGCGGGCTGAGCAACGTTGCGTACCAGCTTCAGGTGTGAGCGAGGGATTCAGCATGACGGTTGCCGAAATCCAGGTGGACCAGCGCGTGATCGGTATCGATTCGCGGCGCTTTGCTTCGGTCGAGAAAGCGCTGGTGGAGCTGATCACCAACAGCGACGACAGTTACGTCCGCCTCGAAAGAACCGGCGGGCACACCAGCGGCCGGATCCACGTGCGGTACGAGCGGCACCACACCGGCGCGGTGATCATGGTCGGCGACAAGGCGGAGGGCATGTCTTTCGAGCAGGCCGGCCGGATCCTCAGCTACGGCGGCGCGCACAGTCCGCTGGCGCGCGGCGAGGGCGACGGCCGCGGCTACTTCGGCCGCGGCCTCAAACAGGCGATCTTCGGCCTGGGCCACGGCTGGATCGAGACCATCCAGGGCGGCCGGTTCACCCGGATCGACGTCTTCCGCGGCGAGAACGGCGGCTATCTCTACGACGACGGCGGCGAGGACCGGCGCGCCTTCCCGGCCGACTATGCCCGGCTCGGCATCGACGAGGCGCCGGCCGCCAGCGGAACCCGGGTGAGCGTCGTCGTCGACAATCCCCACGTCCGGATCACGCAGTACAGCACCCTGCTGGAGTCCCTCGCCGACAACATCTACCTGCGCGCGGTGCTGGGGCGCCGGAGCGTGGAGCTGGAACACGGGCAGCCCGGATCGGGTGAGTACCGCAACGAGCCGGTCCGGTTCCGGGAGCCGCCCGCGGACCTGCTGCTGGGGCCGGACCTGCCCGGCAGCGTCGACTTTGATGGCCGGGAGTACCCGTTCACCCTCACGCTGAAACGCGCCACGGACACCGAATTGACCCTCAAAGGAGACGAACGCACCAGCGGCCTCATCGTCCTCTCCGGGCAGGCCGTCCTGGACTGCCAGCTATTCGACTTCGAAAACCAGGTGGGCACCGAATACCTCTTCGGCCAGGTGCGCTGCGACGCCCTGACCGTCATGCTGGGCCGCGGCCGGGCGGTCATCAGCGACGAGCGCGAGGGCCTGAACCTCCGGGACCCCTTTGTGGCCGCGTTCGCCCGGGCCGTGAGCCGGATGCTCGCCGACGCCGTGCAGGCCGAGAAGGAGAAGCTCACGCACCTCGAGCGCGCCACCACCTCCGGACGCACCGCGGAAATGATCGAACAGCTGCTGCAACACATGAACGAGGCCGCCGTCGTCGACCTGGGGCTGGAGACCGAGTCGCCCGCGAACGGGCGCCCGGCGGGGGATGAGGCGGCGGCGCTGCGCTTTACCACCCCGTTTTACTACCGGCCGCCGGGGCATCCGTTTCATGTAGCCCTGCTGCTGGATCCCGCCCGGCTGCCCGGCGGCGGCACGCTCACCTTCGAGGCCGAGCTGCCGGGCACGATGCGGATGGAGCCAGCCCCGGCCCCGGCCGCCGTCGAGGCGCTGGGGCAAACCCGGCGGCTGGAGTGGGAGGTCACGGGGGAACGGTCCGGTGACCGGGGCGAGCTCACGGCCCGGGCCGGCGACTACTGGGCCCTCTGCGAGATCGTCATCGCCGAGCACGCCTCGCACCGCGGCGCCGACCAGCCGCCGCACCCGTCGGCCGCCGAAGCTGTGCCCGGCGACACCGGCGTCGGCGTCGGCGTCGGTGCCGGCGACGTCGCCGGGCAGCAACGGGCGCAGCGCCGGGAGGCGCACCGGCCCGTCCGGGACCACGGCGTCGACCTCTTCACCGGGTATGAGTTCCGCAGCCTGCACAACAGTGCCGACCGGGCCGTGTACAGCGCGGAGGAGCGCAAGGTCATCATCAACACGGCCGCGCCCACGGTGCAGCTGTACGTTGACGGCCGCGGCCGATTCCGCGATTCGGCGCGGCTGCTGCTGGCAGAGCTCTTCCTGGACGTGATCGCGGACGAGCTCGCCCGGCGGCGGGCGGAGCAGCACGGCCACGGCGGGGACCTCGAAGCCTTCAAGAGCGCCAAGCGGGACATCATCCGCCGCTACGGCAGTGACGTCCACCGCACGTTTATGGGGTGAGTCGCACGTGGAGAAGAGGGGCTGCGCCCGCCTCTTTCTCCTAAGCCCGCCTACTTCCGCGCGCGATCGACGCTCTCGCCCAGCTCCAGATGGCATAGTCGAGATTGGTCTGTTCCACTCCGAGTACCTTGGCAGCACTCTTGAGCAGTTCACCGGCGCGTTCGGAACTGACGGGTCGCCCGATAGCGTGCGCTACGAAGCGGCCAATCCAGGTGTCTGCCTTCACACCGGGGTACCCAAGCAGCATCGTGAAGTACTCCCACGTCACAGGACCAAGACCCTTGACGTCCGTATAGATTGCCCGGTGCTGATCATTGTCAGGATCTAGGTCGGTGCGCTCTGCGATGCCGATCTCGGGACTCGTGAATCGCTTTGCGACTTCGACGATGGCCGCTGCTTTGGTCTTTCCTGCGTGGACTTTCTGGCGGTTAAGGATCTTTTCAAGTGCGATCGGGTCCTGCGCGGCTAGCCCAACCATTCCCTGAGTTCCAGTTTCTTCGGTGTAGTACTCATATCGGAGCACGGCCCCGCGGGCGCCGGTCCACGAATGGTCTTTGCGCTCCCTGCCATACCGAAAGCGGATCGACATGACCGCGTCCACCAAGGCTAGGTCCATTCGCTGGTATCCGCCGGGCCATTCCGCCCACGGCTCGGGGATGCTGTTGATGGCCGAGAGCAGTCTCTGGAGATCCTCCGAGCCGGTTGCGCTCACAGGTAGCTCCTGACACTCGCACGCAGGGCATCAGTGTGCTCGTAAATCTCTTCCAAAGAGCTGATCGGAACCCGGGTTTCTTCTTTGTCGCTGCCGAAGAGACCGATGTACTTCTGGGTCCGGTTGAAATGAAGCCGCGCGATCGGCTTGCGGTTGTTGTCGTCGAGAAGCACGGCGAAGTACGACTTCGCATCGCGTTGGGAGACGCGTGCAGGCTTGACCTCGCTGCACACGATTGCTCGGACGATCTGGTAGCCCTCGATTTCCTCGAGTGTTGTTTCGATCCCGTCAGCCGTTTCAAGATCGGCCTCGGCGACGGGGGCGCTGGTGACCGTCGCCGCAGCGGCGGCCTCGTCATTCTGCGGGAAGCCGGGCGCGCCGAGTGCTTTCTTCAAGCGCTCATTCACCTGGTCGTTGAGAAACTGCTTCGAGGCTTTGGCAACAAGTGCGGTGAACTGTTCCCGGACCTTCTGCGTGTAGGCGCCAGAGTAGACACGGCCGGTCAGGAATTTGATCCATTCGTCTTCCGGCTCCTTGAACTGAGCAGCCAGCGTCCGCTTGAGTTCACCGATGTACTTGAGTTCGCCGGCAGCGTTGATGATCGAATCGAGATCGAAGACATCTTTGGAGAGCTTCTGGAGTTCCGGGATGAGCGTCTCGTCGATGTCGTTGAGATCGAGAACGAGGAAAGGCTTCGCGTCCATGCGGTTCGGCGCGTCCAGATCGGTAAAGAACTGATAGATCTCGCCATTGGTCAGGATTGCAATACGCGCATTTGTCACGGCGAAGTAGCGGAACAGCTGCGAGGCGTGTTCGATCTTAACGGGTTCAGTGGACTTTTTGCACTCGATCAGGATCTGTACTTCGCCGTCCTTGACGATTGCGTAGTCAACTTTTTCGCCCTTCTTGAGGCCTACATCCGCGATGAATTCGGGGACGACTTCCATCGGATTGAAGACGTCATAGCCGAGGATTGTGGAGATGAAGGGCATAACGAACGCGTTCTTCGTTGCCTCTTCGGTCTGAATGACGCCCCGCTGCTGTCGCACCTTTGCCGCCAGCGCGGACAGTTTTTCTGCAAATTCCATGCGTCCCCCTTGAAAAATAATGATGTGCTTTCAATTTATCGCAGGCCACCGACAACGTTAGGCACCGAACCCTCGCGGCCCGCTGCGCGGCACGGACGCAGGGGGCGGTGCCCGAGCTGCCGCGAACCCATTGACACTCCCGCAGGTGTGGATTATTCTACAACCAAATGGTTGTAGATCAGTTGAGTGACGAAGCGGTGGACCGCCTGTTCCAGGCGTTTGCCGATTCAACCCGCCGGGACATCGTGCGCCGCGTGACGGTGGGGGAGTACTCAGTCTCCGGGCTCGCCGCGCTCTACGCCATGAGTTTTGCCGCCGTCCAGAAACATGTGGCGGTGCTTGAACGCGCTTCCCTGGTGACCAAGGAGAAGCGCGGAAGGAAGCAGATTGTGCGGGCCAACCACGACGGACTGCAGAAGGCCCGCCGGCTGCTCGATGAGTACGAAGTCATTTGGCGGCAACGGTCAGAGCGGATCGCGGACCTGCTCGCCGAAACGGATCCACCGAACGGCCCACCGGGCAGCAGCCGGGCGGAAGCCGGCGAAGAACGATAGGAAAGGGTTGGACATGACAGTCATCAGTTCAGTCAAGAACCTCGAGGCACTCAGCCTCAGTGTCGTGGCGGAGTTCGACGCCGGCGTCGAGCGCGTCTGGCAGATCTGGGAGGATCCGCGCCAGCTGGAGCGCTGGTGGGGCCCGCCCACGTGGCCGGCGACCTTTGAGAAGCACGACTTTGTCCCCGGCGGCGAGGCCAGCTATTACATGACCGGTCCCGGCGGGGAGAAAGCCCGCGGCTGGTGGCGCTTTGTGGCGCTGGAGGCCCCGCACCGCCTTGAGTTCGACGACGGCTTCTCGGACGACAGCGGCGAGCCGGTGGCCGAGATGGGCACGATCCACGGCGTCGTGACGCTGGAACCGATCGGTGACCGCACCCGGATGACGGTGCTGTCTACTTTCGAGACCGAGGACCAGATGGAGAAGATCGTCGCCATGGGCATGGAGGAGGGCATGAAGGGGGCGCTGGGCCAGGTGGACGCAATCCTCGCCGACTCCGTCCGCGCCTGACGTCCGCACTGGGACAAGCACTGCGGGAGGACGACGGCGGGTATCCCGCCGTCGTCCTCCCGCAGTGAGCTAGTTGTGCAGGGCCGCGTACAGGTTCAGGCTGGCCGAGAACACCAGCCACGAGACGTAGGGCAGCATCAGCAGGCCCGCCGTCGTGCTGATCGGTCCGAAGCGCAGCACGGCAGCGGCCGCCACTGCGGCGTGCGCTGCGATCACCAGCAGCGCGAGCCACAGGGCGGCGGTCCCCAGCATCGGGTACAGGCCGAAGAACATCAGCGGCCACGACAAATTCAGCAGCAGCAGGCCGGCATAGACAGTAAGGGCCTTCCGGCGCGGGAAGAGCTGCTGCCGCCAGACCAGCCACGCCGCCAGCGCCATCGCCGCGTAGAGTGCCAGCCAGGCCGAGCTGAACATCCAGCCGGGCGGGGTCCAGGGCGCCTTGTCTGCCGCCGCGTACCAGCCGCCGTTCATCCTGATCGGCAGGGAGCCCAGCAGCGATACCGCGAGGGACACCGCGAGAAAACCGATGAGGGCCGCCAGCCGGCGCGGGCGGGTGGCGGGGGCGGGGGTGCCCGGGGCGCTTAGTTCAACGTTCAAGAGCACTGACTCACTGTGGACAACCGCCCTCCCTCCCGTCAAACTACGACGGCGGGACCTTGCGCAGTCGTCACCATCCTCTACGTCTGGAAGGACATCATGGGCAACGAAGCTTCATGGCAGGAAACCATCACCCCGGGCCGTTTCGCCGGCAAGACCGTGATCGTCACGGGCGCCGGCTCGGGCATCGGCCTGGCCACCGCGCTCCGCGTCGCGAAGGAGGGCGGCAGGGTGGTCGCGGCGGACATCAGCAAGGAACGCCTGGATGACCTCGTGACCCAGAACGCGGGCCTGGATCTTGTGCCGGTGGCCGGGGACATCTCCACCGAGGAGACCGTCGCCGCCGTCGTGGCCGCCGCGGGCGGGCGCGTGGAGGCGCTCGCGAATGTCGCGGGCATCATGGACAACTTCGCCCCGGTCCACGAGGTGGACGACGCCGTCTGGGAGCGGGTCTTCCGGATCAACGTCACTGCCCTGATGCGCCTGACCCGCGCCGTCGTCCCGCTGATGCTCGAGGCAGGCACCGGTTCCGTGGTCAACGTGACGTCCGAGGCCGGGCTGCGGGGGTCCGCCGCCGGTGCTGCCTACACCGCGTCGAAGCACGCCGTCGTCGGCCTGACCAAGAACTCCACGGTGATGTACGGGCCGAAGGGCCTGCGCTTCAACGCGGTGGCGCCCGGGGCAACGATCACCAACATCGTGGCGGACTGGGGCTCCCAGCTGGCCGCCGAGCGGCTCGGCCCGCTGATGGGAGCCAACATCCCGACCCCGGCGACGGCGGCGCAGCTGGCGGCGTCGATCACTTTCCTGCTCAGCGACGACGGCACCAACGTCAACGGCGCCATCCTCGCGTCCGACGGCGGCTGGTCCGCGCTGTAGCGCAAGCCCATCCCGGACGCTCCCTCAGGTTTGGTGGTTTCTTGACGGACGCTCCCTCAGATCACCTGAGGGAGCGTTGGTAGATTTGCCGCCACACCTGAGGGAGGGTTTGTCGTTTGGCTCCCGGAGGTGAGGGAGGGTCCGAATTCGCACGCACGCGCAGTTCGCGAAATGATGTGGGCATGGAGCACACGGACCAGCAGCCCTGGGTGAAGAACTATCAGCCGGGCGTCCCGGCCGAGATCGAACTGCCGACGGAGTCGCTCGTCGCCATGTTGGAGCGGTCCGTGGCCGAGGCCGGAAGCGCGCCGGCCCTGGAGTTCTTCGGGCGCCGGACCAGTTACACGGAGCTCGGCGAGCAGGTGGACCGGGCTGCCGAAGGCCTGCGCCGGCTCGGGGTCCGGGCCGGCGACCGGGTGGCCTTGATCCTGCCCAACTGCCCGCAGCACGTCGTCGCCTTCTACGCGGTGCTGCGCCTGGGCGCCGTCGTGGTCGAGCACAACCCGCTGTACACCTCCCGCGAACTCCGCCACCAGTTCGAGGACCACCAGGCCCGGGTTGTGATCGCCTGGGACAAGGCCGCGGCGGCCATCCGCGAGTTCCCCTCCGACGTCGAGATCGACCACGTGGTCTCGGTCAACCTGCTGGAGGCCTTCCCCGCGGCCAAGCGGCTCGCCCTGTCCCTGCCGGTGGGGAAGCTGCGCGAGACCCGGGCTTCGCTGACGGCCCCCGCGCCGGGAACCATGCCCTGGAAGGAACTCCTCGGCCACGGCCGGATCGACCCCGCGCACCCCCGCCCCGCGGTGACCGACCTCGCCGCGATCCAGTACACCTCCGGCACCACCGGCCGGCCCAAGGGCGCCATGCTCACGCACTTCAACCTCTACGCCAACGCCCTGCAGGGCGAGGCCTGGATGGCCGGCGCCGAGTACCGCAAGGAAATTTTCTACGCGATCCTGCCGATGTTCCACGCCTTCGGCATGACGCTCTACCTGACCTACGGCATCCGAAAGCAGGGCCTGCTGGTCCTGTTCCCCAAGTTCGACCCGGACCTGGTGCTGGCCGCGATGAAGAAATCGCCCGCCACCGTCTACTGCGCGGTCCCGCCGATCTACGAGCGCACCGCCATGGCCGCCAAGGAAAAGGGTGTCTCGCTGCGGTCCTGCAAGTACTGCATCTCCGGCGCCATGAACCTGCCGGACCACGTGGTGGAGCTCTGGGAGTCCGTCTCCGGCGGCCTGCTCGTGGAGGGCTACGGCATGACCGAGTCCTCCCCGGTGGCGCTCGGCAACCCCTTCCACCCCACCCGCCGCACCGGCACCATCGGGGTGCCGTTCCCG
This sequence comes from Arthrobacter sp. SlRoot2-15, assembly GCF_059739345.1. Taxonomy (NCBI): domain Bacteria; kingdom Bacillati; phylum Actinomycetota; class Actinomycetes; order Micrococcales; family Micrococcaceae; genus Arthrobacter; species Arthrobacter sp. SlRoot2-15. The sequence goes on from NZ_AP046058.1 coordinate 2,303,703, forward strand.
TCCACCCTGATGAAAGTGGTCGACGTCGACGACGCCGCCGTGGAGGTCCCGCAGGGCCAGCCGGGCGAGCTGCTCATCAAGGGCCCGCAGGTCTTCCAGGGGTACTGGAACAACCCCGAGGAAACCGCGAAGACCCTCACCGCCGACGGCTGGCTGCGCACCGGCGACGTGGTGACGGTCGACGAAGACGGCTTCACCACCGTGGTGGACCGGGCCAAGGAACTCATCATCACCGGCGGCTTCAACGTCTCGCCCACCGAGGTGGAGTCCGTGCTGCGCCTGCACCCGGACGTCCGGGACGCCGCCGTCGTGGGCAAACCGCTGGAACGCGGCGGCGAGCTGGTGGTGGCCGCCGTCGAACTGGAACCCGGCACCGCACTGGACGAAGAGGCCCTGCGCGCCTACTGTCGTGAGCACCTCGTCGGCTACAAGGTCCCGCGCCGGATTGTCCCCGTCCCGGACCTGCCGCGTTCCATGCTGGGCAAGATCCTCCGGAAGCAGGTCCGTGAACAGATCCTGCAGGGCTTGTAGCGATGGGCGACGCCGCAGCGATCGACTTCACCTCCGGCGTACCCCGGCCGGGTGAGTTCACCGTGTCCTGGATCCACGGCTCGGAGTCCGCGAAGCACAACACGGATCCGGACATCCAGGTCCACGCCTATAACGAGCACAGCTTCGTGCTGCGCCAGAACATGGCGGTCAACTACGAGGCGCCCTTTATGTTCCTGCTGTTCGGCAACGCCCGCGCCGTGCTGATCGACACCGGGGCCACGGCCCCGGCGGAGTTCTTCCCGCTGCGCCGCGTCGTGGACGGGCTGGTGGAGGCGTGGCTGCCCGCCCACCCGCGGGAGGGCTACGGGCTGTTGGTGCTCCACACCCACCCGCACGGCGACCACATTGCGGGCGATGCCCAGTTTGCGGGCCGTCCCGACACGCTGGTGGTGGACGCGGAGCGGGGCAGCGCATGGGAGTTCTTCGGGTTCACCGACGACGACGACGGCGGCCCGCCGGCCCGGGTGAACCTGGGCGGGCGGGTGCTGGAATGCTGGCCGAGCCCCGGGCACCACAGCGCCGCCGTCACTTTCTACGACCGGTACACCGGGTTCCTGCTGACCGGAGACACCGTCTACCCCGGCCGGCTCTACATCCACGACTGGCCTGCCTTTGTCCGTACCGTCGACAAGCTGGTGCGCTTCTGCGCGGAAAGCCCGGTCAGCCATGTGCTGGGCTGCCACATTGAGATGGCGGGGGAGCCCGGCGTCGACTACCCGGTGTACACGACCTACCAGCCGGACGAGCCGCCGCTGCAGATGACCGTGGAGCAGCTGGGGGACCTCCGGCGGGCCATCGACGTGGTGGACGGACGCCCGGGACGGCACGTCTTTCCCGACTTCGTACTCTGCCTCGACGGGGACTGATTAGGCCCGCGGCATGTCCTTGCCGGGCCGGCTGGGCCGGCGGCGCAAGGACTAATGCGCCGCGATGCTCTCAGCCTCCTCGGGGCCGACGAAGCTGCAGGCCCCCGGGTGGCGCATCGGCAGCGTGCAGGTGCGGCCGGTGGGCAGGTGGACATTGGCGCACCGCCCGGTCACCGCCACGTCCTCCCGGACATGGGTGACGTGCACGCTGCTCAGGTCTTGGGGCGATGCCCCGCCGCCAGTGGTGACGGTGCTCACGGACGGATTGTGCTCTTGGCTGTTCACGGCTGAAACTCCTTGTGATCTGCGGTGCAGGAAGGGTTCTGTGCTAATCCGAAGTCACCAGCCTCGCACTGGCGGATTAACGCCGCGTTACCGGGGTGTTAGGTTCCCGTCTCATCGAGGCCGCACCTTTTGCCGCCGCACGGTCGTTGCGCATACTGGAAGGCAAACCCAGACACAGCTCCGGGATTCGCGCAGGCGGGAAGGACGGTGGCCCATGAGCGGCGGGGGAGGCTCGGCGTTCCGGCGCCGGGTGGAACGTGCGGCGGAGTTGCGCTCGATCCGGGCCAGCGGCAGCACGGTCGAGGATAATGACGAGCTCAGCGCGGCCGAGGAGCAACTCCGGCAGAAACGGGCCGCCGTGGACGACGCCGCCAAGGCCGAATACCTGGTCCGCGACGCCATGGCCCAGGGCAAGTTCGACAACTTGAAGTACGCCGGCAAGCCCATCCCGGGCCTCGGCGAGGTGTACGACCCCGACTGGTGGGTGAAGGGGCTGCTCCAGCGCGAGAACATCAAGGGACTGGGTCCGACGGCCATTCTGCTCCGCACCGAGGACGCCGCCCTCGATGCCCGACTTGATGAGCAGTTCTCCGAAAAGCAGGTGCGGGACATCCTTGCCGACTTCAACGCCCGCGTGATCGACGCCCGGCGCCAGCTCCAGGGCGGACCTCCGGTGGTCACGAGGACCCGCGACGTCGACGCCGAGCTTGAGCGGTGGCGCGAACGCCGGGCGGCCGGGACCGCCGCGGCTGCCGCGGCCGCGCCCGCACCGGAACCGAAGCAGTCCTGGTGGCGGCGGCCCTGGAGCCGCGGCTAGGCACACTACGGCTGGGTGCGTCGCGGCTGGGTGCGGCTTCGGCCGGGTTCATTCGGCAGGCGGCCGCCGTCGCTGCTGCTTCGTCGCTGCCCGCTGTTCCTTCGCCGCGAGGCGTCGGCGGTTCGAGGCACGGGTGGGCTTGGTGGCCCGGCGGCGGGCAGCGTCGGGAGCGAGGCCCGCTGCGACCAGGGCGGAGAGCTTGGCCCGGGCGATCTCGCGGTTGCGCAGCTGGGAGCGCCGCTCGGAGGCGGACACGGTGATGACGCCGTCGATGAGGCGGTGGCCCAGACGCGCGATGAGCCGCAGCCGCTGGCCGTCCGAGAGCACCGCGGACTCGGCCACATTCCAGGAGAGCTCGACCCGGCTGTCCGAGGTGTTGACGTGCTGACCGCCCGGCCCGGACGACCGGGAAAACCGCCAGCCGAGTTCTGACGCCGGGATCGTAAGCGCGGGTGACACCTCCAAGTCCATGCCACTAGCGTCGCACGTTATCCGTGGGGGTGTCCCGCCATTTGCTTGCAAGCGCCGCCGCCGCCGTGACGGCCCCTAGTGGGCGCGGACGGTGCGGGGTGCCTTGGCCAGGTTGTCCCGGAGTTCGGCGGCGTTTTGGCGGACCACGTACGCCGGGCGGTCCCGTTCCACACGCCAGCTCTCGGACAGCGGGCCGATGTTGACGGTGTCGAAACCGAATTCGTCGTAGAGCCGGGTCACGAGCTCGGCGGCCTCCGGAAAGTCGCTCGCGGTGGCCAGCGCACGGCGGTTCTCCGTGCCGGCGGGATTGCCGTCGGTGGCGATCTGGGTGGCCATGATGTGGTTGAACCCCTTGACCACCTTGGAGGCGGGAAGGTGCTCCTGCAGCAGTCCCGACGTCGTGGTCTCGCCGTTGTCCAGGGCCGGGAACCGTCCGTCGCGCTCCCAGTAGTAGTTGTTGGTGTCGATCACGATCTTGCCGGCGAGGGGCTCGGCCGGAATGTCCAAGATGCTCTTCAGCGGGACGGTAACGACGGCGAAATCGCCGGCCGCGGCGGTCTCCGCCGCGGTCGCTGCGCGGGCCTTGGGCCCGAGTTCAGCGACGAGGTTCGCGAGCGTTTCGGGCCCGCGGGAGTTGCTGATCACGACGTCGTAGCCGAGCTGGACCGCCTTGCGTGCGAGCTGGCTGCCAATGTGTCCTGCACCGATGATTCCGATTGTTGTCATATCCGGGCCAACGGCATCCCGGCCGGGGATATTTCACGCGCCGCCAATCCGAGCGCGGTTTCAGCTCAGGGGCGAAGCCAGTCCTGTTCGAAGTCCGGATGGTCGAAATAGGGCAGCGCCAGGGCCTGCAGCGAGCGCTCCATCCAGTCCAGCGACCGCGGCGCCCAGTGGGCCTCCTGGAGCGAATCGCTGACCATCGCCGTCAGCGCCGACTGCCGTGCCGCCTCGACGACGCCGATCAGCCGCCGCTTCGCCTCGCATTCGAGGAGCAGGCGCTGTTCGTACCATTCGCCGGACTTGGAGACGGTCCGGTCGCTGAGCAGGGTCCGGGCCGCGGCCTCGTCCTCGGAAATACGGTCGGACAGAAACTCGACAATGTCCACAAACCGAGGGTACGCGCGGCGGGCGGCCTTGGCATCACCCCAGCAAGTCGTCCTCATAGCACCAGCGCCAGTCTTCGCCCGGTTCGATGCTCCGCATGACCGGGTGGCCGGTGGCCTCGAAGTGTTTTGAGGCGTGGGTGCCGGGGGAGGAATCGCAGCAGCCCACGGTCCCGCACGCCAGGCACATCCGGAGGTGGACCGGCGTCGTGCCCTCCCGGCGGCAGTCCGCACAGAAGGGATCGCGCGGAACCTGCGGGTCCGGCGCGGCTTCGAGGTGTCCGCAGACCCCGCCGGGCTGCGCGATTCCTTCCCCGCCGCCGTCGCCAGGGGTGTCCAGCTCCTCCAGCGCGACGTCCAGCATGGATTCCTCCACGTCCAGCCGGTCGAGGACTTCGCTGAGCACCTCGTGGGCGTACTCGCCGCCGCGGCGCAACTCGAGCACCTTGGCCCGTTCCGCGTCCAGCATGGCGAGGCGCAGCTGGGCGTAGCGCTGGCTGGGGGTCGCGGCCTCCGCAGCCGGCCGGCCCAGCCGTTCCCAAGCCGCCAGGCCGCGCTCCTGGGTCCGCCGCTTCAGCATGGCCACGACCTCCGGGGGATCGTTGTCCGTGCGCAGTTCCTGCAGCCGCGCCACCCCGGCCGCGGTGGCCAGCTGCATCAGGGACGCCTGGTTAAGGGCGTCCTCGCGCTGGTCCGGGCCCTGCACCCGGAGCAGCCGGACCAGCGCCGGCAAGGTGAAGCCCTGCAGCGTCAGCGTCCCGCCGACTACCACCAGCGCGGCCAGGACCAGCACCGGCCGGTGTTCCAGGTCCGCCGGCAGCACCAGCACCGCCGCCAGCGTCACCACCCCGCGCATCCCCGCCCAGGACACAATCGCGGCGAACTGCCACGGCGGCGCCGGGTCCTTCCGGCGCACCGACGGGATCAGCCGGGGCAGGTACGTCGCCGGGAACACCCACACCGGCCGGAGCAGCAGCACCGCCAGCAGGATCACCGCGCAGCCGGCCCAGATCCGCCCGGCGCCCAGCGAGTCGTCCTGAACACCCTCGATGATGGTGCTGACCTGCAGGCCGATCAGCAGGAACACGGAGTTTTCCAGCAGGAACTGCACGGTGTTCCAGTTGCTGCGCTGGCTCAGCCGGGCAGCCCCGTTGGGCATCGACGGCGCCTTGGTGCCCATCACCAGCCCGGCGACGACGACGGCGAGGACCCCGGAGGCATGGATCGCCTCGGCGGGGAGGTAGGCGACGAACGGGGCCATCAACGACGTCGAGGTGTTGATGGCGACGTTCCGGATCCGCTTGCGGAGCTCGGTCAGGACGTAGGCGGCGGCCAGGCCCACCACCAGCCCGCCGCCGGCCGCGAGCAGGAAACCGCCGGCGATCCCGGCCGCGGACACGGTCCCGGCAATCGCCGCGATGGCGGCGCGCAGGCAGACCAGCGCGGTGGCGTCGTTGACCAGGGATTCGCCCTCGAGGATGGTGACGATCCGGCGGGGCATGCCCACCTTCCGGGCGATGGAGGTCGCGGCCACGGCGTCCGGCGGCGCCACCACGGCACCCAGGGCGATCGCAGCTGCCAGCGGAATTTCCGGGAACAGCCACCAGACCACCAAGCCCACGGCGAGGGTTCCGAAAATGACATAACCCACCGAGAGCAGCCCGATGGCCCGGCGGTTGGAGCCGAAGTCGAAGAGCGAGGTCCGCAGCGCCGCGGCGTAGAGCAGAGGCGGCAACAGCCCGATCAGGACCAGCTCCGGGTTCAGCTCGATCGGCGGGACAAAGGGGAGGAAGGAACCCGCGACGCCGGCCAGCACCAGCAGCAGGGGGACGGAGACGTTGAGCTTGCGGCCCAGTGCGCTGCCGGCACAGACAACGGCCACGAGCACCAGGAGTCCGAGAGCGAGTTCCATCAGGCCATTCTGTCAGGCGGGTCTTTCGGCGGATGCCGATCGGCTCCCGGCCGGCCCCGCGGTGTTACGCAAAGCTGTCTTCCCGCAGGCGCTGCTCCTGGCCGTGCCGGGCAGCGGCAGCAGCAGTGGCCGCCGCGTGGGCGTTCACGTGGTGGGCCTGGAGGTGGTGGCCGAACGGGTTGAAGCGGCTGTGTGCCAGTCCGTCGAATTCGTAAGCGGTCTCGGCGTGCTCCGAGCGGTCGACGCCGGCCACCTCGTCCTCGTGGCTGACGCGGAAGCCGATGCTCTTGTGCAGCGCGAGCCCGATGACCGCCGTGCCCAGCCCGGACAGCGTGACCGTGATTAGCACGGCCACGGTCTGCGCAACCAGCTGGTGCAGGCCGCCGCCGTAGAAGAGCCCGCCGCCCTGGCCGTCCACCGGGAGGGCGATGAAGCCGAGCGCCAGCGTCCCGATGAGCCCGCCGCCTAGGTGCACGCCGACGACGTCGAGCGAGTCGTCGAAGCCGAACTTGTATTTCAGGTCTACGAAGACGCAGCAGGCGGCGCCGGCCACCAGGCCCAGGCCGATAGCGGCGAGCGGGCTGACGTTGGCGCAAGAGGGCGTGATCGCGACCAGGCCGGCCACCACGCCGGACGCGGCGCCGAGCGAGGTGGGGTGGCCGTGGCGGACCTTTTCGGCCACCAGCCAGCTGAGCATGGCTGCGGCAGGGGCCGCGAGGGTGTTGACCCAGATCAGGCCGGCCTGTTCCGCCGTCGTCGCCGCACCGGCGTTGAAGCCGAACCAGCCGAACCAGAGGATGCCGGCGCCGAGCATGATGAAAGGGATGTTGTGCGGCCGGTGGGCCGGGTCCTTGCCGAAGCCGTGGCGGTTGCCCAGGATCATGACCAGCACCAGGGCGGCGGTGCCGGAGCTGATTTCGACCACGGTGCCGCCGGCGAAGTCGATCACCTGGCCGAAAACGGAGCTGACCGCCCCGCCGGCGCTCATCAGGCCGCCGCCCCAGACCATAAAGGCCAGCGGGCAGTACACCAGGGTGATCCAGACCGGAACGAAGAGCGCCCAGGCGGTGAACTTGGCGCGGTCGGCGATGGCGCCGCTGATCAGGGCGACGGTGATGATGGCGAAGGTTGCGCTGAAGCCGGCCTTGAGGAGCTCGGGGGAGCCCATCAGCCCGGCCAGGCCGAAGCTGGCGAACGGGTCCCCGAAGATGCCCAGGACGCCCTTGCCGCCAGTCATGGAGTAGCCCCAGAGCACCCAGACCACGCCCACGATGCCGGCCGAGACGAAGCTCATCATGATCATGTTCAGGGAGGCCTTGGCCCGGGTCATGCCGCCGTAAAAGAGGCCCAGCGCCGGGGTCATGAGCAGCGCGAGGGCCGCCGAGACCATGATCCAGATGTTTCCCGCAGTGAGTTCCACCTGCGTGTCCCTTCTCAACAAATCGCCATACCGGGACACCTCGCCGCCGGCCCCCAACCGGGTTTAATCCTCGCGGGCCGGTGTTTCAGGCAGTCGGGAACTACGTTGCAGGGAAGTTACAGGAATCGGTGTTGTGTGAAGACGGCGTCACGGCCATGTTTCGGGCATGTTAACGACGGCTCTCCTGCGCCGTTTCGACGGTTCCCTGCCCGCTCGACGTTTCCAAGCGTCGAGCGGGCAGGGAACCGTCGAAGCGGGCCCCGGAATGAAACTCGATACTTGAATGTTCAATAAAACATGGACTTTGGCATCTTTACCTTTGGCGAGCTTTCCCGCAACATCAGCACGGGCAGTGCCCCGTCGCCGCAGCAGCGTTTGAAGGAGATCATCGAGCTGGCGAAGCTGGCCGACCAGGCCGGCCTGGGACTCCTCGGCCTCGGGGAACACCACCGCCACGACTTTGCGCTCTCGGCGCCGGAAATCGTGCTCGCGGCGATCGCCCGGGAAACCACGAACCTGCGGCTTGGCACCGCCGTCTCGGTGCTCTCCACCCAGGACCCGGTGCGCCTCTTCGAGCAGTTTTCAACCCTGGACCTGATCTCCGACGGCCGCGCCGAGATCATCGTGGGCCGGGGCGCCTTTGTGGAGTCCTACCCGCTGTTCGGGCACAGGCTGGAGGACTACGACGACCTCTTCGACGAGAAGCTGCGGATGCTGCTGGAACTGCGGGACAACGCCGTCGTTGACTGGCAGGGGCGCCTGACGCAGAACCTGGCCGGAATGGACGTGGCGCCGAGGCCGGTGCAGGACAAACTGCCCGTCTGGGTGGGTGTGGGCGGGACGCCGGCGAGCTTTGCCCGTGCCGGACGACTCGGCCTGCCGCTGTTCGTTGCGCTGCTGTCCGGTCCCGCCCGGTTCCGCCGGCTCGTGGAGCTCTACCGGCAGAGCGCGGCCGACGCCGGCCACGATGCCGCCGGGCTTCAGGTGGGCGCGGGCGGCCACTTCTACGTCGCGCGCACGTCGCAGCAGGCCCGCGACACCTTCTACCCGCACTACCGCGCCTACTTCGAGCAGAACATGCCGCGCCCGGTGGACCACTTCCCGCGCGCCACCTTTGACGAGTGGACCGAGCCCGGCGGCGGCCTCCTGGTGGGAAGCCCGCAGCAGGTCATCGAGAAGCTGCTGGAAATCCATGCCACCCTCGGCAACAGCCGCTACCTGGCCCAGATCGGACTCTCCAGCCTCCCCTTTGCCGAGACCGCGCGCTCAATCGAGCTGCTGGCCACCGAGATCATGCCCGCGGTGAACCGCGAGATCGGCACCGCCGGCGCGGGCACTTCAGGGCGCCGCTGAGGAGCCATCCGATCCCCGAAAGACCCCTGGCCCTAGAACCGGATGATCTGGGTCAGGTAGCCGTAGTACTTCGGTCCCGCCGGGCGCAGCGGGTCGCCGGCGAACCCGAAGTCGTGGTGCCGCTTGTTGTACGACTCGGCGAGGTCGAGGAACTGCTCACTGATGTCGGCGCCCGACCCTCGGCAGGCCTTCTGCTTGATGCACTGGGCCATCGCACCGGCCACCGCTGGGCTGGCGAAGCTGGTGCCGTGGTTGACGCCGTAGCCGCCCGGGGCCGTGGACAAGATGCACACGCCCGGCGCCGCGACGGTGTGCCGCTGGTCCTTGATGTTGACCGCGTAGTTCGAGAAGAACGCCGGCTGGTCGTCCCGCTGGCCGATCGCGCTCCAGTCGTCCCGGCCACAGATGCTGGGGGCGAGCCCGTCAGGGCGCCCGTCGAAGTCGGCCATGGCCGTGGCCGTGACGACCTCGTGGTAGGCCGCGGGGATTGTTCCGGCGACGTCGGAGGCGGCGTTTCCGGCCGCGACCGCGTACGCCACCCCGGCCCGGACCGAGCGGCAGATCGCGTAGTGGATGGGGTCTGTTCCCTTGCCGCAGTTGGGCGTGTTGGAACCGGGGCCGGCGATGCTGATGTTGGCGACGTCGATGTCGTTGTTCCGGTCCTTGTCCCGGCGGGTCGAGGTCACCCAGTCAATGGCGCAGATCAGGCTGGCCTCGGTGATGGATCCTTGGTCGGACACCACCCGGACAGACCAGAGCGGGGTTCCCGGCGCCGTACCGATGATGCCGGCGCCGTTGTTGCGGGCCCCGATGACGCCTGCCACAGCCGTCCCGTGGCCCATCACGTCAACGGGCGTCACTTTGACCGGCTCGCCGCTGGTGCAGTCCACTCCGCCGCGCACATTGAGGTCCGGGTGGCTGCCGTCGATGCCGCTGTCGATGACCGCCACATTGACGCCGGAACCGCCGTCGTCCTTGCTGGCCCGCTGGTTGGCGCCTTCCCTGGCGTCTTCCAGGCTGCCGCCGATCCGCAGCCACCAGAACGGCGCCACCTCGGTGTTGGGCGCCTTGGGCTCCAGCGGCTTGTCGAAGTGCCGGCCGAGGGTGACGAAGTCGACGCTCGGGTCGGCGGCGAGGCTGCCGGCCTGGGCCGCCGTCATGGTGCCGGAGTACCCGCTTACCGCGTCCCGGTAGACCTTTGAGGCCGTGAAACCGAACTTCCCCTGGTGGGCGGCGGCCACGGCCCCCGGGTCTCCGGCGGTGTCCTTGAGCACCACGATGTAGCTCTGGGCCGAGGCGGCGGCCGCGGGTGCGGCGGCGGCGACCCCGCCTCCGGAGGCCAGCGCGAGGGCGGCCGCGCCGGCCAGGAAGCGGCGCGGCCGTGCGGCGTCCGGCGGGGGAGAGGCGGCGCCGGGCCGGAGGCGGTGCCAGCCCGTAGCCACGAATGTTTTCTGCATGCGCGGGAAGATTTTGCGGACAGTGGTGAACATCGTGGCCTCCAGTAAGCGTTGTCGCTTTCGAGTGCCCCCCGTCCCTCATGGTAGGCCTGCGGCGCGGAAAAATCAGGGGGTAAATGGTTGCCGCGGCACGGTGACGGACCGGCGGGCGGTTACGCCAGCGGCATTTCCAGGCAGCCGCCGGCCTCATCCCAGCTGCTCGCGGCGCCCAGGTCCGCGCACAGCTGCTGCATCCGGCCGGCGATATCCGGGGCACTGTGGCCCGCCAGTCGGGCCTGAAAGTCTGCGATGACCGTGGGAACCATCCGGAGCCGCCGCGGCGTCCCGCCGTCGGTCTCCAGCAGGAAGACAAAGGACCGGTCGTTGCGTTCCTCCGGGTCCACGGCGTAGTCATCGACGAAGTCCCCCGCGCCGTAAATAACCGGCCGGCCCCGGTACACCTCGACGCCGCGGACGACATGCGGCGAATGCCCAAAGACGACGCCGGCACCCGCGTCGACCAGCCGCCGCGCCAGGGCCCGGTGGGCGGCCGGGGCCTCGGAGCCCCAGTTCCCGCCCCAGTGCGCCGAGACGATGAGGAGCTGGACGCGTGATGCGGTCCGCCGGACCAGCTCCAGGAGCTCCTCGACGCGCTCCCCGGTGGCCTCCGCCGGAACGTAGTAAACGCCGGGGGAGCCGGGCGCCGCCTCCCAGTCCGGCTGGTTGTCCGTGAACGCCACGAATCCGACGGCGTCGGACCCCACCCTGCGCACCGCGGGCCGCCGGGCCGAGTCCCGGTCCGGGCCGGCCCCGGAGTGGAGGATCCCGTGCCGATCCAGCACCGGCAGCATCTCCCGCAGCGCATCCGGCCCGTAGTCGAGGACGTGGTTGTTGGCCAGGGAGACGACGTCGATCTGCGCGGCGACGAGGCTGCGCACGTTTTTGGCATCGGAGCGGAAGGTAAAGACCTTGCCCGGTTCCGGGACGCCGCCGTCGGCCAGCACACACTCGAGGTTGGCGATCCTCAGGTCCGCCTGCCGGAAGACGGGCAGGGTGTCACCCCAGGGGTACGCCGGGCCGGCGGTCTTCAGCCGCTCGTTCACCAGCCGGCCGAGCATTACGTCGCCGACGAACGCGATCTGCATGGCACCAGCATGGACCGCCCTTCAGGGGGAGGGGAAGCTACGGCGGTCAGCGTGCGGCGACCCCGCGCGACCGGCCGGCCTTGGGCGGGGCCGCGGCGGTGTGCTGCCCCAGAGCAACTGAGGCGGCCCTGGCCGCCTCCGACACTGCCGGACCCAGGCGTCCGACGTCGGCAATGGTCACCCGTTGCGTGGGGAAGCCCAGTCCGAGGACCCCGGCGAGCTCGCCGGTGTGATCAAAGACCGGCGCGCTGATCGAGCCCACGTCGCTGTTCCGCTCACCGAACGCCGCGAAGAACCCCTGACCGCGCGCCTGCTCGACCTGCTCGTCCAGCACGTCCCAGCTGGCGGGGGTGTTCGGCGTGAAGCGCGTCAGCTCCATACCGGCGAGCGCCTCCCGCGCTCCGGGGTCAAATGCGAGGAAGATCTTGCCCGGCGCCCCGGCGTGGATCGGCATCACCTGCCCCACCCGGAACGGGCGCATCACCACGTGGCGGGTCTCCGCGACGGCGACGACGGTGCGAAAGGCTCCGTCCCGGATATAGAGGCAGGCTGTTTCCCCGGTGTCGTCACGCAACTGCTGCAGGATCGGACGCACGATGCGGACGATGTCCAGCCCGAAGGTGCCAGGGCTGGCCCATTGGACCAGGCGCAGGCCGATCCGGTAACGGTCGCCGTCGCGGTCCAGGAAGCCCTCGCGGACCATGTTCTGCACGAGCCGTTGGCAGGTGCTGGTGGGCAGGCCGGTCTGGCGCGCGATCTGCGCCAGGGTCGGGTCCGGCTCCTCGAGTGAAAAGCAGTTAAGGATTTCCGTCACCTTGCCCAGCACGAGCAGCGGGGTCGATCCGGTGCCCTGTTCTCTTGCCAACGCGCGGGTTTCCTTTGTTCGGGGCGGACCCTGCCGTGCTAGGTGCGCTTGGGCGAAAGGGTCCTTTGAGGGTATTGACATCAGACTAACATTTCCCGCAGGATGGGTCACGGCCTCACAATGTGGGATTTGATACGTTCGGACAACGACTTGGAGACAGACTGTGAGCACACCGCGGGGCGTGGAGCAATCAAGTACGGCGCGACCGGCCGCCGGCCCAACCAGGATCGGGCTGATCGTTCCCAGCTCGAACAGCACGATGGAAACAGAGCTTCCGGAACTCTTCCGCCGGCAGAGCGAAGCGACAGGCCACCGGTACACCTTCCACTCGGCCCGGGCGGCCCTGAAGAACGTGACGGCGGCCGAGCTCGCCGCCATGGTGGCCAAGGCGGCGGACTGCGCCACGTCCGTCTCCGACGCCGACGTCGACGTCATCGCCTATGCCTGCCTGGTCGCGGTGATGGCCCAGGGCCCGGGGGCCCACGCCGGCTCCGAGGAGATCATTGCGCAGGCCGCCGAGGCCAACGGCCATCCGGCGGCGGTCACCAGCAGCGCCGGCGCCCTGGTGCGCACCCTGCAGCACCTGGGCGCGCGCCGGGTGGCAATGGTCACGCCCTACCTGCCTGAGCTGACCAAAACCGTCAGCGACTACATCGAGGGCGCGGGCATCACCGTGCAGGACGTGATCGGCCTCTCGGTGGCCGACAACCTTGAAGTGGGCCGGCTCGATCCGCTTGCCCTGCCGGGCATCGCGGACCGGCTCAACACGGAGGGCGTGGACGCCGTCGTCCTGTCCGCCTGCGTTCAGATGCCGTCGCTGGCCGCCGTGCAGACCGTCGAGGACGCACTCGGCGTGCCGGTCATCACGGCAGCGACAGCCACCACCTTCGAGATCCTCAACGCACTCGGACACACGCCGGCGATGCACGGCGCCGGACGCCTGCTGGCCGGCGGCGTGCGCACCGGTGCCCCGGTTCCTGCCTGACCTTCCACCGCGCCACCACGGCGCCATCCATAAGGGCGCGAGCCCTCAACATCAATACAACGGAGTGATGATGACAACCCAAGCAGTGACCCGGGAGCAGGCGGCACGCCGCGCGACCATTGCCAGCGTCGTAGGCACCACCATCGAGTGGTACGACTTCTTCCTCTACGGCACCGCTGCCGCCCTGGTGTTCCCGCAGCTGTTCTTCCCCGGCCAGAACGCCTTCGCCGGCGTTCTCTTCGCCTTCGGCACCCAGTTCGTGGGCTTCGTGGCCCGCCCTGTCGGCGCGGCAATCTTCGGCCATTACGGGGACCGCATCGGCCGCAAGACGACCCTGATGGCCACCCTGTTCCTGATGGCCTTCGGCACCGTGCTGATCGGCTTCCTGCCCACCTACCAGGCAATCGGCGTCGCGGCTCCGATCCTGCTGACCCTGCTGCGGATCATCCAGGGCATCGGCGTCGGCGGCGAGTGGGGCGGCTCGGTGCTACTGAGCATGGAGTGGGGGCGCCGGGGACGCCGCGGTTTCTCCGCCAGCTGGCCGCAGATCGGCGTGCCGCTTGGCCTGGTCCTCTCGACCGGCGTTGTCCGCATCACCTCGGGGATCACGGGCACGGAAGGCTTTGCCTCCTTCGGCTGGCGTATTCCGTTCATCATCAGCATTCTGCTGATCGGCGTCGGCCTCTTCGTCCGCCTGCGTGTGATCGAGAGCCCGGACTTCGAGGCCGTCCGCAAGTCCAACAAGATTGTCCGGAACCCCCTGATCGAGGTCATCAAGCGACAGCCCAAGGAAATCCTGCTCTCTGCGCTGGTCCGCATGTCCGAACAGGCGCCGTTCTACCTCTTCATCACCTTCGTGATCACCTACGCCGTCAAGCACCTGCAGCTCAACAGCAACTCGATCCTGGATGACACGTTGATCGCGGCCGCCCTCGGCCTGGTGAGCGTGCCGCTCTTCGGCTGGCTCTCCGACAAGTTCGGCCGGCGCAAGGTGTATGGCGTGGGCATCGTGCTGACGGCCCTCTTCGCGTTCCCGTACTTCGCGATGCTGGACACCCGCGAGCCCTTCATCGTGGGTGTGGCGATCGTCGTGAGCCTGATCCTGCACGACATCCAGTACGGACCGCAGGCGGCGCTCATCGCGGAGAGCTTCGACGCGGACATCCGTTACACCGGCGCCGGCCTGGGGTACCAGCTGGCCAGCGTCGTGGCCGGCGGCCCCGCGCCACTGATCGCCGCCGCGCTGCTGGCCCAGTACGGCAATTCGACCGCGATCTCGCTGTACATCATCGCCTGCTGCGCCATCGCCATGCTGGCCCTGATCTTCCTGCCGAAGGCCGGCCACCGCTTCGAAGAAAGCCCTGAAATCAAGACGGAAGCAACTGTATGAGCCTGACGCATGCGGGCATCGCCCCTGACGAAACGGCAGGCGCCGATCCCCTGACGGCGCCGCAGCCGACGGACCCGGCCGGCGTGGCCGGACCGCTCAGGGACCTGCTGGTCCTCGACCTGAGCCGGATCCTCTCCGGACCCTTCGCCACCATGACCCTGGCAGACCTAGGGGCCGACGTCATCAAGATCGAACAGCCCGGACAAGGCGACGACACGCGGCAGTGGGGGCCGCCGTTCCAGGGCGAGGAAGCCGCCTACTTCCTCTCCGTGAACCGGAACAAGCGCAGCCTGGCGGTCAACCTCAAGTCACCCGAGGGCCTGGCCGCGGTCAGGCGCCTGGCCCTGAAGGCGGATGTGCTGGTCGAGAACTTCCGGCCTGGCACGGCGGCGAGGCTCGGTCTTGGGTACGAAGAGCTCTCGCGGGACAACCCCGGACTGGTCTACGCCTCGATCAGCGGCTACGGGCAGACGGGGCCGGACGCCCTCCGGCCGGGGTACGACGCGATCGCCCAGGCGCGCAGCGGCATCATGAGCGTCACCGGTGAGGCAGACGGGCCGCCGGTACGGGTAGGAGTCAGCAGTGCCGACCTTGTTGCCGGAATGTGGGCGACCATCGGTGTGCTTGCCGCGCTGCATGAGAAGCAGCGCACGGGGAACGGACAGTGGGTGGACATCAGCCTGCTCGACGGATCCGTCTCCTGGCTGACCTACGTCTCCAGCGGCTACTTCGCAAGCGGCGATATCCCCACGCGCTACGGCTCGGCCCATCCGACGATCGCCCCCTACCAGGCGTTCCCCACCTCGGACGGCTTCGTCATGGTCGCCGTAGGCAACGACGGGCTGTGGCGGCGCTTCGCCGCGGCCCTCGGCGACCAGGGACTCGCGGACGACCCGAACTACGCCACCAACCCCTCCCGGGTGGCGCACCGGGACACCCTGATTCCCAGGATTGAGGCGGTCCTGCGCACGCGCAGCGCCGAGGATTGGGTGCGGATCCTGGACCAGGCCGGCGTCCCGGTGGGCCCGATCCAGACCGTCGACCAGGCCCTGGCCGACCCGCAGGTCCGGGCCCGGGGCATGGTGGCCGAACTGGACCACCCTACAGTAGGGCCAATGAAGGTGGTGGGCTGCCCGGTGCGCCTCACGCGCACCCCGGCGTCCGTGCGCACGGCGCCACCGCTTCTGGGCCAGCACACCGACGAAGTCCTGGCCAGTCTTGGCCTCGATCAGCTTTCGATCGCCGGGCTCCGGCGCGCGGGTGCTGTCCAGTGATGGCGGGGCAGCAGACCATGGAAGCCGTGTCCGTCGAGCACTCGGGGCCGGTGGCCACCATCACGGTGGGAAGCGGGGAGCGCTTCAACGCGATGGGGGCGGCCGAATGGCGCTCGCTCGGGGAAGCCGCCCGGTCACTGGCTGCGCAGGAGGTGCACGCCGTCGTTATCCGTGGCCGCGGCGGCACCTTCTGCTCGGGCTCGGACCTGCGGGAATGGGAACACTCCGCCGCCGTGGACGTGCAAGAGATCTTCGCGACGATCGAGTGGGCCTTGCAGGCGGTCGAGGCCCTGCCCATGCCGACCGTTGCAGTCGTCGAGGGTGCCGCGACCGGGGCGGGCTGCCAGTTGGCCTTGGCCTGCGACTTGCAGCTGATGGCCGAATCGGCCCGGATCGGCATGCCGATCGCCCGCCTCGGAATCCTGGTCCCGCCCTCATTTGCGAACAGGATCAGCCTGCGGATCGGGCCCTCCCGCACCAAGGACCTGTTCTACCGGGGCACCCTGCTGCGGGCGCCGGAAGCACACACCATGGGCCTGGTCAGCTCCTGCGTGGCGGACCACAAGGCCGAGCCTGAGCTTGCTGAGCTGCTCGCGCTCTGGGAGAGCCTCTCCGCGGCTTCGCTCCGGGCCGCCAAAGCCGCGGTAGACACCGGCCTCGGACCGCTGTCCCAGCCCGCGCGCGACTTGCCAGTGGGCCCGGCAACGGACCCGGCCGAGTTTGGCTGGCGGGTCGGGGCGTTCCTGCACCGCAAGAGCCACCCGGCTCAGCCGTTGTAGCCCTCTACCTGCGTGACGGGACGTGCCTCCGCGTCGTCCGGGTTTTCGCCATATTGTTTCTTGGCCCTCCGCTGCCGCAGCAGGTCCCAGCACTGGTCCAGGTCCTCCTCGAGCTGCCGGAGCCGGAGCCGGTCCGGGACGTGGTCATGGCCGGCACTTGCGGACTCTGCCCGTTCCCGGAGCTCTCGTTCCTCCTCCACCAGCGAGGTGATGCGCTCGAGGATGTCCTGTTCGTCCATGGTGTCCTACTTCCTGCGTTCCTGAAGCAACGGGTACCCGCCAGCGTAATCACGGCCGACACCGCTGACCAGAGGCCGGCAGGAGGGCCCGCCCCGCGGCGGTCCCGCCTGCCTGCCTCCTGGCCGCCCGGGCCTAGGCGGACCGGCGCCGCAGCTTCAGCAGGGCTCCTCCGCACAGGAGAGCCAAGGCAGCGAGATTAGCCCAGTTATTCGCGCCCAAGATGGCGGTGCCGGTTCCGGCGGCATTGAGCTGTGCGGCCTGACCGGTGGAGGCGAACCCCACGGTCTGGGCAGTGCACTGCGCGGCGGCGGCCGTGCCTGGGCCTGACGCGCCACCCCAGGCGTGGCCGCCGGAGTGGTTGCCCGGCGGGGTGGCCGTTTCGTCAGCCCCGGCCGCCGGGGCTCCGGTGCCGGCCGCGGAACCACCAAGCAGCCAGGCCGACGTCGCACCAGTCACCGGGGCGGTGACTGGTGCGGTGACCTGGGTGCCGGACGCGGTTCCTTGTCCGCCGGTGCCGTGCCCTTCGGTGCCGACCGACGGCGCCCAAGCGCCGGATCCGCCGGTCGTTCCCGGGCTGGTCCCGCCGGTGGTGGCGGCGGAGTCGCCGAGCAGCCCGATCGACGTGGCCCCGAGGGTTACCGGTGCGGTGACGGGGGCGGTGGCCTGGGTGCCGGAGGCTAGGCCGTCGATGCCGGAGGTGGTGTTCCCGCCGGTGCTGCTGGCCGGCGCCGCGGGGTTGGTTCCGCCGTTGGTGCTCCCGCGGGTGGTGGCGGCGGAGTCGCCGAGCAGCCCGATCGACGTCGCCCCTAGGGTTACCGGTGCGGTGATGGGTGCGATGACCTGGGTGCCGGAGGCGGCACCGTCGTTGCCGGAGGTGGTGTTCCCGCCGGTGCTGCTGGCCGGCGCCGCGGGGTTGGTCCCGCCGTTGGTGGCGGCGGAGTCGCCGAGCAGCCCGATCGACGTCGCCCCGAGGGTTACCGGTGCGGTGACGGGGGCAGTGGCCTGGGTGCCGGAGGCGGCACCGTCGATGCCGGAGGTGGTGTTCCCGCCGGTGCTGTTGGCCGGCGCCGCGGGGTTGGTCCCGCCGGTGGTGGCGGTTGAGTCGCCGAGCAGCCCGATCGACGTCGCCCCGAGGGTCACCGGAGCGGTGACTGGTGCGGTGGCCTGGGTGCCGGAGGCGGCACCGTCGCTGCCGGAGGTGGTGTTCCCGCCGGTGCTGTTGGCCGCTGCCGGGGTGGTGGCCGCGGTGCTCCCGCCGGTGGTGGCGGTTGAGTCGCCGAGCAGCCCGATCGACGTCGCCCCGAGGGTTACCGGTGCGGTGACTGGTGCGGTGGCCTGGGTGCCGGAGGCGGCACCGTCGTTGCCGGAGGTGGTGTTCCCGCCGGTGCTGTTGGCCGGCGCCGCGGGGTTGGTCCCGCCGGTGGTGGCGGTTGAGTCGCCGAGCAGCCCGATCGACGTCGCCCCGAGGGTTACCGGTGCGGTGACGGGGGCGGTGGCCTGGGTGCCGGAGGCGGCACCGTCGATGCCGGAGGTGGTGTTCCCGCCGGTGCTGTTGGCCGCTGCCGGGGTGGTGGCCGCGGTGCTCCCACCGTTGTTAGCGGTGGAGTCGCCGAGCAGCCCGATCGACGTCGCCCCGAGGGTTACTGGAGCGGTGACTGGTGCGGTGGCCTGGGTGCCGGAGACGGTACCGTCGCTGCCGGAGGTGGTGCTCCCGCCGGTGCTGCTGGCCGGCGCCGCGGGGTTGGTCCCGCCGTTGGTGGCGGCGGAGTCGCCGAGCAGCCCGATCGACGTCGCCCCGAGGGTCACCGGTGCGGTGACGGGTGCGATGACCTGGGTGCCGGAGGCGAGGCCGTCGCTGCCGGAAGTCGTGTCCGCCGCACTGGCGACTGAGGTTCCGAGTGCCAGCAGTCCGCCGGCAAAGAGGGTGCCGAGCAGCCCTCTGCGCAAGTTGGTATGCATGATGTTTTCTCCTGAAGCTGTTGGTGTTGCGGGCTGCCAGGACGGCAGTCCGATTCGGCCGTGGCCCGCCCGTTGCAGGGCAGGCAGGCGCCAACTAATCGGGAGAGGATCCGGGGTCGAAGGACACCGGTTCGGGAGCGGCCTGGAGCGGGTGGCGGGTCTCGCACATGCCCGGGGGCGGCCGGAGCTCGAAGGCTGTGGTCTCAGCGGCGGCACACGATCCCGGACCGGACCCAGGCTGGCTGCTCGCCGCGCCGGAACCCGGGATGGCGGGGACTGCGCCGGGGACTTCGTCAGCGGGGAGGTCGTTCGCCGGCTCCCGGGCCTCGCTAGAGGCGCCCGGGCCCCAGGCGCTGGGCAGCGCCTGGTGTCGCGAAGCAGTGGGCGTGGCGCCGGATTCCGGCGGCGCGATTCCGGCGGCGGTAGCGGCGCCGGGGGAACCCGGGGACGCGGTCGCAGCCTCAACCGGGTCCGCGGCGGGTGGTGCGGGCGCGGGCGCCGCGGGCAGCAGGGCGGGGGCCGTCGGCAGCGACGAAACGCCCGTCAGTGCGTCGGTGATCGGGTCTACTAAAGGTCCCGAACCGGGCACGAGCCCGGACACGACGGGGATGACTGTCCGGACCGCACCCGCTGCCGTGTCGGCCACGAGTTCTACGGCAGGGGAGGCCACATCCCTCAGTGCGCTCGACGGAACGTGCGTCACGGCGGGAATTGAGGCGGCAACCGGGTCAACAGAGCGGGGGAGGACGCGTAAAACCGGGGACAACAGCCCAGAGCTGTCGCCCCCGGAATCTGATGGCGGCGATTGGGGCGCGGCCGGCGGTGCCAGCGGTGCCGCAACGGAGAGCGCCGAGACGCCGGCGAGTTCGTCCTGGGAGGCGCCGGTCTCCGCGCTCGCGCTTGTCGCGGAAAGGGCCAACCACACTGCCGCCGCCGCACCGGCCAGCAGCACGGGTCGCAAATGGCGCGAGGCGCGTCCGGAAAGTCGTTCGTTCTTCACGTGCAACACCCCCCAGGTGCGGCGCAGTAATCGAGACGATGAGTTCGGCAACTTCCGTCACCCTAGCCACACCCGCAATCGGAAGTCCAGAGCTACGGCGAGAATTCCCCAATATGATCAGCTTGCTTATTATTTTCCCGGTTCCTAAAGTTGAAGGGGTAAGGCACCAAGATCGCCGCGGGGGACTTGGCCGGCCCGACGGCCGGCAACACCTCGCGCTGGCCCCAGGAGGACACATGTCGGAGCACACCATTGCAGGCAAAAAGGTCGCGTTTCTGCTGACGGACGGCGTCGAAGAGATCGAGCTGACCAGCCCGTGGAACGCCGTCAAGGAAGCCGGTGGCGAGCCCACCCTGGTGGCGCCCAAGGGCGGAAAGCTGCAGGGCTACGAAGGCACCGAAAAGGGAGAGACCTTCGACGTCGACCTCGCCGTTGACCAGGCCAGGGCCTCCGACTTCGACGCCCTGGTGATCCCCGGCGGCGTCGTCAACGCCGACCATCTCCGGATCCACAAGGGCGCCCAGGGCTTCGTCCGCGGATTCTTCGAACAGCACAAGCCGGTGGCCTCGATCTGCCACGGCCCCTGGCTGCTGATCGACGCCGGCGTCGTCAGCGGGCGGAAGGTGACCTCGTACCCCACGTTGCAGACCGACCTGAAGAACGCAGGCGCCCACTGGAGCGACGAGGAAGTGGTGGTGGATCAGGGGCTCGTCACCAGCCGGAACCCGCACGACCTGCCGGCGTTCAACAGCAAGCTGCTGGAAGAAATCGCCGAAGGCGAGCACGGCGGCCAGACCGCCTAGGCCGAGCGCCGCCCGCCGAGCGCCGCCCGGCGGGATCCGCCGGTACCGGGCCGGGCTGGCCGGCTGTCCGTGCCGGAGCCGGGCCTATGAACTGTGCCCGATTTCCGGCAGGATATGCCCTGTAAGCCGCGCCGGAGCGGCGGCGGCCGTCTGCCCGCTCCCTCGCCACCAGCCATCAAGGAGTCCCGGATATGACCACCCTCAATCCCTACCTTGGCTTCCGCGACAACGCGAAGGATGCCATGACCTTCTACCAGTCTGTGTTCGGCGGGGAGCTGAACATGAGCACCTTCGCCGAATTCCAGGCGAGTCAGGACCCTGCCGAGCAGGACAAGATCATGCACGCCATGCTGACAAGCGACAAGGGGATGGTGCTGATGGGGGCCGACACGCCGAACAGCATGGACTACACCCCCGGCAACAACTTCTCGGTATCCCTCAGCGGCACCGACGAGGCGGAGTTGCGCGGCTACTGGGACAAACTGTCCGACGGCGGCACGGTCAGCATGCCGCTGGAGAAGGCCCCTTGGGGCGACACCTTCGGCATGTGCAAGGACAAGTTCGGCGTGGACTGGCTCGTCAACATCGCGCCGGCCGCCGGCTAGCGATCAGCCGCCGGCCGGGCACCCCGCGGCAGGGGTGCCCGGCCGGCGTCTCGCCTTGGCTCAGTCGGGGCTGGTGTCCGTGGTGAGGCCGCGGTCGTCTGCGGTCTTTTCGTCCTGTTCTTCGGCCGGTCCGGGCACTTTATTCGCGTCGCCTTCGCCGGGGGCGTGGCCCTCCGCGGCGCCCGCTGGTGCGCCCGACGTCGGCGCCGCGGCGCCCGTGCCGCCGCCGGCGCTGCCGGGGTCGCGCGGAACGGGCGTCCCGTCCTCTTCCACCCCGTCGCTGACGATGTCTTCCGGGTCGGTCGGTGTGCTGCTCATGCGTTCCTCCGATGCTGGCCTGCGGGACGTCCGCCCCGGATGTTCCACCCAAGGTACAGGGGGTGCCGGGCTTTGTCAGTATGCTTACTAGACGCTGATCCAAGGCGCCGAACAGAAACGAGACCATCATGAGCAGGCCCGTGCGCATCGAGGTTGAGGCCGCGGGACACCTGGGCCACGTCTTCGCCTCCCGGCGGCCGGCAGGCGCGGCAGGGGCACCCGCCGTCGTCCTGATCCACGGAATCGGCGCCTCGCACCGTTACCTGCAGCGCCTTCACAAGCTGCTCGCGGAATCTGTGGACACCTTCTCGATCGACCTGCCGGGGTTCGGTGCCACCCCCAGGCCGGCGCACACGCTCAGCGTGGCGGAATACGCCACCTACATCCTCGGTGCCCTCGAGCAGCTTGGCGTGCTGGAGTTCGTGGTGGTCGGGCACTCGATGGGCACGCAGTTCGCGGTCGAAGCGGCGCGGCAGCACCCGTCGCGGATCCCGCACGTGGTGCTGATGGGTCCGGTGGTCAACGACCGGCGGCGCACCGTGGCGCAACAGGCCCTGGCGCTCGGCCGCGACTGCCTGTTCTTCGAGAGTCCGTCCTCCAACGCGCTGGTCTTCACCGACTACCTCCGCTGCGGACCCAGCTGGTACCTCAAGAACCTGCCGGTCATGATGGACTACCCGATCGATGAAAGGATCGGCGGCGTCACGGCTCCCGTGCTCGTGCTGCGCGGCGCGAACGACCCCGTTGCGCCGGCGGACTGGTGCCGCCGGCTGGCTGCCCACGCAGCCTCCGCAACATTCCTTGAAATCGAGGGAACCGGGCATGTGGTCCAGCACAACCGGGCCGTCCAGGTCGCCGACTCCATCCTCGGCTTCACCGGCGTCGCGGCTTCCGGAAGCGAAACCGCCCAGAGGTCTACCCCGTGAGTTCGGTGCTCCGGCTCGCCGCCTGGTGGGCCCTGGACTACGCCTACGCCGCCGGCCGGCAGCTGCGCAGCGCGGTCTCCCGGGTGGGCCCCGACGAGTTCCTCAGCGGCGCCGGCCGGCCCGTCGTCGTCATCCCCGGCATCTTTGAGGACTGGCGCTTTATGCTGCCGCTGATCCGGGAGCTGCACGGAGCCGGGCATCCCGTGCACGTGGTGACGGTGCTACAGCGCAACCGGCTTGCCGTCCCCAAAGCGGCGGCCCTGATTGCCGGCTACCTCCGCGATCGGGACCTGCGGGACACCCTGATCGTGGCCCACAGTAAGGGCGGACTGATCGGCAAGTACGTGATGATGTCGCTGGATCCGGAGCGGCGGATCACTAGGATGGTCGCCGTCGGATCCCCGTTCTCGGGCTCGCGGTACGCGGGTTACATGCTTCTGCCGAGCCTGCGGGCCCTGTCCCCGCGCAGCGCGGTCACCCTCCAGCTCTCCCGCGAACAACGCGTCAACGAGCGGATTACCTCCGTCTACGGGCTCTTCGACCCGCACATCCCGGAGGGCAGTGTGCTCCCCGGCGCCCGGAACGTGCCGCTGGACACGGGCGGGCACTTCCGGATTCTCGCCCATCAGGTCACCATCAGCACTGTCCTGGCGGAGGCGGCGGCGCCGGCGCCCCGGGTGACTGCAACACCGCAGGCCGCCGGCCCGGAGGGCTAATCCTCGAAGTGGGTCCGTGCCGGCCCGTGGCCCAGGGCGTCAACAATCGCCGCGGCAACGGTGTGCAGCTTGACATTGCGGGTGCTGGACGCCGCCTTGAGCAGCTCGAACGCCTCGGCCTGGCTGCAGCGGTTCTGCGCCATGATGATGCCGATCGCGACGTCGATCGCGGTGCGGGTCTCCAGCGTCGCCTTGAGGTTGACCGCCGTCTCGCTGAAGTGCGCGAACCGCACGGCCAACCCGAGCGCCATGGTCGTCTGGCTCACGAAGATGCTCGCCAGCTGCTGGGCCCGATCGTCGAAGCGGTGCGGCCGGTGCGAATACAGATTGAGCGCCGCCCGGGTTTCGCCGTCGAGCAGGAAGGGGACGGCCAGGATGGAGCGCATGCCGTGCTCCCGGACCCTGGCGGCGGACTGGGGCCAGCGCGGGTCAGCATCCAGGTCGGCAATGTGCACCGTGACCTGTTCCCGGGAGGCGGTCACGCAGGGGCCGTCGCCGAAGCCGTACTGAATCTCGTCCATGGCCTGCGCCGCTGCGCTGCTGCTGGCGACGGTGGCCGCCTTCCGCTGCCGGAGCAGGGTGATCCCGCACAGGATTTCATCACCGGGCTCGGACAGGCTGCGGGCCGAAACCCTGGCTAACTCGCCGAGGAATTCCTCCACGTCGGCACTGTTCAACACGAGCTGGTGCAGGTGCTGGTTGATCGATGTTGCGGTTGACTCGCTTACCACTATTCCTTGATGCCGTTTCGCTCGAACCGAATCGAACCGGCCAGGCGCGGCGCACCACAGCGAGGAAGGGGGCGGTGGTAGCGGCAGCGAAGCCGGATCGAATAACTATCCAACGGCCTTCTGCTAAACCGTACCGAAAAGAGATTATATACGGGACTTTGCCGGCGTTTCACCTGCCCTTCACCCCTGCCAAATGACTCCACGCCGCCGCCGACGTAGTCTTAGCCGTACCTCGAGGTATCCGGACGGAATCTGTATGCCACAGCTAGACACCCGGGAGGCCGCCTCCCGGCCCCTGACCATCGCCGACGCCGCCCGGACCGACGCGGCCACGGTACTTGCCCGCCTGGGGTCTGCCGCGGGCGGGCTCGCCCAGGCGGAGGCCGAGGAACGGCTCGCCACGCTGGGTCCGAACGCGGTCCGCACCCACGAGGCAAGCGGCTGGTCGGTGCTGGGGCGGCAGTTCCGCAGCCCCATCCTGATCCTCCTGCTCATCACCGCCGGGCTCTCGCTCTTTCTCGGGGACGCCACCAACTCGATCGTGATCGGCGTGATCCTGCTCGTCAGCGTCGGTCTCGGCTTCAGCAACGAATTCCGGGCCGAACGGGCGGCCGAGGCCCTGCATTCGCGGGTCACGCACACCGCCGTCGTACTCCGGGACGGGACCGCGCGCGAGGTGGACGTCACCGCCCTAGTGCCCGGCGACGTCGTGCAGCTGGGACTCGGCGCCATCATCCCGGCGGACCTGCGGCTGTTGTCCGTCAAGGACCTGCTCTGCGACGAGAGCATCCTGACCGGAGAGTCGCTGCCGGTGGGGAAGGATCCCGCCCCGGTGGCCGGCGGGGCCGCGCTGGGCGACCTGACATCCTGCCTGTTTATGGGAACCGTGATCCAGTCCGGCAGCTGCACCGGGGTGGTGGTGGCCACCGGGGGCCGGGCGGAATTCGGCCGGATCGCGCTCGGCCTGGGCGAGCGGCAGCCGCAGACCGAGTTCCAGCTCGGGCTCAAGCGCTTCTCCTTCCTGCTGCTTCAGGTCGCCATCGGGCTGACCTCGCTCATCTTCGTCGCAAACCTGCTGCTCCAGCGCCCGGTGATCGAGTCGCTGCTGTTCTCCCTGGCCATCGCCGTCGGGATCACCCCGCAGCTGCTGCCCGCCGTCGTCAGCACCAGCCTCGCCACCGGCACCCGGCAGCTGGCCAAACGCAGGGTGCTGGTCAAGCGGCTGGTCTGCATCGAGGACCTCGGAGACATGGACATCCTGGTCACGGACAAGACCGGGACCCTGACGGAGGGCCGGATCAGCTTCACCGCGGCCCTGCCGGTGGCCGGCGGCGTGTCCGCGGAGCAGCTGTTCACGCTGGGGCTGCTCGCCACCGAGGCGGACTACACGGAGGCGAAGAAGTCCGTGGTCGGGCAGAACCCGCTGGACGCCGCACTCTGGGAGTCCCCGCAGGCCGCGGCGTTCGAACCCGCCCGCTTCGAACGGCTCGACGTGATCGATTTCGACCACCAGCGACGGCGGACCAGTGTGCTGGTCCGCGACGCCGGCGGCCCCGCCCGGATCATCACCAAAGGCTCGCCGGAGGATGTGCTGGCGCTGTGCGGCGCCACGCCGGCCGCGGTGCAGGCCCTGCTGGATGAACAGTTCGACGCCGGTTCCCGGGTGGTGGCCGTGGCGTCCAGGAACGCGGCCGGGCTGGAGGACATGTCACCGGCCGACGAGAGAGACCTGGACCTGGCCGGGTTCCTGGTCTTCCTCGACAAGCCCAAGGCCAATGCACGGGAGTCCCTGGACCGGCTCGAGGCGCTGGGCATCACGGTCAAGATCGCCACCGGGGACAACGCCAAGGTGGCGGAGCGGGTCTGCGACGAGCTCGGGGTGCTTTCCGGCGGGACCATCACCGGGTCTGAGGCGGAGGCAATGTCCGATCCGGAGCTCAGCGCCGCCGCCCGCGAGGCCAGCATCTTCGCCCGGGTCTCCCCGGAGCAGAAGGCCCGGATCATCCGGCTGCTGCGCCAGAGCGGCGGAGCGGTCGGGTTCATGGGCGACGGCGTGAACGATGCGCTCGCGCTGCACCAGGCCGACATCGGCATCTCCGTGGACAGTGCCTCGGACGTCGCCAAGGACGCCGCCGACGTCGTGCTCCTCGACAAAGACCTCGGGGTGCTGGCCGACGGCGTCATGGAGGGCCGGCGGATCTTCGCCAACACAATCAAGTACGTGCTGATGGGCACCTCCAGCAACTTCGGCAACATGTTCAGCGCGGCGACGGCGTCCGTGGTGCTCAGCTTCCTGCCGATGCTGCCCGGACAAATCCTGCTCAACAACCTGCTCTACGACACCGGCCAGCTGGCCATCCCCGGCGACCGGGTGGACAGGGAACAGCTGCTGGCCCCGGCCCACTGGAACATCGCGTTCATCCGGCGCTTTATGTTCCTCTTTGGCCCGATCAGCTCGGTCTTCGACTTCGCGACGTTCGCCCTGATGCTGTTCGTCTTCGACGCCGTCCCGGGGGAGTTCCGGGCGGGCTGGTTCATCGAATCCATCGCCACTCAGACGCTGATCATCTTCGCCATCCGGACCCGCCGGGTACCGTTCCTGCGCAGCCGGCCCTCCCTCGGACTGCTCTGCGCCGCGCTGGGGGTGGTTGCCCTGGGCGTCTACCTTCCGCTGTCCCCGCTGGCCGCCGTGCTGGGCTTCGACCCGCTGCCGGTGCCCTTCTTCCTGGCCCTGCTGGGCATGACCGTGGTGTACCTGGTGCTGGTGGAGATCGCCAAGCAATGGTTCTTCTCCCGCGCCGCCCAGCAGCCCGCCGTGCCGGTGCTGCCGCGGGTCCGCCGCCGGGGCAAGGACCACCACGTGGCTCGGCGCGCGGCACGTTTCAGCACCCCGGACGCCGCCACCCGGCATGCCCGCCGGGCCCCGCTGGCACCCCGGCGGGGGAGGGGCACCCGGCGGAAACGAAACCGGGTACAAGGGCCCTCACATCCCCGGAACTCCTGACGGATAGTGGGAGAAAGCGGCCACGCTGCTCCGATGCCCACGCTGCTCCGGTGCCCAGCCTCCTCCGATGCCCAGCCCGCGGAGCGCATCCCAGGACGGGCCCGTCGGCCGGCGCCCGATTGGAAAGCCAAGACAATGAGCATTTTTGAAGACAGGGTCGACGCCGGGCGGCAGCTGGGGCGGCGTCTGGCGGACCTTCGCGGCAAGGACCTGGTGGTCCTTGGCCTTCCGCGCGGCGGGGTTCCGGTGGCGTTCGAGGTTGCCGCCGCGCTGGATGCACCCCTGGACGTGATCGTCGTTCGCAAGCTCGGGCTGCCGTACCAGCCGGAGCTGGCCATGGGGGCGATCGGCGAGGGCGGGGCCCGGGTCCTCGAGGAGCATGTGCTGGCCCAGGCCAGGGTCAGTGAGGCGGAACTGCAGGCCGTCGAGGACCATGAGCGGGCCGTGCTGGAAAACCGCGTGGCACGGTTCCGGAAGGGCCGCACCCGCCAGGACCTGACCGGTCGCATCGCCGTGATCGTCGACGACGGCATCGCCACCGGGTCGACCGCCCGGGTCGCCTGCCGGATCGCCCGCAAACTGGGGGCCGCGCGGGTGATCCTGGCGGTGCCTGTCGCCCCGGCCGACACCCTCGCGGGCCTGAGCGAACCCGATGAAGTGGTCTGCCTCGCCACGCCCCGGCAGTTTTCCGCCGTCGGCTACCACTACCGCGACTTCTCGCCCACCGAGGACGACGAGGTGATCCAGTTGCTCGACGCCGCCGCACGGCGGCTGAAGGACTCGCCGCCTCCGGCCGGCACGTCGGCGGTCACCGAGGATCCAATGGAGTTCGATGAAGAGGTGGAGATTCCGTCCCGGGGAGTGCGGCTGCAGGGCCAGCTCCACCTGCCGGTGCCTGCCCGCGCCGTGGTGGTTTTTGCCCACGGGAGCGGGAGCAGCCGGCACAGCCCGCGGAACCGGTTTGTGGCCAGTGTGCTGCAGCGCGCCGGCCTGGGCACGCTGCTGCTGGACCTGCTCACGCCGGCGGAGGAACGCAACCGCGCCAACGTCTTCGACATCGAGCTGCTGGCACGCAGGCTGTCCTCGGCCACCGACTGGCTGGCCACCCGCGCGGACACCGCGTCAAGTGCGGTCGGCTACTTCGGCGCGAGCACCGGGGCGGGGGCCGCGCTGTGGTCCGCGTCCGAACCCTCCGCCCGGGTGGCCGCCGTCGTATCCCGCGGCGGACGCCCCGACCTCGCCGGTCCGCGGCTCTCCGCGGTGCGGGCGCCGACGCTGCTGATCGTGGGAAGCTTCGACTATGAGGTGCTGGAGCTGAACCGCAAGGCCAAGGCCATGATGCGGTGCCCCAACCAGCTGGCCGTGGTCCAGGGCGCCACCCATCTTTTCGAGGAACCCGGGACATTGGCCGCGGCGGCCATACTGGCCCGGGACTGGTTTACCAGGTACCTTTTGCCCGAGACCGTACCGTCCCACAAGGAGTGAACCATGACCTACACCTACACCGCTGCCGTCCCGCTCGGCTGGGCGGATGCCGTCGAGAAGACCCGCGCCGCCCTGGCGGGCCAGGGCTTCGGGGTCCTGTCCGAGATCAACGTCCGCGACACCTTTGCGGCCAAGCTCGGCGAGGACGCGGCACAGGCCCTGGGCGACTACGTGATCCTGGGGGCCTGCAACCCGCAGCTGGCCAGCCGGGCCCTGGCGGCCGAACCGGAGATGGGGGCCCTGCTGCCGTGCAACGTGGTGGTTCGGCGAGCTCCGGGCGCGGCGGAAACGACCGTGGACGTGATCGACCCGCAGACCATGGTGCAGCTCAGCGGCAGCCCGGCAGTCCGGGAGGTGGCGGACGACGCCGGCACCCGGCTCCGCGCCGTCGTGGCCCAGCTGGCGGCGGACAACTAGGGGGCTCCTAGGCGCCGTGCACCTTGTGAGTGCCGCCCCGGCGGGCCCGGTAGGCGTAGACCAGCAGGGCGATCCCGCCGAGGATCATGCCGGCGGGGACGGCGAAGTCCAGGGCAATGAGCGCCGCCGTGGCCTGCAGGGCGAAAATTGCGCCCAGCACGCCGAGGGCTGCGGCTGGAATCAACGGCCACTTCATCCGGTCCTGGTGCTCTGACGGTCCGTCGGACAGCCGCACCCGGACCAGGGACAGCAGACCGAACGTTGCCGCCAGGCCCAGGAAAAGGACGGCGGCGACGGCGGTGCCGGGCAGCCCCGGCGGGAGGGCCACAATGACTGCCAGTGTGGCCATCACCCCGCACGGGATCAGGGCCCACCAGTTGCCCCGTTCGCGCAGGTAGACCGCGGCAAAACCGGCCGCCATAAACAGGAAAAGGTAGGCCCCGCCGCCGTCGCCCGGGGAGAGCTGCGCGGCGGTGATGACCGCGGCCAGGCCCAGGAACACCGAGCCCGGGATGGCCGCCCACCAGTTCTCCCGGCTGCGGACGAACAGGGACACGAACACCAGCCCCACCGCGGTGAAAATCAGCGGCGGCAGGAACGCTGCGATTTTGAAGATGCCGAGCAGGTCCAGCAGCAGTAGGCCGCCGACCGTCATCAGGACAATGCCCGCGAGAATACTTGTCTTTGCCGATTTCACCGTTGTCCTCCCGGAATCCGGCGGGCGGCCTCGCCGCTCTGTTAACTCAGGCTATGACGCCCCGGGGAGGCGCCGTAGGGCACAAAGCCCCCGCCCTCAGCGTCCCCGGCGGCGCCTGCTGCGCGGGCGGCGGCGCTCGACACGGGCGCGGATGCCCAGCAGCATCCTGCGCTCCATCAGGAACTGCAACGGCTCAAGCACGACCCGCAGCGGAATGCCCAGCGGCAGCGGCGAGTAGTCATAGCGGGTCCGCGCCAGCAGCCGGGTGCTGCGGGAGCCGAGGGGCTGCAGGACAAAGGTCCAGCCAACTTCCAGCCGGGGACCGCTCACACGCCGTCGGTCCCACGCGCCATCCCCGGCAGGCTGCCCGGTGCGCGGGTCCAGGGTGCCGCCCAGGGCCAGCACCGTCTCGGGTTCGAGCCGCCGGACCGGAATGCCGCCGCTGGCGGACAGTGGAATGATGTCGCCGACGGCGAGCTGCTGGAACTCCGGGTGGATCCGGTCGGCGCTGTGCATGCCGAGGCCCGCCGCGTTCTCGAGGGCGTCGTAGCTGTACATCCCGCCGCGGCCGGCCCCGAGTTGGACGAGCCACGGCCACACGGCCGACGGCGGGGCGGCGATGCTGACGGCCCGCGTGCTCTGTAGCCGGGGCGTTGGTACCAGTTCATCGCCCGCCAGCGGGCCAGCGGCTTCCTGCGAGGTCGCGCCCCAGTTCAGCAGGCGCGGCCGGACGGCGAGGACGTAGCCCGCGGCCGCGGCCGCGGCGCCAAGCGCCGCCAGCGGACCCTTCCATCCGGCCGGTCGCTTCCATCCGGCGGGCCGCTGCGCGCGGGACGCGGCGCGGCCGATCCGGCCTGAGCTCATGCGCCCGGCTGGCCTTCGCGGGACTCCTGGCCCACCACCAGCACCGGGCAGTGGGCGTGGGCCGCGCAGGCGCCGCTGACCGAACCCATGACCTGCGCGAGGAAGCCGCCTTGTCCGCGCCGGCCGACCACCAGCAGCTGGGCATCCTTGCTCTCGTCGATCAGCACCTTGGCCGGCGGCCCGAATTTGACCTGCCGGGTGAGCCGCTCCGGGCGTGCGTCCCCGAAGGCCCTCTCCAGGGACTGCTCCACGAGGCGCTTCGCGGTTTCCTCAAGCTCTTCGGTGGAGGCGGTGCGCTCCTCCGGCAGGTGGGATGCGAGGAAGAAATCCGAGGTGCCCAGGCAGGTGATGACCTCCAGCGGGGCGTTCAGGCCGGCGGCCATGCGTCCGGCGAGCCGGAGCGCCGTCGTCGAAAATTCCGAGCCGTCCACGCCCACGACTATCCGCTGATCTCCGCTCATGGCACCCACCTTTCCGGGTCGACCCGGCAGCGCCTAGGGCCAAAGGTCACCGCGGTCTGCGGAGGGTCCGTGGGCCGCCGGGGGTGCGCCGCGGCCGTCGGCCGTTCTAGGGTGGGGGGAACGCAGGCAGCCGACCACCGAGGAGACCCTGATGAAAATTGCAGTGACCGGAGGAAGCGGAAAGCTCGGCAGGAACGTGGTCCGCAGGCTCACCGACGACGGCCACGAGGTCACCAACCTGGACCAGGCGGGCGAGCGGGAGCACGGATTCACCCGCGTGGACCTGCGCGACTACGGTCAGGTGCTGGACGTCATCCTGGGCCTGGACGACCGGCACGCCGGGTTGGACGCGATCGTGCACCTGGCGGCCATCCCGGCCCCGGGCCTCGCCCCGGACGCGGCGACGTTCGAGAACAACATGCAGGCCACCTACAACGTTTTCCAGGCAGCACGCCGCGCCGGCATCAAGAAAATCGTCTACGCCTCCAGCGAGACGGTGCTGGGCCTGCCGTTCGACGTCGATCCGCCCTACCTGCCGGTGGACGAGGAGTACCCGGCCCGGCCGGAGAGCACCTACTCGCTGGTCAAACACCTCGAGGAGCAGATGGCGATCCAGCTCACCCGCTGGGACCCGGCGCTGAGCATCACCGGGCTGCGGTTCTCCAACGTGATGGATCCGGAGGACTACGAGGAGTTCCCCTCCTTCGACCACGACGCCCGGCTGCGCAAATGGAACCTCTGGGGCTACATCGACGGCCGCGACGGCGCGCAGGCCGTGGCGCGGGCGCTGGAGCACAGCACGCCCGGCTTCGAGGCCTTCATCGTCGCCAACGCGGACACTGTGATGAGCCGGCCCAGCAGCGAGCTGGCCGCCGAGGTGTTCCCCAACGTCGAGGTGGTCAGGGAACTCGGCGAACACGAGACCCTGCTTTCGATCGAGAAGGCCAAACGGCTCCTCGGCTACGCCCCGGAGCACAGCTGGCGCAACTACCACTCGCTGCGCACGACGCCGACAGAGGACTGAGGCGCAGACCCACCCCGACCGACCCAACCACTGAGGAGTTCCATGCAATACCGCACCTTGGGCAACAGCGGCGCCGTTGTCTCCAACTACGCGCTGGGCACCATGACCTTCGGCGCCGAGGCGAGCGAGGAGCAGTCCCGCGCCATCCTGGACGCCTACTTCGAGGCCGGCGGCAACTTCATCGACACCGCCGACGTTTACAGCTCCGGGGTGTCGGAGGAAATCATCGGCCGGTGGCTGGCCGACCGGGCCGAGCTCCGGGACCGGGCTGTTGTGGCCACGAAGGGGCGCTTCCCGATGGGGCACGCACCCAACGACGTCGGGACCTCCCGCCGTCACCTGGGCCGGGCGCTGGATGACTCGCTGCGCCGGCTCGGCGTCGAGCAAATCGACCTCTACCAGCTGCACGCCTGGGACCCGGTGACTCCACTGGAGGAGACGCTCCGGTTCCTGCATGACGCCGTCAGTAGCGGCAAGATCGCCTACTACGGCTTCTCCAACTTCCTGGGCTGGCAGCTGACCAAGGCCGTCCACGTGGCCAAGGCGCAAGGCTGGAGCGCCCCCGTGACACTGCAGCCGCAGTACAGCCTGCTGGTCCGCGAGATCGAGTCGGAAATCGTCCCGGCCTCGCTCGACGCCGGTATCGGGCTGCTGCCCTGGTCCCCGTTGGGCGGCGGATGGCTGTCCGGCAAGTACAAGCGCGACCAGCCGCCCGCCGGCGCCACCCGGCTCGGTGAAAACCCCAAGCGCGGGATGGAGGCGTGGGAGGCCCGCAACGGTGACCCGCGGACCTGGGACATCATTGACGAGGTGCAGGAAACGGCGGCCCGGCATGGCGTCAGCGCCTCCCAGGTGGCGCTGGCTTGGCTCGCGGACCGGCCGGCGGTCACCTCGGTGATCCTGGGCGCGCGGAGCACCGAGCAGCTCGCGGACAACCTGGCGGCAGCGGACCTCCGGCTCACCGATGCGGAGACGGATCGGCTGACCGAGGTCAGCCGGCCCCGCGTCGGCGTGTATCCGTACGGGCCCATGGCCCAGGAACAGCGCAGCCGGAAGCTCGAGGGCGGCCGCTAAGGGAACATCGCGGGGTCACTTCGAGCCCATCCAGCTGCCCCACATGGGCCGTAACTGACTGTGAGGATTGTGGTGGGACGGGGGTCAGTGGGCGGCGCGGTCGTGGTGGTGGCTGGACCAGATGTCGCCGATCTCCTCGGTGGACTGTTCCACGATCCTGCGCATGGCCGCGTGGGCGGCGTCCATCTCGCCGCGCTGGATGGCGCTGGCCACCTCCACGTGCAGCTGGAGCGCCTCATGCTGCGGCAGGTGCGGCATCAGCCCGTGCTCCGTCCGGCCGGTGAGGACCTCGGCGACGAGGTTGTGCAGCTGGGAGAACATCGGGTTGCCGGAGGCCCGGAGCACGGCGGCGTGGAACGCGATGTCCAGCCGCAGGAACTCGTCCTGGTCGCCGCGCTGGCCCGCCGCCCAGAGCCGCGCGGCCTGCGCGACGAGGTCGCTGCCGGTGTCCCAGGAGGCCCGCTCGGCGGCCAGCCGGGCGGCCTGCGGTTCGATTGCGCCCCGCAGTTCGTTCAGGGCGCGCAGCTGGTCCACCCGCCGGGAGGAGGCCAGCCGCCAGCGGATCACCTGCGGGTCGTACAGGTTCCAGGACTCCTCCGGCTGCACCACGGTGCCCAGCCGGCGCCGGGATTCCAGCATGCCCATGGAGGCGAGCACCCGGGTGGCTTCCCGCACCACGGAACGGGACACGCTGTGCTGGGCCTCCAGCTCGTCCAGTCGGAGGATCGAGTGCGGCGCCAGGCTCCCCTCGGCAATGGCGAGCCCCAGGGTCTGGACGAGCACGGAGTGCAGGTCAGCTGAAGACTCCGCCTTTGGGGTTTGCATGAATAAATCATACGGGTGGGCGCAAGGGGTTGTTTAAGTCTGCTTTATTTCTCTAAGATCGCTCCAGAGCAGATGTAAAGATGCATCCGCGGGTGGCTGGAAGTTGATCCGGCCCTGAAGACAAGGGAGTCGTAATGAAGCGGCGTTCAATTGTGAAGTACGCGGCCGTAGCCGCGGCGCTGTCGCTCGGCCTGACCGCCTGCGGCGGCGGCAGCGGCGATGCCAAGGCCGCCGGCACGGTGCGGGTCACGCTGGCCAACCACGTGTGGACCGAGGGCATCAAGGCAGCCATTCCGGAATTCGAAAAGGCCACTGGCCTCAAGGTCGAGCTCACCCAGCTCGGCGAGGACCAGCTCTCGGACCAGTACAACGTCAAGCTCAACGCCGGCAGCGACGAAATCGACGTCATGATGTACCGCCCGCTCCAGGAGGGCAAGGCGTTCGCGAAGAACGGCTACCTCGCCGACCTGACGTCCAAGGTCTCCTCGGACGCCAGCTGGGATTGGAAGGACTACCAGGAGGGCCCGGTCAAGGCCTCCACCGTGGACGGCAAGGTGGTCGGCGTTCCGATCATCACCGAACGCGAGGTGCTCTACTACCGCAAGGACCTGCTGCAGGCAGCCGGCGTCGCGGTCCCCAAGACCATGGACGAGCTGCAGGCAGCCGCCAAGAAGATCTCGGAATCCACCCCGGAGACCGCCGGCTTCGTGGCCCGTACCGGCAAGTCCGCCGCGGTCACCCAGTTCTCCAGCTTCCTCTACAGCTTCGGCGGCGACTTCACCGACGGCAGCGGCAAGTCCGCCGTCGGCAGCGACGCCGCGAAGAAGGCGTACTCCTTCTACGGCGGCCTGATCAAGAACTACGGCCCGAAGAACGTCAGCACCGACATGAGCTGGCCCGAGGCGATGGCCATCTTCACCCAGGGCAAGGCCGCCTTCTACACCGAGGCAGACTCGCTGTACAAGAACGCCACCGATCCGGCCAAGTCCAAGGTCGCCGACAAGGTCGGTTTCGCCGCCCTGCCCGCCGGCCCGGCCGGTTCCAAGCCGTACAACATCCCGTCCTGGGGCCTCGCCGTGAACAAGGCCTCCGGCAACCAGGACAACGCCTGGAAGTTCATCCAGTGGGCCACCAGCAAGGACCGCACCCTGCAGGCCCAGAAGGCCGGCGTTCCCGGCCCGCGTGCCTCGGTCTGGGCTGACCCGGCGGGTACCTCCACCTACCCGAAGGACCTGGCTGAGGCCATCGCGGCCAGCGCCAAGAACGGCGTCGGCCACGACCGTCCCGAGGTTGTCACCGTGGGCAAGGCCCGCGAAATCGTCGGCGCCCCGATCGTTGCCACCATCACCGGTGCCGATTCCTCGGCCGCGGCCGACTCGGCCCACGACGCCTTCCAGAAGTTCCTGGACAGCGAAAAGAAGTAGCGCCCCGGCGGTCCGCGCCTGATGCCTGGTGCCCAATGCCAGGCGCCGGGCGCGAACCATCCACGCACACCGCCGCGGCGGGACGGCTGCCGAGCCGCCGTCCCGCCGCGGCCATGCTCTGAACTTCACCCCCAACTCCTTAGGTGAACCATGTCTGTACTGAACACCTCCCGCGGCGACACCGCCCGTGACACCGCGGCCGGGTCCGGCCGCGCCGCGGCCCCCACGCCCGGCCCGCGGAAGAATTTCTCCGCCTGGGCCAACCGGCACCGCAAGTGGCTCTTCGCCGCACCGGCGATGATCTTCGTCGGCGTGTTGATCGTTTTCCCGCTCGCGTGGACGCTCTACCTGAGCCTCACCGACTCACAGGGCTCGGTCCGCGCCGCCTCCGAGTTCGTCGGCCTCGAGAACTACCTCACGGTGCTTTCCGACGTCGAACGGTTCTGGCCCGCCGTCGGCCGCACGCTGAGCTTTACCGGCGTCGCGCTGGCCTGCGAAGTTGTTCTGGGCATGGGCATCGCCCTGCTGTTGTGGCGGCCCTTCCGCGGCGAAAAATGGGTGCGCGTCGCCATCCTGCTGCCGCTGGTCGCCACCCCCGTGGCCGTCGGCATGATGTGGCGGCTGATCTTTGACCCCAACATCGGCTTCGTCAACCAGCTCCTCGGCATGATCGGCATCCCCCCGCAGCCGTGGCTCTCCGGCCAGGACAGCGCCCTGGGCACCACGATCTTCATGGACATCTGGCAGTGGACCCCCATGGTGGTCCTGATCCTGCTCGCCGGCCTGACCTCGCTCTCCGAGGAACCGGACGAAGCCGCCCGGATGGACGGCGCCAATGCCTTCCAGCGCTTCTTCTTCATCACCCTGCCACTCATGATGCCGACCGTGATCGTCGCCATCCTGCTGCGCGGCATCGATGCCCTGAAGACCTTCGACATCCTCTACGCCACCAAGGGCAAGGGCGGCGGGTCCTTCCACGAGGTGGAAACCCTCAACGTCTACGCCTACGGCCTGAGCTTCGACTACAACCAGTACGGGCTCTCCTCCGCGGTGCTGATCCTGTTCTTCATGATCATCATCGGCACCATGTGGCTGCTGACCATGCGCAAGAAAGCGGTAAGCAAATGACCGTCCTGAACCAGACCACCGAAAACACCACGGCCGCCCGGCCCGCGCCCGCTCCACGCCGCCGCAAGCCGCTGGCTACCCGCGCCTACAAGGTGTTCCGGGTTGTCGCGCTGATCGCCGTCGTGCTGTTCCTGATCGCCCCGCTGTTCTGGATGCTGCTGGCCTCCTTCAAGACCAACGTGGACATCTACGACACGGCCAAGTCGTTCGTCTTCACCCCCACCGGCGAGAACTACGCCAACGTGCTGCAGCGCAACAACTACTTCGTCTTCATCTTCAACAGCTTCTGGGTGGCGTTCGTCTCCACCGCGCTGTCCCTGGTCCTCGGCGTCCCGGCGGCCTACGCGATGAGCCGCTTCACCATGCACCGCTCGGCCCTGGTGGTCCTGATGGCCCGCGTCATCCCCGGCGTCTCGCTGCTGGTGCCCTGGTACTACGTCTTCTCCAACCTGAAGATGGTGGGCGGCTTCGAGGTCCTCATCCTCAGCCACATGTTCGTGGCACTGCCGCTGATCGTGTACATCATGATGAGCTACTTCGACTCGCTGCCGCTGGAGCTGGAGGAATCGGCCCAGGTGGACGGGCTCACCCCGATCGGCGCGTTCCGGCGCATCACGATGCCGCTGTCCGTCTCCGGCATCGCCACCGCCGGCATCCTGTCCTTCATCTTCTCCTGGAACAACTTCATGTTCGCCCTGGTGCTCTCCGGTTCCAAGACCAAGACCCTGCCGGTGGCGATCTTCGACTTCGTCTCTTACGCCAGCATCGACTGGGGCGGGCTGATGGCCGCCGCCACGGTGGTCACCATCCCGATCATGATCATTGCGCTCTTCACGCAGAAATACATCGTCTCCGGCCTCACCGCCGGCGCGACCAAGGGCTAGGCCACCGATGACACGCATCAGCAGGATTGAAACCTTTCTCGTCGCCCCGCGCTGGCTCTTCGTCCGGATCGAAACCGAGAGCGGGATCGTCGGCTGGGGCGAGGCCAGCTGCGAGGGCCGCAGCGAAACGGTCCGCACCGCCGTCGACCAGCTCTCCGAACTGCTCATCGGCAACGACGCGCTGCGGATCGAGGACCACTGGCAGGTCATGACCAAGGGCTCCTTCTACCGCGGCGGCCCCATCCTGGCCAGCGCCGTTTCGGGACTGGACCAGGCCCTCTGGGACATCGCCGGCAAGCACTTCAACACCCCCGTGCACCAGCTCCTGGGCGGCCACGTCCGCGACCGGATCCGGATGTACGGCTGGGTGGGCGGCGACGAGCCCAACGAGGTGGCGGACCAGATCAGCGCCCAGTTGGAGGTCGGTCTCACCGCCGTCAAGATGAACGCCAGCGGCCGGATGAGCCCCGTCGCCTCCGTCGCCGAGCTCGACGGCGTCGTCCGCCGGGTCGCGGCCGCCCGCGAGGTGCTGGGGGACCACCGCGACGTCGCGGTCGACTTCCACGGCCGCTTCAGCCTGGCCAACGCCCGCCGGGTGGCACCGCTGCTGGAGCCGTACCGGCCGTTCTTCCTCGAAGAACCCGTGGTCCCGGAGAACACGCACCTGCTGCGCGAATTCACCTCCTCCACCACGACGCCGGTCTCCACCGGCGAGCGGCTATACAGCCGGCAGGAATTCCTGCCCGCACTGCAGGCCGGCATCGCCGTGGCCCAGCCGGACCTCTCGCACGCCGGCGGCATCACCGAGGTCCGCAAGATCGCCTCGCTCGCCGAAATCTACGAGGTTCAGCTGGCCCCGCACTGCCCGCTGGGACCGCTGGCCCTGGCCGCCTGCCTGCAGGTGGGCTTCGCCACCCCCAACTTCCTGATCCAGGAACAAAGCATCGGCATCCACTACAACCAGGGCGCCGAAGTCCTGGACTACGTGGTGGACAAAACCCCGCTGAAATTCGTCGACGGGCACATCGAGCGCCTCACCGGCCCCGGCCTCGGCATCGAGATCGACGAGGCCGTGGTCCGGGCCGCGGACAAGCGCGGCCACGCCTGGCGCGGGCCCGTCTGGCGCCACCCCGACGGCGCCTTCGCAGAATGGTGAACAACATGGCATCCCAGCCCACCCCCGAGGACCTGCTCGCCGGGATCCGCGAGGCCCGCCTCGTGGCGATTGTGCGCGGTACCGACGGCGGAGCCGCCGCCAAGGCCGCCCTCGCGGCCATGGAGGAAGGCTTCCGCTACGTCGAAATCGCCCTGACCACCCCGGACGCGCTCGCCGCCATCCGCGCGGTCCGTGCCGCCGCCCCCGCCGGGTGCTTCGTCGGAGCCGGCACCGTCCTTACCGCCGCGGACGTGGCGGAGGTGGCCGAGGCCGGCGGCCAGTTTATGGTGACGCCCTCACTGGCGAGTTCCATCCAGGAATCCGCACGCCTCGGCATCCCCGTCCTGGCCGGCGCACTGACCCCCAGCGAGGCCTACGAGGCGATGAACCGCGGCGCCACCGCGGTGAAACTTTTCCCCGCCTCAATCGGCGGCCCCGGCTACCTCAAGGCACTCCGCGATCCTTTCCCCGGCATCCCGTTCATCGCGGTGGGCGGCGTCGGGCTGGACCAGGCGGACGGTTACTGGAACGCCGGCGCGGTCGCCGTCGGACTCGGCGGGCCGCTGTTCGGCGACGCCGGCTCGGGCGGCGACCTTGCCCCGGTGCGCGAGCGGGCCCGGGCGTTCGTGGGCCTGGCCGCCGGCTACGGCCGGGGAAGCGCCGCGGAGCCTGCGCGGTGAGCGTGGACCTGCTCACCGTCGGCGAATCGATGGTCTCGCTGCGCTCGGCGGGGCCGCTGTCCGCCGGCGGCAGCCTGGCCGTGCACGTGGCCGGGGCGGAATCCAATGTCGCCGTCGGCGTCGCCCGGCTGGGGCACAGCGTGGCCTGGGCCGGCGTCGTGGGCGCGGACCCGCACGGCGAATTCATCCTGCGGCAGCTGCGGAGCGAGGGCCTGGCAGTGCACCACCGCGTGGATGCCGCCCGCGCCACCGGGGTGATGTTCCTGGAGCGGCGCACCGCGGACATCAGCCGCGCCTACTATTACCGCGCCGGGTCCGCGGGCTCCACGATCAGCCGCGGGGACGTGGACCGGGCCTTCGCCACCGGCCCCAGGGTCCTGCACCTGACCGGCATCACCGCCGCCCTCAGCCCGGAAGCCCGGCGCGCCGTCGAATACGCGGCCGCACGCGGCGCGGCCGAGGGCCTGGTGGTCTCCCTCGACGTCAACTACCGCAGCAAACTCTGGTCCCGCGACGAGGCCCGCGCCGTCCTCACCCCGCTCGCCCGGCACGCCACCGTCCTGGTGGCCTCCGACGACGAACTCGGCCTCGTCGCCGACGGCGGCGCCGCCGCCGGAACGGACGCGGACGCCGCCGAACTGGCCATGGCCGCCGAGCTGCTGGACCGCGGCGTGCGGGAGGTGGTGGTCAAACGCGGCGCCGCCGGCGCCGGGGTGCACACCGCCGCCGGCCGCCGCGAGGCACCCGCCGTCCCCGTGACCAGCATCGACACCGTCGGGGCCGGGGACGCCTTCACCGCCGGCTACCTGTCGGCCCTGCTCGACGGCGGCGACGTCGCCGAGCGCCTGCGCCGCGGCACCCTTGCCGGCGCCTTCGCGGTCAGCACCGCCGGCGACTGCGAGGGCCTGCCCAGCGCCGCGGAACTCGCGCTGCTGGGCACCGCCCCGGACGGCAGCACGCAGCGCTAACACTCCAACCCCGGACCCCCTCCCGACCGACACCGAAAGCCTGGTACCTGTTGTGAAAATTATTGCTGCCGACGTCTTTGTCACCAGCCCCTCCCGCAACTTCGTGACCCTGCGGATCACCACCGAGGACGGTGTCACCGGGATCGGCGACGCCACCCTGAACGGCCGTGAGCTGGCCGTTGCCGCGTATTTGAAGGAGCACGTGGCGCAGTTGCTGATCGGGAAGGACCCGCACCGGATCGAGGACACCTGGCAGTTCCTCTACCGCTCTGCGTACTGGCGTCGCGGACCCGTCACGATGGCCGCGATCGCCGCCGTGGACATGGCGTTGTGGGACATCAAGGGCAAGCTGGCCGGGATGCCGGTGTACCAGCTGTTGGGCGGAGCGTCCCGGAACGGGCTGCGGGCCTACGGGCACGCCTCCGGCTCGGACCTGGAGTCGTTGTTCGACTCGGTCCGGGAGCACCTAGAGCTTGGCTACAAGTCCATCCGGATCCAGACGGCGGTGCCCGGGATCAAGGCTGTCTACGGTGTCGCTGCCCAGGCGCAGGCCTCCGGCGAGCGGTACGACTACGAACCGGCCGGGCGCGGGGCGTTCCCGCAGGAGGAGGACTGGGACACCCGCGCCTACCTGCGGCACCTGCCCACCGTGTTCGAGGCGGTGCGGAACGAGTTCGGGCCCGAGCTGCCGCTGCTGCACGACGGGCACCACCGGATGACGCCGATCCAGGCCGCGAAGCTGGGCAAGGCGCTCGAGCCCTACGACCTGTTCTGGCTGGAGGACTGCACCCCGGCGGAGAACCAGGAGGCGCTGCGCCTGGTCCGGCAGCACACCACCACCCCGCTGGCGATCGGTGAAATCTTCAACACCGTGTACGACTACCAGAGCATCATCAAGGAACAGCTGATCGACTACGTCCGGGCCGCCTCCACGCACTTCGGCGGGATCAGCCCGCTGAAAAAGGTGATGGACTTCGCCGCCCTGTACCAGATCAAGTCCGGCTTCCACGGCCCCACGGACATCTCCCCGGTCGGGTTCGCCGCGCAGTTGCACGTGGGCCTGGCCATCCACAACTACGGGATCCAGGAGTACATGCAGCACTCGGATGCGACCAACGAGGTCTTCGAGCAGTCCATGACCTTCGTGGACGGCTACCTGCACCCGGGCGAGACGCCCGGCATCGGCGTCGAATTCAACGAGGAGGCCGCCGCGGCCTACCCCTACCAGCAGGCCTACCTGCCCTACAACCGCCTCGTCGACGGCACGGTGCACGACTGGTGACCGGCTGAGGCCGGGCGGCTCTTATCGGGCGGCCACTTAACCACAAAGGTCCCGGGCGGCGATTCGATGCTCAGCCGCCCGGGTCCTGGCTTGTGGGGATCCTGAGCCGGACGGCCCGGGGCGCGTCCTGCCCTGGGGGCCTGCCCTAGTGGACGAGTTCCCGGGTCATCCCGAAGGGAACCTGGTCCGAGAGCGCCGCCGTGTAGTGGCCGGGCTTGAGGCGCGTCAGCAGGATGCCGTGGGTGCCCGTCAGCATGGCGAGCCGCTGCAGCCCCAGGACCGCGTCGTTGAGCCGTTCGTCGAGCAGCCGGCGGCTGTCGACCTGGATATCAATGCACTCGCTTGCTGTCGTCATCGCACAGTCTTTCCTGAAGGTGGTCGCCCTAATGGCCAACGGCTGAAGCGAGAGTAACGTCTGACTTAAATGTGAGTCAACTCACCACGCGGAGAGTCGGCGGACCGTGTTGATCCGTGCGGGTTGCATGGCTGAAGTGAACGGCGCAACCGGAACCGCGATAATCTTCACGGAAGAAAATAACAACACACGGCGCAAAGGCGGATGCGGGAATGGCAGAGCAAGAAACCGGGAAAGCGTCCGGCTGGTGGCGGGTCTTCCACGAAAAGTTCGTGGTGGAGGAACGCTACATGGACGCGGGTGCGCGGCGGAACCTGTACCGGACCGCCGTCGGCCTTATGGTCTTCGGTGCGGTGTTGTTCACCTTCATCCTGGTCAGCGTCTTGCAGCACGGCGGTATCAGCGTGGTCGATGAGCCGGTGCGCTCCGGCCTTCTGACGCTGCGCGGGGAGCCCACCACGACCATCATGATCATCCTGGCCATCGTTTTCGGACCCGTCGGGCTGCCCATTATCATCCTGGTGGTCACCGTGGCCTGGGGTCTGCTGGCCAAGCACGCCTGGCGGCCGATGGTATTGGCCGGTGCCATGCTGACCGGGGTCATCCTGGCGCAGCTGATCGGCCGGACGGTCGGCCGGCAGCGGCCGCCCGTGGACCTGATGCTTTTCGGGGCCGACTCCACGTTCTCGTTCCCCTCCGGGCATGTCCTGGGCGCGTGCGATTTCCTGCTCGTGACGACGTTCCTGGTATTTTCCCGCCGCAAGAACCCCAAGGCCGCCGTCGGGGGCTTCGCCGTGGCCGGCGTCGGTATCTTCTTCGCCGCCATAAGCCGGCTGTACCTGGGCTACCACTGGACCACCGACGCCCTCGCCTCGCTGTCCATCTCGTTCGTGATCCTGGGCGCCGTGATCCTGCTGGACACCTGGCGGACGGCCAGGATCCCGGGGGAGCAGGTTACCGGTGAACTCTCCAAGCACGAGACCGCCGCGGACTAGGCAATAACGGACTGCGGGGCGCGCTGCCGGTCAGCGCGCCCCTCGGCGTTTAAGCGCCGCGCGGAGCCGGGCGTTGGCCGCCTCCAGCTCCAGCACCTTGGCCACGCCGGCCAGGTTCAGGCCCTCCTCCAGCAGTTCGCCGATTCGGCGCAGCACCACCAAATCGGTGTCGCTGTACTGCCTGGTGCCGCCCGCCGTCCGGTCCGGCGTCAGCAGGCCCTTCCGTTCGTACAGCCGGATGTTCTGCTGCCCTGTCCCCACCAGCTGCGCCACCACTGAGATCGCATACACGCCGGCGTCGGCCCCCCGTTCCGCCATGGCCCCGCCTCCTTCATCCGCCGGAAAATTTTCCTCTTGCAGCAGTCTCGCACTGGTGCTATAAAAAATCTATATCCACCACCACAGATAGTTGCGGGCTGGATACGAACAGGAATTGGACTCATCTTTGATGAAGGAGTGGTAAGTGATGTTGATGCGTACCGACCCGTTCCGCGAACTGGACCGGCTGACGCAGCAGGTCTTTGGAACGACGGCCCGCCCGGCCACCATGCCGATGGACGCATGGCAGGAGGACGGCGAGTTTGTGGTTGCCTTCGACCTTCCCGGCGTCAACGTTGACTCGGTGGACCTCGACATCGAGCGCAACGTCCTCACGGTAAAGGCCGAAAGGCGCGACCCGACCCAGCCCAACGTCGAGCTGCTGGCCTCGGAGCGGCCCCGCGGGGTGTTCAGCCGGCAGCTGATCCTGGGCGACAGCCTCGACCTGGACCACGTGAAGGCCCACTACGCCGACGGCGTCCTGACCCTCCGCATCCCGGTGGCGGAGAAGGCCAAGCCGCGGAAGATCGAAATCACCCACACGCAGGACAAGCTGCAGGAGATCGGGAAGTAACCCCGGCCCGGCCCGCGGCCGGGGCGTGCGGGATCACAGCGTGGGAAGCAAAGTGCGGGGCTCAGACCGGTCCGGGCCGGCCTGAGCCCGCCGGATCCCCCTGGAGGGGGTGGAACGATGAACCGTGACCCGCGTGGGTTCTACGCCGCCCTGCAGGTGGCGCCGGACGCCACGCCGGCGGAGATCCAGCGCTCGTTCCGTGCGCTGATGCGGCTCCGGCACCCGGACCTGGAGGCGATTGCCCCCGCCGTACCCGGCGCCGGGGACCGGGCCGGGGATGAGGTGCGGCTGATCCTGGAGTCGTTCGCCGTCCTGAGGAATCCGGCGTTGCGGGCGGAGTATGACCCCGCCGCCCGGGCCCGGGACGCCGGACCAGCGCCGGCCGAAGGCCGCAGCATCCCGGTCCGTCATCACCGGGACCGGCAGCCGCTGCTGCGGGTGACCCCGGTGCGGTGGGAGCGGGGTCCGGAATGACCGCGGCGCCGGGTGTCCCGGTGCGCTTTGCCAGGCAAGGAAGTCCAAGAGAAGGAGTACGGCCATGAGCGCATGGCGGCGTTACGATTCGCACCTGATGCCGGCCTTTCACGAACGGTTCGAGGAGCGGTGGGGCGAGGGCACGGCACCGTTCCTTGACCCGGAGGCCCACGAACTGCCCCTTCCGCGTGCCCAGTGGATCAACGTGGACACCGGGGCGGCGCTGGCGGTGGTGCCCATCTGGTCCGCCGAGGACAGCCAGCAGCGTTCCTTCGGGGTGTTCTATTTGCCGCCGGCCGGTGACATCTGGGTCCTCCGGCCCGGTTTCACCGGCTACCTCGAGCCGGCGGCGGACGAGGCGGACCAGCTGCTGAGCCTGCGGAACGACGCCTTCAAGAAG
This sequence comes from Arthrobacter sp. SlRoot2-15, assembly GCF_059739345.1. Taxonomy (NCBI): domain Bacteria; kingdom Bacillati; phylum Actinomycetota; class Actinomycetes; order Micrococcales; family Micrococcaceae; genus Arthrobacter; species Arthrobacter sp. SlRoot2-15. Next base: position 2,348,146 of record NZ_AP046058.1, read on the forward strand.
GCCGTGGCGCATGCCAAGGAGTTCCTCCTGGGCCCGGAGGCCTCCACGTACTGAGCAGGCCGGCGACCTGAGCCGGCCGGTCCCCTGAGCCGCCCGGGGCGCGCTGGGGCCCCGGTTGTGGCGCGGGCACCTGCCGGGGCCTAAAATCAATCAACCACCAGCGCAACTGCATAGGGGATCCGCCAATGAACGCTTCCGCCCACGATCTGGCAGCCCTGCTGCCGCCCGGATTCACCATGGGCGTGGCGACCGCCGCTTTCCAGATCGAGGGGGCGCTGGACGAGGACGGCCGGGGGCCTTCGGGCTGGGACATGTTTGCGGCCCGGCCCGGCACGATCGTTGCTGCTCACAGCCCCGCGATGGCCTGCGACCACTACCACCGCATGCCCGAAGACGTCGCGCTGATGAAGGAAATGGGCATCGATTCGTACCGGTTCTCGCTGTCCTGGCCGCGGATCCAGCCCGGCGGTAGCGGCCCGGTGAACCCCAAGGGGCTGGACTTCTACGACCGGCTGATCGACCTGCTGCTGGCCAACGGGATCTCGCCGATGGCCACGCTCTACCACTGGGACACCCCGCTGGAACTGGACGAGGCCGGCGGCTGGATGAACCGGGACACCGCCTACCGGCTGGGGGAATTCGCCGCCATCGCCGCCGCGGCCTACGGCGACCGGGTGACGCGCTGGGTGACCATCAATGAACCTGCCACGGTGAGTGCCAACGGCTACATGCTGGGCGTTCACTCCCCGGGGGAAACCCACATGCTCAAGGCGCTGCCCAGCGTCCACCACCAGCTGCTGGGCCACGGGCTCGCGATGCAGGCGCTGCGGGCGGCCAAGGTGCCGGGCGAAATCGGTCTCACCAACGTCTATTCGCCGATGGTCCCGGCGTCCATCAACCCGCTCGACAAGGTCAGTGCCGGGCTGATGGACATGGCCCAGAACCGCCTGTACGCGGACCCTGTGCTGCTGGGCAAGTACCCGGACGCGATCAGGGCCGCCACATTCTTCTCCTCCTTCAGCCCGTCGAGCGAGGATATGGAGCTGATCTCGCAGCCGATGGACTTCTACGGGCTGAACTACTACATGCCCACCCGCGTGGGCGCCGGCCCGGGCGAGGGCACCGTGCCGAAGGGCATGGCCGAGGCCATGGGCAACGACCTGAACGGCGACGGGGGCGCTACCCCGTTCCACGTCCAGAGTTTCCCCGATACCGAAATCACCGCCTACGGCTGGCCGATCAGACCGGACTACATGGCCGTGGCGCTCGCGGAAATGGCCGAGCGTTACCCGGAACTGCCGCCGGTCTACATCACCGAGGGCGGCGCCAGCTTCGAGGACCTGGAGATCCACGACGCCGAGGGGCGGCTGATCGTCCCGGACGAGCGCCGCGTCCGGTATCTCGCCGAGCACATCGGCGCCGCCATCGAGGCGACGTCGCCCGGCGGCGCCGCCGAGTCGATCGAGCTGCGCGGCTACTACGTGTGGTCGCTGCTGGACAACTTCGAATGGTCCGCCGGCTACAAGCAGCAGTTCGGCCTGATCCATGTGGACCGGGACACCATGGCCCGCACCCCGAAGGCTTCCTTCCACTGGATCCGGGAGCTCATGGCGGCCCGGAACCGCGCCGCCGGCGCGGCCGGTGCCAACACGGCCTACGCCGGTACGCCGGCCGCAGCCTCGCCGGCCGCCGGTGCCGGTGCGCCTGCTGCCGGGACGACGGCCGGAGGCTAGAGCAGGTCCAGCTCCTGCAGGCGCTTGGCCATGCCCGCGCCGTCGGGGGAGTAGACCCAGGGCACGTTCGAGCCGGTGTGGTCCCCGGTTTCGGAGTGTCCGCCGGCCAGCACGGCCTCGCCGGTGGAGAGCTGGCGGATGCCGATCGCGGCCACCCGGTCGCCGTGCGCCTGGGCGAACTGCGAATAGATCGCCTCGTCGTGCTGGCCGTTGTCGCCGAAGAGAAGCCAGCGCATGTTGGGGAACTCCTTGGCCAGCAGTTCCAGGTTCCGGCGCTTGTGGTCCTGGCCGCTGCGGAACCAGCGGTCGTGGGTCAGGCCCCAGTCGGTCAGCAGCAGGGTGCCCGACGGGTACATGTTGCGCGTGATGAAGCGGGCCAGCGTCGGCGCGGCGTTCCACGGCCCGGTGGACAGGTAGATCACCGGCGCCTCGGGGTGTTCCACCAGCAGCCGGTCCATCAGCACGGCCATCCCCGGCGTCGCCATCCGGGCCCGTTCGTTGAGCACAAAGGTGTTCCACAGTGCCAGGAAGGGCCGGGGAAGGGCCGTGACCATGATCGTGTCGTCAATGTCCGAGACGATGCCCAGGCTGGTGTCCGGGGCGATGACGTAGATTTTCGCCTCCGCGGGCTCGGTGCCCTCGGCCCGCAGCATGGCGGTGTGCCAGCCCGGCGTGAGCTGGACCGGGATCACGGTGTCCACGATGCCGCCGCGGTCGGCGTGTACGCGGGTGGTGGTGCCGCCGATCTCGATGTCCACCTCGACGAACTGGATCGGGACGGACGTGAACGCGCGCCAGCCGCGGATGTTCTGGTTGCCGTTCTGCGCCGCCTGCTCGGCCCGGCTGCCGGGGGTCGGTTTGCTGGTGAGCACCACGCGGCCCAGGATCCGGACCCACTCGGTGGAACCATAGCCCTGGTAGGCGATGGTTTGCGGGGCGAACTTCCAGCGCCTGGCGGTCTTGAGTCGGAGATGGTTCACGGTGTCCGAGACCCGGTGGGCCAGCCGGAATGTCTGGCTGCCCTGGACCCGATTGTTCGGGGCGGGGTAGTCCGAGTCCTTCTGCGGTTGTTCCTGCGACGCCATTTCCATACCTCCACTCTCCCACAGCGGGCTGCCCGCCCGGCGATTACGTCCGCGGTTCAGCCGTTTCCCAGCAGCTCGCGCAGCGCGGTGGCGTTGCGCACCGCGTTGCCGCCGCCGTCGTTGTTGAAGTAGGCATAAACGTCCCGACCCGACGCCTGCCATTCGCGGATCCGGTCCGCCCACCAGCGGAGCTCCTGCTCCGAGTAGGACCCGGCATACAGGTGGTTCTGGTCCGGCCCGTGCAGCCGGAGGTAGACGAAGGCGGCGGTCGCCCGCAGGATGCAGGGCAGCTGCGCCCCGCTCATCACGCAGTAGGCGGCGCCGTGCCGTTCCAGCAGGGCATAGACGTCCGGGTGGTCCCAGCTGGTGTGGCGGAACTCCACGCTGACCCGGATCCACCCCGGCAGCGCGGCCAGGAAGTAATCCAGCCGGGCGTCGTCGCGGGCGAAACCTGGCGGCAGCTGCACCAGCAGCACGGCACGTTTGTCGCCGAGTTCATGCCAGCACCGGGTGATCCGCTCCACCCAGGCCTCCGGTCCGTACAGTTTCTTGCCGTGGGTGAGCCCCCGCGGAGCCTTGACCGACATGGTGAACCCCTCGGGCAGGCGGCGCTGCCAGCTGGCAAAGGAGGACTCCCGCGGCCAGCGGTAGAAACTCGCATTCAGCTCCACCGTGGTGAAACGGGCCGCATAGTGGGCCAACCGGTCCCGTGCCGGCAGCCCCGGCGGGTACAGCACACTCTCCCAGTGGTCGTAACTCCAGCCGCTGGTTCCGATCCGCACCGCGCCGGAGTGCGCCGGTGCGAGGTGTCCGGCCGTGGCTTGCGGTTGCGGCAATTCCTGATCCGGCATGGGGGGATCGTAACGCGGAATCCCCGTCCGGCGTCGGGCCGTGTGGCACTGTATGACCCATGGCACGCATCGAGGATTACGCTATGGTCGGCGACCTGCACACCGCCGCGTTGATCAGCACGGAAGGCTCCATCGACTGGCTCTGCCTGCCCCGCTTCGATTCGCCGGCGTGCTTCAACGCCCTGCTGGACAGCCCCAAGGCAGGCCGCTGGCTGCTCGCCCCCGCTGCCGGCGGCGAATGCACCCGGCGGCGCTACCGCAAGAACACCCTGATCCTTGAGACAGAGTGGGAAACCCCGGAGGGCAAGGTCAAGGTCATCGACTTCATGTCGCCCCGCGACGGCGCTGCGGACATCGTGCGGATCGTGGTGGGGGTCCGCGGGTCGGTGCGGATGCGCGGCGAACTGGCCCTGCGGTTCGACTACGGCCACATCGTTCCCTGGGTCCGCCATGACGAGCACGGCATCCACGCCGTCGCCGGCCCCGACGCCGCCTACCTGGTGACCGAGGCACCCCTGCGGGGCGAGCACATGCAGACCGCCAGCGACTTCACCGTCAAGGCGGGGCAGCGGATTCCCTTTGTCCTGACATGGGCGCCCAGCCACCTCGGCCGCCCGCGGGCGGTGGAGCCGGAGGCGGTCCTGGAAGCCACCGAGTCGTTCTGGCTGCAGTGGGCGGCCAAGTGCCGGGTCACCGGCCCGTACCGCGACGCCGTGCTGCGCTCGCTGATCACGCTCAAGGCGCTGACCTTCGCCCCCACCGGCGGCATCGTGGCGGCCGTGACCACCTCGCTGCCGGAGGAGCTTGGCGGGGAACGCAACTGGGATTACCGCTACTGCTGGCTCCGGGACGCGACCCTGACGCTCCAGGCCCTGCTCGCCTCCGGATACTCCGAGGAGGCCGCGGCCTGGCGGAACTGGCTGCTGCGTGCGGTGGCCGGGGATCCAGCCGACCTGCAGATCATGTACGGACTGCACGGCGAGCGGAGGCTGCCGGAAATGACGCTGGATTGGCTGGCAGGCTACGCGGGGTCAAAGCCGGTGCGGATCGGCAACGGCGCCGCCGGGCAGCTGCAGCTGGACGTCTGGGGCGAGGTGCTGGACTGCCTCGCCCTGACCCGGACCTCGTTGCTGCAGGACGGCGACGATTCCTGGGACGTCCAGATCGCCCTGATGGAGCACCTGGAGACCGCCTGGGACCGCCCGGACAACGGGCTCTGGGAGATGCGTGGGCCGCGCCGCCATTTCACCCACTCCAAGGTGATGGCCTGGGTGGCGGCGGACCGGATGGTCAAGGGCGTCCGGGATTTTGGCCTCCCGGGCCCGGCGGACCGCTGGGAGGCGCTCCGCGACACCATCCACGCCGACGTTATGGCCAAGGGGTTCGACGCGGCGCGGAACACCTTCGTGCAGTCCTACGGCCGGCCGGAGCTGGATGCCAGCCTGCTGCTCATCCCGCGGGTGGGATTCCTGCCGCCGGACGATCCGCGGGTGCTCGGCACCATCGACGCCGTGCAGCGGGAACTCACCCACGACGGCTTCCTGCTGCGCTACCGGCAGGAGCAGAGCGACGACGGCGTCCCGGGCGGGGAGGGCGTCTTCCTCGCCTGCTCCTTCTGGCTCGTGGATGCCCTGATCGGCGCCGGCCGGCGTCGGGAAGCCAGGGAACTGTTCGAACGGCTGCTCGCGTTGCGCAACGACGTCGGGCTCCTGAGTGAGGAGTGGGACGTTTCCGCGGCGCGGCAGCTGGGCAACACACCCCAGGCCTTCAGCCACTTCGCCTTGGTCCGGAGCGCCCTGCAGCTGCAGGCGGACGGCCGCTGACCCTGGGCCCGTGCGGGCGGACCGAAATCGGCCGGCACTTTTCTCCAGAGCTTAGATAAGTATACTTACTAATATCCCCGGTGGGGTGAAGATGGTAAGGAGAACGCAATGGCTGGATATTTCGAACTCGTGGATGCGCCCGACGGCGGCTACCGGATTCGGATGATGAACGCTGCCGGCGCCCTGATGGCCGTCTCCGTCACTTTCCCCACCAAGCGTGCGGCCGTGGCGGGCATCGCCCAGGCGCGGGAGATTGCTGGCACCGGCCTGGTCCGGGACCGCAGCGGTGACAGCCAGTCCGCCGTGATGGCTTCGCTGGCCAAGCGCAGAACCGGCGGGGGCACGGGGCGCGGCTCCTCGCTCTCGGGCGGAACCCTCGCGGCCACAAAGCGCACCCGTGCCCACCACTGAGCCGGCCGCCGGGCGCCGGGGCGCGGTCCTCTTCGACGTCGACGGGACGCTGATCGACTCGTCCTATATCCATACCCTCGCCTGGTGGCAGGCGTTCCGGCAGGCCGGTCACGACGTGCCGATGGCCAGCATCCACCGCGCCGTGGGCATGGGCGGGGACAGGATCCTTGACCACTTGCTGCCCGCGGACCGCGACACCGACGCCGATGCGGACATCATGACCTCCCAGGCAGCCGTGTTCTCCACGTTCTGGCCGGCCCTCCGCCGGCTCGACGGCGCCCGCGAGCTGCTGGCGCAATGCCACGACAGCGGCCTCGCCGTCGCACTTGCCTCCTCGGCCCGGGACCGCGACCTGGAGATACTGCGCGCCGTGATCGACGCCGACGCCTACATCCACGCCGCCACGAGCTCGGCCGACGCGGAGGAGAGCAAGCCGGCGCCGGACATCCTCGCCGCCGCGCTCACGGCTGTGGGGGTGGCCGCCGGGAACTCGGTCTACGTGGGCGACGCCGTCTGGGACATCTACGCGGCCGGCGCCCTCGGCATCCCGGCAATCGGCCTCACCTGCGGCGGCACCAGCGAAGCGGAGCTCCGCGCGGCCGGTGCCGTGGAGGTCTATGCGAGCCCGCGGGCCCTGCTGGACAACCTGGCCGGCAGCGCCATCGGCACACTGGCGGCACGCGTCCGCTGACCGGCCCGGGCGTCCTTCCGGGCGCACGGCCGGCCCCGCCCTCAGGAGGGAGGGAACTTCTTCCAGAGTTTGAGGAAGGCCCGCTCCGCGGCGGCGGCCAGGGCCTCCTCCTTGGCGTGCAGGCGCCCGTAGCTGAAGCCGTTCTCTCCGCTGCGAAGCGCGCGGCCGCCCAGCTCGGCCAGCCGCGCCCGGGCCACGACGCTGTCCTGGTGCAGTCCCAGGAGCTGCTGGATCCGGCGCGCCGACTTCGCCGCCCGCTTGGCCCGCTGACGCCGCTTTTTGGCCGCCTTCTTCCCGAATTTCTTGCCTGCCCGGCCGCCGCCGGGCTCGTTCGGCAGCGAGGCGGCCAGCTCCGCCGAGTACCGCAGACGCTTCGCGGCCTTGCGGACCTCGTGCAGGCCGGCATCCCGGGCGTTCTTGCCGTCGTCGGGGCCGCCGACTTCGCCGCCGTCTTCGCCGTCGTTTTTGCCGTCGTCGGAGTGCGGGGCGAGGCCTGCGGCGGCGCGCCGCAGCCGGCGTTCGTCCTTGGCCACGAGCTTGCCGATCCCCGTCCCGGGGTCCCGGGCCGCCGCCGGCGAGAGCGGCGCGTGGGCAAGGAACTGTTCCAGAGCCGCCAGCAGCAGGTCATAGCGCTCGCTTCCGAGGGCCTCGATGGCTGACTCGAATCCCGCGGCGGCCAAGGCATCGAGTTCCTCGTCAATCCGTGCGGCCGCCGGGCCAAAACGCAGCGCTTCGGGTTCCTGGGCAAGCAGGGCGGCCAGCCGTTCGTGGACCACCACGGGATCACGGGCCGCCCCGAGCAGTCCGGAGAGCCAGCGCAGTTCATCGCGGAGGGGTTCCACAACGCCGTCGTCGAACAGCCGCCGGCCCGTTGCCAGCAGTGAGCGGAGGCGGCGGGCCGCCACGCGCATCTGGTGGACATCTTCGGGCTGCTCTGCCAGCACGCCCGGCGCACGGCGGCGCAGTTCGGAGAGCTGCTCTCCGAGATAGGCCAGCAAGGCCTCGCCCGCGGTGGTTGCCACGCTTCACTGTACGTCCACGGTGCGGCAGTGTGGCAGAGTGCGGCAATATTTGCGCCCGACAGTGCCGCGGTGGGCCATCTCGGCATAGGCTGTCCGGGACCGGACACCAGACCGCTATCCCAGGGAGACCCGCATGACACGCCAGCACCATCTCGGCCGGGTCGCCGTCGTCACCGGAGCCGGCTCCGGAATCGGGCGGGCCGTGGCGCGGCTGATGCTCGCCGAAGGCTACCGCGTGATGCTGGCCGGCCGCCGGGAGGCTGCCCTGCTGGAAACCGGCGCAGGCCACGCGCAGGCGCTCGCCGTTCCCTGCGACGTCACCCGGGCGGACGACGTCAAACGGCTCTTCGCGGTGGTCCTCGAACAGTGGGGGCGGGTGGACGTGCTGTTTAACAACGCCGGCGTCTTTGGCCCCGCCGCCGCTGTGGACGAGATCAGCGTCGCCGACTGGGACGCCACGGTGGCGGTGAACCTGACCGGCTCCATGCTCTGCGCCGCCGCCGCCGTCCGGGCCATGAAGGCGCAGTCGCCGCAGGGCGGCCGGATCATCAACAACGGCTCCATCGCCGCGCATTCACCCCGGCCCCGGACCGTTGCCTACACGGTCACCAAGCATGCGATCACCGGGCTGACCAAGAGCATTGACCTGGATGGCCGCGGCTTCGGCATCAGCTGCGGCCAGATCGACATCGGCAACACCGCCACGGAGCTGATGGATGAGATCGGCGTCGGCGACGGCGCGCTTCAGGCCGACGGCAGCCGCCGGGTGGAGCCTACGTTCCCGGTGGAGGATGCCGCGCGCGCCGTGCTGCTGATGGCGGATATGCCCCCGTCAGCGAGTGTGGGCTCGATGGTGATTACCGCCGCCGGGATGCCGTTCATCGGCCGCGGCTGAGGCCCTAAAGCGGCAGCAGCCTGGACAGATCGGCCCGCAGACCGGAAGCGGCCACCGTGCCGGCGTCGACCGCGTCCGCCCAGCTGAGGCGGCCGGTGACCATCGCCAGCCAAGTGGCGGCGTCGCACTCGATGACGTTCGGGGGAGTGCCGCGGGTATGCCGCGGGCCCTCCACACACTGCGTGACGCCGAACGGCGGGACACGGACCTCCACCGAGTTGCCGGGTGCCCGGGCGGTGACTTCCTCGAGGGTGTAGCGCACCGCCGTCGCGAGTGTGTTGCGCGGGACCGCGTCGGCTTCGAGCCATGCGGCCAGCGCCGCGCGGCCTTCGTCCACGGGGATCCGTCGCCGCTGAACTGCCACGGGCCTAGTCCAACAGCGCCGAGACGGCGTGGCCGAGGCGGATCTTGCCGACCGGCCGGCCGCCGCCGAGCACCGGATCCACCACCTTCTCCAGCACGGAAGAAACCTCCGGGATCTCGACGGCGCCCGCGGCGGCCAGCAGGGTCAGGCCCACGAGGGTGGTGGCGCGGATGTTGCCGTCGAGGACCTTGATCGCCACCGAGACGCCCTGCGGGGTGGCCATGACCAGCACGCCCTCGGCGCCGATCTTGGCGATGATGCCCAGCTCGTCCATCACGATCGTGTTGGCCTGGCCCCGGCCCTGCACGGCCCACGGGTAGTCCAGCATGGAGGTGGCAATCGTGGCGGCGCGGGCGTTGGAGCTGTTGTCCCCGGGGGCCTTGGCCAGCTTCGAGAACGCGCGGGCGAGGCCGGTGAGGGACACGGCCGCCACCGGGGCCCCGCAGCCGTCAATGCCCAGGTGGGCGATGCGCTCACCGCAGTACTCCTCGATCACGGAGCGGATGCGCTGCTGCAGGGGATGGTTCGGTTCGAGGTAGCTGTGGGTGTCCCAGCCGTTTTCCGTGCAGGCCCAGAGGAACGCTGCGTGCTTCCCCGAGCAGTTGAACGCCAGCCGGGACTTGCCGCGCTCCGTCTGGACCAGCCAGGTCCGGGCCGTCTCGTCCTCGGGCCACGCGGCCGGGCACTGGAGCTGGGTTTCCTTGACGCCGGCGGCCTTCAGCATGCCCTCCACCACGTCCATGTGGTCCAGGGACCCTACGTGGCTTCCGCACGCGATCGCCACCTGCGCGCCGCGCAGCGGAACCCCGGACTGCATGGACGCCAGGGCCTGCAGCGGCTTGAGTGTGGACCGGGCGTAGATCGGGGTGGTGATGTCGCCGAGCTCGGTGACGACGTTGCCGTCCGCGGACAGCACGACGGCGGAGCCGATGTGCCGGGACTCGATGAAACCGCTGCGTTCAACGACTGCCAGTTCGACGGCGGACTCAACAGTGAAGGTGGCATGCGGGTTCGAAGGCATGCTGCAATTCTATGGTGCGATGCGGGCGCAGCCCGGTTACTCCACGGTGACCATCACGGACTGCCAGCCGGAGGCGCCGTCGGGCACGGGGTCGGCGCGCTTGTCCGTCTGCACCTCGCCGGTGCCGTCGGTGGCGCGCGCCTTGATGTAATGCGGCCCCGGGGTGGCTTCCCAGTCGAAGGACCACTGCCGCCAGGTCACCACGGAGGCCTCGGTCGAGAGCACCGCCTCGGTCCACGGACCGTTGTCGATCTGGACCTCCACCTTGGTGATGCCGCGGGTCTGGGCCCAGGCCGTGCCGCCGATCGCGACCTTCCCGGCGGCGACCTTGGCGAAGGACTTCGGAACCTCCACCCGGGCCATGGTCTTGATCGGGCCGCGCTCGGACCAGCCGCGCTGGGTCCAGTAGGCCTTGTTGTCCGCGAACCGCGTCACCTCGAGGTCCACCACCCATTTGGTGGCCGAGACGAAGCCGTACAGCCCCGGGACCACCATCCGGACCGGGTAGCCGTGCTCCAACGGGAGGGCCTCGCCGTTCATGCCGATCGCCAGCATCGCGTCCCGGTCATCCTGCAGGACCTCCAGCGGCGTCGAGGCGCTGAAGCCGTCGACCGAGGTGGAGAGCACCATGTCGGCGCCCGCCTTGGGCCGGGCCCGCTTGAGCGCGTCACGGATGGGCATGCCCAGCCATTTGGCGTTGCCGGCCAGGTTCCCGCCCACCGGGTTGGAGACGCAGGTCAGCGAGACATGGGATTCGATCAGCTGGGCGTCCAGCAGGTCCTGGAAGCTGAGCCGCACCTCCTGTTCGACCATCCCGTGGATCCGCAGCTCCCAGGACTGGGCGTCGATTTCCGGCACGCTGAGGGCGGTGTCGATCCGGTAGAAATCCTTGTTCGGCGTCAGCCAGGGGGTGACACCGGGTGCCTTGGACTGGACGCCGGCGGGCACGGCGGCGGCAGCCTTGGCGGGAGCGGGGAGCTTAAGGGCCTCACGGGCCTGCGCCACATTGCTGCGGGCGGCGCTCAGGAGCCGTCCGCCGGTGGCCGCGGCGGCGGCCGCCACGGCGGTGATGCCGGTGGCGGTGAAGAAAGCCCGGCGGCTGGTGGCGGGACGCTCCGGCTCCTTGGCGCCGCGGTCCGACGCCACCTCCGGCCATTCCCGCATCCGCCACAGCCGGGTGATCAGGAGCCGGAGCACGATGAGGCCGGCTGCGGTCCCGAGCAGCGAAGGAATGGCATCGAGGGGCTTAACTCCGGCCCGGGTCACCACGCTGGCCACGATCACCGCCCCCATCAGGAGCACCCCGGCGACGCCGAGCGCCCACCTGCGGTACGCCACGATGCCCAGCACGCACGCCAGCAGCAGGATGGTCAGGCCCATGCCCGCGAACAGGGCGGCCTTGTCATTGGTGCCGAAGGTGGCGATCGCGAAGTCCTTCATCCACGGCGGGGTGAAATCGATGAAGGTCGAGCCGAGGGCGATCAGCGGCGTCGCGCGGGCCGTGAAGAACGCCCCGGCCAGTTCCGCGACGGCCAGCACGACGGCGGCGGAGACCACCCCGGCCAGCGCGGCGAGGGGACCGGGCCCGGACAGCAGGCGCTTCCTGCGCTGGTGCATGCGCTGGTTCCTGCCCTGGGGGGTGGTGCCGGGCTTCGGGGTGCTGGGCGTTGTCATACAGGGTGTTCGGAGCGGCGAGGCCCGCGGATTGACCGCCCGGGGTGCGGAGCGTGCCCCGCCCCGTGTCTCGCCCGGTGCTCGGCGCCGCACATGCCCATCCTTGGGCGTGAGGGAGGGACATATGCGGATTATGTCCAGTGGCTGCGGCGTGGAATGGGCATGTCCGGTGGGACCTGGCCCGAAGAATGGGCATGTCCGTCGGAACCCAGGGTCAAGGGCCGAAGGATGGGCATGTCCGGTGGAACCCAGGGGCAAGGGCCGAAGAATGGGCATGTCCGGTGGAACAGGGCCGAAGGATGGGCATGTCCGGTGGAACCCAGGGGCAAGGGCCGAAGAATGGGCATGTCCGGTGGAACAGGGCCGAAGGATGGGCATGTCCGTCGGACGGTCACAGCTTAGGAGCCTGCCGGGTCCAGCACGTACCCTTGGGAACTGTGAAGGTACTTGTCATCGGCCCCGGCGGCCGCGAACACGCCATTGTCCGATCCCTGCTCGCCGACCCGAATGTTTCCGAGGTCCACGCGGCCCCGGGCAACGCCGGCATCGGCAAGCTGGTCCCCACACACCCCATCGACGCGAACGACCCCGACGCCGTCGCCGCCCTGGCCACCAGGCTCGGCGTCGACCTCGTGGTGGTGGGTCCCGAGGCGCCGCTCGCCGCCGGTGTGTCGGACGCGGTCCGCGATGCCGGGATCCCGGTTTTCGGCCCCAGCAAGGCCGCCGCCCAGCTCGAGGCCTCCAAGGCGTTCGCCAAGGAAGTCATGGCCGAGGCCGGCGTGCCCACCGCCATGGCCCGGGTGGCGTCCAACGCGGCGGAAGCCGCCGACGCGCTCGACACCTTCGGCGCGCCGTACGTTGTGAAGGATGACGGGCTCGCCGCCGGCAAGGGCGTCGTCGTCACCAAGGACCGGGACGAGGCGCTGGCGCACGCGCAGAGCTGCTTCGACGCCGGCGGCACCGTCGTGATCGAGGAGTTCCTCGACGGCCCCGAGGTCTCCGTCTTCGTCCTGTGCGACGGCAGCACCACCGTGGCGCTGTCCCCGGCGCAGGATTTCAAGCGCATCTTTGACAACGACGAGGGCCCCAACACCGGCGGCATGGGCGCCTACACCCCGCTCGACTGGGCCCCCGAGGGCCTGGTCCAGGAGGTCATCGACCGGGTTGCGCAGCCCACCGTCAACCAGATGGCGCACCGCGGCACCCCGTTCGTCGGCGTGCTGTTCGTCGGTCTGGCCCTGACGTCCCGCGGCACCCGCGTGATCGAGTTCAACGTCCGCTTCGGCGACCCGGAGACCCAGGCCGTCCTGGCCCGGCTAAAGACGCCCCTCGGCGGCCTGCTGATGGCCGCCGCGAAGGGCGAGCTGGACAAGGTCCAGCCGCTGCGCTGGTCCAAGGAGTCGGCCGTCGCCGTCGTCGTCGCCGCCGAAAACTATCCCGGCACGCCCCGTACCGGGGACCGGATCCGCGGCCTGAAGAAGGTTGAGGCGATCGAGGGCGTGCACGTCATCCATGCCGGCACCAGGCTCGACGACGAGGGCAAAGTGGTCTCCGCCGGCGGCCGCGTCCTCGCCGTGGTGGCGCTCGGAACCGACCTGGTCGAGGCCCGCGAACGGGCGTACGACGGCGTCGAACTCGTCCAGCTCGACGGCGGCCAGTTCCGCACCGACATCGGCCGCAAGGCCGCGCGCGGCGAAATCAAGGTGACGGCGCCCGGCACGGCCGCCGCCGTCGCCGCAGCCGCGGCCGCCGCGGCCGCGAAAGCGAAGGCGTGACCATGAACGCGACTGACTCCTCCCTGCCCGCGGGCGGCCTTGACACCGCTACGCTGGACCTGCCCGGCTGGACGCACGTCTACTCCGGGAAGGTCCGCGACCTATACATCCCGGCGGACTCCTCCATCACGGAGCGCTTCGGCCACGAGTGCGTCCTGGTGGTGGCCAGCGACCGCATCAGCGCCTTCGACCATGTCCTCGCCAGCGAGATCCCGGATAAGGGCCGCATCCTCACCCAGCTGAGCCTGTGGTGGTTCGAGCAGCTCGGCGTGGAGCACCACGTGCTCGCGGCCACGGTCGACGGCGGCGTCCCCGCCGCCGTGGAGGGCCGCGCCATGATCTGCAAGAAGCTCGAGATGTTCCCGGTGGAATGCATCGCCCGCGGCTACCTGACCGGGTCCGGGCTGGCCGAATACCGGGAATCCGGCACGGTCTGCAGCATCCCGCTGCCGCCGGGCCTGGTGGACGGGTCCAGGCTCGCCGAGGCCATCTTCACCCCCTCGGCCAAGGCCGAGGTGGGGGAACACGACGAGAACATCACGTTCGAGGAAGTTGTGGAGCTGGTGGGCGAGGACATCGCCGGCCGGCTCCGTGAGCTGACCCTCGAGATCTACACCAGGGCCGAGGAGATCGCCCGAGGCCGCGGCATCATCCTGGCCGACACCAAGGTGGAGTTCGGCATCGACACCGCCACCGGCGTCATCACCCTCGGCGACGAGGTCCTGACTCCGGACTCCTCGCGCTTCTGGGACGCAAGCACCTACGCCCCGGGCAAGGCGCAGCCGTCCTACGACAAGCAGTACGTCCGCGACTGGTTGACGTCCGCGGCGTCCGGCTGGGACAAGGCCTCCGACACGCCGCCGCCGGCACTCCCGGCCGACGTCGTCGCACGCACCCGCAGCCGCTACGTGGAGGCCTTCGAGCTGCTCACCGGGTGGTCCTTCGCCTGAGGCGGGGGCTGCGGCGCCGCTTGGGCGCCGGTCCGGCGGCCGGCGCTCGGCCAGGGGCCGCCCTGGTGCCGGCTAGGTGCCGGCGGCGGCCGCGGCGCGGCGCTGGGCCAGCCGGATTTCGAGCACGGCGTCCATGGCCTGCTGGACCCGGTCCGAGGCTCCGGCCGCGCTGAACTCCTTCTGGGCTTCCTCGAGGTACACGAGGGCCTCCTCGGCTTCGCCGGCGGCCTTGAGTGCCTTGCCCAGCAGGAGCGAAACCTCGCCCGCGGTGTGCCTGGCCAGCACGTCCCGCTCGGCGTGGATCTCGCGCAGCTTCTGCACGGCGCCGACGATGTCTCCCGTGAGGTAGAGCCAGCGCGCCCGGATAAAGGCAACTTCGAGGTGGTCCGTCTTGTTGCCGCCGACGATCGAGAGGGCCAGCTCGGCGCGTTCGATCGAGGACAGGGTTTCCGGCTCGACGATCCCGGAGGAGAGTCGCACCGCGGCGGAGGCCTTGTTGAACCTGGCCCAGAGGTCGATGTCGTGCGCGGGGGAGAGCAGCTTGGCGGCCTTCTCGTGGTACTTGATGCCCTCGGCGTAGTCGTGGCGCATGAAAGCGACGTTGCCGACCACCCAGGCCACTTCACCGGCCAACTGGGACATGGACTGCTCGTCCATCTGTTCGTTCATGTCCTGGCAGTACTTCCAGGCCTCGTCCAGCCGGCCGCTTTCGGCCAGGGCACCGATCAGCGCGCGCAGCGCACCGATGATGAGGGTGGAGCCCGTGGGCAGCTGGGAGCAGAGCCGCACCGCCTCCTCGGCTTGTTCCACCGCCGTGGTCAGCTGGCCCTGGCCCTGCGCGGCGGCGGCCAGCATCTGCCGGGCCCGCACCCCGAGGCCGGCCGACTCGGCGGCCATCGGGTGGTCCAGCAGGCGCTGTACGATCGCCTTGCAGTCGGCCCACATGCCCTGCTTGATCATGCATTCGGCCTGCATGTAGGTCATGTTCCACCAGGCACTGGTGTTTTTGGCCTCGAGGGCGATCTGGGCGGCCGCCGCGGCATGGACCGCCGCCAGCGGGTAGTCCCGGAGGTCCCAGGCCTGGCGGGCGTACAGGCCGGCCAGTACGTACTCGGCGTCGCTCACGGAAACCGGCTGGCTCCATGCTTCAAGGGCTTTGGGGGCGAGCTCCAGCCGGCGGGCGAGCTCCTCGATGACATCCGCGGTGGGTTCCCGGCGGCCGGTTTCGAGCAGCGAGATGTAGCTGGGCGAGTAGAGATCCTTCCCCAGCTCGGCCTGCGTGAGCCCACGCTCCAGCCGTTCCGCACGGAGTTTCTCCCCGAATCCGTTCCCCACGGATACCACCTCATTCCGGACACTTCATGTACTAAATGCTTGACACTCTCTGTGGAAAACATTTTACAATGTATGTCAACAAGGGCAGTGCTGACTTGGTAACGACTCCAACTCAAGATTGAGGAACTCTATGTTGAAGAAGATTGCAGCCGGCGCGGTCCTCGCGGGCGCCCTGGCTTTCTCCGCAGCGGCTCCGGCCGTTCTGTCCGCAGGTTCCATCGCCGATACCACCAACATCACCGCCGTTGGCAACTGGCCGGACCCCATGCGTACGGCCACGGCCGTGGGCAACTGGCCCGACCCGATGACCTACTCCACGAACGTCGGCAACTGGCCCGACCCGATGTAACCACACACTCGAAGGACAGCCCCGGCGGCACCGCAAGGTGTTCCGGGGCTGTTTTTTTGCCTTCGACCGCCATCGGGATCTAGACGGCGACGGCGGCGGGTGCCATGGCGGCCGGGTGACTTCCTGGAAACACAAAAGAGGGTCTTCCGAATGGAAGACCCTCTTTTTGACTGGTCGGGATGACAGGATTTGAACCTGCGACCTCGTCGTCCCGAACGACGCGCGCTACCAAGCTGCGCCACATCCCGATCCGTTACTTCAAAAGCAACTTCACAAGAGTATCCGATCCGGGCCCCGGATGCGAATCGGAGCCGTCACAGGGAGGACGGGCGGCGCCGGCTCAGACCAGCGAGTCCTTCCACGCCCCGTGCAGCCTGGCGAAGCGTCCGCCGCCGCCGATCAGCTCCGCTGGCGTGCCGTCCTCGACCACGCGGCCGTCGTGGACCACCAGCACCCGGTCCGCGGTCTCCACGGTGGAGAGCCGGTGCGCGATGATCAGCGCCGTGCGGCCGGCCCCGCCGGAGCCGGCGCCCCGCAGCAGGCTCGCCAGGCCTGCCTGGACCAGGCGTTCGGAGGGGATGTCCAGCGAGGACGTTGCCTCGTCCAGGATCAGCACCGCGGGCCGGGCCAGGAAGGCCCGGGCGAAGCTGATCAGCTGGCGCTGGCCGGCGGAGACGCGGCCGCCGCGCTTGTTGACGTCGGTGTCGTACCCGTCCGGCAGCGCCGTGATGAAGCCGTGGGCGCCGACGGCCTTCGCGGCGTCCTCGATCTCCTCACGGGAGGCCTCGGGCCGGCCGAGGGCGATGTTGTCCGCCACGGAGCCGCTGAACAGGAACGCCTCCTGGGTGACCATCACAACGTTGCGGCGCAGGTCCGCCGTCGTGAGCTGCCGCAGGTCCACGCCGTCGAGCGTGAGCGAACCGGAGGAGACGTCGTAGAAGCGGGCAATCAGCTTGGCGAGGGTCGACTTCCCGGCGCCGGTCTGGCCCACGAGGGCGACCGTCTGGCCGGCCGGGATGTGAAGGTCCAGGGCGGGGATGACCACCGGGCCGTCGCCGTAGCGGAATTCGACGTTCTCGAAGTCGATGCGGCCCTCCGCCTCCGGCAGGGCCACCGGGTTCTGCGGCGGCCGGACGGTGGGCACCTCCTCGAGCAGTCCGGAGACTTTTTCCAGTGCCGCCTGCGCGCTTTGGAAGGAGTTGTAGAACATCGAGATCTGGTCGACGGGCTGGAAGAAGCGCTTGGCCGAGAGGATCAGGGCCAGCAGCACGCCCACGGCGAGTTCACCGGAGAGCACCCGGAAGCCGCCGGTGAGCAGGACGACGGCGACGCAGACGTTCCCGATCAGGACCAGGCCGGGCTGGAGGACGCCGTTGAGGTTGATCGACCGGACGGTGACCTTGCGGTAGTCCTCGGAGAGTTCGGCGTAGCGCTCGGCATTCTGGCGCTCCTTGCGGAAGGCCTTGACGGCACGGATGCCGGTCATCGTCTCGACGAAGTGCACGATCAGCCGGGCCGAGACGACGCGGGACTCACGGAACGCGATCTCGGAGTGCTTCTGGTACCAGCGGGCCAGGAAGTACATCGGCACGCCGGCGGCGAGCACCAGCAGCCCGCTGCGCCAGTCGAGGGCGAACACGGTGACGGCGGTGAAGACCATAAACAGCAGTCCGGAGGCGAGCGAGCTGACCCCGGAGTCGAGCAGTTCCCGCAGCGCCTCAAGGTCCGAGGTCTGCCGGGCGATGATGCGGCCCGAGGTGTATTTCTCGTGGAACTCCAGGCTCAGCCGCTGGGTCTGGCGGAAGACGCGCACCCGCAGGTCCAGCAGCATCGCCTGGCTCAGGCGCGCCGTCGAGGTCACGTAGAGGGCGGTCAGGCCCGCCGTCGCGACGGCCGCGGCGAGGTACGCGGCGCCGGCCAGCATCAGCGGGAGGTTGTCGCCCGCACGCAGCGCCGGCAGGGCATGGTCGATCCCGAACGCGATCAGCGCCGGGCCGGCCACACGGGCGGCCTGGGACAGGACGACGGCGGCGATGGTCAGCCAGAAGCGCCGGCGGACCGGCCGGATCAGTGATCCGAGCAGGGCCAGGGAGCGGCGCCGCACGGCCCTGCTCTCGGACTTGGACAGGTGCGCGTTGTCCTCGTTGGCGGTGCCAAAGGTGGCCGTGCTCATCGGGACACCTCCTCGGCCTCGAGGGCGGACAGTTCGGAGTCCAGGTCCCGCGGTTCCGGGTCCAGGCTGGCGATCACGTAGCGGTAGTGGCTGTTCTGCGCGAGCAATTCCGTGTGGGTGCCGACGGCGGCGATCCGGCCGTCCTCCAGCAGGGCCACCCGGTCGGCCAGGGCCACGGTGGAGGGCCGGTGGGCCACGATCAGGGTGGTGGTGTCCGCGAGCACGGCGCGCAGCCGGGCCTCGACGAGCTCCTCGGTGTTGACGTCCAGGGCGGAGAGCGGATCGTCCAGGACCAGCACTTTCGGCCTGGCGGCGACGGCCCGGGCCAGGGCGATGCGCTGCCGCTGCCCGCCGGAGAGGCTCAGTCCCTCCTCACCGATCAGCGTGTCTAGGCCTTCCGGCAGGGAGTAGGCGAAGTGCGCCTGGGCGGTGTCGAGCGCCTCGGCCAGGATCTCTTCCCGGCGCTCCGGCGACTCCTGCCCCTGCACACCGAGCAGCACGTTGTCCCGGACGGAGCTGGAAAAGAGCGTGGTGTCCTCGAAGGCCACCGAGACGATGGTGCGCAGGTCCTCGACGCTGAAGTCGCGCAGGTCCACGCCGTCGATCGTCACCGAGCCCGCTGTAACCTCGAACAGGCGCGGCACCAGCTGCAGCAGGGCGCTCTTGCCGCTGCCGGTGATGCCCACCAGGGCCATCGTCTCGCCCGGCCGGATGTCCAGGCAGATGTCCTTGAGGATGGGCTTCTCCGGGGCGTCCTCGAAGGCGAAGGTGGCGTTGCGGAAGGCCAGGGCGCCCGTGAGCTCGGCCGGGCGGCGCGGCTCTTTCGGGCTGGTGATGGTGTTCACCGAGTCCATCACCTCGAAATGCCGGTCCACCGCGGTCTTGGCGGTCAGGGCCATGGCCAGCAGCATGCCGCAGAACTCCACCGGCGCGGCGATCACGGCGGCGGTGGCGAAGAAGGCCACGAGCGAGCCGATGCTGAGCTGGCCGCCGGCGGCCAGCATGATCCCGACGACGAGCCCGGCGCCGAGGGCCAGCTCGGGCAGCAGCGTGACGGCGAGGCTGAAGGCGGCCAGGTGCTTGGCCTTCGCGATCTCGGTCTGGCGGAGTTCCTCGGCCTGTTCGTTGAAGTTCTCCAGCGCCTCCCGGCTGCGCCCGAAGGCCTTGAGCACGCGGATGCCGTGGACGGATTCCTCCACCGCGGTGGCGAGGTCGCCGGCCTGGTCCTGGCTGCGGCGGGCCACCTGGCGGAAGCGGGTCTGGAAGCGGAAGCCGTAGATCATGATCGGCACGGCGGCGGCCAGGAAGATCAGCGCGAGCTGCCAGCTCATGGCAAACATCACGACGACGCCGATCACCACCGTGAGGGTGGTGACCACCAGCATGATCGCCCCGAACGCCATCCAGCGCCGGAGGAAGTTCAGGTCCGTCATGGCGCGGGAGAGCAGCTGGCCGGAGCCCCAGCGGTCATGGAAGGACACAGCCAGGTCCTGCAGGTGGTCGTAGAGCGAGACCCGCATCCGGGTTTCCACGGTGGTGGCCGGATTGATGACGAACTGCCGGCGCAGCGCAACGAGCCCGGCTTCGGCGATGCCCAGCCCGAGGATCACGGCGGAGGCGATCCAGACGGCCTGGCTGCTTCCGCCCGGCCGCAGCCAGTCGTTGATCAGGACCCGCAGCACCTGGGGGATGGCCAGGGCGACAAGGCTGGCCATCAAGGCAGAGACCAGGCCCAGGACAAGCCGCGGCATGATCGGCCTGACGTGCGGATAGAGACGACTGATTGCTGAGAAAAACGGGGTCTGCTTGGCCATGCCTGCTTCTTAGCTGCAACTGCGGAATGAATTACGCAACTGGATGTAGTTTCCGGTAGCAACTACCCTAGGCCATTTCGTGACCCGGTTCACAGGATATCGGCCCGTTCCGCAAACTGGCGCAGTAATTATGTTCCGCAATGTCAGGGGCGGGGGCTTGCCTCGTGGACATGCCCATCTCCCGGCGCGCCAACGGGACATGCCCATGCCAGGGCGGCGCGGTGGGACATGCCCATTGTTCGATCCCTCAAGTTCCGGACATGCCCGTTCCGCGGCCGCCCGGTTGAGCATGCTCAGTCTTCGTTACGGGGCTGGACGGACATGTCCATCCTTGGACGCAGGGGATGGGCAAAATGCCGTTATGTCCATCGCTGGGCGTGAACACTGGGCATGTCCGGTGGAGTGTTGGTCCTGGACGGGGCATGTCCCTCGCTGGGCGTGAAGGCTGGGCATGTCCGTTGGAACCTTGGATTCTGGCATCTTCGGCGCACGCCTTATTACGGGGATGCGCATGTCCCTCTGAAGCTGGCGCGGGGGAGACCCCGAGGGCTCAGCTCCGGGCGGTCAGGGTCAGCAGCACGGCCTCGGGCTTGCAGGCGATCCGGACGGGGGCGAAGCGCGAGGTGCCGATGCCGCCGGAGACGTTCACCGGCGTCGTACGGCCCTTGCTCTCCCAGTCGTGCAGGCCCTTGGCCCGCCAGGTGGGCAGGTCGCAGTTGGACACCAGCGCACCGTACCCGGGGACGCAGATCTGCCCGCCGTGGGTGTGCCCGGCCAGCAGCAGGTCCGCGGCGTCCCCGGTGAAGTGGTCCAGCACGCGCTGGTAGGGGGCGTGCACGACGGCGACCCGCAGGTGCGGCTTTGCGTCCTGGCCCCTGGTGCCGCGGGGCCAGCCGGCATAGCGTTCGAGGCCCAGATGCGGATCGTCGACTCCGGAGAAGTCGACGCGCAGGCCCTTGAGCACCAGCGACTGGCAGCGGTTGGTCAGATCCACCCAGCCGGCCATCCCGAAACCGGCCCGCAGCCTCGGCCAGTCCAGTTCCGTGGCTTTCTTCGGCCGCGAGGAGGGGCCAAGAAAGTACGTCGCCGGGTTCTTGAAGCGGGGGGCGTAGTAGTCGTTGGAGCCGGGAACGAAGACGCCGGGGAACTCCATCAGCGGCCGCAGGGCCTCCAGGACCGGCCCGACCGCCTTGGGGTGGCTGAGGTTGTCCCCGGTGTTGACCACCAGGTCCGGTTCCAGTCCTGCGAGGGACGCGAGCCAGGCGGCCTTGCGGCGCTGGCCCGGCACGAAGTGGATGTCGCTCAGGTGCAGCACGCGCAGCGGCCCGAAGCCCGGCGGCAGGATCGGGAGGCTTTCCTCCCGCAGCACGAACTGGTTCTTCTCCCACAGCCCGTAGCCGGTGGCCGAGGCACCCGCAACGGCTCCTAGGGCGGCGGTTACGGCAAAGCCGCGCCCGATGCTTCGGGCGCGGCTTGCCAGTTCGTTGAGGGCGGCCATCGGCTAGGGCTTCTTGTTCGTCGGCTCCGGCGTTGGTGCCGGGCTGCTTGGCGCCTGGGTCGGCGCCGTCGTCGGGGCAGGGGCCGGGGCGGGAGCCGGTGCAACGGGGGCGGTAACCATGTTCGACGGCGGTGCCGGGAACGGGTCGGTGCCGTACGCCGGGGCAATCTGGGCCATGAAGTTCGAGAACTGCGGGCCGGCGATCATGTACCCGTCGATGCCCTTGTAGAACTGGCCGTTGATGGTGATGTTCTGGCCCGGACGCTGCTGGTTGAGCAGCGGGTCGCCGAACCAGGAGGCCGTTGCCAGGCCGCGGGTGTGTCCGACCACCCAGGTGGAGCCGTTGTTGTTCGAGGTACCGGTCTTCGCCGCGATCGGGAAGTTGGTGCGGGTGGAGATCCGCGGTTTGATCAGGGCGCCCGAACCGCGGTTCAGGACCTCCTGCAGCGCGTAATTGACGCCCCTGGCGACCTCGGGCTTAATAGCGTCCCGGCAATTGGTGGCCTGGGCCGGCAACTGGGCGCCGTTCTGGTCCGTGACCGAGGTGATGGCGATCGGCTCGCAGTATTTGCCGTCGTTGGCGAAGGTCGCGAAGGCGCTGGCCATGGACAGCGGCGAGGTCTGGGTGGAGCCCAGCAGGTTGGCCGTGGTGAACATGTCGATCTTCGGCGTCGGCTCGGTGATCTTGCCGTCCTTGTCCACGGCAGGGAGGCCGGAATGCAGCCCCACGGAGTCAACGATTTTCTGGATGCCGCAGAAGTCCAGCTGGGCCGCGGAGGCGAAGGTGATGGTGTTGATGGAGTTGTAGAGGCCCTCGAGGACGGTCAGGGGCCGGTACCAGCTCTCCTCGGCGTTCTGCAGGTCTTCCGCCGCGCCGAGGTCTTTTTCGGCGGTGTTGTAGGCGCCGGTGGTCACGCCGCAGGAGTTCCGCCATTTGAAGTTCAGCGGGTACTTCCGCACGGCGCCGTTAAGCACCTGGTTCATCGACTTGCCCTCGTTGAGCCATTCGGCGAACGTGAACGGCTTCATGGTTGAGCCCGGCTGCGCGCCGCCGAGGCCGTTGAGGTCGTTGCCCTTCGCGTCGAGTTTGTCGACGTTGAAGTTCAGGTTCGTGTCGAACTTTGCCTCGGCGGGGAACCACACGGTGTTTTGGGCCATGTTGATGATCTTGCCGGTGCCAGGCTGGACCGAGACCAGGGCGGCGCCCCATTTGTCCGGGTTCGCTCCGGCAGAGGCATCCACCTGGGCCTGGGCGGCGGCCTGGGCGTTGGGGTCCAGCGTGGTCTTGATGGTCAGGCCGCCGCGGAAGATCTTCCGGTTGCGGGTCTCGGCGTCGGCGCCGTAGGCCGGGTTGTTCAGCAGCAGGTGCAGCACGTAGTCGCAGAAGTACGGCGCCGTGGAGGCGTACGCGCAGCCCTGTTTGGCCTGGCTGACCTTGGTTTCCACCGGGGCGGCGACGGCGGCGTCGTACTCCGGCTGCTTGATCTTCTTCTGCGTCAGCATCGCCTTCAGCACCAGGTCGCGGCGCACCTTGGCGTTGTCCGGGTGGGCGACCGGGTCGTAGAAGGACGGGCTGTTCACCAGGCCGGCCAACAGCGCGGCCTGCGGCAGGGTCAGGTCCTTGGCGGAGGTGCTGAAGAAGAGCTTTGACGCGGCTTCAATGCCGTAGGCGTCGCGGTTGAAGAAGACAATGTTCAGGTAGCCCTCAAGGATCTGCTCCTTGGTGAACTTCTTCTCCAGGGCGATGGCGAGCTTCATCTCGCGGAGCTTGTCCCCGACGCCCTTGTTGACACCGTTGAGCAGGACCTGGTCACCCTTGCCCTCGGACTCCAGCGACGAGTTGATGACGTTGTTGACGTACTGCTGCGTGATGGTGGACGCGCCCTGCTTGTTGCCGCGGGCGGTGCTGACGAGGGCTCGCAGGATGCCGGTGGTGTCCACGCCGCCGTGCTCGTAAAAGCGGCTGTCTTCGATGGCGACGACCGCGTCCTTGATGAACGGCGACATCTTGTCCAGCGACACCCGGGTCCGGTTTTCCGAGAAGAGGCTGGCGATCACGCTGCCGTCGGCAGCGAGGATGTTGGTGGACTGGCTCGGGGGATCGACCTGGAGCTCGGCCGGGAGGGCTTCAAAGAACTTGATCGACCCGCTGGCGGTGTTGCCCGAGAGGGCAGCCGCGGGAACCAGCAGCCCCGCCACGAGCACACCACAAATGGCGCTCACGCCCAGGAAAAGAATGATCTTTCCCAGGGTGGTGGCCGTGTCGAATAAAGGGTTCTTACCAGTCGCCATGTTTTCCACTTTACCGGCAAGGACTAGGCTTTACTTCATGACCAAATGGGAGTACGCCACGATTCCGCTCATTATCCACGCGACCAAGCAGATCCTGGATCAGTGGGGCGACGACGGCTGGGAGCTTGTCCAGGTTGTTCCGGGCCCCGATGGAAACGGCCTGGTTGCCTACTTGAAGCGGGAGAAGCAGTAGCCATGAGCACCCCTCAAGCGGCCGCCCCGGCCGCCGGCGCAGGCTCCACCAACAGCCCTGCCAACAGCGCCGAAACAGCCCCGGCCGGCACCGAAAACGCCGCGCGGACCGGCGCGTCGTCCGCCGTCGAACAGCGGCTCGCCGAGCTGGGACTCACGCTTCCCGCCGTGGCCGCCCCGGTGGCCGCGTATGTCCCCGCCGTCATCTCCGGCAACCACGTCTACACCTCCGGCCAGTTGCCGTTCATCGACGGCAAGCTCGAAGCCACCGGCAAGGTCTCCTCCGGGACCGAGGGCACCTCGGATGAACCGACCGTGGCCCCGGAGGCCGCGAAGCGCTACGCCGAGGTCTGCGCCGTCAACGCCCTGGCGGCCGTGAAAAGCGTGATCGGCGACCTCGACCGCATCACGCGGATCGTCAAGGTGGTCGGTTTCGTCTCCTCCGACCCCTCCTTCACCGGCCAGCCCGGTGTCATCAACGGCGCGTCCGAGTTGCTGGGCAAGGTCCTCGGCGACGCCGGCCAGCACGCACGTTCCGCCGTCGGCGTTGCCGTTCTGCCGCTCGACTCCCCGGTCGAGGTCGAACTTATCGCCGAATTCGCCTAGAAGGCCGGTCCTTTCCCTTGCCGCACTTAGCACGACGCCTGTTCGTCCTCCCCCCGGATCTTGAGGGGGCAGCCCGCAGTTGGCTTGAACACGGCGAGCGGACCCCCCGCGCGCCCCGCTATGCCTCCTCCGTGGTCCTGCTCCGGGACTCGCCCACCGGCCTGGAGACCTGGCTGGGGTACCGGCCGGGTACCTCGCCGCTGGGCGTGCTCGCCTTTCCGGGCGGCTCGCTGGAAGCCTCCGACGACGACGCCGTCGGCTGGCTCGGGCCCCCGCCGCAGTTCTGGGCCGAGAAGATGGGGACGCCCGACGTCGGGCTGGCCCGCCGCCACGTCGTGGGGGCGATCCGCGAGCTGTTCGAGGAGACCGGGATCCTGCTGGCCGGACCGGACCTGTCCACCACGGTGGAGGGAACCTCCTCGGCCGAGTGGATGCGCGCCCGGGAGGCCGTGGCCGAGCAGGAGAAATCCTTCACCGATGTACTGGCCAAGCGCGGACTGTCGGTGCGGACCGACCTGCTCAAACCGCTGGTGAACTGGCTCAGCCCGGACTTCTCACACCGCCGCTTCAATACCCGGTACTTTGCCGCGACGGTCCCGATGAACCAGCAGCCCTCGCTTCTGGCCAGCAAGGGCGTGTGGGGGCGCTGGGTCTGCGTCCGCAAGGTCATCGCCGAACGTGACAGCACCGCGCTGGGCGACGAGGTGGGCCAGCCGAACACCGTGGGCCTGAAGCTGGGCCAGCTCCTGGTCCCGGGCTCGGAGATCATGCTCGAGAAGATGGCGGCCGCGAACGGCTGCATCGCCTACCTCAGCTACAAGCGCACGGCGCACGCCTACCAGCCGACCCTCGTGGAGGAGGACGGCACACTGATGCTCGAAGTCGAGGCCGCCAAGACCGTGGCCGGGGAACCCCAGCGGGAGCGGTAGGAAGCCCGCCGGGCCTGTGCGGTAGGCCTGCGGGCATGGGCAATGGACATGCCCGTTGGGGCCGGAACTCGTTCTTGGACATGCTCATCGTTCGGGCTGAGCACTGGACATAGTGGGTGTATGTCCATTCCTGGCGTGCAGGGATGGGCATGCCCGTCGGGACCGGAACTCGTTGTTGGGCATGCTCATCGTTCGGGCTGGGCAATGGACATAGCGGGTATATGTCCATTCCTGGCGTGCAGGGATGGGCATGCCCGTCGGGACCGGAACGCCTGGTCGGACATGCCCGTTGCGACCGAAACGCGTTCTTGGACATGCTCATCGTTCGGGCTGGGCAAATGGGCATGCCCGTTGGGACCGGAACTCGTTGTTGGGCATGCCCGTCGGTCGGGCCGGGCAATGGACATAGTAGGTATATGTCCATTCCTGGCGTGCAGGGACGGGCATGTCCGTTGGTAGCTGCCGCGAAAACCACCGAGGGCCGGCCCGTTGTCGCGGGCCGGCCCTCAGTTTTTAGCGAACGTCGCGCGGAGCGACTAGCGGGAACGCTGGCGCAGGCGCTGCATGTCGAGGATGACGACGGCGCGGGCTTCCAAGCGCAGCCAGCCGCGCTGGACGAATTCGGCGAGGGCCTTGTTGACGGTCTCGCGGGAGGCGCCGACCAGCTGGGCCAGTTCTTCCTGAGTGAGCTCGTGGGCCACCAGGACGCCGTCGGTCGCGGGACGGCCGAAGCGGTCCGCGAGGTCCAGCAGGGCCTTGGCGACGCGGCCCGGGACGTCGGAGAAGACGAGGTCGGAGAGCGAATCGTTGGTGCGGCGCAGGCGGCGGGCCAGGGCCTGCAGCAGCTGGGCGGAAACCTCCGGGCGGGTGCGCAGCAGGGCGTTGAGGCTCTCGTTCTTCAGCCCGGCCAGGCGGGTTTCGGACACGGCCGTGGCCGTGGCAGTGCGCGGGCTCGGGTCAAACAGCGCCATTTCGCCGAAGAGTTCGCCCGGGCCGAGGATGGCGAGGAGGGACTCACGCCCGTCGGGGGAGGTGCGGCCGAGCTTTACCTTGCCGGAGACGATGAAGTAGAGCTGGTCACCCTGGTCGCCTTCCCGGAAAACCGAGGCTCCGCGTGAGAGGTCCACCTCGGTGAGTTCGTCCGTCAGCAGACGGAACGCCTCGTCGTCGAGCGTGGCGAAAAGGGGTGCGCGGCGCAATACCTCGATATCCATGAAATCTCCTGACTTGCTGTGTCGGCTGGGGCGCTTCAGCCATTGTTTCAGAATTTTGCGGCTTCTGTGACGTACTTGGCACCGAAACGCGCGAAACGGCGCCGGAGTGCGCGCTGGAGTGCGCGCCCGGGCCGCCGGCGCGCGGCCCCCCGGGCATCCGGTGTGCACCCGGGCGCGGGACCGTCAGGTCCGGCCGCCGCCGGCCGACAAAGTGTCGGTGCGCGCCGGTAGAATAGTGGCCTAGACGTTTCTAAGGAGCCCCCGGTGTACGGCTTGACCATTTTGGACCTGGCGTTGATCCTCACGCTCCTGTCCTACCTGATCTACGGCTTCCGCAACGGCTTCCTGGTGACGCTGGGCGGCATCGCAGGGTTCGCGGCCGGGGCGGTGGCTGCTTTTGTGTCGGTGCCAATTGTCAGCGACCTCGTCGACGACCCGTCCTGGCGCCTGACCGCGATCATCGCCACGGCCGTGCTGCTGATGATGCTCGGGCACGGGCTGGGCACCATGATCGGACGGCGCATCCGCAGCGTCGTCAAGATCAGCCCGCTCCGGCTGGCCGACCGGGTGGTGGGCGGCGGCGTCAACGTGGCCGTGTCCGCCCTCGTGATGTCCATGCTGGCGTTCAGCATCAGCGCCCTGGGCGTTCCCTTTGTGTCCCAGCAGCTTGCCGACTCCAAGGTGATCGGGTTTATCGACGGCGTCACCCCCACCCCGCTGAAGACGTCCATGGCCCAGCTGCGGTCGGCCGTCATCGGCGACGGGATTCCGACCCTGTTCGAAGGCATCGGCGGCCAGCCCGTGCCGGTCCCCAACGCCAGCACCGACACCCCGGCACTGAACAAGGCGGCCGCGTCCGTCCTAAAGATCGCCGGAACCGCCTACCAGTGCGGACAGAACCAGACCGGAAGCGGCTTCGTTGTCTCGCCCGGCCGCGTGGTGACCAACGCCCACGTGGTGGCCGGCGTCCCCGAACCCGTGGTTGAAGTCCCCGGCGGCGGGGCCCTCCCCGGCCGGGTCGTCTACTTTGACAGCCGCCACGACCTGGCCGTGCTGGCCGTGGAGGGTCTGCCCTCCGCGCCGCTGCCGCTGGGGCCAAATCTCCCTTCAGGCAGCCCCGCAGCGTTCGCCGGCTATCCGCACGGCGGCCCGTTCCAGTCCAAGCCGGCCACGGTGCGGGATGTCGCGACCGTCCTGGTCCCGGACATCTACGGCAACAATGCCGCGGCCGAGGATGTCTACCGGCTCGCCGGCGACGTCCAGCCGGGGAACTCCGGCGGCCCGCTGCTGACCATGGACGGGCAGGTGTCCGGTGTGGTCTTCGCCAAGTCCACCTCGGAGGCCTCGCTCGGTTTCGCCATCACCATGAACGACCTCGGCCCCGTGGCCGCCCAGGCCCCCGGGCTGGGCGACGCCGTCTCGCCCGGGCAGTGCATCAAGAAGTAGGCACCCCGGGCGAGGGGCTAAGTCAGCCGGCGCCCGCCTCGATCCACTCGAGGCTCTGGCCGTGCGGTCCGGCAATGGCCACCGGCAGGCCGTCCTCCAGCAGCAGGAAGCGGCCGCCGAGCCGGGCGGCGTCCATTTCCGGAACCACGCTGGAGCCGTCCGCCTGGACAATCACCGCGTGGCCCTCGTTGGAAATCCAGTGGCAGCCCCGGTCCGCGGCCAGCAGCGCCATGGTGTCCCGGAAGCGTTCGCGCCCGGCGGCGTCGAGGTAGGCCATCACCGCGCTGTGGAACACCACCAGGGCGGCGTCTGCCGGGGCCCGCCCGGCCAGGGCCATGAGCTGTTCGTTCAGGTCCCCGGCGACCAGCAGCGGCGGATCTGCCTGCGCGATGCCGATCGCCTGGCGCAGCCTCTCGCGGCGGAAGTCCTGCTCCGGCCAGATCAGCGCCTCCAGCCAGGCGACGTCGTCGGGGTCCCGGATGTCCAGCGGATTCAGGTCGATGCCGGCCCGCCAGGCCACCGCGGGCAGCCCGGCCGGCAGCGGAACGGGCCCGGTGGCGGCGCAGCGCAGGACCGGGTAGTTCCCGGCCGCGGCCCGGGCCGGCGCCAGGCGCGTCACGCCGCCGGGGCCGCCGTCGTACTCGTAGCCGTAGCGGTCCGGAAACAGCGCCAGGCCCGCCGAGGCGCCGACTTCGATCAGGGCCAGCGGACGGCCTTCCGCGGCGGCGATGCGGGACAGGGACGGCAGCAGCGCGGCGCAGCGGCCGGCTTCGTTCGTCTGGGTGGACCGGGAGAGCACAATCCGGGAGATGTCGTCCCAGCGGGCGTCCAGGAAACTCCGGAACTCCCGGTAGGGGCCGATCCGGGCGCCGAGGAAGCGGGCGGCGGCCAGCATCAGCAGCGGCTGGCGCTTAGTGTGCGGCCAGGCGTCGATCCGGCGGATCAGTTCCGGATCGTCCGCGATAGCCACCGACCACTCGGCATAGCAGGCGGAGTTTCCAGGGGCGTCGACGGTTCCAAAATGGCGGTACCAGTCCGCGGTCCCGGCAGGCTCCGCCGCGGGGGCCATGCTCAGTCCCGGCCCGCGTGCAGTTCGGCGAGGTATTCGACGGCGAAGCGGTACCCGAGGATGCCCGCCCCGGCAATCACGGCCTTGCTGACGTCCGAGAGGTAGGAGTGGTGCCGGAACGGTTCCCGGGCGTGCACGTTGGTGATGTGGACCTCCACGGCGGGCAGCTGCACGGCCGTGATCGCATCCCGGATCGCCACCGAAGTGTGCGTGTAGGCGCCGGCGTTCAGGACGATGCCCAGCGCCTTGCCGCGGGCGGCGTGAATGGCCTCCACCAGCGCGCCCTCGTGGTTGGACTGGAAGCATTCGACGTCGAGCCCGTGCGCCGCGCCGGCGTCCTTGGCCAGTTGTTCGACGTCGGCGAGTGTGGCCGTGCCGTACTTCTCGGGCTCGCGCGTACCCAGCAGGTTCAGGTTGGGTCCGTTGAGGACCAGGACGGTGCCGCGTCGGGCGACGGTGTCCAAGGGGTTGGCTTCGCTCATGCCAGCCAATGTACCGCGGAACCGCGGTCTCTGGCCCGCGCCTTGCCCGGAGCCTACTTCCTGAGCGACTGCGCGATCTGGGCCATCACGGTGTTGTCGGCCAGCGTGGTGGCGTCACCGACCTCGCGGCCCTCCGCGACGTCCTTGAGCAGGCGGCGCATGATCTTGCCGGAACGGGTCTTGGGCAGTTCCGGGACGATCAGGATGGTCTTGGGTTTGGCAATCGGACCGATTTCCTTGCCCACATGGTTGCGGAGCTCCTGGACCATCGCCTCGCCCGAGTCCACCGCGTCCCCACGCAGGATGACGAACGCCACGACAGCCTGGCCGGTGGTCTCGTCCGCCGCGCCGACGACGGCGGCTTCGGCCACGGCCGGGTGGGACACGAGGGCGGATTCGATCTCGGCGGTGGAAAGCCGGTGGCCGGAGATGTTCATCACGTCGTCCACCCGGCCGAGCAGCCAGATGTCGCCGTCGTCGTCCTTCTTGGCGCCGTCGCCGGCGAAGTACATCGTCTCAAAGCGGGACCAGTAGGTTTCCTTGAACCGTTCCGGGTCGCCCCAGATGCCGCGCAGCATGGCCGGCCACGGCTCGCGGATCACGAGGTAGCCGCCGGCGCCGTTCGGCACGGACTCGCCGGCCTCGTCGACGACGTCGACGGCGATGCCCGGCAGCGGGACCTGGGCCGAGCCCGGCTTGGTTGCGGTGACGCCGGGCAGCGGGGCGATCATCTGCGCGCCGGTTTCGGTCTGCCACCAGGTGTCCACGATCGGGGCCGGGTTCTCCTTCGTTTCCCCGTGCGCGCCGGCGTTGGAGCCGATGACCTCCCGGTACCACATCCACGCCTCGGGGTTGATGGGCTCGCCCACCGAACCCAGCACGCGGATCGAGGACAGGTCCGACTTGGCCGGGATCTCCTTGCCCCACTTCATGAAGGTGCGGATCGCCGTGGGGGCGGTGTAGAGGATGGAGACCTTGTACTTCTCCACGATCTCCCACCAGCGGCCCTGGTGCGGGGAGTCGGGGGTGCCTTCGTACATCACCTGGGTGGCGCCGTTGATGAGCGGGGCGTAGGCGACGTAGGAGTGGCCGGTGATCCAGCCGACGTCTGCCGTGCACCAGTAGACATCCGTCTCCGGGTGCAGGTCGAACACCGCCTTGTGGGTGTAGGCGCCCTGCGTGAGGTAGCCGCCGGTGGTGTGCAGGATGCCCTTGGGCTTGCCGGTGGTCCCGGAGGTGTACAGGATGAACAGCGGGTGCTCGGCGTCGTGGCCGACGGCGGTGTGCTCGGCGGACGCGGTCCCGACGGTGTCGGCCCACCAGTGGTCCCGGCCCTCGTGCCAGTCGACGTCCTGGCCGTTGCGCTTCACGACGACGACGTTCTGCACCGTGTGTCCGCTGCCGTCGCCCTCGTGGGCGAGGGCCTCGTCGACGGCGTGCTTGAGCGAGCTGGGCTTGCCGCGGCGGTAGGTGCCGTCGGCCGTGACGACAAGTTTGGCCTCGGCGTCGTCGATCCGGGACCGCAGCGCCTCGGCGGAGAAACCGCCGAACACCACCGAGTGGATGGCGCCGATCCGGGCGCAGGCCAGCAGGGTGATGACGGCCTCGGGGATCATCGGCAGGTAGACGGCGACGCGGTCGCCCTTGGCCACGCCGAGGGATTCGAACGCGTTGGCGGCCTTTTTGACCTCTTCGGTGAGCTGCGCGTAGGTGTAGGTCCGGGTGTCGCCTGGTTCGCCCTCGAAGTAGATGGCGACGCGGTCCCCGTTGCCGGCTTCGACGTGCCGGTCCAGGGCGTTGTACGCGGCGTTGATCTCGCCGCCGAGGAACCATTTGGCGAACGGCGGGTTGGTCCAGTCCAGCGTCTGGGTGAAGTCCTTGCTCCAGCTCAGCAGGCTGCGGGCCTGCTTGGCCCAGAACGCCGGCCGGTCGGCGTCGGCCTCGGCGTAATCGGCGGCGGTGACCACGGCGTTGGCCGCGAACTCGGCCGAGGGGGCGAACTTCCGGTTCTCCTGCGACAGGTTTTCGAAGGCGTCGCCCTGCCGGGGCGCCTGGGTTGTCGTGGAGCCTGGGGTCTGCTGGGACATGGTGAACCTCATCATTCATCGAGCCGTGCCGCACGGAACGTCCGTTGCACCGCAGTGCCCTGCCGCGTGCGCGGCATCGGGCATCGGCTGGTCACGGACGGGCCGCAAGAGCTGTTCCGAAATACACACTAACCCTTGGCGCTGACCGAACGTGTGCCCCGTCACACAGGGAGCCGTGAGCGGTGTTTATTAAGCGCCGAATGGCGGGGTCGGGGCCGCGGC
This sequence comes from Arthrobacter sp. SlRoot2-15, assembly GCF_059739345.1. Classification (NCBI taxonomy): domain Bacteria; kingdom Bacillati; phylum Actinomycetota; class Actinomycetes; order Micrococcales; family Micrococcaceae; genus Arthrobacter; species Arthrobacter sp. SlRoot2-15. The sequence continues at coordinate 2,380,149 of NZ_AP046058.1, forward strand.
CGGCGCATCACCCTCTGGGGAAGCTCCAGCTGCCCGGCCGTCCCCTCCCGGATCGAAGCGACCGCCCCGGACCAGGTCAGCATCCGGATCGAACCGTCCGGGGGAAACCCCTGCACCGCGGACCTTGCGCCGACCTCACATGAGTTCAGTGTCCCCGCGGGGGCAGGCACACTGCCGCTGACCATCACGCTTGTTTACGCGCAGGGCGAAAGGACCCACACGCTGGTGCTGGAGTGACGGCCAGTCAGCTAGTGATCGGTCCTGCTGTTGGCTAGGGTGAGATGGAGTTGTGACATCCGATGGGGGCGACAGGACCGCTGGCGGTCCTGTTTTTGCCTGCCGTTAGGCGGCACCGTCCAGGGTGCGGCCACGCTAAGGAGAACAGAATGAACGAGCAAAGCAACGGGCAGCTCAACGCGCCCTCCCCCAACGAAGCGACGGCCGGGCCCGCGCAGGCTGGCGGGCAGGCAGAACAGCCCCGCTTCACCGTGGACAAGCCGAACGCGAAGAACAACGAGGCCGTCCTGGGGCCCTTCACCGTCCGGGACCTCACCGTCTTCGGATCCACGCTGGTTCTCTTCATCGCCTCCCTGATCCCGATGTTCGCCATCCGGTACAACCTCTGGAACCTGGGCAGCCTCTTCTTCCTGGGCCTGGGGATCCTGCTGCCGTTGATCGTCGCGGCCCTCTTCGTGGCTCGCCGGGTCAGCCCGGGCACCAAAATCCGGATTGGCTCCCTCTCGGTCGACCAGTTCGGCTCCGTCGTGGCGTCGTTCAGCCTGGCCTTCTTCTTCCTGGCTGCCGCCGGCGCCTTTGTGCCCAGCATGCTTTTGGGCCTGCTGGGAGCCCTCGGACTCTTCGCCGCCACTGTGCTGGCTCGGCTGATTCCGGTCCTCGCCGGCGACTTCCTGCACCGCGCCGAAACCCCGGCCCATGTTGTGGCCCGCGAAGCCGCCCAGCCCGTGCGCAAACCGCGCGCCCCCAAGGCGCCAAAGACCGCGAAGGCCGCCGGCGAAGGCACGGCCGCCAAGCAGGGAACCAGCCCGCTGGCCGGTTGGGCCAAGAAGCTTGTCCCGGGCAAGCGGCAGGCCGGCGGGTCGGAGCGCGCGGCGCGCAGCCATGAAACCCCGGGAGCCTCGCCCGTTGCCGCCGCCGGCGCGGCCGGTGTGGCCGCCGCGGCCGGTGCCGCCGCGGCTGGACATGGCCGTCCGGCCGCCGAAGAGCCCGCAACCCAGGCGCACGGCGTCGTACCCACTGCCTCCTCGACGCCTGCAGCCTCCCCGACGCCGGCGGCCGCCTACGCACCGCCCGCCGCCGAGCAGACCCAGGCTGCGGCAGCGCCGGTCGCCCCCGCAGCGGGCGCGCCGGCCGCGCCGGCCGAACAGCGCGCCGGACTGGACGAGACCCAGGCCGCCGCGGTCCCGGCAGCGGCAGTGCCAGCCGCCGCAGGCCACGAGGCGCCCACCGCGCTCACGCCCCAGGTCCGTTCGCAGGAACCGATCGGCGCTACGGTGGATCCGGCGAGCCGGCGCGCGGCCGAGGCCCAGCAGCCCGCCTACGAGGCGTTCTGGTTCGCCGTCGCCCAACCCCGCACCGCCGTCGACGAGCACACCGGAGCGCCGGCGTTCGTCGTCGAGCCCGGGGGCTGGGTCCTCGCCCTCGAAGACCGCGGCCACGAGTTCCTGGTCCAGCACACGGACGGCCGCGTCGGTGTGCTGCGGGACCTGAGCAACATCGAACGCGGCTAGCCGGACCATGGCCACCAAACCCGGCAGCGCCGCAGGGCCCGTCGGAGCGGGGCTGCCCGGCGCTGTGAATGGCGCTGTGCCAGCCGGCGCGAAATCCCGCCGGACCCGGGCATCCGGGGAGACCTTGCTGGGGCTCAAACGCCGTGCCCGCCGGATCAACAAGGCGCTGGCCGAGCAGTACCCATACGCGCATGCGGAGCTGGACTTCCGCAGCCCGTTCGAGCTGGTAGTGGCCACCGTACTCTCGGCCCAGACCACCGACGTGCTGGTCAACCAGATCACGCCGGCCCTGTTTTCCCGGTACCCGGATGCCCGCAGCATGGCCGAGGCCGAGCCCGCCGAGCTCGAAGCCATCATCAAACCCACCGGGTTCTTCCGGGCCAAGGCGCGGAACCTGATGGCGCTGTGCACCAAGCTGGTGGACGACTTCGACGGCGAGGTGCCCGGCCGGCTGGAAGACCTGGTGAAGCTGCCCGGCGTCGGCCGTAAGACCGCAAACGTCGTCCTGGGCAACGCCTTCGGCATCCCGGGAATCACGGTCGACACGCACTTCGGCCGGCTGGCCCGCCGCTTCGGCTGGACGGAGTCGGACGACCCCGTCCGGATCGAGTCCGACGTCGCCGAGCTGTTTGAGCCCAGGGACTGGACCATGCTCTCGCACCGCGTGGTCTTCCACGGCCGGCGCGTCTGCCATTCCCGGAAGCCGGCCTGCGGCGCCTGCGCGGTGGCGAACTGGTGCCCCAGCTATGGCGAGGGCGAGACGGATCCGGAGAAGGCGAAAAAGCTGCTGAAATACGAGCTGGCCCCGGGCCAGGAGGAACTGCTGGCGAAGCTGCTGGCGGAAACCCACCGGGCCGCCGAAATCCGGATGGAATCCCAGCGGAGGCCGCGGTGACGGCCCGCCAGGATCTTGTTGACCTCGTGGCCGCGGTAGAGGCCGGAACGGCGCCGTCTCCTGATCCGCGCTGGCGCGAGCTGGCCGTGGAGCCGGGCGAACGGGTGCGCCGCGCGGCCGTGCTGATGCTGTTCGGATCCCTGGACGATGTCCCGGCGACCTCGGTGAAGCTGCTGGCGCCGGCGGACCTGGACGTGCTGCTGCTCCAGCGCGCGCAGACTCTGGATGACCATCCCGGGCAGGTCGCCTTTCCCGGCGGCGGCATCGATCCCGGCGAAACCGTTATCGAGGCCGCCCTGCGCGAGGCAGAGGAGGAAACTGGCCTGGACCCGCGCGGTGTGGACGTCCTGGGCGTCATGCCCGAGTTGGCGCTGCCGCGCGGGAACTTCCTCGTTACCCCTGTCCTGGGCTGGTGGGCGTCGCAGTCGCCCGTCCGGGTGGTCGACTACGGCGAATCCGCCCAGGTGTTCCGGGTGCCGGTCCGGGACCTGCTCGACCCCGACAACCGCGTTATGGCGACCGTCAGCCGGGCCGGCCAGACGTTCCAGAGCCCGGCGTTCACCGTCAACGGCGTGGTGGTGTGGGGCTTCACCGGGATGATCCTCAACCAGTTGTTCGACCAGCTGGGCTGGTCCGTCCCCTGGGACCGCACCCGCCTCCACGGCATCGACATCTAGCGGTACTAACCCGGCGTTGGTGAGACTGCGGGTGCCGTGTGTCAGCGCGATGTTACGAGCGGGCCGGGCCTCGCGGCGGCCCGCCGGGACGGTGTGGCGGACGGTTTGGCGGCCGGCTTCGAGGGTACGGCCGGTCTGCCGGGCGCCTCTCCGGCGGAGTGGTCCACGACCAGCCCGGTGGCGGCGTTCTCCCGCACCGCGGTGATGCCCGCGGCTGCCCCCTTGATGGTGCTGAAAAGCGGTGAAACGGCAACTACTGTCCCGTCCGGTGCTGTCAGCCTGAAAAAGTACGACTCTTCTCCGGCCGCTGCAATCTCGAATACGCCAGCCACTCTGCTGCCTCCCCGGTTCCCTGCCTCATTGCTTTGTGCCGGCGGATCATTCGGGATCGTCGCTGGCCTTTTTTGAGGGTAACGGGGCTCACAGAGCGGGCGCAACGCTACTGGCGGGTACGTTACCCCGGGTGTCCGGCCCGGGGCGGGCGGCAGTTTGAGTCTGCTATTTGGCGTTGTCGTAGGAGTCGACGACGGCGATACTCACCGGGAACTCCACCGGAATTCTGCCGAACAGCAGCTCCTTGGCGGCGGCCGCGGAGTCCTCGATGGCCCGGATGCTGGCTTCGACGGCTGCCTCGGGGCAGTGGACCATGACCTCGTCATGCAGGAAGAAGACCAGCTCGCCGGCCGGGGTGCCGTCCGCGCGCAGGGTCCGCAGCCGCCGTCGTAGTTCCGCCAGCCAGCAGGCGGCCCAGTCGGCGGCCGAACCCTGGACCACGAAGTTCCGGGTAAACCTCCCGCGCGAGCGGGCGAGGGCCTCGGCCCGGCGCTGTTCCTCCGCGGTGGCGGACTGCTGGCTGCGCATCCAGCGTTCGGAGGGCGGCGGGCTGCTGCGGCCCAGCCGGGAGGTAACGGTCCTGCCGGCCTCGCCGTCGCGGGCGGCCTGCTCCACGAAGCCGACCGCGCGCGGGTAGGTGCGCGCCAGCTGCGGCATCAGGCGCCCCGATTCGCCCGTGGTGGCGCCGTAAATAGCGCCGAGCAGCGCGACCTTGGCCTTGGCCCGGTCGCCGCCGAAGCCCTGCGCGGCGATGCCGGCGTACAGGTCCTTGTCCCGGGCGGCCTCCGCCATCCTGGAGTCCTGGGCCAGGGCGACCAGCACGCGGGGCTCGAGCTGGGAGGCGTCGGCGACGATGAGTTTGTGGCCCGGGTCGGCGTGGACGGCGCCGCGGATCTGCCGGGGAATCTGCAGGGCGCCGCCGCCGCGCGAGGCCCAGCGCCCGGACACCACGCCGCCCACCACGTATTCGGGCTGGAAGCGGCCGTCCTTGACCCAGGCGTCCAGCCAGGCCCAGCCGTTCGCGGCGTGCAGCCGGGCGAGTTTCTTGTAGGCCAGCAGCGGTTCGATCGCCGGGTGGGTGGATTCCTTCAGCTCCCACTGCCGCGTGCTTTTGACCTCGATGCCGTTCCGGTGCAGGGCCCGCATGAGTTCCTGCGGCGAATCCGGATTCAACGCCGGGGATTGCAGGAGGGTCCGCAGCTCGGTGTTGAGCGCCTCCAGCTTGGCGGGCCGGTGGCCCTGGGGCGGCCGCGGGCCGAGGTAGTCGGCGAGGATCCGCTCGTGCAGTTCCTCCCGCCAGGGCACGCCGGTGTGCTGCATCTCGGCGGCGATCATGGCGGCGGCGGACTCGGCTGCGAGCAGGAGCTGGAGCCGCTGCTTCCGGCGGTCGCCGTCGGGGTCGACCCCGGCCAGGGCTTCCTGCTGGGCGGCGTATTCGGCGCGGAGTTCCTCGGGGGAGTGCCTTGGCGCCGCGCGCAGCCCGGGGTCATCGAACAAAGCGCCCTGGTCCGCGGGCGGGGGAGGCGGCTGCAGTGCCCGCGGCGGCTGCTGGACGTCGTCGTCCTGGGTCAGCTTCTCAGCGTTGCGGGCGTACGCGGTGTGGGCGGTGAACTCCGAGTGGGCCAGGATCGCGCCGCACAGGGTCAGGTCGTAGCAGCGTTCCAGCTCGACGCCGGCGGCCAGCAGAGCCGGGTACCAGTCCTGCGTGCGGTGCCAGATCCAGCGCGGACGGTGCCGTTCCAGCTGGCGCACGACGCCGGGCAGCTCGGTGGCGCTGACCAGTCGCGGTTCGGGGACCGCGGGATCGGGGGCGCCCGACGGCGTGAGCTGTTGGAGGGCTGCGCCGTCGGCGTGGGCGGCGAGCAGCAGGTACATAGGCTCAATTCTGCCCTGCCGCGCCGCCCGGTTTTCCACATAGCCGAAGATGGCGGGCAGCTGCAGCGTCCGATGCCTCCAAAGTGGTGCCATGAGCAGGCATCAACTACCCGAGCCAGTCGCCAGTCAGCCCCCGTCCCGACAGTCCGGGGCCGGGCCCCAACCGAGACCGGACCCGGTGTCCAGCCCCGGGTCGTGGCTTCCCGAAGGGACGGCGGAGACGCTGCTCGTCACCGCGTCCGAGGTCCTGCGCGGCGAGGTGGAGCGCATCGTCGCCGCGGCCGGGCGCCAGCTAAGCCTGGCACGGGATGCCACGGAGGCGGCGCCGTACTGGGACTCCGCCGGCGCCGTGCTCGTTGGCAGCGACGTCCGGGAACTCCCGATCCGGCGCCGTGCGCCGGCAGTTCTGGTGGGACTGAGCGGTGAGGGGGACAGCCTGTGGCAGCTGGCCGCGGCCATGGGGGCCGAACGGGTGGCCGTCCTCCCCGAGGGCGGCCCCTGGCTCGCCGAGTACCTCAGCCGATGGCACGCCCCGGATCCGGGCGGGCATGTCCTCGGCGTCATTGGCGGCTGCGGCGGCGCCGGGGCCACCACCGCCGCCATCTGGCTGGCCCAGGCCGCCGCGGGACTGGGCGCCCGGGTCCTCTTGATCGACGGAGACCCGTGGGGCGGCGGCCTCGAACTGGCCCTCGCTGCCGAAGAAGAACCCGGGCTCCGCTGGCCAGACCTCGCCGAGGCCAGCGGCAGCATCGACCCGGATCAGCTCCACGAGGCGCTGCCCGAAGCGGGCGGGTTCTCGTTTCTGTCCTGGCCGGGCAACCGGGAACTGCCACGGGCCATCGACCCGGCCGCGGTCGCCGGTGTGCTCGACGCCGCGCGTCGGTGCTACGAGCTGGTGGTGCTGGACATCGGCCGCGCGCTCGAGCCACTGCGGACCTTCGCCTGGGAATGCGACCGGATCGTCGTCGTGCTGCCCGCCCAGCTCCGGGCCGCGGTGGCATCCGCCCGTTTGGTGCCGGAGCTACCTCCGGTGGAGACCGTGTTGGCGATCCGGACGAAACCCGGGGTCGCATTCGACTACCAGCTAATTTCCCAAGCCGTGGGGCTCCCCGTGCAGGCCATCGTGCCCGAGGTCCGGGGGACGGCCGCCGCCACGGAACTCGGGCGCCTGCTGGACGCCGGTGGACGGCGCAGCGTACAACGCTTCACCGAAGGAGTCCTGGCCTTCGGCGCGGACGTGTTCCCGTGAGTTCGCAGGTTGCGCCCGAACCGCCGGACCCGGAGAACCGACGGTTCCGCCGGCAGCTGCGCGGCCCCCAGCGGGGGGTGGATGCGTTGCTCCTTGAAGCGGTCCGCGAATCGGTCATGGCCGATGCTGGCCCGGTCACGCCGTCCCGCGTGGCCGCAGCCGTGCAGGCCAGCGGCAGGCTCCTCGGCACCGCAGGGGCGCTGGCCGCCGTCGAAAGCATCAGCGCCGAACTGAACGGGCTGGGACCGCTGCAGCCGTTGACGCGGGACCCGCTCGTGACGGACATCTTCGTCAACGGCCCGGCCTCGGTGTGGCTGGACCGCGGCCGCGGGCTTGAACGCGCCCCGGTTACCTTTGCCGGCGAGGCCGAGGTCCGTTCCCTCGCGGCCCGGCTGGTGGCCGCCGGCGGGCGCCGGCTGGACGACGGTTCGCCCTGCGTGGATGTCAGGCTCGAAGGCGGGTATCGGGTCCATGCGGTGCTGCCGCCGATCTCCACGGCCGGCACGCTGCTGAGCGTGCGGATCCGGCGCGAGTCGGTCTTCTCCCTGGACGAGCTCGGCCGTGCCGGCATGTTCGGGCCCATCGTGCGGGAGGTGCTGGAACGGATGGTGGCCTGCCGCCTGAGCTTCCTGGTCAGCGGCGCGACGGGGTCGGGCAAGACGACGCTGCTCGCCACGCTCCTCGGCCTGTGCCGACCGGGGGAGCGGCTGGTTCTGATCGAGGACGCCTCGGAACTGAACCCCGTTCATCCGCACGTGGTGTCGCTGGAGTCCCGCCACAGCAACCTCGAGGGCGGCGGCGCCGTCGGGCTCGGCGAGCTGGTCCGGCAGGCTCTGCGGATGCGCCCCGACCGGCTGGTGGTGGGGGAGTGCCGCGGCGCGGAGGTCCGGGAACTGCTCTCCGCGATGAACACCGGGCACACCGGTGCCGGCGGGACCATCCATGCCAACACTGCCGCCGCGGTCCCGGCCCGGCTGACGGCCCTGGGAGCTCTCGCGGGAATGGGGCCCGACGCCGTCCGGCTCCAGGCGGCCAGCGCCCTCGATGCCATAGTCCACCTGGAACGGACCGGTCACGGCCGGCACGTAGCATCCGTCGGGCTGGTCGGGGAAAACGGATCTGAACTGGCCGTCCAGGGGGCCTTGGAAACGATTGACGGCTCGGTCGTGTCCGGTCCAGCCTGGCCGGAGCTGGCCTCCCGCCTGGGCATGGATCCCGCTGCCGTGCCAGGCTGTCCTGGCGCCGCCGGAACCGACCGGTCGGGCGTGGCCCCATGACCGCCGCCGCCCTGACCGGAATCCTGGCACTGGCGCTCTGGCTGGTCTTCGCGCCGCCGGGTGGCTCCGGCCGGCGACTGCGGAGGATTCTGGCCGTTCCGCGGGGCGGGCGCCTGCCGGAAGCTGCTGCTGCCCTCGGGCGCGGCTGGCGGGCCCGCTTGCCAATGAGGCACGGCGGGCGGGCAACCCGCTCGGAGGTTCCCATGACCGTGCTCGCGCCACAGCTGGCTGCCCTGCTGAAGGGCGGACGGGCGCCTGCCCAGCTGTGGGAGGACCTCTGGCTGCTCTACGGGGACCCGTCGCCGGAGGGCTTCCCAACGGACGGCTCCGGGCAGCGGGACGGGTTGCCAGGCCGCGCCGGTGCCCTAGGTGCGACGTCGCGGGACATCGTGGCCGCTGCCCGGGCTGCTGCCCTGCGGGGATCCCCGGTGGCAGCGGCCATTCGAACGCGAGCCTCCCCGGACCACGGACGGGGCGGCCCCCGGAGTTATGACCGGAGGGAACGGGCGGTCTGGATGGAGCTTGCCGCGTGCTTCGACGTGGCCGAGGCCAGCGGCTGCCCGCTCGCCGACGTCCTGACGCGTTTCGCCGCCCACCTGGAATCCGACGGCGACGCCCGGGCCGCCCGGCAGACCGCGCTCGCCGGGCCTAAAGCCACGGTCCGGATCCTGACCTGGCTGCCCTTCCTGGGGCTCGGAATCGGGGTACTGCTCGGGGTGGATCCGTGGACCATCCTGCTCGGCACTCCCTGGGGCATGGCGGCTCTCGGCGCGGGGGTGGCCCTCACCGCGGCCGGCCGGATCTGGTCCGCCCGCCTCGTCCGGGCCGCGGCCGGGCGGCGGCCGTGATCCTGCCCCCGGGCCCGCTCGCGGTGGCCGTCCTGCTGGCCGCGGCGGTGGTCGTGGCTGGCACGGACCGGCGGTGGGAGGACCGGCGCTGGAGGATTCAGGACCAGCACCGGCCCGAGAGCTCGGCCGGCCGCGTCAAGGGCGGCGGCCACCCGGAGGGCCCTGATCTCGGGCTCCGGGATCCCGCGCTGATGCTGGAACTGATCGGCGCCATGCTGGACGCCGGCTCCGGGCTTGGCCGCTCGCTGGAACTGCTCGCTGGGCACGCCTCCGACGCGTTGCGCCGCCCGTTGGTGCCGGTCATCTCCGCCCTAGCGATCGGCGCCGACTGGGAGACCGCCTGGCGGGGCTCCGGTCCCGTTCCCGCCCCGGTGCTGGCACTCAAGGAAGCCTTGGATTTCGCGGCGAAGACCGGAGTGCCCTCGGCGGCCATCCTTTACGCGCAGGCGGCCCGGCTGCGCCGCGAGCAGTTCCGGGATGCCGAGCGCCGCGCCGCCGCGCTGGGCGTGAAGCTGGTCATCCCGCTGGGGCTCTGCTCGCTGCCCGCCTTCGTTTGCCTGGGCATCGTGCCGGTGCTGCTTGCGCTTCTGCCCCCGGGCGCATGAGTCCCGGCGCGCCGAGGGGACGCCGCCGGTCCGGGGGTCGCCGCAGGAACGAGACGCCGGGCCGCCACCGGAACGGGCCGCTTCCGGGCCGCGACTTCTCCTCCACACCCGGATTTATCCACTTGGGCCCGCAGCACTCTTACCGGCCGCGGCCGGGCAACGCAGATTGGAATCAGCCGGTGACCGTGCCGGAATCTCCCGAGAGGAACGCTCATGACTTTCCACCGAAACGCCCCCACCGGCCCTGACCGAGCGCAGGACGAAACCGGAACCGCGGACGTACGCGAAATTTACCCGGGCGCCCGGCAGGCACCGCCAGTGCAGGTCTTCCCCAGGCCCGCACGCCGGCAGCGGAAACTCCGCCATTCCGAAGCGGGGATGGCGACCGCCGAGTATGCCATCGCTACCCTCGCCGCCGTCGGGTTTGCCGGCCTGCTGGTCCTCATCATGCGCAGCGACGAGGTCCGCGGGTTCCTGCTAAACATCATCCGCACGGCCCTCGCGCTGCCGTGAACGGCGTGCCGCGGGGTTCGTCAGCCGGGCCGGCACGTTCCCGCGGCTCCGGGAAGCCGGGGACCCTGCGGCCCTTACCTCGGGCTGCAGCGGGGATCCTTGGCCCGCGCGGCGCGCAGGCGTGCCGGGGTGCCGTGACGGCCGAATTCGCCGTCGCGCTGCCGGCCGTCCTCCTGGTCCTTGGCCTGTTGCTGGCCGGTTCCGCCGCCGGGTTGACGCAACTCCGGCTCGAGGAGGCGGCCCGGGCCGGCGCAAGGGCGCTCGCTCGCGGTGAGGACGCCGCTGCTGTTGGTGGCATCGTCCGGCAGCTCGCCGGAGAATCGGCGCGGTCAACCGTGACTGCCGACGGAATCTGGCTCAGCGTAACGGTGTCCGGAGCTGTCAGCGGAGCGGCGGCTTCCCTGATCCCGTGGACCCTCACGGCGAAGGCCTGGGCGCGGCGTGAGTCCACGGACGCCGCGGCGCTCTCCGCTCCAGCGACGGCGCCCCACGGCCTGACCAGGGATGCATGATGGCCGTCCTCGTAAGGAACTCGGAGCTCGGCGCGGGCACCGTTCTCGCCGTGGGCCTCGGGCTGGTGCTGCTGCTGGCAGTGAGCGCCGTGGTGCTGCTGGCCCAGGCCGCGGCGCTGGCCGCGAAAGCCGCCTCGGCGGCGGATCTGGCGGCGCTCGCAGCGGCGGACGCCGCCCGCGGCCTTACACCCGGGGAACCGTGTGCCGTCGGCGCCGAGGTCGCCGGCCGGCACGGCGCCCGGTTAGTGGGTTGTTCGGTGGTATTCGGCGACACCGTCCAGGTCCGGACGGAACTCCCCTTCCACGGCATGTTCGGGCCGGCTATGGGGCTTGCCCGGGCGGGACCGCCGCCAGCCGGGGAAGACGGGCCGCCGGAGCCCGCCCGAGGACCGCCGGGGACCGGCGGCGGGTAACGCCGCCTGCTGGTCCGCCCGGCAGCGCCGGCTACCCGGCCGGGCTGGCCACCGGGCCGGCGGCCCCCGCGACCGGGGTCGCCGACTCCCCGGCGGGGCCGCCCATCAGGTCCGTGGCGTCGGTCAGCAGCATCTCGATCAGCGTGACGGCAGCGTCCTTGTCCAGCGGGTTGTTCTTGTTGCCGCATTTGGGGGACTGGACGCACGACGGGCAGCCGGACTCGCATTCGCAGGCCTTGATCGCATCGCGCGTCGCAGCGAGCCACACCCGGGCCTTGTCGTAGCCGCGCTCGGCGAAGCCGGCACCCCCCGGGTGGCCGTCGTACACGAAAATCGTCGGGACTCCGGTGTCGGCGTGGATCGCCGTGGAGACCCCGCCGATGTCCCACCTGTCGCTGGACGCCACCAGCGGCAGCAACCCGATGGCAGCGTGCTCGGCGGCGTGCAAGGCGCCGGGGAACTGCGCCTCTATCAGCCCGGCGCCCGTCAGAGACCTGTTGTCCATCACGAACCAGACAGCCTTGGTGAAGAGATCCCGGGCCCCCAGTTGCAGCGGTTCCTCGCCGAGGATCTCGTTTGAAATCAGCGCCTTTCGCTGGAAGGAGACCACCTGTGTCGTCACTTTCACATCGCCGAAATGCACCGCAACGTCACCCCACTGCGTCGTGCGGAGCGTCTCCAGCACCTCGATCTGGGTCACGTCGCGCGCCGTCGTGTAGTAGTCGGGGTTGGCGCGCCGCACCACAACGCAGTGTTCGCCTTCGTTCAGGTCCTCGACGACATAGCTCTCACCCTGATGGACGTAGATGGCGCCGGTGTGCGCCTGGTAGTGCGTCTGCGGCGAATCCATCGTGCCGAGCAGCGAACCGGTGTCAGCGTCCACAATACTCACCGGGCCGCCGCCGTCCGCCCGCAGATTCACCATGGCCGCGGCGCTCTGCGGGTGGGTCCAGAACCAACCGGCGGGACGTTTGCGCAAGTAGCCCTGGACGACCAGCTGGTCCAGCAACTTCTCGGCGGTCGGGCCGAACAGCTCCAGCTCCGCGTACCCCAGCGGCAGCTCCGCCGCGGCCGCGCAGAGGTGGGGTCCCAGCACATACGGATTGGAGGGGTCGAAGACCGTGGCCTCCACCGAGACGTCGAAGATCGCCTCCGGGTGGTTCACCAGATACGTGTCGAGCGGATCGTCGCTCGCGACGAACGCGGCGATGGCATCCTGCCCGGCGCGGCCCGCCCGGCCGATCTGTTGGAACAGCGATGCCCGGGTTCCCGGCCAGCCGGCGACCAGGACCGCGTCGAGGCCCGAAATGTCGATGCCCAGTTCCAACGCCGAGGTGCTGGAAACGCCCAGCAGCTCGCCGGAGCGCAGCGCCTTTTCCAGTGCCCGCCGTTCCTCCGGCAGGTACCCGGAACGGTAGGCCGCCACCCGCTGCGGCAGGCTCGGGTCCACCTCGTCCAGGAGGCGTTTGGTGATGGAGGCGATCGTCTCGGCCCCGCGCCGGGACTTGATGAACGCGATGGTCCGGATCCGGGAGGAAACCAGGTTCGCCAGCAGATCCGAGGTTTCGGCTACGGCGGTCCGGCGCTCCTTGGCCCCGTTCTCGCCGCGCAGCTCCGTCAGGGCCGGTTCCCAGAACGCCACGGTGGTGGCCCCGTGCGGCGAGCAGTCCTCGGACACCGCCCGGACGGGGGCGCCGATGAGCCGGCCGAAAGACGTTCCGGGATCGGACGCGGTGGCCGAAGCGGCGATGAACACGGGCCCCGGATGGCCGGCGCCGGGACTGTAGTAGGCGCAGATCCGCCGGAGCCGGCGCATCAGGTTGGCCACATGCGAGCCGAAAACACCGCGGTAGCTGTGCGCCTCGTCCACAATCACGTAGCGCAGCCGGCGGAAGAAGCGGGCCCACCAGGCGTGGTTCGGAAGGATCCCGAAGTGCAGCATGTCGGGATTGGCCAGGATCACGTTGGCGTGGTCCCGGATCCAGCGCCGGGAAGCAGGGTCGGTGTCGCCGTCATACGTTTCGGCGCGGACGGTGGGCAGCTGGAGCGAGCGGATGGCGGCCAGCTGGTCGGCGGCCAGGGCCTTGGTGGGGGAGAGGTAGAGCGTCACGGCGCCGTCGTCGTGGATCTTGCCGGGATCGGCCAGGACACGCAGCTCGGAGCGGTGGACCGCGTCCAGCGCCGGCAGTTGGTAGGCCAGGGACTTGCCCGAGGCGGTGCCGGTGGCGATCACCACGTGTTCGCCCGCGTGGGCCAGGTCGGCGGCCTGGACCTGGTGGCGGTAGGGCTCGTGGATGCCGAGCGAGCCGTAGGCCTGCACCAGATCCGGATGGACCCACTCCGGCCACGGCTCATTGACGGCCATCCGGGCCGGGATCGTCCTCACATGCCGCAGCTGCTCCGGGTCCGGGCCGCGGCCCAGCAGCGGGATCAGGGACTCATGGGGATTCACTCCAACATTGTTTCACCCGGGCTCAAATCGCCCGTCAGAAGCCCCTGCTGTCCGGGACCGCGTGCAGGGCAGGTTTCGGCCTCACCCCCGGGCGGCAATCGGCCTCACTCCACGGAAAGATCGGCGCCCTCGTCCGAGGAAGAGAGCATCAGCACGTGGCACACCGTGGTCCAGCCCAGATGTGAGTACAGCTGCTGGCCGTCCAGCGAGGCAAGCAGGAGTCCGCCTTCGACGTCGTGCTCGAACGCCTGCGCGGCCAGGGCCCGCATGATGAAGCTGCCGAGCCCCCGCCGCTGGAAGCCCGGCTCCGTGACGATCCGGTCGAAGACGGCGGTGTGGTCGGCGACGAACACCCGCCCGCTGGCAGCGACCTCGTCGCCGGCATAGACGACGGCGTGGTGGACGCCGCCCGCGGTTGTGGGCACCCACCGGAGGTCGTCGTCCGGAAGCCAGGGATCTTCGGCGTCCTGGGTCTCCATGTCCACGATCATCATGGTCTGCGACGCGGAGGTGACGTTCAGCCGGTGCTGCGCGGCCAGGGAAGTGTAGCGGGGCACATCGTTTGTGAGGACCGTGAGGATCCGGGCCGGGACCTCGGCGGTCTTGACGGCCAGGTCCGCAAACTCCGAGTCCGAGGGATCATAGGCGAAATACTCCCATTCGTGGGTGGTGTCCGCTCTCAGCACCGCGGGAAAGCGGCCCTCCCTGCGCGTCTCATAACCCCGGCAACCGGCCCACCCGGCAACCCAGACCTCAAGGAGGTGGGTGGTGTCTTCAACCATGGCGTCAAGACTCATGACATGAGCGTATTCCAGCCCCGGCACAAGCAACAGGGGCCGGGTTCTGTGACGGCGCTTGCTTACGCAATTGTGACTCGACAACGGCGCCGCCGGTGCCGCGAACCAACCCGAGACCCAACCGGCGACCCAACCGGCGCACGGCCGTGCCCCCGCCGTCGGACGGCACCGCGGGACCGCGCAGCCCACCGGTCCACGCCCGGGCCGGCATCGCGTTTTGCCCCGCCCAGTACGCTTAAATACGTGAATCGAATTGTGCTCTTCTACGGCTTTACCCCGATCGCGGACCCGGAGGCCGTCCGGCTCTGGCAGCGGGCCCTCTGCGAGAAACACGGGCTGACCGGCCGGATCATCATCTCCAAAGACGGCATCAACGCAACCGTCGGCGGCGAAATCGGAGCCGTCAAGCAGTACGTCAAGACGACCCGCGAATACAATGGCTTCCGCGGCATCGATGTGAAATGGTCCGACGGCGGGGCCGAGGACTTCCCCCGGCTCAGCGTGAAAGTACGCGAGGAGATTGTCTCCTTCGGCGCCCCCGGAGAGCTCAAAGTGGACGAAAACGGCGTCGTCGGCGGCGGCACCCACCTTGCCCCCGAGGAACTGCACCGGCTGGTCGAGGAGAAGAAGCAGGCCGGCGACGAGGTGGTGTTCTTCGACGGGCGCAACGGCTTCGAAGCCCAGATCGGCAAATTCAAGGACGCGGTGGTCCCCGACGTTGCGACCACCCACGATTTCATCAGGGAACTCGACTCGGGCAAGTACGACGCCCTCAAAGACAAGCCGGTGGTCACCTACTGCACCGGCGGCATCCGCTGCGAGGTCCTCTCCAGCCTCATGGTCAACCGCGGCTTCAAAGAGGTTTACCAGCTCGACGGCGGGATCGTCCGCTACGGCGAGGCGTTCAAGGACCACGGGCTCTGGGAAGGATCGCTCTACGTGTTCGACAAGCGCATGCACCTCGAGTTCAGCGAGGACGCCAAGACAATCGGCCAGTGCGTCCGCTGCGAAGCGCCCACCAGCAAATTCGAGAACTGCTCCAACCCGAGCTGCCGCACGCTGACGCTCTACTGCGCCGACTGCGCCTCGGATCCGGCCACGCTGCGCTGCCCTGATGGCTGCGCCGCCTGAGGCCTCGACTCAGAGCCGGCTGACGCGGTAGGCGAAGTTCGCCGGCGCCAGCGACTCGACCAGGACCGTCAGTACCGTGTCCGCGGAAAGCTGGACCACGTTGACCCGCGAGGTGCCGCACCGCAGGCTCAGATCCACCAGGATGCTCTCCTTGTCCCGGATGGTGAACGACACCCGCCGGGTGCTCCGGCAGACCAGTGTGAGGGCGTACGTCCCGCTCGGCAACTGCGTTGTGGTTTCGTTGCGCGTCGCCCCCGCGTCCAGGAACCCGTAGCCGGTGTGAAAAACCTGGCCATGGATCTCGGGCAGCACCTCCGCCACCCAGTGGTTCAAGTCCGCCCCGGTCACCGGCAGGTTCATGGCGGGATCCTCAGGAAGCGCCGCGTCGGTATACGTCACCGACGGGGAAGGCAGATCGTCGGCGGACAACCCGTCGTCGTACTCATACTCGCAAGCGGACAGCCCGCAGGCCACGACGGCGGCAAGCGCGACGGCGGCGACCGCGCCGCGCGACCGCGGCGGCCGGGGTGCCTGCGCGGTGGGCATACTCCGACTGTAGGCCCGGCCGCGGCGCCGGACCAGAGCCGATCGGCCCGGAACGCCGGGGCTTAGACCTCAGCGTGGCCGTCGGCGGAACGAGCTGCGGCTTAGCTCAGCTGGCGGGCATCAGCTGGTAGGCAAAGATAAGCGGGGCGTCCACGCTGGAGGCGCTGATCGTCAGCCGGCCCGCGGCGGGAACCTTGATCCTGGCGGTTTCCCGGCTCCCGTTGCAGGCGGCTCCCGACTCTGCCAGCCGTTTGCCGTCGAGGGAGACGTCGAAGAATTCCTTGCCGCCGCCGTCGCAGGTCATGGTGAGGATGTAGCTGCCGGCCGGGACGGTGGCCTCCCGGGCGATTGGATCCCGGTTGAGGATCTTTCCCGCGTCCGCCAGGACGATCCCGCCGGCCGGCGGCAGGGCGGTGGCCTTCCAAGTATCCACGTTGGCGGATTCGATGGAGCCGGCGGGGGAACACGCCGAGGCGCCGAGCACGACTGCGGCAACGGCCGCCGCCGCAAGGGCGCGCCGGAACGCGCGGGAGCGGGCCGGAAGCGGAGGAGCAAAAAGCATGCCTCCAACTTACCGGCTCCAGCGCCCCTCCCCGGCCCGGCCCACGCTAGCCCGCGATCAGCTCCAGCACCGGCCCCCTGTGCAGGGCAACGTACACCCGGTTCCGCAGCCGGTTCGCCTCCGCGTCGGTCAGCGTCCGGTCCAGCGGCTGCAGGACCAGCCGGATCAGGACGTTCACCTGGCCCGGGGCCAGCCGGAGGCGTTCGACGGCGGCCCGCGGCAGTTCGGCTGCTGGCGTCACGGCCAGTACCTCGAGGGATGCCAGCAGATCGGCGTCCGCCCCGAGTGCGGTGCGGGCCAGGTCGCCCAGCAGCTCGCCGTCGGCATCCTCTGCCGCGCCCAGGACCAGGGACAGGTCGCGCCGGATCTCGGGCATAGCCGACACCGGCCGGTACGGGCGCAGGTCCTGCAGCTGGGCCTGGACCTCCGGATGCTCCGACCGCAGCAGGCGGATGTCCTGGATGCCCTTGCGCAGCATCAGCGCCCGGTCCAGACCCAGGCCCAGGGCCAGCCCGGCCCAGCGGCGGGGATCCAGCCCGGAGCCGCGCAGTACCCGCGCCGCCACGAGCCCGCACTCGGCAAGTTCCAGCCACTCGCGGCCGCCGTCGGGCCCGGTGACCAGCACGTCCAGCTGCTGACCCATCGCCGTGTAAGTGTGCTCCGCGGGTGTGGCCCGCCACTGGACATCCGGATATTGCGCAGCCGGGAGCACGGCTTCCACCACAGCGGCCATCATCGCGTGCAGTTCGGCCGGACCGAGCAGGCCGCGGGCCTTGAGCCGCCACAGGTCGACCTGGTGCGGCGCGCCGACATGGGTCCGGTCCACCGCGTCGCGCCGGTAGACGAGACCCGGCAGCACATGGAGCCGGTCATAGTGGCCGAGCTCGCTGCGGAGCGTGTCCAGCAGGGCCGGGACGCCGGCCGACGTGTGGCTGCGGAGCATCACCGTGGGGCTGACGTGGCGCGAGTAACGAGAGTCCCGGGTGACGTCGTCCGGCGAATACCCCAGCCGGTCGTAGTTGTCGGCGGTGGCCACGAGGGGGCTGTGGCGGTGAGTTGTGGCGGGTATGTCCCAGAGCCGCTTCAGGCCGGCGGCCACGTCGGCCAGCAGCAGTTGGAGCGCGTGAGGGCCGGCGGCGGGGTCCGACAGGTCGCGGACGGCGAGGGCGGAGTTCAGCTCGGGCAGGGAAAGGTATGTCTTCATGGCGGGGTCCTTGGTTTTTTTGGGGGCGGGGAGGAGATATCACCCTCAACCGCTGTGCCGGACGGACCCCGGCGGCCACAGTCAGGCGCGCGTCAGAAAGCCCGTGCGGCCGGTAAACGGCCGAGGGCTGATAAATCGCTGCTGCCTGTGCATGGGTCCATGGTACGCCCGGCCCGAGTCCCGCGAACCCGGCAGGGCTTGACCTTGACGCAGCGTCAACATCTAGGCTCGCTGTAGCGGGCCGGAGAGACCGGTCGGCGCGGGAGGAGGCACCGTGGAGTGGTCCGTCCAGCAGATCGCCAAGCTTGCCGGCACCACGAGCCGGACGCTGCGGCACTACGACGGCGTCGGGCTGCTCAAGCCCAGCCGCACCGGGGACAACGGCTACCGCTACTACGACCAGCCCGCCCTGCTCCGGCTGCAGCGCATCCTGCTCCTGCGCGAACTGGGCCTGGGCCTGCCGGCGATCGCCGAGGTCCTCGCCCAGGAGCGGCCGGCGGAAACCGCGCTGGTGGGCCACCTTGAGTGGCTGAAACAGGAACAGGACCGGCTGGCACGGCAGATCGCGTCGGTCCAGCACACCATCGAGGCAGTGCAGGCAGGAAGGGAAATCATGGCAGAGAAGATGTTCGACGGTTTCGACCACACCCGGTACCAGGAGGAGGTGGAGGAACGCTGGGGCAAGGACGCCTACGCGCAGGGCGACACGTGGTGGCGCGGCATGGGGGCGGCCGACAAGGACACCTGGAAGCAGGCGTCCCGCCAGTTTCGCGACGACTGGACAGCGGCGGCGGAATCGGGCGCCGCCCCGGACGGCCCGGAGGCGCAGGATCTGGCCCGGCGCCAGGTCGAGTGGCTCAGCGCCATTCCGGGCACCCCGGCCGCAGCCGGCGGGAGCGTGAAGGACTACGTGTCCGGCCTCGGCGAGACGTACGTGGCGGATCCGCGCTTCGCCGCGAACTACGGCGGGGCCGCCGGGGCGGCGTTCGTGCGGGACGCGCTGCAGGCCTACGCACGGAAGCACCTCTGAGGCTTCGGCCCCTGCCGGACCCCTGACCCCGGACCCAGGACCGCGGACCGCGCGGGGCACGCGCCGCGCCTAAACTTGTCCGGTGACCCCCTCAACGCTCTTCACGGCCGGCAACACCCCCGACGCTCCGCGCAGCGACCTCCCGGACCTGCTCACGGCGCTCGCGGGGGACCTGCGCCGGATCGGCTACACGGTCGACGGCGTCGCCGGGCTCCTGGGCCACGCCGCCCACGCGGCGCTGGCCCGGGACCAGCTCGTCCCGGCCCTGATCGCCACCGAGGCCGCCGCCGGCGACGAGACGACGGCGGCGCTCGCCGCCGTCGTCCGCCTGTGGCTGCTGGCCGAACCGCAGCCCGCCGGGACCCTCGACGCCGCCCTGCCGGGCATCCGCACGGCGGGGCTGCTGGAGCTAGGCCTGGTGGAGCCGTCCGGGGAAGGCCGGGTGCAGGCAAAGGTGGACCTCCGCCCGTACGGCTGGGAGGGCAGTTCCGACGACGGCGCCCAGGGCGAAGATACCGTCAGCAGCGGCGGCGCCGAGCTCTGGGTGGCCAGCGACCTGGCCGCGCACCAGCGCCCGGGCGTGCTGCGCCACGACCACGTGCTGGGGATCGGGCAGGCCTCCACCACCCTGGTGCAGGTCACCGCCCGCCGGCACGTGGCCCGGGCACTTGACCTCGGCACCGGCTGCGGCATCCAGACCTTCCACCTGCTGCACCATGCCGAGCACGTCACCGCCACCGACATCTCGGACCGTGCCCTCGCGTTCACCCGCTTCAACCTGCTGCTGAACGCCGGGGCGCTGCACCTGGACCCCGCCGCCCTGGAGGCACGGGTGAGCCTGCGGCTGGGTTCGCTGCTGGATCCCGTCGCGGGGGAGGAATTCGAGCTGGTGGTCTCCAACCCGCCGTTCGTGATCACCCCGCGCAGCCTCGGGGAGGCCGCGGAGGACCAGTTCACCTACCGCGACGGCGGCCTGCCGGGAGACGACATCGTCGCCGCCCTGGTGCGGGACCTGCCCTCGGTCCTCACACCCGGCGGAACGGCCCAGCTGCTCGGCAACTGGGAAATCCGGGCCGGCGCCGCGTGGGCGGACCGGCCGCAGTCCTGGGCCAGCCCCGACGCGGACGCCTGGTTCATCCAGCGCGAGCAGGTCAGCCCCGGACAGTACGCCGAAACCTGGCTTCAGGACGCCTCCGAGGCCCGCGACCGGCGGCTCTACCAGGACTCCTACGCCGCCTACCTCAACGACTTCGCGTCCAGGGACGTGTCTGCCATCGGCTTCGGGATGATCTGGCTGCGGCGACCCGCGGCCGGCGCCCGGCCGGTGATCTCCCGCTTCGAGGAGATCACCTACCCGATCGAACAGCCCGTCGGCCCGCACCTCGGCGCCGCCGTCGAGCGCGCCGACTGGCTCGCCGCCCACGAGCTGGAATCCGCGCACCTGCTGGTGGCCGACGACGTCACGGAGGAGCGGCACCAGCGCCCCGGCGCCGAACACCCCGGCGTCATCCTGCTGCGCCAGGGCGCCGGGCTCCGCCGCACCAACCTGCTCAGCACCGAACTGGCCGGCTTTGTCTCAGCGTGCGACGGCGAGCTCTCCGTCGGGCAAATCATCGGCGCCCTGGAGGCCCTGCTGGGCGGGTACGAGGGCTACGACAGCGCGGCCTTCCGCGAGGGGCTCCTCAGCGAGGTGGCCAACCTGGTGCGCGACGGCTTCCTGCTCCCCGCCTGAGACGGGCGCAACGGCGGCCGGCGACGCCGGCAGCGCCGCCCCCGGCGCGGCCGCCGCCGGGGCGCCCTCGCGGCCGAACCGGGGCAGCACATAGGCGGTGACGGCCAGCGCCACGAGCACCCCGCCCGCGCCGGTGATGAGGAAGCTCAGCCGGATCGGCAGCAGCGCGCCCAGCAGGCCGCCGATGGCCAGGGCGGCGATGGACACGGCCCGGGTCATGCCGCCGATGATCGCCATCGCCTGGCCGCGCCCGCTTTCCGGGATGCGCAGGATCGCGATGGCCCCAAAGCACGCGTTCAGGGCGCCGCAGGCGGTACCCATCGCCGTGTAGGCCACGAAGAGGAGCTCCACGGTGGGCACCAGCGCCATCACCCCCAGGAAGGCCGAGGTCAGGACCATCGAGGCCAGCAGCACCCGCAGCCGGGCCGGCGGCGTCGTGATCCGCCCCGCCAGCGCGGCACCGGCCGCCATGCCCAGCCCGAAGGCCGCTGCCAGCAGCCCGTACTGGGTCTCGGTGGCGCCCAGCTCACCACGGGCCAGGAAGACCTCGAGCACATTGGTCGCCTCGCCCACGACGATAAAGAACAGTGCGCCCAGCACCAGGGCCCACACCAGGGCGTCCCGGCGAATCAGCCGCAGGCCGTCCAGCAGCGCCGGCGCTTCCCGGCCCCTGAGTTCCGCAGCGGTGCCGCGCCGGGTCCGGATCAGCAGCGCGCCGGCGCCCATCGCCAGATAGCAACCGCTCGCGACGCCGAACACGGCCCCCGAGCCGCTCCAGCCGCTGAGCAGCCCGCCCGCCGCCGGGCCGGCCATGCCCGCAATCATGACGGTGGCCTGCATGGTGCCCATCGCCCGCGGGGTGCCTTCCTCGCCGACGATCCGGGGCAGCAGCGCCTGCCAGGTGGGGCCGGCCACGGCCTGCGAGGCGTCGAGCAGGAAGGTCAGGGCGAACAGCACCGGGATGTGGTGGTCCACGAACTGCAGGCTGACGCCCATCCCCGCGACGGCGGCGGCGCTGAGCAGGGAGGCTGCCGTCGCGAGCGTGCGGGAATCCCGGGTGTCCGCCAGCCGGCCCGCCCAGGGCGCCAGCACCACCAGCGGCAGCGCCGAACACAGCAGGTACCCCGCTACCAGCCACGGTCCGGCAGCCGCCGTCGGGCCCGCGGCTGAAACGTTCTGGAGGTGCAGCATGATGCTGACCACGACGGCGCCCATGCCGGCCGTGGCCAGGAACCGGGAGCTGCTGGCGAGCAGAAAGTCGCGGTTGCGCCACAGCGGAGAGACACCGGATGCGTTCCGCCATTTATAAAGTATCTGTTTCATAAGTAGAAAGGTAGCCCGCCCCGAATCGCAGTGTCAAGCATTCCTTTCACAGTTTGGCGGGCGTCGGTAGACTGGAAGCGTGAATGCAGAAATACCGAAGGCGGAACTGTCCGCCGCTCCGGCCGCCAAGCGACGGCAGCGTCCGGAGAAGAAGGTCGAGATCACCGACCCGAAGGCGATCCGGGCCCTGGCCCACGCCGCGAGGCTCGAGGTGATTTCCGAGCTGTATTCCACTCAGGTCAGCCGGACCGCCACCGAACTGGCCGCCCAGACCGGCCTGACCCCCAGCGCCATGAGCTACCACCTGCGCGCCCTGCAGAAGTGGGGCATCGTGGTGCCGGCCGCCACTGCCGGCGACGCCCGGGAACGCCGCTGGAAAGCCGCCGGCACGGACTTCACCATCAACTCCGGCGGGGGAGTGGCGAGCCCGGAATTCGCCGTGCTGGACCTGGAGCTGGATGCCTACCGCCGGCGCGTCAACGCCTACGCCCGGACCCGGGACGAACAGCGCCAGCGCGGCGAGGTTGTGGACGGGACTTCCTCCGTCGTGCTGGCCAGCAACCTGCTGTACCTGACCCCGGCGCAGCGGGCTGAGCTGAACGAAAAGCTCTTCGATCTGCTCAAGGACTACGAGCTTGAGGACCCGGACCGGGTGCCCGAGGGGGCCGTCCGGATGGCCACCATGTGGTCGATGATCCCGGACGACCGGGGCAACGCCGCGCCGGCCTCCTGAGCACTGCCGGGGCTTCTCCAGGAGCCGCCGCCACCGGCGTTTCGTGACGTCCACAAGACGGGCCGGGAAGCCGGGGATTTGCACCCGGTTGCGCGGGAATCTGCAAAATATGGTGAACTAGGCGGATATGGGCGCATCTGCCCGAGCCACCTTTTTCTGTAGGAGCACCGTGCCAAGCAAGGCCCCCACCGGCAAGAAACTCGTGATTGTGGAGTCTCCCGCCAAGAGCAAGACCATCGCCAAGTACCTGGGCGAGGGCTTCATCGTTGAGGCCTCCATCGGTCACATCCGCGACCTTCCGCAGCCCTCGGAGCTCCCTGCAGACCTGAAGAAAACGCCGCTGGGCAAGTTCGCCGTCGACATCGAGCACGACTTCAAGCCGTACTACGTGGTGTCCCCGGACAAGAAGAAAAAGGTGGCCGAACTCAAGGCCCAGCTCAAGGGCGCCGACGCGCTCTACCTCGCAACCGATGGGGACCGCGAGGGCGAGGCCATCGCGTGGCACCTGCTGGAAGTCCTCAAGCCCAAGGTTCCGGTGTACCGGATGACCTTCGGTGAAATCACCAAGGAAGCCATCCACCGCGCCATGGACAACCTGCGCGACGTGGACCAGGACCTCGTGGACGCGCAGGAAACCCGCCGCGTGCTGGACCGCCTCTACGGCTACGAAATCTCCCCGGTGCTGTGGCGCAAGGTGGCTCGCGGCCTCTCCGCCGGCCGCGTGCAGTCCGTGGTGACCCGCATGGTGGTGGACCGCGAACGCGAACGGATGGCCTTCAAGGCGGCTTCCTACTGGGACCTGACCGGCCAGTTCGGCGCCGAGTCCGGCTCGTTCAAGGCCAAACTGGCGTCCGTCGACGGCGCTAAGGTCGCCAGCGGCCGCGACTTCAACGACAACGGCGAGCTGACCTCCCGCAACGTTGTGCACCTCAACGAGGAGCTCGCCACCTCGCTCTCCGCGGGACTGCAAACGGCGGACTTCCGGGTCCGTTCCGTCGACACGAAGCCCTACACCCGCCGTCCCGCGGCGCCGTTCACCACCTCCACACTGCAGCAGGAGGCCGGCCGCAAGCTTCGCTTCTCCTCGAAGAGCACCATGCAGGTGGCCCAGCGGCTCTACGAAAACGGCTACATCACCTATATGCGTACGGACTCGAACGCGCTGAGCAACGAGGCCATCACGGCCGCGCGGCGCCAGGCCTCGGAGCTGTACGGTCCGGAGTACGTTCCGCAGTCGCCCCGCGTCTACAGCGGCAAGGCAGCCAACGCGCAGGAGGCCCACGAGGCCATCCGTCCCGCCGGTGACTCCTTCCGCACCCCGGCGCAGGTCGCCAAGCAGCTCTCCGGCGACGAGTTCCGCCTCTACGAGCTGATCTGGAAGCGCACGGTCGCCTCGCAGATGGCCGACGCCAAGGGTTCGACGGCGACCATCCGCCTCGGCGCCGTCGCCACCGACGGCAGGGACGCCGAGTTCTCCGCCTCCGGCACCGTGATCACCTTCCCGGGCTTCCTCGCCGCCTACGAAGAAGGCAAGGACGAGAGCCGCGGGGACGAGG
Organism: Arthrobacter sp. SlRoot2-15; assembly: GCF_059739345.1. Taxonomy (NCBI): domain Bacteria; kingdom Bacillati; phylum Actinomycetota; class Actinomycetes; order Micrococcales; family Micrococcaceae; genus Arthrobacter; species Arthrobacter sp. SlRoot2-15. The sequence goes on from NZ_AP046058.1 coordinate 2,404,160, forward strand.
ACTCCGAGGAAGCGCGCCGGCTGCCCAACGTGGCCAAGGACGACGCGCTGACTGCGTCGGAGATCGTCGCCGTCGGGCACGAGACCTCGCCGCCGCCGCGCTACACCGAAGCGTCGCTGACCGCGGAACTGGAAAAGAAGGGCATCGGCCGCCCGTCGACCTACGCCTCCACGATTTCCACCATCCAGGACCGCGGCTACGTCCGGAAGCAGGGCTCCGCGCTGGTGCCGAGCTGGATCGCGTTCTCCGTGATCCGGCTGCTCGAACAGCACTTCCACGACTACGTGGACTACGACTTCACGGCGGACATGGAAGCGGACCTGGACAAGATCGCCAACGGCCAGGAGGCCGGACCCGCCTGGCTCAAGCACTTCTACTTCGGTGCCGATTCCGAGCCCGGGCTGCTGAGCATCGTCAACAACCTTGGCGAGATCGACGCCCGCGAAATCAACTCCATCCCGATCACCGACGGCATCACCCTGCGCGTGGGCAAGTTCGGCCCGTACCTGGAAAGCTCGGTCCCCACCGTGGACCCGAAGACCGGCGAAGTGGTCGAGTCGGCCCGCGCCAACGTCCCCGAGGACCTGGCCCCGGACGAGCTCACCGCCGCCAAGGCCATCGAGCTGATGGAGACCGCGTCCCCCGAGGAACGCGTGCTCGGCACGGACCCGCACACCGGGCACACCGTCGTGGCCAAGAACGGCCGCTACGGGGCGTACGTCACCGAGGTCATCCCCGAGATGACCGACGAACAGCTCGCCAACCAGCCGGTGGAGTACTACAAAAACGGCAAGCCGAAGCCGCCGAAGAAGCCCGTCAAGGCCAAGCCCCGCACCGGCTCGCTTTTTGCGTCCATGGGCGTGGACACCGTCACCCTGGATGAGGCCCTGCAGCTGATGAGCCTGCCGCGTGTGCTCGGCCAGGACGCCGAGGGCAACCCCATCACCGTGCAGAACGGCCGGTTCGGCCCGTACCTGAAGAAGGGCACGGACTCGCGCTCGATCGGCTCGGAGGAGGAAATCTTCACCATCACGCTGGAGCAGGCGCTGGAGATCTACTCCCAGCCCAAGCAGCGCGGCGCCCGCGCCGCCGTGCCGCCGCTGGCGGAGTTCGGCCCGGACCCGGTCTCGGAGAAGAACATCGTGGTGAAGGAAGGCCGCTTCGGCCCGTACATCACCGACGGCATCACCAACATCACCGTGCCGCGGTCCACCTCCATCGAGGAGCTGACCCGGGAACAGGCCGTCGAACTCCTCGCCGAGAAGCGCGCCAAGGGCCCGGTCAAGCGCACGACGACGGCGCGCAAGGCCCCGGCCCGCAAGAAGGCCCCTGCCAAGAAGTAGGCGCATTTACATCCCGCTCGCGGGTTCCGTTCCAGCTCGACGTCCGAAGACGCCGACGGCGGACGGAACCCGCGAGTGGTTGTGCACATAGGTGGTTCACGGACTTTTGGGCAGGCGTCCGCAGCGGCAGGCTGGTGCCATGGAATACCCCGTCGCCGAGCCTGAGGACCCCCTCGCCGCCGTGTGGGCCGATTCTGCGGAGTCGGTCCCTTCAAGAGCGGCGGTCCAGGAGCCCCCGGCAGCAGCCCTGGCCGCGAGGTTTCCCGACGCCGCCAACCTCTGGCGCACCGAGGAACTGCTGGACCGGGGTCTATCCGCCCGGCAGATCCTGCAGTTGACCCGGGCAGGGGCTTTGGTCCGGCTCCGCCGCGGCTGCTACGTCCGCCGCTCCTTTTGGGCAGCACTCGATGCGGATGGTGCCTCGCGATGCCGGATCGAGGCCTACGCCCATCGCTGTCTGACTAGCTCAACGGGCGCCTACGTGTTCAGCCACACCACGGCAGCCCGGCTCCACGGCCTCTTTCTCTGGCAAGTAGACGACACCATCCACCTCACGGTGCCGTTTCTCCCGTCGTCCGGCGGCCACGCGCGCGACGTGAAAGCGCATACCCGTGCGCTGGCTCCCGCCGACGTCGTGCACGTGGCGGGGCATCGCGTTACGTCGTTGGCCCGAACGGCCGCGGACAGCTGCCTCGTCCTGAACTATTCGCAGGGACTGATCTTGATGGACCATGCCCTGCGGCTCGGTGCCGGCCGGGAGGCGGTGGAACTGGAGTGCGCCCGGCTCCGCAGGGCACCGGGTGTCGCGGCCCTGAAGAAGGTTGTTGCCCATGCGGATCCCCTTTCCGAGTCGCCGGGTGAAACCCTTCTTCGCGACCTGGTCCGGCGGCTGAGGCTTCCTGCTCCGCAGCTCCAGTTCGAGGTCCGGACGCGGCTGGGGATTCGCAGGCTCGACTGCGCGTGGCCGGAGCGGCGGGTCGCGTTGGAGTTTGACGGTCGCGGCAAATATTTCAACTACGCCCCCACCGCCGAGGCCATTTTTGCGGAGCGGCGCCGCGAGAAGGCCTTGATGGAACTGGGCTGGAAGTTCATCCGGGTCGAATGGCGGGACCTGTTCCGCGAGCAGGAGCTGAAGACGAGGCTGCTTCGGGTGCTCGGGCGCTGAGATTGCCGTCGGCTCGCGGCTTCGAGCCGGGCTCGCGGCGTCCAAACCGCGAGCCTGGACGGAACCCGCGAGTGGGCCGGCCGGGCGGGGGAGGAATTGCGGACCCGGGCGGGACGTGATCGAGTAGGAACATGACTGAACAGCCCGCACACCTGGACAACCAGCCGCTCAACGACCTCGAAGAGATGCTCGCCCGCGGGGAGCAGCCGGACGCCAACCCGGTGGACGTCATCCTGGCCTTCCTGAACAACGAGGTGTACATCGTCAGCTCCGATACGATCGAGGGCCCGGATTCCCAGGTCGAACCGCTGGTGCTGGCGAACTCCGCGGGCAAGCCGGTGCTGGCCGTCTTCTCGCACCCGAGCCGTGTCACCGAGCAGTACCTCGAGGCGGCGCCGAATGTGCTCGGCACCCAGGGCGCGGCGATCATCGGAAACCTCGGCGACGAGCTCGGCATGGTCATCAACCCCGGCGCCGTCTACGGCTTCGAAATCGATCCGGAGGGTGTGGCCAACATCCGCCGCGACTTCAAGCCCTCCGACGAGGAGCCGGACGCCGAGGACAGCAGCCAGGCCTAGCCGCGGGACCCGGTTAGGGCCGGGACACTCCGAGGACAATAATGGCCCTATGCGTCTTGGCGTCCTCGATATCGGCTCAAACACCGTCCACCTCCTCCTGGTGGATGCGCACCCCGGCGCGCGCCCGGTTCCGTTCGCCTCGCACAAACGTCCGCTCTCGCTGGTGCAGTTCCTCGACGCGGACGGCAACATCAACGACGCCGGCCAGCACGAGCTGATCGAGTTCGTCCTTGAAGCCTGGGAGTTTGCGGCGAAGCACAAGGCCGAGGACCTGCTGGCGTTCTGTACCTCCGCGATCCGCGAGGCTACCAACGGGGCCGCCGTCCTCGCCCGGGTCAAGCACGAAACCACCGTCACGCTGCGGGAACTGACCGGCAGCGAGGAGGCGTCAATGACGTTCTTCGCCGTCCGCCGCTGGTACGGCTGGGGCGCGGGACCCATGCTGAACCTGGACATCGGCGGCGGTTCCTTTGAAATGGCCTACGGGGAAGATGAGCTCCCCGAGCTAGCGACGTCGGTCCCGCTCGGCGCGAGCCGGCTCACCCGGGACTGGCTGCAGGAGGACCCGCCGTCGGCGAAAAGCGTCAAGGAGCTTCGACGCTACATCCGAAGCACCCTGAAGCCGGCGGTCCGGGACATCGCCAAGCTCGGCAAGGCCAACCACGTGGCCGGCACCTCCAAGACATTCCGCTCCCTGGCCCGCATCGCCGGGGCCGCCCCCAGCGGCGCCGGCCCCTACGTAAAGCGGGAACTGCATGCCACGGACCTGGGCCTCTGGGCGCAACGGATCTCCGCCATGGAAGTGGAGGACCGGCTGAACCTCCCCGGCGTCTCCGAAGCCCGCGCCCCACAGCTGCTCGCCGGCGCGCTGGTGGCGGAGGCTGCCCTTGAAATGTTTGAGTTCCCGAGCCTGGAGATTTGTCCGTGGGCCTTGCGGGAGGGGCTGATCCTCCGCCGGCTGGACCAGCTGGTCACCGAGGGCCCGCTGCAGCCCGCACCCCACGTTGCCATGGCCGAGGACCCGGCCGAGCCGCAGTCTCCCGGCGATGGGGGGCCGGACGCGGCGTAGGCACTCTCCGGCGGCGGTGTGTCGTTTCTGGCGCAGGCCGTTCGTCGAGTAGGTGGAAGGCCGGGAAAAGGAACCGGCCGAATCGTCAAGGAGGACAGCATGGCACAGTACCTGCTCAGCGTTTACCAGCCCGTCGGCCCCGCCCCTGCGCCGGAGGTGCTGGCGCCCGTCATGGCGAACCTTGAGGCCTTGAACCGCGAGCTGAAGGCTGCCGGCGCCTGGGTGTTCGCCGCGGGCCTGCACCCCACGGACACCGCCACGGTGGTGCGGCAGCAGGGCACGGAGACGCTCATTACGGACGGGCCGTTCGCCGAAGCGAAGGAGCACCTCGGCGGCTTCACCGTGATTGAGGCGCCGGACCTCGACGCGGCGCTCGGCTGGGCCGGGAAGCTGGCCCGCGCCACCACGCTTCCCATCGAAGTGCGGCCCGTCCAGCATTAGGCGCGGCACCGGAGCGCCGCAAACAGAAAGTTAAAAGCGAAGGCACCGGCGGCCCGCTGCGGGAAAATGGGGGAAACCCGCTGCAGACCCCCGGTGCCGGGCAGACATCCGCATGACTGCCTATCATCACTCGCACCCTCAATGAGGTAGTTCCTACGTTATTCGTGGAGTTTGGGAGCAAGCTGCGCTGAGGATGTGAGCTGGCTGTGAATCGCGGCGGACTGCAATGATGGGGGCATGAGCAACCGAATCGCATTCCTGGGCTGTGGGTCAATGAACGAGGCAATCATGAGCGGCATGATCGCCGGCGGGACGGACCCCGCCGACGTCGTCGCCACGGTCCGGCGTGCCGAACGGGCCGCCGAACTGGCCGAACGGCACCACGGCATCACGGCCATCGCCAGCGAAGAAGAACCGGAGAACAACACGCAGGCCGCCACCGGCGCCGCCGTCGTCGTCCTGGGCGTCAAGCCGGTGGGGATCGCGGACCTGGCCCGGGAGATCAGCGGTTCCCTCTCGCCCGAGACGATCGTCGTGAGCGTCGCTGCGGCAGTGTCGCTGGAGCAGCTGGAAGCGGCGCTTCCGGCGGGGCAGCCGGTGATCCGCGCCATGCCGAACACGCCGGCGAGGCTGGGCCGCGGCGTTGTGTCGGTCTCCGCCGGGAAGCACTGCTCGGCCGCGCAGCTGCAGCAGGCGAAGGACATCTTCGCCGCCGTCGGCACGGTCGTCGAGATTCCCGAGGAACAGGTGGATGCGCTGTCCGCGATCAGCGGCTCCGGTCCTGCCTACGCGTTCTACCTCGCCGAGGCCATGGCGGCCGCCGGGGCCGAACTGGGCCTGGACGCCGAGCTGTCGCTGCTGCTGGCCCGCGAAACGGTCGCCGGCGCCGGGCTCATGCTCGCCGAGCCGGGCGCCGACCCCACCGCGCTGCGCCGGGCCGTGACCAGCCCGAACGGGACCACCGAACGGGCAATCGCCACCTTCGACGAGCGCGGCCTCCCCTCGATCATCGCCGACGGCGCCCGCGCCGCCGCCGAGCGGGCCGCGGAAATCACGAAGCAGCTCGGCTAACGGCACGGCAAGCCATGACGGAGACCGGCGCCGGTGGCAGGATAGGACCCATGGAACTGCACATCACAGGCGATCCCGCGGCGGACAAACTGCTCAGCGAAGACGCGTTTGCGCTGCTCACCGGCATGCTGCTGGACCAGCAGGTGACCATGGAGTCGGCATTTGCCGGCCCCGAAAAGATCCGGACGCGCCTCGGCACCATGGATCCGGCCGCGATCGCCGAATACGATCCGCAGGCATTTGTCGAGATGTTCAAGGAACGCCCGGCGGTCCACCGGTTCCCGGGCTCGATGGCCGGCCGGGTCCAGGCCCTTGCCGAAACCGTGCACAGCGACTGGAACGGCGACGCCACCGCCATCTGGACCCGGGGCAAGCCGGACGGGCCGGAGGTGCTGCGCCGGCTCAAGGCGCTGCCGGGATTCGGCGAGCAGAAAGCCAAGATCTTCCTGGCTCTGCTGGGAAAGCAGTGCGGGCTCCGGGCGGAGGGGTGGCGCCAGGCCGCCGGCCACTACGGCCAGCAGGACGCCTTCCTCTCCGTCGCCGACATTGTGGACCCCGAGTCGCTGGGCAAGGTGCGCGCCAGCAAGCAGGCCGCCAAAGCCGCCGCGAAAGCAGCAGCGACCGCCGGGCCCTGATCCTGCGGTAGCCAGCCAGCGACGCCGGGAGGAACCTGCCCGACGCCGGAGGGAACCTAGTGCTTGGAGGTCGGGACCGTGACTGAACAGCCCGCAGGACGGCTCCTTTCGCTCTGGGCGGCCACCGCCGGAACCGCCTCGTACGCGTCCCTTGATGCGTCCGCGGACTCGCCCGTGGAGGTAGACGTTGCCGTGATCGGCGGCGGCATCGCCGGGCTGAGCGCCGCGCTGGCCCTGAAGCGGGCGGGCCAGACGGTGGCGGTGCTGGAGGCCTCGCGGGTGGGCACCGGCGTCACCGGAAACACCACGGGCAAAGTCACCTCGCTGCACCGGCTCGCCTACTCCGAACTCGCGGCCCGCCACGGCACGGGTGCGGCCGCGGTTTACGGGCAGGCCAACGAGGCGGCCATTGCACACATTGCCGGCGTCGTCGCGGCAGAAGGCATCGACTGCGGCTTCCGGCGGGTGGCCAACTACACCTACGCCGAAACCGGGCCGGCGCTTGCGCTGGTCCGGGAGGAGGCCGCGCTGGCGGAGCGGCTGGGGCTCCCGGCGTCGTTCACGGCGGATGTGCCGCTGCCCTTCGCCGTCCGTGGCGCGGTCCGGTTCGACGGCCAGGCACAGCTGCACGCGCTCAAATACGTGCAGGGCCTGGCCCGCGCCGTGCAGGGGGAGGGCAGTTTCGTCTTTGAGGAGTCGCCCGCCACGGGCTTCCGCGACGGTTCCCCGGCCGTAGTGGAAACCGGGCACGGATCGGTCCGGGCGAAGGAGATCATCGTGGCGACCAACCTGCCCTTCGGTGACAACGGACGCTTCGCTGCGCGGTGCTACGCGCACCGGTCGTATATTGTCGCCGCCCGGAGCGCCGGTCCTGCGCTGGACGCCACCTTTGTCAGCGTGGAGGAGCCGATGCGCTCCATCCTGACGGTCGACGTCGAGGGCGCCAGCTATGTGCTGGCCGGCGGCGAGGGGCACCGGGCCACCGAGAGCGTCGACTCTGCCGAACGGTACGGCCGGCTCGCGGTCTTTGCCCGCGACCGACTCGGCGCAGCGGAGACCGTCTTCCGCTGGTCCACCCAGGACGCCATGCCTGCCGACGGGCTGCCGTACGTGGGCCTCATGGGTCCGGAGTACCGGCATGTCCACGTGATCACCGGGCTGCGGAAGTGGGGCCTCACCAACGGCACCGCCGCTGCCTTGATCCTCCGGGACAGGCTCTGCGGTACCGCGAACCCGTGGGCCGCGGTGTTCGACAGCAACCGCAGCGCCGGCGGAATACAGGAGGTGCCCGTGGGGCCGGGCGAGGGGGCGCCGGCCGCCGTTGCCGCTCCGGCGGAGGGCATCCCGGCGGACATAGCCCCGGGAGAAGGGAAGGTGGTGGACGTCAGCGGTGCCAGGACCGCCGTGTACGTCAGTCCTGCGGGGGACGTCCAGGCGGTCTCCGCGGTCTGCACCCACCTTGGCTGCACGGTCGAGTTCAACCGGGCGGACGTGACGTGGGACTGCCCCTGCCACGGCTCCCGGTTCGCCACGGACGGCAGCGTCATCCAGGGCCCGGCCACCAGGAACCTGGCGGCTGCGCCGGAGGATCCCGGCCGTCCCCGTCGCGGGACTTAGTCCCGGCCGCCGCAGGCGCTACGGCCTCGCGGCGAACCGCTCCAGCAGGTCCACGTGGCCGGACACGATGAGCATGTCCCGTGCGGACACCTTCGTCTCGGGCCGGGCATAGGTGAAGTCCTCGCCCGGGGACTTCACGCCGACAATCGTGACCCCGTACTTGGAGCGCACCTTGGACTCGTCGAGCGTGAATCCCACCGTTTCGCGCGGCGGGTACATCTTCACGATCGCGAAGTCGTCGTCGAACTCGATGAAGTCCAGCATCCGGCCGGACACCAGGTGCGCGGCGCGGACACCGGCGTCGGCCTCCGGATAGATCACGTGGTTGGCGCCGATCCGGGTCAGGATCTTGCCGTGCGAGGGCGTGATCGCCTTGACCCAGAGATGCTCGATGCCGAGGTCCACCAGGTTGACCGTGATCAGCACCGAGGACTCGATCGAGGTGCCCACGCCCACGACGGCTGAGCTGAATTCCTGGGCCCCGAGCTGGCGGAGGGCGTCAATGTTGGTCGCGTCGGCCTCCACGACGTGGGTCAGGACGCTGGCCCACTTCTGCACGAGGCTCCGGTCGCGTTCGATCGCCAGCACCTCGCGGCCCTGCTTGACCAACTGCTCTGCGGTGGATGCGCCGAAGCGGCCCAGCCCGATCACCAGCACGGGCGCGTTGTGGGCGGGGCGGTTGACGGCGCCTGAGGAACTAGCCAATGATCGGTCTCTCTTCCGGGTAGTGGTACAACTGGCTGCGCTGGCGCAAGGCCAGCCCAGCGGCGAGGGTGACGGTGCCGACGCGGCCGGCGAACATCAGGACGGTGAGGACATAGACACCTGCCGGGGGCAGTTCGGCACTGAGGTTGGTGCTCAGGCCCACCGTGGCGAAGGCGGAAATCGTTTCAAACAGCACCCGGTCCAGGGACGCGCCGCTGATCTGGAGCAGCAGCAGGGCCGAGACCGCCACGAGGGTGGCGCCGGCGACGATGACGGAGATGGCCACCCGCATGGTGCCCTCGGGGATGGTGCGGCCGTAGACCTTCACGTCCGCGTCGCCGCGGGCCTCGGCGACGATCGCCAGGAACATCACCGCGATCGTGGTCACCTTGATGCCGCCGGCCGTCGACGCCGAGCCGCCGCCGGCGAACATCAGCGCGTCGGTCAGCAGCATGGTGGTGGAATCCATCTGGTTCTGGTCCACCAGGTTGAAGCCGCCGGAGCGGGTCATCACGGAGGCGAAGAGCGAATGCGTGACCTTGTCACCGAGGCTCATGCCGCCGATGGTGCGCATGTTCTCCCACTCCATCAGGCCCCAGAGCACGGTGCCTGCGGCCAGCAGGATCAGTGAGACCTGGATGGTCAGCTTGGTGTGCAGATTCCATTTCTTCCAGTTCAGCCCGTTCTGCTGCAGCACCATCACCACCGGGAAGCCCAGGCTGCCGAGGAAGACGCCGATCATCAGCGGGATGAGGATCCACAGGTCGGTCTCGTAGGGGACAATGCCGTCCGAGTGCGGGGTGAACCCGGCGTTGTTGAACGCGGAGATGGAGTAGAAGACGCCGTGCCAGACGGACTGGCCGAAGCTCTCGCCGAGCGCCAGGAACCGCGGGATCAGCGCCAGGGCCAGCACCGCCTCGATCACAACGGACGTGACGATGACGATCCGCAGCAGGGTGCCGACTTCGCCGAGGCGTCCGGCGTTCATGGCCTCCTGCGCGATCAGCTTGCCACGGACGCCGAGTTTCTTGCTGACCATCAGCGCCAGCAGCGAGGCCAGGGTCAAGGTACCAAGGCCGCCCACGAAGATGCCGACCAGGATCACCAGCTGGCCGAAAAAGGACCAGTGCACCGCGGTGGAAACAACGGTCAGCCCGGTGACGCACACCGCCGAAACCGCCGTGAAGAGGGCCTGGTGCAGGGGCGTCGCCTGCCCGGCGGCGGAGGACACCGGCAGCGAAAGCAGGGCGGTGAAGATCAGCACCACCACGGCGAACGCCGAGACGGCCAGGCGCGCGGGGGAGCTGTTGGCGATGTTGTCGATAAAGTCGCGCAACCGGGTGAAGATCCAGAGCCCCTCGCGCTCCGGCTGGCCGGGGTGCCAGCCGGCCGGGCTCGATGACCTCGACTGGCTTTGCGTCATGTGCGGCTTGTCCTCGGTTGAAACGGCGTCCTCAGTAGTAAACCACTATATTCCGCGCAACGACGGGGGAAGGGGCAGTGGGCTCCGGTAGCCTGTGATTGATGACCTTCCTGCCCGGACTCGCCCAGACCGCCCTGCCGACGACGGTGGTGTGGGACTCGGCCATGACGGCCTACAACTTCGGCCACAGCCACCCGATGGCGCCGGAGCGGATGGAACTGACCGCGCGGCTGGCCCGGAGCCTCGGGCTGCTGGACCTGGGCCACGTCTCGGTGGCCGCCCCCGAAGTGGCCACCGACGCGGAACTCGGAGCGGTGCACAGCGCGGACTACATCGCCGCCGTCCGGCGCGTCAGCGCGGACCCGGGCACCCCGGACCTGGAACGCGGCCTGGGCACCGAGGACGACCCGGCCTTCGCCGGCATGCACGAGGCCAGCGCCCGGCTGGCCGGCGGCTCGCTGCTCGCAGCCGCCGCCATCCTGGACGGCAGCGCGGTCCGGGCGGTGAACTTCGGCGGCGGCATGCACCACGCCGCACGGGAGCGGGCCAGCGGCTTCTGCATCTACAACGACGCGGCCCTGGCGATCGCGCGGCTGCTCGACGGCGGCGTGCAGCGGGTGGCATATATCGACGTCGACGCCCACCACGGCGACGGAACCCAAAGCATCTTCTGGGACGACCCGCGGGTGCTGACGATCTCGCTGCATGAGACCGGGCTGACCCTGTTCCCGGGCACGGGCTTCGCGAACGAGATCGGCGGCCCGAACGCCCAGGGCAGCGCGGTCAACGTGGCACTGCCGGCCGGAACGGGGGACGCAGGCTGGCTTCGGGCCTTCCACGCGGTCGTCCCGCAGCTGGTGGGCGCGTTTGAGCCGGAGGTCATCGTCAGCCAGCACGGCTGCGACTCGCACCGCCTGGATCCGCTGACGCACCTGAACATCAGCGTGGACGGGCAGCGCGAGGCCGCCACCGCAATCGGCAACCTCGCAGCCCGCTACTGCGACAACCGCTGGATCTCCACCGGCGGCGGAGGCTACAACGTGATCACCGTCGTCCCGCGCTCGTGGAGCCACCTGATCGCCATTTCCGCCGGCCGGCCCGTCCCGCTGCGGACCCCCGTCCCGGAGGATTGGCGGCACTACGTGCAGGAGAAGTACGGCGCCAAGTACGGTGTCGAGCCGCCCTCGGTGATGGGCGACGACGTCGACCTCTGGTGGCGTTCATGGGAGGTCGGCTTCGACCCGAACGACGAGGTGGACCGAACGGTAATGGCTACCCGCAAGGAAGTCTTCCCGCTCTACGGCCTGGATCCCTGGTTCGACTAGGGTCCCGTCCGGGCTGGCAACCCGGGCCGGTGGGGCGTCCGTAATTGGTGGATGCCATCTGGCGTATATGTCGCTAGTGTGGAGGACATGGTGACAGACGACGTATTTGCCGTCATTGCTGAGGCAACCCGGCGTGACATTCTGGTGTCCCTCCGCAACGGGGACAAAGCGGTGGGGGAGCTGGTCCAGGAACTCGAGGCGAGCCAGCCCACCATTTCCAAGCACCTCAAGGTCCTGCGCGAGGCGGACCTGGTCAGCATGCGCGCCCAGGGCCAGAAGCGCTACTACGCGCTGAACCCCAAGCCGCTGGCCGGCGTCGCGAGCTGGCTGGAGACGTTCGACGTCGGCCGTCCCGCCGCTGCCGTGCCCGCTCCCGCTCCCGCGACCGCAGCCCGCCCGCAGCCCGGCCCAGACACCCTCGCTGCCGGCACGGTGGCCGCCGCGGCGCCCGCGCAGGCGCTGCCCGGGGTTCCCGCGGGCAGCGCGCTGAGCCCCGCCGTAGCACTGCCGGTCGGGACCGCAGGGGAGGATCGGCGGCCGCAGCAGATCGGCCGGACGGTGGGCCGTGCCGCAACCCGCGCCGCGGACCTCCTGGCGAACCTGCCGAAGTTCGGACGCAAGAAGTAGCGGGCTACCTGGCGAGCAGCCGCACATGGTCCGGGGTCAGCTCGGAGATCCGGCTGATGCCCAGCAGGGCCATGGTGCGGAGCATGTCCTTTTCCAGGATCGCGATGGCCCGGTCCACGCCGGCCCGGCCGCCCGCCATCAGCCCGTAGAGGTAGGCGCGGCCGATCAGCGTGAAGTCGGCGCCGAGGGCCAGTGCCGCGATGATGTCGGCGCCGCTCATGATGCCGGTGTCCAGGATGATGGCCGCGTCGCTGTTGTCCGCCTTGAGCGCCGCCGAGACGTCCGGGAGCAGGTGGAACGGGATCGGGGCGCGGTCCAACTGGCGTCCGCCGTGATTGGACAGCACAACACCGTCGGCTCCGTGGTCCACCACCTTGCGGGCGTCGTCGACCGTCTGGATGCCCTTGACCACCAGCTTGCCCTTCCAGGTTTCGCGCAGCCAGTCGAGGTCCTCGAACGTCAAGGTGGGGTCGAACATGGAGTTGATCAGGTCCGCCACGGTGCCGGTGTAGCGCGAGAGCGAGGCGAAGGTCAGCGGTTCGTGGGTGAGGAAGTTGAACCACCACGCCGGCCGGTAGGAGGCATCCAACACGGTCTTCAGGGTCAGAGCCGGCGGGATGGTCATGCCGTTGCGGACGTCGCGGAGCCGGGCGCCGGCGACGGCGGTGTCCACCGTGACCATGAGGGTGTCGTTGCCGGCCCGGGCCGCGCGCTCGATCAGTTCCAGCGAGCGGTCCCGGTCAGTCCAGAGGTAGAGCTGGAACCAGTTCCGGCCGTCCGGCGCGGCGGCCGCCACGTCCTCGATGGACGCGGTGCCCATGGTGGAGAGCGTGTAGGGGATCCCGGCGGCCGCGGCGGCCTGCGATCCGGCGTACTCGCCCTCCGACTGCATCATCCGGGTGAAACCGGTGGGAGCGATGCCGACGGGCAGCCGGGAGGGCTTGCCCAGGATCTCGGTGCCGAGGTCCACGCTGGAGACGTCGCGCAGGATGCCCGGGCGGAACTCGATGTCCAGGAACGCCTCGCGGGCCCGGCGCAGGGTGATCTCCGCCTCCGCGGCACCGTCCGTGTAATCGAAGGGCGCCTTGGGCGTCCGCCGCTTGGCCATGTCCCGCAGGTCCCAGATGGTGCTGGCCCGGCGCAGCCTCGCCTCGCGGCCGAACTCCGGCTTCTTGAACTGCATCAGCGGCGCGAGGTCGGAATACTTCGGCACCCGGCGCCGGAGGGCGGCAGGCAGGCCGATGCCCGGGAGACCGGCGGGCGGCGTCGCGCCGGCCGCATCCACCGCGGTGGCCTCCGCCGTGGTGGGTGCCTCAGGGCTTCCAGGGTTGCCGATCATGGTGGGTTGCGTCATTGCTGCCTCCGGGGCGTCTCGATCCAGCACTGTGGTCCAACCACACTGTAGGTGATGTGGTCCAACCACATCAAGTACTATGTGGCCATGCGTACGCACCGGGTCGTCCTGCAGTGGATCGAAGAGCACCTTTCCAGCGGGCAACTGCGCGTGGGAGGAAGGCTGCCGGCGGAACGGACCCTGGCCGAGCAGCTGGGCGTCTCCCGCACCTCGGTCCGTGAGGCGATCCGGATCCTTGAGGCCCTGGGCGTGGTCCGGGCGGGCGTGGGCTCCGGGCCCGACGCCGGCACCGTGGTGATCTCGGACCCGACGGCGGCCCTCGGCTCGGCCCTGCGGCTCCACGTGGCCACCTCGCACCTACCCGTCGCGGACATAGTGCAGACGCGGGTGCTGCTCGAATCCTGGGCCGCTGCCCGGGCGCAACCCGATTCGCCCGCCCTAGCCGAGGCGGCAACGCTGCTGGAGCAGATGGAGGGCAGCGTGGACCCCGAGGAGTTCCTGGCCCTCGATGTGCGCTTCCACCTGGCGCTGGCCGACGCCGCCGGCAACGTGGTGGTCAGCGCCATGATGGGCTCCCTGCGCGAGTCCATCCAGGACTATGCCGGACGACTCACCGGGAACCTGCCGGACTGGGCCGCCACGGCGGCGCGGCTGCGGCAGGAACACCGGGGCATCCTGGCGGCGATCACCGGGCACGACGGCGCCGCCGCCGCCCGTCTGGTGGCGGAGCATATCGAGGGCTACTACGCCGAAGCCGGGCTGGGCGGCAGCCTGTGATCCTGCGGGAACGGTCCTGCCCCGCCGGGCCCGTGTCCGCAGCCCCGCACGCCGGGCACGCCGCGCGTCCGATTATTACGGCCAGCTTTGCCCTCCCGCCGTGACCGGGGATATGGTCGATGGCATGACTAACCGTTGGTATGCGTATTTTTCGTTGGCTCTGGAGGGGCCCGCGTCTAACTGACACGCATCCACACACCTTCAGAGCCAACAGGGCAGAGATCACTCTCTGCCCTTCGCCATTTCTCCGGCGGGTTCTGACCAGGGCCCGCTCCGCACCCCCGGAACAGGACCCGAACCATGAGCATCGAAACAGCCCCCGCCAGCCAGCAGTCCACCTCGAACCTGCGGGTCAGCGAATTCACGGCACTGCCCACCCCGCAGGACATGATCGCGGAGTTCCCGCTGGACGCGCGGGGCTCGGACGTCGTCGGGCGCGGCCGTGACGAGGTCCGCGCGATCCTGGACGGCGTTGACGACCGGCTCCTGGTGATTGTCGGCCCGTGCTCCATCCACGATCCTAAGGCAGGGCTGGAATACGCCCGGCGCCTGGTCAGCCAGGCCGAACGGCACCGTGAGGACCTGCTGATCGTGATGCGGACGTACTTCGAGAAGCCGCGCACCACGGTGGGCTGGAAGGGCCTGATCAACGACCCCCGGCTCGACGGCAGCCACGACATCGCCGCCGGCCTGCGCGCCGCCCGTCAGTTCCTGCGCCAGGTCACCTCACTGGGGCTGCCCACCGCCACGGAATTCCTCGAACCGATCAGCCCGCAGTACATGGCCGACCTCGTGGCCTGGGGCGCCATCGGTGCCCGGACCACCGAAAGCCAGATCCACCGCCAGCTCGCCTCCGGTCTGTCCATGCCGATCGGCTTCAAGAACGGCACCGACGGCGGCCTGCAGGTGGCGCTCGACGCCTGCAGCGCGGCAGGCGCTGCCCAGGCCTTCCTGGGGATCGACGACGAAGGGCGGGCCGCCCTGGTCAGCACCGCCGGCAACCCGGACACCCACGTCATCCTGCGCGGCGGCAGCGACGGCCCGAACTTTGCCGCCGCCGACGTCGAGGCCGCCTCCGCCCGGCTCGCCGCGAAGGGCCTGAACCCGCGGCTGATCGTGGATGCGTCCCACGCCAACAGCGGCAAGAACCACCACCGCCAGGCCGAGGTCGCGCTGGAGATCGGCGCACAGCTGGAGCACGACGGCGGCTCCGCGTCCGCCATCGCCGGCGTCATGCTGGAGAGCTTCCTGGTGGGCGGCGCGCAGGCCCTGGACGTCGCCGAACATGCCGCCGGAACCGACGACCTGGTTTACGGCCAGAGTGTCACCGATGCCTGCATGGACTGGGACGTGACGGCTTCCGTGCTGGCCCAGCTGGCGGCGTCGGCCCGCACCCGGCGCACGCGGCGCTGAGGACGCCGGATCCGGTCCGCCCTGGCTGGCGGCCCGGGGCCCTTGCTGCGGAAATCCTTCGCAGATTCCTGCGGAAACCTTTCACATTGGCACCACAAACCCCTAGAGTATCTAGCACATGGTTGTTTGATGGCTCAGCATCGGCACACCGCCATGTCGTTCAGACGGGGCAGCCGTTCGCTTGAGCAAAAGGAATAAGGGAAATGTCTTCGGAGGCCAACTTCTCCAACGCGCGCTTTCTCACCGTGGCCGAGGTCGCGGATGTCATGCGGGTATCAAAAATGACCGTGTATCGCCTGGTGCACTCCGGTGAAATGCCGGCGGTGCGCTTTGGCCGCTCATACCGGGTTCCGGAAAACGCCGTCGAGCAGTACCTCAAGGGTGCTGTCGTCGACGGACATACTGAGACGGCCTGAGTCTTCTGCGCTTGCACCGGGCCGCAGCAGACCCCCTCGCGGGGCCTGCGGTCGTGGTGTGCCCCGGATAGGCGGTACCCTGTTAAGGAACGTTTTACGTCATTGTAAGAACCTGTCAGTTGTTCAGTTCGCTTGCTTAGCCCGCGGACCCTTCCCAACGGGCAGGTACTGCATCTAGCCGGTAAGGAACTTTCGTGGGTTCAGTTATTAAGAAGCGTCGCAAGCGTATGGCCAAGAAGAAGCACCGCAAGCTGCTTCGCAAGACGCGCCACCAGCGTCGCAACAAGAAGTAGAGATACTTCAACAAGCGTCAATGCCCGTTGCCTTTCCGGCGGCGGGCATTTTCTTTGCTTGGGCGCAGGGGTTCCGCCGAAAGCGCGGCGGATGCGGACAGGGGCACCCCGGGCCCGGGCCGCGGCGGTCCGAAACCGTAGCGCAAACACGAGGCGCCCGGCCGGGCGCCTAGACCGTCGGGCCGCGGAAGCGGGAGAAGCCCCGCCAGAGGCCGTAGATGGCCCCGCCGACGGTCGCGGCCTTCAGGCCCAGGGTGGCGGCCCGGCGTCCGGACCGGAAGTCGTACACCGGCCAGTTGTGTTCGCGGGCGTGGCGGCGCAGGCGGGCGTCCGGGTTGATGGCCACCGGGTGGCCGACCATGCTGAGCAGCGGGATGTCATTGTGCGAGTCGCTGTAGGCCCAGCAGCGGTTCAGGTCCAGGCCCTCGGAGTCGGCGATGCCGCGGACAGCCACGGCCTTCGCGGGCCCGTGCAGAATCTCGCCCACAAGCCGTCCGGTGTAGGACCCGTCGCGGATTTCGCCCACGGTGCCGAGGGCGCCGGTGAGGCCCAGCCGGGTGGAAATCACGGTGGCGACCTCGATCGGGGTGGCCGTGACGAGCCAGACCGGGCGGCCCATGCGCAGGTGTTGTTCGGCGAGGGCCTTGGTGCCGGGCCAGATCCGGGACTCGATCATCTCGTCGTAGACCTCCTCGCCCAGGGCCGCGATGTCCTCCACGGTGAAACCCGAGGCCAGGCTCAGGGCGGTGTCACGGACGGCATGGACGTCGTCGATGTTTTCGCCGCGAAACACGAACATCAGCTGCTTCCACGCGAAGCCGGCCGCCTGGGGGATGGTAAACGCCCCGCGCTGGTACATCTTGCGGGCCACGTGGAACAGGCTCGCGCCCCTCATGAGGGTGTTGTCGACGTCGAAGAAAGCGGCCTCGCCGTGCTGCGCTGACGCAACCGGCCTCGTGGCCACGGCGACGATCTTCTCCTCGGGCATGCACCGAGTCTAGTCAATACCGGGGATTCCCATGCGCAAGCGGTCCCCGCGGCACCCCCGGCGACGCGTGGTGCGGCGGCCGCGTCGACGCCGGGCGGCGCGCCGGGCTACCGTGGAACCATGGCCACACCCGCGCCCCTTCCCGAAGTAGTCCTCATCACGAAGGCCGACTGCCACCTCTGTGCCGACGCGCGCGGCGCCGTCGGCCGGGTTACTGCCGCGCTGGGGCTCGGCTGGTCGGAACGGTCCATCGACGACGACGCCGAACTGCGCGAGCGCTTCGCCGAGGAAATTCCCGTGCTGCTCGTGGACGGTGTCCAGCGGGATTTCTGGCGGATCGACGAGGTGCGGCTGGCCCGGACGTTGCGGCGGGCGCTGGAGCGTTCCGCCTGAGCACGCCCGGACCTGCGCCTGCGGGAGCGCCCGCGGCTGCTTTGTGGCCCGAACTGCCGGGGCTCTAGAGTGGAGTCACAACGCGACGCAACGGAGCAGATAGTGACCTCGCTGGATTCTTCACCCGACGCCCTGCCCGGGGCAGCCGGGACTGCCGCCAAGCAGATCCCGCCCGCGGCCGTGGCCCGGCTGACGATCTATCTGCGCGCCCTGACGACGCTGTTGGCCGAGGGCGTGGACCGGGTTTCCTCCGAGTCGCTGGCCGAGGCGTCCGGGGTCAGCTCCTCCACTCTCCGCAAAGACCTCTCCTATGTGGGCTCCTATGGAACCCGAGGCGTCGGGTATGAAGTCCAGTACCTGAACCGGCATATTGCCGCCGCGCTGGGACTGACGCGCGACTGGAAGGTCGCGATTGTCGGTGCCGGCAACCTCGGCAAGGCCCTCGCCCGGTACGGCGGGTTCGAATCCCGGGGCTTTGAAATCGTGGCGATCTTCGACGCCGACCAGATGGTCGTGGGCAGCGAGGTGGGCTGGCTCCGGGTGAGCGACGCCGCGGACCTCGAAGCCGTGCTGCACCGCACCGGCGCGAACATGGTGGTGCTGGCGCTGCCCGCCGCAGTGGCGCAGGGCGTGTGCGACCGGGTGGTGGCCGCGGGCGTGCGCAGCATCCTCAGCTTCGCCCCGGTCATGCTCCAGGTGCCGCCCGGAGTGAACCTGCGGAAGGTGGACATGGCCACCGAACTGCAGATCCTCGCCTATCACGCACAAAGGGCGCAGGACCCGGAAGACGCCGACTAGCATCAGTCGGCGATCCGGATCCCGCGCCTTTGGCGGGGCCGCGGACTAGCGGCCGTAGGGGCCCTGCGAATACGGGTTGGCGAAAGGCTGCTTTTTCTGGAAGTACGGGGCCACCGACGGCAGGTACAGGATCACGATGCCGGCCGCGCCCATCAGGATCACGACGAGTTGCAGGATGCCGGACAGAACACCGAAGGCGAACATGCCGCCAAAGAGGCCCAGCAGCGAGAACGCGGCAAAGACAGTCCCCAGGATGCGGGCCCAGTTCTTACCCTTGCGGACCGGGAAGGCCACCAGGGAGTAGAGCCCGAAGGAAATCAGGCCGCCGATCACGCCGCTGACGGGGATGATGGCGCGCATGGCGTTGAGATCGTCCGCCGTGAGCTTTCGGCCCTGCTGGGCGGCCGCCTGCTGCATGGCGGTCTCGAAGTACCCCGGCCCGGAGAAGGAAACAACCAGGCTGTTGATGAGCGACAGCACACCCGCGCCGATGATCAGCCAGAACGCCAGGTCAAGCTGGGAGGGCCGGGTCCCGGCGCCGCCGGTGGGAAGCTCCGACGGGTACTGCGCATAGGGCGACTGGCCGTAGGGACTCTGGCCGTACTGGCCCTGGCCGTAGGCCGGCGGCTGCTGCCCGTACTGGGGGGCGTTCTGCCCGTACTGCGGCGGCTGCTGCCCGTACTGGGGGCCCTGCTGTCCGTACTGCGGGGCGTTCTGGCCGTACTGCGGTGCCTGCTGGCCGTACTGGGGTGCATTTTGCCCGTACTGGGGTGCATTCTGCCCGTACTGGGGGGCCTGCTGGCCGTACTGCGGAGTGTTCTGGCCGTACTGCGGAGCCTGCTTGCCCGACTCGGGTCCGTCCGGACTGGAAGGCTCGACTGGCGGGTTACTCATGGCGGTCCTTTGCATTCGATAGCGGATGGGACTGCCGGGACCAGTGTCTAACCCTGCCCCCAGCGTGGTTTAACTCCACCGTACCCCGGGCCTGCGGCGGTTTGGGTGATTCCGCAGAGGTATTCTCAGCCGCATTTTCCGCCGGTTGCAGCCCTCTGCCGCGCCGCGCTCCAGGACTCCGCGCCGGCCAGGGGACCTCGCTTGGCCGCGGGCTAGAACCGGGCCTTACCCGCGGTGAACCACGGCTGGGAGTTGGGCAGCCACATCAGCACGGTCGCGGCCAGGCTGATCAGGAAGCCCGGCCAACTGCCGCCGCCCGTGAGGCCGGTGCTGAGGGCCGCGAGCACCAGGCTGACGCCGGCGGCGATGGTCAGGGCAAAGCGAGCCCACTCCCAGCCCTCCTTCATCTTCATGGCGAGCGTGATCTGGGCCCCCGCCAGGGCGAGGGCCACGAAGACCAACAGGAACAGCAGAATGCCCGCCGGCGGTGAGACCACGAACAGCACGAGCGCGCCGAAGAGACCGATCACCCCCGCGAGCAGACCCAGCAGGCCGCCAATCACCCACACCCAGTAGGAGATCCGCAGTTCCGTGGGCATCGCGGGGACAGTGAACATTCCGGAGTAGCCGCCGGCGGGCAGGACCTCGTTGAAGGTCCGCGGCCAGTGGTCCGGCACCCTGAAGCCGCGTCCCGGTTTCGGGGGATTGGCGCCCGGCTCGTCGGGTTCGGGGACGTCGCCGGTGGTGCTCATGAATTTCACTTTAGACCGCGGCGCCAGTGCTTGCCAGCGGCCCCGGTTAAGCCAGGCACCCCGCGCCATCCGTGGATGGCGCGGGGTGCCTGGGGGGTCTCCGGCGAGGTGCCGGTATGGCCTGTCCGCTGCGTGCGGAGGCCGGACTAGGCTGCGGGGGCGATGAAGGCCAGTTCGAGGTTGATGGCAACCTTGTCGCTGACCAGCACGCCGCCGGCTTCGAGGACGGCGTTCCAGGTCAGGCCGAAGTCCTTGCGGCTGATGGTGGTTTCGGCGGTCAGGCCGGCGCGGGTGTTGCCGAACGGGTCGACGGCCACTCCGTTGAGCTCGGTCTCGAGCGCCACGGGGCGGGTGACACCCTTGATGGTCAGCTCGCCCTGGAGTTCGTAGGCATCGCCCTTGGGGACGATTGCGTTGGAGACGAAGGAGATTTCCGGGAACTTCTCGACGTCGAAGAAATCCTCGCCGCGGACGTGGCCGTCGCGGTTGACGTCGCCGGAGTCGAAGCTCGCGGTCTTGATGGTGGCGTTGACCTTGGAGTCGGCGACGTTCTCGGCGAGGTTCAGGGTTGCGTCGGCTTCCTTGAACTGGCCGCGGACCTTGCTGATGCCTGCGTGGCGGACGGTGAAGCCGATCTCGCTGTGCGAGGAGTCGAGGGTCCAGGTGCCGGTGGTGAGGTTTGCGGGAAGTGCCATGATGGTTCTCCTTGAGTCGGGTGGGTCGTGCGGAAGGTCATCTGATCGTTGGTTGCTGCTTCATTTGTTGAAGTCTCAACTAACTGCTTCACCCAGTATAAACATGCATTTGCATCTTTTATTCCGTCGCCGGGGAACATTTCGCAAAAAGTTTGAGTTCTACTTCCTGTAGAAGATTTCGTCATTGCCCCTGCCCTTTGAGAAACTGGTACACATGCCCCAAGCCACTGTTCATCTGCTCCGCCACGGCGAGGTCCATAACCCCGACGGCGTCCTGTACGGACGGCTGCCCGAGTTCCACCTCTCCGAACTCGGCCGGCAGATGGCCCGGACCCTTGCCGGGCACTTCAGTGAACGCGCCGCGCAGGGGGCCAGGATCGTGCATCTCGCGGCGTCCCCGCTGACCCGCGCCCAGGAAACGGCCCAGCCGATCTCCGAGGCCCTCAACCTTGACATCGTCACCGAGGACCGGATCATCGAGGCCGCCAACTACTTCGAGGGGATCCGCGTCTCGCGGGCCGAGATTCTCCGGCCGAAGCACTGGCCGATGCTGCGCAACCCGCTCCGGCCCTCCTGGGGCGAGCCCTACCGGGAGCAGGCCGCGCGGGTGACCGCCGCGGTGCAGGACGCGCGGCTGCGCGCCATCGAGCTCGGCGGCGACGGCGCGGAGGCGATCCTGGTCAGCCACCAACTGCCCATCTGGGCCACCCGGCTCAGCGCCGAAGGCAGGCCGCTGTGGCACGACCCGCGCAAGCGTGAGTGCACGCTCACCTCCGTGACCTCCCTGGTGTTCGACGACGCCGGAAAGTTGCAGTGCGTTGACTACAGCGAGCCCGCTGCCGCCCTGCTGCCCGGTGCCTCGAGCACCCCGGGGGCCTGACCATGCCAGCGAGCGACCCCCGGCTGACCCGCCGCAGCGTCCTGACCGCCGGCGGCGCGGCACTGGCCGGCGTGCTGGGACTCTCCGGCTGCGCCCAGGAAGACGCCCTCGCCAAGCAGGCCAGGGCCGGGGACAACAAGAACTACGTCGCCGGCGACGGCTCGGTGACCGAATTCGCCGTCGCCGACCGGAAGAAGCCGGTGGACATCAAGGGGACGCTGTTCGACGGGACCACCGTCACGGCGTCGGACTTCCCCGGCAAGGTCACGGTGCTGAATTTCTGGTTCGCCGCCTGCGCCCCGTGCCGGGTGGAAGCACCCTCGCTGGAGGCCCTGCACCAGGAGTTCAAGAGCCAGGGCGTGCAGTTCTTCGGGGTCAACCTGCGCGATGAAAAGGCCACGGCGGAGGCGTTCGACAAGACGTTCAACCTGACCTACCCCAGCTTCAACGACAAGGACGGCGCGGTGCTGCTGGCCGTCTCCGGTCTGGTTCCGCCGGGCGCGGTCCCCACCACGCTGGTGCTGGACAAGCAGGGCCGCGTTGCTTCCCGCGTGCTCGGTGAAATCCAGAAGGGCACCCTCAAGTCCCTGATCGCCGCCGCCGTGGCCGAGTAGCGGAGCCGACGACGCCGTGAACAGCCCCTTCGCCGAAGCCATCCTGAGCGGGTCGCTGCTGCTCGCCATCCCGGTGGCGCTGCTGGCAGGACTCGTCTCATTCCTCTCGCCCTGCGTGCTGCCCCTGGTGCCGGGTTACCTTGGCTACGTCACCGGGCTCACCGGCGTCGACCTGCAGCAGCAGAAGCGCGGCCGGATGCTGGCCGGGATCGGGCTGTTTGTCCTGGGTTTCTCGGTGATCTTTGTCCTGCTCGGCGGGGCGTTCGGCCAGCTCGGTACGCTGATCACCGGCTCGCAGAACGCCTGGATCACGCAGTTGCTGGGTGTGCTGGTGATCTTGATGGGCATTGTGTTCCTGGGCGGGTTCTCCTGGCTGCAGCGCGACGCGAAGATCCATGCCAAACCCCCCGCCGGCCTGTGGGGCGCGCCGCTGCTGGGCATCACCTTCGGCCTGGGCTGGGCGCCGTGCATCGGCCCCACCTACTCGGCCGTGCAGCTGCTGAGCCTTTCCGGCGGATCCTCCGCGGCGAAGGGCGCACTGCTGGCCTTCGTGTACAGCCTGGGGCTCGGCATTCCCTTCCTGCTGATTGCCCTGGCCGTGCGCCGCGGCATCGGCGTGATGTCGTTCTTCCGCAAGCACCGGCTCGCCATCCAGCGCACCGGCGGCGGCATCCTGATTCTGCTGGGCCTGCTGATGGCCAGCGGCGTGTGGGGTGCCTGGGTGTCCGGCCTGCAGTACTGGTTCCAAACCGATGTGAAATTGCCGATCTGATGAGCGAGCGAGTGAACGAACAGAAAAAGACCCCAGCCAACGGCACAAGGCGCCCCGGCACGCCCGGCGTCGGGACGAAGCCCGCCGGGGATGCCGTGTCTGCCGCCAAGTCGGACGCAATCCTGCCCTCGCTGGGACCGGCGGGCATGCTCCGCTGGGCCTGGACGCAGCTGACCAGCATGCGCACCGCGCTGTTCCTGCTCCTGCTGCTCGCCGTCGCCGCCGTCCCCGGATCGCTGTTCCCGCAGCGGCCCGCGAACCCCGCGGTGGTCACCCAGTACATCAAGGACCACCCGGACTACGGCAAAATCCTCGACGCGCTGCAGCTCTACGACGTGTACTCCTCGGCGTGGTTCTCCGCCATCTACATCCTGCTGTTCGTCTCGCTGATCGGCTGCGTGGTGCCGCGCGCCATCGTGCACTACAAGGCCATGCGCTCCCAGCCCCCGCGCACCCCGGCGCGGCTGTCGCGGCTGCCCGAGTACGGCACCCTGGTGATTCCCGCCGGCGCCGGGATCCCGGCGTCGCACGCGATCGATGACGCCGCAGCCCTGCTGAAGAAGCGCGGCTACCGGGTGGAGGTCAGGGACCGCGACGGAGCCCGGCCCTCCCTGGGCGCCGAACGCGGCTTCCTCCGTGAGGTCGGCAACCTCGTCTTCCACACCGCGCTGATCGGGGTGCTCGTCTCCGTCGCCGCCGGCGGGCTGTTCGGGTACAGCGGCCAGCGGATCCTCGTGGAGGGCGACACTTTTGTGAACACCCTGGTGGGCTATGACCAGTTCACCCCGGGCACGAACTTCCAGAGCAGCCAGCTGCAGCCCTATTCCATCCAGCTGGACAAGTTCCAGATCACCTTTGACCGCGAATCCAAGGGCAAGTTCGGCCAGCCGATCGACTTCAAGGCGGACGTGACCACGAAGGAGAACCCGGGGGCGCCGGCCGAACAGCAGGTGCTCAAGGTCAACGACCCGATAACCCTGGGCGGCACCAGCATCTACCTGACCGGCAACGGCTACGCCCCGGTGGTCACGGTGCGCGACGCCGCCGGCAACGTCGCCATGCAGGGCCCGGTCGTTGCCAAACTCCAGGGCGACAACTACTACTCCTCGGTGGTCATCAAGGTTCCCGACGCCAAACCCGAGCAGCTTGCCTTCGCGGGATTCTTCCTGCCCACCGCGTTCGTCACGCCGGAAGGCGTCTCCTTCAGCGGCGATCCCGAGCTGTTCAACCCGCAGCTGACGCTGAACTCGTACTACGGCGACCTCGGGCTGGACAGCGGCTCGCCGCAGAACGTGTTCGAACTCGACGTGAAGAAACTGACGCCGCTGAACGCCCGCAACCTGCCCACCAAGGGCATTGTGCTCACCCCCGGCGCTACCCACACCCTGCCGGACGGGAAAGGCACCATCAGCTTCGACGGGGTCAAGCGCTACGTGGGCGTGGACATCCACCACAACCCGGGCCAGGGCTACGCCCTCTTCTTCGCGCTGCTCGCCGTCGCCGGCCTGGTCACCTCGCTGTACGTCAATCGCCGCCGCGCCTGGGTCCGTGCCGGAACCCACGAGGACGGCCGGACCATGGTGGAGTACGGCCTGCTGGCCCGCGGCGAGGACCACCGCCTCGCGGGGGAGGCCTCGGCCATCCGCGCCCTGCTCGCGGCGGCGTGGCCGCTGGACGAGGCCGGCTCCCAGCCCGCTCCCAGCGCGGGGGCGGATAATGACCGGGCGGACGACGGCGCAGGCGCCGGCGCGCACCCCACCCAGGAACAACCCGCAGCAGATTCCCTCCAGACCACAGCCGGCTCTCCTGAGTCACAGAAGGATCAGTAATGTTCCCCATTAACGAAACCATGGGCCAGTACAGCGAGCTCTTTATGCTCCTCGCCGCCGGCACCTACACCGTGGCCTTCATCGCCTTCGCGTGGGACCTGGCCAAGAGCAGCAAGACGCTGCGCGCCGTGGACCTCAAGGCCGCGGAGCTCTCCGGTGCAGAGGTCGCCCGCGTCCCGGTGGGCGCCGGAGTCGGGGCCTCCTCCGCCGCCTTCGACCGCGCCGACTCGGACGTGGCCGGCCCGGTCGGGCGCGCCGAACGTCCGACGTCGGCGGTCACAGGTGGCCAGGGCGCTGGCCAGACCGCCGACGGCGGCATGCGCTACGGCGCGGAGCGCCGCGCTCCGGCCCGCGTCGCCGTCGCCGTGACCGTGCTGGGTGCCGCCATTCACGCCGCTGGCGTCCTCACCCGCGCGCTCGGTGCCGGCCGGGTGCCGTGGGGCAACATGTACGAGTTCCTGACCACCGGCGCGTTTGTGGCGGTGGCCGTCTTCCTGCTGGTGCTGATCCGCCGCGACCTGCGCTTCCTCGGCACCTTTGTGGTCGGCCTGGCCATCATCATGCTCGTGGCCGCCTCCGTGGCCTACTGGACTCCGGTGGGGCACCTCGTGCCGGCACTGCAGAGCTACTGGCTGATCATCCACGTCTCCATCGCCGTGCTGTCCTCCGCCCTGTTCACCCTGACCTTCGCGATGTCCGCGCTGCAGCTGGTCCAGTCGCACCGGCAAAAGACGATTGCCGCCGGCGGGGCCGACAAGCTGGGCTTTATGCGCCTTGTGCCCAACGCGTTGAGCCTGGAGAACCTGTCCTACCGGATCAACGCGATTGCGTTTGTGGGCTGGACCTTCACGTTGATGTTCGGCGCCATCTGGGCCGAGAAGGCCTGGGGCCGGTTCTGGGGCTGGGACACCAAGGAAGTCTGGACCTTCGTGATCTGGGTGGTGTACGCCGGCTACCTGCACGCCCGCGCCACCCGCGGCTGGACCGGCACCCGCGCCGCCTGGCTCTCAATCGTGGGCTACCTGTGTGTGGTCTTCAACTTCACGATCGTGAACCAGTTCTTCAACGGCCTGCACTCCTACTCCGGGCTGTAGGGCCGGGGCGGTCTACGGGCCGCGGGCCGGGTCTCGGGCCGGGTGCCCCTGGCCGCCGGCTCACGATTCGCCACACATGGCCGCTAAGCCTTCTCGCTTAGCGGCCATTTGCGTCAGATGGGCTCCGGTTGGAGACGGGACGCGGGGCCGACCCGGGACGTTGCCGCTGCTTCGCACCAGGGCTGGGCCTCCAGCCGCGTTCCACCAACGCCGCCCGCGGCTCGTCGCCATGGGTAGCCCGGACTCGTCGGCTGGCCGCGGTCCGTCCATTTGCCGAAGATGGCCGCCGGTTGGGGGCGGGACGCGGAGCCGACCCGGGAGGTTGCCGCTGCTTCGCACCAGGGCTGGACCTCCAACCGCGTTCCACCAACGCCGACCGTACCCGGGTGACTGCCGTCGGCTCCATGCCGGGGGCGAAGGGGGTCAGATCCCACTGGGTCAGCACCACTACCCGCCACCCGGCATCGCGGGCGTTCTCGTCCCGGAAGACGTCACTGCGGCGCTGAGCAGGTGTTGCGTGGTGGCCGCCGTCGTACTGGACCGCGACCTTCTCCGTTTCGTAGGACAGGTCCGGGTCCTGGATCCAGCCGCCCGTTTCATCGAACATTGGCACGTTGATTTCCGGTTCCGGCAGGCCATGGCGGAGCAGGAGCAGTCGGAGTTCGGTTTCTTTGGGGGAATCCGTGCCGGCACGGACCAACTCGCGGCCACGCATGGCGCGCCGGTAGCCCGGTGTGCCCCGCTTCCCTGCGAGATAGGCGTCCAGCTCAGCGACCGTGGCCAAGGGATTCCTGCGTTGGATGAGGAAGTCGCCGGCGATCACCAAATCATCGAGACTCAGTGTGCCTGCGAGATCGAACCACGTCCGCAATGGGGATGTGCAACTTACCTTGGCCCCGGCAACGATCTCCTCCGGCTGCAGGGACTGCTGATGGCCCACGACGTTCTTTCGTCGCACAGCGCGACGGCCCGGCGGGCTCGTCAGATGAACGAGGGGCATGTTCGCCAAGGATGCCGGTAGGGGGAAGCCCCACAGTACGGCTGCGGATAAATGGCTCACCACCGCGGCAGTTACGGCAACCAGGGCACGAACCCGTTCGAGGAGTGCGTCCGAGTTGGCGGCGGCGGTGCGCACTCCGTAACAGGGCGTGGCGAGGTCCCGGGCCCGGGTTCGACGTCGGCTTAACCCCGCCGCGCGGGCGTCTGCCATGGTGAATGGCTTGTCTCGAAGCTGTGCGGGTAGCTCACTTGGTTGGCGCATGATCGAATTCTGCGCCCGCCGGGAGGAGGCAAGGACGTTATCCACAGAGCGGGCTGGGTGTTGGGGAGTAGTGCACCCCTGGACGGAAGTTCGTGCCGCGCCTGTGTGTGGCGTCGGTTTGCCGGAGATGGCCGCTATGCGGGGTGCAATTCCGGCCGTGTGTGGCGAATGGCCGCTGCGAGGGTTGGGATAGCGGCCGTGTGTGGCGAATGGAGGCGGCTGCTTGCTCGTGGTGGTGGGCACATGGCCCTAGGGGACGAGAGCTGCGGTCGTGGGAGGGCGTTGGTGGTCCAGGGAACCGTTCGGCGCGGACTGGGGCGTCGGTTTGCCGGAGATGGCCGCTATGCGGGGTGGAATTCCGGCCGTGTGTGGTGATTGGCCGTTGCGAGGGTTGGGATACGGGCCGTGTGTGGCGAATGGAGCGGGTGCCTCGCAGAGGGCTACGTCGGACGTCGGGCCGCCTCGGCGGGGCAGTGGGCCGAATCCGTGGCGGAATCGGCGGAGGGTCGCGGTGGGCTACTTGACCTCGTCGGTGCCCTGCGTGGTGTCGCCGCTGGCTTCGCCGGATTCCGGGTCGCGGGAACGGCCGGGGTCGTCGCCAAGCTCACGTTCCTTGGCGTCCAGCTCATCCTTGAGCTTCTTGAGCCGGTCGGCCTCCGCCTGGTTGCGGCGGCGCAGCTCCAGGTTGCGGAGGAAGTCGGGATCGTCATCCGGAGCGGTCGGGTGGCGGTAACTGGCAGGTGCGGCGGCACTGCCGCGGGGCCGGCCGATGAGGAACCAGAGCGCGGCGCCGAGGACCGGCAGGACGATCTGCACCACGATCCAGGCAGGCTTCGAAATGCCCCTGGCCAGGCGTGCGTCGGTCCGGATCAGGTCGATCAGCCCGTAGACAAACACGACCAGCAAGACGATGGGTACCACGACACGGAGCATAGCTTCAGTTTAGCCTCCATGCGAGCTTCCGGCTTAGGACCGGGGAACCGGGGGCCGGGCGGGGACGGCTAAACTGGGAGGGTGGCTTTCCTGAAATACTCCCTGATCCGTCTGGCGCTGTTTGTGCCGTTGTTCGCACTGTTCGTCTACCTGCAGCTGGGCTGGCTGCTGGCAGCGCTCTGCGCCGGAATGATGGCCTTTGCCATCAGCTTCCTGTTCTTCCAGAAGCAGCGTGACGCGGCCACAGCTTCCATTCGCCACCGCTTCTCCGGCCAGGCCAAGCCGCTGCGCAGCGCGGGGGAGGCCGAGGACGCCGCCGCGGAAGACCGCCTGGTGGACGAGCACCCGGACGTCACCGTGCGCACGGACAGCCGGCCCAAGGACTCCTAGCTCCCACCGCCGCCGAATGCGCGGCGGGCCGCTGCCGGCATGCGCGCCGCGGCTCCCACCGCCGCCGGAATGCGCGCCGGGGCACCTGCCGGACCAGGGGGCCGAAACATGCTGGCCTGGGCCAGGCCGGCGCCCCTAAACTCGGCGCCCCAGAACTCCCGGCTGCCGGCGATTGCCGGCAAACGCCCTAGAACCCGTGGCTCAGCACCAGGCCGAGTGAGAACAGCACGGCGTAGCCAAGGTTGATGAGGCCGGTCTGCTTCAGCACGGGGATGAGGCTCTTGCGGCGGCGCCCCGCGATCATCAGCCAGGACGGCATCAGGATGGTCGGGATGAGCAGCAGCACAACAAGCATCCACGGCTGCCGGGGCGCGAGCACAATCACCAACAGAATCGCGACTGCCAGCATCAGTACGTAACTTTCCCGGGCGTGTTTGTCGCCCAGCCGGACGGCCAGCGTCTTCTTCCCCGCGACGCGGTCGGTGGGAATGTCTCGGACGTTGTTGGCCATCAGCAGGGCGCAGGCGATCAGTCCCGTACCGATCGCACCGATGACGGCCGCCAGGCTGATCCGGCCGGCCTGGGTATAGGTGGTGCCCAGCGTGGCCACCAGCCCGAAGAACACAAAGACGAACACGTCGCCCAGGCCGAGGTAGCCGTAGGGGTTCTTGCCCCCGGTGTAGCCCCACGCGGCCAGGACGCAGCCCACGCCCACGAGGATCAGCCACCACGCCTGCGTAATGATGACCAGGGCCAGGCCGAACAGCATGGCCAGTCCGAACGCCGCGAACGCAGCCCGCTTGACGTGCGCCGGCACCGCCGCCCCGGAACCGACCAGGCGGAGCGGGCCCACCCGGTCCTCGTCGGTGCCGCGGATGCCGTCGGAATAGTCATTGGCGTAGTTCACGCCGACCTGGAGCAGAAGCGCCACCATGGCGGCCAGCACTGCGTTGACCGGACGGAACCCATCCAGCTCATAGGCGGCTGCGGAACCGATCAGGACCGGCGCGATCGCGGCCGGCAGGGTGCGCAGCCGGGCGCCCTGGATCCATTGTGCGGCTGTGGCCACGTTCAGTACCTCGTTGGTTTTGGTGACGATCTGGTTGGACAGACTTGGTTGAAGCTTTTCTATTTTCCCTGATGCAGGGCTTCCAGCCGAACCGTCATGCCCAGCCGGTCCGGTTTTCCGTTCGGAAGCATCAACAGTTCCGCCGCGGTCAGCACGGTTTTTGGGACCCGGGCGCCCGTCAAAGCGCCCGTTCCGCCGGCTGCGAACCGCGCCCTGAAGTCATCGGACGCCCCGGGGGAAGGATCGGCCAGCACCACGTAGGCCGCCAGCGCCTGGCCCCATTCGGCGGACGGAACCCCGGCCACGAATGCCGCCCGCACGCCGTCGAGCCGCTCCAGCTCCGCCTGCACGTTCGCGGCGGACACCTTGACGCCGCCGGTGATCACGACGTCGTCCGCCCGGCCCAGCACGGTCAGCGTGCCGTCCGCAGCGAGCTCTCCGAGGTCGCTGGTGCGGTACCAGCGGACCCCGTCGTTCTCGACAAACGCGTCCGCGCTGAGTTCCGGGGCGCCCAGGTACCCGGCGGCGATGGTGGCGCCGCCCAGCAGGATGCGCCCGTCCTCGCCCAGCTTGACCTCGACGCCGTCCAACGGCACGCCGTCGTAGACACAGCCACCGCAGGTCTCGGCGGAGCCGTAGGTGGTCACCACCCTGACGCCGGCGTTGCGGGCCGCGGCGAGCAGCTCTGCCGAGGCGGGGGCGCCGCCGAGCAGGACCGCGTTGAAGCGGCGGAGCGCGGCCAGGGTCTGCGCGGAGGGGGACTCGAGCAGCCGCTGCAGCTGGGTGGGCACCAGCGAGGTGTAGCGGAGTTTGTCCGTGAGCTCCCGGGCTGCGGCGGTGAAGGCCTCCGGGGTGAAGCCGCCGGAGAGGTCCATCGCCCAGGGCCGGGTGCCGGCGAACAGTGACCTGACCAGCACCTGCACGCCGGCCACGTACTGCACCGGCAAGGCGAGCAGCCACTGGCCCTCGCCCTTCAGGGCGATCGCCGTCGCCATGGAGGAAGCCGCGAGGGCATCCACCGTGAGCACCGTGGCCTTGGGCGTCCCGGTGGAGCCGGAGGTCCGCACCACCACCGCGGCATCCTCAAAGCCGGGGGTCTCCACCAGGCTGACGACGGGGGATCCGTCCGGACCGGCGGAGAGTTCGACGGCGGGCCCCTCCCCGTGAAGGGCGGCTGCGAGGGCCGCGAGGGCGGGCTCGATGTTGACGGCAGTCACGTGCGGCGCCTCAGAAGTAGTACGGGAACTGGGACCAGTCCGGATCGCGCTTCTCCAGGAAGGCCTCCTTGCCCTCCACCGCCTCGTCCGTCATGTACGCCAGCCGCGTTGCCTCGCCGGCGAATACCTGCTGGCCGGCCAGGCCGTCGTCGGCGAGGTTGAAGGCGAACTTGAGCATCCGGATGGCCTGCGGGGATTGCCGGGCGATGTCGGCAGCGTATTCCAGCGCCACGTCCTCGAGCCGCTCGTGGTCCACGGCCTCGTTCACCGCGCCCATCCTCACCATGTCCTCGGCGGAATATTCGCGGGCCAGGAAGAAGATTTCGCGGGCAGCTTTCTGGCCGATCTGGCGGGCCAGCAGCGCCGAGCCGTAGCCGGCGTCAAAACTGCCGACGGTGGCGTCGGTCTGCTTGAACTTGCCGTACTGGCGGGAGGCGATGGTCAGGTCCGAGACGACGTGCAGGGAGTGCCCGCCGCCGGCGGCCCAGCCGTTGACGACGGCGATGACCACCTTGGGCATGGTCCGCATCAGCCGCTGCACCTCGAGGATGTGCAGCCGGCCGGCGCGTGCCGGGTCGATGCTTTCCTTCGTCTCGCCATCGGCATAGCGGTACCCGTCGCGGCCCCGGATCCGCTGGTCGCCGCCGGAGCAGAACGAGTGGCCGCCGTCCTTGGCGGAGGGGCCGTTTCCGGTGAGCAGCACGGTGGCCACGTCCGGGCTCATCCGGGCGTGGTCCATGGCCCGGTAGAGCTCGTCCACGGTGCCGGGGCGGAAGGCGTTGCGGACCTCGGGCCGGTTGAAGGCGATCCGGACCGTGGGCAAGTCGCGGACCACGGTGCCGTCCGCGGAGCGCTCCACCTGCCGGTGGTAGGTCATGTCTTGGAAGTCGTCGAAGCCGGATACGGTGCGCCAGCGGGTGGGGTCAAAGACGTCGGATACCTTGGCGGGGATTTCGTTGCTCACAGACCGAGTCTAGTAATCGGCTCAGCTGATGCAGAACTCGTTGCCTTCCGGGTCCGCCATGGTGTGCCAGGAATGCGGTCCCTCGTTGGCGGTCCAGAGGTACGTGGCGCCGCGGGCCTCGAGGGCGGCGCGCACCTGGTCCTTGTCCGCGCCGGCCAGGTTCACGTCCCAGTGCACCCGGTTTTTCACGGTCTTGGCCTCCGGTGCGGTCTGGAACAGGATCCTCCGGGTGGCCGGCTTGGCGTCCAGGTCCTCGGGTGGCCGGATGGCGGCGCCGGTGCGCCAGACCAGTTTGCCGTGGTGGAGCTTGGTCTCGGACTCCGTGGCGAAGCCCTGCTCGATCATGGAGCGGATGAAGTCCTCGTCCTGCGGCTCCACGGCCCAGTCGAGGGTTTCGGCCCACCATTCGGCGAGGCCGTGGGGATCAGCGCAGTCGACAGCGATCTGGATGTTCAATGCCATGGGAAGAACCTACGACGCCGGCGGCCCCGGCGCTAGGGCTGCGGCGCCGGCGGTTCGGCGCAAGTCCGTCCGGGCTTACTGCAGTTGCTCGAGGACTTCCGGCGGAATGGCGTAGATGAAGATGACGGCCAGCAGGTTTTTCGCCGCGTGGACGAAGTAGGAGAACATCACGTTTTTGCCGGTCCAGACGTAGACCAGCACCAGGATGGCGCCCATCGCGAGGTACGGCATCAGGACGGGCAGCGACAGCGCCTCCTGGCCCACGATGTGCACGGCCGCGAACAAGGCGACGGAGAGCCCGCAGCAGAGCCAGATGTTCAGCTTCCCGCTCAGTTTGCCGATCAGCAGGTGCCGGAAGATGTACTCCTCCACGAAGGGGCCCACCACCACCAGCAGCGGCACCATCAGCCAGGCCGGGACCTGCTGCATCAGGGCCTGCAGTCCGGCCTGGTTCACTGAGGTCTGCGGCGGCCCGGTCAGGGCCACCAGCACGGCGGTCAGGATCATCGCGGCGATGACGGACAGCGGCACCATCAGCAGCGTGAACCAAGGCCGCGTGGCCAGGACCCGCAGGTCCCGGCGCGCCACGTGGCGCGCCGCGGCCAGGGCGAGCAGGCCGATGACCCCGTAGAAGACCAGATTGACGGCGTAGGACGCCACGGCCGGGTTGGGGGAGAGCTGCAACAGCAGCGGGGCCAGCAGCCCGGACGCGGTGGCGAAGAAGGCGCTCACCGCCGTGTAGATCGCCGCCGTCGCGTAGTCCAGCCGGGAAAAAACGTACAGCTCCGGACGTGGTGCGGGTAGTTGACGGAGAGCGGTGCCCATGGCATCAGCCTAGCTCCCCGGAGGGGCCCGCGATGTTGCCCGCGTCACGGTCCGGCACCGAAAGCTAGTACTATGGATGAGCCGCGCGACGCTGCGAGCCATTGCGGGCTCCGGCACCACCGCTGACCCCACATCCCGGGCTTACCCCCTGATGTGGCGCGCCCCGGCCTGCCTGCCCGTCCCGGCGAGACCCCGACCCCAAGGAACAGTTGTGCCACAAAGTACTTCCACAGAACCCCAGAGCACGACGGCGTCACCCGCCGTCGTCGACTCGACCCTCAGCGCCGAGGGCTACAAGAAGTCCCTGAGCGGCCGCCAGGTCACCATGATCGCCATGGGCGGCGCCATCGGCGTCGGACTCTTTATGGGAGCCGGCGGACGCTTGGCCTCCACCGGGCCCGCGCTGATCTTCTCCTACGCGATTGCCGGCGTCATCGCGTACCTGCTGATGCGTGCCCTGGGCGAGCTCATCATGTACCGCCAGACCTCCGGCTCGTTCGTCAGCTACGCCGGCGAGATGTTCGGCAAGAAGGGCGCGTACCTCTCCGGCTGGATGTACTTCATCAACTGGGCCATGACCGGGATCGCGGAGCTGATCGCGATCGGGCTGTACTTCCAGTTCTTCTTCCCCAACGTGCCGGTGGAACTGACCGCGATCGCGGCACTGCTGCTCCTGGTCGGTGTGAACCTCCTGAGCGTCAAGGCGTTCGGTGAATTCGAGTTCTGGGCCTCCGTGCTCAAGGTCGCGGCGATCCTGATCTTCCTGGCCGTGGGCACTTTTATGGTGGTCACCAACGCCAAGGTCGGCGAGGGCCACGCCTCGGTGAACAACCTCTTCGCAGCCGACGGCGGCATGTTCCCCAAGGGCGCGCTGGTGATGATCCTGGTGCTCAACGCCGTGATCTTCGCCTACAACGCCATCGAACTGGTGGGCATCACCGCCGGCGAGATGGAGGACCCGGCCAAGGAGGTCCCGAAGGCGATCCGCGCCGTCGTAATCCGCATCGTGGTGTTCTACGTCGGTTCCGTGACCCTCCTGGCCATGCTGCTGCCCTCGGACCAGTACAAGGCCGGCACCTCGCCGTTCGTCACCGTGTTCGGCCAGATGGGCCTGCCGTGGATGGGCGACGTGATGAACATGATCGTGATCACTGCGGCACTGTCCTCCTGCAACTCGGGCCTGTACTCGATCGGCCGGATCTTCCGCACCATGGCCAACAACGGGCACGCCCCGCAGTGGCTGACCCGGATGTCCAGGAGCCACGTGCCCTACGCCGCCATCCTGGCGATCGGCGCGGTGTACCTCGTCGGCATCCTGCTCAACATCTGGCTGGGCGGCTCGCACGCCTTCGACCTCGCGCTGAACACCGCCTCGATCGGCGTGATCTTCACCTGGGGTTCGATCTTCGCCAGCCAGATCGCGCTACGGAAGACCAAGGGCAACGCCTCGTCCCTGCCCATGCCGGGCTCCCCGTGGACCAGCTGGGCCGGGCTTGTGGCGCTGCTGGCGATCACCGTGCTGATCGGTTTCGACACCATGACCAGCAAGAGCGGCGAAGTTTTCCAGTTGGGCCTGTGGACGCTTGCGACCATCCCGTTCTTCGCGGTGGTGCTCTGGCTCGGCTGGCAGAAGGTCAAGCACAACGAGCCCAAGAGCGAGCTCTTCAGCTAGTCCCCGCCCCATCGATTGCTCCGTAACCGCCGTTCTGGGACTCCAAAAGGGCGGTTACGGAGCAATCGATCCGGGATTCTTCAGGTACTGGGCGAAGTGATCCTCGATCCGACGCCAGGCCTCCGGGGCGGACTGCGGATCCGGGCCGATGCCGAGCACCCGGAACAGCGGGCGCAGCGGCCTCGGCCCGGCCTCGGCGTCGTTGAGGAAGGCGTGCCCGGCCGTCTCGAACTCCTTGACGTCGTGCTCGATGCCCAGCTGTTCGAGGACCGACTCGAGTTGTGCCGCCGCCCCGGGCAGCGTCCGGTCCCTGGCTCCGAAATTGGCCACGATGGGGCAGGCGCCGGCGAGTGCCGTTTCCGGGTCCCTGGGCAGCCTGCCGTAGTTCACGGCCGCGGCGTCGAAGCCGTCGTTGGCCATCAGCAGGGCAAAACTGCCGCCCATGCAGAAGCCGATCACGCCGATCTTCCCCGTCGTGCGGCCGGAATCCAGCAGCCACTGCCGGGCCGCCGCCAGGTCCGTAAACGCCCGCCCCTGCCCGGCCGCCAGGGACCGCATGGTCGCCACGAGGCAGCGGCGCGCGCCGCCGTCGCTGTACAAGTCCACTGCCAGGACCAGATACCCGGAGGCGGCCAGCCGCTCGGCGTGCCGGACCGTGATGTCGTCGAGCCCGAAGGCTTCATGGACCATCAGCACGCCGGGGAAAGGCCCGGCCCCCTCGGGCTCGGCCACGTAGCCGTAAAGCCGCGGTGAGCCGCCGGCGGTGCTGCTGGCCGCGCTGAGGTCCAGGTTGTGCCGAACAGTCTCCGGCGCCCCGGGCCGGCCGGCGGGATTCCTGGCCATGTGCACTCCTCTGTCTGCAGACGGATGTTGCCTGGGGACAGTCTTGCATCCGGACACACAAAACGGCGCCGGGCATCCCCCAAAGGAATGCCCGACGCCGTCGAGGTTAAGGACTAGTCGCGCTTGACCGCGTCCTTGACGTTCTCGCCGACCTTCTTGGCGTCGGCGACGACCTGGTCCTTCTGGCCTTCGGCCTTCAGGCGGTCATTGCCGGTGGCGTCGCCAGTAGCTTCCTTGGCCTTGCCGCCGAGGTGCTCCGCTTCGTTCTGAATCTTGTCTCCGATACCCATGGTGTGTTTCACCTTTCGTTTCCGGTTGAAATTCAACGCATTTTCACCATAACACAAAGCATGCTTACTAATTCAAGTCCTTTCTCGGATCATTCGATCCTGCCCCGGCTGAAGGGTCGCTGGCGGACCCGGATAGGCTCGAACCATGAAGCCCAAAATCATTGCCCCGCGCCTCACGCCGGTGCGACTGGCGGACCTTGTGGAGGATCCGGCCCCGGACTTCCGGCGCGGCGAACGCTACGACGGCGTCCGGTACAGCCGGGCGGCCGCAGACGGGCTGGAGCTCAGCGGCACGGACTTCGCCGAGTGCGAGTTCGACGGCGCCTCCTTCAACGAGACGCAGCTGCGCGGCGCCGGCTTCCGCGACTGCGTCCTCGCCGAGGTGTACGCGCCGGTGTTCACCGCCGCGCGCTCGAGCCTGCGCGACGTCGAGATCCGCAACCCCCGCTGGGGTTCGGCGGAACTCTATGAAAGCGGCTGGCAGTCCGTGCGGATCGACGGCGGGAAGCTGGACTACGTCAATCTCCGCGGCTCCAAGCTCGTGGACGTGCAGATCAGCGACTGCATCATCAACGAGCTGGACCTGGGCTCGTGCACGGCCACCCGGGTGGCGTTGAAGAACTGCACCGTCGGCAGCCTGGACTTCAGCGGTGCCCGGCTCAAGGACTTCGACCTGCGCGGCACCGATTTCCGGTCGTTGAGCGGCCTCGACTCGCTCACAGGGCTGGTCGTCGACGAGTACCAGCTGACCCTGCTGGCGCCGTTGCTGGCCGGACAGCTCGGCATCACCGTCGCCTGAGCCGCCGCGTCATCCGGGGACGCCCGGTTGACCCCCTTGCCCTGCCGTGTAATCTTTATAGAACGAACGGTCGGTAATTTCCCCTGCTGCCGGCCCTGCTCCCTTGGTGAAGGATGTTCTCATGGTCGAGGCTTTTCTTGTTGGCGGTGCCCGCACTCCCGTGGGGCGGTACGGCGGGGCGCTCTCCGCTGTCCGTCCGGACGACCTGGCGGCGCTGGTGGTCCGTGAAGCCGTGGCCCGTGCCGGAGTCGACCCCGACGCCATCGACGAGGTCATCCTCGGCAACGCCAACGGCGCCGGTGAGGAGAACCGCAACGTCGCCCGGATGGCCACCCTCCTGGCCGGCCTTCCGCTGCACATCCCCGGCATCACCGTCAACCGGCTCTGCGCCTCGGGCCTGAGCGCCATCATCATGGCCAGCCAGATGATCAAATCCGGCGCCGCGGACATCGTGATTGCCGGCGGCGTCGAATCCATGAGCCGCGCCCCCTGGGTGCAGGAGAAGCCGCAGACTGCCTTCGCCAAGCCCGGCCAGATCTTCGACACCTCCATCGGCTGGCGCTTCGCCAACCCGCTGTTCCAGAAGGGCGAGCTCTCCCGGGACGGCAAAATGACCTACTCCATGCCGGAAACCGCCGAGGAGGTCGCCCGCGTGGACGGCATTTCCCGCGAGGACGCCGACGCGTTCGCCGTCCGCTCGCACGAGCGCTCGCTCGCCGCGATTGCTGCCGGCCGCTTCACCGACGAAATCGTCCCCGTGACCGTCAAGACCCGCAAGGGCGAGACGGTCGTGGACACCGATGAGGGCCCCCGCGCCGGGACCACCCTGGACGTGCTCGCCGGGCTCCGGCCCGTCGTTGCGGGCGGCTCCGTGGTCACCGCCGGCAACTCCTCCACCCTGAACGACGGCGCCTCCGCGATCATCGTCGCTTCCGAAGCAGCGATCAAGAAGCTCGACCTCACGCCGCGGGCCCGCATCATTGACGGCGCCTCCGCCGGGTGTGAACCCGAGATCATGGGCATCGGCCCCGTCCCCGCTACGCAAAAGGTCCTCGCCCGGAGCGGGCTCGACGTCGGCGACCTCGGCGCCGTCGAGCTCAACGAGGCCTTCGCCACGCAGTCCCTGGCCTCCATCCGCCGGCTCGGCCTGGACCCGGAGATCGTGAACCGCGACGGCGGCGCCATCAGTCTGGGGCACCCGCTTGGTTCGTCCGGATCCCGGATTGCCATCACCCTGCTGGGCCGGATGGAACGCGAGGATGCCAAGATCGGCCTGGCCACCATGTGCATCGGCGTCGGCCAGGGCACCGCCATGCTGTTGGAGCGCGTCTAGTGGCCGCCGCGGCGCTTGAGCCGGGCGGCTTCGCCACGCTCCTGGTCGAAGAACGCGAAGACCGGGTGGTGGTGCTGCTCAACCGCCCCGAGGTCCGCAACGCGATCGACCAGCAGATGGTCGACGAGCTGCATCGGGTCTGCGCCTACCTGGAGCAGACGCCCAAGGTACTGGTGATCGCGGGCACGGAGGGTGTGTTCGCCTCCGGCGCGGACATCGCCCAGCTGCGCGAACGCCGCCGCGACGACGCGCTGCAGGGTATCAACTCGACCATCTTCGTCCGGATCGCCAAGCTGCCCATGCCGGTCATCGCGGCCATCGACGGCTTCTGCCTCGGCGGCGGCGCCGAATTGGCCTACGCGGCCGACTTCCGGCTCGGCACGCCCGGGATCCGGATCGGCAACCCCGAGACCGGCCTCGGCATCCTGGCCGCCGCCGGTGCCAGCTGGCGGCTCAAGGAGCTGGTGGGGGAGCCCGTGGCCAAGGAAATCCTGCTGGCCGGCGCGGTGTTCCGCGCCGACCGCGCGCTCGCCGTCGGACTCATCACCGAGATCCACGAGCCCGAACAGCTGATGGACGCGGCGCACGCGCTGGCGGACCGGATCGCGCAGCAGGACCCGCTCGCGGTGCGGATCACCAAGTCGGTGTTCCATGCCCCGGCGGAAGCGCACCCGCTGATCGACCAGCTGGCGCAGGGGATCCTTTTCGAATCGCAGGCGAAGTTCGACCGCATGCAGTCATTCTTGGATAAGAAAAAAGCTAAGAAGTCAGCCAAGGAATCAGACCGGAAGAAGCAGCCATGAGCAACTCCGCACGCCCCGCGAACCTGCCCACTACCGTCGGGGTGCTCGGCGGCGGCCGGATGGGCGCGGGCATCGCCCACGCCTTCCTGATCAAAGGCGCCAACGTCCTCGTCGTCGAACGCGACGAGCAGTCCGCCGAGGCCGCCCGCGAGCGGGTGGAATCCGCAGCGGCCAAAAGCATCGAACGCGGCGCCACGGACGGCAACCTCGACGAAATGGTCGCCCGGCTCTCCGTGACCGTGGACTATGACGATTTCAAGGACCGGCAGCTCGTCATCGAGGCCGTGCCCGAAGAATGGGACCTCAAGGTGGCCTCGCTGCGCGGGATAGAGGAACGGCTCGCGCCGGACGCGTTCCTCGCCTCCAACACCTCCTCGCTCTCCGTCAACGGCCTGGCCCGCGAGCTGAAGCGCCCGCAGAACTTCCTGGGCCTGCACTTCTTCAACCCGGTCCCCGCGTCCACCCTGATCGAGGTGGTCCTGGGCGAACAGACGTCCGAGACCCTCGCCCAGGCTGCCCGCGGCTGGGTGGAGGCGCTGGGCAAGACCGCGGTGGTCGTCAACGACGCCCCCGGATTCGCGTCCTCGAGGCTGGGCGTCGCGATCGCCCTCGAAGCGATGCGCATGGTGGAGGAAGGCGTCGCCTCGGCCGAGGACATCGACAACGCCATGGTCCTTGGCTACAAGCACCCCACCGGCCCGCTGCGCACCACCGACATCGTCGGCCTGGACGTCCGTCTGGGCATCGCCGAATACCTGGCCTCCACGCTGGGTGAGCGCTTTGCCCCGCCGCAGATCCTCCGGGACAAGGTGGCCCGCGGCGAACTCGGCCGCAAGACCGGCAAAGGCTTCTTCGACTGGACCGCCTGAGCCGGACCCGGGCGGACATTCATTGGGGGATTCGTCCGGGCCGGTCAGGCGCCCGGGCCTACTGCGCGGCCCGCGAGTCGAGGGCCCTCTTCATGCCGTCCATGGCGGGTCCAGCCAGGGACTGGAACGCCGGCCGCACGATCGGTTCGGCGAGCCTGCGCCAGCCTTTGAGCTCGAATTCCGCGGTGTACCTGACTTCAGAGCCGGGTCCCGAGGGCTCCACCTCGATGGTGTCCACCGAGATGACGGCTTTATTCTCGCCGCGCAACGTGATCCGGCTTTCAGCGAGCTCCACCACTGCGTAGATCAGCGTCTGGCGCTTGCCGCGGAACTCGGCCTCCGCCTCGTACCGGTGGCCCACCGCGACGGGTCCGTCGGTAAGCTTCCTGACCACCGGCGTTCCGGGATCCCATTCGGGCGTGTGCTCGAACGCCGAGAGGTACTCGAAGGCTTCGCCGGCCTCCAGTGTGGAGCGGACCGTGCCGGTGACTGTGATCATGGGCCCAGCCTACCCAGAAGTCTGCGATTGGACAGCGCGCCGGCGGCCTGTCCATCGCGGGGGCCGGGGCCGGCCGGGAGGAGCGCCACCGCACTTAGGATGGTTCCGTGAACCGCATTCAACCCCTCACCCTCACCGGCCAGTACGTGGTGCTGGAGCCACTGAGCCAGGACCACCACGACGGCCTGGTGGACGCCGTCCGCGACGGCGACCTCTGGAAACTCTGGTACACCTCGGTCCCTGCACCGGAAGCCGTGGCCGCCGAGATCGACCGGCGCCTCGCGCTGCAGGGGAACGGCTCGATGCTGCCCTTCACCACCCGGCTGCTCGACCCGGCCACCGGCGCCCCGGGCCGGGTGATCGGGATGACCACCTATATGAATATCGACGCCGCCACGCCCCGGGTGGAGATCGGATCCACCTGGAACGCCGCCTCCGCGCACGGCAGCGGCAGCAACCCGGACTCCAAGCTACTGCTGCTGCGGCACGCGTTTGAGACCCTCGGCTGCCCGGCCGTCGAATTCCGCACCCACTGGCTCAACCATCAGTCCCGCGAGGCGATCGCGCGGCTGGGCGCCAAACAGGACGGCGTCCTGCGCAGCCACATCCGGACGGCCGACGGCGTGCTGCGCGACACCGTGGTGTTTTCCATCCTGGAACATGAGTGGCCGATGGTCCGGAGTGCCCTCGAGTTCAGGCTGGCGAAGCGGCGCTAGGGTGCCGAATAGGCTCCGGCGCTGCTCAGTGCCGTGTAGTACGCCTGGTAGCCCTCCGAGTTCGGGTGGAAACTGTCGGGGCTGCCCGGAATGGCGCCGTTGATCCACGGGTCTGCGGAGTAGATGCCGTGCCCGGCGAAAGCGGTCCGGACGTCGACGTACTTCACCCGGCTCGCCGCGGGGTCGGCGGCAGCCGCGGCCAGCGCGATGGATCCGTTCAAGCCGTCCGCCAGGTCCGTGGCCTGGTAGATGAACTGGGACGCCGGATCGGTCCGGCCTGCGGGGATCGGATCGAAGAGGTAGGGGTATCCGGTGAGGACAATCCTGGCGTTGGGAGCGGCGGCCTTCACACTCTGGATCATCGCGGCCACCTCCCCGGCCAGCTCGCCGCTGACGATCTTGGCCCTCGCGGCAGCGCTGGCAGCGGCGCACGCCGCGGCAAAGGAAGGATCGAAGATTGCGCTGCCGCAGCTGGTGACGATGGCTCCGAAACCGAGGTTGTTGCCGCCGGCGGTGATGGTCACCAGCTCCGTGGTCCTGTTCAGCTGTACCAGCTGGGTTGCCACCACTTCCTGGGTCGTTTTGCCGCTGCAGGCCGCGTTGGTGACGAGTTTGATGGCCTTGGTATCGGCCGCCAGTTGGGAGTAGGCGTTCACGCTGCGGTAACACGTTGCGTCTGCGTACGGCCCCGCGCCCTGACCCGCGGCGTAGGAGTCGCCCAGGGCGATGTACTTTGTCTTGTCCACGGCCTGTGCGGGGGCGGCGGCCAACCCGGCGGACATTGCCAAGGCGGCGAGACCGGCAGCCAAAGCCGTACGACGGCGTCGAAATTTCAGAGTTCCCATGGTGTTCCCCTCAGTAAGCACACGGTCCAGCACCCTTGACGGGATCCCAGTCCCCCCAGAGAGCTGAAAAGAGCCCGGCAGCTGCCGGGTCCACCGCCACCCTACGCGGGCCCCGGAACGCGGCACCGTGCCAATGGTCCCGTGCTGGCCACCTTTCGCGGTCTCCCACCCCCGTGGAGCGGAGCCCGCGGGTGTGCTTAGCTTTCAGGATGACGATCCCCGCCACGCCCGCCCGGGCCGCCACCGGAACCGCTGCGTCCGGCGCGGTGGGCTGGGACGGGGCGGTCAACGCCTGGCATGTTGCCGGCAGCGTTTACCGGATGGGGCGCCGGGAATGGCTCACCGAGACCGGCTGGCAGCAGGCCTACGACGGCGGCATCCGTACGGTGATCGATCTCCGCAACCCGGAGGAGATCCGCCGCCGCGACACCGACCCGCCGGTACGCGAGGAGGCCCTGGCGGCGTTCGACGTCGTGCACGTCCCCACGGAGGACCCCTCTAACAGTGAATTCCGTGCCCTGTGCGTCCCCTACCTGAACGACCCGGCGTCCTACCCGGACAACGCCAGGATCTTCCCGGGCAAGCTCACGGCGGTGTTCCAGGCCGTGGCAGCGGCCCGCGGCGGCGTCGTGATCCACTGCTCGGCGGGCCGGGACCGCAGCGGCATGATCGCGGCCATGCTTCAGGACCTTGCCGGAGCCGGGGAGGACGCCATTGCCCTGGCCTATGAACGCGCCCTGCGGTCCATCAACGAACACCACCGCGTGGCCGCCACCCCGCATCCGCACGAGCGGTACCTGCCCGAGGACATCCTCGCGCCGCTGGTCGCCCGCCGCCGGGAAAGCCTCCTGCGCTTTGTGCGGCAGGTGAAGACCGCAGAGTTCCTAGGGCACAATGGGGTAACAGTCCGGCAAATGGCCGCCATTTTGGCTAAATTGGGGCGCTAAAGTAACCGGGTGAAGACTCCCAAATACGCGCTGGCCGTGCGAATGGCGGCAGCCGCCGTTGTGCTCGCTGGCTCGTCTCTGGCCGTCCCCGCATTTGCCGAGACCGGGCAGACCGGCTCTGCCACACCGTCCCCGGTTGCGTCCCCAGGCTCCGCACCCACATCTCCCGCCCTCAGCGACGCCGGGCTCGCGGAGGCCATCCGGAGGGATCTCGGCCTGACGCTCGAGGAATTCAACGCCGCGGGACAGCTGGCCAAGCGCGCCGCCGACGCCGCAACAACCCTGCGCGGGCTCCCAGGGTACGTGGGCATGAGCCTTGTGAGCGGCAAAATCGTCGTCCGGGGAAGCGGCGCGGAGCTGCAGTCCCGGATCGCTGAGCTGAACGCGGCGGGCCCGACCGCGGATTTCGTGCTTGAAGTCCCCGTCCCAGCCGCCGCGACGGGGCAATCGTCCGTCCGGCCGGAGGCCTCGAGCGTGGACGAACTGTTCGAGGCCTACGTCCGCGAGGTCGGGCCCGCCGGGCTGCAGGCCGTGGCCTACGCCGACGGCCACTTTGTCATCCGGACCGGGGGGACCAACACAGCCGAGGCGGCGCTGCCGGACTTTCTGGACCCGCAGCCGCCCGCAACGTCCGTGACTCCCGTGCCAGGCAAAATTACAGCCGCAGCTTTCGTGGCGCGCTTTACGAATGTCCAGCTGGAAAAGGGTGCCCCGGTCACCACCCAGGCCCAGGTCACCTCGGACCTCTTCGGCGGACAGGGCTACGTCACGGACAGCAACTTCACGTGCTCTGCCGGCTTCGGAGCCTTCAACCGCACCACCGGAGCGCCACTCATCCTGACCGCTGGCCACTGCGCCGGCGACGGCGCCAGCCACGCCACGGCCATCGAGCCGGCCACCGCCTCGAAGGCCGGGGGTGCGACGACGGCCAAGCCTGCTGTCCTCGCGCCGCTCGGAACCTTCGGGTTCAGCCAGTTCGGCGGCCCCGGCAATACAGCGACTACCGGTACTAGCGCCAGCAACATCGGGACGGACATCGCCGTGATCAATGACCTTGCAGCCGGCGTCAGGGTACAGCCAGCTGTGACCAAGTGGCGCGGCGTCGGGCCGGCATATAACAGCGCGGACCCCGCAAACCCGGGGCCCACCGCCGTCAAAATCATCGGAGCGATGGCCCCGAAGGTGGGCCAGCCCGTGTGCCGGTCCGGCCAGACCACCGGGTGGAAGTGCGGCACCGTCGACTCGGTCGGGATCTGGCTGATTCCGGGACCGAAGAGCCTGTCGCCAAA
This sequence comes from Arthrobacter sp. SlRoot2-15, assembly GCF_059739345.1. Classification (NCBI taxonomy): domain Bacteria; kingdom Bacillati; phylum Actinomycetota; class Actinomycetes; order Micrococcales; family Micrococcaceae; genus Arthrobacter; species Arthrobacter sp. SlRoot2-15. The sequence continues at coordinate 2,448,147 of NZ_AP046058.1, forward strand.
CTTCGCCAACGACCTTCGTGCGGTCAGGGCTTTCGATTCCACCACGGTCACGTCGGACGGCGGTGATTCCGGTGGCCCCTGGATCAGCGGCAACTTTGCAGTGGGAACCCATACCGCGGCGGAGAAGCAAGGCACCACCCAGTTGCGTGCCATCGCGGCCACCCTCGAGGACGCCCTGGAGTTCGTCCCGGACGTGCAACTGCAACTCTTCCTGAACAAACCGGAGCTCGTGGATCCGGCCAACCCGGTGGTGACGACCGGGGCGGCCATCACCGGCCGTGTACCGGCGGCCCCCGCCTCCGCCGTCGCGGCGGGCTCGACGGTGCGCATCACGGTGCCCGGCCAGCCGCCGTCGGACGTACCGGTAGACGGGGCGGGACACTGGTCCTTCCCCGCTCCTGCGACCGCAGGCCGCCTGACCTTCACGGCAGAGACGGTCAACGGCTTTAGCCGGTCCGGTGCGGTCACTCTTGCCGTCGACGTCTCCGTGCCGGACCCGGCTGGCGCTGCTGCTGCGTCGGCGGCCCAGCATGATCCCGGCTTCGTGCCCGCCCCGGCCGACCAGCCGGCCGCGGCGGCCACTGATCCGGTCGGCTCCGCGCAGCCCTTCGAGCTGTCCGACGACGAGGCCGACGGTGCTGTGTGGGCCGCAGCGCAGGGTGGCCTTCCAGGGCAGACCGACGTCGTTCCGGAGATTCAAGCCAAATCGCCGGCCGAGGTGTCGACCGCTGCGCCGCCCCGGGCCGCTGCACCGGCGGGTCCGCCGGCAAGGTCCGGACAGGGGGCGGGGCCGGGCACCGAGTGGCTGCTGCCGGCTGCCGGCCTGGCGGGCGGTTCAGTCCTGCTGGCCAGCGTGCTCATGATTGCCGGCCGCCGCCGGGCCGTGAGGGCCGGCACTAACAGCCGGTCCTAGGCCTTCCGCTCCAGCAGCAGGTTGGTGATCCGCAGCGTGCAGAGCCGCTGGCCGGCCTCGTTGGTGATCAGCACCTCGTGGGTGGTCACCGTGCCGCCCAGGTGAAGCGGCGTGGCCGTGATGGTGATGGTCCCCTCCCGGGCCGACTTGTGGTGCGTCGCCGAAACGTCCACGCCCACCGCGGTCTTGCCCAGGGTGCTGGCGTGAATCACCGCGGCCCAGGAACCCACAGCCTCGCCGACGGCCAGCGAGGCGCCGCCGTGCAGCAGGCCGAAGGACTGCCGGTTGCCCTCCACCGGCATCGTGGCGACCACCCGCTCCACTGACTGCTCCACAATTTTGACCCCCATCTTCTCGTCGAGTTCGCCGAGCGTGATCTTCCACGGCTCACCGGCGGGGGAATCGGGGGTCATAGCGTCTCCTTGGGGCTTGGGCCCGCCTCGGGCCGGTCGGTCCTGCCACTACTAGTGTGCCGCAGGGCTCCTTCATGTACTGTAGACATATTACCGAACGGACGGTCAGTAATGCACTGGCCGTGTTGATCTTGCCCCGCGTTGGAAGGACCCGTCAACGATGACCACCACTGCAACAGCTCCGGAACCCTCAGTCGGCACCGTCGAGATCGTCCCCAGCTTCATCCGGAACTCGTGGTGGACCCCCGACGCCGCCTCCGCAGCCGGAGCGGCCTCGGTCCTGGACGCCAGTACCGGCGAACTGCTGGCCAAGGTGAGCACCGAGGGCCTGGATCTCGCCGCCGTCGTGGACTACGGCCGCACCACCGGCCAGGCGGAACTGGGCAAGCTGACCTTCCACCAGCGCGCCCTCAAGCTCAAGGAGCTCGCGCAGTACCTCAACGGCCGCCGCGACGAGTTCTATGCACTGTCCGCGCAGACCGGCGCCACCAAGGTCGACTCGATGATCGACATCGACGGCGGCATCGGCGTGCTCTTCACCTTCGGCTCCAAGGGCCGGCGCGAGCTGCCCAACGCCCAGGTGGTCGTGGACGGGCCCATGGAGGTGCTCTCCCGTGACGGCTCCTTCGCCGGCGAACACATCTACACCCGGATCCCCGGCGTCGCCGTGCAGATCAACGCCTTCAACTTCCCGGTCTGGGGCATGCTCGAAAAGCTCGCCCCGGCCTTCATCGCCGGCGTGCCCACGATCGTCAAGCCCGCCACTCCCACCGGCTACGTCGCCGCGGCCGTGGTGAAGGCGATCGACGAATCCGGCATCCTGCCCGAGGGCTCGCTGCAGCTCGTCTCCGGTTCCGTCCGCACCCTGCTGGACCACCTGGACTACCGCGACCTCGTCGCCTTCACCGGCTCGGCCTCAACCGCCAACACGCTGAAGTCCCACCCCAACGTGGTCAAGGGCGGCGTCCGGTTCACCTCCGAGACCGACTCCCTCAACGCCGCCATCCTGGGCCCGGACGCCGTCAAGGGCACGCCGGAATTCGACGCCTTCATCAAGTCCCTCGTCACCGAGATGACCGCCAAGGCCGGCCAGAAGTGCACCTCGATCCGCCGCGCGATTGTGCCGCAGGAGCTGGTGTCCGACGTCGTCGCCGCCGTGGGGGAGCGGATCTCCGAACGCGTTGTGCTCGGCGACCCCCGCGCCGACGGGGTCACGATGGGCGCCCTCGCCTCCCTGGAACAGCTCGCCGACGTGCGCGCCGCCGTCCGGTCGATGCTCGATGCCGGCGGTGAACTCGCCTACGGCACCCTCGATTCGCCGAAGGTCACCAGCGCGGACGGCAGCGTCGGCGTCGTCGACGGCGGCGCGTTTATGTCCCCGGTGCTGCTCAGCTGGGCCGATCCGGAGGCCGAGGAGGTCCACTCGCTCGAAGCCTTCGGCCCGGTTTCCTCGGTGATCGGCTACACGGACCTGGCCGACGCCGTCCGCCTCGCCGCCCGCGGCGGCGGCTCGCTGGTGGCCTCGGTCTGCACCAACGATCCCGCGGTGGCGCAGCAGCTGGTCACCGGGATCGCGGCGCACCACGGCCGCGTGCTGATGCTCAACCGCGAAGACGCCCGCAGCTCCACCGGCCACGGCTCCCCGGTCCCGCACCTGGTCCACGGCGGCCCGGGCCGCGCCGGCGGCGGCGAGGAGCTCGGCGGCATCCGCTCGGTCATGCACCACATGCAGCGCACCGCGATCCAGGGCTCGCCGAACATGCTGACGGCCGTCACGGGTGTCTGGCACACCGGCGCGGACCGCAACTTCACCCTCGAGACCGAGGGCCAGCACCCCTTCCGGAAACCGCTGGCCACGCTGCACATTGGCGATGCCATCCGCTCGGAGCTCCGCGAGGTCTCGCTGGAGGAAATCACCAAGTTCGCCAACTCCACCGGCGACACCTTCTACGCCCACACCAACCAGGAGGCGGCGGAGGCCAACCCGTTCTTCCCGGGCATCGTCGCGCACGGCTACCTGCTGCTGGCTTGGGGCGCCGGGCTGTTCGTGGAACCAGCACCGGGCCCGGTGCTGGCGAACTACGGCCTGGAGAACCTGCGCTTCATCACCCCCGTGGCGGCCGGCGACTCCATCCGGGTCACCCTGACGGCCAAGAAGATCACCCCGCGTGAGACCGACGAGTACGGCGAGGTGGCCTGGGACGCCGTCCTGACCAACCAGGACGACGAGATCGTGGCCACCTACGACGTGCTGACCCTCGTCGAGAAATAGCCCTTCCGCCCCTCCCGTTGCCCTATCACGTATGGCTGCCCAGACGCCGGAATAGCAGCCATACGTGATAGAGCAACCGTGGAGGGGCGGGCTCTTTAGCCCCTCCTTCGGCGTAAAATTTGGTTCGTAGGAGGTGGCGAAATGACCCTCGTATTAGATAAAGCCACAACGGTCCTGCCAGTCGATGATGTGGAGCGCGCCCACCGCTTTTATGCGGACACCCTGGGCCTGCCTCACCGTGGAGTGACAGACGACGGAAGTGAACTGTTTGGCTCGGCCGGCGGCCCGATGCTGCAGCTGATGCCAGTCCGGGATGGAAAGCATTCAGAGCACACCACTCTGAGTTTCGAAGTCAGCGAGATCGAGCGCACCGTCAAGGAGATGGAAGCCAAGGGCGTCATGTTCCAGGACTATGATCTCCCCGACCTCAAGACAGAGAACCACATCTGCATTACGGATTCCGAGAAGTGCGCCTGGTTTATGGACACCGAGCACAACATTCTTTGCGTGCACGAGAACATCACCACGGCAGCCGACTACCAGCTCTGAGCGGCAGCTCCACTGCGTCCAGCCTGAGGAAACGGCACCCCGGAGTCCGGGGTGCCGCCTTGCGTGTGAGGGCTGGTCGGGTCGCCGGGCGGGGGCACATTGACACGGACACGCCGGTCTTAGCCGGCGAAACGCGCGCCGAGGCTTTCAAAGTGCCCCCGGACCGCCGCCGTCGCCGTCGGCTCTCTGACCCGCGCCGGAACGCGGCCCGGGCAACAACGGCCGACGCCGTCACGGCGTCCAGTTCCTCGCCGTCGTCGGTGTGCCTGCCGAACCCGGTTCCGGGGTCCAGCGACGCCGCGGCTCGCGCAGACTCTTTTGGCGGCGGGTTCGTCCGGGGGCACATTGACACGGACACGCCGGCGGTCGAAGGCGGAATCCCTGCCGCAACCCGCAAAGTGCCCCCGGACCCCTGCGGCAGGCGCCGGAGGAGGCTAATCCGGGACGTGCAGGCCGTGGAACGCCATGGTGATGACGTCGTCGGCCAGCTTCTGCGGCGACAGGGAACCGCCGGGTTTATACCATTCGACGATCGAGTTAATGGTGCCGAACAGCAGCCGGGTGACCGTGCGGGGGTCAATGTCCTGGCGCAGCGAGCCCTCGTCGCGGGCCGCGGAGATAAGGGCCGCCACCTTGTGGTCGAAGGTGCGGCGGCGTTCGAGGGCGTCCCGTTCGATCTCGGTGTTGCCGCGCAGCCGGAGCAGCAGCGTGACGAACGGCAGCCGCTCCACCAGGACCGAGATGGTCTCCCGCAGCACGAACTCCAGCCGGGCGTCAGCGGAGCCGGTCTGCGCCTCGGGGCGGTCCAGGATGGCCTCAAGGCCGCCCAGGGCGTGGTTCAGCGCGAGCTTCAGCAGGTCTCCCTTGGACGGCACATGGTGGTAGATCGCGGACTTGGAGATGCCCAGGTTCTCGGCGAGAATGCCCATTGAGGTGGCGTCGTAGCCGTGGCGGTTGAAGACGTCGACGGCGATCAGCAGCACCGACTGCTGGTCATAGCCGGGGCGGCCGCGCTTGGTGCTGGTTACTGTGCTGGGCATACTCGCTAGTTTCTCATGAACGGTCGGTCAGTCCGGCCGGGTGGGCCCTGACGGACGCACCCGGCCGGGCTTCTCCGGCGGCGGAGCGCACGGGCCGGGTCAGGCCTTGGGGCGCATGTCGTAGATCCGGCGCAGCTTGCCGTTGGAACGCTCCAGCGAGCCCGGTTCGACGACGTCGACGGTGCAGGAGGATCCGACGTGGATCTTGATCTGCTGCTGCAGGACCTTCGCGGCCGAGGCGACCACCTCGGCGGTGACGGACTCGCGGCGTTCGATCCTGACGGTGAGCTGGTCCATCCGCTGGCCCTCGGGACGGGTGAGTTCGAGCTGGAAGTGCGGGCTCAGCTCCGGGATCCGGAGGGCGATCTCCTCGATTTGCGACGGGAACAGGTTCACGCCGCGCAGGATGATCATGTCGTCGCTGCGGCCGGTGATGCGGCCCATGCGGCGGTGTGCGGGGCGGGCCGTGCCGGGCAGCAGGCGGGTGAGGTCCTTGGTGCGGTAGCGGATGATCGGCAGCGCTTCCTTGGTGAGCGAGGTGAAGACCAGCTCGCCGGGCTCCCCGTCGCCCAGGACCACCGAGGGGTCAAAGGCGTCGATGATTTCGGGGCGGAAGTGGTCCTCCCAGATGTGGCTGCCGTCCTGGGTTTCCACGGCCTCGCCGGCGACGCCGGGTCCCATGACCTCGGAGAGCCCGTAAATGTCGCAGGCCTTGATGTTCATGGTGGTTTCGAGCTCGTGCCGCATTTCCTCGGTCCACGGCTCGGCGCCGAGGACGGCGTACTTGAGCGAGGTGGAGGCCGGGTCAATGCCCTGCTTCATCATCGCGTCCGCAATGGTCAGCAGGTAGGTGGGGGTGGCCAGGATCGCGTCCGGCTTGAAGTCCTGGATGAGCGTGATCTGGCGTTCGGTCTGGCCGCCGGAAATCGGGATGACGGTGCAGCCGAGGGCCTCGGCGCCGGCGTGGGCGCCCATGCCGCCGGTGAAGAGGCCGTAGCCGTAGGCGTTGTGCACCTTCATCCCGGGCCGGACGCCGGAGGCGCGCAGCGAGCGGGCCACGAGCTTGGCCCAGTCCGCGAGGTCCTTCTTGGTGTAACCGACCACGGTGGCGCGGCCGGTGGTGCCGGAGCTGGCGTGGATCCGGGCCACCTCCTGCTGCGGCACGGCGAACATGCCGAACGGGTACTCCAGGCGCAGGTCCTCCTTGGTGGTGAAGGGGAACTTGCCCAGATCGGAGAGCTCACGGAGGTCGGTGGGGTGCACGCCGGCCTCGTCGAACTTGCGCTTGTACAGGGGGACGCGGTCGTAGGCATAGGCCACGGTGTGCTGGAGCCGGCTGAGCTGCAAGGCCTCGAGCTCGTCGCGGGAGATGGTTTCTTCGCGGTCCAGGACGGCGTCGCTGGCGGCGAGGGCAGATTCAGCGGTGGGGGTGGTCATCTGGGGTTCCTACGTTTCTATTTCTTGGAGATGGTGCGGCTGCGGCCGCGGAACTCGGCGATGAGTTCGCCCGGGACGGCGTCGGAAGGAAGTTCGCCCGGGACGGTTGGGGATGCGGCGCCGGCCGGTGCCTGCGTCGTTGCGGGGTCCGCGGCGTAGATCTGGACGTCGTACAGGCCGCTGCGGCCGGTGCTGGCGCGGTGGTTCGCGACGGCGGTCAGGATCTGCCCTCGGAAGGCCGGTTTGATGAAGTTGATGTCCACGCCGGACGCAACCGTAATGGAGCCGGCGTCGGACGCCTCCGGGGCCGCCGGGTTGCAGGCAAGGGCGAACGCGGTGTCGCCGAAGGCGAAGATCATTCCGCCGTGCGCCATGCCGAAGCCGTTGAGCATTTCCTGGCGCAGCGGCATCCGGATGGTGGCGTGGCCGTCGTCGAGCGCCAGGACCTCAATGCCCATCCACTCGGAGGCGTAGTCGTCTTTCAGGATGGGGTGGGTGTGCCCGGAAATCGTCAGTCCAGCCATGCGTCGTTGCCTCCAGCTTTATTTACCGAATGTTCATTAGGTAATCCCATCCGGGTGCCTGCTGTCAAGGGGTGTAAGTATGCTGGGACACATGGCCAAAGGAATCTATGTCAGTGCGACCACGCCGGGATCCGGGAAGTCGCTGGTTGCCTTGGGCCTGGCGGACACGCTGCACCGGCACGCGGACCGCATCGGTTTCTTCAAGCCCGTGGTCCACGGCCGCGCCGACGCCGATCCCATGGTCGCGCTGATGAAGTCCCGCTTCGACCTCGACGACGACCGCTGCCGCAGCGGCCTCACGTTCGCCGAGGTCCGCGGCCTGCTCGCGGAGGGAAAGCGCGAGGAGATCGACTCGCGCTGCGTCGAGATCTTCGCGGAAATGTCCCGGCACTGCGACGTGGTGATCATCGAGGGCACGGACCTGACCGGCCAGGACGCCGCCGTCGAATTCGACCTCAATGCCCGGCTCGCCAACAACCTCGCGGCGCCAATGGTCGCCGTCGTCGGGGCGAAGGGCCGCACCGTGGCCGAAACCGCTGACGCCGTCGAGGTGGCCCGCAAGGAACTCCTCGCCGAGCGCTGCGCGCTGCTGGCGATTATGGTCAACCGCGCCGACCCCGCGGACCTGGAGGCCATCGCCGCGGCGGTCCGGCCCGGCGCCTCCGGCCGCCCGGTCTATGTTTTCCCCGAACTCGAGGACATTGCCCGGCCCACCACGGGCGAGGTGGCCTCCGCGCTGGGCCTCGGCCAGGTGGCCGGCCTGCCGGACCTGGAACGCGATGTGCACTCGGTGAAAGTGGCGGCCATGAACGTGGCCAACTTCCTGCACGTGCTAGACGACGGCGCGCTGGTGATTGTCCCCGGCGACCGGGCGGACGTGCTGGTGGCCTGCCTGGCCTCCTCGTTCTCGCCGGAATTCCCGGTGCCGTCCGCGCTGATCCTGACCGGCGGCCTGGCCCCGGATCCCACCATTTACTCGCTGCTGGCGCAGGCTCCGTTCCCGATCTTTGCCGCCCCGGACGACACCTACGTGACTGCCAAACGCGTCTCCGAGGTCCGCAGCGAGATTTGGTCCGGCCACCGCCGCAAGGTGGCCTCCGCCCTGGGCCTGTGGGCCCGGCGCGTGGACGAGGCCGAACTGCTGGAGCGGCTGCACCTGCCCCGGCCGGAGCGGATGACGCCACTGCGGTTCCTGCACGACCTGATCGAACGGGCCCGTTCGCAGCGCCGCCACATCGTCCTGCCGGAGGGCACCGACGTCCGGATCCTGCGGGCCGCGGAGATCCTGCACCGCCGGGACGTCTGCGAGCTCACCGTGCTGGGCCGCGAGTCCGAGGTCCGTGAGCTTGCGGCCACGCAGGGGATCGATCTCGGCGGCATCAACATCGTGGACCCGGCCACCTCCGAGCTGCGCCAGGGCTTCGCACAGAAATACGCGGAGCTCCGGGCCCACAAGGGCGTGGACCTGGCGAAGGCGCTCGAGGTGATGGAGGACGAGAGCTACTTCGGCACCATGATGGTCCAGCTGGGGGTGGTGGACGGCATGGTCTCCGGCGCAGCGCACACCACGGCGCACACCATCCGCCCGGCGCTGGAGTTCGTGAAGACCCGCGAGGGCGTCAAAATCGTCTCTTCGGTGTTCCTGATGCTGATGCCTGACCGGGTGCTGGTCTACGGCGACTGCGCCGTGAACCCGGAGCCGAACGTGGAGCAGCTCGCGGACATCGCGCTGGCCTCCGCCGAGACCGCCGCCCAGTTCGGCGTCGAGCCGAGGGTGGCGATGCTGTCCTACTCGACCGGCGGGTCCGGGGCCGGGGAGGCGGTGGACGCCGTCCGGCAGGCCACCGAGCTGGTGCGCCAGCGGCGCCCCGATCTCGCGGTGGAGGGGCCCATCCAGTACGACGCCGCCGTCGACGCCGCCATCGCCGAGTCCAAGATGCCCGGCTCCACGGTTGCCGGCCAGGCGACGGTGTTTATCTTCCCGGACCTGAACACCGGTAACAACACCTATAAGGCGGTCCAGCAGTCCTCCGGGGCGGTCGCCGTCGGGCCCGTGCTGCAGGGGCTGCGCAAACCGGTGAACGACCTCTCCCGCGGCTGCACGGTGGATGACATCCTGAACACGGTGGCCATCACCGCGATCCAGGCCCAGTCGGTCCAGCCCTTGCCCGCGCAGCCCGCGCTGCAGCCCGTCGACTCCAAGGCCTAGGAGGCCCCCTTGCTCGTGCTCGTCATCAACTCCGGCTCGTCCTCGCTCAAGTACCAGGTCCGCGACGTCGAGGCCGGCAGCGTCCTCGCCGAGGGGCTCATCGAGAAGATCGGGATGGGCAACGGCGGCGAGGGCGACGGCGAGATCGAGGGCCCCCGCGACCACGCCGAGGCGCTGGAACAGGTGGACGGGGCGATCCACGAGGCTCTCGGTGACCGGCCGCTGGACGCCGTGGGCCACCGCGTGGTGCACGGCGGGGAACGGTTCTCCGAACCCGTGCTGGTCAACAATGAGATCACCCGGGCCATCGAGCGGCTGAACCCGCTGGCGCCGCTGCACAACCCGGCCAACGTGCTCGGTATCCGCGCCATCGCCAAGAAGTGGCCGGAGCTGCCGCAGGTGGCCGTCTTCGACACAGCCTTCCACCGCACCCTGCCCGAGCACGCCTGGCGCTACGCCGTGCCGGACGAGCTGTACACCAACCACGGCATCCGCCGCTACGGCTTCCACGGCACCTCGCACGAGTATGTTGCGAGCCGGGCCGCGGCGCTGCTGGATGTGCCGGTGGAGGAGTTCGACGCCGTGATCGCCCACCTGGGCAACGGCGCGTCCGTCACCGCCATCCGCGGCGGCAAGTCGATTGACACCTCGATGGGCTTCACCCCGCTCGAAGGCCTCGTGATGGGCACCCGCTCGGGCGACCTTGACCCCTCGATCCTGGTCTTCCTCGGCCGGGCCGGCTGGTCCGCCGAGGACCTCGATTCGATGCTGAACCGCCAGTCCGGGCTCAAGGGACTCGCGGGCAACAACGACATGCGCTCGGTCGTCGAGGCGGCCGAGGCCGGGGATGCCCGCTCCGCCATGGCGCTCGCCGTGGCCTCCTACCGGCTCTCGAAGTACATCGGCGGCTACCACGTGGCCGTCGGGGGAGCGAAGGCGCTGGTGTTCACGGCGGGGATCGGCGAAAACTCGCACCAGTTCCGCAGCCTGGTCGCGGAACGGCTCGGCGCGCTCGGCGTGGAACTCGACGCCGGCCTGAACCGGGAACGCTCCAAGGAACCCCGGGTCATCTCGACGCCGGAGTCGGCCCTGCCCGTGCTGGTGGTGCCAACCGATGAGGAGCGCGCGATCGCGGAGGCGACCGCCGCCGTCGTCGCCCTCTCCACGGGTGAACCCAACTAGCTAGCAGCAGGGGCCGTTTTGAGTGCTCAAAACGGCCCCTGCTGCGAGTCAGTTGGGAACGGGACCTAGGCTGGGGGACATGACCGAACTGAACCTGCCCCTCCGCACTGACCGGCTGGTGCTGCGCCGCTTCGAGGCCTCCGACCTGGACGCCTACCACGCCTACCACTCGCTGCCCGAGACCGCCCGGTTCCTCCCCGGGGAGGCGAAGAGCTACACCAAGTCCATGGAGTCTGTGGGCAAGTACGCCAACTTCGTCTTCGAAAAGGAGGGCGATTGGATCTGCCTGGCTATTGAGGCCGCGGACTCGCCCGGCCTGCTCGGGGAAGTGGTGCTCAAGTGGCTGCCCGGCTGCGGGCAGGCCGAGATCGGCTGGAGCCTCGCCCCGGCGGCCCGCGGCAGGGGCATCGCGTCCGAGGCCGCCCGGGCGCTGCTGAAGCTGGGCTTCGAGGACCTGGGGTTTCACCGGATCGACGCCAAGCTGGACGCCCTCAACACGGCCTCCGCGGCACTGTGCGAACGCCTCGGCATGCGGCTGGAGGCCACCCAGGTGGACAAGTGGCACTACAAAGGGCAGTGGGCCACCGAGGTCGTCTACGCCATGCTCGCCGACGAATGGCAGTCCGGGCAGCCGGGCTGACGCTCCCGCCCAGTTACTCCCATCCGCACCCGCCCGGGACGGCCGCACCCCGCCGAAAGCCAGGGCCCCCGTCGGTCTCAGACGAGTGCCGGCGCCGGTAACTGGGCTGGAGCGTTGGCGTTCGGGAGGAGTTGGCTGGCCACGGTGGCGCCACGGGGATCACCGCTTCGCCAAGAATGGCCGACATGGGGGTACCGTGGCGGCCATCTCTGGCAAACCCTCGTTCCTAAGCGGTTCACACACCTACGCCCCGGCCAGTGATGCCGGGCAGCAGTCGGCAGCCGCCAGCTCCCGACGACGGCCTATGGGGCGGGCGAGCGGTCTACTTCAGCCCGGCGCCCGGCAGCAGCTCCGTAGCGCCGAGGGAGTCCGCGACGAACGCGTAGTCCCAGGCGCGTTCCTTCCATTGCACGTAGCGGCCGGACGCGCCGCCGTGGCCGCCCTCCATTTCGATCTTCATCACGATCGGCTCGCTGCCGGTGTTCACCTCGCGCAGCCGCTGCACCCATTTGGCGGGCTCCACGTAGAGCACCCGGGTGTCGTTGAACGAGGTGACCGCCGCGATCTTCGGATACGCCGCGGCCCGGACGTTCTCGTACGGCGTGTAGGACTTCATGTACGCGTACACCTCCGGGTCCGTGATCGGGTTGCCCCATTCCTCCCACTCCAGCGCCGAGAGTGGCAGCTCCGGGTCCAGGATGGTGGTCAGGGCGTCCACGAACGGGACGGCCGCCACGATCGCCGCGTACTTTTCCGGCGCCAGGTTGGCCACGGCGCCCATCAACAGGCCGCCGGCGGAACCGCCCATGGCCGCGATCCGGGCCGGATCCACCCAGCCGGAGCCGGCCAGCCAGTCGGTGGCCGCGATGAAGTCCGTGAAGGTGTTCTTCTTGTGCAGCTTCTTGCCGTCGTCATACCAGTGCCGGCCGAGCTCGCCGCCGCCGCGGATGTGCGCGATCACAAACACGATGCCGCGGTCCAGCAGCGAGAGCCGCGGAATGCCGAAGCCCGGGTCCATGCTCATTTCGTAGGAGCCGTAGCCGTAGACCAGGCCCGCCGCCGTCGCGTCCTGGCGCACCGAGGCGTGCCGGAGCACCGAGAGCGGGATACGGGTGCCGTCCGCGGCCACCGCCCACTCCCGGGTCGCCACGTAGTCGGCGGCCGAGTAGCCGCCCAGCACCGGGCTCTCCTTGCGCAGCAGCAGTTCGCCCGCGGGCTGCTCCGCCGTGGGCAGCACAAAGTCGTACACCCGTGACGGCGTGAAGTAGGAGGTGTAGCCCATCCGGATCACGGGCGCCTCGTAGTCGGAACCGGCCACCCCGGCCGTGTACAGCTCCTCGTCGAAAGCCGGTTCCACCGGCGCGCCCTGGTCCGCGGTGCCGAGCCCGGCCAGCGGCAGGACCTGCACGCGTTCGATCGTGTCCTTGCGGATGGACAGCACGAGGTGGGTGGCGGTGACGCCGGCACCGTTGACGCGCACCTGGTCGGAGTGCGCGACGACGGTCCGCCAGTGCTGCTCGGCGAGCGGCTTTGCGAGCTCTGCCGGGTCCACGAGCGAGACCATCGAGTTGATGGCGTCCTTGTTGTGCGTGATCAGGATGGTTTCCTGCGCGGCTCCCGCGGCGTCGGCCAGCACGAACGGCTCGGCCTCGTAGAGGATGCGCTCGTCGCGTGAGATCACGGTGGTCAGCCCGGCGTCGGGGGCGTCAAACCGCAGCAACCGGGTCTCGCTGAACTCGGAGCAGCCGATCCCCAGGACCAGGTGGCGCCGGTCCGCGGAGAGCTCGAAGCCGAGCCACATGGCGACGTCGTCCTCCTGGTAGATCACCTCGTCGTCGGTGACGGGGGTGCCCAGCACGTGGGCCTTGACCTGGTAGGGCCGCCAGGACGCGTCCACCACGGTGTAGAAGATCCGGGTGCCGTCGGGGGAGAAGGAGAGGCCGTAGAAAACGTTCTCGATCATGTCCGGCAGCAGTTCGCCGGTGCGGAGGTCCTTGATGCGCAGTGTGAACCGCTCGTCGCCGGCGTTGTCCACGGCGTAGGCGTACAGGTTCCCGTCGATGGTCACGGCGGACCCGCCGACGGCGAAGAAGGGCTTGCCCTCGGCCTCGAGGTTGCCGTCCAGGAGGACTTCCTCGCCGGCAATGTCGACGCCGACCTCGACGGCGGGCGGCGTCCAGTCCGCCACCGGGTCGCCGCTGTCCTGGGCGCGGACGCGGCACGCGATGCCGTATTCCTTGCCTTCAACCGAGCGGGTGTAGTACCACCAGCCGTCCTTGCGGTTCGGCACGGAGAGGTCCGTCTCCTGGGTGCGGCCCTTGATCTCTTGGAAGATGGCCTCGCGCAGCGGTTCCTGGTGGGCGGTGACCGCCTCCTGGTACGCGTTTTCGGCCTTCAGCAGTTCCACGACCTCGGCGGATTCCTTGTCCCGCAGCCATTCGTAGTTGTCCTCAAAGACGTCACCGTGGTGCGTGCGGGGCACCGGTACCTTCTTGGCGACGGGGGGCTGAGGGGAGGGCTGCACGGAAGTCTGCGTCATGGACCCAATCTACCGCCCGGCACCTCCTGGACCGGTCCCCCCGGACCGGATGGGGCGCACCCTTAGTTCCCGTTCTGGAAACCGTGGGAGGCCACATAGTTGGCGAGCCCGCCGGAGGCCAGCGCGGCGGCCACCTCGGCGGTGGCGCCGGGATTCTGCAGCACAATTGACTGGCCGTCAGAGCTCGTGCCGATGCCGGCCGTCGGAAGCGTGAAGAACGTCCCGTTGCCTGCCGGGACGCTGCGCAGGCTGAAGGCCAGCCGTTCCAGGGTTTCCTGCGTCAGCCCCGGAGTCACCGAAACGTGGGGCAGCACGCCTGTCACGAACGAGTGAACCGTCCCGCGGTCCACCAGGACGCCGCTCCCCAGCGCCTTGGCGAGCACGGCCTTGAGGAAGGTCTGCTGGTTCCGGACCCGCTGGTAGTCGCCATCGGAGAACGCCTTGCGCTCGCGGACGAAATCGAGGGCCAGGGCGCCGCTGAGCTTGTTCACGCCAGGCCCGAAGTAGTGCTGGGTCTCAATGGTGCCGGTGAAGGGCCGCGTCACGTCGACGTCGATTCCTCCCAGCACGTCGATCAGGGCGGCAAAGCCCTCGAAGTCGACCATCACGGTGTGCTGGATCGGCTGGCCCAGCAGGGACTCCACGGTCTGTGTCTGCAGCGGAATCCCTCCGCGCTCAAGCCCGGCGTTGACCTTCGCCCCGCCATAACCGGGGATGTCCACCCACAGATCGCGCATGAGCGAGATGCCGTAGATGCTCTGCCGGTCGGCCGGGAGGTGGAGGAAGACCAGGACGTCGCCGCGCTGGTCGGACCCGTTGCCGGCCAAGGCCTCGCCGCGGGCGTTGACGCGGCTGTCGCTGCCGATCAGCAGGATATTCAGGTCCGTCGGGGCCGGTTCAGGCGTGGGGGTGGGCGTCGGCGTCGGGGTGGGGGTCGGCGTCGGCGAAGCGGTGGTGGGAGGGGCGGCAGTGGGCGGGGCTGCCGCCTCGGGCTTCGGCAGGGACAGGACCACGGCCGTGATGACGACGGCGATCACCAGCAGGGCCGCGGCCGCCGCGGCGGCCAACCTCCGACGCCGGTTCCAGCCGTCAGCCGCCGGGAGGGCTCGCCCGTCAGGACCTTGCGGGTCCGGCGGTTCCTGTGCCATATAGTCCCTCTAGTTGCCGTGGCCGAAGTTCTTGGCGTCAGTGTACTCGCCCAGTTTGTCGGCGGTGAGCGCCGCCTTGATCTCCTCGATGGCAGCGACATCCGGCAGCACGATTGACTGGCCGTCTGCGGAGGTGCCAATGCCGGCGGTGGGAAGGGTGAAGGAGACCGCGTCTCCGCCCCGGACGCCGCGGAGGCTGAACGCCAGGCGGGCCACCTCGACGGAATCCAGGCCGGGAGCAACGCTGAGGTAGGGGGAAACGGCGCTGAGCACGTTGTGCAGGGTAACCGGGTTTCCGAGAGTGCCGCCGTTGAACGTTTTCGCGATGACTGCCCGCAGGAAGGTCTGCTGGTTGCGCACCCGCTGGTAGTCGCCGTCGGCGAAGGCGTAGCGCTCGCGGACGAAGGCCAGGGCCTGGGCGCCGTTGAGCATGTTCTTGCCTTCGGTGAAAGCGTATTTTCGGTTGCGGTCGGCGGTGAAGGGCACCTTCACGTCGACTTCGACGCCGCCGAGGGCGTCGGTGAGGCCCTTGAACCCTTCGAAGTCGATGCTGACCACGTGGTCGATCCGCTGCTGGAGCAGTCCCTCGACCGTCCGGACCATCAACGGGACTCCGCCCAAGGCCAGGGCGGCGTTGATCTTGGCCTTGCCGTGGTCCGGGATGTCGACCCAAAGATCGCGCATCAGCGAGACGCTGTAGACGTGGCTGCGGTCCGAGGGGATGTGCAGCAGCATGAGTGTGTCTGAGCGCTGGTTGGATGCCTCCCCGGCGGCCGCCTTGGCCGACGCCCCGCCCTGGGACGTGTCGCGGCTGTCGCTTCCCATCAGCAGGATGTTCATCGGCCGTTCCGCGCCTACGGGGACGGTCGGGGGAGCGACGCGGAGGGCATCGGGGGGAAAGGCGTTTACGATCTTGATGGTTTGGGTGTCGTAGATCTGCGCCAACGAGTGCAGATAGGCCCCGACCGCGCTGGAACCCATCAGCAGGACGGTCAGGACCGCGACCAGAAGCGTGCGTCGCCGGAGCTTCCGCCCGCCGGTTTGGGCCGCCGGCACCAGCTGCGTCGACACCGGCAGACGTCCGGGGCCTTGTGTTTCCATCAAATCAAATGCTGCACGCGTCGACATGAGCGTCCCCTGAACTTCGTGCAACGTCCGGCGAGGATCGTCGGGAGACCCCGCTGCAGTCGGTCAGGCAGACGCTATCCGGCGGACCTTGGGTTTTCCTTGAGTCCTCTGGTCCTTGACTCGCTTCCCGCCTTCCGCATATCCTGAACGAACGGTCGGTAATTATTTATCGGAAACGCATAGGAGCAACCATGGCATCGCAGACCCTGCAGTCAGTGCCCGCCGGGCCATCGCCGGCACGGCACGAAATGAGCCCCGAGGACGCGGCCCGCCGTGATGCCGAGGGCCAGGCGTATTTCGACAAGGTCATGGCGGAGGATTCGCGGATCGAGCCCCGCGACTGGATGCCCCCGGCCTACCGCAAAACCCTGCTGCGCCAGATCTCGCAGCACGCGCACTCGGAGATCATCGGCATGCAGCCGGAAGCCAACTGGATCTCCCGCGCCCCGAGCCTTAAGCGCAAGGCGATCCTGATGGCCAAGGTTCAGGACGAGGCCGGTCACGGCCTGTACCTGTATTCCGCCGCCGAGACCCTCGGCCAGCCGCGCGATCAGATGATGCAGGACCTGATGGACGGCAAGGCCAAGTATTCCTCCATCTTCAACTACCCCGCCCGCACCTGGGCGGACATGGGTGCCATCGGCTGGATGGTCGACGGCGCCGCTATCGCCAACCAGGTGCCGCTGTGCCGCGCCTCCTTCGGCCCCTACGGCCGCGCCATGGTCCGCGTCTGCAAGGAAGAATCCTTCCACCAGCGCCAGGGCTTCGAGATCCTGCTCGAACTTTCCCACGGCACGCCCGAGCAGAAGCAGATGGCGCAGGACGCCGTGAACCGCTGGTACGCCCCGGCGCTGATGATGTTCGGCCCGCCGGATGACGACTCGCCCAACTCCAAGCAGTCCATGGCCTGGAACATCAAGCGCTTCAGCAACGACGAGCTCCGCAACCGCTTCGTCGGCATGATGATGGAGCAGGTCAAAGTCCTGGACCTGACCCTGCCGGACAAGGACATCCGCTTCAACGAGGAAACCCGCAAGTGGGAGCACGGGCCGCTGGACTGGGATGAGTTCCACGAAGTCCTGGCCGGCCGGGGACCGTGCAACGCCCAGCGCCTGGAACGGCGTCGCGAAGCCCACAACAACGGCGCCTGGGTGCGCGAAGCCGCTGCCGCGTACGCGGAAAAGCAGGCCCGGAAGCAAGCAGAGAAGGAATCCGCAGCATGATCCCCAATGACTCCCCAACCTCGCAAGCTCGGCCGAAGACCCCTGTCATCGTGGCCCCAACCCCCGAACCGCACGCAGGCAACGTCTGGCCCATCTGGGAAGTTTTTGTCCGCTCCAGCCGCGGCCTTTCCCACGTCCACGCCGGCTCCCTGCACGCGCCGGATGCCGCCATGGCCCTGCGCAACGCCCGCGACCTCTACACCCGCCGCAACGAAGGCGTGTCCATCTGGGTAGTCCCCGCGGACGCGATCGCCTCGTCCGACCCGGACGCCAAGGGCGCGTTCTTCGAGTCGCCGCAGGGCAAGGACTACCGGCACGCGACTTACTACACCAAGAGTGAGGGTGTGAAGCACCTGTGAGCACCTCATCTGAAACGGCAGCAGAAACAACCGGCCATGGCGACCTCAACGTCGGCGTCGCGGGAGCAAGCGGCACTGGCGAGGCCACCGCCAGCGCCACCCGCATCACCCCCGGCAACGCCCTCCGCCCGGAGGACATCGCCCTGGCCGTCAGCCGCGGCACCGCCAAGCCCAGCGAGGACGTTGCCGAGTTCGCCCTGCGCCTGGGCGACGACGCACTGGTCCTCTCGCAGCGCCTGGGCCACTGGATTTCCCGCGCCCCGGAGCTCGAAGAGGACATCGCCCTGGGCAACATCGCACTGGACCAGCTGGGCCACGCCCGGTCCTTCCTCAGCTACGCCGGCGGCGCCCTCGGAGAGGACGGCTCGGCCCGCAGCGAGGACGACCTCGCCTACTTCCGCCGCGAGCACGAATTCCGCTCCGTCGAGATCTTCGAAATCCCCAATGGCGACTTCGCGGTCACCATCGCCCGGCAGTTCGTGGTGAGCTACTACCAGTTCGAGCTGTACCGCCGGCTCGTCGAATCCACCGACGCCACCCTCGCCGGCATCGCCGCCAAGGCCGTCAAGGAAGTGGACTACCACCGCGACCACAGCGCCCAGTGGGTGCAGCGCCTGGCGCTCGGCACGGATGAGTCCCGCGCGAAGATGATCCACGGCTTCAAGGTCGTCTGGCCCTACGTCGACGAGCTGTTCCGCGACGACGAGCTCACCGCCCGGCTCAGCGAGACCGGCGCCGCCGTGCAGCCCTCCAGCCTGCGTGCCGACTTCGACCGGCTCACCGGCGAAGTGCTCGCCGAGGCGGAACTCGACGTTCCGCAGGTCCAGCCCGCCCCGGGCGGCGGACGCCGCGGACTCCACTCCGAACACCTGGGCTACCTGCTGGCCGAAATGCAAGTGCTGGCGCGCGAATTCCCCGGAGCGAGCTGGTAACCATGCCGGAGATGTATGTCAGCCATCCCACGGCCGCGTCGTCGGCTCACGGGGAGCAGAAGACTGCAGAGCAGAAGGCCTGGGACCTCGCCGCCACGGTCTGCGACCCGGAAATCCCGGTCCTGACGATCGAGGACCTCGGAATCCTGCGCGACGTCGCGGTGACCAAGGAACCAGCCGCCGGCGACGGCGGGATGGTCCCCACGGTCCACATCACCATCACGCCCACCTACTCCGGCTGCCCCGCCATGGACACCATCCGCGACGACCTCACGGCTGCCTTCACCCGCGAAGGCTACCCGAGCGTCAACGTGGAGCTGGTGCTGTCCCCGGCGTGGACCACCGACTGGATGAGCGAGGCCGGCAAAGCCAAGCTGGAGGAGTACGGCATCGCGCCGCCCTCCGGACACTCCAACGCACTGCGGCACGCCGGCCCTGTCCGGCTGTCCCTCGCCGTCAAGTGCCCGCAGTGTTCGTCGCTGAACACCAAGGAACTCACCCGCTTCGGCTCCACCTCCTGCAAGGCGCTCTACGTCTGCCAGGACTGCAAGGAACCGTTCGACTACTTCAAAGTTTTGTAAGGAACAGGTGCCCCCATGACTGTTGTCCGCCAGACCGCCGCTGAAACGGCTGCAGCCACCGGCCGCCGTCGTGCGTCCTTCCATCCGCTGGCGGTGGACGAGGTCCGCCGCCTCACCGACGACGCGATCGAGGTCACCTTCGGTGTGCCGGCTGAGCTGGCGGGCCAGTTCGACTACCTTCCCGGCCAGTACGTCGCGCTGCGCACCACCTTGCCGGACGAGTCCGGCGAACCGAAGGAAGTCCGGCGCAGCTACTCCATCTGCGCCGAGCCGCGCAGCTTCGACGACGGCAGCAGCGAAATCCGCGTCGCCATCAAAAAGGACCTGGGCGGCGTGTTCTCCACCTGGGCCAACGCCGAGCTCAAGGCCGGCGATGTCCTGGACGTGATGAGCCCGATGGGCGCCTTCGTGTCCAGGCACGGCCGGGACGGCAAAGAGCAGAACCTGATGAACTCGATGAACCACCCGGAGGAGATGGCCGAGGCGATGGCGGGGGAGGCCGGCTCCTTCGTCGCGATCGCCGCCGGATCCGGCATCACCCCGGTGATCGCCATCGCCCGCACCCTGCTCGCGGCACACCCGGACACCCGTTTCGACCTGATCTACGCCAACAAGGCTGCCATGGACGTGATGTTCCTCGAGGAGCTTGCCGACCTGAAGGACAAGTACCCGTCCCGGCTCGCCCTGCACCATGTGCTCTCCCGCGAACAGCGCATCGCCCCGCTGCTCAGCGGCCGGATCGACGCGGAGAAGCTGCAGGCCCTGCTGGGGACCGCCATCCACGCCGACGACGTCGACGAGTGGTTCCTGTGCGGCCCGTTCGAGCTGGTCCAGCTGTGCCGGGACACCCTGGCGGCGCGCGGCGTCAACCCGGACCACATCCGCTTCGAACTGTTCACCACCGGCAAGCCGGACCGTCCCGAGGGCAACGCCGGCCGGCCGGTGATCGTGGACGAGTCCCAGGCCACGTACAAGATCACCTTCAAACTCGACGGCCTCCAGGGCGAGGTGGCCAGCCCGACGCACGCCCGCGAATCGATCCTGAACGCGGCCCTCCGGGTCCGGCCCGACGTGCCGTTCGCCTGCGCCGGCGGGGTCTGCGGCACCTGCCGCGCCAAGGTGGTCACCGGCTCGGTCACGATGGACGAGAACTACGCCCTGGAACAGGATGAACTGGACAAGGGCTATGTGCTCACCTGCCAGTCCCATCCCACCACCCCCGAAGTCACCGTCGACTTCGACGTCTAAGTTTCTTCGACGCCCGCCCCACGCAGCCAAGGAGCCGCATGATTTCCCTGACCATCGCCGACGCCGTCGCCGAGATCGTCCTGGACGCACCGCAGAAGCTGAACTCACTCGATGAGCAGGCGCTGCAGGATCTGGCACAGGCGTACGACGACGCCGCCGCGGCCGCCGCTCGCGGCGAGGTCCGGGCGCTGCTGCTCCGTGGCGAGGGCCGCGCCTTTTGTGCGGGGAGGGACATCGCCGGTGTTACCCCGGAAAGCGACGACGCCCAGGCCTACCTGGGCGGGCTGGTCCAGCCGCTGCTGAAGAAGATGAGTGCCTTCCCGGCCCCCACCTTCGCCGCTGCGCAGGGAGCCTGCCTCGGCGTGGGGCTCGGGCTGCTGCTCGCCACGGACGTGGTGTACGTTGCCGAGAATGCCAAGTTCGGGTCCCCCTTCGCCAAGCTGGGCGCCACCCTGGATTCCGGCGGGCACTGGTACTTCACCGAGCGGCTCGGCATGCACCGCACCCTGGACCTGATCTACACCGCCGAGCTTATGAGCGGCTCCGAGGCGGTGGCGCAGGGGATGTTCAGCCGTGCCATGCCGGCGGACGAACTGTTGGAGACCACCCGCGGCATCGTCGCCCGGGTGGCCGCCGGTGCAATCGGCGCGTTCAACGCCAGCAAGGAGCTGGTGGCGCACCTCCGCGACCAGCGGCTGGGCCTCTGGGAAGCCATGGAAGAAGAGAACGCCGAGCAGGCCCGGCTCTGCAAGAGCGAGGACTACGCCGAGGGCTTCCGGGCGTTCCAGGAGAAGCGCACCCCTGTTTTCAAGGGCTAACGCCCTCCCGGGGCGGCCCGGACGGGCCGGGCTGCCGCGGTACTTGTCTTTCATTGCAGCCATTCTCATTTTCAGAACGCGCTTGTACAGTGCGGATATGACGTTGGGGAAACCGGTTCGAAAAGCTGTTATACCCGCGGCCGGATTGGGGACGCGCTTCCTGCCGGCCACGAAGGCGATGCCCAAGGAAATGCTGCCGGTGGTGGACCAGCCGGCCATCCAGTACGTCGTCGAAGAGGCGATGCGGGCCGGCCTGAGCGATTTGCTGATGATCACCGGCCGCCAGAAACGGGCCCTCGAGGACCACTTCGACCGGGAGCCCACCCTCGAGCGGACGCTTGAGGACAAGGGCGACCTGGACCGGCTCGAAGCGGTCAGGTACGCCTCCAGCCTCGGACCGCTCCACTATCTCCGCCAAGGCGATCCGAAGGGGCTGGGGCACGCGGTCCTGTGCGCCCGCCAGCACGTGGGCGATGAGCCGTTCGCCGTGCTGCTGGGCGATGACCTAATCGACGAACGCGATGAACTGCTCACCGCGATGATGGACGTGCAACAGCAGACCGGCGGGTCCGTGATCGCCCTGATTGAGGTGGACCCGGCGCAGATCAGCGCCTACGGGTGCGCGGACATCTCACCGGTGCCCGGGCAGGAGTACTTCCAGGTCAACAGCCTGGTCGAGAAGCCCTCCCCGAAGGAAGCGCCGTCGAACCTGGCCGTGATCGGCCGCTACGTGCTGCACCCGGCCGTGTTCGATGTCCTGGAGGACACACCGCCCGGGCGCGGCGGGGAAATCCAGCTGACCGACGCCCTGCAGGTCCTCGCCACGTCCGACGCCGACGGCGGCGGGGTCCACGGGGTCATCTTCCGGGGCCGCCGCTACGATACCGGAGACAAATTGAGTTATCTCAAGGCGGTCATCTCGATCGCCTCCGAGCGCGTCGACTTCGGCGAGGAACTCAAGACCTGGCTCAAGGCCTTCACGAACTGACGGGTCCCGCCTGCGCCGGGCCGGGCACCTCGGCGGCTACCGGCGTCCTGGCCGGCTTGCGTCCCACCAGCGCCGGGGGCGCCTGGAGCAACCACCAGAGCGGGCCGGACCGGATCAGCTTCCCGAGCCACACCGTGGCCACCACGATCGGGATCGTCATGAGCGGCGGCAGCAGCGCATTCGAAAGGGGCAGGTTCGACTGCAGGAGATGCAGCAGGCCGCTGACCTTGACCAGGGCGCTGATCACCGAGATCAGGAAGATGTGGAAAATGTAGACCGGCAACGTCTGGCTGCCGAGGTTTTGCAGCCAGCGGGGGACCCGTGCGTCCATCCGTACGAGGGCCACCAGTTGCGCCATGGCGAACAGCGCCAGGCAGGACAGCGGCACCTTCAGTTCGAGTTTCAGGTCGAAAAGCATCATCGGGGCCACCAGCGCGGTGTACGCGGCGGCGGCCAGGGACAGCCGGCCGTACGAGGCCGAAGCCATCAGCCGGTCCCAGAGGCCCCGGCCGTGGACACCGAGGTAGAACCAGACGAAGTGGGTTGCCAGCGAGGGGACCTTCAGCGCGTCCAGCGGGGCCGTGACGATCGGCTGCGTCAGTGGCTCCAGCAACGGCGAGAGGGCGCTGAGCAGCGCCAGCGGGATCAGGACGTAGGCGCTGAACCGGCCCAGCGCCCGCGTCAGGAGCCAGGACGCCAGGAAGAAGACCGGCAGCGCGTAGAGATACCAGAACGACGTCGGGAGCAGCAGGCTCAGGACCAGGTCGCCGGCGGAAGGGGCCGGGGCGCCGTTGCGCGAGAGAGGCAGCCAGAGCCGCATCAGGAACAGGAACGTCCAGATGAGGTAGACGTAGTACAGGCCGAGGGTGCGCTGCCGGGACTGGCCCAGGCCCTTGCCGAGGGCGCTGACGCTGAGAAGCCCGGAGATGAAGAAGAAGAGCGGCATCCGGATGGGGCTCAGCGCCTCGCTCACCGGCCACCAGAAGCCCACGACGTCGCCGTTGACCTGTGTTTCCATAAAAAGCGCGGAGTGGAACAACACCACCAGCACCATGCAGAGACCCTTGGCGAAATCCACCCACGGCAGCTTCACCCGGCGCGCATCATTCGCGCGGAGACCATTCTCGACGGACAGGTTAATCCCCCCCATACATGCGGCCTCTGACCCTGCTGCCGCCTGAGCCGCCAGCCTACGGGATGGCCGTTTGCCCGTCCATAGTCTTACGGTGGCGAGGCCTCCGGGCGCCGGGCGGAGGGGTCGGACACGGCCGCCTAACGGGTATCCAGGTCCTCGAACACCAGGAAGGTCTGGGTGTCCAGCACCCCGGGCATGGACTGCAGCTGGTCAAAGATCACCCGGCGCAGGTCCACGTTATCCACCGCGCGGACCAGCAGGATCACGTCGAAGTCCCCGCCCACGAGGGCAATGTGGTGCACCTCGGGGATGGCGCGGAGCAACTCCCGCAGTTCCCGCCAGGAATGCTGGCGCACCTTGAGCGTCACATAGGCCGAGGACTTCAGGCCGGCCTTGATCGGATCCACCAGCGCCGTGAACTTGGTCAGCACACCTTCGCCGGTCAGCCGGGCGATCCGGGTATAGGCGTGGGCCCGGGAAATATGCACGTTCTCCGCCACCTGGGTCACGGACATCCGCCCGTCCCTGGTCAGCTCGGCGATGATGTTCCGGTCCACGTCGTCCAGCGGTACCGCCTGCTCCGGTTCCGTGCCTGCCATTTGTCTACAACCCCCGCCGGTAATCCAGCTCACACTTACATTCTGTCTTCAAGATTAGGGCAATATTCGGGACTTCTCCATGATTCTGCCCGGAGGTGGATACGAAATAGCATCCCGGACCATACTGGAGGCGAATAGTGGCTACAGAAGGACGGACCAATGACGATCTCCGCAGACCACACTGCGCAGCAGCCCTCGAACGCGGAGGAGCCCGCCGCGCCGGCGGAAAACGCCGCCAGCGAGGCCGTGCGCAAGTTCGGCATCACGGTCGAGGACTACATGCTCCCGGCCCGCCACCCGATCCAGATCGTGGGCCCGGACGGTGCCCTGAATGCGGACACGGAGCAGGGCGCGCAGCCCGGCCACGAATACAGCCTCCCAAGCGATGCGGAATTGCTGGCCGCCTACGAGCAGCTCGTCGTCGGACGCCGCGTCAACGACCAGAACTCCGCCCTGGTGCGGCAGGGCCGGATGGCCGTCTATCCCTCGAGCCACGGCCAGGAAGCCTGCCAGGTCGCGGCGGCGCTCTGCCTGTCCGACGGGGACTGGATGTTCCCCACCTACCGCGACTCGGTGGCCGTGATGGCCCGCGGGGTGGACCCGGTCCAGACCATGACGCTGTTCCGCGGCGACTGGCACGGCGGCTACGACCCGGCCAGGCACAAGGTCGGCATCCAGTGCACCCCGCTGACCACCCAGCTGCTGCACGCCGTCGGAGTCGCCCACGCGGCCAAACTCCGCGGCGAGGACACCGTTGTCCTGGCCATGTGCGGCGACGGCGCCACCAGCGAAGGCGACTTCCACGAGGCGCTGAACTTCGCCGCGGTCTTCCACCTCCCGGTGGTCTTCTTCGTCCAGAACAACCAGTACGCCATCTCCGTACCGCTGGCGCACCAGTCGGTGGCGCCGTCGCTCGCGCACAAAGCGGTCGGCTACGGCATGGCCGGCGAACGCGTGGACGGCAACGACATTGTGGCCCTCCTCGCCGTGCTGGGCCGGGCCGTGAAGCTGGCCCGCGAGGGCTCCGGCCCGCTGCTGGTGGAAGCCCACACGTACCGGATGCAGGCCCACACCAACGCCGACGACGCCACCCGCTACCGCCAGGACAGCGAAGTGGCCGAATGGGTGGCCAAGGACCCGCTGAGCCGGATGAAGACCTATCTGACGGACCGCGGACTGCTCGACGACGATGGCGCCGCCCGGATCGCCGACAAGGCCGAAACGGTCGCGACGGCGCTCCGCGAAGGCCTCAGCGAAGACGTCCCGGTGGAACCGCTGGACCTGTTCAAATTCGTCTTCTCCACCCCCACACCCCAGCTGAGGGAACAGTCCGCCCTGCTCGCCGACGAGCTCTCCCGGGAAGAGGCCGCGAAATGAGCCCCACCGTCACCACGTCCTCCGAGGCGAACGGCAACGTTAGCGCCGCGACCGCCCGCGCAGCCGCGAAGGCCGCCGTTGAAGCCGAAAAGTCCGGCCCGCAGACCATCACCCTGGCCAAGGCGCTCAACACCGCCATGGCCGACGCGATGCACGCGGACGAGTCGGTCCTGGTCTTCGGTGAGGACGTCGGCATGCTCGGCGGCGTCTTCCGCATCACGGACGGTCTCACGAAGACCTTCGGGACGAGCCGCTGCTTCGACACCCCGCTGGCCGAGTCCGGCATCGTGGGCATGGCCGTGGGTATGGCCATGAACGGCATGCGCCCAGTCATCGAGATGCAGTTCGACGCGTTCGCCTACCCGGCCTTCGAACAGATCGTCAGCCACGTCGCCAAGATGCACAACCGCACCAAGGGCGCCATCAAGCTGCCCATCGTCATCCGGGTCCCGTACGCCGGCGGCATCGGGGGAGTGGAACACCACTGCGACTCCTCCGAGGCGTACTACGCCCACACCGCCGGGCTCAAGGTCTTCACCCCGGCCACGGTCGCGGACGGCTACCGGATGCTGCGCGAGGCCATCGACTCCGATGATCCCGTGATGTTCATGGAGCCCAAGAAGCTCTACTGGTCCAAGGACCAGGTGGACCTGGACGCGCTCCGTGCCGAGCACGCGGCGAACACCGAACGGGGCACGTCCTCGGAGGGCCGGGCCGCCGTCGCCCGCCCCGGCACCGACGCGACGCTGATCGCCTACGGACCGTCCGTCCCGACAGCGCTCGCCGCCGCCGCGGCGGCCGCCGAGGAAGGGCGCTCGCTCGAGGTGATCGACGTCCGCTCGATTGTGCCGTTCGACGACGAGACAGTCTGCGCCTCGGTCCGCAAGACCGGCCGTGCCGTGGTCATCGCCGAGGCCCACGGCTTCGCATCGGTGGCCTCGGAAATCGTGGCCCGGGTCCAGGAGCGCTGCTTCCACCACCTCGCCGCCCCGATCCGCCGGGTCACCGGATTCGACGTGCCCTACCCGGCGCCGAAACTCGAGCACTATTACCTGCCCGGCGTGGACCGCATCCTCGACGCCGTTGACGACCTCCAGTGGGAAGACTGACCATGAGCGAACCGAAAGTATTCCTCCTGCCGGACCTCGGCGAGGGCCTCACCGAAGCCGAGCTCGTCAACTGGCTCGTGGCCGTGGGCGATGAGATCCGCGTCGACCAGCCGATCGCCGAGGTGGAGACGGCTAAGTCCATGGTGGAGGTTCCGTCCCCGTACGCAGGGACCGTCGCCGTGCTGCACGGCGAGCCCGGGCAGACGCTCGACGTCGGGAAGCCGCTGATCTCGGTCACTCCGGTTGAGGGTTCTGCTGCTGGTGCTGCTGCCGACTCGCCGGCTGCTGTTGCTGCCGAGGCTTACCGCGAGGAGGAGAAGGCCGGGTCCGGGAATGTGCTGATCGGGTACGGGACACCGGGCGGGCATGGGGTTGCTCGGCGGAGTCGGGCTCCGAAGCGGGCCGTTGCCGAATCGCTTTCCGGGGTGTCCGAGGCTGAGAAGGCTGCCGATGATTTGGTGCTGATGCGGACGCGGGTTCCTGGGAAGTTGGGGGCGGTTATTTCTCCGCTGGTCCGGCGGATGGCTCGGGACCATGGGGTTGATTTGGGGGAACTCCAGGGGTCGGGGGCCAGCGGGCTGATCATGCGGCGCGACGTCGAGGCCGCCATCAAGCCTTCCGCAGCGGATCATCCGGCCGAGGCTCCGGCCGGAACGGAAGCCCCGGCCCCGGCCGGCGGCACCGACTCGCGGACCGGGCTGGGCATTGCCGGGCGGACTCCGGTGCGCGGCGTGCGCAAGGCCGTCGCGGCGAACATGGCGCGCAGCCGGTCCGAAATCCCGGAAGCCACCGTCTGGGTGGACGTTGACGCCACCGCGCTGGTGGAAATGCGGGCCGCGCTGAAAAAGGCGGACCCGCACAATACTCCGGGGCTGCTGGCGTTCATCGCACGGTTTGTCACCGCCGGGCTCAAGAAATACCCGGCGCTGAACACCCGGATCGTGACCACCGAGGACACCGCCGGCGGGGCATCCCAGGAGATCGTGGCCTTCGACGGCGTCAACCTCGGATTCGCGGCCCAGACCGACCGCGGCCTGATGGTCCCCTCGGTGCGCAACGCGGACAAACTCAGTGCCCGCGAACTGGACGCGGAGATCCGCCGCCTCACCGCCGTCGTGCGCGAGGGCAAGGCGACCCCGGCGGAGCTCGGCAGCGGCACCTTCACGCTGAACAACTACGGCGTCTTCGGCGTCGACGGTTCGGCGGCGATCATCAACCACCCCGAGGTGGGGATCCTGGGCGTAGGGCGCATCATTGACAAACCCTGGGTGGTCCACGGCGAGCTCGCCGTCCGCAAGGTCACCGAGCTGACCCTCACGTTCGACCACCGCGTCTGCGACGGCGGGACCGCCGGCGGCTTCCTGCGCTTCGTGGCCGACGCGATCGAAAACCCGGGGTCGGTGCTGGCGGATCTGTAGTGCTGCCTTGGATAGCGCTTAGCCGGTCTTATGTTGCCTCTGTTAGGAGTGGCCCTAATGGACTGAGGCGGCAGCCGTTCTTGCGCGTTCTTTTCGTGGCGCGTACTTCTCGCCGAAGAGAACAAGCCGAGCTGCCCTTGAGGGACGAGTGATGATCTGGAGAATTATTGGCAGTCCAATGCCTAGCGTTAGTCCTATGGCGAAGAGCGCGAACTCATTGCCCAGCCCGATCGCCTCAGAACCTATCCAGACCGCCTGTAGGGCAAAGTAGTGGAACAGGTAGATGCCGAAGGCGTAACCGCCCACCCAAGATAGGAAGCCGTTCGTTAGGGTCTTCCTGAAGTGGAAGAGGACGAGTATTGACGAGGCGCCGATCACCACAGCTAAGGCGCGGTCTAAGCGGATATCCTCGATTTCGAATGCCCCAGTGAGCGTCATCATTCGCGGCGCAAAGGTAGCTGTGAATAGGGCAACGAGCGCGGAAAGCGAGAGCAAGGACAGTTCTGGGGCGAACCTCTTTAGTCCGTACCCGATCAGGAAGAACGGCAGGAGTCGAAGGGCCGGGCCGATTCCACAGAGTGCAATAGATGGCACGAGCGAGCTGATGTAAAGGAGTGCCGAGAGTGCCGTCGCGGCGAGCCAATAACCCTTGGTCTTCAGGGCTCCGAGAGCATCCAGCATGCCCGTAATGAGGAAAATCAGGAAAATGGCCTGCAGGAACCAAATGTGATCGGTGCCCAGTAAGTAGGGTTTCCACCAGTCCCCGGGCCCGATACCCGAGGTGCTAGATGGGTTCAGGAGCTTAGCCAGGAACACAAGAGTGCCGACCACCAGCAGTGGCAGGAGCACGCGCCTGACCTTCGCCCTGACGAGCGAGCCGTACTGCGGCCAGTCCTGTGTAGGTCGGGCCGCGTAGACGAACCCCGAGAGTACCGTAAAAAGTGGCATACGGATGTCCTGCAAGCCCCAGAAAATGAAGCGCCAAGGTGAGTCGTCGGGTGCCTGCATGCCGTCGTCTGCTTCCGCTCCGACGACATGGCCGGCCACCATGAAGATGACGGCTATGCCACGCAGGGTGTCAATGGATAAGTCCTTCTTTTTCCCCCATGTTTTCATGGGCGTAATCTTAATCCAGTTGGGCGTTTTCTGGGTTGGCGTAGCAGAGTCTGCGCTCTGCTTCGCCAAAACCTAATGGTTACGGCAGTTCGTATGTGATGTCGATCCACAACTCGAAGGCCGTTGTCCGCAGGCTGGCGGTGTCGATGCCGCCGAGCGAGGCAGCCCCCTCAATGCCGAGCGGGATTTCTGGTGACCCACCGGCCGAATAGGAGACCGTCCTCTTTGTCACGTTGGCGAGCTGCCAATAACCCACCGTTCCAGCAGCGATGTTGTCAGATGACGACGCGAGGGGACGCCCTGTGATTTCGAGGGTGCCGGCAATAGTTGAATCGAACGTGCCTGCCAACCGGACGAAGCGCGGGCGATTTTTCCGTCAACGATGATCCGCCCGGTTTGCGCGGCATGCGTCGGCACCCCTGCTGTGGTGCTCCCACGAGTGCCGGGGTAAATGTGGTAACGCCCCTGCTTTCGCCCGTCGATGTAGTCCGCGATGCCGTTTGTGAAGCCGTTGTTGACGGTTCCCCTTGCCGTGAGGTTGGTTGCCGACGGGTAAGAAAGCTGACGGGCGAGTCCGGAATGCCGTCAGTGCTGGTGCGGTCGGTGGTCGCGCCGATGCCGTCCGTGTTGTCGTACGCGACGCCTGGGTTGGCGTTTGCGAACGCCGCCATTATGTTGGTTGGCGCCCAGAACCCGCGGCAGTTGATGAAGCGGGGGTGGGGAGTGTGGACAGATGAGTTCTGGCTACTAAATTCACACAAGCGAGCTCAAGCGCATCTCCAGGCACCGGGCCTCGCACATCGCGCAGCTGTCCGAATTAGCAGTCCTGGCCGCAGTCACACTTGTTGTGGTCTGCCTCGCGATGACCCGCACGTGCTAGCGGCGTAGCCGGTTCGCGGCCGGGCGCCGGAAAAAACGCCTGCCGGTCGGCTCCGGGCCCCGGTCGGCTGCGTTGGGTAGAATCGAGGCCTGAACATCGCACCAACCATGCCGGCGCAGCGCCGGACTACGGAGATTTCATGTCACGATGGCTCGAGGTCGGTCAGGACAACTATGTGCTGACCACCCAAGGATCCCTGCTCAACACCGGGCTGATCGTAGGCACCGAACGTGCCATGGTGATCGATACCGGCGGCGGGCCCCGGCAGGGCCGCGAGATCCTGGACGCCGTCCGGGAAAAGACCCTGCTGCCGCTGGTGGTGGTCAATACGCACGCCCACTACGACCACTTTTTCGGCAACGCCGTGTTCGCCGACAGCGGCGTGAGCGAGTTCTGGGGGCACCAAAACTGTGCCGCCGAGATTCAAGAGAACGGTGACGCCCAGCGGCACCTCGTGGAGGCGGCGGAACCGGAAATGGCCGCCGGCGAGGGGACCTCCGTGGAACTCGTGGTCCCGAACGCGATTGTCAAGGACCAGCCGGTCCTGGTGGATCTGGGCGGTCAGACGGCCACCCTGTTCTACCTGGGCCGCGGCCACACCGACGGTGACCTGCTGGTGGGGACGGGCACCACGCTGTTCGCCGGCGACCTGGTGGAGCAGGGCGCGCACCCGTCTTTTGAGGATTCCTTTCCGGAGGAATGGGCAGATGCCCTGCGGCACATTTCCGCGTTGCGTCACCGTTACGAATTCCTGGTCCCGGGCCACGGCGAACCCTGCAGCGACCAGTTCGTAAAGACCATGGCCAACACCATGAGCACGGCGGTGCGGCAGGCCACCCAGGCCACCCGCGAGACGCCGAACGACGCCACCAAGGCGATCCCGATCCTGCCCTACGGCCCGGAGCAGTCGCGGTGGTTCATCCGGCGCCTGCAGGAAACCCGCGCGCACCACTGAGGGCTGCGAGAATCCTGTCCCCATGCTGCGCAAAGCCTGCGGAACCTTTTAGCGCGCCGAATCGACAACCCTCGAAGCCGCTGCGTAACCTCGTGGAGGACCCGCGTTCGAGGGGTCAATTCAGTCAGCGCTCAGCTCGCCCGGAAGATGCTGATCCCGGCCGCGCATCAATGGTGCCGCTGTACTCAGGAGGTCTCACCTTTGACATTGCCCGGCTATGTCCTTGGGCTCTGTGCCCTTCTAGGCAGCACGCTACTCCTCGCTGCTGTGTTCTATGTGGCGATTTGCGTGAAACGCAAGCGCCACGCGTCCGCCCTTCAACGTCAGGTGCCTTAGTTTTGCCGTACATCGATATTAATCCCCACCGCAGCCGGCCCAAGTGGTGGGCCTACGCCGCCTTGACGGTCCTCGCGGTGGCCACCGCCGCCGTCGTGGTCCTGGCGCTGGCACCCCGTTAGTCCAGACCCCGCTGGCCAGCGGGAGTTCGCTCAGACCAAGTGGTGTGGCCTGGAAATGAAGTACATGACTACGCGTGTGCGGGCACCCCCCGGTCGGTACCGTCGGAGCAGCGCACCTGCTCCGGCTTCTGGCCAGTCCAGGGGTTCTGCCACCGCGATCCTGCCGGGTGGGCAGCTGCCCTGAGGTTCCCTAGGGACCCAAAATCGGGCCCTGGTTGAACCGCCTAGTTTTAGGTCGGGCTGGTGCAGATGGCTCCCAGACGTCATGAGCTTTCGGGAAATCGTCGGAAGCTGCAAACGATCCTCAGGCTGCTGCTGGCGGCCATGGTCCTCTTGGTGGCTTGGCCGGCCGCGGCCATGCAGGGGCGCCAGGCGCCCGGGCCGGCTGCGGCGACGGCGGCCGCCGAGGTGGCCGCGGGCACTGAGGACTCGGTCGCGGAGCAAAAATTGGCCCCGGCCGGTGCCACTGTACCCAGTACCGTCCCCTCCAGCCCGGCGCCGGAGGTTCCGGCCGCCCAGGTCCCGGCTCCCGTGGCCGCGCCGGCTGCGCCAACAGACGCCGCTGCGGCCAGTCCCATCGAGAGCAACCAGTACGTTGTAGCGCCCGGGGACACCGTCGGCGCCGTCGCCACCCGGTTCGGACTGGATGTCGCCACGGTGCTGGCAGCAAACGGACTGGGCGCGTTCACTCCCATCATGCCCGGCCAGACGCTCAAACTCTCAGGTCCCGCGATAGCCGCCGCCGAGGCGGCACCCGCACCCTCAGAGGCTCCTGCTGCCGCCGCCGCGACGGCTGTTGCCCCGGCCGCGCGGACCATCCTTGTGGCCGGCTCGGGCGGACAGGCCATGGTGGACCGGTGCATCGGCCCCATCCACTTCACCCCGACCGATGCGTATTCGCTCTTCATCACCGAGCACGACTTCTGCGGAGGTTGGGCGAGGTTCTCGGGGATCAGCGTCGGCGAAACGGTGGTCGTCTCCGGCTACGGCACCTACACGGCAACGGGCCGCGGCCAGGTAGGACAGGGCGGCTCGACCAACGACGTCGCCGCGGTGTTCGGCGGGTTCCCGCGGGCCATCCTGCAGACCTGCATCCCGGGCACAAACCAGATGCTGCTGATAGCTCTCAACTAGCCTGGCCGCAGTGCGGCTTCTCCGCTGGTCCGTCGGGCATTGGGGCTGCACCTAGACTGGATGCTTGAAAGAAGTTCCAACAAGCGCCGCAGCGTGCTCCGCTGTGGGTCCTGGGGGGAAACCAGACCATGCCCGAACCGGTGGAAGACAACTCAGCTACCACTGCTGAAAATGCAGGACAGCCTGAACTCCGCCGCCGCCGCGACCTGCGTCGCGCCGACGGTGAGAACTCGGCTGCCCGGACAGGAACCATGCCGGTCGTCAATCCCCGCAGTGTCCCCGCGGAAGCCACGGAACCCCCCACCCGCCCGGCTCCGCCGCGCAGCAGCTCGTGGGCCCAAGCCGCGGAGGCCGCTGATGAGCGCTTTGGCTACCCGGCCACCGGCGCCACTCCGGTGATCAGCCAGGTTCCCGCGGCGCCACTTCCTCCCGCCAGCGCGCCGACGTCGGCGGCCCCGCAGGCACCAACAGCGCAGCCAGAACCGCACGAGACCGCGGCGGCCCCGAACCGGAGCCCGGACCCGGCCGTTGAATCTGCGCCCGGCAACGTGCCGCCGCCGCCGGCCCGTGCCACCCGTTCCGCCAGCCGGGCCGCCGCCCTGGCCGAGGCGCCGATCCCGGACTTCATCAGCTCGCCGGGCCTCTTCGTCCGGGAACAGAAGCCCCGGCCCGTCGGCGGGCTCCGCGGCACCCTCTACAACCTGACGGGCGGCAGCCTGAACCTGGGCCCGAGCGCCCGGCAGCGTGAAGAGGACGAGCTCGCGCGGCGGATTTCCCGCCAGCTGCAGGGCAGCTACAACACCGCGGTGCTGAGCCTCAAGGGCGGCATCGGCAAGACCTCCACCACGGTCGGCGTCGGACTGACCCTGGCCGAATACCGCGGCGACCCGCCGTGCGCCATCGACGCCAACCCGGACTCCGGCGACCTCGTGGAGCGCGCCCTCGGCGAAGGGATCTACCAGCAGCAGACCCCGCGGACCATCAGCGACCTGCTCCGCAACGTCGAATCCATCGACTCGCTGACCGCCCTGGCCCGGTACATGCACCATGCCGGACGCCTGCACCTGATCGCCGGGGAACAGGACCCGGAGGTCTCCGATTCGCTCACCGCCCAGGAATACCTGCGCATCCGCAAGCTGATCTCCGGCTACTACTCCGTGGCCCTCACCGACTGCGGCACCGGGGTGACCCACAATGCCATGAGCGGGATCCTGCAGTCCGCGGACAACCTCATCATCGCTGCCGGCTACGCCGTCAGCGGCGCCAAGCGCGCCCGGAGCACCCTGCACTGGCTCGCCAGCCACGGCTACGAGGACCTCGCGCGGAACGCCGTTGTGGTCATCACGGACAAGGACGAAGTCTCCTCAAGGGTGGACAAGGACGCCATCGAGGACCACCTCTCCGGCATCTGCCGCCAGTTGATCGCCGTCCCGCATGACCGCGGCGTGGCCGACGGCGACCTCGTCACCCTCGATGCTCTGCGGCCGGAGACGCGGCGGGCGTACCGGGAGATCGCCGCGGCGATCGTCGACGGCTACGTTTAGCCGCTAGATTTAGGCCATGAGTAAGTACGTCGAGGGCGAGGCCACCGTCCATCTGCAAGACCTCGTTGAGGGCACCGAAACCGTTGAGGACTTCTTGGATGGGCTCTCGGAGTTCGCTGCGTCAACCCTGAGCCACTTCGCCGGGACGGATATCGAATGCGGCGTGACCCTCCAACGACGCAGAAAGACGATGACCGTCGCAGGGTCCAGCCCCACCGCGGTGATGCTGGACCAGATCGAGCAGAGCCTGGGGGAGGGCCCCTGCATCGAGGCGCTGCGGACGAAGACCGTGGTGCTCCTTGCCGACGTGGCCACCGACCCGCGCTGGCCGGAATACCAGGAACAGCTCGCCGCGCACGGCTGCCGGAGCACCCTTGGCGTCCCGCTGGAAATCGGAGACGACTCCACGGCGGCGCTGAACTTCTTCGCTCCCGCGACCGGCGTCTTTACCGCCGAAGTTGTGTCCGAGGCCGCCGGATTGGCCGACATCGCCGGCCGGGCGCTGCGCCTGGCCGTCCGGATCGGGACCGCCCAGACCCGTGCCGAGAACCTGCAGGCCGCCATGGAGCACCGAACCTCCATCGACCTGGCGTGCGGCGTCGTCATGGCGCAGAACCGGTGCTCGCAGGAGGACGCGATGGCCATCCTCACCCGGGTCTCCAGCAACCGGAACCAAAAGCTCCGCGACGTCGCCGCCGAGGTGCTGGGGAACGTTACGGGTGAGGAAATCCACACGCACTTCGAGGGCTGACCCTGCGGCCTGCTGAACGTGCGGCCCTAGGATGAAGGGGATGACCACCACACGCCCCGCAACCTTCAGCCTCCGCAGCATCGCCGTCCCCGCCTTCGGCCCGGCCCTGCTGTTCAGCATCGGCGAGGGCGCGATCCTGCCCGTGGTGGCCCTGTCCGCCCGGGACCTCGGCGCCTCGGTGGCCGTCGCGGCGCTGATCGTGACACTGATCGGGCTGGGCTCGTGGTTCTTCAACCTGCCCGCGTCGCTCCTGACCCTGAAGTTCGGCGAGCGCTGGGCGATCGTCGGCGCGGCGGCCGCGAGCGCCGTCGCCCTCGCCGCCGCCGCCCTGGCGCCACTGGTGCCGGACGGGATCTGGCTGCTGGCCGCGGCGATGGTGGTGGTGGGTATGGCCGCCAGCGTGTTCAGCCTGGCCCGGCAGAAGTACCTGACCGAGGCGGTTCCGGTGATCCTCCGGGCCCGGGCGCTCTCCACCCTGGGCGGGGTGAACCGGATCGGCATTTTCATCGGCCCGTTCATCGGCGCGGCGGTAATGCCGTTCGGCGGCATCAGCGCGGCCTACTGGGCAGGCGTGGTGGCGATGGCGGCCGCCGCGGCCCTGTCTATGACCATCCCCGACCTCGTCGCGGCGGCCGCCCCGGCGGACGGTACCCCCGTCCGGCAGCCGACGCTGCGCAGCGTCGCGGCCTCCCACGCCGGGGTGTTCCTGAGTGTGGGCATGGGGGTGCTGCTGCTGAGCGCGCTGCGTGCCTCCCGCCAGGTGGTGATCCCGCTCTGGGCCGATCACCTCGGCATGGACGCGACCGGCGCCTCGCTGATCTACGGCCTCTCCGGGGCCATCGACATGCTGGTCTTCTACCCGGCCGGCAAACTGATGGACCGCAAGGGCCGCCAGTGGGTGGCGGTGCCCTCCACGCTCATTATGGGCACGGCCCTGCTGCTGATCCCGCTCAGCACCGGATTCGTGGGCCTGCTGCTCGCGGCGCTCCTGATCGGCTTTGGCAACGGCATCAGCTCCGGGCTGAACATGACCCTCGGCGCCGACTTCTCGCCGGACAACGGGCGCGGCCAGTTCCTCGGGATCTGGCGGTTCCTGGCCGACGCCGGCGCCACCGGCGGCCCGGTGCTGCTCTCCGGCGTCACGGCCGCCGCCTCCCTCGGGGCCGGGGTGGGGGCCACCGGCGTGCTGGGCTTCGCCGCTGCCGCCGTCTTCGCCATCACCATCCCCCGGCTCCGGCACCGCCGGAACTACTGAGGGTTCCCAGGCGCGCTTCCCCAAGCCGTTGTGTCCCAACTGACTCGCAGCTGGGGCCGTTTTCAGCGCCCAAAACGGCCTTAGCTGCGAGTCAGTTGGGTCCGGCGTCGTGCGGCGTGGCCGAACAACCACACCAGGGCGACCGTGGCGAGGTAGCCGGTAATAACGATCAGCGAGGTGCCTGCCCAGAAGTAGTTGGTGGTGCTGCCTTCCTGGCCCGGCCCGGGCGCGATTTTCAGCAGCGAGTAGGCGGCCACGGCGGCGGAGGCTAGCCCGGCCAGCACCGGGACGGCGACCCACAGCCGAGCGGACGCCCAGTGGCTGTTGTAGCCCTCCCAGACATTCCAGCGGCGTCCGGTGCGCATGATCAGCCAGCCCGCGGGCAGCGTGAAGGCCCCCACCACCAGGAACGCCGCCACCACATCGGCGGGCCGGTGCCACTGGTTGATGAGCGTGGACACCCCGGTGGCGACGGCGAAGCTGCCGCCCAGGAACCCCGCCAGCGGCCGCCAGCGCGGCGACACCATCAGGAACACTGCGGCCGCGGCGGAGGCGGCCAGCGTAGTGTGGCCGGAAGGGAGGGAATTGAGCTCAAGGGTCTCGATGCCGCGGAACGGACGGACCGGGACCAGGTCCTTGAGGACCTGGGTGGCGACGTTGGCGCCCGTGGCGGCCAGCACAGCGATGCCGGCGGCCCTCCAGCGGCGGCGGGCCACCGTCACGAACAGGACCACCACCGAGGCGATCAGCACGGACAGGGCCGGGAGCCAGTCGAGGAGTTTGTTGCTGGCTTTGCCGGCGGCGCCGTGGATTTCCACAGCCTCGACCAGCGCCGATTCGTCAATGAACTGGCCGGTGGTGGTGCGCACGAAGAAGTAATATGTGGCGGCGAGGGCGGCGGCGCAGCCAAGGGTTGCCAGCAGGAAGAGGAAGCCGGCGGCCCCGCCCGGACGGGAGGGCTCCGGGGCCGGCGGCGTCGAGGGGTGTCCGCCGGGACGCGCCGGGGCGCGTCCGGGGAAGCGGTCCCGCCTGATGCCGGGTGCCGCCTGACCGCTGCTGCGTTCCTGCCGAAAACTCATCGCTATACAGGTTCCCACAGAACGCTAGGACCTGCCTGACGGTCGGCCGGGAACCGGCAGGATTGACCGGCGGCGCGAACCGGACCAGAGTCGTCCCATGAGCAACCTGGAACGCGGCACCGACGCGGCCGCCGCAGCGGCACAGCACCCGGACCCCGCCTTCCCCCGCTTCCATCCTCGGCCGGCGCAGGGCTGGATCAACGATCCCAACGGCCTGTGCTACCTCGGCGGCAGGTACCACGTGTTCTTCCAGTACAACCCGGACTCGGCGCGGCACGACCGGATCTGCTGGGGCCACCTGAGCTCCCCGGACCTGCTCCGCTGGGAAGAACACCCCGTGGCGCTCCGGCCCCAGCCCGGCGGTCCGGACGCGCTGGGCTGCTGGACCGGCGTCGTGACAGACGACGGCGGCGTGCCCACCGCGGCGTCCTCGGGCGTCAGCACCGCGGGCGGGCACTCCCAGGTGGTCCTGGCCCGGGGATCCCAAGGACTGACGCAGTGGCGGCAGGAAGGGCAGGTGGCCGCGCCTGTACCCGCGGACCCCCACGTCACGGCGGTGCGCGACCCCTATCTCTTCACCTTCCACGGCCGGCGCTACGCCCTCCAGGGCGCTGGCCTGGCGTCAGGTCACGCGGCCGTGCTGCTCTACCGCGCCGACAAGCTGGACGACTGGCGCTACGAAGGCATCTGGTTCAGCACCGAGGATGCCCTGGCGGCCCGGCACCTTCCGGCGGAGATCTGGGAATGCCCGCAGCTGGTCCGTGTTCCGGACTCCTCCGGGGCGGAAACCTGGCTGCTGATGGTCTCCCTCTGGCTCTCCTCGGACTACCACCACCACTCCAACGGTGTGGGCTACCTGCTGGGGGCCCTCGCCGAGGACCCCGTCACCGGGCTGCCGGTCTTCACCCCGGCGAAAGGCGGCAAGGCGGACCTGGGGCCCGACTTCTATGCGCCACAAATCCTGTCCCTGCCGGACCGCGCCCTGCTGTGGGGCTGGTCCAACGAGGTATCGGGGCTGGACGGGCGCGCCGGTCGCGGGCAGGAGCAAACGGACGCCGCCGGCTGGGCAGGGCTGCTGACCTTCCCCCGGCAGCTGGCCGTGCACGGCGGCACCCTCGCCGTTGAGCCGGCGCCGGAGCTGCGCGGGTACCGGGGCGCGCTGCGCGCCAAGGGCGCCGCCGGAACACTGCGCCTGCCGGGAGGTGCAGCCGAAGCCGTGGTCACCGGCGGGGAGGGCAGGATCCGGCTCGTCCTGGCTTCCGCGGCGCAGTCCCGCCCGGTCTTCGCGGACACCGTGGCCGGCGGCGACGAGCTGAGGATCTTCGTGGACGGCTCGATTGTGGAGGTCTACCGCCACGGCTCGGTGCCGGCGACGCTGCGCGCCTACCCGGCGCCCGGTGAACAGTGGCGACTGGAACTGCCGCACGGCGCCGCAGCCGATGTCTGGGAGCTGCGGCAGCCAGCGACCACGTAGCGCTGCCGCCCAAGACAAGTAGCCGCTACTCGTGTCCGGCCCGGGGCGGCGTCCCTAAACTCGCAGGACCGGTGTGGCTGTTCCCGCCGGAAGCTCCTTGGGCGGGGCCGATGCAGACGAGTGACCTAAACCAGGAGCTCACCCCCAGTCGACGTCGGCCCGCCCAAGGCCCCACCCCGGCGCCGGTAGAGTACATCCATGCCCTCCAGTGCCGACACCCCTCCCGCTCCCGGCCTGAACCCCGGGGGCGTGGACGAACTCCTGGACGTGGCCCGGGTGGTTAGCCTGCCGATGCGGGTGAAGTTCCGCGGCATCACCCAGCGCGAGGCTCTGCTGCTGCCGGGCCCGCTCGGCTGGGGCGAGTTCTGCCCCTTCCCCGAATACGGCGACGCCGAAGCCTCCGGCTGGCTGGCCGCCGCGATCGAGGCCGGCTGGCAGGGCTTCCCCGAACCCCGGCGGACCAGCATCCCGGTCAACGCCACAGTCCCCGCGGTTGCCGCGGAGCGCGTGCCGGAGATCCTGGCGCGCTTCGGCCGGGTGGACGCGGTCAAGGTCAAGGTTGCCGAGCCGGGCCAGACGCTCGAGGACGACGCCGCCCGGGTAGCCGCCGTCCGTGCCGCGCTGCCGGACGCCGCGATCCGGGTCGACGCCAACGGCGGCTGGGACGTGCCGGCCGCCGTCGAGGCGCTGACCCGGCTGGCCGCCGTCGGGCTCGAATATGCCGAACAGCCGGTGCCGGACATCGCAGGCCTCGCCGAGGTGCGCCGCCGGCTCCGGGCCGCCGGCGTGCCGGTGCTGATCGCCGCGGATGAGAGCGTCCGCAAGGAGGACGATCCCCTGAAGGTGGCGCGGGCCGGCGCCGCGGACCTGATTGTGGTGAAGGTGGCGCCCCTGGGCGGCGTGCGGCGGGCCCTGGACATCGTGGCGCAGGCCGGGCTGCCCGCCGTCGTCAGTTCCGCCCTGGACACTTCCGTGGGGATCCGCGCCGGGCTTGCGCTCGCCGCTGCCCTGCCTGAGCTGCCCTATGCCTGCGGGCTGGGCACGGTGTCGCTGCTCGCCGCCGACGTCAGCCGGGATTCCCTGGTCCTCGACGACGGCGCCATCCGGCTCCGGGACGTCGCGGTCGACGCCGGGCTGCTGGCCGAGTATGCGGCCCCGCCGGAGCGCGGGGACTGGTGGCTGGACCGGCTCAGGCGGGTTTACGCCGTCATGGCAGCAGGGCAGATCCGGTATGGGAAGATGAAGCCATGACTTCCCGCGGCCCCGTATGGCTTCCCAGGAGGGGTGGCCGTTGGTGCGGAGAGATGGGCGGCACCGCCCTCTTGATCATGATAAGCGTTGCCGGATGTTCGGTTCCCGGCGCACCGGCGTCCCCCGCCGCCTCGAGCGAGGCCGCAACGCCGGAAGTGACGGCGTCATCGTCGGCGTCAGGCCCAGCACAGGACATTTCGGGCACCGGAAACACGGCGTCCGCGGCTGCTTCAGCCCCAGACATCAAGGCCACCGTGCAGGCAGCCTTACGAACATTGGTCGGGTCGGCCCCGCAACCGAGCCGGGAGCAGATCCGGACGAGTCTGGCCGATGCCGGCTTCGCCCCCGCCACGGTAGAGGTTTCCGCCCCGCGCACTCCAACTGGCCTGGCCGTAGATGCAATGGACGTCGGCGTGTTGCGAGGCGGCCAGTGCGTGATGGCGCAGATCCGCTCCGGAAACGTGGAAGCCACTGTATTGCCGGCTCTGAAGAGCGGACGATGCTTTATCGGCAAGGCCAACGGGTAGTGGGGACTCTGCTGACCCGTCGTTCCGAAGTCCGGAAGCGATCGAAACCGGGCCCCCGTCGCCCCCTGCTGCCGATCGTGCAGGTGGTGGGTGAACTCCTCATCACACTGGGGGTGATAGCGCTTCTCTTTGTGGCCTGGGAATTGTGGTGGACCAACGTTGAAGCCGACGCCGCCCAGGGTGCCGCGGTGAAACAATTCGTCCAGGAAAATCCGGTGCCCTCCACCCCTACCGCCGGGACTTCTGCGGGAAGCGCAGCGGCCGCGGGAGGTACGGGGTCCCAGATCCCGGTGGTCGGAACGGCACCCGCCCACGGCAAGGCGATCGGGGTGATCTATATTCCCCGTCTCGGCGCCGACTACAGCCGCCCGATCATCGAGGGCACCAGCCCGGACGTCCTGGACACACTCGGCCTGGGCCACTACGGAGGAACGGCGATGCCGGGGGCCGTGGGGAACTTTGTGCTGGCCGGCCACCGTCAAACCCACGGCGCCGTGCTCGATGCCATCCATACGCTGGTGCCCGGGGATAACATCTACGTCCAGACCGCCGACGGGTTCTACACCTATGTCTTCCGCAACCAGGAAATTGTCTTGCCGGACCGCACCGATGTGCTGGCGCCGGTGCCGACTGAACCGGGCGTAAAACCGGAGCAGGGAATCCTGACTTTGACAAGCTGCAACCCGCGTTTCGGGTCGCAGGAGCGCATCATCGCCTACTCCGTTTTTGATTCGTGGCAGCCGCTCAGTGCCGGGCCGCCGGCCGCCATTGCGAAGCAGCTCGCTGAGCTGCAGGGAAAGGGATAGGCCATGTACGGTTGGATCTTTCGACACCTCCCCGGGCCCCTGTGGGCCCGGGTGGCACTGTCCCTGGTGCTACTTGCGGGGGCCCTGGTGGTGTTGGTTCAGTTTGCTTTCCCTTGGATCGCTGATGTTACAAATCTGACCGGGGCTACTGTCGGACAGAACTGAGAGTCGAGCCTGAGTTAACCGGAACTTCACCGACAGGACCGCTCCGCGTAGTCCGGCGCTGACAGGGTGGCGGGGACGCAACCCCCTGCCTTGGAAGGTCTCTCCCATGTCTGTCCCCACCGGACGCAAGTTCTCCCTGCTGCCCATGCTGGGCCACACGAAGGGCAAGCGCAGCCCCGTGACCTGCGCGCTCAAGTGTGACAACGCCTGCTCGGGCGAGGTCTGCAACAGCAGCTCCAACGACTACTTCCGCGACATTGCCTCCGCCACGATGTCCCGCCGCTCCGCCCTCGGCTTCGGCGCCGCCGGCGCGCTCGCCGTCGTCTTTGGCAACGCCGTGACCTCGGCGCAGCCGGCCACCGCAGGCGGCCCGGGCCTGGCCGCCGCCGCCAAGGACGGCTTTGGCAAGTCCAAGCTGACGTTCACCGCGATCGCGCCGGTTGACGCCGCCGTCGACGCGTTCACCGTCCCGGCAGGGTTCACGTGGCAGCCGATCATCCGCTGGGGAGACCCGCTCTTCAACGATTCGCCCGCCTTCGACGTCGACCGCCAGAGCGCCGCAGCGCAGGCCCGCCAGTTCGGCTACAACAACGACTACACGGACATCCTGCCCCTGGACGACAAGAACCGCCGGGCCGTGCTCTTCACGAACCACGAGTACACGAACGAGAACATCATGGTTCCGGCAGGCTTTGACGCCGCGGAGAAGCGGGCCATCGGCCGCGCCGCCCACGGGCTCACCGTCGTCGAGCTGGAACGCCAGAACAAAAATCAGCCGTGGAGCTACGTCAAGGGCGCGGAACTGAACCGGCGCTTCCTGACCGACACCAGCTACGAACTGACCGGCCCCGCCGCCGGCTCCGCGCTGGTCAGCACCGTGGCCGACCCTGCCGGGCGGACCATTAAGGGCACGCTGGGCAACTGCTCCGGCGGCACCACCCCCTGGGGCACCATCCTCTCCGGCGAGGAGAACTTCAACGGCTACTTCGTGTCCGCCGGCACGTCCGCCACGGACAAGCGCTACGGCCTCACCAGCAAGCCGACCGCCCGGCAGTGGGAGCTCGATGACCCGCGCTTCGATACGCGCAAGGAGGGCTACGCCAACGAAAGCAACCGCTTCGGCTGGATCGTGGAGGTGGACCCCCTCGACCCGAACTCGACGCCGAAGAAGCACTCCGCGATGGGCCGCTTCAAGCACGAGGGCGCCAACGTGATTGTGGCCGCTTCCGGGCACGTAGTTGCCTACATGGGCGACGACGAGCGCTTCGACTACCTCTACAAGTTCGTCTCCAAGGACAAGTACCGCGAAGGCGACCGCAAGCACAACCTGACCCTGCTCTCCGAGGGCGACCTCTACGTTGCCAAGTTCACCGGCGACTCCCCGGCTGCCGAAATCGACGGCTCGGGCAAGCTCCCCGCCGACGGCGCCTTCGACGGTTCAGGTGAATGGCTTCCGCTGGTCGTGGGAGGCAAGCCCATGGTTCCCGGCATGTCGGTCGAGGAGATCCTGGTCTACACCCGCGTTGCCGCGGACAAGGTCGGCCCCACCAAGATGGACCGCTGCGAGGACGTCCAGCCGAGCCCGCACACCGGCAAGGTCTACGTGGTCTGCACCAACAACTCGGACCGCGGCAAGACCGGCAAGGAGGGCGCCACCGAGGTCAACCCGCGCACGCTGAACCGTGACGGCC
This sequence comes from Arthrobacter sp. SlRoot2-15, assembly GCF_059739345.1. NCBI lineage: Bacteria > Bacillati > Actinomycetota > Actinomycetes > Micrococcales > Micrococcaceae > Arthrobacter > Arthrobacter sp. SlRoot2-15. The sequence goes on from NZ_AP046058.1 coordinate 2,491,014, forward strand.
ACATTGTGGAAATCACCGAAACCGGGGACCAGACCTCCACGAAGTTCAACTGGAACCTGCTGATGGTCTGCGGCGATCCGGCCAAGAACACCTCCGCCTACTTCGCCGGCTTCCCGGCCGACCAGGTTTCGCCGATTTCCTGCCCGGACAACGTGGCCTTCGACTCGGTCGGCAACATGTGGATCGCCACCGACGGCGCCCCCTCGAGCATCGGTTACGCGGACGGCCTGTTCAAGGTCACCCTCGACGGGCCGGAGCGCGGCCGCGTGGAGCAGTTCCTTGCCGTGCCGCGCGACGCCGAGACCTGCGGGCCGATCATCCACGACGAGGAACGGCATGTGTTCGTCGCCGTGCAGCACCCGGGCGAGGAGGGCTCGTTCGCGGCCCAGCACTCGGCGTTCCCGGACTACGTGCCCGCCGGCGCGGCGCCGAAGCCGGGCCAGGCCCGGATTCCCCGCCCGTCCGTAGTCCAGGTCTTCCGCACCGACGACTAAGTCCTGACTGCAACGCGGGGTCACTTCGCGTCCATACCGGGGGTCCGGATGGGCGCGAAGTGACCCCGCGTTGCTTTTGAGGGAGCGTCCGGGGCGGCGGGGAACTGATAATTTGAACAGTGTGAATAATCCGGCCGAAATGGTTGTCCCCAGAGTCCAGGCAGCTATTGCCCATGCCTTCGGCGAGGAGTTCCGCCAGACCGACCCGGTGATCCGGCCCTCGCAGTTCGCGGACATCCAGATCAACGCTGCCATGGCGCTGGCCAAGAAGGTCGGGCTGGCGCCGCGTGACGCCGCCGCCAGGATCGTGGAGGCCCTGGACCTCGACGGCGTCTGCAGCCTCGTAGAGATCTCCGGGCCGGGCTTCATCAACCTCACCTTCGACGGCACTTGGATCGAGGAACTGCTCAACACGCCTAAGTCGAAGGGCGGGCAGCCGGAGCCGCTGCACCGCGTCGTCGTCGACTATTCCTCCCCGAACGTGGCCAAGGAAATGCACGTCGGACACCTCCGCACCACCGTCGTCGGGGACAGCATTGTGCGCGTGCTCGAGGCGCTGGGCCACACGGTGATCCGGCAGAACCACATCGGCGACTGGGGCACACCGTTCGGCATGCTGATCGAGCACTGGCTCGAGGTGGGGGAGGACTCGCCGGAGGCCGCCCTGCTGGTCGATGACCCGAGCGCCTTCTACCAGGCCGCGCGGGCGAAGTTCGATGCCTCCGCCGCCGACCCCGACGGCTTCGCAACCCGTGCCCGGCTCCGTGTCGTGGCGCTGCAGGGCGGGGACGCGGACACCTTCGCCGTCTGGCAGCGGCTCGTGGCGCAGTCCAAACGCTACTTCAACGCGATCTACGCGATGCTCGGCATCAGCCTCACGGACGACCACATAGCCGGCGAAAGCTCCTACGACGCGCACCTGGCACAGCTGTGCCAGGAACTTGAGGAGCGCGGCATCGCCCGGATCAGCGAGGGCGCCCTCTGCACCTTCCCGGCCGGCTTTACCGGCCGCGACGGCGACCCGCTGCCACTGATCATCCGCAAGTCCGACGGCGGCTACGGCTACGGCACCACCGACCTCGCCACCATCCGGTACCGGGTCCGGGAGCTGGCCGCCGACCGCGTGCTCTACGTGGTGGGCGCCCCGCAGAACGTGCACCTGCGCATGGTGATGGCCACAGCCCGCGACGCCGGCTGGCTGCCGGACACCGTGGAGGCCACCCACGTCCAGATCGGCAACGTGCTCGGCGAGGACGGCAAGATCCTCAAGTCCCGCGCCGGCAACCCGGTCAAGCTGATGGCGCTGCTGCAGGAGGCCGTGGACCGCGCCCGCGCCGTCATCGACGCCAGCAGGCCCGAGCTCAGCGACGAGGAACGCGCCGTCACCGCCCGCCAGGTGGGCATCGGCGCGGTCAAGTACGCGGACCTCTCCACCGGCCACGACACCGAGTACGTCTTCGACTTCGACCGGATGCTCGCGCTGACCGGCAACACCGGCCCGTACGTCCAGTACGCCGCCGCCCGGATCCGCTCCATCCTGCGCAAGGCCGGCGCGCTGGAGCAGCACCTCGGCGCCGCGGGGGCTGGGGCCGCCGCGGCCGTGCCGGCGGCGACCATCGCCGTCGTCGAACCCGCCGAACGCGCGCTGGCCCTGCACCTGCTCGAATACGACGCCACGCTGCAAAAGGTCGGAGAACTGCTGGAACCGCACCGGCTCTGCGCCTACCTGTTCGAACTCGCGCAGCTGTTCACCTCCTTCTACGACCAGTGCCCCGTGCTCAAGGCCGAGGACACGGTCCGCGAATCCCGGCTGGCCTTGTGCGGACTCGTGCTGCGCCGGCTCTCCAGCGGCCTGGACCTGCTGGGCATCGAGACGCCGGAGAACATGTGAGCCCGGACGCGGCCGCGGCGGGCCCCTCAGGGTCCGGTCACCTGGCCTCGGTGGAGGCCGCGCGGATGGCCGTCGCCGCCCTGATCGGGTCAGGGGTGCGTTACGTCGTGGTGGCCCCGGGCTCCCGCTCCGCGCCGATGGCTTACGCCCTGGCCGAGGCCGACGCCGCGGGCCGGGTCGAACTGCTGGTCCGGATCGACGAACGCGACGCCGGCTTCACCGCTCTGGGCCTGGCCCTGGCCACCGGCGCCCCCGCCGCCGTCCTGACCACCTCGGGCACCGCCGTCGGTAACCTGCTGCCGGCCGTGATGGAAGCCAACCATGCCGCCGTGCCCCTGGTGGTCCTCTCGGCCGACCGTCCCGAGGAACTCCGCGGCACCGGGGCCAACCAGACCACCGTGCAGCCGGACCTGTTCGGCGAGCACGTCCGCTTCGCCGCCGACGTGCCGGCGGGCGCGAACCCGCTCCGGGCCGTCGAGACCGCGCTGAACGCCGCCACCGGCGCCTTCGAGGACATCCCGCCCGGCCCGGTGCAGCTGAACCTCGCATTCCGCGACCCGCTGGTCCCCGCCGCGCGCGACGGCCTGGGCGAGGGCTCCGACCGCCGGATTCACCAGGCCGCGCGGCACCCGCTGGCGCTGGACTTCCCGGCCGCCTCCCCGGCACTGCCCGAGCGGCGCACCGTGGTTCTCGCCGGGCACGACGCCGGACCGGTCGCCGAGGCGTTCGCCCGCGCCCACGGCCTGCCGCTGCTCGCCGAACCCTCCTCCAACGCCCGCTTCGGCCCGAACGCCGTGGGACCGTACCGGCTGCTGCTGGAGCACTTTGGCCCGGAGTCCGGACAGCCAATCGAACGGGTGGTGCTGTTCGGCCGGCCCACGCTATCCCGGCCCGTGTCAGCCCTCCTCGCCCGCGCCGACGTGCCGTCCGCCCTCTACCAGCCCGTTCCGGTGGCCTGGTACGAGCCCGGCCGGCGCACCGAACTGCCGCTCGAGACCCTTGCGGACCTGGCTGACTTTGCCGGCCGGGGCAGCGCGGCGTGGCTCGATGCCTGGCTGCTGGCCGGGGCGGCCGCCCAGCACGCCCTGGACCTGGTTCTCGCGGAGTCGGCCGCGTCCGGGCCTGCCGTGGGCGCCTTAGTTTGGGAGCACACGCGCGGGCAGTTGGTCTTGGGTTCCTCCAACGGGATCCGCGACGTCGATTTGGCCGGCACCCCGGCCCCGGAACCGCAGGCCACCGTCTTCGCCAACCGCGGACTGGCCGGGATCGACGGTACCGTCGCCACCGCCACCGGCATCGCCGTCGGCGGCCGGCAGGAAACCACGGTGCTGCTCGGCGACGTGACCTTCCTGCATGACGCCGGCGGGCTGCTGCTCGGCGCCGGCGAGACCGAACCGGCGCTGCGGATCGTGGTCCTCAACGACGCCGGCGGCGCCATCTTCGGGCTCCTGGAGCACGGCGCCGTCGAGCAGTCCGGCCGCTACGGCACCGCCGTCGAACGCCTCTTCGGCACTCCGCACTCCGTGGACATCTCCGCCCTCGCGGCGGCATACGGCGTCGCCCACCGCACGGTCAGCACGACGGCGGAGCTCGCCGCGGCGCTGGCGGACCCCGTGCAGGGCCGCACCATCATCGAGGTGCGGACCGGCCGCCACGGGCTCCGCGAACTGCACGGGCGAATCCGCGAGACGGTCTCCGCCGCCGTGGCAGGCGTCCTCGGGCGTTAGGCCGGACCAACCACCGTATTGTCCGGGAAAGGCAAGATTGATGCTGTCTGAAACGTCGAAGCGTACTGACGAGGCCCGCTTGAGACGTCGGGGTTTCCTCCTCGAAGGAATCACCTTGGGCTGGAACGTCATTGGCGTAGTCGTTCTGGCCGTTGCCTCGATCGCGGCCGGCTCGGTGGCGTTGGCTGGCTTCGGCCTGGATAGCCTGATCGAAATCGGCGCCAGCACCGTGGTCATTTGGGAGCTCTCCGGCGCCGGGGAACGGCGCCAGCGTATAGCGCTGACGTTGATCGCCGGGGCGTTCGTGGCACTGGCCCTCTACCTCACTATCCAGTCCGGCGTCGCGCTGAGGGCCGGGCACCGTGCGCAGCCCAGCACGGCCGGGATGATTTGGACGGCGGTGACGGCTGTGGTCATGTTTGTTCTCGCCGCGGGGAAAGCGCGCACGGGCAAAGCCCTGGGCAACCCCGTCCTGACCGCAGAGGGCAGGGTGACGTTTATCGATGGGCTTCTGGCCTCCGCCGTGTTGGCCGGGATCCTGCTGGATGCCCTCGCCGGGTGGTGGTGGGCTGACCCGGTGGCCGGCTTTGTGATCGTCTACTATGCGATCCGCGAAGCCGTTGCCATCTTCCGCCACGCACACTGACCATCGGCCGGAAAGGGCTACGAAGACGGACAGCCGCTACGTGGTTCCACGTAGCGGCTGTCCGAAATCAGCGCAGAAAGTTGCTCCTTAGAGCACCCGGCTCAGGAACTCCTTGGTGCGGGCGTGCTGCGGGTTCGCGAGCACCTCGCGCGGGTCGCCGGATTCGACGACGACGCCGCCGTCCATGAAGGTCAGCCGGTCGCCGACCTCCCGGGCGAAACCGATCTCGTGCGTCACCACGATCATGGTCATGCCCGACTTGGCGAGATCCTTCATGACGTTCAGCACGTCGCCCACAAGCTCCGGGTCCAGTGCGGACGTCGGCTCATCGAAGAGCATCAGTTCCGGGTCCATGGCCAGGGCCCGGGCGATGGCCACGCGCTGCTGCTGCCCGCCGGACAGCTGCGAGGGGTAGTGGCCGGCCCGGTCCGCGAGTCCAACCCGGTCCAGCAACTCCAGTGCCCGCTTCCGGGCGGCGTCCTTCGGCTGGCCCTTGACCTGGACCGGAGCCTCCATGACGTTCTGCAGCGCCGTCTTGTGCGGGAACAGGTTGAAGCGCTGGAAGACCATGCCGATCTCGCGGCGCTGGGCCGCGATTTCCTTGGTCTTCAGATCATGCAGGCGGCCGTTGACCTCGCGGTAGCCGATCAACTCACCGCCGACGGAAATCCGGCCGGCGCTGATGGTTTCAAGAAGGTTGACGCAGCGCAGCATGGTGGACTTGCCGGAGCCGGACGGGCCGATCACCACCGACACTTCGCCCTGGTTGACGGTCAGGTCGATGCCGCGCAGCACGTGATGCTGCCCGTAGAACTTGTGGAGGCCTTCGATCTTGACCAGCGGGTTCTCAGTGGTGATCGTCATCGTGCACTCTCCTCGGGGAAGTCCGTCTTCATCGAGCGCTGCGCGTCAGCACCGGCTCCTGCGGCCTTGGCGGCTGCGGGGTTCACCGCGGCAGGGGACAGGTTGTCCACGCCCTTGCCGTAGTAGGCCTCGATGAAGTGCTGGCCGACCATCAAAATGCTGGTGATGACGAGATACCAGATGGCCGCCACGATGAGCAGCGGCACCGGCAGGTACGTCCGGTTGGCCAGCGTGTTGGTGGCGAAGGTCAGGTCCAGGGTGAACGGGACCGCGAGCACCAACGAGGTGGTCTTCAGCATGCCGATGGTTTCATTGCCGGTCGGCGGCACGATCACGCGCATGGCCTGCGGCAGGATGATCCGCCACATGATCTTGGTCTTGCCCATGCCCAGGGCTTCGGCTGCTTCCATCTGGCCGCGGTCCACCGATTTCAGGCCGGCGCGGAAGATCTCGGCAAGGTAGGCCGATTCGTTGAGGCCCAGACCCAGGATCGCCGCAACCGTGGCCGTCACGATGGTGCTGGTGTCGACGCTGAAGAGCTCCGGTCCAAACGGGACGCCGGCGCTGATCTTCGGATAGAGCACGGAGATCAGACCCCAGAACACCAGCTGCGTGTAGACCGGAGTACCGCGGAAGAACCAGACCCAGACCCAGCTGGACCAGCGGAAGACCGGGTTGTCGGACTGCCTCATGAAAGCCAGCAGAATCGCGAGGATGATGGCCAGCACCATCGAGGCCACCGTCAGGAGCAGCGTCCAGCCGACACCCTGGACCACCTTGACGTCCAGGATGTACGTGCCGACGATGTCCCACCGGAAGTTGCGGTTGGTGACCAGGGACTGCAGGAACACGGCGAGGAAACCGAGGATGATTATCGCGCTGATCCAGCGGCCCGGGTGCCGCACGGGCACGGGCTTGTTCAGGACCGGTGCTGCGTGGTTGTGCTTACTTTCCATCCCTACCCCTGATGAGTGGTCGGTGGCGGGAAGACTCAAGACGCGGCCGCCGGGTTGACCTCGGACTTGGTGATGGCACCTTCAGCGTTGCCCCAGCCCTCGAGGATCTTCTTGTAGGAGCCGTCCTGGATCAGCTTGGTCATCGTCTTCTGGATGACGTCGGCGAGCGCAGTGTCAGACTTGGCAACGGCGATGCCCTGCGGAGCGGCGTCGTAGACGTCGCCGAGCTTCTCGAGCTGTCCGTTCGTCTGGGTCAGGGCGTAGCCGATGATGGGGGAGTCAGCAGCCATGGCGTCGATGCTGCCGTTGACCAGCCGGGTGGTCACGTCGGTCTGGTTCTTGAGCGTGACGATATCGATCGGCTTCTTGCCTTCCGCCGTGCACTTCTTGTTCCGGTCCGACAGATCCGGGTCTTCCTGCACGGTGCCGGTCTGGACGCCAATCGACTTGCCGCAGACGTCGTCAAGGGAGAACTTCTTCGGGTTGCCCTTCTGCACGGCCCAAGCGGTGCCGGCATTGAAGTAGCTGACCATGTTCACGGCGCCGAGGCGCTCCTTGTTGATGGTGAAGGAGGAAATGCCAAGGTCGTACTTCGGGCCCAGCGCGGGGAGGATCCCGGTGAACTCGGCGGTCTGCACCTGGACTTTGAGCCCCAGGGTGGCGCCAATAGCCTTCGCGATGTCGACGTCGTAACCAACCGCGGTCTGGCCGTCGTTGCCGAGGAACTCCGCCGGAGCGTAGCTCGTGTCAGCGCCGATGGTCAGGGTGCCCTTGGACTTGATGGCCGCCGGAACCATGGCCGCCAGCGCATCGTCCTTCTTGACCGTCGTGGGGTCGAAACTGGCCTTGGCGGCGCTGCCCGACGGCGTCGCCGCGCCGCCCGTACCGGTCTCGGAGGCGTTGGTGCAGGCCGAGAGCGCGAGGACGCCGACGGCGAGCACGGCGGCGGCCTTGACTTTGGAGTTGCTCAGGAGCGAACGGGAGATCTGCATTTTTCTTACCTTTTGTTGCAGGGGATGCGAAAACTAAGTCGGTGTATAGTGTATCGCCGAACAAGAGATGTGCGTCACAGAAAACTTAGTTTCACTATTGGATAACTAAATGCCGGCGGTTTTCAAGGGGTGCCGCGTGGCCAATGTCTGTAATGACGGATTCGCCTCGCCAGCCACAGAGGGGCCGGACTTCCCGGTCAGCTGCTGATGCCGAGGGATTCCAGCATCGGCCGGAACTTCGCCCAGGTCTCGGCCAGTTCCGCCTCGGGAACGGATCCCTCGACGACGCCGCAGCCGGCGTAGAGCCGGACCGTGTCCGGGGACTCGATGACCGCGCCGCGCAGTGCGATGCCCCACTCGCCGTTGCCCGCGGCGTCGAGCCAGCCGACCGGACCGGCATACGGGCCGCGGTCCAGGTGCTCGAGTTTGCGGATCAGGGCCCCGGCCACGGTGGTGGGGGTGCCGCAGACCGCGGCCGTGGGGTGCAGGGCGTTGATCAGGGCCAGGCAGGTAGGCACGTGGCCCTCGACCTCGGTCAGTTCGGCCTTGACGTCGGAGGCCAGGTGCCAGACATTCGGCAGTTCCAGGATGAACGGCTCGCTGTGGGCGTTCATGGCCTCGGAGAAGGGTGCCAGTTGGGTGGTGAGCGACGCGATGGCGATGTCGTGCTCGTGCCGCTGCTTCTCGGAGCCGGCCAGGACCCGCTCGGCGAATTCCATCGGCGAGCCGGCCATGCCCTCGGCGTCGCGGCGGTCCAGGGTGCCGGCGAGGACACGGGCCTGCGCGGTGCGGCCTTCCACCTGGATTAGCATTTCGGGGGTGGAGCCCACGAGGCCGTCGACGCCGTAGGTCCAGCATTCGCGGTAGCGGACGGCGAGCTGGCGCAGGATCTCGGCGGCGTTCACGCCGTCGGGCACGGTGGCGACAATGTCGCGCGCCAGCACCAGTTTCTCCAGTGCCCCGGTGCGGATTTCCGCGACGCCCTCGGCGACGGCGGCCATCCAGTCCGCCTCGGTGAGGGATCCGGTGCTGAGCTTCGCATCCCGCGACGGGGTCTCCGACGGCGACGACTGTTCCGCCGTCGCCGGGTCCGCCGTCGGCCCGTCGCCGTCCGCGTCCAGCCACCGGCGCAGGGCGGCGCGGGCGCCGCCCGCGGTGAGCTCGCCGTCGTCGAAGGTGAGCTGGGTGAGCCAGGCTTTGCCGTCGCGCAGCCCCACCACGATTTCGGGCACAATCAGCCGGGATTCGTGCGCTGACACCTTGGAGAAGGCGAAGGAGCCAAAGGCCACCGGGCCGGTTCCCGGGCAGTCGACGGCGTCGCTGATCTCCGCTTCCAGGACCAGGTGCCGCCACCAGATGTCCGCCTCGAGGAAGCGCTCCGGACCGGTGGCGGTGAAGCGGGCGACCTCGCCGAAGCCGACCAGGCCGGCCTCGCGACGGGTCCAGCACAGCACGTCATCACGGACCAGAAACGACGGCAGCCCCCCGGGGAACGAATCTGCATCGAGGGGGACTGTCAGTGTCCTGATAATTCTGGTAGGGAGGGCGCTCGTCATGATGAGACAACACTACTCCCGCCGCACGCCGCGCCCCGGCCGGGCCCGTGGTTAGGGGGTGCGTCGAAGATTTGAGACAATAACGGGGTGAACCGAGCATCCTTGGATAAGCGTCCGGACGAAGTAGCCACGATGTTTGACGACGTCGCCCCTAAATACGACGTCGTCAACGATGTCCTGTCGATGGGACAGACGCGCCGCTGGCGCCGGATCGTCGTCGAAGCCATGGACGTGAAGCCCGGCCAGCGTGTGCTGGACCTCGCCGCGGGAACCGGCACTTCCAGCGAACCGTACGCCGACGCCGGGATCGACGTCGTTGCCTGCGACTTCTCCCTGGGCATGCTCAAGGTGGGCAAGCGTCGCCGCCCGGACATCAACTTCGTCGCCGGTGACGCCACCCGTCTTCCGTTCGCGGACAACACCTTCGATGCCAGCACCATCTCCTTCGGCCTGCGCAACGTCAATGAGCCCAAGAAGGCCCTCGCCGAGATGCTCCGGGTCACCAAGCCCGGCGGCCGGCTGGTCATCGCCGAGTTCTCCCAGCCGGTGGTGCCGCTCTGGCGCACCATGTACACCGAATACCTGATGCGTGCCCTGCCCGCGATCGCCGTCAAGGTCTCCTCCAACCCGGACGCCTACGTGTACCTCGCCGAGTCCATCCGCGCCTGGCCGGACCAGGACCACCTCGCCGCCTGGCTGCAGGAGGCCGGCTGGGAATCCGTCACATACCGGAACCTCAGCGGCGGCATCGTCGCCGTGCACCGCGCCCAGAAGCCGGCCGGCACCGACCCTGCCGCGGTCGCCAGGGCTCTGGCGAACCACAGCGGGCCCGTGGCCAAGCTGCGGCGCAACATCACCCGGCCCGAGCGTTAGCTGATCGTTGCCGTGAAAGTACTGATCGTCGGGGCGGGGCCGGCCGGATCCACCGCCGCGTTCTACCTTGCCCAGGCCGGCATCGACGTCACGGTGCTGGAAAAGACCAGCTTCCCGCGTGAGAAGGTCTGCGGCGACGGACTGACCCCGCGAGCAGTCCGGGAGATCCAGAAGCTTGGCCTGCCGCACCCGGAAGCCGACGGCTGGCGACGCAACAAGGGCCTGCGCCTGATCGCCGGCGGCCACACCATTGAACTGCCCTGGCCCGAGGTCTCCGACTTCCCGCAGTACGGCCTGATCCGCACCCGCCTCGGCTTCGATGAAGAACTGGCCCGGCACGCCCAGTCCGCGGGCGCCGTCGTACTGGAACGCCACAGTGTCACCGAAGCGCTGCGCGCCGAGGACGGCCGCGTCACCGGCGTCCGCGCCGCACTGCTGGACGACGCCGGCCGGAAGACCGGCGAAACTCAGGACTTCAGCGCCGACGTAGTGCTCGCCGCCGACGGAAACTCCACCCGCACCGCCGTCTCGCTGGGCATCCAGAAGCGCGACGACCGTCCGCTCGGCGTGGCCGTGCGCACCTACTTCACCAGCCCGCGGCACGACGACGACTGGATGGAAGGCTGGCTGGAGCTTCCGGGCCGCGACGGCAAGCTGCTGCCCGGTTACGGGTGGGTGTTCGGCGTCGGGGACGGCACCTCCAACGTGGGCCTGGGCATCCTGAACTCGTCCAAGGAATTCGGCAAGCTGGACTACAAGCAGGTCCTGCGCGAATGGACCGCCGGCATGCCCGCGGACTGGGGCTTCACCCCGGAAAACCAGGTGGGCGAGATCCGCGGCGCCGCGCTGCCCATGGGCTTCAACCGCACCCCGCACTACTCGCCGGGCCTGCTGCTGCTCGGCGACGCCGGCGGCATGGTCTCCCCGTTCAACGGCGAAGGCATCTCCTACGCCATGGAATCCGCCCGCTTCGCGGCCGAGTTCATCATCGACACCGCCGCGCGGTCGGCTTCGGCGGCCTGGAGCACGGCCGACGCCGATGCCCGGCTCGCCGGCTACGCGGACTTCGTCCGGGACCAGTGGGGCTCGCACTTCACCCTGGGCCGCGCCTTCGCCGCCGTGATCGGCAAGCCGGCCGTGATGAAACTGGCGCTCCGGACGGGCATGCCCATCCTTCTGCTGATGAAGTTTGTGGTCCGGCTGCTGGCCAACCTGACCGACCCCTCGGCCAAGGGCATCGAGGACCGGATGATCCGCGTCCTGGAAGCCCTGGTCCCGGCCACTTCCAATACCCGGCCCGTTTCAGACTCAACCCCGCGGATTCCGCAACAAAAAGTTAGGGTTAACCCGTGACCAACTCTGCAGACCAAAGCTGGACGCACGCCGGGCACGGCCTGCCGAGCGCTGAACCGGACCTGAACACCACCGCCATCGCCACCGGGCTCCAGCTGCCGGCCGGTTTCGCGGCGATCGCGGGGGACCCGGAACTCGGCCCGGCCATCACCACCAACCTGGCCCGGGTGGAGAAGAAGCTGCGCGAGGCCATCGCCAACTCGGATCCGCTGGCCGACGCCACCTCGCGCCACCTGGTGGAAGCCGGCGGCAAGCGCATCCGGCCGCTGCTGACCCTGCTCTGCGCCCACCTTGGCGACGCCTCGCTGCCGGCCGTGGTGCAGGCCGCCGTCGTCGTCGAACTGACGCACTTGGCCACGCTGTACCACGACGACGTGATGGACTCCGCCCCGTTCCGCCGCGGCGCCCCCACCGCGCACGAGGTCTGGGGCAATTCCGTGGCCGTCCTGACCGGGGACCTGATCTTCGCCCGCGCCTCCATCCTGGTCTCCGAACTCGGGTCCCGCGCGCTCGGCATCCAGGCCCGGACCTTCGAGCGGCTCTGCCTCGGCCAGTTGCACGAGACCGTGGGCCCGCGCCCGGATGAGGATCCGGTGGCGCACTACCTGTCCGTGATCGCGGACAAGACCGGCTCGCTGGTGGCCGCGTCCGGCCAGCTCGGCGCGATCTTCGCCAACGCCGATCCGGCCTACGAGTCGCTGCTGGTGGAGTACGGCGAGAAGGTCGGCGTCGCCTTCCAGCTCGCCGACGACGTCATTGACGTCACCGGCGTCAAGGTCAAGTCCGGCAAGTCCCCGGGCACCGACCTGCGCGAAGGTGTGCCCACCCTGCCCGTGCTGCTGCTGCGCAAGGCGGCGGACGACGGCGACCAGTCCGCGGCCGAACTGTTGAAACTGATCGACGGCGACCTCAGCTCGGACGAGGCCCTCGCGGCCGCCGTCGCCGGTCTGCGCGAGCACCCGGTGACCGCCGAGTCCTGGACGGTGGCGCGCGCCTGGGCCGATGAGGCGATTGCTGCCCTCGCGCCGCTGCCGGAGGGTGTGGTCAAGGATTCGCTGACCAGCTTCGCCCACGCTGTGGTGGACCGCAGCAGCTAGTTTCTGCGGGCCTGCCGGGGGCCCGGCCGCGGCTGGGGCCGCTTGGGAGGGTAGTCGCCGTCGGGCGCTTTGCCGCGTCTGTTGCGCCAGAGTCTCTTAAACCGGAATGGCCCCGGTTCCTCACAACGTTACGAGTCGTCCGTTGTGCGGAACCGGGGCCATTTCTCCGTTCGCATCAGATTCACCGGAGGCATTTGGTGAACCCATGAATGAGCCTATGACAGTTGTGTCATGCTGTCTAGCGCATTTGTAAATTTGTTGTCACGGATTTGCGGACTGCGTTCCGGGCCGGGCGGGGGCACTTTGAGCCTCCATCGCTGAACCCCGGGCTGCCCGCCGGCGTGTCCGTGTCAATGTGCCCCCGGGCGGTGTTGGGGTTGTGGGGCGCGCAGTGGGTGTGTCGCGCCGGAGTTGTCTGCCGCTAGGCCGGCGGGCCTGTCAGTGGGTCAGCCTGGCGGTGCCGGGGCACATCGTCGTGATGTGGGCTGCGTTCCGGGCCGGGCGGGGTACTTTGAGGCCTCCTTCGCTTAACCCGGGGCTGCGCGGCGGCGTGTCCGAGTCAATGTGCCCCCGGGCGGCGACGAAGTCATCCACATAGCGCAGGAGGGGCGGTCTCCGCTGGCTCCTGATACAGCACAGTGGCGCCATGAATGTTGCCATGTTTCTGAGCTCCAGGGGCGGTACGGCCAGCACAGCTGACCTTGCCCGCGCGGGGTTCAGCCGCAGCCAGCTGACCAGGGCCGTGGCCGAGGGCGTCATAGCGAGGATTCGCCGGGGGCATTACGGCCTGCCCCAGGGCGCCAGCGCCCACCGTGCCGCGCGTGAGCTGGGGGCCAAACTCACATGTCTCTCTGCCGCGCCGAGCTACGGTTTGTGGACGCTGCTGCCCGCCCAGCGCCTGCATCTCTGTGTCGGGCACCGGGCAACGCCGTCCGGCTCCGTGGCACATGGACGCTGCCGGCATCCCAGGCATCCGTGGCTTCCTGTCGTCGGACTGGCCGACGTCCTGATGCACGCACTGCACTGCCTGCCGGAGCTGGAAGCCCTCGTCATGGTCCAGTGCGCTGTGGGGCGCGGGGACATCAGCCTGCCGTTCCTCCGGGGCAAACTCGCAGGCAACCGGAACGCCCGTGCCAGGTCAGTGCTGGATCTGGTTATTCCCCGGGCCGACTCGCTGCTGGAAATTCTCGCCAACACCTGGTTCCGCCGGGCCGGGCTACAGATGCGGAGGCATGTGGAGATTCCGGGCGTCGGGGAGGTGGACTTCCTGGTCGAGGACTGCCTCATTGTTGAGACGGATGGTGAAGCGCATCTGGAGCCTCGGCAGGTCAAGAAGGACCGGCGGCGGAACAATGCGTCCGTTGTCGGAGGCTATCTGGTGCTCAGGTTCGGCTACGACGACGTCGTCCATCACCCGGAGCGGATGCTCGCCCAGGTCCTCGCGGTGTTGGAGGTGCGGCGCCGGGGTGGCTTCCGGCCGTGAGTGCCGGGCCGTGCAGGCGTTCCGGGGCTACTTTGACGTCGTAGCGCGGCGATCCGTGGCCGGGCGGCGGCGCGCCCGTGTCAAAGTGCCCCTGACGGCCGAGGCCCAGGTTGGGGCTCTTGGCTTGTGGTCCTGGCGGTGCAGAGCAACGGCGTCGGGGTGGCTTCCGGCCGTGAGTGCCGGGCCGTGCAGGCGTTCCGGGGCTACTTTGACGTCGTAGCGCGGCGATCCGTGGCCGGGCGGCGGCGCGCCCGTGTCAATGTGCCCCCGGACGGCCCGTACAGCCGGGGCAGGCGGTGCAGAGCCGCGGCGTCGGGGTGGCTTCCGGCCGTGAGTGCCGGGCCGTGCCAGCGTTCCGGGGCTACTTTGAGCCCTCAAAACGAAAATCCCGGGCTGGGCGGCGGCGTGTCCGTGTCAAAGTGCCCCCGGACGACGCATGCCATTCGGGCGAGGCAGGCAACCGCAAACCCAGGGACCGGGGTGAGCGGCCGAAGGGGCCCTAGTCCTCGTCGTCGTCGTTGAAGGCCCACTCGAACATGTCGAAGACAAATTCGGAGAAGGTGCCTTCCTCGCTCTTCCACTGGCCGCGGGCGTTGTTGCGGCGGTACACGATCGGGTCCGGGATGCTGAGGTCGCCCACGCGGAAGCCCCAGGTGAACTGCTCCTCTTCGTCCTCGAGGAACATCAGGAAGCCCTCATCGTCGACTTCGAGCTCTTCGGGGTCCCAGAAGTAGTGGTAGGCCTCCATCAGGTCCTCGCAGCCGCCGAGGGCCAAGTAGAACTCGCGCAGGACCAGCGGGACCTGGAACTGGTGCTCGGCGAGGGCCGCATCCAGCTCGTCGGCAGGCAGTCCATCTTCTTCCTGCCATTCGTCCTCGAGATACTTCGGAACAAGCGCGCGGAACTTCTCGAGGAACATGTCAGTCATGCCTCTTATCCTAGCTAATCCTTAGGGCCTCGTTCGGCCGTGTTCAGGCCCAGCCGGTGCCAGCCCCGGACGGCCAGCGGCACGTACCAGTGGCGCCGCCAGGCAGTGACGCGGAAGGCGAAAACGACGGCGGCCACCGCACTGGCCGTCAGCGCGGTGAAGACCCCGGTGACGGATAGCGCCACCGTCAGCGCGGCCCCGGCGAACGCCGGCAGGGCGTAGATGTCCTTGGGGTCGAAGAGCTGCGGCACCTCGTTCGCGGTGATGTCCCGCAGCAGCCCGCCGCCCACCGCCGTCGTGACCCCCAGCAATACCGCAGCCACCGGGTGCATGCCCGCGGCCAAGGCCTTGAGGCTGCCCGTAATGCAGAACAAAGCCAGGCCACCGGCGTCGAACAGCACCAGCAAGGAGGTGAAGCGCTGGACGCTGGAGAACAGGAAATAGACCAGGACCGTGGCCAGCAACGGGGGAGCGAGGTACGCCGGGTTGGTGAAGGCCGCCGGCGGGCCCGCGTTGATGATGATGTCGCGGATCACGCCGCCGCCCAGGCTCACCACCGAGGCCAGCAGGAGGGAACCGACAATGTCGAACTGCTTCCGCGCCGCGAGCAGCGAACCGGAGACGGCGAAGAAGAACACGCCCGCCAGGTCCAGCCAGACCATCACGAGGCTAAAGGAGAAAGTCATGGGGCGTCCCGGTCGGTAGCAGGGCGGCGGATAGGGCGGCTCCAAGGTTACGCTAACGGCTATGAATAGCCCCATCCTGATCGCCTGCGCCCACGGCACCTCCAGCCCCCGGGGTGCGGCGGAGGTCAACGCCCTACGGGCCGGGATCGCCGCGCTGCGTCCCGGCCTCGACGTCCGCGAGGCCTACGTCGACGTGCAGGAGCCCGAGCTGCCCGCCGTCGTGGCGGGGCTCCCGGCCGGGGTCACCGCCGTCGTCGTCCCGCTGCTGCTGAGCGTGGGCTACCACGTCAAGGTGGACATCGCCCGGGCCGTGAAGAGCCGGCCGAGCACGCTCGCCGCAGCGCCACTCGGCCCGGATCCGCGGCTCGCCGCCCTGCTGGACGTCCGGCTGCGCGAGGCCGGGGTGACCGACAACGACGCCGTGATCCTCGCCGCCGCGGGCTCCTCGGACCCCACCGCCGCGGAGAACGTGGAGGAACTTGCCGGGCAGCTGCGGGCCCTCCGCTCCAACCGGATCGTGGCCGCCTACGGCGCCTCGGCGACGCCCTCGGTGCCCGAGGCGGTGGCCATGCTGCGGGAGGAGGCCGCGGGAGGCGCCGGCGCGGGCCTCTCGGCCGGGGCCGTGGACCTGGGCGGCCGCGTGGTCATCGCCTCCTACCTGCTGGCCCCGGGCTTCTTCCACGACCAGCTCGCCAAGGCCGGCGCAGACCTGGTCACCGCGCCCCTGCTGCCTTCCCCGGTGCTCGCCGAGATCGCGCTGGCACGGTACGACGCGGCGGTCGCCGGCAAGGGTTATGACGAAATGTTGCCCTAGGTGACCCCGCGTTTCTGAGCCATTGTGACGCCGATACGGCCGCTCCTACAGTCGATCCATGACTGAAACAGCTCTAGCCGGAGCGTCCCCGGACCAGGCTGCCGCAGGCCGCGCCAAACGACCCGCCCGCCCCGCGGCCAAGCCGCACGGGCAGTGGAAGGTGGACGGCACCGCCCCGCTGAACGCCAACGAAACCTGGAAACAGGAAGACAACGGCCTGAACGTCCGCGAGCGCATCGAATCGGTCTACTCCAAGCACGGCTTCGACTCGATCGACGGCACCGACCTGCACGGCCGCTTCCGCTGGTGGGGCCTCTATACCCAGCGCAAGCCCGGGATCGACGGCGGCAAGACCGCCACGCTCGAACCGCACGAGCTCGAGGACAAGTACTTTATGCTCCGGGTCCGGATCGACGGCGGCGCCCTGACCACCGAGCAGCTGCGCGTCATCGGGCAGATCTCCGTGGACTTCGCCCGCGGCTCCGCCGATCTCACCGACCGGCAGAACATCCAGCTGCACTGGATCAGGGTCGAGGACGTGCCGGAGATCTGGCGCCGCCTTGAGGCCGTGGGCCTCTCCACCACCGAAGCCTGCGGCGACGTCCCCCGCGTCATCCTCGGCTCCCCGGTGGCCGGCATCGCCAAGGACGAGATCATCGACCCCACCCCGCTGATCCACGAGCTCGCCGAACGCTTCATCGGCGACCCGGAACTGGCCAACCTGCCGCGCAAGTTCAAGACCGCCATCACCGGCCACCCCAGCCAGGACGTGGTCCACGAGATCAACGACGTCGCCCTGGTGGGCCTGGTCCACCCCGAGCTGGGCATCGGCTACGACCTCTGGGTGGGCGGCGCGCTCTCCACCAACCCCATGCTGGGCAAGCGCCTGGGCGCCTTCGTTCGCCCGGACCAGGCCGCCGACGTCTGGCTCGGCGTCACCAGCATCTTCCGCGACTACGGCTACCGGCGCATGCGCACGAAGGCCCGCCTGAAGTTCCTGCTGGCCGACTGGGGCCCGGTGAAGTTCCGCCAGGTCCTCGAGGACGAATACCTCGGCTACCAGCTCGACGACGGTCCGGCGGCGCCCAAGCCGTCCGCGCCCGGAGACCACATCGGTGTGCACGAGCAGAAGGACGGCAGGTTCTTCATCGGCGCCACCCCGCTGGCCGGCCGCCTTTCCGGCAGCCAGCTCGTCAAGCTCGCGGACACCCTGGAGGCCCGCGGCTCACAGCGGCTGCGCACCACCCCGCACCAGAAGCTCGTGGTCCTCGACGTGCCCAAGGATGAGGTTGAACCGCTTGTGGCCGAACTCGACGCCCTGGGCCTGTCCGCACGGCCGTCGGTGTTCCGCCGCGGGACCATTGCCTGCACCGGCATCGAATTCTGCAAACTCGCCATCGTGGAAACCAAGGTCACGGCCGCCACGGCGGTCGCCGAGCTGGAACGCCGCCTCGCCGACCTCGTCGAAACCAAGCAGCTCCCGCAAGCCCTGTCGCTGCACATCAACGGCTGCCCCAACTCCTGCGCCCGGATCCAGACCGCGGACATCGGACTCAAAGGCATGATGCTCCCAACCCCCGACGGCGACCCCACCCCGGGCTTCCAGGTCCACCTCGGCGGCGGGCTCGCGTCCGACAGCCGCGAGGAGGCAGGCCTGGGCCGCACCGTCCGCGGCCTCAAGGTCACCGCCGAAGAGCTGTCCGACTATGTGGAGCGCGTGGTCCGGAAGTTCGTGGCCAGCCACACCGAGGGCCAGACCTTCGCCGAATGGGCCTTCGCCGCCGAGGAAGGTGATCTGCAGTGACCGCCGCACTCCGCTCCCACGAGGAGCTCAAGGTCCTCGCCGAAGCCGGCGCCGCCGAGCTCGGCGGGGACGCCCCGGCGCAGGAGGTTATCGCCTGGGTGGCGCGCAACTTCGAGCTGCCCGCCGTGGCCGTCGCCTGCTCCATGGCCGACGCCGTCCTCCCGGCGCTCGTCGCGGACCAGCTCCCCGGCGTCGACGTGCTCTTCCTCGAGACCGGCTACCACTTCCCGGAAACCCACACGACCCGCGACGAGGTGGCCGCGAACCTGCGGGTCAACGTCGTCGACGTGCTGCCGGAGACCACCGTGGAGCAGCAGGACCGGCTGCTCGGCAAGGACCTCTTCGCCCGAGACCCCACCCAGTGCTGCGCGCTGCGCAAGGTGGCCCCGCTGCGCCGCACCCTCGCCGGCTACGAGCTCTGGTTCACCGGCGTCCGCCGCGACGAGGCGCCCACCCGCACCAACACGCCGCTGGTCACCTGGGACGAGGCCAACGGGCTGGTCAAGGTCAACCCGGTCGCGGCCTGGAGCTTCGATGAGCTGGTGCAGTACTCCGAGGACAACCTCCTGCCCGTCAACCCGCTGCTTTCACAGGGCTACCCGTCCATTGGCTGCCAGCCCTGCACCCGCAAGGTGGCGCCCGGCGATGACCCCCGCGCCGGACGCTGGGCAGGAACCGACAAGACAGAATGCGGACTACACGTATGAGCAATGTTGAGACTTTCGTGGCCGTCGACGCCGTCACCACCGCCTCCGCGGCAGATGCCGCCCCCGCCCCTTCGCTGGACGGCAATGCTGCAAGCAGCATGCCGTCCAGCTCCGACAGCGGCAGCGGCCTTCCCAACGCTCGCAAGCTCGCGTCGGGTCCCTCGGCCGATGCCTTAGATGCCACTCCCGGGGCGGCATCTGCCGCTGCGGCTCAGGGGTCGGGTCACCTGAGTTCCGCTGCTCCGCGGGCTGGCCGCCTTTCGTCTTTGGACACCCTCGAGTCGGAGGCCATCCACATCATCCGCGAGGTTGTTGCCGAGTTTGAGAAGCCGGCGCTGCTGTTTTCCGGCGGCAAGGATTCTGTGGTGATGCTGCACCTGGCTACTAAGGCGTTTTGGCCTGGGAAGGTGCCCTTTCCGGTGCTGCATGTGGATACCGGGCACAACTTTCCGGAGGTGATCGAGTTCCGCGACCGGACCGTGGAGCGGCTGGGGCTTAAGCTCGTCGTCGGCTCTGTGCAGGAGTTCATTGATTCCGGGGAGCTGGCCGAACGGTCCGACGGCACCCGCAACCCGCTGCAGACCGTGCCGTTGCTGGACGCGATCGGGCGCAACAAGTTCGACGCCGTCTTCGGCGGCGGCCGCCGGGACGAGGACAAGGCCCGCGCCAAGGAACGCATCCTGAGCCTGCGCGACGAATTCGGCCAGTGGGACCCCCGCAACCAGCGGCCCGAACTGTGGAACCTCTACAACGGCCGGCACACCGTGGGCCAGCACGTCCGCGCGTTCCCGATCAGCAACTGGACCGAACTCGACGTCTGGCGTTACATCGAACGCGAAGGCATCGAACTGCCCGGCCTCTACTACGCCCACGAGCGCGAGGTCTTTGCCCGCGACGGCATGTGGCGCGCGGTCGGCGACGTCTCCCAGCCGCGCGAGAACGAGCAGGTCATCACCAAGACCGTCCGGTACCGGACCGTTGGCGACATGTCCTGCACCGGCGCCGTCGAATCGGCCGCCGCAACCGTGCGCGACGTCGTAATCGAAGTTGCCGCCTCCACCATTACCGAACGTGGCGCCACCCGGGCGGACGACCGCATTTCCGAGGCCGCCATGGAAGACCGCAAGAAGGACGGCTATTTCTAATGAGCACCACCGCAACCCTGCCCGAGGCCGGCGCAGAGACCCTGGGGCTCTCGTCCGCCTCGCTGTTCCGCTTCGCGACCGCCGGATCGGTCGACGACGGCAAGTCCACCCTGGTGGGCCGGCTCCTCCACGACTCCAAGGCGATCCTCGCGGACCAGCTCGACGCCGTCGCCCGCACCTCCGCGGACCGCGGCTTCGGCGGCGCCGGTGCGGCCGGTGTTCAAGCCATTGACCTGGCCCTGCTGACCGACGGCCTGCGCGCCGAGCGCGAGCAGGGCATCACCATCGACGTCGCCTACCGCTACTTCGCCACGGACCGGCGCAGCTTCATCCTCGCGGACTGCCCCGGGCACGTGCAGTACACCAAAAACACGGTCACCGGCGCGTCCACCGCGGACGCCGTCGTCGTGCTCATCGACGCGCGCAAGGGTGTCCTGGAACAGACCCGCCGGCACCTCTCGGTGTTACATCTGCTGCGCGTCGCGCACGTAATTGTCGCCGTGAACAAGATCGACCTCGTGGACTTCAGCGAGGACGTGTTCCGTGGGATCGAGGCCGACGTGCAGCAAGTGGGCCGCGAACTGGGGCTCGGCCGTGACGGCATTGCCGATCTGCTGGTCATCCCGGTTTCCGCGCTCGACGGCGACAACGTGGTGGACCGCTCGGACCGCACACCCTGGTACGACGGCCCGGCGCTGCTCGAAGTCCTCGAGACGCTGCCGGCCGCGGACGAACTCGAAAGTCATTTGGAGAGCTTCCGCTTCCCGGTCCAGCTGGTGGTCCGGCCGCAGGGCGCACTGGCGCCCGACGCCGTCGCCGCCGGACTCGACGTCGCCGGTTACCGCGACTACCGGGCCTATGCCGGGCAGATCACCGAGGGCTCCGTGAAGGTGGGAGACACGGTCAGTGTCCTCACCCCAGGCCAGGCGCCGCGCACCACCACGGTGACCGGCATCGACTTCGCCGGGCGCTCGCTGTCCGAGGCTGTGGCCCCGCAATCGGTGGCGCTGCGCCTCGCGGACGAGTTCGACGTCGCCCGCGGGGACACCATCGCCGCGGCCGGGACGTTCACCGAGCCCACGGCAGACCTTTACGCGGCGCTGTGCTGGCTGTCGCCGAAGCCGCTGCGCGAAGGCGCCAAGGTGCTCATCAAGCACGGCACCCGCACGGTCCAGGCCCTGGTCCGGAACGTGACCGGCAAGCTTGACCTGGCCAGCTTCCGGCTTGAACCCGCGTCAGGGCTGGAGCTCAACGACATCGGCCACGCCCAGCTCCGGCTCGCGGCGCCGCTGCCGCTGGAGAACTACCTGCACCACCGCCGCACCGGGGCCTTTCTGGTGATCGACCCGCAGGACGGCAACACCCTCGCCGCGGGCCTGGTCAAGGACCACCCCGGCGACCACGAGGACGAGCGCTACTCGATCTAGGCCCTGCCGAAACAGCCCTGCCGACTCCGGGTCGCCGCCGGCCGGCTCTTGCCACCCGTCTCCCGGGACACGATCATCGTCGTGGGAGGGCAGATCGTTGGAGAGACTCAGCAGCAGGCTGATCAGCTGGGCCTCCATCCTCGATGACGGGACCCGCCGGCAGGCGTTGGCTACCGCGACGCTGCCGATCATCTACCCGCACCTGGCGCTGATGCCGGACGCGCACCTCGGCAAGGGCGCGACCGTGGGATCCGTCATCCCCACCGTGGGCGCCATTATCCCGGCGGCCGTGGGCGTGGACATCGGCTGCGGGATGATCGCCGTACGCACCCAGTACGTGCGGGCTGACCTGCCCAGGGACCTGCCCCGGCTGCGCGAGGGGATCGAACGTGCCATTCCCTTGTCGGCCGGGCACTTCAACCGCCGGATCTCCGCCACCGCGGGACCCCGGCTGGCCGAACTGCGGAGGATGGCGGCCAGGGCCGGCTTCGACCCGAGCCGGTACGCGGCGAACTGGGAGCTGCAACTCGGGTCGCTGGGCTCGGGCAACCACTTCATCGAGGTCTGCGTCGACGAGGACGGCGCGGTGTGGCTGTTCCTGCATTCCGGCTCCCGCGGTGTCGGCAACAAAATCGCGCAGCGCCACATCGCCGAGGCCCGGAGCGTGGCCCTGCGCCGGAACATCCCCCTGCCGGACCGGGACCTCGCCTACCTGCTGGAAGGCACCCCCGAATTCGAGCGCTACATCCAGGAACTGCGGTGGGCGCAGCACTTCGCCCTGCTCAACCGGGAGGAAATGATGGACCGGGTCGTCCAGCAGTTCGAAGCCTGGATCGGCGGCCCGGTCCGGGAACTCGAACGGATCAACTGCCACCACAACTTCACCGCGCAGGAAGCGCACTACGGCAAGTCCGTCTGGGTTTCGCGCAAAGGCGCCATCAGGGCCCGGGCCGGAGACCCGGGCCTGATTCCCGGGTCCATGGGCACCGCGTCCTACGTCGTCGTCGGCCTGGGGAACGCCCTGGCCCTGGACTCCTCGCCGCACGGCGCCGGCAGGGAGTACTCCCGCACCGCCGCGCGCAAGGCGTTCACGCTGGCCCAGCTGAAAACTGCCATGCAGGGCATCGAATTCCGGCCCCGCGAAGCCTTCATCGACGAAATCCCCGCAGCCTACAAGCCCATAGACATCGTGATGCGCGACTCGGCGGACCTCGTCCGGGTCCGGCACACGCTCCGCCAGCTCGTCAACGTCAAGGGCGACTAACCGCTGGCCCGGGCACGGGCTCCGCATGTGACGCCGCATGAACTAGCGTGACCCCCGGTTTCCGCACCATTGAACCCGGTTCGTGACCCTCCCTAGGGTGAAGCCATGACTCCACCCGATTGGTTCGACGGCCCCTCCCTCGGGGCACCCCGGGGGCGATGTCGCCGGCGCTGACCATCCGCCCGGCCCACCGCCCACTCTCCACGAACCAGGATTCCGCCATGTCATCCACCCCCGAAAACCCCGCCCCCGGCACCACCCGGATCGTCGCCGGCGAAACGGCAAAGCCGAAGCGCAAGCGCACCGTTGAAATCGCCGTCGCCGCCGGACTGGCCCTGCTGATCGGCGCCGGCGCTGCCGTCGCCTCCACGGTGTCCCGCAACAACGACGCCGCCGCTGCCCCGGCCGTCGGCACTGCCCCGGCCGCGGAACTCCGGCTCGGCTACTTCGGCAACATCACCCACGGAGCCGCCCTGGTGGGCGTGAGCAAGGGGTTCATCGCCCAGGAACTGGGCCAGACCAAGCTCAGCACCCAGGTCTTCAACGCCGGACCCGCAGCCATCGAGGCCCTCAACGCCGGCGCTATTGATGCCACCTACATCGGCCCCAACCCGGCGATCAACTCCTTCGTCAAGAGCAAGGGTGACTCCGTCAGCATCATCGCCGGTGCAGCCTCCGGCGGGGCGCAGCTTGTGGTCCGGCCGGACATCACCTCGCCGGCCGACCTCAGGGGCAAGAAGCTCGCAACACCCCAGCTCGGCGGCACCCAGGACGTGGCCCTGCGCGCCTGGCTCGGCAAGCACGGCTACCGGACCTCCCCGGACGGCGGCGGCGACGTCACCATCAACCCCACCGAGAACGCCCAGACCCTGAAGCTGTTCCAGGACGGCAAGCTCGACGGCGCCTGGCTGCCGGAGCCGTGGGCATCCCGGCTGGTGCTGCAGGCCAGCGCGAAGGTCCTCGTCGATGAAAAGGACCTCTGGGATGGTGCGCTCTCCGGCAAACCGGGCGAGTTCCCCACCACCGTGCTGATCGTCAACAAGAAATTCGCCGCAGAGCATCCGGACACCGTCAAGGCCCTGCTGAAGGGCCATGTCGAGTCCGTGAATTGGCTCACCAAGGCACCGGCGGCCGAGAAGGCCGCAGTCCTCAACGCCGCGCTGAAGGAGTCCGGCGGCGCCGCGCTGCCCGCCGACGTCGTCGACCGGTCGCTGAAAAACATCCTCTTCACGGTGGACCCGCTCGCCGGGACGTACCAAAAACTGCAGCAGGACGGGGTGGACGCCGGCACCACCAAACAGGCGGACATCAACGGCCTGTTTGACCTGACCGCCCTGAACTCGGTGGCGGCAACGAAGACCTCGGCTCACGGGCTGGGCAAGGACTAGCTCCTTTCCCCGCCCCTCCCGTCACCACAACCAAGGACGTGACCATGCCAGTCGTACTGGAAAACCTGGGGAAGCGCTTCGGCGACGGCGCCCCGGTGCTGGACGGCGTCAACGCCAGCATCGGGCAGGGCGAATTCGTCGCCCTGCTCGGAGCCTCCGGCTGCGGCAAATCCACGTTGCTGAACATCATGGCCGGGCTGGAGGCCCCGACGTCGGGCGCCCTCGAGGTGCCGAGCGACGGCGCCGCGTTTATGTTCCAGGACGCGGCACTGTTCCCGTGGCTCACCGCCCGGGAAAACGTTGAGCTTGCCCTCAAGCTGCGCGGCGTGGCCAAGGCCGAGCGCCGGGTGCAGGCCGGGGAGCTCCTGGACCTGGTGCACCTGGGCGGCGCCGGGGACAAGCGCCCGCACGAGCTCTCCGGCGGCATGCGCCAGCGCGTGGCACTGGCCAGGTCCCTGGCCCAGGACCGGCAGCTGCTCCTGATGGACGAGCCGTTCGCCGCGCTCGACGCCATCACCCGCGACCTGCTGCACGACGAGCTGGAGCGGATCTGGAAGGAGACCGGCCGCACCATCGTCTTTGTCACGCACAACGTCCGGGAAGCCGTCCGGCTGGGCCAGCGTGTGCTGCTGCTCTCCTCGCGGCCCGGCCGCGTGGTCCAGGAATGGCACGTCTCCGAGGAACACCGCACCGACGCCGGCCTGGCCGGCCAGCTGACCGGCACCATCACCGCCCGGCTACGCGAGGAGATCCGCCGCCATGCCCAATAGCCCCCTTCCCGTGGCCGAAGCCCACACCGAGACCCACAAGGTGCACGCTGCCCTGACCCGGACTTCCACCGGCTCGGCCGACCTCCGCGAGCTTGAGGCCGGGCTGGATTCACTGCAGTCCGACGCCGTCCGCAAGGCCCGGATCGACTGGAGCCGGATCCTGCTGCCGGTCGCCGCGCTCGCCGTGCTCCTGGTGGCATGGCAGGTGTACGTCTGGCTCGGCATCAAACGCCGCGACCTGGTGCCCGGTCCGCTGGACGTCGTCGGCCAGCTCGGCACCCTCTGGGGCGAGGCCAAGCTGCAGGAGGCCGTTTGGACCTCGCTGCAGCGCGGCATCGCCGGCTTCCTGGTCAGCGTTGCCATTGCGACGCCGGTGGGCCTGCTGCTGGCCCAGGTCGCCCCGCTCCGCCGCGCCTTCGGCCCGCTGATTTCCGGCCTCCAGGTGCTGCCCTCCGTGGCGTGGGTGCCTGCCGCCATCATCTGGTTCGGCCTGAGCGACGCCACCGTGTACTTTGTGGTGCTGATGGGCGCGATCCCCTCGATCATCAACGGCCTGATCTCCGGCGTCGACCAGATCCCGCCGCAGTACCGCCGGGTGGCGACGGTGCTGGGCGCGTCCCGGCTCCAGCTCGCACTGCAGATCGTCCTCCCGGCCGCGCTGCCCGGATACCTGAGCGGCCTCAAACAGGGCTGGGCCTTCTCCTGGCGCTCGCTCATGGCCGCGGAAATCATCACCGTGGGCGGCAGCATGGGCTTCGGCCTCGGCTCCATGCTGAACCAGGGCCGCGACCTGGCCGACATGACCATTGTGCTGGCAGCAATCCTGCTGATCCTCGCCGTCGGCATCCTGATTGAGCTCCTGGTCTTCGCCCCGATCGAAAAGCGCCTGCTGCGCCGCCGCGGCCTCCTTACCGGCAGCACCCGCTAGGGGCGACGGCTAACCACCCCGGCACGCGCCCCTGAAGGTGACTACCGCCGTCGGGGCCAGCCCAAAGGACTGCGCAATTCCGGGGAGGCAGCCGGCGGGTCCCGCAGTGTCTGGCAGACTGACGGCATGACCGTGAGCTTCGTCTGCCGCACCGAATCCGTCCTGCCCGGAACAGTTGTTCGACCGGGCGCGCAGCATCGACGCCCATGTTGAGACGATGGCGGCCTCGGGAGAGCGTGCCGTTGCCGGGGTGACCGCAGGACTCATCGGTGCCGGTGAGGAAGTGACCTGGCGGGGACGGCACTTCGGTGTCCCCCTGACCATGACCAGCCGCGTGACCCGCTTCGACTATCCGGCCTCTTTCGTGGACGAACAAGCGCAGGGCCCCTTCAAAGCGTTCCGCCATGTCCACGAGTTCGCGGCAACCGACGCTGGCTCCGTGATGACGGACCGGATTGAGTTCACAGCACCCTTTGGGCCCGTGGGCTGGTTGGTCGAGCGAGTCATCCTGCACCGCTATCTGGAACGTCTTATTGCCCGGCGCGGGGCCCTCCTCGCGACGCCTTGTCCGGACCCCGGGACGGGCCTACACTCGCGGCTATAGGCCGGTTTCCGGCCGATCCAGTCCAAATCTGAGGAGACAGCCGTGGCGCCAAAATACGGAGTGCTGGCACTGGTCGAAGCCAAACTGGGGAAGGAACAGGAGGTCTGGAACTTCCTCAACGGCGGCCGGGAGATCGTGCTTAAAGAACCCGGGACACGGACCTGGTACGCCTTCCGAATCAACGATTACACGTTCGGCATCTTCGACACCTTTGACAGCGAGGAAGACCGGCAGGCCCACCTCAACGGGGCCATCCCCGCGGCGCTCGGCGAACACGGGCCCGCGCTGCTGTCCAAGGACCCGGACATCAAACTGATCGAGCTCATTGCCGTGAAGTAGTGCCCGCGGCGCCAGGCAACTCGCCTGCCGAACGGGGGCACATTGGCACGGACACGCCGTCCTGTGTGCGCGAATCGGCTGCTCCGGCCGGCAAAGTGCCCCCGGACCGCTGACAGGTGGGCCGGTGTGCCCACGAAACCCCGAAACCCCGGCTTTGTGACCCAGCGTTACCCCGCGTGAACGGGTGTTTCCGCACCGTTGTTCCGCCGGATGACGCCGCCCTATCGTCGATGCATGGCAATTCAGGACATTTACCCCACGGCCCTGCGCCTGCTCGGCCGCCGGGTGCTGGTGGTCGGCGGCGGCCCCGTCGCCGCGCGCCGCGCCAAGGGACTGCTCGACGCCGGCGCCCGGGTCACGGTCGTCGCACCCGCGGCCTGCCCCGCCCTGGACGACCTCGCCGCCGCCGGTCTGCTGGACTGGCAGCCGCGCCCCTACCGGTCCTCCGACGTCGACGGCGCCTGGTTCGTCCAGACGGCCACCGGCGACGCCGCCGTGGATGCGCAGGTCGCCGCCGACGCCGAGGAGCAGCGGATCTGGTGCGTCAACGCCTCCGACCACGAAGCCTCCGCAGCCTGGACCCCCGCCGTCGCGGTCGTGGACGACGTCAAGATCGCCGTCAACGCCGGGGGAGACCCGCGCCGCGCCATGGCCCTGCGCGACGCCGTCGCCACGGCCCTGGAAACCGGGGACCTGCCGCTGCGCCGGCACCGCGCCCGGGCGGACGCATCTGCCGGCACCGTTGCCCTCGTGGGCGGCGGGCCCGGCGGCTCCGGGCTGATCACCGTCCGCGGCCGGCGGCTCCTGGGCCAGGCCGACGTCGTCGTCGCGGACCGGCTTGGTCCTCGGGACCTGTTGGCAGAGCTGGCGCCCGACGTCCGCGTGATCGAGGTCGGCAAGACCCCCGGCCACCACCCCGTCCCGCAGGCCGACATCAGCCGGATCCTCGTGGACGAGGCCCTCGCCGGCCACCGGGTGGTCCGGCTCAAGGGCGGCGACCCGTACGTCCTGGGCCGCGGCGGCGAGGAGGCCGAGTTCTGCCGGCAGCACGGCGTCGAGGTCGAAGTGGTGCCCGGCGTGACCTCGGCGGTCTCGGTACCGGCCGCCGCCGGCATCCCGGTCACACACCGCGGGCTCGCCAAGGGCTTCAGCGTGGTCACCGGCCACGAGGAACTCGCCGAAGTCCCGGCCCGCGCCGACCACACCGTGATCCTGCTCATGGGGGTGGGCCAGCTGCGCGCCTCCGCGGCCTCCCTGGCCCGGGCCGGTTTGCCAGCGGAGACGCCGGTTGGCATCGTAGAGAATGGTTATTTGCCGAACCAGCGGGTGACCATCGGAACGCTCGGGACCATCGCGGACCAGGCGGAAGCCGCGTCCGTCGCGAATCCCGCCGTGATCGTGATCGGCGACGTGGTCCGCGTCAGCCCGTTTGCGCCGTCGCACTTCAAGACGGCGGACTACGGCACCACAACCCCGAACGCCCCGCGCGTCGCCGCCCAGAACCGAGTACCGACCCCGTAGCCTCCCAACTAACTCGCAGATCAGGCCGTTTTGAGCCCTCAAAACGGCCCCAAGTGCCAGTCAGTTGGGTCAGTGACAGAAAAAGGAACATCGCCGTGTCAACGAACACCCCCGTAGGAACCGCCGTCCGCCCGTTGCGCGTCGCCGTCGTCGGCTCCGGCCCTGCCGGCGTCTACGCCGCGGACATCTTGACCAAGAGCGAGGCCGTCAAGAGCGGCGAACTGACGGTCAGCATCGACCTCTTCGACCGCTACCCGGCGCCCTACGGCCTGATCCGCTACGGGGTGGCCCCCGACCACCCGCGCATCAAGGGGATAGTCAATGCCCTGCATAAGGTCCTGGACCGCGGCGACATCCGCTTCTTCGGCAACGTGGACTACGGCACGGACCTCACCCTGGAGGACCTCCGCACCCACTACGACGCCGTCATTTTCGCCACCGGGGCCATCAAGGACGCGGACCTGAACATCCCCGGCATCGAACTCGAGGGTTCCTTCGGCGGCGCCGACTTCGTCTCGTGGTACGACGGCCACCCCGACGTGCCCCGGGACTGGCCGCTGGACGCGAAGGAAATCGCCGTGATCGGCAACGGCAACGTCGCCCTCGACGTCGCCCGGATGCTCTCCAAGCACGCGGATGATCTCCTCGTCTCCGAAATCCCGGACAACGTCTACGCCGGCCTGAAGGCCTCCCCGGTCACCGACGTGCACGTCTTCGGCCGCCGCGGCCCGGCCCAGGTGAAGTTCACCCCGCTGGAACTGCGCGAACTCTCCCACTCCAAGGACGTCGACATCATCCTCTACGCCGAGGACTTCGAGTTCGACGCCGAATCGGACCGCCAGATCCAGAGCAACAACCAGACCAAGACCATGGTGGGCACGCTGACCAACTGGATCGCCGAGCAGCCCGAGGACCTCTCCGAGCTCACGGCCTCCCGCCGCCTGCACCTGCACTTCCTGCACAACCCGGTGGAGGTCTACGGGGACAATACCGGCGACGCCGGCACCCCCGGCCGCGTCGCCGGCATCAAGTTCGAACGCACCGAGCTCGACGGCACCGGCAACGCCCGCGGCACCGGCGAGTTCGTCGACTACCCGGTCCAGGCCGTCTACCGCGCGGTCGGCTACTTCGGCTCCGCCCTGCCCGAGGTCGAATTCGACCACAGCAAGGGCGTCGTCCCCAACGACGGCGGCCGCGTCCTGGACGCCGCCGGGACTCACGTGCCGGGCATCTACGCGACCGGCTGGATCAAGCGCGGCCCCGTCGGGTTGATCGGCCACACCAAGGGCGACGCCCTGGAGACCGTGACGCACCTGCTCGAGGACCGCGGGGACCTGCCGCTGGCCGCGGCACCCGAGCCGGAGGCGATCGCGGAGCTTCTGGCGGGCCGCGGCGTCGAGTACACCAGCTGGGAAGGCTGGCTGGCCCTGGACGCGCATGAACGCTCCCTCGGCGAGCAGGCCAGTGCGGCCGGCGAGTCGCACGGCGTCGCCGTCCAGCGCGAGCGCATCAAGGTGGTCCCGCGCGAGGACATGGTGGAAATCTCCCGCGGCGGGGTGGCCGCAGAGGTCTGATCCCCGAACAAAAAGCAACGCGGGGTCACTTCGCGCCCATTCCGCCGGGAATTATGGGCCGTAAGTGACCCCGCGTTGTTCGTAAAGACGCGAAATCCTGCCGGTAATCAGTAGGCTTACCGTCATGGATGAGCAGCGCACGCAAACCGCCGGTCAGGGTGTCCGCCGATGAGGCTCCGTCACAGCAACGCGTCCGGCCGCGGGTACCGCCGGGTCGCGGCTGGCGCCGGCTTCAGCTACAAGGACCTGGACGGCTCCACCCTCCCACCCGGCCCGGTGCGGGACCGGCTGGAAAGCATCGGGATCCCGCCGGCCTGGACCGATGTCTGGATCGCGCCCTACGAGAACGGCCACATCCAGGCCACCGGGGTCGACGCGGTCGGCCGGCGCCAGTACATCTACCACCCCAGCTGGCGGGAGCGGAAGGACCGGCTGAAGTTCGACCGTTCGCTGCAGCTCGCCGAGACCCTGCCGTCCGCGCGGCGGCTCGTGACCTTGGACCTGCGCTCCGAAGGGCTCACGCGGGAGCGTGTGCTCGCGGCCGGGTTCCGGATGCTGGACAGCGGATCGCTGCGCGTGGGCTCCGAGCGGTACACCAACGAGAACGGCAGCCACGGCCTGGCCACCCTGCTCTGCGCGCATGTGAAGGTGCGCAAGGACGAGCTCCGGCTCAGCTTCCCGGCTAAAAGCGGCAAGACCTGGGAGTCCCGGATCGACGACGCCGACCTGGCCGACGTCGTCCGCTCGCTCAAGCGCCGCGGCGGCAACGCGCGCCTGCTCGCCTACAAAAACGGACGCAGCTGGCATCCGGTCACCAGCGCGGAGATCAACGACTACGTCAAGGAGCGCACCGGCGGGGACTTCACCGCCAAGGACTTCCGCACCCTGCGCGGGACGGTCGCCGCGGCCGTGAGCCTGGCCCGGAGCGGACCGCAAGCTAAGGTCTCGGCCCGGAAACGCGCCGTGAGCCGTGCCATGGTGGATGCGGCAGCGGTGCTGGGGAACACGCCGTCGATCGCCCGGAAGAGCTACGTGGATCCCCGGCTGCTGGACCACTTCGCAGCGGGGGAGACCATCGACCCGCAGCGGCCGGACTCAGCCGAGTCGGAGATCCGGGCACTGCTGTACCAGGAAGGCTCGGTCGTCCCGCTGGGCTGAGCGGCTACATCCGCCCGAACCTCGCACGGATCAGGGCGAACACGCCGTAGGCGATGAACCCGGCGCCGATCGCCAGGAGCAGGAAGGGCCCGAACGGGTGGTGCTGCAGCGCCTTGAGGCTGCCGTCCAGCCCGGTGGACGAGCCCGGGTCGTTGGTGGCCGCGGCGATCACGAACAGCAGCCCGGTGAGGACCAGCGCCAGCCCCTTGGCGACGTGGCCGGCAACCCCCAGGGCACTGACGAGGTGGCCGCGGTGGGTTCCCTCGAAGTGCCGCAGTTCCTCCTTGAACTTCTTGCCCAGGCCCTTCACCACAAAAAAGACGCCGATCCCGCTCACCGTCAGGCCCAGGCCGATCAGCAGCGGCGCACCCAGTGGCCGGTTCATCAGGGCCTGGCTGAAGGCGGCGGTGGAATCCCCTGAGTCGCTGCGGACCCCGACGGCGAAACTGGCGAAGGTGAAACCGACGCTGCCGTAGGCAATGGCCAGGAAACCAGAGGAAACCAGTTTGCCCAGCCGTTGGCCGCGCGGCAGGTGCCGGGCCCGCAGGGTTGCCTCGCTCAGCTGCCACAGGGCGAGCCCGGCGCAGCCGATGCAGCCGGACCACGTCACCGCGGGGCCCCAGGGGTTGGCGGCGAGCTGTTCAATGGCGCCGGTGGGCTCGGCCTGGCCCGGCGCGCCCAGCACCAGCGCGACGGCGATCGCCCCGATGACGACGTGGAGCAGTGCCATCACGGCGAATCCCCAGCGCGCGACGACGTCCAGCACCCTGCTGTTGGAGGCGGCCTCCGCGGCATCGGCGGCATCGCCCAGGACGGCGTCCCGGTCCGGCTTCGCTGGCCAGCCCGGCAGTTTTCCGGTCAACCGTCTTCTTCCATGGCTACGAGCTTACGTGCCGCGCCGCCGGAACCCCGCCGGAAAGCCCGGGCTACCAACTTTTTGGTAAGTGTGCTTACCATATGCGCGGTGCGACCACGCAGCTGGCCGCACCAATCCGGATTCGCAAACACACGATAGGACGCTCATCATGGCAGGTAATCTTGTTGCCCGATCCATCCACGACCTGACCGCCGGCGCGTGGTTCGGCGGTTCACTGATGGGAGCCATCGGGCTGAACGGCGCGACGGCGGAGGCCAAGGACCCCACCGAGCGCACCCGGCTCTCCAGCCTCGGCTGGAAGAAGTGGGCCCCATACCAGACCGCGGCTTTCGGCGCGCACTTCCTCTCCGGCCTGGCCATCATGTGGGAGAACAAGGGCCGGATGGCCAAGCAGGACGGCGTGACGCGGCTGAGCGTCTACAAGTCCGTCGTCACCCTGGCCGGTGCCGCCGTGACGCTGTACGCCGGCCTGCAGGGCGCGAAGGTGGACAAGCTCGCGGCCGAAGGCGGCAAGGGCGCCACGGAGCCCAAGCCCGGGGCCTCGGAGGAGCTCCGGTCCGCCCAGCGGCAGTTGAAGGTCCTGCAGTGGGCCATCCCGGTCTTCGCCGGCTGGGTGATTGTCCTCGGTGCCAAGCAGGGTGAGATGCAGCGGCCCAAGAACGTCTTCAAGGGCCTCGCCCGCTAGGACAACGCAACGCGGGGTCACTTCGCGCCCATGCCGGAGCTCCGGATGGGCCGTAGGTGACCCCGCGTTTCCTGTGTCTGCAGGCGCGGAAGGCGCGTCAGCGGGGGTGGCGGGCGCTGAGCCGTTGGACGGCCAGCGCCAGCCACAGCTGCACCCGGTCCGCGGTCTGGGCCGGGTCGTAGCCGGTCAGCTCGGTGATCTGGGCCAGCCGGTAGCGGACCGTGTTCCGGTGCAGCGTCAGCTCTTCGGCGACGGCGGCCACCGAACCGTTGTTGGACAGGTAGCTCTCCAGCGTGGTCATCAGTTCGGCGCCGTGGGCGGCGTCGAACGTCCGGAGCGGGTTCAGCGACTCGTTGGCCATGTCCGCCAGCGGAACGTCCTCGCTGGCCAGCAGCAGCGAGGTCAGGCTCAGCCGCTCCGGTTCGTTGACGGGCAGTCCGTGGCTGGCCGCGTCGCGGGCCTCGAAGTAGCTCCAGCGCAGCCCGTTCGGTTTGGTGTAGGCGCCGCCAATGCCGATCGTGGCATGAATACCCGCCTCGGCGAGGTGGTCGATGAGGCTCCGCGCCAGCGCGCTGGCGCCGCTGCCGTCGTCGTGCACCAGCACCACCAGGTCCTTGCCGACGACGGCGGTCACCGCCGCAGCGAGGGGCTGCGGCAGCGAGGAGCTCCCCAGCTGCTTGGCGTGGGCGGCCGATTCGGCCAGCAGCACCACGTTCTTGCGGGTGCTGTTGACGCCGATGCCGGCCAGACGCCGGGTGGCCTCGGTGGGCTCCAGCGTCCCGTGGATAACGTCCTCGAGCACCTGCCCGGCCAGGGCCCGCTGCGCCTGGCGCTGCTTGACCATGTTGTTCAGTTCCACGCTGATCAGGTTCTGCGCGTAGCCGATGATCCCCGAGTCCTCGAACGGGTGCCGCACCCACAGCGTGCAGGCGTCCCGGCGGCCGGTCGGGATCGGGTAGGAGGCCCAGCCGTCCGCGGTGGGGGAGGGGCCGCCGGCTGCGCTGTTGTAGAGCTGGGCGGTGAACTGCGTCAGGACAATGTCGGTGCGCAGCATGGAGCCCAGGTGCTTGAGCAGTTCGGCCAGCCCGCCGCCGGTCAGCAGGGCGCGGGCCAGGACCTGGTGCCCGGCGATCAGGCGCTCCAGCTTGGCGTAGTGGTCCGCGGACTGGGCGTCGGCGACGAGCTTGCCGATCGCGATGAAGGGCGTTTCGTAGGGCACTTCGACCACCGGCAGGCCCCAGCGGTTGGCCTCCGCGACCAGGGCCGGGGGCACCGCCTCGTGGGTGAGGCCGATCCCGAAGCCGATGCCGACCGCGCCGGCGCGCTGGACCTGGCGCACAAAGCGGCGCTGCTCGGGCGCGCTCCGCAGCCGCATCCCGGTGGTGAGAACCAGCTCCCCGCCGTTGAGGAAGCGCTGCGGGTCCTCCTGCTCGGTCACCGCGACCCAGTGGATGTCCTGGTGCCAGGTGGTCTCCGCGAGACCTGCCTTGGTCAGCTTGAGGGACGGCACCCCCACCAGGGCCGCGAGCGAAATTGCCATGGAATCAGGATAGCCGGGCGCTGGTCAAGCGCACTAAATCACTGCGACTTCGGTGTGCAGCTGCCTATTCCACGGCTTGCGCGCCTCGCATAGGCTCGGAGCAGTCGCAGATCCCTTCCCCCTGCCTTCGCCAGGCCAGCACGAAAGAGGTTGTACACCGTGGTTCAAACCTTGCAGAACTTCATCAACGGCGAGTTCGTCACCCCCGCCGGGACCGCCCTGCTGGACATCGTCAACCCCACCAACGGCGAGGTGGTGGCCAAGTCGCCGGTCTCGGTGCAGGCCGACGTCGACGCCGCCATGGCCGCCGCGAAGGACGCCTTCGCCAGCTGGAAGCACGTCACCCCCGGCCAGCGCCAGCTGATGCTGCTCAAGCTCGCCGACGCCGTGGAGGCCAACAGCGACGAACTCGTCGAAGCCCAGCACCGCAACACCGGCCAGGTCCGGTCCCTGATCGCCGCGGAGGAAGTAGCCGCCGGCGCGGACCAGCTGCGCTTCTTCGCCGGAGCCGCCCGCCTCCTGGAAGGCAAGTCCGCAGGCGAATACCTCGAGGGCCACACCTCCTACGTGCGGCGCGAACCGATCGGCGTCGTCGCGCAGGTCGCCCCGTGGAACTACCCGTTCCTGATGGCGATCTGGAAGATCGGCCCCGCGCTCGCCGCCGGCAACACCGTGGTGCTCAAGCCCTCCGACACCACGCCCGAATCCACCCTGGTCCTGGCCCGCCTCGCCGGCGAGATCCTCCCGGCCGGCGTGCTCAACGTCGTCCTCGGCACCGGCGAGACCGGTTCCCTGATGGTCGAGCACAAGATCCCGGGCCTGGTCTCGATCACCGGGTCCGTGCGGGCCGGCATCGCCGTCGCCTCCGGAGCCGCCAAGGGCCTCAAGCGCGCCCACCTGGAACTCGGCGGCAAGGCCCCCGCGATCGTGTTCAAGGACGCTGACATCAAAAAGAGCGCCGCCGCCATCGCCGAGTTCGCCTTCTTCAACGCCGGCCAGGACTGCACCGCCATCACCCGGGTCCTGGTCCAGGACTCCGTGCACGACGACGTCGTGGCCGCCATGGTGGAGCACACCAAGACCCTGCACACCGGCTCGCAGAACGACGAGGACAACTACTTCGGCCCGCTGAACAACGTCAACCACTTCAACGCGGTCACCTCCGTCGTGGAGCACCTGCCGGCGAACTGCAGGATCGAGACCGGCGGCCACCGCGCGGGGGAGAAGGGCTTCTTCTTCGAGCCCACCATTGTCACCGGCGCCAAGCAGACGGACGACATCGTGCAGAAGGAAACGTTCGGCCCGGTCATCACCGTGCAGAAGTTCAGCACCGAAGCCGAGGCGATCGAGCTGGCCAACGACGTCGACTACGCCCTCGCTTCCAGCGTCTGGACGACGGACCACGGCACCGCCATGCGGGTCAGCCGCGACCTGGATTTCGGCGCCGTCTGGATCAACACCCATATCCTGCTCACCGCCGAGATGCCCCACGGCGGCTTCAAGCAGTCCGGCTACGGCAAGGACCTCTCGATGTACGGCGTCGAGGACTACACCCGCATCAAGCACGTCATGAGCGCGCTGGACGCCTGAGTCGTTTCACGACCCAGAAGCACGGCTCCGCGCACAACCAGCACGCAAGAAAGGCTCTCCCATGACCACCACAGCAAACGACATCACCTACCGCCTCGAGCAGAAGCGCCGTGTCCAGGCCGACTTCCCGGGCCCCAAGTCCGCCGCCCTGACCGAGCGCCGCAAGGCCGTCGTCGCGTCCGGCGTCGCCTCCAGCGTCCCGGTCTACGTCGCCGACGCCGACGGCGGCATCATCCACGACGTCGACGGCAACTCGTTCATCGACCTTGGCTCCGGCATCGCCGTGACGAGCGTCGGCGCCTCGGATCCCGCCGTCGTCGGCGCCGTCAAGGAGGCCGTGGAGCACTTCACCCACACCTGCTTTATGGTCACCCCCTACGAGGGCTATGTCGCCGTCGCCGAGCAGCTGAACCGCCTCACCCCGGGCGACCACGAGAAGCGCACCGTGCTCTTCAACTCCGGCGCCGAGGCCGTGGAAAACGCCGTCAAGGTGGCCCGCCTCGCCACCGGCCGGGACGCCGTTGTCGCGTTCGACCACGCCTACCACGGCCGCACCAACCTGACCATGGCGCTGACCGCCAAGGCCATGCCGTACAAAACCAACTTCGGCCCGTTCGCGCCCGAGGTGTACCGGATGCCGATGAGCTACCCGTACCGCGAGGAAAACCCGGAGATCACCGGTGCCGAGGCCGCCAAGCGCGCCATCACCATGATCGAGAAGCAGATCGGCGGCGAGTCGGTGGCCGCGATCATCATCGAGCCGATCCAGGGCGAGGGCGGCTTTATCGTCCCGGCCGAGGGCTTCCTGCCGGCCCTGGCGGCCTGGGCCAAGGACAAGGGCATCGTCTTCATCGCCGACGAGGTCCAGTCAGGCTTCTGCCGCACCGGTGAATGGTTCGCCGTGAACCACGAGGGTGTTGTCCCGGACATCATCACGATGGCCAAGGGCATCGCCGGCGGCATGCCGCTCTCGGCCATCACCGGCCGCGCCGAGTTGCTCGACGCCGTCCACCCCGGCGGCCTCGGCGGCACCTACGGCGGCAACCCGGTCGCCTGCGCCGCCGCGCTGGCCTCGATCGGCTCGATGGAGCAGTACGACCTCAACGCCCGTGCCCGCCACATCGAGGAAATCGCGCTCGGCAAGCTGCGCGAGCTCGCCATCGAGCTCCCCGTGATCGGGGACGTCCGAGGCCGCGGTGCCATGCTCGCCGTCGAACTGGTCGAGGCCGGCTCCAAGGAACCGAACCCGGAGCTGACCAAGGCCGTCGCCGCCGCCTGCCTCAAGGAGGGCGTCATCATCCTCACCTGCGGCACCTACGGCAACGTCATCCGGCTGCTGCCGCCGCTGGTGATCAGCGACGAACTGCTGCTGGACGGCCTCGACGTCCTCGCCGCGGCGGTCCGCGCCCACGCCTAGCAGCGCGCCCGGCGCCGGCCGGACAAAGGAGCCGCGGACCGCAGGGTCCGCGGCTCCTTTGTTGTCTCCGCGGAGTGCCACAAAGTTCCGCCCTAATCCCGGCGCCGCTGGGCTAGAGTCGTTCCTACCACTGCAGGAACGCAGACCGGCCGACGTCGCCCGGAGACCCGGAGCCAAGCTGGATTCTGCCCCAGACCCGTAAGGGGTTCTTAGATGCGATACGTAGTTGGCTACACATCCAACGACCGCGGCGCCGACGCCGTCGCGCTGGCTTCGGCCATGGCCCGGGCACAGGGCGCCCACCTGGACCTGGTCCACGTCGTGGACCGGAACACCCCGTATGTCGCGCTGAACCCGCAAGGGAACCGGGTCAGCGCGGCGGAGCAGGCCGTCCTCACCGCCGAACGGCAGGGTCTCGCCCTGGTTCCGGAGGGCCTGGACGCCAGATTTCACGTACGCCAGGCGGACTCCTTCGCCGCGGGCCTGATCGATGCCGCCCTCGAGTACCGCGCCGGCCTGATTGTGGTGGGCGCCGCGAGCAACGGCCTGTTCAAGCGGTACAGCGTCGGCAGCGTGGCCAACGCCCTGCTGCATGCCTCGCCGGTGCCGGTGGCCCTGGCTCCGCGCGGCTACCGTCGCACGGAGCCGATCAGCAGGCTGACGCTTGCCGTCGGCCGGCGCACCGGAGCCGAGGCCGCGATCGACGTCGCGATTGAATCCGCCGAACGCCGCGGCGTGCCGCTTCGCCTGGTCTCGCTGGTCGAGCTGGATGCCGAGGGCGACGGCGGCGAAAACGTCAACGCCGCGCACGTCCATGCCAACACCGTGCTCAAGGCCGCGGCCGAGCGGCTGCCGGCCGGGCACCACGTCAGCGTGGAGGTCGCCCACGGCCGGACCATCGAAGAGGCCATCGACGACCTCGAATGGGACGACGCGGAGATCATGATCGTCGGATCGTCCCGGCTGGCGGAGAAGAACAAGCTGTTCATCGGGAGCACGGCCAACAAGGTGCTCCGCGCCCTGCCGGTTCCCATGGTTGTGGTGCCGCGCGACTACGTCCGCATCGACAGCAGCCCGGAGGACTGAGGGCCGGCGCCGCCGCTACCGGGTTACCGGCTAGGCGGCGGCGCGGGCCAGCCGGCGGGTCACGGCGTTCTTCCGGGTGGTGAGCAGCATGTCCGCCGTCAACACCAGCAGGGCCAGCCAGACGACGCCGAAGCCGATCCAGCGCTCCGGCGTCATGGCCTCCTGGAACACCACCAGGGCCACGATGAACTGCAACACCGGGGCGAAGTACTGCAGCAGCCCGATTGTCGTCATGGGCAGCCGGCGCGCGGAGGCGCCGAAGAACAACAGCGGAACCGCAGTAATGACGCCCGAGGCGGCGAGCAGCCAGAAGTGCCCGGCGCCGTTGCTGGTCAGGGTCGCGGCCCCGGTCGTGGCCAGGACGATCATGGTCACCCCGGCGAGCGGGGACAGCACAATGGTCTCCACCGAAAGGCTGGTGATCGCGTCCGCCCGCGGGCCCACGCGTTTCTTGACGAAACCGTAGAGGCCGAAGCTGAAGGCCAGGGTCAGGGCGATCCACGGCAGCTTCCCGTAGGAGTACGTCAGTACGCCCACGGCAACGAAGCCGATCCCGACGGCGGCCCACTGCAGCGGCCGCAGTTTCTCCTTCAGGACGAAAACGCCCAGCAGCACGGACACCAGCGGGTTGATGAAGTAGCCCAGGGACGTTTCGACGGCCTGGCCGGTAGTCACGCCGTAGGTGTAGGTCAGCCAGTTGACCGCGATCAGCGCGGCCGCCAGTGCGAGCGGGCCGATCACCGTGCGGTTCCGGAACGCGGCGCCGATCACCCGCCAGGAGCGGGTGACGGTGATTAGCAGGGTGCAGAACAACAAGGACCACACCACCCGGTTGGCCACGATTTCGACGGCACCGGCCGGGTGCAGCACAAAGAAGTACAGCGGCAGCAGCCCCCAGAGCCCGTAGGCGCCGACGCCGAACAGGATTCCCGCCGTCGTATCCTTGTCCACGGCCTTAAGCTCGCCCGGCTTCGCGGCGGCGGCTCCGGCGGCGGCTCCCGTGGCGGGAACGTCGGCGGGGGCCACGGCGCCCGGCGACGTCAGGGCGGCGGGGGCAGGGGATCGGTCCGAGATAGGCACAAGATCAATAACACCACCCCCGGTGCGCCTATTCCTGCCGGCAGGCACGGCAGGGCGCAGCCGGAGCCTGCGATTTCGGTCACGCGCGGAGCGATGAAACCGCCGGGGACATTTAGAATGGGGGACTGTGCGCTCTAACATACCGGCGCACCCGCCAAGACTCAGAAGGGCTCCCGTGTCCAACTCGGCCGAATCTTCGTCCAAACGTCCACTCCGCGTCGCGATCGTCGGCGCCGGACCGGCCGGTGTCTACGCCGCGGACATCCTCACCAAGTCCAACGAGGTCAAGGACGGCGACTTCGAGGTCAGCATCGACCTGTTCGAGGCCTACCCGGCGCCCTACGGCCTGATCCGCTACGGCGTGGCCCCCGACCACCCGCGGATCAAGGGCATCGTCAACGCCCTGCACAAGGTCCTGGACCGCGGCGACATCCGCTTCCTCGGCAACGTCAGCTACGGCAGGGACCTGACCCTGCACGACTTCCGCGCCTTCTACGACGCCGTGATCTTCTCCACCGGCGCCATCAAGGACGCGGACCTGCACATCCCCGGCATCGAGCTCGAGGGCTCGTTCGGCGGGGCCGACTTCGTCTCCTGGTACGACGGCCACCCCGACGTCCCGCGGGACTGGCCGCTGGAGGCCAAGGAGATCGCCGTGATCGGCAACGGCAACGTGGCCCTGGACGTGGCCCGGATGCTGGTCAAGCACGCGGATGACCTGCTCGTCACGGAGATTCCGGACAACGTGTACCGCGCCCTCAAGGATTCCCCGGTCACGGACGTGCACGTCTTCGGCCGCCGCGGCCCGGCGCAGGTGAAATTCACCCCGCTGGAGCTGCGCGAACTGTCCCACGCCAACGACGTGGACATTGTGCTCTACCCCGAGGATTTCGAGTTCGACGAAGCCTCCGACGAGGCGATCCGCACGAACAACCAGATCAAGACCATGGTCAACACCCTCGGCAACTGGCTCGTCGAGGAGCACGCCGAGTCCGAGGAACCGTCCTCCCGGCGCCTGCACCTGCACTTCCTGCACAACCCGGTCGAGATCTACGACGACGCCGCGCATCCGGGCAAGGTGGCGGGGATCAAGTTCGAGCGGATGCGGCTGGACGGCACCGGAAACGTCAAAGGCACCGGGGAGTTCGTCGACTACCCGGTGCAGGCCGTCTACCGCGCCATCGGCTACCACGGCTCGCCGCTGGAGGAACTCGAATACGATGCCCGGCGCGGGGTCATCCCGAACGAGGGAGGCCGGGTTCTCGACGCCGAGGGCAACCCCGTGCCCGGCATCTACGCCACCGGCTGGATCAAGCGCGGCCCGGTGGGCCTGATCGGCCACACCAAGGGCGACGCGCTGGAGACGATCGGGTTCCTGCTCGAGGACCGGCTCACCCTCCCGCCGGCCCAGAACC
Source organism: Arthrobacter sp. SlRoot2-15 (assembly GCF_059739345.1). Classification (NCBI taxonomy): domain Bacteria; kingdom Bacillati; phylum Actinomycetota; class Actinomycetes; order Micrococcales; family Micrococcaceae; genus Arthrobacter; species Arthrobacter sp. SlRoot2-15. Next base: position 2,531,693 of record NZ_AP046058.1, read on the forward strand.
CCGATCCGCAGGCCATCATCGACCTGCTCCAGGAGCGCGGCATCGAATACACCACCTGGGAAGGCTGGAACCGGCTGGACGCGCACGAACTCGCCCTCGGCGCGGCGTGGACCGACGCGAACGGGGCCGACGGCGTCGTGCGTGAACGCATCAAGATAGTGCCGCGCGAGGAAATGATTAAGATTTCCCGGGGCTGAGGCCGACGTCGGGGCCTCCTCTGGCGGCGGCCCGGCGCGCCCCGTAGACTCGACCGGACGCGGCTGCATGCCGTCGCGCACCGACGACGGTGCCAGCAGGTGGGAGTTCAATGAGGAATCCGGTCGAGCAGGCCATCCCGCGCGGCCCCGGCCTGAGCCCGGAGCTCCGCCAGCGGTACGCCCGCGCGGGGCATGAGCAGCTGGGGTCCCTGGACCCGGGGACCGAACAGCTGCCCGGGCTGCGCAGTCTGATCCGGGAATCCTGGCAGCGTTCCGCCCAGCTGCACGCGAACCCGGACAACCCCGAAGCCCCGCTGGCCATGGACCGCGAGGAGCTCGAGGAGTACCGCCGGCAGCACCCGCTGGCCGCGATCATGCCCGTGATCCACAAACTGCTGGTCCTGCCCAGCCACGACAGCGGCATGCTGGTGGCGGTAGGCGACGAGGTGGGCCGGCTGCTCTGGGTCGAGGGGGACCCCGCCATGCAGCGCCGCGCCGAGGGCATGATGTTCGTTCCCGGCGCCGACTGGTCCGAGGCCACCGTGGGCACCAGCGCGCCCGGCACCGCGCTCGCGCTGGGCCGCGGCATCCAGATCGCCGGCGCCGAACACTACAAACGCTCGGTGCACCCCTGGAGCTGCACGGCCGTCCCGTTCCACGACCCGGATTCCGGCGCCCTGCTGGGCGTCGTGGACATCACCGGCACCGAGTCCGCCGTCGCGCCGCACACCCTGTCCCTCGTGGAGGCGACGGTCGCCGCGGCGCAGGCGCACCTCCGGGTGGAGCGGCTCCAGCTGGCCGCTGCGCGCCAGTCCACGCCGGCCCGACGCCGGTCCTCCGGTGCCGCGTCCTCGACCGCATCGGCCCCGCGGCCAGCCTCGCGGGCCGCCGGCGCGCGTGCCAGGGCCTCCGGCAGCCTGTACCGCAACAGCCTGCAGCTTCTCGGCCGCGACCAGGCGGTGCTGAGCATCGACGGCCGCACGGTCACGCTTTCCGCCCGGCACAGCGAAATCCTCGCCCTGCTCAGCACGCACCCGGAAGGCCTGAACGCGGAGGAACTGAGCGCGCGGCTCTACCCGGACGGCGGCTCCACCATGACACTGCGCGCCGAGATGGTGCGCCTGCGCAAGGTCCTCCAGCAGCTCAGCGCCGACGCCGTCCCGGAGTCCCGGCCCTACCGGCTGCCGATGGACCTCATGCCGGATTCCGCCCAGGTCCTCAGCTGCCTGCAGCGCGGCGCCCACCGGATTGCGCTGGAAATCTACCGCGGTGCGCTCCTGCCGCGCTCCGAGGCACCGGGGGTCGGCGAGCTCCGCGGCCGCGTCTCCGCCCTGCTCCGCGAGGCCGTGATGACCGACGGCAGCGCCGAGTCGCTGCTGAAGTATGCGGAGCTGCCTGAGGCGCGCGACGACGTCGGCGTCCGCACCGCGGCGCTGAAGCTGCTGCCGCCGCGCTCGCCGAAGCGGGCCGCCGTCGTCGCGGATCTGGAACGGCTGGAAGCGGAGCTCAGCGCCTGAGCCCGCCGCCGCGGGCGGCTCCAGCGGCCCGTACCCGCGCCGACGTGACCCGGCTCACATGGTTGCAACCTAGCTGCAACCTCCCCGCTCCTAAGCTGATGCCAGCGGCGGCCCGCAGGACCCCTGGCCGCCTCCGCCAACCATCTTGCACAGCAAAGGAGCTAGCAATGACTGTCTACGCACAGCCCGGTACCGAGGGCTCGAAGGTCACCTTCAAGGACCGCTACGAGAACTGGATCGGCGGGGAGTGGGTTGCCCCGGTCAAAGGCCAGTACTTCGAAAACATCACCCCGGTGACTGGTAAAGCGTTCTGCGAGGTCGCCCGCGGCACCGCCGAGGACATCGAACTGGCCCTGGACGCCGCGCACAAGGTCGCCCCGTCCTGGGGCAAGACCTCCGTCGCCGAGCGCGCCGCCATCCTGAACAAGATCGCCGACCGGATCGACGAGAACACCGAGATGCTCGCCGTCGCCGAATCCTGGGACAACGGCAAGCCGATCCGCGAGACCCTCAACGCTGACATCCCGCTCGCCGCGGACCACTTCCGCTACTTTGCCTCCGCCGTCCGCGCCCAGGAAGGCCGGCTGTCCCAGCTCGACGACGACACCACCGCCTACCACTACCACGAGCCGCTCGGCGTCGTCGGCCAGATCATCCCCTGGAACTTCCCGATCCTGATGGCCGTCTGGAAGCTCGCCCCCGCCCTCGCCGCCGGCAACGCCGTCGTCCTCAAGCCGGCCGAGCAGACCCCGTCCTCGATCCTGGTGCTGATGGAACTCATCAGCGACCTCCTGCCGGCCGGCGTCGTCAACGTTGTCAACGGCTTCGGTGTGGAGGCTGGCAAGCCGCTCGCCTCCAGCCCGCGGATCCGCAAGATCGCCTTCACCGGCGAGACCACCACCGGCCGCCTGATCAGCCAGTACGCCTCCCAGAACCTGATCCCGGTCACCCTGGAACTGGGCGGCAAGAGCCCCAACATCTTCTTCAACGACGTCGCCGACAACAACGACGCCTTCTACGACAAGGCCCTCGAAGGCTTCACCCTCTTCGCTTTCAACCAGGGCGAAGTCTGCACCTGCCCGTCCCGCGCCCTGGTCCAGGAAGGCATCTACGACTCCTTTATGGCCGACGCGCTGGCCCGCACCCAGAAGATCATCCAGGGCAACCCGCTGGACACCGACACCCAGCTCGGCGCCCAGGCCTCCAACGACCAGCTCGAGAAGATCCTCTCCTACATCGACATCGGAAAGCAGGAGGGCGCCAAGGCACTCACCGGCGGCGCCCGCGCGGAGCTCTCCGGCGACCTCGCCGGCGGGTACTACGTCCAGCCGACGATCTTCGAGGGCCACAACAAGATGCGGATCTTCCAGGAGGAGATCTTCGGCCCGGTGGTCTCCGTGACCCGGTTCAGCGACTACAGCGACGCCATGGGCATCGCGAACGACACCCTCTACGGCCTCGGCGCCGGCGTCTGGTCCCGCAACGGCAACGTCGCCTACCGTGCCGGCCGCGAGATCCAGGCGGGCCGGGTGTGGGTCAACAACTACCACGCCTACCCCGCCGGCGCCGCGTTCGGCGGGTACAAGTCCTCCGGCATCGGCCGCGAGAACCACGCCATGATGCTGGACCACTACCAGCAGACCAAGAACCTGCTGGTCAGCTACAACGAGAACAAGCTCGGCTTCTTCTAGGCCGGCGCGGCGGGGCGGACCTTGGCGGTCCGCCCCGCCCCCTTCCCGGCGCCGGGATCCCCGGCGCCGGCCGTTCCACCGAACCAGGAGAAGACCATGACCCAGGCCAGGCTCGAAGCCGCCCCGACGCGGACCGGCGAGGACTTCTCCCGCGTGGCCCTCACCCCCGAGGCCGTGGAGCTGCTCCGCAAGCTCTGGCTCCAGCACGGGCCCCTGATGTTCCACCAGTCCGGCGGCTGCTGTGACGGGTCCTCGCCCATGTGCTATCCGGCCGGGGAGTTCCTCACCGGCGACTCCGACGTGCTGCTGGGCCTGTTCGACATTTCGGATGGCCTGCAACCGCAGCCGCTGGAATTCTGGATGTCCAGGGAACAGTTCAACTACTGGAGCCACACGCACCTGACGGTCGACGTCGTCTCGGGCCGGGGCAGCGGGTTCAGCGTCGAGGCGCCCGAAGGGAAGCGGTTCCTGATCCGCTCGACCCTGATGGACTGGCCCGTCTGAGCCTCCGCGGACGCGCACCCTGGCGTCTCACATTGTGGGACAAAAGCGGCCGTCCAGTGGATGGACACTACTATGGATAGGTCCGTTTCCAACCCAGCTACCGAAATTTTTGGACCTTCCTATGAATCTTTTCCGGACCAAATCCATTGAGCAGTCGATTGCCGACGCCGATGAGCCCGGACGCAAGCTGAAGCGCTCGCTCAGCACCTGGGACCTGATGATCATGGGCGTCGCCGTTGCCGTCGGCGCCGGAATCTTCTCGGTCGGGGCCAAGGCCGCCGCCAACTTCGCCGGCCCCGCCGTGACCATCTCCTTCGCCATCGCGGCCGTCACCTGCGCCCTCGCGATCATGTGCTACGCCGAATTCGCCACCGCCATCCCGGTGGCAGGCTCCGCCTACGTCTTCACCTACGCCACCATGGGCGAGGTGCTGGCCTGGATCATCGGCTGGAACCTCATCCTCGAGCTCTTCACCGCCGCGGCCGTGATCGCCAAGTACTGGGGTATCTACCTCAGCAAGGTCTTCGCGCTGATGGGGCTGGACGTTCCGCCGTCGATCTCCGTGGCCGGCGTCGACCTGTTCTGGGGCGCCTTCCTGATTGTCGCCGTGTTCACAGTGCTGCTGGTCCTCGGGACCAAGCTCTCCGCCCGCGTCGGCAACGTCTTCACCCTGATCAAGATCGCCGTGGTGCTCTTTGTGATCGTGGTCGGCTTCAGCTACGTGAAGTTCGAGAACTACGCGCCGTTCGTCCCGGCCTCCGAACCCACCGGCGGCACCGGCGCCACGGACGTGCTCAAGCAGTCCTTCTTCGGCTTCCTCACCGGCGCGGCCCCCGCACAGTACGGCACCCTCGGCATCTTCGCCGGGGCGGCCCTGGTGTTCTTCGCGTTCATCGGCTTCGACGTCGTCGCCACCTCCGCCGAGGAGGTCAAGAACCCGCAGAAGACGCTGCCCCGCGGCATCTTCGGCGGCCTCGCGATCGTCACCGTGCTCTACATCCTGGTCTCACTCGCCCTGACCGGCATGGTCTCCTACACCAAGCTGGCCGAGGCGAAGAACCCCACCCTGACCACCGCCTTCGAGGCCGTCGGCAACACCGACGCGGCCAAGGTGATCGCGTTCGGCTCGCTGGTCGGCCTGACCACGGTGATTATGGTCCTGCTGATGGGTCTCTCGCGGGTGGTCCTGGCGATGAGCCGCGACGGCCTGCTGCCCCGCTCGCTGTCCAAGACCAGCACCATCCGCGCGACGCCGGCCCGCCTGCAGATCATCTGCGGCACCGCCGTGGCCCTCGTGGCCGGGCTGACCAACGTGGACCTGCTCGAGGAAATGATCAACATCGGCACGCTCTCCGCGTTCGTGATGGTCAGCCTCGGCATCCTGGTGCTGCGCAAGAAGCGTCCGGACCTCAAGCCGGCGTTCCGCGTGCCGTTCGGGAAGGTGCTGCCGGTCGTGTCGGCCGTACTGTGCCTGTACCTGATGACCAACCTGGCCGTGGAGACCTGGATCTTCTTCGCCATCTGGCTGGCCATCGGCATCGCGATCTACTTCGCTTACGGCCAGCGCCACTCCCGCCTCAACGAGAAGTTCGCTGAGGCCCGGGCGGCTGTCAGCGGCGCCGGGTCCGCCGGCACGCCGGCCGCGCACACGAACGACACCGCCAACGCTGCCGCCAGCGGCGGGGAGCGCCCTGACGAGAACTCTGACCAGAACGCGGAGACGCTCTCCCGCTCCTAGCCGCACCGCCGCAATCCAACGCGGGGTCGCTTTCGGCCCGTCCGGCCTGTCCGGATGGGCCGAAAGCGACCCCGCGTGTTTTGTGTGCGCAGCATCTTCCACACTCGTCTCAGAGGTGTAACAATGCGCCCAATGTGGTTGACCTCACACTAGCCTTGGGACAGACTTCTTTTTGAACGTTTGTTCGAAAAGCGAACAACTGGGGCTTGGGGGCTAGTCACTTCCACGCCAATGCGCACATAGGAGTGAACATGAAACGTCGTATCATCACCGTGCTGGCGACCGCATCGGTCCTCGCACTCTCGGCCTGCGGCAGCGGATCGCCGAGTTCCACCGGCGGCGGTGCCGCATCCGGTGGCGCCTCCGGCGGCGGCGAGTTGACCAAGGTCAGCGTTGGTGTGATCCCGATCGTCGACTGCGCCCCCATCTACCTCGGCAACAAGCAGGGCTTCTTCAAGGACGAAGGAATCCAGCTGGACATCCAGACGGCCACCGGCGGCGCGGCGATCGTCCCCGGCGTGGTGAGCGGCAGCTTCGACTTCGCCTTCTCCAACCTGATCTCGGTCATGGTCGCGAAGGACAAGGGCCTTGACCTGAAGTTCGTCGCCAACGGCGCCTCGACCACGGGGGAGAAGGGCAAGGACATCGGCGGCGTCGTCATTCCGGCCGGTTCCAGCATCCAGTCCCCGAAGGACCTCGCCGGCAAGACCGTCTCGGTGAACAACCTCTCCAACATCGGTGACACCACCATCAAGTCCATCATCGAAAAGGACGGCGGGGACCCCTCGAGCGTGAAGTTCGTGGAAGTCGCCTTCCCGGATGCCCCGGCCGCACTGGCGAACAAGCAGGTGGACGCCGCCTGGATCCTGGAGCCCTTCCTGTCCAAGGCGGTGGCCAACGGCGGCAAGATCATCTCCTCCAACTTCGCGGACATGAGCCCCGAGCTGGATATTGCCGGCTACTTCACCAAGGCGGACACCATCAAGGGCAAGGCCGAGCTGACCCAGAAGTTCACCCGGGCCATGAACAAGTCCCTCGAATACGCCCAGGCGCACCCGCAGGAGGTCCGCGACATCGTGGGCACCTACACCAAGATTGACGAAGCCACCCGCGCCAAGATGATCCTGCCGCGCTACCGGGTGGAGTTCAACAAGGACGCTTTCAAGACCCTCGGCGACGCCGCCGCCAAGTACGGCACGCTGTCCAAGGCACCGAACGCCGGCGATCTCCTCCCGTGAGTTCCAACGCTGCGGTCCCCGCCGGTCCCGCCCCCATCGCGGGGCGCGACCGGCGGTCCGCCCGCAAACTTCCGGTAAAACAGCTCCTCGGCGTCGCCGGGATCGTAGGCTTCCTGGCCACCTGGGAGCTAATTCCCCGGCTGGGCATCATCGACGAACGCTACCTGCCCCCGGCCAGCGAGGTTATGGTGGCGCTGGTCCGCGACTTCGGCCTGACCGCCTTCTGGGTCTCGGTCGGCGAAACGATGAAGGCCTGGTTCCTCGGCCTCATCATCGCGGTCGCCCTCGCCGTGCTGCTGGGCTTCATCATCGGCTCCAGCACGGTCCTGCGCAAAGCGACCAACTCCACCATCGAATTCCTGCGCCCCATCCCGTCCGTGGCACTGATTCCGCTGGCGGTGCTGCTCTTCGGTGTGAAGATCGAGTCATCCCTCATGCTGATCACCTACGCCGCCTTCTGGCAGGTGCTGATCCAGGTCCTCTACGGTGTGGCCGACGTCGACATGGTCGCCAACAACACCGCCAAAACCTACGGGCTGGGAGCCATGGCACGGATCCGCTACGTCGTGTTCCCCACCGCCCTGCCGTACCTGATGACCGGAGTCCGGCTCGCCGCCACCGTTGCCCTGGTGCTGGCCATCACGGCGGAACTGGTGATCGGCTCGCCCGGGCTCGGCCGTGAAATCGCTCTCGCCCAGTCCGGCGGCGCCATCTCCGGGATGTACGCCCTGGTCCTCGCGACGGGCCTGATCGGGGTCCTGATCAACGTCCTGATGCGGTTCATCGAAAAGAAAACCCTGTCCTGGCACTCCTCCGTCCGTTCCGAGGCGATCGTATGAAAGCTGTGAAAACCGCGGGCTACGTGCTGGCGCTGCCCGTCCTGTTGGTTCTGGCCTGGTGGGCCGCCACTTTGGGCTCGGTCAATTTCTTCGTCCCCACCCCCGCCGCCCTGGTCAGCAAGTTCGGCCAGGTGTGGTTCGGCCCCCGCTTCTTCACGGACGTGTTGCCCAGCATCGGCAGGCTCCTGGTCGGCGTTGTCGCGGCGATCGCGATCGGCGTCGTCGGCGGTGTGTTGATCGGTTCGGTCAAATGGCTCCGCGCGCTGCTGGAACCCACCCTGGAATTCTTCCGCGCGATCCCGCCGCCGGTGCTGGTTCCGGTGCTGATGCTCCTGCTGGGAGGCACGGATTCCATGAAGGTCGTGGTCATCATCTCCGGCTGTGTCTGGCCGGTCCTGCTGAACACGATCGAAGGCGTCCGGGCCGTGGACTCGGTGCTCTCCGACTCCAGCCACACCTACGGGATCGACGGCTGGGCCCGGGTCCGGTACCTCGTCCTGCCGTCGGCCAGCCCGCAGATCATGGCCGGCGTGCGCCAGTCGCTGTCCCTGGGGCTGATCCTGATGGTCATCTCCGAAATGTTCGCCTCGTCCTCAGGGCTGGGCTTCACCATTGTCCAGTTCCAGCGCTCCTTCGCCATCCCGGAAATGTGGTCCGGCATTGTGGTGCTGGGGCTCCTGGGCGTGGCCATGTCATTCATCTTCCAGTGGGCCGAGCGGAACATCCTGCGCTGGTACCACGGCCAGAAAGAGGTAGAAAATGCAGCCTAGTGCAGCCCCGGCGGTCCCGGAAGCGATGCTTTCGGTCCGCGGATTGAAGAAGGTCTACCAGACCGACGGCGGCGACATCGAGGCGGTGCGGAACCTCACCTTCGACCTCCGCGCCGGGGAGCTGGCCTGCCTCGTGGGACCCTCAGGATCCGGCAAGACCACCCTGCTCAAGTGCATCTCCGGCCTGATGGCGCCCACCGAGGGCGAAGTGCTCCTGGACGGCAAACGGGTGTCCGGACCGCCGAAGAAGATGGCCGTGGTGTTCCAGGAGTACGGCCGCTCGCTGTTTCCCTGGATGCGGGTCCGGGACAACGTGGAGCTGCCGCTGAAGAACCAGCGTGTGCCCAAGGCCGAACGTGACCGGCTCGTCGACGAGGCCCTCGAAGCTGTGGGCCTTGCGCACGTGCCGCGTTCCTACCCCTGGCAGCTTTCCGGCGGCATGCAGCAGCGGGTGGCGATTGCCCGGGCCATCGCGTACCAGCCCGAGGTGCTGCTGATGGACGAACCCTTCGCCGCCGTGGACGCGCAGACCCGGGCGGACCTGGAGGACCTGATCCGCGCTATCTGGAAGAAGTTCGGCGTGACGGTGCTCTTCGTGACCCACGACATCGACGAATCCGTCTACCTGGGCGAGCGGGTCATCATCCTCTCCAGCTCCCCGACTGTGGTGCAGGAGGACATCGTGATCGACCTCCCGGTGGAGCGCGACCAGTTGGAGACCCGGTCCCTGCCGCGCTTCACGGAGCTCCGGCACCACGTCTACGAGCAGATCCAGCTCGCAAAGAAGGGCCACCGGCCGGCGGCGGCCGGCGCACCGGCGTCGGATCTCCCGGCAACGGCCACTCCGGTCAGCCCGACGGCGGCCTCCGGGACCGCCGGCGCCTAGCGGCCCTGCCGGCCACGGATTTCCGCTGCAGAACGGGATTTCCGCTACGGAAGCGGACCAGCGCATCCCGGATCCGGGGGGCACTGGTCCGCCAGCGGCGCGGGTGTCCGGAAGTGCCGCGAAAATGTACCCCTACGGCCGCTTCGACACTGGGAGTGCGACGCTGGCCACACCATGGGGTGCCGCCAGGGGACCGGCGCCCGCGCCTTAAAGTCAAGAACACCCCGCCGCGGATCTCCGCGTCGGGGTGTTCTTTGGTGCTGGGGGCAGCTAGCCGACCTTGTTGGCCGCCTCGGCGTCCGAGGTACCGGCAGCGGCGGCGCCCAGGTTGGCGCGCAGCTTCGCGCCGAGCTCGGCGTCGACGTTGGTCCAGTACTGGATGGCGCGTTCCTTGATGGCTGGGCTCTTTACGCCGCCCACGGCGCCCGTGATGGTGTCCAGCAGGCGCGCCTTGGCGCCGTCGTCGAACACCTCGCGGTACAGCGTGCCGGCCTGGCCGAAGTCGCCGTCCTCAGCGTGCAGGGAGTGCGCGGAGAGCGTCAGCTCGCCGTCGTTCTCCCAGCCGCCGGCCGGGCTCTGCGGCTCCACGGCAGCCGGGCCGCCGACGGAGTTCGGGGCGTACACCGGAACCGAGGGCGCGTTGAAGTGGTAGCGTCCCGCGCCGTCCTGGCTGTAGTTGTTGACCTGGCTCTTGGGCAGGTTCACCGGGAGCTGGGCGTGGTTGGTGCCCACGCGGTAGCGGTGTGCGTCGGCGTAGGAGAAGATGCGGGCCTGCAGCATCTTGTCCGGCGACGCGGCGATGCCCGGCACGAAGTTCGACGGCGCGAAGGTGGCCTGCTCGATCTGCGCGAAGTAGTTCTCCGGGTTCTTGGTCAGCTCCATGGTGCCGACCTTGACCAGTGGGTAGTCGCTGTGCGGCCAGACCTTGGTGAGGTCGAACGGGTTGAAGCGGTAGGTCTTGGCGTCCTCGTAGGGCATAACCTGCACGTGCAGGTCCCAGGACGGGAAGTTGCCGGCGGCGATGTTTTCCTGCAGGTCGCGGATGTAGAAGTCCGCGTCCGAGCCGGCCAGCGACTCGGCCTCGTCGCCGGTCAGGGACTTGACGCCCTGGTTGGACTTGAAGTGGTACTTGACCCAGAACCGCTCGCCCGCGGCGTTGATCCACTGGTAGGTGTGCGAGCCGTAGCCCTGCATTTCACGCCAGGAGGCCGGCAGGCCGCGGTCGCCCATCAGCCAGGTGACCTGGTGCGCGGACTCGGGGGAGAGGGTCCAGAAGTCCCACTGCATGTCCGCGTCGCGCAGGTGGGTGCCCGGCAGGCGCTTCTGCGAGTGGATGAAGTCCGGGAACTTGATGCCGTCGCGGATGAAGAACACCGGGGTGTTGTTGCCGACCAGGTCGTAGTTGCCCTCGGTGGTGTAGAACTTCACGGCGAAGCCGCGGGGGTCACGCCAGGTGTCCGGGGAGCCGTTCTCGCCGGCGACGGAGGAGAAGCGGATGAGCATGTCCGTCTCGGTGCCCGGCTGGAACAGCGCGGCCTTGGTGTACTGCGAGACGTCGCCGGTGGTCTTGAAGGTACCGAACGCGCCGCCGCCCTTGGCGTGCACCACACGCTCCGGCACGCGCTCGCGGTTGAACTGGGCCAGCTTCTCGATCAGGTAGTGATCGGTGAGGATGATCGCGCCGTCGGCACCGACGGACTGCGAGTGGGCGTCGGACGTGACGGGGGCACCGGACTGGGTCGTGGACACTGCGGGCGCAGAGATGTTCTGAGTCATCGTTCTCCTATTTCTGTTTCTAACTAGTTACGGTCGGCGGGAAGTGTTTGGGTGCGCTGGCAGTCCTCGCAGATGCCCTGGTACAGGACGTCCGCGATCTGGATGGTCATCGGCTTGGCGCCGGCATCCCAATGCGGGGTCAGGCACGGCGCGTGGCCGACGGCGCACTCGACGTCCTCGACGCGGCCGCAGCTGATGCACACGGCGTGGTGGTGGTTGTCGCCCACCCGGGTCTCGTACAGCGCCGGGGAGTGCGGTGGTTCGAAGCGGCGCAGCATCTGCAGCCCGGTCAGGTCGCCGAGGACCACGTAAACGGATTGCGCCGTCAGCTCCGGCAGTTCCTCGCGGGCGGCGGCGAGGATCCCCTCCGCCGGCGAGTGCGGGTGGCGTTCGACGGCGGCCAGCACGGCCAGCCGCTGTTTGGTCACCCGGCGGCCGTGGGCGCGCAGGGCGGCTGCCCATGCTTCGCTGCTGCCCGCGGAATCCGTCATGGCCCCATTCAAGCACTTATTTTTAGCTGTTCACAATAAGGTTCGGCTTATTTCGCATTTGCGTCCCACTAGAGTTGCCGGGTGGGGAAATTCTTGGCGGACATCACGCCGTTGCGCGAAAGCCCGGCGTTCCGCCGCCTGTGGCTGGGATCCGCCGCCTCGGCGCTGGGCAGCCAGCTCACACTCGTGGCCGTGAGCCTCGAGGTCTACCGGCTCACCCAGGACAGCCTCTACGTGGGCCTGCTAAGCATCTTCGCCCTGGTGCCGCTGGTTATCGGCGGACTCCTCGGCGGATCCATCGCGGACGCCCACGACCGCCGCAAGGTCGCGCTCCTCGCCTCCGCGGTGCTCTGGCTGACCACCGGCGCCCTGGCGCTGCAGGCCTGGCTGCAGCTGGGAAATGTGTGGCTGCTGTATGCCCTGGTGGCAGTGCAGAGCGGCGCGCAGGCCATCAACCAGCCGGCCCGCAGTGCCATCATCCCCGTGTTGGTGCGCAAGGAACTGCTGCCGGCGGCCAACGCCCTGAGCATGATGATCTTCGGCCTGACCATGACCGCCGGGCCGCTGCTGGCCGGGGTGCTGGTCGCAGCGGTCGGCTTCGCCTGGACCTACACGATCGACGTGGCCAGCTTCGCGTTTGTGGTCTGGGCCCTGATCAAGCTGCCGCCGATGCCGCCGGGGCAGGCTTCGCACCGGGCGGGCCTGCGCTCCGTTGTGGAAGGCTTCCGCTTCCTCGGTACACGGCCCAACCTGCGCATGACCTTCGTGATTGACCTCGTCGCGATGATCCTGGCCCAGCCGCGGGCCCTGCTGCCCGCCGTCGGCGCGCTGATGATCGGCGGCGGCGAGGCCACGGTCGGCATCCTCCTTGCGTCCACCGCCGTCGGCGCCTTCCTGGCCGGGCTGTTCTCCGGCCCACTGGGGGCCGTCCGGGCCCAGGGCGCCGCCGTGGTCTGGTCCGTGATGGGCTGGGGCGCCTCGATCGCCGGCCTGGGCCTTGTGGTGGTGCTCGCCGGCCGCTCCGGTGCCGGGGGTGTGACCCTGTGGCTGCTGCCGGCCGCCGTGTGCTGCGCGCTCGCCGGCATTGCCGATTCCGTCAGCGCCGTGTTCCGCACCACCATCCTGCAGTCGGCCACGCCGGACCACCTGCGTGGCCGGTTGCAGGGGGTCTTTGTGGTGGTGGTGGCGGGCGGGCCGCGGGTGGGCGACATGCTGGCGGGTGGCGCGACTAAGCTGCTCAGTGAGGGCTGGGTCCTGCTCGCGGGCGGTGTGTTGTGCGCGGTGGTGGCCTGGCTGGTGGCCCGCTGGCAGTCCGGCTTCCTGGCGTACGATGCGCGGAACCCGGTCCCGTAGCGGTTCGTTTCTCAAATGGGTGATCTGTTGGGGACACCCGGGCATGCGGGAGGATCAGTGCACAACCATCACAACGGACTGAAGACGGCGGCCCTGTTCGGCGTGCTCTGGGCGGTGCTGCTGGGCCTGGGCGCGCTGATCGGGTCGGGCACACGCAGCGCGGCGCCCATCTGGATCATGGCGCTGATCGGCGTCGGCACCACCGCCTACGGCTACTGGAACAGCGATAAGATCGCCATCCGTTCCATGCAGGCCTACCCGGTGACGGAGGCCGAGGCGCCCCAGTTGTACCAGATTGTCCGGGAGCTCTCGGCCCGCGCCAACCAGCCGGTGCCCCGGATCTACATCTCACCGACCATGGCGCCCAACGCATTCGCCACCGGCCGGAACCCGCAGAACGCCGCGGTCTGCTGCACCCAGGGCATCCTGCAACTGCTGGACGCCCGCGAACTCCGCGGCGTGCTCGGCCACGAGCTGATGCACGTCTACAACCGGGACATCCTGACGTCCTCGGTGGCGGCCGCCGTCGCCGGCGTGATCACCTCGGTGGGCCAGATGCTGCTCTTCTTCGGCGGCGGAGGCGACCGCCGCAACGGCAACCCGCTGGCCCTGCTTGCCATGGCGCTGCTGGCGCCGTTCGCTGCCTCGCTGATCCAGATGGCCATCTCCCGGACAAGGGAGTACGACGCCGACGAGGACGGCTCCGCGCTCACCGGCGACCCGCTGGCGCTCGCCTCGGCCCTGCGCAAGATCGAGCAGGGCGTGCAGCTCGCGCCGCTGCCGCAGGACCAGCGGCTGGTGAACGCCTCGCACCTGATGATCGCCAACCCGTTCCGCGGCGGCGGCATGGCCCGGATGTTCTCCACGCACCCGCCGATGAGCGAACGGATCGGCCGGCTCGAGCGGATGGCCGGGCGGCCGCTGGTGTAGGCACGAAAAAGCCGGGCCCGGCGTCGGTGATGACGCTGGAGCCCGGCCCGTGCGGCTCTGTTAGCTGCGGAAGTTGACGAACTGCAGGTCGGCCTCGTCGAAGCCCTTGAGCAGGTTCATGGTCTCCTGCAGGTCGTCGCGGGACTTGGAGGTTACGCGGAGCTCGTCGCCCTGGATCTGCGACTTGACCGACTTCGGCCCCTCGTCGCGGATCAGCTTGTTGATCTTCTTCGCGAGGTCCTGGGCGATGCCCTCCTTGATGGTCGCCTCGAGGCGGAACTCCTTGCCGGAGGGGTAGGGCTCGCCCGTGTCGAGGGACTTCAGCGAGATGCCGCGGCGGATGAGCTTGGACTGGAGCACGTCCAGGACGGCCAGCACCCGCTCCTCGGAGTTGGCCTTCATCAGGATCTTCTCGCCGCTGAAGTCGACCTCGGCGCCGACGCCCTTGAAGTCGTAGCGCTGCGCCAGTTCCTTCTGGGCCTGGTTCAGCGCGTTGGCGACCTCCTGCTTGTCGACCTTGCTGACGACGTCGAATGTGGATTCGCCTGCCATGACTGTCCTCCTGTTGGTTGTCCGGGCGCCCTCCTGCAGGGCGGTGTTTCCTGCATTCCAGCCTAGTACGGATGCTCCGGTTGTGAAGGTGCGGCGGGAGGCCGGGCTTCACAGTTGGCTCAAAGCTGAACCACGGCGGGAACGAAGCCATGTCCGGCAGAGTTGTAGCCGTTGGAAGAGCCGCTTGAAAGGCAAGGCACATGAACCGCAAAGCCGTCCGTTACGTCACCAGCACCACCGCCGCAGCCGCAAGCTCGCTCTCGTCGGCGGCAACGTCGGTGGCCGCAGCGGCGCTGGCGGCCTCGATCATCCTCAGCCCTGCGGCCGAGGCATCCGCCCGCCTGGACGGGGTGCAGGCGGACCTGGCCCGGGCGGTGCAGCTCAACCAGGTCACGGCGGAGCAGGCGGCCAAGTTCGAGGCCAGGATTGCCGGCCGCATCCTCGGCGAAGCTTGATTTTCCGGGCCTCCGGGGGCCTAATGGCGCCGATTCGATTCTTCGGCGGAAGTTCTGTAAAGTTGTCTTGCCCGCGGTTGCTGGAAGCGAAACGGACTGGAAACAGGTGTTCCGAACACGGAAGCCGCGAGTGATCTTCTTTTGAAGTTCGGCAGATTACCCGAGCGGCCAAAGGGGGCTGACTGTAAATCAGCTGGCAACGCCTACGGGGGTTCGAATCCCTCATCTGCCACCCTCGAAAAAGCCTCCGGAACCCATCGGTTCCGGAGGCTTTTTTGTTCTATTGGCCGGCGACTACTCCGTAGGCGCCGTTATGGAACGTGAAAACGGCAGTTATGGAGCAATCGCTGTGCCGTCGACGGCGGCGAGAATGACCGCCCCCAGTTCCGCCGGCCTGGTGAACTGCGGCCAATGCCCGGTAGGCAGGTCCACATATTCAACGTCCCGGATCCGCGCCAGCTCCGCCACGTAGGGGTTTCCTTGCGCAATCCATTCCCAGAGCAGCGACGACGGAAATTCGCAGGCGATGATGGTGGCGGGAACGTCGTAGCGCCGCTCATCGTGCAACTCCTGCCGGTCCTGGGCCACTGCCTTGGGTTCCGGCACGGCGCGGGCGCGGAAGGCGGCCCGCAGTTCCTGGTCCAGGTCAACGAGGTCCTCGTCGTCGAACAGCTCCCACGGCGGCAGCGGCACCTCATCTCCGTCGGCCGGCAGCTGGTCGTTGATGACCCCACCGGCCCCCAGCGGGCCGCTGTCCACGTAGATGGCGCGGGCAACCCGGTCCGGGCGCGCATCCACGGCGCCGTGGATGATCGCCCCGCCGCCGGAATGGCCCACCAGCACCACCGGGCCGTCAATGCCGTCAACGGCGGCCACGACGGCGTCAACGTGGGTGCGCAGGCCAATCCCCGCACGCGGCGCGTCTGCCGCTCCGAGTCCGGGCAGCGTGAGCGGGTGGACCCGATGGCCCGCGGCGACGAGCGGCGGCGTGACCTCCGACCATGACGACGCATCCAACCAGAACCCGGGAACCAGGATGATGTCCATGGCGGCACCCTACGCGCTCCGGCACCCGCGTGGCCGGCGCAACGCGGGTACCTTTTACGGACGGATCGTCATTTTTCGGATGCAAACGTAACGGGCATCACGTTTTTGCCCGCAACGCGCTATTCTGTCGCGGGAGGGGGATCACGATGGAAATAGTCCTGGCGGCCGGCAAAGGTACGCTCAGCCTGGATGAGACCGGCATTATTCGGCTGGTCTGGGCCGGCGGCTCCGCGCTGGAGACTGGAGACGCAGCCGAATCCGTCCTGGCCATTTCAAAAATCAGCGCCGGGCGGCTGCTGCCCCTGCTGATCGACATCAGCGACGTCAAGCTGAGCGCCGGTGCCCGCAACCACTACCTGGACAGCCGCTTCGTCTCCTCCGTGGCACTGGTCGGCGAATCGAATGTGGACCGGGTGGTCGCGGCGTGGATGCGCCGCGGCAACGAATGCCCGCAACGGTATTTCACCTCCACCTCGGAGGCGCTTGCGTGGCTGGGCGAGTTGGCCGCCAGCGACGACGCGGCCCAGTGCGTCCCGGGCTGAAGTCTCCGCCGCCCCCAGCTGCCCGCTGTTAGGGCCGCGCCGGCACGGCTGAGGGGCGCCGCCTCGACGGTGCCCCCCGTTGTCCCCGGCGCGCGGGAACGTCAGTCTGCCTCCCTGCCAGCTAGTTCTTGCTCCAATTGTCGTGGACCTTGTTGTCCTTCTTGTCGTTCTTGTGGTCTACCCATTTGTCGGAGTTGTGGTCGGAGCGGTGGTCTCCGGAGTGGTTCTTGTCGTCGTGGCTCCGGGAACTGCGGTCGTCGCGGCGATCGTCCCAGTTGAACCTGCCGTCGTGGCTCCACCAGCCCCAGCGGTCATGCTCGCATCCGTCCCTGTCGTGCCAACGGCCGTTGTCGTCGTCGTCGGAACGCCAGTTGCAGTTGTCGTCGCGCCAGCCGTTGCGGTCATCGCGGTCGTGGAAACGGCCTTTGGAGTCCCACCAGCCGTGCGAGGAGTCGTGCCTGTTGTTGCAGGTATCGTCCCTGAAATCCCGGTGGTCGCCCGACATGCTTACCGTTGTCTTCAGCCCGGTATCCGCCGATGCCGCTCCTGCGGAGAGAACGGTGCCGCCGAGGCCTAGTCCGCCGGCAAGCAAAGTGACGCCGGCCAGTCGTATTGAGCTCTTCATGAGGTTTCCTAGCGTGAGTTTCATCCTGATGAGCCGCAGCCGTCCGGACGTGGGCATGCAGCCTCCCAAGACGCCTGCGGTGATGGGCCCCGAAAAAATCCGGCGCAGGACCGCGCGTCAAAGACAGCCTGGGTGGCCTGGGGCCGCGGCGGGCGGAGAAAGCGCGTAGCCAGCGCATTCGGGGCTCCGTGCCCGGTGTGAGTGGTGCGCGCCTGTCGCGCCAGGGCACGGTCTGTTTTTCTTGGGGACCCCCCGCGCCTGCCCCAACGCCAACAGGGGGTTCGCGGAATGGTAATCCTCGACCGGCTGCGGCAGGAACGACACCCCGCCTCGTCATTGAGTCTACGGAGAGGTTCGTTCACCAACCACGATAGCCCGATGAAGGTAGGGACAACAGTGCCGGAGCCCATAAATCCTGCCTGCGGTGCGCCCGGCGCCGCCGGCCGCCACGGCGACACCGGAACACGCCCTCGGCTCGATTACAGCTACTGCAGAGTAGGGTGGGGCCGTTGATCATTGAGTCCTAGGAGCTGAAGTGAAGTCGTTTGCATGTGGTGACGTGGTCCCCGGTTGCGAAGCCCGGTGGGTCTGCAGCACGGATGACGAGATCCTGGTCCAGGTGGGGGCGCACGCCGCCACGGTGCATGGCCTGACCGATCTGCCCGCCGAATTGGTTGAATCTGTCCACAAAGCGATCCACCCGGTTAGTTGACGCACGCGGCAGGCGGGCCAGGCCCGGAGCCCGGGCCGCCCGGGCCGCCGGGCTGGGACAGCCTGCTGGCCTCGGCCTGCCGCGGCGAAGGGCTGGCGGCCGCCTATCAGCCAATCGTCGATACCGCACGGGGCGCCGTGGTGGGCTATGAGGCCCTTGCGCGGTTCCCCGGCTACGCCGAGAAGAACCCCGAGGCCTGGTTTGCGGCAGCGCGGGAGCACGGAAAAGCCGCCGAGCTTGAGTCCGCGGCGCTGCGTACCGCGCTGAAGGCGCGCGCCGCGCTGCCGGCGAATTGCTTCCTGACCCTGAACGTCTCGCCAGAACTGCTCACCTCGGAGGACATCCGCCGTGTCTGGCGGGACGAGGGCGCGCTGGGCGGACTCATCGTCGAACTGACGGAGCAAACGCCGATCGAGTCGTATGTGGAACTGGAACCGGATCTCAACCAGTTGCGCGCCGCCGGCGCCCTGATCGCCGTCGACGACGCCGGAGCCGGCTACGCGGGGCTGCGCCACCTGCTGGACCTGCGGCCCTCGATGATCAAGATCGACCGCGCGCTGATCCAGGACGTCGACCGCGACGAGGCGAAACGGGCCCTCATCGGGATGCTCGGCGCGTTTGCCAGCCGGGTCGACGCCTGGATCCTGGCCGAAGGCGTGGAACGGGCCGAAGAGCTCGACGCGCTCGTTTCGCTGGGGGTCCCGCTCGTGCAGGGCTACTACCTCGCCCGGCCCGCTCCGCCCTGGGCCGGCATAGAGCTGGAGGTCGCGCACCGCCTCGCCAGTGCCCGTCCCGTGGCCCACAAGAGGGTCGTCCGCGACGTCGTCGAACCGGCGGCGACGGCGACGAGTGTCACGCAGGCGGCCGAAGCCTTCGCGGCCAACCCAGCGCTGGACGCCGTTGTGCTGCTGGGCGAGCACCTGAGGCCGGTCGCGGTGCTGGGCGCCGGTGCGTCAGCACTCGGGGTGGTGAGCCCCGGGATGCGGGTGAACCTCGATACCCCGCTCAGCCAGGCGCTGGCCCGCTCCATGACGAGGCCGCCGAACCAGCGGTTCGACCCGCTTCTGGTGACGGACAACGCCGGCCGCTTCGCCGGCGTCGCCCGGATGGAGCGCATGGTCATCGCCGTGGCCGGGACCGCCGACGGGACTGACGACGGCGCCACGGACTAGCCCGGTCCGTTCCCGGGGGCACGAGCCTGAACGAGTACTGCCCGGTGCCCCCGGCAGGCGCCATGCTCAGCTCGGCATCGGATCCCCGGCGACCGCGCAGCTCGCCGGCGGCGCGGCGCCGGCTGCGGACCTGCGGGCATCGGTGAGTATGGGGGATGTGATCACTGAGGGTTCAAGCATGCTTGCGGGAGACTTGCCCGGCGATGTCCACATCAGGCTGCTTCGCGGCTCCGACGCCGAGAGGCTGGGCGCCGCCTACCGGCGGAACCGGGACCATTTGGCGCCCTGGGAGCCGGTGCGGACGGCGGAATTCGTCACTATCGAGGGCCAGCGGGCCAACATCGGCGGCAAGCTCGGCATGTTTGCCGCAGGAACCGGAGTGCCCTGGATCCTATTGGCTGGCGACCGGGCCGTGGGAACCATGACGTTGAGCTGCATCATGCGGGGCCCGTTCCGCAGCGCCAACCTCGGCTACTGGGTGGACCGGGACGTCACCGGAAAGGGCATCGGCTCCGCCGCCGTCGCCCACGTGATTGAGGCCGCCCGTGGCCCGCTGGACCTGCACCGGATCCAGGCGGCCACCCTGCCCCACAACGCAGCCTCCCAGGCAGTGCTTCGGCGGGCCGGTTTCCAGGAGATCGGCCTGGCACCGGAGTACCTCCAGATTGCCGGATTTTGGCAGGACCACCTCCTGTTCCAGCGCATTCTGAACTGAGCCGCGTGCCAGACTTTCACAGTGACTGACGAATCTTTCGGTGCGCTGCACCATGTGGAACTCTGGGCGCCGGAGCTAGGCAGCGCCAAGGACCAGTGGGGCTGGCTGCTGACCCTGCTTGGCTACGACCAGTACCAGGACTGGCCCCACGGGCGGAGCTGGCGGCGCGGACCGACGTACATCGTCGTCGAGCAATCCCCGGACCTGAGCAGCACCACCCACCGGCGCACCGCGCCCGGCCTGAACCACCTGGCTTTCCATGCCGGCACCCGGCGGCAGGTGGACACCATGGCGGCCGACGCTCCCGCCCACGGCTGGACCGAGCTGTTTCCGGAGAAGTACCCCCACGCTGGCGGCCCCGAGCACTTCGCCGCCTACCTGGTGAACTCGGACGGCTTCGAGGTCGAGCTGATCGCCGCGGACTGACGCCGGGGCTGCCCGGCCGGTAGCGTGAGCCCATGAGCATCATCCTGGCGGGCGGCGGCCCCGATACCGTCACAACCCCGGTGGTCTTTGACCGCTTTGTGAAGGATGTCCGGCACCGCGCCGGCGGGCGCCGGCCTGCCAGGATCGCGGTCGTCCTCTTCGACCGCGACGGCAGCTCGGAGTATTTCCTTCCCGCCTACCGGGAGCCGCTGCAGGCCCGCACGCCCTGCGACGTGATCCCTGTCCTGCTGCGAACCGGCGAACCGGCCGATCCGGCGGCGTTCGACGACGTCGACGGGATCGTCGTCGGGGGCGGACCGACCCCGGAGTACCTCGCGGGCCTGCTCGGCTCGGCGGCGGCGGCGATCCGGGCCGCGGCCGCAGCGGGTGTGCCTTATCTGGGGTTCTCCGCGGGGGCCATGATCGCGCCGCAGCGGGCGCTGGTGGGCGGCTACCGGATCCGGGGCACCGAGGTGTGCTCGGAGGAATGCTCCGAAGGCCTCGATGAACTCGACGTCCGCGACGGCCTGGGCCTGGTGACGTTCGCCGTCGATGTCCATGCCGCGCAGGCAGGCACCCTGAGCCGGGCGGTCGCGGCCGTGGCGGAGGGCCTCGTGGACCGGGCGGTGGCGGTAGACGAGAACACCGCGTTGGTGCTCCGCCACACGGGCTTGGAAGACCTGGAAGTCATCGGCACCGGGAACTGCTGGAGCATCCGCGGCTCCGGGAAGAAGGCCACGGTGGCCGTCCTGTCCGCCTGCTGACGGGACCCCTTGGCACCTTTGTTACTGACGGGTAACATGGGCTCCATGCATCTGCTCCTCCGCACCATCCTCCTGCTCATCACGTCCGCCCGGCGCTCACCACTGAGCATCTGGGACGCGTCGTCGCTGCCGCTGCGTGTCCTGCCGACGGACATCGACATCGCACTGCATGTCAACAACGGCATGTATTTCTCGCTGATGGACCTGGGCCGGTTCGACCTGATGGCACGCAGCGGCACCTGGAAGGCCATCCGCCGGCGGGGCTGGACGCCGGTGGTGGCCGGGGAGACCATCGCTTTCCGCCGCTCCCTGCAGCTGTGGCAGCAGTACACCATCGAGACCAAAGTGATCGGGCTGGATGAGAAGGCCATCTACTTCGAACAGCGGATGGTGGCCGACGGCGAAATCTACGCCCGCGCGCACATCGCCACCCGGCTGGTCAGCAAGGGCAAGCCCGTCAGCCAGGAAGAGATCATCAGCGAGCTCGGTGCGCCGCCGGCGGATCTGGAACTGCCGGAGTGGATCCACGACTGGCGCGAAACCAACGCCCTGCCCGGTGCCCGCCGTCCGGCCCCGCACGTCTGGGCCTGATCTCAGGACCTGGCCCCCGGGCCCGGACGGGATGAGCCAACAGCGAAACGAGGGGGACTTTCACGGGTGGCTCGCGTACCGTTGAACCCATGGCAACCGTAGACATTACAGGTGAACAGTTCGCATCGACCGTCGAGGACAACGACATTGTCCTTGTAGATTTCTGGGCCGAATGGTGCGGCCCGTGCAAGCAGTTTGGCCCCACATACTCCGCCGTCTCCGAGAAGCACCCGGACGTCGTGTTCTCCAAGGTGGACACCGAGGCGGAGCAGCAGCTTGCCGCCGAGGCCGGCATCACCTCGATCCCCACGCTGATGGCCTTCCGCGAGAAGGTGCTGGTGTTCTCCCAGCCGGGCGCGCTGAACGCCCAGCAGCTGGAGCAGGTTGTGGACGCCGTTAAGGCCCTGGACATGGAGGAAGTCCATGCCCACGTGGCGCGCTCCCAGGCCGAGGCGCCCGCATCCCAGCAGGATGGCACCCAGATCCCGGACGTCTAGTCCGGGGCTCACAGCAACAACAACGCGGGGTCACTCCGCGCCCATCCCCGAGGGATGAACCGGCGCGAAGTGACCCCGCGTTTGTGCTGGGGGGCTTAGAGCCGTTCCAGCCTCACAGGCTCGGCCAGCAGTGCGCTCAGGGACTCGTTCAGGTCCTGGAGGGCGGTTCCCTTGGCGTGCCTGTCCAGGTCCTCCTGCGAGGCCCACTGCTCGGTCAGCACCAGCTTGTCCTCGGCGGCCTCGGTCAGCTCGTACCGGAGGCACCCGGGTTCGTTGACCACCTCGTCGATGGCGATCTCGAGGGCTAGTTTCACGCGGAAGAATTCGCCCTCGTTGGGGATGAAGGTGGCCTGCAGGTCAATGGGTGAGCTCATGGTTTTCACCCTACCCGGCGGACGCCGAGGCGCCGCAGCATGGGCACAAGATTTCCTAGGACTTCCACGCTTTGCCCTTCTCTTGCCGCCGGGCTGTTGGTAGCGTCGCACCATGCTTGCCTACACAGCCGGGGACACTGACGTCCCGCTGCTCAACGAGACCATCGGCGACAACTTCGAGCGGATCGTGGCCCGGTTCCCGTACCACGACGCCCTGATCGAGGCCGCGGCCATCCCCGGCGGGGAGGCCCGGCGGTGGAGTTACACCAAGATGAACGACGACGTCGACCGGCTGGCTCGCGCGCTGCTCGCCGTCGGCGTGGCCAAGGGCGACAGGGTGGGGATCTGGAGCCCGAACTGCGCCGAGTGGACCATTCTGCAGTACGCCACGGCGAAGGTCGGGGCCATCCTGGTCAACGTGAACCCGGCCTACCGCAGCCACGAGCTTGAGTTCGTTGTCCGGCAGAACGGCATGCGGATGCTGGTGGCGGCCCCCTCGGACAAGAACAGCGACTACACCGGCATGGCGCGCCGCGCCCTGGCCGAGTGCCCCGAACTCCGCGAGCTGGTGTTCCTGCCCGACGGCGGCCAGCCGGGCCTCGCTGCCGGTGTCCCGGAAGGCGAGGCGGAGCGGACATACGCCGAACTGCTGCGGCGGGCCGACGACGTCGCGCATTCCGGCCTCAAGGCGCGGATGGCAGAGCTG
This sequence comes from Arthrobacter sp. SlRoot2-15, assembly GCF_059739345.1. Classification (NCBI taxonomy): domain Bacteria; kingdom Bacillati; phylum Actinomycetota; class Actinomycetes; order Micrococcales; family Micrococcaceae; genus Arthrobacter; species Arthrobacter sp. SlRoot2-15. The sequence continues at coordinate 2,554,801 of NZ_AP046058.1, forward strand.
GATCCGCATGACGCGATCAATCTGCAGTACACCTCCGGCACCACCGGCTTCCCCAAGGGCGCCACCCTGACACACCACAACCTGCTCAACAACGGCTACTCCATCGGCGAGCTGCTGAACTACTCCGAGCATGACCGCGTGGTCCTGCCGGTGCCGTTCTACCACTGCTTCGGCATGGTGATCGGAAACCTGGCCGCCTTCAGCCACGGCGCCGCCACCATCATCCCGGGGCGCGGGTTCTCCCCGGCCGCGGCCCTGGAGGCGGTGCAGGACTTCGGCGGGACCTCGCTTTACGGCGTGCCGACCATGTTCATCGCCGAGTTCGCCCTGGCCGACTTCGCCTCGTACGACCTGTCCACCCTGCGCACGGGCGTGATGGCCGGCTCGCTGTGCCCCATCGAGGTGATGAACCGGGTGATCGCCGAGATGAACATGCGCGACGTCGCCATCTGCTACGGGATGACGGAGACCTCGCCGGTCTCCACCATGACCCGTGACGGAGACACCCTGGCCCAGCGCACCCAGACGGTGGGCCGGACCATGCCGCAGCTGGAGAGCCGGGTGGTGGACCCCATGACCGGTGAGGTGCTGCAGCGCGGCGAAATCGGCGAGCTGTGCACCCGCGGCTACTCCGTGATGCAGGGCTACTGGAACCAGCCGGACAAAACCGCGGAGGCGATCGACGCCGAGGGCTGGATGCACACCGGGGACCTGGCCCGGATGGACGAGGACGGCTATCTCGTGATCGAGGGCCGGATCAAGGACATGGTGATCCGCGGCGGCGAGAACATCTACCCGCGCGAAATCGAGGAGTTCCTGTACACCCACCCGGACATCCAGGACGTGCAGGTCATCGGCGTCCCGGATGCCAGCTACGGCGAGGAACTCATGGCCTGCGTCATCCTCAAGCCCGGCGCCGCCCCGCTGGACGCCGAGGCCCTTGCGGAGTTCTGCCGCGGCAAGCTGGCGCACTACAAGATCCCGCGCTATGTGGACGTCCGCGAGAGCTTCCCGATGACCGTTTCCGGCAAGATCCGCAAGGTGGACATGCGCCAGGAGGCCGTGGCGAGGCTGGGTCTCTAAAAGCAACGCTGACCGGGGCCGGCCGGGGCTGGGGCGGTGATTCGCGCCGTGGACCGATCGGGGGCACTTTGGCGGCCAAGGACGACGTCGGCGGCCCGGTTGGCGGCGTGTCCGTGCCAAAGTGCCCCCGGAGCGCAGGCGGTGCCGCCTTGCTTGGGGGAGGAGTCAGTGGGTCCGATGGTCCTGGATGGTCATCCGCGGGCCGAAGACTGGCTTGCGGAAGCCGCTGAGGCCGATCATGCGCACCACCCGCTGCCGGTGGCCGGCCCAGGGGGCGAGCAGCCGCAGCATGCCGGCGTCGTCCGTTCTCCGCCCGGTCAGGGCGGCGCCGACGTAGGCGGCCAGATGATAGTCGCCCACCGCGATTGAGTCCGGGCAGCCGTGCGTGCGCTGCACCACCTCGGCCGCCGTCCAGACCCCGATTCCGGGCAGCGTCTGCAGCTTCGCGGCCGCCTCGGCGGCGGGCAGTGCCGCCAGCCGTTCGAGCGCGGCGGCGGAGCGGAGCGCCCGCATGACGGTGTCGGAGCGCTGCGGGCCGACACCGGCCTTGTGCCATTCCCAGGACGGAATGCGCAGCCACTGCGCGGCGGTGGGCTGAACCCGGAGATCCGACGGCGCCACGGTGCCGGCGCCGGGGGCCGGGGTCCCAAAGCGGTACATCAGGTAGCGGTAGCCCCGGCGGGCCTCGATCACGGTGACTTTCTGCTCGAGGACGGTGGGCACCAGCGCGTCGATCATCCGGCCGGTCGAAGGGAGCCGGACGGCGGGGTTCCGGCGCCGGGCGTCGATGACCATGCGGGGGAGAGTGGCGTGGAAAGCCGGCTCGTCGAAGGCCGTCCAGTCGTCGTCGCGGCCGAGCAGCCGCGGAACGGCCCGGACCGCTTCCGCCGCACCCGGTCCCCAGGCGCGTGCCTCGATCACCGGTGCGGCCGCCGGGCCGGTGCTGGCCAGGCGCAGCGTGGCCGGCCCGGTCGCCGTCGTGAACGCCATCCAGAAGCCGTCCGGCGCCACCCGGATCGAGGGGTCGCCGTGGCCCCGGCGGAGCGTGCCAAGGGTCTGCAGGAGATCGTAGGGCCCGCCCGGGTGCCACCGCAACGATGCGTCCGCCGCGGCTGCGGCGCCGGCCGGGAGCTCTGCGGTGGTCATCCGAATATGTTCCCACGCCCGGCCCGCGTCGGGGGCATCCGGGACCCCCCGCGGGGCGCTCCCGGAGGCCGCCGGGGCCCACCGGCGGCAGGGAGCCGCGGGTCCAACGGCCCTTAACCGCCGCCCCGCGACGGGCTTAGAATCCGGCTGGGGCACGGAGTTCCGCGCCCGCCCGGGAACGGATCCCTTGAGTGTCAGGAGAGTGTGATGGCTGGTGGAGTGGTGCACTTCGAGCTTCCGGCGGACGACGAAAACCGAGCCCGGAAGTTCTACAGTTCGGTGTTCGGCTGGGGTTTTCAAGTCATGCCGGAGATGGAATACAGCCTGGCGATGACCACGCCGATGGACGAGCAGGGCCGTCCGGCGGTCGCAGGCTCCATCAACGGCGGCCTGTTCCGCCGCGGCGACCTGACGGCGCCGGTGGTGACGGTCGACGTCGAGGACATCGACGCCGCTTTGGAGCAGATCGTGGCCGGAGGCGGCTCGGTCCACCGCGCCAAGATGGAGGTCCCCGGGATGGGCTGGAACGCGTATTTCAAGGACACCGAGGGCAACGTCGTGGGACTGTGGCAGAACGCAGCTCCAGCGCCGGAAACGTCAGCAGAATCAGCGGGAAACGATCTAGGAGCGTGACGGGCGCCTAGTGCATGCCGCTGGCCAGCCACAGCGCCGTGACCGCCGCGGGCACGGTGAGGACGACGGCGGCGAGGCCGGCCAGCGCGAAGCCGCCCCAGCGGATCTCCACGTTGAGCGCCCGCAGCCGTTCGTGCCAGAGCAGGGTGGCCAGCGACGCCCACGGCGTCACCAGCGGACCCAGGTTCACGCCGATCAGCAGCGCCGCGAGCCGCACGGGCGAGCCTCCCACCGGCTCCAGCGCAAGGTACGCCGGGAGGTTGTTGACCGCGTTCGACGCGCCCACCCCGAGGCCCGCCAACTGGAGCAGCGCGGGCAGGCTGTCCCCGGAACCGGCGACGCCGGCCAGCGCCCTGGCCAGGCCGTTGGCGTGCAGCGCCTCCACCACCATGAACAATCCGATGGTGAGCATCAGCGGCCGCCACGGGACCATAGACCAGCGCAAGCTTGACCGGCGGCGCCACAGGAACAAGGCCAGCAGGACCGCCGCGGCGGCAGCGGCAGGAAGATACACCGGAACCCCGGACACCAGGGCCGGCAGCAGCACCAGCATCACGCCGGCCGAGGCGTACAGCAGCACCCGGTCCGGCACCCGGTGGGCCGGCTGCGGGCCGTAGCTGCCCCGCAACTGCTTGCGGAAGGCCAGCCAGAGCAGCCCCAAGGGCAGGAGGATCCCCACCAACGCCGGGGCCCAGACCAGGGAGGCGAAGGCGGCCGGGCTGAGGCCCAGCCGGGACTGGGCCAGCAGGTTGGTCAGGTTGGAAACAGGAAGCAGCAGCGAGGCCGTGTTCGCGAGCCAGATGGTGGTCAGGGCGAAGGGCAGCGGCGGGATCTGGGCGTGGACAGCGAGCAGCACCACCACCGGGGTGACCAGCACCGCCGTCGTATCGAGCGAGAGGAACACGGTGGAAACGCAAGCGAGCGCGATCACCAGGAACCAGAGCAGCAGCACCCGGCCCCGGCCCAGCGCGGCCAGGCAGTCGGTCACCGCCCGGAACAGCCCGGCGTCGTCCACCAGTTCCGTCACCAGGGACATGGCCACCACGAACCCCAGCACCGGGACCGTGCGACCGGCGAGCTCCTCGAAGGCCGGCCAAGGCAGCAGCCCGGTGCCCAGCGCGGCGGCCCCGGCCAGCAGCATTCCGCCGGGGACCAGATAGCTCCTCAGCGGCTTCAACCAGGACCTTCGCTTCACCGCCCTATCGTCGCACCCGCGGGGCTGCGGCGCCCACGCGACGTGACTGAATCCGACTCCGGCTGCTGCAGACGGTAACTTTGTACCTATGAAGTACGCCCAGTCCGTCCTGGACCTCATCGGCAACACGCCGCTCGTCAAACTCAACCACGTCACCGACGGCATCGCCGCCACGGTCCTGGTGAAGCTCGAATACCTCAACCCGGGCGGGTCCATCAAGGACCGCATCGCGGCCAAGATGATCGAAGAGGCGGAGCGCAGCGGCAAGCTCCGGCCCGGCGGGACCATCGTGGAGCCCACCTCCGGCAACACCGGGGTGGGGCTGGCGCTCGTGGCCCAGCAGAAGGGCTACCGCTGCATCTTCGTGGTCCCGGACAAGGTCGGCGAGGACAAGCGCGCCGTGCTCCAGGCCTATGGCGCCGAAGTCGTGGTGACGCCCACCGCCGTCGCCCCGGACAGCCCGCAAAGCTACTACGGCGTCTCGGACCGCCTGGTCACCGAGATCCCCGGCGCCTACAAGCCGGACCAGTTCTCCAACCCGGCCGCGCCGGCCAGCCACTACGAGTCCACCGGCCCTGAGATCTGGAAGGACACCGACGGCAGGGTCACACACTGCGTGATCGGCGCCGGCACCGGCGGCACCATCACCGGCACCGGCCGCTACCTCAAGGAAGTCTCCGCGGACCGGCCCGAGGCCGACGGCGGCGTGGTCAAGATCATCGGCGCCGACCCCGCCGGTTCGGTCTACTCCGGCGGCACCGGCCGGCCGTACTTCGTCGAGGGCGTCGGCGAGGACATGTGGCCGGCCAACTACGACAAGGCCGTGCCCGACGACGTCATCGCCGTCAGCGACGCCGACTCCTTCGCCATGACCCGCCGCCTGGCCCGCGAGGAGGGTCTGCTGGTGGGCGGATCCTCCGGGATGGCCGTCGTCGCCGCGCTGCAGGCCGCCAAGGACCTGCCCGCCGACGCCGTCGTGGTGGTGATCCTGCCGGACTCCGGCCGCGGCTACCTGGCGAAGATCTTCAACGACCAGTGGATGCGCTCCTACGGCTTCCTGGCCAGCGGCGACGAGGCCTCGGTGGGCGAGGTGCTCAAGGCCAAAACCGGCGAGCTGCCGGATTTGGTGCACATCCACCCCAACGAGAGCGTCCGCGACGTCATCAACATCATGAACGAGTACGGTGTCTCGCACATCCCGGTGCTGTCCGCGGAGCCCCCGGTGGTGATGGGCGAGGTGCTCGGCGCGGTCGACGAGCGCACCCTGACCGCCAAGCTGTTCCGAGGCGAGGCGAACCTCACGGACAAGATCTCCGAACACATGGAGCCCCGGCTGCCGGTGATCGGTTCGCTCGAATCGATCTCCACCGCCCGCGAACTCCTCTCCGACGCCGACACCCTGATGGTGACGTTCGTCGGTGCTCCGGTGGGGATCCTGACCCGCCACGACCTCCTCGCCTACCTCAGCAACTGACCAGCCCAAGGAGTCCCATGTCCCAGCCAGAAAGCTCTTCCGCGAAGAACGCCGGCTTCAACACCCGCGCCGTGCACGCCGGCCAGGCCTTCGAGCCGCGCACCGGCGCCGTGGTGCCCCCGGTGCACTTCTCCTCCACCTACGCGCAGGACGGGATCGGCGGCCTCCGGGCCGGCTATGAATACGGCCGCGGCACCAACCCCACCCGCGACGCGCTGCAGGAACAGCTCGCGGCGCTGGAGGTCGGGTCCGCCGCGTTCTCCTTCAGCTCGGGACTTGCCGCCGAGGATTCGATGATCCGCGCCCTCACCCGGCCCGGGGACCACATCGTGCTCGGCAACGACGCCTACGGCGGCACGTACCGGCTGATCAGCCGCGTCCTGGGGGAGTGGGGGATCGGCAACACCCCGGTGGACATGTCCGACCTCGACGCCGTCGCCAAGGCCGTGGCCGCCAACAAGACCCGGCTGGTCTGGGTGGAGACGCCGTCGAACCCGATGATGAAAATCACCGACATCGCGGCCCTCGCCAAGGTGGCGCACGACGCCGGCGCCCTCCTCGTGGTGGACAACACTTTCGCCTCCCCGTACCTGCAGACCCCGTTGGCGCTGGGGGCCGACGTCGTGGTGCACTCCACCACGAAGTACATCGGCGGGCACTCCGACGTCGTCGGCGGCGCCATCATCGTCAACGATCCGGAGCTGGCCGAGAAGATCGGCTTCGTGCAGTTCGCCGTCGGCGCAGTGTCCGGGCCGATGGATGCCTTCCTGACCACCCGCGGGCTCAAGACCCTCGGCGTGCGCATGGACCGGCACAGCGACAACGCCCAGGCCGTGGCCGAATGGCTGCTGGAGCGCCCCGAGGTGGAGGCCGTGCTGTACCCGGGTCTGCCTTCGCACCCGGGCCACGAGCTGGCCAAGAAGCAGATGAAGAAGTTCGGCGGCATGGTCTCCGTGCAGTTCAAGGGCGGCGAGGCGGCGGCACGCAAGGTGGCCGAGTCCACCTCCGTGTTCACCCTGGCGGAATCCCTGGGCGGCATCGAATCCCTGATGAACTACCCGTCGGAGATGACCCACGCCTCGGTCAAGGGCACCGAACTGGCAGTCCCGGTGAACCTGATCCGGCTCTCCTGCGGCATCGAGGACGTGGAGGACCTGATCGCGGACCTCGAGCAGGCCTTCGCGCGCCTTGAGCCGGGCAGCTAGCCTCCGGTGACCACCCTTTCGAAGGCGGCCGGTTCCACCACCCGCGGCTGGATCGCGACGGCGGCCGGCGCCGCCGCCGTCGCCGCGGCACTGGTGGTGCTGTACTCGGCCTACATTCCGCTGCTGAACGACTTCGAGGTCTACTTCTACGGCGGAAACCGCGTCCTGCAGGCCGGGGAGGCCGGCGTGAACGAGCTGTACGCGCCGCGGGACGGGCTGCCGTTCACCTACCCGCCGTTCGCCGCACTGATTTTTGCCGCCATGGCCACGCTGGGCCAGAGTGCCGGCGGCTTCGTCTTTACCGCCTCCGCCCTGCTCGGCGCCGGCGTCGTCTCCGCCTGGCTGACCCGGCATTACTTCGGGCTGGGCCGCTGGCGGGATGCGGCCGCCGACTGGCGGTTCCGGGCCGTGGCCCTGGCCGGCACCGCGGCGATCCTGCTGCTGGGGCCGTGGCGGGACACCTTCGACTTCGGCCAGATCAACATCATCCTGATGGGCCTGATCCTGGCCGACTTCGCGCTGTACGGGAAGTCCCGGGCTGGCGAGCTCCGCTGGCCCGCGGGCCTGCTGATCGGGATCGCGGCGGGGATCAAACTGACCCCGCTGGCGTTCGGGCTGTACTTCCTCGTCCGGCGCGACTTCAAGGCCCTGGGCTGGATGGCCGCGGGGTTCTTCGGCTCGATCGCACTGGCCTGGGCCCTGCTGCCCACGGCATCGGTGACGTTCTGGACCAAGATTCTGCCGGACACCGGGCGGATCGGTGGACCGGCCTACGTGGACAACCTCTCGGTCAAGGGTCTGCTGCTGCACCTGGGGCTGCCGGACTCCCCGGTGACGTCCGTAATGTGGCTGGTGCTCGCGCTGGCCCTCGCCGCGGTGGCCGCGCTGGTGATCAAGTGGGCGGTGGACGCGGAGGAGAACTTCGTGGCCGTGTCCGCAACCGCACTGCTGATGCTGCTGATCAGCCCGGTGTCCTGGTCGCACCACTGGGTCTGGATGGCCGTGGCGCTGCCGTGCATGGGGTTCGCGATCCACCGGGTTCCGTCGCGGAGCGGGAAGATGCGGCTCGCCGGCTGGATCATCGTTGCCGCCTCCGTCGTCGCGTTCTACCTCACGCCCAAGTACCTCGCCGTGATGGCTGGGGCACATGAGTGGGGCAAGGACCCCAACACGCCCTGGCAGCTCACCCTCGCGAGCCTCGGCGTGGCCTGCGGAATGGCCATGCTGGTCTACTGGGCCCTCGCTTACCGGCCGTCCCGCGCGGGCCTCCGCCAGCACCTGTAGCCGATCCGCCGCATCACCCTAGCTTTCTTGAAAGAAGTTAGCTAGGCTCGTCCGCATGGCACTTAGATCCGACTGGTCCCGGCGCACCTGCAGCATGGCCCGCGGCCTGGATATCCTCGGCGACCCGTGGGGCATGCTGGTCCTGCGCGAAGTCTTCTTCGGCAACGGCCGCTTCGACGCCATCAAAGAGCGGCTGGGCGCGGCGGATTCGGTCCTCACCCGGCGGCTCACGGCCCTGGTGGCGGCCGGCCTGCTCACCCGCAGGCCCTACGACGACGGCGGCCGGCAGCGCCAGGAATACGTGCTCACCGCCAAGGGCGAGGACGTCCTGCCGGTGCTCAACGCCGTCGTGCTGTGGTCCGAAAAGCACCTCCCGGCGCCGTCGGAGCGCGCCCACATGTTCGTGGTCCACAGCGGCTGCGGGCAGCGGACGTCCTCGGCGGACAGCTGCACGGCCTGCGGTGAAAGGCTCACGGCCGGGAACACGAGTTGGCACAGCCTCACCCGGACCGACCACCCGGTACCCCTCGCCACCGCCTCGGCGGGGCAGAAGACCGGCCCGAAGAACGGAACAGCAGCATGAGCGCGCCCCGGACCACGTCCCGTCCTCCCGTCAACCGCCGGTTGCACCCGGCCTGGATGGTCGCCGCCGTCGCGTTCCTGGCGCTGGTGGGCGCCGCCGGCTTCCGGGCCGCCCCGGGCGTGCTGATGGTGCCCCTGCAGAACGAGTTCGGCTGGTCCACCACTGTCCTGTCGGCGGCCGTCAGCATCAACCTGGTGCTCTTCGGCCTCACGGCCCCGTTCGCCGCGGCCCTCATGGAACGCTTCGGCATCCGGGCAGTCACCTCGGTGGCGCTGGTGCTGATCGGGGCCGGCAGCGCCCTGACTGTCCTGGTCAACCAGTCGTGGCAGATCCTGCTGACTTGGGGACTGCTGATCGGGCTCGGCACCGGATCCATGGCGCTGGTGTTCGCCGCCACCATCGCGAACACCTGGTTCGTGAAGAGCCGCGGGCTCGTGATCGGCATCCTCACCGCCGGCAGCGCTGCAGGGCAACTGGTGTTCCTGCCGTTCATCGCCGCCCTCGCGCAGAGCCCGGGCTGGCGGCAGGCCTCGCTGCTGATCGCCGCCGGGGCGCTGGCCGTGGTCCCGCTGGTCCTGAAATTCCTGAAGAACTCACCGGCCGACGTCGGGGCGCTGCCCTACGGCGCCGAGGCCGCGGCGCCGCCGGAATCCCCGGCAACCGCGTCCGCGCCGGCCGAACCGGTGGAACCGGCGGAGCCCCGCCGGAACGCCGCCGTTCGCGCGCTCCAGGTCCTCAAACGCGCCAGCCGGGTCCGCACGTTCTGGGCCCTCGTGGCCGGTTTCGCGATCTGCGGAGCCACCACCAACGGACTAATCGGCACGCACTTCATTCCCTCCGCACACGACCACGGCATGGCCGAAACCACAGCGGCAGGCCTGCTCGCCGTCGTTGGAATTTTCGACATCCTCGGAACCATCGCCTCGGGCTGGCTCACGGACCGGTTCAACCCGAGGATCCTGCTGGCGGTCTACTACCAGTTCCGGGGCATCGGGCTGCTGGTGCTGCCGCTGCTGCTCAGCGCCGAGGTGCAGCCCAGCATGATCGTGTTCGTGGTCATCTACGGCCTGGACTGGGTGGCCACCGTACCGCCGACCGCCGCGATCTGCCGGCAGGTGTTCGGGGCGGACGGCAGTGTGGTGTTCGGCTGGGTCTTCGCCGCCCACCAGCTCGGCGCTGCCGCGGCGGCGCTGGCCGCGGGGGCCGTCCGGGACGCCACCGGCCAGTACACCTACGCCTGGTTTGCTGCCGCGGCCATGTGCACCATTGCCGCCGTCATCAGCGCCACCATCCGCAAGGAGGCCGGAGAAAAGGCCAGGATCCCGGTCCCGGCCTGAGGACTCGGTAGGATAGGCGGCGGGGGCCGGGACAGCCGCCGCCGGCGCGCCCCGCCCCGTCCCGCGGCAGCAAATATTGGGGGATCCACACATGTCAGTGCTCGACGCCGAAAACCGGCATGCCCGGCCGCCGTCCGGGAGCCGGGTGGAGCCGCCGTCGGACCCGTCGCGGCAGAGACGCCGTCCCCTCACCCCGGCGGGCGCCCTGTTGCCGCTGGGCGCGGCCGCCGTGGCCCTCGCAGTGTGGCACTGGCTGAGTGTCTGGGGCGAGCAGGGCCTCGACTTCAGCGTCTACTGGTACGGCGGGAAGATCCTCAACGACGCCGGCCCGGCGGCCTCGGACCTCTATGAAGGCAACGTTGACTGGGCCGGCGGACCCGGCCTGCCGTTCACGTACCCGCCCTTCGCGGCCCTGCTCTTCAGCCTGCTGGCTCGGCTGCCCGAGACGCTGGCGCTGAACTGGTTCAACACCGCCGGCGTGATCGTTGCGCTCTGGGTCGCTGTCCGCGCGGTCCGCTACTGGACGGCTAAGGCAGACTGGCGCGCGGCCTTCCGCGTCCCGGCCAACGGCTGGGCCGCGGCCGTCCTGGTCCTGGCCGTGCTCAACCTCGGCCCCTGGCGCGAAACCCTGGCCTTCGGGCAGATCAACATCCTGCTGATGGGCCTGATGGCGGCGGACCTGCTGGCCCGGAACCCCCGCTGGTCCCGTGGCGTTCCCGGCAGCGGGTTTCTGGTGGGTGTCGCCGCGGGAATCAAGCTGACGCCGCTGGTGTTTGGGCTCTATTTCCTGGTCCGCAAGGACTGGCGGGGCCTGCTGAACATGGGTGCGGGATTCCTCTTCACCGTGGTGCTCGGCGCGCTGCTGCTCCCGGCCGAGTCCCTGCAGTTCTGGTTCCGGATCCTGCCGGACACCTCCCGGATCGGCGGCGCCGGCTACGTCGACAACCTGTCCCTCAAGGGCGCGCTGCTGCACTTCGGCGTTCCCGAGGGCGCCGTCACCGTGCCCTGGCTGGTGCTGAGCCTGCTGGTGGTGGCGCTGGCGGCCGGCGTCATCAAAGCCGCGAGCGAGCAGGGCGCCCGGGTGGTCGCCATCTCGGCGACGGCATTGACCATGCTGCTGATCAGCCCCGTCTCCTGGTCCCACCACTGGGTGTGGGTCGCCGTCGTTCTTCCCGCCTTCGCTTGGACGCTGCGCGAAATGCCGCACCGCTACCGCGGAACCCGCTGGCTGATGGGCGGTGTGCTGGGCGTCTCCGTGCTCGTGTTCCTCTTCTCCCCGAAGACGATCGGAACGGCCCTCGGCGCGCAGGACCTCAACGTCCAGACTCCCGGGCTTTGGATCATGGCGTCCAGCGCCGGGGTCTTCTGCGCCCTGGCCCTCCTGCTGTGCTGGCAGCTCGCCCTGCGCCGCGGGTCCCTGGCACTCGATGCGGACACAACAGCGGCGCCGGTCCGCGGACCGGCCGCACCGGCCCGTCTAGGCTGAAGCGTATGACCCAGACGCCCGGTTCTTCCGCCCCTGTCCCGGTCCAGCGCAGGACGGCACTGGTCACCGGCGTTGGACGGCTCGCGGGTCTGGGAGCCGGCATCGCGCGCCGGCTCGCGGCCGACGGCTGGGACCTCGTCATCACCTACTGGCAGGACTACGACACCCGCATGCCCTGGGGCGTCCAGCCGGACGACGTCGAGCGCCTCACCGCCGAACTGCAGGCCACCGGCGCAGCAGTGGTGGCGGTGCCCGCCGACTTCGAGGATCCGCAGGCCGTGGACCGGCTGATGGCCGCGGCGGCGGACGAGGCCGGCACGCTGCAGGCACTGGTGCTCAGCCACGCGGAGTCCGTGGATTCCGGCATCCTGGACACGTCGCTGGAGAGTTTCGAGCGGCATTTCGCTGTCAATACCCGGGCCAGCTGGCAGTTGATTGCCGCGTTCGCCCGGCAGGCACCGGCCGACGGCGGTACGATCGTGGCGCTGACCAGCGACCACACCGCGTTCAACCTCCCGTACGGGGCGTCCAAGGGCGCCCTGGACCGGATCGTGATGGCCGCGGCGCGGGAGCTGGGCCCGCAGGGGATCAGCGCCAACGCGCTCAACCCTGGCCCGGTCGACACCGGCTGGATGGATCCCCAGCTGCGCGGGGAACTGGCCCGGCGGCAGCCCGGCGGGCGGCTCGGCACTCCCGCGGACGTGGCCGGCACGGTGGCGTTCCTGCTCTCGCCCGAGGGCCGCTGGGTCTCCGGCCAGCTGGTCAAGGCCGACGGCGGCTTCTCGGCCTGATGCCGGAAGGCCCCGTGGCCGCCCGTCCTAGCGGAAGGCGGCCAGGCCGGTGATGTGCTGGCCCAAAACCAGCGTGTGCACCTCGTCGGTGCCCTCATAGGTACGGACCGACTCCAGGTTGGCGGCGTGCCGCAGCGGCGAATAGTCCAGCGTGATGCCGTTCCCGCCGAGGATGGTGCGCGCCTCGCGGGCAATTGTGATCGCCTCCCGCACGTTGTTCAGCTTGCCGAGCGAGATCTGTTCCGGCCGCAGCGACCCGGCGTCCTTGAGCCGGCCCAGCTGCAGCGCCAGCAGGGTGCCCTTCTGGATCTCCAGCAGCATGTTCACCAGCTTCTCCTGGGTCAGCTGGTAGCCGGCCAGCGGCTTGCCGAACTGCAGCCGCTCCTGCGAGTACCGCAGCGCCGCCTCATACGAGTCCCGGGCGGCCCCCATGGCGCCCCAGGCAATCCCGTACCGCGCCTCGTTCAGGCAGGAGAACGGGCCCCGCAGGCCTCGCGCCGCGGGCAGCATCGCCTCCGGGCCCAGCCGGACGCCGTCGAACGCCACATCACACTGGATCGAGGCGCGCATCGAGAGTTTCTGACCGATCGGCGTCGCGGTGACCCCGGGGGTGCCGGCGGGGACCACGAAGCCGCGCACGCCGTCGTCGGTCATGGCCCAGACCACCAGGACGTCCGCCACCGAGGCCAGGCCGATCCAGCGCTTCGCCCCGTCCAGGACCCAGCCGGCGCCGTCGCCGGTCCCGTCCCGGCGGGCAAAGGTCTGCATGGCGGCGGGGTCGGATCCGGCGGTGGGTTCGGTTAGGGCGAAGCAGCCGATCAGCTCGCCGGCAGCCATCCGGGGGAGCCATTCCTGCTTCTGCTCCTCCGAGCCCCATTTGTGGATGGCGGTCATCGCCAGGGAGCCCTGAACGGAGACGAACGTCCGGATGCCCGAATCGCCGGCCTCCAGCTCCATCGCCGCCAGGCCGTATTCCACCGCGGAGCGGCCCGGGCAGCCGAAGCCCTCCAGATGCATGCCGAGGACCCCGAGTTCGCCCAGTTCCGGGGCCAGCTCCAGCGGGAACACACCGTCCTCGTACCAGCGCGCGATGCCGGGCCGGATCCGCTGGGTGGTGAAATCGCGGACCTTTTCCCGCACGGCCAGCTCGCCGGCGCTCAGCAGGGAGTCGATCGCCAGGACATCGGACACATCTGTTGCTGCAACACTGCTCATGGGAGCATCCTACGTTCCGGTGCGGGCGCCGTCCCCGACGTTCCTGCCCGGTTACTTCCGGACCCGCGCTCCGATCGCGGCCGACACGCCGGTGTCGCGGTCGGGTCCGGGGGCCGGCGGGAAAGTAACTGGGCCGGAGCGCCGCCGGACGACCCCGGGCCTACACTGGTGCCATGGACACCGCTTCTGTGCTTGCCGTCTGCCGGGTACATCAGCTGCTCAGCGATGCCGGAAGCGTGGGCGTGACCGCGATCGACAAACGCCCCGTGGACGGTCCGGTCAAGGTGCACCGGCTGGGACTCCACGGCGACATCCAGGCCAGCCGCATCCACCACGGCGGCGAGGACCAGGCGCTCTACGCCTATTCCCAGGACGACGCCGACTACTGGGCTGAGGAACTCGGCCGGGATATCCCGCCCGGGTACTTCGGCGAGAACCTGCGGGTCGCCCGCGTTGATGCCACCAACGCCGTGATCGGCGAACGCTGGAAGATCGGCCTCGACGTCGAAGTGGAGGTGACCTCGCCCCGGATGCCCTGTGCCACGTTCCAGCGGCGGACGCAGGTGCCCAACTGGGTGGCAAGGTTCGGCGAGGCCGGCCGGGTGGGCAGCTACCTGCGGGTGGTCCGGACCGGCACCATCGCGGCGGGGGACCATATCCACCGGATCTTTGTCCCCACCCACGGCGTCACCATCGGCAAGTGGTTTAGCGATCCCACGCTCGAGGACATGGAGGCGCTGCGGGACGCGGACGCCGACGGCGAAATCCGCCTCCAGCCTGAGTACCACGAGTATTTCGAGAAGCTGGGGCGCCGGCTGGGGCAGTAGCGGCGGAAACGGCAGTGTGCGCAAGCTCACCGCCGCAGGCGGGGCCGCCCGTTAGCACCTACGCCGCGGCATGCCCTACACTTGAAATATCCCCCACTCCGGAAATCCCTTATTCCTGCCCAATTCTTGAGGCAGGACTGGTAAGTGTTGGGGCCCGCAAAACTGTGTTGCGGGCATTTTCATAGGGAGAGCCGGCTAAAGAAAACGCTGTACAGACTGCTGGGATAGCAGCCAAGAGATGCAGCGGGAAGTCCTGCCACGGGATTGCGAAAGCGCCGGGCTTCTATGTGACCGGCCGGTCAAAGTATGCCCGGCACCATGTGTCACGCGTACTGCGGCTCCGCTCACCTCGGGTTGTGCCGCCTGGCCCCTATGGATGAGGAAGATTCCCCTATGCCCGAAAATCAGGACAACTCCGTCGACACCGAGAACACCAGCGCCGACGTCGAGTTCACCGCACCGGCTGCCCCCGCCGCAGCCGACACCGCTGACACCACCGCCGATAACTCCGGCGACGACGACGGCGGCCTTCGCTTCGTTGACCTCGGCATCGACGCCCGCGTCCTCGCCGCCCTGCAGGACGTCGGCTACGAGAAGCCGTCCCCGATCCAGGCAGCGACCATCCCGGTCCTGCTCGAGGGCCGCGACGTCGTTGGCCTGGCCCAGACCGGCACCGGTAAGACTGCAGCATTCGCAGTACCGGCGCTGTCCCGGCTGGCCGAACTCCACGACCTGAACGGCCCGTCCCGCAAGACGCAGGCCCTGGTCCTGGCCCCGACCCGCGAGCTCGCCCTCCAGGTCGCCGAAGCCTTCACCTCCTACGCCAAGCACATCGACGACTTCACCGTCCTGCCGGTCTACGGCGGCTCCGCCTACGGCCCGCAGCTGGCCGGCCTGCGCCGCGGCGCCCAGGTTGTTGTCGGTACCCCCGGCCGCGTGATCGACCACATCGCCAAGGGTTCCCTGGACCTGTCCGAACTCCAGTACCTCGTGCTGGATGAGGCAGATGAGATGCTGCGCATGGGCTTCGCCGATGACGTGGAGCAGATCTTCCAGCAGACCCCCGAGGGCCGCCAGGTTGCCCTGTTCTCCGCCACCATGCCGAGCCAGATCCGCCGGATGTCCAAGCAGTACCTGAACAACCCGGCCGAGATCCAGGTCAAGTCCAAGACCACCACCGGCGCCAACACCCGCCAGCGGTACCTGCAGGTCATGGGCCCGCACAAGCTCGACGCGCTGACCCGCATCCTCGAGGTTGAAGAGTTCGACGGCGTCATCGCCTTCGTCCGGACCAAGATGGCCACCGAGGACCTCGCCGACAAGCTGCGCTCCCGCGGCTTCCAGGCCGCCGCCATCAACGGCGACATCCCGCAGCAGCAGCGTGAGCGCACGGTCGATGCACTGAAGGAAGGCCGCATCGACATCCTCGTGGCCACCGACGTCGCCGCCCGCGGCCTGGACGTCGAGCGGATCAGCCACGTGATCAACTACGACATCCCGCACGACACCGAGTCCTACGTGCACCGCATCGGCCGCACCGGCCGCGCGGGACGCTCCGGCGACGCCGTGCTGTTCATGACCCCGCGGGAGAAGTACCTGCTGCGTTCGATCGAGAAGGCAACACGCCAGCCGGTCGAGCAGATGCACCTGCCCACTGCGGAGACGGTCAACACCCTGCGCCTGGGCAAGTTCGCGGACAAGATCACCGAGACCCTCGAGTCCGAGGACGTTTCGGCCTTCCGTGACCTGATCGCCTCCTACGAGGAAGAGCACAACGTTCCGGCCGCCGAGATCGCCGCCGCACTGGCCGTTATGGCGCAGGGCGGCCAGCCGCTCCTGGTCAAGGAACTGCCTGCCGCTCCGGAATTCCAGAAGCGCGAACGCTCCAAGGACGGCTTCGGCTCCCGCGGCCCGACCCGCACCCTGACCGAGGGCAACGCCACCTACCGGATCGCCGTCGGACGCCGCCAGCGCGTTATGCCGGGCTCCATCGTCGGCGCCATCGCCAACGAGGGCGGCATCTCCTCGGCCCAGATCGGCGGCATCGACATCCGCTCGGACCACTCCCTCGTGGAGCTTCCGGCGGACCTGAGCCCCGAGCAGCTGAAGGCCCTGTCCCGCACCCGGATCGGCGGCGAGCTGATCCACCTCGAGCTGGACAACGGCCGCAAGCCTTCCGGTGACCGCGGCGCCTACCAGGGCAACCGGGGCGACCGTGGCGAGCGCGGCGGGTACTCCGGTGGCAGCGGCAACTTCAAGGGCAACGGCGGCTTCAAGCGCGAATTCCGCAAGAACGACGGCGAGCGTTCCTCCGCGGACCGCGGCGGCCGCTCCTTCAGCGACCGCAACGAGCGCGGCGTCGGCGCGGACACCCGCAAGCCTCGCCACGAAGGCGGCTTCAAGCCCCGCAACAAGTGGTAACCATTAGTTCCTAGGCAGCACCGGAACAGGCCGGCTCTTTTGAGCCGGCCCGTTCCGCGTTTCCGGGCCGCGCGGCGCGGCATGCCGGTTCGGTGCAGGACCCGCGAGTCGGCTTCGTCACATCACTGGTGCGGACCGGTCGGATCGGGGCTGCGGAGGACGGTCGAAGGCCCCGGAAATCCCCGAAACCGCGTGGGTTTCGGCGCGATGGGCAGGGGAGGTCGGCCGATTTGTTGGGAGCGGAATCTTCCGGTAGAGTATTTACTCGTTGCCCCCCTAGCTCAGTGGTAGAGCGCGTTCTTGGTAAGAACGAGGTCACCGGATCGATTCCGGTGGGGGGCTCTGAATGAGGGCCTGCGTCAAGGCGGTTTTTGACCGGCCTGACGCAGGTTTTTCTCATTCGTGGCGGTGTAGCTCAGTTGGTTAGAGCGCACGACTCATAATCGTGAGGTCGGGAGATCGAGCCTCCCCACCGCTACAGAATGACCCCGCAGGCCAAGCCTGCGGGGTCTTTTTGTGTTCGAACGTGCCACCCCCAGATGTTCCGGCGCTTTTGGCGCCCCGGGCGTCCAATTCCAGCCAAAGATGTTATCGCAATGTTCACCGGAAAGGCGTGCGGGGAGGTAGGCTCTGCGCTCGGGGGGATATTGTGCGTTGGCTGTTGCTTGTGGTGATCATATTGGGGCTGTCCGGGTGCGGCGCGGTGGCTGCGCCTGCACCGGAAGCGGCCCAACGAACCGTTCGTGCCGTCATCGGCGCGGACAATGTCGCCGTGACGATCCCCGCCAGACCCAACGGCACGCTCATGATTGCGGCCCACGGGCACGGCGGCACCGTCGAGGAGTGGCAGGCGGGAACTGACCAGGCGGCGCTGCTGGAGGCCCTGCTGGGGGCCGGCTACAGCATCGCCAGCTCGGACGCTGGCGGGAACGTATGGGGCGCCCCCGCCTCGGTCACGGCCTACGAGGACCTCTATCATTGGGCGGCGCGGGAAGCGGGTGCCCGGCATGTTGTGCTGCTGGGGCAATCGATGGGCGGGCTTCCCGCACTGCAGCTCGTCGGACGCATCCCGGCCACCGCGTTCGTGGGGATTTACCCGGTCTGCAACCTCGCGACCATGACCGACAAATTTCCCACTTTCTGCCAGGCGTGGCCCGATGGCGCCCCCGCAGACCTTTCGCCGGTCAGCCCGCCCTACCCGCCCGGGTTCAGGGCGCTGTTCTTCGCGTCGCCGCAGGACACCACCGTTCCCAAAGCCACCAATACGGACACTTGTGCTGCCGTTGCAGCCGCCGCGGGAGCCGACGTGACGGTAGTGGCGGCCGAAGGTGAGCACGGTGATCCTTCCGTGTTCCAGCCTGCCAGGGTTGTTGAGTTCCTCAGCGCCGGTTGACGCCTAACCGCCCGCGTCTACGTCCAACTCTGCCGGGAACACGCTAGGCCTGCCCGGGGAAGTGGGGGCATCTGGTGCGGCTCCGGTTCAAGTGGGACAGAATGGGACGATGACGCGAATCGCAATCATCGGCGGCCACGGCAAGGTGGCTTTGGAACTCTCCGGCATCCTGACCAAGGACGGAGCCGAGGTGACATCGATTATCCGCAATCCCGATCACCGCGACGACGTGGCTGCCACCGGCGCCACCCCGGCGGTCCTGGATGTGGAGAGGTCCACGACGGCGGAACTCGCCGCGGCACTGACGGGACACGACGCCGTCGTTTGGTCCGCCGGAGCCGGCGGTGGCAGCCCGGAACGCACCTACGCGGTGGACCGGGACGCGGCGATCCGATCCATGGACGCCGCAGCGGAAGCCGGCGTGCCCCGTTACGTCATGGTCTCCTATCTGGGGGCTGGGCCGGACCACGGCGTCCCTGCGGACAGCAGCTTCCACGCCTACGCGGAGGCCAAGGCCGCTGCGGACGCCTACCTGCGCGGCACCGGTCTGGCCTGGACCATCCTGGGACCAGGGTCCCTCACGGACGGCCCCGGTAACGGACTGATCGACGTCGCCCCGGCGGACACTTCAGCCGGCACCGGTACGGCGCGGGCCAATGTGGCTCTGGTGGCCGCCGCCGTCCTGGGACTGCCCCAGACTGCCGGCCGGACCATCGAATTCCGGGACGGGACGCTGCCGCTGGCCGCGGCGCTGGAGCCGGCGAAGTAGCGGCGCGCAGGACCTTTCCGCTGTAGACGCAAAAAGAGCCGGACCTTTCGGATCCGGCTCTTTTTGCGTCTGGTGGCTCTCCCGCCTGGCGGGCGGGGCGTCCTAGGACAACTGGGTGGCGAACACTCGGCCCAGGTAACCCTCGTTGGGCTGCATGCCCGTGCCCGAGTAGGCCCACAGCGAGCCGTCCGGCCGGCGGGCGACGATGTCGGGGTAGCGGTCACCGTTGAGGTTCCAGGCACCACGCACGGCGTCGTAGATGTTCCACCCGGTCCCGACCTTCCGGGGCGTGGAGAGCCGGCCCGCACCATCACCGGGGTAGAGCAACAACGTCCCGTCCGGGAGCCGTGCCAGCACGTCGTTCTTGCCGTCCGCGTTGTAGTCCCCGACGCCGAAGAGCTGGTCGAAGACCTCCCAGCCGAAATTGCCGATCTTCGTGGGTATGCCGAGCCCGGAACTGGTGCCGTCGACCCGTCCGGTCCCCGGGTACACCCAGAGGGAGCCGTCGGAGCCCCGCGCCAGAAGGTCGTTCTTGCCGTCGCCCGTCAGGTCGCCGGTCCCGGAAAGCGTCGTGAACGCCTCCCAGCCGAAGTTGCCGATCTTCCGCCCCGGCGCATAGCCGTTACTGCTCGAGTTCACCTGCCCGGTGCCGGAGTACAGCCACAGGGACCCGTCAGGCATGCGGGCAATCAGATCATTCCGGCCGTCGCCGTCCAGGTCGCCCACGCCGGTCAGGGCGTTGAAGGCATCCCAGCCGAAGTTGCCGATCTGCACTCCGGCGCCGTACGACCCCGCGCCATTGCCGGCGTAGAACCACAGGGTCCCACCGGGTCCGCGCGCGATCAGGTCCGCGATGCCGTCGCCATTGAAGTCGGGCGTGGCGACGAGCATGTCGAAGGCATCCCAGCCGAAGTTGCCGATCTTGCGGCCGCCGGAATAGCCTTCGTCCCGCATGCCGGTGCCTGCGTAGAAGTAGACGGAGCCGTCGGGCTGGTTGGCGATCATATCCGCCATCCGGTCGCCGTTGGCGTCCCCGGTGCCCAGGATGGTGGTGTAGATGCCCCACCCCGATCCGATCTTGGTGGCGTTGATGAGTTTCGCCTGCCCGGTGTTCGAATACATCCACAACGTGCCGTCCGGTTTCCGGCCGGCAAGGTCGTTGGTGCCGTCGCCGTTGAAGTCCTGGAGGGCGATCAGCTGGTCGAAGATCTGCCAGCCGAAATCGATCTCGCGCGCCGCGCCGGGCCGGCCCGTGGCGGTGCCGGGGTAGAGCACCAGCACGCCGTCCGGTCGCCGGGCGAGCAGATCCGGTCGGCCATCGCCGTCGAAGTCCCGGACCCCCAGGAGCGCATCGAACGCGTCCCAGCCGAAGTCGCCGACCTTCACACCGCCGGAGTACCCCTCGCTGGTGGCTGATACGGAGCCGTTTCCGGCGTAGAACCAGAGCGACCCGTCCCATTTGCGGGCTATCAGGTCGTTTCGTCCATCGCCGTTGAAATCACCCACGCCGATGACGCTGTCGAAGATCTCCCAGCCCGTTCCAATCCGTCGGCCCGCACCCTGACGGCCGGTTCCGTCGCCGGGGTAGAACCAAAGCTCACCGTTGGCCTTGCGCTGGAGGACGTCCGGGATGCCGTCGCCGTTGAAGTCACCGGGAGCGATGAGCAGAGGCTTGGCAGGGGGAAGGGTGTCAATGGTGATGCCGGCGGCGACGTCGGAGATCCAGTCCACGGTCACCCTGGTGCCGGCGTGGGTGGTGAAGGTTTGACCGGCCTGCCAGGCGGCGTTCGAGGTGTAGTACGTCGAGTAGTAGGTGGTGGTGCTGGGCGGCAGCGAAATCGAGCCTGCGCCGAACGACTGGACGATCTTGACGCCGCGGTTCCCGTTGACCGCGGCGGCCGCGTCGCCGCCGATCGGGAGGCGGAGCTCGACGTAGTAGATCTCCCCGCTGAGCGGGTCGGTGAATTTCACGGCGCGGTTGTCGGCCGCGCTGCTCCAGGCCTGCAACTGGTAGGAGGCTTTTCCGGAGGCCGTTCCGATGTTGTAGACCTCGTTGCCGGCGCCGAACCCGCCGTATTCGTACATCGGCGAACTGACGACCGGGCGGCTCAGCTGCGAGACGCCCATCAGGTCCAGGTTGTCCTTGTATTCCTGGACCGAGCAGCTGGGGTCGGCGAAGGAGCCGTCGGCGTTGGTCGCCACGTCCACCGCCCCGCTGGTGCACTGCAGCGCGTTGGCGTGCATAAGGCCCAGCACGTGTCCGAACTCGTGCGACAGCACACTCTTGGTCAAGTTGGCAGGAAGCGGCATGATGACTTTTCCGCTGGTCCCGCTATAGCTCCAGCCCGCGCCGTAGGCTCCATCGGAAAGAGTGCCCGTCGACACGAAAACCACCAGGGCCGTGTTGGAGCTGGGGGCCCAGCCCAGTTCGGTCGTGATGGTGTTCATCATGTCCGAATAACGTTGGGTGGACGTCGCCTTGCTGGTGGGGTACTCCACCGACGCGACGCTCATGGACAGGCGCCCATTGGACTCGGCCTGCCAGTAGTCGCTGCTGGTGGTGATCGCGGCCCTTGCATCTGTTTCCGAGATAGCCGCTTTTTTGTCGGCCAGCTGCACCAGCGCCAGCCGGACCTTGATGTCGCCCCGGCGGTCAAGGGCGTAGGCCTCGGTCGAAATTGCCGGGCGGGTCGGCACACCCTTGTTGCCCGCGGGCGGCGGCGTCTCGAAAGTGTGCTCGACGAGTGGCGCATCGCCGGGCGCAGCCGCGTCCTGCGAGGGAACCGCGGTAGTGCCGGCGGGCGCCGGGACGCCCGGCTGCGGGGGAGCCGAGATGACCGTCGTCGACGTGGGATCAGTCGGCGAGGGCGCCGCGGGGGACGTGGCACTGGTTCCGGAAGCCGTCGGCGCGGCAGTTGGCGTTGCCACCGGGGTCGCCGCAGCAGGCGTCACCGCGGCAGTCGGGGCGGGCGCAGGTTCGGCTGACGCCGGCGAACTTGTGACAGCGGGCAAGGTGGCCAGAGAAAGGACCAGCGCTACGATCCACGCGGTCCTCTTCCGTATTGAGTTCACTGTGTGTCTTTCATGAGACCGCCGCCCCGCTGAAGGCTCAGCGAAACGGCCGGGAGACCGGGAAGTGAGGCCAGTCTACGGACGGCACGCCGCCAGACCCGGCAAGCTGCAACAATCTTTCGGCTTAGTTGGCGAATCGTTGCCGAAACTTGAGCAAAGCCTGCGACGGTCCCGGCGATGCGGCAATCCTGCGTTACCGGGGCAGCTCCAGTTCCAAGGCATTCGCCTCGACGAAGTCCAGGGCGTGCCGGATGGCGCCGACCGTGACGATCCCGTCGCCCAGCGGCGAAACCGTCACCCGCGGGGGAGTGGCGGTGAAGCGCGGCAGCGCGGCGGTGATGCCGGGCAGCAGTGCCCCGGCCGAGTCCGCGACGGCGCCGCCGATCACCACCTGCTCGGGGTTGAGCAGGCTGGCGATCGCGGCGATCACCCGGGCCATCCGCTCCGCGAGCCGGTCCAGGATGGCCAGTGCGGCGGGTTCCCCGGCGGCGGCATCCTCGAAGACCCGCAGCGCGCTTGCCTCGCCGCCGGAAGCGGGTCCGCCGGACGCGGCCTGCCATTGCCGGGCGAGGCTCGCAATGCCGTCGCTGGAGCCGACGCCCTCCACCATGTCCAGGAATCCCATCTCGCCGGCGCCGCCGCCGCGGCCGTGCAGCAGCCGGCCGGACTCCAGCACGCCCGCGCCGAGCCGCTCGCCAGCCAGCAGCACCACGAGGTCGTCCACTCCCGCGCCGGAGCCGCGCCAGCGTTCGCCGAGCACGGCCAGGTTGGCGTCGTTCTCCAGCAGCACCGGCCAGCCGTGCAGGTCCTGCAGGGCCGAGCGCAGCCCGACGTCGAACAGGCTCCAGAAGTGCTGGGCGGCCAGTACCTTGCCGTCGCGGTCCACCGGGGCGGCAATGCCGGCGCTGACGGTCAGGACGTTCCCGGGGGCCTCGCCAGCGGCCGCCAGCGCATCCCGGCACGCCCGGTCGACGACGCCGATCCGCTCGCCGGCGGGGATGTCCGCGGCGCGGAAGTACCCGCTGGCGCGGCCAAGAACGGTGCCCCGCAGGTCGGCGACCGCGGCCGTGGTGGTGGCGGCGCCGATGTCGATGCCGAGGACGACGCCGGCCCGGGCCCGGAGTTCGAAGCGCCGCGCCGGCCGGCCTTTCTGCGGGCTGCCGGCTGCCTGGCCCCCGGCGGGCAGGGCATCTTTGCGCGGCGCGTCCAGTTCGCGGATCCAGCCGCGCCGGATCAGGTCCTCGCAGACGGCGATCACCGAGGCCCGAGTGAGGCCGGTTGCCGCCATCAGCTCCGTTCCGGTGGCCACCTCGGTGCCACGGATGGCGGCCAGCACCGCCTGGGCGTTGACCCGGCGCAGCAGTTGGGGCGTGGCGGCGGCCTGGCGCTTCGGAATCTTGACCTCCTCATGAGTGCGGACCCATAATTGATCCGGCAATAGATTTAGCTTCTATCTAAATTATCAGACACGCTGTTATCAGACACCGCACCCCAGCCCCGAAGGATTCACCTTGTCGAACACCGCCACGCTGGCAACCCTGTCCGGTTCCGACCTCGCCGCCGACCCCAACTGGTGGCGCCAGGCGTCCGTGTACCAGATCTACCCGCGCAGCTTCTCCGACTCCAACGGTGACGGACTGGGCGACATCAAGGGCATCACGGCCAAGGTGCCGTACCTGAAGGCCCTCGGCATCGATGCCGTCTGGCTCTCCCCGTTCTACCCCTCGGCCCTGGCCGACGGCGGCTACGACGTCGACGACTACCGCGATGTCGACCCCAAGCTCGGCACGCTGGAGGACTTCGACGAGATGTCCGCCGCGCTGCACGCCGCCGGCATCAAGCTGATCGCGGACATCGTCCCGAACCACTCCTCCAACCGCCACGTCTGGTTCCAGGAGGCCCTCGCCTCCCCGCGCGGCTCGGACGCCCGGGAGCGCTACATCTTCCGCGATGGGCTTGGGCAAAACGGTGAGATCCCGCCGTCGGACTGGGAATCCGTCTTCGGCGGACCGGCCTGGGAGCGCATCACCGAACCCGACGGCACGCCCGGCCAGTGGTACATGCACATCTTCGCCAAGGAACAGCCGGACCTGAACTGGTCCAACCGCGAGATCCGCGATGACTTCCTCAAGACCCTGCGCTTCTGGTCCGACCGCGGCGTGGACGGCTTCCGCGTGGACGTCGCGCACGCCCTGACCAAGGACCTCACCGAACCGCTGCTGTCCAAGGTCGAACTGAGTGAGGCCAACTCCGGCACCGACGGCTTCGACGACGGGTCGCACCCGTTCTGGGACCGCGACGAGGTGCACGAGATCTATGTCGAATGGCGTGAGGTCTTCAACGAATACAACCCGCCGCGCACCGCCGTCGCCGAGGCGTGGGTGCACGCCAGCCGGCGTGCCCGCTACGCCAGCCCGCAGGGGCTGGGCCAGGCCTTCAACTTCGACCTGCTGCAGGCCGACTTCGACGCCGACGAGTTCCGCGAAATCATCACCCGCAACCTCGCCGAGGCCACCGAGTCCGGTGCCTCCTCCACCTGGGTCTTCTCCAACCACGACGTCGTCCGGCACGCCACCCGTTACGGCCTGCCCAAGGGCGGCGGGCGGCACGCCAAGGGCCAGGACGGCAAGGGCTGGCTGCTGGCCGGCGCCCCGGCCGAGGAACTCGATGTCGACCTGGGCCTGCGCCGCGCCCGCGCCGCGACCCTGCTGATGCTGGCCCTCCCCGGCTCCGCCTACCTGTACCAGGGCGAGGAACTGGGCCTGCAGGAAGTCGCCGAGATCCCGGATGCCGAGCGCCAGGACCCCACCTTCTTCCGCAACAAGGGCGTGGAGATCGGCCGCGACGGCTGCCGGGTGCCGCTGCCCTGGTCCCCGGAGGGTTCCTCCTTCGGCTTCGGCGACGGCGGCGCCCACCTGCCGCAGCCGGCATGGTTCTCCCGCTACGCCGTGGCCGCCCAGGACGGCGCCGAAGGCTCCACCCTGGAGTTCTACCGCAAGGCCCTCAAGCTGCGCCGCGAACTGCAGACCTCAGAAGAGCTGGAGTGGCTGGAGACCGGCCACGCGGACGTGCTGCACTTCCGCCGCCACGGCGGCTGGCAGTCCGTGACCAACTTCGGGGACGACGCCGTCCAGCTGCCCGCCGGCGAGGTGCTGATCAGCAGCGGCCCGCTGGACGGACAGCTACTCCCGGGCAACACCACCGTCTGGCTCCGGTGAGCACCCAGGAACTGATCCCCAGCCAGGAACTGATTTATGGCTGCATGGGCCTGGGCGGGAGCTGGTCGGCGGAGCCGTACTCGTCCGCGCACGTGGACGAGGCGGCCGCCGCCGTCGACGCCGCCCTGCAGGCCGGCATCACGCTGTTCGACCACGCCGACATTTACCGCAGCGGCAAGGCCGAGGCGGTCTTCGGCGAGGTCCTGGCGCAGACCCCGGGCCTGCGGGAGCGGATCCGGCTGCAGACCAAATGCGGCATCCGGCTGGGGGAACAGGGCCTCGACGCGTACTACGACCTGAGCCGGGAGGGCATCCTGGACCGGGTCAACGAAAGCCTGGCCCGGCTTAAGACGGACTACGTGGACGTGCTCATGCTGCACCGGCCCGACCCGCTGGTGGATCCCGCCGAGGTTGCCTCCGCCGTCGGCCAGCTGATGGCCGAGGGCAAAATCCGCGCGGTCGGCGTGTCCAACATGTCGGCGCCGCAGATTGAGCTGCTGCAGGACCGGCTCGAGGCTCCCGTGGTGGCCAACCAGTTGGAGATGAGCCTGTCCGCACGGGCCTGGCTGGAAAGCACCGTGCTGGTCAACCACGCCGAGGGCACGGACTACAGCTTCCCGCACGGCACCGTGGAGCATTGCGTGCGGAACGGCATCACCCTGCAGGCCTACGGGGCCCTCTCCCGCGGGCTCTACACCGGAGCGCCGGCGCCGGCCCCGAGTGCCGCGGAGGAGGCCACCGCCGTCCTCGTGGCCGAGATGGCCGCGGCGAAGGGCACCACGGGCGAGGCGGTGCTGCTGGGCTGGCTGATGAAGCACCCGGCCGGGATCGCCCCGGTGATCGGCACGGCCAAACCCGAAAGGATCCTGGCCTGCGCCGGGGCCGCCGAGGTGGCCGCCGCCATGAGCCGCGCCGAGTGGTACCGGCTCTGGATCACGGCCCGGGGCAGCAACATCCCCTAGGCACGCACCGGCGTCGTGTTCAGCCCCCAACCGGCTCGCAGTTGTTGCCGTTTAGACCGCTCTAAACGGCGACAACTGCGGGCCAGTTTCGCGTCCGGGGGTGATTTTGGTCGTATTGGTCGCCCCGAACAGGGGTATTACTTGGCGGCGGGCCGGTCCGGGCAGCTAGCGTAGAGACATGACCTCTACCACCACCGCCGGGATTGTCCGGCCCCAGCGCAACGTCCCGGCCGAAATTGCCCGCTCCTGGCTGCTGGTCAACGCCATGAAGCCCGAACTCTTCGGACAATCGGCGGAGTCCCGCGCGGACGCCATCATCCTGGACATCGAAGACGCGGTGGATCCCTCGCAGAAGGATGCCGCCCGCGAGCACGTCGTGGACTGGCTGACCGCCGGCGGCAGCGCCTGGGTCCGGATCAACGATGCCACCAGCCCCTTCTGGGCCGATGACCTCGCCGGACTCCGCGGCACGCCCGGACTGCTCGGCGTGATGCTCGCCAAGACCGAATCCGCGGACCAGGTCACCGAAAGCTTCCACCGTATGGACGGCAAGACCCCGGTCATCCCGCTGGTCGAATCCGCCGTCGGCATCGAGGAAGCTAACAACATTGCCCGGGCCCAGGGCGCGTTCCGGCTGGCGTTCGGCTCGGGCGACTTCCGCCGCGACACGGGCATGGCCGCCACCCCGGAGGCGATGGCCTACCCGCGGGCCAAGCTCGTCGTCGCCAGCCGCGTCGGCAACCTGCCCGGCCCGATCGACGGCCCCACGGTCGGCACCAACCACCCGATCCTGCGCGAGCAGACCGGCATCACCGTGATGATGGGCATGACCGGCAAGCTCTGCCTCGCCATCGACCAGACCCACGTGATCAATGAGGTCATCAGCCCCACCCCGTCCGACGTCGCCTGGGCCACCGACTTCATGGCCGACTTCGAGGCCAACGGCCGCGTGATCCGGGACGGCTCCGACCTGCCGCGACTGGGCCGCGCCGAAAAGATCATGAAGCTCGCGGTAGCCTTTGGGGTGCAGCCGGCCCTGTAGCCGGACCCGAACCGAGGAGACCCCGTGACCGATGCCCGCTATCTGGTCCACGGGGTCTTTTGGGATGGTCACCCGCCGGCCGAGGGGCACGACGCCGGGTACGACGCCGGCGGCGCGGCCCTCCGCCTGCAGGACCCCTCGGGCGGCTTCACCGAGGTGGCGCTCGACGCCGGCACGCGGCTGGGCTTCCGGCTCGCCACGCCGGGTAAGCACTGCCTGGGCCACCACAAGGTGCACGGCCCCGCGGACCGGGACCACGTCGTCTGCCCGGACCAGGCCCCGGCCGCCCGCGGAAACCAGTGCGGGCCGTGTTTCGCCGTCGACGATTCACGGCTGATCCACGATTTCCACCGCGGCGGGCGCGTCCCGCCCGGCTTGCGCGCCTACCTGATGCAGCCGCACTGGCTCTACATCGCCACCTTCGCCAGCGGCGCCTGCAAGGTGGGCACCGCCTCACAGCTGCGGAAATGGCACCGGCTCGCGGAGCAGGGCGCCGTCGTCGCCCGCTACGTCGCCCGCGCTGGGGACGGCCGGATCGTCCGGATCCTGGAGGACCAGGTCACCCGCGACGCCGGGCTGCCGCAGCAGGTCCGCTCGGCTGCGAAGGCCGCCGGACTCACGGCACCGGCTGCCGCCACAGAACTCGATGAGCTGAACGGCCGGCTCGCCGCGGAGGTCCGGACCCTGCTCACCGGCGCCGGCGTGGAGGGCTTCGAGGTGGTGGACGAACGCTGGCAGCGGCCCGCGCTGGCCGATGCCGCCTGCACACCCGCTGCCCGGCATGCCTACCCGCACGACCTCGGCGCCGACGCCCACGGCTTCGTCGTGTCGTCGCTGAGCGGCAGCATCGCGCTGGCCCGGCTGGACGGCGCCGACCTTGACTTTGTGGTCAACCTCGGCGGGCTGAAGGCGCGGATGATCGAACTCGGCGACCACGGCTCCGCGGTCCCCGCAGTCCAGGAGTCCCTGTTCTGAACTGCCCCCGGCGCCCCCGGTAGACTGGGGCGGTGCTGAACGAATTCTGGGCCACCGCGCCAACCACCTACAAGGTCCTCGTTTTCAGCGCGATGGGCCTGATCGCCGCCGGCATCATCCTCAATCTGGTCGGCAACAACACCGGCAACCAGACCCTCGCGCTGGCATCGCTGGCCGTGATCGGGCTCGGGCTCATCCTGCACATCGCCGGGATCGTGGTCCGCGGCCAGACGATCCGGAAAAACCTCAGGCGTTAGCGGCAGCGTTCCGCAGCACATGGCTCCGGGCGTGCTCCACGGCCCCGGGCAGGCTGTCGAACAGGTGCTTATGGTGCCGGAGCGAGCGGATCACGCCAACGTTGGTCACCAACTCCAGGTGCTGGGGCTGGACGCCCTTGAGCAGCACCGTGACGCCGCGCAGTTCCAGCGCCGAGATCACCTCCACCAGGGTATGGGCGCCGGTCGCGTCAAGCATCCGCACCTGCGAGAGCCGGATGATCGCGACCTGGATGTCCCTGACCTGGCTGATTTCCTGTAGGACCCGCTCCGCCGCCCCGAAGAACATGGCGCCGTCCAGCCGGAAGATGGCGATGTGGCCGTCTCCGGGCGCGGGCGGCCCCGGGATGTCCTCGCGCTCCACCCCGCTGAGGGAGGCAAACTTCCGCAGCGTGAACACCGCCGCCGCAACGAGCCCGATTTCAATTGCCACGATCAGGTCGAACGCCACGGTGATCAGGGCGGTCAGGATGAAAACGAAGGCATCGGCACGGGTGGAGCGCAGCACAGCCGCCACGGTCTGCCGCGACACCATACGCGTGGCCGTGACCATCAGGATGCCGGCCAGGACCGCCAGCGGGATCCTGCCCACCAGAGGCGCCGCAAGGTAGATGATGGCCAGCAGTACCAGGGCGTGCACAATCGCCGCGAGCCGTGTTTTGGCTCCCGAGCGCACATTGACGGCGGTCCGGGCGATCGCGCCGGTGGCCGGCATACCGCCGAAGAGCCCCGCCGCCACCGACGCCAGGCCCTGGCCGGTGAGTTCGCGGTCCGGGCTGTACCGTCCGGTGGGGCGGCCGTCCGGGCCCACCATGCCGGCGGCCACCCGGGCGGACAGCAGCGACTCGATGGCCGCGAGTGTGGCGATGGACACCGCCGGCATGAGGAGCCCGCCCAGCGCCGACGGATCCAGCACCGGAAGTGCGGGGGCTGCGAGCGAATGCGGCAGGGCGCCGATCCGCGGGATCTGCAGATCCAGGAGTTCGGCGGCCAGAGTGGCCAGCAGCACCGCTGACAGGCTGGCGGGAATGGCCTTGTTGAGCCGGGGGAGCAGGACCATCACCGCGGCGACCCCAGCCACAACGGCCAGGGTCTGCAGCACGGCAGGGGCAGAGGCTCGCGAAGCGCTCTCGACGGCGGCCAGCAGCGTGTTGTGGCCCGGCACTCCCGCCGTCCCGGTGGCCATGGGCACCTGCTGCAGGAAGATGATGGCGGCGATGCCCAGCGTGAAGCCCTCCACCACGGGCCACGGGATGAAGGCGACCGCACGGCCGAGGCCGCTGATGCCCAGGACGATGACCAGCAGCCCGGCCAGCACGGACACCAGGGCAATGCTGCCGGCGCCGTGGGCAGCGACCACGGGGGCCAGGACCACCACCATGGCGCCGGTGGGCCCGGAAACCTGCACAGGCGATCCGCCCATCACGGCGGCCACCAGCCCGGCCACCACCGCCGTGACGAGTCCGGCCTCGGCCCCCACCCCGGAACTCACCCCGAACGCGAGGGCCAGCGGCAGGGCCACAATGCCCACGGTGATGCCGGAGAGCAGGTCCGTCCGCCAGGACCTGCGCAGCCCCTCGTAGTCGCGGACGGACGGCAGGAACCGGGCCAGGTAGCCCCGGGAGCTGCGGCCCGCTGTCCCGGCGGTCACGTGGCGGAACCCTGGAGGTGCGCGGCCGGCAGTTCCTGCGCGAGCCGGAGTTGCTCGCCCGACTCCGCCAGGCTGTCCAGCAGGAAGAGCCGGGCAATCGCCAGCAGCTCCGCGATCTTCGGGTGCGCCAGCCGGTATGTGACGGCATTGGCCGTCCGGACCGAGGTCACCACCCGGTGCCGGCGCAAAGTGGCCAGGTGCTGGGACAGGTGCGAGGCCTCCAGCCCCGTCTCGGCCAGCAGGTGGCTGACCGGCGCCGCGGTGTCCGGCGCGGCCGCCAGCAGTTCCAGTACCCGGATCCGGGCCGGGTGGGCGAGGGCCTTGAACAGATTGGCCTTGATCTCGTACAGAGGGGCCTGCGCTGCGGGCATCATCGGAAGGACCTGCGCTCTCCCCGCGACTGGAACACCGGGCCACGGATTGCTGAATTGATGTTTCCATCATATCGCTGCTGGGCACGCCCGCCCGGTGCCTGTAACGCGCAAGGCCCGTCCGGGGCAGGGCGCTAGGCTGGAGCCATGACTATCAATCCGGATCTGCAGGGCCGCAGTTACCCTGCCGCAGAGGTGTACGACGTCGGGCGCGAGAAGATCCGCGAGTTCGCGCGCGCGGTCAAGGCCACCCACCGGGCCCACTTCGAGGTGGACGCCGCCCGGGCACTGGGCCACGGCGACCTGGTGGCCCCGCCCACCTTCGCCATCATCGTCGCGCAGCGCGCCGATGCGCAGCTGATCGAGGACCCTGATTCCGGCATCGACTTTTCCCGCGTGGTCCACGCCGACCAGCGCTTCGTCCACCACCGGCCGATCGTCGCCGGCGACCGCCTCGTCGCCGAGCTCCACGTCGACGGCGTCCGCGCCATGGGGGGCGGCGCCATGATCACCACCCGCTCCGAAATCTTCGCCCTCACCGGCGGCGAGGCCCCCGGCGGTTCGGCCGGCCGCGAGCCGGTCGCCACCACTACCTCGTCCATCCTGGTCCGCGGAGAGGGACAGTAGCCATGAGCATCGACATCGCAGAACTCACCGTCGGCCAGGAAATCGGCGGCCGCACCATCGTGGTCACCCGCACCGACCTCGTCAAGTACGCCGGCGCCTCCGGCGACTTCAACCCGATCCACTGGAACGAATCCTTCGCCACCGGCGTCGGCCTGCCCGGCGTGATCGCCCACGGCATGTTCACGATGGGCGCCGCCGTCCAGCTTGTGACCGACTGGGCCGGCGACCCGGCCGCCGTCGTCGACTTCCAGACCCGCTTCACCAAGCCGGTCCCGGTGGCCGACACCACCGGAACCCCGGAGCCCGGCGCCGTGATCGAAGTCAGCGGCGCCATCGGGGCGCTCGACGCCGACGCCGGCACCGCCCGCGTGGACCTCACCGTTGTCGCAGGCGGGCAAAAGGTCCTGATGAAGGCCCAGGCCGTCGTCAGGCTGGCCTGACCGGATGATGCTGCCGTGATGGCGCGAATTGCGCAGACGGCCGAAGTCACCCGGTGGCGCAACGCCGTCGTGGCCGCCTATGCCTTCAGCGGCATTGCCTTCGCCAGCTGGGTGTCCCGGCTGCCGGCCATCCGGGACGGGCTTGACCTCACGCCCGGAAACGTCGGCCTGCTGCTGCTCTGCATGACGCTCGGCTCCTTCGTCTCGGTGTCCGCGTCCGGGCTGATCGTGCTGCGCTTCGGCTCCAAGCAGACCATCCGGATCGGCAGCATCATGGTGGGCGCCGGCCTGGTCCTCGCCGGATTCGGCACCTCCGTCCTGGTCAACCCGCTGGCGGTGGCGGCGGGCCTCGTTGTGGTGGGCCTCGGCACCGCCAGCTGGAACACCGCCTCCAACGTGGAGGGCGCCGCCGTCGAGCGCGCGGTGCGCCGCCACATTATGCCCCGGCTGCACGGCGCTTTCAGCCTCGGCACCGTCGCCGGCGCGGGAGCGGGCGCCTGGGCCGCCGGCGCCGGCGTGCCCGTCTTCTGGCACCTGGGCGCCGTGGGACTGCTGGTCGCAGCCTCCGTGGCCTCGGCCGCCGGCTGGTTCCGCGCCGACGTCACCCCGGTGGAGGAGAAGACCTTCACCCCGGCCGGAACGGACACCTTCGAGGACCCCTCCACCGGCCCGCTGCCGATCATCAGCCAGGCAACGCAGGGCCCGGAACAACCGCTGGACAACAAACGGCAGATCGCGCAGGCCTGGCGGGACCGCCGGACCCTGCTGCTCGGCGTCCTGGTGCTGGGGCTGGCCCTGGCCGAGGGCGCGGCCGGGGACTGGGTGGCTCTGGCGCTCGCCGACGGCCACGGCCAGTCCGACGCCGCCGGAGCCGCCGGCTACGGCCTCTTCGTGACCTTTATGACCGTGGGCCGCTTCGCCGGGACCCTGGTGCTGGACCGCTTTGGCCGGGTACCCGTGATGCGCTGGTGCGCGGCGCTGGCCGTGGCGGGACTGGGCCTGTTTGTCTTCGCGCCCGTGCCCTGGCTGGCCTACACGGCCCTGGCGATCTGGGGGCTCGGCGCCTCGCTGGGCTTCCCGGTGGGCATGTCCGCCGCTGCCGACGACCCGGTCAAGGCCGCTGCGCGCGTCTCGGTGGTGTCCACCATTGGCTACGGGGCGTTCCTCTGCGGGCCGCCGCTGCTGGGCCTGCTGGCCGAGCACGTGGGCATCCTGCACTCGCTGCTGGCCGTCATGGTGATGCTGGTGGTCAGCTTCCTGCTCTCCCCGGTGGCCCGTAAGGCCGCCTAGGCCCACACAGGCCGCCTTTCCGGGCACGGCCCGGACCCGGCTAGGCTGGAGGGGTGACCCAGACACTGCTTTCCGCCCTGACCACAGCCGGCGTCGGCGGCCCCGCCGCCACTTACGTCGAAGCCCGCACCGAGGCTGAGATCATCGACGCCGTCCGTGCGGCCGACGCCGCCGGCGAACCGCTGCTGATCATCGGCGGCGGCTCCAACCTGCTGGTCGCCGACGCCGGTTACCCCGGCACGGTCCTGAAAATCGCGTCTGAGGGCTTCACCGTCAACGCGGAGGACTCCTGCGGCGGGGTCGCCGTTGTGGTGCAGGCGGGCCATAACTGGGACGCGCTGGTGGAGCACGCCGTCAAACATGCCTGGTCCGGCATAGAAGCCCTTTCCGGGATCCCCGGCGCCACCGGGGCGACCCCGGTGCAGAACGTGGGGGCCTACGGTGCCGATGTCTCGCAGACCATCGCCGCGGTGCGCACCTGGGACCGGGAACGAAACGCGGTGCAGACGTTCACCAACTCGGAGCTGAAGTTCGGCTACCGTGACTCCCTGCTGAAACGGGCCACCTCCAGCGGGTCCCCGCGCTACGTGGTGCTCACCGTGGAGTTCCAGCTGCCGCTCGGCCGGATGAGCGCCCCGGTCCGCTACGCCGAACTGGCCCGCGCGCTCGGCGTCGAGGTGGGCCAGCGCGCCTACTCTACCGACGTCCGGCGCGAGGTGCTTCGGCTGCGGGCGTCCAAGGGGATGGTCCTGGACCCGGCGGACCGGGACACCTTTTCCACCGGTTCCTTCTTCACGAACCCGATCGTGCCGGCAGAGGTCGCCGCGACACTGCCTGAGGACGCCCCGCGGTACCCGGGCGGAGCGGACGGGCTGACCAAGCTGTCCGCGGCGTGGCTGATCGACCAGGCCGGCTACGGCAAGGGCTTCGGGCTGGAGCCCGGCAGCGTCTCCGGCGGCCTGGCATCACTGTCCACCAAACACACCCTGGCCGTCACCAACCGGGGCGGGGCCACTACCGCGGACCTGCTGGCCATCGCCCGCGAGGTGCGCCGCGGCGTCGCCGAACGCTTCGGGATCGAGCTGCACCCGGAGCCGCTGCTGATCGGGATCGACCTCTAGCCGCATCGCGGCGGGGCCTAGTTCCTGCCGCGCTGCGGGGCCACCTTGCTGAAGAGCATAAAGGTGAAGCCGGACGCTGCGGCGCCCAGCAGGAAGACCTGGCAGAACGCCACGGACTGGGCGCTGGGCCCGCTGCGCAGCAGCAGCCCGGCGCAGCCGAAAGCCACCGCCCCGGCCAGCAGCGCCAGCGAACCGAGCAGGAAACTCCGCACCGTGGCCGGAAACTCTCCGCCCGGATCGATGTCGAGCTCGGGCCGTTCGGGCTCCCGCGGGGCCGGGGTCCGCGGCTGGAGCGTCGCGGCGGTGACGAAACTGGCCACCGCGACCGCCATGCACACGGTGGACACCGCCTGGAATGTGGTCATCATGGGGGACAGGCGCGTGCCGCTGGCGATGGCGACGGCCAGGCCGGCCCCCATGCCGGCGGCGCTGGCGGCCCAGCCCAGCAGGGCCAGCCTCCTGCACAGGGGCCGCAGGCGCGGCCACACTTCACCCAGAGTCATGCATCCACCTTAAGGACACCGGCTGGGCGCAGGCTGGGAGGGCGCCGGGCGCCGGCCGGGCTGCGGACGGTGGAGGCGGGAATCCGGCCGAATGTCCGGCCCCGGGCCTAGGATGATGCCATGGCAGCAGTCGGGCACCCGCGTCTGAGCCGGGCCGTGATGGGCCGGCTCCGGCTGGCCTCGCAAGGGCTCACCGGGCCGGGCTTCGGCTCCGTCCCGGCCGCCGTCAGGTCGATGCCTGCCCTGCAGGCGCAGGACCTGCAGGCCTCACTCTGGGCCGTGGGGCAGCGCGTTCCGGGCTCGCGGCTGGCGGACGTCCGTGCCGCCCTGGACCGGGGCGAGATCGTCCGCTCCTGGCCCATGCGCGGCACGCTGCACCTGCTGGCCCCGGAGGACCTGAAATGGATCCTGGCCATCACGTCCGCCCGTCTCGTCAAGAGCCTCGCCGGGCGGCACCGGGACCTCGGCATCTCGTCCGCCGACGTGGACGCCGCAGCCGAGGCCGCGCTGCAGCGGGTCGCCGGCGGGGCCGCGGCGAGCCGGGCGGAGATGTTCCAGGCCTTCGAACAGACCGGCCAGTCCACGGCCGGCCAGCGTGGCATCCATCTGCTCGCGATGCTCTGCCAGCGTGGCCTGCTGGTTCAGGGGCCGCTGGCCGGCAACCAGCAGCTGGTGGTGGCCGTCGACGACTGGATCAAGACTCCACGGACCCTGGACCGGGAAGAAGGCATTGCCGAGTGGCTGTTCCGCTATCTCCGCAGCCATGGTCCTGCTACCGAGCGTGACTTCGCCTGGTGGTCCGGTATTCCGTTGACGGAAACCCGGGCGGCCCTGGCCGAGGTCCGGGATCGCTTGGTGGAAGTGGAATTTGAGGGAAAATCGTACTGGCTGTCACCGGAGACAGCGGCCCTGCTCGAGGACGGCGTCCCCGGCCAGCGCGCCGTGCTGGCGCTGCCCGGGTTCGACGAGTTCCTCCTGGGCTACACCGACCGCTCCATCGCCCTGCCTGCGCACCATGCGGACAAGATCGTCCCCGGCGGTAACGGGGTGTTCAAAAAGACCATCGTGGCAGGCGGCGAAGTGGTGGGGACCTGGGCGGCGCCCGGAAACGGCCGGGGCGGCGCCGTCGTCGCGGAACCGTTTGACGGGGTTAACGGCCTGCGGCCCGCAGCCCGTAAATCCTTTGAGCTGCAGGCCGCGAAGTACCGGCGGTTCCTGGGCCTCGACCGGCCCTGACGGCTTCCGGCCGGGCCTAAAGGGTACCGGTGGCGATCTTGAGCATACGCCGCAGCGGCTCGGCCGCACCCCAGAGGAGCTGGTCGCCCACGGTGAAGGCGCTGATGTACTCCGGCCCCATTTCGAGCTTGCGGATGCGGCCCACCGGGATGTCCAGGGTGCCGGACGCCGCCACCGGGGTGAGATCCGCCATCGAGGCTTCCTTGGTGTTGGGCACCACTGTGGCCCATTCGTTGTCCGCGTCGAGCAGCTTCTCGATCTCGGCGACGGAGAGGTCCTCGCGGAGCTTGAGCGTGAGGGCTTGGGAGTGTGAGCGCATGGCACCGATCCGGACGCACAGCCCGTCCATGATGACGCGGTCCGCGCCGGAGGTACCGAGGATCTTGTTGGTTTCCACCCCCGCCTTCCACTCCTCCTTGGACTGGCCGTTGCCGAGGTCCGCGTCGATCCAGGGAATCAGCGAACCGGCCAACGGAACCCCGAACTGGGTGGCATCGATGTCGGTGCGCTGGTGCGCGAGGACCTTCCGGTCGATCTCGAGGATGGCCGACGCCGGGTCGTCCAGTTCGCTGCTGACCTCGGCGTTGAGCGTGCCGAACTGGCTCAGCAGTTCGCGCATGTGCCGGGCGCCGCCGCCGGAGGCGGCCTGGTAGGTCATGGAGGTGCCCCACTCGACGAGGCCGTTCTTGAATAGGCCGCCGAGGCCCATCAGCATGCAGGACACCGTGCAGTTGCCGCCGATGTAGTCCTTCACACCCCCGGAGAGGCCGGCGTCGATGACGTCGCGGTTGATCGGGTCCAACACGATGATTGAGTTATCGTCCATGCGGAGGGTGGAGGCGGCGTCGATCCAGAGGCCGTCCCAGCCGCGGCTGCGCAGTTCGCCGTGCACCCGTTTGGTGTAGTCCCCGCCCTGGGCGGTCACAATGATCGGCAGCTTCGCCAGCGTCTCGACGTCGAACGCGTCCTCAAGTTTGCCGGCAGCACCCGCCGCCGTGCCGGCAATGGCCGGGGCGGCACCTCCGGCGTTCGAGGTGGAGAAGAAGACCGGGTTGATGTTGGCGAGGTCGCCCTCGTCCTGCATGCGCTGCATCAGGACGGAGCCGACCATGCCACGCCAACCGACCAGTCCGACGGACGGGGTAGCTGCTGTAGTCATTGGGCCAGTTTAGACTTTGCGGGTGGCCGGCCGCAGTCGGTTACGTCACGCCGGCGGGCGGCCGCGCACGGGACGGCCCGTGTCAGTTCAGCTGGCGCGGGCTCGGTTCCGGAAGGCCGCGTTCGCGGCGGATGCGCCGGGCCTTGAATTCGGACATGGCGAGCCGGACGGCGTAGATCATTCCGGCGGCGCCGATCACGGTCAGCACGAGCGCGCCCCACAGCGGGCCCTCGCCCTGCGAGGTCGGGGCGGCGACGAGGACGATGGAGAAGACGGTCATGGCGGCGAACACGGCTGCCAGGATCACCATGCCGAAGGCCGTGGTGACGATCGGACCGGATCCGGCGCGGGCGAAGCCGATCTCGTCGGCCGCGTAGGAGTGCAGCCGGCCGCGGTCCATGGTCCTGGTGAGGAGCCTTTTCTCTCCTGCGGCCACGGCGCGTTCGTGCAGGGCGCGGACCTCGTCGTCGTGCTGGCGGTCGGCAGCGTCTTTGGGCACGTGGTTCAGCCTTCCCGGATGGTGCGGATGTGGTCCAGTACCTCGGAATCGCCCAGGCCCGTGAGCTCCTCAATGTCCCCTGCCCCGGGGGTGCTGTAGCCAACCGTCCAGGATTCTCCGGCGCGCTTGAGCAGCAGTTGGCGCCCGGAAGCGTCATCGAGGCGGCGCAAGGTGGCGCCGCCAGCGGGGTTGTCCTCGAGGTGCTTGCGCATAATAAAGAAATTCGCCTCCTCCGGGGTGATCTCCGGATCCTGCGCCATGGCAAACCAGCTGAAGAAGGCGCGCGGCTGCAGCAGGATGCGGTAGTCCTCGGACTCGACGGCCAGGACGCTGTCCGCGGAATCTGCCGTGAGCAGGTTGATCTGCATGCGGCGGGTGGCCGTGGTCAGTGCCCGCGTTACCGCTGCCACCGGCCCACTGACGGACAGCGTGCCGTCGGGCTCCACGGTCGCCGCGCCCCGTGCCACCAGCGAGGAAGCTCCGGCGGACACGACCGTGGGGTCCTCGAGTTCCTTGGCCACGCGCAGTGCCTCGGCGCTCGCGGTGGCGGCCGGGCCGTGCGCCAGGTTCAGCAGGGCCACGAGCTCGGCGAAGCCGAACCCGATGGAATCCGGGTAGACAGGCTGTCCGGCTCCCGGACGAGCTGTGGTTGTCTCAGTCACGATCTAGATCTCCTCGTTATTAGAAGCCAAAGAAGTCGCCAACAGCTTCCGCGCCGTCGGAAATGGAATCCCCGACGGCGCTCGCCCCGTCAGCGATCTTGCCGCCCACCCAGTTCACCGAGTCGTGGACGACGGGGACGTTGTCGTAAAGGGCCAGGCCTGCGCTGGCGACCATGCAGGCCGTTCCGGCGGGCGGCGGCAGGAAAGAGAGGGCGCCAATGACGGCCTTGGTCGACGAATAAGCGGCGTCGCCGTACTCGTGGTCCGCCAGGGAGTTAATGGCGTCCATACCGTCAAGGCCGACCCCCACAACGCCAAGCCCCTTGCCCAGGCCGTCGAAGGCAGCGAAGGCCTTTGTTCCTTCGGTAAGGTTGAAGGCTTCGTGCCATTTGCCCTCAAACAACTGGTTGGAGACGTTGAAGAACTTGCTGAACTCGTTGGAGTTTTGAAAGGCCTTCCATGCCGCCGGATCGAAGAAATCGCCGATCCGGGATTTCTGCAGCATGCCGGCGATGTCGAAGAGGCCGGAGCGAAGGTTGGGGAACGCCTTGACGACGTTGTAGAAGTCCCAGCCGCCGCGGAACGGGGACGAGGGGTCAGAAAACCAGTCCGGGCCCCAGGGATCGTTGGAGCCGGGCCTTCCCTGGCCGCCGGTGCTTCCGGCGGTTCCGGCGCCCGGTCCTCCGCCGGAGCCGGGAGCGGCGTTGCTGGTCTTCTCCTGCTCGTCGGCCTGGGTCATCAGCCGCTTGGACTGTTCCTTCAGGGCACGGGCGGTCTGCTGGATCAGCGCGCGGTGGCTGCCGTTCCAGTCGGACTTGAACCGTGCACTGTCGGCGCCCTTCCACGAGGTGTTGTTGTTGATCGTGGAAGTGAGGACCGAGGACTGCTGCAGCAGCGTCTCCGACGTTTTGCCAAAATGCTGCGCGAGTGTCCGCAGCTGGGCGACGTCGGCGCCCCACACGTTTCCTGCCATGCTGGCAACCCCCCTTTACGGGCAACAGCCTAACGGGCCGCCGCCGAGACCAAATGCATCCGGGCCAAAGAATCTGACCGGCACCAATCTAGCCGGGCCGCCTGGATGCCGCGATGGGGTGATCTCCCCATGGCGGTGAAGCCGCCGGCCGTAGCCGCTACTCGCCGTCGGGCTCTGCCAGCAGGGCGCTCTTGCGCCGGCGCAGGGCGAACACCGCGCCGAACGCGAACACCTGGGTGACCACAACGAGCACGATCGCGCCCGCGATCTTGTTGCCGCCGAGGATCATGGTCAGCCCCACGATCGCGGACAGCAGGGCCAGCAGCGGCAGCAGCATGTAGCCAAGGACAAACAGGGTTTCGGGTTTACGCAGCATTACTTGGCCTCCGTCCGGCGCCACAGGGTGATCCGGTAGCGGGTGCCGTTCGCGGCGGTCAGCCAGCCGTCGGCCGGGAGGCTGGCGTCCGCGGCCCAGTCGTAACCCAGCTCCGGCGCGAACGTGTCGCCCTCGGCGGCGGTGTCGATTGTGGTGACCACGGCGACGTCGGCCAGGTCCAGGGACTGGGTAAAGATCTCCCCGCCGCCAATGATCCAGACCATCTGCTGGCCCGGCGCGAACTGGGATTCCAGCAGCGCGTCATCGAGGGACTTGACCGCCAGGGCGCTTTCCGCTTCCGGCGTCCCGCCCCAGCCTTCCTGCCGGGTGATGACGATGTTCGTCCGTCCCGGCAGCGGCCGGTACTTGTCCGGGAAGGAATCCCAGGTTTTGCGGCCCATGATGACGGGATGCCCGGCCGTGAGCCGGCTGAAGTGCGCCATGTCCTCGGGCAGGTGCCACGGCATGGACCCGGCCTGGCCGATCACGCCCGTGCTGGTCTGTGCCCACACCAGCCCGAGCCCGGTGACGGTGCCGCGGAGCTGCTCGGTGAAATCGGCGGGTTCCATGTGTTTGCTCGTCTCGTTGCTCATACCGCGATCGGGGCCTCGATCGTCGGGTGGTGCTGGTAGCCGACCACCTCGAAGTCCTCGAGGGTGTAGTCGAAGATGGACTCCGGCTTGCGGGTTATCTTCAGCTGCGGGTATTCGTACGCGTCCCGGCCCAGCTGGGTGAGGACCTGGTCCAGGTGGTTGTCGTAGATGTGGACGTCGCCGCCGGTCCAGACGAACTCGCCCGGCTCCAGCCCGGTCTGCTGCGCCAGCATGCAGGTCAGCAGGGCGTAGGAGGCGATGTTGAACGGCACGCCCAGGAAGGTGTCCGCCGAGCGCTGGTAGAGCTGGCAGGAAAGCTTGCCGTCGGCGACGTAGAACTGGAAGAACGCATGGCACGGCGGCAGGGCCATGTCCTTGAGTTCGGCAACGTTCCAGGCCGAGACGATGTGCCGGCGCGAATCGGGGTTGGTCCTGAGGTTCTCCACGAGCTCGGCGATCTGGTCGACATGGCCGCCGTCTGGTGTGGGCCAGGAGCGCCACTGCACGCCGTAGACCGGGCCGAGTTCGCCGTCGGCGTCGGCCCATTCATTCCAGATGGTGACGCCCTGGTCCTGCATCCACTTCACGTTGCTGTCCCCGCGCAGGAACCACAGCAGCTCTACGGCCACGGACTTGAAGTGCACCCGTTTGGTGGTGATGAGCGGGAAGCTCTTGCCCAGGTCGAAGCGGAGCTGCCGGCCGAACACGCTGCGGGTGCCCGTCCCGGTGCGGTCCGATTTGTGCGTGCCGTGTTCCAGCACGTCGCGCAGGAGGTCTTCATAGGGCGTAGGGATGCTCACGCTCCCAGTCTACTGAGAAGAGCCGGGCCTGCCGTACTTGTGGCGCTCGCAAGGACCCTAGTCGTCGAAGGGCCGGAACTGCTCCACAGCCACAACCTTGCCCTTGGTCCGCGAGACATGGCAGACGATGATTTCGCCGGGGGAGAGGTAGGGGTCGTTTTCCGGCAGCAGCGCACGCAGCCGGGAGTTCATGTGCTTGCCGAGCTGCGCGAAGACCGTCGGCAGGGCGGGCCGGTGCGTGCACAGGGCCACGGCCCGTTCCTTGTCGAAGAGGGATTCGACGACGTTGGCGGTTTTGTGCGGGCTCCGGCCGTGCAGGTGCTCGGTGAGGGACTCGTGCAGTTTCACCTTGGCGTCCACGGCCTTGGCGTAGGGAGCGACCGTGGCCACGCAGCGAAGCCACGGACTGGTCACCACGCGGGAGGGGCTCCAGGCCTGCATCAGCCGCCCGACCGCCTGGGCCTGGCGGGCACCGGTGGCGGCCAGCGGGCGGTCGCCCTCGGCCTTGGACCAGGACGAGCGCGGCTTGGCCTTGGCGTGGCGGACCACCAGCAGCGGCCAGGTGTCCAGTTCATTGCGGGCATGGGCGGCCGCGAGGTGCTCCAGCGGGGCCTGATCACTGGGGTTGCTCAGCAGGGACGCCGCCTTCTCCGGCGAACACCACATCACGCTGTCCACCTCCTTGCCGTCCGGGTGGAGCGGGGCACCGTCGACGTCGACCGCCCAGTAGTGCACGACCTTCAGCCCGGCCGCCACGTGGTAGTGGATTGGCGGCAGCGGGATGCCGAGGGGCGCCTTAAGGCCGATTTCCTCTTCCACCTCGCGGGCAGCGCACTCGGGGACGGTCTCACCCGGGTCGAGCTTGCCCTTGGGCCAGGACCAGTCGTCGTACCGGGGGCGGTGGATCAGCAGGACCTCGAGCTTGTCCTTGTTGACGCGCCATGGCAGGGCTCCGGCCGCGACGACGGCGACCGCCTCGCCGGGGTGGTCGGTCTGGTCCGCTACCAGCGCATCGCTGTTTGCCACCGGTGGCCCTAGCGCAGGCTCGTCGAGCGCTGCCGCGAACGGGAGGCGAGCAGCCATGACTGGACGTCCTCGAGGGCGGTTCCGTCCTCCGCGAGGTGGTGGCGGACCCATTCGCCGTCGTGGTCCAGGTGCCAGCTGGCGGTGCCCGGGTCCATGTAGCGGCGGAGCATGTCGAGGACATAGGAGGTATCGTCGCCGCTGCTGAGCTGCACTAGGGCCTCCACCCGGCGGTCCAGGTTGCGGTGCATCATGTCGGCCGACCCGATGTACACCACCGGGTTGCCGGCGTTGGCGAACGCAAAGACGCGGGAGTGCTCCAGGAAGCGGCCCAGGATGGAGCGGACCGTGATGTTTTCGCTCAGGCCCGGGACGCCGGGACGCAGCGAGCAGATGCCGCGGACAATAACGTCCACCTGCACGCCGGCCTGCGAGGCGCGGTAGAGGGAGTCGATAATGGCTTCGTCCACCATCGAGTTGACCTTGATCTGGACGCGGGCGGCGATCCCGGCCCGGGCGTTGCGGATTTCCGTTTCGATCCGGTCGATCAGCCCCGACCGCACCGAGCGCGGGGCC
This sequence comes from Arthrobacter sp. SlRoot2-15, assembly GCF_059739345.1. Taxonomy (NCBI): domain Bacteria; kingdom Bacillati; phylum Actinomycetota; class Actinomycetes; order Micrococcales; family Micrococcaceae; genus Arthrobacter; species Arthrobacter sp. SlRoot2-15. Next base: position 2,597,087 of record NZ_AP046058.1, read on the forward strand.
ACCAGCAGCCGCTTGAACGTGGACTTCGGCGCATAGCCGGAGAGCTGGTTGAAGAGCTTGGACAGGTCCTCGCCCACCTGCTCGTTGGCGGTCAGGAGGCCAAGGTCCTCGTAGTAGCGGGCCGTGCGGGGGTGGTAGTTGCCGGTGCCGATGTGGCAGTAGCGGCGCAGCCCGTCCACTTCCTGGCGGACCACGAGGGAGAGCTTGCAGTGGGTCTTGAGGCCCACGATTCCGTAGACCACGTGCACCCCGGCCTGCTCCAGCTTCCGGGCCCAGGAGATGTTGGCCTGCTCGTCGAAGCGGGCCTTGATCTCCACCAGGGCGAGGACCTGCTTGCCGGCTTCGGCCGCGTCAATCAGCGCATCGACGATCGGCGAGTCGCCGGAGGTGCGGTACAGGGTCTGCTTGATCGCCTGGACCTTGGGGTCCGCGGCGGCCTGCTCGAGGAAGGCCTGCACGGAGGTGGAGAAGGAATCGTAGGGGTGGTGCAGGAGGATGTCCCGCCGCCGCATGGCCGCGAAGACGTTCGCCGCCTTGGACGTTTCCGATTCGTTCAGGTAGCGGGAGGTGTGCGGGACGTGCTTGGGATAGTGCAGGTCCGCGCGGTCGATGCCCGCGATGACGGAGAGCCCGCGCAGGTCCAGCGGGGCCGGGACGGAGTAGACCTCGGATTCCTCGACGCCGAGCTCGCGGATCAGCAGCGCCCGGATGTTGGGGTTGATGTCATTGGTGACCTCGAGCCGGACCGGCGGGCCGAAGCGGCGGCGCAGCAGTTCCTTCTCCAGCGCCTGCAGCAGGTTCTCGGCGTCGTCCTCTTCGACCTCGACGTCCTCGTTGCGGGTGACGCGGAAGGTGTGGTGCTCCAGCACCTCCATCCCGGCGAAAAGCTGGTCCAGGTGGACGGCGATGACTTCCTCGAGCGCGATGAACCGGGCCACCCGGCCGGGGACCGACCCGGCGCGCGGGCCGTCGATGGAGATCAGCCGCGGCAGCTGGTCCGGGACTTTAACGCGGGCGAAGAGTTCCTTGTCGCTGACCGGGTTGCGGACCACCACGGCGAGGTTCAGCGAGAGCCCGGAGATGTACGGGAACGGGTGGGCCGGGTCCACGGCTAGCGGCGTCAGGATCGGGAAGACCTTCTCCGCGAACATGGCGCTGAGCTGGTCCTTGGCCTGGTCGTCCAGTTCCTCCCAGTGCATCAGGTGGATGTGCTCGTAGGCCAGCGCCGGGCGGATCTGCTCGGCGTAGACGCGGGCGTGGCGCTGCTGGAGCCGGTGGGCGGCCTCGCCGATTTGTTCCAGGACCTGCATGGGGCTCAGCCCGGCGGGGGAGGGCACGGCGAGGCCCGTGGCGATGCGGCGCTTGAGCCCGGCGACGCGGACCATAAAGAACTCGTCCAGGTTGGACGCGAAGATGGACAGGAAGCCTACGCGTTCGAGCAGGTAGAGGTTGGGATCCTCGGCCAGTTCCAGCACGCGCGAGTTAAAAGCGAGCCAGCTCAGCTCCCGGTCCAGGAAACGGTCGGGGCTGATGTCGCCCTCCGGTTCCAGGTTGGGGGCGAACTCGGGGATGTCGATCCGGTCCTGGGTGGCGCGCGAGGCGGGCACTTCGGAGGAGCCGAACCGCGCCCGCACGGGACGCGCAGCCTTGTCCGGCGTAGCGGTTCCAGAGCTGGCTGTCCGGGCAGAATCCGGTTGCATGGTCTCTCCTAATGCTGGCGCGAGTTAGCTTCAACCTTACAAGGAATCAGCTCCGGATGAGCCCAGGTTTCGCCCGGCGGCGGGGCCCGGGCGCAGGCGCGGTTACTGGCCTTCGCGCGGCGCGTACATCACGTCTTTGTCCCAGCGGGAGAAGCCGAGCCGCCGGTACAAGGCGACGGCGGGGATGTTGTCGGCGTCGACGTACAGCATGACGGCGTGCAGGCCCTGCTGCTGCAGGTGCTTGATGCCGGCGACAGTGAGGGCCTTGCCCAGGCCGGTGCCCTGGGCTTCGGGTACGACGCCGACGACGTACACCTCGCCGATCGCCGGGTGCTCGCCGTGCCGGGGGTGGACCTTGGTCCAGTGGAAGCCGAGGATCCGGCCCTCGGCGTCGACCGCGAGCAGGAAGCCCGCCGGGTCGAACCACGGCTCGGCCATCCGGGCGTCGAGGTCGGCGCGGCTCATGTTCCCTTGTTCCGGGTGGTGGGCGAAAGCGGCCCGGTTGACCGCGAGCCAGGCGTCCTCGTCCTGGCCGGGCACAAAGCCGCGCAGCGAGACACCCGCCGGCAGGGCGACGTCGGGCAGTTCGGAGGCCGCCGTGGCGAGCCGCATCTTCCACAGTTCCCGGACGGGTGCGTAGCCGTAGCGGGCGGCCAGGTCCGCGGCGGCCTCGTGGTTGCCGTGCGACCAGGCCTTGAGCCCGGTGAAGCCGCGCACCGTGCGCAGTTCGCCGACCAGCCGGTCCGCGACGCCCTGGTTGCGGTAGCTCGGATGCACTGCCACTTCCAGCACCCCGGTGCCGTCGGCTTCCCCGATCACCACGGCGAACCCCGCCAGGTCGTTGCCGCGGCCGGCGTTTTGGCGGGCCGGGGAGTCCTCGCCGGAATAGTCGGGGGAGTAGAGGGCCAAGGCCAGCACGGTGTGCGGCCCGGCGTCCCGGGCGCGGAGTGTCACGAGGGTCTGTTCGGACAGCGGGGGGGTGCCGTCGGACTCCTCCGCGGCGGCCGCGAGCGTGGTGACGTCCCGCAGCAGCTGTTCATCGACAGCTCCCTGCAGGGTGAGTACGGGCCAGTTCTCCGGATGCGCGGGACTCATGGTGCAAGGCTATACGTCCGCCGCCCGAAGCTGGGTGAAAATCCGGCCGATTTGATGCAACCGGCTTCGGGACGTATAGTCGATATCTCATCCGGCTGGACGGTGCGTAACCGTTGAGTGGATGTGAGGGGGATCCACCACTGGGGTGGCCTCGATACGTTCGACCCGTATGTCCTCCACTGCAACGCCAACTGGCGAAACGAAAGCCCCGGACTTCACAGTCCGGGGCTTTTTCGTGTCCAGCCGGGGGCGGCGCGGGCGGCGGGCCGCTCAGGCCTCGGTGAGTTCCTCGTCCGGCTGCCGGACCAGGGTCAGGCGGTAGCCGACGTTGCGGACCGTGCTGATCAGGTTTTCGTGGTCGGCGCCGAGCTTGGCCCGCAGCCGCCGGACGTGGACGTCCACGGTGCGCGTGCCACCGTAGTAGTCGTAGCCCCATACCTCGGTGAGCAGCTGCTGGCGGGTGAAGACGCGGCCAGGGTGCTGCGCCAGGTACTTGAGCAGTTCAAATTCCTTGAAGGTCAGGTTGAGTGCCGCCCCGTTGACCCGGGCCGTGTAGCTGGCCTCATCAATCACGACGCCGGCCGCCCTGATCTCCGTGGGGGTGTCGTCCGCGTCGGGCAGTGCCCGGGCAACGCCGAGGCGGATGCGGGCCTCGACTTCGGCGGGGCCGGCGGATTCGAGCAGGATGTCGTCCACGGCCCAGGCCGAGGAGACTGCGGCCATGCCGCCTTCGGTCAGGATAAGCATCAGGGGGGCGCTCAGGCCGGTCGCCTTGAGCAACTGGGTGAGGGAGCGGGCGCCAACGAGGTCCTTGCGGGCGTCAAGCAGGACAATGTCGCACGGGTCGGTTTCCAGCAGGGCAGTGGGCTCGGCCGGCAGGATGTGGACGCGGTGGTTGAGCAGTTCCAGTGCAGGCAGGACATCCACCGATGACCCGGTGCTGTTCGTCAGTAGCAGGATGTGCGACATGGTTCCTCCAAGGGGTGTCCGCGCATCGTTGGGCGTCTGAGCCGGGCTTTCACCGGCCGGTACTGAGCTTCCTGGCGGTGCCCTGCCTGCGGCTGCCGGAGGAAGCGTAGCTGATTCTTGAGTATACCCAACACGCCCTGCGCAGGGCGTGTTCCGCCGCTCCAGCAGGGTTCTTTTGCGACACAAAACGTTCACATAGGGCAGGATTGATCGGGAAACCGCATTGGGAAGAGCCGCAGCGGAAGATCCGCAGGGGGAAACAGCAGTGGGAAGAGCCGCATTGGGAAGAACCGCGTGAAGTCCTGGAGCGTCGGGGCCATCGGCCTGGCCGGGCTCGCCGCGATCATCGCCGGTGCCTACTCAACGCCCGAGGCGCTGCTGGCCGTCGCCGCGCTCACCGCCGCCTGCGTCGGCATCGGCTGGCCGCACTTCCTGGGCATCCCGGCCAAGAAAACCCTCGCCGCCCTGATCGGCCTGCCCGGAATCGGCTCGGCCGTGGCCGCCACCTACCTGCCCGCCCCGGGTTTCCTGAACTGGACGCCGGCGTTTGTGGCGGCGGGGGTGATGGCGGTCTTTGTGATGCAGCTGATCCGAGGCACAGGCCAGGCCCAGCGCCTCGAATCGACCCTGGGCTCCTGCGCCGGCGTGCTGCTCTCCTGCCTGGGGGCCGGCTGGATCGCGTGTTCGCGCTTCAATGGTGTGCGCGAAATGCTGCTCATCGCCGCCATCAGCGCCGCGATCGCCCTGGCGGCGGGCCTGATCCGCTGGCCGGACCGGATTGTTGCGCCGCTGGGCATCGTCGGGGCCGGGCTCGCCGGTCCGCTGGCCGGCCTGGTGCTCTCGGACATCGCGGTCCTGCCGGCCGCCGTCGTCGGGATCGTCGTCGGGTCCGTCCTGGTCAGCTTCCGCCGGCTCGTGATCCTGCGCGGCGAAACTTTGAATCTGCCGGCCGTGCTGGGCATGGGCCTGGGGCCTGTCTCCGCGGTCGGTTCCCTGGCCTACTTCATAGACAAACTACTCATTCACTAACGCGTTAGGATGGCATCATGTCCGTACTTGCATTTGAGATTTTCTTCCTTGTTCTGCTTGGCGTCGCCAGCCTCGCCATGGCCTGGTTCGCCGGCTTTGTGGTGTACCGGCTCTTCAAAGGCCAGAAGTAGGCAGCCGGAGCCACCACCCGTCCAGACCCCGTAGTTTCCAGAGGTAGCTGCTGTGCCGATTGAAATCCCTACCGACCTGACCCCCGAAATCGTTCCGCTGTCCTGGCTCATTGGTGAGTGGGAGGGCCGGGGACGGCTCGGTGCCGGCGACGAAGATTCCGAGCACTTCCTGCAGCACGTCTCCTTCACCCACAACGGCCTGCCGTACCTGCAGTACCGGGCCGAATCGTGGCTGACCGACGACGAGGGAACCAGGCTCCGCCCCCTGACCGTCGAAACCGGTTTCTGGGCCCTCGAGCGCAAGCAGCGCGAGGAGGACGGCGGCCCCGGCCTCATCCCGGCCGACATCGTGCCCGTGCTCAAGAGTGCCGACGAAGTCGAGGAGCTGCGCAACAGCGACGGCGGCTTCGACATTTCCGTCTCCATCGCGCACCCGGGCGGGATCTCGGAGCTGTACTACGGCCAGATCAAGGGCCCGCAAATCCAGCTCAGCACCGACATGGTGATGCGCGGCAGCCATTCCAAGGAATACACCGCGGCCACGCGGATCTTCGGCCTGGTCGACGGGAACCTGCTCTGGCGGTGGGATGTCGCCACCGGCAAGGGCTCGACGCCCGGAGCCGGACTGGAGGCCCACGCCTCCGCCATCCTCGGCAAAGTCGGCTGAACCGCGCGTCCGGCTGGCGCAACGCCGGGTCTCACTGATTTTCCGTTGTCCGCAGCGAACGCAGGGAGCACCACAGTGAACGGCACCACCAAACCCGCACAATACAGCGACCTCAAGGCAGTCTTCTTCAACGGCACCTTGAAGAGATCGCCGGAGCGATCCCACACGCAGGGCCTGATCGAGGTCAGCCGCGCCATCATGGAGAAGCAGGGTGTCACCACCCGCGTCATCCGGACGGTGGACCACGACATCGCCAGCGGCGTGTATCCGGACATGCGCGAGCACGGCTGGGCCACGGACGAATGGCCTGAACTGTACCCCGCCGTGCAGGAGGCGGACATCGTCGTCGTCGCCGGCCCGATCTGGCTGGGAGACAACTCGTCCCAGACGAAGAAGCTGATCGAACGGCTGTACGCGCACTCCGGCCAACTGAACGCCAAGGGCCAGTGGGCGTTCTACCCTAAGGTAGGCGGCTGCCTCATCACCGGCAACGAGGACGGCATCAAGCACTGCGCCATGAACGTGCTCTACAGCCTCCAACACGTCGGCTTCACGATCCCGCCGCAGGCCGACGCCGGCTGGATCGGCGCGGTCGGCCCCGGTCCGAGCTACCTGGACGAAGGTTCCGGCGGCCCGGAGAGCGACTTCACCAACCGCAACACCACCTTCATGACATGGAACCTGCTGCACCTTGCCCGGACCCTCAAGGACGCCGGCGGAATCCCCGCCTACGGCAACCTGCCGGAGGGATGGAAAGCCGGAACCCGATTCGACTTCGAAAATCCGGAATACCGCTGAGCGCTGGGGACTTCTACTTCATATGACTACCAAGAGCCCCCTGCTGTCGCGCCCCGGCGCGGTTGAAGCGGCCGGCGCGGACGCCGGCGTCGCCGCCCACTACGGCGAACCGCTGCGCGAACAGCGCGCGCTGGCCGCCGGAACCGCCGTCGTCGATCTGTCCCAGCGCGGCGTGGTCACGGTGGGCGGGCCGGACCGGCTGAGCTGGCTCAACACCCTGTCCTCCCAGCAGCTCACCGCCCTGGCCCCCGGGCAGTCGAGCGAGCTGCTGCTGCTCAGCGTGCAGGGACGGATCGAATTCGACGCGCGGGTGGTGGACGACGGCGCCGCCACCTGGCTGATCGTCGAAGCGGCCGAAGCCGCCCCGCTGGCCGAATGGCTCAACAAGATGAAGTTCATGCTCCGGGTCGAGATCGCCGATGTGTCCGCCGACTGGGCCGTTCTGGGCGCCACCCGCCCGGTGCCGGAGTGGTCCGGGCGGCTCGTCTGGGAGGATCCCTGGCCGCACGTGGGGGCCGGCGGGTACTCCTACGCGGTGGTCGGCGAAGACTCGCACCCCGGCCTGGAGCGGCCGTGGTTCGAATACCTTGTCCCCGCTGCCGAGCTTGAGGCCGCCGTGGCGGGCCGCCCGCTGGCCGGCGTGCTTGCGGCCGAGGCGCTGCGCATCGCGGCGTGGCGGCCCCGCTGGGGAGCCGAGACCGACGACAAGACCATCCCGCACGAGCTGGACCTGCTGCGCACCGCGGTGCACCTCGCGAAGGGCTGCTACAAGGGGCAGGAAACCATCGCCCGGGTGCACAACCTGGGACACCCGCCGCGGCGGCTGGTGTTCCTGCAGCTGGACGGTTCGCAGCACACCCTGCCCGCTGTCGGCAGCGAGGTCCGCGCCGGCGAACGGAAGGTCGGCACCGTCACCTCCGTGGCGCAGCACTTCGAAATGGGTCCGGTGGCCCTGGCCGTCATCAAACGCTCCACCGCCCCGGACGAGGTGCTGACCGTGATGGACGGCGAGGAAGCCTACCCGGCGGCCCAGGAGCTCATTGTCGCGCCCGACGCGGGGCAGGTCGTCGGCCGGCAGACCGGGTTCCTCCGGGGGACCCGGTGAACGGCGGCCCGGAGGCCGCGGCGCCGGAGCTGGCCGCGCCCGCAGGACCGGGTCCCGACGACGGGACCCTCGCCCTCGCCCATGCCCTGTTCGACGCCGCCCGCGGGGGCGACTCCGCCATGCTCGGCGGCTACCTCGCGGCGGGCGCCCCGGCCACGCTGACCAACGCGGCGGGCGATTCGCTCTTGATGCTCGCCGCATACCACGGCCATGCTGACACCGTACGGCTGATCGTGGCGCACGGCGGGGACCCCAATACGGCCAACGACCGCGGCCAGACGCCGTTGGCGGGGGCGGTGTTCAAGGGCTACCCGGACGTCGTCCGCGTGCTGGTGGACGCCGGCGCCGACCCCGACGCCGGCAGCCCCTCCGCCCGGGCGGCCGCCCAAATGTTCGCCCGGGACGATATTCTGGCGCTCCTCGGCTGAGCCCAGGCTTCCCCGACGCACCCCACACTTCAACCGGCACCACGCACCGTAAGGAACCCCCGATGGAAAACGTAGCGAGGCCGTGGGCCGCCCTCTGGTCCCTGGTGATCGGATTCTTCATGATCCTGATCGACACCACCATCGTCTCGGTGGCCAACCCCAAGATCATGGAGGGGCTGAACGCGGACATCAACTCGGTGATCTGGGTGACCAGCGCCTACCTGCTGGCCTACGCCGTGCCGCTGCTCATCACCGGCCGCCTGGGTGACCGCTTCGGGCCCAAGAAGCTCTACCTCGCGGGCCTGGTGGTGTTCACCCTCGCCTCACTGTGGTGCGGGCTCTCCGGTGACGTCCACACCCTGATCGAGGCCCGGGTCCTGCAGGGCCTTGGCGCCGCGATGATGACGCCGCAGACCATGGCGGTCATCACCCGGATCTTCCCGCCGGACCGCCGCGGTGCGGCCATGGGCATCTGGGGCGCCACCGCCGGCGTTGCCACCCTGGTGGGGCCGATTCTCGGCGGCGTCCTGGTGGACGGGCTGGGCTGGGAGTGGATCTTCTTCATCAACATCCCCGTCGGCATCGCCGGCTTCGTCCTGGCCTGGCGGTTCGTCCCGTCCCTGAGCACCCACCCGCACAAGTTCGACATCCCCGGCGTGCTGCTCAGCGCCGTCGGCCTGTTCCTGCTGGTGTTCGGCATCCAGGAAGGCGAGACCTACAACTGGGGCACCATCACCGGCCCCATCACGGTGTGGGGCCTGATCATCGGCGGCATCGTGGTCCTCGCCGCCTTCGTGGCCTGGCAGCGGATCAATAAGGGCGAACCCTTGCTTCCGCTGGGACTGTTCAAGGACCGCAACTTCTCCCTGGCCAACATCGGCATCACCACCGTGGGCTTCACCGTGACCGCCTTCAGCCTCCCGCTGATCTTCTACTACCAGGTGGTCCGCGGCCTGACCCCGACCCAGTCCGCGCTCATGATGGTCCCGATGGCGGTCATCTCCGGCGGGCTGGCCCCGGTGGTGGGCCGGATCATCGACCGGGTCAACCCGAAATTCGTCACCGCCCTGGGCCTGACCCTGATGTCCGTGGCGCTGTTCTGGAACGCCTCGCTGATGCACCCGGACACCCCCATCTGGCTCTTCCTGCTCCCCAGCGCGGTGCTGGGCTTCGCGAACGCCGGGATCTGGGCGCCGCTGAGCTCCACGGCCACCCGGAACCTGCCGCCGCGCCAGGCCGGGGCCGGCTCCGGCGTGTACAACACCACCCGCCAGATCGGTGCCGTCCTTGGCAGCGCGGCCATCGCCGTGCTGATCCAGGCTCGGCTCGCGGCCGAACTTCCGGCGGCGCCCGGCGCCTCGGGGGAGTCGAGGCCGATGGCGTTCGGCGGCCAACTTCCCGAGGCGCTGCACGCGGGGTTCTCGACGGCGATGGGCCAGTCGATCCTGCTGCCCGCTGCCGTGATCCTGCTCGGCGCGGCCGTGGCACTGTTCTTCGCCAAGCCCCAGCCGCACCAGGGCTGGGGTACCCCCGGCACGGTGCCGGCCTCCGGCAGCGGGCACACCGTGGCGGAGGGGACCGAGGCCCGGCGGGGCTAGGGCAGGCAGTGCCGGGCGGTACCTCTCCAAACGCGCGGCTAGCCCAGGAGCACGCTGGTCTGGATGCCGCCGGCGGTGAAGCCGAGCCTCCGGGCCAGGGCGAGTGAGCCCTTGTTGCTGACGTCGGCGCGCCATTGCAGGGTCAGGCCGGAGGCCAGGGCCTCGTGGGCGGCGATGGAGCCGGCGAGCGTGCCGACGCCGCGGCGCCGCCACTCGGGGGCCACGAGTACCCCGAGCTGCGCCAGGATGCCTTCCCACTCGGTGTAGGCGCCGCAGGCAACGGGCGTCCGGCGGCCGTCCTCCAGGTGCATGATGGTGAAGCGGTGCTCCAGGTCCGCCAGGCCCACCTCGTTGACGTCGTCCGGCGGGCACAGCCCTTCGAGTTCGATCGCTTCCGGGTTCCCGTGCGAGACGGTCAGCTCCTCGGAGGGCTGCTGCAGCGGCAGGTCGTCGGCGAAGAACAGCGCGGCGGCGCCCAGCCCGTGGCCGCCGTGTCCGCGGGTAATGGTCAGCAGCGTGACGTGCTGGGCCAGTTCCTCGTCCGTGTAGCCGCCGGCGGCGTCGAGGGCCCATTGCGGCCCCACCAGGGCGGAGCTGCCGAACAGGCGGACGAAGTGCAGCGACCGCGCCGCGTCGTTGGCCAGGGTGAGGCGGCGTCCCGCGGCACCGGCGAAGGCGCCGTCGTCGAATCCCAGCCTGCGGTCCCAGGCGAGCTGGATGATTTCGGCGGAGCCGGGCGCAAGAGTCATGACCCAACCCTACCCAGCAGCCGCCCGGAAGCCTCAGCCGAAGAGGACCGCGGCTTCCTCGTAGCGGTTCTTCGGCACGCTCTTGAGGTTGCCCAGGGCGGCGTCGAAGCCCACGTGGACAATGTCGGTGCCATGCAGGGACACCATGGTGCCCCAGCGCTGCTCGACCACCGAGTCGATCGCGGCCATGCCCAGGCGTGTCGCGAGCACGCGGTCGAACGCCGTGGGGACGCCGCCGCGCTGGATGTGTCCCAGCACGGTGGCCCGGGTCTCGATGCCCGTGCGGGCCTCCAGTTCGGGGGCCAGCAGTTCGGCGATGCCGCCAAGGCGGGGCCGGCCGAAGGTGTCCAGCCCGCGCTCGGAGTGCGGGGACTCCTGGCCCTCCGGGACGAAGCCCTCCGCGACGACCACCAGCGGGGCGCGGCCGCGGTCGCGGGCGGAGACGACCCATTCGGTGATCTGCTCCATCGAGGCCTTCTGCTCGGGGATCAGGATGGCGTGGGCGCCGGAGGCCATGCCGGCGTGCAGGGCGATCCAGCCGACGTGGCGGCCCATCACCTCCGCGATCATGGTCCGGTGGTGGGATTCCCCGGTGGTGCGGAGCCGGTCGATCGCTTCGGTGGCGATTTCGACGGCGGTATCGAACCCGAAGGTGTAGTCGGTGGCGTCGAGGTCGTTGTCCACGGTCTTGGGCACGCCGACGATCTTCAGGCCGGCGTCGGTCAGGCGCTTCGCGGCGGCGAGGGTTCCCTCGCCGCCGATGGCGATGATGGCGTCAATGCCCAGCCGTTCCATGTTGGCCTTGATGACCTCCGGGCCGCCGTTGTTCTCGAACGGGTTGGTCCGGGAGGTGCCGAGGATGGTGCCGCCCTGCTTGGCGATGCCGCGGACCAGTGCGCGGGGGATGTCGATGATGTCGCCCTCGACCACGCCGCGCCAGCCGTCCAGGAATCCCACGAATTCGTGGCCGTGCACGGCGATGCCCTTCAGGACGGCGCCGCGGATGACGGCGTTCAGTCCGGGGCAGTCTCCGCCGCTGGTGAGGATTCCAATTTTCATGTCTCGGCTCAAATCCTGGTTCGAAGGGATACAGGCAGAGCGCCACGCTGAGCTCACCTAGAAGTCTACTGGCGCATGTGGGGCAGGACACAAACCGTGACCAACGCACAAAGTGCCCCCGCCGGCGTCGGCAGGGGCACTGGGTGGTGGGACTGGATCTGGCCGCCGCGGGTCCCCGCGGACCCGGCCCGGCTGGAGACCCGTTAGGGCTGGCCCGCGCGCCGCTCGAGGAAGGATTCGAGGACGATCGCGTTCCGCTGGTCCGGCAGGACCAACCAGGCCGCCAGGTAGAACACGAAGGCCGGGCCCGGGAGGAGGGCGAAAAGCAGGAACGCGATGCGGACGAACGCGACGTCGACGTTCAGTTTGGCGGCGATCCCGCCGCAGACGCCGCCCAGCCAGCGCTGCGGACCGCGTTTCAGGCCAAGGCCCCGGACGATGCTGAAGAACTTATCCATGGTTCAAGACTTCCCTGTTGTGGTTTCTTTGTCACGTCCGCGGGCGGACAGCAGCCCGCCGATTACCAGCGCGGCGCCGGCGCCGATCATCAGGCCGATCAGGACGTAGGTCCCGTTCAGGGTGACGATGCCGAGCCGGGAGATGATGATCAGCGCGGCCAGGGCCAGCACGATCAGCCCCCAGACCACCGTGCCGACGCGGGCCCGCTGGCTGCCGGGCATTGAGGGGTCCGCCGGCGTTTCCGGCGCATCTGTTGCCGGGTCATAGCTGCTCATGTCAGTTCCCTTCCTTCACGGTGATGTTGCTCAGTGTCCCGGAAATCTTGACGATCAGGCGGCCGCCGGTCTTGTCCGTGTTGTAGTCGCTTTGCTGGGTGGTCATGCCGCCGTGGTTGCCGCGGCCGTCGTTGAGGTTGCCCATGGTCAGGTCGGTCTGCACCTGGACTGGGACGGTGGCGGGGATGGCCACCGTGACGTTGCTCGCCGTGGCATCCAGCCGGACCACGACGTCGGATCCCAGCGGCGGGTTCAGGTTCAGCTTGGTCAGGTCCACCGTGCCGGTCCCGCCCGTGATGTCAAAGCCGTCCGCGGCCTGCTCGATGCTCACCGGGCGCCAGTCGACGTTCTGGAAACGGGCCCGGTCGGCGTTGGGCACCAGGTTGAAGATCCCGCCGATGATCAGGGCGACGACGGCGAAGAAGCCCAGGATGCCGGCCGTCCGGCCGCGGAGTCCGGAGACAAGGATGCCGAGGCCCAGCACCGCCGCGCCGCTGGCCCACACCACGGCGTTGCCCGTGGTTCCCAGGTTGATCGCGTGCACGGCGTCGAGCGCCTTGATGCCGCCGCCGACCAGCAGGGCCAAGCCGGTGGTGACGGCCACGGCGGGGGCGCCCGGACCCAGGTTGCGGGTCTTCGGCGCGGGCGCGGGGGGCGGCACCGGACCGTAGCCGCCATACCCTCCGCCGTAACCGCCGCCGTAGGGCGGGGTGGGGCCCGGAGGCGGAGCGGCGGCCGGGCCGGCGCCGGAGTGCTCCTGCCAGCCGTGGGCCGGGACGCCCTCCAGCGGCAGGGTCTGGTTGCTCAGGGTGGTGTCCGGGACGGACCCCGGGACAGTTGTGGCGGGGGCGGCCCGGTCCGGGAAACCGGGGGCGTGCCCGGCCGGGCCGAAGGCGGAGGCGCCGTGGGCCGCAGCACCGCGGGCCTTGTTGCGCTGGGTCAGGTAGTAGATGACATAGATGGCGCCGCCCACCCAGAACACCGTCCAGACGAAAGCGCCGAAACCATGGCGGTCCCAGCCCCAGGCGCCGCTGCCCAGGCTGGGGAAGCCGATGATGGTCGTGACCAGGGCTCCGGTCATGCCCGAGCTCCAGCGGCCCGCCGCCGCTTCCTGGACGTGGATCCGCCCGTCGGGCTCGGGGAGGAACGCCCACGCCAGCCCGTAAAGCAGGACGCCGACGCCGGCGAAGACTGTCAGGACGATCAGGATGCCGCGCACAATCAACGGGTCGACGCCGAGCCGCTGCGCGATGCCGCTGGCGACACCGCCGATCCAGCGCTCGCGGCCCCGGTAGATGCCGTGCCCGCGGATCCAGTCGAAGAAGTTCTGCGGCTGCGCGCCGGGACCCGGGGTGCCGGGATAGCGCGGCGGGGTGGTGCCGGCGGAGGAGGGGTAGGGGCCGCCTGGCGGGTACAGGGGAGGCGCTTCCTGGGCGGGCTCGCCGGCGGGTGCACGGTTCCCGTCGGAACCGCCGGAACGGGCGTCCGGGGTGCCGTCCGGGGTGGTGTCCGGACGGCCCGGGACGCTCGGGTCTTCATCTGGGTGCGGAGTGTGCGGGTTCATACTTCGATCCTCCTGCCCGCGGGGGTCTCCGCTCTACTGGGGAACACCCTGAACCGTCCCTGAGCGGCCCCCGGTTCGGCCCGAAAACGGCTCCGGGAAACCCCGGTCCGTGTTTGGATTGAGGCATGACAACAGCCGTTTCCCGCCCGCCCCTGGCGCGCAGCAGTGACCGCATGATTGCCGGTGTCTGCGCGGGCCTCGCCCACCACCTGGGCTGGCCGGTGCAGATGGTCCGGATCGGCATGGTGGTGGCGGCGCTCGCGGGCGGTGCCGGCGTCGCGTTTTATGCCTGGCTCTGGATTATGGTGCCCACCGCGGACGAGAGCGCCAAGCGCACCGCGCGGCGGCCGGCGTCGCCGATCGCCCCGGCTGTGAGTGACCACGCCGGGGACGGCCTTCCGTCCATCTCCCGGCCCGGCGGGCCCGCCGGCGTGCCGGCCGGATCCTGGCGGAGCCGGCTGCCGGGCATGCCGTACGGCAAGGAGATCCTGCTCGGCGCGGGGCTTCTGCTGGCGGCCGGCATCCTGATCGCGCGGCTCTTTGGCCTGGACGTCCCACTGGGCACCCTGATCCCGGTGGCCGCGATTCTGGGCGGCGCCGCGATTGCGTGGATGCAGCTCGATGAGACCCGGCGCGCGGGCATTGTGGACAAGACCAAGGCCGATCAGGCCGGCGGCTGGGCCAGGCTCGCGGCCGGGCTCGGCCTGGTCGTGGCCGGCGTGCTGCTGATGGTCTCCGGTTCCGGGTCCTGGGAGCAGACCTGGCTGGCGCTGCTGGCGTCCGTCGCCGTCCTCGGCGGCGTGGCACTGGTGCTGCTGCCTTGGGGGCTGAAGTTCTGGCGGGATCTGGAGGCCGAGCGCGCCGGCCGGGTGCGGGCCACCGAACGGGCCGAGATCGCCGCCCACCTGCACGATTCGGTGCTCCAGACCCTGGCGCTGATCCAGCGGCGGGCCGGCAGCGAGCACGACGTCGTCCGCCTGGCCCGCGCGCAGGAGCGGGAACTGCGGGGCTGGCTCTACCGGGACCCGGGACGCGAAGCGGGCCAGCTCTCCGACGCGCTCCAGGCCGCCGCCGCGGAGGTGGAAGACTCGCTTGGGCACGCCGTCGACGTCGTCACGGTGGGCGACTGCGCCCTCACCGAACGCCTGGAGGCCATGGTCCAGGCGGCACGCGAAGCCATGCTGAACGCGGCCCGCCACGGCGGCGGCGCCGTCTCGGTCTACCTTGAGGTCACCGACGACGCCGCCGAGGTGTTCGTCAAGGACCGGGGCCCGGGGTTCGATCCGGGGTCCATCCCGGCCGACCGCCTGGGCGTGCGCGAATCCATGATCGGGCGGATGCGGCGCCACGGCGGCACCGCAACCATCGCCAGCAGCCCCGACGGCACCGAGGTCCGGCTCCGGCTGCCGCTCGCGGCCGCTGCGGGAACCAACGGCACGGCCGGAACCAACGGGGCCGCCGCAACCAACGGAGAGGACACCACGCAGTGAGCAACCAGTCAGTGGCAGGCAGCGGGGCAGCGAACCCGCCCGGCGCCACGCGCGTGGTCATCGTCGATGACCACGCCATCTTCAGGTCCGGGCTGAAGGCCGACCTCGACCCCGGCGTCGTCGTCGTCGGCGAGGCCGGGACCGTGGAGGAAGCCGTCGCCGTGATTGCCGCAACACGGCCCGACGTCGTCCTGCTGGACGTCCATCTCCCCGGCGGACTCGGCGGCGGCGGTCGCGACGTGCTGGCCGGTTCCGCGGCGCTGCTGGGCAGCACCCGGTTCCTGGCGCTGAGCGTGTCGGATGCCGCAGAGGATGTGGTCTCCGTGATCCGGGCCGGCGCGCGGGGCTACGTCACCAAGACCATCTCGGGGGCCGAGATCAGCGACGCGGTGCGCCGCGTGGCCGGCGGCGACGCCGTCTTTTCACCCCGGCTGGCCGGTTTTGTCCTGGATGCCTTCGGCACCGCCCCCGCGGACATCGCCGACAACGAGCTCGACCGGCTGTCCGCCCGCGAACTCGAAGTGATGCGGCTGATCGCCCGCGGCTACAGCTACAAGGAAGTCGCCAAGGAACTCTTCATCTCGATCAAGACGGTCGAGACCCACGTTTCCGCGGTGCTGCGAAAGCTCCAGCTCTCCAGCCGTCACGAGCTGACCCGCTGGGCCGCGGAACGCCGCCTCCTCTGACCCCAGCCCCCCGACGCTCCCGCAGTTCCGGCGGCTAGCCCCCCGACGCTCCCGCAGTTCCGGCGGCCTTCCGACGGACGCTCCCTCAGTTCCGGCGGCCTTTCGGCGGACGCTCCCTCAGTTCCGGGCGTCTTACGACGAACGCCCCCGCAGTGAGTGCGGGAGCGTTCGTGGTAATCGTGCAGGACCTGCGGGAGCGTCCGTTTTGTTGCTGCAGGATCGGAGGGATCGTTATTTCGCCTTGCCGAGGAAGTCCTGGAGGCGGCCGACGCCGGTGGCCAGGTCCTCGTCGCCCAGGGCGTAGGACAGCCGCAGGTAGCCGGAGGGGCCGAAGGCCTCGCCGGGAACGACGGCGACCTCCACCTCATCGAGGATCAGCGCGGCGAGTTCGGCCGACGTCGAGGGCCGCACCGGGCCGTTCGCGGAGGGGAATTCCTTGCCCAGCAGCGCCCGGACGTCCGCGTACACGTAGAACGCCCCCTTGGGGGTGGGGCAGTCCACGCCCTCGATCGCGTTGAGCCCGGCCACGATGGCCTTCCGACGGCGGTCGAAGGCCACCTTCATCTCGTCCACCGCGGTCAGCGGACCGGACACGGCCGCGAGGGCCGCGACCTGCATGATGTTTGAAACGTTGGACGTGGCATGCGACTGCAGGTTGGTGGCGGCCTTGATGACGTCGGCCGGGCCGATCATCCAGCCTACCCGCCAGCCGGTCATGGCGTAGGTCTTGGCGACGCCGTTGAGGATGACCACCTTGTCGCCGAGTTCCGGGGCGGCCGTGGCGATCGAGGTGAAAGGCACGCCGTCGTAGGTCAGGTGTTCGTAGATCTCATCCGTGACCACCCAGAGGCCCTTCGAGGCGGCCCACTGGCCGATTTCCCGGACCTGCTCCGGGGAGTACACGGCTCCGGTGGGGTTGGAGGGGGACACGAAGAGCAGGATCTTGGTGCGGTCCGTGAGGGCCGCTTCGAGCTGCTCCACGGTGACCAGGTAACCCTGTTCGGGGCCCGCGAAGACCTCTACCGGAACGCCTCCGGCCAGCCGGATCGCCTCCGGGTAGGTGGTCCAGAACGGCGACGGGACGATCACCTCGTCGCCCGGATCCAGCAGGGTGGCAAACGTGTTGTAAACGGCTTGCTTGCCGCCGTTGGTGACCAGCACCTGGGCGGCCTCGGCCTTGTAGCCGGAGTCCCGGAACGTCTTGTCCGCGATGGCCTGCTTCAGCTCGGGCAGCCCGCCGGCAGGGGAGTAGCGGTGGTATTTCGGCTGCCCTGCGGCTGCGATGGCTGCCTCGACGATGTAGCCGGGGGTCGGGAAGTCCGGTTCGCCGGCGCCGAAGCCGATCACAGGCCGGCCGGCCGCCTTCAACGCCTTCGCCTTGGCATCGACAGCCAGGGTGGCGGATTCGGCTATGGCGGAAATGCGCTGGGAAATGCGGGCGGCAGGCATTGCGGGTCCGTTCTTCGCGTTCAGCTCGGGGCTGGATGTGGGATTCGACGAAATCTACTCTATGCTGTTCAGCGGATCCTCCGGGGTGCCGGGTATGAATGTGACCCACCGCGGGAATGAGACCTCACAGTCGGCCATTTCCGCAGGCAGCCAAGGGTCCGGACGGGGCCGGTTCGACGTGGACGCAGTTGTTGCGTAGACTGGTTCTCCGGTGTTGAAAACACGATGATGGCGTGCGCCTCAGGGAAGCCTGCGGAAACAGCGCAGTCTGACCGGTTTTCGATCCATAGGGTAGTGGCGCAATTGGTAGCGCAGCGGTCTCCAAAACCGCAGGTTGCAGGTTCGAGTCCTGTCTGCCCTGCGCAAGCTGTTCCGGGGTTTACCGGAACCAGCGCAGCAACCATGGTTCAGTCCAGAGCCGGGTATCCGACATCGCGAGGATGAGTGAGGATCAGGTGACCGAAACAGCTGCCAGCAGCTCCCAAGGCCGCCCCGCCAAGAATGCCCCCAAGGCAGGCTTCTTCGCTCGGATTGCACTCTTCGTCCGCCAGGTCATCGGCGAACTGAAGAAAGTCGTTGCACCCACCCGCAAGGAACTGATCAACTACACGCTCGTGGTGCTGGTGTTCGTGGTCATCATGATGGTGATCGTCACCCTGCTGGACCTGGCCTTCGGGACCGGAGTGAGCTGGGTCTTCGGCGGAACAGGCGCCACGGACCGCTAAGGCGACCGGTCCGCAGACTGCGTGGACCTCCGGGAAACCGGAGCTTCCGCGGGGTGTGCGGAATTGAGCCATTTAAATAGGCATGTTAGGCAATGAGGAAGCAGGAGACCAAGTGTCTGAGCAGGAGCTCGAGGTAAACGAGACTGAGCTGGATAAGAGCCAGGACGCCGCGGTGGAAACCACGGAAGAGTCCGAGGCTGAGTCTGCTGCGCCCGCATCCGACGCCGCTGACGAATCTGCCGACGAGGCCGTAGCTGCCGAGGGCACCGACTCCGGCGAGGAAGGCGACGCCCTTGCGGTGGCCGCCGCCGCTGCCGACGTCGACCCCGCCGAGGAGTTCAAGGCCAAGCTGCGCCGCCAGGAAGGTGACTGGTACGTCATCCACTCCTACGCCGGCTACGAAAACCGCGTCAAGGCCAACCTTGAGACCCGCATCCAGACCCTGGACATGGAAGATTACATCTTCGAAATCCAGGTTCCGATGGAAGAAGTCGTTGAGATCAAGAACGCTCAGCGCAAGGTCATCAACCGCGTCCGCATCCCCGGTTACGTCCTGGTCCGCATGGACCTGACGGACGCCTCCTGGGGCGCCGTCCGCCACACCCCCGGCGTCACCGGCTTCGTGGGCAACGCCCACAACCCCGTGCCGCTGCGCCTCGACGAGGTCTTCTCCATGCTCGCCCCGGTCTTCGAAGAAGAGCAGGCCGAGAAGGGCAAGCCGGTCAAGCACGCTGCCGCCGCCGTCGACGTCGACTTTGAGGTCGGCGAGTCGGTCATCGTCAAGGAGGGCCCCTTCGAGACCCTGCCCGCCACGATCTCCGAGATCAAGGTCGATTCGCAGACCCTGGTGGTGCTGGTCTCCATCTTCGAGCGCGAGACCCCGGTTACCCTGGCGTTCAACCAGGTCAGCAAGATCTAGCAATACCAACAGAATTCGCCCCGGACTGCCCGCTTAGCAGCCCCGGAGCGGCCGGCCGCCTCGCCATGGCGGCCACCAACCTGAGGCACGCTCCTGTGTCCCAGGACGTAATTGAGAGAAGGACCCTACATTGGCTCCCAAGAAGAAGGTCACCGGCCTCATCAAGCTGCAGATCCAGGCAGGTGCCGCCAACCCGGCCCCGCCGATCGGTCCTGCGCTTGGCCAGCACGGTGTCAACATCATGGAATTCTGCAAGGCGTACAACGCTGCGACGGAAGCCCAGCGCGGCAACGTCATTCCGGTTGAAATCACGGTCTACGAGGACCGCTCGTTCACGTTCATCACCAAGACCCCGCCGGCTGCAGAGCTCATCAAGAAGGCTGCAGGCGTCGCCAAGGGTTCGGCTACCCCGCACACCGTCAAGGTTGCCAAGCTGACCCAGGCCCAGGTCAACGAGATCGCCACCACCAAGATGGAAGACCTCAACGCCACCAGCCTGGAAGGCGCCGCGAAGATCATCGCCGGCACCGCCCGTTCCATGGGTATCACCGTCGAGGGTTAATTCCCCCACCGCTGATGCGCCGGGTTCGGGGAACCGATCACGACGCCGTCAGCACCGCCGGGCGACCGGCACCACCTAAACATAGAAGAGCGGGAACCGGATACACCACCGGGATCCCGACTGTGGCAGGGCCCAGCGCGGTCCGCAGACCACAACTGCACAAGGAGAATAAGCAGCATGGCAAAGCGCAGCAAAGCATATGAGGCAGCCGCCGCCAAGATCGACGCGGAGAAGTTCTACGCGCCGTTCGAGGCAGTGACCCTCGCCAAGGACACCAACCCGTCCAAGTTCGACGCCACCGTTGAGGTCGCGTTCCGCCTCGGCGTCGACCCCCGCAAGGCCGACCAGATGGTCCGCGGCACCGTCAACCTGCCGCACGGCACCGGTAAGGTCGCCCGCGTCCTGGTCTTCGCCACCGGTGACAAGGCTGAAGCCGCCATCGCGGCCGGCGCCGACTTCGTTGGTTCCGACGACCTGATCGAGAAGATCGCCGGCGGCTGGACCGACTTCGACGCCGCCGTCGCCACCCCTGACCTCATGGGCAAGGTTGGCCGCCTCGGTAAGGTCCTCGGCCCGCGCAACCTGATGCCGAACCCGAAGACCGGCACCGTGACCGCTGACGTCGCCAAGGCCGTCAACGACATCAAGGGCGGCAAGATCGACTTCCGCGTCGACAAGCACTCGAACCTGCACTTCATCATCGGCAAGGTTTCCTTCGACGCCGTCAAGCTGGCCGAGAACTACGCCGCTGCCCTGGAAGAGGTTCTCCGCCTCAAGCCGTCCGCTTCCAAGGGCCGCTACATCCAGAAGGCCACCGTCGCCACGACGTTCGGCCCGGGTATCTCGGTTGACCCCGCCGTCACCAAGGTCCTGACCGAGGCCTAAGCCTCCGGCTTAGCCTGAACAGGCAGCGAAAAGACCGTCCCGCGTCAGCGGGGCGGTCTTTTCTGCGTTCCGGGCGGCGGCTAGGCTGTGCCGGTGACTGCCGCGACGTACCGCATCGAGCCCCTTTCCCTGCCCGAGTCCCTTGACGCGCCCGACGCCGCCGAGTTCCTCGAGTTCGGCCGGCTCTGCGACGCCATCACCCAGGAGATATGGGGCAGCATGGACCGCGCGACGGCGGACCGGGCGCGGCTGCGTTTTTGGCAGGACAACGTCTACACCCGGACGCGGATCTTCTTCGTGCGCCTCGACGGGCGGATGGTGGCGAAGTCCTGGGTCCGCTTCGGGCTGCAGGAGAACCTGGGCAGCGCACTCCTGCAGGTCGCCGTGCTGAAGGCCTGCGCCGGCCGCGGAATCGGCCGTGCGCTGCTCGAACACGCTGAAGCGCTGGCAGCCGCCGAGGGCCGCACCGTCCTGAAGAGCTACTCGGAGCACCCGGCGGACTTCGACGCCGACGGCCCGGGCGTGCTCGCACCGCTGACCGGCACCGGTGCGCTGCCGGCGACGGCGCGCGGTGTCCGCTTCGCCACGGCGGCGGGCTACCGGCTGGAACAGGTCGAGCGGTACAGCAGCCTGGACGTCGCCGGCTCAGCCCCGGGACTGGACCGTTTGGAGCGGGATGCGCGGGCCAAGGCAGCAGGCTACGAACTGCTGAGCTGGACGGACCACTGCCCGGACGAGCACGTGGCGCAACTCGCGGTCCTGATGTCGCGGATGAGCACCGATGCGCCGACCGGGGGCCTCAGCTATGAAGAGGAAATCTGGGACACCGCCCGCGTCCGCCATGTCGAGGACACCTGGAAGCGGGCCGGCAACACCTCGCTCGTGACGGCGGCGCGGCACCTGGACAGCGGCGAGCTGGCTGCCTACTCGGTGCTTGAACTGGCGCCCGGCAAACCCTGGCTGGCGGAGCAGGATGACACCCTCGTGGTCGCACCCCACCGCGGTCACCGCTTGGGGATGCTCGTCAAGATCGCCAACCTCCGGCGCCTCGCGGACTACCCGGACGTCCGGCGTGTCACCACGTTCAACGCTGCCGAAAACGACCACATGCTGGCCATCAACGTCGCGCTCGGATTCCGGCCGGCCGGCTGGGACGGGGAGTGGCAGAAGACCGTCAACGCGGGAGGTTCCGCCGCTGCCGACTAGGCTCCGCCTGGTGGCCGGGGACGGCGGAAAACTGACCCTGCCGGGCCATGGAATGCGGGCCCGAACGGGCATATGCTGACGCTTGAAAGCCCGGCGCAAGCGGGGCACTGGGCGGCAGAATGGCTGGGAAGATGCCCGCTATGGCAAACGAGGTACAGGTCGAGCAGCTCTGGGTTCCGGATTCGCTGGACGGACCGGATGCGGCAGACTTCCTTGCCGCCGTCGAAGTGGGGCGCAAGGTCCGGATGCAGACGTGGGGGAGCGATGACCTCGCCTACGCCCCGCTCGAGAAGCTGCTGGAAATGTCGGACCCGTATGAGCGGCAGGTGATCCTGGTGGCCCGGGTCGACGGCGTAATCGTCGGGACCGTGGACATTGCGCTGCCACTCTCGGACCACCTGGACCTCGCCGAATTCACCCTCGACATCCTGCCGGAGTTCCAGGGCCGCGGCGTCGGCCGGCGGCTGCTGGAGGCGGCGGAGCGCTTCGCCCGGGACGAGGGCCGGCGCACCATCCTGATCGACACGAACCATCCCGGCGCGACGCTGGCGGACAGCAGGGCCGGGCAGCTGATCCCCGGCTCCGGCCTCGGCTTCGTTCCGCTGAACAGTCGGGAGGTGGAGTTCGCGCAGCACACCGGCTACACCCTCCAGCACATCGAACAGTTCAGCTCCTGCGCCCTGCCGCTGGACAGCAAGCTCGTCGCCGACCTGCAGGCCGAGGCGGAGGAAGCCAACGCCGGGCGGTACCGGCTGCACCATTGGACGGACCGCTGCCCCGAGCAGTGGCTCGAGGCCGTCGCGGCACTGGAAAACCGGGCCGGCGAGGACGGAATCCCCGGCGCCGACGACGCGGATCTGGTGTTCGACGGCGGTATCCTCCGCGAGGCGGAAGACGTCGCCATCGCGCAAGGCCGCCGGACGGTGGTCACCGCCGTCGAACATATCGCCAGCGGGGCCCTGGTGGGGCTGACCACCATCAGTGTCCTGGCGCTGCGCCCCGACGTCGTTTTCCAGGACGACACCGTTGTCCTGGGCGAGCACCGCGGCAACAAGCTGGGGCTGCTGATCAAGGTGGCCAACATGGAAAGGCTCACCGAACAGTTCCCGGACGCGCGGGTGCTCTACACCTGGAACGCCCCGGAAAACCGCTACCTGCTTACCGTGAACAAGCAGCTCGGCTTCACCACCGCCGGGGTGACGGGCATCTGGCAAAAGGAGCTGCCGGACCTTGGCCCCAGCATCAGCTGAGCCGATTTGGAGCGCACGGGCCTCTTCCCGTAAGCTGGGAGGACCAAAGACCGTCGGTTGTTGGAAATCCACTCTCCCAAGCAAGGCTCACTTCTGCAGCCGCGCCGGGAGAGCCAGTGGATCTCCGGACGAAGGACCCTGAACATAGGGCGGCCGGCGCAGGTGAACGAAGCAAAGCTCCGCGGCACGTCCGCGTTGAGCCAAGCCCCGTGCATCTGCGCGGGGCGTTTTTAGTTTTTAGCTCATCCGAGCGGGGACCCGGACACACCGGCACTATCCCCGGAAGGAGGGTTATGGCAACGCCTACCAAGGTTTCAGCAGTAGCTGAGATCACTAACGATTTCAAGGAATCGAACGCCGCTGTCCTGACCGAATACCGTGGGCTCACCGTTGCACAGCTCAAGCAGCTGCGTGTTTCTCTCGGCCAGGACACCAAGTTCGCGGTCGTCAAGAACACCCTGACCGCCATTGCAGCCAAGGAAGCCGGTGTCGAAGCATTCGACGGCCAGCTTGCCGGCCCCACTGCAATCGCGTTCATCAAGGGTGACGCAGTTGCAGCTGCCAAGAGCCTGACGGATTTTGCCAAGGCCAACAAGCAGCTGGTTATCAAGACCGGTTACTTCGAGGGCAAGGCACTGAACGCCAGCGAAGTTGCTGCCCTGGCAGCACTCGAGTCCCGCGAGCTGCAGCTCGCCAAGGTTGCAGGCATCCTCAAGGCTCCTGCTGCCGCTGCTGCACGCATCATCGACGCCCTGCGCCTCAAGCTTGAAGAAGAGAACGGTGCACCGGCAGCTGCCGAAGCGCCCGCCGCTGAAGAAGCCCCGGCCGCAGAAGCAGCAGAGACCGAAGCTCCGGCCGAAGCCGCAGCCACCGAAGAGAACTAACTCTCTCTTTCAAACCAGACTCCGGTGCGAGGGCAACGGCTCCGGCCGCCAAGCACCACCTATAGGAAGGACGCCACACCATGGCGAAGCTCAGCAACGAAGAGCTCATTGAAGCTTTCAAGGAACTGACCATCATCGAGCTCTCCGAGTTCGTCAAGCTCTTCGAAGAGACCTTCGAAGTTACCGCAGCTGCTGTTGCCGTTGCCGGCCCCGCCGGTGGCGGAGCTGCTGAAGAGGCCGAAGAGAAGACCGACTTCGACGTCGTCCTCGAAGCCGCTGGCGACAAGAAGATCGCAGTGATCAAGGAAGTTCGCGCCATCACCTCCCTCGGCCTCAAGGAAGCCAAGGACCTGGTTGACAGCGCACCGAAGGCAGTCCTCGAAGGCGCCACCAAGGAAGCTGCCGAGAAGGCCAAGGAGCAGCTCGAGGCTGCCGGCGCCACCGTTACCCTCAAGTAACACTCGCAGCTCCGGGAGGCTTCCGGCCTTCCAGCTCCGGGAAACCCCGTCCACTCCGGTGGGCGGGGTTTCCTGCGTTCCGGGGCCGTCGCAGCCATGTGAACCTTCGGTAAACGATTGCCGGCTCTCCTTTTCAGGACGGGGCGGGACCTCTAGACTTTGGCATTGTGCCGACCGGCCGCCAACCCTTCAGGAGCTCACACAATGACCGATCCGAACCCGTCGTTCTCCCGCCGCGCCATGCTCGCCGCGGCCTTCGTCGGCGGCAGCGCCGCCGCCGCAGCGCTCTCGGGCGCCCCCGCCGCCCAGGCCGCACCCGGCAACGCGAAGAAGCAGTTCAACCTGACCGTGCTCGGCACCACCGACCTGCACAACAATGTCTTCAACTGGGACTACTTCAAGGACGTCCCCTACTCGGATAAAGCCGGAAACAAGATCGGCATCGCGCAGGCGTCCAGCCTGATCAAGGCCGTCCGGGCCGAGCGCGGCGCCGCCAACACGCTCACCATTGACTCCGGCGACACCATCCAGGGCACGCCGCTGGCCTACTACTTCGCCAAGGTCAACCCGATCTCCGACACCGTCAAGCACCCCATGGCGCTGGCCATGAACGCCGTCGGCTACGACGCCGTCGGGCTCGGCAACCACGAATTCAACTACGGTATCCCGATGCTGCGGACCTGGGAGAAGCAGCTGGACTTCCCGCTGCTCGGCGCCAACGTGCACGATGCCGTCACCGGCCAGCGCGCCTTCACCCCGTACGTCCTGAAGCGGGTCAGGACCGAGAACGGCTGGGTGACCGTCGGTCTCGTCGGTTTCGTGACCCCCGGCTGCGCCCTCTGGGACCGCGACAACGTCCAGGGCAAGCTCGACTTCAACGGCATTGTTGAGGAGGCCAAGACGGTCATCCCGCAGATGAAGGCTGCCGGAGCCGACGTTATCATCGTCTCCAGCCACTCGGGCGCGACGCCGGGCTCCTCCTACGGCGACGCGCTGCCGTTCGCCGAAAACGCCTCCACCCAGCTCGCCGAGGAAGTCCCGGGGATCGACGCGATCCTGGTCGGACACGCACACCTGGAGATTCCGGAGCGGTTTGTCGCCAACAAGGAAACCGGCCGGCAGGTGCTCCTGACCGAACCGCTGAAGTGGGGCATGCGCGTCGCCGTCATCGACCTGCAGCTGACCAAGGGCGAGGACGGGTGGGCCGTCACCTCGGCGCACTCGCACCTCCTGAACGCCAACACCGCCGATCCGGACCCCGCCGTCGTCAGCGCCGTGCAGGCCGGCCACGAGGCGACGGTGAAGTACGTGAATCAGGTGATCGGCACCTCCACCGCGCCGCTGACCACGGAGACTGCCTGCTGGGGAGACTCGGCCGCGATCGACGCGATCAACTACGTGCAGGCCAGCACCATCAAGGCGGAACTGGCCAACGGCCCCGCCGCCGGGCTCCCGGTGCTCTCCATCGCGGCGGCGTTCTCGCGCTCGGTGGACGTCAAGGCCGGCCCGCTGACCATCCGCGACGTGGCCGGGCTGTACATCTTCGACAACACACTCCTGTCCATCAAGGTCACCGGCGCCCAGGTCAAGGCCTACCTCGAGTGGTCGGCGCAGTACTTCAAGCCGGTGGCCACCACCTCGGCCCGGGCGCAGGACGTCACGAACGCCGCCACCACCCTGGCGCCGAACGGCACGCCGGACTACAACTACGACGTCGTCTACGGCCTGGACGCGCCGCTGAACTACGAGATCGACCTGGCCCGGCCGGTGGGGGACCGGATCATGAACCTGAGCTACGGCGGTTCGCCCGTGCCGGCGGACAAGGAGTTCGCGATGGCGATCAACAACTACCGCCAGAGCGGCGGAGGCAACTTCCCGGGTGTGAAGACGGCACCGGTGCTCTCGAACAGCCAGCAGGAGATCCGCCAGCGGATCATCGACTACGTCGTGGCGCACGGCACCCTCGATGCCGCCGTGTTCAGCCAGAACAACTGGCGGCTCACGGTCAACGGTGCACCCCTGACGGTCACCGCCTGACGCCTGGCCGGCCCTTCGGCCGAAAACAGCAACGCGGGGTCACTTCGCGCCCATCCTTTGGCCTCGGATGGGCCTGAAGTGACCCCGCGTTGCTTTTAACCCGGATGTCTTAGGCGTACGGCCCCGGGTCGGTGATGTCCGCGACGACGGCGCCGAGGGCCGCGGTGAGCGCGTCGGCGTCGACGAAGGCGCTGTAGCCGTGTTCCCCGGCGCCCATCGAGATCCGCCGGCCGGTGATGGTGCTGTCGGCGTACACCGGCCACGCGGTGGTGCTGCCGAGTGGGGTGATGGTGCCGCGCTCGTAGCCGGTTGCCGCGAGGGCGACGTCGGCGGCGGGCAGCGAGAGCTTGTTGACGCCGACCAGCTGGCGGAGCTTGGGCCAGCTGATCTGCCGGTCGCCCGGGACCAGGGCGAACAGGAAGCTGCCGTCCTTGTGCTTGACCACCAGGGATTTCACAATGTCCCCGGGCCTGATGCCGAGGATCGCGGCGGCTTCTTCCAGGCTGTGCGCGGCGAGCCGCTCCACCAGTTCCACCTCAAGGCCGCGCGCGGCGGCGTCGGCGAGGAACCGCTTCCTGCCGGTACTGCCGCCGCGCTCCTGGCCGGATGCAAGCCCGGCCGCCGTCGGGTCGGTCATCAGTCGCGGTACAGCAGCAGGGCCTCGCCCTGGCCGCCGCCGCCGCAGAGCGACACGGCGGCCTTGCCGGCACCGCGCCGCTTCAGCTCGTGGGCCGCGTGCAGGGCAAGCCGTGCCCCGGAGGCGCCGATCGGGTGGCCCAGTGCGATCGCGCCGCCGTGGATGTTGCACTGCTCCAGCGGGTAGTCCAGGTCCTTGAGGGACTGCACGGCCACGGAGCCGAAGGCCTCGTTGATCTCAATGAAGTCCAGGTCCGCGGCGGACCAGCCGGCCTTCTCCAGCGCGTTCTTGATCGCATTGGAGGGCTGGGAGTGCAGCGAGTTGTCCGGTCCGGCGACCTGTCCGGGCTTGCCGACCACGGCCAGGTACTCCAGGCCGTGCTCCTCGGCGAACTTCCGGGACGTGAGGACCAGGGCAGCGGCGCCGTCGGAGAGGGGGGAGGAGTTGCCGGCGGTGATGGTGCCGTCCGTGGCGAAGGCCGCGCGCAGCCCGGCCAGGGAGGCGACGGAGGTGTCCGGGCGGACGCCCTCGTCGGTGCCGACCTGGACCGGGTCGCCCTTGCGCTGCTTGACGCTGATCGGCGCGATTTCGCCGTCGAACACCCCGTCCTTGGCGGCGCGGGCGGCGCGCTGGTGCGAGGCCGCCGCGACCTCGTCCTGGGAGGTCCGGTCAATGCCGAGTGTGACGTTCTTGCTCTCGGTGGACAGGCCCATGGACTGTCCGTCGAAGGCGTCGGTGAGGCCGTCGTGGGCGGCGGCGTCGAGCGCCTGGACCGAGCCGTAGGTCCAGCCCTGCCGGGAGCCGGGGAGCAGGTGCGGGGCCCGGCTCATGGATTCCTGGCCGCCGGCGACCACGACGGTGGCGTCGCCGCTGCGGATCATCCGGGCCGCGTCGATCACGGCGGTCAGGCCGGAGAGGCAGACCTTGTTGATCGTGACCGTCGGAACGTTCCAGCCGATGCCGGCGCCGATGGCGCTCTGCCGGGCCGGGTTCTGGCCGGCCCCGGCCTGCAGCACCTGGCCCATGATGACCGAGTCGACCTGGTCCGGCTTCACTCCGCTGGCGGCCAGTGCCGCCCGGATCGCGTGGGCGCCGAGTTCGACGGCGGTGAAGCTGGCCAGCTGCCCGTTGAGCCGGCCCTGCGGGGTGCGGGCGGCGGCGAGGATGACAACATCATTGTTGTCCGCGGAGTTGCTCATGGTTATCTCTTCCGATCTCTAACGATGTACTCCAAGGTTATCGTGAGCCCCATCACGGAGCCATTCAGCCGGACCGCCCGGGCGGCGACGGCCGTGCTTGCAATCACGCCGCAAGTGGGGTAGACAAGTAGGTTGCTTTGCCGTATCGTAGATATTTGCGTCTTCCCTGTTTACCTTCAGCCTTCATATAGCGGTGGGCTTAGCCTGAGCGCTGCTCCATCAATGTGCCGTCTACAACGTGCACCAGCATGGTCAGCGCGGGTCCCGGGTCATATAGCGGAACCGGACTGGTAGCACTGCGGAGTCACTCCGCAGGGTGCATAACGGGGGAGATCTGAAAACGCCTGAAGGTCTGTGGAAGGATCCCTCTTGGTCGCCTCGAGCACCTCTAATGTAAACAACGCTACCGCTATCAATGCCGACAGCACCGACGGTGCAACCCGCCGGCTCTCCTTCGCAAAGATTCACGAACCGCTTGACGTTCCGAATCTGCTTGCCCTGCAAACGGACAGCTTCGACTGGCTGGTCGGAAACGAACGCTGGCAGGCACGCGTCGCGAAGGCCGTCGAGGAAGGCGACCTCAGTGTCGCCACCACGTCGGGCCTGTCTGACATCTTCGAAGAGATCTCCCCGATCGAGGACTTCCAGGGCACCATGTCCCTGAGCTTCTCCGAGCCGGAGTTCGCTGACCCGAAGTACACCATGGCCGAGTGCAAGGACCGGGACGCTACGTACTCCGCTCCGCTGTACGTCAAGGCCGAATTCATGAACAACAACACGGGCGAAATCAAGCAGCAGACCGTGTTCATGGGTGACTTCCCGCTGATGACCGAGAAGGGCACCTTCGTCGTCAACGGCACCGAGCGTGTCGTCGTGTCCCAGCTGGTCCGTTCCCCGGGCGCCTACTTCGAGCGCACCGCGGACAAGACGAGCGACAAGGACATCTTCACCGCGAAGATCATCCCGTCCCGCGGCGCCTGGTTCGAACTCGAAATCGACAAGCGCGACCAGGTCGGCGTTCGCCTCGACCGCAAGCGCAAGCAGTCCGTCACCGTGCTGCTGAAGGCCCTCGGCTGGACCGAAGGCCAGATTCTCGAGGAATTCGGCCAGTACGACTCCATGCGCGCGACGCTGGAGAAGGACGCCACCGAAACCCGCGAAGACGCCTTGCTGGACATCTACCGGAAGCTGCGACCGGGCGAGCCGCCCACCGTCGAGGCTGCGCAGTCCCTGCTGGACAACCTGTACTTCAACTCCAAGCGCTACGATCTGGCCAAGGTCGGCCGCTACAAGATCAACCGCAAGCTTGGCATCGACCGCTCCCTTGGCGACAAGGAAGCATCCGTGCTGCACGTTGAAGACATCGTTGCCATGATCAAGTTCCTGGTAGCCCTGCACGCCGGTGAGAAGACCCTCACGGGCAAGCGCGACGGCCAGGACCACGAGCTGCGCGTCGAGATCGACGACATCGACCACTTCGGCAACCGCCGCATCCGCGCCGTCGGCGAGCTCATCGAAAACCAGGTCCGTACCGGCCTGTCCCGTATGGAGCGCGTTGTCCGCGAGCGTATGACGACCCAGGACGTCGAGGCCATCACGCCGCAGACCCTGATCAACATCCGCCCCGTCGTGGCTGCGATCAAGGAGTTCTTCGGAACGTCCCAGCTCTCGCAGTTCATGGACCAGAACAACCCGCTCTCGGGTCTGACCCACAAGCGCCGCCTGTCCGCGCTTGGCCCGGGTGGTCTGTCCCGTGACCGTGCCGGCATGGAAGTCCGAGACGTCCACCCGTCCCACTACGGACGTATGTGCCCGATCGAAACCCCTGAAGGCCCGAACATCGGCCTGATCGGTTCGCTGGCATCCTACGGCCGCATCAACCCGTTCGGTTTCATCGAGACCCCGTACCGCCTCGTTTCCGAGGGCGTCGTTTCCGATGAGGTCCAGTACCTCACCGCCGACGACGAGGCCGAGGTCCTGATCGCACAGGCCAACGCCCCGCTCGACGAGAACAAGCGTTTCGCCGAAGAGACCGTCCTGGTCCGTGCCCGCGGTGGTGGAGGCGAGCCCGTGCTGGTTCCCGCCGCCGACGTCGAGTTCATGGACGTCTCCCCGCGCCAGATGGTGTCCGTGGCGACCGCCCTGATCCCGTTCCTCGAACATGACGATGCCAACCGTGCACTCATGGGTGCCAACATGCAGCGCCAGGCTGTGCCGCTGGTCCGCTCCGAGGCGCCGTTCGTCGGCACCGGCATGGAGCGCGCCGCCGCCGTCGACGCCGGTGACGTTGTCATCGCGAAGAAGGCCGGTGTGGTCACCGAGGTTTCCGCCGAACTCGTCATCATGCTCAACGACGACGGCACGGAAACCAACTACCGCATCAACAAGTTCGCCCGCTCCAACCAGGGCAACTGCTACAACCACCGCGTCCTGGTGAACGAAGGCCAGCGCCTGGAAGTCGGCGGCATCATCGCCGACGGCCCGGCAACGGACCAGGGCGAGCTCGCCCTCGGTAAGAACCTGCTCGTGGCATTCATGTCATGGGAAGGCCACAACTTCGAGGATGCGATCATCCTGTCCCAGCGGATCGTGGCCGAGGACGTCCTGTCCTCGATCCACATCGAGGAGCACGAGATCGATGCCCGCGACACCAAGCTTGGTGCCGAGGAAATCACCCGTGACATCCCGAACGTGTCCGAGGAAGTCCTGGCAGGCCTGGACGAGCGCGGCATCATCCACATCGGTGCCGAGGTTGAAGCCGGCGACATCCTGGTCGGCAAGGTCACCCCCAAGGGCGAGACCGAGCTGACCCCGGAAGAGCGCCTGCTGCGCGCCATCTTCGGTGAGAAGTCCCGCGAAGTGCGAGACACCTCCCTGAAGGTGCCGCACGGCGAGTCCGGCACCGTGATCGGTGTCCGCGTCTTCGACCGCGACAACGACGACGAGCTGCCCCCGGGCGTCAACCAGCTGGTCCGCGTCTACGTCGCCGCCAAGCGCAAGATCACCGACGGCGACAAGCTCGCCGGCCGTCACGGCAACAAGGGTGTTATCTCCAAGATCCTCCCCGTGGAGGACATGCCCTTCCTTGCCGACGGCACCCCCGTTGATATCGTCCTGAACCCGCTGGGTGTTCCGGGCCGTATGAACGTCGGCCAGGTGCTCGAAACGCACCTCGGCTGGGTTGCCAAGACCGGCTGGAAGATCGAGGGCGAGCCCGAGTGGGTCAAGCAGCTGCCGAACCTGCCGCGCGAGAGTGGCCAGACCACTGTCGCCACGCCGGTCTTCGACGGTGCGCGTGAAGAAGAAATCACGGGCCTGCTCGACTCCACCAACGTCACCCGCGACGGCGACCGCCTGATCAACTCCTCGGGCAAGACCCGCCTGTTCGACGGCCGCTCCGGCGAGCCGTTCCCGGATCCGATCTCGGTCGGCTACATGTACATCCTGAAGCTCCACCACCTGGTGGACGACAAGATCCACGCGCGCTCCACCGGTCCGTACTCCATGATCACGCAGCAGCCGCTGGGTGGTAAGGCACAGTTCGGTGGCCAGCGCTTCGGTGAAATGGAAGTGTGGGCGCTCGAAGCCTATGGCGCCGCCTACACGCTCCAGGAACTCCTCACGATCAAGTCGGATGATATCCACGGTCGTGTGAAGGTCTACGAAGCCATCGTCAAGGGCGAGAACATCCCGGAGCCGGGCGTTCCTGAGTCCTTCAAGGTCTTGATCAAGGAAATGCAGTCGCTGTGCCTGAACGTGGAAGTTCTTTCCACGGACGGAACCACAATTGAAATGCGTGACTCTGATGACGCAGTCTTCACGGCTGCGGAAGAACTGGGCATCGATCTGTCTCGTGCAGAGCCCAGTTCCGTAGAAGAGGTCTAGCAGGTCGGGGTCCGACGGCGGGTCACCACCCGCCGTCGGACGCCACCTCCCTCTTCCCGTAACCCAAGACTTCAGAATTTAGAGAACAAGAGAGAACAGGGACCATATGTCCAGCGAATCCTCCTTCGGCCTCATGCAGATCGGCCTCGCCACCGCGGAAGACATCCGTGGCTGGTCTTACGGCGAGGTTAAGAAGCCGGAAACCATCAACTACCGCACGCTCAAGCCCGAGAAGGACGGCCTCTTCTGCGAGAAGATCTTCGGCCCGTCCCGCGACTGGGAATGCTACTGCGGCAAGTACAAGCGCGTGCGCTTCAAGGGCATCATCTGCGAGCGGTGTGGCGTTGAGGTCACCCGCGCCAAGGTCCGCCGTGAGCGCATGGGCCACATCGAGCTGGCCGCCCCGGTCACGCACATCTGGTACTTCAAGGGTGTCCCGTCCCGCCTGGGCTACCTCCTTGACCTGGCTCCGAAGGACCTTGAAAAGGTCATCTACTTCGCCGCCTACATGATCACCAGCGTCGACGCCGATGCCCGCCGCGAGGAACTGCCCAACCTCCAGGTTGAGCACGACATCGAGAAGAAGCAGCTGATCGACAACCGCGACTCCGACATCGCCACGATCGCCCGCGACCTCGAAAACGAGATCGCGCGCCTCGAGGGTGAAGGCGCCAAGGCTGCCGACAAGAAGAAGGCCCGCGACTCCGCCGACCGCCAGATGGCCAACGTCCGCAAGCGCGCGGACGCCGAGATCGAGCGCCTCGAGCAGGTCTGGGACCGCTTCAAGAACCTCAAGGTCGCCGACCTCGAGGGTGACGAGGGCCTGTACCGCGAGCTGCGTGACCGCTACGGCATGTACTTCGAAGGCTCCATGGGCGCCGAGGCCATCAAGAAGCGTCTTGAGGGCTTCGACATGCAGGCCGAGTCCGACCTGCTGCGCGACATCATCGCCAACGGCAAGGGCCAGCGCAAGACGCGCGCCCTGAAGCGGCTCAAGGTGGTCAACGCGTTCCTGACGACCAACAACAGCCCGCTCGGCATGGTGCTGGACGCCGTCCCGGTGATCCCGCCGGAACTGCGCCCGATGGTCCAGCTGGACGGCGGCCGCTTCGCGACCTCCGACCTCAACGACCTGTACCGCCGCGTGATCAACCGCAACAACCGCCTCAAGCGCCTGCTTGACCTCGGTGCCCCGGAGATCATCGTCAACAACGAGAAGCGCATGCTTCAGGAAGCCGTTGACAGCCTGTTCGACAATGGCCGCCGCGGCCGTCCGGTCACCGGACCGGGCAACCGCCCGCTGAAGTCCCTGTCCGACATGCTCAAGGGCAAGCAGGGTCGTTTCCGCCAGAACCTCCTTGGTAAGCGCGTTGACTACTCCGGCCGTTCGGTCATCGTCGTCGGCCCGCAGCTGAAGCTGCACCAGTGTGGTCTGCCCAAGCAGATGGCCCTGGAGCTCTTCAAGCCGTTCGTGATGAAGCGCCTGGTTGACCTCAACCACGCGCAGAACATCAAGTCGGCCAAGCGCATGGTCGAGCGTTACCGCCCGCAGGTCTGGGACGTGCTCGAAGAGATCATCACCGAGCACCCGGTGCTGCTGAACCGTGCACCTACCCTGCACCGTCTCGGCATCCAGGCGTTCGAGCCGCAGCTGGTCGAAGGCAAGGCAATCCAGCTCCACCCGCTGGTCTGTGGCGCCTTCAACGCCGACTTCGACGGCGACCAGATGGCAGTCCACCTGCCGCTGAGCCCCGAAGCCCAGGCCGAGGCCCGGATCCTGATGCTGTCCTCGAACAACATCCTGAAGCCGTCCGACGGACGCCCGGTGACGCTGCCCTCGCAGGATATGATCATCGGCCTCTACCACCTGACCACCAAGCGTGTCGGTTCAGCTGGCGAAGGCCGGATCTTCTCCTCCGTCTCGGAAGCCATCATGGCGTTCGACCTGCACGAGCTGCACCTGAACTCCAAGGTCAAGATCCGGCTCGAGGACTTCGTCCCCTACGCCGGCTGGGAAGCTCCCGAAGGCTGGGAGCCGGGTCAGACCACGCTGGTCGAAACCTCCCTGGGCCAGGTCATCTTCAACCAGACGCTGCCCGCGGACTACCCGTGGGTGGAGGCTGTTGCCGACAAGGGTGAGCTCTCCCGGATCGTCAACGACCTCGCCGAGCGTTACCCGAAGGTCGTCACGGCGGCAACGCTGGACAACCTGAAGGATGCCGGTTTCTACTGGGCAACCCGCTCGGGCGTCACGGTCGCCATCTCCGACATCGAGGTCCCGGCCTCCAAGCCGGAGCTCCTTGCCGGCTACGAGACCATGGCCGCGAAGATCCAGGGCCAGTACGACAAGGGCCTGATCGACGACGACGAGCGTCGCCAGGAACTGATCGAGATCTGGAACAAGGCAACCAACGAGATCGCCCAGGCGATGCGTGACAGCCTGTCGCCGATGAACACCATCAACCGCATGGTGTCCTCCGGTGCCCGTGGTAACTGGATGCAGGTCCGTCAGATCGCGGGTATCCGTGGCCTGGTGGCCAACCCGAAGGGTGAGATCATCCCGCGTCCGATCAAGTCCTCCTACCGCGAGGGCCTGTCGGTGCTGGAATACTTCATCGCCACGCACGGTGCCCGTAAGGGGCTGGCCGATACCGCGCTGCGTACCGCCAACTCGGGTTACCTGACCCGTCGTCTGGTGGACGTGTCGCAGGACGTCATCGTCCGTGAAGAGGACTGCGGCACCGAACGTGGCCTCGTCACCCCGATCGCTGTGGCTGACGCCAACGGCGAGCTGGTCCTGGACGAGAATGTCGAGAACAGCGCCTACGCCCGCACCCTGGCCGTGGACGTCGTTGACGCCAAGGGCAAGGTCCTGGCAGCGGCCGGTACTGACTGCGGCGACGTCGTCATTGCCGAACTGTTCGCGGCCGGCATCACCGAGGTCAAGGTCCGCTCTGTGCTCACCTGTGAGTCCAGCGTCGGCACCTGCGCCCTGTGCTACGGCCGTTCGCTGGCCACCGGCAAGACCGTGGACATCGGCGAGGCCGTCGGCATCATCGCCGCGCAGTCCATCGGTGAGCCCGGTACCCAGCTGACCATGCGTACCTTCCACACCGGTGGTGCTGTCTCCGCCGGCGGTGGCGACGACATCACCCAGGGTCTGCCCCGTATCCAGGAGCTCTTCGAAGCCCGCACTCCGAAGGGTGTGGCGCCGATTGCGGAAGCAGCCGGCCGCATCGCCATCGAAGAGTCCGAGCGTCAGATGCGCCTGGTCATCACCCCGGATGACGGATCCGAAGAGATCGCCTACCCGGTGCTGCGCCGTTCACGTCTTCTCATCGAAGACGGCGAGCACGTCAGCGTTGGCCAGAAGCTCATCAACGGTCCGGTCGACCCCAAGCAGGTGCTGCGCATCATGGGCCCCCGGGCCGCGCAGAAGTTCCTGGTGGACGAAGTCCAGGGCGTGTACCGCAGCCAGGGCATTGGTATCCACGACAAGCACGTCGAGGTTATCGTCCGCCAGATGCTGCGCCGCGTCACGGTCATCGAGTCCGGCGAATCGGACCTGCTGCCCGGCGAGCTCGCCGAGCGCAGCCGCTTCGAGGACGCCAACCGCCGCGTTGTATCCGAGGGCAAGACGCCGGCCTCCGGCCGTCCCGAGCTCATGGGTATCACCAAGGCGTCCCTGGCGACCGAGTCCTGGCTGTCGGCAGCTTCCTTCCAGGAGACCACCCGCGTCCTGACGCAGGCGGCCATGGAAGGCAAGAGCGACCCGCTGCTGGGCCTCAAGGAGAACGTCATCATCGGTAAGCTCATCCCGGCCGGCACGGGTCTCCCGCGCTACACCGAGGTCACGGTGGAACCGACTGAAGAAGCGAAGGCCAACCTGTTCACCGGCCCGAGCGCGTTCAGCGACTTCTCCTACGATTCCCTGGGCGGCGACGGAGCTCCTGAGTTCCACGCCATCCCGCTGGATGACTACGACCTGGGCAGCGACTTCCGCTAGCGGATAGCGTTCCCAAGGATGGTCCCGCACCGCAAGGTGCGGGACCATTCCCGTTTAACATGGGAGTGGTCGACGTCGGAGGGCCGCAGTTTCCCGCCGATTAAGGGCTGGGGACCGTCCGTGTTAGACTGGAGACTAATTGTTATTGTGGCAGTGGATGAGTGCGCCG
Organism: Arthrobacter sp. SlRoot2-15; assembly: GCF_059739345.1. Classification (NCBI taxonomy): domain Bacteria; kingdom Bacillati; phylum Actinomycetota; class Actinomycetes; order Micrococcales; family Micrococcaceae; genus Arthrobacter; species Arthrobacter sp. SlRoot2-15. The sequence continues at coordinate 2,633,160 of NZ_AP046058.1, forward strand.
GTTGCAGCCGAGAGGCTGGACCAGGACGACGTTTCCGGTTTGCAGGGTTCTTGTGCAACGTATGCCACATTTTCGCATGCCTAGGGGCCATTCAGGATGAAAGTCCGGAGCCCCGGCGTGCGGTCCGACTATTAAGGCTTCGCCTCAGCTGCTCTGGAGAGAACTTCAAAGCTCGAGCGGCGGGGCGCAGCGACAAGAGAGCGGCTGCCAACGGCCGCTCCGGATAAAACGGAGAACACGAGAGTGCCTACGATTAACCAGCTGGTCCGCAAGGGCCGCACGCCTAAGGTCAAGAAGACCAAGGCTCCCGCGCTTAACGGCAGCCCGATGCGCCGCGGTGTTTGCACCCGCGTGTACACCACGACCCCGAAGAAGCCGAACTCGGCTCTGCGTAAGGTTGCGCGTGTGCGCCTCAACGGCGGCGTTGAAGTCACCGCCTACATCCCCGGTGTTGGCCACAACCTGCAGGAGCACTCCATTGTGCTCGTCCGTGGCGGCCGTGTTAAGGACCTCCCGGGTGTCCGTTACAAGATCGTCCGTGGCGCCCTCGATACCCAGGGTGTGAAGAACCGTAAGCAGGCACGCAGCCGCTACGGCGCAAAGATGGAGAAGAAGTAATATGCCTCGCAAGGGTCCGGCCCCCAAGCGGCCGCTAGTACTAGATCCCGTTTACGGCTCCCCGCTGGTCACGCAGCTGATCAACAAGGTGCTGGTTGACGGCAAGAAGTCCACCGCAGAGCGCATCGTCTACGGTGCACTCGAAGGCGCACGCGCCAAGTCCGGCGGCGACCCGGTTGCAGCCCTCAAGAAGGCCATGGACAACGTCAAGCCTTCCCTCGAGGTCCGCTCCCGCCGCGTCGGTGGCGCCACGTACCAGGTTCCCGTCGAGGTCAAGCCGGGCCGTTCCACGGCCCTCGCCCTCCGCTGGCTGGTCGGCTACTCCAAGGCCCGCCGCGAAAAGACGATGACCGAGCGCCTCCAGAACGAAATCCTGGATGCCTCGAACGGTCTCGGAGCCGCTGTGAAGCGTCGCGAAGACACCCACAAGATGGCCGAGTCCAACAAGGCCTTCGCTCACTACCGCTGGTAATACTTCCCGGACGCCGCCGGCTCACCCGAGTCGGCGGCGAACGTGCAGTCCATCCGAAAGGGAGACACCGTGGCACAGGACGTGCTTACCGACCTTAGCAAGGTCCGCAATATCGGCATCATGGCCCACATCGATGCCGGCAAGACCACTACTACCGAGCGCATCCTGTTCTACACGGGTGTGAACCACAAGATCGGCGAAACGCACGACGGCGCGTCGACCACTGACTGGATGGAACAGGAAAAGGAACGCGGCATCACCATCACGTCTGCCGCCGTGACCTGCTTCTGGGAAAACAACCAGATCAACATCATTGACACCCCCGGCCACGTTGACTTCACGGTTGAGGTTGAGCGCTCCCTGCGCGTCCTCGACGGTGCCGTCGCCGTGTTCGACGGCAAGGAAGGTGTGGAGCCGCAGTCCGAGACTGTGTGGCGCCAGGCCGACAAGTACAACGTGCCCCGCATCTGCTTCGTCAACAAGATGGACAAGCTCGGCGCTGACTTCTACTTCACCGTCGACACCATCGTCAGCCGCCTCGGTGCCAAGCCGCTCGTCATGCAGCTGCCGATCGGCGCCGAGAACGACTTCATCGGCGTCGTCGACCTGCTTTACATGCGCTCACTGGTCTGGCCCGGCGACTCCAAGGGTGACGTCACCATGGGTGCCAAGTACGAGATCCAGGAGATCCCGGCTGACCTCAAGGAAAAGGCCGAAGAGTACCGCGCAACGCTCGTTGAGACCGTTGCGGAGTCCTCCGAAGAGCTCATGGAGAAGTACCTCGAAGGCGAAGAGATCTCGATCGACGAGCTCAAGGCCGGCATCCGCAAGATGACGATCAACTCCGAGCTCTACCCGGTCTTCTGTGGCTCCGCGTTCAAGAACCGCGGCGTGCAGCCGATGCTCGACGCCGTCGTGGACTACCTGCCGAACCCGCTCGACGTCCCCCCGATGATCGGTCACGATCCTCGCGACGAAGAGAAGGAACTGACCCGTAAGCCTTCCGCTGACGAGCCGTTCTCCGCACTGGCGTTCAAGATCGCCGCGCACCCCTTCTTCGGCCAGCTCACCTTCATCCGCGTGTACTCCGGTCACGTGGAAGCAGGCGCACAGGTGGTCAACTCCACCAAGGGCAAGAAGGAGCGCATCGGCAAGCTGTTCCAGATGCACGCCAACAAGGAAATGCCGGTGGACGGCGCTACCGCAGGCCACATCTACGCAGCGATCGGTCTCAAGGACACCACCACGGGCGACACCCTGTGCGATTCGTCCAACCAGATCGTCCTCGAGTCCATGAGCTTCCCGGAGCCCGTGATCTCGGTTGCAATCGAGCCGAACACCAAGGGTGACCAGGAGAAGCTCTCCACGGCCATCCAGAAGCTCTCCGCTGAGGACCCGACCTTCCAGGTCTCCCTCAACGAAGACACCGGCCAGACCATCATCGCCGGCATGGGCGAGCTCCACCTGGACATCCTGGTGGACCGCATGCGCCGCGAATTCAAGGTCGAGGCAAATGTGGGCAAGCCCCAGGTTGCCTACCGCGAAACCATCAAGCGTGCTGTGGAGCGTCACGACTACACGCACAAGAAGCAGACCGGTGGTTCGGGCCAGTTCGCAAAGATCCAGATCGCGATCGAGCCGCTGGACACGTCCGAAGGCGAGATGTACGAGTTCGAGAACAAGGTCACCGGTGGCCGCGTTCCGCGCGAATACATCCCTTCGGTTGACGCTGGTATCCAGGATGCGCTGAACGACGGCGTCCTGGCCGGCTACCCGGTTGTCGGCATCAAGGCCACGCTGATTGACGGCGCGTACCACGATGTTGACTCCTCGGAAATGGCGTTCAAGATCGCCGGCCGTATGGCTTTCAAGGAAGCTGCACGCAAGGCGAACCCTGTCCTGCTCGAACCGCTGATGGATGTCGAGGTCCGCACCCCTGAGGAATACATGGGTGAAGTTATCGGTGACCTCAACTCCCGCCGTGGCCAGATGCAGTCCATGGAAGATGCCCAGGGCGTCAAGGTCATCCGCGCGCACGTTCCGCTGTCCGGCATGTTCGGTTACATCGGCGACCTGCGTTCGAAGACCCAGGGCCGCGCTGTGTACTCCATGACGTTCAACAGCTACGCGGAGGTCCCGAAGGCAGTTGCCGACGAGATCATCCAGAAGAGCCGCGGCGAGTAGTCCTCCGGGACTCCACGCAGCAGCGACGAAAAACTCGGGTGCGGTTCCTGAACAGGGGATCCACCTGGTGCTGGCGGCCGGTTCCCGGTCGGATGCAATCCGGTCAAACCGGCCGCCAGCACGAACAGGCACTAGGCACTAGTATTAGTTCCTGAATCTGCAATTTCACCAATCCAAAGCCCCCCAAGTAGACTTGCTGGAGTTTCGGCCGCGACAAGCGCGGACGAAGGGTAAGTCATTTGAAAACGTTCTAGGAGGAACCTGTGGCAAAGGCAAAGTTCGAGCGGACTAAGCCGCACGTTAACATCGGTACCATTGGTCACGTTGACCACGGTAAGACGACGCTGACGGCCGCCATTTCCAAGGTGCTGTACGACAAGTACCCGACTCTCAACGAGAAGCGTGACTTCGCGTCGATTGACTCTGCTCCCGAAGAGCGTCAGCGCGGCATTACCATCAACATCTCCCACGTTGAGTACCAGACCGAGAAGCGCCACTACGCACACGTAGACGCTCCGGGTCACGCTGACTACATCAAGAACATGATCACCGGTGCTGCTCAGATGGACGGCGCAATCCTCGTGGTTGCCGCTACTGACGGCCCGATGGCTCAGACCCGTGAGCACGTTCTGCTCGCCCGCCAGGTTGGTGTTCCCTACCTGCTGGTCGCGCTGAACAAGGCTGACATGGTTGACGACGAGGAACTCCTCGACCTCGTCGAAATGGAAGTTCGTGAGCTGCTCAGCTCGCAGGGCTTCGATGGCGACGAAGCTCCGGTCATCCGCGTTTCGGGCCTGAAGGCCCTGGAAGGCGACCCGGAGTGGGTCAAGTCCATCGAGGACCTCATGGAAGCCGTCGACGAGTCCGTTCCGGACCCGGTACGTGACCGTGACAAGCCCTTCCTGATGCCGATCGAAGACGTCTTCACGATCACCGGCCGTGGCACCGTTGTTACCGGCCGCGCCGAGCGTGGAACCCTCGCCATCAACTCCGAGGTCGAGATCGTCGGCATCCGCCCGGTCCAGAAGACCACGGTTACCGGTATCGAGATGTTCCACAAGCAGCTGGACGAAGCATGGGCCGGCGAGAACTGTGGCCTGCTGCTCCGCGGTCTGAAGCGCGACGATGTCGAGCGTGGCCAGGTTGTCGTCAAGCCGGGTTCCATCACCCCGCACACCGACTTCGAGGCCAACGTCTACATCCTCTCCAAGGACGAAGGCGGACGTCACAACCCGTTCTACTCCAACTACCGCCCGCAGTTCTACTTCCGCACCACGGACGTAACCGGCGTTATCACCCTGCCGGAAGGCACGGAAATGGTTATGCCCGGCGACAACACTGAGATGACCGTTGCGCTCATCCAGCCGATCGCAATGGAAGAGGGCCTCGGCTTCGCAATCCGCGAAGGCGGCCGCACCGTTGGTTCGGGACGCGTCACCAAGATCATCAAGTAATTACTTGCTGATCCGAGCTTGATACCGACCGGCCGGGCCGTCTGACGGCCGCCGGAAGGTAGGAACAGCCCCGCTGCACTGCAGCGGGGCTGTTCTGTTTAACACCCTGCTACGGTTGCCGAAGAAGAGTTCGCCAGATAGAAGGGAGTCCGCCGTGGAATGGATCATTTTCCTCGCGGTCGTTGTTGCCGTCGTCGCGGCAGGCCTGTGGGTCAAGAAGCATTTCCGGCACGAGATCGAGCGCGCGAAGCGCATCAACCGCGCCAACAAGAACCGGTAGCCCTGGGGCGCCAGCCGGGTCAGGCCCGCCTGGCCCGGCCGAGCGACTGGTACCAGTAGAAGGATTCCTTGGGGGTCCGCTCCTGGGTCTCGAAGTCGACGTGCACCAGGCCGAAGCGCTGGGAGTAGCCGGCGGCCCATTCGAAGTTATCCATCAGGGTCCAGACGTAGTAGCCGAGAAGCTCGACGTCATCGGCAATACCGCCGGGCGCGGTGGCGGCCAGGGCGTGGCCCAGATGGTCGGACAGGTAGTCGATCCGGCCGGTGTCCGCGATCGGCCCGTCCACGTGGTCCGGTTCGGGGAAGCTGGCCCCGCTCTCCGTGATGTACAGCGGCGGCAGCGCCGCGCCGTAGCGGTCCTTCATCTCGCGCAGCAGGGGGCCCAGGTGGTCCGGGGCAACGGGCCAGCCGAAGCCCGTGGTTCCGTACTCCGGGAACGCGGCCATGTGGAACGGCAGCCGCACCATCGCGTCCGCGGGGCCCACCGGGCTGTCCGCGGGCCCGCGGCCGGTGGCCACCTTCACCGGGTAATAGTAGTTCAGGCCGTAGAAGTCCAGCGGCTGGTGGATGTTGCGCAGGTCCGCGTCGGAGATCCTGCCGAGGGAACGGAACCACGGGCGGGCCAGCAGCGGCGGCTTCGGGTAGCTCCCCAGCAGGATCGGGTCCGCGTAGATTCGGTTCAGTGCCAGGTCGAACACCTTCGCCAGCAGCCGGTCGCTGACGGAGCCGGACGCCGGGCGAACGGGGGAGTGCAGGTTGGTGACGCCGACGGCGCCGCTGACGCCGGCGGCCCGCAACGCCTGCACCGCGAGGCCGTGGGCCAGGAGCTGGTGGTGCACCGAGGGCAGCGCGTCGAAGAGCAGGTCGTGGCCGGGGGCATGGACGCCGAGGGCGTAGCCGTTGAGCGTGACCGAGGCGGGTTCGTTCAGGGTCACCCACTGGGTCACCCGGTCGCCGAAGCGGGCGCCGGCCGCGGCGCTGTACTCGGCGAAGCGCTCCGCCGTCGTTCGGTTCATCCAGCCGCCCCGGTGTTCGAGCGGAAGCGGGGTGTCCCAGTGGTACAGGGTCGCCATCGGGGAGATGCCGGCCTCGAGGAGCCGGTCAATGAGCCGGTCGTAGAAATCGAGGCCCTCGGCGTTGAAGCGACCGGTGCCGTCCGGCTGGATCCTCGGCCACGAGATCGAGAACCGGTAGGAATCGATGCCGAGGTCGCGCATCAGCCGGACGTCTTCGTCCGAGCGGTTGTAGTGGTCGCAGGCGACGGCGGGGGAGTGGCCGTCCTGGATGCTGCCGGGCTTCTCGGCAAAGGCGTCCCAGCCCGACGGGCCGCGGCCGCCCGCCGCAAGGCCGCCCTCGATCTGGAAGGCGGCGGAGGCAACCCCCAGCATAAAGCCGGGCCGCAGCTTCGCGGCGAGATCCTGGACTGCTGACGAATCCTGCACGGTCATGCCCCCTATCTTCGTATCGACCGTTGCTGAAGGCAATGACCCGGGACGCTGCCCGTGCCCGGGCAAGGGTGCCCGGCACGGTGCCGCCCCGGGGTTCCGGGCGGCGTCGACGGGCACTGATTCGCTTCTGCCGATTAATTCCGGCATACTAGATGAGTTGTTCAAGCGCTCTTTCGCGTCCCGATCCGGATAATGCCGGGTGTCAGGGTCCAGGTAAGAGCCCAAACATAACCCACTTCCCAAGGAATTGCGGACGAGTACGCGTGCAAAGCGCGACACGCCCGACCGCGGGGGTCGGTTGCGCCGGCAGGTTGAGGAACCCGGATTCATCCGGATTCAGCTTGTGCGGCGGGTGGTAGTTACGACTTCAAATGCTTCGGCAGCCATACAACGAGTAAGTGAACAGGGCAGCCCTAATCAGGGGAAGCACAGACTGAAAGAGAGTCAGGCGACATGGCGGGACAAAAAATCCGCATCCGGCTGAAGTCATACGACCACGAGGTCATTGACGTTTCAGCACGGAAGATCGTTGAGACGGTCACGCGCGCAGGCGCAACTGTAGTCGGCCCCGTGCCGCTGCCGACGGAGAAGAACGTTTACTGCGTAATCCGCTCTCCGCACAAGTACAAGGACAGCCGCGAGCACTTTGAAATGCGCACGCACAAGCGTCTTATCGACATCATCGATCCCACGCCCAAGGCTGTTGATTCGCTCATGCGTCTCGACCTGCCGGCCGACGTGAACATCGAAATCAAGCTGTAGGGAGGTGCTGAGAGACTATGACCGCAACCCGTAACGTAAAGGGCCTGCTGGGCACGAAGCTCGGCATGACCCAGGTCTGGGACGAGAACAACAAGCTCATCCCCGTCACTGTGGTCCAGGCAGACTCGAACGTCATCACGCAGCTGCGCAACGCAGAGACTGATGGCTACGTCGCCGTTCAGATCGGCTACGGCCAGATCGATCCCCGCAAGGTCACCAAGCCGCTGGCTGGTCACTTTGAAAAGGCAGGCGTCACGCCTCGCCGCCACGTCGTAGAACTGCGCACCGCAGATGCTGACTCTTACGAGCTGGGCCAGGAGCTCTCCGTTGAGCTCTTCGAAGCCGGCCAGAAGATCGACGTCGTTGGCACCACCAAGGGTAAGGGCTTCGCCGGTGTTATGAAGCGCCACGGCTTCCACGGCGTTGGAGCTTCCCACGGTGCCCACAAGAACCACCGTAAGCCCGGTTCTATCGGTGGAGCATCCACCCCGAGCCGCGTCTTCAAGGGCATGAAAATGGCCGGCCGCATGGGCGCCGTTCGTCACACCACGCTGAACCTCACGGTCCACGCGGTTGACGTCGAGAAGTCGCTGCTCCTGATCAAGGGTGCCGTCCCCGGCGCCCGCGGCCAGGTCGTACTCGTACGCACCGCCGTGAAGGGAGCCTAGTTCAATGACTAGCACTGTCAAGGTTGACCTGCCCGCAGAGATCTTCGACGTACAGACCAACGTGCCGCTGCTGCACCAGGTCGTCGTTGCACAGCTCGCTGCTGCTCGCCAGGGTACCCACAAGACCAAGACCCGCGCCGAGGTTTCCGGTGCAGGTCGCAAGCCGTTCAAGCAGAAGGGCACCGGCCGCGCCCGTCAGGGTTCCATCCGTGCTCCTCACATGACCGGTGGTGGCATCGTCCACGGCCCGACGCCGCGTGACTACAGCCAGCGCACCCCCAAGAAGATGATTGCTGCTGCCCTGCGCGGCGCTCTCTCTGACCGCGCCCGTAACGGCCGCATCCACGTCGTTGCTGAACTGGTCGCCGGCACCAAGCCGTCCTCCCGTGAAGCACTGGCAACGCTGCGTGGCGTCTCCGAGCGCAAGAACCTGCTCGTTGTCATCGACCGCGCCAACGATGTTGCTGCACTCTCCGTGCGCAACCTCCAGGATGTTCACGTTCTGTACGCAGACCAGCTGAACACCTACGACGTGCTCGTTTCTGACGACGTAGTCTTCACCAAGGCTGCCTACGAAGCATTCGTTGCTGACAAGGCTGCAAAGAACGAGGAGGATGCCAAGTGAGCGCAGCCACCATCAAAGACCCGCGCGACGTCGTGCTTGCACCCGTCGTCTCGGAAAAGAGCTACGGCCTGATCGACGAGGGCAAGTACACCTTCCTGGTGGACCCCCGCTCGAACAAGACCGAGATCAAGCTGGCCGTGGAGAAGATTTTCTCCGTCAAGGTCGAATCGATCAACACCATCAACCGTGCCGGTAAGCGCAAGCGCACCAAATTCGGATGGGGTACCCGCAAGAACACCAAGCGTGCCATTGTGAGCCTCAAAGAAGGCACTATCGACATCTTCGGCGGTCCGCTCTCGTAGCGGAGACCACTTTAACGAGGAAATAAATTATGGGAATCCGTAAATACAAGCCGACTACCCCGGGCCGTCGTGGCTCGAGCGTAGCGGACTTCACCGAAATCACGCGGTCGACGCCGGAAAAGTCGTTGGTTCGTCCCCTCCCGAAAAAGGGTGGCCGTAACAACACCGGTAAGATCACGACCCGTCACAAGGGTGGTGGCCACAAGCGCCAGTACCGTCTGATCGACTTCCGTCGCCACGACAAGGACGGCGTCAACGCCCGCGTTGCCGAAATCGAGTACGATCCGAACCGCACGGCTCGCATCGCCCTCCTGCACTACGTTGATGGCACCAAGCGTTACATCATCGCCCCGAACAAGCTGGCCCAGGGTGACACCGTGGAAGCAGGTGCCGACGCTGACATCAAGCCCGGCAACAACCTGCCGCTGCGCAACATCCCGGTCGGTACCGTAATCCACGCAGTTGAACTGCGTCCGGGTGGCGGCGCCAAGATGGGCCGCTCCGCCGGCGCATCGATCCAGCTCGTTGCAAAGGAAGGCCGTTTCGCCCAGCTGCGTCTGCCTTCCGGCGAAATCCGCAACGTTGACGTGCGCTGCCGCGCAACCGTCGGCGAGGTCGGCAACGCCGAGCAGTCGAACATCAACTGGGGCAAGGCCGGCCGTATGCGCTGGAAGGGCGTCCGCCCGACCGTCCGTGGTGTCGCGATGAACCCGGTCGACCACCCGCATGGTGGTGGCGAGGGTAAGACGTCCGGTGGACGTCACCCCGTCAACCCGAACGGTAAGCGCGAAGGCCGCACCCGCCGTCCCAACAAAGAGAGCGACAAGCTTATTGTTCGTCGCCGTCGTACTGGCAAGAACAAGCGATAGGAGCCTGGACACATGCCACGCAGCCTGAAAAAAGGTCCTTTCGTTGACCAGCACCTCTTTGTGAAGGTAGCCAGGGAAAACGAAAAGGGCACCAAGAACGTCATCAAGACCTGGTCCCGCCGTTCGATGATCGTCCCCGACATGCTCGGCCACACGATCGCCGTGCACGACGGACGCAAGCACATCCCGGTGTTTGTCACTGAGTCGATGGTCGGGCACAAGCTCGGCGAATTCGCTCCCACGCGGACATTCCGCGGCCATGTCAAGGACGACCGTAAGGGCAAGCGCCGCTAGGCGCCTGCACTTACGTCAAAGACGAGAGAAGGAAAGCAATGGAAGCCAAGGCAATTGCGCGTCACATCCGCGTAACGCCTATGAAGGCCCGGCGCGTCGTCAACCTTGTTCGTGGTAAGCAAGCGAACGAGGCTCTGGCAATTCTGAAGTTTGCCCCGCAGGCAGCTTCGGAGCCGGTATTCAAGGTAGTTCAGTCGGCAATCTCCAACGCCCGGGTCCTCGCGGACCGCGACGGCGTGGCGTTTGACGAAGGTGACCTCATCATCAGCGAAGCGTTTGTTGATGAAGGCCCGACCATGAAGCGGTTCCAGCCGCGTGCCCAGGGTCGTGCATTTCAGATCAAGAAGCGCACGAGCCACATCACCGTGGTAGTCGCTACCCCGGAGAAAGAGGAGGCTCGCTAAGTGGGACAGAAAGTTAACCCGCACGGGTTCCGACTCGGTATCACCACCGATCACGTATCGCACTGGTTCGCCGACAGCACCAAGTCCGGCCAGCGGTACAAGGACTTCGTTCGCGAAGACATCCGTATCCGCCAGCTCATGTCCACGGGCATGGAGCGCGCCGGCATCGCCAAGGTTGAGATCGAGCGCACCCGCGACCGTGTCCGCGTGGATATCCACACGGCACGTCCGGGCATCGTGATCGGCCGCCGCGGCGCCGAGGCAGACCGCATCCGCGGCGAGCTCGAAAAGCTCACCGGCAAGCAGGTTCAGCTGAACATCCTCGAGGTCAAGAACCCCGAGATGGAAGCACAGCTTGTTGCCCAGGGTGTTGCAGAGCAGCTGACTTCCCGCGTGGCTTTCCGCCGTGCGATGAAGAAGGCAATGCAGTCCGCACAGCGCGCTGGTGCCAAGGGCATCCGTATCGCTTGCTCGGGTCGACTGGGTGGCGCAGAAATGTCCCGCTCGGAGTTCTACCGCGAAGGCCGTGTGCCCCTGCACACCCTGCGCGCGAACATCGACTACGGCTTCTACGAGGCCAAGACCACCTTCGGCCGCATCGGCGTGAAGGTCTGGATCTACAAGGGTGACGTCACCGCCAAGGAACTGGCTCAGCAGGCAGCTGCTGCTCCGTCCCGCGGCCGCGGTGCCGGCGACCGTCCGGGCCGCCCGGGTGGCGCCGACCGTGGTGACCGCCGTCGTCGTAACGACCGTCCGGCCGCCGACGCAGCTCCTGCTGCCGACGCTCCGGCAGTTGAGGCTGCACCTGCTGCAGTAGAAGGAGGACAGGCTTAAATGCTTATCCCACGTCGAGTCAAGCACCGTAAGCAGCACCACCCGGGTCGTTCCGGCGCTGCTACGGGCGGCACCGAGGTCTCGTTCGGCGAGTGGGGTATCCAGGCTCTGAGCCCGGCATACGTCACCAACCGTCAGATCGAGTCTGCCCGTATCGCGATGACCCGCCACATCAAGCGTGGCGGAAAGGTCTGGATCAACATCTACCCGGACCGTCCGCTGACGAAGAAGCCGGCCGAAACCCGCATGGGTTCCGGTAAGGGTTCTCCGGAATGGTGGGTTTCAAACGTCAAGCCGGGCCGGGTTCTCTTCGAACTCTCCGGTGTTAGTGAAGAGGTAGCTCGCGAGGCCCTGCGCCTGGCAATCCACAAGCTGCCGTTGAAGGCACGCATTGTGCGTCGCGAAGGTGGTGAGTAGAAATGGCAGTAGGATCCAAGGAACTTGCATCCGCACAGCTGGACGGTTTCGACAACGAGCGTCTCGTTGAAGAACTCCGCAAGGCCAAGGAAGAGCTGTTCAACCTGCGTTTCCAGTCCGCCACCGGCCAGCTGGAGAACCACGGTCGTCTGCGCGCGGTAAAGAAGGACATCGCACGCATCTACACCGTTCTCCGTGAGCGCGAGCTGGGCATTCGTGCCGAGGTTGCCGCACCGGTTGTGGAAGCCAAGGAAGAGAAGAAGTCCAAGAAGGCTTCGACCAAGAAGGCTGACACGGCTGAAACGGTTGAGACCGAGGAGGACGCCAAGTGAGTGAAAAGGACGAGAACGTGACGGAAACTGTTTCCGACGCAGCCAAGGCTGACGAGCGCGGTTACCGTAAGACTAAGCGTGGCTACGTCGTCTCGGACAAGATGGAAAAGACCATCGTTGTCCAGGTCGAGGACCGCGTGAAGCACGCCCTCTACGGCAAGGTCATGCGCCGCAACACGAAGATCAAGGCTCACGACGAAGAGAACAGCGCCGGCATCGGCGACCTCGTTCTCCTCGCCGAGACCCGCCCGCTCTCCGCTACCAAGCGGTGGCGCCTGGTGGAGATCCTCGAGAAGGCCAAGTAACACCAGCACCCTGGTGATACAGCCGAAGCCCTCGTTCCCCTTTGGGGGAGCGGGGGCTTCTGCGTTGCCCGGGGTGGGGAGTCGCCACGGGGTCACGCAGGGCAGGCTTTTGCGGGGCGTACGACGCCGGTGGGCCGGGTTTCCGGGGGAGTGGGGCGGCCGGCGGGCCAAAAGGCTGTCCTGCGTGACGGCGTCGTCGCCTTGTTCCGACGCTCCCTCACTTGTGGTGCGCAATTGGTTGACGCTCCCTCACTTGTGGCTGTCTCTTGGATGACGCTCGATCACTCCTGCCTGAAGGCCTGCAGGATGTGAGGGAGCGTTGCTGGAAGGCCCGCCGGATGTGAGGGAGCGTTGCTGGAAGACCTGCCGGATGTGAGGGAGCGTTGCTGGAAGACCTGCCGGATGTGAGGGAGCGTCGACCAGGTGGATACGACGCCGGTGGGCCGGGTTCCCGGGGGAATGGGGCGGCCAGTGGGCCAAAAGGCTGTCGTGCGTGGCGCCGTCGTGCGCCGCCGACGGGCGGGGCCTCAAGTGTCCGTTCGCGCTTTGGTGCCGTGCGGGGGAGGGCAGCTGTGATATGGGGATGCGCCGGAAACGTGCTAAGATTTTGAGTTTGTATGGCGCCTTTCGTGCGTCATCGTCAACCTCGTAAACAATCGTGCCACGGCATAGTGCCCCCTCGCGCCTCGCGCGCCAGGGAAGCAACTGTTTTTGGCACGGGCGTTTAGGCCTGGTCTGGCAAAATCCAGGCAGGTCAAGAGACACCCCGATCAACCGTTCCGCAAGGCTCATTCCGTAGGAAGATTTTCGGTCTGAGAACCGGCGCGACGCAAGGAGTAAATAGTGATTCAGCAGGAGTCGCGACTCAAGGTCGCCGACAACACGGGTGCTAAGGAAATCCTTACCATTCGCGTTCTCGGTGGATCTGGCCGTCGCTACGCAGGCATTGGCGACGTGATCGTCGCTACCGTCAAGGACGCAATTCCGGGCGGCAACGTAAAGAAGGGCGACGTCGTCAAGGCTGTCATCGTCCGTACCAAGAAGGAACGCCGCCGTGCGGATGGTTCCTACATCAAGTTTGACGAGAACGCAGCTGTGATCCTGAAGAACGACGGTGACCCCCGCGGTACCCGTATCTTCGGACCGGTTGGTCGTGAGCTTCGCGACAAGAAGTTCATGAAGATCGTTTCTCTGGCTCCGGAGGTGCTCTAGTCCATGGCTAAGATCAAAAAGGGTGACCTCGTTCAGGTCATCACTGGCGCCAAGGCTGAGCGCGGCGGCGACCGTGGCAAGCAGGGCAAGGTTCTGCGCGTATTCCCGGAGACCAACCGCGTGTTGGTCGAAGGCATTAACCGCGTAACCAAGCACACCAAGGTCGGTCAGTCGCAGCGCGGCACCAAGACCGGTGGCATCGAGGTCGTTGAGGCTTCAATCCACATCTCCAACGTGGCCCTGGTTGACCCCTCCACCAAGAAGCCCACCCGCGTCGGTTTCCGCACCGAGACCGTTGAGCGCGATGGCGTGAAGCGTGAAGTGCGTGTCCGCGTGGCCAAGAGCTCAGGGAAGGACATCTAATGACTGAGACTCTCGAGACTCCGGCAAGCAAGATCGTTCCTCGTCTGAAGACCAAGTACGCGGATTCCATCAAGAGCGCGCTCGTTGAGGAATTCAAGTACGAGAACGTCAACCAGGTTCCCCGTCTGGTGAAGGTCGTTGTGAACATGGGTGTTGGAGATGCCGCCAAGGACTCCAAGCTGATCGACGGCGCCGTCCGCGATCTGACCCTGATCACCGGCCAGAAGCCGCAGGTAACCAAGGCCCGCAAGTCGATCGCACAGTTCAAGCTGCGCGAAGGCATGCCGATCGGTGCGCACGCAACTCTGCGTGGCGACCGTATGTGGGAATTCCTGGACCGTCTGGTCACGCTGGCACTGCCGCGTATCCGCGACTTCCGGGGCCTCAGCGGCAAGCAGTTCGACGGCAACGGCAACTACACCTTCGGTCTGACCGAGCAGGTTATGTTCCACGAGATCGACCAGGATTCCATTGACCGCGTTCGCGGTATGGACATCACCGTCGTGACCACTGCCAAGACCGACGACGAAGGCCGCGCGCTGCTCAAGGCGCTTGGCTTCCCGTTCAAGACCGAAGATTAATCTAGCTACGTAAAAGGTCCGGCTGGCTGGCTCTGATGCCAGGGCAGCGGAAACCGTTATGAGGAAGGGCAAGAGCCCACATGACTATGACAGATCCTGTCGCAGATATGCTTACGCGTCTGCGCAATGCAAACTCGGCATACCACGATTCCGTGTCTATGCCTTACAGCAAGCTCAAGGCACGCGTTGCTGACATCCTGAAGGCAGAAGGCTTCATCGCCTCCTGGAAGGAAGAAGACGCGGAGGTTGGCAAGAAGCTGACCCTCGAGCTCAAGTTCGGTCCGAACCGCGAGCGTTCCATCGCTGGCGTTCGTCGTATTTCCAAGCCGGGACTGCGCGTTTACGCAAAGTCCACCAACCTGCCGCACGTGCTCGGTGGCCTGGGTATCGCAATCCTGTCCACCTCTTCCGGCCTCCTGACTGACAAGCAGGCCGGCAAGAAGGGCGTGGGCGGCGAAGTCCTCGCTTACGTCTGGTAACGGGAAAGGAAGAGAATAATGTCACGTATTGGACGTCTCCCCATCACCGTTCCTGCCGGCGTTGAGGTCAAGGTTGACGGCTCTGTCGTCAGCGTCAAGGGTTCCAAGGGCGAGCTGAGCCACACTGTGGCCAGCCCGATCGAGGTCACCCTGGAAGATGGCACCCTGACTGTCGCCCGCCCGAACGACGAGCGCGCCTCCCGTTCGCTGCACGGCCTGACCCGCACCCTGATCGCCAACATGATCCAGGGCGTTACCGCAGGCTACGAGAAGAAGCTTGAGATCGTCGGTACCGGTTACCGCGTCCAGGCCAAGGGTTCTGACCTGGAGTTCGCTCTGGGCTACAGCCACCCGGTCAACGTCTCGGCTCCGAACGGCATCACCTTTGCAGTTGAGACCCCGACCAAGCTCTCTGTTTCAGGTATCTCCAAGCAGCAGGTCGGCGAGGTTGCTGCCAACATTCGCAAGCTGCGGAAGCCGGACCCCTACAAGGGCAAGGGCATCCGCTACGCCGGCGAAGTCATCCGCCGCAAGGTCGGAAAGGCTGGTAAGTAACCATGGCCATCGCAATTAACAAGAAGCGTACGAACAAGAGCAAGTCTGCCCAGCGCAGCCGCCGCCAGCTTCGTATCCGCAAGCGCATCTCCGGTACGGCTGTACGTCCTCGCCTGGTCGTCAACCGTTCCGCCCGCCACGTATTCGTCCAGGTTGTCGATGACACCAAGGGCCTGACCGTAGCGAGCGCCTCCACGCTGGAAGCCGACCTTCGTGCATTCGACGGTGACAAGACCGCCAAGGCCAAGCGCGTTGGCGAGCTCGTCGCCGAGCGTGCCAAGGCTGCCGGTATCGAAGCCGTTGTCTTCGACCGCGGTGGTAACAAGTACCACGGCCGGATCGCCGCCGTCGCTGACGGCGCACGTGAAGGTGGGCTGGCACTGTGACCGAAAATAACGAAAAGGACATTCAGGTGACTGAAGCTGTAGCTGCTCCGGCAACTGAGACCGCTGCGCCTGCTACCACTGACGACCGCCGTGGTGGCGCGCGTCGTGGCGAGCGTGGCGACCGCGGCCAGGGCCGTGGCGACCGTGGTGGCCGTGGTGGCCGCGACGGCGGCCGCGAAGCCGAGAAGAGCCAGTTCGTAGAGCGCGTCGTAACCATCAACCGTGTTTCCAAGGTCGTCAAGGGTGGTCGTCGCTTCAGCTTCACCGCCCTCGTCGTCGTCGGTGACGGCAACGGTATGGTCGGCGTCGGCTACGGCAAGGCTAAGGAAGTTCCCGCCGCCATCGCGAAGGGCGTTGAAGAGGCCAAGAAGTCCTTCTTCCGCGTTCCCCGCATCGGCAGCACCATCCCGCACCGCGTTCAGGGTGAGGCCGCCGCAGGCGTCGTAATGCTGCGTCCGGCTTCCGCCGGTACCGGTGTTATCGCCGGTGGTCCGGTCCGTGCAGTACTGGAGTGCGTGGGCATCCACGACATCCTCTCCAAGTCGCTCGGTTCCTCGAACGCCATCAACATCGTTCACGCGACCGTTGATGCGCTGAAGCGCCTCGAAGAGCCGGCAGCAGTGGCAGCACGCCGCGGCCTGCCCCTCGACGAGATCGCTCCGCCGGCAATGGTGAAGGCGCTCCTGAACCAGAAGGCAGGTGTCTGAGTCATGGCTAAGAACCTGATCCCCTCCGACGCTCAGTTGGAGATCACTCAGATCAAGTCCGCCATTGGCGGCAAGCAGAACCAGCGCGACACCCTGCGGTCCCTCGGCCTGAAGCGGATCGGACACACCGTTGTCCGCACCGCCGACGCCGTGACCGTCGGAATGCTCAACACGGTTCCGCACCTGGTAAAGGTAGAGGAGGCGAAGTAAATGGCAGATAAGAACACCGCCGAGAAGGCACAGGGCGCCGCTGCTGAGAAGCAGAACGCACTGAAGGTTCACCACCTGCGTCCCGCCCCGGGTGCCAAGACCGCCAAGACCCGCGTTGGTCGTGGTGAAGGCTCCAAGGGTAAGACCGCTGGTCGCGGTACCAAGGGTACGAAGGCCCGTTACCAGATCAAGGCTGGCTTTGCCGGCGGCCAGCTGCCGCTGCACATGCGCCTGCCGAAGCTGCGCGGCTTCAAGAACCCGTTCCGGGTTGAGTTCCAGGTTGTTAACCTGGACAAGCTCAACGAGCTGTTCCCGGAAGGCGGCGACGTCACCGTGGAGAACCTGGTCGCAAAGGGTGCCGTTCGCAAGAACCAGCCCGTCAAGGTGCTGGGTACCGGCGACATCACCGTCAAGGTGAATGTCACCGCCCACGCATTCTCGGCCAGCGCCGCAGAAAAGATTGAAGCAGCAGGCGGCAGCACCACCGCCCTCTAAGGAGGCGGCGGGGCTCCAGCCCGTTGTTCAAACTCCCGGTACCGGGGCTCACGCCCTTGGTACCGGGAGTTTTTTCATTTTCCGGGCCCCGCCGATTGTCCGCGGGACGCATCCACCCGTTAGACTCGGTTGTTGGGTTTATTTGACCTATCTCACACGACTTTACTTAATACTCAGGAGGACGCTTGCTTAGCGCATTTGGCCGGGCCTTTCGCACGCCTGATCTGCGACGCAAGTTGTTGTTCACGCTGGGAATCATCACAATCTTCCGCTTGGGTGCCTTCATCCCCTCGCCTGGTGTGAACTACCAGAATGTCCAGCAATGCTTGCAGAACGGTCAGACCTCGGGCGGGATCTACCAGCTCGTCAACCTGTTCAGCGGCGGTGCATTGCTGCAGGTCTCGATTTTCGCGCTCGGGATCATGCCGTACATCACGGCCAGCATCATCGTCCAGCTGCTTCGCGTGGTCATTCCCCGGTTCCAGCAGCTCTACGAAGAGGGCGCCTCGGGCCAGTCCAAGCTGACCCAGTACACCCGCTACCTGACGATCGCCCTGGGCCTGCTGAACGCCACCACGCTGGTGTCTCTGGCCCGTTCAGGCCAGCTGCTGCCCAACTGCCAGCTGCCCATCATCCCGGACGCGAGCATCATCACCACCATCCTGATCATCATCACGCTGACGGCCGGCACCGGCCTCATCATGTGGATGGGCGAGCTCGTGACCGAGAAGGGCGTCGGCAACGGCATGTCCCTGCTGATCTTCACCTCGATCGCCGCCGGCTTCCCGACGTCCCTCGGCGCCATCTGGAAGGCGCAGGGCCCAGGCACCTTCTTTATGGTCCTCGTCATCGGCCTGCTGACCGTGGCGCTGGTGGTCTTCGTGGAGCAGTCCCAGCGCCGTATCCCGGTGCAGTACGCCAAGCGCATGATCGGCCGCCGCACCGTGGGCGGCACCAGCACCTACATCCCCATCAAGGTGAACATGGCCGGCGTCGTGCCCGTCATCTTTGCATCCTCGATGCTGTACCTGCCGGGCCTGATCTCGCAGTTCAACCGGCCCGCGCCGGGGGAGCCCGTGGCGCCGTGGGTTGAGTGGATCAACAACAACCTCACCCGCGGTGACCACCCCATCTACATGGCCCTCTACTTCGCCATGATTGTGTTCTTCACTTACTTCTATGTTGCGATCACTTTCAACCCTGAGGAAGTTTCTGACAACATGAAGAAGTACGGCGGCTTCATTCCGGGTATCCGTGCCGGCAAGCCGACCGCGGATTACCTGCAGTATGTGCTTTCCAGGATCACCCTGCCAGGCGCGATCTACCTGGGCCTCGTGGCCCTGATCCCGCTGATTGCTTTGGTCTTGATCAATGCCAACCAGAACTTCCCGTTCGGCGGCACCTCGATCCTGATCATGGTGGGCGTTGGTTTGGAGACCGTCAAGCAGATTGATGCGCAGCTACAGCAGCGTCACTACGAAGGGCTTTTGCGATGACGAGAATGTTGATTATCGGACCTCCTGGTTCCGGCAAGGGGACGCAGGCGGAACGCATTTCGGAGCGCCTCGGCGTCGTGGCGATCTCCACCGGCGACATTTTCCGTGCCAACGTCAAGGGTGAGACGCCGCTCGGCATCGAAGCCAAGAAGTACATGGACGCGGGGGACTTCGTTCCGGACAGCGTCACCAACAAGATGGTCCGCGACCGGCTGACCGAGGACGACGTCGAAGCGGGCTTCCTGCTCGACGGCTACCCGCGGACCACCGCCCAGGTGGACTACCTCGACGCGATCCTCGCCGACGGCGAGCAGAAGCTCGACGTCGTCCTGCAGCTCACAGCCGACGATGAGGAACTCGTCAAGCGCCTGCTGGGCCGCGCCAAGGACACCGGCCGCAGCGATGACAACGAAGCCGTCATCCGCCACCGGCTGGACCTCTACCACGGCCAGACGGAGGCCGTGGTCGCCAAGTACGCTGAGCGCGGCATCCTCACCCAGGTCGATGGCATCGGCGGCATCGACGAGGTCACTGACCGCGTCATGGAGGCCATCAAGGCGGCGCAGTCCGCCTGATCCGGACCGCAAACCATTGAGGCTCCTCCCGCAGTGCCGGGAGGAGCCTCAGGCATTTCTCCGCGCAGCCCTTCCCCCGGGCGCACCGGAACCACCGAAAGGACGCTGAGGATGGCATTCGGCCAGCCCCGCATTGAATACAAGACCAACGCCCAGATGCGGACCATGCAGGAGGCGGGCCTGGTCCTCAGTCGCGCCCTCGACGCCGCCGTCGCAGCGGCCGTTCCCGGCGTCACCACCCGCGATCTCGACGCCGTGTTCGCGGCCGTGCTGCAGGAGGCCGGGGCGAAGTCCAACTTCCTCGGCTACCACGGCTTCCCGGCCACCATCTGCACCTCCGTCAACGAGGAAGTGGTGCACGGTATCCCGGGCGACCGCGTACTTCAGGACGGCGACATCATCTCGATCGACGGCGGCGCGATCGTGGACGGCTGGCACTCGGACTCGGCCCGGACCGTCGTCGTCGGCACGGCCGACCCGGAGGACCAGCGGCTTTCCGACGTCACGGAGGCGGCCATGTGGCATGGCATCGCGGCGCTTGCCACCGGGAAGTTTATCGGCGACATCGGCAACGCCGTGGACGACTACGTCTCCTCCGTGCCCGGCAAACCTCTGGGCATCCTGGAGGACTACGTCGGCCACGGGATCGGTTCGGAGATGCACATGGCCCCGGACGTGCTGAACTACCGTACGGGCCACCGGGGGGCCAAAATCCGTCCCGGGCTGTGCCTGGCCATTGAACCCATGCTGGTCCGCGGGAGCATCGACACAGCCGTCCTCGAGGACGACTGGACGGTAGTCACCACCGACGGCAAACGGTCCTGCCAGTGGGAGCACTCCGTGGCTGTCCACGAGAAGGGCATCTGGGTGCTTTCCGCCCCGGACGGGGGAGCCGCGAAGCTGGCACCCCTCGGCGTCGTGCCCGTCCCGATCCCCTAAGTCCCCTTAAAGCCAAGTAGCTCGCATTTGTTGTCGTTCCGAGCGTTCGAAACGACAACAAATGCGAGCTACGTTCGTTTAAGGCCTAGCTCTTGAGCTTCGGCTTTACGTCCTTGGTGTAGATGCCATCCAGGGTGGTCTTGAGTTCGGTCATGGTGGCCTTGACATCGCCCTGCTGGGTGAGGATCTTCGCAGCTGCCTTGGCCATCTCCTGGTCCGCGCCGGGCAGGAACACACGTGCGTTGTCCTGCACCCGGGTCGCCGAGAGCTGATCCATCGCCGTCTTGATCTGCGGGGTCTTGGCCAGGACCGCCGTCATGTCCGCGGAGGTGCGGGTGGGCATGTAGCCGGTGGCGGCGGAGAACGCCGCCGTGTTCTCCGGCTCCGTCATGAACTTCAGGAAGGTCGCTGCGGCGAGCTGGACTTCCTTGCTGACGCCGCTGGGAATGCCGAGGCCGGCGCCGCCGGTGGGGCAGACACCGCTTTCGTTCTTCGGGCCACCGGGCAGGAAGCCGACGCCGACGTTGAATTTGGCGGACTTCAGGACACCGAGCAGGGAGCCCGTGGAGGAGATCGTGGCGGAGGTGATGCCGGCCGCGAAGTCGTCGGCGGCTTCCTTGGAGGAAACACCGGCCCACTTGTCCTTGTAGATCGAGTCCTGCGCCCACTGGAGGGCCGCCACCGACTCGGTGGAGTCACAGTTGATGGTCCACTCGTTGGACCAGCTGCCGCCCCAGCCCCACAGGTTGTTCTGCAGCGTCCAGCCGGCGTAGCCCGCCAGCGCCGGGTAGATGTAGGCGTACTGGGCGCCGGAGCTGGCCATGAGCTTGGGAGCCCATTCGGCGAACTCCTGCCAGGTCTTCGGGGCCCGGTCCGGCAGCCCGGCGGCCTTGAAGTGGTCCTTGTTGTAGTAGAACAGCGGCGTGGAGCGGCCGTAGGGGAGGGCCCACTGCTTGTCGGCGTACTTGTAGTCCGCGACGAGCGACTTCTGGAAGTCGTCCACCTTGATGTCCAGCTGCTTGATCAGGCCGTCCAGGGGGATGATGTTGCCGTTGGTGTAGTACCGGAACCACCAGACGTCGGAGAGCACCACGAGGCCCGGCAGGGCCGACTTCGCGGCCTGGGAGGTCTGGAACTTCTGCGCGATTTCCTCGTAGTTGGCGCCGGCGGTGATCAGGTTGACCTTGATCTCCGGGAACTTCGCCTGGAACTTCTCGATGATGGCCTTTTCCACATCCTGGGATTTGCCCGGGTGGTTGGTCCAGAAGTCGATGGACGAGGCGGGCTTCACGCCGCTGAAGTCGATGTCGGCCGCGGCGGAGGTCGCGGTGCTGCCTCCGGTGGTCGGGCCGCCGCAGGCTGCCAGGGCCGCGGCCCCGGCTCCGGCGCCGGCCAGGCCAAGGAAGTTTCGGCGGTCAAGGGATAGTGCCATGGTGGATCCTCTCAAGGGTGCTGACTCGTTGTGATGTTTAGGGGTGATTGGGGAATTTCGGGTCATCCGGTGACGCTGCCCTGGGTGAGGCCGGCCACTATGTAGCGCTGCAGGGCCGCGAAGACCAGCAGGATCGGCACGATCACGAGCACGGCGCCTGCCATCAGAATGCCCCAGCCGGAACCGTTGCCCTCCGAGTTCTGCAGCAGGGTCAGGCCCACCGGCAGGGTCATGGTCTCCGGCCGGTCGGTGATGATGAGCGGCCAGATGTAGTCGTTCCATTCGCTCACGACGGTGACCAAGGCAACGGTGGCGATGGAGGGGCCGGAAACCGGGACCACCACCTGCCAGAGCCGGCGCCAGTGGCCGGCACCGTCGATCTCTGCGGCTTCCAGGATGGAGCCCGGCAGCGTCAGAAAGTGCTGGCGGAGCAGGAAGGTGCCGAAGGCGGTCCCGAGCCCGGGCAGGATGATGCCCCAGAGGGTGTTCTTTCCGCCCATGCCGGCGATCAGGATGTAGTTAGGCAGGATGGAGACCTGCGGCGGCACCATGAGGGCGACCAGGATGATGATGAAGATGGCGTTCTTGAAGGGGAAGCGGACGAAGACCAGGGCGTATGCCGTGAGGATGGCCAGGATCACCTTTACGGTGGATCCCACCGTGGTGACAATCAGGCTGTTGATGAAGAACTGCGCGAACGGCACGGTCGTCATCGCGACATGGTAGTTATCCAGGTTCACGCTCTCCGGCAGGAGCTTCAGGTCCATCGTGATGATCTCGCCGGGCTGCTTGAAGGAGCTCAGCACCATCCAGAGGAGCGGCAGGACGACGACGAGGGTCGCCAGGATCAGCGGGACGTAGCCGCCGGCAATGGTTTGGACCAGATTGGCGCGCGAGAACGGGCGGTCGCGCCGCGGCGGAGCCTCGGGGCCGGAAACGGGCCCGGCGTTGGCCGCGGGATCGGGGCTGACGGGGGAGAGTGTGCTCACGAGTAGTGCACCTTCCGTTCTACGAACCGCACCTGCAGCACGGTGATGACGAGCAGGATCGCGAACAGGACCACGGAGATGGACGCCGAGTAGCCCGCCCGGTTGAAGGCCCCGAAGGCCTGCAGATAGGCCTCGTAGATCAGGGTGGACGTTCCGTTGCCCAGCGGGGTCATGATGCGGATCAGGTCGAAGGCCTGCAGCGAGCTGAGCATGGTGGTGATCAGCAGGAAGAACGTGGTGGGGGAGAGCAGCGGTATCGCCATGCTGGTGAAGCGGCGGAACCCGTTGGCGCCGTCGAGCGAGGCCGCCTCCATCACGTCCTGGGGCAGCGACTGGAGGCCTGCGAGGTAGACGACGGCGCAGTAGCCGAGGTTCTTCCAGACGTACACGATGATCACCATGACCAGGGAGAGCTGCGGGTCGTTGATCCACTGCGGGCTCTGCTGCCCGATCCCGCGCAGGAGCCAGGACAGAACACCGTAGCCGGGGTCGAAGATGAACAGCCAGACCAGCCCGACGCCGACCCCGCTGAGTACGTAGGGGGCAAACACGGCGGACCGGGCGAAGGTGGTGCCGCGGACCTTCGAGTTCAGGGCCAGCGCCACCAGCAACCCGAGGACCATGGAGCCGCCGACCGTGATGAGCGTGAAGATGGCCGTGGTCCCCAGCACCTTGGGTGCGTCGGTGCTGGTGAAGAAGGTGATGTAGTTGTCGAAGCCGACGACTGTGGCGGAGGCGGAGCCCAGGGTCCAGTCCAGCGTCGAGTAGTAGATGTTGTTGATCAGCGGGAGGTAGGTGAACACCGCTATCAGTGCCAGGTTAGGCAGGGCCAGCGCGAGGAAGACGATGAAGTCCCTGCGGGTCCGGGCGGACCAGCGTCCCCTGCGCTGCTCCGGCGTGACGTTTGCGGCGGTAGCCGCAGGCCTGTCAGTCAGTTGTCTTGTCATGGGGTCTCTAACAGATCCGGGCCTGCCGGTGGCAGGCGGTTGGGCGGGGGATCAACTTAACTTCACCACATGGTTTGTGGGCGGATTCCCGCACAAGGCCCTCTCAGAGCTTTGTTCTGCCAGGCTTCCTTGCCCGTTTACCTCATGTTGGTTGCAGTATTCCATAACGTTCGTTTGCGCGCGGGGAGGTCGCGGTGGACGGTTTTTCGGGCAGTGGGGGCGCACAATGAAGCCATGACTGCGATCACCGACGTCTCCGGCATCCGTGTGGGCCACGCGTCCCGGACCGGGGAGGGCTGGCTGAGCGGCGTGACTGTGGTGCTCCCGCCGCCGGGCACCGTTGGCTCGGTCGACGTCCGGGGCGGCGGCCCGGGTACGCACGAGACCGACGCGCTGGACCCCACGACGCTCAGCGCCAACGTCGACGCCGTGGTCCTCACCGGCGGCAGTGCCTTCGGGCTGGCGGCCGCCCACGGCGCCCAGCGCTGGTGTGAGGAGCAGGGCAGGGGCTTCGCCGTGCCCGGCGGGGTGGTGCCGATCGTTCCCGCCGCGGCCATCTTCGACCTGGGCCGCGGCGGAGACTTCGCCTCCCGCCCGGACGCGGCCATGGGCTACGCGGCAACCGCCGACGCCGCCGGCCGCCAGGACGGACACGACGTCGAACGCGGCAACATAGGCGCCGGCACGGGAGCGGCCATAGGCCGGGGCACGTACAAAGGGGGAGTGGGCACGGCCTCCCTCACCCTGGACAACGGCGTCGTCGTAGGGGCAATCGCCGTAGTCAACGCGCTGGGACTGCCCTTCAGCACATCGCCGGTACGGGTGGAACCCGAGGGTGACACGGAACCGGAGCAGGCGGCACATCTGGAACCCGGAAGCGTGCGTCTAAGCGAGGAACGAGCGAGCACGCGGAGGGTTTCGGATGCGCCGCCCCTCAATACGACCCTCGTCGTCGTCGCGACCAACGCCGTCCTGGACAAGGCCGAATGCAAGCGCACTGCCTCGGCAGCCCACGCCGGGCTTGCCAGGGCCCTAAATCCCAGCCACACCCTCGCCGACGGTGACACGGTCTTTTGCCTCGCGACCGGGGCGCTGCCGCTGGACCGCAGCAGCGAGGCGGCGCGGCAGGTGAGCCTGATTACGCTGCAGAGCGCGGCGGCCGACGTTGTCCGGCTGGCCATCCTGGACGGGATCGCGGCCGCGGCGGAGGTGGAGACGCCTGCGGGGCGTTTTCGTGCATACCGGGACGGAGTGCGCTAGCATGGCTGGATTTAACATTCGGCCCGCAATGCCGTAGTGTTGACTGTTGGTTGTCTGCCCTGTTGTGCCCTTTTGTGGCCTGGTGGCTGCAGGCAAGCATGCAAAACAAGCAATTAAAAACGTCCGCAGTGGTCGCCGGTGCAAGCCGGAGGGGCTGTGGCAACAACAGTTAGCGGAGGGTATGGCCAAGAAGGACGGGGTCATTGAGATCGAGGGCGTTGTGACCGAGGCGCTGCCTAACGCGATGTTTCGCGTTGAGCTCACCAATAAGCACATCGTTCTGGCACACATCTCTGGAAAGATGCGCCAGCACTACATCAGGATCCTCCCTGAGGACCGGGTAGTGGTGGAGCTGAGCCCTTACGACCTGACACGTGGTCGTATCGTCTACCGCTACAAGTAAACACTGGGCGGCCAGGGCAACAGCCAAAGGCCGGTCCAGCTGACCAACTGCAACACGCAAAGGAACGCCATGAAGGTCAAGCCGAGCGTCAAGCAGATCTGCGAAAAGTGCAAAGTGATCCGCCGTAATGGCCGGGTCATGGTGATCTGCGAGAACCCGCGCCACAAGCAGCGCCAGGGCTAATTTCCTTCACAGGAAATCCTGGGTTGCTAACCCACGCAAGTAAATAAAAGGCAGCACAAGCTGATCTGGGACACTGAGCTAGAACGAGTCCGGACAGCTAACCCCCGGTCGGAGGCTGGGGCCGTACGGATTGTGCGGGTGTACTGCCTACGACCTCCGGTTTATTCAAGGAGCACTGCCACTATGGCTCGTCTCGCTGGCGTAGACATTCCCCGCGAAAAGCGGCTGGAAATTGCGCTTACTTACATCTACGGCGTGGGCAAGACCCGTGCACACGAAACCCTGGCTGCCACCGGCATCAGCGCTGACGTCCGGGTCAAGGACCTGACTGACGCTGAACTGGTTCAGCTGCGTGACTACATTGAAGGCAACTACAAGGTTGAGGGTGACCTTCGCCGCGAGGTAGCCGCCGACATCCGCCGCAAGGTTGAGATCGGCAGCTACGAAGGCCTGCGTCACCGCAAGGGCCTGCCCGTACGCGGTCAGCGTACGAAGACCAACGCCCGTACCCGCAAGGGTCCGAAGCGTACCGTCGCCGGCAAGAAGAAGGCCGGACGCTAAAAATAGCGTTCTCCCTTCCCCCAATAACTTTCTGTAGGAGAAATAATGCCCCCGAAGACTCGTGGCGCGGTTCGCAAGCCGCGTAAGAAGGACAAGAAGAATATCGCGCTGGGCCAGGCGCACATCAAGAGCACCTTTAACAACACCATCGTTTCCATCACGGACCCGAACGGTGCTGTCATCTCCTGGGCTTCGTCCGGTGAGGTTGGCTTCAAGGGCTCCCGCAAGTCCACCCCCTTCGCCGCCCAGATGGCCGCCGAAGCCGCCGCAAAGCGTGCGCAGGAGCACGGCATGCGCAAGGTTGACGTTTTCGTCAAGGGACCGGGCTCCGGACGCGAGACCGCCATCCGTTCGCTGCAGGCCGCTGGCCTCGAGGTTGGGTCCATCCAGGACGTAACCCCCAGCGCGCACAACGGCTGCCGCCCGCCGAAGCGCCGCCGCGTCTAATTCTTAGCCGGAGCTTGCCCGGACCCTCACCGGTCCGGGCAAGCCCAGCCGCGTTAAGTCATTAGACCGATCTTTCCACCACCTGTGTTGCGTCATATAGCGGATGCTCGCCGAAAGGAAACCTAAGTGCTCATTGCACAGCGCCCCACCCTCTCCGAAGAGGTCGTCTCCGACAACCGTTCCCGTTTCATCATTGAACCGCTGGAACCGGGCTTCGGCTACACCCTCGGAAACTCCCTCCGCCGTACCCTGCTCTCCTCCATCCCCGGTGCCTCTGTCACGAGCATCCGGATCGATGGCGTGCTGCACGAGTTCACCACGGTTCCGGGTGTCAAGGAAGATGTCACCGAGATCATCCTGAACATCAAGAACCTGTCGGTCTCCTCCGAGCACGACGAGCCGGTTGTTGCTTACCTGCGCAAGCAGGGCCCGGGAGTCGTCACCGCCGCGGACATCGCTCCGCCGGCCGGCGTCGAATTCCACAACCCGGATCTGCACATCGCCACGCTGAACTCGAAGGGCAAGTTCGAACTCGAACTGACCATCGAGCGCGGCCGCGGCTACGTTTCGGCAGCTCAGAACAAGTCCGGCGACTCCGAGATCGGCCGCATCCCGGTCGACTCGATCTACTCGCCGGTGCTGAAGGTTACTTTCCGCGTGGAAGCTACCCGTGTTGAGCAGCGCACTGACTTCGACAAGCTGATTGTCGACGTCGAGACCAAGCAGGCCATCGCCCCGCGCGATGCGGTTGCTTCGGCAGGCACCACCCTGGTGGAACTGTTCGGTCTGGCCCGCGAGCTGAACACCGCAGCTGAAGGTATCGAGATTGGCCCGTCGCCGACGGACGCTGCCCTGGCAGCGGACATGGCCCTGCCGATCGAGGATCTGGACCTCACCGTCCGTTCCTACAACTGCCTCAAGCGTGAGGGCATCCACACCGTGGGTGAACTCGTTGCCCGCTCCGAGGCTGACCTGATGGACATCCGTAACTTCGGTGCGAAGTCCATCGACGAGGTCAAGGCAAAGCTTGTTGAACTGGGTCTGTCCCTCAAGGACTCCCCTCCCGGTTTCGACCTTGCAGCCCGCGCCGCAGCCATCGAAGAGGACGACGCCGCTTTCAGCGACGACGAGCTCTAAAACAGATCTTGGCCAGCAGGCTGGACGCACCGCAGCGTGCACAGCCCGCCGGCTTCCATATGAGGAGAAATAGTTATGCCTACCCCCACTAAGGGTCCGCGCCTCGGAGGCGGCCCGGCTCACGAGCGTCTTATGCTCGCGAACCTGGCAGCCGCACTGTTCGAGCACAAGCGGATCACCACCACGGTGACCAAGGCCAAGCGACTGAAGCCCTACGCCGAGCGCCTGGTGACCTTCGCCAAGCGCGGCGACCTGGCTTCCCGCCGTCGTGTGCTCGGCCTGATCAGCAACAAGGGCGTCGTCCACGAGCTGTTCACCGACATTGCGCAGGCAGTGGAGAACCGCGACGGCGGCTACACCCGCATCACCAAGATCGGCAACCGCAAGGGCGACAACGCTCCCATGGCTGTCATCGAACTGGTTCTTGAGCCGGTTTCCGCCAAGCAGGCCGTGGTAGCCGAGGCTACCCAGGCTGCAGCCAAGGCTGCTCCGGCCACCGAGGAAGCCCCCGCCGAGGCTGAGGTTGCCGAGACCGAAGCTGCCGAAGCCAAGTACGCCGGCTCCAAGCCTGCTACCGCTGACAACGTCGCCCCCGAGGGCTTCGAGGTCAAGGGCAACGAGGACTCCATGAAGTTCCACGTTCCGGGATCCCGCTGGTACGACGCGACGGTCGCTGAAGTCTGGTTCGACTCCGCCGAGTCGGCCGAGGCTGCCGGCTTCGCTCCGGCCGGTGGCGAGGCTGCACAGGCTGTTGAAGCTGAGTAGTTCGGCCTTCGCGCCGCAGTAGACTTGGGTCTATGAACGAGCTCAAACCCGCTGCCCCCGTGATGGGGGGCGGCGGGTTTTTGCGTATCCGGCTGGACCTGTCCTACGACGGCGGACCGTTCAGCGGCTGGGCGCTGCAGCCCGGGCTCCGGACCGTCCAGGGAATCCTGGAGGAGGCCCTGGCCCTGCTGATCCGCCGGCCGGTCCGGGTCACAGTGGCGGGTCGGACCGACGCCGGCGTGCACGCCCGCGGACAGGTCGTACATCTCGACCTGAGCGAGGCGGAGTGGCGCGGGCTCAACCGCGGCGCCGAACTGGACCCCTCGGCCGCCCTGCTGCGCCGGCTCCGCGGTGCCCTGAGCCGCGGGCTGGGCGAACTCAGCGGCGCGATCGAGGTGCATCATGCCGCGGTGGCACCGGCCGGCTTCGACGCCCGGTTCTCCGCACTCTGGCGGCGGTACAGCTACCGGATAGCCGACGGCCCGGAACGCTGGGACCCGCTGGGCCGGTACTCGACGCTCTGGCACAAGGAACGCCTCGACACGGCGCTGCTCAACGAGGGCGCCTCCCGGCTGCTGGGCCTGCAGGACTTCCGCTCCTACTGCAAGCCCCGTGAGGGCTCAACCACCATTCGGGAACTGCAGCGCTTCGAGTTCACCCGCGGCGCCGACGGGGTTATTGTCGCCACCGTCCAGGCCGACGCCTTCTGCCACAACATGGTCCGCTCCCTGGTGGGTTCGGCGCTCTACGTGGGGTCCGGGGCCGAACAGCCCGGCTGGCTGTACGAACGGCTGATCGCCCGGCAACGGGACGCCCGGTCCGTTCTCGCCGCCCCGCACCCGCTGGTGCTGGAAGAAGTGGCCTACCCCTCGCCGAGCGGTCTGCTGGCCCGGGCCGAACTGACGCGCGCCCGCCGCGAGTAGTCCGGCCGCGCAGTTCCCCCACCTTTGCCTGCATTAGGCCTGGCTGGGGCGGCGGGTCGGCGCAACACGCCGGGTGACGGCGTCGAAGGTGGGGAAATTCCGACCCGCGACACAGCCGGCTAGAAGGCAGCCGGGTGGCCATCCGCCGGGAGGT
Source organism: Arthrobacter sp. SlRoot2-15 (assembly GCF_059739345.1). Classification (NCBI taxonomy): domain Bacteria; kingdom Bacillati; phylum Actinomycetota; class Actinomycetes; order Micrococcales; family Micrococcaceae; genus Arthrobacter; species Arthrobacter sp. SlRoot2-15. Next base: position 2,662,626 of record NZ_AP046058.1, read on the forward strand.
CCACGGTAAAGGTGCTGCCGCGGCCCGGGAGGGTGCTGCAGGAGATGGACCCGCCGTGTCCCTCCACGATCGCTTTGGTGATGGACAGGCCGAGTCCGGCCCCGGGGATAGCCCCGTCACGGACCGCCGGGCTCCGGAAGAAGCGGGTGAAGACCCGGGCGGCGTCGGCGGCGGTCATGCCGATGCCGTTGTCTTCCACCTGCAGCAGCACCCGGCCGCCGTCGGCGCGGGCCGAGACCGTCACCGCGCCGCCGTCGGGGGAGTACTTGATGGCGTTCGAGACCAGGTTGTCCAGCGCCTGGCCGATGCGCAGCGGGTCCACGTTTGCCCATAGCGGCGCGGGGACGTCCATCGCCAGTGAGACCTGCGAGGACTGGGCGTGGGCCTGCGCGGAGCCGAGGCTTGCCTCCACAAGCCCGGCCAGGTCGGTCTTCCGCGGGTGGACCTGGACCGCGGAGCTGGCGGACATCAGCAGGTCCGAGACCAGCGCCAGCAGCCGCTCGGCGTTGCGCTGGGCCACCTCGATCCGGCGCAGCACCGGCAGCGGAAGCTCCTCGCCCAGCACCAGGTCCAGATTGCCGATGATCGACGTCAGCGGGGTCCGGAACTCGTGCGAGACGGTCGCGACCACGTCCTCCTTGGCCGCCAGGGCGTTCACGAGCCCGGTCACCTCGTTGTAGACGACGACGGCGCCGCGGAAGTCGCCGTCGTCGTTCTTCAGCGGCCCGGCCCCGGTGGACACCACCCGGCTTCCGGGAGCCGCCCCGAAGCAGACTAGATGGTCAGCGAAGGATTCGCCGGCCAGGGCCCGGCGGAGCGGCCGCCGTCCGGGGGGCAGCGGCGTTGACTGGTCCCGGCCGGTCAGCAGGAGGTGTTCTTCCCATTCCGGATCGGCGGGTCCGGCATGCCCCGGCGGCGCCGCGGACGCTTCCAGCCGGGCCTGCCAGCTGTTGGTGAGCAGCCGCCGGCCGTCCGCCCCGACCGCCACGATGCCGACGTCGACGGTGTCCAGGATGGTGTTCAGGAGCCGCTCGCGCTCCCGGCTTTCCGTCAGAAGGGCCTCCAGTTCCGCCTCCTTGGCCTCGACCTTGCGCTGCTGGCGGCGCAACTGCGCCCTGGCGAACTGCATGGCCAGCGAGACGGCCAGCGTCATCAGGGCCAGGAGCGCCACCGTGGCGATGCGCCCGGGAGCGTTGTCGGCACCGCCGACGATGAACCAAGGCAGGCCCGCCAGCAGTGGACCGAGGAAACTGAGGGACACAATTGCCGCCGGGGCGAGCCTGGAAGCGGAGATCCAGACGACCGGAAGCACAGAAAGCACTCCCAGGCCCGGGAGTTCCTCGGCCGCGGCGACCCGGCTCAGCCCGATGGCGGCCAGATCCAGGACCGGGATAGCCAGCGAGGTGAGCGGCCCGAACCGTTGCCACGGCACCAGGAGGCAGGCCAGGAATAGCGCGGCGTGCAGGGCCAGGGCGGCCTGTCCCCAGGCACTGGAGGTGTGGAGGTTCCAGGCGGCCGGCGCCGCCGCGAGACCGGCGGCAAACACCAGGGTCAAGGGCAGTTGGCTCGCCACCACCCGGGCGCGCGGGGGCAAGGCGCCAAAGTGGCGGTCGACGCCCACGCCGCTAACCAGCCGCCGTTCACTCAAAGACCAGTGTCCCTTCCTCGCAACTGGAGTTTACATTGCTGTCACACTAACTTGACATTAAACAGATGAATGTTGCCCGTGTTACTGCGCCGGTGCCCCAAATCGGCGCCCGGGGTGGGTATTGTGGCAGGACATGCGTACGCCGTAGCCCTGCGGCTCGGCGTGGCAACCGGGGCATGGGGCCCCGGTTTGTAGCGGCTTTAGAGCTGACCGGCATCGGATGTGAGGGTGGCATGACTGACCTTGGGGTGGCCGTTGTTGTTGAGGACGACGCGGATGTGCGCAACCTCGTGGAGGCGGTGCTCCGGCAGGCCGGTTTTGAGGTGCACTCGGCCGCCGAGGGGCGGGAAGGCGTTGAGGTAGTCCGGCACCGGGAGGCGAATGTTGTCACCCTTGACGTGGGACTGCCGGACATCGACGGCTACGAGGTGCTGCGCCGGATCCGGCAGTTCAGCGATGCGTACATCGTGATGCTGACCGCAAGGACGGATGAGCTCGACACGCTGACGGCGCTCCATACCGGCGCCGACGACTTCCTGACCAAACCGTTCCGGCCCCGTGAATTGCGTGCCCGGGTGGCCGCGATGATGCGGCGGCCGCGGCACGACGGCCACGGAGTGCTGACCCTGGCGCCCGCACGGCCGGCCGAGGCCGCCGAGGCTCCGGATAACGTCCTGCGGCACAACGGGCTGGCCCTGAACCCGGAGATGCGTTCGGTGACGGTCGACGGGGAGCCGCTCGCCCTCACCCGCAGCGAGTTCGACCTCCTGCAGGCCCTCCTGCGGGGCGCCGGCGCCGTGAAATCCAAGACCGAGCTGGTGCGCGTGGTGCGCGGGGAGTACTACCGCGCCGATGCCTACATCAGCGAGTCCGACGAACGGGCCGTTGAGGTGCATATCGGCAACCTGCGCCGAAAACTCCGGGAGGACGCGCTGCAGCCGCGCTGGCTGCAGACGGTGCGCGGCGTGGGCTACCGGCTGGCGCCCGCCCGCGCCTAGCGCTCCCAGAGGATGTAGCTGAATTGCAGCTCATCCACGGTTTCGCTGCCGCGGGCGGCGACATCATCCAGGCGCGAGGCGGCCTCTGCCAGCCTGCCGGACCGGATGGCTTCCTCCAGGTCGGCCGCGAGTTCTGCCAGGCGCAGGCCCCCCACCATCGAGGAGGACGTCTTGAGGCTCAGCACGGCGTCAAGCGCGGCCGCCTGGTCGCGGCGGTCCAGGGCCGTGGCCAGGGCGTCATAGCGCTGGTCCCACATCTGCGCGTAGTCCCGGGCAAAGCCTCTGGCGACGGCGGCGCTGTTCAGCTGCTCGCCCAGGTCCTGCAAAGCTGCCGGGTCCACCAGCGGCGCCGCGCCGGAGCACGGTGCCGTCAGAGGGGCTCCGCCGACGGGAGCTTCGGCGGCGGGCAGGGGCCCCGTTTTTCCGTCGTCGGGGCAGGCAGCTAAAAGAGACATGGCACTACGGTACTAGGTGTCCAGACCGGTGCCAGAGGCGGCGAGGTATCCTGCGGAAACCCTGCGGCTATCCTTGACCCGCCCCGGCGGCGTGCTTCAGTGGCCACTGAAAGTCTCGATGGCGTTGATCACGGCGGGCCCCAGAATGGCGATAAAGAGCACCGGAAAAATGAAGAACAGCAACGGGAACAGGATGGTGACCGGGAGCTTCATGGCCTTCTCCTCGGCCCGCTGACGGCGCTTGACGCGCATCACCTTTGCCTGGATCCGGAGCACCCTGCTGATGGCGATGCCGTACGTGTCGGCCTGCACCACGGCCTGGACGAAGCTGCGCAGCTCCGGGATGCTCGTCCGCTCCGCGAGGGCCTGGTACGACTCCCGCCGGCTGCGTCCCACCTGCATGTCCTGCAGGGTGCGGACGAGTTCCTCCGCGAGCGGGCCCTTCCCGTTTTCCCCCGCCCGGGCCATGGCACCCTCGAACCCGAGGCCGGCCTCGACCGAAATCAGCATCTGGTCCAGGGTGTTGGCCAGTTCCAGCTGCATGATCTTCTGGCGCTCCTGGCCCTTGCTGTACAGCAGGAGGTCCGGGATGAAGTAGCCCAGCAGCATTACAAAGAGCCCGACCAGCTTGAGGACCGGCGTTGGCGTGCTGGCGAGCCACAGGCCCAAGAGGGCTCCCACCATCCCAAGCAGCGGTTTGGCTGCCAGCACGCGGCCCAGGGGAAGGGAGGCCGGGCGGCCGGCCAGGGCGAGCAGCCGGTCAAGTTTGCGGACGTAGGCCGTGGGCGTCAGGAAGTGGCCAAAACGTTCCAGCAGCGCCGCACTGGGCGGCCCGGCGGATTCGGCCGGCCCGGAGCCCAGCGAGAGTATGTCCCGGATGGCGCGCTGGGATTTCCGGTCCACGGCAAGCAACGACCACACGGTGTAGGCCAGCGGACCGCAGATCAGCAGGAGGCCGGCAAGGATCAAGGGACTCAACGGAACCTCAGAACTTCAAATCGATGATCTTGCGCATCCACAGACCACCAATGGTCATCAGGATCACGGAGGCAGCCATCATGGCCCAGCCCAGCGGGTTGGTGAACATGACGTTCATGTAGCCGGGGTTGACCAGCATCAGCATGAGCACAATACCGATCGGCATGGCCATCAGGATGTAGGCGGAGAACTTACCTTCGGCCGCGAGGGACTTGATGTGGCCCTTGATCTCGGCGCGCTCACGGATGGTCTCATTGACCTGGTCCAGCACCTCGGCGAGGTTGCCACCCACCTCCCGGTTGATCTGGATGGCCTGCGCGATCCAGACAAAGTCCTCATTGCGCATCCGCTCAGCTGTGTCGTTCAGCGAGGCCAACAGATCGCGGCCAAGGCTGGTCTCGGTGATGACGCGGCGCATTTCCTCCGCAGTGGGGCTCTGCGATTCGCTGCCGGCAGCGTCGATCGCCCGCAGGATGCTGTGCCCGGCCCGCAGGCCGCCGGACAGCAGCTGCAGGGTGTCGCCCAGCTGGTCATCGAATTTCGCGCGGCGCTTGCCAGCCAGGAAGGTGACAACCAGATGCCCGGCCACGGGGGCGAGCGCGACCAGCAGGATGGCCAGCAGGAGACCGCCGACGACGAAGCCGGCCAGTGCACCCACGAAGGCGCCGACCAGCAGGAGGATGTAGAAATCGCCCTGGCCCATGCGCAGCCCCGCCTGCTCGAGGGCCTCCCGGTTGAACAGCCGGATCTTCCGCTGCGCGAAGAAGCCGTCCGCCAGGTTGACGGCGGAACCGGCGAAGCGGCTGAGCGAGGAATCCGTGACGGCCTGGACCGGGCGCCGTCGGTCCAGCGGAACGCGGGCGGTCCCCGGCGAGAGGACCGCCGTGGCCAGCAGGAGGACGGCAGTGACAAGGAAGACGACGCCGGCAGTCAGTGTCATGGCCGGTTCACGCCTTTCCGGCCGGGGCCAGCGGAGCCGCGAAGACGCCGGGGGAGACGTGGATGCCCATGTCCTCGAACCGGTCGATGAAGCGCGGCCGGATTCCGGTGGCCACCGGTTTGCCCAGGAACCGGCCGTGCGCGTCCACCCCGGCGGAGTAGTCGAAGATGAAGGCGTCCTGGAGGGTGACGATGTCGCCCTCCATGCCCTGCACCTCGGTCACATGGGTGATGCGGCGGGTGCCGTCCCGCAGGCGGGAGATCTGCACGATTAGGTTCACGGCGGACGCGATCTGCTCACGGATGGCGCGCAGGGGCAGGTCCATGCCGGCCATCAGGACGAGGGTCTCGAGGCGGGCGACGGCGTCGCGCGGTGAGTTGGAGTGGACCGTCGAGAGGGAGCCGTCGTGGCCGGTGTTCATGGCCTGGAGCATGTCCAGGGACTCGCCGCCGCGGACCTCGCCGACGACGATCCGGTCCGGCCGCATACGTAGCGAGTTGCGCAGCAGGTCGCGGATGGTGACTTCGCCCTTGCCTTCGGTGTTGGGCGGCCGGCTTTCCAGGCGCACCACGTGCTCCTGCTGGATCTGCAGTTCCACCGCGTCCTCGATGGTGACGATGCGCTCGTCGTGCGGCAGGAAGGAGGAGAGCACATTGAGCAGGGTGGTCTTGCCGGTGCCGGTGCCGCCGGAGACGATGATGTTCAGCTTGGCCCGGACGCAGGCATTCAGCAGCTCCGCCATCTCCGGGGTCAGCGTGCCGAAGTCGATCAGGTTGCGGACCGTGAGGGGGACTTTGCTGAACTTTCGGATGGTCAGCGACGAACCGCCGACCGCCAGCGGGGGGATGACGGCGTTGACGCGGGAGCCGTCCTCGAGCCGGGCGTCCACCAGCGGCGAGGACTCGTCGATCCGGCGGCCCACCTTCGAGACGATCCGTTCGATCACCTTGCGCAGGTGGTCCTCGGAGCTGAAGCGCGAATCGGTGAGGGTCAGCTGGCCTTTCCGCTCGACGTAGATCTGGTCCATCCGGTTGACCATGATCTCGGTGACGGCGGGGTCGTCGAGCAGCCGCTGGAGCGGGCCGTAGCCGAGCACGTCGTCGGCGACGTCGCGGACCAGGCGGGTGCGCTCCTCGGTGGAGAGCGGCACCTGCTCGGCGTCGATGATGCGGGTCAGCTCATCCCGGGCGGTGGCGCGCAGCTCGTCCTCCCTGACCGCCGAATCGCTGAACCGTGTGCCCATCCGCTCGAACAAGGCGGTGGCGGCGCGTTCCTTGAGCGCGGCAAAGGCATCCACGGGCTGCTGGCCCTTGGCCCGGACGGTGTCCGGGTGTTCCGCGAACGCCGGCGCGGCGGCAGCGGCGAGGCGCGAGGGCTCAGGGCGGGTCGGCTCGGGGCCCTCTTTTTCGGGGCGGGCAGCCCCGCCCCGCGGGCCGGCGGGCGGCGCTGCGGAAAGTGTGACCGGTGACGACGACGACGGTGCCGGGTGCGTGTGGGGGCCGGCCTCCGCCGCGGAGAGGCGCTCGGAGAGCTTCACCTAGACCACCACCCGTCGGTGCAGCTTCTTCTGGGCGGTCGCGCGCCAGGCCGGGTCGAAGCGCGTCACCAGCTGGCGGAGGCCCTTAACCGCGGGGTCCTTGCGGCCGTCCTGGAGGACCGGAACCCCGCGGTTGGTGGAGTACGCCACGGCCTTGGACCGCGGAATGCTGACATCCACCGGGGCGCCGATGGTGGCCTCGACGTCCTGGACGCTGAGCCCGGACTTCGAATCGGCCATGTTCAAAACCACATGGCGGGTCTCCGGCAGCAGGTCCAGCCGGCGTAGGATATCCAGGCCGGAACGGAGCCCGCGGATGCTGGGCACGTCCATGGCGCTGACCCAGACGACGTCGGTGCACTGCTCCATCGCGGCCAGGCCTACCTCGGGCAGGCCGGGGGCGGTATCGATCACGACGTACTGGAACTGCTCCGCGAGCTGTTCGATCAGCCGGCTGACCTGCTGGGGCGTGATGTCGTCGGCCTCCACCGGGGTCCGGGGTGCGCAGAGGGCGTAGATGCTGCTGGGGTGGACCGTGAGGAAGGCTTTGAGGACCAGCGAGTCCTGGCTGGCCGACGCGGAGACGGCGTCGGTCACGGTGTGCTCCGGGTTCAGGTACAGGCCGGAGGCGACGTCGCCGAACTGCAGGTCCAGGTCCACGATGACGACGCCCATCGGGGCGACCCGCCCCAGCCCGATGGCGATGTTGGTGGCGATGGTGGTCTTGCCGACCCCGCCCTTGGGCGAGAAGACGCCGATCACCAGCCCGCGGGGCCTGCTGTCCGGCTGCTGAACGGCGGTGGTGCGGTTGCGGCTGGCGAACGACTGGCAGGCGCGTTCCAGCAGCACCCGGATTTGCGCCGGATCGGACCCGGGACTGAGGATGTCGCGGATGCCGGCACGCATGGCCAGAAGGATGAAATCGGGGTCGGGTTCACCGACCAGGATGACGCTGAGCTCGGGCAGCTGGACATCAAAGACCGTGGCGAGCCGCAGGGCATCCTCGATGGGCACGTCCGGGCCAAGGATGAGCACCTCGGGACGTTCCTGGTTGAGGTTGGCGAACAGCTCACCGGGGTCCGCCGGGTTGACGAAGGCGAAGGTCTGGACACCGCCCGGCAGTCCGCCCGCGACGGCTTGCCGGACCCGCGTGTCAAAGTCGGCGTTCGGAGTGATAAGGACGAATCGGCTCACTTGTAGACCTCCGGCTTGGTCATGATGCCAGGGCGCCCACTGTCCGTGGCGTCAAGGGGTTCGCGGCTCAACCAGATACTGGCGCCTTCGCTGAAATTCGACGCGTAGACAATCTTTGTCGCCTCGACGTCGTTGACGGCCACAGTCACGATCATCGAGCCGACCGGCAGTGAGGTGTCAGCCGTCGGCGCCGCCGGACCGCTTGGTGATGGCTGGGGGGTAGGCGTGGTGACGGGGGCGCGCTGCACCGCTGTGACGAGGGCCTTGTGGACCGACAGCTGGGTGGTCTCTTTCTCGCTCTTGCCCTCGATTCCGCCGCTCTTCAGGTTGATGAAGACGCCGACGTGGTCCCCGGCGGCGATGCGGCCGCCAACGACGCGCTGCGGTTCGAGCTGGAAGGAGACCTCCTGCAGGCCCTTGGGAATGTCCACGGTACCGCTGGTCTTGAGCGCAGCCGGTTCGATCAGCCGCTCGGCGACGAGCTGCTCGCCGGGCAACAGGTCGACGGCGGTGACCTTGCCGGCGAGCCCTTCAAGGTTCTTCAGAGCCGTTTTGGAGACGGCCTTGCCGGGGAGCTCCTGGCTGGTGACAAAGGCGGCAAGGGTGGCGACCGGGGTGCCGGCGGGAATGGCCTTTTGCACCACCATCACGGTGACCGGCTCCAAGTCCTTCACGGCCCGGCTGTCGGCGCCCTGGGCGTAGCTGACAACGAGGATGGCACCAACGATGGCCAGCACAACGGCGGCCAGTCCTGCCAATAAGCGTGACTTCAAAAACTGCTCCTGAACCGATTAGGGGATTGCGGGGTACAAGGTGCTACTGGGTGAGGCGGACGATCGTGGCTCCGTTGGCGTCGACGGGACCAAGAGTGAAGCCGTCCGCCAGGGAAACGTATTTGATAAAGCTGCCGATGATGCCGCGGCAGTTGCCGTCGCAGGCCACGGCCGCGGTGACTGTCGGAGTCGTATTTTGGAAGGCGTCCGGGAGCGTACTGTTGCCGCTGAATTTCCAGCCCTTGACCTTGAACGCGGCGAACGTCGTCAGGCCGTAGATGGCGCTGCTGCCGGTACCGGTGACCCGGTTGAAAACGGGAAGCAGGACGACCACCTCCTTGCCTGCTGTAATGTCGGCGGCCCAGCTGTTCAGCGTGGCTGCACAAATGGCGGGGGAGCTGTTGCCCGGGTCGCTCCCGCCCTCGGCCACAGCCAGGTCGATCAGCCCGCCGCACACGCCCGGATCGCTGACCAGCCAGCCGAAGCCGCCCTCCACGGCCGCTCCCGAGGGCCCGTAGTTGCAGTCCGGGTTGGCGTTGCTGCCGTGGTTCTGGAGCAGCTGCAGGGTGCCGTCGACGTGTCCCTGGACCTGGCAGATCGAAAAGGCGACCGGAAACGCCGTCGGGCCCTTGACCGGGCTGCCCCAGGTGACGCTGGACGTGGCAGAGACTTCCGCGGAGTTGTAGCCGAAGATCCGGGCGAAAAACAAGGACGCCCGATTGGGCTCTTTGCCCGGCTCCTGCGCTGCCGCGGCAACGGTGACGGTGCGGTTCGCCTTGTCCAGCAGAAGGGCCTGGATGTTGCTGGCGCCGTCGCCGGCATTGCCGTTGGCCAAGGCCCCTGCGAGCGTTGACGTGGCGGAGCACTCGACGTCGTTGATGTCCTTGGCGCACTTCTGCGCAACGGCCAGGGCCGCGGCGTCGGCGCCGTTGCGCAACTGCGTCCGCTCGGCATAGAGCATGCCTACGTCGACAGCCAGCGCGCCGAAGCCCAGCAGAACCACCATCAGGATCGCGACCATGATGGCGATCCCGCCGCGCTCGCGGTCCGCGCCGGGGACCGGATCAGTTAGCCGCCGCACAGCATGACTCCTTTGCCCTCCATCGGGAACGGCCCGGCAATGCCGGTCATAGTGGAGAGCGTGTAGGTGATCTTGACCGTGACCTGCGCCCCGGACGTACAGGGGGTGGGAGTGATCGTGATATTGGTGTCGGCCAGGGCCGGCTGCAATGCGGCAGCAGCGTTTTTCACTGCCGTCTTGGCGGCGGTGGTGTTGTTATTGATGGCCATCACCCGGACGCCTTCACGGGCCGCGCTGGAGAGCGAAATCTGCACGTTATACGCACGGCCGAACTCCATGATGCCCAGCAGGATCATGACCAGCACGGGCGCCAGCAGGGCGAACTCCACCGCGACGGCACCCCGTTCGCTTGTTTTGGACATGGGGGACCGCCTTCCTGGGGTGGAGAATCGCAGATGCCAGTGTGGCGGCGGCTAACGCCGCCGCCACACGTTCCTGGGCGCCGTGCGCCTTGGTCTGGCCGTTATTTGGGTGTGCAGGTGGCCTTGCCCGCATCGGCGCCGGCGGCGTACGTGCCGCCACTGACGGAGCACTGAACCTGGGTGAACGTATCCTTCAGGGTGCCGCCGAGCATGGTGACGGCGACGATGATCACAACGGCGATCAGGGAGACCATGATGCCGTACTCGACGGCGGTGGCGCCGCGCTGGTCGCGGCGCAGACGGGCAGCAAGGCTGCTAAAGAACGAACGCACGAATGCCTCCTGGGCGGTGGGGTGCGGCCCGGGGTGGGCCAGAGACGAACGGGCGGATGATTACTTGGAGCAGGTTCCAGCGGTGCCGGCAGGGGAGCCCGCTGCGGCTGCGGTGTAGACGCCGCCCTTGACGCTGCACTGGACCTGGTTGAAGGTTTCCTTCAGGGTGCCGCCGAGCAGCGTGACGGCGACGATGATGACGACGGCGATGAGGGAGACCATGATGCCGTATTCGACGGCGGTGGCGCCGCGCTGGTCGCGGCGAAGGCGAGTTGCGATGTTGGAGAAGAAGGAACGCATTGGTGACTTCTGAGCGAGTTGGGCGGCTGGCCCTGCACCAGCACTGAGAGGAACTTAGCAACCACCGACACGCCGTCAATCCGAATTGGGAACATCCTGTGCCAAGTCTTCCCAAACTGCCCATTTCCTGTACGTTCCCTGCGCGGATCCTGCGCCAGCCGCTGCAGGAACCCCGCGGGCACAAGGGAGGACCCCCCTCAGCTCTGGGTTCCAAGGGGGGTCCGGTCTTTGGTGCGGCCGCCACGCGGCCGCGGCTTTACTTGTTCCCGGCGAACACCTCCACAATGCTCATTACCGTCGGGCCCAGCAGCACGATGAACAAAGTTGGAAGGATTGAAAAGATGAGCGGAAAGAGCATCTTGACCGGCATCTTCATGGCATGCTCTTCGGCCCGCTGACGCCTCTTGACCCGCATGTCCCTGGCCTGCGAGTTCAGCACGTTGGCGATCGCGATGCCGTAGGCGTCCGCCTGGACCACTGCGCGGACGAAGGTCCGCAGATCCGGCACGTCCGTGCGCTGGGCCATGGCCAAGTAGGCGTCCTTGCGGGAGCGGCCCACCTGGATATCCTGCAGCGTTCGAATCAGTTCCTCGGCGAGCGGACCCTTGCCGTTCTGGCCCGCCCGGGCCATTGCGGTTTCGAAGCCGAGGCCGGCCTGGACCGAGATGAGCATCTGGTCCAGGGTGTCCGGCAGTTCGAGTTTGATTTTCTCGCGCCGCTTCTGGGCGTTGTTCCGGATCAGGATGTCGGGCACGAAGTAGGCCAGCGCCGTGGCGCCGAGCAGGAGGACAACGTTGATTGCCGTGGGGCTACCGGCGACCAGGAGGATGCCCATCACCGCGCCGGCCAGGGCCAGCAGCGGCTTGACCATGATGATGCGGCCCAGCGGCCATTCCTTGGGCCGGCCTGCGCCGGCCAGCTGCTTGTCCAGCCAAGCCGTATAGCCCTTCGGCGTGATTTTTCGACTCAGGGCGGCCAGTTGGCCGGTGGCCGACAGCGCTGAACCTGACGTCTCCGGGCGCCGGCCGAGGTTGGCCTGGATGTTGCGGAACCCGGCCCGGTCGCCGGTGAAGGCAAGCCAGGTCATGATCGAGAGCGGGGCGATGACCGCCAGGATTGCTGCGTAGGCAATGGTTTGCACAGTTCTCTCCCTCCTTCTCAGAACTTCGGTTTGATGAGCCGGCTGAGCCAGAAGCCGCCCACCGCCAACAGGACGACGGCGGCGAGGATCATCAGGAAGCCGGGAAACGTCGTCAAGAAGACCCGCGAGTAAAGCGGGTTGAAAAGCGTCAGCCCAATAAACATCAGGATCGGCAGCGCCATGAGCACCATGGCGGACATGCGCCCTTCGGCGCTGAGCGCTTTGACCTGGCCGCGGAGCTGGTTGCGGTCGCGGATGGTCTCGCCGACGTTGTCGAGGACCTGCGCTAGGTCACCGCCAACTTCCCGGTGGATCTCGATGGCCCGGGTGATCGAGGCGAAGTCGTCGTTATTGGTGCGGGCGGCAACCTCAGCGAGCGACTCGCCGAGGTCCCTGCCGATCCGCGTCTCGTTCACGACCCGGGTGAGCTCCTCCTTCATCGGGGCTTCGTTCTCCTCGGCGGCGGCGTCCACTGACCGGAGCAGGCTGTGCCCGGCCCGTAGGCCACCCGCCAGCATTTGCAGCGAATCCGGGACCTGCTCGTCGAATTTCTTGCGGCGCTGCGCGATGAGCACGTTCAGGAATACAAAGAGGCCCGCGGGCGCCAGCAGCAGCATCAGGACGGCGAGGAGCGGTCCGCCCAGGAGAAACCCAAGGACCACCGCCACAAAAGTGGCGGAGCCTGCTATCAGCAGGTAGTCGCCCGGCTGTTTCTTGAGGCCTGCGCTGTCGAGCTTTTCCCGGCTTAGCAGACCGGAACCGCGGCTGCGGAGACCCTGGTTCAGGGAATGCACCGCCTGGTCCGTCAGCTTTGTCAGGTTCGAGGAGTGGACGGCCGTCTCGTCGGGGCGGCGCCGGGAGAGGGGCACGGAGTGGGACTTGAACACGACGGCGACGAGAATCACCAGCGCGGCGTACGCCAGGAGGAGTCCGGCAACAAAAATCAGCGGAGACTGGTCCGGCATGGTCACCGCCCCCTGACAGGGGCGGCACCAAAGACCGCGGGCGAGATGGGGATCCCGAGTTCGGCAAAGCGGTCGGTGAACCGCGGCCGCACCCCGGTGGGGACGGGCTTGCCCAGGAACCTGCCGGAGGCGTCGACACCGGCGGAATAGTCGAACGCAAAGGCGTCCTGGAGCGTGACGACGTCGCCCTCCATGCCCTGGACCTCCGTAATGTGCGTGACGCGCCGGGAACCGTCGCGGAGGCGGGAGATGTGCACGATCAGGTTCACCGCCGAAGCGACCTGTTCGCGGATGGCCCGCAGGGGCAGGTCCATGCCGGCCATCAGCACCAGGGTTTCCAACCGCGCGATGGCGTCCCGGGGCGAGTTCGCGTGCACCGTGGAGATGGAGCCATCGTGGCCGGTGTTCATGGCCTGCAGCATGTCCAGACATTCCCCGCCGCGCACTTCGCCGACCACAATCCGGTCCGGCCGCATACGCAGCGAGTTACGGACCAGGTCGCGGATGGAGATTTCGCCTTTGCCTTCGATATTCTGCGGCCGGCTCTCCAACCGGACCACGTGGTCCTGCTGCAGCTGCAGTTCCACGGCGTCCTCGATCGTGACAATCCTGTCCGACGTGGGGATGAAGGAGGACAGCACGTTCAGGAGGGTGGTCTTGCCGGTGCCGGTACCACCCGATACGATGATGTTCAGGCGGGCCAGTACGCAGGCCTGGAGCAGTTCGGCCATTTCCGGGGACAGGCTGCCCATCGAAATCAGGTCGTGGACGGTCAGCGGATCCCGGCCGAACTTCCGGATGGTGAGCGCAGGTCCGTTGACGGCCAGCGGCGGGATGATGGCGTTGACGCGGGAGCCGTCGGACAGCCGCGCATCCACCAGGGGGGACGACTCGTCAATCCGGCGCCCCACATTGGAGACGATCCGTTCGATGATCCGCCGCAGGGCCTCGTCCGAGGTGAACCTCGAGTCGGTGAGCTGGAGCTGGCCCTGGCGTTCCACATAGATCTGGTCGAAGCGGTTGACCATAACCTCCGTGACAGTTGGGTCGTCCAGGTACCGCTGGATGGGGCCGTGGCCGAGTACGTCGTCGATGATTTCCCGGATCAGCCGTTGCCGTTCAAGCGAGGTGAGGGGGATCTGCTCCTCGTCTACGACGGCCTTCAGCTCGTCCTTGACCGACTGGTGCAGTTCCGCCTCATCGATCGAGGAATCGGTGATCCGGGAACCCAGCCGCTCAAAGAGGGCCTGGCTGGCGCGTTCCTTGAGGGCATTCAGTGCCTCGCTGGCGACACTTGCGGTCTGCTGGACTTCGGTGAAGCCCGGCTGCGCCTCTGCCGCCGTCTTGGCCTCCAGGATCCGTCCGAGCGTTGCCGGCGGTGTGTGCGAGGCGAAGACGTCGACGGCGGGCTCTTCCGCTGGCACCTCGGGCTGAGCTGCGCCGCGCAGTTGCTGGAATCGGTCCGTGAGGCTCACTGGACTACCGCCCTTCTGTGGAGTTGCTTGTGCGGCCTGGCTTCCCACTCCGGCTTGAAGCGGTCTACCAGTTGGCGGAGGCCCTTCAGGGTTGAATCCCTGCTTCCCTCCTGGAGGACAGGAACGCCCTTGTTGGTGGAAAACGGGAGCGTCCGGGAGCGTGGCAGCACCACGTCCACCGGAGCCCCAATGGTGGCTTCGACGTCCTTGAGCGTGAGCCCAGCCCGCCGGTCGGCCATGTTGAGCACAATGTGACGGTGGGCCGGCACCAGGTTCAGTTCGTCGAGAATCTGGAATCCGGTCCGCATGCCGCGGATGCTGGGCACGTCCATGCCGCAGATCCACACCGCGTCCGTCGCCTGCTCCAGCGTGGCCAGGACATGTTCGCCGAGGCCCGGAGCGGTGTCCACCACGATGTAGCGGAACTCCTGCCGCAACTGCTCCAGCAGATGGGAGACGTGGGCCGCGCTGATGCGGTCCATCTCCACCGGGGTCCTCGGGGCGCACAGCGCGTAGATGCCTGCCGGATGGACGGTGAGGTAGGTCTTGAGCACCATGGAGTCCTGGCTCGCTGCCCCCATCACGGCGTCGGTGATGGTGAACTCCGGTTCGAGCAGCAGCCCGCTGGCCACGTCGCCAAACTGGAGGTCGAGGTCCACGATCACCACGCTCATGGGCGCGGCCTTACCGAGCCCGATCGCGAGGTTTGTGGCCACCGTCGTTTTGCCGACGCCGCCCTTGGGCGACATCACCGCGATAACGCGTCCGGAACCGTGGTCAGCGTGCTCGGTGGCCTGCGGGCCGAGACCCCGACGCCGGCCGGCTGCGGCGAGGCTGGCCCGCTCCAGCATGACCCTGATGGTGTCCGGGTCGGCCCCTGGATCCAGGAGGTCCCGAACGCCGGCGCGCATCGCCTGGACTACTGTGTCGGGGCTCGCGGTGACCGCCAGGACCACGCTGATCTCGGGGTACTGCAGGTCCATGACGGCTGCCAGTTTCAGCGAGTCGGCCACGGGCACTCCGGGGCCCAGGATCAGGACCTCTGGCGGGTCGCCGACCATTTGCCGCATGATGTCGGCGGGTCCCTCGGGCAGGTAGTCGGCCTTGAAGACGTGCAACTCGCCGTGCATGCCGGCGATGGCCAGGCGGACCAGCCGCTCGAAATCGGTGTTGGGCGTGACCAGGACGAAGCGGCTCATCGGAACAGCCCTGCCGCGTCCACTGTGCCCGTGCTGGAATCGGGGGAATCGCCCGGCTCCTTGGACAGGTAGATCTTGCCGAATTCAGCGGCGAAGACAATGCGTTCCGCGTCGGCACTGTTCCGGGCCAGGGTGATGAGGTAGCTGCCGTCGCCCTGGGGTTTGGTGGACGTGGTCGAGGACACCTGGCTGGCTCCGGCCGAGGAGTCAGTCGTTCCGGTCTGGGTGGCTGCGCCGTCGCTGTACTGCGCTGCGGTCACCAGCACCTTGTGGAAGGTCTGCTGCGTCTTGCTCAGCTTGCCTCCTGCCGCCCCGTCGGCTCCGGTGGACGCCAGGTCCATCGAGAGGAAGATGCCGACAGTGTCCCCGGCCTTGAGAATGCCGCCGGCGACGCGCTCGATAGGAAGCTTGAGCGTGATTTCCTGAAGGCCGGTCGGCACCTGGATGCGGGACGGTCCGAGGAAAGCCTTCTCTTCGACCATGCGGCTGGAGAGCAGCTGCTCACCGGGCTCCAGCGTGACGGAAGTGACCTTGGAACCGAGCTGGCCGAGATCAGTGACGCTGTTGTCGGCCAGGGCCAGCTTCGGAACTTCCTTCTTCGCCACCATGCCCGCGATCTTGTCCGCGGAGGTGCCGGCCGGAATGGCCTTTTGTACGACGTAGATGGATTCTGTTTCAGTACCGGACAATGCCCGCCGATCTGCATTCTGAACATACGAGACCAACAATACTGTTCCGATAATTGCCACAAGTAATGCGGCGATGCCTCCCAGTAGGCGTGTTTTCATCGTAACTCCTTAGAAATTAACTATTTGATGAGTTTGATTTCGCTGGTTCCCAAGTCAGCACCTGGAGGTCCCCCCGCGGAATTGATGGTTTCGAATCTCACGAATTGGCCAATGATGCAGCGGTCCTGGCCGCCCGAGCAGGCCAGCGAACTGGTCATCAAGGGATCGCCGGCGGTATTCCGGAATGCATAGGCGGGATGTTGGGTACTGTTGTTGCCGAACTTCCAGCCCCAGATCTTGAAGGTTGCGTAGCCGATGACGTGAAAGCTGCCGTTTTGTCCTTGATTGGTGGCGTCGTCGAAAACGGGAAAAGCAACTTTGACTTCTCCGCCGCCGAGGATGGTCGCTTTCCAGCCGTTCAGGATTGCCTCGCAGCCGCTTGGCGGATTGTTGCCCGGGTCCGAACCCACCTGGTTGGTGCCCGTGGCTGTCGTCGCGACGCACGGGGAGCTCTGGTCGAGCCAGCCCCAGCCGCCCGCGATCTGCGTCCCGGAAGGCCCGGTGCAGGTTCCGCCCGGTTTGTAGGAAATCTTCTGGACTTCGGACGAGACGGCGCCTCCAGACAGGTTGAAGCAGTGATCGGAGATGGCCAGCGGGAATCCGGAGCCGCTGGAGGGCGGTGCCCAGCCCGCGACGGCAGCGGCACGGACCTTGACCGGCGGGGCGTTCAGCGCGCTGGCGAACATTTTGGTCAGGAAGCCCGCTCCTCCGGCGCCGGGACCCTGCGTGGACGTCACGACTTTGACCTGCTTGGCAACGGACAAATCCACTGAATCGACTGCAGATGCGCCGTCGTTGGAGTTAGGACCAGCCATTTCGCGCGCCCAGGTCAGGGCTTGGGTGCCCGTGCAGGTTCCGGCGGCGTGGCACTGTGCCGCCGCCGCCAGGGCGCCCGCATCCGCGGCATTTTGCAGCTGGGCCCGTTCGGCGTAGATCTGCCCGGCGTCGACTGCCATGGCGCCGGCTCCGATCAGCACCACCATCAGCAAAGCCACGAGGATGCCTGTGGCGCCCCGCTCCGACTTCTTGCCGGCTTTGGCTTCCAGGACACTCCTCAGCCGTGGCATCGCATGGCTCCGGTCCCGTGGACGGTGACAGAACTGCCAAAGATTCCGGTCATGGCGTTGGCCGTGTAGCCGATGGCCACCTGGGCATTCCCGGTGGCGCCCGAGGGGCACGCGCCGGTGAAGGTGTAGGTGAAGCCGGCCGCGTTAAGGCCGGGCGCCCCTGCCGTGGCCGCCGCCCGCGCCCGGCTCTGGTCGTTAAAGATAGCCATGGTCCGTGCGGCCTCGCGGGCGGCCTGCGTGACCGAGATCTGCAGGTTGTACGTGTACGAGAATTCGACGATCCCGCCCACGAGGCCCAGCAGGATCGGTGCCACGAGGGCGAACTCGACGGCGGCGGCCCCCCGCTCCCGCGTTCGCGTCCCAGAACGGGACGACGGAAAAATGCTGCGCTTCATTGGATCCCCCCAGGGATAGATGCAGCCAAAGGATTAAGAACTGTGCCGCGTCCGCGATTCACGGACGCGGCACAGGGCGTACTTGATGAGACCCGAGGGTGATTACGGGCCGACCGTCCAGGTGGCGACGCGGTTGCCGAGCCGGGTGAACCAGTCGCTGAGCTGCCCGCCGAAGAAGGTGGCACCCACGATGATGGCAAAGGCGACAAACGCGATCAGGAGCGAGTATTCCGTCGCGGTTGCCCCCTTTTCGGATTCGAATCGGTTCTTGACGCCGGCGACAAACGCCAGCATTGAGACCATGAGACCAGTCATTTTAAAAGTCCTTTTCCAGAGTTATGAATAGTGTTACGGAATTCCAGCAAATCCCCTTTTGCTACCTGGTGGAGCCCCGATGGGACAAGAATTGCACGCCGATTAACGGCCCGGCAATGAGTCCGGCTACTCGAATTCTTGGGGCGAAATGGGGGTTTTACTTGCCCGCTTTGGAAAGGTGTACTCAGTTTTTCTGGGCACGCCAAAGGCAACTACTTGGTTTGCTCAGTGGGCTTACTGGTTCGCCTACGTGGGAGGCGGGATGGGGTGCTACGCGACGAGCAGGATGGCCGCCAGGGCGGCGGCCAGCATGGACGGCCCGTAGGCCACTTCCTTCGGCTTGTTTGCGCGGTTTTTTAGCACGAGCGCAAAGGACACGAGACCGCCGGCGACGAAGCCCAGGGCGCCGCCATAGAACAGCGGCGCCCAGCCCAAGTAGCCTAAGTACAGGCCGAGTGGTGCGGCGAGCTTAACATCGCCCATTCCGAGGCTCTTGGGGCTGATGAGGGCCAGGATGAAGTAGAAAAAGAAGAGGATGACGGCCCCGGCGAGGCCGCGGACCAGCCTTTCCCAACCTCCCAGTGCTAGCGAGGCCCCTGCGAGGAGCAGGATGCCGGCACCCAGCAGGGGTACAACCAGCCGGTTGGGCAACAAATGATGAAGGATATCGATCCGCGCCAGCTGGATGCCGGTAATTGCAAGAAACAAAAACGCCGGCAGTTCCGGGGAAGCGCCAAAACGCCAGGCCAACAGTGCGCAAAGAGCCGCGGTGGCCACCGCCGCCGTCGAACGCTGGAGGAGGGTGGGGCGGCCAGCAAACTCCGGCAGGGCCCGCCCCACAACGGCGTCGGCCAGCCAGCCAAGGCCTAGCCCGGCGGCGGCGATTGCCGCCAGGAACAACAGCGGTGAGGCCCCTGCAACGGCGGGATCGGGCACGGTACCTCCAGGGGTGCGGCGGGCCGGAACTGCGCGGCACGCTGGGCAGCGTGCCACCGGACACCCCATTTTGACCCACGACCCCGGCTTCCGCTATTCTTGGTAGTCGTTGTGCGTGTCCTATCTCGATGATGCGTGCCCGCTTGAGAATCCGGTTGCAGGATAGCTACTCAACGTGCACATTCGAGTCCACAGGATGACTGGTTACATGGAGCCCTCACCTCTGTTCCGGTAGCGCATAGATAGTAGGTGCACCTTTGCGTGACGCCTAAAACAAGAACGCCAGAACAAGAACGAGGCAAACACCGTGCGTACGTACACCCCGAAGCCCGGCGATATCAACCGCCAGTGGCACGTCATTGACGCCACCGACGTTGTCCTTGGTCGTCTCGCCAGCCAGACCGCAATCCTGCTGCGCGGCAAGCACAAGGCCACCTTCGCGTCCCACATGGACATGGGCGACTTCGTCATCATCATCAACGCTGAAAAGGTTGCCCTCACCGGCGCCAAGCTGGAGCAGAAGCGCGCATACCGCCACTCCGGCTACCCGGGCGGCCTGACCTCCGTCAACTACGCGGAACTGCTGGAATCCAACCCGGTCCGCGCCGTTGAGAAGGCCATCAAGGGCATGCTCCCGAAGAACTCCCTCGCTGCCCAGCAGCTGGGCAAGCTGAAGGTTTACCGCGGTGCAGAGCACCCGCACGCCGCCCAGCAGCCCAAGACTTTCGAAATCACCCAGGTCGCCCAGTAGTCCTGGCCACCAACTAACTTATTAATACAAGGAGAACCGTGGCTCAGAACGAAGAGACCACCGAAGCCGTTGAGGCTGAGGAAAACCTGACCAGCTACACCTCGGAAAGCGGAGCTGCTGACGCAGCCGCGCCGAAGAAGGAACGTCCGGCCCTGACCGTCGCCGGCGCAGCTGTTGGCCGCCGCAAGGAAGCCGTTGCACGCGTTCGCGTTGTGCCGGGCTCCGGCAAGTGGACCATCAACGGCCGCGAGCTGTCGAACTACTTCCCGAACAAGCTGCACCAGCAGGACGTCAACGAGCCCTTCAAGATCCTCGATCTCGAAGGCGCCTACGACGTTATCGCCCGCATCCACGGCGGTGGCCCCTCCGGCCAGGCCGGTGCACTGCGCCTCGGCATCGCCCGTTCGCTGAACGAGATCGACGTCGAGAACAACCGCGCCACCCTGAAGAAGGCTGGCTACCTTACCCGTGACGCACGCGTCATCGAGCGTAAGAAGGCTGGTCTCAAGAAGGCACGCAAGGCCCAGCAGTACTCCAAGCGCTAAAAAGCGCCTTCCCAGACTGTGGCCGCTGGCGCGACCACAGTCTGGGCCCCCCGGCGCTTTTCAGCGCTCGGATCCCCAAGCGCTAAAAGCGCCTGGATCAGGAAGCCCGTCCCGCACTCATGCGGGGCGGGCTTCCGTCGTTTAACGCCCGTCCAGCCGCCCGGGGCGGGAGCCGGGCGCGCCATCGACTAAACTTGACCCGATGTCTAGATTATTTGGAACAGATGGTGTCCGGGGCCTGGCTAACGGTCTGCTGACCGCCGAGCTGGCATTGCAGCTGGCGCAGGCTGCCGCCGTCGTGCTTGGCCACGACCGCAGCATCAACGGCAACCGGCCGCGCGCCGTCGTCGCCCGCGACCCCCGCGCCAGCGGCGAGTTCCTCGCCGCCGCCGTGGAGGCCGGGCTCTCCAGCTCCGGCATCGACGTCTACGACGCCGGGGTGCTCCCCACCCCGGCCGCGGCGTACCTCGTGGCGGACCTCGACGCCGACTTCGGCGTGATGATCTCCGCCTCCCACAACCCGGCGCCTGACAACGGGATCAAGTTCTTCGCCCGCGGCGGCCAGAAACTCCCCGACGACGTCGAGGACGCCATCGAAGAGCAGCTGGCCAAGGAGCCCTTCCGCCCCGTTGGCGGCGAAGTGGGCCGCATCCAGCGCTTCTCCGACGCGGAGGACCGCTACATCGTGCACCTGCTGGGCACCCTCCCGCACCGGCTCGACGGGCTGAAGGTGGTCCTGGACTGCGCGCACGGCGCCGCCAGCGGCTGCTCGCCGCAGGTCTTCAAGGACGCCGGCGCCCAGGTGCTGGTCATCGGCGCCGAACCGGACGGCCTCAACATCAACGATGGGGTGGGCTCGACGCACCTCGGCCCGCTCAAGCAAGCAGTCCTGGAATATGGCGCTGACCTCGGCATCGCGCACGACGGCGACGCCGACCGCTGCCTCGCCGTTGACCACGAGGGCAACGAGGTGGACGGCGACGAGATCATGGCCATCCTCGCCGTGGCCCTCAAGGATGCCGGCAAGCTCAAGGACGACGTCCTGGTGGCCACCGTGATGAGCAATCTGGGACTCAAGATCGCCCTGCGGGACGCCGGCATCAGCCTCCGCGAGACCGGCGTGGGCGACCGCTACGTCCTCGAAGGCATGCGCGAAGGCGGCTTCAATCTTGGCGGCGAACAGTCCGGCCACGTGATCTTCGCCGACCACGCGACCACCGGGGACGGGGTGTTGACGGGCCTGCAGATCGCCGCACAGGTGGCCCTGACCGGCCGTCCGCTCAAGGAACTGGCCAAGGTCATGACCAAGCTCCCGCAGGTGCTGATCAACGTCAAGGGCGTCGACCGCACCCGCGTCAACGGCGACGAAGCCGTGGCGGAGGCCGTCGCCCAGGCCGAAGCGCAGCTCGGTGATACCGGCCGCGTCCTGCTGCGCCCCTCCGGTACAGAGCCGGTGGTCCGGGTGATGGTGGAAGCCGCCGATCACGACACCGCGCATGAAGTCGCCGAAGGCCTGGCCCAGGTTGTGAGGACCGAACTGGCCCTGGCCCTCGTGTCAGACTGACGCCCCGTCCGCAAACAACAGTGGCCCGCCTCCGTACGGAAGCGGACCACTCTTGTTTGCTGCGGGAACTAGGGGGTACGGGTCAGTGCGTCGCGGATCTCGGTCAGCAGGGCGATCTGCGGGTCTTCGGCGGCTTCTTCCTTGACGTCTGGGTGGATGCCGAGGCGGCGGTTGCGGCGCTCGATCATGTGGTTCATCGGCACCACGACGACGAAGTAAATGGCGGCCGCGACGAGCAGGAAGTTGACGATTGCCGTCAGCAACACGCCGAACTTGATGTCGTTGCCGTTCAAAGTGACGACGGCGAAGCTGTCGAAGTTAGGGGATCCAACCAGGCCCGCGATGAATGGCATGAGAACGCTCTGGACAAGTGCCGTTACCACGGCGCCAAATGCGGCGCCGATGACGACTGCGACGGCAAGGTCTACGACGTTGCCCTTAAGAATGAAGTTCTTGAATCCTGTCAGCATGCCCTCAACATAACCCCGCCGCGTGAACGGGCCGTGACGGGTACGTGTGTTTCCTCTTCCGTGTCTTCCCTAGAGATAGCCCGGTGCGGCCTCGAGCCCAAAGTACTCCTCGAGGGTCGCAATACCCCGGGCGTTCATCTCGCCGGCCGCTTCCGCACCGACGTAGCGCAGGTGCCACGGCTCGTAGTAGTAGCCCGTGATCTCATGGAACATCCAGGGGTAGCGGACCACAAAGCCGAAGCGGTGCGCGTTTGCCTTGGCCCACACGGCGGCCGGCTGTTCGGCGAAGCATGGCTGGAAGCTGCAGGCGCCGCCGCCGTCGCCGATGTCGAAAGCCCAGCCGGTCTGGTGCTCCGAGTGGCCCGGGCGGGCCGACGCGGTGTCCGCCTCGGCGAGCCCGCGGGAGTTCACGTAGCTGTTGTAGGTGGCGGTCTGGGTGGCGAAGGAACGGTAGCCGCTCGCCAGTACCAGGACGACGCCGGCGGCTGCCGCGTCGTCGAACATCCGCTGGGCCGCTGCCGCCGTCGTGCTGTTCAGCAGGGCAGCCTCCCCGGACGCCGCGAGCCGCACGGCCGGCTGCACCAGGTCCGCCGGAACGAAAGCCGCGGGGGAGAGCGGGCGGTGCTTGTTCACAACCACCCATGGACTTGCCGGATCCGTCAAGGAATACTGCCTGCCGGGTGCGGCGGCCGCAGCGGAGCTGGGCGGCACGGAAGCGGCCGGGCCCGGACCGGCGGGGTCGGCGGGGTCCGTCGTCGTCGTGGCGGCCGTGGCGGCCGGTGCGCCCGAGGAAGCCGGCGCGGTGGAAGGGGTGCCAGTTGGCACGCCTGTGCCGGAAGCAGGACGCGGCGCCGTGCCCTCCGGGCTGCAGGCGGCCAGGGCCGCCAGGGCCGCGAACCCGGCGCCCGTGGCCACAACACGTCCGAACGCGCGCCGGCTGGGGGACTCCGGGGTCTCGGTGGCGTCGGACGCGTTCTGGCACACCCGCGCTAGACCTTGCGCAGCAGCATGCGGCGGATGGAGTGGTCGGCGTCCTTGGTCAGCACGAGCTGGGCCCGGCCGCGGGTGGGGAGGACGTTCTCCTCCAGGTTCGGCTCGTTGATGCGCTTCCAGATGTCGCGGGCGGTCTGCTCGGCCTCGGAATCGGAGAGCGTCGCGTACCGGTGGAAGTAGGATTCCGGCTGGGCGAAGGCTGTGGTCCGCAGCTTGCGGAAACGGTCCACGTACCATTCCTCGATATAGGAGGTCTTGGCGTCCACGTAGATGGAAAAGTCGAAGAAGTCGCTCAGGGCCAGGCCCTGCCGGCCGTCGTGCCGCGGACGGGCCGGCGCCAGGACGTTGAGCCCCTCGACAATGAGGACGTCCGGCCGGCGGACCACAACCTCCTTGCCCGGAACGATGTCGTAGGTGACGTGCGAGTACCAGGGGGCGCGCACTTCCTCTGCGCCGCCCTTAACCTCGCTCACAAAGCGAAGCAGGGCGCGGCGGTCGTAGGACTCGGGAAAGCCCTTGCGGTCCAGGAGTTGCCGGCGCTTGAGCTCGGCCAGGGGGTACAGGAAACCGTCGGTGGTGATGAGCTCCACGTTCGGGGTGCCCGGCCAGCGCCGCAGCATTTCGCGGAGCACACGCGCGATGGTCGACTTCCCCACGGCGACCGAACCGGCCACGCCGATCACGAACGGGGTGCGCTGGGTCTTCTCACCCAGGAACGTGGTGGTGGCCGCGTGGAGCTGGTTGGCGGCCTCAACGTAGAGGTGTAGCAGGCGGGAGAGCGGCAGGTAGACCTCCCGGACCTCCTTCATGTCGAGCGGGTCGCCCAGGCCGCGGAGGCGGAGCACGTCCTCTTCGTTGAGGGGCTGCTCCATCTGGGCAGCGAGCCGGGACCAGGTCTGCCGGTCCAGCTCAACGAACGGGGAGACGCCCTCGCCGTTCGCGTCGTTGCGTTGCAAAGTCACCCTAGAGATTCTGCCCTTGAGAACGCCCAGAGCGAAATGAAGGCCCCCGCGGGCCGCGGCAGCGCCCGGCGACGGGGTGGCGGGCGGCACATCCTACGTCGGACGGTCCGGAAACCAGCTAGGCTTATGGCCATGTGTGGAATCGTTGGATATGTAGGCCGCTCGGCTGGCCGGGTAAATACCGAACACAAAGCCTTGGACGTTGTCCTGGAAGGATTGCGCCGCCTGGAGTACCGCGGCTATGACTCCGCGGGCATTGCGGTCGTCGCGGACGGTGCCATTTCGTCCCGCAAGAAGTCCGGCAAACTGAGCAACCTGATTGCCGAGCTCGAGGCCAATCCGCTGCCCGAGGCCATGACCGGGATCGGCCACACCCGCTGGGCGACCCACGGCGGCCCCACGGACCAGAACGCGCACCCGCACCTGTCCGACGAGGGCAAGCTGGCGCTCATCCACAACGGCATCATCGAAAACTTCGCGGAGCTCAAGCAGGAACTCCTCCGCAAGGGCGTCACGTTCCACTCTGAGACCGACACCGAGGTGGCCGCCGCGCTGCTCGGCGACATCTACCGGAACCAGCTCGGCGGCGACCCGGCCAAGGGCGGCCTGACCACGGCCATGCAGCTTGCCTGCCAGCGCCTCGAAGGCGCCTTCACGCTGCTCGCCGTGCACGCGGACCAGCCCGACGTCGTTGTGGCGGCCCGCCGTAACTCCCCGCTCGTGGTGGGCCTGGGCGAGGGCGAGAACTTCCTCGGCTCCGACGTCTCCGGCTTCATCGACTACACCCGCCGCGCCGTGGAACTGGGCCAGGACCAGATCGTCACCATCACCGCGGACACCGTGGAGATCACCGACTTCTTCGGCGGCCCGGCCGAGGGCAAGGAATACCACGTCAACTGGGATCCGGCCTCCGCGGAGAAGGGCGGCTTCCCGTCCTTCATGGAGAAGGAAATCCACGACCAGCCGGATGCCGTGCTGCAGACCCTGCTGGGCCGCTCCGACGTCCACGGCAAGCTGACGCTCGATGAACTCCGGATCGATCCGGAACTGCTCAAGGGCGTCGACAAGATCATCGTCCTGGCCTGCGGCACCTCGGCGTACGCCGGGCAGGTCGCCAAATACGCCATCGAGCACTGGTGCCGGATTCCCACCGAGGTGGAGCTCTCGCACGAGTTCCGCTACCGGGACCCGATCGTGGACGCCAACACCCTGATCGTCTCCATCTCCCAGTCCGGCGAGACCATGGACACGCTGATGGCCGTCCGTTACGCCAAGGAACAGGGCGCCAAGACGGTGTCCATCTGCAACACCAACGGTTCGACCATTCCGCGCGAATCCGACGCCGTGCTCTACACCCACGCGGGTCCGGAAATCGCCGTCGCCTCGACCAAGGCCTTCCTGGCCCAGATCACCGCCGCCTACCTGCTGGGCCTGTACCTGGCACAGCTGCGCGGCAACAAGTTCCAGGGCGAAATCAAGGACATCCTTGCCGACCTGGGCAAGATCCCGGCCAAGATCCAGCAGATCCTGGACAACGAGGGCCAGATGAAGGAACTCGGCGAGGCCATGGCGGACGCCAAGTCCGTGCTGTTCCTCGGCCGGCACGTCGGCTTCCCGGTGGCCATGGAGGGCGCGCTCAAGCTCAAGGAACTCGCGTACATTCACGCCGAGGGCTTTGCCGCCGGCGAGCTCAAGCACGGCCCGATCGCCCTGATCGAGGAGGGCCAGCCCGTCTTTGTGGTGGTCCCCTCGCCCCGCGGCCGCGACTCGCTGCACTCCAAGGTCGTCTCGAACATCCAGGAAGTCCGTGCCCGCGGCGCCAAGACGATCGTGATCGCCGAGGAGGGCGACGAAGCGGTCAAGGCCTTCGCCGAGCACGTCATTTACATCCCGGAGACCCCGACGCTGCTGGCCCCGCTGCTGTCCACCGTGCCGCTGCAGATCTTCGCGCTCGCCCTCGCCAGCGCCAAGGGCTACGACGTGGACCAGCCGCGGAACCTGGCCAAGAGCGTGACCGTAGAATAGCCGCATGATTGTTGGCATCGGCGTAGACGTCGTAGACATTGAACGGTTCGGACGGCAGCTCGAGCGCACCCCCGGGTTGCGCGACCGGCTTTTCGTCCCGGCCGAGCGGGAACTGAACACCCGGTCCCTGGCCGCGCGGTTCGCCGCCAAGGAAGCCGTGGCCAAGGTCCTCGGTGCGCCGGCGGGCATGAACTGGCAGGACTGCTGGATCGGCCTGGACCAGCACGGCCCCACGGTCCAGGTCAAGGACACGGTGCTGGCCGTCGCGGAGTCCAAAGGCGTCAAACGCTGGCACCTCTCGATCAGCCATGACGGCGGCATCGCTACCGCCACGGTGATCGCCGAAGGCTAAGCACCACCATGATCAGCGCCTATACCGGAACCCACATCCGAGAAGTCGAAAAACAGCTTCTCGCGGCGAGTGCGGACACCGGTATGGGCGCTGTTCTGATGCAGCGGGCCGCCTACGGGCTCGCCAACACGGTGGTCCGCGAACTGCGGAACCGCGGGCTGCGGGCGTACGGCTCCAGCGTTACCGTGCTCGCCGGCAAGGGCAACAACGGCGGTGACGGCCTCTACGCGGCGGCGCTGCTGGCCCGCCGGGGCGTGCGGACGACGGCGGTGCTCACCGCCGGGGAGGCGCACCCGGCCGCTCTGGCGGCGTTCCGGGCCGCCGGCGGCCGGGACACCGTGCTCGGCGAGTCCAACGCGGCGGAGCTCGCGGCGGCGGCGGCCCGGACCGACGTCGTGCTGGACGCGGTCCTCGGCACCGGCGCCCAGGGCGGGCTGCGCGGCCCTGCGGCAGCCCTGATCGAAGCGCTTGGCCGTTCCCGCCCAAAGCTTGTGGTGGCCTGCGACATCCCCAGCGGCGTGGACGCCGACACCGGCGAGGCGCACGCCCCCGTCCTGGCGGCCGACGTGACCGTGACTTTCGGGGCGCCCAAGGCCGGGCTCCTCGCCGACCCCGGCGCCGACTTCACCGGCCGGCTGCGGACCATCCCCATCGGCATCGAGCACGCTCTCGGGGCCCCGGCGCTGCGCCGCCTCGAGAACGCCGACCTGGCCGCGCTGCTACCGCACCCCGGCCGTCGCGCCCACAAGTACTCCCGGGGCGTGCTTGGCGTTGTGGCCGGGTCCACCCGTTACCCGGGGGCCGCCGTGCTCGCCTGCCGCGGTGCGCTGGCCGCCGGTGCCGGCATGGTCCGCTACCTGGGTCCCCCCGAGGTCGCCGACCTGGTCCGCCGGGCCTGCCCCGAGGTGGTGTGCGGCACGAGCGTCGCCGACGCCCACGTCCAGGCCTGGCTCCTCGGCCCGGGCCTGGACGACGGCGCCCACGAGCAGCTGGAGCGGGTCCGCGAGGCGGCCGCCGCCGGGCTCCCCACCGTGGCCGACGCCGGCGCGCTCCCGGCCCTGCCCCGCCAGCTTTCCCCGCACACCGTGCTGACCCCGCACGCGGGTGAGCTGGCCACCCTGCTGGGCCGGTACGGCGCGGCCCCGGCGCGCTCCGGCGTCGAGGACGCAACGCTCGCCGCCGTCGGGCAAGCCGCCGGACTGACCGGGGCGACCGTGCTGCTCAAGGGCGCCACCACGCTCGTGGCAGCGCCGTCGGGCGCCGTCTTCAGCCAGGCCGAGGCCAGCCCCTGGATGGCCACCGCCGGCAGTGGCGACGTCCTGGCCGGGGTGCTGGGGGCCCTGCTGGCCCAGCTCGGTGGCGACGCCGGGGCCTTCGGGTCACGCGGCATCAACGAACCCGAGCGGTGGGCCGCCGTCGCTGCGATGGCGGCCAGCCTGCACGGCCGCGCCGGCACCGTCGCCTCCAACGGCGGCCCGCTGACGGCGTCGGCCATCGCGGACGCGTTGCCGGAGGTGATCGGGCGACTGTAACAATGGCGCACGCATAATGCGCCCGGTCAATTAGTAACCCTGCTTACAAGTAGTCTGTCTAGAGATAGTTCGCATCGCACGAGGAGTACACATGGAAGTCTGGCCCGGAACGGCTTACCCGCTGGGAGCCACCTTTGACGGCACCGGCACCAATTTCGCCCTGTTCAGCGAACAGGCGGAGCGGGTCGAACTCTGCCTCCTGGCTGATGACCTGAGCGAGACCCGGATCGAACTGACCGAGGTGGACGGCTACGTCTGGCACTGCTACCTGCCGCAGATCCAGCCCGGGCAGAAGTACGGCTACCGCGTCCACGGCCCGTACGAACCCGAAAACGGCAACCGCTTCAACGCCAACAAGCTGCTGCTGGACCCCTACGCCAAGGCAGTCCAAGGCCAGATCGACTGGGACCCGGCGCTCTTCACCTACGAGTTCGGCGATCCCGACTCCCGCAACGACGCCGACTCCGCGCCGCACACCATGCACGGCGTGGTCATCAACCCGTTCTTCGAGTGGGACGGCGACCGCCAGCTGCGGATCCCGTACCACCAGTCGGTCATCTACGAGGCCCACGTCAAGGGCCTGACCGAGCTGCACCCTGATATTCCGGAGGAACAGCGCGGCACCTATGCCGCCGTCGCGCACCCGGCGGTCATCGAACACCTGAAGAAGCTCGGCATCACGGCGATCGAGCTGATGCCCGTCCACCAGTTCGTCAACGACGGGACCCTCGTGGAGAAGGGCCTCAACAACTACTGGGGCTACAACACCATCGGCTTCTTCGCCCCGCAGAACACCTACAGCTCCTCCGGCGACGTCGGACACCAGGTCCAGGAATTCAAGGCCATGGTCCGCGACCTGCACCGCGCCGGCATCGAGGTCATCCTCGACGTCGTCTACAACCACACGGCGGAAGGCAACCACCTCGGCCCCACGCTCTCCTTCAAGGGCATCGACAACCAGGCCTACTACCGCCTGGTCGACGGCGACCTGAAGCACTACATGGACTACACCGGCACGGGCAACTCGCTCAACGTGCGCCACCCGCACTCCCTGCAGCTGCTGATGGACTCCCTGCGCTACTGGGTGACGGAGATGCACGTCGACGGCTTCCGCTTCGACCTCGCCTCCACGCTGGCCCGCGAATTCTACGACGTCGACAAGCTCTCCACCTTCTTCGAACTGATCCAGCAGGACCCGATCGTGTCCCAGGTCAAGCTGATCGCCGAGCCGTGGGACGTCGGGCCCGGCGGCTACCAGGTGGGCAACTTCCCGCCGCAGTGGACCGAATGGAACGGCAAGTACCGCGACACCGTCCGCGACTTCTGGCGCGGCGAACCCTCCACGCTGGGCGAATTCGCCTCCCGCCTGACCGGCTCCGCGGACCTGTACGAAAGCTCCGCCCGCCGCCCGGTGGCCTCGATCAACTTCGTCACCGCCCACGACGGCTTCACCATGCGGGACCTGGTCTCCTACAACGAGAAGCACAACGAGGCCAACGGCGAAGGCAACAACGACGGCGAATCGCATAACCGCTCCTGGAACTGCGGCGAGGAAGGCGACACGGACAATGACACCGTGCTGACCCTCCGCGCCCGCCAGCAGCGGAACTTCATCGCCACGCTGCTGCTCTCGCAGGGCGTGCCGATGCTGCTGCACGGCGACGAACTGGGCCGCACCCAGCAGGGCAACAACAACACCTACTGCCAGGATTCCGAACTGAGCTGGGTGCACTGGGAGGCCATGGACCAGCCGCTCGTGGAGTTCACGGCCTTCGTCAACAAGATCCGCCACGACCACCCGACGTTCCGGCGCAGCCGCTTCTTCGACGGCAGGCCGGTCGTCCGCGGCGAGGGCGAGAAACTGCCCGACATCGTCTGGCTCAAGACCGACGGCAGCGAAATGCTGCCCGAGGACTGGGGCAGCGGCTTCGGCCGGACCATCGGCGTCTTCTACAACGGCCACGGCATCCAGGAGCAGGACTCGCGCGGCCGCCGGATCACCGACGACAGCTTCCTGATGGCCTTCAACGCCCACGACGACAACGTGGACTTCGTCCTGCCCAACGAGGAGTACTCGCCGTTCTGGGAGCTGCTGGTGGACACGGCGGACCAGGCCGACAAGGACGAACCGCTCAAGGCCGGTGCCGCGCTCACGCTGGCGGCTAAGTCCATGGTGGTGCTGCGCGCCTATTCAGGCCCGGAGGTGGAGGTGGACTACTCCGCCGCCGCGTCGCTGGCCTCGATGGCCGAGCACGAGGACGCCCAGGAGGAGATGGTGGAGGCGCAGACCAAGGCTGCGGACACCAGCGCCGCCAAGGCTTCCGCTTCATGAGGACCCCCGCCTCGACCTACCGGCTGCAGATCCGGCCGGGCTTTACCCTGCAGGATGCTGCCGCCACCGTGCCGTACCTGAAATCCCTGGGGGTCGACTGGGTCTACCTGTCGCCGATCCTGACGGCGGAGCAGGGGTCGGACCACGGGTACGACGTCACCGACCCGGCCGCGATCGACCCGGACCGCGGCGGCGCGGAGGGACTGGCGGCAGTCTCCCGGGCCGCGCGGGACGCCGGCATGGGCGTGCTCGTGGACATCGTGCCCAACCACGTCGGCATCGCCACCCCGGTGCAGAACCCCTGGTGGTGGTCGCTGCTCAAGGAAGGCCAGCAGTCCCGCTACGCCCAGGCGTTCGACGTCGACTGGGACTTCGGCCGCGGCCGGATCCGGATCCCGGTCCTCGGCCACGACTCGGACGTGGACGCGCTGGAAGTCCGCGACGGCGAGCTGCGCTACTACGACCACCGGTTCCCGCTGGCCGAGGGCAGCTACACGGAAGGGGACGACCCGCGTGAGGTCCACGGCCGGCAGCATTACGAGCTCGTGGGCTGGCGCCGCGCCGACAGCGACCTGAACTACCGCCGGTTCTTTGCGGTCAACACGCTCGCCGGGATCAAGGTGGAGGTCCCGGAGGTCTTCGACGAGGCGCACGAGGAGGTGGTCCGCTGGTTCCGTGAGGGCCTGGTGGACGGCCTGCGCATCGACCACCCGGACGGCCTCGCGGACCCGGCCGGCTACCTCCGGCGCCTGCGCGAGGTGACCGGCGGGGCCTACCTGCTGATCGAGAAAATCCTGGAGCCCGGCGAGGAGCTTCCCGCCGGCTTCGAGTGCGAGGGGACCACCGGGTACGACGCCCTTGCGGACGTGGACCGGGTCCTTGTGGACCCGGCCGGGCAGGCTGGCCTCGATGCGCTGGACGCCTCTCTGCGCGGCGGAACGCCCGCGGACTACGAGGAGATGATCCGCGGCACCAAGCGCCGGATCACGGACGGGATCCTGCATTCGGAGATGCTGAGGCTCGCCCGGCTGGTGCCGTCATCCGCCGGGCTGGGCGCGGAGGCCGCCGTCGATGCGCTCTCCGAGATCACCGCGGCCTTTCCGGTGTACCGCAGCTACCTTCCCGAGGGGGAGGACGTGCTGCGCGAGGCGTGTGAGCTCGCGGCCCGCCGCCGCCCGGAACTGGAACCGGCCGTGCAGGCGCTGCTGTCGCTGCTGTTGCGCGCCGGCCCCGGCGCCGATGAGGAACTGGGCCGGCGCTTCCAGCAGACCTCCGGCATGGTGATGGCCAAGGGCGTCGAGGACACCGCCTTCTTCCGGTACACCCGGCTGGGCACCCTTACCGAAGTCGGCGCGGACCCCACCGAGTTCGCGGTGTCCACCGACGAGTTCCACGCCCGGATGGCCCGGCGCCAGGCCGCGCAGCCGCTGTCCATGACCACGCTCAGCACCCACGACACCAAGCGCAGCGAGGACACCCGCGCGCGGATCTCGGTCCTTGCGGAGCTGGCCCCGCAGTGGACCGCGTCGCTGGGCCGGCTGCAGAAGCTCGCGCCACTGCCGGACGGGCCGCTGGCCAACCTGCTGTGGCAGGCGGTTGCCGGGGTCTGGCCGGCGGACCGGGACCGGTTGCAGTCCTACGCCCAGAAGGCCGCCCGCGAGGCCGGCAACTCGACCAACTGGCTCGATCCCGACGCCGAGTTCGAGGCGAAGCTGGCGGCAGCGGTCGACGCGGCCTTCGACAACCCCGAGGTGCGCGCCGAACTCGATGCCCTGGTGGCCCTGCTGGACCCGTACGGCTCCGCCAACGCGCTCTCCGCCAAACTCGTCCAGCTCACCATGCCCGGCGTGCCGGACGTGTACCAGGGCACCGAGTTCTGGGACCGTTCGCTGACCGACCCGGACAACCGCCGGCCGTTCGACTTCGGCGCCCGCCGCGCCGCCCTGGCAGCGCTCGACGCCGGCGAGCTCCCGGCGTCGTACCGGGACGACGCGGCAAAACTGCTGGTCACCTCCCGGGCCCTGCGGCTGCGGCGGGACCGGCCGGAGCTGTTCACCGGCTACGCCCCGGTGCCGGCCACCGGCGCCGCGGCCGGCCACCTGATCGCCTTTGACCGCGGAACAGGCGCACCCGGGGCCATCACCCTGGCCACCAGGCTGCCCCGCGGCCTGGAACAGCGGGGAGGCTGGCATGACACCGCCATTGACCTCACCGCCGCCATGACGGACCAGCTCAGCGGCAGGTCCTTCGGCCCGGGGACGGTGCATGTGGGGGAGATCCTGCGCGACTACCCGGTGGCGCTGCTGGTCCCTGCAGCCTGACACGCACGACCTGACGAACAGACAGATGGGAACGGCAATGACTCTGCCCGCACACGGAACCGAACGCTTCGACCTCTGGGCGCCGAAAGCCCGGGAGGTCACGCTGCTCGCGGGCGGCCAGCGGTACCCGATGCGCCCGGCGTCGGCGTCCGGCGATGGCCGGGGCGGCTGGTGGACCGCCCCGGAGGCACCTTCGGGCGAGGTGGACTACGGCTACCTGCTGGACGGGGACACCACACCACTGCCGGACCCGCGCTCGCGCCGCCAGCCCGAGGGTGTGCACGCGCTCTCGCGGACCTTCGACGCCGGGGCCCACACCTGGGCCGACGGCGACTGGACGGGCCGCGGGCTGCAGGGCGGGGTCATCTACGAACTGCACCTGGGCACCTTCACGCCCGAGGGGACCCTCGACGCCGCGGCCGGAAAGCTCGGCTATTTGGCGGACCTCGGAGTCGACTTTGTGGAACTGCTGCCGGTCAACGGGTTCAACGGCACCCACAACTGGGGCTACGACGGTGTCCTCTGGTACACCGTGCACGAGGGTTACGGCGGCCCCGCCGCCTACCAGCGCTTCGTCGATGCGGCCCACGCCGCGGGGCTGGGCGTGATCCAGGACGTGGTCTACAACCACCTCGGCCCCAGCGGCAACTACCTGCCCCGGTTCGGGCCGTACCTCAAGGCCGGAGAGGGCAACACCTGGGGCGACTCGGTCAACCTGGACGGACCGGGCTCCGACGTCGTCCGGGACTACATCCTGGACAACGCCGCCATGTGGCTGCGCTACTACCATGTGGACGGGCTGCGGCTCGATGCCGTGCATGCCTTCAAGGACGAGCGCGCGGTGCACCTGCTCGAGGACTTCGGTGCCCTCGCCGACGCGGTGGCGGCGGAAACCGGACGCCCGGCGACCATGATCGCGGAGTCGGACCTGAACAACCCGCGCCTGCTCTACCCGCGTGCCGTCAACGGCTGCGGCCTGGCCGGGCAGTGGAGCGATGACTTCCACCACGCCGTCCACGTCAACGTCAGCGGCGAAACCACCGGCTACTACGGCGACTTCGATTCGCTCGCGGCGCTGGCCAAGGTCCTGGTGGACGGGTTCTTCCACGACGGCAGCTACTCCAGTTTCCGCGGCCGGCACCACGGCCGTCCCATCAACACCTCCCTGGTCCACCCCGCCGCCTTGGTGGTGTGCAGCCAGAACCACGACCAGATCGGCAACCGGGCCACGGGCGACCGGCTCTCCCAGAGCCTCGGCTACGGGCAGCTGGCGCTCGCCGCCGTCGCGACCCTGACCTCGCCGTTCACCCCGATGCTGTTTATGGGCGAGGAATACGGCGCCACCACGCCCTGGCAGTTCTTCACGTCCCATCCGGAGCCCGAGCTCGGAAAGGCCACCGCGGAGGGCCGGATCAAGGAGTTCGAGCGGATGGGCTGGGACCCCGCCGTCGTGCCCGACCCGCAGGACCCGGCCACGTTCACCCGCTCCAAGCTGGACTGGTCCGAGGCGGGGACCGGCGACCACGCGCGGCTGCTCGAGCTGTACCGGAACCTGATCGCGCTACGCCGCGCGACCCCGGAGCTCGCCGGGCTCGGGTTCGAGGACACGGCGGTCGCGTTCAGCGAGGCCGACCGCTGGCTGCGCCTGCGCCGCGGCAACGTGGAGGTGGCGATGAACTTCTCCGCCGAACCCCGCCAGGTTGCCGTAAGTGGCGGCTCGCTGCTGCTGGGCACCGACGACGGCGTCGCGCTGGCGGCAGGCCAGGTTGAACTGCCCGGGCACAGCGCCGCCGTCGTTTCGAAATAGGACAGGATAGTAGTTATGACTTACCTTGCAGCAGAGAACCGCTATGACTCCATGCCGTACCGCCGGGTGGGCCGCAGCGGCCTGAAACTGCCGGCCATTTCGCTTGGCCTCTGGCACAACTTCGGGGACGACAAGCCGTTCGAGGTCCAGCGCGCCATCCTGCGCCGCGCCTTCGACCTGGGTGTCACCCACTTCGACCTCGCCAACAACTACGGCCCGCCCTACGGCAGCGCCGAGACCAACTTCGGCCGCCACTTCAAGGACGACTTCGCCCCGTACCGCGACGAACTGGTCATTTCCAGCAAGGCCGGCTACGACATGTGGCCCGGGCCCTACGGCAACTGGGGCTCGCGCAAATACCTGCTGGCCAGCCTGGACCAGTCATTGGGCCGGATGGGCCTGGACTACGTCGACATCTTCTACAGCCACCGGCCCGACCCGGAAACCCCGCTGGAAGAGACCATGGGCGCCCTGGACCAGGCTGTCCGCTCCGGCAGGGCGCTGTACGCGGGCATCTCCTCCTACACCCCGGAGCAGACCCTCGAGGCGGCCCGGATCCTCAAGGAGCTTGGCACCCCGCTGCTGATCCACCAGCCCAGCTACTCCATGCTGAACCGCTGGACCGAGATCGGCAGCCCCAGCCTCTACGAGGCGCTGGAGCAGGTGGGCGCGGGAGCCATCGCGTTCTCGCCGCTGGCGCAGGGCATGCTCACCGACCGCTACCTCGACGGCGTACCGGCGGATTCCCGTGCGGCGCAGGACAAATCCCTGGACCAGGGCATGATCACCGGCGACAACCTGGACCGGGTCCGCGGCCTCAACCGGATCGCCGAGGGCCGGGGCCAGACCCTCGCGCAGATGGCGATCGCCTGGATCCTCCGCGAGCAGGGCAAGGGCACCTCGGTGACCTCCGCGCTAGTCGGGGCGTCCAGTGTGCGTCAGCTCGAGGACACCCTGGCCGCGGTCGAGAACCTGGACTTCAGCGCCGATGAGCTGGACGCGATCGACGAGTTCGCCGTCGAGTCCGACATCAATCTCTGGGCGCAGAAGTAAGCGAACGCCTGGGCGCCACTCCGGGGTGCCCGCACGGGTGCCCGCCCGCCGTAACAGATTGGGCGCCGCGGCCGGGAACAACTTGAGTCCCGGCGCCGTTGACTAGAATGCAAGAGTGCCGCATGGCGTTGTGCCCGTTTGCCGCCGCCGTACATCAGAGTATGGCCGCGCCGGGCACGTGAAGTTTGTTCTCAAAGGGAGTTTCGTGTCTGCAAATCCGATTCGTGTTGCAATCGTCGGCGTGGGTAACTGTGCCACTTCGCTGGTCCAGGGCGTCGAGTACTACCGGGACGCCGATCCCCAGGCCACGATCCCGGGTCTGATGCACGTGCAATTCGGCAAGTACCACGTCAACGACGTCCAGTTCGTGGCGGCCTTCGACGTCGACGGCAAGAAGGTCGGCCAGGACCTGTCCGCCGCGATCCTCGCCAGCGAGAACAACACCATCAAGATCGCCGACGTCCCGCCGGCCGGCGTCACGGTCCAGCGCGGCCCGACCCTGGACGGTCTCGGCAAGTACTACCTCGAGACCATTGAGCAGTCCCCGGAGGAGCCGGTCGACGTCGTCCAGGCCCTTAAGGACGCCCAGGTCGACGTGATGGTCTGCTACCTGCCGGTCGGTTCCCAGGAAGCCGCTGAGTACTACGCCCAGTGCGCCATCGACGCCGGCGTGGCGTTCGTCAACGCGCTGCCGGTGTTCATCGCCGGCACCAAGGAGTGGGCGGACAAGTTCACCGCCGCCGGTGTGCCGATTGTGGGCGACGACATCAAGAGCCAGATCGGTGCGACCATTACGCACCGCGTTATGGCCAAGCTGTTCGAGGACCGCGGCGTCACCCTGGACCGCACGTACCAGCTGAACGTCGGCGGCAACATGGACTTCAAGAACATGCTCGAGCGCGACCGCCTCGAGTCCAAGAAGATCTCCAAGACCCAGGCCGTGACCTCCAACGTCGAGGCCGAACTCGCCGCCAAGGACGTGCACATCGGCCCGTCGGACTACGTGCAGTGGCTCGATGACCGCAAGTGGGCCTTCGTCCGCCTCGAGGGCCGCAACTTCGGCGACGCCCCGGTCTCGCTGGAATACAAGCTGGAGGTCTGGGACTCTCCCAACTCCGCCGGCGTGATCATCGACGCCGTCCGCGCCGCCAAGATCGGCCTGGACCGCGGCATCGGCGGCCCGCTGCTCTCGGCGTCGAGCTACTTCATGAAGTCCCCGCCGGAGCAGTTCAACGACGACCTCGCCCGCGAAAAGGTCGAGGCCTTCATCCGCGGCGACCTGGAGCGCTAAACCCCACCCCACCCTCCGCGAGTTGCCCTATCACTTACGGCGCCTAAACAGCCGGTTTAGCCGCCACAAGTGACAGGGCAACCGGCGGTTAACGGCCGTGGAGTGCTAGGCGGACCCGTCGGACAGCACCGCGGAAGTCGTCCGCCAGGTCGTCGGCGTTGAATTTGAAATAGCGCCAGCCAGCCGCGTTGAACCTTTCGTCGCGGCGATTGTCGCGGGACTGTTGTTCGCGCGTGAGGTGGTGGCCGCCGTCGTACTGGATTGCCACCCTTTGCCTCCGGTATCCGAGGTCGGCCGCGGGGGAGAGCGGGTCGTCCGGCACAATCCTGAGCTGCAGATCGGGCTCCGGCAGCCCGGCAGCGGTCAATGCCAGGCGCAGGAAGGTTTCCGGCGCGGAGTCGGAGCCGGGCCGGATGAGCTCCAGCGCTTGGCGCGCTTTCACGATTCCTTTCAGCTTGGGGTGCCTTGTGAGCATGTCCCGCAGCTGAGGGAGTGTCGCCCACGGCTCCGAACGGCCCTCCAGCTCCAGGCGGGGCTGCCGTACGAGCTGGTCGCCCACGGCTACGAGATCCTCCAACGGCAGGATGCGGGCAAGATCCAGCCACGTCCGGGCAGGCGTTGAAATCCGGATGCCGTCCGAGACCATGAGTTCGTCTTCGAACGCAAGAACGGTATGGCCCACAACGCCCTCGCGCCGGACGGGCGGCAGCGCCTTCGGCTTGCTGAGATGGAGCTCCCGGCAGCCACGAAACCACGACGGGAGCCACAGTCCCAGCAACACAGCGGCCGTAACGTGCGAAATCCACGCGCCCGGCGTCGCGGCCGAAAGGGCACGGGCCAGACCGCGGAGCTCGAACTCCCAGCCGGCGGGAAGGTAGAGCAACCGGCCGGCCGTCGCGAGGTCGGAAGCGCGGAGCCGTGACGTTCCCAGCGTCGCGGCCCGCGCTTCATAGACGGTAAACGGGGCCGAAGCGGGGTGGGCCGGCAAGGCAACAGGTGGTCGCATGCGGACCATTCTTATCCGAACACCGGATCCCCGCTCCGGTTATCCACAAGGGCCCGTTGAGCTATCACTTTTGGTCCCCATCCGCCGGAAATGGCAGCCAAAAGTGATAGCGCAACGGGTCTAGAAGAGGCCGACGGGGTTGCCGCTGGCGTCGACGTCCATACGCATCGCGGCCGGGACCTTGGGCAGGCCCGGCATGGTCATCACCGCACCCGTGAGCGCCACGATGAACCCGGCCCCGGTCTTCGGAATCAGGTCGCGCACGTGGACGGTGAAGCCCTTCGGCGCGCCGAGTTTGGTGGCGTCGTCGCTGAAGGAGTACTGCGTCTTCGCCATGCAGACCGGCATCCCGGACCAGCCGTTCTTCTCGATCTCCGCGAGCCGCTTGAGCGCCGGGACGGAGAAGTCGACGCCGTCGGCCCCGTAGATCTCCTGCACGATGGTGCGGATCTTGTCCTCCACGGACATCTCCAGCGGGTACAGGTGCCGGAAGCCGTGCGGGGCGTCGATGGCGGCGGCGACCTTCGCGGCGAGTTCATCGCCGCCGTCGCCGCCTCCGCCGCGGCCCCAGACGTCGGCCACGGCGGCCTGCACACCTTCCGCGGCGCACCAGTCCAGCAGCCAGTCGAGTTCCTCCTGGGTGTCCGTGCCGAACTTGTTGATCGCGACCACCGGGGTGATGCCGAACTTCTCCACGTTGCGCACGTGCCGCTGCAGGTTCGCGACGCCGGCGGCCAGTGCCTCGACGCTGGGCTCCTTCAGTTGGTCCTTGGCGACGCCGCCGTGCATCTTGAGGGCGCGGATGGTGGCCACCACCACGACGGCGGACGGCGCGACGTCGGCCATTCTCGCCTTGATGTCCATGAACTTCTCGGCGCCCAGGTCGGCGCCGAAGCCGGCCTCGGTGATAACGACGTCGGCCAGGGCCCGCGCTGTCTGGGTGGCGATGAGGGAGTTGCAGCCGTGCGCGATGTTGGCGAACGGCCCGCCGTGCACCAGGGCCGGGGTGCCGGCGATGGTCTGCACCAGGTTGGGTTTGATGGCGTCCTTGAGCAGCATGGTCAGGGCGCCCTGGACGCCGAGGTCGGCCACGGTGACCGGTTCGCGGTCGTAGGTGTAACCGAAGGTGATCCGGCCCAGCCGGGTGCGTAGGTCGTTCAGATCGGTGGCGAGGCAGAACACCGCCATGATCTCCGAGGCGACCGTGATGTCGAAACCGTCCTGCCGCGGCACGCCCTGCGTCGGGCCGCCCAGGCCGATGACCACCTCGCGCAGGGCCCGGTCGTTCATGTCCAGCACGCGCTTGAACGTCATCCGGCGCGGGTCGATGTTGAGCGCGTTGCCCTGGTAAATGTGGTTGTCCACGAGCGCCATCAGGGCGTTGTTGGCGGAGGTGATGGCGTGGAAGTCGCCGGTGAAATGCAGGTTGATTTCGTCCATCGGCAGGACCTGGGAGTAGCCGCCGCCGGTTGCGCCGCCCTTCATACCCAGGATCGGACCGAGCGAGGGCTCACGCAACGCGATCATCACCCGGTGCCCGGCGCGGGCCAGGGAGTCCGCCAGGCCGACCGTGGTGGTGGATTTGCCCTCGCCAGCCGGCGTCGGGGACATGGCCGAGACGAGCACCACCTTGCCGGGGACATGCGCGGCGTCCAGCGTCAGCTTGGCCGGGTCGATTTTCGCCTTGTAACGGCCGTAGAATTCCAGCGCCTCCGGGTTGATCCCGGCGGCGGCGGCGATGTCCTCGATCGGCCGCATGGTGGCCCGCTGGGCGATCTCCAGATCGCTCAGGATAGGGGCGGTCCCGGCGTCGGTGGTTTCCGTGGTGTTCTCAGACATCGTTGTCCTTCGGCTCGTGGCGTCATGGCGTTCCGGCCCGTGGTTCCGGCGGTTCGCCCGGTCTGGCTCCCGGTCAGGGCGTGTGGCCCACCGGGATGCTTCGTGTTCCAAAATACTGGACCAGGGCGGCCTGGTAGCTCTCCAGCGTGATCGCGGCGGTGCGCTGCCAGCCGAAACCCTGGGCATGCACGGACGCCGCGCGGCCCATGTCCTCCCGGGTGGCAGGGTCGTCG
The DNA here is from genome assembly GCF_059739345.1 of Arthrobacter sp. SlRoot2-15. Taxonomy (NCBI): domain Bacteria; kingdom Bacillati; phylum Actinomycetota; class Actinomycetes; order Micrococcales; family Micrococcaceae; genus Arthrobacter; species Arthrobacter sp. SlRoot2-15. The sequence continues at coordinate 2,702,581 of NZ_AP046058.1, forward strand.
TGCAGGGCCTCGAGCGCGTCGGCCCAGTCCGCGGCCTTGTGGCCCTCCACCAGCAGCCCGGTCCGTCCGTCGAAGATCGCGCGCGAGAGCCCGCCGACCTTCGTGGCCGCCACGGGGGTGCCGCAGGCCTGGGCTTCCAGGGCGACGAGTCCGAAGGACTCGCTGTAGGAGGGCATCACCACGACGTCGGCCGAGCGGTACCAGCCGGCCAGCGTGGGCGCGCTGACCGGCGGGTGGTGCGTGACGACGTCGTCCATGCCCGCCGCGGTGACCAGCGCCTTGAGGTCGAAATCCTTCGACCCGCTCACAGCGCCCAGGATGGTGACCTGCAGGTCGATGTCCGGGCGGCGGGCGCGCAGCAGCGCGGCGGCCTTGATCAGGACCTGCGGGCCCTTGAGCCGCTGGATCCGCCCGGCGAACAGCAGGTGGAAGCGCCCGGGCGGGACGCCGTGCTGGCTGCGGGCGCGGCTCCGGAAGGCGGGCGTGAACACGGAGAGGTCCACGCCGGGCGGCGCCACGTCGATGCGGTCGGGGTCGGCGTCGTAGTGCGAGACCAGCTCGGCGGCCTCGGTGCCGGTGTTGGCGATCAGCCGCGCGGCGCCGTCGACGATCCGGTGTTCGCCCTCCTCGCGGCGGCGCGGCTCCGGCTGCTCGCCGGACTCCAGCAGCAGGTTTTTGACCTTGGCCATGGTGTGCATGGTGTGCACCAGCGGCACCCCCCACAGCTCCGACAGCTCCAGCCCCGCGACCCCGGAGACCCAGTAATGGGAGTGGATGACGTCGTAGCGGCCATGCGGTTGAAGCTGCTTGATCCGGTCGATTTCGGCGACCATGCTGTGCAGCAGCGCCGGCAGTTCCTCCTTGGGCAGCTTCCGCGGCGGACCGGCGAGCACGTTGTGGACGCAGACCCCGGGCGACGGATGCTCGACGGCGGCCTGGCCGGCCGCGGTGGACCGGGTGAAGATCTCCACCTCGACGCCGGTCTCCGCCAGGGCCGCGGCCAGGGCGCGGACGTAGACGTTCATGCCCCCGGCGTCACCGGATCCGGGCTGTTCCATCGGCGAGGTATGCAGGGAGAGGAAGGCGACGCGGCGGACCAGCGGCATCCTGCTTCCTTCCCTTCGCGCGACGTGGATTCGGTAAAACACTACTCCTGAACCGCTGACCGGTCCGCCGCGGCCGGCGTGCTGCTAACGTGGCGGCTGTGAGCGCAACCGCAGAAACCGTGCCGGCCCCGGCCCCGTGGGAGATCCGTGAGGCCACCGGGGAGGACTGGCCCGCCATTTGGGAGATCCTGGAGCCGGTGATCCGGGCCGGGGAGACTTTCACCTGGGACCGCGACACCACCGAGGTCCAGGCCCGCGCCAAGTGGTTCAAGACGGCCCCGGGCCAGACCTTCGTGGCTGTCGGAACGGGCGGGTCCGACGGCGTGGTGCTGGGCACCGGGGAGCTGCACCCGAACCAGGGCGGCGGCGGCAGCCACGTCGCCAACGCCGGCTACATGGTCCGCGCCGGGTATGGCGGGCGGGGCGTGGCCCGGGCGCTGTGCGCCTACTCGCTCCAGGCGGCCCGCGCCGCCGGGTTCCGCGCCATGCAGTTCAACGCCGTGGTGGAGAGCAACGTCCGCGCCGTCGCCGCCTGGCAGGGCATGGGCTTCGAAATCCTCGGCACCATCCCGGAGGCCTTCAACCACCCGCGGCTGGGCTACGTGGGCCTGCACGTGATGTACCGCAGGCTCTAGGACCCCGCAGCCCAGAGCTAGGACCCCGCGCCCCAGAGCGCCGCGAGGTCAGGGAACGCCGCCTCGTAGCCGGCCAGCAGCCTGGCCGCGAGCTCCTCCGAATCGACCAGCGGGTGCCGGGCGAACGCGGCCAGGGCGGCCTCCCGCCGGCCCCCGGCGTCGGATGCGGACTGCGGCCCGGCGGCCCGGGCCGCCCCGGCGGCCGGGGCGGTGGCCCGGACCACGAGCCGTTCGACGTCCTTGACCCGCCGCATCAGCGCCAGTTGCGCCTCCGCGGGCCGGTCCTGCGGGATCGGGACCACACCGTCCGCGCCCACCCGGCAGGGGACCTCGACGACGGCGTCCACCGGCAGGCCCGGGATCGCCGCGGCCGGCGCCCCGCCGGGAGCCGGCGCCGCGTTGCGGGTGTTGAGCACCAGCTGGGCCTCGCCGCCGCCGGAAAGGGCCCGCATCGCCGCCAGCGCAACGCGCTCGTAGCCGCCGCCGGCCAGGTCCTCCTCGTCGCGGTGCTCCCCGGCCGCCCGGGCCTCGGCCAGGTAACCCTCCTCGCGGGAGCGGCGCGCGGCATCCCAGAGCCGGTACGCGTCAGAGCCGGCGGACGCGAGCCGCGGATAGAGCTCGGCCTGCTGCACGTGGATGGACTCGCCGCGGGTCTGCGCGGCTGCCCGCATGGCGGCCACGGCCCGGGCGGTCTCGTAGTAGTAGAACAGGTACTCGTTCGGCAGGCAGCCCAGCTGTGCCAGAAAGGGCTGGGGAAAGAGCCGGCCCTCCTCGAAACCGGCGAGCGCCCCGGCGTCGGCAAGCAGGCCGGGCAGGACGTCCGTGCCCCCGGCCTCCAGCCGGTAGAGCCAGCCCAAATGGTTGAGCCCGTAGTACCCCGCGCCGTCGAGCCGGCCCGCCGGGAGCGCGACGCCGGCCGCCCGGGCAGCACGGTGCACCAGCCCGCCGGCCGAATCGCAGATCCCGACCACCCGCTCGCCGAGCACCGGTACCAGCGCCTCGGTCACCATGCCGGCCGGGTTCGTGAAGTTCACCAGCCAGGCCGCGGGGCAGAGGCTCCGCATCGCCTGGGCCAGTTGAAGCATCGGCGGGATCGTGCGCAGGGCGTAGGAGATGCCGCCCGCCCCGGTCGTTTCCTGCCCCAGCAGCCCCAGGTCCTGCGCCACCCGTTCGTCGACGGTGCGTCCGGCCGTGCCGCCGGGCCGGATCGCGGCGAACACCATGTCCGCGCCGGGCAACGCATCGGCCAGGGACGTGGTGGTGCGGACGCGTGGACCGCCGCCTGCCCCGCCCGGCGGCTGCGGCATGGCGGCCAGCACGGCCTCGACGGCGGCGAGCCGGCCGGCGTCGACGTCGTACAGCACCAGTTCCCGGACCAGGCCCGCGAACGGCCCGGCGGAGAGCGCCCGGTAAAGCAGCGGCACCCGGAATCCGCCGCCGCCGGCAATCATGAGCCGCATGACTGCAGTCTATTCTGCGGGGAGCCCGAGGGGCCGGAGCGCCGCCTACCGCAGGCCACAGGGACGGCGTAGTGTGCCGTGTATGGACGCGATTCCAGCGCCGCGCTTCGACCCGCTCGCCGCCGTCCGGACCCCGGCGGCGGGTGGCTTCGACCTGCTCCTGACGGGCACCGTGTTCCAGGACATCATCTTCACCGGCCTCCCGCACGCACCCCTGCCCGGCACCGAAATCTGGAGCGAAGGGATGGGCAGCTGCCCCGGCGGAGTGGCGAACCAGGCCATCGCCGCGGCCCGGCTCGGACTGCGGACCGGGCTGGCCGCCGCGTTCGGCGACGACGGCTACGGCGACTACAACTGGAAGATCCTGGACCGGCAGGAACACGTGGACCTCTCGCTCTCCCGGCGCGTTCCCGGCTGGCACTCGCCGGTCACCGTGTCGCTGAGCGTCGAGAAGGACCGCTCCATGGTCACCCACGGCCACCCGGCGCCGGTCAGCTCCACCGAACTGATCGGCTGCGCGCCGCCCGCGCTCGCCGCCGTTGCCGAGCTGGCCGAGGAACTGGAACCGTGGGCCGTCGACGCGCACCGGGCCGGCGTGCGGCTTTTCGGCGACGTCGGCTGGGACCCCACCGGCACCTGGGCGCCGGCGCGGCTGGACAACCTGCGGTACTTCCACGCCTTTATGCCCAACCAGCAGGAGGCCATGGCCTTCACCGGCAAGGACAACCCGTGGGCCGCGCTCTACGCGCTCGCGGACAAGGTCCCGGTGGCCGTAGTGACCCTGGGCCCGCAGGGGTCCATGGCGGTGGATTCCGAAACCGGGGAAGAGGAGTGGGTACCGTCGCTGCCCGTCCCGGCCTTCGACCCAACCGGAGCCGGGGACTGCTTCGGGGCGGCCTTTATTGTCGGCTGCCTCGCCGGCTGGCCGCTGGGGGACCGGCTCCGCTTCGCCAACCTGTGCGCGGCCCTGGCCGTGCAGCACGTCGGCGGCTCGCTCGCCGCCCCCGGCTGGGGCGACCTCGCCGACTGGTGGCAGCGCGCCAACGCCCGCAAGGAACGCCAGGGCAGCCAGTGGCTGCGCCGCTACCGATTCCTCGAAGAGATTGTGCGCAACGTGCCCCCCGAGGCGCAGCGGCGGGCGACGGCGACCATCGCGCACCTCTCCGACGCGTAGCCGGGGGTTGGTGGGGGGTGGGGTTGGGGTTGGGACTTCGCGTGCGGGCGTCCCGGTCGGATGGACATGCCCGTTGCTTGGTTCGGGGAGTGGACATATTCCTGATCTGTCCACTGGTGGCTGCCGGGGATGGGCATGTCCGTCGGTGGGGCGTGGGCCGGGTTTTCTGGTGGGATGGACATGCCCGTTGCCTGGTTCGGGGAGAGGACATATTCCTAATCTGTCCACTGCTGGCTGCCGGGGATGGGCATGTCCGTCGGTGGGGAGTGGGCCGGGTTTCCTGGTGGGATGGACATGCCCGTTGCCTGGTACGGGGAATGGACATAGTCCTGATTTGTCCACTCGTGGCCCCGAAGGATGGGCATGTCCGTCGGGGAGGGATGGGCATGTCCGGAGGTGCCGGCCGGGTGCGGAATTCAGCAGCAACTGCCGCCACCCGTAGAATCGTAAAGTGATATACCCAGCAGCAACAGGTGATTTCCGGCCCCTGGCGGACGCCGGTCCGGGCCACGGCGAGGAACGTTCGGCCGTGATCGACCTCGAGGCCATCCGGCACAACGTCCGGCGGCTGGCGGCCGTGGCATCGCCGGCCAAGGTGATGGCGGTCGTCAAGGCCGACGCCTACGGCCACGGTGCCATCCCCGTCGCCCGCGCCGCGCTCAGCGCCGGGGCCAGCTGGCTCGGCGTCGCACACATTTCGGAGGCGCTGGCCCTGCGCGCCGCAGGAATCGAGGCCCCCCTGCTGGCCTGGCTGCACACCCCCGAAAGCAACTTCGCCGCCGCCGTGGCCGCCGGCATCGACATCGGCTGCTCCGGCTGGGAGCTCGGCCGGATCGTCGCCGCCGCCCGCGAGCAGGAACGCCCCGCCCGGATCCACCTGAAGGTCGACACGGGGCTCGGCCGCAACGGCGCCACCCTGGAATCCTGGGACACGCTGCTGGGCGAGGCGATGGAATACCAGGACCAGGGGCTGCTGCGCGTTGTGGGGATCTTCTCCCACCTGGCCGTCGCCGACGAACCCGACCGCCCCGAAACCGACGAGCAGCTGGCCGCCTTCCGCGAGGTGCTGGCGATGGCGCAGGACGCCGGCGTCGACCCGGAGGTCCGCCACCTCGCCAACACCCCGGCGACGCTGTCCCGGCCGGACACACACTTTGACCTGGTCCGCGTGGGCCTGGGAGTCTACGGGCTCTCGCCGTTCGAGGGGCAAAGCTCCGCGGAAGTCGGCCTGCGCCCGGCGATGACCGTCCGCACCGTCGTCGCGCACTGCAAGGACGTGCCCGCCGGCCAGGGCGTCTCCTACGGGCTGAACTACCGCACCGCCGGCAACAGCACCCTCGGCCTGGTCCCGCTGGGCTACGCCGACGGCGTCCCGCGGGTCGCCACCGGCGGCCCCGTCCGGGTGGCGGGTCGGACCTACCCCGTGGTGGGCCGGATCGCCATGGACCAGATGGTGATCGACCTCGGTCCGCTGCACGTCTCCGCCGGTGGGGCCACGCTGCTCGGCGCCGAGGCCGTGCTGTTCGGCGACGGCGCCGACGGCGGCCCCACTGCCGAGGACTGGGCCCGGGCGGCCGGCACCAACAACTACGAGATCGTCACCCGGATCAGCCCGCGGGTGCCGCGCCGGTACATCAACGAAGAGCCCGCGCCCGACGCCGGGGCAGGACAGTGAGCGAAGGGGCCTGGGAGCGGACCCTGACCGTCGGGACCGCCGAGCAGACGCACGCCCTTGCGGCCGCCCTCGGCGCCGGGCTGCAGGCGGGGGACCTGCTGGTCCTCACCGGCGAACTCGGTGCCGGCAAAACCACCTTCACGCAGGGCCTCGGCGAAGGACTCGGCGTCCGCGCCGGGATCATCTCGCCCACCTTTGTGCTGGTCCGGATCCATCCCAACCGGCCGGACGGGCCGCGCCCCGGCGGTCCGGATCTGGTGCACGTCGACGCGTACCGGCTGGAATCGGCCTCCGAAATCGACGACATCGACCTCGAAAACACCATGGACAGCTCCGTGACCGTGGTGGAATGGGGCCGCGGCCGGGTGGAGCACCTGAGCGAGAGCCGGCTCGAGGTGGAGCTGCACCGCCAGCTCGGCGGCACCCCGCCCGGCGCGCAGGCCGACGCCCAGCCCGCCGGATCCCAGCCCGCCGGCGTCGTGCTGGACTTTGACACCGACGACGCCGACGAGCCCCGGACCGTGGTGTTCCGCGGCTTCGGCCCGCGCTGGGCCGAACCGCCGGCCGCCCTGGCGGCCCTCCCGCACGCGACCCCGGAAACGGACTGACCATGCTGATCCTCGCCATCGATACCTCGGCCGTTGCCAGCGCTGCGCTCGTCTCCGACGATTCGCTGGAATCCGTCGTGGGCAGCTTCGCCACCGCGGACACCCGCAGCCACGCCGAGGTGCTGGCCCCCGGCATCGAGCAGCTGCTCGCCGGCGCGGGCCTTCGCGGCGCCGACGTCGACGCGATTGTCACCGGGGTGGGGCCGGGACCGTTCACGGGCCTGCGCTCGGGCATCGTCACGGCGCGCAGCCTGGCGTTCGTCTGGGACAAGCCGCTGTACGGGCTGATGAGCCTCGACGCCGTTGCGCTGGAAGTGGCCGAGTCGACGGAGGCCCCGGCCGAGTTCATCGTGGCCACCGACGCGCGGCGCAAGGAGGTGTACTGGGCCCGCTACGCCCAGACCGCCGGCCAGCTCCCGCGGCTGCTGGACGGGCCCCATGTGGGGTTCGCCGCCGAGCTGCCGGACCTTCCCGTTTACGGCGCCGGCGCCGGCCTGTACCCGGACGTCCTGAACGCGGTCCCGGAATTCTCCGGGCGGCAGCCCGAGGCGCTTTCGCTGGGCCAGTTTGCCCTGGCCAGGCTTGCCGCGGGGCAGCAGCTGTTGGACAGCACCCCGCTGTACCTGCGCGAATCGGACGCGCAGGTCCCCGGGCCGCGGAAGCGCGCGCTGTGACCGCCCCGGAGACGCCTCGGGGACTACCGCAGGGCCCGCCGCAGGGGCCGCCCGGCGTGGAGCTCCGTCCCATGGTTCCCGCGGACATTCCCGCCGTCCACGCCCTGGAGCTCCGGCTGTTCCCGGTGGACGCCTGGCCCCTGCAGATGTTCGCCGACGAACTGGCGCAGACCGACACCCGGCGCTACCTCGTCGCGGAAGCCAACGGCGAGATCGTCGGCTACGCCGGGCTGATGTGCATCGAACCCATCGCGGACGTCCAGACCATCGCCGTCGTGCCCGAACACGAGGGCAAAGGTATCGGGTCGGCGCTGCTGACCGAGCTGATCCGCGAAAGCCGGCGCCGTCATGCCGCCGACGTGCTGCTGGAGGTGCGCGCCGACAACCCCCGCGCCCAGCAGCTCTATCGGCGCTTCGGCTTCGAGCAGATCCACGTCCGGCCGCGCTACTACCGCGACGGCGTCGACGCGCTAATCATGCGCCTGCAGCTGCACACCCCTCCGAGCGAAACGGACCGAGCATGAACCACATCGCGCACAATTCCCAGCCGCTGGTGCTGGGAATTGAATCCTCCTGCGACGAGACCGGCGTCGGCATTGTCCGCGGCACCCGGCTGCTGGCCAACACGGTTTCATCCTCCATGGACGAACACGTCCGCTTCGGCGGGGTCATCCCCGAGATCGCCTCGCGCGCGCACCTTGACGCGTTTGTCCCCACCCTCCGGGAAGCCCTCGCCGCGGCCGACGTGACCCTGGCCGACGTCGACGCCATCGCCGTGACGTCCGGCCCGGGCCTCGCCGGGGCGCTCATGGTGGGTGTGTGCGCGGCCAAGGCACTCGCCGTTGCCACCGGCAAGCCGCTGTATGCGATCAACCACCTGGTGGCGCACGTCGGCGTCGGCCTGCTCGAGCCGGGCGACGGCGCCCCGGGCGTCTTTGCCGGCGCGACTGCGCTGCCGGAGAACCTCGGCGCGCTCCTGGTCTCCGGCGGGCACACCGAGATCCTCCGGATCCGCAGCATCACGGACGACGTCGAGCTCCTCGGTTCCACGATCGACGACGCCGCCGGCGAGGCCTACGACAAGGTGGCGCGGCTGCTGGGGCTGGGCTACCCGGGCGGGCCGGCGATCGACAAGCTGGCGCGCACCGGTAACGCCACGGCGATCCGGTTCCCGCGCGGCCTGACCCAGCCCAAGTACATGGGCACCGCGGAGGAACCGGGCCCGCACCGGTACGACTGGTCCTTCAGCGGCCTGAAAACCGCCGTCGCCCGCTGCGTGGAGCAGTTCGAGGCGCGCGGTGAGGAGGTGCCGGTCGCGGACATCGCGGCCGCCTTCCAGGAGGCCGTGGTGGACGTGATCACCTCCAAGGCGGTGCGCGCCTGCCGCGAAAACGGCATCACCGAGCTGCTGCTGGGCGGGGGAGTGGCCGCGAACTCGCGGCTGCGCCAGCTCACGGAGCAGCGCTGCACGGCGGCCGGAATCCGGTTGACCGTCCCGCCGCTGGCGCTGTGCACGGACAACGGGGCCATGGTCGCCGCGCTCGGTGCGCAGCTGGTGATGGCCGGCACCGCGCCGAGCGGGATCGGCTTCGCGCCGGACTCGTCGATGCCGGTGACCTCCGTGTCCGCCTAGGCGCAACGCCTAGGAACAGGGACGCGGCGTCCGGGGACCTAGGCTTCGGGGCCCTTGCGCATCTGCTTGACCAGGTCCAGCACGACGGCGCGCAGGTCGCCGCCGTGCTCGGCGGCGACGCGGCGCTGCCGCTGGTAACCGGCGCCCCGCCGGATGATCTTTTCCACGTCGGCCAGTTCGGCGCTGCAGCCGAGCTTCGCGGCCACTGGCTCCAGCCGCGTGAGCGTCTCGCGCAGGTGGTCGGTGACGAGCTGTTCGTTGCCGTCGGCGTCGAGGATGATGATCGCGTCCAGGCCGTACCGGGCCGCACGCCACTTGTTCTCCTGGACGTGCCACGGCGGCATGGTCGGGATGGTGCCGCCGTTGTCCAGGATGGTCGAGAACTCGTCCACGAGGCACTGCGTCAGGGCGGCGATCGCGCCAACCTCCTCCAGCGTGGCCAGCCCGTCGCAGATCCGCATCTCGATGGTGCCGAGGTTGGGCACCGGGCGGATGTCCCAGCGGATCTCCGAGAGGGTGTCGATGACGCCGGTGGTGAACATGTCCTGGACGTAGGACTCGTATTCCTCCCAGCTGGCGAACTGGAACGGCAGGCCCGCCGTCGGAAGCTGCTGGAACATCAGGGCGCGCTGGGAGGCGTAGCCGGTGTCCTCGCCGCCCCAGAACGGGCTGGAGGCGGACAGCGCCTGGAAGTGCGGGAAGTAGTTGACCAGGCCGTCGAGCACCGGAAGCACTTTGTCGCGGCTGTCCAGGCCCACGTGGACGTGCACCCCGTAGATGACCATCTGCCGGCCCCACCACTGGGTGCGGTCGATCAGCTTGGCGTACCGCTCCTTGTCCGTGACCGGCTGCAGCTGCGGCGGGCTGAAGGGGTGGCTGCCGGCGCAGAAGACCTCCACGCCCATCGGGTCGGTGACCTCGCGCAGCGCGGCGAGGGAGCTGTCCAGGTCCGCCTTGGCTTCGGCCACGGTGGTGCAGATGCCGGTGACGAGTTCCACCGTGTTCAGCAGCAGTTCCTGTTTGATGTGGGGATGTTCGTCATCCTCGTTCAGCTCGGGGTGGCGGTCGGCCACGCCCCGGAGCACCTCGCCGGCCACCGAGGCCAGCTCGCCGGTTTCGGCGTCGACCAGCGCGAGTTCCCATTCCACACCAAGAGTTGATTGCCTGGATGAAGCGAAATCAATCTTCATGTGGTCCCTTCGCTGTGTTGTTGCGCGCTGTTTTGTCGCCGGCTGTGCTGCTGCCCGCGGCGGCATGCGGTGGCAAGGCAACGGTGCTCCAAGTCTAGTGCAGGGGTAGCATCGAGCTGGTGGCCAAGTTACAGCTGATACGTGAGAGTTTTCACAGAAGAAGCCAGTTGCCGGCGGCCCTGGCGCTCCTGACGGGGCTTGCCGTGGCGGTGGCAGGCTGCGCCGGACCGGACGCTGCGGGCCCCGGACCGACCCCGGACCGGGGCTCCGCCGCCGGGGCGCCGCCGGCGGGCGACGCCGGGCCCGGAGGCCCGCGACCGCTCGGCTGGGGTCCGGACCAACGCGACGCCGATGCCGCGGCCGGCGCCGTTTCGGGCATGAGCCTTGAGCAAAAGGCCGGGCAGGTGCTGCTGCCGTTCTTCCCCGGGCTCGACTCCGAGGCCCATGCCCGGACCATTGAGCGGCTGCACCTCGCCGGTTCGATCGTGATGGGCGACAACGTCCCTGCCGCCCCTGACGGGCAGGTGGACACTGCCGCCATGCGGGCCGCCGCCGAACGCCTGCAGCGGGCGGCCCGGGCCGACGGCCGCAGCTGGCCCGGGCTGATCGGCGTGGACCAGGAGGGCGGAGCTGTCGCGCGGCTGCGCGCACCCCTGACCGAGTGGCCGGCCCCGATGAGCTACGGCGCCGCGGACAGTGAGCCGCTGGCGTCCGACGCCGGCCGTGCCCTCTCCGCGGAGCTGGCCGGGCTCGGCTTCAACGTCGATTTTGCCCCCACGGCGGATGTCACCGTGGGCCCGGCAGATCCCGCCATCGGCGCCCGGTCCATCTCCGGCAGCGCGGACACCGCGGCGCACGTCGGCATCGCCTTCTCGCGCGGCATGCTGGCGGCCGGGATCCTGCCGGCCGCCAAGCACTTTCCCGGCCACGGCTCCGTGACCGTCGACTCGCACGAGGGCCTGCCGGTCCAGGGAGCCGGCCTGGAGCAGCTGCGCGCCAGGGACCTGAAGCCGTTCCAGGCCGCCATCGACGCCGGGCTGCCCATGGTCATGACCGGGCACATCGCCGTGCCTGCGCTGCAGCCCGGGGTGCCCGCCTCGGTCTCGCCGGCGGCCTACGCGGAGCTGCGCCGGATGGGCTTCAAGGGCGTCGCCGTGACCGATGCCCTCAACATGGGTGCGATCGGGAAGCAGTTCCCCAACGACGCCGCCGCCCCGCTGGCGCTCGCCGCCGGCGCGGACCTGGTGCTGATGCCGGCGTCGGTGGAAACCGCCCACGACGCCATCGTGGCCGCGGTCCGGAACGGCTCCCTGCCGGCCACCCGGCTGGACGAGGCGGCCACCCGGGTGGCCACGATGCAGCTCTGGCGCGCGCGCAGCCTCGCGCCGCAGGGCAGGCCGCCGGGCAGTGGCGTGACGCTGTCACAAAAGGTCTCCCAGCAGGCCATCACCGTGCTGGCCGGGCCCTGCCGCGGGCCGATGGTCCCGGCCAGCGTTCGGGTGAACGGCGGCTCCGAACAGGACCGGGCCAGGTTCGCGGCGGCGGCCGGCCAGGCCGGCATCCGGATCGGCGACGGGCCGCTCGTGACGCTGATCGGCTATGGCGGAGCTCCGGCGACCGCGGATGTGGCGGTTGCCCTCGACGCCCCCTGGCCGCTGGAGAAGTCCGCCGCGCCCGCGAAAATCGCGCTCTACGGCCGGACCCAGGAGGCCTTCGACGCGCTGCTGGCGGTGCTGGCCGGGAAAGCGACCGCGCCGGGGAAGCTGCCGGTCGCCGTCGGGCCGCAGGGAGCGGGCGCCGGCTGCCGCTGAGCCGGGACCATGGCGTTTAATGGTGCTGTGCCCATCCTGAACAAAGACATGACCCTGTGCATCTCGCTCTCGGCCCGGCCGAGCAACAACGGGACCCGCTTCCACAACCACCTGTATGAACAGCTGGGCCTGAACTGGATCTACAAGGCCTTCGCCCCCACCGACCTCGCCCAGGCCATCGCCGGGGTGCGAGGCCTCGGCATCCGCGGCTGCGCGGTCTCAATGCCTTACAAGGAAGACGTCATAGCCCTGGTGGACGCCATGGACCCGTCGGCGAAAGCCATCGATTCGGTAAACACGATCGTCAACGACGGCGGCACGCTCACGGCCTATAACACCGACTACACGGCAATCGAGCAGCTGCTGGCGCGCAACGCCGTCCCCACGGATTACTCCGTGTGGCTGCTGGGCGCCGGCGGGATGGCGAAGGCCACCGCTGCGGCGCTGCGCGACGCCGGCTTCCGCAACGTCACCGTGGTCGCACGCAACGAGGAGGCCGGCCGGGCGCTGGCCGGGCTCTACGGGTTCGACTGGCGGGCCGACCTCGATCCGTCCGGCACTGCCGAGCTGCTGATCAACGTGACGCCGATCGGCATGGCGGGCGGCCCCGATGCGGAGGCGCTGCCCTTCCCGCAGGAGGCGATCGCCGCCGCGAAGGTGGTGTTCGACGTCGTCGCGCTGCCGGCCGAGACCCCGCTGGTGAAGGCCGCCCGCGCTGCGGGCAAGCAGGTGATCACCGGCGCCGAGGTCGCCACGATCCAGGCCCTGGAACAGTTTGTGCTCTACACCGGCATCCGGCCCAGCGACGAACAGGTCCGGGCCGCCGAGGAGTTTATGCGGGCCCAGTAGCCCCGGCCGCCGGGACCTGGACGGGCTCCACCGAAATGGCCACCCGCTCCTCGCCGATCCTGGTGAGGACCAGGGTGGCCGTTTTGGTGGCGGAATTCTTGGCGCTCCTGCCGCCCGGGAGCAGCTGTTTGCGCAGTTCCTCCGGGGTCACCGAGGTGCCGCGTTTCTTGATATCCAGGACACCGACGCCGTTGGCCTTGACCCAGGCCTTGAGCGCCTTGACGTTGAACGGCATCACCTCGAGGACTTTGTACGCGCGGGCGAAGGGCGTCTCGCGCAGTTCCGGCGCGCAGATGTAGGCGATGTGTTCATCTAGCAGATGCCCGCCGAGCTGGAGCGCGACGTCGGCGACCAGGCCGGCACGGATCACGGCGCCGTCCGGCTCGTAGAGGTAGCCCTCCACGGCCCCCACCGGGGCGGCCGGTCCGGCGTCGAACTCCTCCGAGCTGGTTAGCTCCGCGGCTCCCTGCGGCCCCAGGACCAGGGCGGCGCGGCGGATCCCGGGCCGGCGGACCGCGTTGAACCAGAGGGCCACCTCGGTAACGTCGCCGCCCACCGAGACCCACTGCGCCTCGCAGCCCGCGGGCACGGAGGCGTGCGGCATGCCCGGGCCCATCTTCACGCCGACGGCCCGGCCGGACGCGGCCAGGGACTCCACAAAGGACAGCGGCGGGGAGAAGTCCTCCGGGTCCCAGAGGCGCTTCGTTCCGGAGCTCGACGTAGTGCGGCGGGCCGGGTCGAGCCAGACGCCGTCGATCCCGTCGAGCGGAACGACGGCGGCATCGGCGTGGACCACGGTGGCGTTCCGGAACGGGATCAGGTTCATGGTGGCGCAGGCGGCCGTGGTTTCATCCAGTTCGACGGCGGTGACCGTGATGTCGAGGGAGGCCAGCGCCATCGCATCCGCCCCCAGCCCGCAGCCCAGGTCCGCCACGTGGGAAATCCCGGCGGCGGCGAACCGCTGCGCATGCCGTGCCGCGACGGCCAGCCGGGTGGCCTGCTCCAAGCCGGCCCGGGTGAAGATCATCTGCCGGGCGAATTCGCCGAACTTGGCCTCCGCCTTGGTCCGCAGCCGGGACTGCGTGAGTGCCGCCGAGACCAGTTCGGGGGAATGGCCGGCTTTCCGGAGCGAGGCGTTGAGCCGGAAGGCCTCCTCCTCGCGGTACGGGCCAAGGGACGCCAGCAGTTCCCAGCCCTCCGGATTCAGGAGCGGGGCGATCTGGTCCTGCGTAGTCTCAGCCATGCCATCAAGCGTAGTTCAGGCGCGGAACGCCCGGCACGACCGATAGGCTGGACGGCATGGACGACAGGGACACAGAGGACTTCGGCGCGGCGGGCACCCGGGAGCCGGGCGACGGGGAAAATCCGGGCCGGAGCGGCCTGGTCCGCTTCGCCCGGCCCGCGCTGATTGCGGGCAGTGTGGTGGCGGTCGTCTGCGTGGCGCTGCTGGTGATCATCTTCGCCCTCGACTCCTTCAACGCCACCGTGTATTCCGTTGGCGGCAAGGACGTCACGGACGCCACGGACGAGGCGCGGGCCATCCGCGAAACCTATGCCCCGGCCCGGGTGGGCGGCATCATCTTCCTGGTCCTCGGGACGCTGGCCGCCCTCGCTGGCGGCTTCGTCATGTACCGCGAACGGAACACCTCCGCGCAGGTCGACGAGGACGACGACGGCCAGGACTGGGACTACGAGGACCTCGCGGGGCAGTAGGCCGCTTTGGCCCGCTTGGCCCGGCGCAGGGTCGGCGCCGGCATGGAATGGGACGGACATGCCCATCCTTCGCCGCCAGCACGGGACATATTGCGTATATGCCCATCCGTGGCGGCCAGCACTGGGCATGTCCATCGCTCAGCACCAACAATGGTCACAAGCTCCGCGCCCGAGGCAACATGCCCGTCGTCCAAGCCGCCCGATGAGCATGTCCATAACCGCGTTCACCGACGACGAACTTTCTGGCACTCACCTTGACCGAGTGCTAACTCCTTACATAGAGTCGTCATTGGCACTCCCCCTAGGCGGGTGCTAACACCTGAAGCTTTACCGGCCTGGCTGCTGCCGGCACCGCGACGACGGTCTGTACGCCATGGCACCACAGCTTTAAAGTCCACGAATTTGCTGACGAAAAGGAGAGGTCCGAGTGTCGGTCTCTATTAAGCCTCTTGAGGATCGTATTGTTGTCCGCCCGCTCGAAGCCGAGCAGACCACGGCTTCCGGCCTGGTTATCCCGGACTCCGCACAGGAGAAGCCGCAGGAAGGCGAAGTTGTTGCAGTGGGCCCCGGCCGCTTTGACGACAACGGCAACCGCGTCCCCGTCGACGTCGCCGTCGGCGACGTTGTCATCTACTCCAAGTACGGCGGAACCGAAGTTAAGACCGGCGGCGTCGAGTACCTCGTGCTGTCCGCCCGCGACGTTCTGGCGATCGTCGTAAAGTAACTCTCTTGGACCCCCGCGCCGCCGATTCCTTCGCTTTGAACGGAACGGCTGCGCGGGGTTCTGTCTTGAAAGGACAAAACCATGGCAAAGCAGCTCGCGTTTAACGACGCTGCCCGCCGGTCGCTTGAAGCCGGCATCGATAAGCTCGCCAACACGGTCAAGGTGACGCTCGGCCCGCGCGGCCGCAACGTCGTGCTGGACAAGAAGTGGGGCGCCCCCACGATCACCAACGACGGCGTCACCATCGCCCGTGAAGTCGAACTGGACGACCCGTACGAAAACCTTGGCGCGCAGCTTGCCAAGGAGGTCGCCACCAAGACCAACGACGTCGCCGGCGACGGCACCACCACCGCCACCGTGCTCGCCCAGGCCCTAGTCAAGGAAGGCCTGCGCAACGTTGCCGCCGGCGCCGCCCCGGGACAGATCAAGCGCGGCATCGAGGTCTCGGTCGAGGCCGTCGCCGCCCGCCTGCTGGAGAACGCCCGCCCCGTCGAGGGCACCCAGGTGGCCAACGTGGCCGCCATCTCCGCGCAGAGTGACGAGGTCGGCGAGCTGCTGGCCGAGGCGTTCGGCAAGGTCGGCAAGGATGGTGTGATCACCATCGAGGAGTCCTCCACCACGCAGACCGAGCTGGTCCTCACCGAGGGCATGCAGTTCGACAAGGGCTACCTGTCCCCGTACTTCGTCACCGACGCCGAACGCCAGGAAGCCGTCCTCGAGGACGCCCTCATCCTGATCAACCAGGGCAAGATCTCCTCGGTCCAGGAATTCCTGCCGCTGCTGGAGAAGGCTCTGCAGAGCTCCAAGCCGCTGTTCATCATCGCCGAGGACGTCGACGGCGAGGCCCTCTCCACGCTGATCGTCAACCGCATCCGCGGCACCCTGAACGTCGTCGCCGTCAAGGCTCCCGGCTTCGGTGACCGCCGCAAGGCCATGCTGCAGGACATCGCGACCCTCACCGGCGCGCAGGTCGTCTCCCCGGAGCTGGGCCTGAGCCTGGACACCGTGGGCCTTGAGGTCCTCGGCACCGCCCGCCGCATCACCGTGACGAAGGACAACACCACCATCGTCGACGGCGCCGGTTCCGCCGAGGACGTCGCAGCCCGGGTCGCCCAGCTGCGCGCCGAGCTGACCCGCACCGATTCGGACTGGGACAAGGAAAAGCTGCAGGAGCGCCTGGCCAAGCTGGCCGGCGGCATCGGCGTGATCAAGGTCGGCGCAGCCACCGAGGTCGAGCTGAAGGAAAAGAAGCACCGCATCGAGGATGCCGTGTCCTCCACCCGCGCCGCCCTCGAAGAAGGCATCGTGGCCGGCGGCGGCTCCGCCCTCATCCACGCGCTCAAGGCGCTCGATGAGGACCCGGCCGTCCAGGCGCTCGACGGCGACGCGGCAGCTGCCGTGGGCATCGTCCGCCGCGCCCTGACCCAGCCGCTGCGCTGGATCGCCCAGAACGCCGGCTTCGACGGCTACGTCGTCGTCGCCAAGGTGTCCGAGTCCGCGGTCAACCAGGGCTTCAACGCCAAGACCGGCGAATACGAGGACCTGATCGCGGCCGGCGTCATCGACCCGGTCAAGGTCACCCGCGCGGCACTGCGCAACGCGGCCTCGATCGCCGCGCTGGTCCTCACCACCGAAACCCTTGTGGTGGAGAAGCCGGCCGAGGAAGACGAACACGCCGGGCACCAGCACTAAGGTTCCCGCGCACTAGTTCCCGTGCAACAAAAGGGACCGGACCAGCTCCAGCTGGTCCGGTCCTTCTTGTTATGGCAGGCCCCGACCGGCGCCTGTCAGCGCCGGTCACGTCACGTCAGCGCCCCTGCGCCTGCGCCTTCCGCCGCAGCCGCGCCGCGGCGTCGCGCGGCAGGCGTTTGGTGACCACCCGGTAGAACAGCAGCACCGCCACCGCCGACACGACGATCCCGACCAGATTCACCAGCAGCTGCAGCGCCGAGCCCGCCGCCTTCTGGTACTCGCCGAGCACCAGCGCCACCGCCACAAACCCGGCCGCCGGGACCGTGGTCACCGAAATGAACACGCCGATCAGGGCAGCAGACCGCCGGCCGATCACGGACAACATGCCGGCGGTGCCAGCCAATAGGGCCACAATCAAGGAGTACGGCCCCGGATGGTAAATGAACTCCACCGCCGAGCCGCGGTCAAGGGCATCGGCGGGAAAAAGACCAAGCGGGACGGAGAGCCACGCCGTGAACGCCGCCGCCAGCATGGCGACGGGGAACCCCACTCCGAGCGCCAGCGCCGCGCGGCGCCCCAGCCGCCACTGGCGCCGCACCAAGGCCACGGCCAGCGCGGCGAGCGGACCGAACTCGGGACCGACAGCCATGGCGCCCACAATCGCGATGGTCGAGTCGGTGACGATCCCGATCGCGGCGAGCTGGGTGGCCAGGACCAGGAACGCCAGGTAGCTCCACGTCAGCCGGGAGTCCTCCCCGGTCTGCCGGGACACCTCATCCCAGATCACGGCGTCCGCGCCCTCGCCGGGGGCAGCCGCCGCGGCCTCGTCCGCGCGGTCGGAGAGCAGCAACTCGGGCGTGGTCACCGAGATCGAGCCGACCTCCTGGACGTTGAGGGCGTGGAGCTTCTCGATCAGCGCCTCGACGGATTCCCGCGCGATGAAAACCAGGATCACATCTCCCGGCGGGAGCACCGAGGCGCCCGGGTGCAGCGCCACCTCCGCCACACCAGTCCCGTCCGAACAGCTGTCCACCACGGCACCGGTGAGCTGCTCCGGGACACAAATCCGTAACTGCACGATCACTCGCGGCCTCCTTCGACTCGTTACAGACTAGGGCCTGCTGCGTGGCCGGCGCCCGCAGGCAGACCTCCCGGCGATTGGCGCAGAAAATTACGGTTCAGTAACATTGATGTTTTTGGAAGTGTGCCTGAGGGGTCCCCAGTGTCGAACGAGCGAACCGTAGCCAGCCCGCCGCCCGCATCCGCGGGTTCGCCCGCGCGCCGCAAATCAGGCTACCGGCCCGAGGTGCAGGGCCTGCGTGCGCTTGCCGTCCTGATGGTGGTGACCTACCACGTGTGGCTGGGCCGGGTCTCCGGCGGCGTGGACATCTTCCTGCTCATCTCGGCCTTCCTGATGACCCTGAGCTTCGCCCGGAAGGTGGAGAGCGGGAAGCCGCTGCGCCTGCTGAGCCACTGGCTGCACCTGCTCAAGCGGCTGCTGCCGGCCGTCGTGGTGGTGGTCCTCGCCGTGCTGGTCGGGACCTGGGCCATCCTGCCGGCAAGCCGGTGGCCGGACATCCTCGACCAGGCCTGGGCGTCGCTGCTGTACCGGCAGAACTGGCTGCTTGCCGACACCGCCGTCGACTACTACGCCCAGGACCACTCGGGTGCCAGCCCGCTGCAGCACTTCTGGTCCCTATCCATCCAGGGGCAGGTCTTCCTGCTCTGGCCGCTGGTCTTCGCCGGCGCCGCCCTGCTTCACCGTGTGCTGCGCCGGGCACTGCGCCGGACGAAGCTGGATGACCGGCTGACGGACTACCGGCTGCTCCTGGCCCTGGCCTTCGGGACCATCTTTGCCGTGTCGCTGGCTTACTCGATCGACCAGACCGCCAGCAACCAGGCCTACGCGTACTTCGACACCCGGACCCGGCTGTGGGAGTTCGCCCTCGGCTCGCTGCTGGCCCTGGCGCTGCCGCACCTGAAACCGGGCAAGGCGCTGCGCGTGGTGCTGGGCTGGGCCGGCCTGGCCGCGATGCTTTCCTGCGGGCTGCTGCTGACCGTGGACCGATCCTTCCCCGGTTTCATCGCGCTGTGGCCCACGCTGGCTGCCACCGCCATCATCGTTGCCGGGCAGAGCGGCAGCCGCTTCGGCGTCGACCGTCTATTGACGTGGCGCCCGCTGGTGGCCCTGGGCGACAACTCCTACGCCCTCTACCTCTGGCACTGGCCGCTGCTGGTGCTGGCGCTGGCCGGCATGGGAATCACTGCGCCGGACCTGGTGCAGGGGCTCGCCATCGTCGCCGCCTCCGTGGCGCTGGCCGTGCTCACCACCCGCTACGTCGAGAAGCCGCTGCGCGACTGGCACTGGCCGCAGCGCCGCGCGTGGCGCACCGCCGTAGTCATCGCCGCCTGCGGTGCCCTGCTCGCCGGACCCGTCACCGTATGGCAGAGCCAGCTGATGGCCGATGAGGCCGCCGCCGCGGCCCAGCCCCGGGAGCTGACCCCCGGCGCCGCCGCGCTGGCGCCGGAGAACGCCGGCAAGCCGACTCCGGACGCCAAGATCATTCCCGGCCCCGCGGCCCTGAAGAACGAGTGGGCCGACATCGACGGGCTCTGCACGGACTCCAACGTGCCCACGGACCCGCTGCTGGCAGGCTGCCTGCAAAACAGCCGGCCGGACCCCGTGACGAAGAAGATTGTGGTGCTCGGCGACTCCCACGCCCAGCAGTACATGGCCGCCCTGGGCCCCATCGCCACGAGCCACGGCTGGGAAGTCGTGACCCTGCTCAAGGGCAACTGCCGTTTCGGCGGGGAATCGCCTGAGCGCGATGCGGACTGCAACGCCTTCAACAAGGCGAGCGCCCAATACGTGCTGGATCACACGCCGGACGCCGTGTTTACGGTCGCCTCGCTCACGCTCAAGGACGCCCCGTACGAAACCGAGGTGCCGCAGTACCTCGAGGGCATCAAGCCGTTCACCGACGCCGGGATGGAGGTGGTGGGCATCCGCGACAACCCGCGCTTCACCATGAACATGCCCGAATGCGTGCAGAAGAAGGGCGCCGACGCCGCAGCCTGCAACGTTCCGCTGCAGGAATCGCTGGCCGCCTCCTCGCCGCTGGACGCCTACCGGGGCAAGGTCGCCGGACTCCACCTCATGGACCTGAGCGACTTCATCTGCGCCAACGGCACCTGCCCCGCCGTCGTGGGGAACGTCTACGTCTACAAGGACGACAACCACCTCACGAAGACCTACGTCCAAAGCATGATCCCGATGTTCGAGCAGCGGCTGCTCGCCGCCACCGGCTGGACGTGACGCGCGCGGCGCGGCCCGGCATGCCGTTGCTCACATTCGCGGCCCGGAATATGGGGATCGGGCCCGAGGTTCTACTATTTACACAACACTTCTGCACAGGCCACGCCCGTAATGACGGGCTGGTCATCTGCTGCAACCCCTACCCGTGAACCCAGAAACCAAGGTAAGAGGCGCACTCATGACCCAGCCCGAACACGACCCTTTCGGCTTCGTTGGCCTGACCTACGACGACGTCCTGCTGCTGCCGGGACACACCAACGTCATCCCGTCCGAGGCTGACACCTCCTCGCGGATATCCAAGCGCATCACCGTGAACACCCCGCTGCTCTCCGCTGCGATGGACACCGTGACCGAGTCCCGGATGGCCATCGCCATGGCCCGCCAGGGCGGCCTCGGCGTGGTGCACCGTAACCTGTCGATCGCCGACCAGGCCGACCAGGTGGACCGGGTCAAGCGCAGCGAGTCCGGCATGATCACCAACCCGCTGACCATCGGCCCCGAAGCCACGCTCGCCGAGCTGGACGAGATCTGCTCGCACTACCGCGTCTCCGGCCTGCCGGTCGTGGACGAGGGGATGCGGCTGCTCGGCATCGTCACCAACCGCGACACCCGTTTTGTGCCGGAATCCGACTTCCCCATCCGGCTGGTCAGCGACGTCATGACCAAGATGCCGCTCGTCACCGGGCACGTGGGCATCAGCCGCGAGGAAGCCTCGCACAAGCTGGCCACCAACAAGATCGAGAAGCTCCCGCTGGTCGACGAGCAGGGCCGGCTCAAGGGCCTGATCACCACCAAGGACTTCACCAAGGCCGAGCAGTACCCGCTGGCCACCAAGGACGAGGAGGGCCGGCTGCGCGTCGGCGCCGCCATCGGCTTTTTCGGTGACGGCTGGGAGCGGGCCATGGCCCTGATCGACGCCGGCGTCGACGCCCTGTTCGTCGACACCGCCAACGGCCACTCGCAGGGTGTGCTGGACATGATCCGCCGGCTGAAGTCCGATCCGGTCGCCGCGCACGTGGACATCATCGGCGGCCAGGCCGCCACCCGCGAGGGTGCCCAGGCCCTGATCGACGCCGGTGCCGACGGCATCAAGGTGGGCGTGGGCCCGGGCTCCATCTGCACCACCCGCGTGGTGGCCGGCGTCGGCGTCCCGCAGATCACCGCCATCTACGAGTCCGCCAAGGCGGCCATCCCGGCCGGCGTGCCGCTGATCGCCGACGGCGGCCTGCAGTACTCCGGCGACATCGGCAAGGCCCTGGTGGCCGGCGCCGACACCGTGATGCTCGGTTCCCTGCTGGCCGGCTGCGACGAGTCCCCGGGGGACCTGATCTTCGTCAACGGCAAGCAGTTCAAGAGCTACCGGGGGATGGGCTCGCTCGGGGCCATGCAGACCCGCGGCAAGAACACCTCCTACTCCAAGGACCGCTACTTCCAGGCCGACGTCTCCGGCGATGACAAGCTCATCCCGGAAGGCATCGAGGGCCGGGTGGCCTACCGCGGCCCGCTGTCCTCGGTGGCGTACCAGCTGGTCGGCGGCCTCCGCCAGACCATGTTCTACACCGGCGCCCCGACCGTCGCCGAGCTCAAGGCCCGCGGCAAGTTCGTCCGGATCACCGCGGCCGGGCTCAAGGAATCCCACCCGCACGACATCCAGATGACCGTGGAGGCACCGAACTACGGTTCGCGCTAATCCCCACCCGCCCCCTAACCTCGCAAGCTCGGTCAGGGAACCCGGCGGGCGTGGGCCCACCCGCCGCCTCCCTGACCTTGCTTCGCTGCGGTCAGGGAACCCGGGCGCCGTGGGCCCACCCACCCGCTCCACCGTAAGTACCGCGACACGCAGGCCATGGGGATCTCTCCCCATGGCCTGCGTGTGTCTGTGCGCGGTAGCCTCGAGGGTGACCGGCGGCCGGGGGGATTCCCTGGCCCGCGGCCGTAGCCGACGACAACAGGGGGATTGCGCGTGGCGGATGGATTTCAGGGGGCGGATCCTGCCCAGCTCAGGTTGCTTGGCGTCCAAATGGGTTCGTCCGGCCGGCTGCTGCTGGCGCAGCTGAGTTCACTGGGAACCGGCGTCGCGCACACGCCCTGGCCAGGACCCGACGCCGAAAGGTTCCGGCAGGACTGGCAGTCCGGTCACAGCCGGGCGCTGCGCCAGGCCGCCGCTTTCCTGGCAGCAGCGGCGGAGGAACTGCTCCGCAATGCGGCGGAGCAGGAACAGGCAAGCCAGGGCGGCGGAGCCGGCGCGGCCGGAACGTCGGCCGTTGGACTTCCGGCGGCCGTGACGGTCCCTCAGCCTGCTGACCTCGGAGGTAAGACGCCGGCGCAGATCCGCGACTGGTGGGCGGGACTGACGGAGGGGCAGAGGACGGCCTTCATTGCCGATCACCCCGACGTGGCCGGCAACACCAACGGCATCCCGTTCGAGGACCGCATCAGCGCCAACGCCATCAATGCCCGGCACCGGCTCGATGCGCTGGGCCCAGACCCGGAACCCAAATTCAATCCGCTGATCATGGCCGCAGGATATCCGCTGATGTACGCGAAACAGCACGAGGCGTGGGAGAAGCGGCAGGCCTTGCAGAAGGTTGCCGGCGGTAAGGTCAACCTCGTGGCCTGCGCCCCGGAGCGCAGCGCGATCGTGGAAATGATCGGCGACTACAACGCCGACACCAAAACCGCTGTGACGTATGTGCCCGGAACCCTAACCAACGAGCAGTCGTTCTACGGCGGCGGCCCGCAAGCCGTAGCCCAAAGGCTGGTTGGTTTGGACCCGTCACAGGGCACCGTCGCCTTCGTTTACAAAGGAACCGAATTCCCCGACGGGCCGCCTCTGGAAGCCTTCGTCGGGGAAGCCAAAAGCGACGACTTCGTGGCCGCGACGGCTCCCGTACTCCGGGATTTCCAGGCCGCCGTCGAGCTGGAAAAACCCGCCGGAGCGCAGACCGTTGCTATCGGCCACAGCTGGGGTTTGCGGAACGTCACCGGGTCCGAGGTCGCCGGCGCCCACTACGACAAGGTCCTCGCCCTTTCCGGCGCCGCGATGCCGCCAGGCTGGACGCCCGACCCTGGCACGCAGTACTCCAGCTACACGTATCCCGACATCCTGTTGACCGCGGAGCGCAGGGGAGTCGTGGGAGACAACTACCCCATGAAGGAGCCCGCTTTTGAGAAGCACGTGTACGCCCCGCCGGGAGGCAGCGGATGGCAGGAGGCCTACAGCATTGACAACCACAGCCTCATCGCGACGACGGATCCGTTCAATGAACCGGCCTTGGAAGACATCCGAAAGGAGATCCGTGCGCGGTAAGGGGCGGTTGACCGACGGGACCCGTCTTTGGTGTGGGTTTCTTGCAGTTATTTTGTGCCTTGGCCTGTCCGCCTGCGGAACTGGATCCGCACCACAAGAGAGTCAGAAGATGAAACCCCTAACGTTGGAAACGGCCAAGTCCAAGCTCCTCGCAGTGCAGCACGAGATCATCGGGATGGTGCCAGCCGGTCTGGTCGTCTCCGTTTTCGAAAATGACACGTCCAGCCTGATGCCCTGCCGGGGCGATCAGAAGAAGTGGACGGGAGCCGGGCAGGTCGAGCTGCGGCCCGGCCTGGACCGGACGACGTTCCTGGACCAGGTCCGGAATTCCCTGTCCGGCCGGCCCGGCTGGTCCGCGACGGACGGCAAGGACCAGGACGGGAACCGCCGGGTGGATCTCCTTCACGACGACGGCACCCATCTCCTGGTGTCCTTCTGGGACGGTCCGGAGAGCCTTCAGATCGGCAGCTTCAGCGCCTGCTTCGACTTCCCAGAGTACGAATACGGCGAGAAGTACTAGCGGCCGGGCAGGCTCCAAACAGCATGCCCGTGCCGCGCGTCCCAACTAGGCTGGAGGCATGTCCGAACTCCTGCCCGCGCGCGAGCCCAAGCGGAAACTGGCGCTGAGGCCCTACGCCCGGGCCGTGGCGCAGGTGCTGCGGGTAAGCTTCCGGGCCTCGCCGGCCGCCGTCGTGATGAAAATCGTGGGCTCGCTGATCTCGGCGCTGCTGCCCCTCGTCACCACCTACTTCGCCGCACTCACCACGACGGCGCTCGCGGCCGCCTACACCGGGAACGCCGAGGCCGGGCGGCAGGCGATCGTGTATGTCATCATCACGGCCGCGCTCGGCCTGTTCTGGGGAGCGTTCAGCAGCGTGGACCGTTACATCCAGCAGCTTATGAGCTTCCGGGTCGGCGCGATCGTCGGGGACCTGATGTACGAGCGGTTCCTTGCCCTCGACTTCTGGCGCTACGACGACAAGGAGACGGTGGACCTCTACGACCGGGCGAAGCGCTTCTCCGATTCCTACGCCCGCGTCCTGGACCGGATCGCCGCCATCTTCACCCAGCTGGTCTCGGTGATCCTGGCGGTCGGCGCGCTGCTGCTGGTGAGCTGGTGGATCGCAGTGATTGTGCTGGTCGCGATCGTGCCCAGCGTCTACCTGCAGTTCAAACTCTCCCGCGAACAGATCGCGCACTGGAACACCCAGGTCGACTCGCGCCGGCAACGCAGGATGATCGAAACCAACCTGCTGCGGCCGCAGCACATCGCCGAGATGCGGCTTTACGGGATCGTCGGCTACCTGATGGGGCTGCGCTCCAGGCTCCGTGACGCGGACGAGAAGCGCCGGCTGGACTTCCAGAAACGCTACATCCCCAAACAGCTCGCCGCCGACGCCCTGCAGTACGGCGCCGAGGTGGTCTCGCTGATCTGGGTGGTGGGCCAGATCATCGCCCGGGCGCAGCCGGTGGGGCAGTTCCTCTACGTCCAGCAGATCGTCAGCCGCGCCCTGTCCACCGCCAACAGCCTGGTCTCCTCGCTTAGTTCCATCGACGAGGACCTCGCAAACCTGAAGGACTACGAGCTCTTTATGGCGCTGCCGGTCCACTCCGACCATGCCCCGCCCCTGCTCCAGGCGCCCCGGACCGTAAAACTGCGCGACATCCGCTTCACCTACACCGGCAGCGAGCTGGAGGTCATCAAGGGCATTTCGCTGACCATCCGCGAAGGCCAGCACATCGCTATCGTGGGGGAGAACGGCGCCGGCAAGTCCACCCTCATCCGGATCCTCGCCGGGCTCTACCGCCCGGATTCGGGGCAGGTGCTGCTCGACGGCGTCGACCTCGCCGCCGTCGACGTGAAGTCCTGGCACCGGCACCTTGCGGTGCTCAGCCAAGAATTCCTCAAATACGAGTTCGCCACCGCGGCGGAGAACATCTTCTTCGGCGACGTCGACGCGCCGCGGGACGACGCGCGGATCCGCCGTGCGGCCGCCGACGCCGAGGCCCTCGAGTTCATCAATAAACTGCCCAGCGGGCTGGACAACCACGTGAGCAACTGGATGGAGGATCCGCGCGGCCGGAAGGGCAGCGGCCTCTCGGGCGGACAATGGCAGCGCCTGGCCATGGCCCGGAACTTCTACCGCGACGCATCCTTTATGGTGATGGACGAGCCGACCTCGGCGATCGACGCGCTGGCCGAGCACCGGATCTTCACCCGGCTCTTCGCCGACTGCGGCAGCACCATCATCGCCATCAGCCACCGGCTCGCCACAATCGAGAAGGCGGACATCGTCTACATGCTGGAGGACGGCCGGATCGTGGAGCAGGGCACGCATAAGGAACTCGTGGGCCTGCGCGGCCGCTACTTCCGGATGTTCGAATCCCAGCTGGCCGTGGACGAGGCCTAGGAACCCGTCACGGTGGTGCGCACCCGGGCCAGGCTGGGGGCGGCGGGAACGCTGCTGAAACCGAAGGAGACCGCGGGCCGCACGGCGGCAAGCGCCCCGGCGTCGGTGCCGTCCCAGCTCACGCGGGCCGCCGTGATGTGGTGCAGGTCCGTCACGCCGTAGTACTCCCTTCGTCCGCCCCCGGCCGTGCCCGCGGTGCGGGCGCCCGGGCTGATTCGGGAAGCGAGCGGGCTGACGGCCCATAGCCACCGCGGGTGCACCGCCAGCGGACGCGGAACCAGGCGCACGACGCTGCCAAGACGGGTGCGCGCGCCGACGTCGGCCCGGACGCTGAGCGAACCGGCGTCGATGCCGAGCCGGGGTCCGTCATGCGACACCGCGAGATCCACAACGCGGGTCTCGTCAAAGTTGTAGACCGAGGCGATGAACGCGCCGATCTCGGCGGTCGGGGCCAGCAGAATCCGGCGGCCGGAGGGCAGTTCCACCATGGCATCGGCGAAAGGTCCGAAGGGGGAGCGCTGCCAGAGTCCCAGCACGGCGCGCAGCCCGGATTCCGTTCCCAGCCCGGCGATGTGGCCGTCGAAGCTCCACCCGTTACCCATGCCGCCAGCGTACCTGCCGCCGGACGCCTGTCCGCCTGCGGGCTGCCCGTGACCGTTCCCGGAAGCAACGGATGGGCATGCCCTTCCGTGGCCGCGGCCAATGGACATAACCCCACTATGTCCGTTCCCGGGCGCCAAGAATGGGCATGTCCTTCCGGGGAGGGAGGACATGCCCACTCTTGGCGGTGCTCAGCGGTGTTAGGAGGTGGTCACCGAGGTGTCGTCCACGAAGAAGTAGGTCTTCAGCGAGGAGTCCTCGACGCCGAGGAAGCGCAGCGTGACGCTCTTGCCCTTGAACGCTGACAGGTCCAGCGTCTTCAGGACATAGCCGGCGGACTTGTTCAGGTTCGAGTAGGTCGCCAGAGTCGTGGTGACGCCGCCGCTGATGGCCTGGACCTTCAGGGTGTCGTAGGCCGTCGCCGTGGTGGTCTCATCGGTCAGGGTTTTGAGGTAGAAGGACAGGGTGGAACCGGTCACGGAGGACGGGATGGAGATGGTCTGGTCCAGCGTGTACGAAGTGGCCTGGCCCCAGCCGTTCAGGCCCGCGAAGCCGGTGCCGGTCCGGGCGTTGGTTCCGGTCTCAAAGGTGTCCGCGTGGTCGGAGGTCCACGAGGCCGCGCCGCTTTCGAAGCCGGGGTTCAGCAGCAGGTTCCCCGACGGCGGCGGGGTGGTGCCGCCGAGCAGGGCCATCGTGGCGGTGGCGTCGGAGAGGCCGGCGCCGCAGCCCTTGGTGCAGCCGCCGGGCATTGCCCGGGTGCCCTGGCGGAGCGTGGACTCGACCTGGGCCGGGGTGAGGGCGGGGGACTTGGCCTTCATCAGGGCTACGAGGCCGGCCACGTGCGGGGTCGCCATCGAGGTGCCCTGGTAGCTGGCGTAGCCGGCGGCGCCCGGCGTCGTGGTTCCGGTGTTGAGGGTGGAGAGGATCCCGCCGCCGCTGACGCTCGTGTCGCCGCCGGGAGCCGTGAGATCCACGGTGGCGCCAAAGTTGGAGTAGTAGGAGAGGGTGCCGCTCGGGTTGCTCGCGGCCACGGTGACCACCGAGTTGCAGTTGGCGGGCCGGAAGCCGGAGGCGTCCTGGTTGCTGTTGCCGGCCGCCACCACCACGGTGGTGCCGCGGGAGACGGCGGCGTCGATGGCGGCCTGGTACGTGGTGCCGCAGGCGCCGGAGCCGCCCAGGCTCATGTTGATGACCTTGGCGGGGTTCGCGTTGGCGGGGACGCCGGAGACGGTGCCGCCGGAGGCCCAGATGATGGCGTCGGCAATGTCGGAGAGCGAACCGCCGCACTTGGCCAGCACACGGACCGGGAGGACCTTGGCGTTGGGCGCCACGCCGGCCACGCCGGTGGCGTTGCCGGTCACGGCGGCGATGGTGCCGGCCACGTGGGTGCCGTGCCAGGAGGAGTTGGAGGCCGCGGTCTGGCCGCATTCGCCGGCGGCGTACCAGTCGCCCTCGTCCTGGGGGTTGGCGTCCCGGCCGTTGCCGTCGCGGGCCGCCGTGGCGTCCGAGACGAAGTCGTAACCCGGCAGCACATTGGCGTCCAGGTCGGGGTGTGCCGTGATGCCGGTATCGATCACGGCGACCGTGGAGCCGGAGCCGGTGGAGACGTCCCAGGCGCCGGGGATGCGCATGCCGTTCGCCGCGGTGAAGTCCCACTGCTCGCTGTAGCGCGGGTCGTTCGGCGAGAGCACAGCGGTCATGCGGGCGTCGGGCTCGACGGCGTCGACCGCGCCGGAGGCGACGATCTCGTTCATAAAGTCCTTGGCGGCCTGGTCCGAGAGTGCCTTGTCGGAGGCGATCAGGGTGCCGCCAGTGGCGAGGGCGCGGAGCTCCTTCACCGTGACGCCCTGCTGCTTGGCTGCCTTGCCCCAGGCGTTCGCGCGGCCGTTCGGCGTGGCGTTCCCGGGGGTCTTCTTAAAGCTCACAATGAACTGTGTGTAGGCCTCGCCGGCGTTGACATCCGGCGCCGGGACATTCTCCGAGGCGACCGGTCCGGTGCCGGGGGCGGCGAGTACCGGGCTGACGGCCAGCGTCATGGTGCCGACAAGGGCGGCCAGCGACAGGGCCAGCACGCGGGACTTCCTGAGTGATGCACTTCCCATGGGTTCTGCTTTCTATCACCGGGCAGTGCGGACTGCCCGGAACGGGGTGGGGAGGCCGCCGGGGACAACCCCCGGCGGCCGAAGGCAAACGTAAAGGCATTTTCATGATTTGTAAACCGTTGACAAAACATGTCAAGTAGGTGTGGACTATCGATTATTTGGGACCCGGCCGGGCGTCTCCTGGCGGCCCCGGAGCGGCCTGCGGACGCGGTCCGGACGGTCCGTCCCGGGTCAAAGGCCGGGTCAAAGGCCGGCCCAACGGCCGGGTCAAGTAAAGTGGGGACGTGACTTACGAGATTGAGATTGGCCGTGGCAAGCGTGGGCGTCGTGCCTACTCCCTGGACGACATTGCGATCGTCCCCAACCGGCGCACCCGCGACCCCAAGGACGTGTCCGTCTCCTGGCAGATCGATGCCTACAAGTTCGACATGCCCGTCATCGCCGCGCCGATGGACTCCGCGATGTCCCCGGAGACGGTCATCGCGCTGGGACGGCTCGGCGGCCTCGGTGTCCTCGACCTGGAAGGCCTGTGGACCCGCTACGAGGATCCCCAGCCGGTGCTGGACCAGATTGCCGCCCTCGAGAACGAGACCAACAGCCCCGCCGTCACGCGCCGGATGCAGGAGCTGTACCAGGCCCCGATCCAGCCCGAACTGATCACCTCGAGGCTGGCCGAGATCCGTGCCGCGGGCGTCACCGTCGCCGGCTCGCTGACCCCGCAGCGCACCCAGGAGCACTACAAGACCGTGGTGGCTGCCGGCGTCGACATCTTCGTCATCCGCGGCACCACCGTCTCGGCCGAACATGTCTCCAAGGATCACGAGCCGCTGAACCTCAAGCAGTTCATCTACGAACTCGACGTCCCGGTGATCGTCGGCGGAGCGGCCGGTTACACCCCGGCCCTGCACTTGATGCGCACCGGCGCCGCGGGCGTCCTGGTCGGTTTCGGCGGGGGAGCCACCACCACCACCCGCCGCGCCCTGGGCATCCACTCGCCGATGGCGTCCGCCATCTCCGACGTCGCGGCCGCCCGCCGGGACTACATGGACGAATCCGGCGGGCGCTACGTGCACGTGATCGCCGACGGCGGCATGGGAACCTCGGGCGACATCGTCAAGGCCATCGCCATGGGCGCCGACGCCGTCATGCTCGGCAGCGCCCTGGCCCGCGCCGAGGAAGCCCCCGGCAAGGGCTGGCACTGGGGCCAGGAGGCCCACCACCTCGAACTGCCCCGCGGCGACAGGGTCAATGTCGGCACCGTCGGGCCGCTGGAGGAGGTCCTGTTCGGCCCGGGCCACCACACCAACGGCACCTCGAACCTGATCGGCGCGCTGCGCCGCTCGATGGCGACCACCGGCTACTCGGACCTGAAGGAATTCCAGCGCGTCGACGTCGTCGTCTCGCCCTACGCCGGGAACTGAGCCCCGCGCGGGGCCCGGCAAAGCCCTGCCCATCCGGAGAACTTGGAAGTAGTGTGGTGCACTACGAGGTTTGATCCGGACGGAGGCGTGAGATGAACAGTTTTCCCGGTGGTGCTCCCTTGGCCGGCGGTGCTCTTGGACCCGCGGAACGCGAAGCGTCCCTGGCGGCGCTCAGGGCCAGCACCGAGCCCGGCAAGGAACTCGACATCCTGATCGTCGGCGGCGGCATTGTCGGCGCCGGAGCCGCGCTGGACGCCGTGACCCGCGGCCTGAGCGTTGGCATCGTCGAGGCCAACGACTGGGCGGCCGGCACTTCGTCGCGGTCCTCGAAGCTCATCCACGGCGGCCTGCGCTACCTGGAGATGCTCGACTTCGCCCTCGTCAAGGAGGCCCTGCACGAGCGCGGACTGATCCTCTCCGTCCTCGCCCCGCACCTGGCCCGGCCGGTGCCGTTCCTCTACCCGCTCACCAAGCGCTTTGTGGAACGGCCGTACGTCGGATCCGGGATCGCCCTCTACGACGCCATGTCCATCACCGGCGGCCACAGCCGCGGCGTCCCGTTCCATAAACACCTGAGCCGGCGCGGCACGCTGCGCGCCGCGCCGAGCCTCAAGGATGACGCCTTTGTCGGGTCCATCCGCTACTACGACGGCCAGGTCGACGACGCCAAGTACGTCGCCAACCTCGTCCGGACGGCGGCCTACTACGGCGCCCACGCGGTGAACCAGATGGCCGTAGTCGACTTCCTGCGCGAGGGCGAACGGGTGGTCGGGGCCAAGGTCGTCAACCACGAGGACGGCTCAAGCTTCAACATCCGGGCCAAGCAGGTCATCAACGCCACCGGGGTCTGGACCGACGAGACCCAGGCCATGGTCACGGACCGCGGCCAGCTCAAGGTGCGGGCTTCGAAGGGCATCCACCTGGTGGTGCCGCGGGACCGCTTCCAGTCCACGGTGGGCCTGATCCTGCGGACCGAGAAGTCGGTGCTGTTCGTCATCCCGTGGGGGCGGCACTGGATCATCGGCACCACCGACACCGACTGGCACCTGGACAAGGCCCACCCCGCGGCGTCCAGCAAGGACATCGACTACATCCTCGAACACGTCAACAAGGTCCTCAAACGGCCGCTGACCCGCGAAGATGTCGAGGGTGTCTACGCCGGCCTCCGCCCGCTGCTGGCCGGTGAGAACGACTCCACGGCAAAACTGTCCCGCGAGCACGTGGTGGCCCACCCGGTTCCGGGCCTCGTCGTCGTGGCCGGCGGCAAATGGACCACCTACCGGGTCATGGCCAAGGACGCCGTCGACGAGGCGACCCGCAGCATGGACGAACGCGTCCCGCCGTCGTGCACGGAATCCATCCCGCTGCTCGGCGCCAGCGGATTCAAGGCCGCCTGGAACAAACGCAACCGGATGGCGGAGGAAACCGGCGTCCACGTCGCGCGGATCGAGCACCTGCTGAACCGCTACGGGTCGATGGCCCCGGAGGTGCTGGCCCTGATCGGGGAAAACCACGAACTGGCCGAGCCGCTGCCGGGCGCCGACGACTACCTGGCGGCCGAGGCCGTGTACGCGGCCAAGTTCGAGGGCGCCCGCCACGTCCAGGACGTGCTGACCCGCCGGACCCGGATTTCGATCGAGGCCTGGGACCGCGGTGTGTCCGCCGCCCCGGTAGTCGCTAAACTGATCGGTGAGGTTCTCGGCTGGAGCGACGCGCAGCGCGAGAGCGAAATCAAGCATTACCTGGCCCGGGTCGACGCCGAACGACTCAGCCAGGAGCAGCCGGACGACGAATCCGCCGACGCCGCACGGATGGGCGTGGAGGACATCGTCCCGCTGCGCTGACCGGGGCGCCCCGGCGCACCACCCGTCGGCGTGCACCGACGCCACATCGAAGGGACACCTCTTGGCGGAACAACTGGACCGGTACGACGCCGACCTCACCACGCCGCAGATGGTGATCCTGGAGCTGGACGCGAAGGACAAGTTCGACGCCGCGGCCCAGCTCGCGCAGCGGATGTACGACGCCGGACGGATCTCGGACCTCGAGGGATTCCTCGGCCACGTCAACGCCCGCGAGCACCAGCTGGCCACCGGGCTGCCCGGCGGTGTGGGCCTGCCCCACGCCCGCAGCGAATTCGTCTCGCGAATCTCGATTGCGGTCGGCATCACCAAGTACGGCAAGGCGCTGGACTTCGGCGCGGCGGACGGCCCGGCCACCGTGGTCCTGCTGATCGCGACGCCGGCCAGTTCCTTCTCGGACCACCTGGAAGTCCTCGCCACCATGGCACGGTCGCTCTCGAAGGAGTCTTTCCGGGAGTCCCTCCGCCGTGCCTACGACCCCGAGGTGATCTCCGAACTGATCAACTCGTCCCTGGTGTTCTTCGACCACTGAGATTGGGGCAGGCCATTTCGTGTCGACTCCGTCGCCACGCAGGGACCCTGCTGCCCCACTCTAGGCCCAGCCCTAGCGCCCGTTTCGTTGTTCTACACGGGGACGAAGTACGGTTAAGGGGTGCTGAAAACCGCCCTCAAACCCCGCTGGATCGCAGGCCTGGTGTTTGCGATCGTCATTTCGGGGGTCTTTGTGCTGCTGAGCCAGTGGCAGTTCGGCCGCTCCACGCGGCCCGAGGCACCGGTTTCCACCGGGACCGAGGAGGCCCGCCCGCTGACCGCGGTCCTGAAACCCGGGCAGTTCTTCCCCGGCTCTGTGGCCGACCAGGTGGTCACCGCCACCGGCAGCTACGATCCGCAGAAACAGGTCCTGGTCCCGGGCCGGATCCACGACGGCGCCAAGGGATTCTGGATCGTTTCAGCCTTCGCCGTGCAAGACGCCCCGGCCCTCTCCGGGGCCGGGGCGTCGCCGCAGACCTGGATCCCGGTGGCGCGCGGCTGGGTCGCCGACCCCGCGGACGCCGCCGCGCCGCCGTCGGGCCCCATTGAACTCACCGGCCGGCTGATCCCGTCCGAAGCGCCGCTTCCCAACACCGACGCCGGACCCGGCCGCGCCAGCGCCGTCTCCGTCGCCGAACTCATCAACCTATGGGATGTCACCAGCTACCCCGGCTTCGTTGCCGCCAGCGCCGAACGCTCCGCCGGCGCCGATGTGGCAGCCTCCGGCGAAGTCAAGCCGCTGGCGATCGGCCCGCAGCCGCCCGCCCAGAAGGTCAACTGGCTCAATCTCTTCTACGCCGCCGAATGGGTGGTCTTCGCCGGCTTCGCGCTCTTCATCTGGTGGCGCCTGGTCAAGGACGACTACCGCCGCGGCCTCGAGGACGCCCAGGATGAAGAAGCCGCCCGGCTCGCCGCTGCGGGCGGGCCCCGCGACCCCGATTCCTCCGACACCAACCCGCATCCCACCAAACCGAGAGTGCAACCATGATCGAGCCCAAGCCGGCCATCGCGCCGCAGCAGCCCAACGGAACGGGAACCCCCGGCGGCAAGAAGCGCCGCTTCGGCGGGACCGAGGCGCAGATCCGCTCAGCCCTGAAGTTCTACAAGGTCCTCGCCTACCTGACGGGCTCCATGCTGCTGCTGCTCTGCGCGGAATTGATCGCCCGCTACGCCTTCGGCCAGTACCTCTTCGCCGGCGGCACCAACGCCGTCAACGGCCAGCCGTTCGGTTTCGGATTCGCCGACGCCGAGCCGGCCGGCGTCATCGGCGGAGTGAACCTATCCGTCGCGGTGCTGATCGTGCACGGCTGGATGTACGTCGTGTACCTGATGTCCAACTTCCGGCTCTGGTCGCTCATGCGCTGGCCCTTCGTCAAGCTCATCATCCTGGCCCTCGGCGGCGTCGTGCCGTTCCTGTCCTTCTTTGTGGAGAAGAAGTTCCACGCCGAGGTGGAGGCCGAACTTGCCGCTAACCCGCAGGCGCCGCAGCGCTACTGAGCCGGCCCGGATAAAGCCCCGCCCCGCGGTGCTGTGAGTTCGCTTACCCGCAGCTTCTCAAGGTGCGGGGGACCGGGGGCGCAACGTAGGCTAGGACGGTGACCACTCCCACTGCATCCCAGACGTCCCACAGGCCGGTGCTGGTTGTTGACTACGGTGCCCAGTACGCGCAGCTGATTGCCCGCCGCGTCCGGGAAGCGAATGTGTATTCGGAAGTCGTTCCGCATACCTACAGCACCGAGCAGCTGCTGGCCAAGAACCCCGCCGCCATCATCCTCTCCGGCGGCCCCGCCAGCGTCTACGCCGAAGGCGCCCCGAGCGTCGGCGCCGACCTGTTCGAGGCCGGCGTCCCGGTGTTCGGCATCTGCTACGGCTTCCAGGCCATGGCCAACGCCCTGGGCGGCAAAGTGGCCCGGACCGGACTGCGGGAATACGGCTCCACGGAAACCACCGTGCTCGGCGAGGGCCGCTCCATCCTGGCGGGCATGCCCCAGCACCAGAGCACCTGGATGAGCCACGGCGACTCCGTCCACGAGGCCCCGGAGGGCTTTGAGGTGCTCGCGACGACGGCCGGCGCCGACGTGGCCGCCTTCGCCAACGAGGAGAAGTGCCTCTACGGCGTGCAGTGGCACCCCGAGGTGAAGCACTCGGCCTACGGCCAGCAGGTGCTGGAGAACTTCCTCTTCAAGGGCGCCAAGCTGGAACCGAACTGGACCACGGGCAACATCCTCGACGAACAGGTCGAGCGGATCCGCGAGCAGATCGGTGACGCCCGGGTGATCTGCGGGCTCTCCGGCGGCGTCGACTCCGCCGTGGCCGCGGCCCTCGTCCAGCGCGCCGTCGGCGACCAGCTGACCTGTGTCTTCGTGGACCACGGGCTGCTGCGCGAGGGCGAAGCCGAGCAGGTCGAGCGGGACTTCGTGGCGGCCACCGGCGTCAAGCTTTACGTCGCCAACGAGCAGGAGCGCTTCCAGGCGGCCCTCGCCGGCGTCAGCGACCCCGAGACCAAGCGCAAGATCATCGGCCGCGAGTTCATCCGCGCGTTCGAGGAAGCCGAGCTGGCCATCATCGCCGAGGCCGCTGCGCACGGCGAGAAGATCAAGTTCCTCGTCCAGGGCACCCTGTACCCGGACGTTGTCGAATCCGGCGGCGGCGAGGGCGCAGCGAACATCAAGAGCCACCACAACGTGGGCGGCCTCCCGGAAGACCTGCAGTTCGAACTCGTCGAGCCGCTGCGCGCGCTGTTCAAGGACGAGGTCCGGGCCGTCGGCGCGCAGCTTGGCCTGCCGCAGGAAATCGTCGGACGCCAGCCCTTCCCGGGTCCGGGCCTCGGCATCCGGATCGTCGGCGAAGTGACCAAGGAACGGCTGGACCTGCTCCGCAAGGCCGACGCGATCGCGCGCGCCGAGCTGACCGCCGCCGGCCTCGACAACGAGGTCTGGCAGATGCCGGTCGTGCTGCTCGCGGACGTCCGCAGCGTCGGCGTGATGGGCGACGGCCGCACCTACGGCCACCCGATCGTGCTGCGCCCGGTGTCCTCCGAGGACGCCATGACGGCCGACTGGTCGCGGCTGCCCTACGACCTCCTGGCCCGGATCTCCAACCGGATCACCAACGAGGTGGAGGGCGTCAACCGCGTGGTGCTGGACGTGACCAGCAAGCCGCCGGGAACCATCGAGTGGGAATAGCAGTGTGAATGGCCGGCCCCGTGAGGGGCCGGCCATTGTGCTTTTGCGGCCCGTCGCGCCGAAGCGACTTGCCCCACGAATTTGACCCGCGCCAGTGTTGCGCCCCGGCACTGACGCCTGATTCGGGCTACCCTCGAAAGCATGCCGGTATGGTCCAGGGCGTCCCGCGCGAACTCAGAAACCGTGAGCACAGAAAAGAAGGCAGCAGTGTCAGTAGGTCAAGGCCACCCCGAGGGCTCCGAGGAGTTCAGGAAATGGCTGTCGGGTCTCAAACCCGTCACCGGAGCAGACACCATGCTGCGTTTCACGAAAACGCCCGAAGGCTCCATTGACCTGACACACGCCCACCCCTCCGGACTGGCCCAGCTGATGGCCGGACGCCGCACCCGCCTGTCCACCCTGATCCGGGACCGCCAGCAGTACGTCGTCGCGGCCCGGGCCTCGCGCAACCTCCGCTCCAAGATCTTCGAGCTCGCCAACGACCGCGGCATCGACGCCGGCTACCTCTCCGCCGGAACCGTCGTCTGGACCTCCGCCGTCGGCGGCAAGCCGCAGCGCGTGTCCGCGCCGGTCATGCTCACCGCGGTGTCCCTGACCGTCCGCCCCGGCGAGGACGACTACGAACTGCAGCTCACCGAACAGGCCCGGATCAACCCGGCCCTGATCCGGCACCTGAAGACCATCCACGGGATCGTCTTCGACGTCAATGCCGTGACCCGGATGGCCTACAGCACCGCCCGCTATGACCCGCAGCCGGTCCTGGACCGCCTTGGCACCCTGATCCAGCCGATCCACGGCGCCGAGATCGAGCACAACCTCCTGGTCTCGACCTATGCAGACCTCTCCGGGAACCTGGACGACCCCTGGATCAACCAGCACAACCCGCTGGTGGCGGCGCTCGGTCGGGCCGCTGCCGGCAGTCCGGTGGACGTCCCCGTGCTCAAGGACGGGCGCTTCCCGAGCACAGATGAGCGCAGCCCCGCGGACGAGCTCCTGCTGCTCGACGCCGACACGGACCAGCAGTACGTTGTGGACGCCGTCCGCGCCGGCGACTCCCTGGTGGTCAGCAGCCCGCCGGGCACCGGCCAGACCCAGACAGCCATCAACACCATCGGTGCCTTGGTCGACGAAGGCAAAAGCGTCCTCGTGGTCGGCGACCGGCGCGCCAGCCTCGGCGAGCTCTCCGCCCAGCTGGAGGCCCTCGGCCTCGAATCGCTGCTCGTCCAGCTCGCGGGCAACTCCACGCCGCTGCAGCTCAAAGGCCAGCTGGTCCGGGCGATTGTCCGGAACGAGAAGTCTCTGGAACCGCAGCTGAAGAACCTGCACTCCACGCTGACCGAGCACCGGCATGCCCTGAGGGACCACGTCGCGTCGCTGCACAACGTGCGGGCGCGCTGGGGGTGCTCACCGTACGAGGCCATGCAGTCCCTCGCGGCGCTGACCGCCATCCACCCGGCGCCGGCCACCACGGTCCGGCTCAAGCGCAGCGTCCTGGACAGCATCCGCGACCGTGCGGAACTGGCGGGACGGCTCAAGCGAGCCGCCGAGCTGGGCAGCTTCAGCCGCGCCTCGACCATGAGCCCGTGGCACGGCGCCCGGCTGCTGACGCGCAAGGAGACCCAGGAGGCCCAGCAGGTGGCCCGCTCGGTCGCGGAAAAGCTCCCGCAACTGCGCGAACGGATGAACGGCGTCGCCGAGCACGCGGAGATCCGGCTCGGCGGGACCTTTGCCGAGTGGGGTGACCAGATCGACCTGCTGGTCGCGGTCCGCGAGAGCCTGGACAAGTTCACGCCGGACATTTTCGACCGGCCGGTCCACGACCTGATTTCCGCCACCGCCCCGTCGGCGTGGCGGCGCGAGCGGAACATCGACATGCCCTCGATGCAGCGCTCCCGGCTGCGGCGCGTCGCCAAGGAGTACGTCCGGCCCGGTGTGCACATCGCGGACCTGCACAGCTCGCTGGTGCTGGTCCAGGACCAGCGGGCCACCTGGGCCGACTACGCCACCAGCCAGCGGCACCCGGCCGTGCCGTCCGGACTTGCCGAGATCACGGCCCTTTACCGCGAGCTGGAAGCCGAACTGGCGGAGCTCGGGGAGGCCGTCCGTCACACCCGTGCCGGGGGAGCCGTCCACGACACCCCGTACGAGGAACTTCTCGAGCGCCTGGACCGGCTCGTCGCTGACACCGGGACGCTGGAAACGTTGCCGGAGCGGACGCTGCTGGTGGAGAACATGCGCGAACACGGCCTGGGCGAACTGCTCGCCGACCTCGCCAAGCGCGAGGTGCCCGCCGGATCCGTCGCTGCGGAGCTGGAACTGGCCTGGTGGCAGTCCGCGCTGGAGGCCATGATCAGCGGCGACGACTACCTCGCCATGTCCGACGGCGACGCGCTGCGCCAGCTTGAGGCGGAGTACCGCCTCGCGGACAACGCCCACATTGCCAGCGGCGCCGCCCGGCTGCGCTGGAAACTGGCCGAACGCTGGCGTGCCGCCCTGACCGAACACCCCCGGCAGGCGGAGCTGCTGCGCAGCCTGCTCAAGGACGGGCGGGTCACGCCGGCGGCGCTGACCGCACAGTCGCCCGAGCTCGTCCCGAGGCTGGTGCCGGTCTGGTCAGTCAGCCCCTACCTCCTCAGCAGCCTGCTGCCGGCCGAGCAGCATTTCGACGCGGTGGTGATCCTTGACGCCGAGGCGACGTCGCTGCAGGCGGTGCTGCCCGCCGTCGCGCGGTCCCGGCAGGTCATTGCCTTCGGCGACGACAAGATCGCCAGCCCGCGCAGCTTCTCCGTGGGGGTCGAGCGGCTCGCCGCCGGCGAGAACCCGCACCAGCGGGTGGACAGCGCGTTCCAGGCCCTGACCGCCGTGTTGCCGGTCTGGAAACTCAGGACCGTCTACCGCGCCGTCGACGAGGACCTGGTCCGGCAGCTGAGCAAGGGTTTCTACGCCGGCGAGCTCCGCCGTCTTCCCGAGGGCCAGTCGGCAACCGGCCTCGACCGGGCCCTGACCGTGGAATACCTGCCGGACGGGACCGGCCTGCCCAGCGCCGACCACGACGGCGTCGAGTCTGTTGTGGCCGAAGTGAACCGTGTGGTGGAACTGGTCTTCGAGCACGCCCGGCTGCGGCCTCGCACCTCCCTGGCGGTCGTCACCGGCAGCCTGCGGCACGCGGCCCGGATCGGCGAGGCCATCCGGCTGCAGCTGCCCAGCTACCCGCTGCTGGGCAGCTTCTTCACCGCCGGCGAAGAGTCCTTCCGGGTGGTGGACCTGGAACGGGCGCAGGGCCTGGTCCGGGACCGCGTCATCTTCTCGCCCGGTTACGGACGCACCCCGCACGGCCGCGCCCTGCACAGCCTCGGCCCGCTCTCCGCCGACGGCGGCCGCGCCCGGTTCGCCCTGGCCATGACCCGGGCACGGCGGTCCTTGCATGTGCTGAGCTGCTTCCGGCCCGAAGACCTGGACGTCACCCGCCTCAGCCACGGCGCGGTGGACTTCTACGAGCTCCTGGACCGGGAAATCGCGGGCAACTCCGATCTGGGCAGCCCGGCTTCCCGGGCCGCGGCCAGCGAACAGGCCCTCGGCGCCGACCCCCTGGTGGCCGACCTCGGCGACCGGCTCCGGGCCCGCGGGGCGCGGGTCTGGCATCAGTACGACGGTGTCCTGGACATGGTGGCGGCGGCGGACCCGATGCACACGATCGGCCAGGACGACGCCGAGATCCCCAGTCCCGTCGCCATCGAGTCCGACGGCACCGAGCGGTACCGGCGGATGAGCGTACGTGAGCGCAGCCGCCTCCGGCCGCAGCTGCTGGAGCGCATGGGCTGGCGCTACATGCCACTATGGACCATAGAGGTATTCACCGATCCTTCGGCCTGCGCGGACCGGATCGGCGGCTACCTCGGCCTGGAGAAGCCGGTGGCGTCCAGCCGGTTGGGCAGCTCGCCCGGCTTCTCCGACGACATAGAGAACCTGAGCGTCGAGGACGGGCGGCATACCTACGCCCCGTCCGCCCCGGCGCCGCACGGGTGGTCCGCGGACGGTGATCGCGGGCAGGAAACAGCGATTCGCACCAAGGAGGCCGGCGGCATGCACGCAGACGGCGACAACCAGTACAACAACTCCATCCCCGGCGGGGACCGGAATCACGACTCGGCGCCGGACGCCCCGGCCCGGGAAGCAGCGTCCGCGGGCCTGCGGCAGCCGGAGCCGCAGTCCCGGAGCGGGGCACGCGCCGCGGTTCCCGGGGGAGTGCTGCCCAACAAGGCCGCCGAGGACGATCCCCGGCGCTGGGGCGACCAGCCCGGCAGCTACGACCACGACGCCTGGCTGCAGGAGCAGAAGCCCCCGCACTGGGGCTGAGCGGCCAGCACGCTCCGGCTGCACGCGCGCCCTGGAATAAACAGCCCGGGGGCCGGTCATCCCGTTAGCCGGGCGCGGAGCCGACCAGGACAAAGAACAACTTGCCCTGCGTCGATGCCCCGGCGAGCCGTCGGGCCTGGTCCGGATCTGCCGCCACGACCATCAGCCCGTCGGTCTCTGCGGTGTCGAGCCACTGGCCGGTCCTGCCACCCCGGGCCGACGTCCACAGCACCGGCACCGCCGAGGCCAGCAGCTGCGCCGGCGCCCCCTGCTCGGGGCCGCCCCCGCCGGTCATCACAACATTGATGAGCTGGCCGGGGGACACCAGTTGGATGGAGGCGGGGTCAGC
The DNA here is from genome assembly GCF_059739345.1 of Arthrobacter sp. SlRoot2-15. Classification (NCBI taxonomy): domain Bacteria; kingdom Bacillati; phylum Actinomycetota; class Actinomycetes; order Micrococcales; family Micrococcaceae; genus Arthrobacter; species Arthrobacter sp. SlRoot2-15. The sequence goes on from NZ_AP046058.1 coordinate 2,742,968, forward strand.
CATGCGCAACGGCACAGCGGCGGCCCCCGGTGGGCTGCCGGCCAGCATCCCGGGTCCCACCAGAAGGGAGTCCGCGACGAGCTGGCCTTTCCGCAGCGCCACGGCGAGCTGTTTGCCTTCGAGTGCGAAGGGCTCGAGGGTGCCGCCGGGGAGCAGTCCGGGAGGCACCTGGACGACGGCGAGGTCGACGGACGCCAGCACCCGGCCGGCCGGGAGATCCCTCGCGGCAGCCCAGGCGGAAACAGTCGCTGCCGGTGCAGGCGTCAGTTGCTGCACGGCCAGGCTGGCAGCGAGGCACAACAGGAGGGCAACAATCAGCCGGCGGTTGCGCAGGAGCCAGCGGCGGGCGCGCCGCCTTGGCGGGCCTTTACGGGAGGCGCCGTGCAAGAACGGGCGCGGCGGCCGGGGCCGCGCCGGGAACCAGGGCGGTGCGGGTCCCTGCGGAGGGGGCGGACGTAAGCTGCGGGCCATGCCCCCACGCTAGGGCGGAGCCGTGGCCCGCGGCAGTTCCGGCTGCGGCTATGTGGACAACGTTGTGCGGGAACGCCGGCCGGTGCCGGCTCTAACCGGGCGCCGGCCGGGCGCCGGACCTGACGGGACAGTGCCGGGTACCGGCGTCGACGTCCCTAGCTTGCTGCGGCGGAAGCCGAAGCGGGGGCGGCAGGAGCTGCCGCCGGGGCCACGGTGCTGCCCTTGGAATCGCGGGAGTCGGTCCGGTAAAAGCCGGAGCCCTTGAAGACGACCCCGACGCTGTTGAACTTCTTGCGCAGGGTCCCCTCGCACTCGGGGCAGGACGTCAGCGAGCTGTCCGTGAAGGACTGCACAACCTCGAAGGCGTGGCTGCAGTCCTTGCAAGCGTATGCATACGTGGGCACTGGGTTCCTCCTCTGGGACAAACGAGCAGGTCCCGGGCTGTCGTACCAAAAAGCTGGCATTAGCAGTCGCAGGGCCTGAGTGCCAATTCTATCACCCGGCGGGCGCGGCTAGGGCTGGACGGAGAACCGGACGAGACCTCCGGGTGTCAGTGCCGCGGCAACCTTTCGGTCGAAGGACTCCGCGGGAATGCTGCCGGCGGCCAGCACCTCAGCGTCGTAGACAAGGGCCGCCGTCGGCAACGGCCCGGTCTCGGACACGGGGACGCCCCACGGCAGGTCCTCGAGGGCGGCCAGGAACTTGTCGTAGTAACCGCCGCCCTGGCCGATCCTGTTGCCGGTGCGGTCCAGGGCCGTGGCGGGCAGGAAGAGTCCGGCGACCCCCAGCATCACGGAGGTGTCGAGCCGGTCGCCCACAGGCTCCTGGATGGGGGCGTAGCGGCTGCGGACAAATTCCGACGACGGGGTCCAGTACACCCAGCTCAAAGCGAGTCCGGGCTCGCAGACCGGGAGCAGCACCCGGTGGCCGGCGCCGTGCAGCGCAGCCAGCAGGGGCAGGGTGGGGGGCTCCGCGCCGACGCCGAGGTAGGCCGCGAAAGTGCGCCGCCCGCCGTTGGCCAGGGCCGTTGCCCAGGCCAGGCCGTGCCTGGCCAGGGCTGCGCCGGCGGCCTCCAGGTCCGGCTGCGAGAGTGCGGCCCGGCCGCGCCGGTGACGGGATCGGATCTCGTCCTTGCTGCTCATGTGCGCGGTGTCCTTTCGGCCGGGCGGCGCCGTGCTGCCGGGCGGCCGCGGCAGCCCGGCCGGCGGGGGAGAATTACCTGATGGTTGCCCCCTCCGCTAGATTAGTCGAGTGATTACACCCAACGCCTCCGTTCGTAAGGCCGTCATCCCCGTAGCGGGCCTCGGCACCCGCTTCCTTCCTGCCACCAAGGCGATGCCGAAGGAGATGCTGCCGGTCGTGGACAAGCCGGCCATCCAGTACGTGGTCGAGGAAGCCGTGAACGTGGGGCTCCAAGACGTCCTGATGATCACGGGGCGCAACAAGCGGGCCCTCGAGGACCACTTTGACCGGGTGCCCACGCTGGAGGCGACGCTGGAGGCCAAGGGCGACACCGACAAGCTGGAGTCCATCCAGGCCGCCAGCAACCTGGGCGACATCCACTACGTCCGCCAGGGCGACCCGATGGGCCTGGGCCACGCCGTACTGCGCGCCAAGCAGCACGTCGGCTACGAACCGTTCGCCGTGCTGCTCGGTGACGACCTGATCGATGCCCGCGACGAACTGCTCAGCACCATGATCGAGGTCCAGGCCAAGACCGGCGGCTCCGTCGTCGCCCTGATCGAGGTCGACCCCTCCCAGATCAGCGCCTACGGCTGCGCCGACGTCGAGGCCGTTGAAGGCGAGGACTACGTCCGGATCAAGCAGCTCGTGGAGAAGCCCGACGTCGACGAGGCTCCCTCCAACCTGGCCATCATCGGCCGGTACGTCCTGCACCCCGCCGTGTTCGAGGTCCTGGAGCGGACCAAGCCGGGACGCGGCGGCGAAATCCAGCTCACCGACGCCCTGCAGGAACTCTCCGCCGGCGAGGGGGAGGGCTACGGCGTGTACGGCGTGGTCTTCCGCGGCCGCCGCTACGATACCGGGGACAAGCTCAGCTACCTCAAGGCCTGCGTCCAGCTCGCCTGCGACAGCGAGGACCTGGGCCCCGGCCTGCGCGAATGGCTGCCCGGGTTCGCCTCCAGCCTGACCAAATAATCCCGTGGGGGGCAGCTTCGCCTGGCCGGTGACCCTGGAGTGCGGCGACGTTGTGCTGCGCCCGATCCGGTACCGGGACCGCCGGGAGTGGACTGAACTGCGGGCCAGGAACGAGACGTGGCTTGCCCCCTGGGAAGCCTCCAACCCGGTTCCCGGCGGCGGGCTGCCCGACTACCGGCAAATGGTGCGCTCGCTCAAGGCCCAGGCCGCCCAGGCCACGGCGCTGCCGTTCGTCATTGCGGCGTGGACCCCCGGGTTCAAGGAACCCGTGATCGTAGGACAGCTGACCGTCTCATCGATTGTCTGGGGTTCGGCCATGATGGCCACGCTCGGGTACTGGGTGGATCAGGACCGCGCAGGGCAGGGGATCGCACCGACCGCCGTCGCGATGGCCACGGACTACTGTTTCCGCACCCTGGGGCTGCACCGGATGGAGATCAACATCCGGCCCGAAAACGGTCCGAGCCTGCGGGTCGTGGAGAAACTGGGGTTCCGGGACGAGGGGTACCGGCCGCGTTTCCTGCACATCAACGGGCAGTGGGCGGACCATAGAAGCTTCGCTTTGACCGCAGAGGAAGTACCCGAAGGACTCCTGGCCCGGTGGTTGGAAAACCGTCCCGCCTAGGCGCAGAAAACCACGGTCTGACCAGCACTTTCGTCATATTTCCAGTGATTTCGCAGTTGCCTCGCGACACACCGCCGGCAATGCCGCCCGCGCCGTCGACTTGCTCATACGGTTTTGACTGTGGACTTCCCTCTTAGCAGCTCAGTGATCCTTGTCATTGCTGTTGCACTCTGGATCGTATGGGTGGCTCCCTACATGCTCCGGAACGGCCGCTCCCAACTCCAGCCGGCGGGCGAGCTCCTGATGGACGCCGCGGACGTAGGAAAAGCAGACCCCCGAGCCGGGTTCGTCATGAAGATGGCTGCCCCGCAGGAGAAATCGATGTCGAGTACGCAGCGCCCCGAGCCCGCTCCGGGTTCCATTGACCGCGACGGCGCCCCGAAGCCTGCGGCCCCGGCCTTCCGGATCCGCTACGGCCGGCTGGTGCTTGCCCTGGCAGGCCTGCTCTCTCTGCTGACCGGCGTGGTGTCCGCCGCGCTCCGGCTCTTCGGCGTTGGCTCCGGTTGGCTTCCCGTCTCCACCCTGCTCGGCGCGGTCCTGGCCGTTGTGATGCTCCGCCGGCTTGCCGTGCGCGACCGCCGACGGAAGCTCAACGCCGCGTTCCGTTCCGCCATGGGCACCCCGGCGCACGCCGGCGCCGCAGCCCCGGCCGCCCACCGGGCCGCTTCGGTCCGCTCGGCTCTCCCGGCGAAGGAAAGCCCGCTGTTCGACGCCGAAGCCGGCGCCGCGGCACCCAAGCCCGCCCCCAAACCCCTGACGGCCGACGAACTGCGCCAGGCCGCCCTGGCCGAGGCTGCCGCGTCCGGCGATCCGTCCGTCCGCCGCGTCGCAGATCCGGCCGCCGCGGAGGGCTCCAGCTGGGAGCCCGTTGAAGTGCCGAAGCCGACCTACGTCGAGGCTCCCAAAGCCGAACGCGCCGCTCCGCAGCCGCTGGACCTGCCGGAGGCCCCGAAAGCGGTCGGCAAACCCTCGCTCAAGCAGGCCACCGTCCGGCAGCCCGAGACGGCAGGCCCCGACGCGAAGCCGCTGGGTAAGGGCCAAAGCGCACTCAGCAACCTCGACGACGTACTCCAGCGCCGCCGCGCCTGACACCGACCTTCCCGCCCCGGACAGCCGACAATTCGGCCGTCCGGGGCGTTTTTGTTGCCCGAGGCAGGTAGCCTGAGGCGCATGACGAGAATCTGCGTTGCCGGGGGGACCGGACAGGTGGGCCGCGAACTGGTGCGCCAGGGGGTTGCCGGCGGACACCGGGTGGCCGTGCTCAGCCGCAATCCTCCCGCGCCCGGAACTGCCGGGCACATCGACGGCGCGGAGTACTTCCGCGGCGACGTCACCACGGGCGAGGGGCTGGCCGCGGCGCTGGCCGGCGCCGACGTCGTCGTCGATTGCCTTGAAGGTTTTTCAGGCAAGGCGCTGAAGAACTTCGCCGGCGGCGGGGCGCGGCTGCTGGCCGCCGCGCAGGACGCGGGCGTGCAGAGGGCGGTGATGCTTTCGATCGTCAACTGCGACCTGAGCAGCGCCGGCTACTACCGGTCCAAGGCGGCCAAGGAAACGGTCTACGAACACTCCGGTCTCGAGACCTTGGTGCTCCGCGCCACCCAGTTCCATTCCCTGCTGGCGCGCGTCTTCGCCGCCGGCGCCAGGGTGCGGCTGGTGCCCGTGGTGAAAGGCGCCAGGTTCCAGCCGATCGCCCACGCCGAGGTGGCCGCCGCCCTGCTGGACGCGGCGCTGGAAGCCCCTTCGGGCGTCCGGCACCGGGTCCGGACCATCGGGGGCCCGGAGATCGTGGACATGCGCCAGCTGGCACGTTCCTGGCAGCGGGCCACGGGTGCGCGCGGCCGCCTGGTGGAGTTTCCCCTGCCCGGGGCGATGGGCAGATACCTGCGGGCCGGCCTGAACCTGGTGCCCGAAGAACGACACGGCGCGCAGACATTCGAGGGCTGGCTGGCAATGCACGCGGATAGTTTGTAGCCTAGGAACGTTGATGGCGCCGTTCCCCTGAGGGAGCGGCGTTGTTGCGGGGCTATAGCTCAGTTGGTAGAGCGCTTCGTTCGCATCGAAGAGGTCAGGAGTTCGAATCTCCTTAGCTCCACAAAGAAAGCCCTTCGGCCCGCGGGAATCCCGGGCTGGAGGGCTTTTGCCGATAAGGGCCGAGCCGGAGATTCCGGATGGATGCCGATGATGGGCCGCGGCGGCCACCGCAACTTTCTCTGGAACATGTGGTGAGGCAGCCGCAGCCCGATCCGAAAAACGGGAGGGCCTTGGGGCCCTCCCGTTATGTGGATGCGGATTCCCCGTACTGCTGACTTACGGGGCGCTTGTGAGCTGTCTAGGTCACGGGTGGAAGAGCTCCTCGAAGGTGCCCGATGTCGTGGGCGAGCAGGTGTTGGCCAGGCAGCCAAGGTGCCACATGTGCTCAATGGTGGAGAGCAGGGTGTAGTGGTCGGAGAGCTGGTTGGTTGCCTTGTGCGGTCCCTCGGCTGAGTTGATCACGATCGTGGGTGCGTGGCCCCCGCCGAGGACGGCGCCGTTCTGCCCGACCGGGCTGCCCGGGCCGCCGGTGGATCCGGAGTAGTCGTTCTCGTCCCAGGCCAGGACGATGCTGGACTTGGATGTCTTCCAGGTTGGCGAGTCCATGATCTGCTGGACGGTCTGATTGACATAGCTGTCGCCGAGCTGAATCGCGCCGTGGTCAAGGCCGGAGTCCGGGTAACCGCACTTGGGCTGGTCGACCAGGGCCGCCCCCGAGGAGGAAACCCCGTGCATGTCGTGGCACTGGTTCGGGCTGATCCAGACAAAGTTCGGCACGTTGCCGCTGGCCAGGTCGTTCTTCAGGTTGTTCTCCTGGGGCACGATGTTTTGCAGGCGCGGGCTGCCCGGGTAATTGATGTTCGAGAAGTACATGAACGGGTTGTGCTTCTGCGCATACAACTTGACCGTCGAGGAGCCGATCGTGGGTGCGTACTCGACCTGGGAGCCGGCGCTGGGAAGGCTTTCCATGTAGGCCTTCCAGCTCAGGCCCTTGTTTTCGAGCTGGTCAACAATGGTCTTGCCCGAGAACATGTGCGGGGTGGCGGAGGCGCTGGCAACCTGTTCCTGGGTGAGGAGACCGGTGGCTCCCGGGTCGCCGGATCCGGGGACGAACTCTTCAGGCGCACAGGTGACGTTGGCGCCGGCTTTGCAGTCGTCCCAGATGCCCTGCGAACTTCCTGAAATGGTGGCCAGGTAGTTGGGCAGGCTCGGGTGGGTCACACCGTGGTAGTTCGTCGCGGTGTTGTAGCGCTGCGCGAGGGTGTTGATGTACGGCGCGTCAGCGGTGTTGCCGATGACCTGGTCGTAGCCGTGGTTTTCCATCATGATGACGAACACATGGTCGGGGCCGTTTTGGCCGTTTCCCTGCGCCGCAGTGTCCGAAGTCGTGTGCGCATCCGCGGGTGCAGCCGCACCGACGGTTGCCAGTCCGGTGAGCGCGACGGCGGCAGCCAGCGCCGTCGCGCCCGCCTTCCGGCTCTTGGGAGTTACCGGCCGAGTTGGGGGTCGCTTGTGAGTTGCCGGGCGTTCTCGAGCCGGCCGGCCAGGACGCGGACGAGCTTTGAGTCCGCGGCGGAGGTGATGGTCAGGTCGTACCAGCCGCCCTGGGTCGGGATGACGACGGTCTCGCTCTGGCCCGGGGTAAGCGAGAGCGTCTGGGTACCAGCGCCGTAGGCGTCCCTGAGGGTGAGGGCGGCACTCGTAGGACCCGTGTTCTCAATCCGGAACTGGGCGTGCGGCGATTTGCCGTCGGTTGTGACCGTGACGCGGACATCCGCGGAGGCGGTGGTTCCGGCGAGCCGCCGGAACCAGCCGGCCGGGCCGTGCATGTGCACGTCGTACTCCGCGCCGAGCGCCCAGGACGCGTCAAGTGAGGCGGCTGCACCGATCGTGTAGGAGTACGGACCCTGCGGCAGCAGGTTGGAACGGACCTGCACGTGTGCCCCCAGGGTGCCCCGGTTCGCCCAGCGGGCGGTCAGCTTGCCGCCTTCGATCTTCGTCTCGACCTCGAGGGCGTAGCCGAGCGGACGCGACGGACGCGTTCCCTTCTCCTGCGACGGCATCGAATTGGTCGCCGGAGGGGTCGGAACGTAGCTGGGGTGCCGCTGGTGGTCGGCCGGCTTGTACGCCGACGTGTCCGGCATGGCTGGCGCCGCGCCGGCGGCTGCGGAAAAGTCGAACGCACTGGTGAGGTCGCCGCTGACCGCGCGGCGCCAGGGTGTGATGTTTGGCGAGGCCACTCCGAAGCGGGCTTCAAGGAAGCGGACAATCGAGGTGTGGTCAAAGGTTTCGGAGCAGACCCAGCCGCCCATGCTCCAGGGCGAGAGGACAATCATTGGCACGCGGACCCCGAGGCCAAAGTGGCCCGGGGTGTCTTTGCTGCCGTAGAAGGTGGGGCTGCCGTCGTACCACTCTCCGGCCGTCGAGACCGTGGATCCGCCCGGAATCTGGGGGGTGTTCGGGTGCGGCGGAACGACGTGGTCGAAGAATCCGTCGTTTTCGTCGTACATGAACAGCACCGCCGTCTTGCTCCACACCTCCGGGTTCGAGGTGAGAATGTCCAGGATGTTGGCGGCGTACCAGGCGCCGAAGTTCGGCGGCCAGTTCGAGTGTTCCGTGTAGGCTTCGGGGGCCACGATGTAGGACACCTGCGGCAGTGTTCCCGACGTCACGTCTTTGCGGAGGATGCTGAAGAGGTCGTCTCCGGCCTTGGCGTTCGTGCCGGTGCGGGCCTTCTCGTACAACGGCGAGCCGGGCTTCGCGTCCTGGTACTGCTTGAAGTACAGGAGCGAATTGTCCCCGTAGTTGCCGATGTACGCGTCGTCGGTCCAGCCCTCGTAGTGCGCCGGATCGAGGCCCTCGCCGATGTCCTGGTAGATCTTCCACGAGACTCCGGCCTTCTCGAGTTCCTCGGGGTAAGTGCTCCACCAGTACCCTTTTTCCTCGTTCCACAGGTCAGGACCGCCGCCCTTCCGGTCCGGGTCGTCCCCGCCGGCAAACATGTAGTAGCGGTTGGGGTCCGTCGGGCCGAGAACCGAGCAGTGGTACTGGTCGCAGATCGTGAACGCGTCGGCAAGGGCGAAATGGAACGGGATGTCCTGGCGAGCGTAGTAGGCCATGGTCGCATCGGATTTCGCCGGCAGCCACTTGTCGTACTTACCGTCATTGAACGCCTCGTGGGTCATCTTCCACGAGTGGTCCAGGTCCTCCATGAACTGCAGGCTCAGGTTCGGCGCGTCCGGATGGAACGGAGTAATGTCGCGGGTGGCGTTGGCCTGATGGAACGCGTTCTTACCGCTCGGGAGGACGGCGGGGTGCGGATCCGAAAACCCGCGCACACCCTTCAACGTACCGAAATAATGGTCGAAAGCGCGGTTCTCCTGCATAAAGATCACCACGTGCTCAACGTCCTTGAGCGATCCGGTGGCCCTGTTGGCCGGGATTGAGGCAGCGCGTGCAACGCTTTGGCCGAGCAATTCGGCGATCGCGGTGCTGGCAGCACCAGCGCCCGCGAGCTGAAGGAAACGTCTACGTTCGAGACCGGGCATGAACTGCTCCTAAGATTTGATGTGCAGGCCCCCTGTGGCAGTGTGCCAGCACTGGGTGAAGCTCCGGTGTAGCCGCGGTTAAATATCGGCGGCCCCAGCACGTCGGAACGCTGTACCCCCTGGCCGTCGACGGAGGACCTGGTAATCAAGATGGCGGGCATGCTCCTCCCCGTCACGCGCGCCCGGCAGGAGCGCGCCGGGCATCAGGTCCAGCAGGCCCGGCGGCCTAGCTGCCTAGCCTCACTGGCTGGTGGCTTGGCAGGTCTGTTCGTTGGCCGTCTGGGAGACCGCTCCGCCGGCATCCGACGCTGGGGCTGACGGCTTGGCGCCGGCGGTGAAGTCCTGGCCGGCGTAGAGTTGAACGCCGTGGACGCCGGCTACCTGCTGGACGCTCGACGGCGGCAGGCCGAACAGTGCAGCGACGTCGGAGGCGACATCGGCGAAGCCGGCGCCGTAGTAGACCATGGTTTGCGGCCGCGGCTGGGCCTGAATCCGGGCCAGTTTGGTGAACCCGGCCCCAGTGAGGAGCGCCCCGATCTCGCTGCTCCTGCCGGGCAGGTTGGTGCCGTTGGCGAGGGTGACCGGCTGAAGGGCCTTGTTATAGGCCGGTGCCGCGGGCGCGCTGGACGCCTCGGCCGCTGCTTCCGACGACGGCGCAGGCTGGGACAGGTCGGGGCTGCGGCGCAGGGCAGCAAAGAGATTTGACGCGGCGGGTTCGTCCAGGCTCAGCCGGTTGGGATCGGACGCGGCGGGCACGGTCGGGGCGGTGATGAAGTTAACCTTGGCCGGGTCGATGTTCTTGAGCCGGCCGGCCAGGGTCAGCATGGTCGGGACGGAGGCCAGTCCGTCGTCGACCGTGAGGTTCTGGGTCATGGTGTCGGCAATGCCGAGGACCTTTTGGGGATCGCCCAGGGTGCCGTCGGCCTTGAGTTTCCTGGTCAGCGAAGCCAGGAAGGACTGCTGGGCTTTGATCCGGCCAAGGTCCCCGCCGTTGGCGAACGCGTGGCGGGTCCGCAGGAAAGCCAGGGCCTGCTCGCCCTGCACCTGGGAGGTGCCCTTGGGTAGACGGAGGCCGGAATCGGGGTCGTTGACGGCGGAAGCGACGCAGACGTCAACGCCGCCGACTGTGTTGGAGAGTTCCTTCACGGCGTTGAAGTCGGCCATCATGAAGTGGTCCACTTCGAGCCCTGTGAGCTTGTTCACCGTGTCCACGGCACAGCCAATTCCGGCCTCTGCCATGGCGCTGTTGATCATGGCCCCGGGACGGGCCGCATGATCCTTGTTGGTCGCGCGGTCGCGGCAGGCCGGGACGTCCACCAGCAGGTCCCGGGGGAAGCTGACGACGTTGACGTGGTTGTTGTCCGCCGAGATGTCCAGCAGCATCATCACATCGGATTGACCGTAGCCCGAGGAATCGGCCGCGGACCCGTACTGTCCGTTCTTGCCGCTGCGTGTGTCGCTGCCCAGGACGAGGATTTGCAGCCGGTCTTTGCTGTCATCGACGGGACCTTCGGTCCGCACACCACCGGCGCCAAGGGCCGAGGTGCTGATGTTGGACTGGAGCCGCCAAAGCCAGTAGCCGCCGAACGCGACAACAGCGACCAGGAACGCTACAGCCACGACGCCGGAGACTTTTAGCCAGCGCGGACGCCGCCGGCCATGATGATTAAGGCTGCTTTCAACCAAAGTGCCATGCCCGGGGTACGGGGCGGGCGTGCCGGTTTCCCGGCCCGGCAAATCGTTACGCAATGTGGCTACCTCTCCGGGGACGCACGGACCCAGCCATGGTACTGGCTGTTGCTGGGAAGCCAGCCAGCAACACCGTATGCGGGGCGTCCGCATTGTCGAGGCACAGCGAAGGGCGCACCATTTTTGTGGTGCGCCCTTCGGCTAGGTGCAGACTAGTCCTTTTTGAAGGCGTCCTTGACCTTCTCGCCGGCCTGCTTCAAGTCACCTTTGGTCTGGTCAGCTTTGCCTTCGGCGCGAAGGCTCTCGTCGCCCGTGGCGCTTCCGGCGGCTTCCTTGCCCTTGCCGCCAGCTTTCTCGGCAGCGTTCTGAATCTTGTCACCTAGTCCCATGCTGTTTCCTCCTCAGGTTGGCGGCCAATCGATCCGACCGCAACCTCATCATAAGCATGCTTACTGTGAAGACTTCAAGTAGCAATTGGTCGAAACAAGTTCGGATCCGCGTTGAACGGCCCCGAAAGCCCGGATGGTCTGGCAGGCGGTGCGCGGATGTCATTTTTGCCAAGGACTTCCGCAGGAATTCCCACTTCGCCGGAAACCCCGCCTTCCGTTCGGTAACGTTGCGCGCGGCTGGCTGTGCGGCACCGTCCGCCAGCCTCAATATACGCACTCTGGAAGGACCACCCCTTGGCAGGAATCTTCACTTGGCTCAGCGCCCTCGGCACGGCGGGCAAGGCCACTGTTGTCGCCGCCGTCGTAGTTACGGGCGGTGCGGGCGCCGCCATGGCTGCCACCGCGACCGAACTCATCTCCGACCCGACCGCTACCGTCACCCCGGACCCGACGGCGACCGCCACGACGCCGGCGCCGACGGCGACCACTCCGGCCCCGGCCCCGACGGCGACCACTCCGGCCCCGGCCCCGACGGCGACGACTCCGGCCCCGGCCCCGACCGAGACCACCCCGGCGCCGGCACCCACCGAGACGACTCCTGCGCCGGCGCCCACCGAAACCGCGCCGGCCGAGGACGAGGCCGACGAAGCCGATTCCGACGCCAAGGGCGATTCCTCGGAAGCCGGCAACAGCGCCTGGGCCCACGAGAACGCCGCTGCGCACCGCGCGGCCGGCCTCGCCAACGCCGCCGAGCACCGCAGCGAGCACGCCGCCACCCCGGCAGAGCCTTCCTACGGCGCAAAGGACACCACGTCGGAACCCGCTCCTGCGCCCGCCGTCGCACCGAAGGCCGCACACGAGAAGTCAGGCAAGTCCGGCAAGTAGCCCCCTGCCCGGAAAGCCCTGCACCGACCCCGTGAAAACGGCGCAGTGCAGGGCTTTTTTGTTGCTCCCGGCAGCGTCCCGCGCCCGTGCCCGGACGTCCCAGTGTCCGGCCGCTGCGCCGATACCGGATAGTCTGAAGCGAGGCTTCCGCAAGCCTCCCCGCCCGCCGGGCAGGATTCCTTGAGAGGACAGCATTAGTGAGCCTGATCCGGCTGCATGACGTCAGCGTCCGCTTCGACAACACCCAGATCCTCCGCGAGGCCTTCTTTCGGCTCGAACCCGGGGACCGGGTGGGCCTGATCGGCAAGAACGGATCCGGCAAGACCACCATCCTGAAGCTGATCCTCGACCAGGTGGCCCCGGACACCGGCACGGTCAGCATCGAGCTCGGGACCAGGGTGGGCTACTTCTCCCAGTTCTCCGAGCTGAACGGCGACTCGACCATCACCGAGGTCCTCGACGGCCTGTTCGGCGAGATCAAGGCCGTGGAGGCCGAACTGGCCGCCATCGACGCCGCCATCGCCGGGGACCCCGCCGCCGACGAGCTGGACCGGCTGATCGTGCGGCAGGCCGCACTCTTCGAGGACATGGACCGGCTGGACGGCTGGGACTACCCACGCCGCATCGACACCGTGCTGACCACCCTGGGGTTCGACGACGCCCACCGCCACTGTGCGATTGATGCGCTCTCCGGCGGCTGGCGCAACCGGGCGGCGCTGGCGAAAATCCTGCTCGAGGGACCGGACGTGCTGTTGCTCGACGAGCCCACCAACTTCCTCGACGTCGCCGGCGTCGAATGGCTGGAAAACTGGTTCCGCGACTTCAAGGGAGCGGCCGTGATCGTCTCACACGACCGGACGTTCCTGGACGCAGTCGTCACCCGGATCATCGAGGTGGAGAACTACCACCTGCACGAATACCCCGGAAACTTCGGCGAATACATCATCCAGAAACAGTTCCGGCTCAAGACCCTCGAGCAGCAGTTCGTGCACGAATCCGAACTGCTCGCCTTTGAAGCCGAGGGGATCGCCGACCGCCGCGAAGCCGCCAAGGCCGCCGGCCGCGGGCTGGGCAACCAGCTGGCCAAAATCAAGAAGTCCCGCATGCCCCGTCCCGTGGACCAGATCGTCACCGAGATCTACGGCGGGCTGCACGTCAAGGACGTGCTCTGCCGGGTGCAGGGGCTGGGCAAGGCCTATGGCGACAAGCTCCTGTTCGAGGACCTGAGCTTCGAAATCCGCAAGGGCAACCGGATCGCGGTGCTCGGCGCCAACGGCAGCGGCAAATCCACCCTGCTGAAGGTCCTGACCGGCGAGGAGCAGGCCGACGCCGGCGAGGTGGCGTGGGCCAAGGGCCCTGGCTTCGTGTCCTACAACCGGATGCTGGACGAGCTCGACGACGGCGACACCGTCTCGCACGCGGTCAACGCGCTGCCGGACAGCCTGGCGTTCAGCGCCACGAAGAAGTCCGTCAACCGCTTCCTGGCGATGTTCCAGTTCTCCGAAGCGGACCTCAAGCAGAAGATCGGCAACCTCTCCGGCGGCCAGAAGGCGCGCGTGGCCATGGCCCAGTGCCTGCTCTCCGGCGCCTCGGTGCTGCTGCTCGACGAACCCACCAACCACCTGGACCTCTCCAGCACCCAGGTGATGGAACGGGCGTTGCTGCATTTCCCCGGCGCCGTCGTGGTGGTCAGCCATGACCGGTTCTTTACCGAGAAGATCGCCACCCGCCAGCTCATCTTCGGCGCCGCCGGTGCCGGCCCCGGCGAGGTCGGGCAGCGGGCCGCCTAGGCCGCGGGATAACGCGGGATAATAGGACCATGGCCGAACAGCGGCGCGAACACGGGCCTGATCCGTGGGAGGAATTCGACCGGCTCCCGCCGGCCGCGCAGGACCGCGTGGGTGGTCACCCGGGCGGGGAGCCGCTGGGCTTTGGCTTCCGGACGGGCGTGCGCAGCGCCCGGGTGGCCTTCGGCTTCGCCGTCTACGCCCTCGTCCTCGGCAGTGTGCTGGTCGCGCTCGGGGCGATCTACTTCATCGGCCACGCGCAGTGGCTCTGGCTCGGACTGATGGGCTTGATCGAGGCCTGCTTCGTCCTGGCTTTCCTGCGTCTTGTGGCGCTGGCCCGCAACCGCCGCGGGACGCGCTGAGCCCTGAGCTGTTCCCGGCCCGGTGTAGCTGCCCTGCCCTGCGCCGCCGTCGCGCGCGCCGGCGCGGTGGAACGGCTTAGCGCCGCCGCCGGTGCCGGGAGGTGACGGCCAGATAGCCGCCGAGGGCGCCGACCCCGCCCAGGCCGGCAGTGACGAGGGCTTTTGGCCAGCCCCGCCAGCGCTCCGGCTGGACGGACACGAGTTCCCCCACGGCGCCGATCAGGGCGGCCGTGATCAGTCCTGCCACAATCCGGTTGCCGGTCCGTTCGGCTTTGTCCAGCAGCCGGTCCAGCTCGTCTGCCCGGAAGTGGACGTCCAGCCCGCCACGTTCGAGCACCTCGAGCAGCCGGCGCGCCATCTCCGGCGCCTCCGTCCCGAACTGCAGCGCCTCCCAGCCGAGCTTTTTCAACCGCGATGCCAGCGCCTCGGGGGACAGCGAGCCGAGGAGGATCCTGCGCGTGAACGGTGCCAGCCGGGCGGTCAGCTCGAACTCCGGATTGAGCTGCTTGCCGAGTCCGTCCGCCATGATCAGCATCTTCACCAGCAGGGCGGTCTCGCGCGGCAGCCGGAGCCGGTGGTCGCGCAGCAGCCCGGCCAGCTCGGTCAGCACCGGGACGATCGGCACCTGGGCGAGCGGACGGCCGGCGTAGCGGCCTACCAGGCGGCCCAGTGACGCCTGCAGGCCGCTTGCGTCCGCGGCCTCCGTCGCCCCGCAGAGCTGCACCATGGCAGTGGTGAGGCGGCCGGCGTCCTGTTCGACGACGGCCAGCAGCACCCGGACCAGGTTCCACCGTGCCGTGTCGCTGATCTGCCCCACCATGCCGAAGTCGATGATGCCGAGGCGCCCGTCGGGTTCCACCAAGAAGTTCCCCGGGTGGGGGTCGGCGTGGAAGAAGCCGTCCTCGAACACCATCTTGAGTAGGATGTTGCAGGCCGTGACGGCGAGGCCGCCGGCGTCGATCCCCGCGGCGCGCAGGGCCTCGACGTCGTTGATCTTGATGCCGCGGACACGCTCAAGGGTCAGGACACGCGAAGTGGTGGTGTCCCAGAAGACTCGGGGGATGTGGACGCGGCTGTCGCCGGCGAAGTTTTCGGCGAACTGCTCGGCGTTCTGGGCCTCCTGCAGGTAGTCCAGCTCCGCCCGCATAGTCTGGGAGAATTCGTCCACCAGCGCGGAAACGTGGTAGCCGGCGATCGTCCCCGAGGCCTGTTCGGCCCGTTTGGCGAGTTCGGCCATGATCTCCAGGTCCTCGTTGACCTGTGCCACGACGCCGGGGCGCCGGACCTTGACAACGACGTCGTCGCTGCCGCCGCCGGGCGCTTGAACCGTTGACTCGTGGACCTGGCCGATGGAGCCGGTGGCGAGCGGAACGTCCTGCAGGTCCGCGAGCAGCCGGTCCGCGCGGGGCCCGAGCTCCTCGGCGAGGACCGCGCGGATCTGCCCGGCGGGAACGGGCGGGGAGGCGTCCTGGAGCTTGGCCAGTTCGGCGGCGTATTCCGGCGGGAGCACATCCGTGCGGGTGGAGACGATCTGGCCGAACTTGATGTAGACCGCGCCCAGGTCCTCGAGCGTCAGCCGGATCCGGGCCGGCAGCGGCACGCCGCTGGGTCCGGCACGCAGCGGTGCGGGGCGGCCGGGCAGGTGCAGCCGGTCCAGGCCCAGATGGCCCACCGCGAACCCCAGCCCGTGCCTGCTCAAGGTCTCCACGATGTGCCGGAACCGGTCCCGCCGCGCGCTCATGACGCCAGACTACACGGGGCGCCGGGTCCGGCTAGAGCCAGCCCTTGCGCTTGAAGATGCCGTACATGAGGGCCGCGGTGGCCGCCATCAGGCCGATCGCCATCGGGTAGCCGTAGGTCCAGTGCAGCTCGGGCATGTTGTCGAAGTTCATGCCGTACACGCCGGCCACAAAGGACGGCGCGAAGAAGATGGCGGCCCAGGAGGAGATCTTCTTGACCTGCTCATTTTGTTCCGCGCTGGCCTCGTTCTGGCGGTTGGCGGTCAGGGTGCCGTCCAGGGTGAGCGCATTCTGCAACAGCTCGCGGAAGGAGTCGGCGCGCGAGATCAGCCGCTCCACGTGGTCCTCGACGTCGCGCAGGCTGTGCTGCAGCTCCGTGTCCACCTCGTACTTCTCGAATCCGCGCCGGAGGTGCGCCATCATGGCCGGCAGCGGGTGGATGGCACGCTGGAAGTGGATGACCTCGCGGGCGAGTTCGTAGATGCGCCGGGACACCAGCGGATCGCCGCTGAAGAGCTGGTCCTCAATCTCGTCGATGTCGTTCTCCAGCCCGGCCACGACCGGGCCGTAGTCGTCCACCACCTGGTCCATCAGGGCGTAGAGGACGGCTTCGGGGCCGTGGCACAGCAGGTCCGGGCGTTGCTCCAGCCGGCGCCGGACGAGGCCGACGACGGCCGTTTCGGCGTGCCGGACCGTCACCACGAAGTTGCGGCCCGTGAAGACGTGCAGTTCGCCGAACTCCACGGTTTCGGTGTCGTCCAGGTACCGGGCCGGCCGGAGCACGGTGAACAGATTGTCGTCGTAGCGTTCCAGCTTGGGCCGCTGGTGCGCGGAGATCGCGTCTTCCACCGCCAGGCCGTGCAGGCCGAATTCCGCGGCGACGGCGGCCATTTCCTCTTCGGTAGGGCGGTACAGGCCGATCCAGGCCATGCCGCCGTGTTCGGTCAGGGTCTCGACGGTCTGTTCCAGGCTGCTCGGCTCGGCGCGGCGCACGCCGTCGACGTAGACGGCGTTGTCAATGATAGTCACCGGCTCATTATCCAGTCTCTAGCTCGGTTCCGCGGCACCGGCCCGGCGCGACGCGGACCGGCCGGGTGCCAGTGCGCTGCCCTGGGCCAGCCGGCTGATCAGCGGCTCGGTGCGGTAGGGAATGTGGGTGTGCAGGGCGAGCACGGTTTCGGTGCGGATCACGCCCTTGATCCGCAGGATGGACCGCAGCGCGGACTGAAGGTTGTGGGTGTCGGTGGCGACCACCCGGCACCAGACGTCGCCGCGGCCGGAGATTTCGTGGACCTCGAGGACCTGCGGGATGAGGCGCAGCGCGCCCACCACGCCGTCGAGTTCGCGGTGGTTCACCTCGATCGTGACGAAGGCGACGACGTCGTAGCCCACCGCCTCCAGGTCGATTTCCCGGCCGCCGTCGTGCAGCAGGCCCGAGCGCAGCATCCGGCGCACCCGCGACTGGGCGGTGTTTCGGGCGATGCCCAGGACATCGCTGAGTTCGCCGATCTGGATGCGCGGATCCTTGATCAGTTCGAGCAGAATCTTCAGGTCGGTAGGGTCCAGGCTGTTCAAATCGTCACTCCGGTTCATGTTGACAGGTTGCGATTGATGGTTTTGTTCAATTTTGGCACAGAACTTGGCCTGAAAGTTCATCGGTGCCGCACTCTGGAAGTATCAAACTTCACCGGGCCGGCGCCTCCCTACAGGGAGCATGTGCGGCCCGCTTCGATGCAGCAGGGGCACCGCCATGACCGTCTTCAGCGAATTTCGCATGCGCCCGGCCACGGCAGAACGCTGGGGCTGGGACGCTTCCGTCACCGCGCGGCTGGTGATGGCCGGCGTCGTGATTTTCACGCTCCTGGTGGGCGCTAACCTCGCGACCCCGCTGTATCCGCTGCTGCAGGCCAAGCTCGGCATCTCGGCCCTGGATGTTACGGTCGCCTTCTCCGCCTACGTGCTGGCGCTCGTGGCCACGCTGATCCTCGCCGGGCACTGGTCGGACCACATCGGCCGCCGTGCCGCGCTGCTGCTGGCCGTGCTGGTGGGCCTCGCCGGCGGCTTCGTCTTTGCCAATGCGGACAGCCTGCTGGCGCTGTGTGCGGGCCGCGCGCTGCAGGGGGCCGCCGTGGCGCTGGCCACCGGCGCCAGTTCCGCCGCCCTGCGCGAGCTGCTGCCCAGCCGGCCCGAGTGGGCCTCAAGGTTCACGCTGCTGGCCTCCGCCGGCGGCGTGGCGGCCGGGCCGGCGATCGGCGGAATGCTCTCCGTCCTCCCCGGCCCCACCTCCACGCCGTACTACCTGCACTCCGTTGTCCTGCTGGCGCTGCTGGTGCCGCTCTACCTGCTCAAGGCCCGGCCCGCCATCACCTCGGTCGCAGGCCCGCAGCCGCTGAAGGTCCTCGCGCCCCGCCGCCCCTCCGTCTCCAGCGACGCCCGCGGCGCGTTCTGGCTGGCCTCGGCCGTAGGGTTCCTCAGCTTCGCCGTCTTCGGCTTCTGCCTCTCACTGGCCCCGGGCTATTTCGCCCAGATCGTCCACGCGGACTCCCGTCCCCTGATCGGGCTCCTCGCCGGGCTGACCCTGGCAGCCTCGGCGCTGAGCCAGCTCCTTGCCGTGCGCGGCCGCTTTGTGGTGCCCGCCGGGCTGTCCCTGCTGGCCGTGTCCGTGCTGCTCATCGCTGCGGCCGCGGCGATCAGCAGCCCGTGGCTGCTGATTGCGGCCAGCATTACCGCGGGGCTCGGCCAGGGCGTCTCCTTCCGCACCGTGTTCAACGATGTGGCGGGGAAGGTGGAGGCGTCCCGGCACGCCCAGATCATCAGCACCGTGTACGTGATTACCTACCTAGGCAGTGCCTTCCCGGTGATCGGGCTCGGCCTGGCCGCCGGCGCCGTCGGCCTGCAGACGGCCGTGGCAGGCTTCGTTGGGCTCTGCGCCGTCGTTGCCCTTGGCCTCGCGGCGCTCACGCTGCGGAACACCCTGCGGACGCAGGCCTGAGGGCCCCTGGACTAGAGTGCGCGGGCCTGGCGCCGTCCGCGGTTAGCTGTACTGAGCTAAGCCCACCCGCCGGGGCGAACAATGGGCACGTCCCACCGGGCCGGCAGGGGGAATGGGCATGTCCGTCGGTCGGCCGGGGGACATGTCCGGTGCAGGGCTCGAGCAATGGACATAGTGCCGGTATGTCCACCCTCCGGCACGAAGAATGGGCATGTCCCACCTGACCGGCCCGAGGAATGGGCATGTCCCACCTGACCGGCATCGGAACCACACCCGTCACCCGGGTGCAACCAACGCCGGGCCCGCACGCGGCTAGTCCGGCAGCGGTCCGTGGTTGCCCTGAATGTGGTCGAACACCAGGGTGGTCTCGGTGTGGCCCACCACCGGATCCGTCGCCAGGTTGTCCAGCACCCAGTCGCGCAGGTCCTCGGTGGTGGCGACGGCGATATGCAGCAGGTAATCCACCGAGCCCGAGGTATGGAAGGTGGAAAGCACGGCGGGCAGTTTGGGCACGCGGGCGGTGAAACGGTCGATCTGTTCGCGGTCGTGGGCACGCAGCCGGACCGCGATCAGCGCCTGCACCGAGCGGCCGACGGCGGCGAGGCTGAGTTTGGCTTCAAAGCCCTGGATGATCCCGCGCTCGGACAACGCCCGGGTGCGCATCAAGGCCGTGGACGGGGCAATCCCCACCAGTTCGGCCAGGTGTTTATTGGAGATCCGGGCATCGGCGACCAGTGCGGCGAGCAGGCGCTCGTCAATGGCGTCCAGGGGTTCGCTGATGCCGGTTCCGGGCCGAACATTCTTCGTGGGGCTGCTCACGGATCCTCCTTGATGTGGTGTGAGTTCATCATAAACGGCACTTTCCGGCAGTTCCATTCACATCCTCTATAAAAGTCCGAATTAGTGCCAGATACTTACCGCATTCAACGGTGAATATTCAAAGGAGTACGGTGCTTTCTCAAGACTCGCTGGCGGTCCATGCCGGCCGGAACGGACTCACGGAACTCGGCGTCCACGCAGTCCCGATCGATCTCTCCACCACGGCCCCGCTGCCCTCGGTCCACGACGGCGGCCTCGCGTACGAACAGATGGCCACCGGCGGCCCGCACCTGGACGGCCAGAGCACGGTCTACCAGCGGCTGTGGAATCCGACCGTCGCCCGCTTCGAGGAGGGCGTCGCACTGCTCGAGGCCACGGAAGAAGCCGTCGCTTTTGCCACCGGCATGGCCGCCCTGAGCGCGGTGCTGCTCGCTGTCGTCGCTGGCGGGAAGAAGCACGTGGTGGCGGTCCGCCCGCTCTACGGCGGCAGCGACCACCTGCTGGCCTCCGGAGTGCTGGGGACCGAGGTCACCTTCACGACCCCCGAGGGGATCTGCGCGGCAATGCGCCCCGACACGGGACTGGTCATCCTGGAAACCCCAGCCAACCCGAGCCTGGAGCTCGTGGACATTGCCGCCGCTGCCGCCGCCGCGGACGGGGTGCCGCTGCTGGTGGACAACACCTTCGCCACCCCTATTCTCCAGCAGCCCTACCGGCACGGGGCTGCCATGGTGCTGCACAGCGCCACCAAGTTCTTTGGCGGCCACGGCGACGCGATGGGCGGCGTCGTCGCCGCCTCCCCGGAGTGGGCCGTCCGCCTGCGCCAGATCCGCGCCATCACCGGCGGCATCCTGACGCCCTGGCCTGCCTACCTGCTGCACCGCGGGCTGGCCACGCTGCCGGTCCGGGTGCGGGCGCAGCAGGCCGGCGCCGAGAAGGTCGCGGCCGCCCTGTCCGGGCACGAGCTGATCCGCCGGGTCTACTTCCCGGGCCTGCCGGAGTGCGATCCGCGGGGCCTGGTCGGAACGCAGATGGCGGGCCCCGGTTCCCTGCTGGCGTTTGAACTGGCCAGCGCCGAGCACGCCGAACGTGTCCCGGCCGCCGTCAGCATGATCACCCATGCCGTCTCGCTCGGCGGCATCGATACCCTCATCCAGCACCCCGCGGGGCTGACCCACCGGCCGGTGGCCGCAGAGGCCAAGCCGCACGCCAGCCTGCTGCGGCTGTCCGTAGGACTGGAGGATCCGGCCGACATCGTGGCGGACCTGGTCCAGGCCCTCGAGGCAACCCGCTAGCGCGCCGCCGTCCCCGCCGGGGCTGAGCCCGCTGCCGCGGCGGGATGCACGACGGCGGTGATTACCGCCGTCGTGCAGGCCAGCCCCATCACCGCTAGGGCAAGGGCCGCCCAGCCCAGGGACTGGAAGAGCAAGCCGCCGGCCCAGCCGATGACGCTCGAGCCCAGGTAGTACGCGAGGTTGTACAGCGAGGCGGCCTGCGCGCGGCCGGTGCTGGCGATCACGCCGGTCCAGCCGGAGCCGATGCTGTGGGCGGCAAAGAAGCCGCCGGTGAACAGGAGTAGGCCCACCAGGATCAGGCCCAGCAGCTGGGTCAGGGTCAGCGCCAGGCCGGCCACCATCAACACGGTGCCGGCCACCAGCACATTGCGCCGGCCGAAGCGCACGGTCAGGCCGGCGGCCCAGCGGGCGGAGACGGTGCCGGAGAGGTAGGCCAAGAAGATCAGGCTGATCAGGCTGGCCGGCAGGCTGAACGGCTCGCCGGAGAGCCGGAAGCCGAGGTAGTTGTAGACCGCCACAAAGCCCCCCATCAGCAGGAACGCCTGGACGTAGATGGCCAGCAGCCGCGGGTTCCGGGCATGGCCGGACAGCGTCGAGAGCGCGCCGCGGAAACCGGCGGCGGCAGCGGCGGTGAAGTTCCGGGCCGGCGGCACCAGGACCAGGAACAGGACGGCCGCGGCCGTGGCCATGACGGAAACCGCCAGCGCCGCGGCCCGCCAGCCCCACAGTTCACCGACCGGGCCGGCGACGAGCCGGCCCGCCAGCCCGCCGAGCGTGGTGCCGGCGACGTAGGTGCCGGCGGCCAGTGCGGCATGAGCCTTGTTGACCTCCTCGTTGAGGTAGGCGATGGCGATGGCCGGGATGCCGCCCAAGGCCATGCCCTCAGCCATCCGCAGGCCCAGCAGGACCGGAAAGCTCGGTGCCAGCGGGGCCAGCAGCCCCAGCACCGTGGCCACGGAGATGCCCCAGGCCATGGCACGGACCCGGCCGATCCGGTCGGCGAGGAAGGACCACGGGAGCACGGTCAGGGCCAGGCCCACGGTGGCCAGCGAGATGGTCAGCGCCGCCTCAGCCGCCGTCACCTGCAGCTCGCCGGCGATGAGCGGCAGCACGGCCTGGGTGGAATAGAGCTGGGCGAAGGTGGCGACGCCGGCGAAGGCGAGGCCAGCGAGGATCCGGCGGTAGGCCGCCGATCCCTTGGGATGGCCCGCCCACCCGGGGCTGCCGGCGAGTGCCGCCGCCCCGGCACTGGCTGCGGCGGGGGAGGGGCTGAGCGGGAGGCGGGGCATTCCACCAGACTAGGCGTCGGAAAGACATGCTTCCAATGCATGTTTTCTATAGGATCAATAGCAAATTTGGAACGATTGAGGAGCTGGGTGCCATGGACGTGGAGCACAAGCAGCTGGTCCAGTTGCTGCCCCTGTTGCCGCTGCTTGCCGAGCTCGGCCGTACCCAGCACATCACAGCGACCGCCGAGGTGCTGGGGCTGCCCCAGTCCACGGTGAGCCGGGCAGCCGCGCGGGCCGGCACCATCATCGGCACCGAACTGCTGATCCGCGACGGCCGCGGCGTGCGGCTGACCGCCGCGGCCAAGGCCCTCCTGCCGCACATCGAGGCGGCACTGGGCGAGTTCCAGGCCGGGCTGGACCTGGTCCGGCACGAGTCCGAGGTGGTGCGCGGACGGATCGCGGTCTCCTTCCAGCATACCTTCGGGGAGGCGATGCTGCCGCTGCTGATCAGCGCGTTCCGGCAACGGCATCCTCAGCCGGCCTTTGACCTCAGCCAGGGCGCGCGGGGCGGCTGCCTGGCCGAACTGGCCGCGGGTGACGCCGATCTGGCCCTGACCGCGCCCCTCGCGGCGCCGAGCAGGCTGATCTCCTCGGCCGGCCTCTACCGGGAACCGCTCCGCCTGGTGGTGCACCATTCGCACCCGCTGGCCACGCGTCGCCGAGCCCGGCTCGCGGAGATCCGGCACGACCCGTTCGTGGCGATGGGACCGGGTTACGGCATGCGCTCGCTGACGGACGCCCTATTCCGGGAAGCGGGCTTCCGGCCCCGCATCGCGTTCGAAAGCCAGGACTCCCACACCGCCAGGGGACTCGTCTCGGCCGGACTCGGCGTCAGCATCCTCCCGCCCGGCGGGCTGGCGCCTGGACGCCACACCCCGGCGCAGCCCGGCGAGCTGGGCTGGGTGGAACTCGCGCTGGATTCCCGGCTGGCCTTCCGGGAAATCGGCCTGGCCTGGCGGGAGCGGCGCGGGGGAGCGGACGCCGAACCGGACCCGGTGCGGCTGTTCCGGGAACTGGTGCTCAGCGAGGGCCCGGCGCTGCTAGCCAGCTTTGTCCGCGGCCGCTCCGGCAACTGAACGGACCCCCGGCGCCTCAGCCGCCCGCCGACGCCGTTGTTCGCTCGCGTGTTCCGTCCGGACTCGACGTTTCCTCACGGCGAGCCCGGAGCGAAGCCGCGAGCGGGCGGACCGGCGACGCCACCTCAGCCCAGCAGCGCCGCCATGACCTCCGCGACGGACCCGGCCCGCGCCCGCTGCCAGCCGGTCCCTGCCCAGAGATTCAGCCTCTCCGGGTCCCCGGCGGCGGCAGCGGCTGCCCGCAGCGGGGCGGTGAGGTGGTGCACGGCCGGGTAGGCCTCGGGCGCGTCGGGGTGGTCCCGGACAAACTCGTTGACCAGAGCTCGGGCCCAGCGCCCGGTGAAGGCCCGGGTCAGTTCGGTCTGGGTGAAGTGCGGGCTGGCCAGCGCATCCTTGTGCAGCTGCCTGGCGCCGCTCTCGTCCGTGCGCAGGAAAGCGGTGCCCAGCTGGCCGGCCTCTGCGCCTGCGGCCAACGCCCGGTCCAGGCCCGCGGCGTCCATGATCCCGCCGGCCGCCGCGAGGGGGAGCGCGACGGCGGCGCGCACCGCCGCGACCAGCTCCGCCGTCGTGCCCGGAGCCGCGGAATCCCTGGCAGAACCCGGCAAGAACGCCGCGCTGTGGCCCCCGGCAGACGCATGCTGCACCACGACGGCGTCCACGCCCTGCTCGGCCGCCTGCCGGGCCTCCGCCACTGAGGTGACCGTGGCCAGCACCGCCGACCCGGCCCGCTGCAAGGCCCGGACGACCTCCGCGCCGGGGAGCCCGAACGCGAAGCTGACCAGCTCCACCGGGTCTGCCAGGAGGGCGTCGATCTTGCCCTGCCACTCGTCGTCGTCATCGAGCCGCAACGGCGGCAGCTCCACACCGTAGCGCGCGGCGTCCGCACGCAGGCTGAGCCGGTACTCTTCGAGTGCGGCCAGGGCAGCCGCGGACGGCGCCAGCTGGTCCGGGTCCGGGACGAACACGTTCATGCCGAACCGCGCGCCCGATTCACGGGTGGAGCGGATGTCCGCCTGCATGGCGGCAACGCCCTTGTATCCGGCCGCCAGGAAGCCCACGCCCCCGGCCGCATGCACGGCCGCCACGAAGGCCGGCGTTGACGTCCCGCCCGCCATCGGGGCGGCGATGACCCGGGCACCAAAGAGACTGTGCGGCATTGCTTACTCCTGCCAGTGATTCAGTAGGCTGTCCAAGTGACCCATTCTGACATCCCTCCCGCGCCGGCAGCCTCCGCCTCCGCCGCCTCCGGTGCCGTGATCGGACTCGATATCGGCGGGACCAAGACCCGCGGGGTCCGCTTCGAGGCCGGAACCCCGGTGGCGGACGAATCGGTCGGCAGCGCCAACGTCCAGAACGTCAGCCAGGACGAGGCCATCCGGAACCTCGCGGAACTCTTCGGCCGGATCGGCGGGGGAGACGTCGCCCAGGTCTACGCCGGTTCCGGCGGCATCGACACCGACGACGACGCCGCGGCGCTCGCTGCGCTGATCGCCCCGCACGTGCCCGGCGCCAAGATCACTGTGGTCCACGACTCCCGCCTGCTGCTGGCAGCCGGAGGTGCCAGCACCGGCGTCGCCGTCATTGCCGGAACCGGCTCGGCCGCGTGGGGCCGGAACAGCCACGGCGACGAAGCGAGGGCCGGCGGCTGGGGCTATCTGCTCGGCGACGAGGGCAGCGGCTACTGGCTGGGCCGGGAAGCCGTGCGCCACAGCCTGCGCCGGATGAACCAGGGGCTGGAACCGGATGAGCTGACCCGTGCCCTGCTCGACGCCTGCGGGCTGGACCACCCGAACAAACTGATTGCGCTGTTCCACTCGCCGCGGACCGGGCGCCGCTTCTGGGCCCAGCGCGCCCGGCTCGTCGTCGAAGCGGCCGACGCCGGCCACGCACCGAGCCGGGCTCTGATCGAGCAGGCCGGCCGCGACCTCGCGGGCCTCGCCGAACAGACCGTCCGGCAGCTGGGCATCGAGGGCCCGGTGATCCTGGGCAGCGGCCTCGGCATGAACGTGCCGCGGCTGCAGGACGCGTTCCGCGCTGCCCTGGCCGGCGCCGGGATCACCGATGTCCGGGTCCTGCAGCAGGAGCCGGTGTTCGGCGTGCTCCAGCTCGTCGCCGAGCAGGGCTAGCGCACAACGTCGAGAAACGGAAGGTTGCACTGTCCCTGAGGGCAAGGTTTCGCTCCTAAAAGCGTGGACTGCGCTTAGAAGTTGAGTCGCCGACTTTCAGTTGTTCCGTTGGTGTAAGTCACGTCGACAGGTATTCCCTGATCGGATGCATTCTGCAGCTCACTGCCGGGCAACCAAAATGCGAACTGACCCTTCGATACGGTCGCGACCACTCTTTCCTTGGCAGCGTTGGTGTAGGTCATCGCCGCCACATCAGTTCCTACGCGTCCAGAGGCGATTGAGATGGGCTTGTTCGCGATCGTTCCGGTTCCCAGTTGAGTAGCGGCGATACCTCGTGCCGGAGGGGATGTCGCATTACTGGGCTTTCCGATGGATCCGATCGTTCCCTTGTTGAACCAAGGCGCGGTGGCGTCGGTAGTGCAGGTCGCTTCAAAGCCATCTTCGCCGCTGAGTACGACAGTCACCCACGCTCCGCGCCTTTCCGCAATCGCTACCGTCGCTGCTGAAAGTTCAGTTGAGTACATGCCTCCGCCGACATTCTCTTTTGAATTAAGGCAGTCTGAAACGGCGGTGTCGCGTTCTGAACCAACAAGTGTTCCGGGTGCTGCCGTCCAAGTGGCGAAGGCTGGGTCGCCTCCCGATATTGCCGGAAAGATGAGCAACCCTGCCGTGGCCGCTGCTGCGAGCCCTCCAAGAGCGACTGCCCGGCGGCGACTGGGAGCGGGTTTGACCGGGAATTGTGTGACTTCCGTCCTCCTGCTGAACGCAGTGGGAAATGGGTCTTGGTTGAGGATGCGGGTGAGGTCCTTTTGTGCCCGGTCGGGGCTCGGCGGAGAGCTTTGCTCTGCTGCGTCCATCGAGCGCAGAAGTACGTCGAGATGCTGGCTTCTGTTCATAGCGTTGAGGCCTTTTCAGGTGATGCCGCAGGAACGCCGGCGGCATGGTGTGGGAGGTGGTCGAAAAGGAGCCTGAGCGCCCGTCTGGCACGCGTCAGTCTCAACCGGAAGGCGACAGGGGAGATTCCGAGGACTTTGGCTGCCTGTGGCGCAGCCATGTTCTCGAAGACCGCGAGTCCTAGGGTTTCTTGGTGGACTTCGGATAGAAGCACCCAGGCGCGGCTCAGATCGATACGGCTTCCGACCAGGTCAGCGTGAGAGGCACTGAAGAGACCGGGGGATACATCAGCGAGCCGTACGCCTAGCGACTGGCGTCGTAGTTCCCCTCGCCGTGCATTCAGCAGGAGGTTGCGCGTGATCCCGAAAACCCAAGCCCGGGCATCATCTTCGCTGGATGGTGCTTCGGCGAAGCGCCTCCAGACGACAAGAAAGGCCTCTGCTACGACGTCTTCGGCACTTGTCGCCTCCGTACGCCGCTGAACAAACCTGAGCAGGTCGCCGTATGCGGATTCGTACAACGACCGGAACGCGTCCGCCCTATCGGGGGCCCTCGATGGATGACTCATACCCTGTACCTGTCCGCCACGTGCCTAAGTGTGTTGCAAGTAGTCGGACATTTCTTGCAAGCTCCTCGATCAAGCCCACTGGTCATAACCTCAACGCCCACAACGCACAAAACACGGATACAGTTGCCTTCGATTCGAGCCCGTTGCGACGTTGGTGAGAAACCGCCGAGACCGCACTTTCCTACAATCCATCTAGGGGGCTCCAATGACTCATCAATTTCGTGGCGGACTTGAGTGGCCTGGCAAGCTCCAAAGAGTGTCCGGGCCCTGGATCCTAATGACGGCAACCGGCTCCTCTATTGAGTTCAGCATGAGGTTTCGCTGCCTCAGGCGATTTTTCGGCCCGTGGAGGGTCGAACGCGCGGCCGTTCGGGAGGTGTACATCACTCGAATGAATGCCCTTGCTCCGTGGACCAGGGTGCGTATCCTTGGCCAGGAGAACATGCCGTGGTGCTTCCTGACCCAGCGGCCGTACGAGGTTCTGGGCTATCTGGAGCGGCTGGGGTATCCCGTGAGCAGTACCAGCAAGCATTGACCCGTATTTGCCGGGATGCTATTGCCGGCGCCGGGGGCGCAACGGCACCCCGGGCAGCGGCGGCGCCGGGATCCGGCCGGCCTCGGCACCGGCGTCGGGACCGTGCCCGCGCACCAGCCCGAACCGCGCCCGCGCCGCTTCGTCGTCCGAAAGCCCTGCCTGGGCTTCCCAGTCCAGCCGCGACTGCTCCACCTCCTCGTGGCTGCGGCCCACGAAGTTCCACCACATCAGCAGTTCCTCCTCGAACGGCTCGCCGCCGAGCAACACAAAGCGGGTGCCGGGCGCGGCGTCGAGATCCAGCTGGCTGCGCCCGGTGCCGAGGTAGCCGAGAGGCCCCGGTGCCACGTCCTGGCCGTCCAACGACAGGGTCCCGTCGAGCACCAGCACGGCGTGTTCGAAGCTGGGGTCCAGCGGCAGGCTGATCCGGCCCGCGCAGCTGATGTCGGCGCCCACAATCGGTGAGTACACCGTCGCCGGGGAGGTGGCCCCTGCGAGGGTCCCCACGATGACCGTCGCCGTGAATCCGTCGCCTCGGACCACAGGCAGCTCGCGGTGCTGTTCAAAGGCCGGGGCACGGTGCCGTTCGGCGTCGGGCAGCGCAACCCACAGCTGCAGCCCGCGCTGCAGCGGCAGTTCGTGCGCCGGAGCGTCCGCCCCGCCTGCGGGAAGCACAGCGAACTCCGAGTGCGAGACGCCACGGCCGGCGGTCATGATGTTCAGCTCGCCCGGGCGGACCAGCACGTCGCTGCCCACGCTGTCCCGGTGGCGGATGGTGCCGGCCAGCGGCCAGGTGACGGTCTGCAGCCCGGTGTGCGGATGCGGCAGCACCGACATGGCCACCCGGTCCGGGCCGAAGCTGTCCAGGAAACACCACGCTCCCACGGTCGGCAGCCCGCGCTGCGGCAGCGTCCGGGAGACGTTCATGGCGCGGACCCCACCGAGGGGGACCTCACGGGCCGGCCACAGTTGCAGGCACGGTCCGCTGGCGGCGCCCTCCACACTGTGGGCGGCCGGGCAGACTTCTTCGGGCGGAAGGACTTCGAGGTTGGTCACCCTCAAACTCTAGGGCCCGGACGGGAGATCCGGCAGGGCCGGCGCTGCGCCGTTACGCTGGTTCAATGACCCTCCCATTCGACACCCGCCCGGCCGCCTACGCAGTCATTGTCCGCGACGACAGCCTCCTGCTGGCGTACTGGAAGCAGAGCGGCCGCGAAGGCTGGACCCTGCCCGGCGGCGGCCTGGACCTCGCCGAGCATCCGGTGGACGGGTGCCGCCGGGAGATCCAGGAGGAGACCGGCTACGACGCGCGGATCGGCGCCCTGCTCGGGATCGACGTCGGACACTGGCCGGCAGAGACCCGGCTCGACGGCGGCCAGCGCGACTTCCAGTCGCTGCGGCTGGTCTACGAGGCGAGCGTCAGCGGCGGCGAACTCCGGCACGAGGTGGGCGGCAGCACCACCCACGCGGCCTGGATCCCGCTGGCCGAGGTGGCCGCCCTGAACAGGGTCTCGCTGGTGGATGCCGGGCTCCGCCTCTACCGCGAGCGGCCCCTGGACGGCAAACTGGCGTGACAAAACGCTAGCCACCCGCGGTGCGGGCGGCTAGCCTGGAGACACCGCGGCCGGGACGGCCGCCAGACGGCCGGGGAGGTGGAAGTGATGACTGCAACGGATCTGCGCGCACCGCGCACAACCTCAAACCACTTCATTGTTCCTGCCCCGCACGTCCGCACTTCCTAGCCCACCACAGCTGACCGGTCCCTCTGACCGCAGCGGGCAGCGCACTTTCCGGGGCCCAGCAAAGGGTTTCCATTGAATCTTCAACGCAGTCAACAAACGGCTCTCCAAGGGCCGGTCCGTTTCGGTTTCACCGACGCCGTCACGGAGCTTTTCTCCTCCCATCCCGTCCCGGGCGGCACTAGCGCCGGACGGGTGGTGCGGGTGGACCGCAACCTCGTCCTGGTGGCGGACCACAACGGCCAGTCGCACCTGCCCTACCCGCGGGCCGGGACAGTCCCGGCCACCGGCGACTGGGTCTGGCTCGGCAGCAACCAGGCCGGGGAGCCCGCCATCCTGGGCGTGCTGCCGCGCCGGTCGGAGCTGAGCCGCAAGCGCGCCTTCGAGGCCTCCTCCGAGGCGCAGGTGCTCGGCGCCAACATGGACCTCGTCGGTGTGGTGGTCCCTGTGGACCGCCCGCTGACCCACAACAGGCTCGAGCGCACACTCGTCGCGGCCTGGGATTCCGGCGCCACCCCGCTGGTGGTGATCACCAAAGCGGACCTCAAGCAGGTGGCGGACGACGTCGTCGGGCAGGTTATGCTGCAGGCCGCCGGCGTTGCGGTGGTCGCCACCAGCGCCGAGCACGGCGACGGCCTCGATGAGCTGCTGGGGCATCTCCCGCCCGGCGGCACCATCGTGTTGCTGGGCCCGTCCGGCGCCGGTAAGTCCACCCTGATCAACGCGCTAGTGGGCTTCGAGGCCCAGGAAACGGGCGCGGTGAGGGCAGGCGACGGCAAGGGCAGGCACACCACAACCTCCCGGGAACTGGTGCCGCTGCCCGGCGGGGCGGTGCTGATGGACACGCCCGGGGTGCGCGGCTTCGGGTTGTTTGATGCCGAGGATGGCCTGGACGAGGTTTTCGGCGACCTTGAGGACCTATTCGCCCGGTGCCGGTTCGCTGACTGCGCGCACGGCCGCGAACCCGGCTGCGCTGTGCAAGCCGCCCTCGCGGCTGGCGAGCTGGAGGGCCGCCGCTGGGAGAGCTATCTCAAGATGCGACGCGAAGTGGCGGCATTGGAACGGCGCCATGATGCGGCGGCCCGGCGGGCCTATCAGCGGGAGTGGCACCAGAAAGTAGTGGTTGCCAGCCGGAGCCAGCGCGCCGCCGAACGGCTCAGCCACGACCAGCCCCGCAGGGCCAGGGAAGGGGGCAAAGGAAAGGGGAAGGGCCGCGCCAAATAGCGGCCGGAAATAACAGGCCCATCCGGAACCCTAATGGTGCCGAATGCCACAGGTAGCCCTGGCTCCGCTGGCCGTATCGGACCCGATTCTTCGAATCGTTCCCCCGAGTCGGTCAGCGGCGCCAGCTACGCTGGGTCATACCCGCTTTACAGCTAAAAATCAGCATGCATATGATCAGTTGGCTGGACCGTCCCATGTTGCCGCCAACAGTTAGGTAAGCCCGGAATGGCAGAGGCCATGATCGAGTTCCAGAGCGTCACCAAGCAGTACCCGGGCGGCCAGGCCGCCGTCGACGATCTGAGCATGTCTATCGACAAGGGCGCCATCACGGTCTTCGTCGGGCCGTCCGGCTGCGGCAAGACCACCTCCCTGCGGATGATCAACCGCATGGTCGAGCCGTCGTCGGGCACCATCACCGTGGACGGACGGGACGTCACCACCGTGCCGGCCGCGCAGCTGCGCCGCTCGATGGGCTACGTCATGCAGTCCTCCGGGCTGATGCCCCACCGCTCTGTCCTGGACAACATCGCCACCGTCCCGCGGCTCAACGGCGTGTCCAAGGCGGCGTCCCGCAAGCGCGCGCAGGAGCTGCTCGACGTCGTCGGCCTCGCCGCCGGGCTCGGCCGGCGCTACCCCTCCCAGCTGTCCGGCGGCCAGCAGCAGCGCGTCGGGGTGGCGCGCGCGCTCGCCGCCGACCCTCCCGTGCTGCTGATGGACGAACCGTTCAGCGCCGTTGACCC
This sequence comes from Arthrobacter sp. SlRoot2-15, assembly GCF_059739345.1. Taxonomy (NCBI): domain Bacteria; kingdom Bacillati; phylum Actinomycetota; class Actinomycetes; order Micrococcales; family Micrococcaceae; genus Arthrobacter; species Arthrobacter sp. SlRoot2-15. The sequence continues at coordinate 2,773,945 of NZ_AP046058.1, forward strand.
CGTGGTGCGCGACGAACTGCAGAAGGAACTGCTCCGGCTGCAGCGCGACCTGGCCAAGACCATTGTGTTCGTCACCCACGACATCGACGAGGCGACCGTGCTGGGGGACAAGGTGGCCGTCTTCGCGTCCGGCGGAAAGCTGGCACAGTACGCCACCCCGGAAGAGATCCTGCGCGCCCCGGCCAACGACTTTGTTGCGTCCTTTGTGGGCCGCGACCGGGGCTTCCGGCACCTCGCGTTCAGCCCGTCCGACGGCGTCGCGGTCCACCCGGTCCACACCGTCCGCGCGGGCGACCTCGCCCGCGGCGGCGGCCCGGACGCGGACGAATGGCAGCTTGTGGTCGACGACGAGCGCCGGCCGCTCGGCTGGAGCGCTCCGGGCGCCGGCCCGGCCACCGTCCCGGGCGGATCGCTCTTCCACAAGGGCGAGACCCTCCGCCGGGCACTGGACGCCGCCCTGTCCTCGCCGTCCGGACTCGGCGTCGCCGTGGACGCGGACGGCAGGGTGGCCGGTGTGATCACGGCGGCGGAAGTGCTCGCCCTGATCGAAGCGGACCGCCGGGTCCGGCAGGGCGCGCGCTGATGGAATGGTTCCTGGCCAACAGCGGGCAGGTCTTCAGCCTCGCCGGCCAGCACCTCGTCCTGGCCGTCCTGCCGATGATCTTCGGCCTGCTGATTTCCATCCCGCTGGCCCAGCTGGCCCGGCGGAACCGGACCCTGCGCACCGTGGTCCTCACCGCCTCCTCGCTGCTCTACACCATCCCCTCACTGGCGCTCTTCATCATCCTGCCGACCGTGCTGGGTACCAGGATCCTGGACCCGGTCAACGTGGTTGTGGCCCTGACCATCTATGCCGTCGCGCTCCTGGTCCGGGCCGCCCTGGATGCCTTCGACTCGGTGGACGAGGACCTGCAGCAGGCCGCCGTCGCGATGGGATTCAAACCCTTGGCCCGGTTCCTGCAGATCGACCTGCCGCTGTCGCTGCCCGTGCTCTTCGCCGGCCTCCGGGTGGTCTCGGTGAGCAACATCTCCCTGGTCAGTGTCGCCGCCCTGCTCGGCATCGGGAATCTTGGCATGCTTTTCACTTCCGGGCTGCAGCGCGACTTCGTCACCGAGGTGCTGGTGGGGATTGTCGCCATCCTGGTGCTGGCGCTGCTGATGGACGCCGTGCTGGTGCTGCTGGAACGGATCCTGACGCCCTGGACCCGGGCCGGCGCCGGCAAGCCGGGCCAGCCCGGCGAGCCGGCCGCGGCCCGGCGTCTTTCCGAATCTGCCGCGGGGGCGTCAGCATGAGCGACGTCTTCACCGACACCTTTGCCTGGCTGGCCGACCCGGAAAACTGGGCGGGCAGCGCCGGTATCCCCGTGCGGCTGGCCGAGCACCTGCAGTACACCGGGCTCGTGATGCTGATCGCGGCCGCCATCGCGGTGCCGATCGGCCTCTATGTCGGCCACACCGGCCGGGGCCGGGTGGCCGTGGTGGCCCTTGCCGGTGCCCTCCGCGCGCTGCCGACCCTCGGGCTGCTGACGCTCTTTGTCCTGCTGGCCGGCATCGGGCTGATGCCCCCGGTCTGGGCGCTCGTGATCCTGACCGTTCCGCCGCTGCTGGCCGGGACGTACGCGGGAATCTCCAGCGTGGACCGGAACGTGGTGGACGCCGCCCGGGCCATGGGGATGACCGAGCTGCAGGTGCTGTTCCGCGCCGAGTTCCCCAACGCGCTGCCGGTCATGTTCGGCGGGTTCCGCACCGGCGTCCTGCAGGTTATCGCCACGGTGTCCGTCGTCGCCTACATCAACCTGGGCGGCCTCGGCCGGTACCTTTTTGACGGCCTCGTACTCTCCGACTTCCCGCAGATGCTCGGCGGCTCGCTGCTCATCGCAGGGCTCGCGATCGCCGTCGACCTGGTGCTTGTCCTGTTCCAGCGGCTCTTCCTCACCCGCGGGGCCGCCCGCAAACCGAACCGCAGCCAGCAGGCCGCGGTACATCTCACAGACCCCGCGACCGCGGAGGCTGTTGTTCAAGGAGGTACGTCATGAAGGAAAACCGCCAACCTGCATTCGCCAGGCGCGCATTCGGCGGCTTGGCCGCCGGCGTCGGCCTGGCCCTGGCCCTGTCCGCGTGCGGGGGCTCGTCCAACCCACTGTCGTCGGCACCTGCCAGCGGCGGTTCTTCCGGCGGCGCCGGCGGCGCCCTCGTGATCGGTTCGGCCGACTTCACCGAGAGCCAGATCATCGCCGAGCTCTACGCCGGGGCGCTCAACGCCGCCGGCGTCACCGCCAGCACTAAGCCGAACATCGGTTCGCGTGAGGTCTACTTCAAGGCCGTGCAGGACGGCTCCGTCGACGTGATCCCCGACTACAGCGGCAACCTGCTGCTGCACGTCAACAAGGCCGCCACCGAGATCTCCGCCGCCGACATCGCCAAGGCGCTGCCGGGCAAGCTCCCCGACGGACTCGCCGTGCTGGATGCGGCCAAGGCCGAAGACAAGGACGCCATGGTGGTCACCAAGGCCACCGCGGAGAAGTACAAGCTGAAGTCCATCGAGGACCTGGCCAAGGTCTGCAGCGAGATCGTGGTCGGCGCCCCGGCCACCTTCGCCGAACGCGCCTACGGGCTGCCGGGCCTGAAGAAGAACTACAACTGCGAGCCCAAGAAGCTCGAACCCTTCAGCGACGGCGGCGGCCCGGTCACCGTCAAGGCCCTGCTCTCGGACCAGGTCCAGGTGGCCGACATCTACACCACCACCCCGGCCATCGCGGACAACGACCTGGTGGTGCTGGAGGACCCGAAGAACAACTTCATCGCCCAGCAGGTCCTGCCGCTGTACAACAAGGCCAAAATGACGGACAAGGCCAAGGAGGCCCTGAACGCCGTCTCCAAGCTGCTCACTACCGAGGACCTGATCAACCTCAACCGCGCGGTGGGCGGCAGCCAGAAGCAGAACCCGAAGGACGCCGCGGCAGCGTGGCTCAAGGACAAGGGCCTGGTCAAGTAGACCGGAGTTTCTGACCATCCGACGGCGGCCGCCGGACCCGGATCGCCCGGTCCGGCAGCCGCCGTCGTGGTGTCCCCATCCCGCCGGAGGGACGGCCGTATGACGCGGGCTTCCGCTGTGAGACAAGTCTCAACGGAAGTACATCCGCCATATGGCATATTTGATGAATGGCAGAATTCAAGCAGTCCACCAAGCTTCATAATGTCCTCTACGACATCCGTGGACCGATTCTTCAGGCCGCCCAGCAGATGGAGGCAGAGGGCCACCGCATCCTCAAACTGAACATCGGAAACCCGGCCCCGTTCGGGTTCGAAGCGCCGGACGCGATCCTGGTGGACATGATCCGCCACCTGCCGCACGCCCAGGGCTACAGCGACTCCCGCGGCATCTTCTCCGCCCGCACCGCCGTCTCGCAGTACTACCAGACCCGCGGGATCCAGAACATCCACGTCGACGACATCTACCTCGGCAACGGCGTCAGCGAGCTCATCACCATGTCGCTGATGGCCCTGCTGGACGACGGCGACGAGGTCCTCATCCCCACCCCGGACTACCCGCTCTGGACGGCCTCGGTGGCCCTGGCCGGCGGGAAGCCCGTGCACTACCTCTGCGACGAGGAATCCGGCTGGCAGCCCGACCTCGAGGATCTCGAAGCGAAGATCACGCCGCGCACCAAGGGCATCGTGGTGATCAACCCCAACAATCCCACCGGTGCCGTCTACCCCGAGGAAACGCTCAAGAAGATCGTGGCGCTGGCCGAAAAGCACGGCCTGGTCCTGTTCGCCGACGAGATCTACGAGAAGATCCTCTACGAGGACGCCGTGCACGTGAACATGGCCAGCCTCACCGGCGACGACGTGCTCTGCCTGACCTTCAGCGGGCTGTCCAAGGCCTACCGGGTCTGCGGCTACCGGGCCGGCTGGATGGCCATCTCCGGTCCCAAGAAGGAAGCCGCCGACTACCTCGAGGGCATCAACCTGCTGGCCAATATGCGGCTGTGCGCCAACGTGCCGGCGCAGCACGCCATCCAGACGGCCCTGGGCGGCTACCAGAGCATCAACGACCTGATCCTGCCGGGCGGCCGGCTGCTGGAGCAGCGGAACAAGGCCTACGACATGCTGAACGCGATCCCGGGCGTCAGCACCCAGCAGGCCCGGGGCGCGATGTATCTGTTCCCGAAGCTGGACCCCGAGGTCTACCACATCCGCGATGACGAGAAGTTCGTCCTGGACCTGCTCCGCCAGCAGAAGATCCTGGTCTCCCACGGCCGCGCCTTCAACTGGGTCCGGCCGGACCACTTCCGGATGGTGACCCTGCCGAACGTCAAGGACCTGGAAGAAGCGATCAACCGCATGGCGGACTTCCTGAGCCGGTACCAGGGCAACTAGGATTCGGGACAGCAGCGCTGCGGGACGGACGTCCGGCGGGCGGGCTGCCCGAACCGGAAAGAGGCTTTGATGGCAGATGTCGTGAACTTCGACGAACACCCGGCTGACACCCTGAAAGCAGGGAAGAAGTTCAAGCTCGGCGACGTCGATCCCGGCTCCACGCCGGGCTACGCCGGCGACAAGGCCGAAGGTGAGAAGCTGCTCAGCGAACTCGACGGCAAGCTCACCAACCTCCAGGAGCAGCTCTTCGCGGAGTCCCGGATCGGCGGGAAAAAGCGCGTGCTGCTGGTCCTGCAGGCGATGGACACCGCCGGCAAGGGCGGGATCGTCAACCACGTCATGGGCCAGATGAACCCGCAGGGCGTGCAGTTGAAGTCATTCAAGGCGCCCACCCCCGAGGAGCAGTCCTACGACTTCCTCTGGCGGATCGAAAAGGAAGTTCCCGCGGCCGGCATGGTGGGGGTCTTCGACCGCTCGCACTACGAGGACGTCCTGATCCACCGGGTGCACCGTTGGGCCGACGCCGAGGAACTCGAGCGCCGCTACCGGGCCATCAACGAGTTCGAAGCCCGGCAAACCGCCGCCGGAACGAAAATCGTCAAGGTCATGCTGCACATCAGCCGCGACGAACAGCAGGAACGCCTGCTGGCCCGGCTCGAGGATCCCGCGAAACGGTGGAAATACAGCGGGAACGACCTCAAGGAAAGGGCCTTCTGGGAGGACTACATGGACGCCTACCAGGCCGCGTTTGAGCAGACCAGCTCGGAGCTGGCGCCCTGGCACGTGGTTCCGGCGAACAAGAAGTGGTTCGCCCGGATTGCCGTCCAGCAGCTGCTCCTGGACGCACTCGAAGGGATGGCGCTTGAGTGGCCCGTCCCGGAACTCGACGTCGAGATGGAGCAGGAGCTGGTGCGGCGCTCCTAACCGGCGCTCCGCTCAGTTTTCCTGGGCGGCCTGGTCCCGGGCTGCGGCGAGCCGCTTGCGGGCACCCTCGAGCCACTGCTCGCAGCGCTTCGCGAGGGCTTCCCCGCGTTCCCAGAGGGCAAGGGATTCCTCGAGGCTGGCGCCGCCGGCCTCCAGCTTGCCGACCACACCCACAAGCTGTTCGCGCGCTTCTTCGTAGCTCAGGGCGTCAAGGTCGGTGTCCGGGGTTGCTGCGTTCTCTGTTGCCATGTGGTGCTCCTTTTCTGGTTCACGCGTGGGCCTGTGCGGGCCAGGACGCGGGACGTCGGGTTTGTCTGGATTGCCGGGGCCGGTCAGCCGTCGGCGGGCTGCTGGCCGCCGGTGGACTGGGCCGTGAACCTGCCGCCGGCCACCCGCACGGCCAACGCCGTGCCCGCCGGTGCCTGGTCGGGGTGCCGTACCACCTCGTGCCGGGTTCCCGGGGTGGTGGTGCCGTCGTCGAGCTGGACGACGGCATAGCCCCGGTCGAGCGTCTTTTGCGGCGAGAGGGCGCGGATCTGCGCCTTGAGGTGGACCAGCTGGTCGGCCGCCCGCACGACGGCGGTGTTGATCGCCGCGTGCGCCCGGCCCTTGAGCCGTTCGACGTCGTCGTGCCGGGCGGTGACCATGCCCTCCGGGGCCGCCAGCACCGGGCGGGAGCGAAGCGACGCGAGCCGGTCCGTTTCCCGCTCCACCAGGCGGGTGACGCCGCGGCGCAGCTGGTCGCGGGCCTGCCGGACCCGGGCCAGCTCCTCCGTCACGTCGGGCACGATCCGCTTCGCGGCGTCGGTGGGCGTCGAGGCGCGCAGGTCCGCGACGTCGTCGAGGATGGGCCGGTCCGCTTCGTGGCCGATCGCGCTGACCACCGGCGTGGCCGCATCCGCGACGGCCCGGATGAGTTCCTCGCTGCTGAAGGGGAGCAGGTCCTCCAGGGCGCCGCCGCCGCGGGCGATGACAATGACGTCGACTTCGGGAAGGGCATCCAGTTCCCGCAGGGCGCCGATGACCTGGGCCACGGCGGTATTGCCCTGCACGGCCACCTCGCGGATTTCGAATTCGACGGCGGGCCAGCGGAGCGCCGCGTTGCGGAGGACGTCCTTCTTCGCATCGGAGTCGCGCCCGGTAATCAGGCCGATCCGGTGGGGGAGCAGGGGCAGGCGCTTCTTGCGGGAGTCGGCGAAGAGCCCCTCCGCCGCGAGGGCCTGGCGCAGCCGTTCAATCCGGGCCAGCAGATCGCCGAGCCCCACCGGCCGGATGTCCTTGACAGACATGTTCAGCCGGCCCGTCTTCAGCCAGAACTCGGCCTTGATCAGGGCCACCACGCGGGAGCCGCGCTCCAAGGGCGTGGCCTGGCGGTCCAGGACATTGGTCCAGACCGACGCGGGGAGGGAAATCTCCGCATCAATGTCGCGCAGCGTGAGGTAGGCGTTGGTGCCGCGCCGGTTGAGCTCGATGACCTGGCCTTCCACCCAGGCCGAGGGCGCCCGGTCGATGTACCCCTTGAGCTTCTGCGAGAGCAACTGCAGGGGCCACGGATTGTCCGGGCTGGTACCTGCCGCGGTGGCCGGCAGGGTGGTCGCCGCGGCGGTCTCCTCAGACATGCCGGTGACCGCCGGCGGCGTGTGCCTGGTGCAGTTGCTGGTCCGGGTGCTCGTGCATGTGGTGCGGGGTCCTTTGATGGAGGCGGGATCTGCGTCAACTCTATCCATAGCTGTACCAGCAGGGCCGGACGTTTTAGCCACCGCTTTCCGGTTCGCCGAAACGCCCCCGTAGGATGGCACTACTCCCAACCCCTCCAGGAGATTTTCGTGCGCACTTTTGTCTCGGCCATCGCCGTGCTGATCGGCCTTGCCATGGCCGCCGCCGCCGTCCCGGCCATGTGGGTGGACCGCAACCTCGTCCAGGAGGACGGGTTCGTGGCGCTCACCGCACCGCTCGGCAAGGACCCGGCCTTCCAGAAGCGGCTGGCCACCGCCGCCGTGAGCGGCATCGGCTTCGGGGACCAGTTTCCGGACGCCCTCGCCAATGTGGTGAAGCCGATTCTGGAGGACGCCGCGCAGTCGATGACGTCCATGCCCGGATACTCCGACGCCTGGGCCGAGACGCTGCGCCGGAGCCACCGGCTTAGCTTCGCCGATCCGCGCACCCTACCGCCGAACGTCGACGGCGCCACCTCCCTGACCCTGGACGTCGCCCCGCTGGTGGGGCTGGTGGTCAAGCGGGTTTCGGAGTCCTCGCCCGTACCGTTGAAAGCGCCGGAGACGGTGCGGATCGGCATCGGCCAGTCGAACCAGCGCCAGCTGATCGAACGGGTTTCCGCCTACGCGCCGATGGGCTCGGCCGTGGCCGTGGGCTCGGCCATCGCGTTCATTCTGGCGTTCGTCGCCGCGCGGCGGAAGTGGACGGTCCTGGCCGGAACCGGCCTGGGCGCCCTCGTCCTGGCCGCGGTGTGGAAGGTCGGCGCGGACGCTGCAGGCCAGGCGGTTCTGGGGACCCGCAGCGGCAACGATGTGGCCGAGACTTTCAAAAGCGAGTTCGTGGCCGCCTCCCTGGCAGGCTTCGGACAATGGATTGTGGTGGCACTCGTGGCGGGGGCGTTTCTGCTGGTCGCCGGGATCGTGCTCCGGGTAGCCGGGCACCGCCGGGCCCCAAACACCGGGCAATAACGAACACCGGTAGCATTGTGGCATGACCTCCACCGCTGTATCCATCCCGATGCCCTCCGTTCCGCGCCGTCGGCGATCCCCGGAGGAAGTGCTGGCGGCAGCCCCCGTGACCGGGGCGAAGAAGGTGCTCCTGGCGGCGCCGCGCGGCTACTGTGCCGGCGTCGACCGTGCCGTGATTGCCGTGGAAAAGGCGCTGGAGCACTACGGCCCGCCCGTCTACGTCCGCAAGCAGATCGTCCACAACGTCCACGTGGTGAGCTCCCTCGAGGAAAAGGGCGCGATCTTCGTCGACGAGACCGATGAGGTTCCCGAAGGGGCCCTGGTGATCTTCTCGGCCCACGGCGTCTCGCCAGCGGTTGTGCAGTCCGCCGAGGACCGCGGCCTGCGGACCATCGACGCCACCTGCCCGCTGGTGACCAAGGTGCACAAAGAAGCTGTCCGCTTTGCCAAGGACGACTTCGACATCCTGCTGATCGGCCACGACGGCCACGAGGAAGTCGAAGGGACCGCCGGCGAGGCACCCGAGCACATCCAGATCATCAACGGCCCGCACGAGGTGGACAAGGTGACGGTCCGCGACCCGGAAAAGGTCATTTGGCTCTCGCAGACCACCCTCAGCGTGGACGAAACCATGGAAACCGTGCGCCTGCTCAAGGAGCGGTTCCCCACCCTGCAGGACCCGCCCAGCGACGACATCTGCTACGCGACCACGAACCGCCAGGTGGCCATCAAGAAAATCTCGCCGCAGGCAGACCTCGTGATTGTGGTTGGTTCGGCCAACTCCTCGAACTCCGTGCGCCTCGTGGAAGTTGCCCTGGAGTACGGGGCCAAGGCCTCCTACCGGGTGGATTTCGCCAACGAGGTGGACGAATCCTGGTTCGAGGGCGTCGCCACCGTCGGCGTGACTTCGGGCGCCTCCGTGCCCGAGGTGCTGGTGAAGGACGTGCTCCGGCTCCTGGCCGACTACGGCTACGGCACCGTCGAGGAAGTCGTCACGGCCGAGGAAGACCTGCTGTTCTCGCTGCCGAAGGAACTCCGCGCCACCCTGAAGCAGGCCGGGGATGTCTCCCGCGCCCTGGGCGGCCGCGGAGCACGCCCCGCCGAACGGCCCTAGGCGGCCGACTCTTCCGACTCCCCGTCACCTTCATCGCCGGCAAGTTCGACGCCGGGACGTTCGACGCCGGCGTTCCCGGCGGTGATGCCCTGCTGCAATTCGGGCGCGGCCACTGAGCGCGGCGTGGCCTCGACCGTGACCGGCGTCGCGAGGCTGGCCACGTCCAGGGCGTTGAGCTTGCGCGCGGTGGGGAGCACCCGGGCCTCCAACGTGCCAACCAGGGAGTTGTAGCGGTCCACCGAGGTCTTCAGCGATGAGCCCAGCTTGGAGACGTTGTCGCCCAGGGTTCCCATCCGCTCGTAGAGCTGCTGAGCCAGTTCGAAGAGCTCCCGGGCGCTGTCCGTCAGCACGTCCTGCCGCCAGGTGAACGCCACCGACTTGAGGACCGCCAGCAGCGTCCCGGGCGAGGCAAGCACGACGTTCCTGGACAGGGCGTAGTCCAGCAGGGCCGGATCCGCTGTCAGTGCGGCCGCGAGGATCGACTCGGCGGGCAGGAAGCAGACCACCAGTTCCGGGGCGTTGCCGGGAATGTCCCAGTACTTCTTGTTGCTCAGCGCATCAACGTGGGCTTTCAGCGCCTTCGCGTGGGTGGCCAGCAGCGCCTGCTGGCCGTTCAGCGAAACCGACCCGGGGGCGCGGCCGCCGGCGGGGGAGCCCAGCTCCTGTGCCTCGAGGTACGCCGTCAGCGGCACTTTGGCATCCACCACGAGCTGCTTGTCGCCGGGGAGCTGCACCACGAGGTCGGGCCGGACGGTGGTGTCGGAGCCGGAACTGTGCAGCTGCTCGTGGAAGTCGACGTGCCGCAGCATGCCTGCGGCCTCCACCACACGGCGCAGCTGGACTTCGCCCCACTGGCCTCGCGCGCTGTTGGACCGCAGCGCCGATTCGAGCGCGTGCGTTGACCGCAGCAGCTGCTCGTCCGAGAGCCTGGCTTCCTGCAGCTGCTGGGCCAGCTGGCCGTACTGTTCCAGCCGGTCCCGCTCCAGCAGCGAGACCTGTTGCTGGACCGCGGTGAGTTTTTCGGCCACGGGGGCCAGCGCGCGCAGCACGCTGCCATCCTGGGTCCGGGCGTCGCCCAGCTCCCGGTTCTGTGCCGCGAGCAGGCGGCGTTCGGCGTCGGCGGCGGCGAACTGGGCACTGACCTCGGCCAGGCGCGCGGAAACGCCGTCGAAGTCCTCTTCGAGGGCCGAACTCCGGCGGCGTGAGACCACAAAGGTGAAGGCGGCACCGGCCACGGCGCCGATCAGCAGCATCAGCAGGGCAAGAATAAGTGCGAAAGCGTCCATGTCTTCACTCTGGCACGCGGCTCTGACAGTTTTGCCGGTGGCGCACCGGACGGGCGCCTCGGAGCGCCGACGGCGGACCGGGCCCGCCGCCGCAGGGGCCAGGGCCGTTTACCGGTAGAATCAATACTCGTGGCTCTTACTATTGGCATCGTCGGACTGCCCAACGTCGGCAAATCAACTCTTTTCAACGCACTGACCCGCAACCAGGTGCTCGCGGCGAACTACCCGTTCGCCACGATCGAGCCGAACGTCGGCGTCGTGAACCTGCCCGATCCGCGGCTCGCCAAGTTGGCCGAGATCTTCGGCTCGCAGCGGCTGCTGCCCGCTCCGGTGTCCTTCGTGGACATCGCCGGGATTGTCAAGGGTGCTTCGGAGGGCGAGGGCCTGGGCAACAAGTTCCTCGCCAACATCCGTGAGGCCCAGGCCATCGCGCAGGTCATCCGCGTGTTCGACGACCCCGACGTCATCCACGTCGACGGCAAGGTGGATCCCCGTTCGGATATGGAGATCATCAACACCGAGCTGATCCTGGCCGACCTGCAGACCATCGAGAACGCCATTCCCCGGATCGAAAAAGAAGTCAAGATCAAGAAGCGGGAAGCGGCGGAGCTGGCTGCCATCAAGGCCGCGCAGGTTGTGCTGGAGCGCGGCGACACCATCTTCTCCTCGGCCAAGAGCGACAAGCTGGAAATGGAGCACCTCAAGGAGCTCGGCCTCCTGACCGCCAAACCCGTGATCTACGTCTTCAATGCGGACGAGGGAATCCTGGGCAGCCCGGAGAAGCAGGAGGAACTGCGTGCCATGGTGGCCCCGGCGGACGCGATTTTCCTTGACGCCAAGCTCGAGTCGGACCTTGTTGATCTGGACGAGGACGAGGCGCGCGAAATGCTGGAGATGAACGGCCAGGACGAGTCCGGCCTCGACCAGCTGGCCCGGGTCGGGTTCCACACGTTGGGGCTGCAGACCTACCTGACCGCCGGTCCCAAGGAAACCCGCGCCTGGACCATCCACCAGGGCGACACGGCTCCCCAGGCCGCCGGGGTCATCCACTCCGACTTCCAGCGCGGCTTCATCAAGGCCGAGGTGGTCTCCTTCGACGACCTGATCGAGGCCGGCTCCATGGCCGAGGCAAAGGCCCGCGGCAAGGTCCGGATCGAAGGCAAGGAATACGTTATGGCCGACGGCGACGTGGTTGAGTTCCGCTTCAACGTGTAGGTCCTGACCTCCCTGAAACCTTTTGCGATGGCCGCTGAGAACACGTGTTCTCAGCGGCCATTCGCTTTTTGCGGAGGGTTGCCTGGTCGCAAGGACGCTGCCAGAATCTTGCAGTCCAAGGAATGACTGGCAGTGTTCGAGGCCAGAACCGTGCGACGCATCGTTTGTCCATGCCGGAGAACCTCATCTACAGCGTCCGGGAAGGGACCGGAGCCGGTCGGTTAGTTCAGTCGTCGGCGTTCCGTACCCATTAGCACGCCCGGTGTGCCCGTGCTTGCGACATGGATCATGTCCACGAAGCGCTGGTCCATCGGTGGCAGGTCACCAATCTTCCGCCAGCGCACGTCCGATGACTCGTCTTCTCCGATCCGCCCTTGCCTGGTTCACGGTTCTGTTCTGCCCGGCCGGAGCCGTATGCCGCTTCCGATGATCCCACAGCAAGTGAAAGGGATGACGGAGCCAGCTGCCACCATTAACTCCCGCCTCATCTAGACATGGACCATATTCCGAACGAAGCTATATTGGAGCGCGGTCGTCATTTGGGACTGTCCTGGCTAATTTGGCCGGCGGAACCGGTGGTCGGCATTCCTTTCGGCACCGACCCCCGAAGCGCCTCCAGCTCAAGGACCTGACACTATGACCGCGCGGCACAACAATATGGATCTCCCCAGGGTAATTCCGGGTGTCATTCAAGTCTTTATCTTCATGGCGGGGGCTGTCGTTTATGGCACCATGACTGTCTCGTCCGGGAGTCCCCTGCTGTGGGCGCTCTATCTCGTCCTCCTGACCTCAGCAGTGGTCCTCTCCTTCGGTGTTCTGCGTTTCCGGGTCAAGGGCGAGCCAAAGCCCGGATGGATTACGCCACTGGCTTCTGCTGCGCTCATCGACGCCGTCATTTTCGGTGCCACGCACGCCACCTTCCTCCACTAGGCTCCAGAGCTTTCAAAGGTCAGCGAGCCACTTCGACTATCCGCTTTTATCAGAAGGTTCGTACCGGATCCCCAACGCGAAATAAAAGTCGTCATTCCCCTTGCAGCCTAACCCGGCGGCCAGTGTGGTCCGAGGCCCATTTGCGATGGTTTCGTTCCTTCAATATTTGGCGCTTCCGTAGCATGCTCGTCGCTGAAGTCGCACATTGGGCGTGTGGTGACGACAAGTCGAGCTCCTTGGCCAGGGGGACCTGTTCTTGCCTAATACATATCGCTGCAAGGCGCTGAGCTTGAGCTTGATCGAATGCAGCCGCTTGCCTGGTTTGGTCACTAGGACATTATTTCCGCGTGCCGCCTGCTCGGGCACCGTCCCGCCGAGCTTTCCGGACTGGCCACGTCAGTCGTCGAGACGCTTGCGGGTCTGAACGTGTAGGCGTGCATGAGACTTTTCCTCTGCTGCTGTGGGGTAATCCCAGTTTGGTGCGAATACTTGCGCAGGATTGGCTCGGTTTTAGGCCTTGTTGAGCGCTGTCGAAATACGCTTCCCCTTGGAAGCCGGTCATAGGACGATCCGCTTTCCCCTGATCTCTGATCCGGGACGCACCCCATATTTACTAGGACTTGGAAAGGCCCTGCTGTGAGCATTCCTACGATCATCCCCGCTGCCGACTCGCAGGAAAGGGCTGAGAAGAACAGTGTCGAGCAGCGGCTGGTGGCCGCCAAGAAGGCCTACACGACACGCTTCCTGGCGGATGCGCTGGAGGTTGATTCGTCTGGATTCCGGCTGCTTACGGGCCCCGACCTTATCCCAGCTGCCGGGGACATCGTGTTGGCCCGGGTGGAGCGTATTGGCCAGCTCCCGCGGTTGGAGAGCCCCGCATCGCGACGGCAGACGCTCTTCGTCGGAGACGAGGTACTTGTGGCCTATGCCAACCGGTATGCTCCGGACCAGGTCCTGGCTGAGGTTCCGGGCGATCTCGCGCCTTGCCACCTCATAGCCGCGGGCGGTCTGGCAGGGAAGGTCACGATGAGGCACGGGGCCGTGGGGAGCCCGACGCAGCTGGCCCCGGTCGGGCTGCTCGCCGACAGCCGTGGCCGGTTGAATCTCAAGCAGTTCGCGCCCTGCTCCCTCGATCCGGATGCGTCTCGCCGCGTCCGGCCCCACGTCGTCGCCGTGCTCGGTACTTCGATGAACTCGGGCAAGTCCACCGCAGCGGCGTGCCTGATCCGGGGCCTGACCAGTGCCGGGCTGCGTGTGGCTGCCGGGAAGATCACCGGCACGGGGGCCGGAGGGGACCCCCGCCTCTTCCACGACGCGGGGGCGGTGAAGGTCCTGGATTTTACCGACTACGGCTATCCCACCACCTTTCGGCTTGAGACGGCTGAACTGGGCAGCCTCGCGATGAGCATGGTGAACGCCCTGGCCGAGTCGGACCCGGAGGTGATAGTGGTCGAGATCGCGGACGGTGTCTACCAGGGCGAAACCCGGCACCTGCTGAACACCGAGGTCCTGCACACCCTGGTGGACAGCGTCCTGTTCGCCGCCGCTGACGCGCTGGGGGCCTCCGCCGGGGTGGCCCTGCTTCGATCCGCCGGCCATTCCCCGGCCGCGGTGTCCGGCATGCTTACCGTATCTCCGCTGGCCGCCTCGGAGGCCGCCGCCGAGCTCGACGTGCCTGTGCTGGGCACCTACGAGCTAGCCCGGGCCGAGACCGCCATGCGGTTCCTCGCCCCGTCGCCCCGGTGAATGGCCGGCAAGCGCAGACCGGAGAACAGGCCCTCCCGAGGTTTGTCGTTGCCGGGCGCCGCGGCCTCCTCGCCGCCCTGGTGGGCATCAGCGCGACCGTCGCGCTCCTGTCGGCCGGAACAGCGCGGCTGGTCTCCCTGCTTTCCCATGAACATGACCAGACCGGCGGAATCCTTCTGGTAGGAGGGCTGCTGAGTCTAGTTGTCGGGACTTCCGGGCTGCGGGTGCTTGAGCGGCGCCTGGCCGAGCGGCTCGGGCAGGACTACGTTCACGAGATACGCAAGGAACTCATCCGCGGTGCTCTGGCCCCTGGACGCAGCCCTTCCCTGGGGATCACTATCGCCAGGACGAGCAACGACCTCAACAGCGTCCGGAACTGGGTCACCCACGGCATCGCTGGAGCAGTCTCCGGGGTGCCTTTGATCCTCGCACTCACCGCAGCCCTCTGGCTTATGGCACCTCCCCTGGCCCTGGCCGTCATTGGGCCGCTGCTCGGCGGGGTCGCACTCCTGGCCCTCATCTCCCGGCCCACGTTCGACAGGGCGCGGGCGCTCCGAAAGGCGCGCGGACGCCTGGCAGGGCAGATCACGGACACGGTCAATGCCGCTACAGCCGTCAGGTCCGCCGGTGGGGAGGAACGCGAACTCGGCCGGGTCGACAGGCTGGGCCGGGAGGTCGCGGCCGCGGCCATCGAGCGGGCCACCCTCGCGGGTTCTCTGCGGGGTAGCGCGATCGGCGCGGCTTCAGCCACCGCCGTGGCGGTGGCCGCCACCGGCGCCTTCACCGGGATGGACGCGGGACTCGTCGCCGCGGCCCTGACGGTGGTGAGCATGATCGCCGGCCCCGTCCACGATTTGGGGCGCATCGTCGAGTACCGGCAGAGCTACCGGGCCGCCTGCGGGAGCATCGCTCCCGCGCTCGGCCGCCGTGTCGCGGGCAACACCGAGGGTGCCGTCTCCGCCAACTCGATCGGCCTCGTCGTCGCCGGCCTGGACATCGGTGGAACCCCGGTGCCCGAGCTCGCCGCCGGCCCGGGAGAAACCATCCTCCTTCACGCAGCCGACCACACTTACGTGGAGGAGATATTTCATGCCCTTCTAGGAGCCCACCCCGCCGCCCGCGTCATTCTCAATGGCAAGAACGTGTTCGCGATGAGTCCCGCCGAGCGCCGCCAGTGCCTTGGGTACGCTGCCCGGGGCTTGGCGCTCGAACGGGGCCAGCTCCGCCGTGCAGTCCGCTACCGCTGTCCGGACGCGGACGATGCCCAGTTCGAGACGGTCATCGATCGGGCCGGACTGGGCGAGACGATAGCCCGGCTGCCCAAGGGCGCGCTGACCATGCTCCGACGCGGCGGCGAACCGCTCAGCACGCCGGAACGGGCGAAGGTGCACCTTGCACGCGCAACCCTTGGTAACCCGCCCCTGCTGTTGCTTAACCATGTCGACGCCGACCTGGACGCGAACGGCATGACCGCCCTCCGGGACATTCTCACCGACTATCCCGGAATTGTTCTCGCGGCCACGGACGATCCCTCCCTGCTGCCGCACCCCCACCGAATCTGGCCAGGACGGCACCACGAACCGCGGCCAATAAGCTGAGGCCTCGCCAGGCCCCACACCGCTCTCGGAGGCCACCCGCCTATCAGCCGCCTCACTGACCTGCCGGGGCAGTACTTCTAGCGGGCATTCGGACTTCACCGGGTTTTGGGAGTTCGAGGGCCGGAACGCGGGCCGGGACCATGCAAACGTGGCCGGCTCGTCCCGGCTCGTGTTCCGAGACGAATCCGGAGTGTCGAGGTTCGCTGCGCAACGTCCCGTTCTGGGGGAAGCAGAAGTTATTCCACGACCTAACGTGATTGAGGTCCGCATCCACGTCTGTGCCTGACCTCCCAGACTCATTGCGATAGCCGCCCTGGCGGCTTAGCGCTTTTGCTGCTCTCCGCCGAGGTGGAGTTGCCGCCGGATTCAATTTCCCAGGAGTCAAAACGCATCATTGATGTGGTTGCGGCGGCCGAGTACGCTGACGGAATGACTGCCCGAGATGACTTCCTCACGTGGGTGAAGACGACGCTGTATCAGGCAGAGCTAGCACTTCACAATGGCGATGCGGGCCCGCGCCGCGCAATATGGTCCCGGAACGAGCCGGTCAGCATTTTGGGAGCATGGCGAAATGCGAACGGGCAGCATGAAGTTGAGGATGTGCTCGATTTTCTTGAAGCAAGCTTCTCCGAGTGCACATCCTACGAGTTCGAGCTTGTGGTTTTCGATGTAGTGGGAGATATGGCCTTCACGGCTGGTTTGGAACATTCCTCCGTCTCGGTCGACGGTAAGCCACGTACGTACACTCTGCGCGCGACCCAGGTGTACCGGCGTGAGGGTGGCGAGTGGAGGGTCGCCCACCGGCACGCGGACACTGTGAGCGAATGACACAGCGAGCGTCGGGCCGCAAGGTGCGCTCAGGGGCCACGTCGCAGCGACTTCTGAGGGGAGGTAAAGCCCGAACAGGTACGCGCCAGGTAATTCCTGTATGCCTCAAACTCTTCGAGGAAGGCAGCCTTCCGGGAAATCGGTCTGCCGCCGCCGGTGGTTTCGTGTTTCTCCAGAAGGCGACAGACTTGCAGTGATGAACCGCACGCGACCACAAGGAGAACCACATGACCGCCCCCATCTCAGTCATTGTCTTTGATGTGAACGAAACCCTCTCGGATATGTCGCCCATGGGGGAACGCTTCAGCGAGGTTGGGGCGCCGGTTGAGCTGGCTAAACTCTGGTTCGCGACGTTGTTGCGTGACGGCTTCGCACTGGCGGCCAGCGGGGAGAACGGATCATTCTCGGCCATCGGGGCCGACGTGCTTCAGGGACTCCTGACTGGGGTTGAGCTCAACCGCACTCTCGCTGAGGCGGTCGACCATGTGATGGGCGGCATGAACGGCCTTGGGGTACATCCGGATGTCCCAGAGGGCATTAGATCCCTCGGGGCTGCAGGGTTCCGCCTGATAACGCTCAGCAACGGTTCCGCCCGGATCGCCGAAAAGCTGTTCAGCGACGCCGGGATCCGGGAGGAGTTTGAGTCGCTGCTTTCGGTCGAGGATGCGCCCGCGTGGAAGCCCTCCCGGGCCTCCTACGAATATGCCGCCGCCGCTTCCGGCACGGCCGCGGCCAGCATGCTTCTGGTGGCGGTGCATCCGTGGGACATCCACGGGGCCGCCGGTGCCGGGCTGCGCACAGCGTGGCTGAACAGGATCGGGAGCAGCTATCCGGGCTACTTTGAGGCTCCAGACTTGACCGTCACATCACTGACGGAACTTCCCGCGGCCCTGGGGGCACTTCAGTGACGGGGAACGTCCACCGGAAAGCATCCGTCCCGGGCCGGCTGGCGCCTGCTGCTTTGATCGGTCAACCCCCGGCTGGGGGTGGGAGGGGCCGAGGCCGTTGCAATGACCGCTTGAATCCGCATGTCAGGCGTGCCGAAGCAGGATCGACTTGCGGGTATGGGTCGTCCCGGGATCAAAGGTGGCTCGGAGACACCCCGTTCCGGTCATTTGACGGTCAGTGTCCCGTGCATGTTGGAGTGGAAGGTGCAGTGGTAGGCGAAGACGCCTGGTTTTGAGGGGGCGGTGAAAGTGACGCTCGTGCCGGCTTTGACGACTGCCTCAAACGAGCCGTCGTCGGCGGTCAGGGTGTGCGCCTCGGTGTCCATGTTCATCACTGTCACAGTTGACCCGGCAGGAACGCTGTCTGGGCCGGAGTAGGCGAAAGATTTGATGTGGATCGTGGCTGCGGTCGTGGCCCCGGCGGATCCGGTACCCATGGATGATGCGGTCATACCCGCATCCACGCCCGGCGCCGGCGCCCCGTCGGACGCGGTTGATGCCGCCTGAGAGGTTGCGGCCGGGGACGATCCAGCGCCGGTGACGGTGGCCCCGCAGGCGCTGACGGCCAGTAGGGTGCCTCCCGCAAGTAATGCGAATCGGAGTGTGAGGCTGCGGCGGTTTGCTCTCATGGGGTTTCCTCCGTGGAATTGGGCGGCCCTGCCGGGACTGGGACCGGGACGGGCAGGCGGCGGCCTAGGCGGGGTGTGTGGACGTGAGGTGGGCGTAAACGACGGTGTTGTCCAGGTATTGGCCTGTGGCAGGGTCGTAGCCGCCGCAGGTGATCAGACGGATCTCGGGCCGGTCGGCGTTCTGGTAGACCTCCACGGTCGGGAAGTCTGCCTTGTGGTAAACCTCGACTTTGTCGACGGTGAACACCGCGGCGGTGTGGTCTGTTCGGGTGACCGTGATGGGCTGGCCAGGGGTGAGGTCGTGAAGTCGGTAGAACACTCCGATCGGGTTCTTCGTGGAGTTCACGTGGCCGAGGATGATGGCGGAGCCGTTCTGGCCGGGGGAGGGGGAGTCCTTGTACCAGCCTGCGGGGGAGCCGGGTTCTCCGGGTGGGGTGTCGACTTCACCGTTGGCCTGTTTGCCCAGTTGGAGCAGCGGAGAGCTGACCCCGATGGAAGGAACCTGAACGCTCACCGGTATGGACGCGGGCAGCGCCGCGTCCGGCGCTCGCGGCTGTGGTGCCGCCGGAGGTTCCGTTGGCGGTCTCACCACCGTGGCATCCGGGGACGCCGGCGGGCCGGCTGCCGGGGCTGTGGGGGCTCCGACGGACGCAGGGTCTGAGGCGCCGGATGGCGGGGGTTCGGCGTGGAGGCCGAGCCCTATGGTGGCGATGCCGCCGGCGAGCAGCACGGCGGCCGCCGCGGACGCGATGATGCGTCCGCGGCGGCTGCTGGTGTTAAGTCGCATCAGGTTCCTGCGTCTTTTTCGTTCCTGCGCCTCTTAGGCGGTGGTGTTCATCTTGCGGCGGGCGGCGTAGGCTCCGCCGGCTGCAAGGACGAGACCGCCGCCGGCGGCCAGCAGACCCAGGTTCGGGCCGGACGGTGCCGGGGTGGTGATGCCGGTTCCCGGGGCACCGGCCGGCATTGCGGTCAGTGTCCCGCACAGAGCCGGGGAGGTGGCGGCCAGGGGCAGGGAGGGGACAAGGTCGCTGGGCTCCTTCTGGGCCGCGGCGGACAGCGTGGCCGGGTCCAGCCCGTGGACGACGACGACGGCGGTGCCGGCCTTGAGGGAGTCAGCTGTCTTCGCATCCAGGGCGAAGGTCCGTGAGTACGTGTAGCTGGAACCCATTCCCGCCACGGCCAGGTCGGTGCCGGCAGCCGGGCTGGTGTCGCCGCTGGTGGACAGGGTCGCACCGATCGCACCGTAGGAGGGGCCGCCCTCGGTGGTGCTGATCACGCCGTCCTTGTTAGTGTCGGCGGACATGTCCGGGCAGGTGCCTTTGGCGCCGATATGGATGTGCTGGACATGTGGGTATGGCTTGCCACTAAAGGTGGCGGCGAGTCCGGAGACTTTTTCGGTGACGGTGGCCTGGTTGCCGTTGACGGTGACCATCACCGTGCCAGAGGCGTTGCTGCCGTTGATTGCGGCAAGATTTGCCTGGTAGGTCGTGGCGTCTGCCGCGAGGGCCGGGCTGGTGGAGAGAGCGAGTGCGCCCAAGGCCAGGGCCGGGGCGATCAGGAAAGCGGACTTCTTCATGGCTGTTTCCTCCGATGACTACGGGCCGTTCCCCTGATGGGCACGCCCATGGTGACACTTACTGTTCGTTGTGCTCCACGTCACGGATTGGTTCTTTGAAAAGACTCTTTTCGGGCGTCCGGAGGTGGACGGTCAAGCGCCTGCCCAATTGGCTCGGCTCTGGAGCGTTCGCGGTCCGCACTCGCGTCGCCGGGACGGGTCCCGACCTAACAGGCGGTTATTCCGACCAGCAAGCCAGAATTGCGGTCGCTGTCTCATAAGCAAAGGCATTGCGTGAGACGTTGTGCGGGCCGAGGGTTGCCGGCAAGGCCGTCGCGTCCACGGTCAGGACGAAGCTGTCTTTGACGAAAGCCACGGAACCAGCCATGGTCTCAAAAGCCGGTAAGCCCAAATTTGCCATCCCCTCGATGGGTCGGGCGGGGGACAGGCCCTGCTTCAAACTGTCAAAGTGTGCGCGTGCGGCGACGGGATCGGCGGTTTCCTTAACCGAAAGCACCAGCGGGCCGGCGGGCAGGGCGTAGGTACACGTGTAGAGCTTCCCTGCCCACGAATCGGTGGTCACGGGCGCATCGGGCAACGACAGTATCCGGGAGATATTGGTCCGGGTCTCATCCCCGCACACCATCTTCGCCTCCGCTGACGGCGATCCATCGGCGGCAGCCGAAACTTCGGCAGGGGAGGAGGGGGGCCCGGATCGGTTCCCCGTGGGCGCCGCGGCAGTCGTCACGACCGGAGGAACTGAAGTGCCGGCCGCGCATCCGGCCAGCACCAGCATTGACAAAGTCGCGGACACCGCCAACACCGCCCTCGGCCGTCTGCTGCGCCTTAACACGCGGATCATGGTTCCCATAACCACACCTTCCAGAGTTGAGGTTAACGCATCTCTCGGCAGTTATTCGGGGCCAGACCGTCCGCGGACCGGCGCAGGGGACGTCGTTCCTCTAATCGCCGTGGCCAATCCGCCGGGGAGTCTCCAGCGGATTTAGGTCCATCAACTGTCCATGGGACAAGCGTTCACTCCCTTACCTGGTACGGCGCCATCCTTGCAGGACCCTGTCTCGAATCACCGGCATGAACTATTACAGCCCGGCGGCGCAGGAACGGGTACGGGACGCCGCGTACGATGCACTTGAGAAGGTGCTCAATAGCGTGTTCGAGCCCTTAAGCCGCCAGGCCCTCGCAGCACGGTGGAATCTGGCCTGTGAGGCGATGGCCAAACACCTCGAGGCCTTGGACACTGGCGAAGAATGATGAGCTCGGCCCTGAAAACATCCGGACGGCCGCTTCTGCCGCCTGGCCGCGCTGCCGTTCCGTAATCTCCACCACGCAGCCGCCAGGCTGTGCGCTGAATTCAGGGAAGTGAATCCTGCAGTCGTTCACCATTGCATGGTGTGGCTCTATTTCGTTGCGTCTTGCTGGTTATCTTTGCGGTTGGGGAGCACCAAGAGCGCGTCCCCCACGGGCCGTTCCGCGCCGCCGGACGGATTGTTCAGGACCGTTCCGCCGGCAACTGCTGTCGTGGATCCGCCGCCGTCAAGGTTTATGGCCTGGACCATGCCCAGGGACCTGGCGACGTCGGCTTCTTCTTTAAGGCTCAGGCCCAGTGCGTTGGTCGACCGTCCGTCGGCGGTGACCAGCATGGTTTTGCCCTGCGCATCGGTACCCGCGAAGGTCCGGGGGTTCCGTTTGTGGACCCACCCGTAGTAGAAGCTGTTCCCGTCGTTGGGGTGGATCATGCCGTCTTTCTTGACGGTGACGTCTTCCTGGCCGTCTTTGACGAGGAGCGGGCCGCCGTTGACAATGCTCGTTGCCTTGTCCGTGTGCAAGGCCTTGCCTCCTTGGCCGAGGAGCCCCGTGCTAATTTTGAGCTTGGCGCCGACCGGGGCAAGCGCCCGGAGTTTCGCGACATCGTCTCCGGTGGCCTGGACCGTGTGCCCGCCGGCAGGCACGGCTTCGCCGCGGGTCTCGGACACGGCCGTAACGGTGTCATGGCTGTCCACGGCGACCTCGAGCCCGGGGCCCGCGGGCGTAGAGGGCCCGAATTCCGGGGTGAACGTGACGACCTCGTTGGGGTTCGTGCAGGTGACGTCGTGCAGCGCGAGAGGTGTCGGCAGATCGTTCGCTCCACCGCAGTTCCGAATCAGGCCCGGGACGCGGTCGATTCCGTCCAGGGGCATCTCGCCGGAAGCGGAAGACAATGACCCGGCCCAGGTCAGTCGCTCGATGCTGGTGGTGTTCTTTTTCCCGTCAACGACCAGGGCGGGGCGGTCTGCAACGGGTTCGCTGAGCGTCTTCCCTCCGTAGACTCCGACGCCGGCCGGATCGCCTTCTGCTCCGGCCTTCGGGTCGAAGACGAAGAATCCGGCATTGACCCCGGCGATGGCGTGCGCGTCGGCAGCCAGCTGGCTGGTTGTCTCGCGCTTTTCCAGGTCCGGCCCGAAGGAGGCGGCAAGCTGGCCTTCGTAAGTCTTGGGGTCGATGGTGATTACTTCGAGGTTCCAAGGCCCGCGGGTTTTCGCACTGGTGTCTGTGTCCCCGTCCCAGCCTGTGTAGATCACGGAGGCGGCGAACCCGGCCTCCTTGATCTTCGAGACGACGGAGGCCCCGTCGGCCTTTGTGGTGAGGTGGCCGGCGCGGACCCGGAAACCCAGGTCGCCTCCGGCATCAGAGAGCTGCGGGGACTGAACGTGCTCCACGCGGGCGTCCACGCCCGCAGCTATGAGCTTGTCCGCGGTCCGCTGGGCAGTGGCCTGGCTGGTGAGGGCCGAGGCCGGTGCGTCCGGATCCGGCGAATCGGAGGGAATGGCCACCTCGGCCGTCCAGAAGAGGGAGGCGTCTGCTTCGCCGCGGCTGATCTTGGTTAAAGTGACGCCCGGAGCCAAAGTGCTCACAGTTCGTTTTTCCGGCAGATCGGCAGCCCCCAGATCGAGGCGTGCGCCCTGATCGGATCCGGCGTTGCTCGTCTGCCCGTCGTCGGCCTGGGCCGAGCCAACAGGACTGAGGAGTGCTGAACAGACGGCGAGGATCAGCCCGCCGGTCAGTGCACTGCGGTGCGTGAGGGAAGATTTCATGCGTCCACCGTATAGAGCCGGGGACGCCGGCTTTGGCCAAAGATCGTCCCAGCGGTTCCTGTTGGCCATACCTTCACGCTCCGTTTACTGACGCGCGGGGGCGGCCGATCCAGGCCCGAGAGACCGCGGTGTGCCCCGGCTAATGGAGGGGCCGGGTCGCTGCCGATGTATCGGTTGAATCGGTCGACGGCTTGCGGACTATTGACCCCACACGCACAACAACTCCAACAGCGCAGGACAGGACGTCAGCTGATGGCGGTCATGACGTTCCAGCCCGGGCCGACGTTGATGCGCGAGCCGAACAGGCCGTTGCCCAGGCCGGGGTAGGTCCACAGGGTGCCGTCGGTATCGCGGGCGACGAGGTCGGGTTTGCCGTCGCCGGTGAGGTCTCCGGCTGCGCTGATGGCGGTCATGACGTTCCAGCCCGGGCCGACGTTGATGCGCGAGCCGAACAGGCCGTTGCCCTGGCCGGGGTATGTCCACAAGGTGCCGTCGGTGTCGCGGGCGACGAGGTCGGGTTTGCCGTCGCCGGTGAGGTCTCCGGCTGCGCTGATGGCGGTCATGACGTTCCAGCCGGGGCCGACGTTGATGCGCGAGCCGAACAGGCCGTTGCCCATGCCGGGGTAGGTCCACAGCGTGCCGTCGGTATCGCGGGCGACGAGGTCGGGTTTGCCGTCGCCGGTGAGGTCTCCGGCTGCGCTGATGGCGGTCATGACGTTCCAGCCGGGGCCGACGTTGATGCGCGAGCCGAACAGGCCGTTGCCCTGGCCGGGGTAAGTCCACAGCGTTCCGTTGGTGTCGCGGGCGACGAGGTCGGGTTTGCCGTCGCCGGTGAGGTCTCCGGCTGCGCTGATGGCGGTCATGACGTTCCAGCCGGGGCCGACGTTGATGCGCGAGCCGAACAGGCCGTTGCCCTGGCCGGGGTAAGTCCACAGCGTTCCGTTGCCGTCCTGTGCCAGCAGGTCTGCGTTGCCGTCACTGGTGAAATCCCTTGCAACCGGGGACGGAGCCGGTCCCGTGAAGAGCAAGCGGTTGGGGGTGCCCGCTGACGCATTCGAGATGACACCCGGGGTGGCCGCGGAGGCCAACTCCGCTGTTACTGCCGCCGGCGTCCACTTCGGGTTCCTGGACAACACAAGCGCAGCAGCACCCGCAACGTGCGGAGATGCCATGGAGGTCCCACTCAGGGTGGCCACCGACGTGTTGGAGGTATCCCAGTCGGACTGGATGCCAACCCCCGGCGCGTACAGGTCAACGCAGGGCCCAAAGTTCGAGAACGACGCCTGCCGGTCGGAGGAATCGCTGGCGGCGACGGTCAACGCCTCGGGGACCCGTGCCGGGGAGGACGTGCAGGCGTCCACGGTGGAGTTTCCGGCAGCGACCACGGCTGTGACGCCGTCGTTTATGATCCCCCGGATCGCGTCGTCCAGCGTCGCGCTTGCGGGCCCCCCAATGCTGAGGTTGGCCACGGCGGGCGTGCCGGCGGCATGCTGGGACGCTATCCAATCAAGCCCTGCGATGACGTCGGATTGGTATCCCGAACCATCGCAGCCGATCGCCCGGACCGGAACCACGGTCGCAGATTTCGCAACCCCGTAGGTCTTACCGGCGATGATTCCAGCCACGTGGGTGCCGTGGCCGTTGCAGTCGCTGCTGCCCTTGCCGTCAGCGATGGCAGTCCAGCCCGCGTCCACTCGGCCGCCAAAATCCGTGTTTTCGGCCAGGACGCCGGTATCGATGACGTAGGCACGGACGCCTGCTCCCGTTGCTGGCGGTGTGAACGTGCCGGAGAGCGGGAGCGCGCGTTGGTCGATTCGGTCCAGGCCCCAGGGTGGGGACTGCTGGGTGTCAGAAACCGTAATGGGCGAATCCGGCTCGATCAGGGAAATCCGTGGTGAATGAGCCAAGGCGGCTGCCTGTGCTTTGGTGGCGGTGATCGCCGCTCCCCGTAACGCTGCGGAGAATGTCCTGCCTACACGCACACCCTGCGACCGAAGGGAGCCGGCCTCGTGGTCTACGTCGGCGCCCATGGAGAAACTGACCAGATACCGGCCGGCGTCCCCCGTTAGGGAAATGGCGGACGGCCTGCTGCCGCTCGCTGGTGGGGACGACGGCGGAACAGCGGCCGCGGTGGCGGGGAACGCAAGGGCAGGCGGCGCCGCCAGCATGACCGCGGCCGCGGCTGACAGAACCGCGCCGAGGGATCCCCGGAAGTGCTTCGAAAAAGACATGTGGCCTCCTAGTGACCGAGCCGTCCTGCGGTGCGCAAATCTCGCGTGGCTCCGCAGGCTGTTTCGGCCGCGGCAAAGGAAGTACCAAGTGCTGTGGGTTGGCAGCGAGTACGCGGCGCGGCAGTAACTTCGTTAGCCCCAGACAATCCCTTATGCTCCCCAGCTTCGGCGGAAACGAAAAATACCTTCCCAGATCACGCCGTCCGTTCGTGCGCAGGCGATCCGGCTGAGCCCGGAACTCTTCTCAAGCGTAGAGCAGTTGGCCTGGCCTGACGGACGCTGTGATGCCCGCCATTCTACAACCCCGTTGTTCAAGGGTTTGCTGGCTTGCTCGCCCGGGATGTTGGCCGCTCAATTTGTCGACTGCAGCTGAGAGCCCGTATCTGGATCCGTTACCTTGCGGCTTGGCTCCAATGCTCACCGAGCAGCCGTGCCAGGCGGTCCGGCTCGATCCGGTGCGGGGGATCGAAGTGATGGCGCTCCGCAAACACCTCGAGGCGGAAGTCGGGGAAGACCGTGGCCAGCCGTTCAGCAATTTCGCCGTAATCGTCAGGATTGCTGAGACCGCCGAGGACGAAGAGAACCGGTCCTGTAAAGCCAGCTAGCCGTGTGCGGTCCAGATCGTAGGTTTTAAAGTTCTGCAGAAAGGCCTTGATACCGGCCGGCCGTTTAGACATCCATGGCGGCGGGGGACCCGGCGGGGGTGGCGGAAGGACGACGTCGGGCTTGACCCCCAGCCGCATGAAAGAACTCATAAATTCCGTGGGCGGCAGCACCTCGAGCAGCTCGTACTGTTTCCAGAGTTCGGTGTGGGCAGCGCTCCAATCCCAATTTCCGGCCCAGGCTGCTTCGAGCAAGGTCAGGCTCAGAATGCGGTCTGGATGCTTGGCGGTCAATGCCAGGGCAGCAGCGCCGCCGCCCGAATAGCCAACCAGATGGAAGGTCTCCCAGCCCCGGGAATCGGCCTCGCGCAGCACGGCATCGGCCTCGGTGTCCAAGCTCCAGCCCGGCGGAGGTTCGTCGTCGGCGTAGAGTTCGAGGTCCTTGGCCACGGCCTGCACCCCGGTTCCCAGCGCCTCGATGAGCGCGCCGTAGGCGGGCTGTGCGGGGAGTACGCTTCCCGGAAGGAGAATGACCCGAGTTGGTCCCATGACAGGATGGTACGCCCAACCGGGGGAGCCCAGAAGAGCGCGCCGGTGGGGCGGCGACAGGCGACAGGCGACAGGCGATAGGTGACCGGAGCATCTGCCTGGCGTGGTGGTCAACGGGGGGCTCTCGGTGGGGCCTCGACCGATTACTGTTCCGCGCGGTGCTGGTCTGTACAACGAATACCGGCCCACGGGAGACTGGCGCCATGCGCAAATTGACCTTCGGAATGAACGTGAGCCTGGACGGCTACATCGCCGCGCCCGGCGGAGACCTCGGCTGGAGCGTACCGAGCGACGAGTTGTTCCAATGGTGGTCCGACCGGGTTGGGGCCACCGGGCTGGCGCTGTACGGGCGCAAACTCTGGGAGACCATGAGCTCCCACTGGCCGACTGCCGACCGGCAGCCGGGCGCCACACCGGCGCAGATCGAGTTCGCCCGCCGCTGGCGGGACATGCCCAAGGTGGTGTTCTCCTCGACGATCAGCTCGGTGGACGGCAACACCCGCCTGGTCACCGGGGACGCGGTCACCGAGATCTCACGGCTCAAGGCCGACGACGGCGCCTCCATGGACATCGGCGGAGCCACCCTCGCCGCGGCGGCCATGCGGGCCGGACTGATCGACGAGTACGTGATCGTCACCCATCCGGTGCTGGTGGGCGGCGGCATCCCGTTTTTCACAGCCCTGGACAACTGGGCGAAGCTGAGCCTGGTGGAGACCGGGACATTTCCCGGCGGTGTGCTCCTGACCCGGTACGAGACCCGGCGCTGAGTGCCCGAATGACGACTCTTGAAGGTGCGGTTGTTCTGGTTGTCGGCGCCACCGGCGGTCTCGGTTCGCGCATCTCCGCACAGTTGGAGAACCACGGCGCAACCGTTGCCCGGGCGTCAAAGTCTGCCGGTTAAGATCTGCGCGCACCGTCGGTGATCCAGAAGCTGCTGGCTGACTCGACCGGGCAGTACGGACGTCTCGACGGGTTGGTGGTTGCGTCAGGGGTCGTCGCGTTCGGCGCCGCATCAGAGCTGGAACCCGCCACGCTGGACGAACTCTTCGCCGTGAACACGACCAGCCCCATACAACTCGTCACCCAGAGCCAGCCCTACCTCGCCGCTTCGGCCCGGGAGGGCCGGGAGCCCTTCGTGGTGACCCTGAGCGGCGTCGTGGCCGAGGCGCCCGTCGCCGGCCTGGCCGCCTACTCGGCGTCGAAAGCCGCGCTCGCGGCCTTCGTTGTCGCAGCGGGGCGCGAGTACCGGCGGGCGGGCATCCGGCTCCTGGACGCCCGCCCGGGCCACACCGGCACCGCGCTCTCCGAGCACCCAATCGCCGGGGCAGCGCCGCGATTTGGTGCGGCGCTGGATCCAGACCTGGTTGCGGCGCGGATTATCGCTGCGATCGTCGATGGCGAGAAGGATCTGCCTAGCGCCGCCTTTTAGGCCCGGCCCATGTCCTGCGATTGGCGCCCAAGGAGCTAAGGGACCCCGAAGTGGGTTCGCGGCGGGGGAGGGGGCGTCCCTTAGAACAGCGGCCAGGGTACCGCCGGCATCTCACCGCTCGGAGCCGGAAACTTCCCTGCCCGGCGCAACCGGGCGCAGCGCGCGGCGAGCGAAGCGATTTCTTCGGCGCTGAGCAGGTCCGCAAGGTTTTGGCCCAGCCCGCCGCGCAGTCCCTCACTGACACGACCGATTCCCTCGTGTTCCTCGTCGGTGAGAGCGTCGCCCAGCCATCCCCACAGCACCGTGCGCAGCTTGTGGTCACGGTGGAAGGTGAGCCCGTGGTCCACCCCGTGCCGGTGTCCGTCCGTCATGGCAAGGATGTGGTCGCCTTTGCGGTCGGCGTTGTTGACGATGATGTCGAAGACCGCCATGCGCCTGAGCGCCGGGGTGTCTTCGTGAATGAGGGCGACCACGCGGCCGTTCTCATCCCGTCCTTCGAGGACGTGTTTCCAGCCCGTCTCCGGCACCTGGTCCGTCGCGACCAGGTCCACGGCGCTTTGGACGGGGTCTGGCTCCTGCCAGAGCTGAACCATTCCTTCGCCCAGGGGACCGTCGCGCAGCCAGGTGTGCGGCACGACGTCCCAGCCGAAGGCCTGCGAAACGAGGTAGGCGGCCACCTCACGGTGAGCCAGGGTGCCGTGGGGGAAATCCCATAGCGGCTTTTCGCCTGCTATCGGCTTGTAGACGACCACCACGTCGCCGATGGTGCCCAGGAATGTGGCGTTGGACGCCGTCGTGATGCGGCCGGTGAGCGTCAGCTCGGCGGTCACGAGGTCCGGCGCTGGCATTAGACCTCGGGAAAGGTGCAGGTGTGCCCGTCGGCGTCTATGGGGTAACCGCAGAGCGGGCACGCCGGACGCCCTGCTCCCACAATTTCCCGGGTGCGCTTGGCGAACGCGCGGGCGGTGCCCACCGGCATCCGCACCAGCAGCATTTCGGGCACGTCCGTGCCGTCCTCATCAAGCGGTTCGTCGTTGTCATCAGCATCGACGTCGGTGATGGGGTAGGCCTCTATGACGACCTGGGCGGTGGTTGGGTCCCACCCTAAGCTCAGGGCGCCGGTGCGAAACTGCTCCTGGACGGCCTCGAGCTGGTCATTGTCGACAAGTTCAATGGGGGTACTCGTGGGAACGCTGAAGGGGTTGCCCTCGACGGTACTGAGCTGGTCGAGAATTTCGTCGATCTTCTCTGCGAGCAGGGCCGACTGCTGCTTCTCCATGGCAATACTCACGATTTGCTTTCCTGCGCGCACCTGTAGGTAGAAAGTGCGCGCCCCCGGAAGGCCAATGGTGCCGACGACGACCCGATCAGGCCAGGCAAACTCGTGAACACGTGTAGGCATGTCAGTATTTTAGGCACATGAGGTTCATGGCGCCTTCTGCCCTGCGCCTCCGCCCAGGGGCGCATCGCCAGTCTGGATGCCGTTCGCCAGCCACGACAGATCGCCCGCGTCGGTGTTGGTCGCGTGGACGGTCGGACGGGTGGCGCCGTAGCGAACGATCGACACCGAGGCGGGGCCCACGTTAATGCGCTGGAACAGGTCAAGGTGCATGCCGAGCGCGTCGGCGAGGATGGACTTGATGATGTCACCGTGGCTCACCGCCACCCACACGGCCCCGGGCCCGTATTGGGCTTCGAAGGCTGCATCGTGGCGCCGGATCGCTGCCACGGAGCGCGCCTGCATCGCGGCCATCGATTCACCGCCGGGAAAGACGACGGCGGACGGTTGAGACTGCACAACGGGCCACAAGTCCTCGGCCGCGAGATCACTGAGCAGGCGGCCCTGCCAGTGCCCGTAGTCGCACTCGGTGAGATCGGGATCGACCGGCGCGGACGGCGTACCGGCCTGGCGATCGAGGATGAGCCGGGCCGTCTGCCGGCAACGCTCAAGGGGGCTCGACACCACCCCGGCCAAGGGCACGGCCGCGAGCCGGTCTCCGGTCAGGGCCGCCTGATCGCGTCCGACCTGGTCCAGGCCGACGCCGGCTGCCCGGCCGGCCAGCATCCCGGTGGCATTGGCTGTGGTGCGGCCGTGCCGCACGAGAATTACTGTTGCCATTCACCCAGCCTAACCACCCGACCACAAAGGGCCCGCGCTAAATTCGGCAGCGGAGGCCTGGGCTGCGGCCGCCCGTGGCCGGCGCCCGGGCCGGTCGGCGGTGGCAAGCGGGCGGGCCGGTAATGGCCGCTTAACTCGGTTGGAACCCTAAAAGCCCCGATCCGCATGAATCAGGGCTTTTTGCCGGATTCTGTCTTTATCCCGGAGTTCCGCATCCGTCAATCAATTTCGACAAAATTTACATAACGGGCCCGTCAATTGTTGCAGCTCGATAACGAACTATATCTGCGGTCAACTTTCATGCCGCTCCGCACCTTCGTGGGTTTACGCTTCATGCCATGTGAGACGCGCCACACTGCCGCTGGGGGAGTGTGGGCGTCTGTCTGGTGCCTACGGCGCCGGTCTCATCCACACCACAGAAACAAGGAGGCGGAATGCGCTTCGGTCGTATTTCCAAAGCAGTGGGGGTCGCGGCAGCAGCTGCGCTCGCACTGAGTGCCTGCGCCGGCAACAGCGGCGGGACAACCCCGCCGTCGTCTGCCGCGGCCGGCAAAACTGGCGGCTCGGCAACGGTCGTGGAGGTTAACGCGTTCAACACGTTCAACCCCAACACCGCTGACGGCAACACTGACATCAACTCGAAGATCAGCTACGCCACCCACTCGGGGTTCTACTACATCGACAACAAGCTGAACGTTGTACGCAACGAGAAGTTCGGCAAGATGGAAAAGACCTCGGACAACCCGCTGACGGTCAAGTACACCATCAACGACGGAGTTAAGTGGTCTGACGGGACGCCTGTCACCGCCGCCGACCTCCTGCTGCAGTGGGCCGCCTTCTCCGGCTACTACAACGACGCCGATGCGAAAGCAAAGACCGGAACGTCTTACTTCTCCTACGCCGGCGACCCGACCGGCATCGCACTGACCGACTTCCCGGAAATGGGCGCCGACGGCCGCTCCATGACCATCAAGTACTCCAAGCCCTTCGCTGACTGGGAAATCGCCCTGGGGGGCCCCGGCATCGACATCCCGGCACACGTGCTCGCCAAGAAGGCCGGCCTGGCCGACACCAAGGCGTTCACCGACCTGCTCAAGGGTTTGCCGCGCGGTGACGCCAAGGCCCCGAAGCCCGTGAGCGCCCCGCTGAAGGCCATGTCGGACATGTGGAACACCGGCTTCGACACCAAGACGCTGCCGGCCGATCCGAGCCTGTACCTGTCCAACGGCCCGTACATCGTCAAGAGCGTCAACCAGGACCAGTCCCTGACCATGGTCAAGAACAAGGACTACAAGTGGGGTCCGGACGCCAAGCTGGACGAGATCACCGTTCGCTACATCGGTGACTCGGCCGCCCAGGTCCAGGCGCTGAAGAACGGCGAAGCGGACATCATCGCCCCGCAGGCCTCCGCGGACACCGTGGATCAGCTCAAGGCACTGCAGAGCCAGGGCGTCACGGTGGAGGTCGGCAACCAGCTCTCTTACGACCACGTCGACCTGAACTACAGCGGCCCGTTCGCCGACAAGAACGTGCGTGACGCGTTCATGAAGGCTGTTCCCCGCAAGGACATCGTCGACAAGATCGTCAAGAAGCTTGACCCGAAGGCGGCTCCGCTGGATTCCCAGCTGTTCGTCCCGGACCAGGCTCCCTACGCCGATTCGGTCAAGGACAACGGTTCCTCGAAGTACAAGGATGTTGACGTCGAGGGCGCCAAGAAGCTCCTCAACGGTGCCACCCCGGAAGTCCGCATCATGTACAACAAGGACAACCCCAACCGTGTCGACGCTTTCTCGCTGATCCGCGAATCCGCCACCAAGGCCGGCTTCAAGATCGTCGACGGCGGCCTCGGCAAGTCCGACTGGGGCAAGGCCCTGGGCAAGGGTGGCTACGACGCCACCATCTTCGGCTGGATCAACTCGGGCGTGGGCGTCTCCGGCGTGCCGCAGATCTTCAAGTCCGGCAACGACTCCAACTTCAACAAGTTCGCCGATCCTGAGGCCGACAAGCTGATGGACGAACTGATTGTCACCACTGACAAGAGCAAGCAGGACGGCATCATCCAGAAGATCGACAAGAAGATCTGGGATTCCGCCTACGGCCTGCCGCTGTTCCAGGCAGTCGGCGTGGACGCGTACAGCGACCGCGTCACCGGCGTGAAGTACATGCCGAACCAGACCGGCGTCTGGTGGAACTTCTGGGAGTGGGCACAGAAGTAGCCGACGACCGCAAGTAACACTTGCTAGCTAAAGGCGTCGGGACCACGGCTCTACGGTCCCGGCGCCTTTCTAGCGGCACACCGACGATGACTTGGCCGGACCCGAATCCCTGCGGCAGCCGGCCGAACTCTGCGACCGGTCCTGGCAATCCCTGGGCCCGAATACCGAGGTTGTACTCCCCATGGTGACTTACATAGTCCGGCGGCTCATGACAGCCGCCCTCATTCTTCTCGGCGCTTCTTTCCTGGTGTATCTCCTGACAGCGGCGTCCGGAGACCCCCTCGAGGAATTCCGCGCTAGCAACTCCCCGCAAAAGCAGTCGCTGATGGACGCGCGCACCGAGCTCCTGCAACTGGACGTCCCTGCCCCCATCCGCTACTTCCGCTGGCTCGGCGGTGCGGCCCAGTGCCTCATCCCGTTCGCCAACTCCTGTGACCTCGGCAAGAACATCGCCGGCCAGCCGGTCACCGACGCCCTCGGCCACGCACTGGTCCAGACCCTGACGCTCGTCACCGGCGCCACGGTGCTTGCCATCCTGATCGGCATCACGCTGGGCATCATTACCGCCCTGCGCCAGTACAGCACTTTGGACTACGGCGTGACCCTCATGGCCTTCCTCTTCTTCTCGCTGCCGATCTTCTGGGTCGCCGTCCTGCTCAAGGAATTCGGCGCCATCGGCTTCAACGACTTCCTGCGTAACCCGGAAGTCCCCCTGCCCGCGGCCCTCGGCATCGGCCTCGGACTGGGCATCGTGGTCGCCGTCGCCGCCGGCGGGGCCGCGAAACGGCGCCTGATCATGGGCGGCGCCGTCTTCGCTTTCGTCAGCGCCGTCCTCATCTACTTCTCCGCCACCGAGTGGTTCAAGACTCCGGGCCTCGGCCCGGTGGTTATTGCCATTGCCGGCGTCGGCATCGCCTTCGCCGTCACCCTGCTCTCCGCCGGGCTCAAAAACCGCAAGGCGCTGCAGTCGGCGCTGATCGCCGTCGGCGTCGGGGTGGTCCTGTACTTCGTCGTCCAGCCGCTGCTGAACGAGGCGACGTTCCTGATGGTCGTACTGCTCGCCGTCGCCGCCGTCCTGGTGGGCGTGGGGATCGGCTACGTGATGGGCGGCTACGACCGTGGCCAGTCCATGCGTGCGGCCGCCATCACCTCGTTCCTGGTCGGATGCCTGATCGTACTGGACCGCTTTATGCAGGCCTGGCCGAGCTACTTCAACAACAGCCGCGTGCGGGGCCGGCCGATTGCGACCATCGGCGCCAACACCCCGAACATCGAGGGCGACTTCTGGGTCCTCGGCCTGGATTCCTTCACCCACCTGATCCTGCCGACCATGGCCCTGATCCTCATTTCGCTGGCCAGCTACACCCGGTTCACCCGGGCCTCGATGCTGGAAATCATGAACATGGACTACATCCGGACGGCGCGGGCCAAGGGCGTCTCCGAACGCACCGTCGTGATGCGCCACGCCTTCCGCAACGCGCTGATCCCGATCGCCACCATCGTGGCCTTCGACATCGGCGGCCTGATCGGCGGCGCGGTCATCACCGAGTCGGTCTTCTCGGTCCGGGGCATGGGCTTCCTCTTCCTGGACGGCATCTCCCACATCGACCCGAACCCGGTCATGGGCGTTTTCCTCTGTGTGGCCATCACGGCCATGGGTTTCAATCTCATTGCGGACCTCGCGTACTCCGCACTTGATCCGCGCGTAAGGGTAAAAGCATGAGCCAGCCAAGTCAGCAGGACGAAATCATGGCCGAGGAGGCCGTATTGCAGCCCGCCCCCGCGGCCGGCATCGAGCCCATCCTCGAAGCGAAGGGCCTGAGCCAGGGCCAGATTGTCCGGAAGCGTTTCCTCGGCCACACCGGCGCGATCATCGGCCTGGTGGTCTTTGCCCTGATCTTCCTGGTCGCCTTCACCTCGGTGGGTTACCTGGGCATTCCCGGCTGGTGGAAATACAACCACGAGGCCGTCTCCCCGTTGGTCAACGACGGCGCGCCGACCTCCTCGCTCTGGCCGCTGGCCTGGGGCGAACACCCCTTCGGCCAGGACCGGATCGGCCGCGACCTGTTCGCCATGACCATGCGCGGGGCCCAGCAGTCCATCACCGTTATGGTGGTCATCGGCCTGATCGCGGGTCTGATCGGCGTCCTGGTGGGCGCGATCTCCGGCTACTTCCGCGGCTGGGCCGAGGCGATTCTGATGCGCCTGACCGACGTCATCATCATCATCCCGGCCCTGCTCCTCGCGGCCGTGATGGCGCAGATGGCCGGCCGGCGCGACTCCGGAAGCTGGTTCGCCTCCTTCGCCAGCACCAACGGCGTGCTGGCCTTGGGCATCTTCCTGGGCCTGATCAGCTGGGTCAGCCTGGCCCGCCTGATGCGCGGCGAGTTCCTCTCGCTGCGGGAACGTGAATTCGTCGACGCCGCCCGGATCTCCGGCGCGAGCAACGCGCGCATCATTTTCAAGCACATCCTGCCCAACGCCGTCGGCGTGCTGATCGTCAACGTCACGCTGACCATGTCCGCGGCGATCCTCACCGAAACGGCGCTGAGCTACCTCGGCGTCGGCGTGAAGGCCCCGGACACCTCCCTCGGCCTGCTCATCTCGCAGAACCAGCAGGCCTTCTCCACCCGGCCCTGGCTGTTCTGGTTCCCAGGCCTGTTCATCGTCCTCATCTGCCTGAGCATCAACTTCATCGGCGACGGTCTGCGCGATGCCTTCGACCCCCGGCAGAAGAAATTCAACGCCAAGAAGGCCCGCGAGGTGGCGGCGCCGGCCGCGGGGACAACGCCCCCGGATAAGACCGCCGTCACCGCGTTCGACGGACCCAAGGACAGCTAGGTGCGCTGCAGCGTTGTCCCCGCGGGGTCCCGGCCGGCCGGCGGCCGGCGACGGGGCGGCCGGCTACTGGACGGCGATCGTCCAGTAGCTGGCAGCGAGCAGGAGCACGGCCGCGCCGATGGCGGCCCAACGGGGCGTCACGACGGCGGCCGTGGCGCCGGCCTCGCCTGCGGTGAGCGCCCCGCTTTCCACCAGGTCCTGCCAGCGTGTGCGCACGATGCGGGCGGCCTGGCCGGAATCGGTGGTCTTCAGGTCACCGGGCCGGACGGATTTTCCGGGCCCGTAGCTGGTGTCCGGAAGCCCGTGCAGGTCTTCGGGGCGGGCGTTGCGTCCGCCCCAGATGCCGGGCGCCGGCGCAGCCCAGGCCGCGTAGCTGGCCCGCGCTGTGACGAGCGTCAGCGCATAGCGGGTGTCCACGTGCACCAAGGCGGCCCAGGGCACAACGACCGTCCGGAAGGGATTCTCCAGCGTCACTCCGCCGTCGTGCACCACAACGGCCGGCATCCAGAAGAACTGCCAGCCCAAGAACGCAAGCAGCAGCAGCGGGGCGGTGCTCGGCAGCCCCTCGAGTCCGGCCGAGGCGACCGTGGACGCGAGGCCGAGGGCGGCCACGGCCCAGGACAGCCAGGCGAACCATTTGTTCGTCCGGCCCTTGAAGATTTCGACGTTACCGGCATCGGGCACAGTGCTCATGCCCCCCATAATTCAGTATTCCGGGTCACAGCACTAATTGCCGGTGCGACGGCGACCCGGGTGGAAGGAACAACCCATCATGACTGACTTCATCACCCTTGATCCGGCCCCGGCCCCCGTGCCCGGGAAGGGCGGCACCGTCCTGGAGGTCCGTGACCTCAGCGTCGACTTTGGCGTCGACAAGAAGTGGGTTCCGGCGGCGATCGGCCTGAACTACGAGGTGCGCGCCGGTGAGGTGCTTGCGATCGTGGGGGAGTCCGGCTCCGGCAAGAGCGCCAGCTCGATGGCGCTGCTGGGCCTGCTGCCGAGCAACAGCCGGGTCAGCGGCAGTGTCAAACTCGCGGGCAAGGAGCTGCTCGGCACCAACGAGGCGAACATCCGCGCGGTCCGCGGCAAGGACGTCGCAGTCATCTTCCAGGAGCCCATGACGGCGCTGAACCCGGTCTACACCGTGGGCTCGCAGATCGTCGAAACCATCCGGCTGCACAACGAGGTCTCGCCGGACCAGGCCCGCGAGCGTGCCCTGCGGATGCTCGAGCTGGTGGAGCTGCCGGACCCGGAGAAGGCCTTCAAGTCCTACCCGCACCAGCTCTCCGGCGGCCAGCGGCAGCGCGCCATGATCGCCCAGTCGCTCTCCTGCGACCCCAAGTTGCTGATCGCGGACGAGCCCACCACGGCCCTGGACGTCACGGTGCAGGCGGAAATCCTGGACCTCATGCGCAACCTGCGCAACAAGCTGGACAGCGCGATTGTGCTCATCACCCACGACATGGGCGTTGTGGCGGACCTCGCCGACCGGATCGCCGTGATGCGCCGGGGTCTGATCGTCGAAACCGGCACCGCGGACGAGATCTTCCACAACCCGCAGCACGAATACACGCAGGCGCTGCTAGCCGCCGTCCCGCACCTCGGCCAGGGCGCGGAGAACGACGGCGACGTCGACGTCACCGCCGCCCTCGCTGCCGCCACGCAGGCTGAGATCCAGGCCATCCCGCGCTCCGAGCTGCTCCGGCGCGAACGCGAAAACGCGGCGGCGCTGGCCGCCGCGGAGACGGTGAAGCCGCAGGGCGATCCGGTCCTGGAACTCACCGACGTAGCCATCGAATACCCCAAGCAGGGGCGTGTGCCGGCGTTCCGGGCCGTCGAGGGCGCGAACCTCGCGATCTACCCGGGCCAGGTTGTTGGCCTGGTGGGGGAGTCGGGTTCGGGGAAGACCACAATCGGCCGGGCCGCCGTCGGCCTGCTGCCGGTCGCCGCCGGCACCATGAAGGTGGTGGGGCAGGACATCTCTGCCGCCAAAAAGAACGGCCGGCAGCTGCATGAGATGCGCCGGCACGTCGGCATGGTCTTCCAGGACCCCTCGTCCTCGCTGAACCCGCGCCTGCCGATCGGCGAAAGCATCGGCGAGCCGATGTTCCTCGCCGGGGTGGCCAAGGGGGCGGCGCTGCAGTCGCGGATCGAGGCCCTGCTGGACCAGGTGGAGCTGCCCCGCGACTACCGCAACCGCTACCCGCACGAGCTCTCCGGCGGGCAGAAGCAGCGTGTGGGCATCGCCCGGGCCTTGTCCCTGAAGCCGAAGCTGATGGTGGCGGACGAACCCACCTCGGCCCTGGATGTCTCGGTCCAGGCCAAGGTGCTCGAACTGTTCCAGAACCTGCAGAAGGAACTCGGCTTCGCCTGCCTGTTCGTCACCCATGACCTGGCCGTGGTGGACGTCCTGGCCGACCGGATCTGCGTGATGCAGCGGGGCCGGATCGTCGAACAGGGCAGCCGCGACCAGATCCTGCGCAACCCGCAGGAGCCCTACACGCAGCGGCTCCTGGCGGCCGTTCCGCTGCCGGATCCGGACAAGCAGCGCGAGCGGAGGGAGCTGCGGGCGCAGCTGCTCTCCGGCGCCAGCTAGGTCCGGATTCGGGGGATTTTGGGTTAGCCGAGCATAACCGGGAGGGGCCGGGGCGAATACTACCAGCGAGTATTGTGTGACTTGAAACTCACGGCGGTTGACGCTAGCCGTCATGGAGTTGTTGGATCACGGTTTGGCAACGGAGTTCCAACATCCGGACATTTTGCGGTTAGGCT
This sequence comes from Arthrobacter sp. SlRoot2-15, assembly GCF_059739345.1. NCBI lineage: Bacteria > Bacillati > Actinomycetota > Actinomycetes > Micrococcales > Micrococcaceae > Arthrobacter > Arthrobacter sp. SlRoot2-15. The sequence continues at coordinate 2,811,635 of NZ_AP046058.1, forward strand.
ACTTCCATATGTAGGCCACGTCACAGGGATACCCCTGTGCCCGGACCTGCCGGGAAGCACAAGTCTCTCCCGAACGAACTCCCACAACTCTTAGGAGGCGGAATGCGTTTTTCGCGCACTTCCAAAGCACTGGGCATGATGGCGATCGCCGCCATGGCCCTGACCGGTTGCGGCGGCGGCGGGTCCAACACCGCCGGCGGCAGCACCGGTGGCGACACCAGCAAGGTCATCCTTGCCGACGGCTCCGAGCCCCAGCGTCCGCTGATGCCGGCCGACACCAATGAAGTTGGCGGCGGCAAGGTCATCGAACTGATGTTCGCCGGCCTGGTCAGCTACGACCCCAACGGCAAGCCCGTGAACGAACTGGCCGAGTCCATTGAGGGCAAGGACGGCCAGCACTTCACCATCAAGATCAAGAAGGACCAGAAGTTCACCAACGGCGAGGCCATCACCGCCAAGACGTTCGTTGACTCCTGGAACTTCGGCGCGGCTGCCAAGAACGCACAGCTCAGCGGCGGCTTCTTCGAGAGCATCAAGGGCTACGACGAGACCAGCGCCAAGGGCTCCACGGTCGAGACCATGTCCGGCCTCAAGGTCGTCGACGACCAGACCTTCACCGTTGAACTCGCTCAGCCGGAATCCGACTGGCCGCTGCGCCTCGGTTACACCGCCTTCGTTCCGGTTCCCTCCGGCGCGCTGAAGGACCCGAAGGGCTTCGGCGAGAAGCCGGTCGGCAACGGCCCGTACAAGATGGCGGACGGCGGCTGGCAGCACAACGTGCAGATCCAGCTCGTTCCGAACCCGGACTACAACGGCCCGCGCAAGGCCAAGAACGCCGGCGTGACGTTCAAGATCTTCCAGAACGACGACGCCGCGTACCAGGACCTGCTGTCCAACAACCTGGACATCCTGCAGACCATCCCGACGAGCGCCTTGAAGAACTTCAAGTCCGACCTGGGCGAGCGCACCATCAACAAGCCGTACGCCGGCAACCAGACCATCGCGATTCCGGAATACCTGCCGGAGTGGAGCGGTGAAGCCGGCAAGCTTCGCCGCCAGGCCATCTCCATGGCCATCAACCGCGACGAAATCACCAAGGTCATCTTCAGCGGCGCACGCCAGCCCGCCAAGGACTTCACCGCACCCGTCTTGGACGGCTACAGCGACTCGATCCCGGGTTCCGACAACCTGAAGTTCGACGCAGCCAAGGCCAAGGAAGCCTGGACCAAGGCTGACGGCATCCAGAAGTGGGACGCCGAGAAGACCTTCACCATCGCCTACAACGCCGACAAGGGCGGCCACAAGGCATGGGTCGAGGCTGTTGTGAACCAGCTCAAGAACACCCTCGGCATCAAGGTTGAGGGCAAGCCGTACGCCACCTTCAAGGAAGCCCGCAACGACGCTACCGCCAAGACGCTGACCGGTTCGATCCGCGCCGGCTGGCAGGCCGACTACCCGTCGCTGTACAACTTCCTCGGACCGATCTACAAGACCGGCGCGGGCTCCAACGACGCGAAGTACGCCAACCCGGCGTTCGACAAGGCCATCTCCGACGGTCTCGCCGCCTCCTCCGTCGCCGACGGCAACAAGGCCATGAACAAGGCCCAGGAAATCCTCCTGACCGACCTTCCGGCCATCCCCCTGTGGTACCAGGTTGCCCAGGGCGGCTGGAGCGACAAGGTCACCAACGTTGACTACGGCTGGGACGGCGTCCCGCTGTACTACAACATCACCGGCAAGTAACAACTGAACAACGGCGGGGGCTGCCTGGATTGGGGCCTCCGCCGTTGTTTTGCTTCCACACCGATTTCTCCCCGACGGCCAAAGCCTCGGGCGTACTTTCGCAGCCCGCGACCGTGACCATTCCGGCGTCGGTCTGCACCAATAGTGAAAAGGTTCTTCGATGAACAACTCCGCCGCATCCCTGGACCGGATGCCCGCTGACAAGGGTGTGCTTCGCTGATGGCGACATACATCCTCAAACGCTTTCTCCAACTGATTCCCGTCTTCCTAGGCGCAACGCTGCTGGTCTACTTCCTGGTCTTCAGCCTCCCCGGCGACCCCATCGTCGCCCTGTTCGGCGACAAGCCGGTCAACGAGGCCGTCGCCGCGAAACTGCGGGCCCAGTACCACCTGGACCAGCCGTTCTTTATCCAATACCTGCTCTACCTGAAGAGCATCTTCACCTTCGACCTCGGCCAGGACTTCTCCGGCCGGCCCATCGCGGCCGTGCTTGGCGAGGTCTTCCCGGTGACCGCCCGGCTTGCCGTGATGGCCCTGATCTTCGAAGGCGTCTTCGGCATCATCTTCGGACTGATCGCCGGCCTGCGAAAGGGGAAGTTCTTCGACGCGACCGTCCTGGTGGCGTCCCTGGTTGTCATCGGCATCCCGATCTTCGTCCTGGGCTTTCTGCTGCAGTTCACCATCGGTGTGCAGCTGGGCTGGGCCAAACCGACCGTCAGTTCGGCGGCCACGGTGCAGGACCTCATCCTGCCGGCCATCGTGCTGGGCCTCGCCTCCTTCGCCTACGTCCTGCGCCTGACCCGCACCTCCGTCATCGAAAACATGAGCGCGGACTACGTGCGCACCGCTACCGCGAAGGGCCTGTCCCGCTTCCGGGTGGTCCGGGTGCACATCCTGCGCAACTCCCTGATTCCCGTCATCACCTTCCTTGGCGCGGATCTGGGCAGCCTGATGGGCGGCGCGATCGTCACTGAAGGCATCTTCAACGTGCCCGGCGTCGGCAACCGGCTGTACCGGGCCGTGCTGTCCGGCGAAGGCCCCACGGTGGTCTCGATCGTCACCGTACTGGTGCTGATCTACTGCCTCTCCAACCTGCTCGTTGACCTGCTGTACGCCTGGCTTGACCCGAGGATCCGCTATGACTCCTGATTCCAACACCGCAAGGCCGGACGCTTCGGCGCCCGCCAAGCGCCACATCGAGCATTTTGTTGCCGACTTTGCCGAGACGCCGCTGCAGGCCACGGACAAGGTCAAGGAGGACCAGGCTCCGCTGAGCCTGTGGGCCGAGGCCTGGCGCAACCTGCGCAAGCAGCCGCTGTTCCTGATCTCCGCGTTCCTGATCCTGGTGGTCGTGGCCGTTTCGCTCTTCCCGGGGCTCTTCTCACCGATCGACCCGTCCTCGGAGGCGTGCCAGCTGGCCAACTCCGACGGGGGCCCCGCGTCCGGGCACCCGCTGGGCTTCACCCAGCAGGGCTGCGACGTGTACGCGCGCGTCATCTTCGGCACACGCTCCTCGGTCACCGTCGGCCTGTTCACCACCATCGGCGTCCTGCTGATCGGCGGCATCATGGGTGCGCTGGCCGGCTACTACGGCGGCTGGGTTGACGCCGTGCTGGCGCGCGTTAACGACATCTTCTTCGCGCTGCCGCTGATCCTAGGCGCCATCGTCCTGATGCAGCTGCCGATGTTCCGGGCCAACCGCACCGCATGGACCCTGGTCCTGATCCTGGTGACCTTCGGCTGGCCGCAGATCGCCCGGATCACCCGCGGCGCCGTCATCGAGGTCCGCAACGCGGACTTCGTGACTGCCGCACGGTCCCTGGGTGTCTCCAAGTTCGGCGCCCTGATGCGGCACGTTATGCCCAACTCGCTCGCTCCGATCATCGTGGTGGCGACGATTTCGCTCGGTACCTTCATCGTCGCGGAATCCACGCTGTCCTTCCTCGGAATCGGGCTCCCGCCCAGCGTGATGTCCTGGGGCAACGACATCCAGGCCGCGCAGGCCTCCCTGCGCTCGAACCCGATGCCGCTGCTCTACCCGGCCATCGCCCTCTCCATCACCGTTCTGAGCTTCATCATGCTGGGCGACGCCCTGCGTGATGCTCTCGATCCCAAAGCGCGCAAGCGATGAAAGGGGAAGCCGTGAACGCCCCTGTTGAAATCCGTGAAGAAGGTACGGCCGCGCAGCGTCCGCTGCTCGAGATCCGGGACCTGGCGATCAGCTTCAAGACCAGCGGCGGCGCAGTCAACGCCGTCCGCAACGCCCACCTGACCGTGATGCCCGGCGAGACCGTGGCGATCGTGGGGGAGTCAGGCTCCGGTAAGTCGACGACGGCGCTGGCCGCCATCGGCCTGCTGCCGGGCAATGGCGCGGTCTCCGGCGGGCAGATCCTGTTCGACGGCGAGGACATTTCGCACGCCAGCGAAAAGCGCATGATCGAACTCCGCGGCAACAGCATCGGCATGGTCCCACAGGACCCGATGTCCAACCTGAACCCGGTCTGGAAGATCGGCTACCAGGTCCGCGAGACGCTGAAGGCCAACGGCCTCCCGGACGGCCCCGACGACGTCGCGAAGGTGCTCTCCCAGGCGGGGCTGCCCGACGCGAGGCGCCGGGCGAAGCAGTACCCGCACGAGTTCTCCGGCGGCATGCGCCAGCGGGCCCTGATCGCCATCGGCCTGTCCTGCCAGCCGCGCCTGCTCATCGCCGATGAGCCGACGTCGGCCCTGGACGTCACCGTGCAGCGCCAGATCCTGGACCACCTGGACAAGATGACCACCGAACTCGGCACGGCCGTGCTGCTGATCACCCACGACCTGGGCCTCGCCGCCGAACGCGCCGACAAGGTCGTGGTGATGTACCGCGGCCAGGTCGTGGAGTCCGGGCCGTCGCTGGAACTGCTGCAGAACCCGCAGCACCCGTACACCCAGCGGCTGGTCGCCTCGGCGCCGTCGCTGGCGTCACGCCGCATCCAGGCCGCCAAGGAACTGGGCGTCGAGTCGGACGATCTGCTGGCACCCGCCGAGGACGTCGTCGTCGAACCGTCCATGCCCGAGGACGTGCTCCGGATTGAGAACCTGAAGAAGGTCTTCAAGCTGCGCTCCGGCCTCGGCCGCTCCACCGACTTCACCGCGGTGGACGATGTCTCCTTCAGCGTCAAGCGCGGCACCACGACGGCGATCGTGGGGGAGTCGGGCTCCGGCAAGTCCACCGTGGCGCAGATGGTCCTGAACCTGCTCCAGCCCACCTCGGGCAGGATCGTGTTCGACGGCGTCGACACTTCCACGCTCAACAGCAAGGAAATCTTCGCCTTCCGCCGCCGCGTGCAGCCGATCTTCCAGGACCCGTACGGTTCCCTCGACCCGATGTACAACATCTTCCGGACCATCGAGGAGCCGCTGCGGACCCATAAGATCGGAGACAAGGCCAGCCGCGAGAAGAAGGTCCGCGAACTGTTGGACCAGGTGGCGCTGCCGCAGTCCACCATGCAGCGGTACCCGAACGAGCTGTCCGGCGGCCAGCGCCAGCGTGTCGCGATTGCGCGCGCCCTGGCCCTGGATCCCGAGGTCATCATCTGCGACGAGGCCGTCTCGGCGCTCGACGTGCTGGTCCAGGCCCAGGTGCTGAACCTGCTCGCGGACCTGCAGTCCCGGCTGGGCCTGACCTACCTGTTCATCACCCATGACCTCGCGGTGGTGCGGCAGATCGCGGACCACGTGTGCGTGATGGAGAAGGGCAAGCTCGTCGAGACCGGCTCGACGGACGACGTCTTCGACTCGCCGCAGCAGGACTACACCAAGGCCCTGCTCAACGCCATCCCGGGCGCCCGGTTGATGCTGCCGCCGGAAGTTGCCTGACCGGGAGGCCGGTTAGCGCAGCGGACCGCCTAACGAAGGAGCCGGTGTCCACCCCGCGGGGGTGGGCACCGGCTCCTTCGTTCGTGGTGGCCTGCGTGGCCCCGGTACGCCTTTGGTTCAGCGGGACGCGGCGGTGGCCTCCGCCCGGATTCCCATCTGCTGCAGCCGCTGGCCCAGGAGCACACCGAGGGCGTTGTTGCCCTCGTCGGTCATGTGCAGGCCGTCCGCCAGCAGCCGGGTCAGGTTGTAGCGGCTCAGCCAGTCGCCGACGCTGACGAAGGGGATGTCGTGTTTGTCCGCGATGGTGCCGAGCAGGGCATCGACCTGGGTGCGGCGGCCGCCGCCGTAGTTCGCGCCGCGGGCGAGGGTGCCGATCATCAGGAACTTGCTGCCGGGGTAGCGCTGCCGGAGGCTGGCGATCAGCCGCTCCGCGTTGGCGACGATCTGGGCGTCGGTGGCGCCGCGGGTGGCGTCGTTGCCGCCGCCCTGGATGACCACCAGGGGCGGGGAGCCGTAGGGCAGCTTCCAGTCGCCGCGCTGCAGGGCGTCGATGTAGTTGCCGGTCTTGCCGTTCGCGGCGACGAAGCCGGTGCCGCCAAGGCCGCAGAAGAACACGCCGTAGCCGGCCTTGCCCAGGCCCTGGCGGGTCCACGCGGTGAGCGGCTCGGACTGCGAGTCGCCGATCAGGACGGCGGTGTGCCGGATGTCCTCGACGATCACCTCGTCGCGGCCGTTCGCGGGGTTGCGGTACAGGGAACCCTCCGGCAGGGAGTCGGGGTCCGGTCCGGTGAGGAACTGGGATCGCGTGCCCTGGCCGGAGGCGACGGGCTCCCCCGGGGCGCCGGCAGGGGTGCGGAAGGCCTTGCCGCGGGCGTCCTGACCGGCGCTAACGCCAGGGGCGGAAGCGGCGTCGGACTGGCTTGGGGCTTGGCCGCAGCCGCCCAAAAGTACGCCTGCGGCGATTATCGGTGCGACGAAGCGGTACCTGGCCGAGGCGTTGCGCATTGATGTCTCCGGGCTGGCGTGCTGTTATCACAGCCATCATGGGGCATGTCCGCTCGAAAACCAAGTGACGTTGCTCACGTGGCGGGTGTGTTTCTCGCCAGCTGGCAACCGGGCGCCCTCCGCGGGCGGCCCCGTTTTTAGGCCAACAAATGCCCTAGCGTCTAGAATGGATGAAGGTGCCCTGTGCCAAAGGGCCGTACCTGTCGTGCGTTCCGGTTGGAAATGTCGCGATACAACAGCTGACTTCACCACTGAATCGAGCAATAACGCATGTCTGAAACCACCACCAACACTGCGGTAGCCACTGCATCGCGCAGTGACCTGCGCAACGTCGCGATTGTGGCCCACGTTGACCACGGCAAGACCACCCTGGTCGACGCCATGCTCAAGCAGACCAACTCCTTTGCCGAGCACAACCACCTCGAAGACCGCGTCATGGACTCCGGTGACCTGGAACGCGAAAAGGGCATCACCATCCTGGCCAAGAACACCACCGTGGCCTACAACGGTCCGTCCTCCAAGGGCGAGACCATCACCATCAACGTGATCGACACCCCCGGCCACGCCGACTTCGGTGGCGAGGTCGAGCGCGGCCTGTCCATGGTCGACGGCGTCGTCCTCCTCGTTGACGCCTCCGAGGGCCCGCTGCCGCAGACCCGCTTTGTGCTGCGCAAGGCCCTGGCCGCGCACCTGCCGGTGATCCTCCTGGTCAACAAGACCGACCGCCCCGACGCCCGGATTGAAGAAGTGGTGCACGAGTCGATGGACCTGCTCCTCGGCCTGGCCTCCGACCTCGCGGACGAAGTTCCGGACCTGGACCTGGACAAGATCCTCAACGTTCCGGTTGTCTACGCCGCCGCCAAGGTCGGCCGCGCCTCCCTCGAGCAGCCCGCCGACGGCACCGCCCCGGAGAACGAGGACCTCGAGCCCCTCTTCCAGGCCATCATCGAGCACATCCCGGCACCGACCTACAACCCGGACGGTGTCCTGCAGGCGCACGTCACCAACCTGGACGCCTCGCCGTTCCTCGGCCGCCTCGCGCTGCTGCGCATCTACAACGGCACCCTGCGCAAGGGCCAGACCGTGGCCTGGGCCCGCGCCAACGGTGAGCTCAAGAACGTCAAGATCACCGAACTCCTCGCCACCAAGGCGCTGGACCGTGTTCCGGCCGAGTCCGCCGGTCCGGGCGAGATTGTCGCCGTCGCCGGCATCGAGGAAATCACCATTGGTGAGACCCTGACCGACGCCGAGAACCCGCAGCCGCTGCCGCTGATCACGGTGGACGATCCCGCGATCTCCATGACCATCGGTATCAACACCTCGCCGCTGGCCGGCAAGGTCAAGGGCGCCAAGGTCACCGCCCGCCAGGTGAAGGACCGCCTGGACAAGGAACTGATCGGTAACGTCTCCATCAAGGTGCTGCCCACCGAGCGTCCGGATGCCTGGGAAGTCCAGGGCCGTGGCGAGCTCGCGCTGGCCATCCTGGTTGAGCAGATGCGCCGCGAGGGCTTCGAGCTGACCGTCGGCAAGCCGCAGGTTGTCACCAAGACCATCGACGGCAAGATCCACGAGCCGATGGAGCACATGACCATCGACGTGCCCGAAGAGTACCTCGGCGCTGTCACCCAGCTCATGGCCGCCCGCAAGGGCCGCATGACCAACATGGCCAACCACGGTACCGGCTGGTGCCGCATGGAGTTCATCGTTCCGGCCCGTGGCCTGATCGGTTTCCGCACCAAATTCCTCACGGACACCCGCGGCGCCGGCATCGCCGCCTCGATCTCCGAGGGCTACGAGCCGTGGGCCGGCCCGATCGAGTACCGCACCAACGGTTCCATGATCGCCGACCGCGCCGGTGTGGTGACGCCGTTCGCCATGATCAACCTGCAGGAGCGTGGCTCCTTCTTCGTCAAGCCCACCTCCGAGGTCTACGAGGGCATGATCGTCGGCGAGAACTCCCGCGCCGACGACATGGACGTCAACATCACGAAGGAAAAGAAGCTCACCAACATGCGTGCAGCTTCCTCGGACACCTTCGAGAACCTGACGCCCCCGCGCGACCTGACCCTGGAAGAGTCCCTCGAATTCGCCCGCGAGGACGAATGTGTCGAGGTCACCCCGGATTCCATCCGTATCCGCAAGGTCATCCTGGACACCAACGAGCGGGCCAAGGCCAACCGCGCCCGCGCCAAGGTCTAGTCTCCGCGTTTACGCTGAGGCCTTTGTGAACAGAAGAGCTGCCGGTATGGCAGGCGGCATTGCCACCGCCGTGCCGGCAGCTCTTTTTGCTGCCCTCGCGGGCACCATGCTGCACGGCCAGCACCTGGTGGTCAACGGCGTCGAGGTGCCGTGGGGTGCTGTGGCCGCGCTGGTGCTGCTGGGGGCCGTCGAGCTGTGGCTGGGGGCCGCTTTCCGATCCCCGCTGCCGGCGGCCGCGTGCGGTGTGCTGTGCTACGCGCTGGCGGGCTGGTGGTCCACGCTGGAGAGCGGCAAGCGGCTGATCATCGGCGACCTTGCCGGGAATGTCTGGGTGTACGGGATCGCGGGCGTCACCCTCGTGGTGCTGGCCTGGAGCCGGCGCTTCGCACGGCGGGGCCGGTAGCTCACCCCCTCGGGATGGACATGCCCGTCCTTGGTTCGTCCGGATGGACATGCCCATCCTTCGCTGCCGCCCTGACTGGACATGCCCATCCTTCGTGCCCGGGACTGGACATGTCCGTTATCCGTGAGCGCCCTGACTGGACATGCCCATCCTTCATGCCCGGGACTGGACATATGGGCACTATGTCCAGTGGTCGCGCCGCGCAATGGACATGTCCGTCGTTCTCAACCCGCGGGGGATGGGCATGTCCGTCCGAACGCCGTTTGGGCGGCCACGATGTTGTGCACATAGCGGAATCCGGGGCTGTCCCGGTCGGCCTGGCATCGAAACCATGGTGCGCATGGTCAAAATCACTGAAGTCATGTCAAGGTACGACGGGGTAGCACGCGCCAAGCATCTCTCGGCCGCGGGGATTTCGGGCTTTCAGCTCCGGACCGCCCTGGCAGACGGCGCCGTCGCCCGCGTGTCCCGCGGCGTGTACGCGCTTCCGGGTGCGGACCCGCTGCTGGTGGCCATCCGTTCCCTGCCCGCCGAGCCCGCGTGCGTCAGCGCGGCCCATTTCGGCGGCCTTTGGGTGCTCGAAGCGCCCCAACAACCGCATGTCGCACTGACCCATAGCCGAAGCTATTCGGGCTTTGTCTGCCACCGGTCGGCCCACCCGCCGACCCTGCTGGACACCGTGGTCCAAAGCCTCCGCTGCCTGCCGGAGTTGGAGGGTCTCGCGATTGCCGAATCCGCCGTCGCACTCAAGGGTCTTCCGCTCTCCTCCCTGAGACTGCGGCTGGCCGGCCGGAGTGACTCCCGGGAGCGCAGGATTGTCGCGGCCATCGTTCCGCAGTCGCAATCGATCATCGAGTGCCTCGCGCGGTTCCACCTTCGGCGCGCGGGCTTCCACGTTGAATCCCAGGTCAACATCCCGGGAATGGGCCATTTGGACCTCAAGGTCGACGGGAGGCTCGGAATCGAGACCGACGGTGCAGGCTTTCACATGGACCGGTCGAGTTTCGAGGAAGATCGACGACGGTGGAACGTCACCACCAGATTGGGGATTCCCACCCTGGTCGTCACCTATCCATTGCTCAAATACCGCCCGGAAGAATTCATTGCCATGGTCCGCGAGGCGTTGAACCGGCTTTCCGCGGCCGCGTGAGTCATGGCGACTCGAGATCGGTACATTCTGTGTCGCGAGCAATGGGCATGTCCGTCCCGGGCGCTCTGGGTGATTGGGCATGTACGTCGTGCGGGTCAGGGGATGGACATAACGGCATTATGTCCATTCTTGGAACCAGGAGATGGGCATGTCCCGTGGAGGATGGTGCGGGAGGCGGGCATGTCCGTCCCGGGCGCTCTGGGGGAATGGGCATGTGCGTCGTGCGGGTCAGGGGATGGACATAACGGCATTATGTCCATTCTTGGTACCAGGAGATGGGCATGTCCCGCGGAGGATGGTCCGGGGAATGGGCATGTCCGTCGCGGGCGGGCTACGGGAGGGCATGTCCCCGCGGGCCCCGCCGCGGCGGGGGTGGCGGGACCTCCTTGGCAGCCACCACCAGGGCGAGGGGGACGACGACGTCGGCCCGCCGGGTGCGGACGGTGCACTCGCTCCCGGTGCGGGCCACCAGCTCGCCCAGCGCATCGGTCAGCCCGCCCTCAATCCGGTAGCGCACCACCACGCGGGTCCCTAGCGGGGCGTCGGTGAGGAACTGCTGCGGCGGGGGGATCGGAGAACTCACCCGTCCATCGTAGGGCGAGCGGACTCTGTGACGCCCGGCTAGGTTCGCGGGACCGGGCTGGGAGATAATAGGCTCAGAAGTCAGCAGCCCGGCGCTCAGGCCGGGAGCAAGATCCGGCGGGATGCCGGAACCAACGTGGAGAGGCCAGGGACGTGACGTACGTAATCGCGCAGCCGTGTGTAGATGTCAAAGACAAGGCATGTATCGAAGAATGCCCCGTCGATTGCATCTACGAGGGTGAGCGTTCCCTGTACATCCACCCGGACGAGTGCGTGGACTGCGGGGCCTGCGAGCCGGTCTGCCCGGTCGAAGCCATCTATTACGAGGACGACACCCCCGAGGAGTGGGCCGACTACTACAAGGCCAACGTCGAGTTCTTCGACGTCCTCGGCTCGCCGGGCGGCGCCGCCAAGATCGGCAACACGCACACCGACCACCCCATGATCGCCGCGCTGCCGCCGCAGAACCAAGACAACTAGGACGGCCCTCCGGTGACTTCTGCGGTGCGCAGTTTCGGCCTCAGCCTGCCCGACTACCCGTGGGAGGCGATGGCGCCCTACCTCGCGCGCGCCGCCGCCCACCCCGGGGGGGCGGCCAACCTCTCGATCGGCACCCCGGTCGACGACACGCCTGCCCTCGTCCAGGAGGCGCTCCGCGCGGCGGCCAACGCCCCCGGCTACCCGACGGTGCACGGCACGCCGGCGCTCCGGGAAGCGATCGCGGCCTGGTTTGACCGCCGCCGCGGCGTCCCCGGACTCGACCCGCAGAACGTGATGCCCACCGTCGGGTCCAAGGAACTCGTGGCCTGGCTGCCGTTCCTGCTCGGCCTCAAGCCGGGCGACGTCGTCGTGCGGCCCACCGTCGCGTACCCCACCTACGACATCGGGGCCACCTTCGCCGGCGCCGATCACGTGGCCGCGGACGACCTTGACGAACTCGACGCCGACACCCGGTCCCGTGTCCGGCTCGTCTGGGTTAACTCCCCGGCCAATCCCACCGGCAGCGTCCGCGACGCCGACTCCCTCAAACGGATCGTCGGCCAGGCCCGGGACCTCGGCGCCGTGGTCGCCTCGGACGAGTGCTACGCAGAACTTGGCTGGGGGGAGTGGGACGTCCAGCGCGGCGGGGAGCCTGTCCCCAGCATCCTGGACCCCCGCGTCGCCGGCGGCTCCCTCGAGGGCCTGCTGGCCGTCTACTCCCTCAGCAAGCAGTCCAACCTGGCCGGCTACCGCGCCGCCTTCGTGGCCGGCGACGGCGCGATCATGGCCAACCTGGTCAACAGCCGCAAGCATGCGGGCATGATCGTGCCCTACCCGGTCCAGGAAGCCATGCGTGTTGCCCTTGGCGACGACGGGCACGTGGCCGCGCAAAAGGACCTCTACCGCGGCCGCCGCGAACGGATCGTCCCGGCGCTGGAGCGTTTCGGGCTCACCATCCACGAATCCCGGGCCGGGCTCTACCTCTGGGCCACCGCGGGCGAGCCCACCTGGGACACCGTCGGCCGGCTCGCCGACCGCGGCATCGTTGTGGGCCCCGGCGTCTTCTACGGTGACGCCGGCCACGGCTTTGTCCGGGTGGCGCTGACCGCCGCGGATGAACGCATCGACGCCGCCGTCGAGCGGCTGGCTACGGGACCGTAACAATGCTGTGATGCGGGGCACAAGATACGCGATTTGGACGCTTTGGAGAAGCCCCGGATTAGTGCCACCCGCGAACTGGCGGTAGTTTTTAACTGACTATCAATGGTGGCTTTCCACAAGAAGGCAGCGCAGCCGTTGGAATCCGTGTCCAGATACAGGTTCCGTGGGCCGCTCCACCAGATGTTGGATCAAGCTTTCAACAGAGGCCCTGACGCCTCATGAGGAGAATCCATGACTGAGACCACCAGCGCAACCCTGCGTCATGCGGGCGGCGAGCTCGAGCTCCCCCGCATCAAGGTTGTTGAAGGGAACGAAGGCTACGACGTTTCCAAGCTGCTGAAGCAGACCGGCGCCGTTGCCTTCGACCCCGGTTTCATGAACACCGCGGCCACCACCTCGGCCATCACATACATCGACGGCGACGCCGGCATCCTGCGCTACCGGGGTTACCCGATCGAGCAGCTCGCCCAGCACTCCAGCTTCCTGGAAGTCTCCTACCTGCTGATCTACGGCAACCTGCCGACCCCGGCCGAGCTGGAGGCTTTTGACCAGCGGATCCGCCACCACACCCTGCTGCACGAGGAACTCAAGGGCTTCTTCAGCGGCTTCCCGCGCGATGCCCACCCGATGCCGGTGCTGTCCTCCGCCGTGTCCGCGCTGTCCACGTTCTACCAGGACTCGCTGGACCCGTTCAACGCCGAGCAGGTTGAGGTCTCCACCTACCGGCTGCTGGCCAAGATGCCGGTCATCGCCGCGTACGCGCTGAAGAAGTCCGTCGGCCAGCCGATGCTGTACCCGGACAACTCCCACAACCTCGTGGAGAACTTCCTGCGCCTGAGCTTCGGCCTCCCCGCCGAGCAGTACGAGGTGGACCCGGTGGTGGCCAAGGCCCTGGACCTGCTGCTGATCCTGCACGCGGACCACGAGCAGAACTGCTCCACCTCCACCGTGCGGCTGGTCGGCTCCTCCAACGCCAACCTCTTCGCCTCCGTCTCCGCCGGCATCAACGCCCTCTTCGGCCCCGCCCACGGCGGCGCCAACGAGGCCGTGCTCAAGATGCTCCGCCAGATCCAGGCCGACGGCATCAAGCCCGAGGACTACATGGAGAAGGTCAAGAACAAGGAAGACGGCGTCCGCCTGATGGGCTTCGGGCACCGGGTCTACAAGAACTACGACCCGCGCGCCAAGATCGTCAAGGCCACGGCCCACGAGATCCTCAGCAAGCTCGGCGGCAACGACGAGCTGCTGGAGATTGCGCTCCGCCTCGAAGAGAAGGCGCTGCAGGACGACTACTTCATCGAGCGCAAGCTCTACCCGAACGTGGACTTCTACACCGGCCTGATCTACAAGGCCATGGGCTTCCCGGAGAAGATGTTCACCGTGCTGTTCGCCATCGGCCGCCTGCCGGGCTGGATCGCCCAGTGGCGTGAAATGATCAGCGACCCGAGCACCAAGATCGGCCGCCCGCGGCAGCTCTACACGGGAGAGCCGGAACGGAACTACCCCGCCGTCTAAGGACAGCCAAACCACGACGCCGGCCGCGCACCTCGAGCATGAGGGGCGCGGCCGGCGTCGTTTGTTGTGCCACTCGTGGTGCTGGAGTTGCGCGTGTGAACGGCGTGGGAGACCCGGGAACGGGCACGCCCGTGCTAAAAAGGAGCAATGCCCAAATTTGTCGACGCTGCTTTGCGGCGCCAGGAAGTTGTTGAAGCCGTCTTCAGGATTGTCGCGGCAGACGGGCTCGAGCGGGCCTCCCTGCGCGAGGTCGCCGACGAAGCCGAGCTGGCCGTCGGCTCCGTGCGGCACTACTTCGCCAGCAGCGACGAACTCCTGGCCCACTCCTTCGGTGTTGTGGTGGACCGGATCGCCGGCCGGCTGGAGACCGCGGAGGCGCGGCTGGCGGGAACCGCCCCCGGCTCGGAGGAGCACCGCAGCGGCGTGTTAACCCTGCTGGGGGAACTGCTGCCGCTGGACGAGGAACGCGCCGTCGATGCCTGCGTCTGGATGGCCTTCAAGAACGCGGCCCGCACGAGGCCGTTCCTGGCCCCGGAAGCGGACCGCAGCCACCGCACGGTGGCGGCCGTCGTCGGCCGGCTGATGATGGACCTGGCCGCGGCCCGGGACGGCGGCGCGGACGGGCCGGACCGGCAACACCTCGTCACCGAGGCCGTGCGGCTGCTGGCCACCCTGGACGGGCTCACCATGCACGCCCTGCTGCAGCCGGAGTGGATGACGGCGCAAATGTGCCACGATGTACTCGAAGCCCATCTGGCGAGCCTGGGCGGCCGCGGCACCAGCCATTAACGTGCACTATCTTCAGGAATAGACTGGAGAAGTACGTCTTGCCAAGGGAGGCAATCGGATGCACCACACAGGCGGGCCCGGCTGGCGAATCACCATGGATACCTCCGGGCCGCTGCTCATAGCGCTGTACGTCCGAGACGCGGCCGGCCTCGAAGCCGTCGGCCATCCCGCACTCTGCCATGCGGCCCCGAAGATCCGCGCCTCGGACCATTCGCACCTGATCGAGGAGGTGGGCGGCGTCAGTGCCCTCAAGACCGAGTGGGAGGCGTGGTGGGCGCAGCTGCTGAAAGCCCATCCGGAGATGGAACCGGAGCTGGGCCCGCCGGGGTTCCGCGCCTTCGGGAACTCGCCGGCCCTGCGCCGGGTGCTGCAGGCGCACTTCGGTGCGGCCCTCAGCTGGGCCCGCGAACGCCGGGGGGAGTACCTGGCCCTCGAGGCCGAGCGCGATGCCAGCGGAGCCACCGGGGTGCTCGCCGACCTGGTGGAAGACCGGCTGCTGGAGGTCGGCCGGGCCGCACGGGATTTTGAGCTGACCATCATCGAGCTTCCTCTGGCCGAGCCGCGGGCCTGGTACCTGGAGCCGGACAAAATCATCATGAGCTCGGCCCTGCTCTCCGAGCCGGAGCTGTTCCGCAGCTACGTCCAGCCCGTCGTTGAACTGCTGGTCTGAACCGGGCGGCGCCGGCTACGGGGCGGGTTCCCCGGCGACCGTGATGCTCACCTGACCCGCGGGCGCGTCCGCAGCCTGCCAGCCATTGTGGGTCGCCCGGTTCCAGCTGCGCCCGTCCACCCTGACCTCGGTGATCGAGAGGGCCTTGGCGTTGGCCACCGCCCACTGCGCGACCGCCCATCCCCGGGTGTCCTGCGCCTGCACCGTGACCGTCCGCCCGGCGGCCGTCGCCGGGATGGCCCCGAAAGCCGCTGCAAGGCGCTCCTGGAGCAGTCCGGCGTCGCCGGCCGCGTCCGGCGCGCGCAGCGAGCAGTCGAGGCCCTGCGCCGTATGGCCGGTCAGGGCGGAGGCGAACGCCCGGGCCATTCCCTCGTGCTGGGCGTAAGCGCCCGGGTACGCCGAGCGCTGGACTTTCTGGGCCGCGTCGGTGATGGGGATGACCTCGTACCCCGGGACCTTCACCAGCGCATCGTAGAAGGCGTTCGTGGCGTGGTTTGGATCCATCACCTCCTCCTCGGTGCCCCAGCCCTGGGAGGGGCGCTGCTGGAACAGCCCCCGCGAGTCAGGGCCCGCCTGGTCGCCATGGCCGATGTTGCGCAGCTTCGACTCCTGCATGGCCGTTGCCAGGGCGATGCTGGCGGCGCGGGCGGGCAGCCCGCGCCGGACCGCGATGGCACTGATGAGGGCGGCGTTGGCGGCCTGGTCGGTGGCGAGATCGTCGCCGCCGGAGCCCGCGGCGGTGCAGCGCTCGGTGATCAGGGTCTCGGAGCGCTGCAGGAATTCCACTGCCGTATAGACGGCGCCAGCCACCATGGCCAGGGCCAGCAACAGCACGATCCGACGGCGCCAGCCACCTCTGCGTGCCACGTAACAACTCCCTCGGGCCCTTCCGGGCCGGTCCAGTCTTCAGCCGGTCTCTGCCCGGCCGGTGCCTAGTTGGCGTGCAGAGCCTCGTTGAGCTCGACAGTCTGCCCCTTGCGGGCCAGGACCTCCACCTCGCCGCTGGAGGAGTTGCGGCGGAAGAGCAGGTTCGGGACACCGGAGAGCTCCACGGCCTTGACGATCCGGCTGGTGTCCTCGCCGTCGGCGTCCTTCTGACCCACCACACGCACCCGGGTGCCGGCCGTGACGTACAGCCCGGCCTCAACGACGCAGTCGTCGCCGATGCTGATGCCCACCCCGGAGTTGGCGCCGAGCAGCACACGTTCGCCCAGGGAGATCTTTTCCTTGCCGCCGCCGGAGAGGGTCCCCATGATGGAGGCGCCGCCGCCGACGTCGGAGCCGTCACCGGCCACCACGCCGGCGGAGATCCGGCCCTCGACCATGGAGGTGCCCAGGGTGCCGGCATTGAAGTTCACAAAGCCCTCGTGCATGACGGTGGTGCCTTCGGCGAGGTGTGCGCCGAGGCGGACCCGGTCGGCGTCGGCGATCCGGACGCCGGAGGGGATGACGTAGTCGACCATCCGCGGGAACTTGTCCACGCCGTAGACGGTCACGGCGCCGCGCCGGCGCAGCCGTGCGCGGGTCAGTTCGAAGTCCTCGACGGCGGCCGGGCCGAAGTTGGTCCACACGACGTTGGGCAGCTTGCCGAAGATGCCGTCCAGGTTGATGCTGTTGGGGCGCACGAGGCGGTGCGAGAGCAGGTGCAGGCGCAGGTAGGCGTCCGCGGTGTCGGCCGGGGCCTCGTCGAGGTGGGCCTGGACAAACACGACCTTCTGCTCGGTGCCGCGGTCCGCGTCGTCGCCGGCCGCGGCGATCTCGAGCAGAGACTCGTCTGCGTTCGCCACATCGCGCAGGCTCTCCGCCGCGGTCCCGAGCGCCGGCGCCGGGAACCAGACGTCCAGCACGGTGGCCTCACCGTTGCGGGTGGCGATGGTCGCGACGCCGTAGCCGTAGGCGGAGCGGGAGTCGTCGGGCACGGCAGCAGAAACGGTTTCAGTCATGACCCCAAGTCTATAGACGGCCCCCGCGCTCCCCGAAACCGGTGACGGCCCCGGGCGGGGGCAGGAGGGCATATACAGTGGAACGGTGACTGAGCATACTGCCCCGGCCCGCCTGGACCTGCACCAGGACGTTGCCCTGCTGACCGCGGACATCATCGACATCTTCAGTGTCTCCGGGGCGGAGGGCAGGCTCGCCGACGCCGTCGAGCACGCCCTCCGCGCCATCCCGCAGCTGGAGCTGGTCCGCGACGGCGACGCGATGATCGCGCGCACCAGCCTGGGCCGCGCCGAGCGGGTCATCCTCGCCGGGCACCTGGACACCGTCCCGCTGCCGACCACCGAAGGCGCGCTGGGCACCGTCCCGTCCTACTGGCCCTCCGGGGCTCCGGGCGAGGGCATCCTGTACGGGCGCGGGGCCACCGACATGAAGAGCGGCGTCGCGGTGCAGCTCGCCCTCGCTGCCGGCCTGTTCGACGGCGGCGCGGAGCCGGACAAGGACGTCACGTTCGTCTTCTACGACCACGAGGAAGTCGAGGGCGTCAAGAGCGGCCTTGGCCGGCTGGTCCGCAACCACGGGGCCCTGCTGGAGGGCGACTTCGCGATCCTGCTCGAACCCACGGACGGCACCGTGGAGGGCGGCTGCAACGGCACCATCCGGTTCGAGGCGACCACCCTCGGCGAGGCCGCCCACTCGGCGCGGGCCTGGATGGGCAGCAACGCCATCCACGCCGCGGCCCCGATCCTGGACCGGCTGGCCGCCTACGAGCCGCGGACCGTCAACGTCGACGGCCTCGACTACCGCGAGAGCCTCAACGCCGTAAAGATCCACGGCGGCACGGCCGGGAACGTCATCCCGGACCGCTGCGTGGTGGAGATCAACTACCGCTTCGCCCCGGACAAGTCCATGGCGCAGGCGGAGGAACACGTCCGTGAACTGCTGGCCGGCTTCGACCTGGTCCGCACCGACGGCGCCGCGGGAGCCCGGCCGGGCCTGAACCACCCCGCCGCCGCGTCCTTCGTGGCCGCCGTCGGGGCCGAGCCGAAGCCCAAGTACGGCTGGACCGACGTCGCCCGCTTCAGCGAACTCGGCGTCCCCGCCGTGAACTTCGGCCCGGGCGATGCGCTGCTGGCCCACAAGGACGATGAACACGTCGACGCCGAGGCGATCCGCGTGTGCCTGCGGGCCCTGCGGAGCTGGCTGGGCGTGTAGCCCGGTCCCGGGCCGCCCGGGGGACGCATTAAAAAAACAGTGAAGGTCCGGAACCCGACGGGGTTCCGGACCTTCCTCCGTTGGGGCGTTTTGCCCGTGCGGCCTACTTGGCCGGGGCGGTGCCCGCGACCGGGGCGTGCGCCATGCCGCCGGCGGCCTTCTTGGAGCCGCGCTTCTCGATCCAGATCGCGAGGCGTGAGACCGCGAGGTTGATCGCGATGTAGATGGCCGCGGCCACGAAGAACACCGGGAAGAGGAACTGCGGACCCAGGAAGTCGGCCATCACCTGGACGGCCCGGAGCAGCTCGCCGTAGGCCACGATGTACCCGAGCGAGGTGTCCTTGAGGAGCACCACGAGCTGCGCCACGAGCGAGGGCAGCATCCGGCGGATGGCCTGCGGCAGCTCGATGGTCAGCCGCGACTGGAAGCTCGTCAGGCCGATCGCAAGGCCGGCCTCACGCTGTCCCTTGGGCAGCGACTGGATGCCGGCGCGGATGATCTCGGCGAAGATGGCCGAGTTGTACAGGACCAGGCCTGCCACCACGGCGATGAAGGAGCTGGTGGCGAAGACGAGCAGCACGAACAGCATCATCAAAACCACCGGCATGCCGCGCAGGAACTCCAGCACAATCCGGGTGGGAATGCGGATCCACGCGAGGTCGGAGATCCGCATCAGGCACAGCAGCAGGCCCAGCGGGAAGGCGATGACGGCGGAGACGGCGGCGGCGCTGAGGGTGGCCCCGATGCCGTCGGCGATCAGCTTCCAGACATCCGCCTGGCTAAAAATGGCCCACCGCCGGCCCTCGAAGATTCCCTGCTGGGCGAGAGTCATCACGGCCAGCGCCACGAGGGCGCCGATTGCGATCACGCCGATGACGGAACCGATCAGGGAAATGCGACGGGCCTTGGGTCCCGGGACGTCGTAGAGAACGGAGCTCATCGTGCGATCGCCACCTTTCGTTCAACCACGTTGGCGAGGTAGCCAAGCGGGACGGTAATCAGCAGGTAGAAGAAGGCGACGCCGACCAGGACCCACATGACGGCGTCGCCGTGGGAGTTGGCCAGCTGCTTGCCGTAGCCGAAGAGCTCCAGGACGTAGAACGCGCCGGCGACGGAGGAGTTCTTCACCAGGGCGATCAGGATGTTGATCAACGGCGGGATCACCGTGCGCAGGGCCTGCGGCAGGATGATCAGGGAGAGCACCTGGCTGAACTTCATGCCGATGCTCCGGGCGGCCTCGGCCTGGCCGACCGGGACGCTGTTGACGCCGGAGCGCACGGCCTCGGCGATGAAAGCCGAGGTGTAGGCGCTCAGGGCGATGATGGCGGCGACTTCGAACTGCTGGAACGTAACGCCCAGGCGGGGCAGCACCACGGCGGCGAAGAAGAACGCGATGGTCAACGGGGTGTTCCGGACCACCTCCACGTAGGCCATGCTGAAGCCGCGCAGCGCTGCGATGGGGGAGACCCGGGCTGCCGCGAGCAGGGTGCCGAAAATGAGGGCGAAGATTCCCGAGACCACTGCCAGGAAGAGGGTTCTGAGAAAGCCGTCCCAGTACTGGGGCAGGCTTTCAATGATGACGTCCATAAGTTCCTTCAGCTGCGTTGAGGGGATTCAAGCGTTAGCAGGGGTGTGGCGGCCGCCGGAGCGCGCAAGGCGCCTCGCTCCGGCGACCGCCACGGCCTGCTTAGTAGCGGTTGATGGCGGGGAGCTTCGGGGCCGTCTTGATGACGGCGCCGGCGGTTGCTTCCCAGGCCTTCTTGTACGAGCCGTCCTTGTCGAAGGCTTCGAGCTGATCGTTGATCCAGCCGCGGAAGGCCTTGTCGTCCTTCTTCAGGCCGATGCCGTAAGGCTCCTTGGTGAAGGTCTCGTCGGAGGCGAGCTTGAAGGCTTCCGGCTCCTTGTTGACGAACCCGGCGAGGATGACGTTGTCGGTGGTGATCGCTTCGACCTGCTTGTTGCGCAGCGGCTCAAGGCAGGCGGAGTAGGTCGCGGCCGGGACCAGGACTGCTCCGTACTTCTCCACGATGGTGGAGGCGGGGGTGGAACCGGTCACGGAGCAGACGTTCTTGCCCTTGACGTCTTCGGGCTTCTTGATGGAGTTGTTGTCCTTGTTCACCATCAGGGCCTGGCCTGCCTCGTAGTACGGGCCGGCGAAGTCGACTTCGGTCTTGCGCTTGTCGTTGATCGTGTAGGTGGCGACGATGATGTCAACCTTGCCCTGCTTGATGAACTGCTCGCGGTTGGCGGAAACCGTCTCGACCCACTCGATCTTGTCGGCGGAGATGCCGAGCTTGGCGGCGATCAGCTTGCCGATCTCGACGTCGAAGCCGACCGGCTTTCCGTCCAGGCCCTTCTGGCCGAACAGCGGCTGGTCGAACTTGGTGCCGATGGTGATCTTGCCTGCGGACGAAAGCTTTGCCATGGTGCTGTCGGCGGCGAAGCTCGGCTTCTCGGCTACGGGCGGATTGGTAGTGGAGGAGCTGCCGCCGCAGGCGCTCAGGCTCAGGGCCAGAGCTGCGGATGCGGCAACCAGAAGGGATTTCCTTCGGGTCAAAAATGCCATCATGACATTCCTTTCATTGGACGGCCGCCTCACGGCGGCCCGGGTGCGAACTCTGCGGATGTTCGGTGGTGGTCTGGCGAAGCGGAAGGGTCAGTGCGTCAGCAGCTTGGACAGGAAGTCCTTGGCGCGGCTGCTCTTCGGGTTGGTGAAGAACTCTTCGGGCGTCGCGTCCTCGACGATCTGGCCGTCGGCCATAAAGACCACGCGGTCCGCGGCCTTGCGGGCGAAGCCCATCTCGTGGGTCACCACGATCATGGTCATGCCCTCCTTGGCCAGCTGGATCATGACGTCGAGGACCTCATTGATCATTTCCGGGTCCAGCGCGGAGGTGGGCTCGTCGAAGAGCATCACCTTCGGCTTCATGGCCAGGGCGCGGGCGATCGCCACGCGCTGCTGCTGGCCGCCGGAGAGCTGGGCCGGCAGCTTCGGCGCCTGGTGCCCGACGCCGACGCGCTCCAGCAGGGCCATGGCGTCCTTGTCAGCCTCGGCCTTGGGCACACCCTTGACCTTGATCGGTCCAAGGGTGACGTTTTCCAGGATCGTCTTGTGCGCGAACAGGTTGAAGGACTGGAAGACCATCCCGACGTCGGCGCGCAGCTTGGCCAGTTCCTTGCCCTCGGCGGGCAGTTCGTTGCCGTCGATGGTGATGACGCCGTCGTCGATGGTTTCCAGACGGTTGATGGCGCGGCAGAGCGTTGACTTGCCGGAGCCCGAGGGCCCGATGACAACAACAACCTCGCCCTTGCGGACGTTCAGGTTGATGTCCTTGAGGACGTGCAACTGGCCGTAATGCTTGTTGACGGCATTCAGGGAGACGAGGGCATCGCCGGGCACTTGAGTAGTCATAAGAAGAATCTAGCGAACATTAGCCGGATATGACGGCAATCACTCCCAGTTGGTCCACATCGTGACCCAAGAGATACCCGCAGGTCAGGGTCATACCATACGCTCCGCCGGGCACGACGCGCCGGACCGCCAGGCCCGGCGATCCGCGCTAGCCTATGGGCATGAGTACCGAGCCGCAGCCCACCCCAGACCAGACCGCAGGGAACGCAGGCTCCGGCCGCCGCGAGGTCCCGCCGGCCAACGGCATCCGGCATAAGGGGCCCCTGGAGCTGCGCCGCAAGGCGGCGAAGGTCACAATGTCGGACCAGACGCTGCTGGACACCAAGGGACCCGGCCAGTTCGTCCACACCGACCCGTGGCGGGTGCTGAGGATCCAGAGCGAATTCGTGGAAGGCTTCGGCGCCCTCGCCGACCTGGGACCGGCGGTCAGCGTGTTCGGTTCCGCGCGGACCGTGCCGGGCAGCCTCAACTACGAACTGGCCGTCGACGTCGGCCGGAAGCTGGCCGACGCCGGGCTGGCCGTCATCACCGGCGGCGGTCCCGGGTCCATGGAAGCGGCCAACAAGGGCGCCGTCCAGGGCAACGGGGTCTCCGTGGGGCTCGGGATCGAACTGCCGTTCGAGCAGGGCATGAACCAGTGGGTGGATCTGGGCATCAACTTCCGCTACTTCTTCGCCCGCAAGACCATGTTCGTGAAGTACGCCCAGGGATTCATCGTGCTGCCCGGCGGCCTTGGCACCCTGGACGAGCTCTTCGAAGCCATGGTCCTGGTGCAGACCCGGAAGGTGACGTCCTTCCCGATCGTGCTGATCGGCACCGCGTTCTGGAGCCCGATGCTGGAGTGGTTGCAGACCACCCTGGTGGCCGAGGGCATGATGGCGGAGGAGGACCTCGACCTCGTGCAGGTGGTCGATGACCCCGCGCTCGCGGTCGAACTCATCGTCGAGGGCGCCGCCAGGCACCGCAACCCCACCGGCAACAACCCCGGCACGGGGAGCAACGGAACGGGGAACGGCGGCGCGGTGAACGGCAACGGCCCGCGGGCCTGAACAGTCCGCCCGGCCGCGTCTGGCACGATGGAGCTGTGAGTTTCTTCCTGGTCTTCGTGGCGATCGTGCTGGCCGCCGTCGCCATCCTCGTCGGCACCGACCTGGCGCCGCGGGTCTTCCGGCGCCGAACCGGCGAGCAGCCCTTCGATGACGGCTTCGACGAGCCCGTGGCCTCACTGCCGGCCGTGCTGCTGCCCGCCGACGCGGAACCCGCCGACGTCGACCGGATCCGCTTCGCCGTCGGCGTGCGCGGCTACCGGATGGACCAGGTGGATCAGGTCCTCGACGAGCTGCGGGACCAGATTGCCCGGAAGGACCGCGAAATCGCCGGCCTCCGCAGGGAGCTGGAACGCAGGGAGCTGGAACGCGGGGAACCGGAACGCGCCGGGCATGAACGGCGGCCGGACCGTCCCCGGCCGGATCAGGCCCCGTGAACGAAACCGCACCGGCCGGGCTGAACGCCGCCGTGTGGAGCCGGATCGCGGCCGCCGGCGCGCGCACCGCCGGCTGGCCCTGGTGGCTGCAGACCGGCGCTATCTACCTCGCCGCCCGCCTGGTCAGCGCCTGCATCTTTATGGCGGCCGCCCTTCAGCAGGGCGTGAACCCGTGGTTTCCGCCGAAGCCGGACTACTGGAACTTCATCAACATCTGGGACGCGCGCTGGTACGGGGAAGCGCTGCGCAACGGCTATCCGGCCGTGCTGCCCACCGACGCGGCCGGCAATGTGCAGGAGAACGCCTGGGCGTTCTACCCGCTGTTCCCGCTGCTGGGCAGGACGCTCGCCGGGCTGACCGGGATGGCCCCGGCGGCCGCGCTGGGCCTGATTGCCATGCTCTGCGGGCTGGCGGCGGCCCTGGTCATCTACCGGCTGTTCCGGCTCAGGGCCACCCACCGCACGGCGCTGTGGGGCTCGGTGTTCGTGGACACCTTCCCCGTGGCGCCGGTTCTGCAGGTGCCGTACGCCGAGTCGCTGAACCTCCTGCTGCTGGCCGCGGCGCTGCTGCTGGTGGTGCGCCGGCGCTACCTGTGGGCCATGCCGGTGGCGCTGCTGATGTGCCTCTCGCGTCCCACGGGTGTGCCCTTCGCCGCCATGGCCGGCCTGCTGTTCCTGTACCGGGTGTACCCGCACCTTGAGGCACGCTTGCCCCGCCTGCCGCGGACCGCCGGGGAAGACGGCAGCGGCCTTGGCGCCGGAGCGGTCGCCGGCACCCGCGGACACAGCGCCGGCGAGCTGTGGTCGCTGGCCGGGCTCACCGCGGTGAGCGGCCTGGGCGCGCTGCTGTGGCCCGCCATCGCCTGGGCTGTCACCGGGGACCTGCAGGCCTACACCAAAACCGAGACCGTATGGCGGGGGCACGACCTGGTGCCGTTCAAGCCCTGGTTCGACACCGGCGTCCAGCTCTTCGGCCCCGCCTTGGGGCTGCTGGCACCCTTCGTTTTTGTGGCCGCCTTCGCGCTGCTGATGATGTCCCGTCCCGTGGCGGCGCTGGGAGCGGAGCTGCGGCTGTGGTGCGTTTGTTATATGGGTTATCTGCTGGTCTTCCTGCACCCGCAGACCAGCACCTTCCGGATGCTGCTCCCGCTGTTCCCCCTGGCGCTGGCCGCGGCCCTGGTGTCCCGCTCCCGCGCCTACCGCGGGACTGTGGTCATCATGTTCCTGCTGCTGCAAATGGTGTGGATCGTATGGCTGTGGGCGTGGGCCCAGCTGCCGGGCGGCGGCGACTATCCGCCGTGACGCCGGACACCTTTACGGGCCGGAGCGGCGGCTTTGCCCGGCGGCCCGGAATGTCCATCGATTAGCTACAAGCGCGTAATTACGGGATAATGGCCCTAAGCAAGGAAAACTGAGTGTTGAGCTACGGCGGCTGCCACCACGGCCGCCAGGCGGCTTGTTTGACCAAGCGGACGCAGCCCGGCCGGGCTGGCAAGTCACGGGACTACTAAGGGGGATATTCCTCATGGCGGCTATGAAACCACGCACCGGCGACGGCCCTATGGAAGTGACCAAAGAGGGCCGCAGCCTGATCATGCGTGTTCCGCTCGAAGGCGGGGGGCGGCTTGTGGTCGAACTCAACGCTGCCGAAGCGACCAACCTCAAGGAATGCCTGGTCGGCGTTACCGAATAACTTCGACGTCGCAGGACGAAGGGGCCCGCTGCCTGTTGGCAGCGGGCCCTTACTGCTTTTGCACCACAGGGGTGGAGGGCTATTTCTTGACCGCGACCAGCAGGCCGTCGCCGGTGGGCAGCATCGCGGAGGCGAGCCGGTCGTCGTCGCGGATGGACTTGCCAATCTGGCGCAGCACCACCGTGGTCGCCTCCCGGGCGGCGGGGTTGGAGACCCGGTCCTTGTCGAGGGCGTCGTTGACAATCAGCAGGCCGCCGGACTTGAGCAGCCGGATGGCCTGTTCCACATAGCCGGGGTAGTTGGGTTTGTCCGCGTCAATGAACACCAGGTCGTAGGCCCCGTCGGTCAGGCGCGGCAGCACGTCCCCGGCCCGGCCGGAGATGGTGCGGGTCCGGTTCGCCGGACTGCCGGCCTCCTGGAAGGACTCGCGCGCGGCACGAAGGTGTTCGACGTCGACGTCGATGGTGGTCAGGACGGCCTGCGGGCCAAGCCCCCGCAGGATGCACACGCCGGAAACACCCGCGCCTGTGCCGATCTCCACCGCGGTCTGCGCCTTGGAAGCGGCCGCGAGCACGGTCAGGACGGCTCCGACGCCGGGACCGATCGGCGTGACGCCGAGTTCGAAAGACCGTTCGCGCGCGTGCAACAAAACCTCATCCTCGGCAGGCAGATCTTCTGCGTAGGACCAGCTCGTGGACTTATCGGCGCTCATGGGTATCGCTTTCCGGGCAGGAGGGGAGTGTTTTATACAGCGTACTGTGTCCGTCCCTGCGTCCTCGTCACGGCGTTCCGCCGTCGGCGGAAGAAGCCTGCGGGTCAGGAAATTCCCAGCTTATTTTGAAATGATGGGTATCCGCTCATCCGCGTGGTGACCGGCGCCGAATCAACGATGTAGGACCTTGCAACCGCAAGTACCATCGAGGCGTAAGCACCATCCGCGAGGGGAGTGGACAATGTCGGTTCTGGCAGGTGTCCCTGTAACTGAGGAGTCCCAGCCCACGGCCGAGGCCGAATGGGTCAGGCCGACGTGGGAAGAGGTGGTGACCAACCACTCCGCAAAGGTCTACCGGCTGGCATACCGGCTCACCGGCAACAAGTACGACGCCGAGGACCTCACCCAGGAGGTGTTCGTCCGCGTCTTCCGATCGCTGGAGAACTTCAAGCCGGGCACCCTCGACGGCTGGCTGCACCGGATCACCACCAACCTCTTCCTGGACCAGGCGCGCCGCAAGAGCCGGATCCGGTTCGACGCCTTGGCCGAGGACGCCGAGTCGCGCATCCCCGGCCGCGAGCCCGGCCCGGAACAGAGCTTTGAGTTCAACAACCTCGACCTGGACGTGCAGGCCGCGCTCGAGGAACTGCCGCCGGACTTCCGCGCCGCCGTGGTGCTCTGCGACCTCGAAGGTCTCTCCTATGACGAGGTCGCAGTGGCGCTGGACGTCAAACTCGGCACCGTCCGGTCCCGGATCCACCGCGGACGCACCATGCTCCGCGAGAAGCTGGCCCACCGCGACCCGAGGCCGAAGCCGGCCGCCAAGCAGGCCCTGAAGCCGCGGCTCAAGATGCCGCGCATCGCCGGCCTCCTCTGAACCGGGCAATGGGTCAGCTGAAACATTTCCTCAGTGGCCTTGCGTGCAGATACTTTGGCCGCACGCCCCGACGTCCCCGCCTCGGCGCGACGCCGCTCACCGGCGCCGCCCAGGAGCGGCGCCAGCGGCACCTTGCGCGCTGCGCCATGTGCCGGGTCCGGCAGCAACGCGAACGCCAGTACCTCGAACGGCTGCGCGGTGCCGCCGTGCCCGCCGCCAGTGAGGACCTCACCGCCAGGCTGCTCGCACGCACCGGGGAGCTTGCCGCCGGCCACCCGGACCATGGGCCCGCCGCATCAGTGCCTGCGGAATCCGCACCCGGGGACCCCGCCCCGGCGGCCGGGCCAGGGGTGACCCCGCAGGGACGGAGGGCTCCGCAGGCGCCGCCCTGGCGGCTCGCGGTGCAGATCGCCGGCGGAGTGGCTGCCACCACGGCCCTGATGGGCGGGGCCGCCTACGTCATGGGCAGCGACACCCCGCCCGCCCCTGAGGGCGCCTTCGCCGCGGAGCTCCCCGCCCGGCTGAACGGCCAGGCCCTGTCCTCCGAGACCGTCTCCGGCGCCGCCTGGAAGCTCAGCGGGGGCCCCGACGTCGCGCCGGCCGGTTCGCTGAGCTCCGAACAGCTTTCCGCGCTGCGCGCCCGCGGCTGGGCCTGCCCCGAGCTGCGGGAGCTGGGGTACCACCTGCTCTGGGCCCGCGGCGGCGTCGCCGCCGGCTCGGAGGTGCTGGAACTGCGCCTCACCGACGGCCGGCACTTCGCCACCGTCCTGGAACAACACAGCAGCCAGCCGGGCACAAAGCAGCCGGCCGCAGAGGAGCCGGGCAAAGAGCCGCCGCCCACTGCGGTGCCGGTCAACGTGCTCACCGGCCATCCGGCAACCGAGGACGGTTTCGTGCCGGCCGGGACGGACGGGGCGGTCGCTCCCCAAAGCCCCGCAGCGGCCTCCGGCACGCTGTGGGTCAACCGCCAGGCACCGTTCCGGGCCATCTACCGGGCGCCAGCGGCGACCTTCACCTACATCTCCGAACTGCCCGAGGAACAGGCCAACGACGGCGTGGGCGCCCTCGTGCAGTCCCGCCCGGGCCATGCCGAGCCGGCGCACGGCGGCGACGGGATCGCGGCCCGGCTGCAGCGGGGCCTGGAACGGATTGTGGAGCTGCTCGCGCGCTGAGTTCCCGCTGCCCGCCCGGGTGCAGCGCGGACCTGCGGAATCGTCGAGCGCACGGGTGAGAGGGTAATCTTCCTAGAGTGTTTGGAATCAACGGACCGGAATTCATAATTCTGCTGATCGTGGGCCTTTTGGTGATCGGTCCCAGCAGGTTGCCCGAATACACCCAGAAGCTCGCCAACATCGTCAAGGAAGTCCGCCGGATGGCCTCCGGTGCCCGCGAGCAGATCAAGGAAGAAGTCGGCATCGACATCGACGATGTGGACTGGAAGAAGTACGATCCCCGGCAGTATGACCCGCGGCGGATCATCAAGGAAGCCCTCCTCGAGGACGACACCAAGCCGGTCAGCGCCGGCGCGCCGGCCGCCGTCGCCACCGCCGAGGAGCGGCCCCCGGCCCGCGTCATCGAGCGGCTGCCCGAGGGCGAAGCCGCTCCGTACGACTCCGAGGCCACCTAGGCGGACGCCCTGGACGGGCCGGCTTAGCGGACGCCCGGCGGGTGTTTCTCAGCGGGGCTGCAGGCCCAGGGACAGGCCGTTCAGGCCGCGCGGGCTGGACGCCAGCCGTCCGGCGATGCCCGTCAAAGCCGCCGCCGCCGGAGTCTCCGGCCGGCCCAGCACCATTGGGACGCCGGAGTCCCCGCCCTCGCGCAACAGGATGTCGAGCGGGATCTGGCCCAGCAGCGGCACTTCGGTTCCCACCGTGGCGGAGAGCCGCTCGGCGAGCACGGCGCCGCCGCCGCTGCCGAAGAGTTCCATCCGGGCGCCGTCGGGCATTTCCAGGTAGGACATGTTCTCCACCACGCCGGCCACGGACTGGCCGGTCTGCACCGCGATCGCCCCGGCCCGCTCGGCGACGTCGGCGGCCGCGGCCTGCGGGGTGGTGACCACCAGGATCTGGGCCCCCGGCAGCAGCTGGGCCACCGAAATGGCGATGTCCCCGGTGCCCGGCGGCAGGTCCAGGAACAGCGCATCGAGGTCGCCGAAGTAGACGTCCGTGAGGAACTGCTCGAGCGCACGGTGCAGCATCGGCCCGCGCCACGCCACAGGCTGGTTGCCCGTGACAAACATGCCGATCGAGATGACTTTAACCCCGTAGGCCACCGGTGGCAGGATCATGTCGTCCACCCGGGTGGGTGCCTGGCTGATGCCCATCAGCGCGGGGACGGAGAAGCCGTAGACGTCCGCGTCGATGATGCCCACCCGCAGCCCCTGCGCGGCCAACGCGCAGGCCAGGTTCACGGTGACGGAGGATTTACCCACGCCGCCCTTGCCGCTCGCGACGGCGTACACCTTGGTCAGCGAGCCCGGAGCGTTGAACGGGATGCCGCGCTTGCCGCCCGGGCCGCGCAGCTGCTCCTTGAGGGCATCGCGCTGGTCCTGGTTCATGACCTTTAGTTCGACCTCGACGGCGCTAACCCCCGGCACGGCGGAGAGCGCCGCTTCGCAGTCGGCGGTAATGGTGCCGCGCAGCGGGCAACCGGCGATGGTCAGCAGCACGGTGATCCGCACCCGTCCGGCGTCGGACACCTGCACCGAATCCACCATGCCAAGCTCGGTGATGGGCCGGCGCAATTCGGGGTCGATCACGGTGGCCAGCGCTGTGTGCACGGCCTGCTCCAGGACGGAGGTGCCGGCGGGTCCCTGCGGGGTGGTCATGCGGGCGTGGCTCAGCTTTCGGGGGAGGTGCGGGGGGCGGAGGAGTGCGGGCTGTCCGGCTTGCCCTCGCTCCGGACGCGCGGGATCTGCTGGGTGCGCGGGCTCCGCTGCTTGTCCCGGCGTTCCTTGAGCTTTTCCTTGACCTTGTCGCGCGGGGTTTCATGCGCGCCGGCGGAGGGGTCGTGGGTCCGCAGTTCCTCCTGCGCTTCGAGCATGTCCTCCAGCAGACTGCGCAGCTCGGCCCGGACATAGTCGCGGGTGGCGACCTCGCGCAGGGCGATGCGCAGGGAGGCGAGTTCCCGGGTCAGGTACTCGGTGTCCGAGAGGTTCCGCTCGGCCCGCTGGCGGTCCTGTTCCAGCGAGACCCGGTCCCGGTCGTCCTGGCGGTTCTGGGCCAGCAGCAGCAGCGGTGCGGCGTAGGAGGCCTGCAGGGAGAGCATCAGGGTCAGCAGCGTGTAGCCGAGCGCCTGGGAGTCGAACTGCCACTGTTCCGGCGCGAAGGTGTTCCAGACAATCCAGAAGACGCAGAACACCGTCATGTAGACGAGGAACGTCGGGGTGCCCATGAACCGGGCGAAGCCCTCCGTGGCGTGGCCGAAGGCGTCCGGGTTGGGGGAGAACTTGGGCAGGATCCGCGCCCGGCCGCTCAGGGGCGTGTCGAGGCTGCCGGTGGTCCTGGCTCCCGGGCGGACAGTGGAGTTCCGTGGTGTGCTGCTATCAGCCAATGCGGCCTCCAAGCTTCCTTATCGGGGCGTCGTCCTCGTGGGCGCGCCAGTCATCGGGCAACAGATGATCAAGCACGTCATCAACAGTCACCGCCCCGACGAGCCGGCCGTCTTCGTTGACCACGGGGAGCGAATTGAGGTTGTAGGTGGCCAGGGTGCGGGCCACCTCGCTGATGTGGGCCTGGTCCGAGACCGGTTCGAGGTTCTTGTCCACCAGGTTGCCCAGCGGTTCCGGCGGCGGGTAGCGCAGCAGCTGCTGGATGTGCACGACGCCGAGGAACCGCCCGGTGGGCGTCTCCAGCGGCGGGCGCGCGATGAAGATCGAGGAGGCCAATGCGGGGGAGAGTTCCTCGCGGCGGACGTGGGCGAGGGCCTCGGCGACGGTCGCTTCCGGGGGCAGGATGACCGGAACGGGGGTCATCAGGCCGCCGGCGGTGTCCTCGTCGTATTCGAGCAGGCGGCGCACGTCCTCGGCGCCTTCGGGTTCCATCAGCTGCAGCAGTTCCTCAGCCTGGGCGCTGGGGAGCTCGGCGAGGAGGTCGGCGGCGTCGTCGGGGTCCATTTCCTCCAGCACGTCGGCCGCGCGCTCGACGTCGAGGGCGGAGAGGATTTCCACCTGGTCGCCCTCGGGCATTTCCTGGAGCACGTCGGCGAGGCGTTCGTCCTGGAGTTCGCTGGCGACCTCGAAGCGGCGCTTGTCGCTCATCTCCTGCAGGGCCTCGGCGAAGTCGGCGGGCTTGAGGTCCTCGTGCGTGGCGACGAACTGGGTGGCGGCCTGCGGCTCGGTGCGGGCACCCTGCTGGGCATCGGCCCAGTCGATGATCATGGTTTCGTTCCGGCGCAGCCGGCTCAGCGGAGAGAGGGAGTGGCCGCGGCGGACGAAGAGTTTGCTGACGAACCAGTCGCCGGAGCGGTGCCGGTCCATCGCGATGTCCTCGATGGTGGCGTCCCCGCTGCCGTCCGCCAGGGTCACCCGGCGGTCGAACATTTCGGCGACCACCAGGGTTTCCGCGCCGCGCTGTTCGAAGCGGCGCAGGTTCACGAGCCCGGTGCAGATGATCTGGGTCTGGTCGATCGAGGTGATGCGGGTCATCGGCACGAAGACGCGCTTCTTGCCGGGCACCTCGACGACGATGCCCACCACGTGGGGGGCGCCCCGGTTGCCGCGGGCGAGCACCACGACGTCGCGCAAGCGGCCCAGACGGTCGCCCAGGGGGTCGAAGACGTCCAGTCCGAGGAGGCGCGCGACAAATACGCGCGAAAGAGTTGTGCTCACACCTACAGGCTACCGAGTCCGCTCTCTTTTAGCTGAATTTGCAGGCGCCGCCCAGCCGGATGGGTGAGAATGGGCGTATGTCAAACATTTTTGGTGGTCCAAAGGCCGGCGCTCCCGGCGGGGCGGACGAGTCACGCGCGGTTCCCAAGGGAGACACCGTCGGTTCCTACAACTCCTACCTGGACGCCCAGAAGGCGGTGGACTACCTCGCGGACCAGCAGTTTCCGGTGCAGCTCGTCTCGATCGTCGGCAACGACCTGAAGATGGTGGAGCGCGTCACCGGCCGGCTCACCTACCCCCGCGTGGCGCTTTCCGGTGCGCTGAGCGGCATGTGGTTCGGCCTCTTCGTCGGGGTCATGCTGTCCTTTTTCTCGGAGACCGGCGGGTACTTCTCGATCGTCACCTCGGTGCTGATGGGTGCGGCGTTCTTTATGCTCTTCGGCATCGTCACGTACGCCATGCAGCGCGGGAAGCGTGACTTCACGTCCACCAGCCAGGTGGTGGCGACCAACTACGACGTCGTGGTGGCCTTCGAGGCCGCCCATGAGGCCCGCCGGCTGCTGCACCAGCTGCCGATGACCCAGCACGACGCCGCCGCGCCCGGCTACCAGCAGTTCGACCACCAGCACCAGCCCTACCAGCAGGGCCCGCAGCAGCCCGGTACCCAGCAGCCCGGCCAGCCGGGGCAGGGTCCGGCGCCGCAGCGGCCGGCGGGCTGGAGCGACCCCTACGGCCAGCGGGCATCCGACGCCGCCCCGCAGCAGAGGGCCGCCGGTGAGCCGGCGGCGCAGGAGCCGGAACCGGCCCGCCCCTCCGGAGTCACCTACCCGGACCTGCCGGACGGCCGG
The DNA here is from genome assembly GCF_059739345.1 of Arthrobacter sp. SlRoot2-15. Lineage (NCBI taxonomy): Bacteria > Bacillati > Actinomycetota > Actinomycetes > Micrococcales > Micrococcaceae > Arthrobacter > Arthrobacter sp. SlRoot2-15. The sequence continues at coordinate 2,844,195 of NZ_AP046058.1, forward strand.
CCGCAGTACGGGGTCCGTGTGACGGACCAACCCCGCCAGGGAGAGCACACCCCCGACGAACCCCGCAGGGAGGGCGAGCAGCCCCCGGAGCGCTAGAACAACAAGGGCGCTAGAACAACAGACAGGGTGGCCGCCGGATCACCGGTGGCCTCCCTTTTGCGTTCCCGCCCTGGCTGCTACGGCTGCTGGGCGTCGATTTCCTGGTAGATCCCGGCCATCCAGGACTCGACGTCGTCGGCCTTGCGCGGCAGCGCGGCGCTGAGGTTGACCGGGCCGTCGGTCGTCATCAGGATGTCGTCCTCGATCCGGACGCCGATGCCCCGGTATTCCGCCGGAATGCCAAGGTCCTCCTCCTTGAAGTAGAGGCCGGGTTCGATCGTGAAGACCATGCCCGGGGTCAGGACGCCGTCCAGGTACAGCTCGCGCTTGGCCTGGGCGCAGTCGTGCACGTCCAGGCCCAGGTGGTGGCTGGTGCCGTGCGGCATCCAACGGCGGTGCTGCTGGCCTTCGGGGCTGATGGCTTCCTCCACGGACACCGGCAGCAGCCCCCAGTCGGCGAGGCGCTCGGCCAGCACGGTAGTGGCGGCGGTGTGGATGTCGCGGAACTTGGTCCCGGGCTGCGCGGCGGCAAAGCCGGCATCGGCGGCGTCGAGCACTGCCTCGTAGACCTTGCGCTGGATCTCGGAGAAGGTGCCGTTGGCCGGGAGCGTGCGGGTGATGTCCGCGGTGTAGAGGGAGTCCGCCTCGACGCCGGCGTCCAGCAGCAGCAGCTCGCCGGCGTTGACCTTGCCGGTGTTCCGGGTCCAGTGCAGCACGGTGGCGTTGTTGCCGGCGGCGGCAATGGTGTCGTAGCCGAGCTCGTTGCCTTCTTCCCGGGCCCGGGCGAAGAACGCGCCTTCGACCACACGTTCGCCGCGGCGGTGGGTGAGGGCCCGCGGCAGCGCCTTGACCACCTCGGTAAAGCCCTGGACCGTGGCGGCCACGGCGATCTTCATCTGCTCGACTTCCCAGTCGTCCTTGATCAGGCGCAGCTCGGAGAGCGCCTCGCTGAGCTTCTCGTCGAGCGCGTCCAGGACGCCCAGGTCCAGGTTTTCCGGGTCCTTGGCGGTGTTGTAGCGCGCGGTGTCCACGAGCGCGTCGATGTTCTCGTCCACCTTGCGCACCAGCCGGATGGAGATGCCGCCGATTTCCGGGGCGCCGACGTTCTTGGTGATGGCGAGTTCGAGTTCGGCCAGGTCGGCGGTTTCCAGGCCCAGCCGGGCCTTGAACTCGGCGAGGGTGGGCCGGGCGCCGATCCAGAACTCGCCCGAGCGGGAGTCGGCGTAGAACTGCTCGGTGTCGCGGCCGGCCAGCGGGCGGAAGTACAGCGTCGCGCGGTGGTGGCCGCCGTCGTCGCCCGTGCCTTCGTCCACGGGCTCCAGGACGAGCACGGCGTCGGGCTCGTGGTCCAGGCCCAGGCCGGTCAGGTGCGCGAAGCCCGAGTGCGGGCGGAAGCGGTAGTCGCAGTCGTTGGAGCGGACCTTCAGCGGGCCGGCGGGAATGACCAGGCGTTCACCTTTGAACAGCTCGGAAATGGCCCGGCGGCGGGCGGCGGCGTGGCCCGCGACGGCGTCCAGTTCGGGCAGATCCGCCCGGGACGGGGCCCAGTTGCTGGCCATAAACGCCTTGAAAGCGTCGGAGCTGGGCCGCTGCGAGCGGTTGTTGACGCGCTCGTCGAGGGGCTGGGAAACGGAGACTTGGGTGTTATCGGCATCGTTCACCGTCCCATAGTCTCACCAGCGGCGCGGCTTAGGCCAACAAGCCGCCCCGGTGAATCTACTAGGCTGGGGAGGTGAGGATTGACCTGCATGCCCACTCGAATGTTTCCGACGGCACCCAAGCACCCGCGGAGGTGATCGCGTCGGCTGCGGCGGCCGGTCTCGACGTTGTCGCCCTGACCGACCACGACTCCACCGACGGCTGGGCCGAGGCCTCCGCAGCCGCCCGGGAGCTCGCCGTGGCGCTGGTTCCCGGCATGGAGATCTCCTGCCGGACCCGCGAAGGCATCAGCGTCCACCTGCTCAGCTACCTGCACGACCCCACGCACCCCGGCCTGGTCGAGGAAATCACCAAATCCAAGGACGCCCGCTTCACCCGGGCCGAACGGATGGTCAGCCTGCTCGCCGAGGACTACCCGCTGAGCTGGGACGACGTCATCCACCACGTCGCCCCCGGCGCCACCTTGGGCCGGCCGCACATCGCCGACGCCCTGGTGGCCGCGGGCGTGGTCGAGGACCGCAGCGAAGCCTTCGAATCGATCCTGACCTCGCACTCCCGCTACTGGGTGCAGCACTACGCGCCGGACCCGGCCTACGCCGTCGAACTGGTCCGGGACGCCGGCGGCGTGCCGGTCTTCGCGCACCCCGTTGCGTCCTCCCGCGGACGGATCGTGGGGGACCGCACCTACCGGGAAATGATCGACGCCGGCCTGGCCGGGCTGGAGGTCGACCACCGGGACAACCCGGAGGAGGGCCGGGTCTTCCTGCGCCGCCTCGCCGAACGGCACGGGCTGCTGGTGACCGGGTCCTCCGACTACCACGGGACCGGGAAGCCGAACCTGCTGGGCGAGAACCTGACCGCGCCGGAGGTGTTGGCCCGGATCGAGGAGCTGGGCACCGGAACGTCCGTGGTGCGTTGATGGAGTGGATTGACCTTCAGCTCCTGGCCTCCGTGATCGTCACGCTGTTCGTGATCATGGACCCGCCCGGAACGGTGCCGATCTTTATGTCCCTGACGGCGCAGATGGACGCCCGCGACCGGAACATGTCGGCGCTGCAGGCGCTGCTTGTGGCCACCGGCGTGATCGTGACCTTCGCGATTTTCGGGCAATCCATCCTGAACTACATGCACATTTCGCTCGCCGCGCTCCAGGGTGCCGGCGGCCTGCTCCTGGTGCTGATCGCGCTGCAGTTGCTGACCGGCTCCACCGGCGGCGAGGAGAACGCGGCGAAGTACAAGAACGTGGCGTTTGTGCCGCTGGGGACGCCGCTGATGGCCGGTCCCGGCGCGATCGTGGCGGTGATGGTCTTCGTCCAGCGCTCCAACAGCATGGCGCAGTACCTTGCCGTCGGGCTCGGGATCGCCGTGACGCTCGCGTCGCTCTACCTGGCGATGCGCTTCGCCGGCGTCGTGCAGCGCGCCTTGGGGGAGAACGGCGTCGAACTGGTCACCCGGATCGCCGGCCTGCTGCTCTCCGCGATCGCGGTGCAGATGATCGCCGACGCCGTGCACGCCTTCGTCAAAAGCTGGACCTAAGCGCGCCGCCTGCTGACCCGGACTAGTCGGGCAGGGCAGTGAACGTGGCGTGCGGGCCGAGCCTGGTCGCCATCACGTCGACGGCGGCCTGGTTCTGGTCCACGCACACAAACTTCCGCTCAAGCTTCGCCGCGACGGCGCCGAGCGTGCCGGAACCGGCGAAGAAGTCCAGGCACCAGTCCCCGGGCCGGCTGGACGCGGCGACCACCCGCCGGATCAGGCCCTCGGGCTTCTGCGTCGGATAGCCGGTCTTCTCCTTGCCCGTGGGCGAGACGATGGTGTGCCACCAGACGTCGGTGGGCAGTTTGCCGAGCTCGCGCTTGGCGGGGGTGACCAGCCCGGGCGCCATGTAGGGCTCGCGGTCCACCTCGGCGCTGTCGAAGTGGTACTTCGACGGGTTCTTCACATACACGAGGATGTTGTCGTGTTTGGTGGGCCAGCGGAACTTGGCGCGGGCGCCGTAGTCGTAGGCCCAGATGATTTCGTTGAGGAAACACTCGCGGCCGAAGATCGCATCCAGCATGACCTTGGCGTAGTGCACCTCGCGGTAGTCCAGGTGCAGGTACAGGGTGCCGTCGTCCGCGAGCAGCCGCCAGGCCTCCACGAGCCGGGGCTCCAAAAAGGACCAGTAGTCGCTGAACGCGTCGTCGTACTTGTGCAGCGCTCCCTTGATCGTGTCGTAGGAGCGGCCCTTGAAACCGACGCGGTCGCCCTCGCCCCCGGCGTTGAGCACCATTTTCGTTTCCTGGCGCTTCTGGACCCGGCCGGTGTTGAAGGGCGGATCCACGTAAATGAGTGTGAAGGCGCCGTCCGGCAGCGTCGGGAGGTATTCCGCGTTGTCCGCGTGTACCACCAGGTTGCTGCCGTCCGGCGCCCAGACGGTATCAGCCATAAAGGGGATTAGGCCTCGGCGCTGCGTGCCGGGGCGCCGCCCTGGGCCTCGCCGCTGACCACTTCACCGTTGCGGCGGCGGGTGCGGGTCCGCCGGCGCGCCCGGGTGGCCCGGTCGACCTCGGTCGGGGCGCTGGCCGTTGCGGCCGGAGCCGATGCCTCGGCGGGGCCGGTGGAGGTTTCTGCCTCGGGGGAACGACGACGGCGTCCGCCGTCGCGTCCGCCCTCGCGGGAGCCGGAGCGTCCGCCGTCGCGTCCGCCCTCGCGGGAGCCGGAGCGTCCGCCGTCGCGCCCGCCTTCGCGGGAGCCGGAGCGTCCGCCGTCGCGCCCGCTGTTTGACGCGCTGCCGCGCGAGTTTTTCTTGCCGGTCTCGCCGAGGTCCTCGAGGACTTCGGCGTCGACGCCGGCGAGCACCCGCTTGTCGCGGGGGAGACGGCCCTTGGTGCCCTCGGGGATATCCAGTTCCTCGTACAGGTGCGGCGAGGAGGAATAGGTTTCCACCGGTTCGGGCACGCTCAGGCCGAGGGCCTTGTTGATCAGGCCCCAGCGGGGCATGTCGTCCCAGTCGACGAAGGTCACGGCGGTGCCCTTGTTGCCGGCGCGGCCGGTGCGGCCCACGCGGTGCAGGTAGATCTTCTCGTCTTCGACGCACTGGTAGTTGATCACGTGCGTGACGTCGTCGACGTCGATGCCGCGGGCGGCGACGTCGGTGGCGACGAGGACATCGACCTTGTTGTTGCGGAAGGCGCGCAGCGCCTGCTCGCGGGCACCCTGGCCGAGGTCGCCGTGGATGGCGGCGGCGGCGAAGCCGCGGTCCACCAGTTCCTCGGCGACCTTGGCAGCGGTGCGCTTGGTCTTGGTGAAGATGATGGTGCGGCCGCGGCCGCGGGCCTGCAGGATGCGCGAGACGACCTCGATCTTGTCCATGCTGTGGGCACGGTAGATGAGCTGGCGGATGTCGCGCTTGGTCAGGCCCTCGTCGTCGGGGTCAGCGGCCCGGATGTGGGTGGGCTGGCTCATGTAGCGGCGCGCCATCGCGATGACCGGGCCGGGCATGGTCGCGGAGAACAGCAGCGTCTGCCGGACCGCGGGGGTGCCGGCGATCAGGGTCTCGACGTCGGGCAGGAAGCCGAGGTCCAGCATCTCGTCGGCCTCGTCCAGGATGACCATCTTGACGTTCTTCAGCACCAGGTGCTTCTGCTTGTACAGGTCGATCAGGCGCCCGGGGGTGCCGACGACGACCTCGACGCCCTGCTGCAGCGCCTCGACCTGCGGTTCGTAGGCGCGGCCGCCGTAGATGGTGGTGATCCGGGCGTTGCGCTTGCGGGCTGCCGTCTGCAAGTCGCTTGCGACCTGCACGGCCAGCTCGCGGGTCGGCACAATGACGAGGGCCTGCGGCGCGCCGGGGGCGGGCAGCAAGGCGTAGCCGGCGTCGTCGCGGCCGATGACCCGCTGCAGGGCCGGGATGCCGAAGCCAAGAGTCTTGCCGGTGCCGGTCTTGGCCTGGCCGATGATGTCATGGCCGGACAGCGCGACGGGCAGGGTCATGGCCTGGATCGGGAACGGGTGGGTGATGCCGGCGTCGGCGAGGGATTCCACGATGTCGGCGCGGACGTTGTAGTCGGCGAACGACTTTTCCGCGATTTCGTGCGGTTTTTCGTCCGAGATGATGGTCTCTTCCGGCTCGATCGATTCCGTGCCGGATTCGTCGGTCAGAAGCTGGTGCGTGTGCAATTCACTCACAGGGGAGTTTCCTTATTCATTTGGGCTGCGCTGCTTGCTCAACGGGGCCGGCGCGGGGCCGTTCCGGAGCACGCTCAGACGCGCAAGCAAGTCCAGTGGAAGCCGATCGCGGGCTATCTGATGCTGGCACTGGGACCAGCGGGTGTGTCTCAAGATCGCGTAGGGGCGGGCTTGTTGAATTCGAAAAACTTGGAAATCAACGACCGGGCATCCATTACTACCTTTCCAGTCTAGCCGTTCGCCGTTGCGAACCTCGACCGGGGGCCGCGGTGCGGCGCGCCCATGTGCCCCGCAACGGCGCGGAGCCGGGACCGGCGAATCAGCCGACGAGCTCGAGCCGGACTTCCCGGGTGGCGATGTCCGAGGACACCACGCGCACCCGGACCTGGGTGCCGGACTCGAGGTCGCCGGGGCACCGGGCGGTCACCGCGGGCTCGGCGATCTGCACGATCCCGGACGGGCCGTTCCCGTTTCCGTTTCCCTTGCCGGTGCCGGTGCCGGTCCCGTTTCCGTTGCCGCCGGGCCCGCCGGCGCCGTTCTTGGCCGGTTTCGAGCCGGAGATGACGACGGCGTCGAACTCCTGCCCGATGTGGTTGATCAGCAGGGCGGCCTCCACGGTGTCCAGCGAGAGCCGCTCCAGCTTGGCGGCCAGCTGGTCCGAGGCCGCCATGATGGCCGGCAGCGAGGGGAGCGCCGCGCGGGCCCAGCCGGGGACCTCGGCGCCGTTGGACAGGGCCTCGCAGATGACCAGGACGAAGCGGTCGATCAAGCGGCGCAGCGGGGCGGTGGAGTGGGCGTACGCCGCGCCGATGGCGGACTGGATCGCGTCCCCGGGGACTTCGCCGTCGAACGGGGTGTAGCCGGCGCCGCGGAAAAGCATGCCGGCCGAGTGGACGATCGCCAGCTGCCGGGGGTCCGTGGGGTCCAGGGTGCGCAGGTATTCCCCGTAGCTGATCTCCCCGTCCCACGGCTTGCCGAGCGCGCCGGTCTGGCGCCGGAAATGCCGCAGCGAACGCTCGTCCGGCGCGGGCATGGTGCGCAGGATGCCGACCTTGCCCCGGAGCATCAGCTCGGCCGCGGCCATGCCGGTCATCAGCGAGATCTGGGCGTTCCAGTCCTCCACCGGCAGCGGCGGGGCCGCGACAATCCGGTAGCCGCCGTCGGGCAGCTGCTCGATTTCCTGCTCCGGCATGTTCAGGCTGGCGCCGCCGCGCAAACGTTCCAGTTCCACCCGCTTGCTGCCGACTTCCTTCAGCAGCTGCAAGAGGGGGTCGGCGGTGCCGCCGTCGAGCTCGGCCTGCACCCCGTGGTAGCTGAGCTTGGCCCGGCTGCGGACCTGCGCCCGGCGCACCAGGACGGAGGACACCTCGGCGGCGGCATCGAGCTCGAACTCCCAGACGAAGGCCGCGCAGAGCTGGCCGGCCAGCAGGCTGCCGGCCGCCTCGCTGATGACTTCCGGATGCAGCGGGATCCGGCCCTCCGGCGTGTAGAACGTCTGGCCGCGGCGGCGGGTTTCGGCGTCGAGCGCGCTGCCTGGGGCGACGAAGGAGGGGACGTCCGCGATCGCGTAGAAGACTTTGTACCCGTCGCCGGCGCGGTCAATGAAGAGCGCCTGGTCCAGGTCCGTTGAGGAGGCCGGATCAATGGTCACAAACTCCACGTGGGTCAGGTCCAGGGCCGGCAGCTCGTGGCCTGCCACCGCTGCCTCGGCCTCGCGGAGCACCTCGTCCGGGAACGGGCCCGGCAGCTCCAGCGTGGTGCGCAGTGCGTTGAGCGACTGGGCCAGTTGGTTCTGCTGCTGGCGCACGCTTGGGGTCAGGCGATGATGAGACACGAAAATCAGGTTAGCCCGATTTTCGCCATTAGTCTTGGAGCATGAGCACTTCCCCGGCCAGCCCCGTCCGCGACCAGCATTTTCTCCGGGAGCTGCTGGGTGTGATGGCCTACGGGGAGCTCTCGGCCTTCGAACGGCTGTCTTCCGACGCCCGGTATTCGCCCACGCTGCATGACCGCGCCGTGCTGGGGAGCCTTGCCGTCACCGAGTTCCAGCACTACGAACTGGTCTGCGCGAAACTGGCGGAGCTCGGCGTCGACGCGGAGGAGGCCATGCTGCCGTTCCAGCCGTCCGTGGACCACTTCCATGAGCGCACCCGCCCCTCCGACTGGTACGAGTCGCTGATGAAGGCCTACGTGATCGACACGGTGTCCGCGGACTTCTACCGCCTGATTTCCGGCTACGTCGACGCCGGCACGGCCGCCCTGATCGAGCAGGTCCAGTCAGCCGAGGGCGCGACGGCAGTGCTGGGCGAACGGCTCAAGGCGGCGCTCGCGGATGATCCCCGGCTGGCTTCCCGGCTGGCCCTGTGGGCGCGGCGCCTGCTGGGCGAGGCGCTCACCCAGGCCCAGCGCGTCAGTGTGGACCGCGCCCTCCTGGGCGGTCTGGCCGGCGTGGACGAGGCCGGGGCAGGGGAACTGGTCCGCTCCCTGACTGCCGAGCTCGCCGCCGCCCACTCCCGCCGGATGTCCCAGCTGGGGCTCGCGGGTTAGCTGGACGCGGCGTCGGCATCCGCCCCCGCGTCGAGCGAGGCAAGCAGCGCGCGTGCCGCCCCGGCGGGATCGTCGGCCTCGGTGATCGCCCGGACCACCACGACCCGGCGGGCGCCCGCCTCCACCACCTGCTCCACGTTGCCCAGATCGATGCCTCCGATCGCAAACCACGGCACCACCCCGGCGACCCGGCCGCTGTCGCCGGCCTCGGCCCGTTCAATCGCCGCCGCGGCGTAGCGCACCAGGTCCAGCCCGACGGCGGCGCGGCCCGGCTTGGTGGGGGTCGCCCAGACCGGACCCACGCAGAAGTAGTCCAGCCCGCTCCGGCCCGGGGCCGCGGCGATGGCCGCGTCGACCTGTTCCGGGGTGTGCGTGGACATGCCGATCACGGTGCCCTTGCCCAGGAAATCCCGGGCCGCGGCGAAGGGAATGTCCTTCTGGCCGATATGGAAGACCGGCGCCCCGGCGAGCGAGGCGAGGTCGGCGCGGTCGTTCACGGCCCAGAGCCGGCCGTGCCGCTGCGCTACGGAGTGCAGGACCTCCAGGAGCTCGAGCTCCTCGGCCGCCTCCAGTGACTTGTCCCGCAACTGGATGATGTCCACCCCGCCGGCGAAGGCGGCGTCGACGAAGTACTCGAAGTCGCCGCGGCCCTTCCGGGCATCGGTGCACAGGTACAGGCGGGCGGTGGTGTGGACATCCTGGCTCATGCCCCAAGCCTAGTTCCTCTAAACTGGGCGCATACCGCGGGAGCCCGCGCGGGCCGTCACACGGCCGCCGGGCTGAGAGGGCGTCAGAGCCGACCGCTTGACCTGATCCGGCTAGTACCGGCGTAGGGAAGGAAACCTATGGACGCACCAGTCCCGCCATCGGCCGCCCCGGCGGACCCCTCAGCACACCGGTACGACGTCGCCGTGATCGGCGGCGGGGTGGTCGGCCACGGGATCGCCTGGGAGGCGCGGCGCTCGGGCCGTTCCGTGGCCCTGATCGATGACGCCCCCGGCAGCGGGGCCAGCTGGGCTGCCGCCGGCATGCTGGCCCCCGTCAGCGAACTCCACTACCAGGAGGAAGCGCTCCTGGCGCTCATGCTGGAGGCCGCCCGGCTGTGGCCGGGCTTCGCCGCCGGCCTGGACGGTGCCCTGGACGGCGGTACCGGGTCCGGCCCGGAAGGGGCGGGCGGCACGGGGTATCTCACGACGCCGACCCTCGCCGTCGGCGCGGATGCGGCGGACCGCCGGGCACTCGCGGACCTGCGGGCCGTGCAGCAGGCCTGCGGCCTCGCCGTGGAGCCGCTGACCGTGCGTGAGGCACGGGCCCGCGAGCCGCTGCTCAGCCCCGGCATCTCCTGCGCCCTCGACATACCCGCCGACCACCAGGTGGACCCGCGCCGGCTGCTGGGCAGGATCGGAGCGCTGCTGCGCGCGGACGCCCGGTTCGCGGCCGTGCCCCGCCGCGCCGACGGGCTGCTCTGGGACGGAGGCCGCGTCTCCGGCGCCAGCCTCGAAGGCGGCGGCGAGATCCGCGCAGACGAGACCGTCGTGGCCAACGGCCTCGGGGCGGCGGACCTGCAGGGCCTGCCCGGGGGACTCGCCCTGCCGCTGCGCCCGGTCTACGGGGACATCCTCCGGCTCCGTGTGCCGCCACGGCTCCGGCCGCTGCTGCGCTCCACCGTGCGGGGACTGGTCCGGGGGGTGCCGGTGTACATCGTCCCGCGGGAGGACGGCACGGTCGTGATCGGAGCGACCCAGCGGGAGGATGCGCCCACGGAGTCCGAGGCGGTGTCCGCCGGCGGCGTCTACCAGCTGCTCCGCGACGCCCAGCAACTGCTCCCCGCCGTCGCCGAACTCGAACTGCTTGAGGCCACGGCACGGGCCCGGCCGGGAACGCCGGACAATGCCCCGCTCCTGGGGCGCGTTCGCCGCCCCGGCTCCGGCGGCGACGTCGAGGGGCTGATCATCGCCACCGGCTTCTTCCGGCACGGCGTCCTGCTGACCCCGGTGGCCGCCGCGGTCTGCCGGGAGCTGCTGGACGGCCCGCCGGACCCGCGCTGGGCCGGGTTCCGCCCGGACCGCTTCTCCGCCCGCCGGGAATCAGCACAGGACTTTTCACCGAACGACAGGACAACAGCATGAATATCAGGCTCAACGGGGCACAGCACACCCTCGCCGACGGCGCCACGGTCAGCGCCCTGGTCAGCGTCGTCACCGGCCGGCCGCTGGCCGCCGACGGCCAGGCCACGGACGGCCGGAAGCTCGGCGTCGCCGTCGCCCGCAACGCCGAGGTGGTACCGCGCAGCCGCTGGCACGCGACGGCGCTCGCCGAGGGCGACGACGTCGAGCTCGTCACGGCAGTCCAGGGAGGATGAACACCATGGGAGAAACAGCACCGACCGCAACGCGGCAGACACGCCGGGATCCGCTGACGATCGACGGGGTGGAACTGGGCTCGCGGCTGATCATGGGGACCGGCGGCGCGCCGAGCCTGGACGGCCTCGGCACCGCCCTGGTGGCCTCCGGAACCGAACTCACCACGGTGGCAATGCGCCGCTACTGGCCGGCCGAAACCGGTTCGCTGTTCCAGTTGCTGGCGGAGCGGAACATCCGGGTGCTGCCCAACACCGCCGGCTGCTTCACCGCCCGGGACGCCGTCCTCACGGCCGAGCTGGCCCGGGAAGCACTCGAGACGGACTGGGTGAAACTCGAGGTGATCGCCGACGAGCACACGCTGCTGCCAGACGCCGTGGAACTCGTGGAGGCCACCGAACAGCTGGTGGCCCGCGGGTTTAAGGTCTTCGCCTACACGAACGATGACCCGGTGCTCGCCCTCCGGCTCGAACACCTCGGCGCGACCGCCGTGATGCCCCTCGGCGCCCCGATCGGCACCGGCCTGGGCATCCTGAACCCGCACAACATCGAACTGATCGTCTCCCGGGCGTCGGTGCCGGTGGTGCTCGACGCCGGCATCGGCACCGCCTCCGACGCGGCGCTCGCGATGGAACTGGGCTGCGACGCCGTGCTCCTCGCCACCGCCGTGACCCGCGCCCAGGACCCGGCGATGATGGGGGAAGCCTTCAAACACGCCGTCATCGCCGGCAGGCTTGCCCGGAACGCCGGCCGGATCCCGCGCCGCGAGCATGCCCTCGCCTCGTCCGCCATGGAGGGCCGCGCCGAGTTCCTTTAGCGGTTCCGGTGCCGGAACACCGGCCGGAGTACCATTCCTGAAAAGAAATGTGGCGGCAGGTGTCCTCTTGGCGGCATCGTCCTCGTCGTACTGATGTATCGACCGACTAGAAGGAGCACTTGTGGACTACATGCTTTTTATCTGTACCGATCCCACCGCGCCGGAATATGTGGCCGCCGAGGACAACATCGAGGAATGGGCGGCCGAGGTGGAGGCCCGGGGCATCGCCCGGCACGGGGACCGCCTGCGTCCTGTCGAGGACGCCACCACGGTCAAGGTGCGCGCCGGCGAGCTGGTTGTCAGTGACGGTCCCTTTGCCGAGACCAAGGAATGGGTGGCGGGCTACGACATCATCGCCTGCGCCGATCTTGATGAGGCGATCGAGGTCGCATCCAAGCACCCGATGGCCCGATTCGGCAAGATCGAGATTCGGCCCGTGTGGCCGTTCGGATCCTAGCGGCCGGCCCGGAGCCGGCGATGACGGACGTCGGGGTCCCGTGAAGGCTGACGTGTTGGACGTGCGGACCGCGATCGAAGAGGCCTCCGCCGCGGAGACCGCGCGGATCAACGCCACCCTCATCCGCGTCACGGGCGACTGGAGCCTGGCGGAGGACTGCGTCCAGGACGCCTTCGCGCGCGCCCTGGTCGACTGGCCGGAGCGTGGAATCCCGGACAACACCGGGGCGTGGCTGACAACCGTCGCCAGGAACAGGGCGATCGACCGGATGCGGAGCGCAGCCAGCGAAAAGAGGGCGGTGCGGGAACTCGGGATCCTGGCTGAGCTCGAAGCTCTGGCCGACCCCGCCCCCGGCGATCCGGGGGACGGCGACGACCGGCTGCGCCTGATCCACACCTGCTGTCATCCGGCCCTCGCGCTGGAGGCGCGGGTGGCCCTGACCCTGCGCACCGTGGCCGGCCTGACCACGGGCGAGATCGCCCGCGGGTTCCTGGTCTCGGAGGCCACCATGGCAAAACGGCTGGTCCGTGCCCGCGCCAAAATCCGCGACGCCGGGATCCCCTACCGGGTGCCCCCGCCGGAGCTGATCGCCGAACGCACCGCAGGGATCCTGGCCGTCCTCTACCTCATGTTCAACGAAGGATATGCGGCCACCGGCGCCGAGACGCTGATCCGCGAACCCCTGGCCCGGGAAGCGATCCGGCTCAACCGGCTGCTGGTCGCGCTGCTGGCCGGATCCCCGCAGCAGCCCGAAGCCATGGGCCTGCTGGCGCTGATGTTGTTCCAGCATGGCCGCCGGCACGCACGCACGGACGCCGGCGGGGACCTGGTGACGCTGGAGGACCAGGACCGCGGACGGTGGGACCGGGCCGCAACGGCGGAGGCGGTGGACCTGCTGGACGCCGCCGACCGGATCGGCATTCAACGCGGCGCCCGGCCCGGCAGTTACCGGATCCAGGCCGCCATCGCCGCGTGCCACATGACCGCCAGCGACTTCGGCAGCACCGACTTCGCCCGCCTGGCGCAGCTGTACGACCGGCTCGCGCAGCTGGCGCCGTCACCGGTCGTGGAACTCAACCGCGCCGTCGCCGTCGCCATGTCCCAGGGGCCGGATGCGGGGCTGGAACTCATCGCCCGGCTGGAACGGACCCGGTCGCTGGAGGGGTACTACCTCCTGCCGGCCGCGAAGGCGGACCTCCTTCGCCGCCTCGGACGAATGCGGGAGGCCGGCCACGAATACCGGCGGGCCCGGGAACTGGCGCCGTCCGAGGCCGAGCGGCGCTACCTCAACAAACGCCTGGCGGAAACTCGCCCGGAAGAATCGGGAGTACTGTGATGCGCATGGAGATGCGTCTGGAAGTCGTTCAAGTGCCTGTTGCCGACGTCGATGCGGCCAAATCGTTCTACACCGAGAAGCTGGGTTTCGCGCTGGACCACGACGTGGAATACATTCCCGGCATGCGGGTGGTGCAGCTGACGCCGCCCGGGTCCGCCACCTCGATAGTCGTCGGCACGGGCATGACCAGCATGGCCCCCGGGAGTCTCGAGGGGCTGCAGTTGGTCGTCCCGGACATGGCGGCCACCCGTACCGAACTGCTGCGGCGCGGAGCCGAGATCAGTGAGGTCCAGGACATGGGCGGCATCGCCTTCGCCTATTTCAGCGACCCGGACGGAAACCGCTGGGTCATTCAGGAATCCACGTCCCCTGGGGCGAAGGAAGCCTTTCAGGGCTAGGGCAGAGGCAAGCTCTGCTCAAACATCCCTCGGGGCAGTAGGCGGGTGTTCGGCCACGCAGAAGAGGTTCCCCTCCAGATCAGCCAGGGTGGTCCACTGCACGTGCGGGAATTCGTCCAGGACGTCCCACCGGTAGGTGGCACCGAGGCCGAGGAGACGATCGACCTCCGACTGTCGTGACCCCCAAGGGACGGTCAGGTCCAGGTGGAACGTTTGGTGTTCGGGGCGGGGACCGGTCATCGGTTGGAAGAACATTGCGAACCCTCCGGGGCCGGCCGGTGGCAGGTAGACGCTGTCACCTCCGGGTGAAGGCGAGGCGCCGGTCACGGATGCCCAAAATTCGGCAAGCCCGGCTGGATCCTGGGCCTCCAGGTTTACCGCACCAAGGGTGATCTGAGGAGACGTCATGGCTGCCACGCTAGCAGGACGCAGGGGCGGGCATACTAGATCCCTGCATCCGGGCCGCAGGCCGAGCTTGGGTTCCACGTCTGTCACACCGCCCCCGCGGAAACCGCTTAATGCAGTGTGGCCACCCACCCGTGGGGGAGTGGCCACACTGCTGAGGGCTTTCGCGTTAGAGCCGCAGGATGGCGGACATCCGCGCCGTATCCTGCCGGGTGCGGGACCGGCCAAGATAGATCACGGCGCCGATGGCCGCGGCAGTGCCCAGTAGCAGGGGCAGAACCCACGGGATCCAGGTCAGGCCCGGCAGGTAGCCAAAGCCGGCCGCCATAAAGATGATCCAGCTCAGCATCCCCACACCGAGGGCAATCCCGGCGGGCACACTGATGCCGTACTTGGCGTGCCGCTTATCATTGGCCCAGACCACGAACCCCGCGGCCACGGCCACCATGGCGACCACAATCAGGGACAGCATTCAGGCTCCTTTGTGAAGTGCTTTGTGAACTGCGGGGCGGGGGTGCGGATCCGGTGAGCGGTGCCTAGAGGGCGCCGAAACCGACGCGGCGGACTTCCTCGGCGCCGATTTCGACGTAGCCCAGGACGTTCGCCGGGATGATGATCTGACGGCCCTTCTCATCGGTCAGCCGAAGTTCGGTGCCCTTGGAAATGGCCTCGCCCACAAGCTTCGCCACCGCGTCCGCGTCCTGGTTCGATTCCAGGGCAATTTCGCGGCCGATGTTCTGAATGCCGATCTTTACTTCCACAGCAAGGCCTCCCAGCCAATCAAAGTGTTCAGTGTCTTCTCTACAATTTTTCTCTACGAGGTGTTCTCTATTTGTACTCTAGGACTCTTTGGGGAAGCGGGAGATTCCGCGCCAAGCTAAACGGTAGATCAGGTCGCTGGCCACATCGAGGTCCAGGTTCCCGTCGGTTTCCAGCCAGTACCGGGCGCTGACCTGCGCCATTCCGGCCAGGCCGCGGCCCAGGAGTTGGGCTTCCAGGAGCGGCAGCTTGGTGTCCTCGGCGATGACCTTCGCGATGGCGTCGGCGAACGTCTTGTTGAACGTTTCCAGCCGCGCACTCACGTCGACGTCGTTGACCAGGTCCGATTCGAAGACCAGTCGGTGGGCCTGGTCGTCGTTCGCGATGAAGCGGTAGTAGGCGCGCATCACGGCCTGGACGCGTTCGTCGTTGTCCGTGGTGGAATTCAGGGCCCCCAGCATAAGCTCGGTGAGGGCGGACAGGTGCCTGTCCAGCAGCGCCAGGTAGAGGTCGCGCTTGGACGGAAAGTGCTGGTACAGCACCGGTTTGCTCACGTGCGCCGTTTCGGCGATCTCGTCCATGGCCGCGCCGTGGTAACCGTTGGCCACAAAGACCTCCTGCGCGGCGGCGAGCAGCTGGGCGCGCCGTTCATCGCGCGGGAGCCGCGCCGAACGCTGCGTCCCGCTGCGCGTCGGGCCGGCCGGCGACTTTCCGGTATGTCCCCGCTCAACCGGTGCCTGATGAACCACTGTCGGCCTACTTTCCCTCGCTGTTAGCTCCACTTTACGCGGGGGTAATATGACCTGGCGGCAACTTCGGGCATAGATTGAAGTATGGCTTCCAAGTTGACCGCAAACGGCACCCCCGCAACACCGGCACCGGCGCCCGGACCGCTGGTCGAACCGGCGGACGGCCTCACGGCCGAGGAGGTGGAGCGCTACTCCCGCCACCTGATCATTCCCGAGATCGGCTCCCTAGGGCAGCGCCGCCTGAAGAACGCCAAGGTCCTCGTGATCGGCGCCGGCGGCCTCGGCTCGCCCGCCCTGCTCTACCTGGCCGCCGCCGGGGTGGGAACCCTGGGCATCATCGACGACGACGACGTGGACCTGAGCAACCTCCAGCGCCAGGTAATCCACGGCGTGGCCGACGTCGGCCGGCCCAAGACCGAGTCCGCCCGCGACGCCATCGCCGCGCTGAACCCCCTGGTGGAGGTCCGGCTGCACCACGTCCGGCTCGACGCCGCCAACGCCCTGGAGCTCTTCGCCGGCTACGACCTGATCGTTGACGGGGCCGACAACTTCGCCACCCGCTACCTCGTCAACGACGCGGCCGCGATCCTCGGCAAGCCCTACGTGTGGGGTTCGATCTTCCGCTTCGACGGGCAGGTCAGTGTGTTTTGGGAGCAGCACGGCCCGACGTACCGGGACCTGTATCCGGAGGCGCCGCCCGCGGGGTCCGTCCCCTCATGCGGGGAAGGCGGGGTGTTCGGCATGCTGTGCGCCGCCGTCGGGTCCCTCATGGTGACCGAGGCGGTCAAGCTCATCACCGGCGTCGGGCGTTCCCTGCTGGGGCGGGTGGCGCTGTTCGACGCGCTCGGCGGCAGCTGGCGCGAGATCAAGGTCTCCCGGGACCCCGAGGCTCCGCGCGTCACCGAACTCACCGACTACGAGGCGTTCTGCGGGATCACGCCAACCGCCGACGCCGGGACCGAGCACACCGTCACCGCCACGCAGCTCGCCACCATGCTCGCCTCGCGCAAGGCCGGACTGAAGGACTTCCAGCTTGTGGACGTCCGCGAAAGCGGTGAATTCGAGATTGTCAGCATCGAAGGCGCCACGCTGATCCCGCAGGGGAGGATCCTGGCCGGCGACGCATGGGCCGAGCTTCCGCAGGACACCGACATTGTGTTCCACTGCAAGGGCGGCACCCGCTCCGCCGCCGTGCTGGCCGCTGCCCGTGCGGCCGGCTACGAACGGGTCAGCCACCTCGAGGGCGGCATCCTCGCCTGGGTGCGCGACGTCGAGCCAAGCAAACCGGTCTACTGAGAGGCACTGCGATGAGCGAGCATAACGGCCTGACCCCGCAGCACAAGATCGGCTCGGGTTTTGGCCCGCGGTCGACGGCGGCGGAGGTGGTCGCGAGGCTGGACCTGGCGGGGAAGACCGCCGTAGTCACGGGCGGCTACTCCGGGCTCGGCCTGGAGACCGTGCGGGCGCTGGCCTCTGCCGGGGCCCGCGTGATGGTGCCGGCACGGCGACCCGAGCACGCCCGGAGGGTCCTGGACGATGCCGGGCTGGACGGTGTCGGCGTCGCCGGGCTGGACCTCGCCGAGCTGTCCGGCGTGCGGGAGTTCGCGGAAGGCTTCCTCGCCTCCGGCTTCCTCGGCGAGGCCGGCAGCCTGGACATCCTGATCAACAATGCCGCCATCATGGCCAGCCCGGAGCGGCGCGTCGGCCCGGGCTGGGAATCCCAGTTCGCCACGAACCACTTGGGCCACTTCGCGCTCACCAACCTGCTGTGGCCTGCACTGGCCGCGGGGGAGGGAGCCCGTGTGGTGGCCCTGTCCTCCACCGGCCACAAGCTCTCGCCGATCCGCTTCGAGGACATCAATTTCGACTCCGGCTATGACAAATGGAAGGCGTACGGGCAGGCGAAGACGGCGAATGCGCTGTTCGCGGTGCAGTTGGACGCCCTCGGGAAGGGCTCGGGGGTCCGGGCCTTTGCCGTTCACCCGGGCGGCATCATGACCGAGCTGCAGCGCCACCTGCCCCGGGAGGAGATGATCGCCTCGGGCTGGATGGACGCGGACGGCAACCTCAACGAGCGGTTCAAGACACCGGCCCAGGGCGCCGCGACCTCCGTCTGGGCCGCCACCTCGCCGCGGCTGGCGGGCATGGGCGGGGTCTATTGCGAGGACTGCGACATTGCCGAACCGACGGAGCCGGGAACCCCGGAGGCGCGGATCAGGGGAGTGGACGCCCACGCCGTGGACCGCGCCGACGCCGAGCGCCTCTGGAGACTGTCCGCCGAACTGACGGGGATCAACGCCTTCGCCGGGCGGTAGGCCTGGTGCCGGACCGGGCCACGGCGTGGGCCCGGGGGCTTAGGCCGTTTCCCGGCCGCTCTCGACGGCGGGTAGCGCGCTGTGGTCGACCGGGCACTGCGCCTCGGATTCGGCCGCGCGGCGGGCCGCCGGCTGTTCGACCGTGATGCCGTAGACGGCCTCGAGGCCGGCCACGTAGTCGTCCTGCTGGCCATTCGCAGCGAGTTCTCGGGCGCGGACGGTGGGTACGTGCAGCAGCTGCTTGACCATCCGGCGCAGCGCGAACTCGACTTCCTCGGCCGCCGCCGTGCAGCCGTGGCGGGCGCGCACCTTTTCCATCTCAGCGTCGAGCACGTCCATGGTGTGACGGCGCAGGGCGACGATCGCAGAATCGACCGAGCGCGCCTCGCGTTCCTGCTCAAAAGCCGTCGCGGCGCCGTCGACGATGCCGCTGGCCTGGTTCAGGGACTCCGCCTGTTCCTGCGGGGCGGCCAGCCGGACGGATTCGAGCGTCAGCAGCTCGACGCCGTCGAGCTCGGCGACGGCCGGGTCGAAATCGTGGGTGAGGGCCAGGTCGATCGCGATCAGCGGCTGCGGCGACGCGGACCGGATCCGGGCCAGTTCGGCGGCTTCGACCCGGTTGTCGGAGCCGCTGCAGCCGATCATCACATCGGCGGCCGCGACGGCGTCCGGCAGGGAGTCGCTGTCCAGGGCGGTGCCGCCGCGGGTGGCGACGAAGCCGGCGGCGCGGCCGGAGGAGGAGAAGACGGAGATGTCGGTGCAGCCGCGTTCGCGCAGCAGCGACATGGTGGCGCCGGCGTAGGCGCCGGTGCCGAAGACGACGGCCTTCTTGCTGGACCAGTCGGGGTTTTCCGAGAGGTCGGTCGCGAGGTCCAGGGCGACGGAGACGATGGACAGCCCGCGCGAGCCGAGCGCGGTCTGCGCGCCGACGTCCTTGGCGGTTTTCGAGGCGGCCTGGAAGAGCCGCACCAGGCCGGAGCTGGCGGTGCCCTCGTGCTGTGCGGTGATCAGGGCGCGGCGGACCTGGCCGGCGATTTCGCGTTCGCCGACGACGGCGGAGTCCAGGCCGGAGCTGACCGCAAACAGGTGCCGGGTGACGTCCGGGCCGGTGCGCGTATTAAAGGAACGGGAGACGATCTGCTCGTTCAGCCCGCTGGCGCCGCTGATCTGGGACACCAGGGCGGCGCGGGCCGCCTCGACGTCGTCCGGGTGCGGGGCTTCGCCGTAGATCTCGAAGCGGTTGCAGGTGGCAAGGACAACGGCACCCGCCACGGCCGGCGATCCGGCGAGGGCGGATGTGGCCAGCCCCGAAGCGCCGGTGCTCAATTGAGCAACGGTCTCGAGGTCGATGTCGGCGTGTGTAGCCACCAATGAGAAAAGAACCACAGCAGGACAATCATAGCTTTTTCGCGTCCGTGTAGAACAACTACCGGGCGTGGGACTGCGCACCCCGGGCTGTGATTCCCGCCACGACGAGGCCGGCAGGGCCGCAGCTGACAGGTTGTCGTTATCTTTTGAGACTGATTTTCGGCACAATCAAAGGCATGACTCCTAGCGCGGCGGCAATGAACGGCACGGCAACCAACGGCACGGCAAACGACGGCACGGCACACAACAGTCTCGACGCCGGCCACCCCCTGATGGACGGCCGCACCGCCGACTCGCCGCTGATTACGGCCTACCGTGGCGGCAAGCCCTCCCGGCGCCCCGTCTGGTTCATGCGCCAGGCCGGCCGCTCGCTGCCGGAATACCTCAAGGTCCGTGAGGGCGTGGCCATGCTGGACTCCTGCCTGCGCCCCGAACTCGCCTCGGAGATCACCCTCCAGCCCGTGCGCCGGCACGACGTCGACGCCGCCATTTTCTTCTCCGACATCGTCATCCCGCTCAAGCTGGCCGGCGTCGGCGTGGACATCGTCCCCGGCGTCGGTCCGGTGCTGGAGAAGCCGGTGCGCACCGCCGCGGACGTCGCCGCCCTGCCGCAGCTGACCTGGGAGGCCCTGGAGCCGATCCGCGAAGCCGTGCGGCTGACCGTGGCCGAACTCGGAAGCACCCCGCTGATCGGGTTCGCCGGCGCGCCGTTTACCCTGGCCGCGTACATGGTCGAGGGCAAGCCCTCCCGCGACCACCTCGGCCCGCGCACCATGATGCACGCCGATCCCGAGACCTGGACCGCGCTGGCCAACTGGGCCGCTGACGCCTCCGGCCTGTTCCTGCGCGCGCAGCTCGAGGCCGGTGCCTCCGCGGGGCAACTCTTTGACTCCTGGGCCGGCTCCCTCGGGCTCGCCGACTACAAGCGCTTCGTGGCACCGGCATCTGCCCGCGCCCTGGACCACGTCCGGCACCTCGGTGCCCCGCTGATCCACTTCGGCACCGGCACCTCCGAACTGCTCGTCGCCATGCGCGACGTCGGCGTCGACGTCGTCGGCGTGGACTACCGGCTGCCGCTGGACGAGGCCAACCGCCGGCTCGGCGGCACCGTGCCGCTGCAGGGCAACATCGACCCGGCCCTGCTCTCCGCGCCGTGGGAGATCCTCGAAGCCCACGTCCGTGAGGTCATTGCCGCCGGCGCCTCGGCCCCGGGCCATGTCCTGAACCTCGGCCACGGTGTGCCCCCGGAAACTGACGCGGCGGTCCTGACCCGCGTGGTGGAACTGATCCACTCCATCTCCCCGGAGTAAACCCCATGGACACCGACCCTGACGCCGCCACTGGACGGTCCGCCGCCGCTGGCCTAGCCGCTTCCGCGCCCACGGCCGTGGTCGTGGGCGGCGGCATCTCCGGTCTGCTCGCCGCGAGGGAGCTGGCCCGTGCGGGCGTCCGGACCACGGTGCTTGAAGCCTCCGGAGAGTGGGGCGGCTGCGTCGGCAGCCACGTCGTGGCCGGCCTGACCCTGGACAGCGGCGCGGAATCCTTCGCCACCCGCTCGGCGGCGGTGGCCACCCTGGCCGGGGAACTCGGCCTCGGCGCGCAGATCGTCCAGCCGAACCCCGGCGGCGCCTGGGTCCAGCTGCCCGAAGGCCCCCGGGAACTGCCGAAGACCGGGGTCCTTGGCATCCCGGCCAACCCCTGGGACCCCGAGGTCCGGCGCTCCCTCGGCCTGATCGGCTCGCTCCGCGCCTCGTTCGACGCCCTGCTGCCGGCATCCGTGGGGACGGCCGCAGCCGCCACCAGCGTCGCCGACCTGGTCCGGGCCCGGATGGGCAGGCGGGTGCTGGAGCGGCTCGTCGCGCCGGTGGTCGGCGGCGTGCACTCGGCCGACCCGGCCCTGCTGGATGTGGACATGGTGGCGCCCGGCCTGCGCGCCGGCCTCCGCACCCACGGCTCCCTCGCCGCCGCCGTGGCCGCACAACGGCGTGGCCCCGCCGGCCCGGCTGCCCAACAGGGCGCCGGTCAGCCTGGCCCACAGAAAGCGGGCTCCGCTGTCGCCGGCCTCCGCGGCGGCATGCACACCCTTATTACCGCCCTCCTCGCCGAACTGCGCGGCCTCGGCGCCACCCTGCTCAGCGGGACCCGCGCCGACGCGGTGGAGCGCATCCCGGGCGGCTGGCGCGTCACCGCCGGAGGAGACCGGTTCGACGCCGGGCGGCTGGTGGTCGCGGTGGAAGGCCCGGCCGCCGTCGGGCTGCTCGCCGGCACCATCCCCGCCCTGGCCGGCCTCCGCCCCGACGCCGGTCCCGACGTGCGGCTGGTGACCCTGGTCCTGGACCGTCCCGCCCTCGACGCCGCGCCCCGCGGCACCGGCGTGCTCGTGGCCCCGCAGAGCCCCGGCGTCCGCGCCAAGGCACTCACCCACGCGACCGCGAAATGGGCCTGGCTGTCCGAGCGCACGCAGCCCGGCAGGCACGTGCTCCGCCTGTCCTACGGCCGCGGCGAACACCTCCCGGAAAACGGCGCCGTTACCGCGACCGGGCCCGGGCGCGACGAGGACTTGTTCGAGGCAGCCCTGGAGGACGCCTCCGCGCTGCTGGGCGTCCCGCTGTCGCAGACCGACGTCGTCGGCTGGGACGTGGTGCGGTGGTCCGGCGCCCTGCCGTTTGCCGCGCTGGGCCACAAGGGGCGCGTCGACGAGGTCCGGAAGCTCTGCGCGGCGGAGGGAAACCTCGCCGTCGTCGGCGGCTGGCTGTCCGGAAACGGGCTCGCCGCGATCGTCGCCGACACGCCCAAGCAAGTGGAGTCCCTGCTTCCCTAGAGCGTGTGCCTGGGCCCGGGCTGCGGGTCCCTTTCGGTGCCTGCTAGCCGGAGAGGGGCCGTTTCGGCAAATTTTCCCCCCAGGCGTTCAGCGGCTAGGCTCGATGACCATGGTTATGCACAGGTCCGAAGTTCCAGAAACGCCGGCCGGTCACCATGGGGGACTTCGACGCGGCACAGCGGTGGCGGCGCTCGGAGCGGTACTGGCTCTCACTGCAGGGGTTCCTGCCACCCAGGCGGCCTCGCCGACGCCCAGCCCGAACGCGCCGACGGCCTCGATTTCCGTCGGCATCGACGACGTGATCGGCGGCCTGCTGGGATCCCCGTCCCCGTCTCCCACGCCGTCGCCGTCCTCCGGCAGCACCGCCCCGACCCGCAGCACACCTCCGTCGACGACCACCGCGCCTGCTCCGTCGCAGACGCCGGAGCAGCGGGCTTCAGCCGCGCCCGCCGGGCCCGGGACGCTCGCCCCGCAGCCGGTCCCGGCAGCGCCGCAGCCGGCAGGCCAGGCGCCCGCCCCGGCGGCCCCTGCCGCGGAGGCCCCTGCCGCGGAGGCCCCCGCCGCGGACGCCCCGGACACGGCGGCCGGCACACCGTCGGCCACCCCCAGCGGCACCCCCCAGTCCGCCACCACGGTCTCCGCCGCCAAGGCAGCCGCGCCGGCGGCGACCGCATCCTCCGGTGACAAGATGCAGGCCGCCTCCGCCGTCGAACCGTCCGGGCCCTCCGCCCTGGTGGGATGGGGCATCTGCCTGGTGGCCGTCTCCCTGGGCGCCGGCGCCGTGGCCCTGCGGATGCGCCGGATCTAGGCCGGCCGCCGCCGGGCCTTCGCGCTGCCGTCTAGGCCCGCCGGACGACGCGCGTTGTGAAATTGAGCACTTCTACGCCCTGTAGAAGTGCTCTATTTCGACTTAGCTCGGGGGAGGGGGCAGACTGGTATCCATGAGCCACACTTCTGCCGAATCTGTCACTAAAACCGGAACAGCAGCCGAGGACTCCACCGAGCAGTTCTTCACGCTCTGGACAGTCTTCAAGCGCTCCGCCGACGTCCTGCGCAGCGGCGACGCCGCCGAGGACTTCGAAGCCCTCCTGGGGCGGCTGGCCGGGGACGGCGTCGTCCACCGCGGCAGCTACGACGTCTCCGCGATGCGGGCGGACGCAGACATCATGATCTGGCTGCACGGGCCCAAGGCCGAGGCACTGCAGCGGGCGGTGCGCGACATCCGCCGCAGCAAGCTCTTCACCGGCACCGAGATCGCCTGGTCCGCCATGGGCGTGCACCGCGAGGCGGAATTCGCCAAGAACCACACCCCGGCCTTCTCTCGCGGCGTGGAACCGGCCGAGTGGCTCTGCGTCTACCCGTTTGTGCGCTCCTACGAGTGGTACCTGCTCCCGGACGCCGAGCGCGGCGCGATGCTCCGCGACCACGGCCTGCTCGGCCGCGACTTCCCGCAGGTCATCTCCAACACCGTTTCCTCCTTCGCGCTCGGCGACTGGGAATGGATCCTGGGCCTCGAAGCCCCGGAACTCGTGGACCTCGTGGACCTGATGCGCCACCTGCGCGCCACCGAGGCCCGCCACCACGTCCGGGAAGAAATCCCCTTCTACACCGGCCGCCGGGTCAGCGCCGTCGAAATCGCCGAGGTGCTCGCGTGAGCCCGCTCGATCCGCAGGAAGCAGCCCTCACCGCCGTGAATCCCGTCACCGAGGCCGGCCGGATGGCACCCAAGGACTACGACGCCGTACTGCTCGCCTCCTTCGGCGGCCCCGAGGGCCAGGAAGACGTCATCCCGTTCCTGCGCAACGTCACCCGCGGCCGCGGCATCCCGGACGAACGGCTCGAAGAGGTCTCGCACCACTACCGCGCCAACGGCGGCATCAGCCCCATCAACGCCCAGAACCGCCGGCTCAAGGCGGCCATGGAAGCCGAACTCGCCGCCCGCGGCATCGCCCTGCCGGTCTTCTGGGGCAACCGCAACTGGGACCCCTACATTCCGCAGACCCTTCAGGAGATCTACGACGCCGGGCACCGCAAGGTCTTGATGATCACCACCAGCGCCTACTCCTGCTACTCCAGCTGCCGGCAGTACCGCGAGGACATCGGCATGGCGCTGGCCGAAACCGGGCTGGACGGCAAACTCGAAGTGGACAAGGTCCGCCAGTACTTCGACCACCCGGGCTTCGTGGAGCCGTTCGTTGAGGGCACCGCCGCCGGCCTCGCCGACGTCCGCGCCCAGTTGGCCGCCGCCGGAATCCCGGACGCCCCGGTCCACATCCTGTTCGCCACCCACTCGATCCCCACCCGCGACGCCGAGGCGGCCGGCCGCTCCGAGGCCGAGCCGCGCCAGTTCGAGGAAGACTCCGCGTACGTGGCCCAGCACCTCGCGACCGGCACCGAGGTCATCCGCCGGGTCGAAGCCGAGTCCGGCGACACCGCCCCGTGGTCCCTCGTGTACCAGTCCCGCTCCGGCGCCCCGCACGTGCCGTGGCTGGAACCTGACATCAACGATGCCATCGAGGAACTCGCCGGCCAGGGCGTCAAGGGCGTCGTGATTGTGCCGCTGGGCTTCGTCAGCGACCACATGGAAGTGGTCTGGGACCTCGACACCGAGGCCCTCGAAACCTGCGGAAAGCTCGGTGTGGCGGCAACCCGCGTGCCCACGCCCGGGACGCACCGGAAGTTCGTCGCCGGCATCGTGGACCTGATCAGCGAACGGACCGCCGCCAATAACATCGCCGACCGGCCGCACCTGACCAAACTCGGACCCTGGTACGACGTCTGCCGGCCCGGCTGCTGCGCCAATTTCCGCGGCGAGAAGCCCACCATCGCCGGCGCGGACACCAGCGTCGGCACGGGCCACGACCCCTACCCGGCGCCCTCCGGCACCACCGCTCCGGCCGGCCAGGCCGCGCCGTGACCGTCCGGATCGGCACCCGGGCCAGCAAACTTGCCCTGACCCAGACCCAGCAGACCGCGGACCAGCTGGCCGCCGTCGGCGGGTTCCCCGTTGACCTCGTGCACATCCGCACCGACGGCGACGTCCTGACTGGCTCGCTGTCGCAGATGGGCGGCACCGGCGTGTTCGTGGCCGCGCTGCGTGATGCCCTGCTGCAGGACGCATGCGACGTCGCGGTCCACTCGCTCAAGGACCTGCCCACCGGTCCTGCCCTGGGCCTGACGCTCGCTGCGACGCCGAAGCGCGTCGACGTCCGCGACGTGCTCTGCGCCCGCGACGGGCTTACCCTCGCCGGACTGCCCGCCGGGGCCACCGTGGGAACGGGATCCCCGCGGCGTGCAGCGCAGCTGCGGGCCGCCCGGCCCGACCTTGACATCCGTGACATCCGCGGAAACGTGGACACCCGGCTGGGTCGGGTGCCCGGCCTGCCGGGCAACAGCACCGAAGCCGTGGTGGAGGGCAAGTCCTGTGACCTCGACGCCGTTGTCCTCGCCGCCGCCGGACTGCACCGGATCGGCCGCCTCGACGCCGTCAGCGAATACCTCGAGACGAACGTGATGCTCCCCGCCGCCGGGCAGGGGTCCCTCGCAATCGAATGCCGCACCGGCGACGCCCCCCGCAAGGCAGGGTCCACCGAGGGCTCGCAGGGCGTGCTCGCCCAGGCCCTGGCTGCCCTGGATGATCCGGACACCCGGCTGGCCGTCACAGCCGAACGGGCGCTCCTGGCCCGGCTGGAGGCTGGCTGCGCCGCCCCGGTGGGCGCCTTTGCCTTCCGCAAGGGCAGCATGCTGCACCTCGAGGCCGTGGTCTGCGCCGTGGACGGCACCGCAACGGTCCGCGACAAGAAGGCCACCGACGGGCTGTCGGAAGTCGGCGCCACCCTGCTGGGCATCGAGCTGGCCGAGGCGCTGCTGGCCGCCGGCGCCGCCGACATCGCCGACCTGGCCGCTTCCTGAGCCGAACGGATTCTTCTCTGATGGGACGCCGTAGCGCCAACGTCCGGCCGGACGGGAACGCCGGGCCCAGGGTGCTCGAAGGGGCCCGGGTCTTGGTCACCCGCAGCCCGGACCGGGCCGGCGCGCTGGTGTCCGCGCTGCGCGGCACCGGCGCCGAGCCGCTACTGCTGCCCCTCATCGACTTTGAAGCCGCGTCCGACCAGCATTCCCTGGACGTGGCCTTCGACGCGCTCGGCGCCGGCGCCTACTCCTGGCTCGTGGTCAGCAGCGTCACCACGGTCCAGGTCCTCGAGGCGAAGGCCGCCGAACGCGGCGCGGCGCTCAGCGCCTGGCTGCCGGGGAACCTGCAGGTGGCTGCCGTCGGACCGGCCACCCGCAGCATCCTCGAAGCCCTCGACATCGCCGTGGACCTCGCGCCCGCCGGGCAGCAGTCCGGAGCAGGGCTGCTCGCCATCTGGCCCCGGCACCAGGGCAGCGTGCTGCTGCCCCAGGCCGACATCGCCGACCCGCGGCTCCGCCGCGGATTGGAGGCACGCGGCGCCTCGGTCCAGATTGTCACCGCGTACCGCACCGTCGACTACCCGGCCGACCCGCGTCGCGGCCTGTCGGCGACCGGCGCGCCCGGGGAGCCGGAGCACACCGCCGAAGTCCTGACCCCGGCCGAGGCGAAAGCCGCCCTCGACGCCGGTACCCTGCACGCCGTCGTCGCCGCCTCACCGAGCGCCGCCCGCCGGGTCCATGCCGGGCTCGCGCCGCTGGGCGAGTGCCGCCTCGTCGCGATCGGGCGGTCAACCGCCGCCGAGGCCCGCACCCTGGGCCTGCCGGTTGCCACCGTCGCCGAACAACCCACCGTCTCCGGCCTCGTCGCCGCCGTCATCGCCGCCCTGGACCCGGGACACCCGGCCCCGGACCCCCAAGCCCACTCTCCCGTCCAACCGCCGACCGTGAAGGACCAGCCATGAGCTTCCCAACCCACCGCCCCCGCCGGCTCCGCACCACCCCCGCGATGCGCCGGCTGACGGCCGAACACCGCCTCTCCGCCGCCGAACTCATCCTCCCCGCCTTCATCCGCGAAGGACTCACCGAGCCGAACCCGATCGCCTCGATGCCGGGCGTGCAGCAACACACCACCGACTCGCTCAAACGCGCCGCCGCCGAGGCCGTGCAGCTGGGCGTCGGCGGCATTATGCTCTTCGGTGTCCCCGCCGAACGGGACGCCCGCGGCACCGCCTCCCTGGACCCCGACGGCGTACTGAACAAGGCCATCCGGGACGTCAGGGCCGAGGTCGGCGACGAGCTTGTCATCATGAGCGATGTCTGCCTCGACGAGTTCACCGACCACGGCCACTGCGGCGTCCTGGACGCGCACGGCTACGTGGACAACGATGCGACGCTCGAGATCTACGGGCAGATGGCCGTGGCCCAGGCCGAGGCCGGTGCGCATGTGCTCGGGCCCTCCGGCATGATGGACGGCCAGGTCGCCGTGATCCGGCAGGCGCTGGAGCAGGCAGGACACGCCAACACCGCCGTCGTGGCCTACGCCGCCAAGTACGCGTCCGCGTTCTACGGCCCGTTCCGGGAGGCCGTCGACTCGCAGCTCACCGGGGACCGGCGCACCTACCAGATGGACGCCGCCAACCGCCGCGAAGCGATCCTCGAGGTGGAACTGGACCTCGAGGAAGGCGCCGACATGGTGATGGTGAAACCCGCCATGAGCTACCTTGACATCCTCGCCGACGTCGCCGCGATGAGCACGGTGCCGGTGGCCGCCTACCAGATTTCCGGCGAGTACTCGATGATCGAGGCCGCCGCCGCGAACGGCTGGATCGACCGGAAGGCCGCCATCACCGAATCCGTGCTCGGCATCAAACGGGCCGGCGCCAACATGGTCCTGACCTACTGGGCAAGCGAACTCGCCGGCTGGCTGAAGGAGTCCCGGTGAGCGCCCCGGCACTGCCGGACCCGGCGTCCGGCGCCAACCCCACCGCCCCCGTCGGGCCGGAGACGATCCTGCTCGGACTGAACACCTTCGGCGACGTCG
Source organism: Arthrobacter sp. SlRoot2-15 (assembly GCF_059739345.1). Taxonomy (NCBI): domain Bacteria; kingdom Bacillati; phylum Actinomycetota; class Actinomycetes; order Micrococcales; family Micrococcaceae; genus Arthrobacter; species Arthrobacter sp. SlRoot2-15. The sequence goes on from NZ_AP046058.1 coordinate 2,872,408, forward strand.
GCGTGTTCCCAGACGGGCACCCCGTCCCGCACGCGCAGGTGCTGCGGCAGCTCCTGGAGCAGGCCGAGCTCGCCGACCAGATAGGGCTCCACGCCTTCGGGGTGGGGGAGCACCACCGCCGCGACTTCGCGGTCTCCGCACCCGAGGTTTTCCTCGCCGCGGCGGCCGCCCGCACCAAGCACATCCGGCTCGGCTCCGCCGTGACCGTGCTCAGCTCCGATGACCCGATCCGGGTATTCCAGCGTTTCGCCACGGTCGACGCCATCTCCAACGGCCGGGCCGAGGTCATGCTGGGCCGCGGCTCGTTCGTCGAGTCCTTCCCGCTGTTCGGACTGGACCTGGCCGACTACGAGGTCCTGTTCGAGGAAAAGCTCGAGCTCTTCGACAAGGCCCGCGCGCAGAAACCGATCAAATGGGAGGGCCGCACGCGCCGCCCCATCAACGGGCTCAGCGTCTACCCGCCGCTGGAGCACCACCTGCTCCCGGCCTGGATCGGCGTCGGCGGCACCCCCGAGTCGGTGCTGCGCTGCGCCGAATACGGCTACCCCATCATCTTCGCCATCATCGGCGGTCAGCCCCGCTCCTTCGGCCCGCTGGCGGACCTCTACCGGGAGGCCATGGCCAAATACGGCCACCCGATGCAGCAGATCGCCACGCATTCGCCCGGGCACGTCGCCGCCACCGACGAGGAAGCCCGGGAGGAGTTCTTCCCGCACTGGCTGGCCCAGCGCAACCAGATCGGCGCCGAGCGCGGCTGGGGCCCGGGCAACCGCGCCGAATTCGACTACCTGTGCACCCCCGAGGGCGCGCTCTACGTCGGCTCGCCGGAGACGGTCGCCGCCAAGATCGCCCTGCTCAAGCAGAACCTTGGCGTGGACCGCTTTGACCTCAAGTACAGCAACGGCACGCTCCCGCACGCCGCCATGATGCGCTCCATCGAGCTGTTCGGCACCGAGGTGGCACCGCGGGTGGCCGCCCTGCTGGCCGGCGCGGAGCCGGCACCGGACAAGCCCTGAAAGAATAGGAACCATGACTTCCAGCCACCCTCGCAATGAGGAACTTTTCGACCGCGCCCGCCGGCTGATGCCCGGCGGCGTCAACTCGCCGGTCCGGGCCTTCGGCTCGGTGGGCGGCACCCCGCGCTTTATGGTCTCCGCCAAGGGCCCGTACCTGACCGACGCCGACGGCGCCGAGTACGTCGACCTGGTCTGCTCGTGGGGCCCGGCCCTGCTGGGGCACGCCCACCCGGCCGTCCTCGCGGCGGTCCACGCCGCCGTCGACCGCGGGCTCTCCTTCGGCGCCTCGACCCCGGATGAGGCCAACCTCGCCGCGATCGTCCAGGAACGCGTCCCGGCCGCCGAGCGCGTCCGGATGGTCTCCACCGGCACCGAGGCCACCATGACCGCCATCCGGCTGGCCCGCGGCTACACCGGGCGCAACCTGGTGATCAAGTTCGCCGGCTGCTACCACGGCCACCTCGACGGCCTCCTCGCCGCCGCCGGCTCCGGCCTCGCGACCCTCGCGCTGCCCGGCTCGGCCGGAGTCACCGCCGCCACGGCCGCCGAGACCCTCGTGCTGCCCTACAACGACCTGGCCGCCGTCGAAGCCGCCTTCGCCAAGCACGGCGAGAGCATCGCCGCAGTCATCACCGAGGCCGCACCCGCCAACATGGGCGTGGTCACCCCGGGCGAGGGCTTCAATGCGGGCCTGGCCCGGATCACCCGCGAGCACGGCGCCCTGCTGATCCTCGACGAGGTCCTCACCGGCTTCCGCACTGGCTACTCGGGCTACTGGGGTCTCACCGGCGGGGCGGCCGATGCCGCCGAGCCCTGGGCCCCGGACCTGTTGACCTTCGGCAAGGTGATCGGCGGAGGCATGCCGACGGCGGCCCTCGGCGGCCGCGCCGACGTGATGGACTACCTCGCCCCGGTTGGCCCGGTCTACCAGGCCGGCACCCTCTCCGGGAACCCGGTGGCGATGGCCGCCGGCGTCGCGACCCTGACCCACGCCACGCCCGAGGTCTACTCGTTCGTCGATGCCCGGTCGCTGGAACTCTCCGGTGCCCTGTCCTCGGCCCTGGACGCGGCCGGCGTGGACCACTCGATCCAGCGCGCCGGGAACCTGTTCTCCGTGGCCTTCGGCACCTCGGCCCGCGGCGTCCACAACTACGACGACGCCCAGGCCCAGGAAGTCTTCCGCTACGCCCCGTTCTTCCACTCGATGCTGGATTCCGGGGTTTACCTGCCGCCGTCGGTGTTCGAGGCCTGGTTCCTCTCCGCCGCCCACGACGACGCCGCGATGAACCGGATCTTCGACGCCCTGCCGGCCGCGGCAAAAGCCGCAGCGGCCGCGACGGCCTAGGCACACCGGCGGCCGCTGCTCCGTGGGCGCCGGCGTCGTCGTCGTTAAACACTTTCGGCACCCGCCGCAGCGGGTGCCGAAAGTTGTTTAAGGCGGGGCCTATTTAATCCAGGCCTAGAAGGCCGGGGTCACGTCGCCGTTGGGCCATTCCTTCGCGATGAAGGCCTTGACCTCGGGGGAGTGCAGCAGTTCGTCGAGCTTCTTGATCCGGACGTCGTCCTTGGAATCTTCACGCCAGGCCAGGAAGTTGGCGTAGGGGTTGTTGTCCACCGACTCGACGGCCAGGGCGTTCTTGGTGCTCAGCCCGGCCTTGAGGATGAAGTTGCCGTTGATCAGGGCCAGGTCCACGGAGGGGTCCTTGAGGTCGTTGATCAGCAGTTCCGGCTGGTTCTCGGAGAACTTCAGCTTCTTGGGGTTCTGTGCGTCGCTGAGCGTCAGCACCGAGGTGTCGTCCTTGATGTCCTTGACCAGGCCGGCGACCTGGAGGACCTTGAGGGCGCGGACCTGGTTGGACGGGTCGTTCGTGATGGCGACCTTGGCACCGTCCTTGATGTCCTTGATGTTCTTGACCTTCTCGGAGAACGCGGCGTAGGGCTCGATGTGCACGCCCGCGCCGTGGCCGAACTTGTAGCCCTTGGTCTTGACCTGGTCCTCGAACCACGGCAGGTGCTGGTAGAAGTTGGCGTCCAGGGAGCCGTCGCTCAGCGCGGTGTTCGGCGTCTGGTAATCCTCGATCTCCTTGATTTCCAGCTTGAGGCCGGCCTTGGGGGCGAGCTCCTGGTTGATGAATTCAAGGATCTTGGCATGCGGGACCGGGCTGGCGCCGACCTTGAGCGTCGCCGGCTTGGCCGGGTCCAGGGTCGTGACCTGGGCGCTGGGGGTGGACGAACCACCGCAAGCCGTCAGCGCCAGGGCAGTGACAATGCCTGTGGCCAGGAGGGTGAGTGACTTACGCATTCGATGCGTTCCTTTCGAAAAAGGCGGAGAGCACGACGGCGGGGCCGTGGTCCGCGCAGATGCAGAGGGCGGCTACCCGCTGCAAGACTGGGATGGTTGTTCCTGGGTCAGCGGTGGTCGAGGCTGCGGGAAATCCGCTCGCCCACGAGTTGGATGACCTGGACGAGGACGACGATCAGGACGATGGTGACGATCATGACCGTGACGTCGAAGCGCTGGAAGCCGTAGTTGTAGGCCAGCTTGCCGAGGCCGCCGCCGCCGACGAGGCCGGCCATCGCGGAGTAGCCGACGAGGGTCACCACCGTGGTGGTGGTGGCCGCAACGAGGGCTGGCAGGGATTCGCGCAGCATCACCTTGTTGATGACCTGCATGGTGGTCGACCCCATCACCTGGGCGGCGTCGATCTTGCCGTGGTGCACATCGCGCAGGCAGGATTCCACCAGCCGGGCGAAGAAGGGGATCGTGCCGATGGAGAGGGAAACCGAGGCCGCGATCGGACCGAGGCTCGTCCCGGTAAGGGCCCGGGCCAGCGGGATCAGGGCCACCATCAGGATGGCGAACGGGATGGAGCGGGTGATGTTGACGATCACGTCGCTGAGGATCCGGTTGGTAACGGGCATCGGACGCAGGCCGCCGGGGGCGGTGACGTGCAGGAACACGCCCAGCGGCAGGCCAATCAGGACGGTGAAGAACGCGGAGATGCCGACCATCTGGAGGGTCTCCACGATCGCGTCGGGCAGGGCCTTGGCCAGAACGGGGTTGCCGAAAATGTCGTTCATTAGTTGGCTCCTTCTTCCGCCGGAGCAGCATCGGCGGCCACGCGCTTGGCGCTGATGCCGCGCTCGTGCAGGTAGCGCAGGACGGCGTCGACGTCGGCGCCTTCGGCGAGCTGGACACGGAGGTGGCCGAACTGCTGGCCGCCGAGTGTCTCGACGCTGCCGGCGAGGACGTTGAAGTCCATGTTGAAGTGCCGTGCGACGCCGGTCAGCACGGGTTCCTTGGCGCTGTCGCCGGAGAAGAGGATTTCCAGCACCGGCCCGCGCTGCAGCGCCCCGTGCAGGGGTTCCGAGGGCGGCAGCGGCAGCAGGGCGCGGGCGAGCCTGCTGTCCAACTCACCGGCAACGTCCTGCAGCGCTCCGTGTTCGATAATGCGGCCGCGGGAGAGCAGCGAGACGGAGTCACAGACACGCTTCACGACGTTCATTTCGTGGGTGATGATCAGCACCGTGAGCTGCAGCCGCCGGGTGAGGTCACGGATCAGGTCCAGGATCTCTTCGGTGGTGGCGGGATCCAGGGCCGAGGTGGGCTCGTCGCAGAGCAGTACCTCGGGGTCCGAGGCGAGGGCGCGGGCAATGCCGACGCGCTGGCGCTGGCCGCCGGAGAGCTGGGACGGGTAGGCGTTCTCGAAGCCCTCGAGCCCCACCAGCCTGAGCAGCTCGGCCACCCGGGCCCGGATCTTGTCCTTCGGGGTCTTGACGAGTTCGAGCGGGTGCGCCACGTTGCCGGCCGCGGTCCGGGAGTCCATCAGGTTCGCATGCTGGAAGACCATCCCGATGCGCCGCCGCGCAGCACGGATCTCCGAGTCCCGCACGGAACTGAGTTCGGTGCCGTCGATGCTGACGGACCCGGAGGTGGGGCGGTCCAGCAGGGTCAGGCAGCGCACCAGCGTCGACTTGCCGGCGCCGGAGTGGCCGATGATCCCGTGGATCGAACCCTTCGGCACGGCCAGCGTGACGCCGTCGAGCGCCACCACTTCCTTCTTGCCCTGCCGGTAGACCTTGCGAAGGTCGGTAACTGTGATCATTTATCCCTTGGCGGTTGGTTCTGGGCGCGACATAACACACGCCCTCTTCTGAACTAAATTATGTCAGCGGCGCCAAAGGGCATCCACTTACGCATCACGTTCGTCACAAAGGGAAATGGGGTGAAGATAATTCTGTGTATGGGCCCGGCGGGCGGGATTGGGGCCGGGTGCGGTTCCGGCCGCGGAATCCCGCACGGCATGACCGGACGGCAGTCCCGGGCGAACACGCTGTGATCTCCGTCCCAGCGGGTTGCCGGGAAAGCGGGCGCTGAGCTAGAAGTCGCCCCGGCTGGCGTCCTCGGGCGGCAGGACCGGCCAGTCGCCCTCGATCACGGCGGCAGGCTTGGTCTTGCGCAGGTAGCTTTGGAAATCAGCGGCCTGCGCGGAGGCCCACTCGACCTGCAACTGGTGGAGATGGCTGGCCGGCATCCGCAGCTTGGGGAATTTTCCTGCCATCGCGTCGAGCACCCGCAGGGTCGCCAGCGCGTCCGCCGCGGACGTGTGGGCATTGTCGAGGCCGACGCCGTACTCCTCGCAGAGCGCGGTCAGCGTCCGCTTGCCCTTCCGGTACCGGTCCACCTGCTTGTTCATGATGTACGGGTCCAGGACCGGAAAGCGGCTCAGCTGGGGGACACCGTAGCGGGCCGACTCGGCGGCCAGCACAGTGAAGTCGTAGCTGGCGTTGAAGGCAATGACCGGCACCCCGGCGTCGAACAGCTCCTGCAGGACCGCCGCCAGCTCCCGGGTCACCTCTTCGGCAGGCCGGCCCTCGCGGCGGGCCTGCTCGGTGGTGACGCCGTGGATATCGCTGGCCTCGGCGGGGATCTCCACCCCGGGGTCGGCCAGCCACTCGTGTTCCTTGATGACCGAGCCGTCGGCGTCCACCACGGTCACCGAGGCGGTCACGATCCTCGCAGAGCGCGAGTTCCGGCCGGTTGTTTCGAGGTCGAATGCTGCGCGGGGAAGGGTGTGCCAGGTGCTCATGCTTCAACGCTACCTGCTGCCGCCGACAGTTTTGCGCTGCCCCGCAGAGCCCCGGGATAACCGGCAATACCCGGCAACATCGGGCAACGCCGGCGGCACCCGGCGGCGCCCGGACGCCCGCCGGCAACGGTAACCTTGGTCCATGCGGACGGAGTATGTGGAGGCGGTGCTGGAACTCGCGGCGATGGTGCCGGCGGGTACCGCCGTCGCCTACGGTGACGTGGCCGAACTCCTCGGCGCCGGCGGCCCCCGCCAGGTCGGCTCGGTGATGAGCCACCACGGCAGTGCCGTCCCCTGGTGGCGGATCCTCAAGGCCAACGGGGACGCGCCGCCCGGCCACGAACGAGAGGCCCTGGGCCTCTACCTGGCCGAGGGCACACCGCTGCACGGCAGCTATCTGGAGTACCAGCGCACCGGGGAGGGCCGCTGGCGGGTTGATCTGGCGGCGGCCCGCTGGGCGCCGACCGAGGCGGAGTTCGAGCAGATCGACGCCCTTGCCGAGCGCCTCGAGCGGGAGCTGCACACATTGTCTGTCCCCACTGATGAAATGTCCGTGTGAGTAGCCCCAGCCCAACCGTTCCCAGCCAGACCCGTCCCGGCAAGAGCGCACCGCACCGCGCCGGCCTGCGCCTGCTGCCGCCCCGGACGGAGCACAGCGCCGTCCCGGTCCTGTCCGCGGACCAGCGGGCCGCCGTCGACGTCGCGCACGGTTCCGGTCCGGTGCTGGTCCCGGGCGCGCCGGGCACCGGCAAGTCCACGGTCCTGGTCGAGGCCGCAGTCCGCCGCGCCCAGCGCGACGGGCTGGACCCGGAACGGATGCTGATCCTGGCCCCGGGCCGGCTAGCCGCCGACGCCCTCCGGGACCGCTTCACCGCGCGCCTGGACCGCAGCCTGAGCACGACGCCGGCGCGGACCTGGGCGTCGTATGCTTTCGATCTGATCCGGCGGGCCAAGGCCGAAGGGATCCAGCCGCTGCCGCGCGCGCCGAAGCTCCTCTCAGGGCCCGAACAGGACCTGATCATCAAGGAACTCCTCGAGGGCCACGCCCAGCCCGGACTTGAGCTGCCCTGGCCGGAGGACCTGGGCGCGGCGCTGCAGACCCGAGGCTTCCGGCAGGAGGTCCGCCAGCTCTTTGACCGGATCATCGAGTCCGGGCGGACCGCCGCGGACCTCGCGGACCTCGCCCGGCGCTGCGGCCGGCCCGACTGGACCGCCGCGGCGGCCCTCTACGCCGAGTACCGCGACGTCCTGGACCTGCGGATGCCCGAATCTTTCGACCCGGCCGGGATCATCACGGCCGCGCGCCAGATCTTCCAGGACGCCCCGGACTTCCTGGCCGCCGAACGGGACCGGCTCCAGCTGATCCTCGTGGACGACATCCAGGAGGCGAACCCCGCCGTGTTCGAACTGCTCGCGGACATCGCCGCCGGCAAGGACGCCATCGTCACCTCCTCGCCGGACACCGTCGTGCAGGGCTTCCGCGGCGCGCGGCCGGACCTGGTGGCCGAACTGCCCCGGCTGCTCGCCCCGGCCGGCGGCACCGTGCTGGAACGGCCGCTGTGGACCGCGCACCGCCACACCCCCGCCGTTGCGCAGGCCTGGCAGTCCGTCACGGAACGGATCTCGCTGCGCTCCGGCGGCACCTCGGCGCGCCGGCTCGAACAGCCGGCCCCCGGTCACGACGGCGCCCGCGACGGAGTTGTTGAGGCGCACCTGCTGCCGTCCCCGGTGCACGAACTGCGCTACGTGGCGCAGCGGATCCTCGAAGCCCAGCTCAACGACGGCCGGGACCTGGGCGAAATTGCCGTGATCGTGCGCAACGGCGGACAGCTCAGCCAACTGCAGCGCCACCTGGCCGGCCAGGGCATCCCGGTCCGGACCCCGGTCGCCGAGTCCGCGGTCCGGGACGAAGTGGCCGTTCGGCCGCTGCTGGACGCCTACGCCGTGGCCCTCGATCCGGCCGGACTCACCCCCGAAGCCGCCGTCTCGCTGCTGACCTCCCGGATCGGCGGCGCCACCTCGATCGAGCTGCGCCGGCTCCGCCAGTCCCTGCGGCGGGAAGAACTGCTGGGCGGCGGCGGCCGCACCAGCGACGCGCTGCTCGTGGAGGCCCTGCTGGAACCGGGCGCCCTGGCCACCCTCGGCATCGAGGGGCACTCGGCCCGCCGGGTCGCCAGGATGATCCAGGCCGGCCGGGAAGCCGCCGCGGCGCCCGGCGGCAACGCCGAAACCGTGCTCTGGGCGTTGTGGCACTCCACCGGACTCGCCGGACGCTGGACCGAGGCCGCCCTGTCCGGCGGTGCGGCCGGGGCGCGCGCGGACCGGGACCTCGATGCCATGATGGCGCTGTTCCACACGGCCGAACGGTACGTGGACCAGCTCCCCGGCTCGGGGCCGGAGCAGTTCCTCGAGTACCTGCTCAGCCAGGAACTGCCGATGGACACCCTGGCGGCGCGGGCGCAGCTCGAGGACGCGGTCGAACTCATGACGCCGGCCAGCGCCGCGGGACGCGAATGGCCCGTGGTGATTGTGCTCGGGCTCCAGGAGGGCGTGTGGCCCAATACCCGGCTCCGCGGCGAGCTGCTCGGCAGCACCCTCTTCGCCGACGCCGTCGAACACGGCGTCGAGTACGCCCTGCAACTCGATCCGCTGAGCCGGCTCCGCGAGATCCGCTACGACGAGCTGCGCAGCTTCTCCACCGCCGTCTCCCGCGCCCGGGAGGTGCTGATCTGCACCGCCGTCTCCTCGGAGGACGAGCAGCCCTCATCCTTCCTGGACTACGTCTCGCCCCTGCACCCGGACCAGGACCGGCGTGGCTTCACCCCGGTGGAGCGGCCGCTGACCCTGCGCGCGCTGGTCGCCGAACTGCGCCAGTACGCCCAGCTCGACGGCGGGTCTCCCGAGGCGGCCGAGGCCACCTCCGTCCTCGGGGCCCTGGCCGCCGCCGAACCCGCCGTGCCCGGCGCCCACCCCGAGAGCTGGTGGGGTCTCGCGCCGCTGTCCTCGACCGAGCCCGTGGTGCCGCCCGGCAGCACCGTCTTCGTCTCGCCCTCCAAGGTCGAAACTGTGCACAAGTCGCCGCTGGACTGGTTTGTCCAGGCCGCCGGCGGCGAGGCCGCGACGGATTTCGCCCGCAGCCTGGGCACCCTGGTCCACGCCATCGCGCAGGACCTCCCGGACGCCTCCGGCGGGGAATACGTGGCAGAACTGGTCAAACGCTGGCCCTCGCTCGGGATGAAGGACAACTGGGAGGGCAAACTGGACTTCCAGCGGGCCGAGACGATGGTCCGCAAGCTGGCCCAGTACGTGCTCGTGATGCGCAGTGAGGGGCGGAGCCTGGTCGGCGTCGAGCAGGACTTCGAGGTGAAGCTGCCCGATGTGGCCGCGCCGGATGCCCCCGCCGGGGACGAGGCCTGGCCGGCCCGTCCGGCCGTGCTCCGCGGCCAGGTTGACCGGCTGGAGATCGACGCCGACGGCCGCCTGGTGATCGTGGACCTCAAGACCGGCAAGCGCCAGCCCGGCAAGACCGAGCTGGAACGCCACCCGCAGCTCGGCGCCTACCAGGCCGCCGTCCTCGCCGGAGGGTTTACCGGGCCCGACGACGGCCCGCCGCCATTGCCCGGCGGTGCCGTTCTGGCCCAGCTCGGCACCAGTACCAAGAGCCCCGGCGTGCAGAGCCAGCCGCCGCTGGACCCGGACGCCAACTGGGCGCTGGACCTGGTGGGCGAGGCTGCGCGCGTTATGTCCGGCAGCACCTTCGAAGCCCGCCACGACCCCGCCAAGGGCGGTCACGGCGGCCACGGCTGCAGGCTTCCGGAAGTCTGCCCGCTGTGCGCACGCGGAAAGCAGGTCACCGAATGAGCCTTGAGTCCAGGACGCCGGCAGAGACACCGGACGCGCTGCCCGAGGCGGGGCCGGATGCGCTCCCCGAACCCCGGTTCAGCCCCGAGGAGCTTTCGGCGATGCTGGGGGAGAAGAACACCCCCACCGCCGAGCAATCGCTGATCATCTCCTCGCCGCTGGCGCCCCGGCTGGTCATCGCCGGTGCAGGGTCCGGCAAGACCGCCACCATGGCGGACCGGGTGGTGTGGCTGGTCGCGAACGGCTGGGTCCGGCCGGAGGAAGTGCTGGGCGTGACCTTCACCCGCAAGGCGGCCGGTGAACTCGCCACCCGGATCCGGGCCAAACTTGCCGCCCTGGCCCGGATTGCCGCGGCCGACCCGGAGCATAAGGTCTTCCCAGAAGGGCTGCTGAGCACCGACGCGCTGGAACCCAAGGTCTCCACCTACCACTCCTACGCCAGCGGCATCGTCTCCGACTACGGGCTGCGGCTCGGCGTGGAGCGCGATGTGGTGCTGCTCGGCGGAGCCCAGTCCTTCCAGCTCGCGAGCGAGGTGGTGGAGGCGTTCGACGGCGACTACGAGCATTTCCGCTCCGCGAAGTCCACCCTGGTCAAAGCCGTCATCCAGCTTGCGGGGGAGTGCGCGGAACACTTGCAGGACCCCGCCCAGGTCCGCGGCTGGCTGCTGGCGAGGGCCGCCGAGTTCGAGGCGCTCCCGTATGTTGCCACGGCCAAGAAGAACCCCAGCCAGGCCGCGGGGGAGCTCAGCGCGCTGCTGCGTACCCGCGCCAGCGTCGCGGACATGGTGGGCCGCTACGCTGAGGCCAAACGGGCCCGCGGCGCCCTGGACTTCGGCGATCTCGTGGCGCTCGCGGCCAGGGTGGCCAGCGAAATCCCCGTCGCCGCACAGACCGAACGCCAGCGCTACAAGGTGGTGCTGCTGGACGAATTCCAGGACACCTCGCACGCCCAGCTCGTGCTGTTCTCCCGCCTTTTCGGCGACGGCCACGCCGTCACCGCTGTGGGCGACCCCAACCAGTCCATCTACGGCTTCCGCGGCGCATCCGCGGGCCAGCTCTTCCACTTTGTCCGCGAGTTCCCGGTCCGGGTGGACCCGGTCGACGGCGGCGACGCCGGCGGGGGCCCGCCGAAGTTCGCCGTCGCGCCGACGTCGTACCTGACCACGGCCTGGCGCAACGGCCGGAACATCCTCGACGCCGCCAACGTGATTTCCGCCCCGCTCAGCAAGGCGGCAGCCCACGCGGGCGCCGCCGGCGCCCGGGACAGCGCGGAGTCCGTGGCGGTCCCGCCGCTGCAGCCCAGCCCCGCCGCGGTCCAAGGCCGCGTAGTGATGGGCCGCTTCGGCACGGACGAGGACGAGGCGGCGGCCGTCGCCGCGGACGTGCTGAAGTTCCGCCGGACCGACTTCGACGCCGGAAAGGCGGAGGACCCCGAACCGCCGGCGATGGCTGTGCTGTGCCGCCGCCGTGCCCAGATGGAGTGCATCCGCCGCGAATTCGAAGTCCGCGGCATTTCCTACGAGATCGTGGGCCTCGGGGGCCTGCTGGACACCCCCGAAATCGTCGACCTCGTGGCCACCCTCCGGGTGCTGGCGGACCCGGGCCGCTCGGACTCCCTGATGCGGCTGCTCGCCGGCGCCCGCTGGCGGATCGGCCCTGCCGACCTGATGGCCTTCCGTGACTGGTCGAGCTTCCTGGCGCGGCGCCGCGGCCGCCCCGGAGGCGGCGACGCCGACACCGGCGCCGGCGCTGACATCGACGTCGAGAGTGACACCGCCGAAACCGTCATCGAGGGCGACCTCACGGACGCAGCGAGCCTCGTCGAGGCGCTGGACTGGCTGCCTCGGCCCGACTGGACCTCGGCGCACGGCCGCCGGCTGAGCCCCGAAGCCCATCACCGGCTGCAACAGCTCTCGGCCGAGCTCCGGCATCTGCGCACCTTTATGGGTGATGACCTCAGCACCCTCCTCGGCGAGGTGGAACGCGCCATGCTGCTGGACATCGAGGTCGCCGCCCGGCCCGGCATCAGCATCCACCAGGCCCGGCGCAACCTCGATGCCTTCCAGGACGCCGCCGCGGGGTTCCTGCACACCTCCCAGCGGGTGGACGTGCTGGCGTTCCTGGCCTGGCTGGAGGCCGCCGCCGCGGAGGAAAACGGACTCGACGCCGCCGCCCCGGAGGTTAACCACGAAGCCGTCCAGCTGCTGACCGTGCACGCCTCCAAGGGGCTGGAATGGGACGTGGTGTTCGTCCCGGGCCTCAACGCCGGGGCCTTCCCCAGCAGCCGGGATTCCCGCTGGAGCAGCGGCTCGGCAGCGCTGCCCTGGCCGCTGCGCGGGGACCGCGCCGACCTTCCGCAGTGGGACCTGGAGCACCCGGACCAGAAAGGCTGGCTCGACGCCGAGAAGGATTTCAAGTCCGCAGTCCAGGCCCACGGCGAGGCCGAGGAACGGCGCCTGGCCTATGTGGCGTACACCCGCGCAAAGCATGTGCTCTGGGTCTCCAGTGCGGCCTGGGTCGGTTCCCGGGCCGGGCTGGCGGAGATGTCGCCGTTCCTGGCTGAACTCGAGGCCCTGACCGCGGCCGGCGCGGCGGAGATCCACCCGCTTTCCGTCGCCGAGGATGCGCTCCCGGAGGAGAGCCCGCTGACGTCCGAGCTCGAGCTGGCACTGTGGCCCTACGATCCGCTGGAAGGCCCGGTCCACCCGCGGACCGGGGCGCGGCTCCGGCTGGTTCCGGGCCGCAGGGCCGCCATGGAGGCCGCCGCCGCACGGGTGCTGGAGCGGCTGGACCGGCCCGACGCCGGCGAGCTGCCTGCACCGGCGGCTGCCGGGGCGCGGCAGCTCCGCGGGCCGTCCGGCGGCTGGGCGCAGGAGGCGGCCACCCTGCTGGACCGGCGCTCCCGGCGGACCGCCGGCCAGGACGTGCACCTGCCCGGCCACATTTCCGCCTCCACCCTGGTGGACCTCGACGACGACGCGGCTTCCGTGGTGGCGAGGCTACGGCGGCCCGTGCCGCGCGAACCCGGGATGTCGGCCCGCAAGGGTACGGCCTTCCATGCCTGGGTCGAGGAGTACTTCGGCACCTCAGGGATGCTGGACTTGGGGGAGGCCGCCGGCTCGGATGACCACATTGACGAGGCGTACGGTCTGGACGCCATGGTGGAAACCTTCCGCCGGTCCGAGTGGGCCCATCGGGCGCCCGCGCACGTCGAGGTGCCGGTGGAGACCCGGATCGGCGAGGTGGTGGTCCGCGGGCGCATCGACGCGGTCTTCCGGGACGCCGACGGCGGCTGGGACCTTGTGGACTGGAAGACCGGACGCCGGCCCTCAGCCGGTGAGCTGAAAACCAAAGCCGTGCAGCTGGCCGTCTACCGGCTGGCCTGGTCCCGTCTCAAAGGCGTCCCGCTCGACGACGTCCGCGCAGCGTTCTACTACGTGGCCGATAACCAGGTGGTCCGCCCGCACGATCTGGGGTCGGCGGAACGGCTGGAAGAAATCGTCGCCGCGGCCCTCGGGCGGACCGCAACACCCTGACGGCGTGCCTTAGTCCTGCTTCGCCGGAACCACCGTGAGGGCCGTCGTCGAGGTGTCACCCGCCGCGGCCGGCGTGGCGGGGAGCGGGCTGGCGGCCGGGACGTCCCCGGCGTCGGGCGCCGCGGTACCGGGCGTCGCGGCACCGGCTTCTGTGCCGTCGTCGGCTTGGCTGATGCCGGCTGTGCCGGAGTCCTCGTCACGGGGGATCGGCGTGACGTGGACGGCTGCTACTGCACCGCCGGCACGCAACGAGTCCGGGCCGAACGCCGAGTCCTCGGCGTCCGGGCCGATCGGCTGAACGGTCACGGCCGGCTGGGGCAGCGGTTCGACGCTGATGGGCTGCCCGCCGTGCTCGGCGACGTCCTCGGCCAGCACCGCAAGCATGGATTCCGCTTCGTCCGTCATGTCCTGGTTTCCGGCCGCGAGCCCCTTGACCAGGTACTGCGCGAGGGCGAACTCCGCGGACAGCGCGGCGCGGCGCAGCAGGTGGGCGTCGGGCGCCTCCCGGCGGCTGGAGGAGTAGTGCGAGATCACCGTGTCCACAAAGTCCTGGTCATTGGACGCGACCAGCCAGGCCATGTCGTCGGCCGGGTCCCCGATGCGCAGGTCCGTCCAGCCGGTCACAGCGGTGACCCGTTCGCCGTCGACCAGGAGGTTGTCCTCGTGGAGGTCGCCGTGCACCACGCTGGGGTTGAAGCGCCACAGCGATACGTCCTCCAGCGCGTGTTCCCAGCGGCGCAGCAGCAGAGGCGGGATCTTGCCCGTCGTGGCGGCCTGGTCGAGTTCGTTGAGCCGGCGCTGGCGGAACTCGTTGGGCGTGTAGCTGGGCAGGTCGGCGTTGCTGACCAGCGAGTGCGGCAGGTCGTGGATGGCCGCGAGGGCGGCACCGACTTCCTTGGCCAGCGCCGCGGAGCCGTCGCTGAGGTCTTCCACGGAGCGGGTGGCCCCGGAAAGGTGGGAGTAGACGAAAGTGCTGAGTGTTCCCTGCCGGACGGTGCCGGCCACGGTGGGCATCAGGAACGGGAGTTCGGCACGGATGCCGGGAGTGAAGGCACGCAGCACCAGGAACTCGGTTTCCAGGCGTGCACTCGCCTCGGCATGCCGGGGTGAACGCACCCGCCAGCGTTTGCCTTCGGTGTCCTGGAGAAGGGCGGAATCGAAGTCTGCCGGATCGTCGGGCGCGGAGCTCACGGCAGTCGGAGTCAGGCCGGGGACTGCCGCCGTTGCTACCGCTGCCAGTTCGATTGGTTTTCTTCTCACGCTTCCACGGTAGAGTGAGCCGCGCCCAAGACCGCGATGCATCACGGCGAGTCTGAAAGATCGGCCCGAATTAGCGCCGGGCGGTCAGTGCCGACGGCGGTCAACGGCCTAGTCTGACGAGCGGTGAAGGACAAAGATGCCGCCGTAGGCAGGCTGCTCCGATCGCTGCCGGTCGCTGGCGGTGTATTCGTTCAGCACGGCGTGGATGCGCGTGAGGAGGTCTTCGGCGTCGGCCTCGGAGAGGTGCAGCGCGAAGCGGGAAAGGCTGGCCAGTGCGTCCGGCCCTGCCTCCGCCAGCTCTTCCCGGAACGCCTCCACCGGGGCCAGCGGACCGTCCGGTCCAGCCTCACCCAGGGCGGTGTCCAGATGCCAGGACCGCCCGGTGGAACGGTACGGCTTCTCCAGCGCACCGCTTTCTCCCGTGCGGACCGCTGCGGCTTCAAGGAATCCGGTGGCGAGCAACTGCCGCACGTGATAGAGCATGGTTCCCGGATCCTGGCCCAGCCGGTCGGCGAGCTGCTTGTTGGTCAGCTCGTGCAGCCCGCACAGGCGCAGGATCCGCAAGCGCAGCGGATGGGCCAGCGCCTTAACTTCCCGGGCGCTCGCGGCAGGCCTCACTTCGTCCGCGCTCGTCTGCTCTTCCATGCACTCATCCTACAAACTGATGTACTGGACTCAAATCCCCTTGAATTTTCTCAATCAATGCGGAATGGTTCAGCTATGACCGATCAAACCGCGCGGGTGTTGGAACGGAACCGTGCGCCCCTGGGCACGTCCTACTGGAAACTCTGGACCTCCTCCGGTCTGTCGAACCTCGCGGACGGCGTTTTCAAGATCGTCCTGCCGCTGCTGGCCATTCAGCTCACCCAGTCACCCACGCTGATTGCCGGGCTGAGCGTGGCCGCCACCCTTCCCTGGCTTCTCTTCGCGCTCACGGCCGGGGCGCTGGCCGACCGGTTGGACCGGCGCAAGCTTATGCTCTGGGCCAACATCGGCCGGGGACTGCTGCCGGCTGTCCTGGTGGCCGTCATCCTGCTGGATTTCGGCTCCATCTGGGCTCTGTATGTCGTCGCCTTAATGGTGGGCGTGGCCGAAACGCTGTACGACACCTCCGCGCAGTCGATCCTGCCGCAGGTGGTGCACCGGGATCAGCTTACGCGTGCCAACGGCCGGCTCTACGCGGTCGAACTCACCGCCAACCAGTTCGTTGGCCCTCCGCTGGGCGGACTGCTGGTGGCCGTTGGCGTCGTTGCGGGACTTGCCGTGCCGGCGGCCCTGTGGCTTGCCGCCGTCGGTTGCCTGTTCCTGGTCCAGGGGGCTTTCCGCATGGAGCGGGAGCAAAAGACAACACTGCGCTTTGACATCGGTGAGGGTTTGCGGTTCCTGTGGCACCAGAAGATCCTCCGCACGCTTGCGGTCATGACGGGAGTGTTCAACTTCGCGTCCAGCGCGGCATTTGCGGTCCTGGTGCTGTTTGCCGTGGGGCCGGCCTCAGAGATGAAACTGTCAGAGGTGGGGTTCGGCGTTCTCTTGACGGCTTCCGCCCTCGGTGCCTTCGTTGGCTCTTTCACCTCCGAGTGGGCCGAAGCCAGGCTGGGCCGGTCCAAGTCCCTGATGCTCACGATCTTCGGGAGTGCGCTGATCGTGGGTGCGCCCGCCCTGACCAGCAACCCGTACGTCCTTGGCCCCATTCTTTTTGTGGGCGGGATGCTGGTCATGCTGTGGAATATCATCACCGTTTCCCTGCGCCAGCGCATTGTTCCAAACCACCTGCTGGGCCGACTCAACAGCGCGTACCGCCTGCTCGCCTGGGGCACCATGCCGCTCGGTGCGGCAGCGGGCGGCCTGCTGGCCCAGTGGCTGGGGCTTCAGGTCATGTTCGGCATCATGGGGGTGCTTACCCTCGCGCTGCTCGCGATGATGCCCGTCCTCACAGACAAGGCCATAGCCGACGCCGACGTCGAATCCTGAGTTGGTACAGTGGCGGGTCTTACGGCCGGTGGATCCTCGCTTCTTACCGGGCTTGGAAGACTCCGGTCTCCCGGTACCGCTGGTAGAGCTTGATCACTTCAAGCGTCGGCTGATGAATTGGCAGGGGTGGTTGAGACAAAGGGAAGAACGCGATCTCGCTGACCTCGGAAGGCTCCGGCACCACATTCCCCTTCCAGCTTTCCAGGACAAAGCACAGCGCAAAAGCATGGACCTTGTCGCCATTCGGGTACTCCAGCTGATGCAATTCCGGCTCGGAAAGGCTGGCGAACGCGACCAGGTCTGCTGGATCAGCTTCGATTCCGGTTTCCTCAAACAGTTCGGCGACGGCGGTACGCGTAAAACTCTGCCCGGGCTCGCAGGCGCCGGCGGGAAGTTCCCAGACCCCGTTGTCGACTCGGCGCTGGAAAAGTGCTGTGCCGTCGGAGCGCATCACCAGGACCTGCGCTCCCGGCAGAAGCAGCTGGCGGGAGCCAACCTTCTGGCGCAGTTCCCAGACATATGATCCAACGTGTCCCATTGACCCTCCAATTGGCCTACGCCAAGCAATGTCGGCCGGTTAGTGGCCAGTATGATCCTTGCATGCGGCGCTGGCCCGTCAATGTGGTCGTCGGGAGACCAGATTTCCTGTGTTCCTCTGAAGGAGGACGTGCAGGCGGCCCCGCCGGCCACGGCAAATGTCAATTGTCGGCGGGGGTCGGTACGGTGGGTACATGAGTCTTGCGGAGTCACCAGAGTCCGGTACCGGGCCAAATACTGGAGCGACTGATCCTGCTGCGGCGCACGCGCCGGCGCCGGCCGACAGCCCGCCCGCCAACCGGCTGCGGGACACCGTCCTTCCGGTACGCCCCGCGCTGATCGACCGCGGTTCCGCGGCCAGGCTGCAACCGGACATGCTGGCGGACCTGCTGCGCTGCGGCGGGGTGCAGGCCATGCTCCTCTCGCGGCGCCAGGCGCTGGTCAGCGGTGAAGGCCTCGTCTTCCTGGACGCGGCCGGCCTCGCCGCGCGGCTGAAGGGAACCGCGTACGCCCCGGAACAGGTGATCTACCTGGGCTCGGCCCTTCCCGGGGCTTCCGCGGCCGCGGGAACCCAGTACGTGCTGTTCATCCTGCCCGAGCAGTTCGAGGTCCGCGCCGAGCCCTTCGAGCAGCACGTCGAGGGCATCCCGGCCGGGGCCCAGTGGGCCGGATTCCGCGAGGTAGCGGCCCAGCTGGACGCTACCGACACCGCCCTGTTCATCGAGGCCAGCGCCATCGCCAACTGGCACGCCACCCACACCCACTGCCCGCGCTGTGGCGCCGCAACCGTGCCGGAGGCCGGGGGCTGGGTCCGGCGCTGCCCCGCGGACAACTCCGAGCACTACCCCCGCACGGACCCAGCCATCATCGTCACCGTCGTCGGCCCGGACGACCGGCTGCTGCTGGGCGGCGGAGGCCCGCTGGATTCCCGGACCTACTCCACCCTGGCCGGCTTCGTCGAACCCGGCGAATCGCTCGAGCAGGCCGTCATCCGCGAAATCGGCGAAGAAGTGGGGGTGCGGGTCACCGCGTCACAGTACCTTGGCTCCCAGTCCTGGCCGTTTCCGGCGTCGCTGATGCTCGGTTTCACCGCGACGACGGCGGACACCGAGGCCACGCCCGACGGCGTCGAGGTCACCCGGGCCCGCTGGTTCAGCCGCGCCGAGCTGCAGGAAGCGGTGCTCAGCGGCGAAATCGTGATCTCCAGCAGGCTCTCGATCGCCCGCGCCCTGATCGAGCACTGGTACGGGGGCGTCATCCAGGACCGCGCGGACCAGGCATGAGGTCCCCGTGACACCCCGCCGCGGCACCGTCGCGCCCGCCCGTTCCACCCTGCGGCCCTTCCGCCGCGCACCCTTCAACGACTAAGCAGCAGACGTGAACACAGATATCTTCCAGTCCCGCGCCTTCCCGGCCGGACATTCCGACGCCGGGGTACCGGCCCCTGAGCCGGCGGCGCAGGACAACCGCTCCCTTGAGGAGCGGATCCTGGGCGGCCTTGACGCCGAACAGCGCGAGGTCGCCAGCACCCTGAACGGGCCCATGTGCGTGCTCGCGGGCGCCGGCACCGGCAAGACCCGTGCCATCACGCACCGCATCGCCTACGGGGTGCACTCCGGCGTGTACAGCCCGCAGCGGCTGCTTGCCGTCACCTTCACGGCACGGGCCGCCGCGGAGATGCGCAGCCGGCTCCGCGACCTGGGCGTCGGCAGCGTGCAGGCCCGCACCTTCCACGCCGCGGCGCTGCGCCAGCTGCAGTTCTTCTGGCCCCAGGCCGTCGGCGGCGCACTGCCGAACCTGCTCGACCACAAGGCCCAGATGATCGCCGAGGCCGCCCGCCGGCTGCGGCTCAGCACCGACCGCGCCTCCATCCGGGACCTCGCCTCCGAAATCGAGTGGGCCAAGGTCTCCATGCTCACCCCGGCCAACTACCTGGAAAAGGCCCAGGGCCGCGGCACCCCGGGCGGCTTCGACCTGACCGCCGTCGCCCGGGTGTTCCAGTCGTACGAGGACGTCAAAACGGACCGGAACGTCATTGATTTCGAGGACGTGCTGCTGATCACCGTCGGCATCCTGCAGGAGGACCCCAAGGTCGCAGCCACGGTCCGGGAGCAGTACCGGCACTTCGTGGTGGACGAATACCAGGACGTGTCGCCGCTGCAGCAGCGACTCTTGGAACTGTGGCTGGGCGGCCGGGACGATCTCTGCGTGGTCGGTGACGCCAGCCAGACCATTTACTCCTTCACCGGTGCCTCTCCCAAGCACCTGCTCGGCTTCAAGGGCCAGTACCCGGACGCCACGGTGGTCAAGCTGATCCGCGACTATCGGTCCACGCCGCAGGTGGTGAAGCTGGCCAACGAGCTGCTGGCCGGCCGGCGCAGCGGTGGTCCCGTGGCGGACGCCGCCTGGGCCGCGCCCCTGCAGCTTGTGGCGCAGCGGGCCGCCGGGCCGGTGCCGCAGTTCACCGAATGTTCCGACGACGAGGCCGAGGCCGCCACCGTGGCCGTGAAGATCCGGGCGCTGCTCGACGCGGGCACGCCCGCGAGCCAGATCGCCGTGCTGTTCCGCACCAACGGCCAGTCGGAGGCCTATGAGCAGGCGCTCGCCTCGGCCGGCATCGGCTATCAGCTCCGCGGCGGCGAGCGGTTCTTCGCCCGGAAGGAGGTCCGCGACGCGATCCTGCAGCTCAGGGCCGCCACCCGCGCGGTCGCCGAAACTGCGGCGCCGGAGCCCCTCCGCCAGCTGGTCCGCGACATCGTGTCCTCCCTCGGCTACACGGACGCGGCCCCGCACAGCGGCGGCGCCCTCCGGGAACGCTGGGAATCCCTGGCCGCCCTGGTGGCCCTCGCCGACGAACTGGTGGTCAGCAGGGGAGCGGAGTTCAGCCTTGCGGACTTCGTGAACGAACTGCAGGAGCGCTCGCTCGCGCAGCACGCCCCGACCGTGCAGGGCGTGACCCTGGCGTCGCTGCACGCAGCCAAGGGCCTCGAATGGGAGGCTGTGTTCCTCGTCGGCCTGAGCGAGGGCCTGATGCCGATCTCCTTCGCTGACACCCCCGAGGCGGTGGATGAGGAACGCCGCCTGCTCTATGTCGGCGTCACCCGCGCCAAGGAGCACCTCTATCTGTCCTGGTCCACCGCCAGGACCCCCGGCGGCCGGGCGAACCGCAAACCCTCGCGCTTCCTGGACGGGCTGCGGCCCGACTCGGTGGCCAGCTCCTCCGTCCGCGGCAAAGGCGCGGCGCCGCGCCGCAAGGCGGCCGTTCCGGCGTCGTGCCGGGTCTGCGGCAGCATGCTCTCCTCCGGCGCCGAACGCAAGGTGGGCCGGTGCAGCCAGTGCCCGCCGAGCTACGAGGAACAGACCTTCGACGCGCTGCGGCAGTGGCGGAAGGAAACCGCTCTTGAAGCCGACGTCCCCGCCTTCGTGGTCTTCACCGACGCGACCCTGACCGCGATCGCCGAGGCGAGGCCCGAGTCCCTGGAACAGCTCGCCACGCTGCCCGGGGTGGGCGCCTCGAAGCTGGAAAAATACGGCGAAACCGTGCTGGCGGTCCTGGCTGAAAGCTCAGCGCACTGATGGCCGGCGCCGGGAATCGCAGCGGCACGCCGCTGACCACCGCCGACGGCGCGCCGGTGGAGGTGCGCCGCTCGGCGCGCCGGCGCCGCACCGTGGCCGCGTTCTGGGAGAACGGCACGGCCGTCGTCGCCATCCCCGCCCACTTCAGCGGCGCCCAGGAGCGCGAATGGGTGCAGCGGATGCTGGAGAAGCTCCGGGCGCAGGGAACCCGGGGACGCAAGGCCGCCGGCAAGCGCCGTGCCGGCAGCGACGCTGAGCTGGCGGCGCACGCGTCAGTCCTCTCGGCCAAGTACCTCGGCGGCCGGGCCGTCCCGACCTCGGTCCGTTGGGTGACAAACCAGAACTCGCGCTGGGGCTCGGCGACGCCGTCGGAGGGCACCATCAGGCTCTCCCACAAGCTGCAACCGATGCCGCAGTGGGTCATTGACTATGTGCTGTTGCACGAACTGGCGCACCTGCTGGTGGCAGCCCACAATGCGGCGTTCTGGCGGCTGTTGGCGGCCTACCCGGAAACCGAACGAGCCAAGGCCTTCCTGGAAGGTGTTTCGTTCGCCACCGCACGCGGCCTTCCGGCCGGGGCCGACGACGCCGGGACCACCGCTGACGACGTCGACGACGCCAGCGAGCTCGAGGGCGCCGTCCGCTAAGGGGTCAGGCCTTCGGGCTGCCGCCCTCGTCGTCGGCGCCGGGCTTGCCGTCGGAGCCGCCGCCCTCGGCGCCGGGTTCATCGCCATCCTCGTCCGCAGCCGGCGGGGCAGTGTCGAACCCGCCGCTTAGCAGCTTCTGCAGGGCGTCGTCAACCTCGGTGTCACTGGCCTCGGCCAGCTTGCGGCGTTCGCTGAAGCCCTTCGGGTCGTCCAGGTCCTCCGCGGTGGGCAGCAGATCGGGGTGCTGCCAGATGGCGTCCCGGCCTTCCACGCCGCGTTCTTCCTTGAGCTGGGCCCACAGCGTGGCGGCCTCGCGCAGCCGGCGGGGCCGGAGTTCGAGGCCGACGAGGGACGAAAACGCATGCTCGGCCGGGCCGCCGGTGGCGCGCCGGCGCCGGACGGTCTCGCGCAGCGCCGCGGCAGAGGGCAGCAGCTTCTCGGTGGCGGCGGCCGTGAGTTCGTCGACCCAGCCCTCCACGAGGGCGAGGGCGGTCTCCAGCTTTTCCAGCGCCTGGTCCTGGGCGGGGGTCCGCTGGGGCATAAACACGCCCTGTGACAGGGCTTCCTGGATGCCCTCGGGGTTGCTGGGATCCAGCTCGCGGGCCAGCTCTTCGATCTTCGAGGTGTCGATGTGGATGCCGCGGGCGTAGGCCTCGATCGCGCCGAGCAGGTGCCCGCGCAGCCACGGCACCTGGACGAAGAGCCGGGCGTGGGCGGCTTCGCGGACCGCGAGGAAGAGGCGGATGTCGTTTTCCGGCAGGCTGAGGCCCTCGCCAAACTTCGCCACGTTGGCCGGCAGTAGCGCCATTTCCAGGTCGGCCAGGGGCACACCGATGTCGGTGGAGCTGACCACCTCGGCGGAGAGGGCGCCGATCGCCTGTCCCAGCTGCATGCCGAAGATCGCCCCGCCCATGTTCTGCAGCATCGAGGAGGCGCCGCCCATCATGGACTTCATTTCCTCGGGCATCTGCTCGGTCATCGCCGAAGACAGGGCGTTGGCGATGCTGTTGGCGACCGGTTCCGTCAGCCGCTTCCAGGTGCCCAGGGTTTCTTCCACCCATTCGGCTCGGGACCAGGCCCGGCCGATCAGCCCGGTGGCGGGCAGCTCGGTCACCTGGTCCAGCCACAGCTCGGCGAGCCGGAGGGCTTCGTCGACCTCACGGGACTGTGCGGCGGTGACGGACGGGTCGGAGCCGCTGGCGGCGACCCGGCGGGCGTTCTCGTGGGCCAGTTGCCAGTTCACGGGCCCGTCCGAGGAGGCGCTCATCATGGCCTGGACCTGGGAGAACATCTGGGCCAGCAGGTTCGGGTCGTCCGGCAGCCCGGCGGCCTTGGCGAGCTCCGCCGGATCGATGTCCCCCATGCCCTTGCCGCCCATCAGGTTCTGCAGCATTTCTGCCAGCGGATCCTTGGGTTCGTCGTCCCCGTTGGACGGATTGAGTGGGTTAGAGGTCATGATCCCGCCGATCGTCGGTGTGACTGGTGCTCAAGTTCACGCTACCCCTCAGCGTGAGCGGCTGTCTCCCGAAACCCGGCCCCGTTCGCTGTCGGCAAAGAGTCCCGGCGGCCCCCGAGCGCGTAGTGTTAGAGGCTGGAATATTTGCAGGCTGTCGAGCCGGTTTCGGCCGCAGCCGCAGCGCCAGATTCCGGTCCCGGCAGGGGCCCAGGCGCCGGCACGGAGAGGTCCTTCATTGACGTTTACCCAGGGCGGACGGCCCCCCGGCGAACCCGCGCCCCTCGACGGCGAAGCTGCGCCCCTCGGCGGCGGCATTAAGGCCCGGCAAGCCGGCAAATCCCGGGGAGGGGACCACCGCTCCTCCACCATGCTCGTCTCCGGCCTGCTGGCGCTGGGACTCGGCCTGGCGGCGATGACGCTTCCCGTCCCGTACGTGGTCGAATCGCCCGGCCCGACGTTCAACACACTCGCCACGGACAACGGCAAACCGGTAATCACCGTGTCCGGCCACGAGACGTTTCCGGCCAAGGGCAGCCTGGACCTCACCACCGTGTACGTCGACGGCGGCCCCAACGGGCCGGTGACCGTGTTCGAGGCCCTCAACGCCTGGCTCAGTCCCTCCAAGGCGGTCTACCCGGAGGAACTTATCTTCCCCAGCGGCGTCACCAAGGAACAGTCCCAGCAGGAAAGCGCCGTCGCCATGACGACATCGCAGGAGAACGCCGTCGCCGCGGCCCTGAAGGACCTCGACATCCCGTTCGAGCAGAAGCTGCAGGTGGCCGGCGTTCCGGACGGCTCGGCGTCCAAGGGCAAAATCCTGGAGGGCGACGTCCTGGTCTCGATCAACAGCAAACCGATCACGGCCCTGAGCATTGTCCAGGGCGAGCTCGCTGCTGGAAACGGCAAGCCGGTCACGGTCGTCGTCGACCGCAACGGCAGCCAGCAGCCGCTGACGGTCACCCCGAGCAAGTCCCAGTCGGGGCGGTACCTGCTCGGCGTTGCGCTGCAGTACAAGTTCAAGTTCCCGTTCGACGTCAAAATTTCCCTCGACAAGGTCGGCGGCCCCAGCGCCGGCATGATGTTCGCGCTCGGCATCGTGGACACCGTGACGCCCGGTGACCTGACCGGCGGCAAACACATCGCCGGCACCGGAACCATCACGCCCGACGGCGCCGTTGGGGCCATCGGCGGAATCGGTCAGAAGATGGTCGGGGCCAGGGCGGGCGGGGCCACTATGTTCCTTGCCCCGGCGGCGAACTGCGACGACGTCGTGGGCCACATTCCGGCGGGCCTGCAGGTCGTCAAGGTGGAGAACCTGGCCGAGGCGCGGCGCGCAGTTGAACTGTCCGCGGCCGACGGCGACACATCGGGACTCCCCACCTGCACCAGCAACTAGACTGACCCCGGAACTAAGCTCCACTGCCACTCGTGGCACTAATAACTCAATCCAGCACTGACGACCAGCTATGAGGTACCGAGTTTGTCCCGTCCCAGCACCGTCCCGCCCGGCAGACCGCAGCAACGGCGGGGCGCCCTGACGCCCACCCTGATCGTTGTCGCCCTCATCGTGGTCGGGTTCATCTTCTTCGCCAATGTCTGGACGGACGTCCTCTGGTACCAGCAGCTGGGCTTCTTCGAAGTCTTTATGACAGAGAACCTCGCGCGTATCGCCATCTTCCTGGCCGGCTTCGCCGTTATGTTCGCCGCGATGTACTTCGCGATCCGGATCGCCTACACGTCCCGTCCGGTCTACGCGCCCGACTCGGACGTCCGGGACAACCTCAACCGCTACCAGGCCCAGCTTGAGCCGATCCGCCGGGTGGTCATGATCGGCCTGCCGGTACTGTTCGGCCTCTTCGCCGGCAGCGCGGCCGCCAGCCAGTGGCAGAAAGTGTTGCTGTTCCTGAACCAGCAGCCCTTCGGCCAGAACGATCCGCAGTTCAACCTGGACATCAGCTTCTACCTCATGACGCTGCCGTTCCTTGGCTTCGTTACCGGCTTCCTGATCAGCGTCGCCGTCGTGGCCGGCATCGCCGGGATCCTCACGCACTACCTTTACGGCAGCATCCGGCTGATGGAGCGCGGCGTCTTCACCAGCCGCGCCGCCCAGATCCACCTGGCGGTCACGGGCGCGGCCTTCTTGCTGCTGCTCGGCACTAACTTCTGGCTGGACCGCTACTCCGCTGTGCTCAACAGCGGCGGCCGCTGGGCCGGAGCGCTCTACACCGACGTCAACGCGGTCATTCCCACCAAGGCCATACTCGCCGTCGCCGCCGCCCTCGTGGCCGTGCTGTTCATCGTCGCTGCCGTCATCGGCAAGTGGCGGCTGCCGGTCATCGGCACCGCCATGCTGGTCATCACCTCGATCCTGGCCGGCGGCGTCTACCCCTGGGTGATCCAGCAGTTCCAGGTCCGCCCCTCGGAGCAGACCCTGGAGAACGAATACATCAAGCGGAACATCGCCATGACCCGTGCCGCCTACGGCCTGGACAAGATTCAGGAGAAGCGCTACGAGGCCACTACCAACGCCACCACCGGCGCCTTGGCCCCGGACGCGCAGACCACCGCCAATATCCGGCTGCTGGACCCGAACCTGATCTCGGACGCCTTCTCGCAGCTTGAGCAGTACCGGCCGTACTACCAGTTCCCAAGCACCCTGAACGTGGACCGCTACGAGGTCAACGGCAAAATTCAGGACACCGTGATCGCGGTGCGCGAGCTGAACCCGGGCGGACTCGCCACCAACCAGCAGTCCTGGCTGAACCGGCATGTGGTCTACACCCACGGCTACGGTGTGGTCGCGGCGAAGGGCAACAAGTTCACCGCGGACGGCAAGCCCGAATTCCTGCAGTCCGGCATCCCGTCCACCGGCGTGCTGGGCACCGACACCAGCTACCAGCCGCGGATCTACTTCGGCGAAAACTCGCCGGACTACTCGATTGTCGGCGCCCCGGACGGCGCCGCGCACCGCGAGCAGGACCGCCCGGCGGCCAAGGAAGGCGACGCCGGAACGCAGTACACCTTCACCGGCAACGGCGGCCCGAACGTCGGCAGCTTCCTCAACAAGATCCTCTATGCGATCAAGTTCCAGTCCTCGGACCTGCTGCTCTCCGACGGCGTCAACGCCGAATCGCAGATCCTCTACGACCGGAACCCGAAGGACCGCGTCGAAAAGGTTGCGCCGTACCTGACCGTGGATGGCAACGCCTACCCCGCCGTCGTCGACGGCAGGGTGAAGTGGATTGTCGACGGCTACACCACGAGCCCGTACTTCCCGTACTCGCAGCAGGAACAGCTTTCCGACGCCACGAGGGATTCGCAGACCTCGGCGGGCCGAACCGCCGCGTTGCCGAGCAACTCCGTCAACTACATCCGCAACTCGGTCAAGGCCACGGTCGACGCCTACGACGGCTCGGTCACGCTCTACGCCTGGGATGACCAGGATCCGGTCCTGAAAGCCTGGCAGAAGGTGTTCCCGACGTCGCTGAAGCCCTTCTCGGAGATGTCCGGCGCCCTGATGAGCCATGTCCGCTACCCGGAGGACCTGTTCAAGGTCCAGCGTGAACTCCTGGGCCGCTACCACGTGACCAACGCGGACAACTTCTTCACCAACAACGACGCCTGGAGCGTGCCGAACGACCCGACCGTCAAGGAAGAAGGGGTCAAGCAGCCGCCGTTCTACATGTCGCTGCAGATGCCCGACCAGGACAAGCCTGCCTTCCAGCTGACCTCATCGTTCATCCCGCAGGTGGTCAATGGCAATGCGCGCAACGTCCTCTACGGATTCCTGGCCGCGGACTCGGACGCAGGCAACCAGAAGGGCGTGAAAGCGGACAGCTACGGCCAGTTGCGGCTGCTGCAGATCCCGCCGGAGGCCAACGTACCCGGGCCCGGCCAGGCGCAGAACAAGTTCAACTCCGATCCCACCGTGTCCCAGGCGCTGAACCTGCTGCGGCAGGGCGCATCGGCGGTGCTCAACGGCAACCTGCTGACGCTGCCGGTCGGCGGCGGCCTGCTCTACGTCCAGCCGGTCTACCTGAAATCGACGGGGGAGACCTCCTACCCGACACTGCAGCGGGTCCTGGTGGCGTTCGGTGACAAGATCGGATTTAAACCGACCCTGGATGAGGCGTTGAACGAGCTGTTCGGCGGCAAATCCGGGGCGACCGCCGGCGACGCCGCCAACAACGGCCAGACGCCGGCCAGCCCGTCACCGGGCACCACGCCGCCGGCCACCGGCGGCAGCACGGACGCCAAGGCCGAGCTGAAGGCGGCCCTGGACGAGGCCAACGGCGCGATCAAGGCCGGGCAGGAGGCCCTGGCCAAGGGTGACTTCGCCGCCTATGGCGATCAGCAGAAGAAGCTCTCCGCGGCCCTGCAGCGGGCCATCGACGCGGAAGCCAAGATCGCCACGACGACGCCGGCGCCCGCGCCGTCGGCCACACCGTCACCGAGCGGCAGCGCTTCGCCGTCGGCCACGCCGTCGCCGTCGCCGAGCAAGTAGGCGCGGACGGCGGCAGGCACAGCAGGCCGGATTCCCCGTTCCGTTGGAGCGGGGAATCCGGCCTTCGCCTTTCCCGGCGTCGCCCGGGCCGGCGGGCTTCAAAGCCGATGGGATGCACATCACGCCGCCCCGATTTGGCCTCCCGTTCACCGGCAGGTAAAGTTGTTCTTGCGACGCGGGGTGGAGCAGTTCGGTAGCTCGCTGGGCTCATAACCCAGAGGTCACAGGTTCAAATCCTGTCCCCGCAACTGAGAAGAAGTCCGGAACACGGCAATGTGTTCCGGACTTCTTGTTTTAACCGCCGGCCCCTCGCCGGAACCAGGGGAGTGGTCGGGGCGGCTGCCAAAGTAGGGTAGTGTTGATCAGGCGACGCGGGGTGGAGCAGTTCGGTAGCTCGCTGGGCTCATAACCCAGAGGTCACAGGTTCAAATCCTGTCCCCGCAACGAATAGCAGTAAAGCGAAGGCCCGGATCATGCGATCCGGGCCTTCATTGTTTCCTAGCCGTCCTTGAGCCGCTGGTAGGTCTCCAGCGCCCGGGCCCGGGACTCCGGGAGGCCAACGATCGGCTCCGGGTAGCCGCCGGCCGCCCCGTCGGCCTTCCATGGCTCGTGCACGGCCTTGTCGTCCAGCTCCGCCAGTTCCGGGAGGAACGCCCGCAGGTAACGGCCGGCGGCGTCGAACTTCTTGCTCTGGGTGACCGGATTGAAGATCCGGAAATAAGGCGAGGCGTCCGCCCCCGAGCCGGCCACCCACTGCCAGTTGGCCGGGTTGCTCGCGGCGTCCGCATCCACGAGGGTGTCCCAGAACCACGCCTCGCCGACCCGCCAGTCGGCCAGCAGGTTCTTGACCAGGAACGACGCCGCCGCCATCCGCACGCGGTTGTGCATCCAGCCGGTCTGCCACAGCTGGCGCATCCCGGCGTCCACCAGCGGATAGCCGGTGCGGCCCTGCTGCCAGGCCTCCAGTTCGGCGTCCGACGGCGTCTGCCAGGCGAAGTCGTCAAATTCCGGGCGGTAGTTGCGGGTGGCCAGCTGCGGGTTCTCGTAGAGCAGCTGCCAGCAGAATTCCCGCCAGCCGAGTTCGGAACGGAAGACCCCGACGTCGGCGGGGGCGCCGTGCGGGAAGCGTTCCCGGAGCCCGTGCCAGACCCGGAACGGGCTGATTTCGCCGAAACGCAGGTGCGGGGAGAGCCGGGACGTGCCCTCGACGCCGGGCACGTCCCTGCCGGTGCCATACTCGGACGCAGGCCCGTCCAGGAAGTCCTCCAGCCGGCGGCGGGCGCCTGCCTCGCCTGGCGTCCATTCCGCGGCAAGCCCGCCGCTCCAGTCCGGGCGGTGGGGGAGCAGAGCCCAGTCCTCCAGCGCCTCGCCGGCCGGCAGTTCACCTGAGCTGTTCCGTGCCGGCGCCGAAAGCTGGTCCGGAGCATCCAAAGGCTGCCGGGGCTCCGGCGCCTCGAGGCAGGCCTTCCAGAACGGGGTGAAGACCTTGTACGGCCCACCCGCGCCGGTGCGGACCGTCCAGGGCTCGAACATGAGGCTGGCCTGGAAGCTTGAGGCGGTGATGTCCTGCCCGGCGGCCCATTCCTTGAGGCCGGCGTCCACGGCGCGTTCCGGGCCGCCGTAGCGGCGGTTCCAGAACACGCGGCTGGCCCCCGTTTCCTCGGCCAGTGCCCGGACCACGCGGTCCGCCGGGCCGCGGCGCAGGAGCAGGCGCGAACCGGCTGCTTCGAGGTCGGCGGCGAGTGCCTCGAGTGAATGGTGCAGCCACCACTTCACCGCCCCGCCCAGGGGCCGTACACCGGGAGATTCTTCGTCCAGGACATAGACCACGGTGAGGGGGTCGCCCGCCGTGGCGGCTTCCACCAGCGCGGGATTGTCGTCAAGGCGGAGGTCGTCGCGAAGCCAAACGAGAGTCGAGGACATGGCTCCACGCTACTGGATCGGCGTCGGCCCCGGACGCGGCCCGGGCACAGCAAGGGCCGGGCACCCCGCGGCGCCCGGCCCTGCCCTACGGGTTAGAGCTTGTCGAAGTCGGCTTCGTCCACCGTGCTGCCCGCGGTCGAGCCGTTGCCGGCGCCGAGGGCCTGGGTGCGGCCACCGGACTTGAGCGCGGCGAGGCGCGCCTCGATTTCGGTCTGTTCGCCGAGGTCCTCCAGGGAGTTGAACTGGGCGTCCAGGCTGGAGGCGGCGAGTTCCTGCTGGCCGCGGACCTTGGCCTCTTCGCGGCGGATCTTCTCTTCGAAGCGGCCCACCTCGGAGGTCGGATCCATGATGTCGATGCTCTTGAGGGCGTCGTGCACCTGGGTCTGCGCGGCGGCGGTCTTGGACCGGGCGACGAGTTCGTTGCGCTTGCTGGTGAGCTCGTTGAGCTTGCCCTTCATCTGGTCCAGGCCGTGCTTTAGCTTGTCGACGACCTCGGACTGGGAGGCGATGCTCGGCTCGGCCGACTTCGCCTCGTTTTCCGCCGTCATCTGGCGCTGCAGGGCCACCTTGGCGAGGTTGTCGAACTTCTCGGCGTCCACCGTGTCGCCGTTGGCACGGTACTCGTCAGCCTTGCGCGAGGCGGCCAGGGCCTTGTTGCCCCAGTCCTGGGCGTTCTTGACGTCCTCGTTGTAGTCGTCCTGGAGCATACGCAGGTTGCCGATGGTCTGCGCGACGGCGGATTCGGCTTCGGCAATGTTGTTCGTGTAGTCGCGGACCATCTGGTCCAGCATCTTTTGCGGATCTTCTGCCTGGTCCAGCAGGGAATTGATGTTCGCCTTTGCCAGCTGCGCCATACGGCCGAAAATGGACTGCTTAACCATGGTGTTGCCTTTCGTCCTATCCAGTGGTGGCCACTGGATTCGGTGAACAGTGAATGTACCGCTTCTACCCGCCGGCCGGAACGAGTCCGCCGGCGCCTAGTCTGTAACCGGCCGGCTAGAAACTCCCCGAGTCCCCGCCGCCGAAATCGCCGCCGCCGCCAAAGTCGCCGCCGCCTCCGCCGCCCCAGCCGCCACCGGAATCGCCGCCACCCCAGCCGCCTCCGCCGCCCCAGCCGCCGCCTCCGCCGCCGTGGAGGATGGAGTTGATCAGGATGCCGCCAAGGATGGCGCCGCCAAGGCCGCCGCCTCCGCCGCCGCCGAACATCCCGCCGCGGCCGTAGCCCTGGTTGGCGAAGCCGCCGAACTGGTCCACGTCGGCCTGCGCCTGCTGGGCTGCCTGGGCCGCGAGGGAGTGCGCCTGCTGGGCGTACTGCAGGGCCGTCACCGGGTCGGTGCGGGAGATGGACAGCGCGTAGTCGAGGTTGCGCTGCGCCTCGGCGAGCCGGGTGCGTGCCTCGGTGCCCACGCCGCCGCGGCGGGCAGTGATGTAGTCCGAGGTGGCGCTGATCTGCGCCTGGGCGGACATGAGGCTCTGCTGCAGCGAGGCCTCCGCCCGGCGGGTTTGTTCCTGCTGGTCGCGGATGCCCGTGAGGGCGGCATCCAGGGACTGGTGGGCGTTCTCCACGCGCGCCAGGGTGGCGATGGGGTCGATCTTGCCGCCCTGGATCTCGGCCTTGACCTGGGCCAGTGCGGCCTCCACGCCGGCCACCGGTCCGGCCAGCTCCGGGTGCGCACCGGACTGGATCATGGCCCGGGCCTGGGCCAGGTCCTGGGAGGTGTCGACGACGGCTGACTCGAGCCCGCTGCGGGCCTCGTCCAGGTTGGCCGCCACCTTGGTGATGGCGCCGAGCAGCACGTTGGTCTGGTGCAGGCTCTCCTCCGCGGCCCGGACGGCGACGGCGGCGAGGCTCCCCTCACCGGCGCTGAGCTTCTCCTGGGCCGTGGCCGAGGCGTTCTGCACAAAGGCCAGCCGTTCCTTGGCCTGGCTGATGTTGTCCGCCACCTGCGTGAGCGCGCTGTCCGCGTATTTCGCCCGGAGGCCGGTCAGCGACTCCTCGGCCGCAACGATTTTGGTCTCGGCTTCGGCGGCGCCGGCCCCGACGTCGGCGAGTGCCCGCGGGGCGTTCTTCTCCAGCTCCCGCAGGGAGTCGAAGTCCGCCTTTTGCTCCTGGAGGGAGGCCAGCGCCGCCTCGGACCGGCGGATAATCTCGCCCAGCCAGGTCCGCTGCTGCTCCTCGGTGTCCGGGATGTGGTCGTCGAGCTGCTGCTGCAGCTTGAACGACTCGGTCATGTGGGCCTTGGCGTCCTGGAGCGCCTTCGTGAAGTTCCCGACGGCGGCTTCGCCGTACTGCGCCTGGGCGAAGCCAAGCTCCTGCTCGCTGGACTTGATGGCGTCGTCCGCCTCGATTAGCAGCGAGCTGCTCTTGCGGCGCAGTTCCTCGACGCTCAGTCCGGCCAGCGGGTCCAGATCGGCACCCTGCGGTCCGTAGGCGGTGCCGCCACCCACGGCGGCTTTCTTCCGGCGGTTGCGGAGGTAAAGGTAGGTCCCCACGCCGCCGGCGGCCACCACGCCGACCCCAACGAGGACCCCGTTGCCGGCGTCGGCGCCAGAGGAGACAGATCCGCTGCCGCCCCCGGCAGCGTCGCCGACAGCTTTCGCGGTGTCGATGGCGGCCTGGGCGAAGTCACGCTTCCCGCCGGCCAGGTTGGCGACGATCGCGTTCTGGCTGATCGTGCTGGTCTTGGAGTAGATGGCGCTGGCTGAATTCGGCGAGAAGTAGTACTTGCCGTCGTCGGACATGGCGAGGATGACGTCGGCCCGGCCCATGCCCTTCTTCGTGGCGACGGCCTGGGCCCAGGACTTCGGGTCAGCAGGATTCTCGAAAGTCTTCACGGTGACCACGTACAGGTTGTATTTGTGGTCCTTCAGGAGCTTCTGGATCGCGTCCTGGACCTCGGCCTTGCGGCCGCCCAGAACGTTGCCGCTGTCCACGATGTTTTGTCCGGAAGGGATGGTCACCGGGTCTTCGGCGAGCGCGGGAGCGGCGGGGAGGGCCAGCAGTCCGGCGACGCCGAGGACGGCGAGGAATCGTTTCATCATTGACCGCATCGGTAACCCTTCAGCACTTCTGTGACCGGATCAAGCCGAACCGGTCGTCTCAGAACGCAGCAGCGCCCCCACGCAGGTGTAAAGCCGCAGGTCGCTGTGGCAATTCCATTTGATTCTATGGTGCACCCCGGAGGCCGTCCACCGCCGGGAATATGCCACCAGCGAAACGCGCTGCACCCACCGGGACGGCATTTCACAAGGCCTCCCACATAGGGGTCGGCGTTCAGGAACCTCCCAGCAAATGTTCGCTTTTGCACCAGTCTGGGCGAGCATACTTATCTGCAGACGAGGATGAAAGGAAGTCCCATGACTGAGAACCCAATGCAGGGCGCGTCACCGGATCCATCGACCAAGAACCGGGACCCGCTTGGGCCGGGCGAGAGTGCTCCCGCGGCTCCGCACGCCGCCCCCGCTGAGGACTCAGCCCAGGAGAACCCTACGATGAGGCTGGACCGGCCGGCGGACGACGCCCCGCATCCCGTATATCCGCAGCGCCCGCCCGCTTACGGCCAGCACCCGGACACCGACACGCAGCAGTTCGGCGCACCGGCTGCCCAGACCCAGTACGCCCACACCCCCGGCCCCTACGGCGGCTACGGCAATCAGCCGCCGGCTGGGCCTCCGGCACACAACTCGTTCAGCCAGCCCGGCAACGCACCGAAGCGCAAGGCGGCCTTCGGCGTTCCCACGCTCGTCGCCAGCATCCTCGCCGCCGGGCTCGTGGGCGGCGGCGTCGTGGCCGGCAGCAGCGCACTGATGGGGAACCGCCCGGTGGCTTCCACCGGCAGCGCCGGCCAGCCCGGCACCGTGATCGTCAACAACAAGGACGACGTCAATGCCATCACCGCCGCCGCCCAGAAGGCCTCGCCCAGCGTTGTGACCATCAAGGCCACGAGCGGCAGCGACGGCGGGACCGGCTCCGGCATCATCCTCGACGGCGACGGGCACGTGCTCACCAATACCCACGTCGTCACCCTGGACGGTAAGACCGCCAAGGCCGCTGTTGAAGTCCGCACCAGCGACGGCAAGGTCTTCGGCGCAAAGATCGTCGGCACCGACCCGCTCTCCGACCTCGCGGTGATCAAGATCGACAACCCGAGCGGGCTGGTCCCGGCCACCCTCGGCGACTCGGGCAAGCTCAACGTGGGCGACACCGCCGTCGCGATCGGTTCCCCACTGGGGCTGACCGGCACCGTCACCGACGGCATCGTCTCGACCCTCAACCGCACCATCAGCGTGGCGTCCTCGGCGGCACCCAAGGACGGCGCAGACAACTCCCAGGGCGGCGACCAGGGCTTCCAGTTCGCCCCTCCCGGCGGCGGGCAGGCGCCGAGCACCGCCAACCAGGGCAGCATCTCCATCAACGTCATCCAGACGGACGCGGCGATCAACCCGGGCAACTCCGGCGGCGCGCTGGTCAACAGCAAGGGTGAAATCATCGGCGTCAACGTCGCGATCGCGTCCGCCGGCGGGGATGCCAGCGGCAGCAGCAGCGGCAACATCGGGGTCGGCTTCAGCATCCCGATCAACCACGCCAAGCGGGTGGCCCAGGAGATCATCAGCAACGGCAAGGCCAGCCACGGCCAGCTCGGGGTCAGCGTCAAGTCCAAGGCGGCCGGCAGCTCATCCTCCGGCTTCTCGGTCGGCGCCGATGTGGCCACAGTCGAGCCGGGCTCGGCGGCGGACAAAGCCGGGATCAAGGTCGGCGACGTCGTCACGAAGTTCCAGGACCGCTCCGTCAGCGATCCCAACCAGCTCACGGCGGCCGTGCGGGAGCAGGCCGCGGGCGCCACGGTGAAGGTGACCGTCCTGCGCGGCGGCCAGGCGAAGGAACTCGACGTGACCCTCGGGGCCGCAGCCGAACAGTAACCGTCGGGTGCAGCGGCACCACCGAATGCGAGGCCGGCCGGCACCTTGGGGGTGCTGGCCGGCACTGTTTTTTACGGCCCCTTAGCCCGCGGCCCGCAGGGACGGGCGCCCCCGCCGCCGCGTCTCGCCGGCCGGCCCTGACACAGGCGTTAACCCGGGCCGCACCAGGCCCGCGCTATATGGTTAGCTAGGAGAAACCGCGGCGCCCCCGGGCGCCCCCTGGCCACGGCCCACCCGGCCGGCCGCCCCCCCGCATGGAAGGCTGCTGTAGAGACAGTGGAAGAGACCCTGAAGATCATCGTGCTGGTCAAGCACGTACCGGACGCGCAGTTCGACCGCCACCTCACCGGCGGAGACAACACCACGGACCGCTCCGAAAGCATCCTGTCGGAGCTGGACGAATACGCCCTCGAAGCCGCGCTGCAGCTGATCGAGGCCCGCGGCGGCGAGGCCGCCGGCAACAAGGTCATCGCCCTGAGCATGGGCCCGGCCGGTGCCGTCAACGCCGTCAAGAAGTCGCTCCAGATCGGCGCCACCGAAGGCGTCCACCTCAGCGACGACGCGCTCGCCGGCTCGGACGCGGCGGCCACCTCCCTGGCCCTGGCGGCCGCGATCCGGCACCTCGGCGCCGACCTCCCCGCAGACCTGGTCCTGACCGGCATGGCGTCCACCGACGGCGAGACCTCCCTGGTTCCGGCCCAGCTGGCCGAGCGCCTTGGCCTGCCGCAGGTCACCTTCGCGTCCTCGCTCGAACTCGACGGCGGCACGCTCACCGCCCGCCGCGACGGGGACTCGCACGCGGACACGGTGGAGGCCACCCTCCCGGCGCTCGTGTCCGTGACGGACCAGATCAACGACCCCCGCTACCCGAATTTCAAGGGCATCATGGCGGCCAAGAAGAAGACCATCACCACCCTGACGCTGGCCGACATCGGCGTCGACCCCGCCTCGGTGGGGCTGGCCGGCTCCTGGACCGCCGTCGAGACCGCCGAGGTCCGCCCGCCGCGGACGGCCGGCACCATCATCACCGACGAGGGCGACGCCGGCATCAAGCTGGTCGAGTTCCTGGCCGCGCAGAAGCTGCTCTAAGGGGAAAACCGGACATGGCAAAAGTACTTGTATTCATTGACACCCCCGGGCCCGCGCTGAAGAAGTCCAGCCTGGAGCTCCTTACCATCGCCCGCTCCCTGGGCGAGCCGGCGGTGGCCTTCAACGGCGAGCTGCACGACGCAGTCGCCGTGGACCTCGCCGCGTACGGCGCCGCGGATCTCTACGTCCCCGCCGCGGCGGACCTCAACGACTACCTCGTCGGGCCGAAGGCGGCGTTCCTGGCCGCCGCCGCGCAGACCTCCGGGGCGACCGTCGTGCTGGCCGAGAACTCGGCCGAGGGCAAGGAGATTGCGGCGCGGCTGGGCATCAAGCTCGGCGCCGGCGTGATCACCGACGTCGTCGCCGTGGACCCGGACGGCACGGCGCACAAGTCGGTGCTCGCCGGCTCGTACACCACCACGGCGAAGGCCACCACCCCCGTGGCCGTCCTGACCGTCAAGTCCAACAGCGTTGAGCCGGAGCCGGCCGCCGCGGCGACCGCCCCGCAGCCGGTCACCGTGGAACTGCCGGCCGATGCCACGGCCGGGGCCGCACGCGTCACCGCCCGGAACGACAAGGCCGCGAGCGGCCGCCCCGACCTGTCCGAGGCCCGGATCGTAGTGGCCGGCGGCCGCGGCGTGGACGGCAACTTCGGGCCCGTCGAGGAACTGGCAGACGCCCTGGGCGCGGCCATCGGCGCCTCGCGCGCGGCCACGGACGCCGGCTGGATCGGCCACGACGCCCAGATCGGCCAGACCGGCAAGACGGTCTCGCCGCAGCTTTACATCTCGGCCGGCATCTCCGGCGCCATCCAGCAGAAGGCCGGCATGCAGACCGCCAAGGTGATTGTGGCCGTCAACAAGGACGCCGAATCGCCGGTCTTCGAGATCGCCGACTTCGGCATCGTCGGCGACCTCTTCCAGGTGCTCCCGCAGGCGACCGAGGAAATCAAGAAGCGCAAGGCCGGCCAGTGAGCACCAACGCCCCCGCGGCACAAAGCCCGTTCGATCCGGAGCACCACCGGATCGAGCGGGTGCTTTGTTTCACCGCCCACCCGGACGACGTCGATTTCGGCGCCGCGGGCACCATCGCCGCGTGGACCGCCGCCGGGGTCCAGGTCAGCTACTGCATCATGACCGACGGCGACGCCGGCGGTTTCGACCCGGCGCAACGTGACGAAATCGTGCGGTTGCGGACCGAAGAGCAGCAGCGCGCCGCCGCCCTCGTGGGCGTCACCGACATCCATTACCTCCACCAGCGCGACGGCTATCTCGAGGCCTCGCACGAGGTCATGCGCGAGGTGGTGCGCCTGATTCGCCAACTCCGCCCCGACGTCGTGCTGGCCATGCATCCCGAGCGCAACTGGAACCGCATCCAGAAGAGCCACCCGGACCACCTGGCGGTGGGGGAGGCGGTGACGCGGGCGGTCTACCCGGCGCTGGAGAACCCCTTCGCGTACCCGGAGCTGGCCGAGGCCGGCCTGGCGGCCTACAAGCTGCCTTGGCTCTGGCTGTTCGCCGGGCCGGAGGAACGCGAAAACCACTTCGTCGATGTCAGCGGGCACGTCGAGGCCAAACTGGCCGCCATCCACATCCACGTCAGCCAGCACCCGGATGTCGAGGCCATGGAACGCACCGTCCGCGCCCTGATGCTGGCCACCGCGCAACGCGGCGGGCTGGCCGAGGGCCGCAGCGCCGAGGCGTTCCACGTCGTAGCCGTCAACGGCCCCGGCACCATCGCCGGTTTCTAGTGTTGCCCGCGGGGGACCGCTGCCATATGCTTGCCATTGTTTAAATCATATTTATTGATGGAAGGCAGACTTTAATGGCGAAGACTGCGCAGCACCCCGTACTGGTCATCATGGGCGTCTCCGGCTCGGGCAAATCCACCGTGGCCGGCCTGCTGGCCGGCCGGCTCGGCTGGGACCTGGCCGAAGGCGACGACCTGCATCCGGCCTCCAACGTGGCCAAAATGCACGCGGGCCAGCCGCTGACGGACGAAGACCGCTGGCCGTGGCTGGACAGCATCGCCGACTGGATCCGGGCGCACACGGCGGCCGGGACACCCGGCGTCGTGACCTGCTCCGCCCTGAAGAAGCGGTACCGAGACGTGCTGCGCGGGGAGGGTGTTGTCTTCGTTTTCCTCGAAGGCAGCAAGGACAGGATCTCGGACCGGCTCGCCTCCCGGCACGGCCACTTTATGCCGCCGGCCCTGCTGGAATCCCAGTTCGAAGCCCTTGAAGCCCCCACCGAGGACGAAAACTCCATCACCCTGTGCGTCGGCGCCACCCCGGCCGAAGAGGCCCAGGAAATCATCGACCGGCTCCAACTCGACGCCGCCGGCGCCGGCACGCACTGACCGCGCGCCCGACACACCCTTCATTCCCAGCTAGGAACACGTTTTGAATTCTCTTGCAGCACTGCAGCTTCCGGCTGCCGTCGAGGCCTGGACCGGCCACGACACCCGACTCCTGGTAGTCGCCGCCGTCGGCATCGCACTGATCGTGGTGCTGATCGCCAAGTTCAAGCTCCACCCCTTCCTCGCCCTGGTGCTCGGCTCGGCCTTCGTCGGCCTGGCCTCCGGGGTGGAACTGGCGAAGATCATCACCAACTTCGAGGACGGGGTCGGCGGCGTCCTGAAGGAAGTCGGCCTGCTGATCGCCCTCGGCGCCATGCTGGGCAAGCTCCTGGCGGACTCCGGCGGCGCCAACCGGGTGGTGGACACACTCCTCGCCAAGGCCAGCGGCAACCGCGTGGTCTGGTCCATCACGCTTGTCGCGGTGATCATCGGCCTGCCGATGTTCTTCGAAATCGGCCTGGTGCTGCTGCTGCCGGTGATCGTCCTGGTCACCCAGCGCTCCCGGATGCCGCTGATGCGCATCGCCATCCCCGCCCTGGCCGGGCTGTCGGTGCTGCACGGCCTGGTGCCGCCGCACCCGGGACCGCTGATCGCGATCAGCGCGGTCAAGGCCGAACTCGGCACCACGCTCGCGCTCGGACTCCTGGTCGCCATCCCCACGGTCATCATCTGCGGGCCGCTGTTTTCCCGGCTCGCCGCCCGATGGGTTCCGGTGGGCGCCCCCGCCGTCGCGGGCGGAATCGACACCGAGCACGGGGCCGACCTGGAGGGCATCAAGCGGCAGCCCAGCTTCCTGGTGACGCTGCTGACCATCATCTTTCCGGTGGTGCTGATGCTGCTCAAGGCCGTCGTGGACATGATCTGGCCGGACGCCAAGACGGCACCGTGGATCCGGGTCTTCTTCGACTTCGTCGGCCAGCCGCTGGTGGCCATGACGCTCGCCGTGCTCCTGGCAATCGGTACCTTCGGCTACGCCGTCGGCTTCACCGGCAACAAGATCACCGCCAAGATCGGCGCGAGCCTCGGCCCGATTGCCGCGATCCTGCTGATTGTCGGGGCCGGCGGCGGCTTCAAACAGACCCTGATCGGCGCCGGCGTCGGCGACGCGGTCAAGAAGTGGGCCGAGGGCGCCAACATGTCCGTGCTGGTGCTCGGCTTCCTCGTGGCGGTCGCGCTGCGCCTGGCCACCGGCTCCGCCACCGTGGCCACCGTAACGGCGGCCGGCATCGTCGCCCCGCTGGCCAGCTCGCTCTCACCGACCCATGCCGCCCTGCTGGCCCTCGCGATCGGCGCCGGGTCGCTCTTCCTCTCGCACGTCAACGACGCCGGCTTCTGGCTGGTGAAGGAACTGTTCGGCCTCAGCGTCGGCCAGACCTTCAAGACCTGGTCCGTGATGGAAACGCTGATCTCCGTGGTGGGCTTCGGCTTCGTGATGCTGCTCTCGCTGGTCATCTGAGCGTCCGGACAACACCCAACCGGCACAACTAAGCCGCGCCGGCCCCAAGAAACCAAGCGGGGCGCTGCGCGGCTTTGTTGTTTGGTCCTAGGCGCCCAGCGGGGCCGAGGCTACGGTCGGCAAGGTGGGCGACTTCGAGCCGCCCGCGGGCTCCACCGTGATGCCCAGAGCGGCGGCGGAACCGATGCCCGTGACGACGGCCGGCTTGGACAGTGCTTCCGCGTCCATCAGGCCCTTGGAAACCGGGGCCGAGCCGTCCTTGGGGATCAGCCACATCTGGTAGACCTTCCCCGCCGGCGGGGCCGGAACGCCGTTCATCTTCACCACGGCGGCATCCTTCGAGGAGGACAGGGTCAGCGAGGCCGTACCGCCGCCGATCACCTCGACCGTCGCCTTGCGCACATCGCCGGCCTGCATCACCTGGTTGAGCGGATCGTTCTGGTTGGCGACATACGCCCCCACCCCGACGCCGCCGATGGCGATGGCGGCCGCAGCGGCGACACCGATCAGCCAGGCGCGGGTGCCCTGCGGCCGACGCCGCTCGTCCCGGCGCTTGCGGGCGGCACCGAGTTCATCGGTGACCGGAAGCTCGGCGTTCTCCCGGACCGGCCGGGCCACCACCGGGGATGAGGCGTCGGGGGACGGCACAGCGGCGGCCGGTCCGGCATTTTGTGCCGGAAGGGCGGCGACGATGCGGTCGAAGAGTCCGGCAGGCGGTTCCTCCTCGGCGCTGAAGCTCCGGGCCAGGGTCTCGCGGGCCTGCCGGACGCGCTGTTCGAATTCGGAGCGCTCGGCTGGCGGTGCGTCGGCAAGGTGGCGGTCGACGGCGTCGCGTTCGGCGTCGTCGAGGGCGTGGAGCGCGTACACCTCGGCGAGGTCCACGGCGCGGCCGGAGCTGAGGTCGCCGGCGATGTCGGGGGAGAAGCTGCCGGGCGTGCGGTCGCTGTCCTCTGGATTCATGTCGTTCATCTCAACTCACCCCCAAACAGGTCTTCAGGCGGATTAGTCCATCGCGGATGCGGGACTTGATGGTGGGAACGGCCGCGTTGAGCTTCTCGGCGACTTCCCGGTAGGTCAGCCCGCCGTAGTAGGCGAGCCGGACGGATTCCTGCTGCGTGTCGGTCAGCGTGTCCAGGCAGCGGACCACGGCCTCGGCCTCAAGCCGGCTGCCGACCTCATCGGAGACGGAGTCGTGGTCGATCTCCTGGCTGCTGGCGCCGTACCTGGACTCCCGGTCGGTGGACGACTGCGAGGACCGGACCTTGTCCACGGCCCGGCGGTGCGAAATTGTCATCAGCCACGCGAGCGGGCTGCCGGCGTCGGCGTTGAACTTCGCGGCGTTCTGCCAGACCTGCAGGAAGACCTCCTGGGTGGTGTCCTCGCTGAGCTCCGGGTCGATCAGTACGCGGCGCGCCATGCCAAAAACACGGCGCGAGGTGAGCCGGTAGAACTCGGCGAAAGCAGCCTGATCCCCGTCGGCGATCTGTCCGAGCAGTGCTGCCAGCCGGCGGTTTACGTCGGCTGGGGCGCTGGGGGGAGCAGCGGCCTCGGGATTCGGGGCATTCGGAGTGTCCATCACCTTCAAGCATAAGGTGCCGGCCGCCGATCGGGGGCCAGGACGGGCTTGGACGGCGCCGTGGTTGCCCGCAGCCCGAAAGGCCGGGCGTCTATCCACCTGCATTGTGCTCACCTGCCGCTCCTCGCTCCCTTCGACGTCCAGCGTGGATGGTCTCTCAGAAGGCATTCGGAGCGGCGGCAGGCCCGGATGGGACGGACTTCGGGAATCCGTGGCGGAATCCGTGGCGGGATGCTGCTAGAGCGTGGCGCCCGCGAAGCCGTGCTGGCGCCACGCCTCGTAGACGGCGATCGAGGCCGCGTTGGCCAGGTTCAGCGAGCGCAGCGCCGGCAGCATCGGCAGCCGGACGCGGGACGTCACATGCGGGTCGTTTTTCAGTTCCTCGGACAGGCCCACGGATTCCCGGCCGAACATCAGGACGTCGCCGGGAAGGTAGCCGATATCCGTGTAGGAGGTTTCGCCGTCGGACGTGAACGCAAACACCCGCTCCGGCGCCAGCGCCTCCCATGCGGCGTTGATGTCCCGGTGCACGGTGACGACGGCGAGGTCATGGTAGTCCAGCCCGGCGCGGCGGAGTTTGGCGTCGGAAAAATCAAAGCCCAGCGGCTCCACGAGGTGAAGCTCGGCCCCCGTGATGGCGGCGAGCCGGATGGCGTTGCCGGTATTGCCGGGAATTTCGGGGCTGTGGAAGAGGATGCGGAACATGCTTCCATCCTAGCGATCGGTCCGGGCGGTCCGGGACGCTAGTGCATTCCGCGCAGCAGCCGGGCGAGCACCGGAACGTTGACCGTGTTCGGGGCCGGCCCGGAACTGAGGAACTGCTTGAGGCCCCGGGCCAGGCCGGCGGCGTTGACCACCTGCACGGTCTCGAGGCTGTCCTCCCGGCCCCGGGAGCGTCCGTGCCGGTCGATCACGGGTTCGTGCAGGTTGCCGTCGGTACTGTGGACCACCGTCCAGCCGGTGACGTTCAGTTCCGGGAAGATGTCCTGCATCCGGCGCACCACGTGGGCCAGCTGCGGCGGGGCGATGGAGCGGCCGCCGTGGTTCAGGGTGCTGCCGTTCCAGGCGTAGGCGCCCGGCGGCAGGAGCATGGAACCGATGATGGCCAGCCGGTAGCCGGTGAGCAGCGCATGGTCGATGTGGCTGTTGTCCGCCGGGGACTGCAGGCCGTTGACCAGGCGGGCAGCGGGAATCTCGGGCAGGACCTGCCGGGTGATCAGCTGCACTGTGCGCATCTCGCGCTGGATGCGGGCCTCCGCGCCGAAGAGCCCGCGCTTGCGGGGCATGCCGTGGACCTGCTGTCGGGCCACGGACTCCGGGATCAGCGGCACCTCGCCGGCCGCGGCCACCTCCTCGAAGGACGGCACGTACACCGGGTCGTCCGCGGCGGTGTTCCGCGGTGTGTTGGGCCTGCGGACATGCGCTGAGGCCCGGCTGCCGGCGGCGGGCGCGTCGAAGTGCGCCCCTTCCTCGGCCGGGGCCGTCCGGCTGGAGAATGCGGTGCCGCTGCCGTACGAGCGGTCGTAGTCGGCGCGGCGCTTGGCGTCGATGAGCGTCTCGTAGGCGAGGGTGACGCGGCGGAAGGTGGCGGCGTCGCCGCCGTGGTCGGGGTGCGCCGTGCGGGCAGCCTTCCGGTAGGCCACCTTGATGTCCTTGTCCGTTGCCGTGACAGGGATGCGGAGGACCTGGTAGTGCGAGCTGCTGCCCTGCGTCAAGCAAAATTCCTTTGCGTCGGTGGATCGGGTCCGGCCGGGACCTCCGGCGTGGCCAGTTTAACCGGCTGGGGGAATAACGAGCGCGTGGCCGCGGATGGTTCCCGGCGGCTGGCATAATTCAGCCCATGAAGATTGCCCTCGCCGTCAACCCGCGCGCCTCCTTCGGCCGCGGACGGCATGCCGGCCAGCAAGCGGCGGACTGCTTCCGCGCGGCCGGGGTGCAGGTGCACTTGCTCTGCGAGGACAGCTACGAGCTGCTGTCCCGGGCCGTGGACAAGGCGCTGGCCGACGGGGTGGACGCACTGGTCGTGGCCGGCGGCGACGGGATGGTGCACCTCGGCGTCAACGCGCTCGCCGGGTCGGGCGCCGCCTACGGCTCGACGCCGCTGGGCATCATTCCGAGCGGCACCGGCAATGACATGGCCCGGGCGCTCGGACTGCCGCGGCACAACATCCCCGCTGCCGCCGCCCGGGTCCTGGCGGCCCTGTCCGCCGGCGGGCGGCTGATCGACGCCGGACGGGTGCGCTCCGGGGACCGGACGTACTGGTTTGCCGGCGTCGTCTCGGCCGGCTTCGACGCCGCGGTCAACGAACGCGCCAATGCCTGGCGCTGGCCAAAGGGCCGCTCCCGGTACAACTTGGCCATGCTGCGCGAACTGGCCACCTTCCGCGCCATCGAGTACACCGTGACGGCCGACGGCGAGCGCTGGCAGCAGGGGGCCATGCTGATCTCGGTGGCCAACGGGCAGTCAATCGGCGGCGGCATGAACGTGGTGCCCGACGCCGTGCTCGACGACGGGTACCTTGACCTGTTTATCGTCCGGCCGCTGTCCCGCGCGGGATTCCTGGCCGTGTTCCCCAAGGTATTTTCGGGCCGGCACGTGGGCCACCCGGCGGTGGAGATCCGCCGGGTCCGGGACGTTCAACTGGAAGCCGCCGGCGTCATCGCCTACGCGGACGGCGAACGGATCGGGCCGCTGCCGCTGGCCATCGACGTCGTCCCCGGTGCCCTTCGGGTGCTGGCGTAGGCCAGCGTCGGCGCGGGTCGCGCTCGCGGCGGCCCGCGCCGACGCCGGCAGCGGCCGCTACCGGGCCCTGGCCGGCGAGAGCCGGTTCAGGGCAAGGGCCCCGACCAGCAGGCCGAAATCGCGCAGCGCCACGTCAAAGAAGCTGCCCAGTACCAGCAGGTTGATGATGATGCCGAGCAGCCAGACGGCGACCAGCAGAGAACCGAAGCGGGGCCGGAACGCTACCGCCAGGCCCGCAACGATCTCCACCACGCCGACGATGTACATAAAAGTCTGCGCCGGCAAGGGGACCACCGACGTCGCCACGGGGGCGAGATACATCGTCCAGTGGGTCAGTAGGTTGGTGAACTTGTCCAGGCCGAAAATGATCGGCGCCACGGTGAAAACCGTGCGCAGCAACAGGAAGGCCTGCCGCTGGGCAGCGGGGGCGACCGTCGGGGCGGGGGCTGCCAGGGTTGTTGATGATTTCATCATGCACTCCTTCTAAAAATAGATATCTTAATTTTAGAATGGTAGCGAAGGTTAAGCAATGGATCTTGTTTTTAGAGTTAGGCTGGATTCATGAACCCGTTTTCGTGGAGCCGG
Source organism: Arthrobacter sp. SlRoot2-15 (assembly GCF_059739345.1). Taxonomy (NCBI): domain Bacteria; kingdom Bacillati; phylum Actinomycetota; class Actinomycetes; order Micrococcales; family Micrococcaceae; genus Arthrobacter; species Arthrobacter sp. SlRoot2-15. The sequence goes on from NZ_AP046058.1 coordinate 2,916,512, forward strand.
AGGCTGGCCGCGGTTGCCTCCCTGGGCGATGAGAACCGGCGCCGCCTCTTCGGCTTCGTCGCCGCCGCGGAGCGCGCGGTCAGCCGCGACGAGGCGGCCGGGTCGCTGGGGCTGGCCCGCAGCACGGCGTCCTTCCAGCTGGACCGTCTGGTCCACGACGGCCTCCTGGCGGTGGAGTTTCGCAAGATCGGCGGCAAGGAGGGCCCGGGTTCGGGCCGTCCTGCCAAGCTCTACCGTGCCGCCGTTCAGGAGGTCTCGGCGTCGGTCCCGGAGCGCAGCTACGACCTGGCCGCCGAACTGCTGGTCACGGCCATTGAACAATCCGCGGCCGACGGCGGATCCGCCCGGGAGGCGCTGTTGCGGGCGGCCAGGGCGCGCGGCGGGACAGCGGCGGAGTCCGCCGGCGGCGACTTTGGCGCCGTGCTCGCCGGCGAGGGTTACCTGCCCGCGGACGACGGCGAGGGCGGTCTAGTGTTGCTCAACTGCCCCTTCCACCGAGTGGCCCAGGGCCATCCCGGCGTGGTCTGCGCCATGAACGGGGCGTTCCTGGCCGGCGCCGCGTCAGGCTGCGGCCTGGCCCCGGAGCGGGTGGAGGCCCTCGACATTGCGGAGCTCAGGGCGCGGGACGACGCCACGGCAGCCCAGTGCTGCGCCCGGATCAGGCCGGCCTGAGCCTGGCCTGCCCCTTGAGGCCGGTCAGCAGGACGCCGGCGACCACCATAATCCCGCCGACGACCTGGACCAGCGTCAACGGCGTGCCCAGCGCCACCGTAATGATCGCCGTGAACACCACCATCAGGTTCAGGTAGTTCCCCGCGGTTCCCGGCGGGGTGGTCTTCAGCGCCAGGTTCCAGAACAGGTAGGCGCCGAGGGAGGGGAAAACGGCGATGTAGGCCAGCGACCAGCCTTCAGCCGGGGTCTCCGGCAAGCGGACGTTCAGGGCGAGGGCGAAGGGTGCCAGCGTCACGGTGGCGATTGCCACCTGCACCGCCGTGGCGGTGATGGCGGGAATCTCCAGCCGGCGGGCGATGATCGTGTAGCTGCCCCAGACCACGATGGCGCCGATCATCATCAGCTCGCCGGTATTGATCGAGAGGCTGAACACCCGCTGCAGTTCCCCGCGGGTCAGGACCAGCAGCACCCCCAGCAGCCCCAGGCCGATGCCGAGCCAGCCGAGCCGGGTGGTCTTCTCCCCGAGCAGGACGATCGCCATCACCACAATCAGGGCCGGGTTGGCCGCCGTGATCAGGGAGGCGTTCATGGCCGAGGTGTAGCCCAGGGCGCCGTACAGCAGCAGGGTGTAGCCGCTCATCCCGAGCACGCTCAGCAGCAGCAGTACCGGCCAGCGGCGCAGCACCGCCTGCCAGTCCGGCTTTTCGACAAAGTGGGCCAGTGCCAGCAGGGGCATCGCCGCCAGGGTCCAGCGCCAGAAGGTCAGGTCCAGCGGGGTCATCGAGGCGACCGCGGCCTGGCCGACGACGAAATTTCCGGACCAGAACAGGGTGGCCAGGACGAGGTACAGGGACGCCTTCACCGCTCGAATGTACACCAGCACGCGACGGTAGAATTGGGCTGTGCCCGTTTACCTAGACCACGCCGCCACCACGCCGCTCGCCGCCGAGGCGCTCGCCGCCCTGACGCGTGAGCTGGCGCGCACCGGCAACCCCTCCTCGCTGCACGGTTCCGGCCGCCGCGCCCGCCGGGCCGTCGAGGATGCCCGCGAGGCGCTGGCCGCCGCGGCCGGGGCGCACCCCTCGGAAGTCATCTTCACCTCCGGCGGCACGGAGGCCGACAATCTCGCCGTCAAGGGCCTCTACTGGGCCCGCCAAGCCGAGGACCCCCGCCGCACACGCATCCTGTGCTCCACCATCGAACACCACGCCGTGCTGGACACCGTCGAATGGCTGGAACGGCAGGAGGGCGCCGACGTGCGCTGGCTGCCGGTCGACGCCGAGGGCGTGCTGGACCTGGCGGCGCTGGAGGCCGAGCTGGCCGACGACCCCGCCTCGATCGCCCTGGTCACCGTGATGTGGGCCAACAACGAGGTGGGCAGCATCCAGCCCGTCGCCGACATTGTGCGCCTGGCACACGCCGCCGGAGTGCCGGTGCATTCCGACGCCGTGCAGGCCCTCGGCTCGGTGCCGGTCGATTTCCGCGGGACCGGCCTGGACGCAATGTCCGTCTCCGGGCACAAGATCGGCGGTCCGGTCGGCGTCGGCGCCCTGCTCCTGGGCCGTGCCGTCAAGCTGACCCCGGTCCAGCACGGTGGGGGACAGGAGCGCGACGTGCGGTCCGGCACCCTGGACACCGCCTCGATCGCGGCCTTCGCGGCGGCGGCGGAGGCGGCGGCTGCACGCCTGGCCGGGGAGTCCGCGCGGATCGCCGGGCTCCGGGACCGCCTGATCGAGGGCGTGCGTGACGCCGTGCCGGAGGCCGTGCTGCGCGGCGCCCCGGGGCCAGGCCGGCTGCCGGGCAACGCGCACTTCACCTTCCCCGGCTGCGAGGGAGACTCCCTGCTGTTCCTGCTGGACCTCGCCGGCGTGGAGTCCTCCACCGGATCCGCCTGCACCGCCGGCGTCCCGCGGCCCTCCCATGTGCTGCTCGCGATGGGGCTCGACGAGGACACCGCCCGCGGCGCCCAGCGCTTCACCCTGGGCCACACCTCCACGGACGCCGACGTCGACGCCCTGCTGGCCGCCCTGCCGGGGGCGTATGCCCGCGCCCGCCAGGCCGGCATGGCCGGGCACGAATCCAGCATCCAGACCGCCGGAACCATCGCCCGCCACTCCGCCGCCGGCTAGCCTTCCGGCAGCAGCTGCTCCAGCGGGACGTCCTGGTCCGCCAGCACCGCAGGGCTCACCTGGGCCCGCGCGGCGATCAGCGCCTTGATGGCCTTCTGCGGCTTGGCGGACCGGGGCCAGTTGACGTTCATGCCCGCCACCACACGGCCGCCGCGCTGCCAGAACGCCAGGAACTCCCTGGCCTCCAGCGAGCCCCGGATTACGGGCGGGCCGTCGATGAGCGTCGGGAAACCGGAATACTCCATGCTGACGTCGTACTGGTCCGTGTAGAAGTACGGGATGGTGTCCAGCACGGCGTCCCGGCCCAGCATCGCCCGTCCGGCGACCTTGCCGCCGTTGAGCGCGTTGGACCAGTGCTCGCTGCGGTGGTGCTCCCCGGTGAACGGGTGCAGGGCATTGGCTACATCTCCGGCGGCAAAGACCCCGGGGGCGGAGGTCCGCAGCGAGGCGTCGGTGAGGATCCCGTTGTCCAGCTCGATGCCGGCCGCCGCGGCGAGCGAGGTTTCGGGCACGACGCCGACGGCGATCACCACCAGGTCGGCGGCCAGGACTTCGCCTGCGTCGGTGCGGACGCCGGTGACCCGGCCGGCGTCGCCCGTGATCGCGGCGGCCGACGCCGGCAGCCGGAACCGCACGCCGCGCGATTCGTGCAGCGAGCGGAAAAAGCCGCCCAGCTCGGGGCCGATCGCCGCCGCCAGCGGCACCTGTTCCAGCCCCAGCAGCGTGACGGTGTTGCCGTAGGAATTCGCGGCTGCGGCCAGTTCCATCCCGATCCAGCCCGAGCCGACCAGCACCACGTTCCGGCCGCCGCCGGCCAAGGCATCCCGGAGCCGGCGGCTGTCCTCGACCGTCCGGAACGTCATCACGCCCTCGAGGCCGCTGCCGGGCAGCGGAATCGAGCGCGGCCGTGCGCCGGTGGCGAGCAGGAGCGCCGCATAGCGGAGCCGCGCGCCGTCGGCGAGGTCCACCGTGCGGGCACCCGTGTCCAGGGAGGTGGCGGGAGCGCCAAGGCGCAGCTCGACGTCGTTGTCCGCGTACCAGCCGGCCGGCACCACCGGGAGCGCCTCCTCGCCGTCCTTGCCGAGGAGATACTCCTTGGACAGCGGCGGCCGCAGATAGGGGGCCTGCGGCTCCTCGGCGAGCAGGGTCACCGGACCTTCGTAGCCCTCGGCCCGCAGGGTCTTCGCGGCGGTGGCTCCGGCCAGTCCGCCGCCCACGATCACGATGTTGTCCTCAGTCATCTCTGTGCGTCCCGTCTGCGCTGGTGCCAGGGGTTGCTAGGCCGAATTTCTAAAACGGTTAACTTTGACGCTAGAAGAACCGGGCCGGGGCGTCAAGGCTTTTTGGGGGAGCAATCGGCGTGGCGATAGAATAGGCGGGCGGACGTTGTGTTAGCTCCACGCCTTGGGGCGACCGCCCGTGACCCCCCTGCTTCCCACAGAAAGCCAGCATGCGAGTTCTTGCAGCCATGAGCGGCGGCGTCGATTCCGCTGTCGCCGCAGCCCGCGCCGTCGAGGCCGGCCACGACGTCGTCGGGGTCCACCTTGCCCTCTCCCGCATGCCGGGAACACTGCGCACCGGCAGCCGAGGCTGCTGCACCATCGAGGACTCGCGCGACGCCTGGCGGGCCTGCGACGTGCTCGGCATCCCGTACTACGTCTGGGACTTCTCCGAGCGCTTCAAGGAAGACGTCGTCCAGGACTTCATTGACGAGTACGCCGCCGGACGCACCCCCAACCCCTGCATGCGCTGCAACGAGCGGATCAAGTTCGCCGCCCTGCTGGAGAAGGCGATTGCCCTGGGCTTCGACGCCGTCTGCACCGGCCACTACGCCAAGGTCATCACCGACGCCGAGGGCAATCCGGAACTGCACCGCGCCGCGGACTGGGCGAAGGACCAGAGCTACGTGCTGGGCGTCCTGACCCACGAACAGCTCCGGCACTCGATGTTTCCGCTCGCCGACACACCGTCCAAGGCGGAGGTCCGCGCCGAGGCGGAGCGCCGCGGGCTGTCGGTGGCGAACAAGCCCGACAGCCACGACATCTGCTTCATCCCCGACGGCGACACCGCCGGCTGGCTGGCCGAGAAAATCGAGATGACCACCGGCGACATCGTGGACGAATCCGGCGCCAAGGTCGGCGAGCACCCCGGCGCTAACGCCTTCACCGTTGGCCAGCGCCGCGGCCTGAAGCTGGGCACCCCGGCCGCCGACGGCAAGCCGCGCTTTGTGCTGGAGATCCGGCCCAAGGAAAACAAGGTGGTGGTGGGTCCCGAGGCCCTGCTGGCCATCGATGAGATCCGGGGGATCAAGGTTTCCTGGGCCGGGTTGCCGATCGCCGAAATCGCCACCGGCGCGGAGTTCGACTGCCACGCCCAGGTCCGGGCCCACGGGGACCCCGTCCCGGCGACCGCCCGGATGGAGCACACGGACGGGACCGGCAACCTGGTGGTCACCCTGGCCGAGCCGCTGCGCGGTGTTGCCCCCGGCCAGACCGTGGTGCTGTACCAGGGCAGCCGGGTCCTCGGCCAGGCCACGATCGACGCCGCCCGGTCGCGGCAGCGCGCGGCCCTCTAGCGCCCGTCCCAGTTTTCGACGTCCCGCGCCGGACGGACATGTCCATTCTTCGCGGCCACGAGTGGGCATATGGGGTTTATGTCCATTCCCCGGTCTGCGCACAGGGCATGTCCGCCCGTCAGGATCTCTGCTGAGGGCATGTCCATTGGCCGACGGGTGCACGGGGCATGTCCGCGCGCGCGTGCCTGGGACCCAGGGGCATGTCCATTCTCCGCGGTCACGAGTGGGCATATGGGGTTTATGTCCGTTCCCCGGTCTGCGCACAGGGCATGTCCGCGCGTCAGGATCTCTGCGGAGGGGCATGTCCATTGGCCGACGGTGGACCAGTCCAACGGGTGCACAGGGCAAGTCCACCCGCGCGAGCCTGGGACCTACGGGCATGTCCATTCTTCGCGGCCACGAGTGGGCATATGGGGTTTATGTCCATTCCCCGGCCCAGGCACAGGGCATGTCCACCCGCAGATCGCCGCCGCCGAAGGTGCCGAAGATCCGGGGCATATCCTGCAGAAAACGATGAGTTCCTTCGAATCGTGTAAATTTTGTGTCTCAACTCACAAGATTTGGCGATGCACCCCACGGTCTTCTGGTTGAATCTAGGAATCAGGACAGTGAGCTGCCCCACGAGTCAAGCTACCCCGGGCAGCGGACTAGTACTCATCGAACAGAAAGTTCACAGATGGCAATGAACAAAAAAGCCCTCCAGAGCGCCATCGCGCTCGCCGGGGTTTCCGCCTTTGCATTGACGGCCTGCACCGGCCCTTCCGGCGGCGGAACATCCTCAGGCAGCGCCGCAGGCGGAGGCACCATTACGTACGGCACCACTGACAAGGTGGTCACCCTCGATCCGGCCGGCTCATACGACGCCGGCTCCTTTATGGTGATGAACCAGATCTACCCGTTCCTGATGAACTCGAAGCCCGGAACGGCCGATTCCAGCCCGGACATCGCCGAGTCCGCTTCCTTCACGGCCCCGACCGAGTACACCGTCAAGCTCAAGTCCGGCCTGAAGTTCGCCAACGGCCACGCGCTGACGTCCTCCGACGTGAAGTTCTCGATCGACCGCGTCGTGAAGATCAACGACGACAACGGCCCGGCCTCCCTGCTCGGCAACCTCGCCTCGGTGGAAGTCAAAGACGACTCCACCGTCGTGTTCAAGCTCAAGGAAGGCAACGACCAGGTCTTCCCGGGCGTCCTCGCAGCCAACGCCGGCCCGATCGTCGACGAAGAGGTCTTCCCCGCAGACAAGCTGATGAGCGACGACGAGATCGTCAAGGGCAAGCCCTTCGCCGGCCAGTACACGATCGAGAGCTACAAGAAGAACGAGCTCATCAGCCTCAAGGCCAACGCGGACTACAAGGGCATGCTCGGCAAGCCGGCGAACGACAGCGCCACGATCAAGTACTACGCCGACTCCAACAACCTCAAGCTCGATGTCCAGCAGGGCAACATCGACGTCGCCGGCCGCAGCCTGACCGCGACCGACGCCGCCGACCTCGAGAAGGATTCCAAGGTCAAGGTCCACAAGGGCCCCGGTGGCGAACTGCGTTACATCGTGTTCAACTTCGACACCATGCCGTTCGGCGCCAAGACCCCCGAGGCCGACCCGGCCAAGGCCCTGGCCGTCCGCCAGGCGATGGCCAGCGTCGTCGACCGCGACGCGATCGCCAGCCAGGTCTACAAGGGCACCTACCTGCCGGCCTACTCCGTGGTTCCCGACGGCTTCGTCGGCGCCATCAAGCCGCTCAAGGACATGTACGGCGACGGCAACGGCAAGCCCAGCCTCGACAAGGCCAAGAAGGCCTTCAGCGACGCCGGCGTCACCGCCCCGGTCACCCTGAAGCTGCAGTACAACCCGGACCACTACGGCAAGTCCTCCGGCGACGAGTACGCCATGATCAAGGAACAGCTGGAAAAGTCGGGCCTGTTCAAGGTCGACCTGCAGTCCACCGAGTGGGTCACCTACTCCAAGGACCGCACCAAGGACGTCTACCCCGTCTACCAGCTCGGCTGGTTCCCGGACTACTCGGACGCCGACAACTACCTGACCCCGTTCTTCATCCCGGGCAACTTCCTCAAGAACCACTACGAGAACGCCTCCGTGACGGACCTGATCAAGAAGCAGCTCACCACCGTTGACAAGAGCGCACGCGAAAAGGTGCTTGGTGACGCCCAGACGGCCGTCGCCAAGGACCTCTCCACGCTGCCGCTGCTGCAGGGCGCCCAGCTGATGGTCGCCGGCAAGGACGTCCAGGGGGTCGACAAGACCCTCGACGCTTCCTTCAAGACCCGTCTTGGAGTAATTTCCAAGTAGGTCCATTCCCCATCCGGTCCTGACCAGCCATGGAGGCGGGGCGCCTGCGCGGCGTCCCGCCTCTCTTGCTGAGGGCAGGACAACCGATTCCGGAAGCCCACGAAGCCGACGGAAACACAAATTTAGGTACCAATGACAACACTTATTGAGGCGCCGCCCAGCGACGCCGACGGCCTATTGCCGACAAAGAAAAAGGCGTCCGGTGGGGGACTGGGCCAATACATCCTGATCAGGTTCCTGCTGATCTTCCCGACCATCTTCATCCTGGTCACGCTCGTGTTCTTCCTGATGCGGATCACGGGCGACCCGATCACGGCCGCCCTCGGCGGCCGGCTCCCGCCGGAGCAACTGGCCGAACGCATCCACTCGGCCGGCTACGACCGGCCCATCTTCGTGCAGTACTTCGAATACCTCGGCCGCCTCATCACCGGCAACTTCGGCACCACACTCTCGGACAACCGGCAGGTCTCCGAAATGCTGACCACCTACGGGTCGGCGACCCTCGAGCTGTCCATCAACGCGCTGCTCGTGGCCCTGGTTGTGGGCATCCCGCTGGGCATGATTGCCGCGCACCGCCGCGACAAGGCGCCCGACGCCGTCCTGCGCATCTTCGCCATCCTCTGCTACGCCACGCCGGTGTTCTTCGCCGGCATGCTGCTCAAGCTGACCTTCTCGGTCTGGCTCGGCTGGCTTCCGGTGGCCGGGCGGGCCAAGACCTCGACGGAACTGGCCCTCACCGCGCTGCAGGCGCCCACCGGCATCTACTGGCTCGACGCCGTCCGCAGCGGCAACATGGCCGCGCTGGGCGATGTCACCGCGCACGCCGTGCTGCCCGCCGTCGCCCTGGGCCTGCTGACCGCCGGTATCTTCCTGCGTCTGGTCCGCACCAACGTGATCGGCACCCTCGGCAAGGACTACGTGGAGGCCGGACGCTCACGCGGCGTCAGCGAATTCCGCTTGGTCACCAAACACGCCTACAAGCCGGCGCTGATCCCCATCATCACCGTGATGGGCCTGCAGATTGCGGTCATGCTCGGCGGCGCCGTGCTGACCGAGACCACCTTTGAATGGAAAGGCCTGGGCTTCCAGCTCGCCACCTACCTGACGGCCCGCGACTTCGTGGCCGTGCAGGGCATTGTGGTGCTGCTCGCCGTGATCGTGGCCGTGACCAACTTCATCGTGGACATCGTCGCCGCGCTGATCGACCCCCGCGTGAGGTACTGACATGAGCATCGAACCAACCATCGCCGCAGAAAACCGCCGGGAACCCTGGTTCAAGCGGCTGCCGGTCGTTTCCCACTTCAACAAGAGCGTCGGCCTGCAACGGGGCATGCTCGTCACCGGGCTCGTCCTCACCGCGCTGTTCCTGCTGACCGCGATCTTCGCCCCGCTGATCGCCCCGTTCGGCTTCTCGCAGATCTCCGACGCCGAGGGCAGCTTCCCCGCGCAGCAGGCCCCCGGCGGCCGGCACCTGCTCGGAACCACCGTCGGCGGCTACGACGTGTTCTCCCGGGTCGTCTGGGGCGCACAGACCGCCGTCCTGGTGATCGTCGTCGCCGTGATCATGTCCATCTTCATCGGCGTGATCCTCGGCCTGGTCAGCGGCTACATCGGCGGCTGGCTGGACCGGATCCTCGTTGTGATCGCCGACGCCGTGTACGCCTTCCCGTCCCTGCTGGTGGCGATCGTCATGGCGATCGTGATCAGCGGCGGGCGCTCCAGCCTGTGGGGCGGAATCCTGGCCGCGGCGATCTCCATCACCGTGGTCTTCATCCCGCAGTACTTCCGCGTCATCCGCGCCGAAACCATCCGGCTCAAGGCCGAACCCTTCGTCGAATCCGCCAAGGTGGTGGGCGCCTCCAACATCCGGATCATGACCCGCCACATCTACAAGAACGCCACCCGCACGCTGCCGCTGATCTTCACGCTGAACGCCTCCGAAGCCATCCTCACCCTCGCGGGCCTGGGCTTCCTCGGCTTCGGCATCGAACCGACGTCGGCAGCGGAATGGGGATTCGACCTCAACAAGGCACTGGCGGACACCACCTCCGGCATCTGGTGGACGGGCGTCTTCCCGGGCCTGGCCATTGTCCTCACCGTGGTGGGGCTGACCCTGGTCGGCGAAAGCATCAACGACCTCAACGACCCGCGCCTGCGCGGACGCAAGAAGGCTGCCTCCGGCAAAGGCGGCCCTGATTCCGCCGGCGCCCAGACAGCAAACTCAGCAGAAGTGAGCAGTTCATGAGCACCAATATCGGCTCCATTTCAGACCAGCACACCCGAGGCTCCGGGCCCGTGCTGGACATCAACAACCTCAAAGTCACCTTCGCCACGGACGCCGGGGACGTCTATGCCGTGAAGGATGTCAGCCTCGAGGTCAACCCGGGCGAGGTCGTCGCCATCGTGGGCGAATCCGGCTCCGGCAAGACCGTCACCGCCAAAACCATCCTGGGGCTGCTGCCGGAGACGGCCATCAGCTCCGGCGCCGTGCTGATCAACGGCAACAACGTGATCAGTGTCAGCGCCGCGAAGCTGCGGGAAATCCGCGGCCGAGACGTGGCCATGGTGTTCCAGGAGCCCTCCACCGCGCTGAACCCGGTCTTCACCGTGGGCTGGCAGATCGCCGAGGGCATCCGGGCCCACGCCGCCCATGGCGGGGGCGGCCGGGTCAGCGCCAAGGACGCCAAGGCGCGTGCCATCGACGCCCTGCGAAAGGTCGGCATTCCGGACCCGGAAACCCGGGTCAACTACTACCCGCACCAGTTCTCCGGCGGGCAGAAGCAGCGCGTGGTCATTGCCGCCGCGCTGGCGCTCAACCCGGGGCTGATCGTGGCCGACGAACCGACCACGGCGCTCGATGTCACCGTGCAGGCGGAGATCCTGGAACTCCTGCGCGAGCTCCGGGACCAATACGGCACCTCGATCGTGCTCATCACCCACAACATGGGCGTCGTCGCCGACCTCGCCGACCGCGTCGTCGTGATGTACCAGGGCGACGTCGTCGAAGAGGCCAGCTCGCGGGTGCTCTTCGCGGAACCGAAGCAGGACTACACGAAGAAGCTCCTGGCGGCCGTCCCGCACCTCGGCCGGAACTCCGCCTCGGCGGGCATGACCGAACGCGCGCACCAGGGCGGCAAGGTCCTGGTCGAGGCGAAGAACCTGACCATCGAGTACCCGGGCCGGCTGGGCAGCCCCGCGTTCAAGGCCGTGGACGGCGTGAACTTCACGCTCTCCGAGGGCGAGGTCTTCGGCCTCGTCGGGGAGTCCGGTTCCGGCAAGACCACCATCGGCCGCGCCATCGCGGGCCTGAACAAGACCACGGGCGGCAGCCTGAAAGTCCTCGACTACGAGATGCTCAATCTCAAGGAGCGCACCTTCAAGCCGCTGCGCAAGCAGATCGGGTTTGTGTTCCAGGACCCGGCGGCGTCGTTCAACCCGCAGCTGACCATCGGTGAGTGCATCGCGGAGCCGCTGGTCATCCACAGCAAGCCGACGCCGGCGCAGGCCCGCCAGCGGACCCGGGAGTTGCTCGAATCGGTGCAGTTGCCGGCGTCGTACGCCGACCGCTACCCGCACGAGCTCTCCGGCGGCCAGCGCCAGCGCGCGTCACTGGCGCGGGCGCTGATCCTGAACCCGAAGCTGCTGATCGCCGACGAGCCGACGTCGGCGCTGGATGTTTCGGTGCAGGCGAAGGTGCTGGAGCTGTTCAAGGAGATCCAGGCCGAATTCGGATTCGCCTGCCTGTTCATCAGCCACGACCTCGCCGTGGTGGACATACTCTCGCACTGGGTCGGTGTCCTCTACAAGGGCAAGATGGTGGAACAGGGCCTCGGAAACCAGGTCATGGGCCACCCGCAGCACGAGTACACGAAGAAGCTCATCGCGTCACTGCCCGTTCCGGATCCGGACGAGCAAGCACGGCGCCGCGAGGAGTTCCGCGCGGTGCTCGGCGCCTGAGCCGGACCGTTCCGGCAGCACCTAAAGGGCATGCCCGCCGTTCACTGCGAACGGCGGGCATGCCCTTTTCGGCACGGGTGGCCTGCGCTTAACACCCGAGGGGATTTCCGCCCGGCCCCCTAGACTGGGTCAATGACCGAGCAGAACCAGAACCTCCACCACGACGCCGACGCCGATGCCTACGACCCCGCCGCCAGCTCCCTGGCCGGGCACGTGGATCCCGCGGTGATGGCGGAACTGCTCTCCATCCGCTCCAGCATCGACAACATCGACGCCACCTTGGTGTTCCTCCTGGCCGAGCGGTTCAAGGCCACCCAGAAGGTCGGCTTCCTCAAGGCCGCGCACAAACTTCCCGCCGGGGACCCGGGCCGCGAGACGGCACAGATCGCCCGGCTGCGCCGGCTCGCCGCCGAAGCCCACCTGGACCCGGCGTTCGCCGAGAAATTCCTGAACTTCATCATCGGCGAGGTGATCCGCCACCACGAGGCCATCGCCGAGGACCACCAGGCCGCCGCGCATGAGGCCGCCGCCGGGCGCGCACCGGCCGGCCCGGCCGTCTCCGCCGAGGCGTAGCCGTGCCCGTACCCGCTGCCCCGGTACCCGCTGCCCCGGTGCCCGCTGCCCCGGTGCCCGCTGCCCCGGTGCCCGCTGCCGCACAGGTCACGGCCACAGCCCTGGGCCCGTGGCCGGGGGAGGACCCCGTCGAGGCCGCCCGGATCATCCGCGGCGAGCTCGGCAGCCCGCACCTTCCCTTCCTCGCCGAGCTCCCCGACCGCGGCGTCGGCTCGGACGCGCTGGGCCGCACCGCCTCGCTGCTGGAGGGTCTCGCCGTCGACGTCCAGCCGTTCGGCTGGCGGCTCGTCGACCGGCCCGGCAAGGACCTGATGCGTGCCCGCTCGGCGCTGTCCACCGACATCAACGTCCTCGCCGACGTCGTCGGAGCCGAAGAGACCCCCGCGGCCGAGCTGAAGATCCAGCTGCGCGGCCCGCTGAGCCTGGCCGCCGGCCTGCACCTGCACAACGGCGAACGGGCCCTCATCGACCATGGTGCGCGGCGGGATCTCGCGGCCTCGCTCGCGGCCGGCGTGGGCGCCTACCTGCGCCGGGCCGCCGCCGCCGTGCCCGGCGCTGCCCTGGTGGTGCAGCTCGACGAACCGGACATCGCGGCCGTGATGGCCGGCACCATCCCCACCTCCAGCGGCTACCGCACCCTGCGCGCCGTGCCGGGTTCCGAAGTTACCGAATCCTGGCGGATTGTCATTGACGCCCTGCGCGCGGCCGGGGCGGCCGAAATCGTGGTCTCCGTGCCCGAAGTCGAGGCACCCTTCGACCGGATCCTCGCCGCCGGCGCCGACGGGATCGCGGTGCCGCTGCGGGCGCTGACCTCCCGCCAGTGGGAGCAGCTCGCCGGCGCGGTCGAGTCCGGCAAACGCCTGTGGGCCGGCGCGCTGGGCGTCGAGGACCCCGCAGCGGCGCTGCCCCGCGTGCCGCAGGCGGTCGAGACGCTGTGGCGCCCGTGGCGCCAGCTCGGGCTCCCGGCGGGGGCCCTGGGCTCGGTGCGGGTCACGCCGTCCGGCGGCCTCGCCGGGCATACCCCCGCGTCCGCGACGGCGGTGCTGACCCGGCTGACGCAGCTCGCCGACGGGTTGAACCAGCTCGCCCTCGGCTAGGACCTAGATGCGGCGTTCCCAGCGGTCGGGCCGGACCCGCGCGGGGAGACGGCCGGGGCCCGACGCGCCGGCGGGGTAGGGCTCAAGCCGGTAGTCGAAGCGGCCGGCGTAGACCAGCACCAGCCCGATCTGCGGCTGGATCACCTTGACCTGGATCCGGTGCCGTCCCTCGTCCGCGTCCCACCACTGCTCGGCATAGGCCTTGGCGTCCAGGGCCGCCGGCAGCGGGATCCGCAGCGGGCCCAGGAACAGCCGGGAGGCCTCGGAGATGCCGCGCAGCCGTCCCTCGGGGGTGACGCTGAGGTTGAGGTCGGTGACGAGTCGGCGGTAGCGGCCCACATAGTCCACCAGCCGCGGGGCGCCGGTGGAGGTGTCCAGGCTGGTGGTGTCGTGGAAGATCCTGGTGGTCTGCGGGAAGAAAATGTCCCGCCGGGCGGTCAGGCTGGGGCGGCCGAACGGGTCCAGATGGGCGTGGTTCTCGATCCGGAACCTGATCCCCTCGCCGTACTCCGGGAAAAACGCCTGCTCACCGGTGGCGAGCCGCAGCAGCGGCCGCAGCCACGCCTGCCGGCAGCCGACGACGTCGAAGACGCCCTCGCCGACACCGTAGCGGCCGGAGCCCGGCACGAGGGAGAAGTACTCCTGCAGTTCGGGCTGCAGCTTGGCAAAGTCCGGTCCGAGGCCGAGCCGGTAGATCGGTTCATCGCCGTTCACGGCATCCTCCTAGGGGTCACAGCCGTCCCGCGGCCTTCAGACGAATGTACGCGTCCGCGAGGGCCGGCGGCAGCTGCGCGGGTTCGGCGTCGACGACTTCGACGCCGGCCTGGCGCAGCTGGGCGCTGACCGCGTCGCGTTCCAACAGGGCCCGCTCGGCTGCCGCGGCGCGGAACACACCGGTGGCGCTGGAGCGCTCCCGCTGCATCTCACCGAGCATGGGGTCGCGGACGGAGGCCACCACCACCACATGTTGCTGGGCGAGCTGGGCGGCCACGGGCAGGAGCCCCTCTTCGGGCGCGCCGCCGTCGAGCGCGGTCAGCAGCACCACGAGGGAGCGGTGGGCGGACACGGAGCGGACCTGGGCGGTGATCTGGCTCCAGTCGAGTTCGATCAGTTCGGCCGCCAGCGGTGCCATCGCCTGGACCAGCTGGCCCAGCAGGTTGCCTTTGGCCGCGGACCCCGCCCGTGCCCGGAGCATACGGTCGAAGGCGAGGAAGTCCACCCGGTCCCCGCCGCGTTCGGCGAGGACGGCCAGCAGCAGCGCCGCCTCGATGCCGGTGTCCAGCCGGGGCTCGTCGGCGATCCGGGCGGCGGCGGTGCGGGAGGTGTCGAGCAGGATGACCACGCGGCGGTCCCGTTCCGGCCGCCAGGTGCGGACCACCACGGCGGAACGGCGGGCCGTGGCGCGCCAGTCGATGGATCTCACGTCGTCGCCGCGCACGTAGTCGCGGAGGGAATCGAATTCGGTGCCGGCGCCGCGGATCTGGACCGCCGCCTTGCCGTCGAGTTCGCGCAGCTGGCGCAGTTTGGAGGGCAGGTGCCGCCGCGCATTGAACGGCGGCAGCACCTTCAGCACTCCGGGGCAGGGCAGGGTGCGCTGCCGGGCGGCGAGCCCCATTGGGCCAAAGGCGCGGACGGTGACGTGTCCGGCCGCCAGCTCCCCGCGACGGGTGGGCGTCAGCGTGACGGTCATCCGGCGGCGCTCGCCGGCCGGGACCAGCAGGCGCTGGCGCGGGTTCTGCGCCCCCGCCGAAGGCTGCCACGCGTCCCGGAGCAGGCCGCGGAGGGCGCGGCGGCCGGCGTTCGCGACCGTGAGGACGGACTCTGCAGACCCGCCCAGGGCGACGCTGCCAGGGTCGCTGCGCTGCACCGAGACGTGCCGCAGCGGCACTGCAAGGCCCAGGTCCAGCAGCGCCGCGGCCGCCAGCAGCAGGAGCACCGCCGTCGCCGACTCCCACCCGGGCAGGAGCACCGCCGGGACCAGGCCCAGCAGCGCCAGCAGCACAAAGCGTCCGGAAATCGCCATGGCTCAGCGCGGGACAGGGACGGAGGCGAGGATGCTGCCCAGCACGCCGTCCACCTGTACACCGTCCATCTGCGCCTCGGGCCGCAGGGCCACCCGGTGCCGCAGGCAGGGCAGGGCGAGGGCCTTGACGTCGTCGGGGGTGACGAAACCCCGGCCGGAAAGCCAGGCCCAGGCGCGGGAGCCGTTGAGCAGGGCGGCGGCCCCGCGCGGCGAGACGCCGAGCTGGAACGACGGCGCCGCCCGGGTGGCGCGGACGATGTCGACGATGTAGCCAAGGACCTCGGGCCCGATCTCGACGGCGGCCACCGCCTGCCGCGCCCGCTCCAGTTCGGCCGGGCCGGCGACGGGGCGGATGCCGGCCGCGGCCAGCTGGCGGGGGTCGAAGCCGGCGGCGTGCCGGCGGATCACCTCGATCTCGTCCTGCCGTCCGGGCAACGGCATGGTGAGTTTGAGCAGGAAGCGGTCCAGCTGGGCCTCCGGCAGGGGATAGGTGCCCTCGTACTCCACCGGGTTCTGCGTCGCCGCCACGATGAAGGGTGCGGGCAGCTCGCGCGAGACGCCGTCCACGGAGACCTGCCGCTCCTCCATGGCCTCCAGGAGTGATGCCTGGGTTTTGGGCGGGGTCCGGTTGATCTCGTCCGCGAGCAGGATGTTGGTGAAGACCGGGCCCTCCCGGAAGCTGAACTCGGAGGTGTGTGAATCGTAGATCAGCGAACCGGTGACGTCGCCGGGCATCAGGTCCGGGGTGAACTGGATCCGCTTGGTGTCCAGGCTGAGGGCGGCGGACAAGCTGCGCACCAGCAGGGTCTTGGCCACCCCGGGGACGCCCTCGATCAGCACATGGCCGCGGGACAGCAGGGCGATCAGCAGCCCGGTGACGGTGGCGTCCTGCCCGACGACGGCCTTGGCGACCTCGTGGCGGACGTCCAGCAGGGCCTGGCGCACGGGATCGGCGCCGGCGGGCTCCCGGGGGGCGGCGGCGTCGTCCGCCGGTCCCGGAGCGGGACGGGGCGCCGGCCAGGCTGCGGTGGTCTGGTCGTTCATCGGCTGTGTACCTCTTTCTCTAGTCTGTCCAGTTCCTGGGCCCAGCGCACCAGCTCCGCTTCGGCGCGGGGTGTGGCATTGAGGACGTGGCCGATTTCCTCGGGCGTCCGGCCCAGGTGCCGGCCCGCGGCGTCGATGATGGCGGCAGCCCCGGCGTCGGGCCCCAGCCGCAGGGTCCGGGCAAGCCGGACCAGCGTGCCGGCGCGGAGCACCTCGGTGGCCCGGTCCACGGCGCGCGCGTCGTGGTAGAGGCGGGCCCGGCCCTCGGCCGTCTCCACCGCCTTGACCACCACCGGGAGCGGCTCGAACACCAGCGGGCCGAGCCTCCGGCCGCGCCAGAACATGGCCAACAGCGCCACGAACGCCAGCCAGGGCCCGAGGACGTGGGTCCACGGGGCGGCGAGTTCATCGAGGGTCACCGGCTCCTTCGCGGCGGGGACGTCGGAGAGGCCGGGCAGGTACCAGACGAGGTGCTGTTCCGCGCCGAGGCTCCGCAGCACCAGGGCAGCGTTTCCCTCCTCGGCCAGGGCGCCGTTGCTCAGGATCTCGGTGCTGCCCAGGACCACTGTCCGGCCGTCCTCGCTGCCGGCGTAGAGACCGCCCTGGCCGCCGGGTGGTGTGTAGCACTCCACCTCGCCGTCATACAGGTAGCCGTTCCTGGCCGTGACGGTGCCGGCGGCGGCGGGATCCGGGAGGACACAGTCCGGGGCGAGGACCACGGTGCGCTCCTGCACCACCCCGGCCTGCACGATTCCGCCGGTGAGTCCCTGCAGCGTGTTCAGCCGCGGGGTGAGAACCACCAGCCGGTCCGTGGCGCCGCCCAGGTACTGCAGCTGGTCCCGGCCCAGGTAGCCGGCGCGGTCATAGAGCAGGACGGTGGTGCCTTCGCCGGCGTGCCGGGCGGCATCGAGCGCCCGGACGGTGGCGTCCAGGGAGTCCTGCTGTTCCACGGTGACGCCGTGGCGGCCGAGGATTTCCGCGGCGGCGCGTGCCCCGTCCGGGGCGGGATTCCGGATGGACAGCGGGGTGCGGTCGCCGCGGGGCTGCAGCTGGAGCACGGCCGTCAGGACCAGGGCGGCGATGAACACGGCGCCGAGGATGGCCCAGGTGCGGTGCCGGCGGAGCAGCGCCGTCGTCCCGCTCACAGCGGCCTGACCAGAGTGTCCGTGCCGGCGTCGCGGTAGTCCGGGGCGGTACCGGCCAGGGCCGCGTCGAGCCGGGCCAGCGCCTCGTGCTCGCGGGGCCCGCCGTCCGCCCCGCCGTAGCGGACGGCGTCGAAGGTCAGCGCCGCCTCGTCCAGTTCCCGGGCATGGACGGGGAACGCACGGCCCAGCCGTGCAGCGACCTCGCCGGCGGTCCGGCCCGGTTGCGGATCCAGCACGGCGCGGTCTTCCGCCGCCCGGGCGAGGGCACGGAACTGCTCGACAATGGCCGTGGCCCAATCCCCGCGGGCAGCCGCCGCCGCGGCCCTTCCGCGGTGTGCGTCCGGGCTCAGGGGCGCGCCGGCGTCGAAAACCTTCCCGTCGGCGGACCGCCTGGCATTGAGCCGGGGCCGCACCACCAGGACGGCAACCACAATAACGACGGCGGCGATGACCAGCAGCAGCGGGACGGCATAGCCAGCGTCGCCGGCCGGGGCGCCGTCGCCGGAGAACGAGCGCAGCCAGCGGCTGAACTCCGCCAACGCGTCGTCCAGCCAGCTTGGCGCGGCGTCGCGGTACGGGGCCTTCGCGAGTTCCTCCGCCGCCCAGCGGCCGGCCTCCCCGCGGTCCGGAAGCACCGGAGGTTCCGCCTGCAAACGCGCGGCCAGGACGGACACGGCATGCCCTGCGTGGACGGCGGCGGCCGTCATCACCGGACCGGGGGAGGGCCGTAGGGCGGGCGCTGCCACACCGCGGGCGCCCCGAGGATGGCGGCCGGAGCCCTTCCCGGGACACCGTCCGGGTCGCTTCCGGTCTCCAGTTGCCGCATCAGCGACAGGTCCAGCCCGTCCTTGCGCATCCGCAGGTCCAGGTAGACCAGCGCCATGGTCGAGGTCTGGAAGGCGAAGCCCACGGCAGCGACCAGCGCCGTGACGACGGTGCTGACCAGGGCGACGGCGATGCCGACGGTGTGGTCAGCGCCGTCGCCGCCCTGGCTGAAGACGGTAAATCCGAGGGCGTTGCCAAGGAGCTTCACGGGAAGCAGGACGATCTGGCTGAGCACCCCGACGAGCAGGCCGACCACCAGTGAGATTCCCAGCAGGCGCCACCAATTGCCGCCGGTCAGCTGCCAGGAGCGGCGCAGCCCGGCGAACGGGCCCAACTCCTCAACCACGATCGCCGCCGGTGCGACGAGGAACCGGACGGCAAGCCAGACCAGCACCACCACCAGGCCGAAAAACAGGAGCACCAGCGCGACCGGCGCGGAGCGGCCCAGGGCGGCTACCAGCGCCATCGTTACCAGCACAGAGAGGGCCACGACGGCGGCGACGCCGAGGATCAGCAGGCCGGCAAGCCCCAGCAGGGCGCCCATCCGGGAGCGGGACAACGACCACATCTGGCGGAAGCCCGTCCGCCGGTTCAGCAGCGAGCGGGCCACGGGAACCGCCATGGCCCCTTGCACGATGACCGAGATGAGGACCGAGAGGAGCATCAGCACGAAGCCGACCCCGGCGATGCCCAGGCCGAGAGCCACCGCCTGCGAGGGGCTGATTCCCTCCAGCCACCCGGAGGGCGACCACCCGGAGACGACCCCGGTCTGGGCCAGGGCGGAGACGACGGAGCCCAGCGCCTGCGCGATCACCCCGGCCCCGAGCATGGCTGCGGGATTGCGCCGGACGGTCTGGAAGGCGCCGTCCAGGATCTCGCCCAGCATCAGGGGCCGCAGCGGAACGATGCCTGGTTTCGGCGGGGCGACATAGCGCGGCTGTCCGTAGGGGGCCTGCGGGTGCCCGGGCTGGCCGGGGATCCGGGGACCCCACTGCGTCTGCTGACCCCATTGCGGCTGCTGGTCCCACCGCGGCTGCTGGTCCGGCAGCGGAGGTACTCCCCATTGCGGCGGCGGGGCCGGTCGCCGCTGGTTCCCCCACTGCGGCTGTTCGCCCCACTGCGGAGGCGGGGCCGGTTGCTGCTGGTTTCCCCAGGGGTGCTGCTGGCCCCACTGGGGGCGGCCGCCCCACTGCTGCGGCCCGGTAGGTTCCTGCTCAGACAAGCCTTTCCTCCCCAAGAAAATTGCCCACCGGATGCCCGCGGCCCGGGGCGCGATGCCCGGCAGCCCGCGGTCCCCGGCGTCAGTCCGGGCCAGGCTTGCCCCCAGCCTATAGTTTCGTGCGCCGGCCGCAAGCACCCCGGGCCTGTTCGGGCGTCCGGCCAGGTGCGCACCGGCCGGCGAAAACGGCCGTTGCCCGGCCCAGCGTGCGGCCGCCCGCGCCATGCCGGGGACGGCAGGAATACGACAAAGCCAATTCAATAGGGGAATATGTAAGGTATGAAGGCACGGATTTTGGTAGTGGACGATGACGAGGCGCTGGCCGAGATGATCGGTATTGTGCTGCGCAACGACGGCTTCGACCCCGTCTTTTGCGCGGACGGCGGGCAGGCCCTGGAGGTCTTCCGCTCCTCCAAGCCGGACCTCGTGCTGCTGGACCTGATGCTCCCCGGCATCGACGGCATTGAAGTGTGCCGCCAGATCCGTTCCGAATCCGATGTCCCGATCGTCATGCTGACGGCAAAGGCGGACACCTCCGACGTGGTGCGCGGCCTCGAATCCGGTGCCGACGACTACGTTCCCAAGCCGTTCAAGCCCGCCGAACTCGTGGCCCGGGTTCGGGCGCGCCTGCGCCCGGGCGATCAGAAGGCCCCCGAGACGCTTCGCATCGCGGACGTCACGATCGACGTCGCCGGCCACGTCGTGAGCCGCAACAGCGAGCGGATTTCGCTGACCCCGCTGGAATTCGACCTGCTCGTCGCTCTGGCCCGCAAACCCTGGCAGGTCTTCACCCGTGAACTGCTGCTGGAACAGGTCTGGGGCTACCGGCACGCGGCGGACACCCGCCTGGTCAACGTCCACGTCCAGCGGCTCCGCTCGAAGATCGAACGCGATCCCGAAGCCCCCGAAGTTGTATTGACGGTCCGTGGTGTCGGCTACAAAGCAGGTTCCTGAGCCGGAAGAAAGCCCGGACCAGCCGCCGCCCCACGGCCAGTCGCCGCTGTTCCGTGCCCGCATTTGGGCCCGCCGCGCCCGGATCGTCACCGCCCGGGTGGCGCGCCTGGTGCGCACCGGAGCATCCAAGGTCCTCCCCGGGACCCGGTACCTGCTGCGCGCCCTGCACCGGCGCTGGCGGCGGTCCCTGCAGTTCCGCACCGTGCTGACCACCCTCCTGCTGGCGGTCGGCTCGTTCGCCGTCGTCGGCGCCTACCTCTCCAACCAGATCGCCAACAACCTCTTCCAGGAACGGCTGGCGCAGGCGGAGTCCGAGACCCGCTACAACGTCAAACAGGTCCAGGACACGTTCGACGGCGCGCAGGTCACCGACCAGTCCAGCGTCATCACACTGGTCTACGACACGCTGAACGCCGTCGAAGGCCGCGGGTCCGTGATCCAGCGCCGCTACGTCTTTGAGGCGATGCCCGAACAGACCAAACCGCGCAACCGCTGGGTCGAATCGCGGGCCTCCGACCAACTCACCATCAGCGTGATCCCCACCGAACTGCGCAAGGCAGTGCAGGACTCGGGCAAGGACCAGTTCTGGGCCTCAACGGAGTTTCCCGTGGGCACCGAGGACCGCCCGGGCATCGCCGTCGGGAACAAGGTGACGTTCAACGGCACGGTCTACGAGCTCTACCTCATCTACGACCTCAACACCGCGCAGAAGACGCTCGACGAGATCCAGAACGTGCTCCTCGCCGGCGCCGCCGCCCTGGCGCTGATGGTCGGCGCCGTCGCCTGGTACGTCACCCGCAACGTCGTCAGTCCCGTCAGCCATGCCGCCCTCGTCTCCGAGAAGCTCGCCGCCGGTCAGCTGCAGGAACGCATGGTGGTCAAGGGCGAGGACGAGGTGGCCCGCCTGGGCGCCTCCTTCAACCACATGGCCGCCAGCCTGCAGGAACAGATCACCCAGCTGGCCACCCTCTCCCAGATGCAGCAGAGGTTCGTCTCGGACGTCTCGCACGAGCTCCGGACCCCGCTCACCACGGTGCGGATGGCCGCCGAGGTGCTCTACGACGCGCGGGACGAGTTCGACCCGGTCAACAAGCGCTCCGCCGAGCTGCTCTACCACCAGGTGGAGCGCTTCCAGTCCCTGCTGGCCGACCTGCTGGAGATTTCCCGGTTCGACGCCGGCGTGGCCATGCTCGACGCCGAACCAACCGACATCGTCCAGCTCATCTCGCACGTGATGGAGGGGGTAGCGCCGGTGGCCGCCGAATACGGTTCCGAAGTCACCCTGAATGCCCCCGAGGGCAGCATCGTGGTGGAAATGGATGACCGGCGGATCGACCGCATCCTGCGCAACCTGGTCCTGAACGCGCTCGAGCACGGCGAGGGCAAGCCGGTGAACATCTCCGTGGCGGCCAACGACACGGCGGTGGCCGTGGCGGTCCGGGACCACGGAATCGGCATGACCTCCGCGGAAGCCGCCCGCGTGTTCGACCGCTTCTGGCGGGCCGACCCGGCCCGCGCCCGCACCACCGGCGGCAGCGGCCTGGGCCTCTCCATCGCGACCGAGGACACCAAGCTGCACAACGGCTGGCTGCAGGCCTGGGGCAAGAAGGGGAGCGGTTCCAACTTCCGGCTCACCCTGCCGCTGCGCCAAGGCGAAGCGATCGCCAAATCCCCGCTCCAGCTGGAACCCGCCGACGTCGGGATTACGGGGGGTCCCGGCAAGCAGATGATGCTGCTGCTGGAGACAGCCGCCACCGTGCCCCGCCCGGCAGCCGGCGGACCACGCGGACCAGCCGGATTCACCGGAACGGGCTTCACTGCGCCCCGCTTCAACGGAACAGAGGACCAGCCATGAGAGGCGCCAGCAAGCTCACCAGCCTCGCCGCGGCCCTGCTGGCCCTGGTCCTCGTGCTGCTCACCTCCTGCGCGCAGATCCCGCGCTCCGGGCCGGTGGGCAAGAGCACCGATGAGAGCGCCGGAAAACCAAACAACGCCCCCGTCTTCTTCCCCGTGGCCCCGCGGTCCGGTGCCGGGCCCGAGTCGGTGATCGAGGACTTCTACCTCGCGGGCAGCGGCTACGAGGACGACTACGCGGTGGCGCGGCAGTACCTGACCCAGGCCTCCTCGGTGAAGTGGAAGCCGGACCAGCGGGTGCTGGTCTTCCGCTCCGCCCGGGTGGTGGGCACCGCCGTCGAAAACGTCTTCAACTACGAACTGGACCTGGCCTACACGGTCGACGCCGACGGCATCGCCACGCAGCTGCCGGAAGGCACCAAGGAGAACATTCCCGCGACCCTGACAAAGGTCGACGGCGAGTGGCGGATCGCCCAAATTCCGGACGGCACCGCAATCCCCGAGGAGACGTTCAAAGTGATCTACGGCTCCTACCCGATTTACTTCTACGACCCCACCTTCACCTACGCCGTCCCGGATGTGCGCTGGTTCATCAAAAAGAAGACCGTCAAGGCCATGACCAGCGCCCTGCTCGGAGGCCCCGCCCCCTACCTGAAGGGCGCCGTCGTCAGCGCCTTCCCCTCGGGCATGAAGCTGGCCCGCGAATCCGTCCCCGTGGTCTCCGGAGCGGCGCAGGTGGACCTGTCCGCCAAGGACCTCGTGGAGGCCTCCAACGAGGACCGGCTGCGGATGCAGACCCAGCTGGCCCTGACCTTCCGCAGCCAGCCGGACGTCATCAACGTCGAACTGCGGGCGAACCAGGACCTGGTGCGGGTGGAGGACAACGGGTCCGTACTGCCGCCGGTGCGGGACAAGGACGTGCCCGCACGCCAGATCGCCGTCAGCAACAACGACTTGGTACGGCTCGAGAACAACAAGCTCAGCCCGCTCCCGGACATCAAGTCCGTGAGCGCCCTTTCGCCGCGGCTGCCGGCCGAGTCCCCGGTCTCGCAGACCGCGGCCTTCCTCAACGCCGGCCGGACCACGCTGTACTCGATCGTCCCCGGCCAGCCCGCCCGCGCCCTCACCACCCGGGCCGGCCTGTCCAGGCCGTCGTTCGGACGCTACGACTGGGTCTGGACCGCCGGGCCTGGCGCCAACGGGGCCACCGAGGTCCTGGCCTACCGGCCGGCCGGGATCGCCGAGGGCGCCAACGTGCCCGGCGTGACCCTCACCCCGTCCTGGCTGGCCGGACGGAAGGTCAAGGAGTTCCGGGTTTCCCGCGAAGGGACCCGGGCCCTGGTCATCTCGGAGCTGAACGGCAAGACCAGCGTCCAGGTCACCGGCATCATCCGCACCGGCGACGGCACCCCGCGGGACCTCACCGTGCCGATCACCCTCCAGACGGCCCACGAGCCGGACCAGGGCGTCTGGGTCAACGACACCACCGTGGCCGTGATGAAGGGCTCCGCGAGCGAGAACGTCACGCCGGAACTGGTCTCGCTGACCTCGGCGGCGCCCCAGGCGCTGGCGCCCTGGCCGGGCCTCACCGCGCTCAGCGCCGGTAACGGACCGGCGGAGATTTATGGCCAGTCCGCCGAGGGCATCTTCCAGCGGCTCGGCAACGGCTGGTCGCCCCAGCTCAAGGGCGCCGTGGATCCGTCCTTCGCGGGCTGAGCCGGGCAGACCGCCGGCCACGTAGCGGCTGGCCACGCGCCGGCTGTCCACATAGCGGCGCGGAGGGCTTCCGGACCGGCGCCGCGGCGCCCAGCCTTGAGGGGTGAACACACCACCGCGCCGGGCCCGCGCCCGGGGGCCCGACCCCGACCTCGATCCCGACCCCGATCCGCCGGCGGCGGGGCACCGCGGCGGCTACCGCCGCTGGCCGGCGCGGACCGCGGACCGGGCAGCCGCGGCCGCGGCGGAACTGCTGGCCCTCGCCGCCCCGGTGGAGTGCGTCTGCTGCGGCGCGGAGGACCGGGCCCTGTGTGCCGTCTGCACCCGCAGGCTCCGGCGGCTCACCCGCCGGCCGTTCCGGGCCGAGGGAAGGGCGCCGGCGCTGGTGGACATGGACGGCTCGGTCCTGCTCCCGGTCGTTGCCGCCGGCGTGTACCGGAGCGAGCTGGCCCAGACCGTGCTGTCCTTCAAACGGCACGGCCAGGGACAGCTGGCCGAGGAACTGGGCAGGGCGCTGGCCCGTGCCGTCGGCGCAGCCATCGCCCCGGCCGACCCGGTCCTGCTGGTCCCGGTCCCCACCAGCGGCGCCGCCTTTCGACGCCGGGGGTTCAGTCCCGTCCACCTGCTGCTCGTCCGGGCCCGGCGGAGCCCGGTCCTGGAAGGCGCCAGCGTCGCCGACGTGCTCCGCAAGACCCGTCCCGCACCGTCCGGTATCCGCGCCGCACTCCGGGCGGCCGCGACGCCGCCGGTTCGGCCGGGCGGTCAGAAGGGTCTGGGCCGCGCGGACCGGGCGGGGCGGGTGCGCGGCTCCATGCGGGTCAGGACCGGATTCTGTCCGCCGGAGCTGGCCGGGCGGCCCGTTGTGGTGGTGGACGACGTGCTCACCACGGGGGCCACGCTGGCCGAAGCCGCCCGCGCCCTGCGCGCCGCGGGGGCCGTGGTCCGGGGCGCGGTGGTGCTCGCGGCGACACGCCCGCCGACCCGGCAGGACTTTGCCGCGGCAATCCCCGCACTGGCGCGGGACACCGGCGCACAGGAAAAAAATAAACCAAAAAAGGATGAATAACAGGGGCCCATGAACTAACGTCGAAGATGGGTACCAAGAACAGATGTACCTGTCGATAGCGGCTCGGAAAGGGGCTCGACTGTCAATCAGATCAGCCCCCGGAAGTGCCGCCGTCGTGTCACCGAAGTCATTTGGAGGGCACCATGGAGTTCATGATCAGCGGTCGTAATTTGACGGTCTCGGACCGGTTCCGCGAATACGCCGACGAAAAGATCTCAAAGATCGCGTCACTGGGGGACAAGGTCCAGAGGGTGGACGCAAAGGTTTCCAAGGAGACCAAAGCCCGTCAGACCGCAGAACTGCTCACAGTCGAGCTGACCGTTCTGGGCAGGGGCCCGGTGATCCGTGCCGAAGCCAGCGCGGCAGACAAATTCGCCGCCTTCGATCTGGCCTACAACAAGCTTCTTGAACGGCTGCGCCGGGCCAAGGACCGCAAGAAGGTCCACCACGGCCGGCACACCCCGAAGTCCGTCACCGAGGCGACGGCCACCCTTGAACCCGCCAGCACCCGGGAACCCATCTACGAGGAAGCGAGCCATCCGCCGCAGCCCCTGACCGAGGAGAAATCGCCCTACGAGGTGGAGAACGACATCCCGGCCGGAGACTCCCCGGTGTTGATCCGGCGCAAGGTCTTCCCCGCGTCCTCCCTCTCGCTCGACGACGCCGTCGACAACATGGAACTCGTGGGCCACGACTTCTACCTGTTCGTGGACAAGGACACGAAGGCTCCTTCGGTCGTTTACCGCCGTGAAGGCTGGACCTACGGGGTGATCAGCCTGGACCAGACCTGCGAGCCGGGCGAGGCTCCGCTGGAGGAGAAGATCATCGCTTATCGTTCAGAGGATGAGCCCGCCAGCGCCTAATGCCGGCGACCATCCCACGAAGGGAATGACGTGCACGCATCGCTGAGCCTCAAGCAGGCGCGGCGGATCGCACTGGCAGCCCAGGGATTGGATAAGGTCCGGCCCGCCGCACCCGTGAGCGCACGGGCGGTGGGCCGCACCTTTGCCCGCCTCCACCTGGTCCAGATCGATTCCGTCAACGTGCTCTCGCGGAGCCACTACCTGCCGTTCTTCTCCAGGCTCGGGAACTATGACCGGTCCATCCTGCAGCGCATGGCCGGGACCCACCCCCGCCGGATGATGGAGTACTGGGCCCACGAGGCCAGTTTCATCCGGCCCGAGCACTTCCCCGACCTCCTCCAGTGGC
This sequence comes from Arthrobacter sp. SlRoot2-15, assembly GCF_059739345.1. Lineage (NCBI taxonomy): Bacteria > Bacillati > Actinomycetota > Actinomycetes > Micrococcales > Micrococcaceae > Arthrobacter > Arthrobacter sp. SlRoot2-15. Next base: position 2,942,881 of record NZ_AP046058.1, read on the forward strand.
AAAGCCGCAAATGGGTCGGCGCGCACGCCATGGATCCGGAACTCCGCAGCGGGGTGGCGCAGCGGGTGCTGACCGCCCTGAGTACGGGCCGGGCGCTGACCGCCGCCGAACTGACGGCCAGGCTGGGCCATATCGAGGACCGGTCCACGGACAACTGGGGGTGGAACTGGAACGCGGTCAAACGGGTCCTCGAGCACCTTTTCGAGGAAGGCCTCGTCTCCGCCGCATCCCGGACGGACTCCTTTGAACGCCGCTACACGCTGACCGCCAGGGTCCACGCCGCAGCGGCAGCGCAGACGCACTCCGACACTCGGCAGGAACCGGACGCCGCGGCGGCCATGGTCCGGCTGATCGACGCGGCGGCGCAGGCCCACGGGATCGGCACCCTGCGGTGCTTCGCGGATTACTTTCGGTCCCCGCAGCGCGCGGCCGCCGTGGCCGTGGATCAGCTTGTCGACGCCGGACGGCTGGAGCCGGTCACCGTGGCCGGCTGGAACCGGCCGCTGTACCGCCACACCGACGCCGTGCTGCCGCGGGCCGCCACCGGCCGCGCGCTGCTGAGCCCGTTCGATTCCCTGGTCTTCGAACGCCGCCGGCTGGAGGAACTCTTCGGCTTCCACTACCGGCTCGAGATCTACACCCCCGAAGCCAAACGCCGCTACGGCTACTACGTGCTGCCCTTCCTGCTGCGCGACGGGATTGTGGCCCGCGTCGACCTGAAGGCGGACCGCGCCACCGGGAGCCTGCTCGCCCGGGCCAGCCACGCCGAGCCCGGCGCGCCGGCCGACACCGCCGTCGAACTCGCCGAAGAACTCCAGCTCATGGCAGAGTGGTTGGAGCTGGACCGGATCGTAGTCGCCCCCGTGGGGGACCTGGCGGCCGCCCTCGGGCAGGCCGTGGCCGGCCTGCATCCGCTCTGAGGGAACAGGCGCGTTCCGCCCTGCGTCTCTCCCGTAGACTAAACACGCCGGAATTCGGCAGCTTGAGACTGGGAGCAATTTCACGTGGCATCACTTATCGAAAAACTTCTCCGTACGGGTGACAAAAAGACCCTGCGGCAACTGCGGAACTATGCCGATTCCATCAATGCCCTGGAAAGCTCCTTCCAGACCTTCACCGACGCCGAACTGCGTGAAGAAACGGACCGGCTGCGGGCCCGCCACGTCGACGGCGAAAAGCTGGACGACCTGCTGCCCGAGGCGTTCGCCGCGGTCCGCGAAGCCTCCTCGCGCACCCTCGGGATGCGCCATTTCGACGTCCAGCTGATGGGCGGCGCCGCCCTGCACCTGGGCAACATCGCCGAAATGAAGACCGGTGAAGGCAAGACCCTGGTGGCCACGGCTCCGGCCTACCTCAATGCGCTCGCAGGCAAGGGCGTTCACGTCATCACCGTCAACGACTACCTCGCCGAATACCAGTCGGACCTGATGGGCCGCGTCTACCGCTTCCTGGGCCTGACCAGCGGCTGCATCCTGTCCAACCAGGACCCCGCGGTGCGCCGCGAACAGTACGCCTCGGACATCACCTACGGCACCAACAACGAATTCGGCTTCGACTACCTGCGCGACAACATGGCGTGGGACAAGTCCGAGCTGGTCCAGCGCGGCCACCACTTCGCCGTCGTCGACGAAGTGGACTCCATCCTCATCGATGAGGCCCGCACCCCGCTCATCATTTCCGGCCCGGCCCAGGGCGACACCAACCGCTGGTACAGCGAATTCGCCAAGGTGGTGCTGCGGCTGCAGCCCGAAACCGACTACGAAGTCGATGAGAAGAAGCGCACCGTCGGTGTCCTCGAGGCCGGCATTGAAAAGGTCGAGGACTACCTCGGCATCCACAACCTCTACGAGTCCGCCAACACCCCGCTGATCGGCTTCCTGAACAACGCCATCAAGGCCAAGGAACTCTTCAAGCGGGACAAGGACTACGTCATCCTCGACGGCGAAGTCCTGATCGTGGACGAGCACACCGGCCGCATCCTCGCCGGCCGGCGCTACAACGAGGGCATGCACCAGGCGATCGAAGCCAAAGAAGGCGTCGAAATCAAGGCCGAGAACCAGACCCTCGCGACCGTCACCCTGCAGAACTACTTCCGTATGTACGACAAGCTCGCCGGCATGACGGGTACCGCGGAAACCGAAGCCGCCGAATTCATGAGCACCTACAAGCTCGGCGTCGTCGCAATCCCCACCAACCGGGACATGCAGCGCATCGACCAGGCGGACCTGGTCTACAAGAACGAGACCGTTAAGTTCGACGCCGTGGTCAAGGACATCGCCGAGCGGCACGAGAAGGGCCAGCCGGTCCTGGTCGGCACCACCAGCGTGGAAAAGAGCGAGTACCTCTCCCGGCTGCTGGCCAAGGAAGGCATCCGCCACGAGGTCCTGAACGCCAAGAACCACGCCCGTGAAGCGTCCATCGTGGCGCAGGCCGGCCGCAAGGGAGCCGTGACCGTCGCGACCAACATGGCCGGCCGCGGTACGGACATCATGCTCGGCGGCAACGCCGAGTTCACCGCCGTCGCCGAACTGGCCACCCGTGGCCTCGACCCCGAGGAAAACTCCGAGGAATACGAAGCCGCGTGGCCCGCCGCGTTCGAGGCGGCCAAGCAGTCCGTCAAGGACGAGCACGAGGAAGTCCTGAACCTCGGCGGCCTGTACGTGCTCGGCACCGAACGGCACGAGTCCCGCCGCATCGACAACCAGCTCCGCGGCCGCTCCGGCCGCCAGGGCGACCCCGGCGAGTCCCGTTTTTACCTGTCGCTGACCGATGACCTGATGCGGCTCTTCAACTCCGGCGCGGCCGAGCGGCTCATGAACAGCTCGGTGCCGGACGACGTCGCCCTCGAATCAAAGCTCGTCTCGCGGGCCATCGCCTCGGCCCAGGGCCAGGTGGAAGGCCGCAACGCCGAACAGCGCAAGAACGTCCTGAAGTACGACGACGTCCTGAACCGCCAGCGCGAGGCCATCTACGGCGACCGCCGCCGCATCCTCGAAGGCGACGACCTGCACGAAAAGGTCCAGTACTTCCTCGAGGACACGATCACCGCGTTCATCGACGAGGCCACGGCCGAAGGCACCGGCGACGACTGGGACTTCAACCTGCTGTGGTCCAACCTGAAGACCCTCTACCCGGTCAGCTTCACCCCCCGCGACGTGATCGACGAGGCCGGCGGCAAGTCGCGGATCACCGTCGAGTTCCTCAAGGAAGAGATCCTCTCCGATGCCCGCCTGGTGTACCAGGCCCGCGAGGAGCTGATCGGCTCCGAGAGCATGCGCGAACTCGAACGGCGCGTGGTCCTCTCCGTGATCGGCCGCAAGTGGCAGGAACACCTCTACGAGATGGACTACCTCAAGGAGGGCATCGGCCTGCGGGCGATGGCCCAGCGCGATCCCCTGGTGGAGTACCAGCGCGAAGGCTTCATCATGTTCCAGGCCATGATGGAGGCGATCCGCGAGGAGAGCGTCGGCTTCCTGTTCAACCTCGACGTCGAAGTGACCCCGGCTCAGGACGTTGTGGTGGCCGACGCCGAGGGCCAGCACACCGAACACCGCGAACTGGAGATCCACGCGGCCGGACTGGAGGCGCCGGAGAAGCCGGCCCAGCTGCAGTACACAGCCCCCGGCGAGGACGGCGCGGCCCAGACCCGGGTCGAGGCGAAGTCCTCCGGACGCTCCGGGAACCCTGCAAAGGCTGCCCAGGAATCCCCGCGCCGCGCCAACAAGAAGAAGCGCCGCTAGGACACAGCGGCAGGGGCCGCACCAGAAGGCAGGGCCGGAACGGGAGTTCCGGCCCTGCCTGTCTTTGCGCCCTCCTCCTTTCCCGAAATTTCCCGGCGGGATGCTCAGCCGATTTCGAGCACGGTGACCCGCCACACCAGCCTGCTGCGCTCCAGCCGCAGCGCGACGGCACGGACGCGCAGCTCATCCGAGACGACGGCGCTGGCCTCGTACACATCCTCGGACACCCGGCAGGCGCGGACCGAGCGCACAGCCGGGTTCCGGTGCAGCCGGCCCGCCGTCGGGGACGTGCCCGAAGCGACCCTGCGGGTCAGTGCCGCCCGGTGCTGCAGCGCGGCCAGGCAGCGCTCGTCAAGCCGGCGGGCAAGCTGCTGGGCGGGCCGGGTGCCGGCGAGGACTTCAATGGCCGCCTGCACGGTGGAACGGGAAATGGCGCACACCTCGCGGTGCTGGTCCACCGGCCGCAGCACCGGCGCCGGGCCGTGCGGCGCTGGACGGAGCGCAGCGGCGCGGTGATCGGGCGGCTCCGGCGGGCGGGGGACAGCGGTGACTGCGCGGATGCCGGTCAGGGGGCTCATGGGTGTTCCTTTGCTGTCGCTGGGTTGGTGTGCGGATGGTGCTGTTTTATAGATCGAGGGGCATCCTGAGGACCTGCCCCGGAAGCAAGAGGCCGGGGTCGCCGCCGATGACGCCGCGGTTGGCCTGATAGAGCCGCGGCCACGCCAGGGCAATGTCGACGTCGGAGGCCAGCGGTCCCAGCTCCGCCGCGCAGATGCTCCACAGCGAGTCCCCGGCCCGGACCGTCACCTCCGCCGTGCCCGCCCCGGTCGCCGTCGCCGTCGCCGTCTCCTGCGCCGGCCCCGGCGCGGGGTCCGCTGGCCGCAGGTGCCTGGCCGCGAGCGTGTGCGGATCCACCGGCGCGGGCGCCGGCGTCCAGTGCGGATCGGGTCCCGGAGTCCGGTGGCCGGGGGAGGGCGCACCGGAATCCGCGGCTGAAGCACCGGTGGGGACCCAGGCCGCGGCCGCGGCGGGAGGGGAGTCCGTGCCCGGGCCGGTGTCACCGGCGTGGGCGAGTGGCGCTGCCGCGAGCTGCAGCCCAAGGACGGCCAGCGCCAGCCGGCGCATAAAGGCGGGGCTGAACTTTCCCGCCGCTGCGGCTGCCCGGCGGCTGCCGCAGCGTTCCAGCAGCGCGGCGGCGAGGGCGATGAGGAAGGACAGCAGCCACCACGCGACCACGATCAGGCCGATGGTGTTGGCGGCGACGCCGATATGGTCCTCGAAGGAGGGGGACTGGCGCCGGGCCGCCGAGGCGCTCAGGCGCTGCGCGAGCCGGGCACCCGTACCGGCCAGGAAGGCTCCCAGCAGCAGGATGACGGCCGCCATGGCCGCGTCGGCGCCCAGCCGGCGCCGGCGGCGGGGGCCGGAAAACTCCCTGATTGCCACAATCGCCTCCCTCGCGGGCCATGCCCGCCGGATCCGAAGAACACAACTCCAATACCATTTTGATGCCGTTTGATGTTGTTTGTATCTCTTAGACAGAGTTTGAACTCCCGCGATGCGTTTTGTCTAGGGCTTTCGGCTGGGTTGTGGATTGACCGTCGCCGAGGGCCCGCCTACGCTGACGCCATGCGTTGGGACGCCCTGTTTTCAGATCTGGAGGCCCAGCTTGCCGCGGGTGAGCGTTTGGACCTGGACGTCGAGATTAACGAGCGGGCGCGGGTGGATGCGGCCGCGGTCGAACTGGCGGACCGGTTGCGCGGCTCGGTGGGGCTCCGGATCGGCGTCCACCTGGGTTCCGGAACGGTGTATGAAGGGATTCTGAGTCATGCCGGCGGCGAATGGCTGGTCCTCGACGAGGAACGGCACCAGGTCCTGATTCCGCACTCCTCTGCCGTGCGATATGCGGGGCTAGCCAGGCTGGCGGTGGGCGCGGGGCCGGCGGTCCGGCAGCGGCTGGGGCTGGCCAGTGCCCTGCGCGGGCTGGCCCGCGACCGCGCCAGCCTCACGGTGCTGGTGTCGCGGGGCACGGCGGGGGAGTCCGGGCTGCACGGAGTGATCGATAGGGTGGGGCGCGATTTTCTTGACCTGGCCATCACAGAGCCCGGCGAGGATCGCCGCCCGGCCAACGTCAGCGGCGTGGCCACCATTCCTTTTGCCGCCCTGGCCGGACTCAGGTCGGTCCGGGTCGCAGGCCAGCCGGGCTAGTACAGCTGGCGCACACGGGCGAACTGGCGCAGACGGTCGGGTAAGCCGTCCGGTGCCTACTCAGCTGCCCTTGGCCCTGGCTTCCTCGATCATGCGGCTTGCCTCGGCGTAGCGTTCCTGGATGTACTGCTCGAGCATGGTCTCCTCAACGCGCCACTGGCCGCGGCCGCCCACTTGGATGGCTTTCAGCTGGCCGCTGCGGACCAGGGCGTAGGCCGCCGGCGAGTTGATCTGGAGCTGCTCGGCAACATCCGCGAGGGTCAGGAATCGGGGCATGGCACCATTTTGCCACCAGCGGGGCCGTTTGGGCCCGTTATCCACAGTTTGCTGCCGTTTAGCTCGGGATCTTCCCGCCGGGGCCCCAATTCGTGAGAATAAGGGTGTCCGGCGCCCGCAGCCCGGGCTGCGACTACGGGGGGAGCAGGACTCGCATGAGTGGGACCACGGTGGCCGGCGGCGCCCGGCTGAAGAAACCTTCCTGGAAGGATCCCCGCCTCCTGGTCGGTATCCTGCTGGTTCTGGCTTCCGTCGTTGGCGTCGTCTCGCTGGTCGCCGCGGTGGACCAGACGACGGAGGCCTATGCGGCCAGCGCTCCGATCGCGGTCGGAGAGAAGCTCACCACCGACAAGCTGCACCTGGTCAAGGTCCGCCTGGGCGACGTGGAGCAGCATTACCTCACCCCGGAGTCCGGCGTGCCCGACGGCCTGGTCGCCGTCCAGCGGATCGGCAAGGACCAGCTCCTCCCGCGCGAAAGCCTGGGCCGGCTGGACGGCCTGGACCGCAAGCCGGTCGCCGTCACGATCGAGGAGGCCCTGCCCCCGCAGGCGGTGGCAGGCTCGCGGGTGGATGTCTGGGTGGCGCTGCCGGACGCCCGCAACGGTTTCAGTGAGCCCACCCTCCTGCTGCCGGGCGCCGAGATCGCCCAGCTCACTCCCGGCAGCACGGCGCTGGGGGCACAGCGCTCCACCGTGGTGATGGTCCTCGTCCCGGACGCCTCGATGCCGAAACTGCTGGGGGCCCAGGCCAACAAGGCGAAGATCTCCGTGGTCTGGAATCCCGGCGGAGCACCCTAATGGGCATTCCGGTGGTCACCGTCGGCCGGACCCGCGAGGACCTGGTTGGCGGGCTGGAGAGACTGCACGGCCCGGTGTCGGTCGTCCGGCGCTGCGGTGAACTCGCCGAGCTGCTGGCAGCGTGCCAGACGGGGCTGGCGCGGGCCGCAGTCGTCGCGGACGGCAGCGCGGAGCTGACCGCCTCCCTCGTGGACCGCCTCTCTGCCGTGGGCGTCGCCGTCGTGGCCCTGACCGACAGCCCGGACGAAGCGGCCAGGCTGCGGGGGATCGGGGTGACCGTGGAGGCCCCCGCCGTGGAGGCGGATGCACTCGCTGTCCTGATCGCCGGTGCCGTCGACCGGCTTTCGACGCCGGGACCCGGCATGGCCGCAAGCGCCTACGCGGACCACACCGCGGCGCTCCATCGGCCAGACGGCAGGCAGAGCGGCAGGCGGAGCGGCCCGCAGGACGGAGTGCTGGACCACCCGCAGGGCCCGGCGGGCGACGGACAGCCGGCAACGGGCCGGATCATCGCCGTCTGGGGCCCCGCCGGCGCGCCCGGCCGGACCCTGGTGGCCGCCAATATCGCCGGGGAACTGGCTGCTGAGGGCAAGTCGGTGTTGCTGGTCGACGCCGACAGCTACGGCGCCAGCGTGGCCGCCGTGCTGGGGTTGCTGGACGAGGCGGCCGGCCTCGCGCAGGCGTGCCGGCTGGCGGACCAGGGCGTGCTGGACGGAGCAGCGCTGCTGCGGATCGCCGCCCCGGTGGCAACCCGTGCCGGTTCGTTCCGGGTCCTTACCGGTATCACCCGCGCCGACCGCTGGACCGAACTCCGCGCCGCGGCCCTCTCGCTCGTCTACCAGCGGGCCCGGGAGGTCGCCGAGGTGACGGTCATCGACACGGGCTTCTGCCTTGAGGCGGACGAGGAGCTCAGCTTCGACTCGATGGCGCCGCGCCGGAACGCCGCCACGCTGCGGAGCCTGGAAGTCGCCGACACCGTCTATGCCATCGGCGCCGCAGACCCCGTCGGCGTGCCGCGGCTGGTCCGGGCCCTGGCCGAGCTGGAGTCAGCGGTCCCGCAGGCATCGCCCCGCGTGGTGCTCAACAAGGTGCGGGCCTCCGCCGTCGGACGACTGCCGGAGCGCCAGCTCCGCGATGCCTGGGCGCGCTACGGCCCATCGTCGCCGCTGGAAGCCTTCCTGCCGGCGGATCCGGCGGCCTGCGACGCCGCACTGCTGGCCGGTTCGCTGCTGCTCGAGTGCGCCCCCGACTCGGGCCTCCGACAGGCCCTCACCTCACTCGTTTGTGCACCCGTCCAGCGAAATCGCAAATCCTCTGTCCTTTCTCCCACAGCAAAGCGGCTGTCAAAAGACTAGGCTCGCCATGAGGGCCGCAACGGTGCGGCCATGAACTTTTTTGATGGAGGCGTTTGTCGATGTCGTCTGGGTCCAGCGTGGAGGATCAGCCCGTTTCGATCGGTGCAGGTGTTGGGTACTTCGCGGACTACTACGAACACCTCGCCGAGGAGGACGCCCGCGCCTACGGGGAGGACGTCCTTACCGCGCGGTCGCAGGCACACCTGGCGACGGCCGCCACCCGGCAGCCCGGCGTCGCGAACATCGCGATCGCCGATGAGGCCGAGTCCAGCGTCGTCTACATCGTCACCGACGACATGCCGTTCCTGGTGGACTCCGTCAACGCCGAACTCGTCCGGCAGAAGTCCCCGATCCGCCTCGTGATCCACCCGCTCTTTGTCGTCACCCGCAACCGCGCCAGCGGCGCCCTGGTCAAGGTCTCGCGGGTTCCCTCGCACCTGGGTATCTCCAGCGGCGACACTGCGGCGATGCCGAACCTCTCGCACCTGATCGCCGAGGGCGACAACGCCTCGCACATGGAGTCGTGGATCGCGGTCGAAATCGACAGGGTCGACGACACCAAGCGCCAGCAGCTGATCGAGGGCCTCACCAGGGTCCTCGGCGACGTCCGCGCCGCCGTCGAGGACTGGCCGAAGATGCGCCACAAGGCCCACGAGATTTCCGATGGCCTCGACCACGTGGCCAACGCCGCCCCGATCGCAGAAATCCGCCAGGCCCAGGACCTGCTCCGCTGGCTGGATGACGGGAACTTCACCTTCCTCGGGTACCGCGAATACGACCTGCGGAACGACTCCGGCGAGGACGTGCTGGAACTGCGGGAGGACAGCGGCCTCGGCCTGCTGCGCGACGCCGGCGACAGCCGCCACCAGATCCAGCACCTGACCGAGACGGGCCGCAAGAAGGCGCGCGAGAAGAGTGCCCTGGTGATCACCAAGGCCAACTCCCGTTCCACGGTGCACCGCTCGGCGTACCTGGACTACATCGGCGTCAAGAGCTTCGATGCCGCCGGCAACGTCAACGGCGAGCGGCGCTTCATCGGCCTGTTCGCCACCACGGCCTACGCCGCCTCGGTCCGGGACATCCCGGTGGTGCGTGAGAAGGTCGACGCCGTGCTGCGGGACGCCGGCTTCCCGCCGGACTCGCACTCCGGCAAGGACCTGCTGGGCATCCTTGAAACCTACCCGCGCGACGAGCTCTTCCAGATCGAAGTCCCCGACCTGGCCGCCATTGCCACCGGCATCCAGCGGCTGCAGGAACGCCGCCGGACCCGGCTGTTCCTCCGCCCGGACATTTACGGCCGCTTTATGTCCGCCCTCGTCTACCTGCCCCGTGACCGGTACACCACCAACGTGCGGCTGCGGATCGAGCAGGAACTGCGGGAGACCTTCGACGCCGTCTCGATCGACTACGAGGCGCGGATGACGGAATCCGCCCTCGCCCGGCTCTTCTTCCGGATCCGGCTGCCCAAGGACGCCGACGTCAGCCACGTCAACAGCGACGAGCTGGAGAAGCGCCTGGTGCGGGCCGCCCGCTCCTGGAGCGAAGGCATCGCCGAGGTGCTCCGCGCGCGGGCCGGCGCCGACGGCGAGAACGGCGCCAAGGAACTCGCCGCCGAGTGGGCCGAGGCCTTCCCCGCCAGCTACCGGGTGGACTACGAAGTCGAGGACGCCCTCGAGGACATCGCCCGCTTTGAGAAGTACGGCGCCGCCGCCGAGCGCGCCGGCGAGCCAGCCGGCGGGACCCGCGAGGAGCGGCCCGGCGTGCACGTCTACCTGCCCGACGGCGCCGGGGCCACCCTTGAGGAGGACGCCCGCGTCAAGCTGTACATGCTCGAGCCCAAGAGCCTGAGCCAGATCCTGCCGTACTTCCACAACCTCGGCCTCGAGGTCCTGGACGAACGGCCCTTCGAGATCGAGACGGCCGGCCACCGCGACTTTTTCCTCTACGACCTTGGCCTGAAGTACCCGGCCGGGGTGGACCCGCTGGGCACCGGCTCCCTGCTCGGCGAGTCGTTCGGCGCGGCCGTCTCCGGCGCCGTGGAATCGGACAGCTTCGACCGGCTGGTGCTGCGTGAAGGCATGGCCTGGCGCCAGGTGGTCGTGCTGCGCGCCTACGCCAAGTACATGCGCCAGATGGGCAACACCAACTCCTTCGAATTCATGGCGGACACGCTGCTGGCCAACCCGGACGTGACCCGCGGGCTGACCGCCCTCTTCGCCGCCCGCTTCGACCCCGCCCTGCCCGCCGCGGAACGCGCAGAGCGCCAGGACAGCGTCCGCACCAGCCTGGACGCCGCGATCGAGCAGGTCGCCACGCTCGACGCCGACCGGGTGCTGCGCACCTTCAAGAACCTGATCCAGGCCACGCTCCGGACCAACTTCTACCAGGACAAGACGCACCTCAGCTTCAAACTGGACCCCTCCGGCATTGACGGCCTGCCCTTCCCGCGGCCGATGTTCGAGATCTGGGTCTACTCGCCCCGGGTCGAGGGCGTGCACCTGCGCTTCGGCAAGGTGGCCCGCGGCGGGCTGCGCTGGTCGGACCGGCGCGAAGACTTCCGCACCGAAATCCTCGGCCTGGTCAAGGCGCAGACCGTGAAAAACGCCGTGATCGTGCCCACCGGCGCCAAGGGCGGCTTCTACGCCAAGCAGCTTCCGGATCCCGCGGCGGACCGCGGCGCCTGGATGGCCGAGGGCGTGGAGAGCTACAAGACCTTCATCCGCGGCCTGCTCGACATCACCGACAACCTCGTCACCACGCCGGAGGGCGAGACGCGGGTGCCGCCCGCCGACGTCGTCCGGCACGACGACGACGATTCCTACCTCGTGGTCGCTGCAGACAAGGGAACGGCCTCGTTCTCCGACATCGCCAACGGCCTCGCCGCCGAATACGGCTTCTGGCTCGGCGACGCGTTCGCCTCCGGCGGCTCCGTGGGCTATGACCACAAGGCCATGGGCATCACCGCCCGTGGCGCCTGGGAATCGGTCAAACGCCACTTCAGCGAGCTGGACCTGGACACCCAGGCCGAGCCGTTCACCGTCGTCGGCGTCGGCGACATGTCCGGGGACGTCTTCGGCAACGGCATGCTGCTCTCGAAGCACATCCGGCTGCTCGCGGCCTTCGACCACCGCCACATCTTCCTCGATCCGAACCCGGACGAGGCCGCGTCCTTCACGGAACGGCAGCGGCTCTTCGAGCTGCCCCGCTCCTCCTGGGACGACTACGACAAGTCGCTGATCAGCGAGGGCGGCGGCGTGTTCGCCCGCCAGGCCAAGTCCATCCCGGTGTCCACGCAGGTCCAGGCCGCGCTCGGGCTGCCGGAAGGCACCACCCAGCTCAGCCCGCCGGAACTGCTCCGCGCGATCCTGCTGGCCCCGGCCGACCTGCTCTACAACGGCGGCATCGGCACCTACGTCAAGGCCTCCACCGAGACCAACGCCGCGGTCGGCGACAAGGCCAACGACGCCATCCGCGTCGACGGCCGCGAACTGCGGGTGAAGGTGGTCGGCGAAGGCGGAAACCTGGGCATGACCCAGCGCGGGCGGATCGAGGCCGCGCTGCAGGGCGTCATCCTCAACACCGACGCCATCGACAACTCGGCCGGCGTGGACTGCTCCGACCACGAGGTCAACATCAAGATCTTCGTGGACCGCATGGTGGCCGCCGGCAAACTCGATCCGGCCGAACGGGCCGGGTTCCTCTCCTCGATGACCGAGGAAGTGGGCCGCCTGGTGCTCGAGGACAACATCGACCAGAACATCCTGCTGCTCAACGACCGGATGCGGGTTTCCGAATGGAGCCCCAGCTACGAGCGGCTGATGGACTGGCTGGAGAAGTCCGCCGACCTCAAGCGCGAGCTGGAAGCCCTGCCCACCACCGAGACGCTGCGTGAGCGGCTCGAACAGGGCCAGGGGCTGACCTCGCCGGAGCTCTCCGTGCTGGCCGCCTACGCCAAGATCGAACTGGCCTCGGCGCTGCGCGACAGCAATCTCGCGGAGGACCCGTGGTTCCGCGAGACGCTCCGCGCCTACTTCCCGAAGCAGTTGCGGGAACGGTTCGACGCCGAACTGGACAGCCACCCGCTGCGCCGGGAAATCATTGCTACGGTGGTCGCGAATGACATGATCAACATGGGCGGCATCACTTTCGCGTTCCGGGCCATGGAGGAGACCTCGGCCACCGAGGCCGCCGTCGCGAAGGCGTTTGTGGCCCTTCGCGAGGTCTACGAACTCGACATCATGGTCGCCGAGCTCAACGAGCTGCCGGCGTCGTTCCCGACCGAGCACTGGAGCACTGTCCACTTGGACATCCGCCGGCTCCTGGACCGTGCCGTGCGGTGGGTCCTCAGCCAGGGCAACGCCGCGCGCCCGATCGCCGAGATCGTGGCCGAGTTCAAGCCGCTGATGGACCCGATGCGGGCGCGGCTGCTGGAGTACCTGCGCGGCGATGACCGCGAGCGGGTGGCGCAGTGGCTGGAGAAGGCCCGGAGCTGGGAGCTGCCCGAGGACCTGGCGCACCGCTGGGCGGAGCTGTTCGAGAGCTTTGTGCTCCTGGACATCGCCAAGATCGTGCACGTCAGCCCCGAGCCGGTGGAGAACATCGCGCACGTCTACTACACGGTCTTCAACCGCTTCCACGCCGATTCCCTGCTTGAGCGCATCACCAAGCTGCCGAGGAAGGACCGCTGGCAGGCGCTGGCCCGCGCGGCCCTGCGCGATGACCTGTACTCGACCGTCTCGGATATGACGACGGCGGTGCTGGAGGCAACGCCGTCGGACCTGCCGGCGGAGGAACGCCTGGTGGCCTGGGAAAGCCAGAACGTCGAGCAGCTGGGGCGGGCCAAGAGCATGTTTGACGAGGTGAACGCGCTCGAGGCCGATGACATGCCCTCACTCTCGGTAGCATTGAGGCTCTTGAGGTCAATCGTCCGACGCTAGGGCCTGCCGGCCCCGGCGTCGCAAATGGAGGTGCAGTGGCAATCTTTACGGACCCTATCAGGGAGCATGCTGATTTCGGGCCGGGGGATGCCGAGTGGCTGCACCTGCTCGTGGGGGACTGGCAGATGGTCGCCGACCTCGCGTTTGCCGACCTCGCCTTGTGGTTCCCGCACCCCGAGCTCGGCTATGTGGCACTGGCGCACGTCCGCCCCTCCACCACGCACACGGTGTTCCACGCCGACTTTGTGGGGGAGGGGATCCGCTCGGATTTGAAGCGCCTCGTCGACAAGGCCTGGGAGAGCCGCACGATCGAACGCTCCAACGAGACCAACTGGAGCAGCGACACGGCCATGCGGGTCGAGGCCGTGCCGATGGTGCGCAACGGGCGGACGCTGGCGATCGTGACCTCGCACATGGACCTCTCCAGCTCCCGGATGCCGTCCCGGCTGGAACTGACGTACCGGCAGTGCGCCTACGATCTGCTGCGGATGGGGACGCTGGGCCTCTGGCCGGACTTTGCCTCACCCACCGGATCGCGCCGCGGCGCGCCGCGCGTCGGGGACGGCCTGATCCGGCTCGACGCCGAGGGCATCGTGCAATACGCGAGCCCCAACGGCGTGTCCGCGTTCCGCCGGCTCGGCGACGGCGAGTCCCTCGAGGGCCGGTCGCTGGCCGAGGTCACCGCGGGCCTGCTGCGGGACCGGCGGATGGTGGACGAGACCCTGCCGCTCGTGGTCACCGGGCGCATGCCGTGGCGCAGCGAGATCGAGTCCCGCGGGGTGAGCCTGTCCCTGCGGGCGATCCCGCTGCGGGACGAACAGCAACGTTTCGGGGCGCTCGTGCTGTGCCGCGACGTCTCGGAACTGCGCCGCCGCGAGATGGAACTCGTCACGAAGGATGCGACCATCCGGGAGATCCACCACCGGGTCAAAAACAACCTGCAGACCGTCGCCGCGCTGTTGCGCATGCAGTCCCGCCGGATGGTCAGCGACGAGGCCAAGCAGGGGCTCGAACAAGCCATGCGCCGGGTCGCCACGATTGCCCTGGTCCACGAGACCCTCTCGCAGGGCCTGACCCAGAGCGTCGATTTCGACGAGCTGATCGGGCGCCAGTTCCGCCTGTCAGCGGAGGTCGCCTCGCCCTCGCAGCAGGTGCGGACCCAGCGGTCCGGCCTGTTCGGGGAACTGCCAAGCGACTTCGCCACCCCGCTGGCCCTGGTGATCAACGAACTCGTGACCAACGCCGTCGAACACGGGCTCGAAGGCAGGGCCGGAACCGTCTGGCTGCTCGCCGACCGCTCCGAAAGCGAGGACGGGGACGAATTGCTGACCGTCACCGTCGCGGACGACGGCGTCGGACTTCCAGCCGGGTCCTATACGGAAGGCCTGGGGCTGCAGATCGTGCGGACCCTTGTCACCAGCGAACTCGGCGGAAGCATCCAGTGGAAACCGCGGGACGGCGGCGGCACCGCGGTGCAGGTCGTCCTGAGCCTCGCCCCGCGTTAGGACGCGGCCGTTCTGCCGTGCGGGCGGAGCCCAACGCACGGCTTAACGCGCGATGGCCCCGGACCGGTGGGTCCGAGGCCATCGTGTGCCGGTCGCCCGGCGTAAAAATCAGGAGGTGCGGCGGGCGCGGGCTGCGCGGCGCTTCAGGGCACGGCGTTCGTCCTCGCTCATGCCGCCCCAGACGCCGGCGTCCTGGCCGGACTCGAGGGCCCACTGGAGGCAGGTGTCCACTACGGGGCAGCGCCGGCAGACGCTCTTGGCTTCCTCGATCTGCAGGAGGGCAGGGCCGGTGTTTCCGACGGGGAAGAACAGCTCCGGGTCCTTGTCAAGGCACGCTGCGCGGTTACGCCAATCCATGCTGATCAGTAACTCCATTCCTGGGAATTCGTTAAATGCCTCTTGTGAAATTATTCACTTGAGGCCTCATAAGAAAAGGGCCCTGTGGGCCCCCTCGGTCATCTGGATTAAGCGTGTCATGTTAACGCTGTGTAAACAAGGGGTATTTGCGGTACAAATGCCGCCAAATTGTGAGCGATGCATCACATTGACTGGCGGAGCCCCCACTTCTGTTCGACTATGTCCGGTAGTGTGCCAGTGTGTCAAGACCCCCTGAGAACCCCGCTGATCCCGCTGAGAACCAGGCCGGCGGACCCGGGCCCGGCCCGGCGGCCAGACCCGCCGGAATCACTGTCATCGCCGTCGTCGCCGCCCTGGAGGCCACAGCGCTGCTGGTGGCCGCCGGCTGGTACGGATTCCAGCTGCTCACCGGGGCGCCCGTGCTGTCCTTTTGGGGTGCGGTCTTTACCCTGGGCCTGCTCCTGGCTTTCTCGGCCTGGCTCTTCGCCGTGGGCCATTTCTTGTTCCGCGGGTACCGCTGGCCGCGCGCCGGGGCCCTGGTGGCTCAGCTCTTTATGCTCACCATCGGCTTTCCCACCCTGACCGGAGGCTACCCCCTGGCAGGCCTGGCGATGCTGCTGCCGGCCGCCGTCGCCATTGTGCTGCTGTTCGACAAGCGCGTCATCGCCTTTGCGTCCAGGGCCGGCGGAGCGCCACCGGCCTTGTAGGGAAGGCATTGCCTGGATGGGTGCAGGGCGGCCGCCAGGCCGCTGCCAGGCCGCTGCATGGCCGCTGGTCACGGCGGCCGCCCCGGATCCACCGCCAACTGCACGGCAGCGGCCCGTCCTCCCGTGATCACCACAGCGCGCCCGGCCGGCGGATGGAGCTCCGTTTCGAAGCGGACGCCGAAGAGGTCCCCGTCCATCAGGCTCCGGGGGCAGAGCAGGATCCCGGTGCCGTGGGTTCGGGCCTGGAACGCCAGCGGCACACGCTGCTGCAGCGCGGGGCCGAATCCGGCGGTGAAGACCACCGTCCAACCCCGGCCGCAGAGCTCGAACAGCACGGCATTCGTCTCCGGGCCACCGAGGTCCGCGTCATCGGCGAGGATGATCGCGGCGCGGTCGAGCCCGCCGGCGTCGGCCCGGGCCTGGATGCCGGGCCAGTAGCCTTCCCGCCCGGATCCGGCCGCGGGCCGCAGCCAGGTCCGGGACGGGTTCAGCCGGGGCAGGGCGCTCAGCAGGGTGCTTTTGCCCGACCCGGGGCCGCCGAGGACGGCGACGACACTGCCGGGCGGGACCGGCACCCCGACGGGTTGTAACTCATCACCACCCACTCCGATCCAGAGCAGTGCATCCGCGTCCCGCGCTGGACCGAGCCGGGACATGACCTCTTCCGCTGTCACCACGGCCGGAAGCGCCTCCACTCGGAAGGGCTGGGTCCGCACGCTGCGGCCCGGGTTGCGGCGTGGCTGCGCAGCGCCGGGGTCCTCCGCGGGCCGCGCATAGAGCTGTGCCGCCCGGGGCACCTGCACGGCGGCTCCGCCCGGCCGCCCGCCGTCGTCGACGATTTCCCCCGAGACGACCACCCGGCCCGGGACGGCCGGCAGCCGCGGAAGCCGCGGCCAGGCCAGCCTGCCCTCCTCCGTAGAACCGGCCGGAAAGTAGATCCGGTTGGGGACCGCCGCGAAGAACCGTGCGGTCACGAGCTCGCGCTCGCCGGAAAGGAGCACGGTGATGCCCGCCTTGGAACCGTCCCGGACGAGGTCCGCGGCGAGGTCCTCGGCCCACGCCACCGGACCGGAACGGAACGCTGAAACCCACGACCCCCAGTTGTGCAGCACCAGCACCAGCGGGGGAGGCTTCAGCGAGCGCGGCGCAGCAAGCCGCGCGGTCATGTCCTCCGCGACCCGGGCCAGCACCCGGGCCGCCCGGCGCGGCTCCTGCGGGCCGGCCCAGGCGCCCACCCGGGGAAAGCCGGCCGCGCCGGCCAGGGCGCCGTCCCCGTCGAGCAGGTAGAGATGCGACTCGGCATCGGAGTCCGCCAGCTGGTCCAGGGCCAGCAGCAACACCTCGGCGCCCCCGTTGTGCGCCCCGCCCTGCGTTCCACCGACCAGGGCAAGATGGCCGTGGAGGTCGGGACTCCAGCCGAACCGGCGGACCTCCTGCTGTTCAGGCAGGTCCACCAGGCCCAGCAGGACCGCGCGGCCTGCACGGTTGCCGGCGTCGGTGTCCGGGCCTGCCTCGGCGCGTGCAGCAGGGCAGGGGAGCGCCGGGGCCGGCGGAAGCGGATCCGCGACCGGCCTCCGTGCCGGGGTGCCGCCCTGACGGTGCCACAACGTCGCCAGGCGTGCCGCGAAACTCTCGGCGGCCTCTGACGGCCCCGCCCCCGGGCCGGGGCCGGCCGGCAGCTCCCCGGTCAGTGGCAGCTCATCCGGCATCCGGTCGAGCAACGCCTCGGCCGGATGCGCGGTCACGGTGACGTCCGGCGGCACCGACGGCACCGCGGCGAGGGTCGCCGTCTGGAACTCTTCCGCCACCCCGCCGCCGCGCACCAGATAGGCGCGCCCGGGGTTCCCGATCGGGATGGCGGCGGCGAGCCCGGAGTTGATGATGTCGGCGGATTCGAGCTCGGACTGGACCCGCAGCACGACGCTACTGGTGACATTGGCCCGGATATCCGCGGTAAGTGCCCCCTGCGGCCGCTGGGTCGCCATGACCAGGTGGATGCCGAGGGATCGGCCGATCACCGCGATGCGCATCAATTCCCTCAGCGCCTCCGGGGCATCCTCCACCAGCATCCGGAATTCATCTATCACCAGGACCAGGCGGGGGAGCGCCGGGAACTCCGGGGCGGGCGCCGGGTAAGACGAAAGGTCGGGGACGCCGGCGGCCGCCAGCAATTCCTCGCGGCGGCGGACTTCGGCCCGAAGGGAGGCCAGCGTCCGGTCCACCTCGTAGCCGTCCAGGTCGGTGAGGAGCCCGACGCATTGCGGCAGTCCGGTCAGGGGTCCCAGGCTTGAGCCGCCCTTGAAGTCCACAAACAGCAGGTTGACCCGGTCCGGCGGGTAGCACGCGGCGAGCGCGGTCACGAGGCTGCGCAGGAACTCCGATTTGCCGGCCCCGGTTGTACCGGCCACCAGCAGATGCGGGCCGTCGGCAAGCAGATCGATCCGCGCAGTCCCGGCCGCACCACGGCCGACCGGGACGGACAGTCCCGGCTGCCGCCCTTGGGGTTCGCGGTCCGCTGCCCAGCGGCGCGCCACCTGCGCGTCTGACAGCCCCAGGAGCTGCTCCAGCGAACAGGACAACGGCACGGAGGACGGCCCCGGCGCCGCTCCGCCGATGCCCCCGAGCTGGCGGCAGAAACGGTCAAAAACCCGCTCCGGCACCAGATCGGGCACGAAGTCGGTACCGTCGGTGCCGTGCGTGAGCCGGCCGGTGCCTCCGCCGAGGGCGACAGCCTGGCCCGGACCGGGGTCGGCGGCCTCGGAACCAACAATCACCTGCCAGCCGAGCCGCTGCGCTTCGGCCGCGGCCGCCTCCGCGGCCTTGGTTCCGGCGCCGGGCAGCACGATCAGCACGCCCCTGTCGCAGCCCGCGCCGGGACCGGCCGTGACCAGCGCGGCGGTGACCGCCGCGTTGGACGAGAGTGAAACCCGCGGCAGGAAGCGCGCGGCGAGCGGGAGCGACCGGGCCGGCCCATGAAGGTGAACCCGGGTGCGGCAGGCGCGGGGGTAGCCGGCGAGCTGCATAACGAAGTATCGGACCAGTCCGGCCACGGCCGGCGCGGGCCCGGAGAGCCGGGTGGGCGCTGAGGGGTCCAGGACCAGCGGCAGGGGACCGGCGGGCGGGGCACGGAAACCGGGCTGGGCCGGTTCGAGACGGATGTTCGCGGCCTGTGCGGCCAGCCCGAGCCGCAGCCACACCGGACCGTCCTCGGTGCCAGCGGATCCCGACCGGGCTCCGGCCTCCGCCGGGCCCGGGTGTGCCGCGCGGAGCACCAGATCGGCCGCGGACGGGGCGGCCCGCCGCCGTCGTTCACCGTCCTGGACGACCGCTGCCGCCACAGCGGCGTCCAACTCGCGGCGTTGCCGGCGGCCGGCCAGAACTGGCAGCAGGACCGGGACGGCCGAGACCGCGGTGAACGCCAGGAACATCCACATCCCGGTAGCGACGGCCAGGGCGACTCCCGCGGCGAGGGGCAGGAGGGCGGCCAGCAGCAGGAGCGTCCGGGGGCCGGCGAAGCCCGGGGCCGGAACGCTCAGCGGCTCCGTCGTGTCCTCGCCCGCGCGAGCCAGCCCCGGCGCGCCCGGACCGGACAACCCCGGACCGGACAACCCCGGACCGGACCCGCGGAAGAGGACGGCCAGCGTCGAGTTCCCGCAGCCGATGACGCTGTCGGTGGACACCGGCGCGGAGCGCACCTCCAGGCCGCCGATCCAGGTCCCGTTGGCGCTGCCCAGGTCGGTCACGGTGATCCCCGCGTCCGAAACGTCCAACCGCGCGTGTTCCCGGGATAGGTCTGCGTCCGGAATGGCCACTTCCGTTGCGCTCCGGCCGATCCGGTAGCGGCCGCGGCGCAGCGGCAGCACGGTCCCGGCGCCCGGCCCGCTTAGGACGGCCAGCAGCAGCGGCGCACGGGGCTGCTCGAGGGACCTTCCCCGGGGCGGCACCGCCGGCCGCGGACCCCCGGGCCAGCCGTCAACGAGCACCGCCCCGTTCACCAGCGGGGCCGTGCCTGCCGTGAGGGCGGCCAGCGGGCGTCCCGCGACGCTCAGCCGGTCCGTGCCGAACCTTTGGGAGATCACGTCCTGGAGGACGGCGCCGGGGCAGCCAAGGGGAGCCGCGACGGAGAGCTCCACCGGCTCCGCCACGACCGAGCCCGGCTGCCCGACAAGAGTGCAGTGCAGGAGCATCGCCTGGGGTCCTTTCTCGCGGGCGATGCAGTCAACGCTAGGCCGCGCAATCCGGACCTGGCCTGCGGGAATCCCGCCATGTGGACAACTTTGGCGGGCCTGGGCGGCGTGCTGCGGCGGCCCCCGATTCGCCGGTTCACACTGTGTCTCGGGTAGGCTAGAGCAGCAGACAATGCACAACGTTGCGCTGCCCACATTCGAACCAGGAGAGTTTGTGACCGCTGACCTCGTTATCGTAGGGTCGGGCTTTTTCGGCCTGACAATCGCAGAACAGGCCGCCACCGAGCTGGGCTTGAAGGTCGTCGTCATCGACCGCCGCCACCACATCGGCGGCAATGCCTACAGCGAAAAGGAGGCGCAGACCGGGATCGAAGTCCACCGGTACGGCGCGCACCTTTTCCACACCTCGAACGACCGCGTGTGGGAGTACGTCAACCGCTTCACGACGTTCACCAACTACGTGCACAAGGTCTACGGCGTCCACAAGGGCGAGGTCTACTCCCTGCCTATTAACCTGGCCACCATCAACCAGTTCTTCCGCGCGAACCTGACCCCCGGCCAGGCCCAGGAGCTGATCAAGGAACAGGCCGGCGAACTGGCGGGCACCGATCCGCAGAACCTCAACGACAAGGGCATCCAGCTCATCGGCCGGCCGCTCTACGAGGCGTTCATCAAGCACTACACCGGCAAGCAGTGGCAGACGGATCCCAAGGACCTGCCCGCCGGCATCATCTCCCGGCTCCCGGTGCGCTACAACTACGACAACCGCTACTTCAACGACAAGTACGAGGGCCTGCCGACCAACGGCTACACCGCGTGGATCGAGAAGATGGCCGAGCACCCGAACATCGAGGTCCGGCTCAACACCGACTTCTTCGACGAGTCGCACGAGTACAGCAAGAACAAGGTCGTCGGCACCATCCCCGTCGTCTACACCGGACCGGTGGACCGCTACTTCGACTACGCCGAGGGTGACCTCTCCTGGCGCACCATCGACTTCGAGGAAGAAGTGCTCGACGTCGGGGACTTCCAGGGCACCTCGGTGGTGAACTACAACGACGACGACGTCGCCTACACCCGGATCATCGAGCCGCGCCACTTCCACCCCGAGCGCGACTACCAGACGGAAAAGACCGTCATCATGCGCGAGTTCTCGCGCGCGGCCGAGAAGGGCGACGAGCCCTACTACCCGATCAACACCCCCGCGGACCGCGAACGCCTGCTCAAGTACCGCGACCTCGCGGCCGCCGAGCGCGACGTCCTCTTCGGCGGACGCCTCGGCACCTACAAGTACCTGGACATGCATATGGCCATCGGATCCGCCCTGACCATGTTTGAGAACAAGATCCGCCCGCACTTCGAAAGCGGCGCCACGATTGAAAGCGGGGGAGTGGACGCATGAACGGCGCCGACGTAACGACCGAGTGGGCCCGGATTCAGCGGGTCATCCTGCCCCCGGACGATCAGACTGACACGATCCCGTTGTACGTGGATGCGGGGCCGGCCAGCGGCATCCGCCTGCGGGAGAACGACGAGCTTGCCCGTTCGCCCAAACTGCCCGAGGACAAGCTGCAGATGTTCAGCTCCGGCGGCGGCGAGGCGCACTTCGAGGACATACTCAGCCGGCATTCCATGCGGGTGCGTTCCGGCGAGCAGCTCTCCTTTGGCACGTATTTCAATGCCTTCCCGGCCAGCTACTGGCGGCGGTGGACCTCCGTCCGCGATATCCGCCTCGTAATCCGGACCACCGGCACAGGTGCCGTGACGGTCTACAAGTCCAACGCCCGGGGTTCCGTGCAGCGCGTCGACGGCCGGCACGTCGACGGCGAAACGACATCGGTTTTTGAGCTGACCCTCAAGCCGTTCGGCGACGGCGGGTGGTACTGGTTCGACCTGTCCGCCAGCTCAACCGACCTGGTACTGGAATCCGCCCAGTGGGAAACACAGGAGCGCGTCGGGGGCCGCGGCGAGGTGACACTGGAAATCACCACGATGAACAAGCCGGATTTCTGCCTCAACAACGCACGGATCCTCTCCGAAAACCTTGACGTCCTCACCGACGTCAAGGAGATCCTGATTGTGGACCAGGGGACACAGAAGGTCGAGGACCAGGACGGGTTTGCGGATGTCAGGGACGCGCTGGGCGGCAAGCTGCGCGTCATCAACCAGGCCAACCTCGGCGGATCCGGCGGCTTCGCCCGCGGCATGTATGAGGCCGTCGAGAACGGCAGCGACTACGTACTCCTGCTCGACGACGACATCGTCGTCGAGCCCGAAAGCATCGTCCGTCTGCTGACCTTCGCCGATTACTGCCGCAAGCCCACCATCATTGGCGGGCACATGTTCGACCTATACAGCCGCAGTGTCCTGCACACTTTCGGCGAGGTCGTGGACCCGTACCGGTTCGTGCCGGCGCAGCCTCACGCGGACATGGAGCTCCGCCACGACTTCAGCGTCGCCAACCTCCGGCAGACTGCGTGGCTGCACCGCCGCGTGGACGTCGACTACAACGGCTGGTGGATGTGCCTCGTCCCCACAAAGGTGATCAAGGAAATTGGGCTGTCCCTGCCGCTGTTCATCAAGTGGGACGACGCCGAATACGGCCTCCGCGCCCGGGAAGCGGGCTTCGCCACCGTGTCGCTGCCCGGCGCCGCCGTGTGGCACGTCTCGTGGGCGGACAAGGACGACATGGTCGGCTGGCAGTCCTACTTCCACGAACGGAACAGGCTCATCACGACCCTCATTCACAGCCCGTATCCCAAGGGCGGCCGTGTCTTGCGGGAATCTGTCCAGGCCGACGTCAAGCACCTGGTCTCCATGCAGTACTTCACCGAGCACGGACGCATCGAGGCCATGAAAGACCTCCTCAAGGGACCCGGTGATCTGCACGAGGTGCTGGCAACGCGGCTTCCGGAGATCAACGCGCTCAAGTCCCAGTACACGGACGCGCAACTCAAGGACGACGTCGATGACTTCCCGGCGCCCAAGCTTGGCCGGGGCCCCATGGGAGGCGCCCCGATCGGCATGCCGCGCAAGAAGGACCTCGTGCCCTGGGGCATCAAGACCGTGGCGCGCCAGCTCGTCAAGGCGCCCGCACCGGAGAGCGCGGAACGCCCCCAAGGCTTCTTGGCCCACCGTGACAACCGCTGGTTCAGGCTTGCCCACTACGACAGTGTCGTAGTTTCCAACGCCGAGGGCACGGGGGCGTCCTGGTACCGCCGCGACCCCCAGAAGCTCAAATCGATGCTATCGGAAGCCTCCCGGCTGCACCTGCGCCTCTTCCGTGAATGGGACAAACTGGCCGAGCAGTACCGTGCCGCCGTCCCGGACATCACGTCGATGGCCGCGTGGAAGAAAACGTTCGATGCCGACGCCAGGGACGGCCGCTAGATGGCCGGTCAGAACGACCAGCTGGTAAAGCCCGGCAGCGGGCGTGGACTGCTTGATGTCTATGGCGACCGCTTCCTCCTGAAGCTGCTGGTGCGCAAGGAAATCAAGATCCGCTATCGCGGTTCGGTGCTGGGGCTGCTGTGGTCGTACGTGAAGCCGCTGATGCAGTTCCTGATTTACTTCATCGCACTGGGCATCTTCCTGAACCTTGAGCACGGCACGCCCAATTACGCGATCTACCTCTTCGCGGGCATTGTGCTGGTGAACTTCTTCACGGAGTCGTTGTCCAACTCCACCCGGTCCATCGTCGACAACCGCGATCTGATCCGGAAGATCTATCTGCCCCGTGAGCTTTTTCCCGTGGCAACGGTGTGGGTCTCGGCGGCGCACTTCCTGCCGCAGTTGGTGGTGCTGATCGCGGCCTGCCTGCTGGTCGGATGGACTCCCTCGGTCCTGCAGTTGGCCGCGGTGGTGCTGATCTTCCTCATGGTTTCCGTGCTCGCCACGGGCCTGGGGCTCATGTTCGGTGCCGTCAACGTGTACTTCCGCGATTCGGAGAACATCGTCGACATGATCGTTATGGTGGTCACCTGGGCGTCGCCGGTGCTGTACGTCTGGTCGATGGTCGAGCGCGTTATGGGCCCCTGGTACTGGCTGTACCAGCTGAACCCGATGACGACCGCGGTCGAGGTTTTCCACTGGGCTTTCTGGGAACCGACCCTGAAGGCGGACCAGATGGTTTCCGGCACCCTGCCTCCCGACCTGTTCACGCTCTGGCTTCCGGTTTCACTGCTCACCACCCTCGCGGTGCTTTTCCTCGGACAGCTGACGTTCCGCCGACTTTCAATCCACTTTGCCCAGGAGCTTTGAGATGACCCCGCACGGGCACGTCGCCATCAGCTGCATCGACGTCCGGAAACAGTTTGTGCTGCGCCACACCCGCTCGCTGAAAGAAGCCCTGGTCTGGCTGGTGAAAGGCCGCAAAGGCGACCTGTCCAAGAAATTCCTGGCCTTGAACGAAGTGTCGCTTGAGGTCAAGCAGGGTGAAACCGTCGCACTCCTGGGCCTGAACGGTTCCGGCAAGTCGACGCTGTTGAAATTGATTTCCGGGGTGCTGCAGCCCGACGGCGGCACGGTACGGACCCGCGGGCGCGTTGCCGGCCTCATCGAGGTCGGCGCAGGGTTCCACCACGATCTCAGCGGCCGGGACAATGTCTACCTCAATGGCGCCATCCTCGGCATGTCCGAGAAGCAGATTGATGAGATGTTCGATTCCATCGTCGAGTTTTCGGAGATCGGGGAATTCATCGACACCGAGGTGAAGTTCTACTCCTCGGGAATGTACCTGCGGCTGGCGTTCTCCATTGCCGTCCACACCGACCCCGAAGTCTTCCTGATCGACGAGATCCTGGCTGTGGGCGACGAGCCCTTCCAGCGAAAGTGCATCGCCAAGATCAAGGAGTTGGCGGACAAGGGCAAGACCCTTTTTGTGGTCAGCCACGACCTCGATCTGGTGGCGACAGTGTGCGAGCGGGGAGTGCTGCTCGAACACGGCAAAATCGTGATGGACGCGGAAGTGCACGACGTCGTCGACGAGCTCCGTCGCAGATCGGCAGTCGCATAGCGGCGTGTGAAATGCAGCAGCGGGCGGCCATCGCATAGGATGGGCCCGAAACGGGGGCTGTGCCCCGTACCGGGGGATGCGGGAGCAGAATCTATGACTACGTTGGTGCCAAAAAAGCCGATGGGCCGAAGGGCAGGGGGTCGGCGCCACACCGCAGGAACCGGCATCGGCAGAAGCATTGCCGTGGCGCTGAGCGCCGGACTCTGCCTCGTCACCCTGGTCCAGGGGCCGGCCGCGGCCGACACCGCGATGGAAGCGCTGCCCGTTGCGCCCACGTCCAGCCCGTCGCCAACGGCAACAGTAACTGCACCCGTGGCTACGGCTACGGCTACGGCTACGGCTACGGCCACGGCCACTGCGCCCGCGCCGACCCCGTCGCCTGACGCCTCGCAGGCGGGGCCGTCGGTCTCGGCGGCTCCCACTGCACCGGCGCCGGCAGCACCGAGCCCGGAAGCGTCCCAGCCGGTCGGGGCGGCGGCTGCCGCGTTCGCCGTTCCGGGCGCCATCGGCGTCGAGCATGTGCGCCTGGGCGGCGACCTCGGGGCCGTTGGTCCCGCCACCGCGGATCAACTGTGCGGCTTGGCAGCCGGCGGATGCCTTCAGACGTTCGCGCATGGCACCATCGCCTGGAGTCCGGGCACCGGCGCGCATCTGATGGCCGGGCCCATCGAGGCGGCCTGGAATAAGTACGGCGGCGTCCAGGGGAACCTGTCCTACCCCAGCGAGGACCAGAAATGTGGCCTGTCGGCCAACAGTTGCCGGCAGCAGTTCCGCGGCGGTTCCCTCCACGATGTTCCCGGCGTGGGAACCTACCCCGTCTGGGGCGGCGTCAGCATGCGCTACGAGGGGCTTGGCGGAGTCGGCGGATACCTCGGTTACCCGCTCGAGGCAGAGGTATGCGGCGTTCCGGCGGGTCACTGCGTCCAGCACTTCCAGCGTGGACTGATCTACTTCGGACCCGGCGGCACGTGGCCAATCTGGGGCGGCATCAGCATGCTGTACGAGAACCTGGGCGGCTCATCCGGCTATCTCGGCTACCCGGCAGCGCCCGAGCAATGCGGCCTGCCTGGCGGCGCATGCCTGCAGAGGTTCCAGCGGGGAACCATCTACTTCGTCCCCGGAGCCGGAACGTTCCCGGTGTGGGGCGGCATCCAGGGGCGCTACGACGCTATGGGAGGCAGCGCAGGTTACATCGGCTACCCGGTGGGCAGCGAGCGGTGCGGCCTGCGCGACGGCGGTTGTTCCCAGGCCTTCCAGCGGGGCACCATCTACTTTGCGATCGGCGCAGGGACCGAGGCAGTGTGGGGTGGTCTGGGCATGTTCTACACCTCGCGGTACGCCCAGGACGGCGTCCTGGGTTATCCCACCACCGGTGAGATGTGTGATGCTGCAGGCAACTGCAGGCAACTGTTCCAGTACGGCGAACTCCAGTGGATCGCAGGCTACGGCGTGAAGTTCAAACCGGCCACGTCCGGATACTGCCCGGCCCTCAATGCCGGGACCGTGAAGTACGCCACCGGGGGCGCGTCCCGGGTCTCCTTCGCGATCGCCGAGGACTACCGGGCGACCCGCGCCAATTTCATCACCTGCGTCCGGCAGTCCAACGGCCAATATGCCACCGAGTGGGGAGCCTTGGGCTCGGTCGGTGAATCGGGCTTTGCCGGGCCCGGATATGCCACGGGTCCGACCTGGCAGAAGTACTCGCCCACAGGAAGCTTCACGGTGACCGAAGCTTTCGGCCTCGGCAACCCCGGTACCAGCCTTGCCTACCGGACCCTGAACCCCTACTCCCGCTGGGGCGGCCAGCTCAACGGCAACTACAACAAGTACTTTGAGTCCAGCGGCGACGTCTTCCCTGATGAAAACATGTGGTACTACGCGACCAGGCCGTCGCGGGACTACCGCCAGGGCGTCGTGATCAACTACAACCGGCCGCCGGACTCGCCTATCGTGATGAATGCCGGGTTCGCCATCTTCCTGCACGGGAACAACGTTCCCACCTGGGGATGCATTTCACTGAACGACGGCGATCTGCTGCAGTTCATGCGGACGGCAAACCCGGGCGACCGGATTGTCATGGGGGTTGGATATGACATTTTCAATTAGCAGCAACCACAACGGAACGAGCTGGCGGTTCCTGCTGCTCGTGGCGGGCAGCCTGGTGCTGTCCGCCTGCACCGGCGCCCCGGGCGCGGGGCAGTCGGCCGCCTCCGGTGGAGCCGGCAGCCCCCCGCCGTCGCCGACCGGCACTTCCGCCGTCGGTCCCGGCACCGAACCCACCACCCATGACGGGCGCACGGTGCTGCCGGTACGACCCGAGGATTGCAGTTCGCCCGGAGCTGCGGGGATCAAGGGGGTTCTGGGTCCGGTTGCCGATCAGCTGCAGGCGCCCTCGGGCCAGTCCGCAACGAAGGACGGCCTCGTCGACGTCAGCTGCACGTTCGGGCTGGCGCCAATACCAGCCGGCCAGGCAGCGGATCCGGGCAATGCCTTGCTGATTACGACCACTGCCGGTGACGAATCGGCCCTCAAGAGGCTGCAGCTCCCCAGGCTCATGATGGCGCCGGAACAGGTGTCAGGGGTGGGAAGCCGTGCATGGTATTCGCTGAACCGGCTCAGCGGTTCGACAGAATACGTGCTCGAGGTGGTGGACGGGGCAAAGGTCACGCGCATCTCGCTCGCCGTTCCGTCCGCCGCGGCGCCGATTGACGGTATCCGGCAGAAGCTGATCGCTATCGCCACGCTGCCCTAACGAAAGCCGGCGGCGTTCCCGCCCGGTTGCGGGGACGCCGCTTAGCTGCCGGGGCAGGCGGTCAATTCGTAGAGGCGGGCGTCGCCCTGCTCGAGGACGAGCCTCACAGCGCTGGAGTGCTCGAGATCTTCGAGGCCAGGAAAGCGGTGGTTGCCGCCGTGGACTTCCTTGACGCCGAAGTCCAGCACATAGTGCACGTGCGTGGCCCGGGCGGCGTCGCAGACGGCCGGGACGGTGTCAGCGTTGCGGAGCTGGGCGTTGAGGATTTCCACGGCGGGGGAGTTGGCCGTGAGGACATGCTTGGCTGTCGTGTCCCGATCCGCCAGGGCGTAGGCCAGGGCGGCCCCGGTCCAAGGGTTCACGGCGATCGCCGAGCCTTCCGGCACCACGCCGGGGAGGCGTTCGATGACCGCCAGCTCATCTGTGGACACCAGGGGCGAGTCAGGCGACTCTGCGTAGTTGGCTCGGGCGGAGCGGATGGCTGCAGCTGTCGAGGGCAGCTGGGACGCCACAGCTGCGGCGGCCAGCACAGCGCACCCGGCCAGCACGAACACCCTCCTGCGCTGTCGGGCAGCGCCGCGGGCGGAAGCCGGCGCTGCGGCTACCGCGTCGCCGGACCAGAACCCGCGCAGCCAGGAGATCGCCGCGTCAGCACCCAGGGCCGCAAAGGGAACGGCGGTCAGCGGCAGGAGCGCGGCCAGCCGATAGCTGTCGTTGTACCAGACCCCCGTGACCCGCATTCGGAAGTCGCTGATCGGCGTCGCCGAGACGATCAGAAACAGCACGGCGGTAATTCCGAAGCCGGCCAGAAGCCAGAAATGACGCCGGTAACGCACTGAGAGCAGCAGGCCGAGGATCATCAGGACACTGATGGCCGGGGCGACGGGCCGGTTCATGGGGGAATTGGCAACGACCTCCAGGACGGCGCCCAGGGGTGACTGTATGGGTCCCCAGAAAGCGGCGTCCCGCGGAGGACGAATGTATTTCCAGAGGACGATGAACAGGGCTGCAAAAGCAGCCAGTCCGACGGTGGCCAGGGTCCGGGCGCGGGACCGGGCCAGTGGGCGGTGTGGCCCGAAGTAGCTCTGCCAGTAGGACTGGGCGAGGATCGGCAGCGATAGGACCAGCAGGGACATGAAGCCATTGGGATGGGCCAGGGCTACGCCCGGAATTAGCAGCAGGGGCAGACCGAACCGTGCCCATGGTGTAACTCCGAGGTCCTTCCCAAGTCCGAAGAACAGGGCCACGGAGCCGAGGGCGGCGGGCAGCATGCAGACGGAGAGGAAATTCGGGTACAGCACTCCGAAGTCAAGCAACAGGATCGGGAAGGCTGAGAAGACCCCGGATAGGATTGCCGCAGACGCGACCGCCACCGGCTTGTTGCCGGCGATAACGCGGGTCAGCAGCATGCTGCCCAGCGGCCACATCACGGCGGCGACGGCCATATTAAGGATGTTGACTCCGACCGGCAGCGGGGCGCCCGTCAGTTGGATCAGAGCGGCGGCGAGGCCGTGCCAGGCCGCAGGATAGAAATAGGGGGCCGCGCCTCCACTGGCCATCGAAGACATCGTCAGGGACGAGGCACTGCCCGTGTCCAGGATGTAGCGCACGCCATTGAGATGAAAGACGTTGTCAAAGGTCTGGGAAAAACTTGCCGGAGTGCCGAACGCGACGGCCAGTTGCACCAGGATGAGGCCGGCTCCGACCACAAAAGAGGCCGCCAGCCAGCCGGACTGCCGGCCGAACCGGGGCACTAAGGCCAACTGCTGGGCCAGGGTGGGGTCCCGGAAAAGCCGGCGCACGCCGGCAAGAACCAAACCGAGCGCAACGCCGCCCAGCAGGATCGCGGCCGAGGACCAGGCAATGCCGGCAAAGGGCAGCGCCACCGCGAGCACCGCTGAGATTGCGACCGTAAGCGGCGCCGCTGCGCCGACGGCCGGCAGACCCCGGAGGCCAAGTCCCACGGCCGCCAGGCCGCCCGGCAGGAGGAGGAAGACGACGCCGACCAGGATGAGCGGGGCTGTTTCAACCCAGCTCACAAGGACGACCGCAACTCAACGTATTCGCTATAGAGGACCCCCGGGCTCATCTCAGATGGACTCGTCCAGCAATCCGAGCAGGTAGCTTCCGTACCCGCTCTTGATGAGCGGCTCCGCCCGCTCTCGCAGTTCGTCGTCGGTCAGGAATCCATTGCGCCAGGCGATCTCTTCCGGTGCGCCGATCTTCAGGCCCTGGCGGTTCTCGACCGTCCGGATGAAGTTCGACGCGTCGCTCAGATCATTGAAGGTTCCGGTGTCCAGCCAGGCCGTTCCGCGCGGAAGGATTTCCACCTGCAGCTTGCCTCGCTCGAGGTAAGTCCGGTTGACGTCGGTGATTTCAAGCTCGCCCCGGGGGGACGGCCGAAGGTTCTTGGCAATGTCGATGACGTCATTGTCGTAGAAGTAGAGGCCGGGCACAGCGTAGTGGCTGCGCGGCTTGGCAGGCTTCTCCTCGAGCGACAAAGCCTTGCCCGCGTCGTCGAACTCCACAACGCCATAGGCCTTGGGGTCCTTGACCCAGTAACCGAAGACGGCGCCGCCGTCGATGTTTGCGTGCCGGCGGAGCTGTGAGCCCATACCCTGTCCGTAAAAAATGTTGTCACCCAGAACAAGGGCAACCGTGTCGTTGCCGATGTGATCGGCCCCAAGGATGAACGCCTGGGCCAGACCGTCCGGCGACGGCTGCTGCACGTAGCTCAGGTTGACGCCGAATTGCGAGCCATCGCCCAGCAGACGCTGGAACTGCTCCGCGTCGTGGGGGGTGGTGATGATCAGGATGTCCCGGATTCCAGCGAGAATGAGGGTAGACAAGGGGTAGTAGATCATTGGCTTGTCATAGACCGGCACGAGCTGTTTGCTGATGCCGTGGGTGATCGGGTGCAGCCGGGAGCCGGTCCCGCCGGCCAGGATTATTCCACGCATGGTTTCAATCCTCCCGTAATGGCGGCGCCACGGCAAACCAGGGCCCTGGGCTTTGCCGCGCCGGCGCGCCCGCTGCGAAGCGATAAGAGGCCGCCATGTAGAATTAAGCGCCCGCACATATGACGAAGGAAGCCCGGACTTGAGCATCGTTGCACTGAAACCCCACGCGATTCCGGCTCCAGCCATCGGGAAGCGGCTTGACCCCCGCGGCAACAGCCTCAACCTTATTCGACTGGTTTTGGCGTTGTTGGTCCTGTTCGCGCACAGCTGGCACATCGTGGGTGCTGGTGGGGGGCCTGGCTTCAGGGGCGAGAACCTGGGCGGGTGGGCGGTCGCAGGGTTCTTCGGAATCAGTGGCTACCTCATCACGGCCAGCCGCTTCAGCAATCGCATCGGGACGTACCTCGTCCACCGGGCGGCCCGAATTTTCCCCGGCTTCATCGTGTGCCTGGCCGTGATGGCTTTCGTTTTCGCCCCGATCGCCTACTCCATTCAGCACGGCAGCCTCCGGGGTTTTCTTTCGACGCCTACAACGCCGCTAAATTCCATCCTGGGCAATCTCCCGCTGAGAATTGCCAGCTACGACATTGCAGGTACGCCGGCGGGTGTGCCGTACCCGGGTGCGTGGAATGGTTCGCTGTGGACCCTGTACTTCGAGTTCCTGTGCTACTTGCTGATTGCCATGCTGGGCTTCATCCCGCTCGTGAAGAAGACGCCCTGGCCGATTATCGCCGCGTTCCTCGTCAGCGTGGCGCTCTGGGCTAACGTCGCCGCGATCAGGCCGTTCGCGGACATCGAGATGCTGGTGCGGCTCTTCCCGTACTTCCTAGGCGGGGCGGTAGTGCAAGTGCTGAGCTCGCGAATCGGAATCCACCGCGTAGGCGGGCCGGTCGCGCTGGTCGTCGCGGCACTTCTGATCTATTTCGTTCCCGGCTATGGCGCCCAGCTCGCTGCGCCGTTCTTCACCTATGGCCTGCTGTGGATCTCCACGTGGCTGCCCCAGCCGTCCATCATCGGCCGCCATGACATCTCCTATGGCGCTTACATCTATGCGTTTCCGGTGCAGCAATTGCTGGCAGTCTTCGGCGCCTACCACTGGGGCGTATGGTGGTTCACCCTGGCGGCGACCCTCTGTACGATCCCCTTTGCCGCCGCCAGCTGGGTGTTTGTCGAGCGGCCGGTCATGCGGCGGGCGAGAAATTCGCACTAGTTCCCAGGCAGTGCCACCTGAAGCGGTTGTCTAGGCAATTCCGCTGTGCAACCGGAGGTCCTCCGCTTGAGCGACGGCGCCGTCAGACTGCCATGCGCGGGTTGACTGCCGCAGCCGGGCCATCCAGACCGGCCGGGAACGGCACACGTCAGGACCGGCCCA
The DNA here is from genome assembly GCF_059739345.1 of Arthrobacter sp. SlRoot2-15. NCBI lineage: Bacteria > Bacillati > Actinomycetota > Actinomycetes > Micrococcales > Micrococcaceae > Arthrobacter > Arthrobacter sp. SlRoot2-15. The sequence goes on from NZ_AP046058.1 coordinate 2,975,045, forward strand.
CCGCGCTCATACCGTCTAGGCCAGCCGGATAAGCCGGCCCTCGAGGCCCAAAGTGCTCAGGTGGGCGTGCACGGGGGTGTAAAGCTCCGCGTCGACAATGACTGACATGTCCGGATTTTCGTTGAGGATCCGGGCGATGACCTCGGGCGCCCGCGCATAGTCCTTGGTGATCTCGTAGACCAACCAGCCGAGGTTGGTTGTTGTCGAGGAGGACTTCGCACGCATCCCCCACTGCCAGCGGGCGGCCAGGACCGGGTCCATGGTTCCGGGGGCGGGAACGTAGAGAGTGGACTCAGGTTGTTGCTGGGTGGCGCTCCTCAACAGCCGGGGAACGTAGCCCGGGACAGAAGCCAGCAGGGCCTTCTGGACGGTCATTTCGCCGACAGGCCGGACGGTGGCAGGCAGGCCGGCCTTGTCCAGGTCCGGCAGGGAAAAACCAAAAGCCTGGGTCGCCGCAACGGCCACGATGCTCAGCCCGGCAGCCAAGCCGATGTTCCGGCGGCGGGCAGGGCCCACCGCGGGCGGCGGAATGAGGGCTGCGGCGGCGGCAACGGCGAGGGGCCACGCCAGGAGCAGAACGGCGATGAGGTACTTGTAGAAGTAGTAGGTAAGGGAAGCGTGCTGCATGCTTTGGGTGACAGCGAGGTAGACGCCGACGGCCACGGGGACCAAGAGGCCGAGGGAGGCCTTGGCCACGTCCAGCCGCTCGGCGCGCAGGAACCGGGACCCGGTGCGGGCACTGGCGCTGAGGTTCGCAAACCCCAGGACCACCACGAGGGTGAGTACCAGTAACGCCTGGCCCAGGTCGGGCACGACGATCCCGCCGAGTGCTTCCAGAATCCCCTGGCTGCTGCGAATCAGTGGAATCAGCTGGACGAGGGGGAGTGCGATACCAATCAGCGTGACGATGCCGCAGCCGGCCGCGAGAAGCCACCAGGACAGCCCGTAAGCGCCGGGATTGCGCGCGACGCCCCACAATTTCGTGATGATAATGACCATGACCAGCGACACGAGCAGAAGCCAGTTGTTGCAGATGCCAACCAGTCCCGCACCCACGACGGCGACGGCGATGACCGGCAGCCTCCGTTGGACGGTCAGTAGTGCCAGGACCGTGGCTGTGGCCATGCCGCAGGCCATGTAGAAGTTGCCGAAGCCGCCGTAGACCGGGATCGCCCCGGGTCCATAGATCCAGGCCGCGGCGGCAACAGCGATCCCGGGGGCCGCGATGGTGGCCCGGCGCCTGACCGCAGGCAGGGCGCACAGACCCGCCACCACCAGGAGGACCGTCAGGGAGCAGACTGCGGCCTGCAAGACGATATAGGAGATCACTTCACTGTCCACTCCCGCCTCCCCCGGACGGTAGAGATTCGACAAAGTGGCGATCAGTGCATGGAAACCCTGCGGATACTCCGCGAAGCCCCACAGCTCCCCGACTGCGCCCGGCGGAATTGTTGGGATCACTTCACCGTGGCTGCGAATCATGTGGTAAATGCTGAAGTGGGACTGGTAGTCCCAGCGGGAGGTCATGATGGCGAGGGCCTCGAGCGGCGACCGAACGGACAGCATCACGCCCAGCGACGAGGCGGAGAGAATCCCGGCCAGGAACGGGAGGGAGTCAATGGCTCGGACGCGGGGAAGCAGGCGGAGGGCCCGCCGGCGGGGGGATTTGCCGGCGGCGATCCACCCTGCGGTAAGGCCGGCGACGGCGGCGAGCAGCAAGGTCCCGTGGTCGACGCCGAGGAACCGCTCCGGTACCCACCACGTCAGCGGCACCGCCCCGAGGGTGATGAGTCCGTTGTAGAGGAGCCGCTGGGACAGGTTTCTGGCCGACGGGACCGTAAGAACGAGGAGGACCGCGAGTGCCAGGGCGGGTAGTCCCTGCAGCAGCCCGTGGGTGCGCAGCACGACGAGCACCGACGCCACCACCGCAAGCGCCACCAGCCCGCGGATGTGGCGGTTCACAGTCGGCCCGGGTACCTTCGCCGGTGCTCGCAAGGATGCCCGGGTGGCCGGCGGGCGCGGAGCCGTGGATGTTGTGCTCACTGAATGTTCCCCCAAATAGTTTTCTACGATGACACTTCCCGCGAGTGCCGGCGGGCTGCGCATGCCAAACGCCCGCGGGCCCGCCCCGCGGGCCTGGTGCTGCCCTTGCAGATTGGAACGCTTAGGAGTGCGGGCGCCTGCCAGACACTCCCCGCAGCCCGTCCGCTACGCCAGCGGCCGCGTTCTTCAGACGCGTGAGCCGGCCGGGTGCCAGCAAGGACACAATGGCCAGGTGGCGGTAGTCGGAGAGTAGACCCTTCAACGCCCACAGCGGGTACTTTCGACCATACTGCCTCGCCACGAGGACGCGGTTCCGAAAGATGTAATAGTACCGCCAGGCCGCCGCCGTCCGAACCTGCAGCGGACGGCCGCCGATGGCCACCGTTCTACCCAGAACGCGGGCGGCCGTCTGGGTTCCGAGTGCGTGGTCCAGGGAGGCGCCGGCCGCGAGCACCGTACTCAGGCCGTGGCTGCGGCATCGCAGGAAGTATTCGCTGTCAACGCCGTCAATGAAGAGGCTGTCTTTGAACAGACCAATTTGTTCGATCACGGGAACAGGGACGAGCAGCCCGGACTGAATCGGCTCGCCGCCGAGTTGGACACCATGCAGCACTGGCCCGCGACGGACCGGCAGTCCGCGAATCGAACCAGGCGCAACCATGCCGACCCGGACTCCGGAGACCCGGGCGGCCGCCGCCGCGTCCACCAGAGCCTGGACATACCCATCCTGCAGCAGCGAATCCTGGTCCATGGTGAGGATGAAATCCGGCTTGGGAGTCGCTGCCAGCGCTTCGCAGATACCGGCATTGAGCGCGGCCGCGATGCCGGAATTCTCATTCAGCCGCACAGCGGTGCAGCCCATGGCCTCAAGTTCCGCCAGAATCCGTGTCGGGGCCTGGGTACTGCCGTCGTCGACGACAACAACCCTGTCCACCTGGGCAAGCAGGGTTGCGGCGTTGTCCAGAACCCCCTCGGTGGGGTTGAACAGCGAGACGACGGCGGTGGTCGCAGGCACGAGAATTCCGTTCAGTGAAGAGGCTGGGCGTCAGGCAGGCTGGACGCCGGGCTGGGTGTCGATCCAGGTAGCGAGGCGTTCGATTCCCTGCGCGAGATTGTAGCGCGGTTCCCAGCCGAGAACCTCCTTCGCGGCGGCAACGTCAGCCCAGGCGTGGCGCACATCGCCCTGGCGGTACTGGCCGGTGACGTGGGGCTCCGGGGCCCCGTAGTGCGCTGCGATCAGCTGCGCTGCGGTGCCGATCGTCTGGAACTCGCCGGACCCGATATCCATCGGTTCGCCCTGAACGGTGGGGGAGACGGCACCGGCCACGATCGCCGAGGCGACATCGTCGATGAGGATGAAATCACGCCGGACCTCACCGTCTTCGTACAGGGGAATCGACTTCCCGCCCATGGCCATCCGGCAGAAGAGGCTCATGATGCCGGTGTAGGGGTTGATCAGCGACTGCCCGGGGCCGTAAACGTTCTGGAGCCGGAGAATGACAGTCTCGACACCGTACGACTTGGACCAGGCCTGGAGAATGTTTTCCTGGGCCAGTTTCGTAGCCCCGTACACGCTGACGGGGGCCGGGAAGGTTTCGGAGGCCTTCATGGCGACCGGGGTGGCGCCGGGAAAGTCCCACTGGCCCTGGTCCAATGTCGCGCTCGTTCGCTGGCCCGGGTAGAAAGTCTTGCCGGCGGCGTCTTTCCACGCGCCTTCGCCATAAACAGCACGGCTCGATGAAAGGACGATGCGGCGCGGGAGCTTCTTGTGCCTGTTCAGGCCGTCAAGCATCTGCGAGGTACCCACCACGTTGACGTGGGTGTGCCGGGTGGATTCCTCGAGGGACTGGCCGGTGCCGGTTTCCGCGGCCAGGTGGATGATGACATCGGGGGTCACGTCCCGGAGCACCAGGTCCCAGGTGCCGCTCTCAGCGACGTCGGCGACAACCAGTTCAGCCCGCTGGTCAAGCTCGGCCGGCCGCTCCCCGGACTCGTGGATCTGCGGGTGGAGATTATCCACGACGACGACGCGGTCGAAGGCCTCCGCCAGTGCGGGGGAGATGGCGCAGCCGATGAATCCGGCTCCGCCGGTCACGAGAACGGTGCCGCCGGGGCGTGCGGACGTTGCGGGAGAAGTCACTGGAGACCTTTCGTTGCGGGCAGGTTATTTGCCGAAAGCATGTCGGGCGAGGGCCCGCATGGCTGAAGAATTTCGGGTGGCCACGGCTTTGGGGAGGAGCCAGACAGCGTGGGCGCGGGAGGTGGTCCGGAGCCGTGCCGAGCGTGCCGCCCGATACCAGCCGAGTTCTTCGGCCTGGGCGGCGGCGACCTCGAAGTACTCACGCTCGCCCGCGAACCGGGATCCGTCCACCAGCTTCGTTGAAGACGCACTGTTGGAGTGCCTGCGGTAACGGAAGCACAGCGTCGGTTCGATCAGGAGTTGATCACCCTGGAAAATCATGTCCATGACCAAGGCGAGATCCTGAATGATGGGGAACCCCTCGCGGAACTCAACTTCCCGGATCTTTTCGGTCCGGAACGCCAGCGACGGCCAATACAGCCAGTCGCCGTGCATCAGGTTCCTGGCGATTGCTTCGCCGGAGACAAGTTTGCAGCCCTTGGCCCGTGGTTTGACGAGTTTCTGCTTGACGGTGTCGGCCAGGGTGGTGACGACCCGGCTGTCCTCATCGATGACTTCGACTCCGGGCTGGATGACGGCGGCGATGGGGAAGCGCTTGTGGGCCTTCAGGATGACGTCGACGTAGTTGGGAAGGAGGACGTCGTCGCAGCCCAGAATGACCATGACTTCTTCAGTTGCGAGGCCAACGCACGTCCGGTAATTCTCCGTGATTCCCTCGTTCTGTTCCTTGCGGACGTACTTGACCCGGGGATCGTCAATGGTTGCCATGTAGTCCCTGATTTCCAGGGTGGGGTAGGCATCATCGACAACGGTGAGCAGCCAGTCCGGATTTTCCTGGGCCAGAACGCTTTCCACGGTCTCGATCATGTACGCGGGCTCGCCCCAGTAGGGGATGAAGATGTCCAGTGGCATTTAGGAATCGGCGCTTTCGATCGACGGTTCACCGGTCAAAACCGGCGAAATGCTGGCCTGGCCATGCACGCCGTTTGCCCGGGCCGCGGCGTGGGGTGTCTGTGTTGCGGACAGGGACTCAACCTGGGCACGGAGAATTGCGACTTCCTCCGCCAGTGTGCGGGTTTCATCCTCCACTACGGAGATTTCCCAGGACAGGTGGAGGCACACGCCCAGCAGCATGAGGATGCTCATGGTGAAGAGGAGGTTGGAGGGAAGCTGCACTCCAACGAATTCCGCGACGATGTTCAGGAGTCTCGGGAAGGCGGCCAGCACGAGGGTGGCGACACCCACCACAAGCCACAGGACGGCGTACTTTTCCCGGAGTTTCTTGCGCCGAAGCATCTCGACGACCAGTGCGACGATGGCGAGTGCCAAGAGGAAGGCGGCTACGTTGCCCAAAGCTATTTTCCTTTCACAGCGTGCGTCGGCACGGTTACGTGGGAGCGCTTACGTGTCAATGCGAAGAGCAGGGCAAAAATAGACCGGCCGAGGTAGACCGCAGCTTTGGTGGGGTTATGGCTGGGCTTACCGCCCTGGCGGGCACGCATTTCGACAGGGACCTGTGTGACGCGGCACCCGGAACGGACGGCGACGACCAGGGAGTCGATCGTGTCGCCCAAATATTCGGCCGGATAGTGATCGAGGTATTGACTGATTGCGCGTTCGTTGCCGGCGCGGAACCCGCTGGTGACGTCCGTCAGCCGGGTCTTGGCGAGGGCGGAGATGACGCGCGCCAGAAAGACCATAGCCCACTTGCGGGGACCGCTGACCGTGTAATTTCCCCGGTCCGCGAAACGGGCCCCGATCGAAATGTCGGCGTGCTCCAAGCCGGCCAGCACTTCTTCGATGTTCCTGGGATCATGCTGCCCATCCGAATCAACCTGGATGACCTGCTGATAACCAAAGCGCCGCGCGTATTTGAATCCTGCCCGCATGGCACCCCCCACACCCAGGTTGAAGGGGAGATGGAGAACAGCCGCGCCAGCAGCTGCGGCCTCGTCTGCGGTGTTGTCCGTGGAACCGTCGTTGACGACGACGACGTCGTAGCGATTGCTGGTGGCCAAGACCTCTCGAACGGTTTGGCCGATGGCCTCGGCTTCATTCCAAGCGGGCATGATGACCAGAACGCGTGGGGGGACAGTGGGTTGCATGGTCTCCAAACTATATCAATGTCGGGCGAACTCTTTAGTCGGGATGTGCCTGCGGCGGGGCGGACGGCGCCGGGCGATTCAGCGGATCCGGCGCTCCAAATCCGCCGGAATGCGGCCGGTAACGCCTCTCGCGCCGTCGAGGAATCCGTGGCCCGCGGCTCGCAGGAGTGTGATTCGGCCCGGGCTGAAGGCGAACCTGAGCAGGTGCGCTTTGAGCTCTTCAAGGAGCCTGCGGGCCACCCACCGTGGCGCCTTAAGAGCGTAGCGCCGCGTGAGGATAGTGCCGTTGCGGCAGATGTAGTACACCCGGCTGGGCGAGTGATAGTTGTACGAGAGCGCCACGCCCCCGACGCGCACCGGGCGTCCCAGCAGGGTGCCTTCGCGGCGTTGGCCAAGATCGTGTTCAATGTCACAGCCGCGTCCAACGATCACGGCCAGTTTCGCGGAACGGGCACGGATGGTGAACTCGGAATCCACGCCGTCGATGAAGAGGCCCTCGTCAAAGGGGCCGATCCGGGCCAGCGTCGTGGCCGGGACCATAAAGCCTGACTGCATGGGGTCGAAGGCGTGCAGGAAGCCGTCCTGGCTGGGAATGGTGGGGACGGGGTGGCCGCTGTACGAGGCGGCACAGACGAACGCGACATCCAGTCCGGCCGCCAGGGCGTCGGCGTAGGTGCGATGGGCCAGTTCCACGTAATGCTCGTTGACCAGAGAGTCCTGGTCGAGTGTGAGGAAGAAGTCCGGAGACCACTTCTCCGTGGCCGTCCGGATGCCCGCGTTCAGGGCTGCGGCGATTCCCTGGTTGGTCCCCTGGTGGACCACGGTGGCCCCCGCCTCGGCGAGCCGGGCGAACACCGGCGCGGAGTCCGCCGGGGAGCCGTCGTCCACGACGACAATATGGCCGAGCTGGTGGCCGAGCTGCCGCACGGCCTCAACCAGCGCGTCCGGGGGTGAGTACGCGGCGATCACTGCCGCCGTGCGGCCGGGCTGGTTATTTAGCGACATGCTCCGATGCCCTTTCTTCACGTAGGAGTTTGAGGCCTGGAATCAATAGGGCCACGAACAGAACGGCTTCACTCAGGGCCATGCCGAGGGCGATTCCGGGTGCGTTTCCCGTGGCGCCTGCCCAGACCATGGATGCGACACCAACAAGTGCGGAGATCAGCGTCCAGCGCAGGACTTGGGACTGGCGCCCCGCCGGAATCAGCAGGTTGCGGATGAACGGTGTACTCGCACTGAGGAACACGAAGGCGAGTCCGTAGTAGGCGCACAGCTCGGTACTGGCCTGCATCTTGCCGGCGAAGAGCAGGCTGCTGGCCAGCGGTCCGGCCACGGTCAGGACCAGCGCACCCCCAACACCGAGCCCGGCGTGCGCCCAGATGGCCGTGAGGTGCCGGCGGACAGGATTGGCGGCGTCCCTCTCGATGGTCCAGCTCTGGAAGGCATTGCCCAGGGCCACCACGGTGAAGAGCCCAAACCGATAGAGCGTATCCGCGGTCGCAAGGCTGCCCGAGGCCTGCGGCGCCGTGGTGGCGGTGGCGATCGGCGCCGGGGTGGACGCGTACGCGTTTCCTGCCAGGCTGATGCCCGCGGTTTTGGCCTGCCCTTTGAGTCCGCGCAGGGATTCGCGCACGTCCACCGGCAGCCACTGGCCGCCGGGGGAGTAGCGCCGGTGGAAGTCGATCAGGGCCAGAACAGTCGCAACGGCGAGAAGCGCGGTGTAGTGCCAGAGCTGGTGGCCCAGCAAAAGCACGGGAGCCGCCGCCGCGGTCGCAAGGAAACGCGGCACGGTGTCGTAAACGGCCAGTAGCCGGGGCTGCCCTACGCCAATGCAGAACCAGGCCGGCGAAAGCCCGGTCAGCCCCACGGCCCAGGACATTGCGATTGCCTCGGCCCTGAAGCCCGGAACGGCGACCAGAGCCGCGACCAGCCCCGAAAGCGGCAGGACGGCGACCATCAGCAACAGTCGCGTGCGGACACTGCGCAGATAGATGGCGCCGCGTTCGTGGGAATCGGCGGCGCGGGCAATCGCGACCGGGCCGTCAACATTCCAGCCCCAAAGCAGAACGGTGGCAGCGAAAGTCCCGATGGCCTGTCCGGAGATGACGCTCGAAATTCCCTCGGCGCCGACGATACTGGCGATGACCGGAAGCAGGAGCAGGGGCGTAATCAGGGACAGCAGGGGGAGGACCGCGAACCCGGTAAGGCGCAGCAGTACGGTCTTCATGCGAGGCGGGTCCTTGTCGGTCTGGAAGTCAGGGTCAATCCTACGCGAACGGCATGCACGAACCGGCAGCGGCGGTGCCGGGTCGCTTAGGATGAAGGGACGCCGTGGCCGCTGTTGCCCGTCGCCGTCAAGACGTTCCCGAGCAAAGCGAGTCCATGAGTTCTGTCCAGCCCGTCGGTCCTGCCACGACCCGTGCCAGCGTGTGCATGGCCAGCTACAACGGCTCCGCGTACATCGGCGAGCAGCTTGCTTCCATCCTGGCCCAGCTCGGGCCGGCGGACGAGTTGGTCATTGTCGACGACGCGTCGACGGACGGAACAGTCGACGCTGTGCGGGGCATCAGCGACGACCGGATCCGCCTTTACGAGGCACCGTCCAACCAGGGATACGTGAAATCGTTCGAGCAGGCTGTCCGGGCCAGCCGGGGTTCCATAATCTTCCTGTCCGACCAGGACGATGTATGGATCGAGGGCCGGCTGGAGCGGATGATTCAGGCACTGGAAGACCACGCGGTGGTCGCCAGCAATTTCGACGTGCTCGGCGGAGGCCCGCGGCCCTCGATTCCGCGGCTGCGAAGCGGTGACTCCAACAGGCGGGCATCCAATCTGGCCGGCATCCTGGTCGGCTACCGGGCCTACTACGGTTGCGGTATGGCGTTCCGCAGGGAAGTGCTGGACCTCTTTGTGCCGGTGCCGCCGTACCTTCGCGAGTCCCATGACCTGTGGCTGGCGATTTGTGGCAACATCCTCGGCTCGATTGCCCACCTGGATGAGTCGACGCTGCTGCGACGGATCCACGGTGAGAATGCGACGCCGTCGGGCTGGCGGTCCCTTCGGGTGATCCTGTCCGCCCGGGTCGTTCTGCTGAGGCTCCTTGGGGAAGCCTGGCGGCGCAAGGCGGCGCAGCGGCGCCTCCGGACCGCGCGCACCCCCTGATCGCCGGATATTTTCGGTTGCCGGTAAGCTGGCTGAATGCAAAAACTCCTTGTCACCGGCGGTGCCGGCTTCATTGGTTCGAATTTTGTCCACTACGTACTTGAGAACACCGGGGACCACGTCACGGTCTTGGACAAGCTCACCTACGCCGGCAACAGGGAATCCCTGAAGGGCCTCCCCGAGGAGCGTTTCGAGTTCGTCCAGGGCGACATTTGCGATGCCGCCCTGGTGGAGCGGCTGGTCGCCGACTGCGACGTCGTCGTGCACTATGCCGCTGAGTCGCACAATGACAACTCGCTGCACGATCCGCGCCCGTTCCTGGACACGAACATCATTGGGACCTACACCCTGATCGAGGCCGCACGGAAGCACAACAAGCGCTTCCACCACATCTCCACGGACGAGGTCTACGGCGACCTCGAGCTCGACGATCCGGAGCGGTTCACCGAGAGCACCCCGTACAACCCCTCCAGCCCGTATTCCTCCACCAAGGCGGGCTCGGACCTGTTGGTGCGCGCCTGGGTGCGGTCCTTCGGCCTGCAGGCCACTATCAGCAACTGCTCCAACAATTACGGCCCGTACCAGCACGTGGAAAAGTTCATCCCGCGCCAGATCACCAACGTCATCGATGGCATCCGCCCCAAGCTGTACGGCAAGGGCGAGAACGTCCGTGACTGGATCCACGCCAACGACCACTCCTCCGCCGTCCTGGCCATCATCGCCAAGGGAAGGGTCGGGGAGACCTACCTGATCGGCGCCGACGGCGAGAAGAACAACAAGGACGTCGTCGAGCTGATCCTCAAGCACATGGGCCAGGCGCCGGACGCCTACGACCACGTGGTGGACCGCCCGGGCCACGACCTCCGCTACGCCATCGACTCGTCCAAACTGCGCGACGAACTCGGCTGGGAGCCGAAGTTCTCCAACTTCGAGGCCGGCATCGAAGACACCATTGCCTGGTACCGGAACAACGAGGACTGGTGGCGTCCGCAGAAGGCCGCCACCGAAGCCAAGTACAAGGAACAGGGCCAGTAGACCATGTCGATCGAGTTCTCGAAGAAGCTCACCGCACACGAAACCCCGATTCCCGGCGTCGTCGTCTACGACCTTCCGGTCCACGGCGACAACCGCGGCTGGTTCAAGGAGAACTGGCAGCGCGAAAAAATGGTGGCTCTCGGCCTGCCGGACTTCCGGCCGGTGCAGAACAACATCTCGTTCAACGAGACGGCCGGCACCACCCGAGGCATCCATGCCGAGCCGTGGGACAAATTCATCTCCATTGCGACGGGCAGGATTTTCGGCGCGTGGGTCGACCTGCGGGAAGGCCCCACCTTCGGCGCAGTGTTCACCGCCGAATTGGACCCCAGCCAGGCCATCTTCATTCCGCGCGGGGTGGGTAACGCCTTCCAGACGCTGGAGGACAACACCGCCTACACCTACCTCGTCAATGACCACTGGTCCGCCGATGCGCAGGGCCAGTACACATTCCTGAACCTCGCCGATGAAACCGCCGCGATCGCCTGGCCCATTCCCCTGGACCAGGCGGAGCTCTCCGACAAGGACAAAGCCCACCCGCGACTGGCGGATGTTGCACCTATGCCGGCCAAAAAGACGCTCGTTGTGGGCGCCGACGGCCAGCTCGGAAAGGCGCTTCGCAAACTCTACGACGGCGACGCTTCCGTCGAGTTCGCCGGGCGGGCCGAGTTTGACCTGGGCAGTGCGGACTCGTTCGCGGCCCGGCACTGGAAGAACTACTCAACCATCATCAACGCGGCCGCATACACCGCCGTCGACGACGCTGAAACGCCGGAGGGCAGGGCTGCCGCCTGGGCCATCAACGTCGCCGCCGTCGCGCGGCTGGCCCGGACCGCCGTCGAACACGATCTGCTGCTTGTCCATGTTTCCTCGGACTACGTTTTTGACGGCAGCCGGGACGTCCACGTTGAGGATGAGCCGTTGTCCCCGCTGGGGGTCTACGGGCAGTCCAAGGCGGCGGGCGACGCCGTGGTCAGCGTCGTCCCGCGTCACTACATCGTGCGCACCAGCTGGGTGATCGGCGAGGGCAATAACTTCGTGCGAACCATGGCCTCCCTCGCAGGGCGGGGAATCGAGCCCTCGGTCGTGAACGACCAGGTCGGCCGCCTGAGCTTCACCGAGGACATCGCTGCCGGAATCCGGCACCTGATCGAGACGGGCGCCCCGTTCGGAACCTATAACCTCAGCAACGAGGGTGCCCCGCAGTCCTGGGCAGACATCGCCGCTGACGTCTACGAACTGACGGGCGCTTCCCGCGGCGCTGTCAGCGGAGTCAGCACCGAAGACTACTTCCGTGGCAAATCGGTCTCGCCGCGGCCCGCGAACAGCGTTCTGGACCTGGCCAAGATTGAGGCCACGGGCTTCGTCCCGGCCACCGCCGGGGAACGCCTGCAGGACTACCTGGCGAGGCGCTAGCCGTCCGTGCCGGAAGCGGCCGGGACCAGCCCTGGTGCAACGGGCCGGACCCGGCCGCTTTCGTGTCGGAATTGGGCGGGAAGTAGCTGTGCCGTAAAGTTTCCTTCGGACCGGCGGCCCACTGTGGCTGCGTTATTCGAACCAGCCGCAGGTAGTCATGTCATTTAGATCCGCTTTTGACCCCAGATCCAATTCACTGAACGCGGTCAGGCTTGTCCTGGCCCTTTCGGTTGTCGTGTCCCATTCCTGGGCCCTGGCCGGTGCCGGCCCGGAGCCGGAGCTGGGGGAAGCCAACCTCGGCGTGTGGGCGGTGTTCGGGTTCTTCGGAATCTCTGGTTACTTGATCAGCCGAAGCAGGCTCTCCCGCCATTCCGTGCGGCAGTTCTACCGCGCGCGCTTCCTTCGCCTGTTTCCAGGATTCGTCGTCTGTCTGCTCGCAGTGGCATTTGTCTTCGCGCCGCTGTCATTGTTGTGGGCGCCGGCGGCCAGTTTCTCCATCCTTGACCAAATTGGCTACGTCCTGAGGAACCTGCTGCTCTACCCGCCGGTCCTGGGCCAGTACGACATCGGATCCACGCTCTCGGCGGTGCCCTTCGTCGATGTGTGGAACGGGCCGCTGTGGACACTCTTCTGGGAAGCAAGCTGCTATGTGCTGGTCGGTGTCGCAGCCAGTCTTATGCCGCGCCGCCTGCTCGGGCCGTTCATGATTGCCACCCTGATCGCTGCGTCCGCGGCCACCCTGGTTGCCGAGCACAGCCCTGCGGTTCCCCTCCTGATCACCAGGACGCTGCCGATGCTGGCTGCCTTTGCCGGCGGCGCCGTGCTGTTCCTCTACGACGAGAAGTTCATCCGCAGGTGGGCGGTCCCTGCCGCCGTGACGCTGATCCTGGTCTCCGTGGCAACTGGCACCGCCACCGTCCTCGCGCCCCTGCCGTTTACGTATCTCCTGTTTGTCCTGAGCGCGATCATCCCGCTGAGGCAGGTCGGCTCCCGCTTCGACATCTCGTACGGTGTCTACATTTATGGCTGGCCCGTGCAGCAGATGGTGGCTCTGATTGCCGGGGACAGCCTTCCCGTATGGCTGTTTATTGCCATAAGTGTGGCCGGAACCCTGCCGCTTGCGTACCTGAGCTGCCGCTACGTCGAGCAGCCCGCGCTGGCTTTCAAGACCCCCCGGGTCCCGGCCGCTGTCGGGGCAGACGCCAGCTAAACCCCGCCCCCGCCTGGTGGGGGCGGGGTGCCCCGATCAGGCGTCCTTGGAGGGCGCCCGATGGGGCACCGCCGCGGCGGGCACCGCATCCTTGGTCCGCGGTGTCGTGGTTCCGCCGGGTGCCGTGGTTCCGCCGGAGACGGGAACTGCCGGCTTCTCGTGCTGCGGTGCAGTGACCCAGCGGTGCAGGAGTACCGCGCCCGCAACCAGGACGGCCAGGTAGAGGACGGCCAGGGTGATCCAGCCGAACGGAGGCTGCCACTGCGGTGCGATCAGCATGTCGCGCCAGTTGGAGCTGTCCTGGAGCCCAATGACGTAGCGGCGGAGGCCGTAGATAAAGCTGTAGAAGTGACCAAACACGGCGAGGGAGAGCACGATGACGCTGGCGCGGCGGCCGACGTCGGGCCGTTCGATTGAGAACGACCTCATGGCGACGCCGCAGGCCGTGACCAGGACCACCACGAGGGCCAGAATGTAGCGGCCCTGCCAGATGAGTCCCACGTCCTTTGCCAGCGGGATCTGCAGGAGCGGTGGCAGGAAGATGACCGCAGCCGTGAGGAAGGCCACGGTCAGGCGTCCCGCCCGGTCGGCCACGGATAGGGAGACGGCAATCGCCCCGATGATGAGGGCTGCCCAAACGGCCAGGGTCCCCGGCGGGCCGGGTGTGTCCAGCCAGCCCAGGAAGGACACATAGCCGACCGCGAATTCGAAGGTCCTGTCCAGCATGATGGTCACGATCTGCGTCGGCGTCGCATCGATGCCTTGGCCCATGAGGTTCTGGAGGCTGTTGGCCATCCGGAGCCATAGAAGTGACAGTGCGCAGCCGACGGCGACGACTCCGACCATGATCCAGCCGAACCTCTGTTTCAGCACCGACAGCAGCGGCCGGTAGCCGAAGAGCAGCAGTGAGGCGATGACGGCAAGCCCGAGCCACAGCAGCGACGCGGCCCGCGTATTGGCCAGCACGACGGCGGATACGGCCGCAGCTGCCAGCGGACCCTTCCAGGCGTTGCCCGCGTCGATTCTGTCCCACGTCAGGCAGAGGGCTGCGAAGAGGGACATGGAGGTCGCGATCTCCAGCGAATTCGGATTCACCGCGCCGGAGAGGAAAAAGACCATGGGAGTCAGGGCTAGGGAGCCAACGAACACCGGCAGCCGCCAACGGCGCAGCCCGGCAAGACAGACCAGGGCGAGGGCCACAAAGGCAGCGCTGAGCAGTCCGCTGACGATGCGCATGGCGTAGATAGCCTTGGCTCCCGTCAGAAAGAGGCTCGGAAGGCCCGTGACTTCGTAGTACATGGGGTTGTAGTTGCCCGCGCTGGTGGGCGCCTTCACCATTGTGGTGCCGGATGACAGCGGCGGGCTGCAGCTGGCCGGGATGAGCTGCTTCCAAGCGAAGCACGATGGAAGACCGTCGGTTGACGCAATGAACAGCGGAACCTCAACTTGTGAGCGTTCGCCCTGGGCGGTGCCCGACTCGCCTTGCAGCTGACCCCTGACCACTGAGGCGGCCTTGATGACGTGTGCTTGTTCGTCCGGAACGGAGATGAGCGGGCTGGCCAGGGACCACAGGGTCGTCAGCAGGCCGAGGATTGCAAAGGCTGCGAAGAAACGCAGCAGGCCTGTCGGGATTTTACCGGTTGGCAGCGAAGGCAGTGAAGGCATGGTTCTCTCTGGGGCGGCGTCAGGGGTTCTAGCTCACTCTACAAGCTACGAGACGTCCGGCGGATGCGATCGGCAACTCGATCCACCGCCGGATTTTGCCGTCATGCTGACCGTGCGCGCCGTCGAGATGGACTTTGCAGGGTACTGGTCTAGACTGTCTTGGTGTCACTGAGCCAGGACGGTGCGGACAAATCAACGAGTACGGGCGGTATTTTCACATCATGAGGGATAGTTCCATGAGTCTGGTCCGCCGCATCCAACACTTCGTCCGTAATGGTCACCTCGTAAAATTTCTTGCGGTGGGCGCCGCGTCCTTTGCTATCGACCTGGGTCTGCTCGCTTTGCTCCACGAGGGCGCCGGCGTCGACTTGTGGATCGCTACGCCGATCGCGTTCCTGAGCAGCCTGGTCTTCAACTTCCTGGTCCAGCGAAAATTCACCTTCCAGTCGGATGAGCGGGCCCACGTCAGCTTCCTTAAATACGGCGCGCTGGTGGTGTTCAATGTGGTCGCAACCGACGTGATCGTCAATATGATTGCAGGCACCGGACAGTCCTACGCCATCGGCAAGGTGATTGCGACCGTTGCCACCACCGGCTGGAACTTCCTGTTGTACAAGCACTGGATCTTCAAGTCCGCCCCCGTGGCCGACGAGCATGTTGATGTAACGGCCGTGGGCACCCCCAGCGCCGGTCACCGCGGTGATGAATAAGCGGCGGTGATCCGGGCTTCTCGGCAAGCCCCTCAAGGCGTCTCCCGGAGCGCGCACAAGGCGTCTCCCGGGGCGCGCACACCCCAGCGGCCAAGGTCGGGGCGGACCCTGCTCTGCCTGTGAATCGCCAACAACTCATGAACGGTTGAGCCCCCCAGCGCCAGGCGCTGGGGGGCTCAGTGGTTCAGGCGTGCCGGGAGGGTTTCTCGGGCACGTCCCCAGGCTCGTCCCGGGGTGGGCTGTCCACCGTCGGGCGGCGGATCCGTCCCGCGAAGTTGGGTAACCGGGCGAGGGAGTAACCCGGGAAGAAGTAGGCGTAGGCCGCTGAGGCCCCGAGATAGATCAGAATGGCGTACACCACGGCCAGCAAGATCCAGCCGAACGGCGGCTGCCAATCGGGGCGCGTGAGCATGACCTGCCAGTTCCCGGAATCCTTCAGGCCGACCACAAAACGGCGGAGTACGTACACAAAGGTGTAGATATGCGCGACGGCGGCGGCGGCCACCAGCACCCGTGCGACGCCCCTGAAACTCGGCGCCGGGTCGAAGCGGCGGAATCGCACGGCCATGCCCGCGGAGATCATCGCGATCATGAACAGCGGCAGGTTGTAGCGCCCCTGCCAGATATACCCCACGGAGCCAATCAGGCCGGCCTGCACCACGGCCGGGACTATTGCAAGGGCGCCGGCGGCGATCCAGAACCCCACCGCATTCCGCCGGGGCCGCGCCGTGAACGGAACCAGCAGCGCCAGCATCAGGAGCATGCTCCAGAACTGGATGACGGCCTGCGGGGCCGGGACCTCGAGCCAGCCCATGACGCCGATGTACTGGGGCACGAAATCAAAGGCGCGGTCGATCATGGTGAGGAACGCCTGGTGGGGCCGCACACCGGCAACGAGGTTTGTGATGCCCTCCGGAGCTGCGGCTGTTGAACCCGGCGCAAAGAGCATCAGGACAATCCAGAGAAGCCCGAGTCCCACCCCCACCAGCATGACGCCGGCGGTGATCAGCACCGTGCGGTTGTGGAACAACTTGCCGAGGCTGCGGAATCCGTAGAAAGCGACCGCAACGACAAACGCGATCAAAAGCCACACGAGTGAAACGTTCCGGGTGTTCGCCAGCACCACAACGGAGATACCCACGGTGGCAATCGCCGGCTTCACCTGTCCTAGCCGGCTCGAACTCTCCAAACACACCAGGAGCCCGCAAAACGCCGCCATGGTGGCTGCCACTTCCAGCGAATTCGGATTGATGCCCGAGGACAGAAACAGCACCATTGGGGTGATGGCGACGGCGGCGGCGGCAAGCGGCCATTTGGGGTTCCTGAGCTTCGTCAGGGCGGTCATTCCGGCGGCCAGGAACGCGGTGCACAGGAGCGCGCTGGCGATTCGCATGCCGATAATGGCGGGGGCACCGGTCAGGAAGAGGCTGGGGAGACCGACAAGCCAGTAGTACATGGGATTGTAAAGGCCGGCCGACGTGACGCCGATGGTGAGGTAGTTGTCGTCCATGGGCACGGCCGGGGCGCAGGCTGCCGTGACGTCGCGCTTGAAGGCCGTGCAGGTCTGGGCCGAGAGGTTCGCAATGTAGGAGGGAACCTGAACGTGCACGCCGTGCCCGAAGGACTGGCCCTCCTGTACCGTGAACTGCCCGCGGGCCACGGCGGCCGCCTTGATGGTGTGCGAGGGCTCGTCGGGGTAAGCCATCAGCGGGGTGGCCAGCGACCAGAGGGAGGCGAGCAACCACAGCAGCGCAAAGGTGCGGAAGAACGGCCTGAGGGGATGCCTTTCACGCCCCGGGGCGGGACGCCTGAGCCAACGGTGCGGTCTGGACTCGGTCCTATCGGTGGTCATCATGCTCCGCTTTGATTGTTCCAACTGCTGCTCGGGACCGCTCCAGGGCCGCAACGCTCGGCGAGCCGACCTGGGCGAAATACGTCGAATTGGCCTGGCCGCCCTCGCCGGTGACGTATTCGGCCCATGACCTGACCAAACGTGCGAGGGCAGGATTTTTGTAATCATGGCAAAACGCCTGGTAGCCGACGAATCCCAGGGAATAGCCCGGGGCCCGGCCGGCCTGCAGGGCCAGTTGGACGCCGCCGCCGGGAGCTTCGCTGACGATGCCGTGGTCCACCGCGACTGCCAGTGCGTCGTCGGTGACCTTGATGAACTCGTCCCCGAACTTCAGCGTCGCGGTCGAGAACCGCGTGCCAATCGATGCACGGTCCATAAACGCGATTGCGCCGGCGGTGTTGTCCACCTTGGTGGCCACGTCGGAGTACCTCTCGACCGACTGGCCTGCAGTGGTGTCGGGCCACCGCCGCGTCACCGGGGGATACGCCGCCGCTTCCGGGTCCGATTTGAAGTACTCGCCGACCGCTTGGGTCAGCCCGGACTCCGCTTTGGCCCAGATCGGCACTATGTCCTTGGCCGGCAGATCGGTGCCCGGGTTCAGCTCCTTGATTCGGCGGTCATCCCAGCGGGTGATCCTGCCCTGGAAAATCGCGGCCAACAGGGACTGGTCCAGGCGGACGTTACGCAGCCCGGAAACGTTGTAGGCGACACCTACGGCTGTCACCGATGTGGGTACTGCAAACGCACCCTCGGGCCCGCAGCTTGCCTTGGACAGTTCCCAGTCACCGGCCGTCAGTTGTGAGTCCAGGCTGGCAAAGTGAGCCATGCCTCGAAACAAGGCGTCCCGGCCGCTCGCGTCGCCGTCCGGAGAGAACCGCAGGGAGGTCTGGGGATTATCTTTCGACCAGCCTTGCTGCCACGCGGAAATCGGGGAGAGCTGACTGACGCTGCCGATCGCGGTGAGGGACCCTGTGACTCCGGAGCCGTATTGGGCAGCACTGCATGAGGTGAGTCCCACGGTGCTCAGCAAGGCCAGCAGGACAAGGGCGTGCCTGCGAGGCTTACAGCGCATCCCGTCGTTCTCCTTCGTCTAGAACCGCGACGCCGACAGTTCGGCCCGTCTCAACCTTAGCCGCAGTCGTCGTCGCCCCCTCAGCCCGGGCGACGGCAGGCGCGCGGACCGGCTGCTGAGGTGAGAGCGCCGTCGTGGGCATTCCTGGCCCAGACCCCACCGTCCGGAAGAGCGCTCGATAGATGAGAACGGCGCCGGCGGTAAGCGTGATGAGATAGGCGGCTGACAGTGTCGGCCAGCCGAGGGGCGGCTGCCACGCCGCGTCCCACATCTCGCTCCAGTTGGTGTGCTCGGCGAAGATCCCCACCGTATACCTTCGGAGGGTGTGGATAAACGCGTAGAACTGGGCAGCGACCACGGCGCCCAAGGCCCAGCGGGCAGCGGTCCTGCTGATGACTGAAACAGGGAAAGCACGGTCGCGCAGCGCGACGGCAGAGGCGATGACCAGCAAGGCAAGGAGCGCCAGCAGGTAGCGTCCCTGCCAGATGTAGCCAATTTCCTGGATGACCTGCGCTTGGAGGATCGCGGGGAGGAAGACAATCGAGACCACGATCAGCCCCAGCGCCCAGCGGCTGCGCCGCGACCGGGCCGTGAGTCCGGCGAGGAACACGGCTGCAATGGCGAAATGCCACAACATCTGCACACCCTTTGGAGCCGGCGTGTCCAGCCAGCCCATCAGCCCGATGTATCCCTCGGTATAACTGAAAGTGCGGTCCAGCATGGTGACGAAGGCTTGGTCGGGCGTGACTGCTGACGGGATGCCGCCGAGGCTTTTGAAGCTGTCTGCCACCAGGAGCCATCCGAGTCCGAGCGCACAACCCAGCCCGGCCAGCGCCGTCATGGCCAGGCCCAGCCTGGTCTTCACGGCGGACCAGAGCGGCCGCCATCCAAACATCATGACGGCGACGAGGACAGCGAGCGCGAGCCAGAGCAGGGACAGTGCACGCGTATTGGCCAGTGCGGCGGCGGATAGGCCAACAGCCCAAAGCGGACCCCGGACTTTGGAGAGATTGTGGGTGTTTTCCAGAACGACGGAAAGGCTTAGGAAGAGTGAAGCCGTCGTGGCGATTTCGAGCGAATTCGGATTGATCGAACCGGAGAGGAAGAGCACCATCGGTGTGAGGGCAACCACGCATCCGATGAGGGGCCACTGGGGATTCTTCATCCTCCGCGCTGCTGCGAAAGCCATGGTGAGGAAGACTGCCGAGATGAGCCCGCTGACTATCCGCATGGCATATAGCGCGGGTGCGCCGGACAGAATCCGTGACGGGGCCCCGACGGCGAGATAGTAGACCGGGTTGTAGTTGCCCGCCGAGGTCAGCGCCGGTGTCGGTGTCCGGTGGTCGGCGTTGACCTCCGGCGCACAATCGGCTGTCTTTCCCGGGTTGAAGCCGTAGCAGACCTGCAGCCCTAATTCGGCGAAGTACTGTGGCACCTGCACGAGGGCTGGATCCCCTTGCTTGCCGCTGGGTTGTCCCTGCAACTGTCCGCGAACCACCGCTGCGGCCTTGATGGCATGGGCGGGTTCATCGGGAACAGCCATGATTGGGGACGCCAGTGACCACAGGGTGGTGAGCGCGGCCAGGACAAGGAAGATTGAGACCACTGGCATCAGCGATGCCCGGGCCGGAATCAGACGGGGCAACCGGCCCGGAATCGTTGAGTGCATGATGATCCAAGCTATCACTTTCGGCGTCCGCGCCCGGACATGTCCGGCCGCGGGTTGACCGCAGTCGGGGCGTTACAAGCTGCCAGCAAAAGCCCTTCCCAGGTACCCCTGGCTGGGTTTCATTCCTGTGCCGGAGTAGCTCCAGAGTGAACCGTCGGGACGGCGCGCCACCAGGTCCGGAGCCGGATCGCCGTCGAGGTTCCAGCCGGCCACAACACGGTCGAAAATGTTCCAGCCGGTCCCGATCCGGCGGGACGGCGATAGCTTGCCTGTTCCGTCTCCGGCGTAGAACCACAGGGTCCCGTCGGGACGCCGGGCCAGGATGTCGTTATTGCCGTCGCTGTTGAAGTCGCCGACGCCGAAGAGTGCGTCGAAAACGTCCCAGCCGAACGCGCCTATCTTTACGCCGGGCAGGTAGCCGCCGCTACTGGCATTGACGACGCCCGTGCCGCGGTAGAGCCACAGTGAGCCGTCCTTGCCGCGGGCCAGAAGGTCGTTCTTACCGTCGCGGTCAAGGTCACCGGTCCCCATGATGATATTGAAGGCGTCCCAGCCGAACATGCCAATCTGGACTGCCGGAAGGTAACCGTTGCTGCCGGCATCCACACGGCCTGTCCCTGCGTAGAGCCACAGGCTGCCGTCGGGCTTGCGGGCCACAAGGTCGTTCTTGCCGTCGCCGTTGAAGTCGCCAACGGCCACGAGGGCATCGAAACCGTCCCAGCCGAAGTTGCCGATCTTACGGGCAGCGCCGTAGGCTCCCGTGCCCGTTCCGGGGTAGAACCAGAGGCTGCCGTCCCGCATGCGGGCGAGCAGGTCGGCCTTGCCGTCGCCGTTGAAGTCTTTGGTCCCCACGAGCATATCGAAGGCGTCCCAGCCGAAGTTTCCGATCTTCTGGGGGCTTTGATACCCCTGGTCCCGCATGGCGGTTCCGGCGTAGAAGTAGATGGAACCGTCGGGCTGGGTGCCAACGAAGTCGGCGAGGCCGTCGCCGTTGCCGTCGCCGGTGCCCACAATTTGATCGTAAATTCCCCAGCCGGTGCCGATCTGCTGAGGATTGATGAGGGTGGTATTCCCGGAGTTCGCGTAGAACCAGAGGGTACCGTCCGGTTTGCGCCCCACGAGGTCGCTGGTGCCGTTTCCGTCGAAGTCCTGAATGGCAGTCAGCTGGTCGAAGACCTCCCAGCCGAAGTCGATTTTCCGGCCGCTGCCGGTCTGTCCGTTGCCTTGGCCGGAGTAGAGGTACAGGCTCCCGTCGGCCGTCCGGGTGAGGAGGTCAGCCTTGCCGTCGCCATCGAAATCGCGGACGCCGAGGATGCTGGTGAAGGCATCCCAGCCAAAGTTCCCGATCTTGACGGCGCCACGGTAGCCCTCGCTCGATGCGGAAACGACTCCGGTGCCGGCGTAGAACCACAGGGAGCCGTCCAGCTTGCGGGCCACGATGTCGTTCCGGCCGTCGCCGTTGTAGTCGCCGACTCCCACCAGGCTGTCGTAAATCTCCCACCCGGTGCCGATTCTCCGGCTAACCGGGTAGCCCCCGGAACCGTCTCCGGAATGAAGCCAGAGCTCGCCGTTCGCCCTGCGCTGGATAAGGTCCGAGATTCCGTCGCCGTCGAAATCTCCGGGCGAAAAGACTTTCCGGGTGGGGTCGGTGCGCGGCGTTCCGGTGGCGAAACGCTGCAGGCCCGCGTAATCCCCGGCCCAGACGTTCTGGTCCCCGGCGAACTTTCCGGAGTCGGCGTACTGCCAGATGCTGTAGGTGGACCAGCTTGCCGGGATGGGTCCGGCATTGTCCGAGGGTGCGCTGGGGTAGGAAGCCAGCCACAGCGGGTTGTCGCCGAAGCCCAGGGGGTTTCCGACGCAGTCCTTCCACCAGTAGTTACCGGTGTAGATAACGGGCAGCCGGCCGGTCAGCGAGAGCATCGTGTTGCTGAAGTCCCTGGCCCAGGCGGTGAGCGCATCCGGAGACATGTCATAACAGATGTTGCCCTGATAGAAGCCGTTGATGGTCCGGCCTGCGTACGGGTTGCCCTCGAAATCCAGCACCGGCGGCATCGTGTAACCGTCCCCGGACCATCCACCGCCGCTCTGCACAAAGATTCGCGCCTGGTCGGCACCGGAAGACGCCGCAGGGTTGGCGTAGTGGTACGCGCCGCGGATGAGGCCTGCGGCCTGCGCCCCGGAGTATTGAGAGGCGAAGACGGGATTGGTGTAGTAGTTGCCTTCGGTCGCTTTGATGTAGGCGAACCGTGCTCCCAGGTTCCATTGCTGCCCCCAGTCGACGGAGGGCTGGTGTTCGCTGACGTCCAAGCCCGGGACGCCGAACGTTGGCTGCCATGTTCCCTGTGTTGTCAAGGTCCTGGCTGCGGTTCCCGTTGTGGCAGCGAGGCCCTGACCCATTTCCGCTCCGCCTCCGGCGGTTGCCTGGGCCATGGCCGTGCGGTAGTCCGGTGCGGCAGGGGTCGAGGTTGGCGCGGCGGTAGCCGGCGCCGCAGTGCCCTGGGGCGCAGCGGTGGTGGGCGCCGGTGCCGGTGTCGCGGTCTGCGTGGGCGTCGGTGCGGGCGGGGCGGCTGGCGTAGCTGTCACGGCGGCCGTTGGGGCCGGGGAAGGCTCGAGCGCCACAACCGGCGCCGGCACGGCAAATCCCGTCAGTACGGCGGCTGCCAGCAGCACGGCGCCGGCTTGCCGCACGTGATGGGGCTTGTAGTTGGCTTGGGTCCGCTTCATTTCCACTCCGGAACAGCGACGCACTCTGCAGCAGCGTCATAGGGGTCTCAGGTCACGGTCGGACTGCTGGTTGCCTGCCCGGCTGAGAGAACGTCTGACTTATCGCGCCCACCGTAGCACCGGCGCAAGAGTGAAACTAGAGTTTCGGATGTTACGGATGTGAACATTGTTATAACGGATTTTCCGGCTTTTCCACATGTGGCGCCACATACCCTTGTCGGGCGCGCCGGACGCGCTTAGTTTTAACCCCAGTTGCACTGCCCCAGGGGGAGGGGTAGCGGTCATGTTGGGGGCACCGTGGAAGCTGTGCGCATCGTCGAGGACGAGGTCCGCGAACTGATCCGCCGCCGCGGCCTGGATCCCCTTCGGCAGGCCGGCGAAGTCCGGCGCCTGGTGGAGGAGGCGATCAGCGACTACGACGAACGGGCCCTGCTGGCGCCGCTGCCTCCCATCGGATCCCTCGAAACGGCCCGCCGGTTTGTCTTCGACGCCGTCGCTGGCTTCGGACCGCTGCAGCCGCTGCTGGACGACCCCGCGATCGAGGAGGTCTGGCTAAACGCGCCCGACGAGATTTTTGTCGCCCGCAACGGTGAGTCGGAACTGACGTCCATCGCCCTGACCGAGCAGCAAGTCCGCGACCTCGTGGAGCGGATGCTCAAGAGCTCGGGCCGCCGGCTGGACATGTCCTCCCCGTTCGTCGACGCGGCGCTGCCCGACGGATCCCGCCTGCACGTTGTGATCCCCGACGTCACCCGGCGGCACTGGGCCATCAACATCCGTAAGTTCGTGGTCAAGGCCAGCCGGCTCGAGCACCTCGTGGAACTGGGGACGCTCACCCCGCAGTCGGCCCGGTTCCTCGGCGCTGCGGTGGCCAGCGGGCTGAACATCCTCGTTTCCGGGGCGACCCAGGCAGGCAAGACCACCATGCTGAACTGCCTCGCCGCCAGCATCGGCACCCGCGAGCGGGTGGTCACGGTGGAGGAGATCTTCGAACTGCAGTTCCCGCTCCGCGACGTCGTCGGGTTGCAGTGCCGGCAGCCGAACCTCGAGGGGGAGGGTGAAATCCCGTTGCGCCGCCTCGTGAAGGAGGCCCTGCGGATGCGGCCGGACCGGCTGGTCGTCGGCGAAGTGCGGGAGGCCGAGAGCCTGGACATGCTGATCGCCCTGAATTCCGGAATGCCGGGGATGTGCACGGTGCATGCGAACTCGGCCCACGATGGGGCGCGTAAGAAAAAGCGTGTACCAAGGGCCCTCGTCAGAAGTGGCCAAAGTGGTGTGGGAAAGGCGCTAGGGCGTCCAGAACCTTGACGTGACAGTTAGGCCGTTGCCGGAAGACAGCACTTGAACCGGAGTTGTGGCTACATGCCAACCGATAGGCGGGCTCTCTTGGCATTGCGAGATTGGCTGAAGCGCATCCAAACGGCGGCGTCCAGTAGCCGGATCGTGGAGATCGAGGACGAAATATCAGAGGGTCGGAGCAACTCGATGGCTCTACGTCGTGATGGCTGTGTCAGAGCCGCACGCAGCGACATTGCCGGACTAGAACCAAGTGGCAGGCCTCTTCGAATGACGCTGTCGATGACCGGAAAGAGACGTGGTCGTTTGCGCGCAAGGAGTTTGCTTGCCTTCGTTTCGCCGACGCCGACGAAGGAATCCAGGGCTTGAAAGAGCGCATCCGCTGCACGGAGATCTCTGTCGTCCGCGTCCCACAAATCGACGTTCGGCGGAATGTCTGACAAGAGCTCAGATAGTTGAGTGGAGTCCCGTTCCAAGAGGGCACGGACGGCGCGCGGTTCGAATCGGACATCGAGAAGGCTTACCGCCACGACGTCAGCCGGCCCAATGACGTTTACTGGGTTCTCCCCAATTTCATCGAATGTCGACCCTGCAAAAGGGCCGTCCTTGTCAAAAAAATGACGAAGAAGCCGGTCCGCAGGTGCACCGATAACGTCGTCTATCTGGTCCGTCAATGTCATGAAGCGAGCCTAGCCGACACGGATAACCATTCACTCGGCCACGGCAGAACGACGGCCCGGGTGGTGACGACGATGCCGCTTGAGAAATGGAGAAGACCAAGATGCCGCTCCTAGGAATGCACCTCGAACTTGCGGTAACCGGCGCGCGTCCGGGGCGCCGAATCGTGGCCGCCCGGGCGGGGTGGCCGGGCTGCTTGGCCGAGCCGGTTTGGTCCATGAAACGCAAAGCCCTCGCGCCGCGGGCCACCACCGAATGGGCAGAACTGCCGATCGTCAAAGCCTGCTGACGACCGGGAGCTACAGGATGCCGGGATTCTCGACGACGTAGACGATGCCCAGGCCGTTGCGGTAGTAGTTTCCGATGCGCACCTCGTACGGCTCCAGGCTCAGCGTGCTGTAGAGCGGCACGTTTTCCATGAGTGCGAAGAAGCGCCGGGCCTTGTCTAGGGTCTCGGCCTCGGTGATCGACTCGAACCTGAACCGGTGGTAGTAGCCCGTGTCGGTGGTCGGCGTACCGCCGAGGAACGTTGGATTGGCGTTCAGGATCGCATCGGTTGGGGCAGGAGCTCGCCTTCGGGGGTGTAGTTGGTGAGTTTGAGGCGTCCCACGCTCATCTCCTCCGGTTGTTGGCGGCCAGCGCTGTGGTGCGGTCAGCGTGATAGGGCGTGGTTCCCGATCTGTTGTTGGGGGCAGACTGAGGTTCCCACACCGGGTACCCCAGTACCGATGTGCGGCTTCGGAGTAGAGTCTGTCCAGCCCGACGGGCGATGTCGGCATGGCTACAGGCCGAGGTCTTTCTCGGCGGTCACCCAGTTAGCCGCGATCGCCGCGCGCCCGGGGTGCAGGCCGGGTCCGGAGGGTGCAGGCCGGCTGCAGCGTCGATCGCGCGCGCCTTGCACTGGCCGGGGCCAAAGACACGTCCACGGCCACCTGGTCGAAGTGCAGAGACTTCACGCCTGGTGCGGCGCCGCTTGCCGCCAGCTGAAGGGCGCCCTCGCTGACCGTCGCTCTGCCAACTGAACCAGAGCCCCGCGCACGGCTCCCGGCCCCCGAACAGGGCCGCTCACCGCCAACCGCTTACCGTTCTTATCCCCAGCTCGGCAACTGGCTGCTTCATTCACGAACTACCCCTCAATGCGGGCGTTCAGCCGGGCGGAAGCACCCGTCTGTCCCTGTTCGGCGGTTCTTACGAGCGTCATTTGTGCGGTGGCCCGGAGAGTGTCACCGCCGGCGAAAGACCTTGGACATCGAGACGAACAGGTCTCTCCACGGGAAGTGGCCCGGCCGCGATTCGACGACATGTCTCATTCTGCGGCCCTTGTCGCCACCCAGCTCCCTTGGCGCAAATTCGATCTTCGTTAGGGCCCGGAGCGCGTTATCGCGTCCGCCGTGTAGCTTGATGTAACGGTCTGCTTCGGCGATTTCTTCAGGTGCTGGATCCGGTTTGATTTCCGCTCTTCGAAACGGGGTCATGGTGGGCCTTTCGTGAGTCCTTCTGCCATTAGGCACAGACAACAAAGTTGACTTTCAAGCCCGGCCACCGGAACCGTCGGGGTGACGCGACGCGGACGCGCGGCCGCCTAGTCCCAAACCAGGCGCTCTCGCCAAGCTGAGCTGCACCCCGTCGCGCACTGCAGCAGTAGCCGGGACGTGCCACCCCGCCCTGTTAGGGTGTGGTCAACAAACCCAACCCTAAGGAGCGCCATGCCTGCCCCGTCCCCCGCACACGTCCCCGTCCTGAAGAAAATGTCCGAGGAGATCCTAAAGGTATCGCCGAAGGCGTCCTTCTTTGTGTGCCATGTTTTGGACGGACAGGAACGCGCCATGGGAGGGAGCACCACGCCGCAGGTCTACATCACCGCGGTGCACGACGCAGCCGGCAACTGGATCAGCGGCGAGTCGCTGGACACTCCCGAGAACCGAGTCGTGTCCAAATATCAGGACGAACTCGGCTGGACCGGCCGCGAAGACGGCCTGGCGTTCGCGTTCTCTGTCGCGGACGCGAAGGAGATCACGGACGAAGACACCGGGGCTCTTGACCCCGAGTTCGAGGGCCGTCCCGGGCTGGAAATCTTCTACTGAGCCCCCAACAGGGTTCGAACCGACGACCTACGCTTTACAAGAACGTCGCTGCTACCAGCCGAGCTATAGAGGCATGGCACCCGTGGAGCCGCCGAGGTCAGCCGATAACTGGCTGCGACCTCCTGCGGCAACTTCGGTGCTCCGTGCTTGCACAGGGACTTGAACCCCGGGCCTCCCGCGCGTCGGGCGGGCGCTCTGACCAACTGAGCTATACAAGCGTGCGAAAGGGAGCGACCAGGACTGACCGCTCCCTTTCCGCCGTATCGTGGCGTCCCCGTCCGCGCTTTCACACCCGTTGCCGGGTGCCGTGGTGGCGGAATCCGTGCCTGCACAGGGACTCGAACCCCGGACACCCTGCATGTGAAACAGGAGCTCTAACCGACTGAGCTATACAGGCGCAAGCCTATGCTTCACCCCGCAGACGTTGCCCGGCCGGACCGGCTGCAGAGCGTGGATTGCCAGGCCCGTGGTGGGCTCTCCGGTCGCGTATAGGCCAACGCGACGGCATCCAACATCTTCCATGTGTGCGGCGACCCGGCCACATCTCCCCGACCCCATTCCGGTTGGTGCCCGACCCCGGACTCGAACCGGGAACACCGACGGTTTGAATGTCGCGCCTCTACCATTTGGACCAGGCGGGCCTGTGGTGCCTTATCGTTATCGTTTGTACTGAACGATGGGGGACACATTGAACACATCACGAGCGAAGGTGCTTGCTGCACTGGCCGTTATCGCCGCCCTGGCTGCCGGCTGCTCCGAGCCCAAAGAGCCGATGCGGATCAACGAGGAGATCCCATCAGGTGCCAAGGCACGTGATGCCTGGGCTGCCAAGGTCGCCAACGACAACGGAGTCAAGGCCGACACAGGAGCGGCCGCGGTGGCCCGTGTCGCCTGCAGCGACGTCCTGCCGAAGCACAACGACCTCTCGGAGGCAGGACTGGAGCTCGCCAGATGGAAGAGCGTGAGGGCCTGGGATGCGTCCGTCCTCCTGGCTATAGCTATCTACGGCTACTGCCCGCAGTACAAGCCTCTCTGGGAGAACGACCAGGCATTCAAGACCACCAAGGTCAAGGGCGTCACCCAGGTCGTTAAGTAATTGGCGTACCGATAGCTGGACTTGAACCAGCGACCTAAGTAGGCGATAGACGCGCCAATTACATCCCTCTGAGGCTTTCCGTACCGTGCAGCGGTTGGCAAGGGTGGCCGGGGTTGATGGAAAGATCACCCCCCACTCCCTCCGGCACACGTTCGCCACTATCGCGCTGGACGCTGGCACTGCCCTGCATGACCTCCAGGACAGCATGGGACATGCCGACCCCCGCACCACACGCCGATACGACAGGGCACGGCACACGCTGGAAAAGGCGGCGGGGTATGACGTGGCGCGGGCGCTGGCCTAAACGGACCAGCACCTCAGAAGGCTGACCGCTCTTACCGTTGTGCCGCTTGCACCTTGTAGCCCCAGAACCGAATCGATAATTCGGCAAGGAGTTCCTCGTCGGTCAACCGGGACGCCGGGCTGACATGCGGTGTGTCGGTTTCCGTCGGTAGCAGGTGCACGTCGGCCTCGCGCTCCATCTCAGCGAGAGTAACCGCATCGGGACCTATGTCTGCGCGGCGTTCCCAGATGTCCTCTATGGAACCCTTGCGCCAGCCGAGGGCCTGCTCGATGCGGCGTTGGGAGTTCGGGTGCGCCACCTTTTCGCCCCCCTCCGCGGACATGACCGTTTTGACGTCGATCCCGGCGGCGAATGCGAGCTGCCGGCGGGACGGGTACTTGTCTTTGCGGGCAGCGGCAATGAGCTTGCCGATTGCCTCGAGTGTTTCCTGATCTTCCATGGGATTAAGTTCCCTCGAAAAGGAACTGATGTCAATCCATATTGGATCAAAATCCCTTATTGATATGGCAGATCGCGGTCCTGACTGGTACAAGCGTTGCCATGCAGGGGTCTAAACGGCCCGTCCCGGAGCGCATACAGGGCTATCAAGGCAGGGGTGTCACTGAAGCCCACAGGAGGGCTTCGAGGCCCTCCTAGGTGCTACCGGCGGGGTAATCGACGCCGCCACCACGGAAGGCACGGGCCATGCTGGCCGCAGCGCGGGCTGCATGGCCCGTGCTCCCGCGCTCTGGTGAGCTTGCTCCTGTTCACAGGGATCCGGTTGAGTGAGGCGCTGAACGCCAGCACGGCAGACTACGGCCACGACACCGCAAGGGCGGTAAGGATGCCAAGGTGGCCGTGCCGGCCCCTGCTGCGGAAATCGGTGATTTCCTGTGAGAGCGAGGCCTAGTTGGCGGCTTCCGCCACGTACGAAACGCCAAGTATCCGCGATTGGGAACATCCTCGGAGCTGACACCAGCCCGGACCTAGTTGGCGAACGAGAGGGAGACCGTGCTGACTCGGCCGCTCACGCCTTTGGAACACGCTGGTACATCCACGACGAAGCTTGGCGGCTTATGCACCTGGCGCTTTTGCCGTTGAGAACACCAAGAGTCTCACGGTCCTCGGTTCACAACGGCGAACTCGTCGTTTGCTGTCGAGGGTCCAGCAGGACATTATGGTGAGCGCACCAGCAGCCTTCACGATCGCCTGCCGAGGAGACCAAATCCGATGCCACATACCTGCAAGCCATTTTCATCCTGCATTTCAGCGTTTGACAGGCGGACTACATGACTCGCAGGAATTTTGACGGCACCCAGCCTGGCTCGCGGACAATCTCTCGTTCGATCCGAAAAGCGCCGCTAGATGTTCTTCGCCGAATGGGGCAAAGTGACCGCCCCGATCAGTGGTCGCGTGACGCGAACGAATGGTATTGGGTAAATAAGTTCGGCCACTCGCTCGTCGATGACTACAGCTTTGGGCTCATTGGTCAGACCTCCTACTATGCGGGACCCCTGACAGAAGAGGAGATCGGTCGCCTGACACCGGACGACCTGGCAGTGCTCGCTTGCTCCACAAGTGTGAAGGCGCGCACGACAGCAGCATGGAAGGCTGCAACTCCTTCGAGGTCGCTCGAAAGGCTAGCCTTCGACTCCGAGCGAGACGTCCGCAGGGCAGCGGGTCACAACCCCGCGACCCCCGTAGCGGTGATTCTGCGCATGGCTGGCCGAAACTCAGATGGCAAGCAAAATGGTGAGGTCAGCGAGCATCGTCTTGAGTTTCTATGGGCCGAACTCGAGTCTGTCCCAGTCGATCGAGAACTCGCTCTAAGAGTCGCAGGCGGCCGCTACGAGGATTTGTATCGCGTTGCTCTTGCCCGAAAGAAGTCAGTTTCTGTGGATGTTCTTACGAGGCTTGCTGCCTCTTACCGTTTGCCTCCAGGAGCGGCACTAGAACTGGCTGAGAACAATCACATACAAGTTCGCAGCTCATTGGCGGCGAATAGGTCGGCTACGATTCCAACGGAAGTTCTCGTGGGTCTTGCTGAAGATGCCGCGCCCGAAGTACGGGCAGCCGCCGCGACAAACTACAACCTGCCGGACGACGTGCTCCTGCGCCTGCTCGATGACGAAAGCGCGGAGGTCCGTCGTGCGGTGATTGTTCACGGTCATTTGAGCGACGACGTTCTGCACGGCTTGGACGGCAAGGATGAATCGCGTCGGAGTCTTCAAGAGCGTCTGCGGTCACACAAATGGTTCGGGGGTGGGTACCCGGATGATGGGGAGGAGTCTTCTCATGCAGCTCTCCTGCGCAAACTAGCTGGATCACCGTACGCGCTAACGCGTGCTGCAGTGGCCCAGAATCCTCAAACACCTATCGACGTTCTCGAAGAACTCGCAGGCGACACCGAAGAAGAAGTCATTAGTGCCATTTCGTATGGGCTCGGATACGACACAGCCAACCGCTTCGTCACTGGGGGCCACAATTTCACCACGATTTGGTGGTACCGCCGGCTGTTGAGCAGTACAGAGCATTCAAGTCTTCTGAACTCTCCGGTTGCCCTCCTCCGAGCGCTGGGAATCGCTCGACATGATGTCACCATCCACGATGATCCCGAGGCACTGTCCAGACTGACACGAGACGCAGCTCCCGTTGACCGGGCTGCGGCGGCGACAAACCCTTTTACTTCGTTTCTGGACGTCGTCGAGTTGGCGAGTGACGCGGACGAAACCGTGCAGCGGGTTGCTTCGTCAACTATCATTGACTGGCTTAGATGGCAACAGGAGCCGTATGTCCCTCGTGATAAGAGAGAAGACTTCGTAGACAACTGGCTTAACCGAATGGAGTCGGTTCCAGATGGAGTTCCTGAGATTCTTGGTAAGCCGAATTGGACGAGATTATCCGTAGGTCGATTTCCCGCAGGCGGGCGCTGGTTTGTAGGAGACGAAGGACTTGAGCTTCTGGCGAAGTCCGGAAGCACCGCCGTACGTGCGGCGGTTGCTTCCTACAATGGACCTCACGAGTCAAGGCATAGTCGGGTGCGCCTGACTCCGGAGGTGCTTGCTCTCCTGGTGAGGGACCAAGACAGCACAGTTCGCGAGCGGGCGCTCCGCAACACCGGCGCGGCTGCTGTCAGCCTTGCTGCCTCCAGCGAAGCGCCAGCGGAGGCGCTGGTTCACTATGCGCGTTCGAGCAACCCTGACTTGCGCCGCGCAGTCGCGGCAAACCCGCTGACCTCGGGACCCATTTTGGCGAACATCGTGCGCGACACAGAGGTCTCCGTCCGTGCGGCCGTTGCCGCAAACCTCGCTACACCGGGCGAAGCCCTCGTAGTCCTCGCAGGTGACCAGAGCGAGGAAGTTCTACTTGGGCTGCTGGCAAACGAGAATACTCCTCAGGCAATCCTTGAGCAGCTAGCCAACCGCCCGGCAGACTTCGGGGAAGATGAGCGGCATAGAAGGCTCGCAAGAAACACGAGTTCGCCCGCGCACATCCTTGCCAGGATTGCATACAGTTGGTCGGGCGAAATTCGTGAACTAGTCGCGATGAACCCGAACACGGCCGTGGATACTCTGGCGATCCTGGCGTTCGATGAGCACCCGCGCGTGCGTGCGGCTGCGGAGCGTCGCCTCCAAAGAGATTGAAGGTGTTTGAAACGTGGTCAATGCCATGCGGCTTACTTGCTTCATTCGCGGACCCGTGCCAAGTAACCGGCGAAGCGCAGCGACCGATCAGGAGCATGGAATGCTATCGGTCATCCTCGAGCGGGTTCACGACGCTCCCAATAAGCTCAGGTTGTGCCCGTGAAGGCCATACCTGCTTGTAAGAACCCTTGTCTGCGGTGTCCAAAGGCTCGATTGACGGGCGCCTCGTACCCGCGCAGGCTCGACCTCGATGAGTGTCAAGCGTGCGTGCATGGTCAGATGACACGAACCTGTTCAACCAGCTAGTGCTCCGCGGAGGGTGCCGCTGCATGGCCCCCATTGGGAAACTCGGATCTAGCGTCCCGCGCCTGAAATTCGGTGCCGACTCCAGGGTGGCCACGACCACTTCCTCGACCTGGTCCGCCGGAATGGGCGGTCGCGGTCCATTGGCTGGCGGACGGGACGCCGGCAGTGACGCGCGGCTGTTCGGTCATCGTGTTGCCTCTGCTTCCTTCGCCCAGCGGGCCGAATCGTTGTGGCGGGCATCCGGGTGCTTGGCGGCCTCGGTTAGGATGCCGGTGAAGACGCTCCTCGCGTGGGCGTGGAAGTCACCGTTGTCCGGTTCGCTGTGCAGGCCCTCGAAGACGGCGGCGAGCTCCAGGTCCGCCGCCAGGCCTTCCAGCTTGGTGTCGTCGCGGTAGACGGTGACGGCACCGGAGCTGAGGTCGCAGGTGATGGTCGTGAACATGCCGTCGTCGTTGCTCGCGGTCAGCTCGGCAACGACGGCGTCGTCCGGGTCGAGGGCGTCTTCGCCGATGGTGACTTCGCGGAGCTCGTAGAAGTCCCCGGAGTGGAGCCCGTCGTAGGCCGCGTCGGCGACGGCCAGGTCCCAGAGGGCGCCTTTCACGGTCCAGGCGCAGTCGGCCGGCTTCGCGTTGTGCGGGTCGATGCTGACGGAGAACGTGTCTTCGTCGTGCGGGTCATCGAACATGACCGTGAAACCCTCGGTGGGGGAGTCGGAGACGATGAGCTCGCGGCCCGACTCGGAGGTGCAGAGCAGCGGGTTCTCCCCGGCGTCCGGGTTAGTCCCGGTGTAGGCCTCCAGCTTGCCGGTGAGGCCGCCTTCGGCGAGCTTGTCCGCCAGGTGGCCCTGGGCGGCCTCGGAGATCATCAACGGCTGCAGCCCGTGGTTGAAGACCTGGTCGATGTTCTTGATCGCGTCGGCGCTGGTGCCGTTCGAGGCCGCGAGGGTCGCGGCGTTCTCCTCGTGCTCCGGCTCGGGGCTCTTGGCCATCAGCTCGGCGACATGCTTCGCGGACGTCCATTCGAGGCCGGCCCGGGAAGCGGCAAGCTGCTCGTACCGGATAGCGCGGTCCTCGGCCGTCGGCACCGGCATCCGGAAGCCCGGCAACGGGGCGACGTTGTCGTCGTGTTCGGTGGTGGCAAATTCTCCGCCGGTCGGGACGCCGGCTTTCACGCGGTTCTGGTTGGTCATGCCTGTCTGTGTGCGGCCGGCCCCGAAAAGCGCGCTTCAGGGGCCAAAAACGAGCGACCCACACCAACCGACCAGTGGACACGACGCGGGCAACGCTACTTCCCAGTGCTGGCGCGGGTTTTGGGCATGTGGACACGAAACCGACCACGGGGAAGTATCCCTATAGGAGAGAAAGAGTAAACAACGGGGAACTACCGAGGGCCCTTATGTAGTAGTAGTTAACTGATCGGTTTGGTCGGTTCTATATATATAAGGGCCCTCCTTCCCTTTATTGGCGCGGATCTTGGTGGCCACCAAATGGTCGCCACCTGGTCGGTTTGGGTCGGTCAAAACCGGTGAAAACACCACAAAAGTGCCGTTTCGTCGAAAACCGCGGTTTCCGGCGCCGGCCGGCGCGCAGGCCCGGAACACAAAAACACCCCGGAAACGGGGCCCGGGGTGCTTTCGCGCGCCGGCTCGAACGGCGTTTTGGGCGTTAGTCGCCGTTCACGGCGGGTGCCGGCGGGCAGTCCGCGGGGTCTCCCGGCCAGGAGGAAGACCTGTCGAAGACCCTGATGTCGGTCTCCAGGTTCGTCACCGCGGCCAGGTCCGGGGCCGCGTTGGAGTGCAGCCGGGACGCCCAGGCGCGCATCAGGGCGGTGCTCCGGGCGATCTCGTCACGGCTCCGCTGGACCCTGTCCCCGGCTGCCGCGGCAGCCTTTTCCAGCCGGGTGTGCTCGGCGGCGACCAGGGCCGTGGCGGCGGCGGGAGCCCGCGTTCCAGCTCGGCGTAGAGGGACACGATGTCGTCGTTCGGCCAGAGAGGGTAGGCGCAGATCCGCAGGCAGTGATCCTGACATGACTGTACGATTTGCCCGGCGGACCACGCATCCTACGGCCTGACGGTTCGCCGGCACCTCGCACTTCAACCAGACCGCGGCGTCGTTCCCGTCCGCGGCCGTGAAGCTGCCGGCGCCGACGGCGGACCCGGTCATCCTGACCCGGGTCGCCACCATCGCCCTGGCCGACCGGATCGTCGACGGCGTCCCGTACGCGCGGGCCGGGGTGATCCTGACGGACCTGTCGCCGGCCGGCGCCGCCCCGCAACTGCCGGCGTTCGCCACCGCCCACGAGGAGAAGCACATCGGGTCCCTGCTCGGGGACGTCCTGGACCGCTTCGGGTCAGGATCGATCGGCCTCGGCGTCGCCGGGCTCGTGGCCGAACCGGACTGGTCCATGAAACGCAAAGCGCCGTCGCCGCGGTACACCACCGAATGGGCGGAGCTGCCGGTCGTCAAGGCGTGCTGACGCGCCGGCAGCCCCGCGCCTAACTCTTCGGCGCGGGGCAGGTGGCCCAGATACCGTTCTTCTGGGCCACGGCGATCTTGCCCAGCTCCGCGGTCGGGACGAAGCGCTTCGGAACGGTCTTGCCCTCGGGGTACCACGCGGCGGCGTAGCCTTCCCTGACCATCCGATGGCCGATGTCCTGGGGGACGGAGCCGATTGTGATGACGTATGCGAGGATGTTTCCGTCCTTGTCGACGTCGGTATCCAGGGCCGGTTCGTAGGTGATGGTCAGGAAGGTGTCCCGGCCGAGCAGTGACGTGAGCTTTTGGGTGGCTTCCGCGCCGCCGCAGGCGGTGGCCTCGGGGGCGGTGACGCCCAGCATGTGCACCTTGACGTTGGCCTCGCCGGTTGGCTGGCCATTCTTTTCGCTGGCCGGCTGCACCTCGATGGTGTCGCCGTCGATGACCTTGACGAACCGGGAGACCAGAGGCTTCTTGGCCTCGGCGCTGGGTGTTGCAGAGTCGGTTGCCGTGGCGGGCACCGGAGCGCCGTCCTTAACTGCAACGGTGTTCGCTGTGGGGCTGCCGGCGCAGCCCGCGAGGGTCAACGCGAGGCCGGCCAGGACGGCGGCGGAAGGCTTGAGAAATGACATGGTTCCCGATCTGTTGTTGGGGGCAGACAGGGGTTCCCACACCGGGTACCCCCAGTACCGATGTGTGCGGAGTCAGAACAAAGTGTAACCAGCCCGACGGGCGATGCCGGCGTGGCGTGCAGGATTAAAGGCCGAGGTCTTTCTCGGCGGTGACCCAGTTGGCGGCGATCGCCTTCTGCGCCGCGGCCAGGGTGACCTTGTGGGCGCACACGGCCTTGTTCAGCTTCGTCTCGACGGCGTCTTTCGGGTTGGTGGTGCCCGGGGCGCCTTCCCGGTTCGGTTCCGGCCACAGGTTGGAGACGGCATTGGTGCCGCCGAGCTGGAGGGAGATCAGGTGGTCGTACTCGGTGGAGGAGGCCCGGGTCTGGCCGTACTGGGCCAGGCTCAGGGCCTTGGTCTTGGCGGTATCCGAGGCGGGGGCGCGGACCGTGGCCGTGTAGCCGGACTTGCAGATCCTCGAGGCCAGGTTCTCCTGCGTGACGGCCGGGTCGACAGCGCCCGGGGTGCAGGCCGGGTCCGGCAGGAAGTTGCCCTTGGCGGCGTCGACTGTGCGGACCTTGCACTGGCCGGCGGCCAGCGTCATGTCCCGGGCTACCTTGTCGGGGGAGTGGACGGATTTCAGCTCCGGCGCCGGGCCGGACATGGACCCTGCCGGGACAGCGGAGATCGACGGGGGTGTGCTGTCCGCCGGTGCCTCGTCCGCCGAAGCGTCGTCATCGTCTTCGGCCGAAGCGGCCGGGGTGCTGGCGGCCGGGGCGGGTGCCGAGGCTGCGTGGGATTTCTGCGAGCTGGTGTAGAGGATGCCGACGACGGCCAGGGCGGCCAGGAGCAGGACGATGAGCAGGGCGAGGCGTTTACGGGAGAAGGTCATGGCTTCCCATGTGGGCGGCGGGTCAGCCCTCGGTTCCCGGTGGACAGCAAGAGGGAGGAAGCCGAGGCCTCCTCCCTCTGTGCCGGGCGTGATTCCTAGCCGACGTGGATGCCGGGCCGGCGCGCCTTGTCGTGTTCGACTTCGCGCAGGATTTCGCGCACCAGCGGCGCCGTTTCGCCTTCGCCCAGGAAGAGGTACCGCATCAGGTGGCTCACCGGGTTCCCCTCGGACCACTCGAAGTGGCACTGGGGCTTGGTGCCGGTCGAGTCGCGCATGGCGAGCAGCACCGCGGCGATCGCGTTCGGCACCGCCGGGGACTTCACCCGCAGCACCCGGTAGCCGTCCACCTCGACGCCCTCGACCCGGAGCGTGTGGCTGAACGCCGACGGGTCGGAGATTTCCACCTCCAGGAAGATGACGTCCGCCGGGCCCGGGACGGGGTTCAGGCCGCGCTGTTCGTATTCCTTGTCGGCGTACTCGGCCTTGTCGCCGGCCTGGCGCTTGTTGGCGATGACATTCAGTTGCCCGTCGAAGGCGATCGAGTCGGTGATGAACTGCCGCGCCGCGTCGTCGAACTCGATGGTTTCGAGCCGCAGTTCGGTGGTGCGCTTTACCCGGGAGACCAGCGAGACGACGATGATGCCGCCGATGAAGAACGCGGAGATTGCGATGCCGTCGGGCTTTTCGATGACGTTGGCGCCCAGGGCGTAGAGCAGCACCAGGGTCAGTGCGCCGAAGCCGACCGTTCCGGCGCGGCTGCGCCGGCGGGCCGCCGAAACGGTCACGGCGACCGCACCGGAAACCATCATGGCGAGGATGCCGGTGGCGTAGGCGCCGGCCTGGGCGTTGACGTCGGCGTTGAAGGCGATGGTGATGCCGATGCTGAGGACCGTGTAGACGATCACGACGGGGCGGACGGCCCGGCCCCATTCCGGTGCCATGCCGTAGGCGGGCAGGTAGCGGGGCACGATGTTGATGAGTCCGGCCATCGCGGAGGCCCCGGCGAACCAGAGGATCAGGGCGCTCGAGATGTCGTACACGGTCCCGAACCCGGCGCCGAACAGTTCGTGCGCGAGGTAGGCGAGGGCGCGGCCGTTGGCCTGCCCGCCGTCCTGGAATTCCTTGGCCGGGATCATGACGGTGGTGAGGAAGCTGGTGGACATCAGGTAGACGCTCATGATGGCCGCCGCGGTGGTGAGCAGCTTGCGGGTGTTCTTCACCCGGGAGGCCGCGAGCTCCTCCGGGGTGGTCCCGTCCGCCTTGATCAGCGGCATCATGGACACTCCGGTCTCAAACCCGGAGAGCCCGAGGACCAGCAGCGGGAAGGCGATGACGGCCGGGCCGATCAGGTCCATCGGTCCGCCGCCGGCGTTGGCGAGCAGCCGGTCGGTCCAGCCCGCGACTAGGGACGGGACGGAGACGAGGTGCATGAATCCGGCGGCAACGACGGCGGCGTTCAACAGCAGGTAGACGGCCACCAGCGGGATGGCGACCCCGACTGCCTCGTTGAAGCCGAGCAGGAACACTCCGCCCAGGATGAGCAGCAGAATCACCGTGATGATGACGGCGCTGCCCTTGAGGGCTTCGGGGATCATCGGGTTCTCCAGCAGGTGCACGGTGGCGTCCGCGCCGGAGAGGGTGATGGTGATGATCCAGGACGTCGCCACGAACCCGAGCAGCAGCAGCACGAAGAACTTGCCGCGCCAGAACGGCAGCAGTTTCTCCAGCATGGCCACGGAGCCTTGCCCGTGCGGGCTTTCCTGGGCGACGCGGCGGTACATGGGCAGCATGCCCAGCAGCGTCAGGGCCACGATCAGCAGGGTGGCCAGCGGCGACAGGGCGCCGGCGGCGAGGGCGGCGATGCCGGGCAGGTAGGAGAGGGTGGAGAAGTAGTCAACGCCGGTCAGGCACATGACCTTCCACCAGGCGTTGGGGGTGTGGTCTTCCTCGGCTTCGGGGCCGGAGGGGGCGACCTGGTTGGCGAGCAGCCAGCGGACCAGCGGCTTGCGGTCCGGGGCGGGGGCCTGCTTCAGGTCAACCTGGGCCGGAACGGCGTGGTCGGAAGTGGTCGTCATGATGTCTTTCTGTCGATGGCCAGGCGTCAGCCGGGCCGGAGCGAAGGGACCGACCTATTGTAGTAGCGGTCCCTGCGGCGGGCGGTCAGGCTCAGGCAGCGTCCAGCTCGGCGAGGAGGGTGCCGTCGGCGATGTGGAAGGCGGTGCACCAGGGGCGTCCCAGCGGGTCGGTGCCGGCCGGGACGGCGACGGAATCCAGGACGTGCTGACCGTTCAGGTACCGGGTCAGCACGATCCCGATGCGTCCGTCGTCCATCGCCTTCGCGGACTGGAAGTTGCCGGAGACGAGCCGGCCGCTGATGTCGGTGGAGCTGGTCTGGATGTGCAGGCCGTCCAGCCGGGCGGCCAGGGAAACGATGTCGTCATTGGGGATGTTGCGGATCTGAACCATGGACCCCATGTGTGCGGAGGGGCGCGCCGCGGTCATCGGTGCGGGTGGCGGTACGATGAGCCAGCAGGGTGCGTCTGCGCCGGCTGAACTTCTGTGGGGGAGAACGTGAATACACGCATACTGGCCGCCGCCGCGGCCGCGGCACTGCTGGCCTTGACCGGGTGTTCGGCGCCGATGAGCGCCAAAGACTCCTGCGCGCAGTACAAGGACCTGATGGCGTCGTTCTCGGTCCCTGGCGCTGCCGTGAGTATGGACCGGGCCAAGGTCGCCGGCCAGTTCGCCGAGCTGGCCTCCAAGGCCCCTGATTCGCTGAAGAGTGACATGACGACGGTAGCCGCCTGGCTCAAGGTGTCGATTGCGGATCAGAACCAGGCCGAGGCGGACCGCCTCAACCCCGAGTACCGGAAAGCCGAGCGGCGGGTCCGTGACACCTGCAATAAGTCCGCGTAGCGGCACGGACGACTGGTGAGGGGTCAGCATACCGCTGGCCCGGGCAGGTCATCCCGGATTCCGAGTAGGTAGTCGTGCCGGACGGCTTCGTTCTCGAGCTCGGCGACACGGTCCTACTTCGCCTGGAGACATTGCCAGCGGCGTCCAGGGCGAGGCCGGTCATGTCGGGGGAGGCCCAGAAGTTGTCTCCGGCGCCGATCCGGTTGGCGACCAGTCGGTTGATTCCGGCGATGTCGCGTATTTCCGCTTCGCCGCCCAGCCGTCGGCGATGATCGCCCGGTTTGCCATGTCGGCGGCAGCCCGCAACCTGAAGAACTTGGTGGTGGAGCCGACGGGGACGGTGCCGCCGGACTTGTCCAGATAGCCGGGCAGGTCGGTCGCGTACTGACGGACCTCGGCGCAGTAGGGGCGCTCGATGTTCGGGTTCGGTTCCATGACCCATGTGTGAGGCAATACGGCGAAACCATACCGGCCCGCGACATGGACCGGTGACGATGGACCCATTGTTGACGGGAGGCCCAGTCGCTAGGATCACTCCAGCCGTGAAGTACCGCGGCCGTCAGCCGCAGCCTGGGGGAGACCATGACGATGCCCGAAATGCCCGACAGGGCGCCCGCTCAGCCTGCCGCCCCCATGCCCGGCTACGCACAGCCAGCCTTGTCCCGTAAACCCTCGAGAAAGACAATGCTGGCCGCTGCCGCCGGCCTCGCAGCCGGCATCATCCTCGGAACCGCCGGAACCCTCATTGCCGGCTCCGCCGGGGGCAGTAAAGCGCCGGCGGCTGCAGCTGCCACGCCGGCCGGGGTGACAGCATCCGCTGTCGCGGCATCAACGGGTGTCTTGAAGGGCGCCGTCTCCGCTTGCTCGCTGAAGGACCACCCGGATGCCAGGCTCGGGGACAACGGCACCAGCCTCACCATCAACGGGGCCGGGGAGGAGGACATCGCCACCTTGGAGGGACTGCCGGACAGTTTGGTGGACTGCCTTCTGGACACCGCCAAGACACCCGATTACGTGCGTGCGCAGATGAGCAAGACCCGCGCTCTGGACGGAACGCAGCACGGAACCTGGGGGAGCATCAGCGCAAGCTGGACCTTCCACCCGGACAGCGGGCTGGACGTTGTGCTGAGCGAGTCCCCGGCGGGCAAGTAGCCGCATTTCCTCTGCGGGCCGGCTGGAACCTTCGCCCTGGCCGTCGGGCGGGAGCGCGGACCGGCGGCAACCCACGTCTTGGAGGCGTGGTCGAACTCGATCCGCACCCGTCCCGGGAGCTCGCGCAGGTCGCTCCAGGGTTCGGTCCTGTCGGCACGGGCGCCGTCACTCTCGCGGTAGAGGAGCGTCACCGACCCGTCGGGGCTGGTCCTGCTGCCGGGGTCCAGGAAGTGCGGGAACCCGATAACGACGACGCCGGCCGAGTCGCCCCGGAGGACCTCATAGCGGCGGGCCAGCTGGGGCTTGGCCGCCATTACTATTCCCCGTAGCCGATCGTCTTGTGCAGTTCGAGCAGGCCGCCGTTCTGGAGCTTGTCGATCGCCCAGGCCATTTCCGGGAAAACGGTGGCGAGCTTCGCCTCGGTGTCCGGGTCGGCGATCAGCCAGAGATTCAGCAGCCGACGGGTCACCTCGCGCGGCTCCACACCGACAAGCATCTTCTGGTGGCCGAGCAGCTCACGGATGGCATGCTGGAGGACGGCGTCATCAAGCGAAGGTGCGACCGGGGTGAAGCCGGTGATGTAAGCCGAGAGAGGCGTCGTGCCGTACTTGGTGCCATGCATCGTATCGACGGCCGTGAACGACATGACTGCTGCCAGTGGGAGCCCCGCGGCGACTGCTGCCTCGACGGCTTCGTCGAGAGTCCGGAACGGCTCCGGGCGATCAAGCTCCTGCACCGTAAAGCGGCACCAGCCGTAAGTCAGGATGGTGACCTCCGCGACCACCTTGTCTGCCGGGAGGTCGACACGGGCTTCAGCGAGGCTGCCGAACACCGGCCTGCCTCCACGGTTGAGCTCATGAGTGTGGGCGCCGGGGGTGTGGTGGGCGTAAGCGGTAAGGGTCGTCATGGACCCCATGTGTACGGCGGCCGGCGCTCCTCTGTCCGCCGACTAGCTGCACATAATGTGGTCGCCGATCTGGGTGCAGCCGTGGCCGCCGCCTTGCCCGGGTGGGGGCGGGGTCCACCCGCCGGTCGGCGGCTTGACCGGCGCCGGGGCAGGAGCCGGAGCGGGTGCCGGGAGAGGAACCTGGCGGGCAGGGGCTGGAACGCCAGCGGGCGCCGGAGCCATCTGCACGGGTGCAGCCGGGATCGCTGCGGCCTGGGCCGCCGCCTCTGCTGCAGCGGCGGCTTCTGCGGCCTGCTTGGCTGCTGCCTCGTCCTCGGCCTTCTTCTTGGCCGCGGCTGCCTCCTCTGCAGCCTTTTTCTCGGTGATGCGTTTGGTCTCCGCGGCACGGAACGCCTCGACGTGCTCGCTGAGCTTCGCTGCGGCGGTGTCCAGTGTGGCGGCCTTGGACGCCACGGCTTCCGTGGTGGCAGCCAGGGAGGCTGCCTGCTCGCGGGTGGAGCACCCTGCCGCGGGCGGGGTCCCGAGGTCCGAGCTCGCCGAGTCAACGCCGGAGAGCAGCGCGGCCGATCCGTCGGCCTTGGCGTAGCCCGCAGCGTCCCCGGCCAGGGCACGCGCCTTAGCAGCCTTGTCCTGCGCCGCGGCCGCGGTGGCCGCTGACTGGCCGGCCGCAGCAACCGCGTCTGCGCAGCGGTGGCTGGTCTCGTCGTTGAAGCCCTGGACGCCGAACGCGGCGCCGGCGGAGAGCAGCAGCGCGGCGGTGGCCCCGCCGATGCCGAACATGGTCTTCCTGGTGATTCTCAAAATTCCCCCAATAGTGGTGCAGTCACAGGTCACTGTCGGCCGGTGCCGCGGTTTGTAAAGCGGAACGGGCGGCCAAATATGGGTGGGGTAGAGATGTGCGCTGAAGGACCCGGTGAGGTTATGGCCGTCCTTGGCCACCGCATCCAATCCACCATCCTGGCTGAAATGCTGGTGTCGTCGACGACGAACCAAACCTATTCAGCCTCAGGACCGACGCGAGCAGCTGGATATGGTTCATGTGGCATGGCACTTCTTGATGTGATCCCGTACACCCTCGCACCCTGCATTGACCGCTCGTCCCGGGGCGGCACCGTAGTGACGCCCGTGCCGCTGGCGCGGGCGAGGCGGTAAATGAGCTTCTCCATGCCCCTGAACATGCGCAGATTTCCGGGTGGTGGCCCCACGAACCCCAGATGGGCGATTCGGGGCGGCGGGCAGCGCGGAAAACGCTGGGAAAACGGCGCTTAACACCGGAAAGCCGGTTTTAGGCGCCGCACCCTCTTCTCCCCTCGTCACAGGATGGGTTTCGGGTCGTCATTTTGCAGGCTTCAACGTCTCTAGCCTGTCCATCCTTCCTGTGTGCGGCTGGATTCCAAAACGCGCAGCATCCCGGGAAGTTGTTACCAATGTGATTGGTGTGACTGTGGTGGCGCCTGCGGCGGGCCTTCACTGCCTGCCGGCAGCTGTCCCGGGGTGGAGACGAGCGCTGTCGGGTCCCGGCGGGTGTGCGCCTGCGGCGGGCCTTCACTGCCTTCGGCGGACACTGCGTACATGTCACCAACGCTGGGCTGCTTTTCCCTGCCGGGGGCGGTCTGCGGGTGGCCGGGTGATCCCGCTGGTTCACCGGCCTGCGTCAAGGGTGGAGGCGCTGCGCGCCAGGAAGCTGGTGCGTGGGTTGTGTCGGTTGTGGTGCGTCCAGGGCAGGCGCTTCGCGCCGGAAAGCATGCAGCCAGCTCAGCGTCCTGGCTCACCGCCAGCACACCATGAAGGTCACCGATACGCCAGCGCGCCGGTGGACGAAGAGGATCCCGGACCGGGCAGCCCCCTGCGGCGAAGCCGCTCGTCTGCGAACCGGCAGCAAGAAGCACGAGCAGCCAGTCAGCTCCCTTAGGGCGAAGCCCTGTTCAGCCATCCGAGACGCCAGCGAGACTGACCACACGACGCCACCGGGACGGTCCCCGCCCGCCGCCTGCGCCACCGCCGTCAAGACAAGACACCGCCGGTGAGGCCCCCGCACCCCGCGGCGTAGCCGCGTGTCACCGGAACGAGTGAACGATCAGCCAGCGGGAAGGGAACGGGACGGTGGAGGACGCGCAGCGTCCGAGTCAACGGGACCGCGGCCAAGACCAACGCGCCCAGGCCAACCACGCCGGCGTCCGCGCGCAGCGCGCAGCGCCCGCGCCAGCGGGTGCCCGCGGCGCAGCCGCGAGGAAACATGAAGTCTTTCATCCCGCAGGACACAGGAAGCCATTCGTCACGGGAGACGGACCGGGAGTGAAGGGGCGAGGGGCGAAGCCCCGAGTCCTCTTAATATGCCCACACCCGGCTCGGCCGGCAGGCAACCGGACCGGCCTCACGGCTATCGCCGGCGACGCACCACCTTTGGTGGAACGGGGGAAGAGCGCGAGTGGGGATGGCACGATCGAGTCCATAGTGCTCGTGCGGCGGTCCCGAGAAGAGTTCGCAGTCGGTCGCCTGGATGGCGCGGGAGCCGTCGAAATATCCGCCCCGTGACAGCCTGCAGCGTCGTGCATGGCATCCGCACGACCCTTCCGAGGCTCGCCGCGTGTAGCCCTACGGCGGCGATCACCTAACGATCAACGCGAGTTTGGTCCGTCTGCGAAGGTGAGTGAACTCTGGTTTTGAGAAGACTGAGTGAAAACGGCTCCGGCGCTATGGTCGGAAACGGAGCAATTCTTCGTGATCGAAGACCGCATGCAGGATTTCGACCACTTCGGATCGAAAAATGGGTCAGTGACCCACACCGACCGACCAGTGGACACGACGCGGGCAAGGCTACATCCCAGTGCTGGCGCGGATTTTGGGCATGTGGACACCAAACCGACCAGTGGGAGGTATGCCTATAGGAGAGTAAGAGCAGACATAAGGGAATGCAGAGGGCCTCCTATGTAGTAGTAGTTAACTGGTCGGTTTGGTCGGTTATATATATATAAGGGCCCTCCTTCCCAGTGTTGGCGCGGATCTTGCGACCCACACAGTGGTCGGTTCTGGGTCGGTCCTGGTCGGTCCGCACTGTATTCGCCTCTGATTCTCTGGCTGCCTCCACACTTCGGGGACGCTTGTTTCCGAAGCTTGGCTGCATAGCGGCCCTGTTCCGGCAGGATGCGTTCCATGGAACTCCCCGGGCAGCGGAACTCGCGGTGTTTGCGGGACTTGCGATGCTTCCGTCTAGCAGGTAGTTTCATTTTTTAGAAAGGCTTCAGGTTCCGGCAACAGAAATCGCTGGGCTGAAGCGGGACCGCCAGCATTTTCGGTAAGGACCCATAGCCAGGGCAGTGACACTTCTGGCGACAAAGCGATTTGCGCGCGGTCACATGTGACGATAGCGTCTCCCGCGTAGGGCTGGAACACCGTTTGAAGCGGGGCAGCCTGGTGGTTGGACGCGGGCTGGAACACCGTTTGAAGCGGGGCAGCCTGGTGGTTGGACGCGGGCTGGAACACCGTTTGAAGCGGGGCAGCCTGGTGGTTGGACGCGGGCTGGAACACCGTTTGAAGCGGGGCAGCCTGGTGGTTGGACGCGGGCTGGAACACCGTTTGAAGCGGGGCAGCCTGGTGGTCGGACGCGGGCTGGAACACCGTTTGAAGCGGGGCAGCCTGGTGGTCGGACGCGGGCTGGAACACCGTTTGAAGCGGGGCAGCCTGGTGGTCGGACGCGGGCTGGAACACCGTTTGAAGCGGGGCAGCCTGGTGGTCGGACGCGGGCTGGAACACCGTTTGAAGCGGGGCAGCCTGGTGGTCGGACGCATGCCGAGACACC
This sequence comes from Arthrobacter sp. SlRoot2-15, assembly GCF_059739345.1. NCBI lineage: Bacteria > Bacillati > Actinomycetota > Actinomycetes > Micrococcales > Micrococcaceae > Arthrobacter > Arthrobacter sp. SlRoot2-15. The sequence goes on from NZ_AP046058.1 coordinate 3,019,986, forward strand.
ATTGGAATGGTTAGCGAGCAACCTTGGGTCAAAGAGCCCGCCCTCGCCGACGAGGTTCCCGGTCTTCATGTGGTCGGCGCACGCCACGAGGCATATTCCATGCTCGGCCGCCGTCGCCCCAGCGCTGGAAAGCAGGGCCCTCGCAGACACACATTTTGTCCTATAACCCAACGTGACGGCCTCGACGAGGAAGAGACCTCCATCCTGGACCTGGCCGCGATCACCCGCGACTTCGGGAACACCGACTCCACCGTGATCGACCACGACTGCCGGGTCACCCCCAGCGGCCACGCCGAATCCGGAATGCAACCGGCGCGGGACTTCCTGGAACGAGTCGGCGCGCCCGGCCGGCACGCGGAGAAAATCCTGCCGCTGATCGACCGGCACATGTGCCACAACCCGGGCGGGGACGTGGAGATCAGCGACTCCGCCGTGCGCAGGCTGCTGCGCCGCCTGGACCACGCCGGGGGCTGCAGACCTGGGCCTGGCTCGTGGAGGCGGACAAGGCCGGCCGCGGCCCCGGTGCCAAGAAAGGCCGCGATTACGTCCCGGACTGGCTGGCCGTCGCTGAGAAGTTCGGCAACGAAACGGCCCTTGCCACGAGCTTGCTCAAAGGGCCGTACCTGGCCGATGCCGAGGATTCGGCGCGGGCAACTGTGGGCGCATCACCGCGATGAGCCTCCAGGCCAGGATGACGGCGTGTTCACCGACGCCGAGGCGCAGGCGAAGTGGCTTCAGGAAGAAGCCGAGAAGGCCACGGCGCAGAAAGCGCGCCAAAAAGCCGAGAAGGTCCGGGCGGCCGGTCTTACTCGGGCTTCTCCTGGGAGAGCGCGACGATCCAGTCCTCGGTTTCGACGCCGAGGCGCCGGTCCAAAGTGACCCTGGCCTTGGCGGCTGCTATCTGGACTTTCCGCTCATCGGGGGTGACGGACGCGGGGCGGTGCGAGGGCACTACGGTGTGCCCCTCCTGGCCCGGCCGACGCCGGGTACTCGGGTGTGCCATTTCCATCGTCGACCCCTGCCCGTCTGTGTCGTCATCGATGTCGCCTCAATTGTCACCCGGGTTGCCGCCGCAGTCCACCGTGTTGTCATCGCGGCGATCGAAGAGCTCATCACGGAACGCCCCTGGGACTGGAATGAACGCGTCCCACCGGACGTGATCTTCTACTCCGAAATCGATGATGTTGTGCCGTCCTCTCCTTGACGTTCCACGGGACGACATTCGACGTCGTCGATGAACTCCTCGATGAACGCCGGCTTCGCCGGACGGCTGCAAGTCCCGGGGCTCCCCTGGCTGATCCGTCAGGCGTGCAGCGAGATCCGCAGCCGTTCGACGCCCGGGCCGCCTTCGGGCAGGAGACCCAGGAGGCGCGGCTCAGCGGCCAGCCGGCCCAGCATATTGCCCAGATGCTCCTTGTCGGCTTTTCCATAGGTGGCGCCGCGCAGATCAGAGGCGCGCAGGACACTGGCAAGGGTCAGGAAGTCAGTGACGTGGCGCTCCCACAGCGGATCGTCCATGATGCACAGTGCGGCGGCCTTGCCGACCAGGCACCCCAGGAGGGACGGGCGGTTCACTTTCCCGGTGGCAACGCCGGCGGTGACTTCAACGGTTTCCATCCGGTCCAGGGCCTGCTGGGCGCCGGGGGCGGCGATGGCCGTGCCTCCGGTGATCCCGGGACGCTGTGCGGCCCGTTCGCCGAGGTGCCGGGGGATCAGGACGTCGACGACCGCAGGGCCTGTCTCCCAGCGGTGCTGGTGGCCTTCCGGGGACTGGCCCTTCGATTTGAAGCCCAGCCCGACCAGGACTTCCGTGAAATCCGCCAGCATGGTCGGGAACGCCCTGATGTCCAGGGCGACATCAGCGTCCAGGGTGGGCCGGACCAACACAGCCTGCCGCTCGACGGCGTGCAGGTAGACCGCCTGGCCGCCGACCAGCACCCATCCCTCGGGCACCGCGGCATGGATGTCGAATACGGACTTCCAGGCGGCGCGCTGGTTTGCCGGCATCGCGGGAAGGTCAATGGCCATGACTCATGACGAGCTTCCTCGCAGCGTCCTGCTCCCTGGCTCCGCCGCGCTCGGCCAGGTCCAGGGCGGCCACCAGCAGCGGGATCTCGTCTGGCACCTCGTCGGCGGCGTGCAGCACCACGTTGGCGCGGTTGCCGGAGGCAGGGACGAGCAGGAAGTCTCTGACGAGGCTGCCCAGTTCTTTCCGCCGGACGTAAGCTTCGACTTCGGCCCCGGCCAGCAGCCCCGATTCGGGGTGGGACACCCCGGAGAGCCTCAGCCGCGGGTCGGCCTTCAAATCCTCCAGGTCGGCCGGGTCAGCCGAGAACTTCGACCGGTCGGCCCGGCAGGCCAGCAGCGACAAGGCGAGGTCCAGGGGTTCATCGGAGGCCTTGAATTTTTCGATACGGGCAGCGAGCCGGTGTTGCGCCACGGCATCCAGAAGCAGGGGGCTGGCCCAGTCTTTCTCGCTGTCCTCGAAGTAGTCGAGGGCCTGGATGAAGATCCAGGCGTTGTGTTCTTTCAGCGGTCGGCCGGCGGCCGGCGGCCGATAGGCGGCGGCGTCTGATTCTTCGATAACCCAGCGGCCACCGACGCGTTGGCCGGGGATCCGGCCGGAAGACACGAGGAACCGGGCGCGGCTTTCCGCGACACCCAGTCGTGCTGCAAGTTCGGGAACACTCAATGCCATTTCATAATGGTAGCGATTGCGCCACCATTATGTAACCCGGGTTAGGTTCAGCGCCAGAACGGCCCGGCGGGGAAACGATCACGGCCGAGCTGCTGGACGAACACGGCGCCCCGGAAAGCCACGAGCTCCCCGGTCTCGGCGTCGCGGGGGTAGGTGCCTTTCCGGTCCGGGCCCGTCCCGGTTTCGATCCGGAAGAACAGGACGTCCTCATCGGTGGCCATCCGGGTGGCACGGAACCGTGCGGCGCCCCGGGAGAAGATGCCCAGGGAGGAGATGCCGGCGAAGCCGGGGTCTGCGGCGGAGGCGAGCAGGCGCCCGATGTAGTCGGCGTCGTCGATGTCTTCGGCCAGCGCCTGGCGGCCCTCGATCGTGGCGATGCTCACCGGGTCATCCGTCCGGTGCGCGGATCGAAGGACGGGACGCCGGGGAGGTGGAAGCCGGGACGTGGACGCAGCGGCATCCCGAGGTGCTCCCGGGCGGCGTTGGCGATGAAGTCGAGCCGGTCCTCGGCGAGCAGCCGCAGCGTGTCCTCGTCCAGGGACGGGTTCTTCGCGGCGTTGAACCGGGCCATCGAGTCGTCGGCGTCGGTGGCGAGCTCACGCAGCGTCTCCGGGGCGGCGCTCGGGTTGGCGGCGACGTACTCGCGGCACCAGCCGGCGTCCTCGTCGCAGTGGCCGCGGTCCCCGGACAGGTGGATGAGTTCGTGGAGGCGTTCCGGCGCGGTGGCCGGGTCCCGGGCTTCCTGGCGAAGTGTCATGGACCTGATGTGTGCGGCTGCCGCCGCTTCCCTCACCCGGCGGCGGGGTCAGTCGTGCAGCTGGGTCGTCCAGTAGTCGTTGAGCGCCTGGACCGCGTCGGCCTTGCTCATCCCGGCTACCGTCTCCTCGGAGAGGCCGGCGGTCCTGGTCAGCTGGATGACGAGCGGGAGGGGGAGTGCCTCTGCCGGCACCTCGGGTGCGCCGCGGTCCGGGAGGGTGCCGTCTTTGACGCACGCCCAGAAAACGTCCGCGGTCACTTCCAGCTGGTCGCGGAGGATGGCGCCCCATAGGGACGGCCCGTACGTGGTCCGGTCCACCGGGCGGGAGATGCGGGTCCGCAGGATCCGGCCGTCGTGGAGGGCCAGCTCGTAGGTGGGGTGGTGGCGGACTTTCTTCCCGCGGGCGTTCTTCACCGGGGCCCATTTCTCGGTGGTGCAGAACGTCTGGTGGTCATCCCGTGTCCCCGGCGGGTGCTTGATGCTCAAGAGTGGCTCTCGGTCAGCCACCGGGCCAGCTGCTCGTCCGTGGAGGCGTCGACAATCTGCACCAGCGCCCAGTTCCCGGTGTGGTTCGGAGTAGCGTGGAGATGGTCTTCCCAGTCCTCGGCGTACTCACGGAGGGCTTCAATGAGGTCAGCGGTGGCCTCGCCCAGGGTGGTCCCCTCGGCGGCGACCGGCAGGCCGGGCATAAACATGGCCCAGGCGCCGTCCTCGTTCACGACCTGGACGTTCGCCGGGGTGTTCCAGACAAGATACTGCAGGAACCGCGTCGTGTTCACCACGGAAGCAGACCCGGTGCCCCGCTGCACAACGGTCAGCCCGCCCCGGTCGGCGGTGTCCAGGATGTCCTTGAAGGAGCTGCGCGCCTCGGTGAAACCCAGCGCGCGCCGGTCCGGCGTCGGGGTTGCGGTGTTCATGCGTCCAGTATGTCAGGTACGTCAAGTACGCCGCGTACTGCTGGCCTGCCGGGCTGCCCCTCGGTAGTGTGTGGCCCAGCGGCCCGCGCGGCCGGCAGATCAAACGAAGGAGCACCCATGGCAGGCAAGTTCGAGGTCTACAAGGACAAGTCCGGCGGCTACCGGTTCCGGCTCAAGGCCGGCAACGGCGAAACGATCGCCTCCTCGGAGTCCTACAAGACGAAGGCCAGCGCGATGAACGGGGTCGAATCCGTGAAGAAGAACGCCTCCGGCGACGTCGTGGACCTCACCGCGGAGGCCTGACCGTCCCGCTTCTGGCATGACGAAGCCCGGCCGCCCCGCGTGGGGTGGCCGGGCTTCGGTGTTGCTCGGGCTATTTGCCGAAGGCGGCGGTGTACTGGTCGTTCACGCTCGGGTTGAGCTTGCCGCTGACGCGTAGCAGGGTGGCGCCGTCCAGGTGGTGCCATTCGGTGCCGAACGCAGGGCCCATCTTGGCCAGCGCGCCCTGGATGTAGTCGGACCGGGTCTTGGCGTCTGCCGGGGTGGCGAACACTTCGACGACGGCTCCGCCGTCGACGCCCGTTGCGCCGGCGGTGGCGCCCGAATCGGTGATCCATGCGGCCGACGTGTACTGGCCGGGACGGCCCAGGAGCTTGTTGGTGTCGTTCGCTTCGGTCAGCGGGGTGACGGCCGTGATGGTGGCGACCTTGGCTTTCAGCGCGGTGGCCACCGAGGTGGCGTCGGCTGCCTTCGTCGGTGTGGGAGTAGGCGTCGGGGTCGGCGTCGCACTGGGCGTCGACGCGCTGGCGGCAGCGGCGGGAGCGGAAGAGGCAGCGGGGGTGGCCTGGGCCGAGCAGCCGGTCAGGAGGAGGGCCGCAACCCCAAGGGCCGCAAGGTGTTTACGCATTGATTATTTCCTATGATTCGAAGATGGCAGCGCGCCAAGGCGGCACGTGCCGTGGACGGGTTTAGCGGTCGGCTGACCGGGCCACGATCCGTACTGCGGCAGTGCGGGCGGGCCGGATGAGCCAGGCCAGGGCGACGGCGAGCAGGGCACCGCCAAGGACGAGGACCGGGGCCGGGTTGAACGGCTCGGCGCTGGAGGCCCGCTCGGCGGACACCGGGGTCGGCGACGGCGTTGCGGAGCCTCCGCTCGACCCGCCGGTACCGGCGCCGTTGTCGTAGCAATATTGCGCCCCGCTGGGTGCGGTGCCGCAGACGGTCGCGGCCTGGGCCGGGACGGGTGCAAGCAGCAGGCCGGGCACGACGAGCAGGACCGCGGCGATATTGCGTGAAATCTTCAATGTTCCCCCAGTGACGGGACGCCCGTCGGAGGCCCTGCTCCGAATCCTAGCCGATCCCGGCACGACTCAGCGGCACAGCAGTTCCGCCGTGGCCGTGTTCACGGTCATCGCCAGGCTGAAGGTCCGGTTTCGTGATGCGTCAATGTTTTCGTCCACCGCTTCACGTGCCGCTGCGTCTCGGTTCACACATCGACCGCAGGAAAGACGCACCGCTGCTCGCTGCGAATCTGGCGCCTTGCCAAGCTGGTTTCGCGCGGTGTTCGCAGACGCCTGTATCCGGCAACTGCAAACGGGCTCAGGCTTAGGAATGTCGTTCTTCACCGGATTCACGCGCCACCGGTATTTGGGTGGCAGCACGGGGTTTGGCATCGGCCGGCACGGCTTTGCTGGACGCTCGGAAGCACTCCAAACTCGCGGCCGCCTTTGCACGCTCGAAGTCGGTCCCGGGGGAGATAGACGCCGCGGTTCGGTTCTCTCGAAGTTTCCGGTAAGACCGGCCTGGTCCTTCTTTCGTCATCGGGGCAAACCCTTTGCTGGTCCTAGCGGCCGTGAGCCCGGTGGGTCCGTCTGTCCCCGGCCCCGCACCGCTTCCGCTCGGTTAGACTGACCGGAGCCGGTGAGGACCGGCGGTATTGGGGGAACAATGCGCACACTTCTCAGGGCAGCCCTGGGCTGCACCATCATGGCCGGGGCACTTCTGGCCGCCGCACCCGCCCACGCCGCGATCGTCTGCACGACCGCACCAAACGGCGCCCAGGTCTGCTACGACAACGGTGCCGGCGGAACCGCCCCCGGGTCCGGGGGAGTCGGCGGCGGCGGGTCCAACGACATCGCCCTGCCACCACCGGCGCCGGCCGCCCCGGCGCCCGCGCCGTACGCGCCGCCGGTCAACGTCCCGCCGCCTGCCGCGCCCATGCCGGCACCCTACGTTGCGCCCCAGGCACCCGCCCCGCAGGCCCCGGCGTACGCCCCGGCCCAGGTTCCGGTCCCCGGCGTACAGCCCGGTACGGTGATCGTCCCGGCAGCGCCCGTCGAGGCTCCGGCCGCAGCCGTCCCGGGGGAGGCCCCGGGCCCGGCACCCGTGGAGGCATCACCCTCAGCGGCGGCCGCAACCATCACGGCAACGCCGTCCCCGTCGGCTTCTGCCACGCCGACACTGTCGCCGTCCGCGACACCGTCACCCGCGGCCGCGCTGACCTACAACCAGTCGGCCAGCACCGAGCACAGTGATCCGTGGCCGTACGCCCTGGCCGGGCTCCTCATCGCGGCTCTTGCCGCCGTGCTGGTCGCCCGGGCGCGCACCAGCCGCCGCACCCCCGAAGCCGGACCGGCCGGGTCCATGGAAGCAGGAAGCACCGATGCGTAAAACGATCCCCGCCCTGGCCGCCGTGACGACCGCCGCGGCCCTCACCTTCGGCGCCGCTGCACCGGCACAGGCCATCACCTGCGCACCCGGCTACGTCGCCGTCACTGCACCTAACGGCGCCGAATACTGCTCGCCGACCGGCGACGGCGGGGTGGGCGGCGGCGGAACCGGCACCATCGGCAACGGTGGATCCACCGTGCCTGGTGGTGCCATGCCGGTCGCCCCCGGCGGAGGCGGAGCACCCGTGGCCCCACCTGCAGCCCCAGCCCCCTACGTGGCACCGATCCAGGCTCCGGCTCCCGTGAACGTTCCCGCCCCGGTGAACGCACCGGCAGCGCCCTACCAGGGCAATGCTGTCCCGCAGGCACCCCAGGCCCCGCAAGGGTACGGTCCCGCCGTCGGCGCACCCGCCGACGCCCCGGCCCAGGCGGAGGCTCCCGCCCAGGCGCCGGCCGAACCTGCAGCGATCCCGAGCGCCGCGGCCACCGCCACGGCAACGGCGAAGCCGGTGGCGGCTCCCACGCCGACGACCAGCGCCAGCCCTTCCCCGACGGCGGAACCGGTCAAGGCCGAACAGTCCTCCGACACCACCCCGGCCTCGCCGGCGCCGTTCATCCTTGCCGCCCTCGGCGCGCTCCTGGTGACGGCTGCCTCGGCATGGCATTGGCGCAAGCGCCCTGGCGGGAAACGCCCGGCCGCCTGACCCGGGCGGGGAGACGTGTCGCCATATCCGCACACATGCGACATCCATGGAAGAGAATTCGAAGACCGCTTTCCGGATCGAAACCTGATCGCAAGTCTGGTAACAGGAACCAGGAACCCCCGGAGCCGGTTGGCGCCGGGACGGTTTTGCCGGAGCCAGGGCCGCCGGTCAGAGAAGGTGGCCGTCCGTGTCAGGCTGGAGAAATGCTGAATCATCGACCTACACGGCGATTCGCAGTCGTCCGGGTCGACGTAAGGCATATGGGCCCAGGGAAAAAGTGTAATCCGTCGGTGCCTCGCCCAAAGGGTGGCACTTCCTCGTCGCGGAGGAGTCGGGTGCGCCGCTGCCTAGCGAAAGGGAGGCCTTCGCTTGGAAGAGGAAATTCGGCAGCGTTCCTCCTGCCGGTGCCACAGGCGTAACACGGTGCAGGAGTTGGACGGGGGTGCCAGACAGTGCGGCAACGTCGACCGCGCCAGGGCACGGAATGGTCGTCCTCGACAATCGATTGGGCACGGGCACCGATGTTTTTCTCCCGCGGCTGGCGGCCGAACGAGACGAGCCTTATCTCTGCGAGACCTCAGGAGCGGTGGGTGGAGGTACCCTCGAGCCATGGGGAACACTCCGTTTGTCGTGGCAGGGGATCTTCACGGTGATACCGGATGGGCCCTGCGACTGGTTCGCTCAGCGGCGGCGGTGGGAGCGAGCCGCATCTTCCAGGTCGGAGACCTGGCCGTTTGCTGGCCTGGCCGAGACAAATACAAATTCGACCGTAGGCTCGACCGCGCGCTCTCCGATCGTCTAATGGATCTGGTCTTCATTGACGGCAACCACGACGCGCACCCAGAACTGCGCCGACAAACCGTCGAGGGTGATGGTCTGGCACGTGTGCGTCAGAACATCTTGTACCTGCCAAGGGGCGGCCGTATCGAGTACTCAGGCTTACGTTTTGGCGGGGTCGGGGGCGGCTATTCCGTGGACCAGCAGTACCGCACTGAGGGCAAGGATTGGTGGGCGGAGGAGGAGGTCACCCAAGAGGACATCAACCGCCTCGTAGCGGGTGGCCCGGTGGACATCCTCCTTACTCACGACGTTCCTATGGGGTTCCGGGGGCTCAAGAGTGGCTTTCAGGATCTGCCGCGCGCCATAGCAGAGCGCGCCGATGTTAGTCGGTACCTTCTTCAGGACGCTGTTGACAGTCTTAAACCGGCGCAAGTCTTCGCAGGACACTGGCATCAGCGGCGAATCGATGTTCTGGACCACCCGGACGGCTCGATCACGCGGGTGGATGTCCTCGACATGAACGGAAGCGCCGCCGGTAACGCTGTGATCGTCTGGCCGGGCGTCCCTCTAGAAATCGAGCCACTCGTTGTCAAGGGATAGTCGCGAGCGATGGACTATCGCCAGAATGGTGCCATGAAGGGAAGCGAACCGGAGCTGGAAGCCGCCCTAGTCTGCATTCTGGAGCATGACCGTGAACTCCTCAAGCGGCTAGCAGAATACGATTCCGATCGCGCTGCCGGAGAATACCCGGAGCCCCCTTCCTAAACCGGGGCTTCCACGTACCGGGTTTCATTTTTGAGTCGGATGATAGAAACTACTGGCGTGGTGTCCCGTGGCGACATTGCCCCAAATATCGGCGGGATGCCTTCCCTTGCTGACGTTCCACGCGGTGCCGCGTCGGTGGCTTGCTTGCGTCTAGGGGCTTGTTGGCGACGTCGATGTCATTGTGCGGGTCTTTGTCTTTGCGCGTTGCGGTTACCCAGTCGATGCCGCAGATTATCCTTATTCGTTGACGTTCCGAATGAGCGGCACCAGACAGAGCCCTACCGTCGAACAAGCGTCGGGTGGACTCGCCCGTCCGATGAGCTCTGGTGCATCGCCCTGCCCCTCACTTGGGAGACGGGAGAAGCAAGGCTACTGATCCTCTAGAGGATTCGTCTCTTCGGGCGGGAGCGGTTTTGGCAACCTTTTAAGTAGCGGGTGGTTTGGATCGAGTAACCGGAGGGCATCCTCCAGTGCCGAAATTCTCGCTTTGAAGGCCTGCCGACCAAACATCTCGGCGGTGTTTTCTAGATGGGTCGCCAGTGCCAGGTGTTGAGGGTTTATGCACAGGCGCCGTCCGCATTTGTGATGGACTGTGAGAGAGCCCAGCTCCTCAGTGAACGAGCGCGCGGCTTCGTAGGCGACCCTGTGGGCGAGCCGGTTAGTGGGTCCCCGACCGATGAAGCCGTACCCCGACCGTTTAGCCCCTACCCAGATCCAGCATCCGCCAAGATTCTCTGGGTCGATCTCACAGCGGGACTTCAGAATCTCCAAGACGGCGGGGCCATCGCATCGAATTATGGCTTGTCCCAATGGCCCGAGACGGCTGAACCAGCCCGCGGTCCCTGACTGTGTGTAGTAGGCATAGAATTCTTCCGCTGTGGTCACGGTGTAGCTACTCCGCTCTCGTTGGATGGGCAAGTGGGAAGATCTCAACAACGCGGCTTGTGCGTCGCAAAGTGAGGACGCCAGGTTCGTCGATACGAACCTGCAGCAGGAAGGCCGCCGGGAGGCCCACCGCCAAGCGTATGAGCTTGTAGAGGTGAAGCGTCTCGCCATCGCGCCTCAAGACACTCGTCCCCACGTCCAGGTGGTCGACGCTGGGCTCAACTGCCGCCGCAAAACGGGTGAGCCGCCTGGCTTCGAGCTCGAGGAGATACAGCGACCCTGTTGCTGTCCGGACCCGGAAGGAGCCGGCTTCAGAGTCAAGAACAACGTCTGCCATGCAGCCAGGCTAGATGAGAGCCCTGACATTCAACCTTTCGATCGTCCTTCAAGTGAGGCATTGCGACCTTCGCCGGCTCTGGCCTTCGTGCAAGTGACGTACCGTTCGCGAATGCGCTATGCCAGCGTCAGGGGCCAAGACGCGCCGGTCGGTAGTCTACGTGTCGCCGATTAGGACAGTCATTTAGCGGACCTTCCGGGTGAGGCATGCAGTCGTATTGCATCCAGACTCCGCTGGTGCCGCGAATGATTGAAGGCATTGCCACCAGTCGGGGCCGTGTTACTTTCGCCGGATGGGTGGCCGGTACGACTGGGCCATCCGGTTCAGACCACTTTCCGGCCGGAAGAGGCGGGGGCCCTGCGGCTTGCCACCGGGAGAGACTGATGGGAACACAGGAACAGATCATCTTGAGAACATCTCGTCATTAGCGATCGTCCGGGACTGGATGAAGGCGCGTAGGGCCTTAGGTTCGAAGGTGATGCCACGCTGGGTTGCCCAGCCGATGTTCAAGCCGTTGACATCGTCGTGGATGGACACACGGGCCAAAGCCACGTCAGGGGAGTAGTAGGCGTACGCGTCCTTCAGTGCGTCGTAGATGGCCCGCTGCTTCCACCGTGAAGACCCCAGCTCCCCAAAGACGCCCTCATCGTCCGAGCCACCAAACATCCTGTCCGATGATTCGGAGGCCCACTTCCCTCCGTGCCTCCCGGCCCGAAGGCAGATGTCTTCAAACGAGAGGGCGTAGCCGCTGTAGGCCTCGGACCATGGCAGGCGCGAGTACCAAGGTGCCGCGAGCACGAGCGTCCTGTAGCGGTTGAAATGCAGGTCTTCATCAAACTCGATCAACACGTTGTCTGCCTGCATGTCCCAGGCTTGCGGTGTCAGCTCGGCCGGGCCGGCTACACCTCCCAGCTCCCGAAAGATGGACATGAGGGCGCCAACCACCTCGTCGGGAAGAGCGCCTGCAGTCGCCCAGGGCACCGCAGACTTCCTCGGCTTCCACACAACGCTGTAGCCGGCCGCCTCCAAAGATGACTTGAAGGATCTGGCGCGTCGTTCCGTATTGCCCATGCTGCATCCTAGCCACGCCCGGTCACGGTCGGCGACGTGCGCTGTGCTTCCGCCGGGGATGGTTTCGCCTTCCGGCGGCTAGCGGGAACTGCCCGATCGACGAGGGGGCACGAACGGCAGCCGCAAGTCGCAACCGTTTCCGTGGTCCTCAGGCTGCCGGCGCTGCGGAGCCCGAGTCAGTTTCGTCCTTCACCAGGGCAAGATGCGGCCGGGTTTCAGTATCTGACGGCTCACCTTCGGCCGCATCCGTTTGTTTGTCGGCTCCGCGAGGTCTAAACGCCGCGCTCCACTTAGCCTTGACGGCCGGAATCACCTTCTCGTCCAATCCCCGCTTCATGTCCGGGCCCTTGACGACGACAAAGGTCAGCACGGCGCCTATCGCAATGGCTATAGCGTCGCGAAGTGCCCTATCGGGATCCGAATCGTCTGAGTCTGATTGGGGCTCCGGATCCCTCAGCTCTGCAGGACCCAAGTTATTGCCCGTCTCGCGTTCGAACAGAAGGGCACGTTCAGCGCCAGGAGTCTCGCGCGATGACGCCAGATACGCTCCCTCTGGGATACGGACATCTTTGTTGACCCATTCTTCGTTACTCATATCGCACCTTTGGTTGAACGCCCTTGGCTTGAGCATACATGCCCTGATCCGGTGCCTGCCTCCGAGGATTTCGGAGATCTTGTCGCCCGGATCGGGCACGGAAGCACCTCTTTTGCAAGGGCTTTGGTCTTCGCCGGTGTCGCCCGTCAGAGGCGCTCGTCGAAGGTCACGCGCAACCATGCCGCGGCCGCCTGAACTCGATGCTGGGAGCCCGTGGGCGCGCTGTGCGTGATAACCCTGATGCGACGATTGACGCCGGCCGCCTTGGGCTCCGTCGGGTGCTTATTCATGGTCGTCCTGCTTCGCTTCCGATTCCGTTGGTCTGGTGTCGCCCATGTTCGATCCGGAGTCTACGGCCCCGCCGTCAATGAGCGAGGCCCGCCTTCGCACTCCTCGAGCCCTCCATTTCTCGGCCCTCGTAGAAACCCGGACGGCTCCCGGCCCGCTTTGGGCACTGTGGAACGCCCGACACCTAGCGCCCGAGCGCCCGCGAAAGTGTTCGGTAGCTACGGCCGACAGGTGTGAAAGCAAGCCGTCGATAAGGGGAGTCACACTCAAGCGCGTCGCCGGCAGTCGGGTCGGCTGCAGGCAGGGATTCCCCGGGCGCTAGGCTGGCGGCATGACGTCGGGGGACACGGACACAGCGCGGGTGAGTGAGATCCCTTGCCGGTGCACCTCCCCGTGGTCCAGCTGGCAGGGCGCGGTATGAGGCCAGCGGCCGCGGAGCTCCTGGTCCTGGGCGTGGCCGTGCTCTGGGTGGTGAACTTCGGACTGCGCCTCGCCCGCCAACGGCTCTACTGGTTTACATTCTGGACGCTGGTTACCGGGTTGCCCGTCATGGCCATTTATTGGTTCTCCACGCCCCGGCGTATGGAGCCCGGTTCAATCTTCGGCGCGGGGATACCGGAGGAGTACTACCTCGGCGCCATCGCGCTGGCTTTGTGGGCCATCGTGCTGGTCCTCGAGATCGGTGTCTTCATCGTCCTGAAGCTCCGGGACAGCCCGACGGCTGTACTGCCCGAAGCGGATGCGGGCGAGTCTCACAAACTCTAGCTTGATGGGAAACTTCCCCGAGCCGCTGTTTTGAGCCCTGAAAGGACCAGAAGTGTCTCACCGAGTCTGTCTCACTGGGGGAGTCTCACGAGCCCTCGAGGCAAAATGACACACCCCCGATCTAGGGTTTGCGGCATGGGACTTCTCTTGGGGTACGTCAGGGTTTCCACCACCGACCAGCACGGCGAGATGCAATTCGCTGCGCTCGCCGAAGCCGGCGTGCCGGAAGAACACATCTACTTCGACCAGCTCTCGGGTGCCAAGGCCGCACGGGAGCGGCCCGGGCTGACCGCGCTGCTGTCCTACGCAAGGAGGGAGGACACCGTGCTGGTTTATCGCATCGACAGGCTAGGAAGATCCCTGATGGATGTCCTCAACACGGTTGCCGAGATGCAGGAACGCGGGATCGGGCTGCGGTCCCTGGTCGACGGCATCGACCCTTCTACGGCGTCGGGCCGGCTCCAGCTGGGCCTGTTTGCCACCCTGGCCGAGTACGAGCGCGAGCTCATCAACGAGAGGGTCCGCGCCGGGGTCATGGCTGCCAAGGCCAGGGGCGTGAAATTCGGCCAGAAGCCGGTCAAGCAGGAAACAGTGGAGGCCAAGCTCGAGGTCGCCCGCCAGCTCCTGTCCCAAGGCAAGACGGCCACCCGCGCCGCCGAGACTGTCGGCTGGTCCAGGGCCACGCTCTACCGGTACCTGAAGCAGCGTGGCGCCGAGCAGCCGGTGCAGCCAGAGCGTCCTGTGGTTCTCGGCCGCGGACGCTCCCAGTACGCCCACAGCAAGCCGCTGCCGGCCCGGGACTGACCGCTGAGTCCGAGAAGCCGGTCACCAGCTGAGGCGTCCGCGGCCGACCGTCTACGCATGGTCCTGTGCTCTTGCACTATCTTGAAGGACCAAAGTGGACCCAATTGCAGACCAATGACCTGACAACGCCCAGGAGTGATCCCGTTTGCTTGCTTGGCTAGGCGGAACCATGTTGTAGCAAATGCCGGCGACGAGAGTGTGATTCATGATCGCTCAGCGATCTTCACGAATATAGGTGACTCCGAAAGCGCGGACCTGCCGGAACTCCTGGCGACTCGTACCGAAGTCGAACCAGCCTCCGTCGGACCTCTGGAAAATGTCGAGGCCGCGGCCGAGGTTGATTCGCCAGCCGGTATCGGTTCTGATCCAGCGGTCGTGGCCGCCAGGATCCTTCGCCACATTGACCTTGATGCCTTGCTGAGCGGATCCCTGAACGATGTCGTTGAGCATGCGGAGTTGCTTAGTCTGATACTCGGGGTCGTCGTCGAGTACCGTGAACAAATTCACCGTGACCTCGTCTGCCGGGTCCTTTGCCGCGGCAATGAGTGCGAGCAGCTCGACGAGATTGCGGCCTTGGTGATTCATCCGGATGTACGGATCGTGCAGCTCGATCTCCGTTGCCTCTCGCAGGTAAGGCATGAGCAGCGACTCGTAGGAGATACCCCGTTGGTTTTCAACGAAGTCCCGTTGTCCCTGGATCAGTTCCGCCTGAACGGGGCCGGGCGCCGACTCTGGAACGGACGTTGACGCCGCAGTGGCTACCGGCACTTCGGTGTCGGCCGATGTCTCTCCGGAGGTTGCTGGCGGTCTCCGTCGATGGTAGTGCGTCGGGTATTCGTCTTCCTCAAGCGTCGATACATCTGACCAGCCACCGGCGAGTGAGTCGTAGCCGAATTTTACTGCGGCCATGGTGGCGTCGATCCGGAGGATCTGGTCCTTGACACGCTTTCGCCCCTCGATCGCTAGGCGCAGGATCTCTTCGATCTCCTCGGGTGTCGCCTGATCGTGCGGATAAATTAGCTTCATCAGTCCCGAGAAGGTCTTGTGGATGCCATCGCGGTCACGTGTCGAGATGTCGGATCCGAGCGTGAAGTAATGCTGGTACCGGTCAGAGTAGTCAAAGTCACGCATCGACCTGAGGACTTCGGCAATGTAGTCGACGACGAACCCGTATCCCACGGAGAACATCTCGCTGCGGATCGTGTCTACTTCCCAGCCGGGGATATAAAAGTGCAACCGGTCAAGGTAGGCGGGGTCGTGGTAGCTCTCGGGCAGTTCGTCGAAGAGGTCGGAGTGCTTGAGCATGTACGGCACGGTGTGCGAGGTATTGCCGACGAAAACCATTGATGCCCCGGCGCCAAGTGTCTCGACACCGCGGGAGAACGACTTGTTCGCCATGTAGTTCTTCATGATGTCCACCAGCGCCTTATCAGTACGCTTCTTCTTGCCGGCAAACTCATCGAAAGCGACGACATCCCAGTACCCGACGAGGCCGATGCGACCGTTCGCGTTGTTTACGAACAGCTTTGGTACGGTCACCTCTCCACCCGAGATGAGCATGCCGTGCGGCGAGAATTCCGAGTAGATGTGGGACTTTCCGGTGCCCTTGGGGCCCAGCTCCACGAGGTTGTAGTTGCGCTCGACGAACGGGATCAGGCGCACCAATTGCAGCAGTTTGCCGCGGCGCCCGAACTTATCTGGGTCAAATCCGATCGATTGGATCAGCAGGTCGATCCACTCGTCGGTGGTGAACTTCGCGCGGGCCTCGAGATACCCGTCGTAGTCGAAGTTCGACATCTGAATTGGTTTGAGGGAGCCTAGGATCCACGGCGAGACACGCGCGTCGTCAGCGTGGAAGTACTCGACGTCGCACAGGCACCACACGCCTCCTACAAGCAGCTTCTGGTGGGCGTTCACCGTGGCCGAATCTACGACCACGCTGCTGATTCCAAGGTTCGCGAACGCGGCATGATAGACGTCGTCCTTCTCGTTGAGAGTGACGCTGACCTTGTCGATGATCCGGTAACGCCCGCGCTCTTTGATCTTCGACTTCACGAGCTCGGACTCGTTACGGTGCACGTAATGCTGAGCGAGAATGTCGCGTACCTTGTCGATTCCTGCCTGGATCGTGGCCTCGTTGTCGGAGGCCGCGTAGAGGCCGAGCAGATACTCCAGCACGTATGAGGGCACGATCGCATTGCCCTTGACCGCCTTGACGAGGTCCTTCCGGACCACGGCCCCTGCGAAGTGTTCGTTGATCTTTCGATCCAACTCGCTCAGCGCTCCACCCTCGGAGGTTTCGTCGGTGCCAAAGGTGCCCTCAATGGGCGCCACCAGGGTCAGGTCGATATTCTCGCTCAAGGGTGCTCCTTAGAAGTCGAAGTCCGTGGTGAAGGAGCGCTTGAGCGTGAAGGGCACGCTCTTGTACTTCTTCCACTCGCCGGTTTCACCGATTGGTTCGGAGAGCCGGAACTCCACGCTGTGATTGTTCGCCACATCAGCATCCTTGCTCAGCAGCAGGCGGACACTCTGGAACCGATCACGCCCCTCTGCGCTTTCGGCATCGAAGAGCAGCTCAGGTTCGTTGGAGATCAGCTGATCACCGAAGTAGAGACCCGAACGCAGCCTCCGCGCTGTGCGCTGATCGGTGACCGGGCTCTGCTGATAGAGCTTCACCACGATTTGACCAGTGGTGATCTTGTCGGACTCCGGGTGGATGTCGACGTTCACAGGCTCGACGGTGTCGGAACGTCCCTTGTTGATCGAGATGACCGGCACAACGATCTCCTGAAGTGACGCACCCCCGTGGACGAACTGGAACCCGGCACCCGGCTTGACGATCCGGCAGATCGAGTTTGGGATCTGCACTTCCAGACCGCTCACCAACCCGAGCTGCTCGGGCAGGAACCGACGGAATGCATCGTCTTCCTTCAATCCGCGTCCGAGAACATAACGGCGGTTCTCGACCACGACCTTATCGCCCTGCGGCTTCACGGTCAGATTGAACTGCGGCGCCAGCTTCGACTCCTGATACAGGAAGCCGTGATCCGCGGTGACGAAGATATTCGTCGCGTTCGCACTCGCCAACTTCTTGACGACATCGACGAGTTCATCGATCGCATCAGCCGCAGCCTTGAACGTGCGGTGCTCCGACGCCGCCTTGTCGCCGGTCGCGTCAATAGTGTCGTGATAGACGTACAGCACCTGATTCGCCGCGTAGAGATCACGCCGCTCCGCAGGCTTCATCTTAAGGAAATCTGTCGCCTGGATTGCCGTGCCACCGACGGAGCAAAGGATCTTCGAGCGGTTCGCCGTGCCGTTGGACGGCTGGCCGTCGACAAGCACAGGGTCGCCGCTCTCGGAATGCGCGAGCGTTTTGTGCGGGAGCAGCGATGCCATCCCTAGCTGGGTGTAGCTAGGCAGTACGCCGAGCATGGCCTCAATTTTGGCGTCGTACTTGTTCTCGCCGCGGATTTTGGAAGTCAGTTCGTCGCCGACTTCGTAGCGCAGCGCGTCAGAGATGACGACGACGGCCTTCTTGCGTCCACCTCGGACCAGCGGAGCAATGTAGTGGTCATAGAAGGAACTCTGCGAAGTGAACGAGAGCGTCTTCCACTGCTCGACCTGGTCCACCTGCTGTTGCCAGCTGATCCCGAGCTTGGAGAGAAAGTCGGTGACATAGACATTCTCAACCTGCTCCTTCAGCTCCTCCAACGGCTGCGTGAACTCGGCGGTCTGCGACGCCAGCGTGAACTGCCGGTAAAGCTGGTCAATGCGGAAGAGATCATCTCGGTAACGGCTGAAGCCATCATCGAAACTCGCCACGTCGATCCGTGCCGAACGGATGGCCGGGATCAGCTCGGCCGCCGCGCCGAGCGCGGCATAAAGAGTCGCGTAGTCGTCAAACCAAATGCTGTCACGGCGACGGGTGCGGATCGTGTCGGCAATATCTCGCGACGGGATCGTCTGGGAGGCAATGCCGTCGATTAGACGCCGGATGATCTCCCTTTCGCTCGCGTCGAAGAGGTCTGTGGCCACGAGTTCAGCAAGCAACGCGTCCTTCGCCTGCTCGACGTAGTCCAAGTCAGTTTCGGCCTGACGCGCGAGCTTCTTCAGCGCGAGCAGGCTCTGGCGGTCATTGCGGAAGCTACGGAAGTCGATTTCAATGTTGCGTGCCGCGTTCGAGGTCGTGGCTGCGAACCCGCCTTTGGCTTGCTTGAACATCCACAACACGAACCCCGCCACGCTCGGAGTCTCGGAATCGTAGCCGTAGATCTTCGCAGCCCCGGACCAATGGAAGTCCACAAGCCCCTGCGTTACGAGAGCCTCGTAGCCGGCGCTGTCGCCCGAGGCGTACTGCACCAGCAATGTCCGAGTCAGCTCAGAGAAGCTGTGCTCCTTCTGCCCGAGCACGACCGCGCACATCTTCGCCTGGACCTTGGCGAGATCATCGTCGGCACTCAACAATGCCGTGAGCTTCGAAACCAGCTTCGCATCGCCGAAGAACGTCTCATGGCCGGCAATCAGTTCGTCGGATCCGGGCGCATTGAGGCCGACGTCTGCCTTTATGAGCGCGCGGCGATCTGCGGTGAAGACGCCGCAGGCGAGTTCGAGATCGAGCAGCCAGTTGCCCGTTCCCTCAGCAACAGGACCGCTGCGATAGATCAGAAACTTTGTGCTTGGCTCGTCGCGCAGCACGCGGTGCTTGACCCCGAACTCGTCGTTCTGGACACGTAGCACCACCACGCCGTTCGGAGCCTGAGCGTCGACGTCGGTGGTGTAACTGCCTTCGGGATCGTGCCACACCACAAGACGGTGCTGCTCGAAGCGTGCCGCGAGGTGGTCTGAGATCGAAGATGCCATGCTCACTCGGTCGCCTCCAGCCCGGCGATCTTCTTCAGCGCCGGGTGGAACTTGGGGTAGTTGGCTTTCACACCGTCGTCAAGGTCGATCGTGAGTTGCTGGGTTGCCAACGGGTAGAGCACGTCGTGTTCGTAGTCACGAAGCTCAGCGAGCACCTTCCGCAGCCGGTCGGCTTCCTTCTGGTCCTTCGTGGAGCCCGCGGCAGCAGCCTGCTCCGCATTAAGGAGCGCGACTTCCAACTTGGCCCGGTACTCGCGCAGGTACTCATTAAGCACTGTCGAGACCGTCGACGGGTTGTAACGGTGCATGTAGATCAGCGCGTTGAAAGAGCCCTTCGGACTGGAAAACATCCAGTAAATCGGGCGCTTCTTGTAGCGCTGCACGTGGTCGTCATAGAATGCCGACTTGCCCGACCTCGTAATGAAGTAGTCGCGCAGTGTCTTCACACCCAGCGACTCCTTTACGAAGCGGAGATTCTCCTCGAAGTGCTCAGCTCCGAAGGCCACCCGCAGGAACTGACGGAACCGCTCAACAATGTCATCCTCAAACCAACCATCATCGACGAAAGGGATTACATTGTCAGCATCAGGCCGAAACGTCGGAACTGGGACCTTCGCGAAGTAGTCCCGGAACGTAGCGCCCTCGTCAGCGAGGATGAGTCCTGGCATGTCAAGACTGTAGCGGCCGAACATACAGCCGACGGCGTAGGAGACCAAGTCAACGACCGCCGCGGCGATCGCGGCTTCCCGAGCTGAAGCAGGGTCAGCGGTTCCAAAACGACACAGGTAGTTCGCGTTCAACGCGACGCTCTGTACCGAAATCTGCGGACTCAGGAGATCCCTCAGTCCGTAGACGTCAATGAAACGCTTGTTTACGTCCTCCTCAATGTCCCGGGCAACTGCTGTGACCTTCTCGCCCTGATCGATTACGTTGCTGATCGCCAGGCGGACCCTTGCTTCCGGTCCGCCTACGAACGCTGGCTTCTTGAATCCCCACGACCGCTCGTCGAGTTCCCAATCAGATCGGTAGATGTCAATCAGACTCGTTGCACAAGCTTCGATCTCCGCCGAAGAAAGCACGCGGATTGGCAACTCCGCGATTGTTCCGACCTCCAAGTTCATCGATGTCGAGGACGCGCGAAGCATTTCGCGGGCAACCACAGAGTTCCCGAATGCGAGAACGCAGAGCAGAGTGGAGTGATCGTGCGCAAAGACGGACGTGCCAGCGACGTCGAACAGGAAGCCGCATGGGAAGTAGCGAAAGGCGGGTTCAGCGGTGCCGACCTTCGACCAGGAGGCGGATTCCTGGAAGTAGTACTGCGGGCTTCGGATGACCGACTTCGGTCGCTCAGCCATCAGCTCACGACCGTCATCCTCCCAGTTCACTACATGCTCCTGGTTGCCGTACCATCGCCGAAACGAACCACCCTTGTTGTAGGGGAACCACCTACGGCCAGTTGCCCTGGCCGTAGGCCGGTCCGGGAGATTCAAGCCGAGTTTCTTTGCGGATACCTCAGTCCAAAAACGCAGAAACCGGCCGTTGTCAGCTGTTGCCATACCTTGCCGGGGCTCAGCTATGTCAGCCAGCCGATGACCCCCGCTGAACGCTGAGAGCAGGACGGGACTCATCCAGTAGCTCATAGTCCAACCCGGGATTTGTGCGACCTGGCTCGCACTCAGTGGGAACCGGGCGACACTGTCGGACTGCGCGGCTGCGTCAAGAAGAACGGCCTTCTTTGCCATCTCGTTGGGGAAGTCATCCAACTTGATGAATATTCCAGGCGTTGAATGATCCGCCCGTGCCTCGATTACGAACGCACACGTGGAGACAACCGCACCTGGGATAGACTCGAAGGCCCCAGTCCCTAGGTGAGCCACCGTGCACACAGTGGAGTCCCGAAGCGTTTTCTTCCGGAGATCTTCAAAACTGGAGAGGAACATCCATGACTGCATGGTGATCATCGCTACGTACCCGCAAGGCACGACGAGCTCCCGATTGCGCTCGATGAACATTGCGAAGAGATCGCTCTTCGACTCAGGGAATTGCTCTCTCGCAAAGGACGACAACGCAGGCGCCATGTTCTTTCCACCCATGTACGGCGGGTTGGCAATTACCACGGCGTAGCGCGGCACGAGGTACTCCGCCTGCTCGATCACTTGGTGCGCCCAGTCGATCACATCGGCTTTGAGCAGGTCTCCGCCGTCGTCGAGCTTGTCCAGATGCCTTGCGAGCCGATCCGTCAAATCTTGGCTGGGCCGGATCAACGAGCCGAATGTGTCCGCCTCCTCGAATTGATTCCAAAAGGCGATCTCCTCGTGAGAGTGGCCTCCGCGCGTGACCAGTAAGTCAAGCTGATCCGTCTTAAACGAAATCGGGTCAAGCACACAGATGTTCGGCTGCACCTGCTTGTTGAAGAACGTGCGCTGCTTGGCACGAGCCTTCATGGTCAGCGCGAAGGCCGCGAGCGATCCGGCGCGTGGGTCGATCTCTGTACCGTGAAGGTTGTTGGTGAGGATCAGGCTCGGAATCTCCGACGGGGCATACCCCTCCTCCTCGTAGATTGCGTATAGCAGGTCGAAAGCGTAGGTGAGCATGTGGCCTGAGCCGCAAGCCGGGTCGATCACCGTCAGTTCATTTGGGCCAGCGATCTTAAGGAAGTCGGTCAACCCATCCACCGGGGAGACGTAATAGTCCATCCGATCGACGAGGCGTGAGGTCGGCCGGTTAAGCATCCACAGGCGCCCGAGGGAGTTTTCGACAAGATAGCGGACGATCCAGTGCGGGGTGAAGAGCTGAGTGGCAGCGGGGATCTCGTCGGCCCCGGCCTTCTTGTTCTTCTGAAATCCAGCGAAGACCTCGGCTTTCCGCTCTGAGATATAAAACTGATAGAGCCAGCCGATCACTTCGACGTCGTCGCAGACCTCAGCGGTGAGCACACCGCGTGCCCGGGACATGATCGCTCCGTCAGCGAGCAACCCGGTGGGTACAAGCAGTTCGGTGTAGTCGCCCTCACGTTCGAACATGAACGGCATCGACTTATGCCAGTAGCGACAGTACTCGGTCAACAGAAGCGCGTAAGCTTCGCCTTCGGCATCGGTGCTGCGGCGTGTGCCGTCTAGCAGCCCGATGATCGCCTCAGCCGTGTTCTTGTTGATCACAACGTTGGTATTGAGATTGCCGCGCTTCGCGTCCGCGAGGATCTCTGGCTGGCCATGCGCCTGGCCCTGAGCGGGTGAAACGACACCAGCGTCGGTGTAGCCGCAGGCGTCCATGAAGCGCAGAGCGATGATGCGGTTGAACCAGGTGTAGGCGACCTTGTCGATCACGTGGGCGCGGCCATGCGCAGTGATCTCGGCTTCGAGTTTCTTCACCACTTCGCCGCGCTCGGTGCGCGCAACGGATTCTGTCGCGAGCACGACGGTAGCCTGCGCATCGACGGCTGCTAGGAGTTCTTGGCGTGCCAGCGTGGCGAAGCGCTCAAGAGGTTTCGTGTCCATATCGTTCCCGTCCTAGAGCGTAATGCGCTTGTTGTCGTGGATGGTCGCGAGCAGCGTCATGCGGAGCTGGTCGAGGTAGCCGTCGACGTCGGCCTCAGTTTCGAGCACCTGACCAGCAGCGGGCAGCGCCAGTTTCTTGATCGAGACGCTCTGTTTGACCGGGGCGGGCACCGGTGTCGGCTTGGAACCTGTGTCGGAGCTGCCGGAGATCGGCAGCTCCGACACCGGGGAAACTCCTGCCGCGTCCAGCTCATCGAGAATTTGCGGGTAGATCGAGTCCGCGAACTGGGAGGCGAGGTTCTTGATCGCGGGGACCTGTGTTTCGCGCTCTACTCGGTCGAGCACGCCCTGGGCGGTGCGTGTAACCGACTGCTGTGCGGCCTCGGTCGCGTCACTATAGGCCTTGCTGGCGGGCACCTGATCCCAGCGGGCCTTGATGTCCGCCGTGGCGGCAGCGCGCTCCGCCACGATCACGTCGCCCAGCTGGTCCTGCAGGGCCTTGACCGCAGCCCCCAATTGGGTGGTCTTGCTGCCCCGGAAGATTTGCGGGTCGTCGAGAGCGAACGCAACCGTGTCGGTGGCGCTGGCGGGCAGGTAGGCAATGTTGGATTGATTCGCCCTCATAAACTCCGCGGCGCTGTCGTAGATGCCGCGCTGGGCACCGTGCAGGAACGCCTTGATCGGATCGATCACGTTGTCCTTCGCGTCGAGCAGGTCGTTGGCGTCGGCAAAGTCGGTCACGAACCACTCGGCCTTGTTCACGCACAGTTCGGTGAGCCTCCGGATCGGCTCGTCGAGCTGGTCGATGAACGGGTACCGGGACCCGGCGCGCAGAGCTTTCAGTTCTGCAAGTTTCGCCTCAAGATGCTCCTTGCCGGCGCGTGCAAGCTCCAACGGATCCTTGGTGATCGCGCCGTCGTCGGTGAACTCGATGACGAACTTCCGGAATGCACTCACCACCTTCGCGTCGAACACCCGCTGGAGGGCGATGACCATGCTCGGGTAGCTCTGCGTGTTGCGCAGCGCCGCGGTGATCTCGGTTCGCGCGAGCACCTTGCCGTTGAGCTGGATCTCGACCTTCGACTCACCCGCGAGGTAGCCGACCACGGCCGCGATCGACCACTGATCCCAGCCGTACGGTCTGGTCGTGTACTTCTCGGTGAGGTGCTTCATCGTCACCTGCACGTGGCGCTTACCACTCATCTCCAGGTGAGCGAGGACATCATCACCGGGTACTGTCAGGATGCTGGTGATCTCCTTGAACAGGCCACCCTCAGGCGGGTTGACGAACGTGGACAGCTGCTGCTCAGTGAAGCTCTTGCCACCCAGGAGGGTGAGATTCGTGTATGTCGCCGCGATGACCTTCTGGAAACCGTCGTTGATCCGAGTCACCGCGTCAGCCGAGGTGACATCAAGAATGCTTGCGTTATGAATTAGGGTCGAGTGGCCGACCGCGTTGCGGAGGCGTTCGACGATTTCTTTTTCCCTCTCGGCGTTCTGGGTGCCCTTGGTTTGCAGGATCGTCTGCTCGAGCGGGGTACGGCTGGCTCCCTGGGCGCGCTTGACGTACTTCTCGGTCTTCAGAAGGAGCCGCAGGTCGGCTAGGATCCGGTCGGTCTCGGGCGGCAGCACAACGCGAAGTTCATCGAGACCGGCACTGTGGGCTTTGATCTGCTCCATGTTGAACTCGGTCTCGGGGCTGGTGAAGTGCAGTGCGAGCTCGTGCTGCTTGCTCATCGCCTGCCCGTCGAGTTTGAACCCGACCGGGAAGTTCTGGCTGTTCTTGCCGTAGACGACCTTGGTCGCCTTGATGACCGATCCGGTGAGCAGGTCGGAGAGCTTCTTGGTGACCTCGGAACTGTCGATGTCGACGTTCTTGATCTCCTGCTCGATTTTCTGCTCCTCGTTGGTGAGGTAGTCGTAGATGTCGCCGTTGCGCTGGATGTAGGTCTGCGCCTCCAGCGCAGCGAGGGCCTCGTTTACGTCCTTGCCGAGCTGCGTGAGGTCAGTGCCGAAACGATCGTGGACCAGCACGGTGAGGTTGCGAGGAGTCGCTTTGAAGGTATCCACGTACTTGACCAGGAAGAGGGCCTTGAGGAGGCGAATCGCAAGCGGCGGCAGCGACGGGCTGCGTTCCGCGTCGTTGATCGCACGCTGGTTCGCTGACTTCAGCGAGGCACGGATACCTTCAAACATCTGGTCGAACGAGGCGAGCTGGCCGAGGGGTTTGTCGGCCAGTGTGCGGGCGACCTCCTGGACGACACCGAGCATGGAACGCTCGCCGACCGAGCTGTTGCGCCCCTCGAAGATATTGTGGTCGCTGATGCCCTCGATCGCGGACTGGAACAATGGGAACTGATAGCTCACGAACGGGTACGTGCCGACGAAGTGGGTCTCGTCCCGGTAGTTTGGGTAGTGGCGGCCCTCGACGAAGTCGAAGAGGGTCTTGAAGTTCGCATGCTCAGTCGCATAGATCGCCGCCACATCGGTTTTCGCAGAATCCGTCTTGTCGAGCAGACGCTTACGGATGACCTCTTCAACGTCCTGGCTGGTGAGCTTGAGCCGGTTCGTGAAACGGGCTTGGATCTTGGAAAAATCGTTGGCCTGCGACTTCGTGCGGTCACCACCGACCTTCTCCATGTCTTCCTGTGAGGTGACGAAGATCCATGCCCTCCCCTTGCACTTGGTTGCCAGGGATTCGGCAATCGTCTGAAGGTTCAGCATCAGCTGGGTGTTCGTGCCGATGAACTGGCCGACCTCGTCGACGAAAAAGTTCAGGCGGAACCCGTCAGATTGCTGGCCCAGCCAGACTGCGACCTCGTCGGCGAAGTCCTCGATCGAAACCGAATAGCTGGTGCTGTATTGACGGATAATGCCGGGACTCTCGGTGCCGTTGACCTCGGCGAAGGCCTGGTCGATATGCCCGGCTTCGAGCGCAGCCTGCTCGCGTCCCTGGTTCCAGGGGATGCCGGCGATGCGCTCGAATGCGGTCTTGAAATCGTTGTACTGCCCGCGGCTGTCGAGGTCGCGTTCGAATCGGGCAATGTGGCCCTGGTTTCCGTAGTATCCGCGGGATTCGTCGAAGATCTTCACGAATACCTTGAGGAGGGCGTCGTTCTGATCCTTCGAGATCAGCGTGGCCTTCTGGTCGATGTTGAACAGCAGGCTTTTCGCGGCGATGCGGTCAGCCTTTTCGATCAGCGCGGGCAGGAAAGCGTCGTCTGCCTTGCCACGGAAGTACCCAGAGACCTTGGCGCGTGGGTAATCGTGGCCATCGATGTCGCCGAGCAGGTGCGCGAGCATCTTCAGCAAGTGTGACTTACCGGAGCCGAAGAAGCCCGAGATCCAGACGCCGTTGGCGTTCGTGTAGTTCGTGTAGGCTTCCAGCACGTGTTCGAGACCCTTGGCTGCTTCGTTCGTGAGGACGTACTCCTCGACCTCCGTGGCGAGGTGGGAGGTGTCATCGGCCTTGATGACTCCCTCAATGGCCCGACTGATCGGCTTGGCAAAAATTTCGTTGATCGTGGTCATCGCTTATGCTTCCTGTTCCAGAATGTCCTTGGCGCGGTAGTAGCTGTCGCTTGCGCTGAGGTTCAGTGCCCGCAGCTGGTGACCACTGGCCTGGGTGAATTCGTACGTCCCCGGGAACCACGCCAGCATCGGGCGACCAGTCACGACGCTCTGCAGGTTCTCCAACACAGTGTGAGTGCGAATGAAGGGAAACACCTCGCCGATGCCTGCGAGGAAGACCATGTCGCTGGGCTCAGCGTCGAGACGGGTGCGGATCGCGGGTGCGAGGTGATCGTGTGGGTCAAGCATGCCCTGCAATGTCTCGCGGAACTCGGCCTTGTCCATGTCCGGTTCCAGCGCCAAGACGCGATCCCAAACCCCACGTTCCCTGAGTAGCTGCACGGCAAGGTCGTAGAGGTTGATCTCCACGACGTTCAATCCGTCGTCGCTGCGGAGCTTCGTAATAACGCGGTCCCGGAGGCCCTCGACGTCACGCGCCCACGCGGGCGGGTAGTGATAGATGAAGAACGGCACCTCCTTGGAGAGGCCCTCCATCTTCAAAAACCGCGTACTGCGCAGTACCTCGTAGACGTGTTTCTCATCGGTCGCGAGGCTTCGATTGGTCGCGCTCATCGCGTCGCCTCCATGGGCAGAGTGGTGGGGAAGAATCGGATGTCGCTTGGGCCGCGTGCAGCAAGGGCTTCGTGGACTCGCTCTGAGAGCACCGCCGGAAGGATGGCGCCTTCCTCGCTGCGGAGGCCAGCTTCATGCAGCATCCGGAAGACGCACTGCCGGAGCTTGACCCGCGTTGAGGGCTTCAACTCATCAAGCTCTGGGTGCCACAAGCTCTTGTTCCTCATGAACCGCTCAAAGTCCTCGGTTCCGAGCGTCGGGGTCATCAGGAGGAACCGTTCGCGAACGACCTCTTCCGCGAAGCCCCCGATCAGCTCGTATCGCCGGCACGCAGCGGCCCACATCAGGTGACAGCGCTCGGTGAGACTCGACTCGGCGACGAGTTCAAGTTCCGAATCATCGAAGACAGCCAAACGCTGGATAGCCTCCCGCGTCACGCGAACACTCGACGAAGTCGTGCGTGCCTGCAGCAGATTTCGCTCCACGACGGCCTGACGTACCCACACCCAGTCGCGCGAGCGTAGATACTCGGCGACGACCACGTCTGCCTCGCGCACCAGGAGCCCCCCGCTGGTGAAAGAAAGTGCATAACGATCGTGCGAGTGGTTGCTTGCGGTCAACGAGGCCTCCTTTCGGGAATTGGCAGTGTGTCAGGATGCGGGCTGACCGGCATTAACGTCGAGTCAATCGGAACCGAGTCCCGCCGCATCGGCGCCACCACCACGGACCCAGCCGTCGATCTCGCTAGCTTGGAATTTCCAAAGGCGCCCGATCTTGTGGGCAGGCATGCCCTTGTCGGCTATCCACGAATAGACGGTGTCCTTCGTGACGCCAAGATGAACAGCGATGTCGTCAGCAGAGAGCCAAGGCTCGCGCATGAGGTTCCTCTCAGTACTCTTGAGGCCCCAGGGACCCGCGCCCCTGATACTACCTGAGAGCCCCCTTTTAACCCGGTTTGACCGGGCGTGGCCGGGTAGCGGCTATCCCTAAGGATGATTAGGGCTTGATGCTGTCACTTTCGAAACAGGACCAGAGGGTAAGCCGCTAACCAGAGGCTTAGGGGGCGAACTGACGCTCTGCTTCGGGCCGGCCGGCGCGCACCCCGTGGCCAGTTCGTACCGGCGCAGCGATGCTGGCCATCTGCGCCCGCGATACGAACAAGGGGAGCGAAGATGACCACCGGAGCAAAACACAAGCGCTTGATCGAAGTTGCCGTCGCCGCAGTTGGCGACGAAGAGCGGCGCTACTTCGCGCCCTGCCGCTGCACCATCGGTGTGGATCACGACGCCTCGGAAATCACTATCAGCCAGTTCGATCCCGACGAGGATGAAGACAGCCAAGACGGCGAGTCGCTCAGCGTCTACGAGGCTGCTGACATCTGGCGCTCGCATGGCGAGGATGGGCGCTCACCTTTGGGGAATGCGACGACGAGCTCCGCCGAGCCGCTGACGGGGACTGAACATTTCCACCAGCAGGGTCTCGTGAGGCGGATCAGTTGAGGTAGCGCCTGACGGTTCGCGGTTGGTGAGCAGCCGTGAGGTCATCGGTGTCGTTCGTGACCAGCTGCTCCAGCCGATCTTGAACCTCGCCAGCCTGTTCCTTTCGGTGGCGACCGGCATGGCGCTGCATACGGGCGCGTCAGCCAATCCCTGGCCCCGGGCCTTTTGGAGGGTCCCATGTGCCAGGAGAAATTGGGTCAGCCGCCACAACGTCGGCCACGCAGTCCTGGTATCTTTGCCAAGCCTCCCACTTGCAGTTGTCCTGATCGTCTCCGGAATCGCATCTCTTGAGATCCTGGGCGTATTTCGTAACGCAGGCTAGTACCGCCGGCGGAAGCGGCGACGGCGCGGTGCTATCTGCGCCCGATACCGGACCAACTGCGAAATCCGGCGCATCGAAGAACCAGTCAAGTGGCGTCGACCCCGGTCTGAACCAGTCCGGCTTAGCGGAGTAGACAGCGGCCCCTAGAGCTAAGTAGCGCGCTTTGCCCTTCTGCAACTCTTGTTTTAGAGCAGTATTTTCCTCTTCCGGTGACCGTTCGTTGGTCATGGCGACGCCTTTCTCTGGATGGGTGATGGCCACAAGGGTTTTCGCCGGAATTGCAGTTGTGCGACTTATCGACTCACGGCACGTTGCCCTGAGTGCCGGTTCCGCTGGCTTTGATGGTCCGCGTGTGGCCGCGCGCATTGGTCGTCAAGACAAGGTCTCCCGATGTGGGTCCCGTCCCCGTCGGGCTGAAAGTCACGTTTACCACCACGGACTGGCACGGTTGGATCCTTCCCGCAAAGCCTGGCCAACTGATCTGCCCCTCGTTAGCGGGCAAATCGACATCGATCGGAAGGCTGCCGGCATTCCGGAGCGTAAAGTTCCGGAAGCGAGAGTCTCCAACGACAACGCGGCCGAAAGAAATGCTGGAAGGAAGAGGACTGATTCGCCGGGTTTCATCAGCAGTGATGAAACCCGGCAGCGTCTCTTCAATCCGCTGGTCCCGTTCAGAGTAAACGACACCGAGGGATGTGTGATCCAGCATCGATCTTGGCGTCACTGCTCCAGCCATTGGCTCGTCGATGGGAACGAACGTGCCTTCGCTTCCGCTCTCTGTGACCCTATTTTCGAGGGTGTACTGCACTGCCCCGGGGTGGTTGCGTTGCCACATAGACCACAGCCGGTCCACGTTTGCATGGTGCAGGTAGAACAGCGGATCGCCAGGAGATTTTGTAGGATCGGCCATCGAACCACCAACCCAACTATGGACTTCGCCATGGTGGAAGCCCTCAATCGCACGGAACCCAAGGAAGTCCGGAGCGTCTAAGTC
The DNA here is from genome assembly GCF_059739345.1 of Arthrobacter sp. SlRoot2-15. NCBI lineage: Bacteria > Bacillati > Actinomycetota > Actinomycetes > Micrococcales > Micrococcaceae > Arthrobacter > Arthrobacter sp. SlRoot2-15. The sequence continues at coordinate 3,049,339 of NZ_AP046058.1, forward strand.
ATCAGCGACGGCGCCAACCGTCGGAAGGTAGTGAGGGTCGCCTGAGGGGGCCCGCGTGATGCACCAATGGTCGAATAGTCCGCCCCTGTTCTCGCGACCTCCGAAAAATGACTTCCACGGTTCGGCTGTCAGGTCGTTCGTGAGCTCGATTTCCTGGGCGGGAGTGCCTGAGCTCTGATCAGCTGGGATGTATGTTCTGGCCCAGTCCCAGTAGGGCAGTCTCACCTGCGGATCGACGCTTCGCAGCTCCGTTTCGAACCGCAGAATGAAGTATCTGTGCCACGGCAGGAAGGCGGGGCCGCCGTGAATCTGGGAGGCGGAGTCACGGTGTTCACGCACGAACTCGGCGACAGTTCCGTTGTCATAAAGAGTGTTCAGGGCTTCAGCGAGCCGGTAGCGGGCTTCGAGGCTCAGCGAGACGAAATTCAATCGGCCGCACGGCATCAGCCGTGAGTCTCCGCCGCCGTGTTCGAGCGGTGCTAGGCGATCGAATATCGGCGCATCGGGCACTTCGATCCGCAGGGCCGTCGCGACTGCACCCAGGAGGGAAGGCGCAGCTGGCGAGAACCCGGATCTGTCCAGTACAAAGCCCGCATGGGTGACGCGGTACGGTTCCGTTTTGCCGTCGATGGACAACGACTCGTGGCCGGCCACTGTCCGCACCCTGACCACGTGCCCGTTCACCTTGTAAGCCCGGGTTCTAATGTCGTTCAGATGCAGCACTGGCTCCAGCATTTCCGGATGCTGGTCGGTCTCCGCCGCCAGCCAGGGCGTCCCGGGCCTCGTAACTTCTTCGCCTGTAGCAGCGGCTCCAAAATCGTCCATGGTGCCCCATCTCCTCATCGGTTGGTGCCGCCCCCAGCGCCGATGCATGTATCCCGGGTCTACCCTCCATTTGATGGGATCGTCAAGCACCTGTTCCCCGACTTCTCGGGGATCGGGCGGTGCGTGTCCGGCGGCGGGCGGGTCGTGCTGAACTCTGCGACGACGCGTTGATGCCAGTGCCCGCTGAAGACATGGTGGGGAACGAGACGGTCCACCGTTTCGCGCAGTAGGACCCGGGTGCGGTCGGCTTGGACGAGGATCTCCGGGGGAAGGTCCAGGCCGGGCTTCAGCGGCACTCCTGCCGGGACATCGTGCGTGATGAGCACGTCCAGCTCCCCGCCGGCTATCAGCCGCGCTGCCTCCTCGGAGGTAGGTTTCTCATCGGCCCCCCAATCTTTACCTTCCCGGCGACGAGCCTTGTCCACTAAGAACGCGCCGCCCAATCCACCGACCCGAAGCCCATCAATGACTGTCCGGCCGCCTTGGGCAGCACTTTGATGTTGCTACGCCAGGTTATGAGACCGTCGTCTTGTACTTTGAGTAGATTTATTTCGGAGAGATTGTCGTGGTTTCCGGGGGAGACCACCAGCGTCATCCCGCGTTCTGCGGCGGGGAGTGCATCAGCTCCCTCTCTGGGGCCTGAAGACCAACACCATGCGAATGGGTCCTGGACCGACTCGAGAACGGCATCAAGCGGCATGGCTCTACCGCTTCAACGCCGGCGACGCCTTAGCCCAGGCCCGGGTATGGCCAGGCGCGCGTCAGCCCGTGTCAGGCACTTCAGGACTGTCTCCCGCACGAGGGCACCGCCTGCCAGTGAGGCTCTGTCCGCACCTCGCAAGAATCGGCTGGCAACTATTGGCAGTGCCTGGCGGCGCCGCTGGCGCTCATTGGACCCTGAACTAGGGTTCCCGCGGCTGAGGCGTCGGATGGGAGCCGGCGGCTCGGCAAAAGCGGCATGGTAAGCCGAGAATTACAACGTTTTTGAGGTCCTGCTAGGAGATCCGGGCGGGATCCGGGTGTGAAGTGGGGCTTCATCGTCTTGTAGCATGCGGCGGGAGACGTTGCTCGCAGGGACGAAAACGACAACAGAACGGGGCGTCCGCGCCCAAGAACGACGATTCCTTTGGCCGATGGCATGCCTTTAGGGCAACTTAGGCAGAATTAGCACTCTTCAAACAAAAGTTTTGGGTTTGTAGAGTCTTTAGATGGCAGCCCCATCCGTATGCTGAACTTGGTGACCGTGGTACCAATTTTGCCGAGATTGCCTTCTCCGATTTTCCCTTACCTTAAACCCCAGATGCTGCCGCCGTTGCGCAATGCATCCCGCGAGGAAGCGGAGCAAGCGGCAGGGCCAGAAATACAGGGGAGACCTAGCCATTTTCGGGCGGTCGTCCTGCTGAACCCGTGCTCAGTGGGCCGCTCGGCTAAGTCTAGGTTCGATGTAACTCTCAATGACGCCGAGCTGTTCCTCGATCAAGACGTAGTGCCGGCCGGTCTGACGGGCCGCGACCGCGGTCGTCCCTGACCCTCCAAAAGGATCGAGCACGCGGTCGCCCTCGTTCGTAGTGAGCTCCACGATTCGTTTTATGAGGCCGACCGGCTTCGCATAGGCGAACGTTTGCAGTCCAGCGTGTCGTTGTTCCTTGTACGCGTCCTCGTTGGTCGGGATACTGTCATCCATGCGCCACGACCACAGATTGGATGCGGCCTTGGGCTTTCCCCCCGGGGCCAGATACGACGGACGGAACGGGCGGCGAGGTACCAGGAAGCGTGCGCCGTCTTCAGCCATCCGTTGCAGTGTCGCTTGGCTGTAGCGGCTGGGGAGCCGCAGTTTGAGGGGCGACGCGTTTTTGCCTTCGCGAACGACCACATCCTCGAGCAACTCAGCTTGTATCCCTGCCGAAGAGTGGTCCCCGGCGAGATACACACCGTCGGGGCAGTTGAATCGCACTGAGTGCGCAGGGAATTCCAGCTGCGTGAGTGCATTCCCGCGGTGCGTGACCGGCACCCTTTTGCCCGCCTCGGTGACTCCGTCGGTGAAGGGCTTCAGCTTCTTTGGATCCTTCGCATAGATGAGAAGGAAGTCTGTTGTGCTGGCAAGAGGCCGACCGGGGAGATAGCTGGGGCGTCGCGTTCGCTCCCAAACGATAGTGCCCACAAATCGCTGCCTGCCTATGGCCGCGTCGCAGGCGGCCTGCGCCGCGCCCAGTTGCCTGTCATTGACATGCAACCAAAAGCTCCCATCGTCGGTCAGCAGGGGCAGGATCCCTGCTGCCACATCAGCGATAAGAGACGCCCATTCCGGATCGGACCGTTCGTCTAGAAAGGGCCCTCGGTCCGACCGGCGTGTGTTGAAGGGCGGGTCAGCGTAGGCCAGATTGAAGGTTCCATGGAGGCCAGCTGCAGCCAGCTCAGGGAGTAACAGGCGGGCGTCCCCATGGAGGATGCGGTCGGTAAGCACGTCCCATTATTTCCCCCCGGGGAGACTTCTCCGAATTGCCGCACACATAGATTCCGACGCTGAAATAACGGTGAGAACGGATGCCAGTGAGGGCCTTCTCATGAGATTCACGGGACATACACCCCAACCGGGGGAGCTTGTTCCGCGATCGAAATTCCGGGCACAGCGTCAGTAAAAAGAGGAACCCGCAGCATTCCTGTGCTTACGAAAGGCCACACTTGACCCCCGAGGAGCTCCCCACGATCGAAGAGCGGCGTGCCGACGCCGAGCGGTTCTATCGTGAGCTGTTCACACGTACGCCGCGCCTTGGGCCAGCGTTCATCGCCAGAACCTGCGGTCGGCGAAGGACCCTAAGAATCATCCAGCAGCGTGCGCGCTCAATCCCGGCCTCGTGCGCTCCCAGCGCCACGTCCTGAGGGCCGAACCGGGCAACATCCTGGTCGGCTTCGACCTCTCACCTGTAGAGCCATCGCTGCTTGCGGTGGCGACGGGCGATCCGGGCCTGATACGCGCCGTCGGTCGGGACAAGGACATCTATGTTGAAATCGTGGCCAAGGTGTGGGGCGGCTCGGCACGCGACGTGGACGAGCAGGGCAAACGCACTCCGGCCGCACAAAAGCACCGCTCCGCCGCAAAGGTGGACCTCCTCAGCCTTATGTACGGGAAGGGTGACAAGATGCTGGCCAACGACCTGCGTTTGCCGATCAAAGATGCTGCCAAGCTCAAACGCCAGATCCTGGACTCGTACCTGACCATGAAGAAGTGGATCGAGCGTCAGAAAAAGTTGGTCGAGTGGGGCGGTACGCCCCAGACGCTGTCCGGCCGTCGCCTTTTCGGGGACACCGGAAAACCGTACACGGCCGTCAATTACATCATTCAAGGGACGGCTTCGGATGTGTTCAAAGACTTTTGCCTCGCCGTCGGAGACCGTCTGCCCGAGGGCGCCCGCCCGTTCCTGCCCGTCCACGACGAAATCGTGATCGAGCGCCGTCCCGATCAGGCGGACGCCGTTATGACGATCCTTGCTAAAGAGATGTATGTACAAGTGGACGGGGTCGAAATTTGGGGTGAACCGGCGCTGCTCGGCGAGCACTGGGGAAAGGCCTGACGAACTGAGCGCCCATCCGTCAGTTGCCTTCAGTGTCTTCGCCGGGGCAGCGCCAGAGGCCGGCTGGGGTCAACCAACGGCATACACATCCCTCCTAGCTCCCGTCTGCGTCCGATCGTCCCCGAATGCCGTCGGCCGTTTCGGCGGGGCGTCCGGAGGAACGGGTCCCGGCACCGGGCTCGGGGGAGCAGTCCGGCTCATTCATTGCAGCCGAGCCTTTGGGTGTACCTACTGGGGTTCCCCAGGCCTACGGAGAGAGTGATCAGGTGCGCCGCACACATGGACGCCCATGAGCCAAAACGTACAAGTAATCGAATGGGTCCGCTCCACAAGGACCTCCCAAGGCATTCCCCCGGTCATTGAAGAAAGGCAGTCCGCTGCGCGGGTGCTCGCCGCTATTGATCAGGCCCGTGACAGAGCGGCTGCCTAGTGCCGCCATTCCGGCGCAAGCCGCCCTGGGTCGAAGACCTTGGCGCCGGAAACGATACGGCGGGGGAGAACAGTTATCTTTACGAAGGCGTCCTCTAGCAAAGCTCGTTTGGTCGCTGGGGAAAGCTGCGGCCATGTGGCCCGCAATTCGTCGCCCGTAACTCGGGTGTGCTGAGGCCTTATGCGCGGTTCGGGCAAAGCGGCTAGGTCTTTCTTCACGGCGCCCGAAGCCACGATCCACTCCTTAACGTCCATTGCGCCGGCGCCGACAAGTTCGGCCAGCTTGTCTTTCCGGGCTTCCAGCTCTGCACGCTTCTGTGCCCAGCCGGCCATGGCGTCGTCGCCTGCATCGACCTGCTCGGCGGGCCGGTCGTGGGCCACGAAGAGAGCCTCAGCTACGAATTCCTCAGTGGATTTGAAGTTGATGCTGATGCTCCCGCAGGCAGCTGCCCCTTCGTTCTTCGGGCAGCGATAGTTTGGGACTTTGGTCTTTCCTGCAAGCCCTCGCACGAGCCCCGACCCGCATTTGCCGCACCGCAGCAGGCCAGTCAGTAGATGCTTCCGGGGGCCCCCGCGGACACTGGCCGATCTTCCAGGGGCCAGTTTGGAGCGAAGTAGCATGCTTGTTTCATCATCAATAATCGAAGCCCAGGCGTCGCGCGCTGAGATGACGCCGTGGTGCTCCCGGTGCCCCGCAATCCGGGCCGACCGCGCTATCCCGATGATGGAGCTGGCACGCCACTGCCCCCCTTGGAGAGTCGGGATGCCCCGATTGTTCAAATCCCTGGCGATGTCGTTGAATCCCTCGCCATCCAGGATCCGCTGACACATTTCCTTCACGATGAGCGATTCTGCTTCGACCACAGTGGCATCTGCAAGGTAACCGTAAACCCGTCGCCCGGGCCAAGCGCCCTTCTTGGCAAGTTCCAAATGCTTGCGCTTAATTCTCTCCTGCCCCTTTTCCCTTTCGTGGGCGGCCACGGCGCCTACGATGTTTGCTTTGAACCGTCCCGAGGAGGTGGCCAGATCTACCTCTCCGCCGTCTGTGATTGAGGAAATCAGGACGTTGGTTGCCAGGGAGATGGCAATGTATTCCTGAAGCTCCGCCATATTTCGATGTAGACGGTCCATGGAGTAAACGAGGACTAAATCGACAGCCTGGTCCTCCATGAGCCGCCTCAGCTGTATATAGGACGGTCTTTTTTTGAGCCCGCTCGCCGAGATGTCGTTGTCTTCGAGCTCAGCCACAATTTCGTAGCCACGATCTTTAGCGTATGCCCGGCAATCAGCCAGCTGCGTCGCTACATTCAGGCCTAGATGCTGTAGGTCCTTCGATATTCGGGTGTAGATGGCGGCGCGAATCTTCATGATGAAAGCCTAGGCGCACGTCCTCAACGCGCCGCCGCTACACGCCGGTCCGCGTGAGCCTCGGCGCTGACCGTCAGATTGCCTTCGCCTTCCTTTGGCTACAAGGCATCTCAGCTTCGAGGGGTTCCCGTAGTCGCCAAGCAAGGTACCCATTGATTCGCGTCCGTTGGCGGACCCAGGGCGTGGCCGCACGAAAGGGGGTCGTCAGAGCAAACCTGAGAGGTTGGCACGCTTCGTGCTGCGCGCCGGCCTCGACTAGGAGTATTCCTTGGCAGATTAACCATTCGATGACGAGGTGCTCTGAGGCGGAGGGTCCGTCCGCTGACCGACTATATATGGACTGGGTACATGCTTTTTCATACGTGTGCCTGACGCCGTCACGAAGATCTGCACCCTACCGTTGCTCGCGGGCGAGAACATTTCCAGTGCCTTCGTGGTTCCCACGGTGGCCTCCTGCATCGACCTGGTGGTCCACTGCAGCCGCCTGCCGAACGGGCGGCGGCAGGTCACGGAGATTCTCTCGCTGGGCCGCCGGGTGGAAAACGGCATCATCGAATCGTCCATGGTCTTCGACCTCTCCGACGGCCGGCTGCGGCCCCGTGCCAGCTCGATGCCGGCGGCGGAGAAATTTGCCCGCTCCGGGTACGACGTCGCGGCGCTGCTGGAGCCGCGCTGATGGCGCCGCTGCTGGGGGTGCTCGGGGGTGCCGGGCTGCTGCTGATCTGGTGGTCCGCCTGGGAACAGCCGCGGCCGGTCCGACGCAGGGAAAGAACCAGTCGGCTGGAGGACCTGCTGCAGGCGGCCGGCATTGAAAAAGTCAGCCGGCTAGGCCTGCTGGCGACATGCCTCGGCGTGGGTGCCTTCGTCACCTGCGTGTTCTTCGCGGCCACCCGGTCCTGGCCGATCTCCTGCTGCTTCGGCCTGTTCGGCGGCTGGCTGCCGCTGGGCCTCGTCAAGTGGCGGGCCCGAAAACGCTCGGCCGTGCTTCGTGAGTTGTGGCCCGACGTCGTCGACCACCTCCGCTCGGCGATCCGGGCGGGCCTGTCGCTGCCGGAGGCGCTGATCCAGCTGGGGGAGAAGGGGCCATCCGAGCTGCGCCCGCTGTTCCGCGACTTTGGCGCCGACTACCGCTCCTCCGGCCAGTTCGACCCGGCCCTGAGCCGGCTGAGGGAACGGCTGGCGGATCCGGTGGCCGACCGCATCGTCGAGGCGCTCCGGCTGACCCGGGAGGTGGGCGGATCAGACCTCGGCCGATTGCTGGGCACCCTCGCGGAGTTCCTGCGCGAGAACGCGCGCACCCGGAGCGAACTGGAGGCCCGGCAGTCGTGGACTGTCAACGCCGCACGGCTCGCCGTCGCCGCGCCGTGGATCGTCCTGGTGCTCCTGGCCAGCCGGCCCGAAGCGGTGGCAGCCTACAACTCGCCCGTTGGGGCCGCGGTGTTGCTCGGCGGACTCCTGGTGTCCGTGGTTTCCTATGCCGTTATGCTCCGGATCGGCGCCCTGCCGCAGGACGAACGGGTCCTTCGGTGAGCGGCCTGATGGCGGGCGCGGTGGCCTGCGGCGTCGTCCTGGGCGGCGGACTCTGGCTGTTTCTGGTGCGGCTGCCGTTCCTGCGGCCCGTCAGCTTCGCTGAGCGCATCGGACCGCAGCTCAGGTCCCACAACGTGGAATCGCGGCTGCTGCGTCCGGCACCGGGCAATGTGACGCCTTTCGGCCCGCTGGAAAGGATCCTCCGCCCGGTCATCCGTGACGGGATCCGTGCCCTAAGCAGGCTGAACCCTGGCTCGTCGGCGCTGAACCGCAGGCTTGCCCGGGCCGGAAGCAGCAAGTCCTCAGTTGATTTCCGCGCGGAGCAGCTGCTCTGGGCGGCCGGCGGATTTGTGGCGGCCGCGGCGATGGTGCTGCTGGTCGGAGCGGCCGGCCGCTTCAACCCCCTGTTCGCGGTGCTGATTGTCGTCGGTACCGGCCTCGCCGGGTTCCTGCTCCGCGACTACGTCCTGGGCGGCCAGGTCAGGAAGCGCGAAGCCCGCATGATGGCGGAGTTCCCCAGCGTGGCCGAGCTGATGGCCCTGGCCGTCAGCGCGGGGGAGAGCGCCACAGGCGCCCTGGACCGGGTCTGCCGCAGAACGCAGGGGGAGCTGTCGAAGGAGTTTTCCCGCGTACTCGCCGATACCAGGGCCGGCAAGCCGCTGGCGGAGGCCCTGCAGGAGTTCTCGTCCCGCACCGAGCTGGGGCCGCTGGTCCGCTTTGTTGACGGGCTGATCGTGGCAGTCGAACGCGGGACACCGCTGGCGGACGTCCTCCGCGCCCAGGCCCAGGACGTGCGGGACACGGCCAAGCGCGAGCTGATGGAGTCCGCCGGCCGTAAGGAAATCGGCATGATGGTGCCGCTAGTCTTCGGCGTGCTGCCGCTGACGGTGGTGTTCGCCGTCTTCCCGGGCCTGGCGGCCGTCAGCCTGGGGCTTTGAGCCGGGCGCAGTGATCAAAGTAGAGACAAAGGGGTAGCTATGAAGACGATGGGTATTCGCACGCTGTTGTTGGTCCGCCTGGCGGGCGTGCTGTTGTGGCGCCCCGGCGCCGCCGGGACGCCTGGCCGGCCGCACCCTGCCAGAGCGCGGAGCGTGGACCCGCGCGAGCGAGGGGACGTGCCCGGCTGGGTGATGATCACCCTGATGTCTGCCGTGCTCGTCGCCGCGCTGCTGGCGCTCGCCGGCCCGGCGCTGGAGGGGCTCTTCAACCAGGCGATGCAAAAAGTCGGGCAGTAGGCGGTGGAGGCAGGTGGCCAACGCGGCTCGGCGGTGGTGGACTTCGTCCTGGTCGGGGCCCTGCTCACGCTGTTCTTCCTCGCGATCGTGCAGCTTGCCCTCGTGCTCCACGTCCGGAACACGCTGATCGACGCCGCCGCCTCGGGGGCCCGGTACGGCACCCTGGCCGACCGCACAGCGGTCGACGCACGGGACCGCACCACCGAGCTGATCGGCGTCGCCCTCACCCCGGAGTTTGCCCGGGATGTCAGCACCGCGGAGACCAGTTACGCCGGCATCCGCACCCTGGAGGTGACCATCCGGGCCCCGCTGCCCGTGATCGGCCTGATCGGCCCCCGCGAGCTGCTGGAGGTGAAGGGCCATGCCGCCATCCAGCCCTGACGGCGGCGACCCCGAGCGGGGGAGCGCCGTCATCGAATTCACCTTCCTCTGCCTCCTGCTGATGGTGCCGGTGGTCTACTTCATCATCACAGTGGGCCAGCTCCAGGGCGGCTCCTTCGCCGTGGTGGGCGCCGCGGACCAGGCGGCGAAGGTCTTTGTCGCCCAGCCCGACGCGGCGAGCGGCCGGGCCGCCGCCGAGCAGGCCGTGCAGTTGGCGCTCGCCGACTATGGCCACCCGGCCGAAAATGCCAGCCTGGAAACCAGCTGCGACCCGGCCGGCTGCACGGCACCCGGGTCCGCGGTCACCGTCACCGTCCGCCTCACCGTGCGGCTGCCCTTCGTGCCGTTCAGCGATGTGCTCAAGCTCGACGCCGGGCAGCTGAGCGCCTCGGCAACCCAGCTCGTCGGGCGGTTCCGGTGACCCCGCCGCCGGCCCGGGTCAGCGGGGACCTCCGCCGCGGCGAGGACGGCCAGCTGATGGTGCTGATCATCGGTTACGTGCTGCTGGCCCTGCTCGTCACCTCCGCGGTCGCGGGGGCCTCCAGCGTCTATATCGAACACAAGAAACTGCTGTCCCTCGCGGATGGGGCGTCCGTGGCCGCCGCGGACAGCTTCACCCTGGGCCAGCTGGAAAGCTCCACCGGCAGCCCCACCGCTGTCCTCAGCGCCGCCAGGGTCCGCAGCACCGCCGCCGACTACCTGAACCGTACCGGAGCCTTCGGCCGGTTCAGCGGCCTCGAAGTCGGCCCGGCCACAGGCAGCCCGGACGGGTCCACCGCCGTCGTGGTCCTCAGCGCCGCCGTGCACCCGCCGATCGTCAACTTCCTGGTCCCGGACGGGGTCCGGATCGAGGCGACGTCGACGGCGCGATCCCGGCTGACGCGCTGACGCGCAACCGGGGTAGGCTTGAAAAACCATGGCAAACATTGATTTTCCCGCAGAAATCCGCGCGCTCCGCGCCACCTACGCCTCCATCGAGAACGTTTCGAATGTCGAGGCGCTGAAGGAAGACATCGCTGAACTGAGCGAGCGCGCCGGCGAACCGAACCTCTGGGACGACCCCGCGGCCGCGCAGGTCATCACCTCCAAGCTCTCGCACAAACAGTCGGAACTGGAACGGCTGAACAAACTGGCCGCCCGGATCGATGACCTGGAAGTCCTCGTGGAACTCGGCCAGGACGAAGACGACGCCGACTCGATGGGCGAGGCTGCCGCGGAACTGGAATCCATCCGCAAGGCGTTGAAGGAGCTTGAGGTCGTTACGCTGCTCTCCGGCGAGTTCGACGAGCGCGAAGCGGTGGTTACCATCCGCGCGGGCGCCGGCGGCGTGGACGCGGCGGACTTCGCCGAGATGTTGCTGCGCATGTACCTGCGCTGGGCCGAACGCCACGGTTACCCGACCACCATCATGGACACCTCCTACGCCGAAGAGGCCGGCCTGAAGTCCGCCACCTTCGAGGTCAAGGCCCCCTACGCCTTCGGCACGCTCAGCGTCGAGGCCGGCACGCACCGGCTGGTCCGGATCAGCCCTTTCGACAACCAGGGCCGCCGCCAGACCTCGTTCGCCGCCGTCGAGGTCATCCCGCTGATCGAGCAGACCGACTCCGTTGAGATCCCGGACAACGAAATCCGCGTCGACGTCTTCCGCTCCTCCGGCCCGGGCGGGCAGTCGGTCAACACCACCGACTCCGCCGTGCGCCTGACCCACCTGCCCACCGGAACGGTGGTGTCGATGCAGAACGAAAAGTCCCAGCTGCAGAACCGCGCGGCGGCCATGCGCGTGCTGCAGTCCCGCCTGCTGCTGCTCAAGAAAGAGCAGGAGGATGCCGAGAAGAAGGCGTTCGCCGGCGACGTCAAAGCGTCCTGGGGCGACCAGATGCGCTCCTACGTGCTCAACCCGTACCAGATGGTCAAGGACCTCCGCACCGAACACGAGGTGGGCAACACCTCCGCCGTGTTCGACGGCGAGATCGACGACTTCATCGATGCGGGCATCCGCTGGCGGACCGACAACCGCAACGCCGAGAAGTAGCCCGCACAGCGCAGCCAAAATCCCGCGACACACCCCCGCGTTCCGGCCCCGGCGCCGTTACCCGTGCGTATAGTCGAGGGGCCGGTGCCCTACTTCCCCCAAAAGAAAGCCCGCGCCCCGGCAGCAGAACTGGTCTGAAAAACGCCCGGCTCCTGCAGGGTACTTAGGGCCATGATCCGTTTCGAAAATGTCACCAAGGTCTATGACCAGAAGGCGCGACCGGCGCTGGGTTCGATCAACCTTGAGATTGACCGCGGCGAATTCGCCTTCCTCGTGGGAGCCTCCGGCTCCGGCAAGTCGACCTTCCTGCGCCTCGTGCTCAAGGAGGACCGCGCCTCCTCGGGCGCCGTCTACGTTGCCGGCCAGAACGTCGCCAAGATTTCCAGCTGGCGGGTGCCGCGGCTGCGCCGGGGGATCGGCGTCGTGTTCCAGGACTTCCGCCTGCTGCCGCAGAAAACCGTGTTCGCCAACGTCGCCTTCGCCATGCAGGTGATCGGCCGGAGCCGCAGCGTCATCCGCGAGACCGTCCCCGAAGTCCTCAAGACCGTGGGCCTGGAAGGCAAGGAGAACCGGCTGCCGCACGAGCTCTCCGGCGGCGAGCAGCAGCGCGTGGCGATCGCCCGCGCCGTCGTCAACCGTCCCGGCATCCTGCTTGCCGACGAGCCCACCGGCAACCTGGACCCCACCACCTCGATGGGCATCATGGGTGTCCTCGACAAGATCAACCAGAACGGCACCACCGTGGTGATGGCCACGCACGACGACGACATCGTCAACGAGATGCGCAAGCGCGTGGTGGAACTGCGCAACGGCGTGGTGATCCGTGACGAGGCCCGGGCCCTGTACACGTCGATGGTGCCGGTGGTCGGCTCGTCCCGCCGCCTGCGGGACGCCAGCGGGGAGGACCGGCTGTGAGGCTCGCCTTCGTCCTCGCCGAGATCGGCAGCGGCCTGCGCCGCAACTTGTCCATGGTGGTCTCCGTCATCCTGGTCACTTTCGTTTCCCTGACCTTCGTGGGCGCGGCCGGCATGCTGCAACTGCAGATCAACCAGATGAAGGGCTACTGGTACGACAAGGTCCAGGTCGCCGTCTTCCTGTGCAGCGACGGTTCGACGGCGCCCGGCTGCGCCACCGGCCCGGCGACCCCGGAGCAGCAGGACACCCTGCGCAAGCTGCTGCAGTCCCCGTCCGTGGCCCAGTACGTCAACGATTTCCAGTACGAGTCCAAAGACGACGCCTACCGTCACTTCAAGGAGCAGTTCTCCAACTCGCCGATCGTGGACTCGGTCACCCCTGACCAGCTCCCCGCCTCCTTCCGGATCAACCTGAAGGACCCGGAAAAGTACCAGGTGATCAGCGAAAACTTCTCCTCCCAGCCGGGTGTGGAGTCGGTCATCGACCAGCGCCAGCTGCTCGAGCGGCTCTTCTCCGCGATGAACGCCGCCTCCCTCGTGGCGGTCAGCGTGGCCGGGGTGATGATCGTCTGTGCCATCCTGCTGATCGCAACCACCATCCGGCTCTCCGCGTTCAGCCGCCGCCGGGAAACCGGGATCATGCGGCTGGTGGGCGCGTCCAAGACCGTGATCCAGCTGCCCTTCATCCTGGAGGGCGTGATCGCGGCCGTGATCGGCGCCGCCCTCGCGTCCGGCACACTCTGGGCGGTGGCCCACTTCTTCCTGGGCGAGTTCCTGTCCAAGCAGTATCCGGACACCGCATTCATCTCCCCAGCCCAGACCCTGATCCTGGCTCCGGCCCTGATCGGCCTGGGCGTCCTGCTTGCCGGGATATCATCACTCCTGACCCTCCGCCGCTACTTGAAGGTTTAGCCTTGCGCAACGAAGAGGAACGCTCATGACACCGATGGCCCGACGTACCGTCCCGGCCCGCCTCGCTGTCCGCCGCAGCCGCCTGATCAGTGCCGCAGTGGTGCTGGTCCTGGCCGCCAACCTGGGCGCCTCGACCCCGGTGGCCTTTGCCGACACCCTTGAGGACCAGCAGGCTGCCCTCAACGCCGAGGCCGCGCGCGTCCAGCAGTCGCTCGAATTCGTGGATGCGCGGATCGCCAAGGCCGCCGGCGACCTGGTGGTCTACCAAGGCCAGCTGCCGGGCGCCCAGCAGTCGCTGCTCGAGGCCCAGGGCCGGGTGGCCGGCGCCGTCAAGGAGGTGGAGGCCCTCGCCGCGCGCGTGGACCTCGCCCAGCAGAACAAAGCCAAGATCACCCAGCAGCTCGAGAACGACAAGCAGAAGATTGCCGACACCAGGAAAATGATCGGGCAGATCGCCACCCAGGCCTACAAGTCCGGCGGTGTGCCGTCCAACCTCTCGCTCTTCTTCGGCTCGAACAAGAGCGGAAGCCTGACCGACACCATCGACCTGGCGGACCAGGCGCTGCGCAGCCAGAACTCCGCGATGGACAAGCTCACCCAGCAGAACGCCACCAACGTAAACTCGCAGGCCCGGCTGCAGGCCGTCGAAGCCGAGATCAAGGACCTCAAGGCCAAGGCCGACGCTGCCCTGGCCCGCGAGAAGGCGGCCCGCGACGAGGCCGAAACCAAAAAGGCCGAGGTGGACAAGCTGATCGCCGACACCACACGCCTCAACGGCGAACTGCAGGCGGCCAAGCCTGGCATCCAGAGCCAGCTCGCCCAGGTCAAGGCCCAGCAGGACGCCGTCGCAGCCGAAATCGTCGAACGCGACCGGAAGCTGCGCGAGGCGTGGGAAGCCGAGCAGCGGCGCATTGCGGAGGCGGCCGCCGCGGCCGCCCGTGCGCAGGGGCAGGCCACCCAGCCCTACGTTCCCGCGCCCCCCGGGCCGCTGTCCGCCTTCGGCCTCCGCAGCCCGTTCAACGGCGTCCCGATCACCTCGGGCTTCGGCTGGCGCGCGACGCCGCCGGGCACCATCGACTTCTACGGCCAGGGCGGCTACATGCACACCGGGATCGACTTCGGTGCCGCCTGCGGCACCCCGGTCTTCGCGCCGGCGGCGGGCACCGTCTACTCGGCGGGCTGGGGGAACGACGGCGGCGGCAACCACGTGAAGATCTCCCACGGCGTGGTGCAGGGCAACTCGCTGACCACGATTTTCTACCACAACACCTCAGTGGTGGTCTCCTCCGGCCAGCAGGTCAGCCAGGGACAGCTGATCGCCTACTCCGGAACCACCGGCAACTCCACCGGCTGCCACTCGCACTTCGAGACCTGGGTCAACGGCCGGGCCGTCGACCCAATGGGCCTGCTCTAAACTGGAAGTAACCCGTCCCAACGACTGAGGAGTTTTACCGTGCCTAAAGAAAGTGGCCGGAAGGTAGTGGCCACCAACCGCAAGGCCCGGCACGACTACCACATTATGGACACCTATGAGGCCGGCATCGCGCTCATGGGCACCGAAGTAAAATCCCTGCGCGAGGGCCACGCCTCCATGGTGGACGGGTTCTGCACCTTCTACAACGACGAGCTGTGGATGGAGGGCATCCACATCCCCGAATACCACCAGGGGAGCTGGACCAACCATGCCGCCCGCCGGCGTCGGAAGCTGCTCCTGCACCGCGACGAGCTGACCAAAATCTCGCACAAAATCCGCGAATCGGGCTTCACAATCGTGCCGCTGCAGCTGTACTTTGTGGACGGCCGGGCGAAGGTGGAGATCGGCGTCGCGCGCGGTAAGAAGGAATACGACAAGCGCCAGACGCTGCGCGAGCAGCAGGACAAGCGCGAGGCCCTCCGTGTTATGCGGGAGCGTAACCGGGCCTGACACCGTGGTCCGGCCAAGAGCGGCGCCGGGAATGAAACCGGCGGACGTTGCGTTATGATGGGTAGTCCGGGAAGGATCCGCAGGGATCGCAACCGGATTGAAGAAGATAGTTTGATAACAAAATACGGGGATGATCGGTTTCGACGATGTTAGTCGCGACAGGTGAAGCGGGCCGAGGATGCAGAATTATCTCGTAAACGCTGTCTGCAAACCAATAAGTGCCGAATCAAAACGCACTGACTTCGCTCTCGCTGCCTAAGCAGTAAGACAGTCCGTCAGCCCGAGGTTGCTATTGCCCCGGATCCTGGCGTCATTTAGATAGCCACTGCTGTTTACCTCCGTCATCGGGGTGAACGGGACTCTTTGATGACTGGGCCCGGATCAGCCAGCTGTTTGCAGCATGGCTGGGGCCGAGAAAATCCGACGCAAACTGCGCCCGGAGAAGCCCTGACAACACGACATCGGACGGGGGTTCAATTCCCCCCATCTCCACAGCAGGAGCTCCGGCAACGGAGCTCCACCCCGTAGCAAAAGGCCGGAAGCATCAGCTTCCGGCCTTTTTGTTGAGCTGGACGGCATCGTCCGTAGTCGCGGGACGGCCGCGGTCAGCGCTTCTTGATGTGCGCCACCGGGTCGGTGTGCTCGTCCACGATGTGCTTGGCCTTCTTCTCGGCCCGTTTTTCCTTGATGGTTTTGACCGGCTTTTTGGTGAGGTGCCGGTGCGGCGACTTGTCAGGCATTTTGCGCGCTCCCTAAAAGGTGGGGGCCCGGGATGAGCCCGTGCTTTTAAGGCTACGCCTCCGGTACGGCGACGTCCACGATGCCGATGAACCGGCTCCCGACGCCTTCGTACTCGCTGCGGACCAGGCCGGCCTCGAGCGGGGGCAGTTCGTAGGGCGCGTGATCTGCGCAGCAGACGTAGCTGAAGTCCGGCCACCACTTCTTTGGCCGGGCCGTTTCGGCGAACCCGCAGACGGCGCAGGTCAGCTGGACCCAGACGGGCCGCTTGCCGGTCCGGTTGGCACGGGACTGGAGCAGCCACGCCGGCGGGCTGTCCAGCAGTTCGCCGAGTTCGGCCTCGGACAGCCGGGACGGGATGCCGTGACGGTTGGCCATTTCCAGCGGAATATCAAGGGCCTGGGCAGCTTCACGTCTCGTAACCATCATGCAATTTTACCGGATCCGGGGGCTCCGGCCGTCTCCGGGCAGCCGGTGCTAGGCTCATGGCAAACCCGGTGTCCGCTCTAAGGCGGACAGTGAGGAAGGCAGCAGCCATGTCCGGCACCCCCGCCGCAGCCACGTCCGGCGTCGAGAAGCGCGTGCTGTACGTGGCAATCGTCGCGTCCTTTATCGCCTTTCTGGACGGCTCGGTGGTCAACCTTGCCCTGCCGGCCATCGGGCGCGAGCTTGGCGGCGGTCTGGTGGTCCAGCAGTGGGTTGTGGATGCCTACCTGCTGACCCTGGGCGCGCTGATCCTGGTGGCCGGGTCCCTCTCGGACCAGTTCGGCCGGGTACGGGTCCTGCAGTGGGGCCTCGCGGGTTTCACCGCCACCTCGGTGCTGTGCGGCCTGGCCTGGAGCGGGGAGTCGCTCATTGTGGCCCGCGGCCTGCAGGGTGTCGCCGGAGCCCTGCTGGTGCCCAGTTCGCTGGCCCTGATCGTGACCGTGTTCAGCGGCCCGGCGCAGTCCGCGGCGATCGGCAAGTGGTCCGCCTGGACGTCCGGCGCCATCGTCGCCGCCCCGCTGCTCGGGGGCATCTCCGTGGACGTGTTCACCTGGCGGCTGATCTTCTTCCTCAACATCGTTCCCGCGGTGGCGGTCTGGCCGGCGCTCCGCCGGCTGCGCGAACTGGACCTGGGCCGTCCGCCCGGCAGCACCATCGACGTCAGGGGGACCGTGCTGGCGGTGATCGGCCTCGGCGGCATCGTGTACGCCTTCATCGAACGCGGCAGCCTCGGCTGGGGCGCCCCGCAGGTCTGGCTGCCGCTGGTCGTCGGCCTCGCCGGCCTCGCCGGGTTCCTGCTGCACGAACGGAGCACCCCGGCGCCGATGATGCCGCTGCGGCTCTTCGCCATCCGCAACTTCGGCTGGGGCAACATCGCCACCACGGTGATCTACGGTGCGCTGAACCTGGGCTTCTTCGTCCTGGGGCTCTTCCTGCAGCAGGTCGCCGGGCTTGGTGCCACCGCCGCCGGGTTCGCCCTGCTGCCCTCCACCCTGATCCTGCTCCTGCTCTCCGCCCGGGCCGGGGCGCTGTCCGGCCGGTTCGGCCCGCGCTGGTTCATGACGGCGGGGCCGCTGCTGTGCGCCGCGGGCTTTGTGATGCTGCTGGGCGTCGGCCTGCCGCTGGACTATTTTGGCCAGGTCTTCCCGGGGATGGTGGTGTTCGGGATCGGCCTGGCCGTGACCGTGGCGCCGCTGACCGCGGCGATCCTGGGCGCGGTGGATCCGGAGGAGGCCGGGATCGGCTCGGCCGTGAACAACGCCGTGGCCCGCATCGCGGGCCTGGTCACCATCGCGTTCGCCGGCTTGATCACGGGGCCGGTGATCACGACGTCGGGCCTGCACGGCACGGCGATGGTGACCGCCGGTCTCTTCATCGCCGGCGCCGCGGCGTCCGCCGTCGGGATCCGGAACCCGCCACGGGAAGCCGTGGACAGCGCCGGCGCCGACCCGGCCTAAGCGGCCAGGACGACGCCGAGGGCGGCAGCGGCGAGCCCGGCGGCCAGGTTGGTGCCCACGTTGAGCACGGCCGCCCGGTACCGGGCCTCGCTGACCAGCCGGATCGTGGCGGTGGTCCAGGAGCTGAACGTGGTCAGGCCGCCGGCCAGGCCGCTGGCGAGGGCTGCCTGCCACTCGGGGCCGAGGCCCAGCCGCGGCGTCACGCCGAGGGAGAGCCCGATGATGAAGGATCCGGCGACGTTTACCGTCAGGGTCGCCCAGGGCCAGTGTGGATGCGGGCCGGGCCGGTGGGCAAACCAGGAGTCGACGGCGAACCTCAGCAGGGCCCCGGCCACCCCGAAGGCCCCGACGAGCAGTGCGGCGGTCACTGTGCCCCGCCGCTCAGGTCCGCCAGCGCCTTGCCGGCTTTCCAGCCGGCCGCGGCCGCACCCAGTCCGAGGACCAGCGACAGCGCGAGATAAGCCAGCCACACGGCGTGGAAGCCGCCGCGGATCAGCTGGTCCACGGCGAGGGCAAGCGCCGAGAAAGTCGTGAAGGAACCGAGCAGGCCCGGGCCGAGGCCAGCCCTGAGCCAGAACGCCGTCCGGGGCCGTGCGATCCAGAGGGTGGTCAGGGCGGCGAGGACGAAGCTCCCGGCGACGTTGATCGCCAGGGTGGTCCAGGGCACTGCGCCGGCAGTCTCGGGGAAGGCCAGGCCAGCGCCGTAGCGCAGCTCGGTGCCGATCAGGCCGCCGACCGCAACTGCCGCCCACGCCCGCCAGCCGGGGAGCGCGGCGGCGGCGACCGGCCGTTCCCCGGGAAGCGCCCTCACGCAGCGCCCATTCAGCGTCCCGCCATGCTGCAACCGGCGTGGGCCGCGTCGCTGTGCACCCAGAGCGCCGCAGCCACCTCGTCGGCGAGGTCGATTTCGCGGGCCTCGCCACGCCCGCCGATCCTGACCACGAGGGGGCCGCCGAAGGGCTTCCGGCCGCGAACCTCCACCTCGGCGTCAAGGTCGATTTGTTCGGCGGCGAGGTAGCGCAGCAGCTCGGGGTTCTCGTCGCTGATCCGGGTGATGCGACCGGTGTGGCCGTCGTCAAGCTCGCTCATCCGGTGCGCCGGCGGCATCAGGACCGAGCCGTCCGAGGCCGGAATCGGATCCCCGTGCGGATCCCGGACCGGGTTCCCCAGCTTGGCCGCCATCCGCTCGATGAAGGTGTCCGAGACGGCATGTTCCAGGAGTTCAGCCTCATCGTGCACCTCGTCCCAGCGGTAGCCGAGCTCCTGGACGAGGAAAGTCTCGATCAGCCGGTGCCTTCGGACCATCGAGAGGGCCAGGCGGACGCCGTCCCCGGTCAGGGTGACGGCACTGTAGGGCTTGTGGTCCACCAGGCCCTGGTCCTTGAGTTTGCGGACCATCTCGGAAACCGAGGAATTCGCGACGCCGAGGCGCTGGGCCAGCTGCGTGGAGGTGATGGGCTTGTCCTGCCACTCCGTAAAGGAGTAGATGACCTTGACGTAATCCTCGATCGAGGAGGAGGGCGGACTGGTCTTCACAGCCCCAAGCCTACCGTCCGGCGGCGCCGCTGAAGGTGAGCCACAGCAGCACCAAGTTCAGCACCACCACCAGGACCACACTGACGATCGCGGCCACGCGCAGCGCCATCCCGTCCGCGAACTGTCCCATCAGCCTCTTGCTGCTGGTCAGCACAACGAGCGGGACCAAGACGAACGGGATCCCGAAGCTGAGTACCACCTGGCTCAGCACCAGGCCCCAGGTGGGGTCAAAGCCGACACTCAGCAGCACAACAGCCGGGATCAGGGTCAGCACCCGGCGTGTCATCAACGGGATCCGGATCTTGAGTAGTCCCTGCATGATGGAACCGCCGGCGTAGCAGCCCACCGAGGTGGAGGCCAGGCCGGAGGCGAGCAGGCCGATGGCGAAGACCACCCCGACCACGGGTCCGAGGTTGGTGGTGATCGCGGCGTGCGCGCCCTCGATGGTGTCCGTTCCCTCCTCGCCGCCGAGGGTCGAGGCGGCCAGCAGGAGCATGCCGATATTGACGATGCCGGCGACGGCCAGCGCCGCGACGACGTCCCACCGGGTGGCTTTGACCAGCCGCGCGACGGCGTGGGGCGGGACGTGGAGGTGCGGGTTGGGGCGGTGCCGGTCGCGGGAGAGCGCCGAGTGCACATAGATGGCGTGCGGCATCACGGTGGCGCCGAGCATGCTGGCGGCCAACAGCACGGTGTCGGGCCCCTCGAAGCGGGGCACCAGCCCGGCCACCACGCCTCCGGCGTCAGGCGGGCTAATGACGAGGCCGGCCAGGAATCCCACGGTGATGATGCCGAGGAGGAAGATGATCACGAATTCAAAGGGCCGCTGCTGGTTGCGGCTCTGCACGGCGAGCAGGGCCATCGAAATGACGCCGACAATCACCGCGCCGAGGGGGAGCGGGAGGCCAAAGAGCAGGTACAGGGCGATGGCCCCGCCCACCACTTCGGCGAGGTCGGTGGCGGCCGCCACGATTTCGGCCTGGACCCAGAAAGCGCGGCGCCAGAGCGGCCGGAGCCGTTCGCCCAGGACTTCCGGCAGGCTCTTGCCCGTGACGATGCCAAGCTTGGCGGATTGGTACTGCACCAGCACCGCCATAACGTTGGCGACGACGAGGACCCAGACCAGGAGGTAGCCGTACTGCGCGCCGGCAGTGAGGTTGGCGGCCACGTTGCCGGGATCGACATAGGCGATGGCCGCCACGAAAGCCGGTCCCAGCAGCCCGAGCAGGGCGCGGCGCCCGCCGCGGCCCTTGCCGGCGGGCGGCGGACCCCCGGCCTGGGGTTTGGGTCCGGTGACGTCCAGCACTGCGTTCTCCCTTGAAGTTCCGCTTCACGAAGTTCTTGGTGCCTGCACTTAAAAGTTAGGCACACCGAAATCATAGGCGGGGCGGGCGTGCGGTGCAATGCGGCGTCAGGCCTTGGTGGCGCGCCAGCTTTGGGTCAGATACGGGAGCGGCAGGACCTCGCCGTCGTTGTGCCCGAGGTGTTCGTGGAGGTACCAGTCGAGGTTGCCGAGCACCTTGGCCCGCGTGGCCTCGCCGGCCCGCAGGTAGTAGCTGCGGGACTTGGCCAGTTCCATGATGTCCTGCGTTCCCACAGGATCCTCCCAGCGGGTGAGGTGGCTCTCCAGGCCTGTGAATTCAGGCCCCAGCGGCGGTGTGAAATGGGGCTTGTGGACGTCCCCGGCGTGCATGATCCGGGAGAGCCGGTGCACCCAGGGCACCGAGGTGTCCAGCTGGTTCCAGATCAGCCCCACCACCCCGTGCGGGCGCAGGATCCGCGCCACCTCGGTGCTGGCCAGCAGCGGATCGCACCAGTGCCAGGCCTGCGCCACCGTGACCAGGTCGAAGGACTCCGGTGCCAGGGACGTGCGTTCGGCGGTCCCCTCGACGGCGGCTACGCCCGGCAGGGCCCGGCGCAGCTGTTCGAGCATGTCCGGGGACGGATCCACGGCCACGGTCCGCAGCCCCCGTTCGACCAGCAGCGCGGTGAACTTTCCGGTGCCGGCGCCCAGGTCCGCCGCGTCGCGGGCTCCGGCGGGGATCAACCAGTCGGCGGAGTCCGCCGGGTAACCGGGCCGCACCCGGTCATAGTGCTCGCCGCCGTCCTGGAAGCTCTCCCCGAGCTCCCGCCGGCGGTCATGCTGCAGTTTGGGTCCCCCGTGCAGGTTGGGGCCGCCGCGTGCCACGTGCGATCTCCTTCGGCAGCTTTTGGTGCGTACCTACAGAATTTACCGCACGGGGCCGCGGCGGGCCGCCCGGCCGGCCCTCGATGACGAACCGGACGCTAGTCCAGGGTGCAGGGGGCGGCGCCGGCGGTGCCCGGCGTGTTGGGCGCCCAGTGCGGATAGCTGCGGGTGTCGTTGGCCGGGACCCAGCGGCCGGCGTCCACAACGTAGTCCCAGCCCAGGCCGTTGCGCCGCAGCGCTTCGAGTCCGGCCAGCAGCCGCTGCGCGTCGTCGAGCCGGGAGCCGAGGCCGAAGCTGGCGCGGAGGGAGCCGGCGGGCAGGCCGAGGCGCTTGAGCAGCGGGTGCGCGCAGAACCGGCCGTCGCGCAGGCCGATGCCGTGCTCGGCGGACAGGTACGCGGCGACCAGGCCGGCGTCGTAGCCCGCAACCGAGAAGTTCACAACGCCGATCGTGCCCGGGTTCCCCGCGTGGCCGGTGTCCTCGAAAATGTGGTGGACGCTCACGCCGTCGATTCGCTCCAGTCCCTCGACGAGGAAGGACCGGATGGCGTCCTCGTGGGCATGCCACTGCTGCTCGTCGAGGGCGGCAATGACTTCGGTGGCGCGGGCCAGCGCGGCGGCGCCCAGGACGTTGGGGGAGCCGCCCTCGTGGCGGGCCGGTCCGGTGGTCCAGCTGACGGCGTCGAGCCGGGCGTCCCGCACGGCGCCGCCCCCGGCGAGGTGGGGTGTGCCGGCGTCGAGCCAGTCCGGGCGGCCGACCAGTACGCCGGCACCGAACGGGGCGTAGAGCTTGTGCCCGGAGAAGGCGAGGTAGTCGACGTCGTCCGCGGTGATGTCGATGCGGCGGTGCGGGGCCAGTTGGGCGGCGTCGACGGCGATCCGGGCCCCGTATTCGTGCGCCAGCGCGGCGAGTTCACGGATCGGCAGGATTTCTCCGGTGACGTTGGAGGCGCCGGTGACGGCGAGCAGGCTCACGCCGCCGTGGGCAAGTTCCTCCCGCAGCCGCGCCAGCGTGCCGGCCAGGGTGCCGGCGGCGACGACGCTGCGGTGCGGGACGTTCTGCCAGGGCAGCAGGTTGGCGTGGTGCTCGATGTCGAGGTACAGCACCTCGCCGGTGTGCCGGCCCCCGGCGACGGGCAGGCAGCCGGCCAGCAGGTTCAGCGAGTCGGTCGTGTTCCGGGTGAAGATCACCGAGTCGTCCGGACGGCCGCCGACGAAGCCGCGGACGATGTTCCGGGCGTTCTCGTAAACCGAGGTGCTGAGCTGGGAGGCGTAGCCGGCGCCGCGGTGGACGCTGGCGTAGTACGGCAGGATCTCGTTCAGGTAGGCGGAAACCACAGACAGTGCCGGGGCGGAGGCGCCGTAGTCCAGGTTGGCGTAGCGGACATGGCCGCCCTGGATCAGCGGGGCCTGGATTTCGGCGCCGGAGACCGCGGACAGCGGGCGGCTGGCGGCGTCGAACCGGGCATCGGGGTGCGCCGGTGCGCCGGCGGAGGGGTGGCTGGGGATGGTGGCAGTCGTCATGGGACCTCGCTCGGAAAGGACCCCGCTCACAGGGGATCCGCGCTTGCCGGGTCCGCTCCGGACCGGCCAGGTCGTCACCCGGGGCACCCCGCCGCGAATGGAGGGTTGCCGGCCAGCAAACCGGGGTTTCGCGCTGGCACTCGTGACCTGCTTCGAGCCTAGGACATGGCACTCCGCACGGAAAAGGAAGGCCCGAATATGAAGCCCAGTGTTACGGCCGGCCTGGAGCGGGACCGCCTAGAGCAGGTCGTCGAGGTCCGGGTTGAGGCGCTTGAGGACTTCCGAGTGCAGGATCGAGTTGGTGGCCAGGGCGTTGCCGCCGAAGGGGCCGTCCTCACCCTCGAGGGAGGTGAAGCGGCCGCCGGCTTCGGTGACAATCGGGACCAGTGCGGCCATGTCGTAGAGGTTGAGTTCCGGCTCGCAGGCGATGTCGACGGCGCCCTCGGCCACGAGGCAGTAGGACCAGAAGTCGCCGTAGGCGCGGGTGCGCCAGACTTCCTCGGTGAGCCCGAGGAACTCGTCCAGGTTGCCGCGCTGCTTCCAGCCGCCCAGGGAAGAGTACGACAGCGAAGCGTCCGAGAGCTGGGAAACGTTGGAGACCTTCAGCCGGGTGGCCGCGGCCAGCGACCGGCCCATGTAGGCCCCGGCGCCCTTGGCCGCCCACCAGCGCTTGCCCAGGGCGGGGGCACTGACGACGCCGACCACGGGTTCGCCCTCGTCGACGAGGGCGATCAGGGTGGCCCAGACGGGGACGCCGCGGACGAAGTTCTTGGTGCCATCGATCGGGTCGATGATCCAGCGGCGCGAGCCGTGGCCGGAGCTGCCGAATTCCTCGCCGAGGACAGCGTCGCGCGGGCGCGAGCGGGACAGCTGCCCGCGGATGGATTCCTCGGCGGCCTTGTCGGCGTCGGTGACGGGGGTCAGGTCCGGCTTCGTCTCGATCCGAAGGTCGAGCGCCTTGAAGCGGCTCATGGTCTGGGAATCTACGGAATCTGCCAGTACATGGGCAAGGCGCAGGTCATCGTTGTAGCTCGAAGCGGGTTGGCTCATGGTTCCAAGCTACCGTCAAAACCCGCCGCAGACCGGGAGGCGACCGCTAGGAGACGCTGCCGAGTTCCTTGGTTTCCTGCGCCTCAAGCCGGGGGTCCGTGCCGAGCAGCCGGCGCAGCGACGCGAGCCGGGCCGGGCCGGACGGGCCTGCGTGGCCGCCCTGCACCCAGGCGTCCACCCCGCAGTTCACGGCGGCGGCGTCGTGTTTGCAGCCGCGGTCGCAGTCCTCGGTGCCGGGGGCCAGGTCCGGGAAGGACCGCAGGATCCGGTCCGGGTCCACGTGGGCCAGGCCGAAGGACCGGATCCCGGGGGTGTCGATGATCCAGCTGCCGGCGGGCGCGTCGTTGACCTTCAGCGCCAGCGCGGAGGACGAGGTGTGGCGGCCGCGCCCGGTGACGGCGTTCACCCCGCCGGTGGCGCGCTCCGCCCCGGTCAGGGCGTTGACCATGGTGGATTTTCCGACGCCGGAATGGCCGAGCATCACGGTGACTTTGCCGTCGAGGTGGGCCCGCAGTTCGGAGACGGCGGCCTTGTCCAGCCGGGCGGAGAGCCCGTCATCGGACCGGGCGTCGATGCCGGAGGCTGCCGAATCCGCGGTCTTGGAGATGATCACCGGGAAGTCGAGGTGCTGGTAGTTGGCGAGGAGCTCGGCGGGATCCTTGACGTCGGCCTTGGTGACGAGCAGGAGCGGCTCAATGCCGGCGTCGTACGCGGCCACGAGCGCGCGGTCGATGAACCCGGTGCGCGGTTCCGGGTTGGCGGCGGCCACCACGACGACGAGCTGGTCGGCGTTGGCGACGACGGCCCGTTCGATCGGGTCGGTGTCGTCCGCGCTGCGGCGAAGCAGCGTCCGCCGGTCCTGGATCTTGACCAGCCGGGCCAGGGTGTCGGGTTCGCCGCTGACGTTGCCGACCAGGGAGACGAAGTCGCCGGCCACCACGGGATTACGGCGCAGTTCCCGGGCCCGCGCCGCGATGATCTTGCGTTCGTCCGCGGTGCCTTCGCCGACGACGGCGGTGTACCGCCCGCGGTCGACGGTGATGATCCGCCCGGTGACGGCGTCGTCGTGGCTGGGCCGGTCCTTGGTGCGGGGCCGGGTGCCCTTTTTGTTGGGGCGGATCCGGACGTCGGACTCGTCCCAGGAGTCAGTGCTGCGTGCCACCGTCGGCGTCCTTTTCTGCTGCGGTTCCCTGCGCCAGCATGGCTTCCCAGAGCTGCGGGAAGTCGGGCATGGTCTTGGCCGTGGTGTCGATGTCCTCGACCTCCACGCCGGGC
Organism: Arthrobacter sp. SlRoot2-15; assembly: GCF_059739345.1. NCBI lineage: Bacteria > Bacillati > Actinomycetota > Actinomycetes > Micrococcales > Micrococcaceae > Arthrobacter > Arthrobacter sp. SlRoot2-15. The sequence goes on from NZ_AP046058.1 coordinate 3,074,714, forward strand.
ACGGCCAGGCCCAGGATGGCTCCCGCGGTGGCCATCCGGTGGTCCGCGTAGCTGTGCACCACGCCGCCGTGCAGGGCGGCGGGGCGGATGATGAGGCCGTCGGCGGTCTCTTCGGCGTCGCCGCCGAGCCGGGTGATTTCGGCGACGAGGGCAGCGAGCCGGTCCGTTTCGTGGCCGCGGAGGTGGGCGATGCCGCTCAGCCGGGACGGGCCGGTGGCCAGGGCGCAAAGCGCCGCCACGGTGGGGGCGAGCTCGCTGGTCTCGTCGAAGTCGCCGCCCTTGATCTCCGGGCCGCCGCTGACGGTCAGGGTGCCGCCGTCCAGCGTCACGGTCGCGCCCATGGCGGTCAGGATGCCCCGCCAGAGGTCACCGACCTGGGTGGTTTCCGCGGGCCAGTTCGGGATCCGCACGGTTCCGCGGGTGGCCAGGGCCGCCGCCAGGAACGGCCCGGCATTCGAGAGGTCCTGCTCGATCCGCTGGTCAAAGGCGCGGATCGGGCCGGGGGCGACCACCCAGTGGTTCGGCACCGAGTCATCGACCGCCACGCCCACGCCGCGCAGCACGGCCACGGTCATGTTGATGTGGTCCAGGCTCGGTACGGGCTTACCGACGTGTTCGAGATGGAGGCCCTCGGTGAAGCGGGCGCCGGCCAGCAGCAGGGCGGAGACGAACTGGGACGATTCGCTGGCGTCGATGATGAGGTGGCCGCCGCGTACTTGGCCGGTGCCGCGGACGGTGAAGGGCAATGACGCCGCCGGACCGCCGTCGGGCGCGTTGACTGCCACACCCAAAGCGGCCAGGGCCTCGATGATGGTGCCCATCGGGCGTTTGCGGGCGTGCGGGTCGCCGTCGAAACGCGATTCGCCGTGCCGCAGAGCGGCCAGCGGCGGCACAAATCGCATGACCGTTCCGGCCAGGCCGCAGTCAATTGCGGCGTCTGTTGCCACGGCGCCGCCGGCGATCGGGCTGATCTCCAGATCCGGGCCGAAGGCGCCGTCGCCGGGCACCTCGGTGATGGTGGCCCCGAGTTGCCGCAGGGCCTCGACCATCAGGGCGGAGTCCCGCGAGTGCAACGGGGCCCGCAGCCGGGAGGGGCCGTCCGCGAGGGCGGCCAGGACCAGGTACCGGTTGGTCAGGGACTTGGAGCCCGGCACGGTGACGGTCGCGTCAACGGGGCGCTCCGCAAAGGGCGCACGCCAGTGCGGACCGCCGACGGCCGGAAGGGATGAGGCTGCCGCGGTGGGGGTGGTGCCAGTCATTGACGCTCTAGGCTCCGACGGTGTGGTCGACGGCCTTACGGACCGCCTTGTCGGCCTTCTGCAGCTTCTTGCCGGTGGTCTTCCGGGCGTCCGCGGCGAGATGGGCGGTCGTCTTGCGCGCGTCGGCGGCGAGGTGCTCGGCGCGCCAGGCCAGGCTCGGCTTGCCGGCGGTGTCCACGGAAGCGAGCAGCACTCCGCCGGTCAGTGTGACGTTCTTCAGCAGCTGCTTGCGCCGGGCGTCGCGGGCCTCCTTGGAGGAGATGTCCGCACTGCGCCATTCCACGTACGCGTTGAGCGCCGAGATGGCGGCCAGCACGGTCGCGGCGAGGCGGGCGGACTTGCCGAGGGCGAAGAGGACACCGGCGCCCACCTGGGTGCCGCCGATCACGCGGGCCAGGACCTTTTCATTGGTCTGGAACGGCAGCGACTCGGCCGCGCGGCGCAGCAGGGGGGAGAGCTGCGTCGCAGTGTCATCCGCATTCCGTAGCTTGTCCATGCCTGCGAGCACGAAACTGGAGGCGAGCATGGGGCGGGCAAGAAAGCGGACAAAGGACATGAATTTCCTCCTGGATGGACGAACCGCGGACGCTGTGCGGGAGAACCGGTTCTAGTCTTGCACTTTTGCGGAATATTTGCCCGTTGTGCGGGGTTGTGCAAAGAGTCCAAAGGCGAGTCGAGGAAGGCGGAATTTTGGTCCTGGTAAAGGAATCCGGGCTGCTGGAAGCAGCCTACGCGGACCCGTGGGCGCTGGCCCTGTCGGGGGCCATCAGCACGCCCCGGAAGGTGACAGTAGACTTGAACGCAATGAGCACCATGGATCCGGCCGTTGCGGCCATGCACGAGGTTGCCGGAAACGACGACACCCAGCCCGCCAAAACTTCTCCCGCCAAAACTTCTGCGGACGGGACAACTGCCGCCCGTGCGGCAGCGGAGTCCGCAGCCGCGGAAGCCGCCGCCGTGGAAACCGTCGCGGCGGACGGCAGCGGCCAGCCGCTGGACACCGCGGCCGAGACCGACGACGAGCGGCGCGTCCGCTTCGAACGCGATGCCATGCAGTACGTGGACCAGCTGTATTCCGCGGCAATGCGGATGGCGCGGAATCCGGCGGACGCCGAAGACCTCGTCCAGGAGGCCTACACGAAGGCGTTCTCGGCCTTCCACCAGTACAAGCCGGGGACAAACCTGAAGGCATGGCTGTACAGGATCCTCACCAACACCTATATCAACCTTTACCGCAAGCGCCAGCGCGAACCGCTGCAGTCCAACTCGGACACCATCGAGGACTGGCAGCTGGCACGGGCCGAGTCGCATACCTCCACCGGGCTGCGTTCGGCCGAGGCGGAGGCACTGGACCATCTGCCGGATTCCGACGTCAAGCGGGCCCTGCAGGCGATCCCGGAAGAGTTCCGGCTGGCCGTCTACTTCGCCGACGTCGAGGGCTTCGCGTACAAGGAAATTTCAGACATTATGAACACCCCGATCGGGACCGTCATGTCCCGGCTGCACCGCGGCCGGCGCATGCTGCGGGACATGCTGGCCGACTACGCGGCCGAGCGGGGATTCAGGGCCGCGGGCGATCCCGCCGCGGCGGCCGAAAGCAAGAATCAGGAGAACGGGAAATGAGCGACTGCCAGGGACTGGGCGACTGCGACGACACCAGGATGCAGCGCATCTACGAGTACCTCGACGGTGCCCTGACACACGAGGACATCGCCGAGATCAAGGAGCACCTGGACGAGTGCCCGGAGTGCCACGAGCAGTACGACCTTGAATGTGTCATCCGGGTCATGGTGAAACGTTCCTGCACCGAGGCCGCGCCGGAGAACCTCAAGAACTCCATCCTGGACAGGATCCACTCGATCCGCCCGGTTGAGGCCGACGCCGGGGCCTGAGCGCCGCCGCCGCGCCGAAACAGCGAACGCCCAGCACAGCGAAAGACCCCGGGAACCGTGAGGTTTCCGGGGTCTTTTGCTTAAAGCTTCAAATCCAAGCCGTGGCTTAGGTGTTGGGGCGCTTACCGTGGTTCGCGCCGCCACGCTTACGGTCACGACGTTTACGTGCACGCTTGCTCATAGCTGGCCTCCTTAGTCTTGGTACTCAAAAGAGCTGCCCTCAAGTCTCCCACATCAGCGGACCCGCCGCGAACCGGAGCCGGCCCGGCGGGGCCTCAGCCGTCCAGCGAGTTCCTGATCGAGATCCGGGCCTGGTCCAGGACCGTCTTGACCGTTTCGAGCGTGACCGGAGTGACGGGGCTGGATCCGGCGTGCCGGCGCAGCTCCACCCGGATGTCGTCCCGGAAGGACTGCACCAGCATCTCGGCTTCGCGGAGCCTGCGGTCGCCTTCCTTGGAGTAGCGGGCCCCCGCCGGGGAGGCGGCGCTGCGGGCCGTGGAGCGGGCTGCCTCGGCCGTGGCGGCCAGGTCGGCGCGGAGCCCCTGCATGTTCACCCGGATGTCCTGGCGCAGCTGGTCCGCCAGCCGCCGGACCGAGGCGGAGATGTCGTTTTCGACCCCGGCCAGTTCCTCGCGGCGCCGGTTGAGCTCCACGAGTCCTGCCGGGGTGATGCTGTAGTTGGTCCGCCGGCCCTCCGTGTGGGTGGCCACCAGCCCTTCCTCCTCCAGCTTGGCCAGCCGCGGATAGATTGTTCCGGCGCTGGGGGAGTAGGTCCCGCCGAAGCGCTCGCTCAGGGCCTTGATGAGCTCGTAGCCGTGCTTGGGTCCGGGCTCCAGCAGTGCCAGCAGGTACAGCCGCAGGGCGCCGTGGGCAAAGACCGGCGGCATTACAGCCCCGCTTCGGTGTCCGTGCCGGGCACGCGGTGGAAGATCGAGGTCTTCCCCGATACTGAGTTGGTCCGGACCAGCATGAGCTTGGCGTCCGGGCCGGCGATGGTCTGGACGGACCCGCCGGGCTGGGCGTACTTCAGTTCGTCGATCACCACAGCGCCGCTGGCCGACTTGGCGATGATGTCCACGCCGACGTCGTGCGGCAGCCGGATGGTGACGTCGCCGGAGACCGAGTTGGCGCCGAAGTCCTGGGTGAAGCCGTGCAGGTCGAAGCTCAGGTCGCCGCTGACCGTGTTGGCGCGGATGTTGCTGAATTCGCCGGAGGCGGTGACCTCCCCGGAGACGCTCTTGGCGGTCAGGACGCCGTGGTGGTTGCGGGCAATCACCTCGCCGCTGACGGTGCTGACGGCCAGCTCGCCGGCGGTGCCGTCGGCCAGGACCGAGCCGGAGACGGTGTTCAGCCGGGTGTGGCCGGTGAGGCCGGAGACCATGCCGTCGCCGCTGACGGTGCCGGCCTCCACGTCCACGCCGGCGGGCAGGGCGATGCTGATGACCACACTGTTGCTGGAGTTGTTGTTGACCGTGCCCATGAGGTTCTTGAACCAGCCTTGCGGGCCGTGCAGCTGGTGCCGCACTTCGAGGCGGCCCTCGGTCAGGCTGACCGCGAGCGGATCGCCGTCGACCTCGGAGACCTCGATCCGGGCCACGGACTCATCGTGTGTGACGATGTCGAAGCGGCCGCGGACAATGCCGAGCTTGAGCGAGCGGACGCCGTCGACGTCGATCGTCTGGGGACCGGTAACGGTCCACGAGTTCTGTTCCATGCTTCCTCCGGGTGCGGACGGGTGCGATCAGGCGAGCTTCCGTGCTTGCGATATATCGCGACTATGGAAACACGATATATCGCGCCTTCGGAGCGGTCAAGATATATCGCGAAAGAACTTTTCCCGCGCCCGGCCGGGACGGGAGGGCTACTCCGGGGCGTCCATGCCCAGCCACTGGAACCAGCCGCGGTGCAGGACCAGCCAGGCCATCAGTCCGTAGCCGGCCTGGCCCGGCGTCCCGCCGTTGGCTGCGAGGTCCTGGCGCCACTGCTCGTGGTTCAGCAGCGGGGAAAAGGTGTCCACATAGAGGTGCTTGCGGCGGGTGGTGACATCGGCGAAGGCGGTGTTGAGCTCGCCGAGCCGGCGGTTCTGCGCCGGATCCAGCGTCGGCGGCGGTCCGACCACGAACACCTCGATCTTGTTCTGCGACGCGGAATCGAGGATGTTGGCGAGGTTGAGCCGGCTGCGGGCGGTGGAAAGCCCGAATTCGATATCGCGGCCGGACAAGCCGATCACGAGGCGGTTCTCGTGCTGCGGGCCGAAGCGCCGGCCGGCCTCCTCGAGCCAGCGTTCGGCGAGGCCCTCGGTGCCTTCCTGCGGGCACGGCAGGGAGTAGCTTTCAAGGCTCAGGCCGTCCTGCGGCGTGCGGGCAAGCACCCGTCCCAGCCAGCCGAGGGCCCGGGGGTCGCCCAGGCCGGCCAGCAGCTCATCTCCAACGGCCGCGATCCGCAGCTTCCGATCTTCCACGACTACCTCTTCATTCCCAATGCCGGTTCCGGTCCGTGTGCCGGCGGTGCCCGGTGCGCCCGATGGATGCGTTAAACGAAGCTGCCCGGCCGGAGTCGTGGTGGTCCACTTCCGGCCGGGCAGCCTGGCCCTACTTACGTGCGAAAGCCTGCTTGAGCAGGGTATCCTGCTCGGCTGCGTGGCGCTTCATCGACCCGGCCGCGGTGGAGGCCGAGGCGGGGCGGGAGACGAGGCGCACGCGGCGGTCCAGCGCCTCCGGCAGGTTCAGCCCGATGAACGGCCACGGGCCCTGGTTGGCAGGCTCGTCCTGCGCCCAGACCACGTCGGCGTTCGGGTACTTGGCCAGCTCGGCGGCAATCTCCTCGGCGGGCAGCGGGTAAAGCTGCTCGACGCGGACGATCGCGGTCGTGGTGTCGCCGGTCTTCTGGCGGGTGGACAGCAGGTCGTAGTACAGCCGGCCGGAGACCAGCAGTACGCGTTCGACGGCGTCGGCCTGCAGCTGCTCGTGCTCGGGGATGACCGGGCGGAAGGTGCCGGTGGTGAAGTCCTCCACTGAGGACGCGGCGGCCTTGAGGCGCAGGAGCTGCTTCGGGGTGAAGATGATCAGCGGCTTGCGCGGCCGGCTATACGCCTGGCGGCGGAGCAGGTGGAAGTGCGACGCCGGCGTCGTGGGGTTGGCCACGATCATGTTTTCCTCGGCGCACAGCTGCAGGAAGCGCTCGATGCGTGCCGAGGAGTGGTCCGGGCCCTGGCCCTCGTAGCCGTGCGGCAGCATCAGTACCAGCGAGGAACGCTGGCCCCACTTCTGCTCGGCGGAGGAGATGAACTCGTCAATGATGGTCTGCGCGCCGTTGACGAAGTCGCCGAACTGCGCCTCCCAGAGCACCAGGGCGTCCGGACGCTCCACCGAGTAGCCGTATTCGAAGCCCATGGCAGCGTATTCGGAGAGCAGCGAGTCGTAGATCCAGAGCTTGGCCTGGTCCTCGGAGAGGTTGCCCAGCGGCATCCACTCGTCGCCGTTGGCGCGGTCGTGGAACACGGCGTGGCGCTGCACGAAGGTGCCGCGGCGCGAGTCCTGGCCGGCGAGCCGGACCGGGACGCCCTCCATGGTGAGCGAGCCAAAGGCCGCGAGTTCGCCGAAGCCCCAGTCGATGCCGCCTTCGCGGGACATCAGTTCACGCTTCTCCAGCAGCTGCTTGAGCTTGGCGTGGACCGTGAAGCCGTCGGGGAACTCGACGTGCGCCTTGCCGATCCGGGCCAGCATCTCGGCGGAAATCGCGGTGGATTCCGGGGCGCTGACGCCCGAGTCGGACTGCTGGGCGGATGGCCGCTCGAGATCGGACACGGCGGCGGAATCGGCGGTGACGATCGGGATCGGCGAGGTCTGCGCGGCGTGGGTCTCGGCGAAGACGCGCTCGAGGCGTTCCTGGTAGTCGCGGAGCAACTGCTCGGCTTCTTCCTCGGTGATGTCCCCGCGGCCGATCAGCGACTCGGTGTAGAGCTTGCGGACCGACCGCTTGGCCTCGATCAGGTTGTACATCAGCGGCTGCGTCATCGAGGGGTCATCGCCCTCGTTGTGGCCGCGGCGGCGGTAGCAGACCATGTCGATGACAACGTCCTTGTGGAACCGCTGGCGGAACTCGTAGGCGAGCTGGCCGATGCGGACCACGGCTTCCGGGTCATCGCCGTTGACGTGGAACACCGGCGCCTGGATCATCTTGGCGACGTCCGTGGAGTAGGTGGAGGAACGCGAGGACGACGGCGCCGTGGTGAAGCCGACCTGGTTGTTGACCACCACGTGGATGGTGCCGCCGGTGCGGTAGCCGCGCAGCTGAGAGAGGTTCAGGGTTTCCGCGACAACGCCCTGGCCGGCGAAGGCCGCGTCGCCGTGGACCATGATCGGGAGCACGGGGAAGGACTCGCCCTGGTCGAGGCGGTCCTGCTTGGCGCGGACGATGCCCTCGAGCACGGAGTCCACGGCCTCGAGGTGCGAGGGGTTGGCGGCGAGGTAGACCTTGGTCTCCTTGCCGTTGTCGGAGGTGAAGGTGCCCTCGGTGCCGAGGTGGTACTTCACGTCGCCGGAGCCCTGGACGGAGCGTGGATCCTGGGTGCCCTCAAATTCGCGGAAGACCTGCGCGTAGGTCTTGCCGGCGATGTTGGTGAGCACGTTCAGCCGGCCGCGGTGGGCCATGCCGATGGCCACCTCGTCGAGTCCGTCGTCGGCCGCGTCGGAGATGATGGCGTCCAGCAACGGGATCAGCGACTCGCCGCCCTCGAGCGAGAAGCGCTTCTGGCCGACGAACTTTGTCTGCAGGAACGTTTCGAAGGCCTCGGCAGCGTTGAGCTTGGAGACAATCCGGAGCTGCTCGTCGCGGCTCGGCTTGGAGTAGGGGTGCTCGAGCTGGTCCTGGAACCACTTACGCTCGGCCGGGTCCTGGATGTGCATGTATTCGATGCCGGTGGTGCGGCAGTAGGCATCACGCAGGACGCCGAGGATGTCGCGGAACTTCAGCATCGGCTTGCCGCCGAAGCCGCCGGTGGGCCATTCGCGGTCCAGGTCCCACAGCGTCAGGCCATAGGTCAGGACGTCCAGGTCCGGGTGCTTGCGCTGGACGTACTCGAGCGGATCGGTGTCCGCCATAAGGTGGCCGCGGACGCGGTAGGAGTGGATCAGCTGCTGGATCCGGGCGACCTTGTTGATCTCGTCCGCCGGGTCCACCTGCAGGTCCGGGCTCCAGCGCACGGGCTCGTACGGGATGCGCAGGGACTCGAAGATCTCGTCGTAGAAGTTCTGCGCGCCGAGCAGGAGCTGGTGCACAAGCTTGAGGAACTCGCCGCTGCCGGCACCCTGGATGACGCGGTGGTCGTAGGTGGAGGTCAACGTGAGGACCTTGCTGATGGCGTTGTGCGCGATGATCTTCTCGCTGGCGCCCTGGAACTCGGCCGGGTAGTCGAGCGCGCCGACGCCGATGATGGCGGCCTGGCCCTTGGACAGGCGAGGGACCGAGTGCACGGTGCCGATGCCGCCGGGGTTGGTCAGCGAGACTGTGGTGCCGGAGTGGTCGTCGGCGGTCAGCTTGCCGTTGCGGGCGCGCTTGATCAGGTCCTCGTAGGTGTGCCAGAACTCGGAGAAGTTGAGGGTCTCCGCCTTCTTGATGTTCGGGACCATCAGCAGGCGGGTGCCGTCCGGCTTGGGCATGTCGATGGCGATGCCGAAGTTCACGTGGGCGGGCTGGACGGCGACGGGCTTGCCGTCGACCTCGTCGTAGTACACGTTCATCGAGGGGAACTGGGCCAGTGCCCGGATCACGGCGTAGCCGATCAGGTGCGTGAAGGAGACCTTGCCGCCGCGGGCGCGGGCCAGGTTGGAGTTGATGACCACGCGGTTGTCGATCAGCAGCTTTGCCGGGATGGCCCGGACGCTCGTCGCGGTGGGCACCTCCAGGCTGGTCACCATGTTGGCGGCAATGGCCTTCGCCGGTCCGCGCAGCACGGAGACGACGTCTTCCTCCGGGGCGGTGGGGGCCTTGATGTTCTTGGGCAGCTGGGCCGGGATGGGCGCGGTGCCGGCGCCGGTGTCGGCGGACCTGGCGCCGTCGCGGGCAACGGTGGCCGGGGCCTTTTGGGCGGCGGCGGGGGCCGCGGGAGCCGCAGCAGTAGCGGCCGGAGCGGGTGCTGCCGGTGCGGCAGCAGCGGGCGCAGCTGCCTTTGCGGCGGCCGGGGCTACCACCGGAATCTCACGGGTGGACGGGTTCGCGACGGCCGTTGCCGAGGCGCCGTTGGTCGAAGAACCGTCACTGGCATCGAAGGATTCGAAGAGCGGCCACCACTTGGCATCCACCGTGTTCTTATCCTGCTGGTACCGCTCGTACAGTTCGTCAACGAGCCACTCGTTTCCGCCAAATTCCTCGGGTAGACGGTGGCTTGGCTGCTCTGGCACTTGAAATACGCCTCTTCCATGAGTTTGATTCCCGCTGGTTTCCACGGTGCCGCAGCACGTCAATCGAACCAGTTCTCCGCGTCCAGTGAACCCAGACCCATGCCAGTCTAGTGACGATTCCGGCCAAACCGCCAATAAGGGTGACTCAAATCATCCGGCAGTCGCGAAGCTGTCCGGCCGGCCCGCCGGAGCCGCTGCCGGGCCGCAACCGGGCTCGCCTAGAATCACAACAGAGAACCCCTTTTCAGCGAGGAGCAAACGTGCGTTTCCTGAGTGAGCCGACCACCGACCTGACCTATTCCGACCTGTTCCTGGTGCCGTCCCGCTCGGACGTCACCTCGCGGCTCGATGTGGACCTGGCGGCGGACGACGGCACCGGCTCCACCATCCCGCTGGTCGTGGCGAACATGACGGCGGTGACCGGCAAGCGGATGGCCGAGACGATGGCGCGCCGCGGCGGCCTGGCCGTGCTGCCCCAGGACGTGCCGCTGGACGTGCTCCGGAGCGTGACCGCCTGGGTCAAGGCACGCCACGCCGTGTTCGAAACGCCGGTCAGCCTGCGCGCCTCGAACACCGTGATAGACGCCCTCCACCTGATGGGCAAGCGGCCGCACGGGGCGGTGGTGGTGGTCGACGACGCCGGCGCCGTCGCCGGTGTGGTCCGGGCCGCCGACTTCGACGGCCAGGACCGCTTCGCGTCGCTGGGCTCCGTGATGCGCCACCAGCCGCTGGTGCTGGATGCCGCGGAGTTCGACGCCGCCGCAGGCCCCGGTGCTGCCGCGCCGGCCCTGCGCCGGGCGTTTGACGCCATGGATGCCGCCGGAACCGACTTCGTTCCGGTGCAGCAGGACGGGGCCCTGGCCGGCGTCCTGACGCGCAAGGGTGCCCTGCGTTCCACCCTGTACCGGCCGTCCCTGGACGGCGACGGCGCGCTCAAGGTGGCCGCCGCCGTCGGGATCAACGGCGACGTCGCCGGCCGCGCCGCCGAACTGCTCGCTGCCGGCGTCAACGTACTGGTGCTGGACACCGCCCACGGCCACCAGCAGAAGATGTTCGATGCCCTGGCCGCGGTCCGGAGCCTGGACCCGGGCGTCCCGGTGGTGGCAGGCAACGTCGTCACGGCGGAGGCCACGCGGGAGCTGATCCAGGCGGGCGCGGACATTGTTAAGGTCGGCGTCGGGCCCGGCGCCATGTGCACCACCCGGATGATGACGGCCGTGGGCCGGCCCCAGTTCTCCGCGGTGCTGGAATGTTCGGCGGCTGCGCGCGCGGCCGGCGGCCGGGTCTGGGCCGACGGCGGGGTCCGGTACCCCCGCGATGTGGCGTTGGCGCTCGCCGCCGGCGCGAGCCAGGTCATGATCGGCTCCTGGTTCGCCGGGACGCATGAGAGCCCGGGGGACCTGCAGCTCGACGCTGGCGGCCGCCAGTACAAGGAGAGCTTCGGGATGGCCTCGGCGCGGGCCGTGCAGAACCGCAACCAGCGCGAGGGCGCGTTCGAAAAAGACCGCAAAGCCCTCTTCGAAGAGGGTATCTCCACCTCCCGGATGTACCTCGACGCGGCCCGCCCGGGCGTGGAGGACCTGCTGGACATGATCACCGCGGGACTGCGCAGCTCCATGAGCTACGCCGGCGCGGCCGATCTGGCCGCGTTCCGGGAGCGCGCCGTGGCCGGCATTCAGTCCGCGGCCGGCTACGAGGAAGGGCGCCCGGTCCCGCAGAGCTGGTGACCCGCAGGCTGTAGACTGAAATTCTTATGGACAGTAAATCTAGGTGCCGGCCTGGGGGCTGTCAGCGCGGAACGGAATCCGTTCCCGCCCAGTCCACCCGCAGAGCCGGCAAACCCCGTTCACGTGCCCATCATTCCGCTGCCGGACACCGGACTATGTCCGGACGCAGCGCCTTACCGGAAACAGGGTCGGCCGCAGCCGACCATCCTCCGCCGGGACGTTTCCCCCGGCCCACACTCCGGCCCTTCGAAGCGGGCCGCTAAATGGAGTGGCTACTTCTCGGAGCGGGAGTGCTCCTTATCCTCGGCACCGGCTTCTTCGTCGCCGTCGAATTCTCCCTGGTCGCGCTCGACCAGGCCACCGTGCAGCGGGCCGTCGACAACGGCGACACCGGCGCCGCCCCGCTGCTCAAATGCCTCAAATCCCTCTCCACCCAGCTCTCCAGCTGCCAGCTCGGGATCACCCTGACCACGCTGCTCACCGGCTACGTGATGGAACCGTCGGTGGGGAAGCTGCTGGAAGGCCCGCTGACCGCCCTCGGCCTGCCGGAAGCGGGCGCCACGTCGGTCTCGCTGGTGCTCGCGATGGTGCTGGCCACGCTGCTGTCCATGCTGATCGGCGAACTGGTCCCGAAGAACATGGCCATCGCGCTCTCGTTCCAGGTCGGCAAGGCCCTGGCCCGGCCCCAGCTGGTGTTCACGGCGATCTTCAAGCCGGCCATCGTGGTGCTCAACGGCTTCTCCAACAAGGTCCTGAACGTCTTTGGCCTCGAAGCCAAGGAGGAGATTTCCGGTGCCCGCACCCCGGCGGAGCTTGCCTCGCTGGTGCGCCGCTCGGCCGCGATGGGAACCCTGGACGAACGGACCGCCAACTTCATCTCCCGGACCCTGAAGTTCTCAGGACGGACGGCGGCGGACGTGATGACCCCCCGGATCCGGGTGGAAACCATCGACAGCCACCAGCCGGTCTCGGACATCGTGGAGGCCGCCAAACGCACCGGCTACTCACGGTTCCCCGTGATCGGTGAATCCTCGGACGACATCCGCGGCGTGGTCCACATTAAGAAGGCCATCGCGGTCCCGGTGGACCGCCGGGCCAACCTGGAAGCCGGCGCCATTATGACCGAGGTGCTGCGTGTGCCCGAGACCATCCACCTGGACGGCCTGCTCGCCGAACTGCGCGAAGGGAACCTGCAGCTCGCGGTGGTGCTCGACGAATACGGCGGAACCGCCGGGATCGCGACGCTGGAGGACCTCGTGGAGGAAATCGTCGGGGAAGTGGCCGACGAACACGACAAGGTCCGCCCCGGCCTGCTGCAGAGCGCCTCGGGGGACTGGTACTTCCCGGGCCTGCTGCGCCCGGACGAACTCTCCGAACAGATTCCGGGCCTGACCGTGCCGGACGAGGCGACCTACGAAACCGTCGGCGGCTACGTGATGAGCCAGCTCGGCCGGATCGCGGCCGTGGGCGACACGGTCGACGTCGGCGGCGGAAAACTGAGCGTGACCCGGATGGACGGGCGCCGGATCGACCGTATTTGTTTCAAGCCGTCTCCGCCCGAGCCCGAGCGGCACTCCGGGCGCAACGGGCGCATTGACGCTGCCGGGAAGGCCGGTGCCGCATGAGCGACTGGCTGGGAATCCTGTGGCTCGCGGTGCTGCTGCTGGGCAATGCCTTCTTCGTTGGGGCCGAATTCGCCGTGATGTCCGCCCGGCGCAGCCAGATTGAGCCTCTCGCCGAGTCCGGGTCCAAACGGGCCCAGACCACGCTGCGGGCGATGGAAAACGTCTCGCTCATGTTGGCCTGCGCCCAGCTGGGCATCACGGTCTGCTCCCTGCTGATCCTGCAGGTGGCAGAGCCGGCCATCCACCACCTGATGGCGGTCCCGCTGGGGGCGGTCGGCGTGCCGACCGAGATGGCCGACGTCGTGGCGTTCGCGATTGCCCTGCTAGCGGTCACGTTCCTGCATGTGACCTTCGGCGAGATGGTGCCGAAGAACATTTCGGTGTCGGTCGCGGACAAGGCGGCCCTGCTGCTCGCGCCGCCGCTGATGTTCATTGCCCGCGCGGTCCGGCCCGTCATCGTGGCCCTGAACTGGTCGGCGAACCACATCCTGAAACTGATGCGGATCGAACCGAAGGACGAGGTCACCTCCTCCTTCACGCTTGAGGAAGTCCAGTCGATCGTGCAGGAGTCGACCCGCCACGGCCTCGTGGACGACGACGCCGGCCTGATCACCGGTGCGCTGGAGTTCTCCGAGCACACGGCTTCCCAGGTCATGGTGCCGCTGGAGAAGCTCGTGATGCTCAAGGCCGCCACGACGCCGGAAGAGTTCGAGAAATCGGTGAGCCGGACCGGGTTCTCCCGGTTCCCGATGCTCGACGACGACGGCATGCTCTCCGGCTACCTCCACATCAAGGACGTGCTCTCGATCCCGGAAGCCGGCTACCAGCACCCGATTGCCGAAAGTCGCATCCGTTCGCTGGCCAACCTGGCCATGGACGATGAGATTGAAAAGGCGATGTCGGTCATGCAGCGCACGGGCTCGCACCTTGCCCGGGTGATCGGCCCGGACGGGCACACCCAGGGCGTGCTGTTCCTCGAGGACGTCATCGAGGAACTGGTCGGCGAGATCCGGGACGCCACCCAGGCCACCGGTTACCGCCGGCTCGGGCAGGAATAGGGGAGCCGGCAACACCGGTCTGACCCTAAATAGGAATGATTCCCATTTAGGGTTAGACTCGTTGTATTGCTAATGCTTCTCAATAACAGATCCGAGGTATCCCCGTGCGCCGTTCCGCCGCCGCAGTTGTCCTAGCCGGCCTCAGCAGCCTTCTGCTGACCGCATGCGGCCCGACGTCGGGCGGCGACCGGCCCGGTGCCGGCGACGGTGTGGTGGAGGTGGTCGCCTCCACGAGTGTGTACGGCGACATTGTCCGCAGCGTCGGCGGCGAAAAAGTCCGGGTGACTTCGATCATCAACCGGACCAGCCAGGATCCGCACTCCTACGAGGCCACCACGCAGGACAAGCTCGCCGTCTCCAAAGCCGAACTGGTCGTGGAGAACGGCGGGGGCTATGACGACTTCCTGCACAAGCTGGCCGAGGACAGCGGGCTGCAGGACAAGAACCTGCTCAACGCCGTGGACGCCTCCGGGCTGGCCTCCGCTGAAGCCTCCTCCAGCCCGGCCTCGCACGACGCCGACGGCCACAGCCATGCCCCCGCGGGATTCAACGAACACGTCTGGTACAGCACGGCCGGGATGAGCAAGGTGGCGGACGCGCTGGCCGAGAAACTGGCCGCGCTGGAGCCATCCTCCGCAGCCGACTTCCGGAACAACGCCACGGCCCTGAAGCAGAAACTCGCTGGCCTGGACACCCGCCTCGCGGACCTCAAGGCCACCTCGGCACACGGCGGGGTCGCCGTCACGGAGCCCGTCCCGCTCTACCTGCTGGAAGCAGCGGGCCTGGAGAACCGGACGCCCCCTGAATTCAGCGCCGCCATTGAGTCCGGCTCGGACGTTCCGCCCACCGTGCTGCGCTCCGCCGTCGACGTCGTGAAGTCCGGCGGGATCCGCCTGCTGGCCTACAACCCGCAGACGGAAGGCCCGCAGACGCTGGCGCTCAAGGACGCGGCCGTGGCCGGGGGCGTTCCGGTAGTGGACTTCGGCGAGACCCTGCCGGAGGGCAAAGGCTACCTGCAGTGGATGTCCGACAATGTGGACGAGCTGGCCAAGGCCCTCGGCCGGGCCTAGCCGGGCCTAAGATAGTCGCAACGGCGTGGCCCTCCGGCCTGCGCAGAAATCGAGGAAAACCCAGTTGACACCCGTAGTAAGCCTGCGCGGAGCCTCCCTGAAGTTCGGCACGAGGACCCTGTGGGAGAACCTGGACCTGGACATCAATCCGGGGGAATTCTTCGCCGTCCTCGGCCCGAACGGCAGCGGCAAGACCACTTTCCTCAAGGTCCTGCTGGGGCTGCAGGAACTGACTTCCGGCACCGCCGTCCTGGCCGGAGCGCCGATCACCCGGGGCAACCCGCGGATCGGCTACATCCCGCAGCAGCAGGAATCCCTTGACCCGGACACGCCCCTGCGTGCCCGGGACCTCGTCGGCCTTGGGGTGGACGGCCACCGCTGGGGGATCCGGCTCGGCGGGGCGAAGGTGAACCGCAAGATCGACGGGCTCCTCGAACAGGTGGGCGCCCTCGACTACGCCAAGGTCCCGGTGGGCCAGCTCTCCGGCGGCGAGCAGCAGCGGCTTCGAGTGGCGCAGGCCCTCGCGACGGACCCCAGCGTCCTGCTCTGCGACGAGCCGCTGCTCTCGCTCGACCTGCAGCACCAGCAGGCGGTCAGTGCGTTGATCAACGAGCAGTGCCACGAGCAAAAGAGTGCCGTGGTGTTTGTGACGCACGAGATCAACCCGATCATGGACTACGTGGACCGGGTCCTCTACCTCGCCGGGGGCCGTTTCAAGGTGGGCACCCCCGGGGAAGTCATGACCACCGAGGTGCTCTCCAAGCTTTACGGCAGCCGCGTGGAAGTGATCCAAGCCAACGGCCGGATGATCGTGGCAGGCATTCCGGACGGCGCCACCCACCACCATGAGGACGCCCACGCGATCGCAGGGGAGGTCGGCTAGATGGACCTGGACAGCCTGCTGCATTCAATTTTCAACTTCGAGAACTACGGCGATCTGCTCGTGCTGGTTCAGAACTCCATCTGGGCCGGCGCGGTGCTCGGCCTGCTCGGCGGCCTGGTGGGCACCTTCGTGATGAAGCGCGACCTGGCCTTCGCGGTGCACGGTATCTCCGAGCTCTCCTTCGCCGGGGCCGCCTTTGCCCTGCTGGTCGGTGCCGACGTGGTGCTCGGTTCCCTCGCCGGGTCCGTGGTGGCGGCGCTGCTGCTGGGCCTAATGGGCGTCCGGGCCCGGGACAAGAACTCGACCATCGGTGTGCTGATGCCCTTCGGCCTGGGCCTGGGCATCCTGTTCCTCTCGCTCTATGAAGGCCGGGCGGCGAACAAGTTCGGCCTGCTGACCGGCCAGATCGTGTCCGTCGGCACGGTGCAGCTGCAGGTGCTCGCCGGCGCCGCCGTCGTCGTGATGCTGGCGCTGGTGGCCATCTGGCGGCCGCTGACTTTCGCGAGCGTGGACCCCGCCGTCGCCGCCGCGCGCGGCGTCCCGGTCCGGGCCCTGGCGCTCGGCTTCATGCTGCTGCTGGGCGTGAGTGTGGCCCTGTCCATCCAGATTGTCGGCGCCCTGCTGGTGCTGGCGCTGCTGATCACCCCGGCCGCCGCGGCCCTGCGGGTGACTTCATCGCCGCGGCTCGTGGTGCTCCTGAGCATCGTCTTTGCCGTGACGGCGACGGTGGGTGGCATCCTGCTGGCCCTCGGGGGAAGACTTCCCATCAGCCCGTACGTGACGACGCTGTCCTTTGTGATCTACGTGGTGTGCCGCGTGATCGGCGGCATCCGGGCGAAGCGCGGTCTCAACGGCCGGGTGGTTCGGCCCGCGCCGGTGCCGGCTTAGTTTCCTTCCGGGCGCCGGTTCCTCGCCCCGGCGTCCGGGGCAAAGTTGCCGGCGGGCAGTAGAGTGCACGCATGGGGAACGAATCGAGGAAATCGCTGCGGCGATTCCTGCGCACCGCGGTGCTCGCGCTACTGCTGTCGACGTCAGTTTCGGCCTGCCTTGCGGAGCCGCGGCCGCCGGACATGACCATCCGTGAAGACTTCGCCCGGAGCGTCATAACGGCGGCGGCGTCCGGTTCCGTGGAGCGCGTTGAGTCCCTGGTCAATCCCGCGTTCATCAACACCCGGCCCGAAGCCCAGCAACTCGTCGACGCCACCCGGGGCTCGGCTCCGGGTTCCTGGCGGTTGGACCTGAGCAACGACTTCCCGGGCACAGCAAATGTCACCGCCTCGCGGGACGGAACGGCCGCGATCGTCCGCTACTCCATCTCTTGGCGCGACGAGCGCTGGAGCCTGGTGCTGGGCGAGTCGAAGAACCTCCCCGGTGGCGCTGCGAGCCCCGGGGCCAAGGCCTTCGGCCCCGGGTCCGACCCCAAGATCCTGCCGGGGGAGACTGTTCCGCCCGGACCGACAAGCAGTCCGACGACGTTGAGCCAGCCGCCGGCGGTATGCCCGGTTGGCGCCGGCAGAGGGGTGGCTCCCGGACCCTGGTATGGCGCCGCCGCGCTCACCTGCCGGACGTTCACCTCGACGTGGGGCTCCGTGCGCGGCCAGAACATGTATTGGCTGACGTCCTCGCCGCTGCACCTGAGCTTCGCCAATGCGAACGGGGCGCTGGCCCTGGTGGTCCGGATGCCGTGCGGCGTCCTGAACGTCCCTGTTTCAGTGGACGATTTCGGCATAGTTCCCGACCCGGCCCGGATGGCCGAGTCCCCGGAGGGCTGTGTCGGCCCGACGGCGGAGTATCGCAGCTGGACGACCGCCTATTTCAGGGAGTCGATGGTCTACCGGCTCGATTCCTCGGAGCTCGTGCTCACCAACGAACTCGGCCAGATCCGGTTCAGGCAGGACTGACGGGCGGGATGACATGACACACGAATTCGCTGTCCGGGAGGCGGTGCCCGGCGACGCCCCGGCCTTCGCCCACTCGCAGATCGAGGCCTGGCGCGTCGCCTATGCCGGCATTCTCGATGCCGCCTACCTCGCGGGCCTCGACGCCGAGCGGCTCACCAAGGGCTGGGCACGGATCCTGGGCGCGTCGGTGCCGAACGTCCGGCAGCTTGCCCTCACTGCGAACGGCACGGCCGTGGGATGGTCAGGCTTTGGCGCTCCCCGGGACGACGTCGACCCCAATACTGGCGAACTACAGGCGCTGAACCCACTGCCAGAGTTCTGGTCCCGCGGCCTCGGTTCCGCGCTGTTCCTGGCATCCGTGGCGGGACTTCGCGCCATGGGCTACGCACGGTCTTATCTGTGGGTCGCGGACGGCAACCACCGCGCCATCAGTTTCTACCAGCGGCACGGCTGGCAAATTGATGGCGGTGCGAAACACGATGCGAGGTTTGCCCCGCCGCTGCTGGAACTCAGGATGTCGGCGTCGCTGGGCTGACTAGCATTTTCGGCGGTCGCGGTGGTGGCGGAGCTCGCTGAGGAATTCATCGGATGAGAGTCCTTCCAGCGTCAATCCAAAGACGCCCCCGCGTGCGACGAAGAGCTTCTGGACGAGGGTTTCATCCGACGGAGATTCGGTGAGGATCCAGCGGGCGAAGTGAGGCGTCAGGTGTTGGAGATGCTTGCATCGTTCATGCATCTCGTCTCCTGCGCTGTACCCGGTGCCGATCACCAGGCCGTGCTGCCGGTGGCGCTGGACCCGCCGGAGGGCCTCCCCGATGAGCAGGACTTCCTCGACCGCCCGCAGCGAATACCCCTCCACGGCAAATTCCGTGAGGCCGACGGGTGCGGTGATGCCGAGTGCCCTGTACGCGTCCAGGATGATTTCGTAGTTGTAGGGCTGGAACGTGAGGAAGTCCCGGATATAGCGCTCACCCGAGAACTTGGATTCGATGTCGCGCACCAGGCTCTCGGTCCTCCCGTGCTTATGCCAGCGGCTCGGATTCGGTGTGCCGTCATGCAGGCTGATCTCCATCGCCGCGGCAAAGGGCCCGTCGGAGCGCAGGTCCCGGTCGAAGGCAATCAGGTTTTCCGTTGAAAACGTGCCGAAAATCTTCAGCCCTTCGGCTATTTGGACCGTTCGACGGCGGCGCTCGCTGTCCCGCAGCCACGCGGAAAACTGCGCGGCTTCGCGGCGGCGCTCCGCCGTCGATCCGCGCGCCAACAGTTGTTCTTCGGAAACAGCGGCCGACCGAGCAACGGAGGCCTCGGCTCAACACGCCGGTCCTCGTCCGCCGTGTTGAGCCGGTACTCCGCCCACACCCGTTCGGCCAACTCCGCCAGGATCCGAATCCGCTCCCCATGCAAATCGTCCATGGACCTGATCCTAGGGGCCAGTTCCCGAATTATGCTCGGAATCGGTGTTTTAGGACCCGCTGGCACAGCCAGGATTCGTTAGCTGCCGGCCCGCAGGGCAGTGCACTCGGGGCACAGCCCAAAGATCTCCACCGTGTGCTCCACCGCGGTGAAGCCGTGCTCGCTGGCGATCCGCGCGGCCCAGGCTTCGACGGCGGGCGCCTCGACTTCGACGGCCTTGCCGCAGTTGCGGCAGAGCAGGTGGTGGTGGTGGCCGGTGACGGCGCACCGACGGTAGACCACCTCGCCGTCGGCGTTCCGCAACACGTCCACCAGGCCGTCGTCGGCGAGGGACTGCAGGATCCGGTAGGACGTGGCGAGGGAGACCGAGGTGCCGCGCTCCTGCAGGATGCGGTGCAGTTCCTGGGTGCTGACGAAGTCGTCCAGTTCGTCCAGCGCTGCGCTGACCGCCAACCGCTGCTTCGTGACGCGCTGCTCCTTGCCCGGTTCCTTGCCGGCGGGCTGTTCCTTGGCTCCGGCCACGGCTGGTGCTTCGGCCGGTGCCTGGCTGCCGCCGGTGGTGGCGCCCTGGGACATGGGGAAACTCGCTTCGCTGGGGTCATGCTGCGGGTAAGAGCAGGGTCCCAGATTACCAGCCGGGCACCGTGGACACCGCTTCGGAGGTCACCATAGGCTGGCCGGATGAAGCTGACGAAATTCACCCACGCCTGTGTCCGGATCGAAAAGGAAGGGCGGGTGCTGGTGGTGGATCCGGGAACCTTCTCCGAAACGGACCAGGCCCTCGACGGCGCGGGCGCCGTGCTGATCACCCATGAACACGCGGACCACATCGACATCGACGCTGTCTCGGGGGCACTGTTGGCCAGCCCGGAACTGCAGCTGTTCGCGCCCGCCGGCGTGGCCGCGGAGCTCAAAGGCAAGGCGCCCGAGGCCGCCGGGCGGATCCACACGGTGGGAGCCGGGGAGTCCTTCGAGGCGGCCGGCTTCGCCGTTCGGAGTTTTGGCGGCCAGCACGCCCTCATCCATCCGCAGATCCCGGTGGTCGCGAACGTCGGCTATCTGGTGGACGCCAACGTCTACCACCCGGGGGATTCCTTCGCCATCCCGGACGGCATCGAGGTACAGACCCTGCTGGTGCCGATCCACGCGCCGTGGAACAAGGTGGGCGAGGTCGTGGACTTCGTCATCGGCGTCCGCGCGCCGCGGGCTTTCCCGATCCACGATGCCCTGCTGAACGACGCCGGACGCGGCCTGATCGAGGGACACGTGACCAGGATCGGCGCCCGGTACGGCACCGAATACCGCCACCTCGCCAGCGGCGAATCCGTGGAGCTTTAGCCCGCCGGCCAGGCCCCGCTGGCGAAAAATTCCCGGATGGTGGCCTCGTGGGGTGCCGGGTCCATGCCCTGGGTCTGCAGCCACCCGGCGCTGTAATAGTTGCCGGTGTAGCGGTCGCCAGCGTCGCACATCAGCGAAACGACGCTCCCGCGGCTGCCTTCGGCGATCATCTGGGCGATGAGCTGCCACACGCCCCAGAGGTTGGTGCCGGTGGACGGGCCGGCGTGCAGGCCCGCGTGTTCGCGCAGGTGGCGCATGGCGGCCACGGAGGCGGCATCCGGCACCTGGATCATGTGGTCGATGACGGCGGGCACAAAGCTCGGCTCCAGCCGCGGGCGTCCGATGCCTTCGATTCGGGAGGGCAGGCCCGCGGCGTCCGAGGCCGCGTCGCCGTCGCGGTCGGCCAGCCAGCCGGGAAAGAACGCGGAATTCTCGGGATCGACGACGGCGAGGCGGGTGTCGTGCCGCTGGTAGCGCAGGTAGCGGCCGATCGTGGCGCTGGTTCCGCCGGTGCCGGCTCCCACGACGATCCATCGGGGGACCGGGTGCTCCTCGAGTGCCAGCTGGCCGAAGATCGACTCGGCGATGTTGTTGTTCCCCCGCCAGTCCGTGGCGCGCTCGGCGTAGGTGAACTGGTCCATGTAGTGGCCGCCGGTGCGGCGGGCCAGGTCCTCGGCGGCCGCGTACACCTCGGAGGCGTGGTCCACTAGGTGGCAGGAGCCGCCGAACTGTTCAATCAGCGCGATCTTTTCGCGACTCGTGGTCCGGGTCATCACCGCGATGAACGGCAGCCCGAGCAGCTGGGCGAAATAAGCCTCGGAGACGGCCGTGCTGCCGCTGGAGGCCTCGACGATGGTGGTGTCTTCGCGGATCCAGCCGTTGACCAGGCCGAACAGGAACAGCGAGCGGGCCAGACGGTGCTTGAGGCTGCCCGTGCGGTGGGTTGATTCGTCCTTGAGATACAGCTGGACGCCCCAGTGCTCGGGCAGCGGCACCGAGTAGAGGTGCGTGTCGGCGGATCTGTTGTTCTCGGCATTGATCCGGCGGATGGCTTCGTCGGCCCATACCCGGTCCTGCTGGCGCACTCTTGTCACCGCACCAGCCTACCCGCGGCGCCGGCCGCCGATCGCCCGGGCGGGTCACGGTTAGAGTGGGCGGATGGACACCCTTATGACTGTGGCCGAGCTCAAGGACCGGCTGGACTCCGGCGCGCGGACGGTGCTGCTGGACGTCCGCTGGGCGCTCGGCGACCCGCACGGCCGGGAACATTATCTTCAAGCGCATCTCCCCGGCGCGGTCTTTGTGGACCTCGCCACCGAGCTGGCGGGCCCCGCCGATCTGAGCCGGGGCCGCCACCCTTTGCCGCCGCTGGAGCAGTTTCAGCAGTCCGCGCGCTCCTGGGGCATCCGGGACGGTGACGTGGTGGTGGCTTACGACGACACCGGCAACCTTGCCGCGGCCAGGGTTTGGTGGATGCTGCGCAACGCAGGCTTCCCGTCCGTGTGCCTGCTCGACGGCGGCCTGGCCGCCTGGCGCGCGAAGGGGCTCGACGTCGAGAGCGGTGAACCCGGCGTGGAGGCCGGCGACGTCGTGCTCTCCGACGGCGCCATGCCGGTGATCGGCGCTGCGGAGGCGGACGGCTGGTCGCGCGAGGGCCTGCTGCTCGATGCCCGTGCCGGTGTGCGGTACCGGGGCGAGATCGAACCCGTGGACCCCCGTGCCGGACACATTCCCGGCGCCGTGAGTGCGCCCACCACCGCGAACCTGGCGGCGGACGGCCGCTTCCTGCCATCTGCCGAGCTGCGCGAACGCTTTGCCGCTTTGGGCGTGCACGCCGGAGAGCCCATCGCCGTGTACTGCGGCTCCGGAGTGACCGCGGCCCACGAGATCGCGGCGCTGGAAATCGCCGGCTTTTCCGCAGCCCTGTATCCGGGATCATTCTCGGAGTGGTCCAACAACCCGTCGAACAGCGTCGTCACCGGCGCTACTCCCGACGGCGACTAGCTCCTGCTGCGCGGCAGAACGGCGCAGGCTACGCCGCCGGCTGCACTACCGGCTGAACTACCCGGTGGGCACGCACCCTTGCTTGCGTCCGGTGCGCGCGCTTTGCCTTATGCCTGAGTTTCCTTGTCCTGAGCGGCCTTGGAGGTTCCGCGGTGTCGCCGTCGTCCGCGGTTCGGCGAGGCCGCTGGGTGGCAGGCGTTCCCGGGAGCGGCGGGGCGGTGGAGTGGTAGCTGTGGCCGGTCGGCGTCGTGAGTTGGAGTGTGTGGCGGGGTCCCAGCCTTGTCTGGGCGCTCCAGCCGGGGGTTTCCTTGGTGTGGTTGCATGCTTCGCAGAGTCCGGCGCCGTTGCCGAGGCTGGTGGTGCCGCCGTTGTGCCAGGGGATGATGTGGTCCAGGTGGCGGATGGGGGCGTCGCAGTAGGGGGTGCGGCAGGTGTGGTCGCGGGCCTGGATGAAGCGGCGCAGTCCGGGCGGGAAGAGCCGGGCGCGGGAGTCCATGGCGACGAGGTCGCCGGTGGCCGGGGCGGCGTAGAGCCGGCGGAGCCAGACCCGCATCGTCTCGTCCTGGGTCTGCTCCAAATCCGGGCGGGCCAGGGCCCGGGCCCATCCGGCGGGGACGATGCCGTAGCCGGGGAGCCGGGCGGGTTCGCTGTCGCCCTGGAAGAGGGTGCGGTCGGTCATAACGAGCTGGATTTCGATGCCGCTGATGCCGCCGGCCTTGCCGGTGGTGCGTTCGACGAGTGCGTCGGCCATCAGCTGGCCGCGGGTGCGTGGGTCGCCGTCGGAGCGTGCGACATCTGCGTGCTGGGTGAGCGCGGCGTGGACGGCGACCCCTGCCGCGACGGGGAGCAGGGCGGTGAGGTAGCACATGGTGTCCGGGGCCGGGCGGAGACTGACGTGGCGTTCGGCCTCGGCGTGTGCGGCACGCTGGGTGACGGAGCGTGGGTCATGCCGGTAGGCGGCGGCACGCTCGGCGGCGATGATCGCGCGGTCCCCGGCGCCGCGGAACGTCCCGGTGTCGGGGGAGAGTTCCTCGTCCACGGCGGCCCGGTCGGCCGCGGACAGGCAAGCGGTCTCACGGACCAGGAGCGTTGCGCGCCATTCGTTGAGCCGGCCGGCTTCCAGCGCGGCGAGGGTGTGCGGCATTTCGGTGACCAGGGCCTTCGCCAGGCCCAGGAGGCGGCCGCCCTTGGTGGGGGATTCGCGCCGGGCGAGGGCGAGCTGCGCGCCCACCCCGGCCCCGAGCTGGTCGGCGGGCAAACCGGCGTCGGCTTGTTCGCGCCGCTGGAGCACATCGAACGCGACGGCTAGACGGGCCTGGCGGGCGGCCAAGGCAGACTTCTGGTCCTCCAGCTTGCGTATTTCCTCGATGAGGCCCGCTGCAGTGGCCCGAGCGGGCCCCGCGGCCAGGATCAAGCTCAGGTCCGTGACTGTCACGCCGCCCGTAGATGGCGGGTCTGCCAGAACCTTGTGGAGCTCCTCTTTGCCTTCCATAGACTCCAGTTTTCCAGCTACCTCTGACAGAAAAGGCTCCCATGGAAGTGGCGCCGGACCCGGTTGCAGAAATCTTATTGAGCCCGGTCGTTACACTTTCGGTGATGCCGGACATTAACGGGGTATGAGCTTGCAAGCAGTCCGGAGGGAACCCGGGAAATTGGAACGGGAAAAGCGCTTTTTGGCGGCGCACGCAGCTGGCCATGACCGCATCTACCGCTATTTTCGACGAAGAACGGCGGACGCGGCCACCGCAGAAGACCTGTGTGCAGAGGTGTTCAGGATCGCGTGGGAAAAGCTGGCCGGCAGCGGCGAATTGTCTGTCATGGTTCTTTTTGGCGTAGCCAAGAATGTCCTGCGGAACCACGAGCGCTCTGCCTCCCGGTCCGCAAACCTCCTTGGCGCGCTCCAGGCTGAACGGCGGGACGAAGCCCTCAACCATGATTCCCCGGTTCGGGATGCCCTGGACCGGCTCAGTCCGGACGACCGGGAAGTCCTGCTCTTGAGCTACTGGGACGGCTTCACGTCCAAGGAGATTTCCGACCTGCTCAACACCAGTGCCACGGCGGTCAGGATGCGCCTGCACAGGGCACGCAAGGCCCTAAGCCACATCATTCACGCACAGCCACCGGCAGAAGGTGCAGAACTATGAACACAAAGACAAGCGCTGACAAGGTTCGACGTCGGTTGGCTTCCGTTGATCCGGCAGCACACGTCACCGAGGATGAATTGAACCGGAGCCGTGAGCGCTCCCTGGCCGCCATGCAGGTCGAAGCGCCTCAAGAGGGCGAAGCGGCCCCGTACCCCGCGGTGACAGAACTCTCCGCCCGGCGTTCGAGCCCTGCGCGCATCTGGCTAACGTCGGCCGCCGCCGCTGCGGTGGTCGCAGCGCTGATCGCGGGAGACGTCGTCGGCCTTGCCGGCTGGCGCGGCGGAGCCACCGCGCAGGCCGCCGAGGTCCTCAACAACGCCGCACAGATGACGATCAAAACGACTGATCCGGTGGTGGGCCCGGGCCAGTACCTGCGGATCAAGAGCACCAACGTCTGGGGCACGAATACCTACGAGCAGGACGGATCCCAGTACCGGTGGCTGGATACGGAAAAATCGGACCTGTACATTCCCGCTGACCGCTCTGCTGAATGGGTGTGGCAACGAGGGGGACGCGTGCCTACGACCTTCTTCGATGCCGAATCCAAGGACTTCGCTCTCAAACAGAACATACAGCCGTCGCCGGAGCTACTGCGCGCGCGCAATGGAGCCTTCTACGGAAGCCCGGGCGGGTGGATGTCCACGGACCTGGCTAGGTTGCCCCGCGATCCCTACCGGCTGCTGAATAGCATCTACAAACAGACCCTGGGGCACGGACAGTCCGTCGACGGTGAAGCGCTGGTGTTTATCGCGGACCTCTTGAGGACCGGCGTTGTCCCTGCCGACCTGAGGGCCGCCCTCTACAAGGCCGCGGCC
Organism: Arthrobacter sp. SlRoot2-15; assembly: GCF_059739345.1. Lineage (NCBI taxonomy): Bacteria > Bacillati > Actinomycetota > Actinomycetes > Micrococcales > Micrococcaceae > Arthrobacter > Arthrobacter sp. SlRoot2-15. Next base: position 3,100,244 of record NZ_AP046058.1, read on the forward strand.
ATGATTCCTGGGGTGACAGTCACCGAAGGGCAAGCCAACTTGGACGGCCGAAAGGGTGTCGCCATCGGACGCCTCGAGGATGGGCCCTCCAAATCACGGCAGGAGATCATCATTGACCCCCAGACCGGACTGATGATCGGAGAACGGTCGGTTCTTATCCAGTCTCAGGAGGGCTTTCCTGCGGGAACCGCAACGACCTGGACCGCCATCGAAACGTCCGTCAGCAATACGGCGCCCTAGCCAGGGCCAGCCGCAGAAGGCGTGGCCTGGACTAGTGGCCCGGCTCCAGCGCGAGCTTCAGCCCGAAACCAACCAGGACCGTTCCCGTGATCCTGTCGATCACCCGGACACTCCGGGCACTCTTGAGCCACTTGGAGGCGAAACCGGTCGCGAAGATCAGCAACGCGAACCAGAGCATGGAGAGGACACAGTGGACGCCGGCCAGCAACATACCCATCAACAAGGGAGCGGACCCGGACGGAATGAACTGGGGGATGGTGGCGATGTAGAACACCCCGACTTTGGGGTTCAGTAGATTGGTGCCCGCGCCCGTGAGCCAACCCCTCCAGAGCTGGCCCCCCTCGACCGCAGGCTCGGACGTTGCGATGGCCGCCGCCGTCCCGTCATCTTTGCGCCAACTCTTCCAAATCAACGAGAGGCCCAGCCAGATCATGTAGGCCGCGCCGGCGAGCGTCAGGAGGCGGTACGCGACCTCCGAGGCCGCCAGCAGGGCCGAAACCCCCACCGCCGCCGCCATGCCCCACGCCATGGCGCCCGTACCGATGCCCAGGGCGGTGGCAAAGGCGAAGCTTCGGGACCGGGAAATTGAAGAGCGCAGCACCAGCGCGGTGTCGATGCCGGGCACCAGGGTCAGCAGTCCGGCGACAACGGCGAATGAGAGTACGGCCTGATAGACGGTCACCATCCTAGGATAGAGCGGCGCACGGCAAGTGCTCGCGAAGTCGTCCGCGCGGGCCTTCGGCGCCGTGGCAGTTCGCCCAACCCCAAAGTGGCACGGAAACCGCTCCCGGGGGTAGCGTCAAACCATGACTCCCGGACGCCCCGTACCGCCGCCCCTCGCCAAGCCGCTTCCCGACCTGAACGACAGCAACGACGCCGACGCCGGCAACGACACCACCCTCGCCGCCGCCTACGGTGCCACGTCCAGTCACAGCGGTCTGGTGCCGCTGACGGTGGCCCGGCGTGCGCCCAAGGAGGACGACGTCGAGATCGCCATCGAGTTCTGCGGACTCTGCCACTCGGACGTGCACGCCACCCGAGGGGAATGGGGCGCCCAGCACTACCCCCTCGTCCCGGGCCACGAAATCGTGGGCCGCGTCAGCTGGGTGGGCTCCTCTGTGGACGACTTCGCCGTCGGTGAGCGCGTCGGCGTCGGCTGCCTGGTTGACTCCTGCCGCGAATGCGACAGCTGCCTCGACGGCCTCGAGCAGTACTGCGAAAACGGCATGACCGGAACCTACGGCGCCAAGGACCGGCGCAACGGCGACGCCATTACCCAGGGCGGCTACTCCACGTCGATCGTGGTGGACCGCAACTACGTGCTGCGGGTCCCGGAGGGCATGGACCCGGCCGCGGCGGCTCCGCTGCTCTGCGCCGGCATCACCACCTATTCGCCGCTGAACCACTTCGAGGTCGAGGAGGGCGACGCCGTCGGCGTCGTCGGACTCGGCGGCCTCGGCCATATGGCCGTCAAGATCGCCAAGGCGATGGGCGCGGAGGTGACCGTCTTCACGACGTCGGAGGCGAAGTTCGCGGCGGCCCGCGAGCTGGGCGCCGACCACGTGGTCCTCTCCACGGATCCGGCCGCGATGGAGGCCGCGGACCGCAGCATCGACGTCATCATCGACACCGTCGCCGCTCCGCACGACCTCAACCCCTACTTCAAGACCCTCCGCGTCGACGGCGCGCTCTTCCAGCTGGGCCTGCCCTCCGAAGCCATGCCGCCGGTCAACCCCGGCGCGCTGATCCGGCGCCGGATCGCCTACGCCGGCTCGCTGATCGGCGGCATCGCCGAGACCCAGGAGATGCTGGACTTCTGCGCCGAACACGGTGTGCTGTCCGAGATCGAGCTGGTCCGAGCGGACCAGCTCAACGAGGCCTACGACCGCATGGTGGCAGGCGACGTGAAGTACCGGTTTGTCCTGGACGCCAGCACCCTGGGGTCCCCGGCAGAAAAGGCGGATGCATGAGCACCCTGTTCACCAAGATCATCAACGGCGAGATCCCGGGCCGTTTCGTCTGGCGCGAGGACGACGTCGTCGCGTTCCTGACCGTGGGCCCGCTGGCCGACGGGCACACACTCGTGGTGCCCGCCCAGGAAGTGGACCGCTGGACGGATGCCCCGCCCGAGGTCCTGGCCCGGGTGATGGAGGTGGCCCGCAAGATCGGCGCCGTCCAGGTGGACGTGTTCGACGCCGCCCGTGCCGGGCTGATCGTCGCCGGCTACGAGATCAACCACCTGCACGTGCACGTGTGGCCCTCCAACTCGATGGCGGACTTCGACTTCGGCTCCGTGGACCAGCACCCGGACCCCGCGCGGCTGGACGCCAACGCCGAGAAGCTGCGCGAGGGCCTGCGCAAAGCCGGCCACGCGGAGCACGTCCCGGAGGTGTAGGCGGGAACTACGCCGGCGCCAGCGCCTTGTTGAGCACGGTGCGGATCCGCTTCTCCGAGACCGAATAAGCGGTGCCGAGCTCGACGGCGAAGAGGCTCACCCGCAGCTCCTCGATCATCCAGCGGACCTGGGTTAACTCGGTCGCCACCCGCCGCCCGGGCAGCAGCGCGGAAACGGCGTCGTCATAGTCGTCCTCGAGGGCCTGGATCACCGCCATGTGCTGCGCATCCCGCTGGACGTTCCCGGGGAGCTTCTCGAGGCGCTTTTCGATGGCCGCGAGGTACCGCGGCAGCTGGCTGAGCTGGGCGTAGCCCGTCCGTGCCACGAACCCGGGATAGATGAGTTGCTCCAGCTGGGCCTTGACGTCATTGAGGGCGCTGATCAGGGCAAGGCTCGTGGTGCCCTTGAGCTGCTTCTCGATCCGCCGGGTGCTGGCGAGGATGCGTTCGACGACGGCGGTCACCGTAAAGACCGTGTCGATCAGCTCGGCCCGGACCTGCTCGTAGAGGGCCTTGAAGGAGGCCTCGTCCCACGGCAGTTCGGCCGGGGTGAGCTTGTCGATCGCGGCCAAGGCGCAGTCCGCGATCAGCGCCGACACCGAGCCGTGCGGGTTCTGGCTGAAGGTCAGCTTTTCGGTGTTATTCAGGTGCTCCAGGACGTAGCGGTCCGGCGGCGGCACTTTCAGGGCGAGCAGCCGGATAACCCCGCCGCGCATGGCCTGCTCCTGCTCGGAGGTGGTCTGGAACAGGCGCAGCGCTACGGAGGTGCTTTCGTCGACCAGGGCCGGGTAGCCGGTGACGGTGTGGCCCTTGACGGTGCCCTGGACCTGGCGCTGCACGGTGCCGAAGGTCCAGTCCTTGAGGCCGGACAGCTCGGTGAAACCGGGCGCTGCCGTCGCAGCCGGCGTAGCGGCGGCGGGTGTCTTCCCGTTCGCCCGTCCGCCAGCCTTGCCGCCAGCCGTACCGCCAGCTTTGGGCGCCGTCGTTGACGGGGTGGTGCCGAGGGACTCGGCGATGGCGCGGCGGGTGGCCGGGGCGAGCCTTTCCTGCAGCGCCGCGAGGTCCTTGCCCTCGTCGAGGACTTTGCCGCGGGGATCGACCACACGGAAACTGACGCGCAGGTGCGACGGGACGGCGTCCCAGTTCCAGGACCCCGGCGGGATGACGTGGCCGCGGATCCGGCGCAGCACGAGTTCCAGCGAGGGCTCCAGCTCGTCCGTGGCGGGATCGAAAGCGGCCTCCAGCGCCGCCACGGCCTGTCGGGCGACTTCGGGTGCGGGAACGAAATTCTTGCGGACCTGCTTCGGCAGCGACTTGATCAGGGCGGTCACCAGTTCCACCCGCTGGCCCGGGATCAGCCAGCGGAACGCGGCGTCGTCGAGCTGGTTCAGGAACAGGACCGGGACCTCGGCGGTGACGCCGTCGGAAGGATTCGGCGGCGAGCCGGGGGCGACCGGGTGGAACTCGTAGCTCAGCGGCAGTTCGAAGCCCTTGTGCTGCCAGGTCTTCGGGTACGCGGAATCGTCCAGTGCGTCGGCGTCCTCGCTGATCAGCAGCGCCTGGTCAAAGTCCAGCAGGGTGGGGTCCTGCTGGCGCGCATCCTTCCACCACTTGTCGAAGTGGCGTTCGGAGACCACGTCCTTGCCGATCCGGGCGTCGTAGAACTCGAACAGGGTTTCGTCGTCGACCAGGATGTCGCGGCGCCGCATCCGGGCCTCGAGCTCCTCGACCTCCTGGAGCAGGGCGCGGTTGCGGTGGAAGAACTTGTGGTGGGTCTGCCAGTCGCCCTCCACCAGCGCGTGCCGGATGAACAGCTCCCGGCAGAGTTCCGGGTCCACCTTGCCGTAATTGATCCGGCGGCTCGGAATAATGGGCACGCCGTACAGCGTGACCTTCTCATGCGCCATCACCGAGCCCATCTTCTTGGACCAGTGCGGCTCGCTGTAGCTGCGCTTGACCAGGTCCGGCGCCACCTGCTCAGCCCAGAGCGGGTCGAACTTGGCGGCCACCCGGGCCCAGAGCCGGCTGGTTTCGACCAGCTCGGCGGCCATCACGAAGGTGGGGGACTTCTTGAACAGGGCCGAGCCGGGGAAGATCGCGAAGCGGCTGCCGCGGGCACCGGCGTACTCGCGCTTGCGTTCGTCCAGGATGCCGATGTGGCTCAGCAGCCCCGAGAGCAGGCTGATGTGGATGCCGTCGTGGTGCCCCACCGGATCCGTGAGCCTTTTGTTGTCCAAGGTGATGCCCAACGGCCGGGCGAGCTGGCGCAGCTGGGCGAAGAGGTCCTGCCACTCCCGGACGCGCAGGTAGTTGATGAACTCATTGCGGCAGAGCCGGCGGAAAGCCGTCGAGGAGAGCTCCTGCTGCTTCTCCTGCAAGTAGTTCCAGAGGTTCAGGTAGCCGGTGAAGTCCGAGTTCTCGTCCCGGAAGCGGGCGTGCTTCTCCGCCGCGAGCTGCTGCTTGTCGGTCGGGCGCTCGCGGGGGTCCTGGATGGTCAACGCTGCCGCCAGGATCATCACCTCACGGACGCAGCCGCGTTTGCCCGATTCGACGATCATCCGGCCAAGCCGGGGATCCACGGGCAGCTGGGCCAGCTGCTGCCCGACGGCGGTGAGTCCGCCGCCGCGGCCGCCGGCAGCGCCGGCCGCGCTGAGGGCACCGAGTTCGCGCAGCAGCGTGACGCCGTCGTTGATGGCACGCGAATCCGGCGGTTCAACGAACGGGAAGTTCTCCACGTCCTTCGGCCCGCGGGCGACGCCCATGGCGGTCATCTGCAGGATGACGGCGGCGAGGTTGGTGCGCAGGATCTCCGGGTCGGTGAACAGCGGCCGGGACTCGAAGTCCTCCTCCGAGTACAGCCTGATCGCGATGCCGTCGGACACGCGCCCGCAGCGGCCGGAGCGCTGGTTGGCCGAGGCCTGGGAGACCCGCTCGATCGGCAGGCGCTGGACCTTGGTCCGGTGCGAGTAGCGCGAGATGCGGGCGGTGCCGGTGTCGATGACGTACTTGATGCCCGGGACGGTGAGCGAGGTTTCGGCGACGTTCGTGGCCAGCACGATCCGGCGTTTGCTGCCGGGGTGGAAGACCTTGTGCTGTTCCTGCAGGCTGAGCCGGGCGAAGAGCGGCAGGACCTCGGTGCCGGCCAGCCGCCGGTTCGTCTGGATCCGCGCGTTGAGCGCCTCGGCGGCGTCGCGGATCTCGCGCTCGCCGGAGAAGAAGATCAGGATGTCGCCGGGGGCCTCGAGAGCGAGTTCGTCGACGGCATCGCAGACCGCGTCCAGCGGGTCGCGGTCCTCTTCGAGTTCGTCGTCGGAGGAGTCGGCTGCATCGTCACCGGCGGCGGGGCCGCCGGCCGGCGCCGAGAGCGGGCGGTAGCGGATCTCCACCGGGTAGGTGCGGCCGGAGACCTCGACGATCGGGGACGGGGCTTCCTCGCTGCCGAAGTGCTTGGCGAAACGCTCCGGGTCGATGGTGGCCGAGGTGATGATGATCTTCAGGTCCGGGCGCGCCGGGAGGATGCGTTTGAGGTAGCCGAGGATGAAGTCGATGTTGAGGCTGCGTTCGTGCGCCTCGTCGATGATGATCGCGTTGTATTTGCGCAGCAGCTTGTCGCGCTGGATCTCGGCCAGCAGGATGCCGTCGGTCATCAGCTTGACCTTGGTGGAGCGGCTGACCTCGCCGGTGAAGCGGACCTGGAAACCCACCTCCTGGCCGATGTCGACGCCGAGTTCCTCCGCGATGCGCTCGGCGACCGTGCGGGCGGCGAGCCGGCGTGGTTGGGTGTGGCCGATCAGGCCGTTCTCGCCCAGGCCAAGCTCCAGGCACATCTTGGGGATCTGGGTGGTCTTACCGGAACCGGTCTCGCCGGCGATGATGGTCACCTGGTTCGCGGCGATGGCGGCCATCAGGTCCTCGCGGCGCTCGGAGACCGGCAGCTCGGCGGGGTAGGAGATATGCAGTGTCATGGCTGCACACAGTCTACTGGCCCGGCTTGCTGTCCCGGCGCCCCCGGCGCCGGACATAGGGTTGCCCGGTCCGTGGGCGGGGCCGGGCAGCGGGTGAAGGGGACTGGTTTAGAAGAACCGCAGCGTGTAGCTGGTGCTGGGGAGGTCGTGGGCCATCCAGTAGTCCTCCGAGCGGACGGGCGGGTTGTGGCCAAGACCGTCTTTCCGGAGGGCTCGGAGGGTGGCGGCGACGGCGGCGAGGATCAGGACGATGAGGGCGATTCCGATGAGTTCCATACCTCCATGGTTCTCTGGTGCGCAGGGTAAAAAAAGTGGCAGAAATGCCCAGAAAGCTCAAATTTCTGCCAGACTGGATTCATGATCAATTCAGTGGCGATGATCGTGGTTCCGCACTTCTCGATCTTCGAGTTCGGGACCGCGTTTGAAGTGTTCGGCGTCGATCGCTCGGACCGCAGCACCGGTGTGCCCGCCTTCGATTTCCGGGTCTGCACGCCGGTGCCGGGGGACATCCCGATGAAGTCCGGGCTGTCGATGCACGTGGGGCTCGGGCTGGAGGCGGCCGCAGATGCCGACCTCGTCATCATGACCCCGTATGGCCGGGACGAGGACGTTCCCGAATCCGTCCTCGAGGCACTGCGGGCGGCGCATGCCCGGGGAGCCTGGGTCATGTCGATCTGTTCCGGGGCCTTCGCGCTGGCACGGGCCGGGTTGCTGGACGGCCGCCGCTGCACCACACACTGGCACTACTCCCAGGAGTTGGCCAGCCGCTATCCGGCCGCGCTCGTGGACGAGAACGTGCTCTACGTCGAGGACGACCGGATCATCACGAGCGCCGGGACCGCCGCCGGCATCGACGCCTGCCTGCACCTGGTCCGGGTGGAGCTGGGCGCGAACGTGGCGGCCAGTATCGCCCGGGACATGGTGGTGCCGCCGCACCGGGACGGGGGCCAGGCCCAGTTCATCGACCGGCCGATGCCGCGGTGCGGTTCGCAGCCGATGGAAGAGCTGCTCCGGTGGATGGTCGTGAACCTGGAGGACGACCACTCGGTCAACGAGCTGGCCGCCCGCGTGCACATGTCGCCGCGGACCTTTGCCCGCCGGTTCCGGGCCGAAACCGGCGCGACCCCGGCGGCCTGGCTCAATTCGCAGCGGGTGCTGCGCGCGCAGGAGCTGCTGGAGACGACCGACCTCAACATCGACGAGATCGCCCGGGAGGCCGGGTTCGGCCACTCGGTCCTGCTGCGCCACCACTTTGCCAAGGTGCTGGACACCAGCCCGCAGTCTTACCGGCGGACGTTCCGCGGGCACCTCGCAGCCGTCTAACCTCGCAGCCGTCTAACCTCGCAGCCGTCTAACCTCGCAGCCGTCTAACCTGGCTGGCCGTCCCGCCCGGGCGCCTCCGCGGCGGCGCGGGCGCACTCGACGAGGGTCCGCCACGGACCCGTCAGCTCGCGCTCCGGCAGGACCGCCCGGCGCTGGCCGGCCCGGATGCTGTACATAAACCGGTCAGGCTGGCCGGCGGTGCCGCTGGCCCCGCCGACGGCGTCCCAGGGGCACGCTTCAATGAGCGGTTGCCACCGGTCGGTGTCCTCCGGCGGCTGGGGACTGACGGTCCACGTCCGCTTCATTCCGGCTACGCCGCCGCTGCGCTGGACAGTTATCTTCATCGGACTCGGATCTCGATTGGACTCGGATCTGCTGGAACTCGGCTAGCGCTTCGCTCCCTGGAGCTTTACCTTCACAGTTTCCCACGCCTGCACAACGGCGTCATGCTCCGGGGAACCGGCGCCGTAGAGCTCCGCGGCGGACGCCGCGGTGGCCTTGGCGAAGGCGCTGAAAGTTGCGGACGCGGGCAGCGTCCCGCCCGTGAGGGTGTCGTACCAGATGCGTCCGGGGGCCTCCCACGCGTTGCCGCCCAGCGTGGTCGCGACCAGGCAGAAGGCCCGGTTGGGGATGCCCGAGTTCAGGTGGACTCCGCCGTTGTCGGCACTGGTGTGCACATAGCCGTCCATCGAGTCCGGCTGCGGGTCCTTGCCCAGCACGTCGTCGTCGTACGCCGTTCCCGGAGCCTTCATGGAGCGCAGCGCCGTGCCCTGCACCTGGTCCGTGAAGAGCCCCTCGCCGATCAGCCAGCTGGCCTGCGCCGCGGACTGCTGTCTCACGTATTGCTCCACGAGGGCGCCGAAAACGTCCGAGAGGGATTCGTTGAGAGCGCCGGCCTGGTTGCGGTAGGCAAGCCCGGCGGAGTGCTGGGTGACGCCGTGGGCGAGCTCGTGGCCGATCACGCTGAGGGAGGCGGTGAAGCGGGTGAAGACCTGGCCGTCGCCGTCGCCGAACACCATCTGTTTCCCGTCCCAGAACGCGTTGTCGTAGAGATGACCGAAGTGCACCGTGGCGTCCAGCGGCAGGCCGTTGCCGTCGATCGAGTTCCGGCCGAACGCCTCCGCATAGAGCCGGTGCGTGTGGCCCAGGCCGTCGTAGGCCTCATCCGCGGCCGGATCGCCGGTGGCTGGTTCGCCTTCCTTGCGCACCAGCACACCGGGCAGGTCCTCGGAGGCTTTCGCGTCGTACACGGTGCGCTGGGGCGGCCCCGGCGTAAGCTGCCGCAACCCCGGCGGCGCGGCGGGCGCCGGAGCCGCACGGGACGCCTGGAAACTCTTGACGTGCTGCAGCGCTTCCTTCGCGGCGCGGGCCGCCATTTGCAGCCGCGGCTCGTGGTGTTGCGCTGCCAGCCGGCGCAACAGGTAGGGCGGGATGATGGAGCAGTACATGTGAGACCCCTTTGCTTCTGCCGATGCCAACAGACTACGAGGGGGCGCCGACATTTGGCAGGGCTTGAGCACCCGGAGCCTGCAGGAGCCCGCCGGTTGGATACGGTAGGCCCATGGCGCAAACGGAGAAGCGGAAAAAGCCCGGCTCGACCCTGCTGACGGTGATCATCGCGTTCGCGGCGAATTTTCTCGTGGCCGCGGCAAAAACGGTGGCTGCGCTCCTGACCGGATCGGCCTCGATGACGGCCGAAGCGGCCCACTCCTGGGCGGACACCGGCAACCAGGTGTTCCTGTTCTTCGCCGAACGCAGGTCCGCCCGGCCGCGGGACAAGAGCCACCCCATGGGCTACGGCCGGGAGGCGTACGTGTGGTCGATGTTTGCGGCGTTCGGCCTCTTCACCGCCGGTGCCGTGGTCTCGATCATGCACGGCATCCAGCAGCTCATCACCCCTGAGCCTGCCGCCGATTTCGCGGTGGCCTACGTGGTCCTGGGCGCGGCTTTTGTCTTCGAGGGAATCTCCTTCACCCAGGCGTTCCGCCAGACCCGGAAGGCGGCGCACCAGCTGGACCGGCATACCCTGGAACAGGTCCTGATCAGCTCCGATCCCACCCTGCGCGCCGTGTTCGCGGAGGACGCCGCGGCCCTGATCGGCCTGGTCGTGGCGTTTGCCGGGGTCTTCCTGCACCAGGTCACCGGTTCGCCGCTGCCGGACGCGGTGGGCTCGATCGTCGTCGGCGTGCTGCTGGCCGTCGTCGCCGTTGTGCTGATCGACCGCAACCGACGCTTCCTGGTGGGCCAGGGCGTCACCCCGGACATCGAACGCTCCATGGCCCGCCGGGTCCTCGAGCACCGGGAGATTGCCCGGCTCACATACCTGCACCTGGAGTTCGTCGGACCGCGCAAGCTCTACCTCGTCGCTGCCGTCGATCTGGAGGGCGACCACCCCGAACACGAAGTGGCAGTGGCGCTGCGCCGGATTGAACGCGAACTCGAGGACCACGCGACGGTCGAGGAAGCCGTACTGACCCTCGCCACCCCGGACGAAGCGGCGCTGGACTTCGACGCTGACCGGAGCCAAGCCGGCGCCTGAGGGCAAAACGCAAAAACCCCGCCGTTTCGTTAAAACGGCGGGGTTTTTCGATGGTGCCCTCGATAGGATTCGAACCTACGACCTTCTGCTCCGGAGGCAGACGCTCTATCCCCTGAGCTACGAGGGCAATCAGGGATCCTGCCGTTACCGGCGGGACGTCCTAGAGCTTAGCAGGAAGGTGGGCTTCAACGGAAAACCGCCCACGGCCGAAGATGAAGGCCGGAAAATTCCGCGGGACTGCGGGCCCCCGGTAGGCTGGAACCGTGACCCCAGAAGAACTCTCCCTCGCCATATCCGCCTGCCTGAAGGACGCCGTCGCCGCCGGTGAAATCGCCCTTGCCGCCGCCGACGTACCGGACGCGGTGCGCGTGGAGCGGCCCAAGAACAGGGAGCACGGCGACTGGGCCACCAACATCGCCCTCCAGCTCGCGAAGCCGGCCGGGACCAACCCGCGCCAGCTCGCCGGACTGCTCAGTGAGCGGCTGGCGGCCATCGAGGGAGTCTTCGCCGTCGACGTCGCCGGACCGGGCTTCCTGAACATCACCGTCGACGCGGCGGCCGCCGGCGCGCTCGCCAAGGCCATCGTCGAGGCGGGCTCCGCCTACGGGACCAACACCGCGCTCGCAGGCCGCACGGTCAACATGGAGTTCGTCTCGGCCAACCCCACCGGCCCGCTGCACATCGGCCACACCCGCTGGGCGGCCCTCGGCGACTCGATCGCGCGCGTGCTCCGGGCCTCCGGCGCGGACGTCACGGCGGAGTACTACATCAACGACGCCGGCTCGCAGATGGACGTCTTCGCGCACTCGGTGCTGTCCCGGCTGCACGGCCGCGGCGTCCCGGAGGGCGGTTACCCGGGCGAATACATCGCCGACCTCGGCCACGAGGTGCTGACCCAGCACCCGGACATCCGCGAACTCACCGACGTCGCGGCGCTGCCGGTGATCCGAGGGGCGGCCTACAAGGCCCAGCTAAAGGACATCCAGCAGACGCTCGCGGAGTTCGGCGTCGAGTTCGACGTCTACTTCTCCGAGCAGGAACTGCACGACGCCGGCGCCATCGCGGACGCCGTCGCCCGGCTCCGGGAACAGGGCCACGTGTACGACGACGGCGGCGCGGTCTGGCTGCGCACCACCGACTTCGGCGACGACAAGGACCGCGTGATGATCCGCGCGAACGGCGAACCGACCTACTTCGCCGCCGACGCGGCCTACTACCTGTCCAAGAAGGACCGCGGCTTCACCGAGAAGATTTACCTGCTCGGCGCCGACCACCACGGCTACATCAACCGGCTCAAGGCGATCGCGGCCGCCGCAGGGGACGACCCGGAGGCCAACATCGAGGTCTTGATCGGCCAGCTCGTCTCCGTCAACGGCGCCAAGCTCTCCAAGCGGGCCGGCAACATCATCGAGCTCAAGGACCTGATCTCCTGGCTGGGCAAGGACGCCGTCCGGTACTCCCTGGCCCGCTTCCCGGCGGACTCGCCGCTGACCCTGGACCCGGAGCTGCTGAAGAAGCACAGCAACGAGAACCCGGTGTTCTACGTCCAGTACGCGCATGCCCGCTCCCGCGGCGCCGCACGCAACGCCGTGGCCGCCGGGGTGGAGCGCAGCGTGGGCGGCGAGGACAGCTTCGACGCCGCGCTGCTGGACCACGCGACCGAAAACGAGCTGCTTTCGCACCTGGGCAGCTACCCCTCGATTGTGGCCAAGGCCGCCGAGCTGCGCGAGCCGCACCGCGTCGCCCGCCACCTGGAGGTCATTGCCGGCGCCTACCACCGCTGGTACGACGCCTGCCGCGTCGCCCCGCTGGGCGAGGAAGCCATCACCGACCTGAACCGCACCCGGCTCTGGCTCAACGATGCCACCAGCCAGGTGCTGGCCAACGGACTGGAACTGCTGGGCGTTTCGGCGCCGGAACGGATGTGACCGCCATGACCGCGAACCCCAACAACTCCTCGACGGCTTCCCCGCTCGCCCCGGACTGGCTGGCCGTGCCGGCGGACCTGAACGCGCTGCACCCGCCGATGTGGGCCGCCGGCGTGGAACGCAACGACGGCGGCGAGCTCGCCATCGATGGCATCCCGGTCAGCGAACTGCAGCGGCAGTTCGGCACCCCGCTGTTCGTGATGGGCGAGACCGACTTCCGCGCCCGCGCCCGGGCCTTCCAGGATGCCTTCAACGAGGCCTTCGCGGACATCTGCGGGGGAGTGGACGTCTACTACGCCGGCAAGTCGTTCCTGTGCACCGCCGTCGTCCGCTGGGTCGAGGAGGAGGGCCTCCGGCTGGACACCGCGTCCGGCGGGGAGCTGGCCGTCGCCGCCGCCGCCGGGATTCCCGGCGCCGCCGTGGCGTTGCACGGCAACAACAAGTCCGACGGCGAGATCCACCGCGCCCTGGACATGGGGCTGGGCCGGATCGTGGTGGACAGCCTCGCCGAGCTGGAGCGGGTCGCCGCGATTGCCGCCAACCGCGGCGAAACGGCGAAGGTCATGCTGCGGCTGACCCCCGGTGTGCACGCGCACACCCACGAATTCATCGCCACCGCGCACGAGGACCAGAAGTTCGGCCTCTCGATGGCCGGCGACTCGACCGAGCAGGCCGGGCTGTCCGCCGCCGAGGAGGCCGTGGCCGCCGCCGCCGCGCACGAGAGCATCGAACTGCTGGGCCTGCACTGCCACATCGGCTCGCAGATCTTCGAACCCGACGGCTTCGCGCTCGCAGCGGAGAAGCTGCTCGACTTCCTCGCAGCGATGCAGGCCAAGTACTCCATCGTGCTGCCCGAACTGGACCTGGGCGGCGGCTACGGCATCGCTTACACCCCGGTGGACACCCCCCGCCCGCCCGCGGAAATCGCGCAGGCGATGGCCGCCGTCGTCCGGGCCAAGGTGGCCGAACTGGGCATCACCGCGCCGCGGATCTCGATCGAACCGGGCCGCGCGATCGTGGGCACCAGCACCTTCACGCTCTACGAGGTGGGCACCTTGAAGACCGTCCGGGTCGATGCCCCGGCCGAAAACGCGGCGGAAAACGTTACGTACCCGCGGCGGTATGTGTCGGTGGACGGCGGCATGAGCGACAACGCCCGCCCGGTGCTGTACGACGCGGATTATTCCGCGATTCTGGCCTCCCGCGCGTCCGGCGCCGCCCCGCAGCTGTCCCGAGTGGTGGGCAAACATTGCGAGAGCGGCGACATAGTTGTTAGAGATGTATATCTGCCCGAGGACGTGGCAGCCGGTGATCTGCTCGCTGTACCGGGGACCGGCGCCTACTGCTGGGCCCTCTCAAGCAACTACAACTATCTGGCCCGGCCGGGCGTTGTCGCGGTACGCGATGGATCAGTCCGGCTCATTGTCCGCGGCGAAACCGAACAAGATCTGCTGAACCGCGACATGGGAGTCTGAATGACGGAAATGCGAACCCTGAAAGTGGCCCTGCTGGGCTGTGGCAACGTTGGGGCCCAGGTTGCGCGGATTCTCATTGACGACGCCGGGATGCTGGCCTCGCGGGCCGGCGCCCGCCTGGAACTGGCCGGCATCGCCGTGCGCGACGTCGACGCCCCCCGCGACGTCGACCTGCCGCGTGAGCTGTTCACCACCGACGCCGACGCCCTGGTCAGGGACGCGGACCTGGTGATCGAACTGATGGGCGGGATCGAACCGGCCCGCACCCTGATCGTGGCCGCCATGCGCAACGGCGCCTGTGTCATCACCGGCAACAAGGCGCTCGTGGCCAAGGACGGCCCGACGCTGCACGAGGAAGCGGACAAGGCCGGCGTGCAGCTGTCCTACGAGGCCGCCGTCGCCGGCGCGATCCCCATCCTGCGGCCCATCCGGGACAGCCTCTCCGGTGATCGGATCACCCGGGTGCTTGGCATCGTCAACGGCACCACCAACTTCATCCTGGACCAGATGGACACCACCGGCGCGCAGTTCGCCGACGCCCTGGCCGAGGCCCAGCGGCTCGGCTACGCGGAAGCCGACCCGACCGCCGACGTCGAGGGCCACGACGCCGCCTCCAAGGCCGCGATCCTCGCCTCGCTGTCCTTCCACACCCGCTTCGCCCTCGAAGACGTCTACTGCGAGGGGATCAGCTCCGTCACCGCAGCGGACATCGCCGCGGCCAAGGACGCCGGCTTTGTCATCAAGCTGCTGGCGATCGCGGAGAAGCTCGCCGCCGCAGGCACAAAGACAGGCACAAAAACAGACGCCGGGGTCTCCGTGCGCGTGCATCCAACGCTGCTGCCGCGCGAACACCCGCTGGCCGCGGTCCATGGGGCGTTCAACGCCGTTTTCATCGAGGCGGAAAACGCCGGCGAACTGATGTTCTACGGCCAGGGGGCCGGCGGGAAGCCGACGGCGTCGGCCGTGATGGGCGACCTCGTCTCCGCCGCCCGCAGCCTTGTCCTGGACGGCCCCGGCCGCGCCGAAACCACCACCGGCCAGGTCCCCGCGGCGCCCATCAGCGCGGCGGTCACCAGCTACTACATCGGCCTCGACGTCGCGGACCAGCCCGGTGTCCTGGCCCGGATCGCGCAGCTCTTCGCCGAACACGGCGTGTCCATCGAAACCATGCGGCAGACCATCCACCGCGACTCGGACTCCCAGACGGAGTCTGCGGAGCTGCGGATCGTCACGCACCGCGCGAGCGAAGCCGCACTGGCAGCAACCGTCCAGGCCGTGAAAGGCCTGGACGTCATCAATACCGTCACATCCGTACTGCGGGTAGAAGGGGTCTAAGTGGCTCACCAATGGCGCGGGGTCATCCGCGAATACGCTGAACGCCTGCCGGTCACCGAGGCCACCAAGGTCATCACCCTGGGCGAGGGCGGCACCCCGCTCGTGCACGCGCAGAAGCTCTCCGAGCTCACCGGCTGCACCGTCTACCTCAAGGTCGAAGGCATGAACCCGACCGGATCCTTCAAGGACCGCGGGATGACCATGGCCATGACAGCCGCCGTCGCCTCCGGCGCCAAGGCCGTGGTGTGCGCCTCCACCGGCAACACCTCCGCCTCGGCGGCGGCCTACGCCACCTCGGCCGGGCTGCAATGCGCCGTGCTGGTGCCCGAAGGCAAGATCTCGATGGGCAAGCTCAGCCAGGCGATTGCGCACGGGGCCACCCTGCTGCAGGTGGACGGCAACTTCGACGACTGCCTCGACATTGCGCGCAAGCTGGGGGAGTCCTACCCGGTGTTCCTGGTCAACTCGGTCAACCCGGCCCGGATCGAGGGCCAGAAGACCGGCGCGTTCGAGGTTGTTGACGCCCTCGGCGACGCCCCGGACATCCACGTCCTTCCGGTCGGCAACGCCGGCAACATCAGCGCGTACTGGAAGGGCTACAAGGAATACGCTGCGCCCTACGAATCCGCCACGGCCGGGACCCTGGCCGCCGTCGCCACGAAGACCCCGGTGATGTGGGGCTTCCAGGCCGCCGGGGCCGCCCCGTTCGTCGCCGGCCACCCGATCACCGAGCCGGACACCATCGCCACCGCCATCCGGATCGGCAACCCCGCCTCCTGGGACACCGCGGTTGCCGCCCGTGACGAATCCGGCGGCGTGATCGAGGCCGTTACCGACGAGGAAATCCTCGCCGCGCACCGCTGGCTCTCCGCCCGCGAAGGTGTGTTCGTCGAACCCGGCTCCGCCGCCGGGGTCGCCGGGCTGATCAAGAAGCACGGCGCGGGCGAGGTGCCGTCCGGCAAGACCATCGTCATCACGGTCACCGGCCACGGGCTCAAGGACCCGCAGTGGGCCCTGCGCACCGAGGACGGCACTGAGGTGCAGCCGGTCAAGGTCGCCAACGACGTCGTCACGGTGGCCGCCGAACTGGGACTGGAAGAAAAATAGCCGTGGAAACCACCCTCACCGTCCCGGCCGAATCGCCCGCCGAAACGCCGGCGGTTCCGGCGGGGCAGGCGGTCACCGTCCGGGTTCCGGCCACCAGCGCCAACCTGGGCCCTGGCTACGACAGCCTCGGGCTGGCGCTCTCGCTGCACGACACGCTGACGGTGGAGACCCTCGCCAGCGGCGAACTGGAGTTCGAGCTCAGCGGCGAGGGCGCGGACACGCTGCCCCGCGACGCGAGCCACCTGGTGGCCAGGGCCCTCACCGAGGCGCTGCACCTGCTGGGCTACCGCCACGAGGGACTGCGGATCACGGCGGACAACGTCAACCCGCACGGCCGCGGACTCGGGTCCTCGGCGGCCGCCGTGGTGGCCGCCGCCACCGCCGCGAACGCCCTGGTTCCCGCGGAGTCCCGGCGCGGCAAGGACTGGATCCTGCAGTTCACCTCAAAGCTTGAGGGCCACCCGGACAACGTGGCACCGGCCATTTTCGGCGGCCTGGCGCTGTCCTGGCAGGACAGTGACCAGTACAGCAGCACCTGCGCCACCGTCGACCCCGCAATCATTCCGGTGGTCGCCGTTCCGGACTTTGAGCTCTCCACCGAGGCCGCCCGGGCGCTGCTGCCGGCCTCCGTGGGGCACCACGCCGCGGCCATGAACTCGGGACGCGCTGCCCTGCTGATCCACGCGCTGACGCAGAAGCCCGAATTCCTGCTGCCCGGCACCGAGGACTACCTGCACCAGAGCTACCGGGCCCAGGCCATGCGGCCCAGCGCCGAACTGATTTCCGCGTTGCGGCGCGCCGGCCACGCCGCCGTCGTCTCCGGCGCGGGACCCACCGTGCTGGTCCTGGCCGCCGGCGAAAAGGAAGCGGCCGACGTCGTCGAGGCCATCGGCACTTTCACCGCCGCCAACACGCCGGAGGTTGCCTGGCGTGTGATGAAGCTGGCTGTGGACACTGAAGGTGCTAAAGTGGAAGTGCACCGGCGGTAATCACGCAAGCTTTTTCTAAGACCGCGATGTTGGCCAAGTTGCCTCTCTCATCTTTCACTGCGCAATATTTTCCGGTGCCACCTGCTTTCGGTCTGACGCAGGAACCTGCAGAATTCCTCTGTTCCCCCTGAAATGTCAGCCCGCCGTTCCATAATTCCGGAGCGTGACCTGGTGTAGCAGTATCCGGCCCTGCCGGCCGAAATCCAACCGGCAAGGCCGAAATCCCGGCTGCAGATCTGAACTGCAGCCCAGATCAAATCACCGCGTCCAGCTCCTAGCCTGGACGCCGTCGAGGGGGAAGGATCCTTCGTGACCGAAACCACTGAGCTGTCTTCAGCTGTGGAAACATCATCTTCTGCTGCCGCATCGGCAGCACCCGCCAAGAGCAGCGGCCTCGCAGGCCTCAAGCTCGCCCAGCTCCAGGCCCTGGCCAGCCAGCTGGGAATCTCCGGGGGCTCCCGGATGCGCAAGGGCGATCTGGTGACCGCCATTTCCGCCCACCGTGCCGGCACCCCCGTCAGCAAGGCACCCGCCCGCGCCGCCGAAAAGGCGAGCGACAACGGCACCGTGGCGCATGCATCGGCTCCGGCCGCCGCACCGGCAGCCGCCGCGGCCGAGGCCCCGGCCCAGGAAAACCCGCGGGCCAGGACCCGTGGCCGCAGCCGCCGCGCCGGCAGCGACGGCGTCGTCACCACCCCCGCCGCCGAAGCACCCGCCGCGCCGGTCGAGACACCGTCCGCCCCCGCCGAAGCGGCTCCGGCCGAGCAGGGCGCCGAGTCCAGCGACCGCACCCGCCAGCCGCGGACCCGCAACCGCCGCCGCGGCGAGGCCGCAGGCCAGACCGAAGCCCCCGCCGAGGCCCCGGCCGAGCAGGCAACCGGCGAACAGCGCCAGGAGCGCCAGTCCGAACAGCGCCAGTCCGAGCAGCGCCAGCCCGAACAGCGCCAGTCCGAGCAGGGCAGCGATGACGGCCAGCGCCGCGAGAACACCCGCGGCCGGGACAACAGCCGCGACAACACCTCCGGCAACCGCGACAACACCCGCGACAACGATGATTCCGACGGCGGCAGCCGCCGCAACCGCCGCAACCGCCGGGACCGCAACGACCGCAATGACCGCTCCGGTGGCCAGGACAACCGCGACAACAGCTCGCGCAACGACCGCTTCCGCGACCGCAACGAACGCCGCCGCGGCCGCTCCCAAGGTCCCGACGTCGACGACGTCGAGGTCACCGAGGACGACGTCCTGCTGCCGGTCGCCGGCATCCTGGACGTGCTGGAGAACTACGCGTTCATCCGCACCTCCGGCTACCTGCCGGGCCCGAACGACGTCTACGTCTCCCTCGCCCAGGTCAAGAAGTACAACCTGCGCAAGGGCGACGCCGTCGTCGGCGCCATCCGCGCACCGCGTGAGGGCGAGTCCCAGCAGAGCAACCAGCAGCAGTCCGCGCGCCAGAAGTTCAACGCCCTGGTGCGCGTCACCTCGGTCAACGGCAAGACCCCCGAGGAGCTCAAGGACCGCGTCGAGTTCGCGAAGCTCGTCCCGCTGTACCCCTCCGAGCGACTGCGCCTCGAGACGGACCCCAAGAAGATCGGCCCCCGCGTCATCGACCTGGTGGCCCCGATCGGCAAGGGCCAGCGCGGCCTGATCGTTTCCCCGCCGAAGGCCGGCAAGACGCTCATCCTGCAGTCCATCGCCAACGCGATCACCACGAACAATCCTGAGGTCCACCTCATGATGGTGCTCGTTGACGAACGTCCCGAAGAGGTCACGGACATGCAGCGCACAGTGAAGGGCGAGGTCATTGCCTCCACCTTCGACCGTCCCGCCGACGACCACACCACCGTGGCCGAGCTTTCCATCGAACGCGCCAAGCGCCTCGTGGAAATGGGCATGGACGTTGTGGTGCTCCTGGACTCGATGACCCGCCTGGGCCGTGCCTACAACCTGGCGGCTCCGGCCTCCGGCCGCATCCTGTCCGGCGGCGTCGACTCCGCTGCGCTGTACCCGCCGAAGCGCTTCTTCGGTGCAGCCCGCAACATCGAAAACGGCGGCTCGCTGACCATCCTGGCCACCGCGCTCGTCGAGACCGGCTCCAAGATGGACGAGGTCATCTTCGAAGAGTTCAAGGGCACCGGCAACATGGAACTGCGCCTGTCCCGCCAGCTCGCGGACAAGCGCATCTTCCCGGCCGTGGACGTCAACGCGTCCGGTACCCGCCGCGAGGAAAACCTGCTTTCCCCCGAGGAAGTCAAGATCATGTGGAAGCTGCGCCGCGTCCTCTCCGGACTCGAAACGCAGCAGAGCCTTGAGCTGCTGACCAACAAGATCCGGGAGACCCAGAGCAACGTCGAGTTCCTCATGCAGGTGCAGAAGACGACGCTTGGTGCGAAGTCCGATAACGACAAGTAGCGTCGCGTAACCGCTCGAAAATTGGCGGCCCCGCCCCTTCGCCGGGTGGCTCACGATCTGCGATCGTGAGCCACCCGGCTACGGCAGGCCCGAAGCCACTCCCTGGCCGCCAATTTCTCGAGCGGTTGTTGGTTTAAGAGGTCCCGCCCGCAGTAACTAGACTTGGTACCAAGTCGAAAGAGGTTTTGAAATGTTTGAGTCCGTACAGGGCCTGTTGGATGAGCATGACTCCATTCAGGCGCAGTTGGGGGATCCTGCTGTTTATGCTGACCAGAAGCTGGCCCGGAAGCTGGGGCGGCGTTCGGCGCAGTTGAACGGCATTGTGGAGGCCTACCACCGCTGGGAGGGCATCCGCGACGACCTGGCGGCCGCCAAGGAAATGGCCGGCGAGGATCCCGAGTTCGCGGCCGAGGTGCCCGAGCTCGAGGCTGCCCTGGAGACGGCGGCGGCTAAGCTGCGCCGGCTGCTGATCCCGCGCGACCCGGACGATGCCCGCAACGTGATCCTCGAGGTCAAGGGCGGCGAGGGCGGCGACGAGGCGGCCCTGTTCGCCGGCGACCTGCTGCGCATGTACACCCGGTACGCGGAATCCCGTGGCTGGAAGACCGAACTCATCTCGGCCACCGAATCGGACCTGGGCGGTTACAAGGACGTCCAGATGGCCGTCAAGGGCACCTCCAACGACCCCGCCGAGGGTGTCTACGCGCGGCTCAAGTTCGAAGGCGGCGTGCACCGCGTCCAGCGCGTTCCCGTCACCGAGTCGCAGGGCCGCATCCACACCTCGGCCGCCGGCGTGCTGGTGTTGCCCGAGGTGGACGAGCCCGAGGAACTCGAGATCAACCAGAACGACCTCAAGATCGACGTTTACCGTTCTTCCGGCCCCGGCGGCCAGTCGGTCAACACCACCGACTCGGCCGTGCGCATCACCCACCTTCCCACCGGGATCGTCGTCGCGATGCAGAACGAGAAGTCCCAGCTGCAGAACCGCGAAGCCGGCATGCGTGTGCTGCGCGCCCGCATCCTGGCCCACCAGCAGGAGCAGATCGACGCCGAGAACTCGGCCCAGCGCAAGTCGCAGATCCGCACCATGGACCGCTCGGAGCGCATCCGCACCTATAACTACCCGGAAAACCGGATCGCTGACCACCGCACCGGCTACAAGGCGTACAACCTGGACCAGGTCATGAACGGCGACCTTGAGCCGGTCATCCAGTCCGCCATCGAGATGGACGAACAGGCCCGCCTCGACGCCATCGGCGACTAACGCGGGCCCTGCGCCCCGATGACACCTGAGCCTGATGATTCCTGATTCCGCTCCCAGCCTCGCGGACGCCGTCCGCGAGGCCACGGCCGTACTCGCCGCCGCCGGCGTGCCCAGCCCGAAGGTGGACGCCGAACTGCTCGCCGGACACCTGCTGGGCGTGGGTCCGGGCCGGCTCCGTGCCATGGTGCTCGGCGACACGCCGGCGCCGGCCGGCTATGCCGAACTGGTGGCCGAGCGCGCTCAGCGGATCCCGCTGCAGCACATCACCGGCGTGGCGCACTTCCGCTACCTGGAACTCGCGGTCGGCCCCGGGGTGTTCATCCCGCGGCCCGAAACGGAGTCCGTGGTCCAGCTGGTGATCGACTGGCTCAAGGACCGGGCGGGATCGGCGCACCCCAAGGTGGTGGACCTGGGCACCGGCTCCGGCGCGATTGCCGGCTCGATCGCGCACGAGGTGCCCGGCGCCGAGGTCCACGCCGTGGAGTTCAGCGAGTTCGCGCACGCCTGGGCGGCGAAGAACCTCCTGCCGCTGGGCGTCCGCCTGGTGCGCGGCGACCTGCGGGACGCGTTGCCCGAACACAACGGAACGTTCGACGTCGTCGTGTCCAATCCGCCGTACATCCCCGCCGAAGCGGTTCCCAACGAGCCCGAAGTGGCGCTGCACGACCCGCCCGAGGCGCTTTACGGCGGGGGAGCGGACGGCATGGAACTTCCCGCGGCGGCCGCCGCGTCCGCGGCCAGGCTGCTGGTCCCCGGCGGTTACTTTGTGATGGAACACGCCGAGGTCCAGGCCGGCTGGATTTCCGCGATGCTGGAGCGCTCAGGTCTCTGGTCCGGTGTGACAACCCATCTTGACCTCAACGGCCGGGAACGCGCCACCAGCGCCGTCCGCAAACCGGCCCCCACCCGCAGTGATGAAAGGATGTCCCAGTGACGACCAGCTACGATTGCGCCGATGCGGACCAGCGAGCCGCAGGACTTGAACACGCCCAGCGGGCCATCCGGGAAAACAAGTGCGTGGTGCTGCCCACCGACACGGTGTACGGAATTGCCGCGGATGCCTTCTCCCCGCTGGCTGTGACGCTGCTGCTCGCCGCCAAGGGCCGCGGCCGGAGCATGCCGCCGCCGGTGCTCATCCCGCGGCTGAACGCCCTGGACGGCCTCGCCACCGACGTCCCGGCCGAGGCGCGCCAACTGGCCGAGGCATTCTGGCCCGGCGGGCTGACCCTGATCCTGCACGCCCAGCCCTCGCTGGACTGGGACTTGGGCGAAACCAAGGGCACCGTGGCCCTGCGGCTCCCGGCCGACGACGTCGCCCAGGACCTGCTCACCCTCACCGGGCCGCTGGCGGTTTCCTCCGCCAACCGGACCGGCCAGGCCGCCGCCCAGAGCGCCGCCGACGCGGAGGCGCAGCTGGCGGAATCGGTCGAGGTGTACCTGGAGGGCGGCCACCGGCCGGTCGAGGGCGACGGCGCCGAACCCTCCACCATCATTGACGCGACGGCCCTGCCGCTGCGCGTGGTCCGCCAGGGTGCCATCAGCCTTGAGCGCCTTCGCGAAATCGTGCCCGGCGTCCTGGGCGCCGGCGAAGAGCCGCCTGCCGAAGCCCCCGCCGAGACGCCCGCCGAGACTCCGGCCGAAGCGCCGGCTGGGGCGCCTGCCGATCCTGCCGAGGCCGGCCTGCCCGCCGACTCGGCCCCCGACGATTCCCCGAGGAACTGACATGCAGCCCAAAGTCGCCGTCGCGGCCGTAACCTTTGACCGCCACGAGGAACTTGCCCTGCTGCTGAAGGGTCTGGCGGATCAGACCGCCCCGATCCACTCGATCGCTCTCGTGGACTCCGGCACCGTGCCGGCCACCGGCGTCGTCGAGGCCCAGGGGGCGGAGAACATCAACTACCTGCGCTCCGAGGCGAACCTCGGCGGCGCCGGCGGCTTTGCCTACGCGATCATGGCCGCGATGGCCAGCGGCGCCGAGTGGATCTGGATGATGGACGACGACGGCCATCCCGAGGACGCCAGCTGCCTCGCCGAGCTGCTCAAGACCGCCGAGGAACACCGGCTCGACATCGTGAGCCCGCTGGTCGCCGCCACCGCCGACCCCAACCGGCTCTCCTTCAACTTCCGGATCAACGGGCTGCTGACCAACGACCGCTCGCGGCTGGCCCCGATGGGCTACCTCCCGGACATGGTTCACTTCTTCAACGGCGCCCTGATCCGCACCGAGGTCTTCTACAAGATCGGCATCCCCGACGTGAAGTTCTTCATCCGCGGGGACGAAGTCGACTTCCTCTCGCGGGTGAAAAAGGCCGGCCTGAAGTACGGCACGCTGGCCACCGTGGCGGTGCAGCACCCCGCCACCTGGACCGAGATGAAGCCCATCTTCGGCGGCTTCATCACCCCCGTCATCCCGGAGGGCGAGTTCAAGCGCTACTGCTACTTCCGCAACCGGGGCTACCTCACCCGCAAGTACCGTAACCTGCGCTGGTTCGGCGCGGACATCATCGGCTTCCCGTACTACTTCCTCAAAACCGGGGACTTCAAGGGCCTCGCGCACTGGTTCGGCGCCTATTCCACCGGGTTCCGCGGCAAGGGCTTCGGCTCGCCCGCGCAACTGATGTCCAGCAACAGCTAGGCCGCCGTGGAGAACCTGTGCGCCGTCGTCGTCACCTACAACCGGGCCGACTACCTGCGCAACCTGCTCGATTCCTTCGCCCGCCTCGGCACCGGTCCGGCCCGGATCATCGTGGTGGACAACGCCAGCAGCGACCACACGGCCGACGTCGTCGCCGCGGCGCTGGCGGGCGGGCTGCCGATCGACTACGAGCGATTGGACGAGAATATCGGCGGCGCCGGCGGGTTCTCCCACGGCGTCGAGCTTGCGCTCGGCCGCGGCGCGGACTGGCTGTGGCTGATGGACGACGACGTCGAGGTGCTCCCCGGCGCGGTGGAGGCGCTGGCGAAGTTCACGCCGGACTACTCCTGCCTGATCGGCCGCCGCTACGACGCCGACGGAAAACCCTTCTTCTGGCAGCACCATTTTGTCGAGGCACTCGGGGTCTTCCTGCCGGTGTCCCGCGACGTGTTCGCGCACTCCGAGGTGTTCCGCACCAACGTCGGCAACTTCGAAGGCATGCTGATCAAGGCCTCGGTGGCGCGCAGCATCGGGCTGCCGGACCCGCGCTTCTTCATCACCTGGGATGACCTGATCTACGGCTGGCTCGCCTCGCAACAGACTCCGGTGGTCTACGTCAACGCCTTCGTGATCAAAAAGGTCCGGGCGCAGCGCCAGGTGGACCTCGGCCTGCGCCACCTCAACGATTCCTCGGACCTGAGCCGCCGCTACGTGATGCGCAACCGCGGCCACGTCGCGCAGTACCTCCGGGCCCACGGCAGGTTCAACCGGCTGGGCTTCGGGGCCGGGACGGCGCTGACCTTCCTAAAGGAAATCGCCCGCCTCGTCCTCGTCGAACGGACGCTGAAGGGGACCGGGGCGCTCTGGGGCGGATGGCGGGAATCCCGCGCCATCCTCGCCGACCGCGGCTGGAAACCCATGCCGCCGCTGCCCGCGGAGCCGGGCAGCTGACGCGAAAGAGATTAGTATCGTTTTAGGCCCCGACGCCGTCCGACAGTCGCGGCGGGGTATTTTTTGAAACAGGCGCCTGGCCGCCGTGGTAGTGGAAGTCGGTTGCAATCTCTGTTGACTACGAAATCTGAAGCGCGCGAAACAGCCGCACAACGGGACGAGAAGCCCGCCCTCTGGATCTGGATCCAGCTGATCCTCGACTCCATGTCGTGGATCGTGGCGATCGTCCTCGCCCTGCTGCTGCGCTACGAGATGGGCATCCGCGCGGAGCAATTCGCCGGCGCCTTCGTCATTGCCGCCATCGCCGTCGTCGCCCAGATACTGGCCGGCTATGCCCTTGCCCTGTACCGGGGACGCTATCCCTTCGGCAGCTTCCAGGAGGCCAGGGCCCTCGTCTTCGTCACCGTGATTGTGGCCGCCTCGATCACCGTGAGCCTGCTGGTGCTGTACGAGGCCATCAACATCGGCCGCAGCGTGGGCCTGATCGCCTTCCCCTTCGCCTGCCTCTTTATGGGCGCGGCCCGCTACGCGAAACGGCTCTACGTCGAGGGCAAAACGCGGCCCGGCGACGAGGCACAGAACACCCTGATCTACGGCGCGGGATTCCTCGGCAACTCGCTGCTGACCCGGATGCTGCAGGACTCGGATTCCCCGTACTTCCCGGTGGGCCTGATCGACGACGACCCGGCGAAGAAGCACCTGCGCCTCTCCGGAGTCCAGGTCCTCGGCCGGGGCGATGACCTCCCGGCGATTATCCGCCGGACCCGCGCGAGGGTGCTGGTCCTGGCCTTCGCCAACGTCGAGGCGCCGGTGGTGCGCCGCATCTCCGACGCCGTCGCGGGCCTGAACATCCGCGTGCTGGTGCTGCCCCCGCTGCGGGACATGCTCGGCGGCGGGGCACCCGACGGCTTCTCCGACTTCCGCGACGTGGCGGTCGAGGACCTGATCGGCCGCCGGCCCGTCGACATCAAGGTCGACGAAATCGCCGGCTACATCAAGGACAAACGCGTGCTCGTGACCGGCGCCGGCGGCTCGATCGGCTCGGAGCTCTGCCGCCAGATCGTGCAGTTCTCCCCGGCGGAACTGATCATGCTCGACCACGACGAGACCGGCTTGCAGCACACCCAGATCTCCATCACCGGCCGGGGCCTGCTGGCCGGCCGCGATACCGTGCTGGCCAACATCCGCGACGGCGAGGCGCTCCAGGACATCTTCGAGGACCGGCGACCCGAAGTGGTGTTCCACGCGGCCGCGCTTAAGCACGCGCCGCTGCTCCAGCAGTACCCGGTGGAGGCCTGGAAGACCAACGTCTGCGGCACCCTGAACGTCCTGCGCGCCGCCCAGCGGGCCGGCGTCTCGCACTTCGTGAACATCTCCACCGACAAGGCCGCCAATCCCACCACCGCCCTGGGCCACTCCAAGCGGGTCGCGGAAAAGCTGACGGCCTGGATGGCCGGCCAGACCGGCGGCAAGTTCGTCTCGGTCCGCTTCGGCAACGTGATGGGCAGCCGCGGCTCGATGCTGCCCCTTTTCACCGAACAGATCCGGGTGGGCGGCCCCGTCACGGTCACCGATCCCGACGTCACCCGTTTCTTTATGACAATCCCCGAGGCCTGCCAGCTGGTGATCCAGGCCGGCGCAATCGGCGCGGGCGGCGACGTGATGATCCTGGACATGGGCGAGCCGGTGCGGATCCTGGACGTCGCCCAGCGCATGATCGCCATGTCCGGCAAGAAGGTCGAGATCATCTACACCGGGTTACGGCCGGGGGAGAAGCTGCATGAGGAGCTGGTCGGCACCGGCGAGCTGGACCAGCGGCCCCTGCACCCGAAGATTTCCCACACCAAGGCATCGCAGCAGGACCCGGACAAGCTTGACCTCAATGTCTGGCTGGCCCGCTGCGAAGCGGAGCAGGGTGCAAGCATCGCTGACATCCCCGACGACGAGGCCGACGAAGCGGGCGAGATCCGGGTGGCCTCGTGATGCCGCTGGCCGTGGCGGCCGGGATCACGCTGCTGGCCAGCCTGCTGCTGCCCCTTGCGGTGAAGCCGTGGCTGGTCCGGATGGGGGTGGTGGACGTGCCCTCCGCCCGGTCCTCCCACCACAAGGCAACGATCCGCGGGATGGGTGTTGCCACAGCCCTGGCCACCGCCACGGGTTACCTGGCCGCAGTCATGCTCGGCGTCGTCACGGTGGACCGCTCGGTGTTCGCCGTGGTGCTGGCGATCATCGCCGCATGTTCGGCCGTGGGCTGGATCGAGGACCTGCGGGGACTGTCCATCCGGGGCCGCGCCGCCGCGCAGCTCGGCATCGGGGCCGCCGGCTCCGCGGCGCTGATCGCGCTGACCGGCCAGTCCTTCTGGTGGCTTCCGCTGGCCGCCGTCGCGATTGCGGCCTATGTCAACATTGCCAACTTCATGGACGGCATCAACGGGATCTCCGGCCTGCACGGGGTCACCGCCGGCGGCGCCTACGCGGTGGCCGGCCTGCTCGCCGACCAGCCCTGGCTGACCGCCGGCGGCGCGGTGCTCTCCATGTCCTTCCTCGGCTTCCTGCCGTGGAACCTTAGCCGCGGAGCGGTCTTCCTCGGCGACGTCGGCAGCTACCTGCTGGGCGCCTCGATCGCCGCCCTTGCCGTGGCCGGATTCCTCTCCGGTGTCTACGTCGAGTACCTGCTCACGCCGATCCTGGTCTACGCCGCGGACACGGGCTACACCCTGCTGCGCCGGATCAAGGGGGGGGAACGCTGGTACGCGTCCCACCGCGAGCACGTCTACCAGCGGCTCACCGACGTCGGATTCACGCACCTGCAATCGGCCGCCCTGGTCACCGTGTGCACCGCGGCCGTGATTGTGCTCGGATTCATCGCCGCCACCGCGCCGCTGCCCGCCGTCGCCCTCTGTGTGGCCGGCAGCCTGCTGATCCTGGTCCTGTACCTGGCGTCCCCGGACCTGATCCGCCGGTTCCGGCGCCGTTCCAAGGTCACCCGCCTCCCGGTGGCCTAGCCGTGTTCTATCTCGTGTAGAATTCAGGGGCGGCTTGTCGCCGCCTCCGCCCTTACCACCACCGACGATTGGGATCCCATGAGCTCCAACGCCGAGTCCGGACGTACGTCCGGCAGCGGACCCGTTGGCGCTTCCGGCCCCACCCCGTCGCTGTGGCTGCGGCTGCTGGCCATCAGCGCGGCGGCCGCCGGGGGAGCCCTCCTGGTCACCGCAGCCCTCGCCTTCGTCTTCAACGGCGGCTTCGGCGCCCTGTCGAGCCTCTTCGGCGGCGCGCTGGTGATGGCCTTCTTCGCGATCAGCCTGGCGATCGGCCACTTCGTCGGACGCAACAACCCCTCGGGTGCGATCGGATTGTTCGTCGCCACCTACTTCGTGAAGGTCGTGGGCTTCGCGGTGGTGCTGTTTGTCATTGGCGCCCCCGGCTGGCTGCACGAACGCTGGTTCCTGATCGGCGCCGTCGTCAGCGTTGTCGCCTGGCAGGCAGCCGAAGTCATCGGCTTCCGCAAGGCCCGGCTGCAGATCTACAACGACCCCGACTCCACGGAAGGCGGCACCCATGCCTAGCCGCAACGAGCGCGAGAAGAACACCCCCAAAACGCCCCGCAGCACGGGCGGCGCCCCCGGCGTGTCGCAGGACGGCAACGACGGCGGATACAACGCCGGGATCGCCGTCTTCAGCTACATTGTTGGCGGAATCATCGTCTGGAGTTTGATAGGGTGGGGTCTGGATAATCTGTGGGGAACCCGCTGGATTGTGCTCGCAGGCGCCCTGCTTGGAGCTGCGGGAGGGTTCTATCTTTCTCATATGCACGGCCTCACCAGCCACCGAAATCCGGCTGGTGGAGACGGCGCTGCAGGTGGCCCGTCCAAGGACGCGGAACAGTAATGCCAAAAAATTTCAGAGGGGGAATGGCTGACAGGAATGTCGCCGCTCCCCGCCCAACGCCCAATGATGGACACTGCAGAGAGGAAACGCGTTGATCGCGCTTGCGCTCCCGGCCCAAGATTCAGGAGAGTTCACTCCTCCTGGAATTGAACAAATGCACCTGCCGGCTATCCTGCCTTGGGGTGCGGCCGAAGGATTCTCCAAGCAGATGCTGCTGGTGATCCTCTCGGTCGTCATTATCGCCACATTCTTTGTGCTGGCTGCGCGTAAGCAGCAGCTCGTTCCCGGCAAGCTGCAGTTCGCAGGCGAGGCCGCCTACGGCTTCGTCCGCAACGGCATCGCCAAGGACATCATCGGCGGCAAAGACTTCATCAAGTACGTTCCGCTGCTGTTCAGCCTGTTCTTCTTCATCCTGGTGAACAACATTTACGGCGCGATCCCCGTGATCCAGCTCCCGAGCTTCTCGCACGTCGGCGGCGCCTACGTGCTCGCCGCGATCGTGTACGTCACCTGGATCGCGATCGGCATCAAGAAGAACGGCCTGAAGTACTTCAAGCTGGCCACCGTGCCGAGCGGCGTGCCGGTCTACATCCTCCCGATCGTCATCCCGATCGAGATCATCTCCAACTTCCTGGTCCGGCCCGTGACGCACAGCCTCCGTCTGTTCGCCACCATGCTGGCCGGTCACCTGATCGTGATGATCGCCGGTTCCGGCATCGAGTTCCTGGTCATGCAGGAGAATGTCCTGCTCAAGGGCGCCTCGGTCTTGGTCCTGGCCGGCTCGCTGGCGATGTACATGCTGGAGGCGCTGATCATGGCGCTCCAGGCGTACGTCTTCACGCTGCTGACCGCGATCTACATCGAAGGCGCACTGCACGCCGACAGCCACTAAGGCTCCCACAAACTTCCCCCCCAGGGGGATGAAGCAACCCAAACAACCTGCCACACGGGTGGCATCTTGAAAGGAAGAAAAATGGAAGGCTCCATCAACGGCTCCCTCAACCTCATCGGCTACGGCCTCTCCGCCATCGGCGGTGGTATCGGTGTGGGTCTCGTGTTCGCTGCTTACATCAACGGCGTCGCACGTCAGCCGGAAGCTCAGCGCGTGCTGCAGCCGATCGCATTCCTCGGCCTTGCGCTGACTGAAGCCCTCGCCATCCTCGGCCTGGTCTTCGCATTCGTTCTCAAGTAAACCTTCAGAACCCAGCGAACATCCAGAACCGAGTAGATAAGGACGGGTGAAATATGAAGCAGCTGATCATCTCAGCCGCCACCGAGGGTGCAACCAACCCCCTCGTTCCCAACCCTTGGGAAATGTTTGTCGTCTTTGCAGGCTTTGCTGTCCTCCTGTTCATCGTGACGAAGTACGTAGTCCCGATGTTCGAGAAGAACTTCGCAGAGCGTGCCGAGGCGATTGAAGGCGGCATTGCCAAAGCCGAAAAGGCGCAGGCAGAAGCTTCTGCGGCACTCGAAGAGTACAAGCAGCAGCTCACGGACGCCCGCACCGAGGCCAACCGCATCCGCGAGGAAGCCCGTGCCGAAGGCGCCCAGATCCTGGCGGATCTGAAGGAGAAGGCAGCTGCCGAGTCTGCCCGCATCACCGCCCAGGCACACGCGCAGATCGAATCCGAGCGCCAGGCGGCCGTCGTGTCGCTCCGCGCAGAGGTCGGCACGCTGGCCACCACGCTGGCCGGCCGCATCGTTGGCGAAGCACTCACCGACGATGCACGTTCAGCCCGCGTGGTTGACCGCTTCCTGGCAGATCTGGAGAACCAGAACGCAGGTGCAGCTAAGTAATGGCAGGTGTATCGAGCGAATCGCTGACCGCGGCACTCGTCGCGTTGGAGGCCAAGCTTCCCAACGCCTCGCTGCAGTTGGCTAAGGAACTCTTCGGAATCCTGGGAACGGTGGACAGCTCGGCTGGCTTGCGCCGTGCCCTGACCGACCCGTCCCGCAGCGGTGACGAAAAGTCGGCGCTGGTCAAGCAGCTTTTCGGCGGAAAAGTCTCCGCTGACGCTGTGGAGATCGCGAGCGGGCTGGCCGGCTCACGCTGGGCGTCGGCTCGTGACATCGGCGATGCACTCGAGACTCTTGCCGCTTCGGTGGTAATTGCCGTTGCTGAAAACAAGTCGGCAGTCTCTGCCTCGGGCATCACCGGACTGGAAGCGCTGGAGAACGATCTGTTCGCCTTCAACCAGGCCGTCGATGCCAGCCACGAGGTTCAGCGTTCCCTGTCCGAGCCGCAGGCGAGCCAGGCAGCCAAGGTTGCTCTCGCCGAGAAGCTCGTGCCCAGTGCAAGCGAGGAGGCGAAGGTCCTTATTGGACAGGCAGTCTCGCAGCCGCGCGGGCTCAAGGCCACCAAGCTCGTCAGCCGTTTTGCCGAGCTTGCCGCCAAGCGCCAGCAGCGCTGGATCGCCACGGTCAGCGTCACCCGTCCGCTGACGGAGGCCCAGGCCAGCCGTCTGCAGGCAGGGCTCAATGCCCTGTACGGCCGCGAGCTCAAGATCAACATGAACGTTGACCCGGCACTGATCGGTGGCATCCGGATCCAGATTGGCGACGAAGTGGTTGACGCTTCGGTCCTCGCCCGCCTGGGCCAGCTCCACCGCCAGCTTGCTGGTTAGCCGGACAAGCACAACTTACCGACAAGAAACCCCGGTCATCGTGAGCAACGATGATCACGAAAACAGGAGAGCAGGGACTGCAGATGGCCGAATTGACCATCAACGCCGACGACGTCCGTAATGCGTTGAACGAGTTCGCGGCGTCCTACGAACCCGGAAACGCAGAGCGCGTAGAGGTTGGCCGTGTAACAACCGCAGGTGACGGCATCGCCCGTGTTGAGGGCCTTCCCTCGGTCATGGCGAACGAGTTGCTTCGTTTCGAAGACGGCACGCTGGGCCTGGCCCAGAACCTCGACGTCCGCGAGATCGGCGTGATCGTGCTCGGTGACTTCACCGGCATCGAAGAGGGCCAGGAAGTCCACCGCACCGGACAGGTTCTGTCCGTCCCGGTCGGCGACGCCTTCCTCGGCCGCGTGGTTGACCCGCTGGGCCAGCCCATCGACGACCTCGGCGAGATCAAGGCCGAGACCACCCGTGCGCTGGAACTCCAGGCGCCCGGCGTGACCCAGCGTAAGTCGGTCCACGAGCCGATGCAGACCGGACTCAAGGCTATTGACGCCATGATCCCGATCGGCCGCGGCCAGCGTCAGCTGATCATCGGCGACCGCCAGACCGGCAAGTCCGCCATCGCCATCGACACGATCATCAACCAGAAGGCCAACTGGGCTTCGGGCGACGTGAAGAAGCAGGTCCGCTGCATCTACGTGGCAATCGGCCAGAAGGCCTCGACGATCGCCGCCGTGCGCCAGACCCTCGAGGACAACGGCGCGCTGGAATACACGACCATCGTGGCTTCCCCCGCCTCCGACCCCGCAGGCTTCAAGTACCTGGCACCGTACGCCGGTTCGGCCATCGGCCAGCACTGGATGTACGGCGGCAAGCACGTCCTCATCGTCTTCGATGACCTCTCCAAGCAGGCCGAAGCCTACCGCGCCGTGTCGCTGCTGCTCCGCCGCCCGCCGGGACGTGAAGCCTACCCGGGCGACGTCTTCTACTTGCACTCCCGCCTGCTGGAGCGTTGTGCAAAGCTCTCCGACGAACTCGGTGCTGGCTCCATGACCGGCCTGCCGCTGATCGAGACCAAGGCGAACGACGTGTCCGCCTACATCCCGACCAACGTCATCTCGATCACCGACGGCCAGATCTTCCTGCAGTCGGACCTCTTCAACGCCAACCAGCGCCCCGCCGTCGACGTCGGCGTGTCCGTCTCCCGTGTTGGTGGCGCCGCGCAGGTCAAGTCCATGAAGAAGGTCTCCGGTACCTTGAAGCTGGAACTGGCCCAGTACCGGGACATGCAGGCATTCGCCATGTTCGCCTCGGACCTCGACGCCGCATCCCGCCAGCAGCTGACCCGCGGCGCACGCCTGATGGAACTGCTCAAGCAGGGCCAGTACTCGCCGTTCCCGGTCGAGGACCAGGTTGTCTCCATTTGGGCCGGCACCAACGGTTACCTCGACGACGTTCCGGTTGAAGACATCAACCGCTTCGAGACCGAGTTCCTGGAGCACCTCAAGCACAAGTCCTCCATCCTGACCACGCTGGCGCAGACCAACGTTATGGACGATGACACCGCTGAAGCGCTGAAGACCGCGATCGTGGACTTCAAGAAGGGCTTCTTCGGCGAGGGCGACAGCTACCTGGTCGGTGCGGGGCACGAGGAGTACGCCCCGATCGACGAGGACCAGGTCGACCAGGAAAAAATCGTCAAGCAGAAGCGCTAGTTTCGCTGGCAGGGACTGCCGGACCCCCGCGGGTTCCGGCAGTCCCGGCCACCGGGATCTTAGGAAAGGATAAGTATGGGAGCCCAGATTCGGGTCTACCGCCAGAAGATCAGCTCGACGACGTCGATGCGCAAGATCTTCAAGGCGATGGAACTGATCGCTACCTCGCGCATCGGCAAGGCCCGCGCACGCGTAGCGGCTTCACTGCCTTACGCAAACGCGATTACGCGCGCCGTTTCTGCTGTCGCAACTCAGAGCGAAATCGACCACCCGCTGGTTACCGAGCCGGAGCAGATCCGCCGCGCCGCCGTCCTGGTCATCACCTCCGACCGCGGCCTCGCAGGGTCCTACTCGGCGACGGTGCTCAAGCAGGCGGAAGGCCTCACCGAGCTGCTCCACGAAGAGGGCAAGGAAGTCAAGACGTACGTCATGGGCCGCAAGGCACAGGCATACTTCGAGTTCCGCAACCGCCCCTACGAGCGGGTGTGGACCGGCAACACCGACGCACCGCTGTTCGAGACGGCGCGGGAGGTCGGCGAAGCACTGCTGGCTGACTTCGCCACGGCCTATGAAGAGGGCGGCGTCGACGAGATCCACGTTGTCTATACCCGCTTCAAGTCCATGGTGACCCAGGAGCCGACGGTTATCCGCCTGCTCCCGCTCGAGGTCGTCGAAGAGCAGGCTGCCTCCGAGTCGGAGCTCCTGCCGCTCTACGAATTCGAGCCGGAAACGGAGCAGGTACTCGATGCCCTGCTGCCGCGCTACATCGAGTCACGCATCTTCGCCGCCATGTTGCAGGCAGCAGCTTCCGAGCTCGCCGCCCGCCAGCGTGCGATGAAGTCCGCCGGCGACAACGCCACGGAACTCATCAAGAAGTACACGCGTCTGCGCAACACTGCCCGCCAGGCTGAAATTACGCAGGAGCTTTCCGAAATCGTGGCAGGCGCCGACGCGTTGAACGCGTCCTAGCCTGCCCGCTACGGACCCAGCTGTACCTGCACCAAAGAACAAACTTAACCGCCCACGCCATCTACTGAGTGAAGTGAGAGAGATGACTGCCACTGCTACCGAACACGTAGCCGCAACGTCCGGTGCCACCGGCCGTATTGCCCGTGTTATTGGCCCGGTTGTCGACGTCGAATTCCCGGCTGACGCAATCCCCTCGATTTACAACGCACTCACCACGGAGATTACTCTCAACGGTGAGACCAAGACCATCACCTTCGAAGTTGCGCTGCACCTCGGCGACAACCTCATCCGCGCCATCTCGCTGCAGGCGACCGACGGCCTGGTCCGCGGCACCAACGTGGTTGACACCGGTGCCCCGATCTCCGTCCCCGTCGGCGACGGCGTCAAGGGCCACATCTTCAACGTCCTGGGCCAGCCCCTCGACGTGACCGAGTCCGAGCTGCAGATCAGCGAACGCTGGCCGATCCACCGCAAGGCTCCCGCGTTCGCGACCCTCGAAGGCTCCACCGAGATGCTGGAAACCGGCATCAAGGTGATCGACCTGCTCACCCCGTACATCAAGGGTGGCAAGATCGGCCTGTTCGGCGGCGCCGGCGTCGGCAAGACCGTGCTGATCCAGGAAATGATCACCCGTGTTGCCCGCAACTTCGGCGGCACCTCGGTGTTCGCCGGTGTCGGCGAGCGTACCCGTGAAGGCAACGACCTCTGGGTCGAAATGGAAGAGGCCGGCGTCCTCAAGGACACCGCCCTTGTCTTCGGCCAGATGGATGAGCCGCCGGGAACGCGTCTGCGCGTGGCCCTGTCCGCCCTGACCATGGCGGAGTACTTCCGCGATGTGCAGAACCAGGACGTGCTGCTCTTCATCGACAACATCTTCCGCTTCACCCAGGCAGGCTCCGAGGTTTCCACCCTCCTCGGCCGCATGCCGTCGGCCGTGGGCTACCAGCCCAACCTGGCTGACGAGATGGGCCTCCTCCAGGAGCGCATCACGTCCACCAAGGGCCACTCCATCACCTCGATGCAGGCCATCTACGTTCCCGCAGATGACTACACCGACCCGGCCCCGGCCACGACCTTCGCACACCTCGACGCGACCACGGAACTTTCCCGTGAAATCGCCTCCCGTGGTCTGTACCCGGCCGTTGACCCGCTGACGTCGACCTCCCGCATCCTGGATCCG
Organism: Arthrobacter sp. SlRoot2-15; assembly: GCF_059739345.1. Taxonomy (NCBI): domain Bacteria; kingdom Bacillati; phylum Actinomycetota; class Actinomycetes; order Micrococcales; family Micrococcaceae; genus Arthrobacter; species Arthrobacter sp. SlRoot2-15. The sequence goes on from NZ_AP046058.1 coordinate 3,135,186, forward strand.
CAGTACATCGGACACGACCACTACAACACGGCCGTCCGCGTCAAGCAGATCCTGCAGAAGAACAAGGAACTCCAGGACATCATCGCCATCCTCGGTGTCGATGAACTCTCCGAGGAAGACAAGATCGTCGTGTCGCGTGCACGCCGCATCCAGCAGTTCCTGTCGCAGAACACCTACACGGCCAAGCAGTTCACCGGCGTCGAAGGCTCCACCGTGTCCATCAAGGACACCGTTGAAGGCTTCACCGCGATCTGCGACGGCGACCTCGACCACATCGCAGAGCAGGCGTTCTTCAACGTCGGCGGCCTGGACGACGTCGAACGCCAGTGGGCCAAGATCCAGGAACAGACCAAGTAATATGGCTGAGCTTGAGGTTGAGATTGTCGCAGCGGACCACTTTGTGTGGTCCGGAGCGGCCAAGATGGTCAAGGCCCGCACCAGCGATGGTGAAATCGGAATCCTGCCCGGCCACTCGCCCCTGCTGGCGATTCTGGCCGAAGGTGAACTGGCGATCGAGCCGGTTTCCGGTGACCGCATTGCCGTAGTTGTCGACGGAGGGTTCTTCTCCGTCGACAACAACCGGGTCGTCATTGTCGCTGACAACGCCCAAATGGGTGACGCGGCTACTGCGGGGATCCGCTAGCCCTACCTTGATGAACGTTACTGGTTTTCCGTTCATCGTCCTGGCAACCGTTTTCGCGTTGCTGGTCTTTGCACTGTGCCTTTCCGGGGTGCGCCGCTTCAACCTGCGGCGCGCCCTGGGCACGGTGGACGCCTCCATCTGCATGGCTGGAAACAGCTGGCGGATGGGGGTTTGCCGTTATCAGGACAACGACCTTGAGTGGTTCCGGCTGGCCTCGCTCAGCGTGCGCCCGAAGCACACCTTCCGCCGCAGTTCGCTCGAACTCGTTGGCCGCCGCGAACCCACCGAATCCGAACTGGTCAGGGTGCAGCCCGGGTCCGTGATCGTCGAACTGCGCTACGAGGGCCAGGACATCCTGCTGGCCATGCGGTTCGACGCCTACACCGGCCTGTCCTCCTGGCTCGAGGCCGGACCGGTCATCGGCGTCGGCACCTGGCGCTAGCCCCGGTGGACTTCATCGAGGACATCCGGCTCGTCGACGGGCCGGTGCTATGGATCGCCTGGGTGGCCGGGATTGCCGGCCTGGCCTATCTGCTGTGGCGCAGCGGACGACGCCATACCATCAGCGCCTCCGCCGTTGTCATCACCGCAGCGCTGATGCTCTCGGCAGGCCTCGTGGCCGGCTTTCACTTGCTGCTGATCTATGTCCTGTCAGTTTTCCCCGAGGAACTTCCCTGGGAGACCCTCGTCTGGAGCGTTCCGGCCGTCGCGGCGCTGCTGCTGTGGCTGCTCCGGCTGCACGGCATCTGGGGCCGGCGGCCCTTCCTCGCCAGCATTCCGCGACCCACCCGGCCGGTTGTGCACCGACTGCGCTCGACTGCGCTGGCGGTTGGCGCACTGCTGGGAGTCATCGCGCTCTCCGCGGTCCAGATCAACATTTACTTCGGGCTGAACCAGACCGTGAGTGACCTCGCAGGCACTGCGGTGGCCCGGATCCAGCCGCTCGAGGCGAAACTCACCCGCGCCGGCGGCGGCCCGGAAGCCGCCGACCTGGCCGGGTGGAGGGCTCCAGGACCGTTGCCCGAGGGGACCATGCGCCGCGCCGCCATCCCCGGCACGAGCTCCGGATTCCAGAGCCGGGAGGCCTACATTTACCTTCCGCCGGCGTACCAGAGTTCGCCCCGTCCTGCCCTGCCCGTCCTGGTCCTGTTCTCCGGCCAGCCAGGCGGTCCGGCAGACTGGCTTGCCGGCGGCGCCCTGCGGAGCCGGCTGGACCGCTTCGCCTCGGTCCACGGCGGCGTGGCACCGGTGGTGGTCGTCGTCGACCCGAACGGAACCCCGTCCGGCAACTCCCTGTGCATGGACAGCCGGATTGCAAAAGCGGACACGTTCCTCTCCCGCGACGTGCCGGACTGGATCAACAAGACGCTCGACGTCGATCCGGACCCGCACCAGTGGGCGGTCGGTGGCTTCTCCTTCGGCGCCACCTGCGCAATGCAGATGGTGACGCGGCACCCCGACGTCTACAGCGCCGCGCTGGCGTTCTCAAGCGAGAAGGAACCCGCCCTCGCCAAGGAGCGGGACAAGACGATCCAGGGCTCCTTCGGTGGCGACGTTGCCGCCTTCGAACGGCAGACCCCGCTGCACGTGATGAAGGAGCGCCGCTTCAACGGCAACGGCATTTACTTTGCGGCCGGCGAACGGGACCCGGAATTCGTCGGCTACATGGATCTGCTCTCCGCGGCGGCACGATCCGCCGGCTTCACCGTGGAGGCCCATCGGATTCCCAACGCTGGGCACTCCTGGGAAGCCGCGTCCAAGGGCATGCCGGGGGGCCTGGAGTTTCTCGCCGGCCGCTGGGGGATCAAGCCATGACGGGCCTCCGCAGCATCTGGCACCACTTCCGCCAGGTTCCCTTCACCCTGTTCGTGCTCGCGGCCTTCCTGGCCACCGGGGCTGCCACAGGCAGCTTCCTGGAAGGCCCGCCGGAGTCCCTGCTCGACTTCGCCTCGGTCAGCGCCCAGGGCCTCCAGGCCGGCCGCTGGTGGACCATGTTCACCTCGCCGTTCTTCGCGACCAATCCCTTGGCCTACCTGGCCGCGTCCCTGATGATCCTCGGCCTGCTGGGGATTGCGGAGCGGCAGCTGGGCCCGCTCCGCACCGCCGTGTTCTTCTTCGCCGGGCAGTTTGCGGCCGTGACGCTCTTCCTGCTTCTGACCCAGCTCGCCCGCTACGCCGGGGACGGCTGGCTCGGGCTGATGGTGGACGCCGGGCTGATCGGGCCGTACGCGGCCATCCTGGCGGTCACCCTGGCGGCCTGCGGGCTGCTGCCAACCCTCTGGCAGCGCCGGCTGCGGACGGCCGTGGTGTCAACGGCCCTGCTGCTGGTCCTCTACGTGGGCCATCCGGAAACCGTGGTGGGTCTGGCGGGCGCGCTGGCTGGCCTGATGGCGGGCTGGTGGCTGCAGGGGGACAAGGGCACGCTGCACCGCCACCGCTCCACCGGCCGCGAGACGCGCAACCTGCTGGCCCTGACGGTGGCGATTTTCGCCGTCGGGCCCATCCTGACCGCGGCCGTGCGCACCCCCACCGGACCGCTCGCGCTGCTGCGCGACGTCGTGCTCAACCCGCTGCCCACCCTGAACCAGCTGGAGCAGAATTGCGGCGGCACCGTCGACGTCAACTGCCTTGAAGCCGGACGGGCAGGCTTCGCCGGGCCGCTGGGGCTGGCGCTGGCCGTGGTCCCCGTGGTGCTGCTGCTGATCTGCGCCGACGGCATGCGGCACGGGCGCCGGCTGGCCCTGCGCATCGCCGTCCTGGTCCAGCTGGGGGTCACCGCGCTGTCCACGGTCTACCTGGCGCTGTTCGCCAGGATCCCGCACTACCCCAACCGGCCGCACACGGCGGTGATGGGTTCCGGATTCGTCCATGTGCTGCCGCTGGTTGCCGTGCCGCTGGCCCTGGTGCTGCTGCTTTTTGCCTACCGGCGCCTGTTCCGGGTGGAAACCACACGGCGCGCCCGACGGATCCTCGCCGTCGCGGTCGGCGGGACCTTCGTGGTGCTCGCAGGCGGCTACACCGCCGCCTGGCTTGCCGCCGGCGGCCTGGAGCGCGGCGGCTGGCTGGGCCTCGCCGCCGAGCTCGCCCGGCAGTACCTGCCGTTGCCCATCCCCGGCACCTACAGCCGTGTCTTCCAGGACCGCGACGCCGTCGAGGCGTTCCTGTTCGCCTTCTCGGGGATTGTGTTCTGGGTGGTGGCGCTGGCCGGGGTTTGGCTCGTGCTGCTGCGCCGGCACCACGGCACTGATGCCGGAACCGGGGACCGGGAGGTGGCGCGCCGGCTGATCGTTCAGGGCGGCGAATCGCTGTCCTGGATGGCGCTGTGGGAACCGAACAAGTACTGGTTCAGCGAAGGCCGGCGCGGGGCGGTGGCCTACCAGCAGCACGGCAACGTGGCGCTGACCCTGGGCGGCCCGCTCGGTCCGGCGGAGAACCGCGAGGACACGGCGGCGCAGTTCCTGGCGTACTGCGCCGAGCACGCCCTCATCCCGTGCTTCTATTCCTGCACCGATGAGCTCTGGCCTATGCTCCAGGCGCGGGGCTACCGCCGTCTCGCCGTGGCGCAGGAGACCCGGCTGGGCCTGCGGGAGCTCACCTTCAAGGGCAAGGAGTGGCAAAACGTGCGGACCGCGCTGAACCGCGCCACCAAGACCGGCGTCGAGGCTGTCTGGGGCCGCTACAGCGAGTTTTCGCCTTCGCTGCGCGCCCAGTTGAGTGAGGTCTCGGAAGAGTGGGCCGCGCAGAAGTCCGTCCCGGAAATGGGGTTCACCCTGGGCGGCCTGGACGAACTCGAAGACGACGAGGTACTGTGCTGCCTCGCCGTGGACGCCGAGGGCCGTGTGCACGGCGTCACCAGCTGGCTGCCGGTGTACGACGCCGGCACCCTGGTCAGCTGGACCCTGGACTTCATGCGCCGGCGCGGGGATGCCTTTCCCGGGGTGATGGAGTTCCTGATCGCTTCCGCCGTGTTGGAACTGCGCGATTCGGTGGAGTTCATCTCGCTCTCGGGTTCGCCGCTGGCCCGCGACGAGGCCAGGGACGAGGCCCGGGGCGAGAGCGGGGACGGACCGAAAGCGGGGGAGGGGCTGGCCGGAATCCTCGACGTGGTGGGCCGGGCGCTGGAACCGGTGTACGGATTCCGCTCGCTGGCCACGTTCAAATCGCGGTTCAAACCGGAATACCGCACCCTCTATCTGTACTACCAGGATCCGCTGCAGCTGCCGGCCATGGGGCGGGCGTTGAGCCGCGCCTATCTGCCGGACCTTTCGGTGCGGCAGAGCGCGCGCCTGCTCCGGACGCTGGTGCGCTAAAGAAATTTCCGCAGAGCTTTACCAGGCCGGAATATGCATTCAGGCCGGTGCAATTCGGGTCCGCGCGCGGCGCCCCCGGACGGGCTGAAGAATTCCGCAGCGGACAATAACAAAAAATGATCCCCGGCGATTTCGCCGGGGATCATTCTTTAGCGGGCCGCCCTGGGGCGGGCCTGCCGGGGGAGACTAGACCAGCGTGACGCCGGTAGCCTGGGGGCCCTTGGCGCCCTGGCCGATCTCGAACTGAACCCGCTGGTTCTCGTCGAGGGTCTTGAAGCCGCCGGTCTGGATCTCGGAGTAGTGAACGAAGACATCGCCGTCGGAGTCATCCGGGGTGATGAAGCCGAAGCCCTTTTCAGCGTTGAACCACTTGACGGTTCCCTGTGCCATTTAATTCTCCTCATGGTGGATCTTGAAGAAATCCGGCGCACTTTGCACCGGACTTGGTCACTCTGCGAGAAGAACCTTGGCTTCCGCCCGGATTACCCGGGCCTGGGCGGCAGGAGCTTCGCGCTCGCAACATGTCTTGCGAGCATGAAAAACACCTACACAAAGACTCCTATAAGAATTTCATGCCCCTCCCGTCAGGTCAACGGGCCCGGCGCATTATTGAGCGAAATTTTATCTAAAGAGTGCATGAACGCCGCCGCCGGGGTGGAATGCGGGTGCATTGGTGGGGTGCAATGGTGCGGCGAACCGGCAGGAACCGGACATTAGGAAAGCGGCGCCAGCCATTCCCCGCCGCGCATTACGCGGTAAAGGTCCAGGCGGGAATTGACGACGACGGCGTCGGCGCGCAGCCCCGGCCGGAGCGAGCCGAGCTCGCCGGACAGGCCGAGGACGGCGGCCGGGACCGCGGTGGCGGAGCGGACGGCGTCGGGCAGCGGCACGCCGGCGGCCACGGTGCGCCGCACGACCTCGAGCAGTGTGGCGGTGCCGCCGGCGAGGGCCCCGCCGGCATCGAGGCGGGCGACGCCGTCCGCGACCGTGACGGCGGAGCCGCCCAGGGTGTAGCCGCCGTCGGGCAGCCCGGCTGCCGCCATGGAGTCGGTCACGAGCGCAATGTTGGCCGCCCCGGCCAGCTGGAACACCGTGGCCACGACCACCGGATCCAGATGCGTGCCGTCGGCGACAAGTTCCAGGACCGCCCGGCCGGCCGCCGCGCCGCGCAGGCACGCCGCGACGGGTCCGGGTGCCCGGTGGTGCAGGGGCGGCATGGCGTTGAAGAGGTGGGTGACGGTGGGCCGCCGGCCGCCGGGGGACCCCCGCAGGGCCTCGGCAGCCAGCTGCAGCGCGGCGGCCGCCGTGGCGTCGTCGCAGTCGGTGTGCCCGAGCGAGGGAACCACTCCCTGCCCGGCGAGCAGCCGGACCAGGCCGTCCGCGCCGGCAAGTTCCGGGGCGAAGGTCATGACGGCAAGCGTGCCGCGGGCGGCGCCGAGCAGCTCGGCCAGGAGATCCGGATCGGGGTCACGCAGGAAGGCGGGGTCCTGGGCGCCGCACCGGGCCGCCGAGAGGAACGGGCCCTCCAGATGGATACCGGCCAGCAGCCCCTCCCCGGCCAACCGGGCGTGCACGGCAATCGCGCGCAGCAGTGACTCCGGCGCGGCGGTGACCAGGCTCGCCAGCAGCGTCGTGGTGCCGGAGCGGTGCAGGAAATCGATCGCCCGCCTCGCCGCGGCCTCGCCGCCACTGGGAAAGTCGCCGCCGTACGCGCCGTGGCAGTGCAGGTCCACCAGGCCTGGCAGGATCAGGGCGCCGGACGGAAGGGGCACCGCGGGGGCGTCGGCGAAGCCGGCGGCCCCGGGGAACCCAGCCGCCGGGCCGGCGTAGGCGATCCGGCCGCCGTCGACGGCCACGACCGCGTCCTCCTGCAGGGCCCCGTCGCTGACGACCGTGCCAAACAGGAGCTGCCGGCCGGCCGGTGCGGGATTCATGGTCAGAGTCTAGGGGGCGTCCGGTGCCGGGCCTTGGAAAAACCGGGCCCTAGAAGAGCCTGGACTCGCTGTCGTCGACGCCGCGCATGGCGTCGTAGTCCAGCGTGACGCAGTCGATGCCGCGGTCGTTCGCCAGCACCTTCGCCTGCGGCTTGATCTGCTGGGCGGCAAAGATCCCGCGCACGGGCGCCAGCAGGGGATCGCGGTTCAGGAGCTCCAGGTAGCGGGTGAGCTGCTCGACGCCGTCGATGTCCCCGCGCCGCTTGAGTTCGATGGCGACGGTGCCGCCGCTGGCGTCGCGGGCCAGGATGTCCACCGGGCCGATCGCGGTGAAGTACTCGCGGCGGATCAGCGAGAAGCCGGCCCCGAGGGTCTCGATCTGCTCGGCCAGCAGCCGCTGCAGGTCCGCCTCGACCCCGTCCTTGATCAGTCCGGGGTCCTGGCCCAGCTCGTGGGAGGTGTCGTGAAGCTGCTCGTGGATGTTGATGATCAGCCGGTCGTCCGTCTTCGCGGACTGCACGGTCCACTGCTCGATAACACCGACTTCGACGTCGACCTCGTCCGGGGTGGAGACGCTCAGGCGCGCCGGCGGGCTCATCCAGTTGAGCGGCTTGTAGGATCCGCCGTCAGAGTGGACCAGAACCGAGCCGTCGGCCTTGACCAGCAGCAGCCGGGTGGCGAGCGGGAGATGGGCTTTGAGCCGGCCGACATAATCAACGGAGCAACGGGCTATGACTAAACGCACCCGGTCAACACTACCGCCTGCGGGGACAACGGGCACCCGGGCTGGGGCAGAATGGAACCATGCCCCGTTCCAACCGACCCCGCCGATCCGCATCAGGGAAGGCCCCCTCCGGCCGGGCCGGACGGACGGCGGCCGGCAAGCACGCCGCCGGTCCCGCGCCGGAACTGGACCTGGAACGCGCCCGCACCGGGATCGCGCGGCGGGAGAGCGCCCCCGACGGGGAGTGGATGGTCCGTTCGATCTCCGCCAGCCGGGCCGGGAAGACCTACATCTGTCCCGGCTGCTTCACGGCCGTGACGCCGGGCACCGCGCATCTGGTGGTCTGGTCCGAGGACCACATCTTCGGGGCGGCCGCGGGCCTCGCCGAGCGGCGGCACTGGCACTCCAACTGCTGGACCTCGCGCAGCTACCGTTACCGCTGACCCGCTCCGCTGACCCGCTCAGTGGGCCATGGCCGCCGGGCGGTTTCGCTAAGCTGGGGGCATGACTTTCGACCCGGCGTCCTACGTGTTCAGCCAGCCCTCCGCGCCCACCGCCATCCGTGCCTCAACCGTGCTCCCGGCCCGCCGGGAGAACGTGGAACTGCGCACCGGGGACGGCCACCGGCTGGTCGGCGAGCTCGCCGTTCCGGAGTACGGCGAGATCAAGGCCACCCTGATTACCCTGCACCCGCTGCCGACCCACGGCGGCTTCATGGACTCCCACGTCTACCGCAAGGCCTCCTACCGGCTGCCCGCCCTCGCCGGCATTGCGGTGCTCCGGTTCAACACCCGGGGAACCTCCTCGCCGCGGGGGACCAGCCAGGGCAGCTTCGAGGAAGGCATCGGCGAGCGGCTCGACGTCGAGGCGGCGGTCCGCTTCGCCGTCGAGCGCGGACTGCCCAACCGCTGGCTGGTCGGCTGGTCCTTCGGCACCGAGCTGGCCCTGATGTACGGCGCCACGGAGCCGGTGGCCGCGGAGATCGAGGGCGCCATCCTGCTCTCGCCGCCGCTGCACCGGGCCACGGACGTGCACCTCAAGGAATGGGCCGCCGCCGGCAAGCCGCTGAAGGTCCTGGTCCCCGAACACGACGACTACCTCCAGCCCGCGGCCGCCGCGGAACGCTTCGCCCTGGTGCCGCAGGCCGACGTCGTGGGCGTTGACGGCGCCAAGCACCTCTGGGTGGGCGAGAAGTACGCCGGCCGGGTGCTCAACGAGATCGTGGCCGAGGTGCTGCCGGGCGGGGCGGCTGCGGCGCTGCCCGAGGAATGGGACGGCCCGGTCGCCACCGCGCACGCCTGACGCCGGGAAAACGCTGCAGAAACGGACAGCCGCTGCGTGGATCCACGCAGCGGCTGTCCGTTTCCGGCGCGAAAAACCCTAGTGCTTGTCCTGGCGCACGATGAAGATTTCCTTTACCAGCAGCATGATCGCCGCCGCCGTCGGGATGGCGATCAGGGCGCCGAGCACGCCGAGCAGGCTGCCGCCGGCGATGACCGAGATCACGGCCACCGCGCCGGGCACCGCGACGGCCTTCTGCATAATGCGCGGGGAGATGAAGTAGGCCTCGAACTGGAGGTAGGCGAAGTAGCAGATCGCGAACACCACGGCCGTCTGCCAGCCCGCGGTGAGCGCGATCAGGGTCACTAGGACGCCGGCGATCATGCCGCCCACCAGCGGAATGAAGGCCAGCAGGGCCACCACAAACGCGAGCAGCACCGCGAACGGGACACCCACAATCGACATCACAATGAAGGCGAAAGTGGCGTTCAGCAGCGCCACGCAGACCTGGCCGATGACGTAGTTGCCGACGGAGCCGGTGATCTCCTCGGACAGCGCCTCGACCCGGGCGCGGCGGGAGCGCGGCGCCAGCCGGTAGCCCCACTTCTTCATGGACGGCATGGCTGAGAGGAAGTAGAGGCTCAGGACCAGGACGATGAGGGCGCCGAACAGGCCGTTCGCCACGGTGGAACCGAAGCCCACAACGCCGCCGAAGATGCCGCCCATGGCGTCCGGGTTGTTGACGAACTTCTCGAGTTCCTGGCTGATGCGTTCACGCACGCCGAACTGGTTGTCGAGCGTGCGGAAGAAATCGGAGTCGATGAAATCCTGGACCCAGCGCGGTGCCTCCTGCACGATTTGCGTCACCTGCTGGACGATCGTGGGGATCAGGACGGCGAAGAAGCCCGCGACGGCCAGGGCCAGGACGGCGACCGAGACCAGGATGCCCGCCGGACGCGGCACCTTCCGGCCCTCGAGCCAGCGGACCACCGGATCCAGGCCGAGGGCAATAAAGAGTGCGGTCACGATCCAGAGCAGCAGCTGGGTGGTGTGGGAGCCGATCCAGTACACCAGCAGCGCGGCGCCGACACCGACCGTGCCCAAAAAGCCGACATAGAGCGGGTGCTGCGCTGACATCCGGGGCCCCGGGTCGCCGAAGCGCGCGGTGTTCCCGCTGTCGGCGCCGGATTCGGACTCCTCCTGCTCGGGGGGCATCTCGAACCGCAGCCGCGGCTGGGCTCCGGGGAGCGGCTGGCGCAGGCGCCGTGCCATCGAGATCAGGAAGCCGGCCGCGGCTGCCCGCGGGGCGGAGTGCTGCGGGGCCGGCTCGAGCGGGCCGCGTGGCTGGCTACCGGATTCCTGGGTGGCTGCGTGTCCCGAGGGGGACGGATCCGTGGGTTCAGTCACTGCGTTGAATGCCCTTTTTCTCTGGTATTTCCCTGCAACTCCGCGGTTGCGGGCCGGGTGTGACGATCACCGCAAACACTATCAGCAGCCTTGTCATACGGCGGGTCGGCGGGGCCGGAGGGGTCCCGGGCAGGGACCGGAACGGCGCTCGATCTGACTCGCAGGTAACAAAACGGTTACTGTTAAAGCTACGTGTCCGCTGATGATAGGTAATATTTTGCGTTTCAAGACTGCAGTTGCACTAGTGCTGCTCGGCCTCCTGACACTGCTGGCCGGCGTCGGCCAGAAGACGGTGTGGGCCCCGCCCGCAACCGTCACCGCCGTCGCGCCCGCCGGCGGGACCGCCGCCCCGTTGACCGTCATCGACGAGAAGCTGCGCACCCTGCACGGCGGCACGGTAAAGATCACGGTCAAGGGCGAGGGTAACTTCACCCTCGCGTCCGGCCGCCCGGATGACGTCGACGCGTGGGTCGGGAAGACCGCTCACAACACCGTCACCGGCGTCTCGGACGACGGCAAGGCACTGCAGCTCAAGCACGCCGACGGCGAAGCCACGGCACCATCCCCGGCAGGCTCGGACCTCTGGGTGACGACCGAGAACGCCAACGGCGAGCTGAACTACTCGTGGACCCCGCCGGCTGACGGCGACTGGTCCCTGCTGCTGGCCTCCGACGGCACCAAGCCGGCGCCGTCCTCGATCTCGATGACGTTCCCGAATGACACGTCCACCCCGTGGGCCATCCCGCTGATGGTGCTCGGGGGGCTGCTGATCCTGGCCGGCGCGGCACTGCTGCTGCTCAAGCCCAAGCGCGGCGCCACCGACGACGACGACTCCGCCGGAACGGGCGCCCCCCGCCAGGGCAGCCTCTTCGCCCGCCGCGCCCGCGCCCAGGCAATTGCCCGGGCCAAGGCCCGCAACGCCGGCGGTGCGCGGGCCCCGGAGGGCGCCGCCGACCGCGGCGTCACCGAGAACCGGGTTGCCCCCGCCGCCCGCCGCGCTACCGGCGCCGCAGTCGCCCTGCTGACCGCCGCCGCGGTCGCCGGCACCGGCGTCGCGGCGCAGGCCAGCCAGGCTCCCTCGCCGGCACCGAGCGGCTCCTCGGCCGCGGCCAAGGGTGCCGGCACCCCGGTGCTGCTGGATGCCCAGTTCCGCCGTATCCTCGAACAGGTCGGCGGCGCGGTCGACGCCGGCGACGCCGCCAAGGACGCCGCCAAGCTGGCGCCCCGGGTGGCAGGCTCGGAGCTGGACGTGCGCACCCAGAACTACAAGATCCGCGCCCAGGTGGGCAGCTACGAGCCCCGGATGCCGGTGCGCTCCACCAAGCTCCTGACAACCGTGGTGAGCAACAAGCGCGAATGGCCGCGCTCCGTGATGGCCGTGACACAGGGTGACGGCAACGTCGTCCCGCAGTTGCTGACCCTGGTGCAGGCCTCCCCCCGGGAGAACTACAAGCTCGTCGAGGCCACCCCGCTGCAGCCGGGCACCACCTTCCCGGGCATCAACCGCGGGGGCACCGAAACCCTGGCGCCCTCGGACAAGTCCGGGCTGCTGTACAGCGGCGAGGAAGCGCTCGCGGGGCTGGGCGACCGCCTGTCCTCCGCCGACTCGGCCTTCAAGGACAAGCTGGCCGAAGGACAGTCCTCGCCGTACATCGCGGACACCCTGGCCTACCAGAACGACGTGGTGAACTCCGGGGCGAATGGCACCTTCGCCTTCAGCCACAAGGTTGCTCCGGAGAACACCGTAGTGTTCCGCACCGCCGACGGCGGCGCGCTGGTCCTGGGCCGGCTGAACTTCGCCTTCGACGGCACGCCCAAGAACTCCGGTGACAAGCTGACGATCGGCGACGACGCGGCGGCCCTCGCCGGGGGCAAGGACACCAGCACCGGCATGGTCCTGAACTTCGCCGAATCCGTGGCCGTCTATGTGCCGCCGGCCGGTTCCAAGGACCCGATGAAGCTGGTCGCCGCCACCCGCGGCCTGGTGGGGGCCAAGTTTAAGTAGCCCCGCCGGGGGCCGCCGCGCCGGTGGCCAACGCAGTAGACACAGCAGGACCAACGACCGGGCCGCCACCGCGGCCCGGTCGTTGCTGCTTCCGTCGTTGCTGCTCGGGGCGTAGTGGATAGAGTGGAGCTATGACTTCGCCCGCTTCCCGCCCGGTCCCGCCAGCTGCCGCCAACCCGCTCAACCTGCGGGGCGCCGTCGACCTTTCCTCGCTGAAACAGCGGCCCGCCCCGCCGGCGGGCCCCGGACAGCAGCCCGCCCCCGGAACCGGTCCCGCTGCCGGGGCCCAGGACGGCGCCGTCGCGCCGCTGCGGGTGGACGTCACAGAGGCCAACTTCCAGGAACTCGTGGACCTCTCAGCCAAGGTCCCCGTGGTAATTGCCCTCTGGGCCGGCTACTCGCCCGGCTCCGCCCAGCTGGTCGATGCGCTGGAGCAGATCGTGGAGGGCTACGAGGGCCGGCTGGTCCTGGGCGCCGCCGACATCGACGCCTTCCCCCAGCTTGCGCAGGCCTTCCAGGTCCAGGCTGTTCCGACCGCCGTCGCCCTGGTCAAGGGCCAGCCGGTGCCGCTGTTCCAGGGCGGGGCGGACGAACAGCAGGTCCGCAGCCTGTTCGATGAACTCCTCAAGGTGGCCGCCGCCAACGGGGTGACCGGCCGGATCGGAGCCGGCTCCGGCGCGGCCGAGCCCGAGGCTCCTCCGCTGCCGCCGCTGCACCAGAAGGCATTCGACGCGATCGAGGCCGGCGACTACGCCGGCGCCGCGGCGGCCTACCGGCAGGCGCTGACCGAGATGCCGGCCGACGCCGAGGCCAAGGCCGGCCTGGCCCAGGTTGAGCTGATGGGCCGGCTGCAGGCGCTGTCCGCCGCCGAAACGGACGCGCTCCGCGGCCGCGCGGCCGAAGATCCGGACAACCTCGAGGCCCAGCTGGCCGTCGCCGACCTGGACATCGCCGGCGGCCACGTCGAGGACGGACTGGGCCGGATTGTGGCGTTCATCGGCCGGAACTTCGGACCCGCCCGCGAAACCGCCCGGGTGCGCCTGCTGGAGCTCTTCGACGTCGTGGGGACCTCGGACGGGCGCGTCGCCAAGGCCCGTCAGAACCTCGCCCGGGTGCTGTTCTAGTGGGGTCGGCCCTGTTCAACCCGCTGGAGCTGCGCTCGCTGCGGCTGGAGCACCGCGGCTGGGTTTCGCCGATGTGCCAGTACAGCTGCGAGCCGGAGACCGGCGAGGGGGTGCCCAATGACTGGCACCTGATGCACCTCGGCTCGTTTGCCACCGGGGGAGCGGCCCTGATCCTGACCGAGGCCGCCGCCGTCAACGCCGCGGGCCGGATCAGCCCGCGGGATGCCGGCCTGTACAACGACTCCCAGGCCGAGGCCTGGGCGCGGATCGTGACGTTCGTGCACCGCCATGGCTCGGCCAACGCTAAGATCGGCACCCAGCTCGCCCATGCCGGACGCAAAGCCTCTTCCTACTGGCCGTTCTCGGGCACGAGCGGTACGGTCCCGGCCTCCGACGGCGGCTGGAGCACGGTCGGCCCTGGCACCGGGGCCTTCGACGGCTACGCACCGCCGTCGGCCATGACGGAGGAGGAGATCGACGGCGTGATCGCCGACTTCGCCGCCGCCGCCGTCCGCGCGGTCGGCGCCGGTTTCGACACCATCGAGATCCATGGCGCCCACGGCTACCTGCTGCACCAGTTCCAGAGCCCGCTGGTCAACGACCGCACGGACAGCTGGGGCGGGAATGAGCAGGGCCGCAACCGGTTGACCCTGGCCGTCATTGACGCCGTGCGGACCGTCATCCCCGATTCCATGCCGCTGCTGCTGCGTATCTCCGCCTCCGACTGGGCCGAGGGCGGCATCGACGCCGAGGCCTCGGTGCGGCTGGCCCGGGCGGCGGGCGAGCACGGGGTGGACCTCGTGGACGTCTCCAGCGGCGGGGCCGTTGCCCACCAGTCGATTCCGGTGGGCCCCGGCTACCAGACCGGCTTCAGCGCCCGGATCCGGCGCGAAGCCGGAATCCGCACCGGCACCGTGGGGCTGCTGACCTCCGCGGGCCAGGCCGAGCACGCGGTGGCCACCGGGCAGGCCGACGGCGTCTTCATCGCCCGGGCCGCGCTGCGGGACCCGCACTGGTGGCTGCGGGCGGCCTTCGAGCTGGGCCACGAGCTGGCCTGGCCGCCGCAGTACGAACGGGCGATCCCGCGTCATACGTTCTAGGCGCCGCGGCGGTTAGTCTAACGACATGACTTTCGAGCAACCGCCCGTTCCGGCGCTCGCCCTGCGAGGGCTGGCCAAACGCTTCGGCACCAAGATCGCCGTCGACGGCATCAGCCTCGACGTGCCGGCGGGCTCCTTCTACGGGATCGTCGGGCCCAACGGCGCCGGCAAGACCACCACACTCTCGATGGCGACCGGGCTGCTGCGGCCGGACTTCGGCACCGCCCTGGTCCACGGGGTGGATGTCTGGCAGCACCCGCTGCAGGCCAAGAAACTGATGGGCGTGCTGCCGGACGGGGTCCGTCTTTTCGACCGGCTGACCGGTGAGCAACTGGTCAGCTACGCGGGCCTGCTGCGCGGCATGGAGCGGGACGTGGTGGCGTCGCGGGTCGCCGAGCTGCTCGCCGCCCTGGACCTCAGCCAGGACGCCGGCACACTGGTGGTGGACTACTCCGCCGGCATGACCAAGAAGATCGCCCTGGCCTCGGCCCTGATCCACGCCCCGCGGCTGCTGGTGCTGGACGAGCCGTTCGAATCGGTGGATCCGGTCTCCGCGGCCAATATCCGTGACATCCTGGACCGCTACGTCGCCTCCGGCGGCACCGTGATCGTCTCCAGCCATGTGATGGATCTTGTCCAGCGGATGTGCGACCACGTCGCGGTGGTGGCGGGCGGCCGGGTGCTGGCCGCGGGCCGCGTTGACGAGGTGCGGGCCGGCCAGTCGCTGGAGGACCGGTTCGTCGAGCTGGTCGGCGGCCGCAGCCACGCGGAAGGGCTCGAATGGTTGCGCACCTTCTGAGGCTCAAGCTCACGCTGCTGCGCAACAGCCTCAGGCGCAGCCCCTGGCAGCTGGTGGGCCTGGCCATCGGGACCCTGTACGCCCTCGGCATCGTCGGCGTCGGCGTCGCGGGGCTGCTGCTCCTGCGCCAGGCCGACGTCGCCACGGCGCAGACGGTGGTGGTGCTGGGCGGCGCCGCCGCGGTGCTGGGCTGGGCGGTCATCCCGATTGTGGCCTCCGCGGCCGACCTGACACTGGACCCCGCCCGCTTTACGACCTTCGCCGTGCCGGTGCCGCAGCTGCTCGCGGGCCTGGCCCTGGCCGGGCTGATCGGCATCCCCGGAGCGTCGACGGCGCTCGTGGCGCTGGCCACCGTGGGCACCTGGTCGCGGGGGTTCCCGGCCGCCGCCGGTGCCCTGGCCGGCGCGGTCCTTGGGGTGCTGACCTGCGTGGTGCTTTCCAAGGTGGTCACGGCCGGCACGGCGGGCCTGGCCACGTCGCGGCGGTTCAGGGACGTCAGCGGGGTAGCGTTCCTGATCCCGCTGGTGCTGATGGGCCCGATCGTGGCCGGCGTCGCCCGCGGGATCGCCGGATCCGCGGGCTTTATGGGGGACCTCGCCCGGTTCCTGGAGTGGACCCCCGCCGGAGCGGCCTGGGCCCTGGGCGGGGAGCTCGCCGCCGGCCACTACGGTCCCGCGGCGCTCAAGCTGCTCATCGCCGTCGCCAGCCTGGCCGGGCTGGCGCTGTGCTGGAAGGTGCTGCTGCAGCGGGCACTCGTCACTCCGCCCTACGCGGGCACCGCCAAAAAGAAGGCGTCCGGCCTGGGGCTGTTCGGGATTGTTCCGGCCACGCCGACCGGCGCGATCGTAGCCCGCTCGCTCAGCTACTGGCTGCGCGATCCACGCTACGCCGGGGCGCTGGTGGTGGTTCCGCTGCTGCCCGTGCTGCTGCTGTTCCAGGCCAGCCAGTCGGGGTTCTACGGCCTCCTGCTGTTCGTCGGCCCGCTGTCCGCCTTCCTGCTCGCCTGGTCCATCTCCTCGGACGTCTCCTACGACAGCACGGCCTTCGCGCTGCACGTCTCCGCCGGTGTGCGAGGCCTGCACGACAGGCTTGGACGGGCCGTCGCATGCCTGGTGTTCGCCCTGCCGGTGGTGCTGTCCTTCAGCGTCCTCCCGTTGTTCTTCACCGGAACGTGGGCGCTGCTGCCCGGCATCCTGGGCCTGGCGCTGGGGGTGCTGTTCACCGGCCTGGGGCTGTCCTCGGTGGTCTCGGCTCGCTACACCATGCCGGTGCCGCTGCCCGGCGAGAGCCCCTTCAAGAAGCCGCCGGGCAACGTTGCGCAGACCCTGGCCGTCCAGTTCGGCGGCATGGCGGTCCTGCTGCTCCTGGTCAGCCCCGAGGTGGCGCTGGTGGCGCTGCAGCTCGCCGGCGGCGGCACGGTGCCGGGCTGGATCTGCCTGGGCGTGGGTCCGGTCCTGGGCTTCGCCCTGTTTGTCACCGGGGTGCGCCTTGGCGGTAGGTGGTTCGACGCGCGCACGCCCGAACTGCTCGCCCAGCTGGCCGTCAACCGCTGACCGGGTCCGAGGGCCCGGGCTCGGACGGCCGGAGTGGGATAGCCTGCCGTTCATGGAAGTAGTGATCCTTCCGGGCGGCCGGCCGATCGCCGCCCTCGCCGCGGACGCGATCGAGGCACTGCTGCGGGCCAAGCCCGACGCCGTCCTGGGCCTGGCCACCGGATCCTCGCCGCTGCCGGTGTACGAGGAGCTCGGGCAGCGGCACCGGAGCGGCCTGGACTTCAGCCGGGTCCGGGCCTTCAGCCTGGACGAGTACGTGGGGCTCCCCGCCGGCCATCCCGGGTCCTACCGCGAAGTCATCCTGCGCGAATTCACCCGGCGGGTGAACATCGACCCGGAGAACGTGCAGGGGCCCGACGGGGAGGCCGCGGACATTCCCGCAGCCTGCCGGGCCTTCGAAGAGGCCCTCCGGGCCGCCGGGGGAGTGGACCTGCAGCTGCTGGGGCTGGGCACCGACGGCCACATCGGCTTCAACGAGCCGGGGTCCTCGCTGGCCTCGCGGACCCGGATCAAGACCCTGGTGGAGCAGACGCGGCGTGACAATGCCCGCTTTTTCACTACCCTGGCGGAGGTGCCGCACCATGTCATCACGCAGGGCCTGGGCACCATCCTCGAAGCCCGGCATGTGATCCTGCTCGCCACCGGGGCGCAGAAGGCGCAGGCCGTCCGGGACATGGTGGAGGGACCTGTGGCCGCCATCTGCCCGGCCTCGGTCCTGCAACTGCATCCGCACGTCACCGTCCTGCTGGACGAGGCGGCGGCGTCCTCGCTGCGACTCGCCGACTACTACCGGCACAGCTATGACAGCAAGCCGCGCTGGCAGGGCCTTTAACGGGGCCCCAATGCCCGACGGCCGATGCCGCCGTCGCGATTCTGTCGGATCCAGCGGCTAAGATGGGTGGCATGACCAGCATGACGGATCCACTCCAAAACGACCCGATGCGTGAGCTCTCCGGAGCCGGGACGTCGACGGCGACCATTGAGCGCGAGGAACTGCGGCAGGAAGTTGAACCGGGCGACCGGGAGCGCTTCTCGCACTACGTCCGCAAGGAAAAGATCATGGAATCCGCGCTGTCGGGGGAGCCCGTAATTGCCCTCTGCGGCAAGGTGTGGACGCCCGGCCGCGACCCGAAGAAGTTCCCGGTCTGCCCCGAGTGCAAAGAGGTCTACGAGGGCCTCCGCCCGGGCAACGACGGCGGAGACTCGGGCAAATAAGGCCTGCGCGCTAAGGCCCCCGCGGCGCGGCGTGGATTCGTCGCGGGTAGAAACCGGCTGCCTGGGTTTCTGAAGTCCGGTTCATCCGAAAAAGATTGGTGTTTTTGTGCTTACTAGGGTTTCTCCGGAACCGGCTGACGTGCGCGGAAGGGAGGGGTCCTAGGTGACTGAGACACTCTTTGGCGGGCCCGTCCTGCCGCCGGCGTACCCCGAGCGGGCCGCCTGGGGCACCGCGCCGAAACTCCGTGCCTGGCAGCAGGAAGCGCTCGACAGCTACTTCAGCACCCACCCCAGGGACTTCCTCGCGGTCGCCACGCCGGGGGCCGGCAAGACCACCTTCGCGCTGCGGGTGGCGTCGATGCTGATCGAGGCCGGCGTGGTCAACCGGGTCACCATTGTGGCCCCGACGGACCACCTCAAGCGCCAGTGGGCCGACGCCGCGGCGAAGGTCGGCATCGCCATCGACCCGAACTTCAAGAACGCCGACGGCCAGCACGGCCGGGGCTTCATCGGCGTCGCGGTCACGTACGCGCAGGTGGCCAGCAAGCCGATGCTGCACCGGGCCAAGACCGAGGCGGCGCGCACGCTGGTGATCCTGGACGAAATCCACCACGGCGGCGAGGCGCTGTCCTGGGGCGACGGGCTGCGCGAGGCCTTCGATCCCGCGGCCCGGCGCCTGTCCCTGACGGGTACCCCGTTCCGCTCGGACACCTCGCCGATCCCGTTCGTCGAGTACGCCGAGGACCGCGACGGCATCCGCCGGTCCAAGGCCGACTACACCTACGGCTACGGCAAGGCCCTCCGCGACCACGTGGTCCGGCCGGTGATGTTTATGGCCTACTCGGGCCAGATGCGCTGGCGGACCAGCGCCGGCGACGAGATGGCCGCCTCCCTCGGCGAGGCCGCCGTCACCAAGGACATCACGTCCCAGGCCTGGCGCACGGCACTGAACCCGGCCGGCGAGTGGATCCCGGCCGTGCTCGCCGGGGCGGACAAGCGGCTCAGCGAGGTGCGGCGCACCGTGCCCGACGCCGGCGGCCTGGTCATCGCCACCGACCACGACGACGCCCGCGCCTACGCCGGGCAGTTGAAGCGGATCACCGGCGAGTCACCCACGGTCATCCTCTCCGACGACGCCAAGGCCTCGTCCAAGATCGAGGAGTTCTCCGCCGGCGAGAAGCGCTGGATGGTGGCCGTGCGGATGGTCTCCGAAGGCGTGGACGTCCCGCGCCTGTCCGTCGGCGTCTACGCGACCTCGACCTCCACCCCGCTGTTCTTCGCCCAGGCCGTCGGCCGCTTCGTGCGTGCCCGCAAGCGCGGCGAGACGGCGTCGGTGTTCCTGCCCTCCGTGCCGCAGCTGATGGCACTGGCGAACTCGATGGAGGCAGAACGCGACCACGCCCTGGACCGTCCGGAGAAGGAAGACGCCGACGGCCTGTTCAATCCCGAGGACTCGCTGATGGACGAGGCGAACCGCGAGGAAAAGGCCTCCGACACTCTGATGAAGGGTAAGTTCGAGGCGCTCGACTCGCAGGCCTCCTTCGACCGCGTGCTCTTCGACGGCGGCGAGTTCGGCACCGGCGGCGAGGTGGGCTCGGAGGACGAGCTGGACTTCCTCGGCATCCCTGGCCTGCTCGACGCCGAACAGGTCGGCACCCTGCTGCGCCAGCGCCAGCACGAACAGCTCAACCGGAAGAACAAGCGCGCGCCGCAGAGTGCGGCGGCCGAGGCGGCGCCGGCCGTGCCGGACCACCGGCTGCTGATGGACCTGCGCACCGAACTGGCAAAAAACGTCGCGGCCTGGTCCGCGCGGACGGGCACCCCGCACGGCGTCATCCACACCAAGCTCCGCACCGTCTGCGGCGGCCCGGCGGTGGCGCAGGCCAACGAGGAGCAGCTGCAGACGCGGCTCCGGAAGCTTCAGGACTGGTTCATCGGCCGGAAGTAGCGGTGCAGGAAAAGGGCATGAAAAAGGGACCGGGTGACCGGTCCCTTTTTCGTGCGTTGGTGTGTCCGCCGCTACTGGGCGGCGCCGCAGGCCTGTGAGAAGGTCTGGCCGGCCGAGGTGTACTTGGCCTTCAGCTCCTCGAGCTTGGCCGAGTCCGGGTCCTTCTTCGCGGACTCGTCGAGGTAGTCGACGATCGACTGCAGCGGGGCCTGCAGTTCCTCGGACGCGGTCGCCTCGATGGGCCGGATCTGGTTCGCCAGCCGGGTCATGCCGAACCTGTCAGAACTGGAGGTGGGCGAGGCGGTGATGGTCTTGATGCGGGCGCAGGTCTCCTCGCTGGTCATCTTCGGGGCCGAGCAGGCGGCTGCGCCGAGCAGGGTCCCGGCAGCGATCAGGACGGTCAGGATCTTCTTCATGGTGTACTCCGGGGCTTTACGGTCAGGCGTTTACTGGCAAGGATTCCGAGTCTACTGTGCGGGCGGAGGTGCGACGAGCTCAGGCCAGGTCGACGCCGCCCAGCTCCATCTCGGCGAACGCGTCGTCGAGGTCTTCGGCGATGCCCACGGTGAGCCCGCGCGGCACGGTGACGGAGTAGCCGGCCTGGACGGCGTCCAGCGCCGTGGCTTTCACGCAGTGGTCGGTGGCGATCCCCACGACCACCACCTCCTCGACGTCGTGGCTCTGCAGCCAGTCGTCCAGGCCGATGGCGTCCTCGTCCGCGGCGAAAGTCCCGGCGGCGTCGCCGCCGCCCACGGGCAGGGAGCCCGGTGTGCGGTCGCCGGTGGGGACGGCGTCGTCCGGGGCGAGCAGGCCCTCGAAGCCGGAGTAGGCCGCGGTGAACTGTCCCTTGCGGAAATAGGCCTGGACGTACTCGGTGTCCAGGTCCGGGTGCAGCTCGGCGCCGCGGGTGCCGGCGACGCAGTGCGGCGGCCAGCTGTCGATGAAGTCCGGCTGCTCCGAGAAGTGCGCTCCCGGGTCGATGTGCCAGTCCTGGGTGGCCACGACGTGGTCGAACTGGCCGTGGTGGGCGTCGACGTATTCGCTGATCTCGGCGGCCAGGGCCGCCCCGCCCTCAACCGGGAGCGTCCCGCCCTCGCAGAAGTCGTTCTGCACGTCAACGATGATCAGGGCACGGGACATTCAGTCCTCCTCGTAGATGGTGGGGATGGCAGCCTCGCCGCGCTGGAGCCGGTTGACCACGGCGGGGAGCTCCCGCATGGTGTCGGCGTGGCGCTGCCGCGCCCGCACCACACCCTCGGGGCCGGTCCAGCCCGGCAGCAGCTCGCCGTTCTTGATGAACTGTTGCAGCAGCGGCCGGTCGTTCCCGTCGTCTTCCGGGCGGTGCCCGACGCCGACGATCTCCTGGCTGGCGGTGCCGCGCTCGTTGAGCTTGCGCAGGGCGTACTTCCGGCCGCCCTTGCTGGTCTTGTTCTTCGCCGCCTTGGCCACCGCCACGAAGTCCCCGTTGTCGTCGGTGCGGCTGACCAGCTTGTAGACCATGCTCGCCGTCGGCGCGCCGGAGCCGGTCACCAGCGAGGTGCCGACCCCGTAGGAGTCCACCGGGGCGGACTGCAGGGCGGCAATGGCGAATTCGTCCAGGTCCGAGGTGACGATGATCCGGGTGTTTTCGTTGCCGAGTTCGTCCAGGAGCTGCCGGACCCACTGGGCCTGGGCCACCAGGTCGCCGGAGTCCAGGCGCACCGCGCCGAGCTTGTCGCCGGCCAGTTCGACGGCGGTGCGGACGGCCGCCTCGACGTCGTAGGTGTCCACGAGCAGCGCGGTGCCGGCGCCCATGGAGGCGATCTGCGCCTCGAACGCCTCGCGCTCGGTGTCGTGCAGCAGGGTGAAGGAATGGGCGGCCGTGCCCACCGTTTTGATCCCGTAGCGCCGGCCGGCCTCGAGGTTGGAGGTGCTGTCGAAACCGGCGATCACGGCGGCCCTGGCGGCAGCGACGGCGGATTCCTCCTGGGTCCGGCGGGAGCCCATCTCGACGCAGGGGCGGGTGCCGGCGGCGGTGATCATCCGGGAGGCGGCCGAGGCGATGGCGCTGTCGTGGTTGAGGATCGAGAGGATGTAGGTCTCGAGGATGCAGGCCTCGGCGAAGGTGGATTCGACAATCAGGATGGGGGAGTTGGGGAAGTAGGCCTCGCCCTCGGCGTAGCCCCAGATGTCACCGGAGAAGGAGAAGTCCGCCAGGTACTCCAGGGTTTCCTCGTTGACCACCTTGGTGCGGCGCAGGAAGTCCAGCTCGGCGTCGCCGAAGCGGAAACCGGCGATCCCCTCCAGCAGCCGGCCGGTGCCGGCCACGATGCCGTAGCGGCGCCCGTCCGGCAGCCGCCGGGCGAAGGCCTCGAACACCGATTTGCGGTGCGCGGCGCCCGAATGCAGCGCGGCCTGCAGCATGGTCAGTTCGTAATGGTCGGTGTACAGGGACGTGCGGGGATGGTCCCAGCCGGCAGAGGTACTCACAAATTCACTCTAGTCCCCACCGGCTCCCTCGTCTCGCTTCGCTTCGCCGCGGGGCCCTCGCCGGCGTGGGCCCACCGGCCCCATAGAATGGACAGATGACCCTTAGCGTTGCGCTCGGCCCTGACACCCAGGAGAGCACCCAGACCGGAACAGCGGCGTCAACCGACGTGCTGACCGCCCCGGACATCCCCTGGAACCTCGTGATCTGGAATGATCCGGTAAACCTGATGAGCTATGTGAGCTTCGTGTTCCGCAGCTACTTCGGCTACTCCGAGGCGAAGGCCAACAAGCTGATGCTCGAGGTGCACAAGAAGGGCCGTTCCATCGTGGCGCACGGCAGCAAGGAGCAGGTGGAACAGCACGCGGTCGCCATGCACGGCTATGGCCTGTGGGCCACCGTGGAGCAGGCCAGCGGCGGCGCCGGAGGCGGCAGCGGATCTGGCAAGGGCAAGGGAAAACGTGGCTAAGGCATTCAAATACGGGCTCAAGGGCATCACGGGCTACCTGGAACCGGCCGAACGGGACCTGCTGCGCAGCCTCTTCGATGACGTCATATCCATGCTGGAACCGGAGGAACGCCCCAACCAGGATCCGCTGGCCGCGCTCGTCGGGCTCGACAGCGAGGCCCGCGAACCGTCCGACCGTGCCCTGCGGCGCCTGCTGCCCAATGTGATGAAGGACGACGACGAGGCCTCCCTCGAGTTCCGCCGCTACACCGAGCGCTCGCTGCGCGAGGGCAAGATCGGCGCGCTGAAGGCCGCCGCGCTCGGCTTGGACAAGGACGAGCTGGTGCTGACGCCCGCGGACGCCCGGCACTGGTCCACGGCGCTCAACGACGTCCGGCTGGTGCTCGCCGAACGCCTCGACATCCGGGACGACGCCGACGCCGAGCACGTCCACCGGATGCAGGACTGGTCCCAGGCCGAGGACGTCGAAAGCTACCTGGCACTGGTCTACAACTTCACCACCTGGCTGCAGGAATCCCTGGTCCAGGCGATGCTGGCGTCGCTCGACGCCTAGGGGCGCTACGCGGGCGCGGTGACCTCAGAAACAGGCACCGACTGTATCCGGGGAAGCTCCTCGAAGGCGGGTTTTGCGAACCAGTAGCCCTGGAACAGCCGGATGCCGGCGTCCTTTAGGACCAGGTACTCCGCTTCAGTCTCGATGCCCTCGGCGAGGACCGTGATGCCGAGCTCCCCGGCGATTCCGATGATGCCGGCGACGACGGCCTGGCGCGCCGGGCTGGCATCGATTCCCCGGATCAGCTTCATATCAATCTTGATCAGATCCGGCTGGAAGTCGACCAGGAGCCCCAGCCCTGCATGACCGGCCCCGAAGTCGTCGATGGCCGTCGTGAACCCGTGCTTGCGGTACTCGGTGATGATGTTGGTGAGGTGGGAGGTGTCGGAAACCTCCTCGTTCTCCGTGAACTCAAACATGATCGACGACGTCGGAAAATTGCAGCGCCGTGCCGCGACCAGCGTCGCCCGCAGGCAGGCCGCCGGTTCGTAGACCGCGTTCGGCATGAAGTTGATGGAGAGAATCAAATCCTCGCCAGCAGGAAACAGCCGCGACGCCAGTTCGATGGCCTTGACGCGGCAGTCCTGGTCGAAGCGGTACTTCTGCTCGGGTGCGACCCGTGACAGGACGCTGAAGGCACCCTCGCCCGAGACTCCTCTGACCAGCGCCTCGTAGCCCCAGACGCGGCCGGCTGCTGCGTCGTAGATCGGCTGGAAAGCCATGCTGAAATCGAAGTCGAGTTTTGACGACGTCGTGCAGCCGTCGCATGCCATGTGCGGTCCCTTCGCCGGGTGCGTCCGCCGCGGGCGCGACAAACACCGCCGATTTCCCGACGGAGCCCACAGCATACCGGCGCAGGCAGCGGCGGACCGGCATCACAGGGCAGGGGGTTTCCGCGCGCCGCGCCGACCGCCGGGAGCCCGTGTGACCCATCAGACACGAGTTGCGCGACACAATGTGATGGCCGCGCCTGTAGTGAAGCCCTATCCTCGAATAATCATGACTTCAGCATCGAGCACGGATCCGGCAGCGTCTGCTGCGGCGGAGACCGCAGCGGGCAGCACCGGAAATGCCGGGCTGGGGGAGCGCCCGATCGGCGTCTTCGACTCCGGCGTCGGCGGCCTCACCGTTGCGCGGTCCATCATTGACCAGCTGCCCAACGAATCCATCCTCTACGTCGGCGACACCGCGCACGGTCCCTACGGCCCGCTGCCCATCGCCGAGGTCCGCGCCAACGCCCTGGGCGTGATGGACGAGCTGGTGGATTCCGGCGTCAAGCTGCTCACCATCGCCTGCAACTCCGCCTCCGCCGCCGTGCTCCGCGACGCCCGGGAGCGCTACACAGCCCGGTACGGCATCCCGGTCATCGAAGTGATCCAGCCGGCCGTGCGCCGCGCGGTGGCGGCCACCCGCAGCGGCCGGGTCGGCGTGATCGGCACCTCGGCCACCGTCGGTTCCCGCGCCTACGAGGACACCTTCGCAGCGGCGCCGGACCTGCACATCACCTCGGCGGCCTGCCCCGCGTTTGTGCCCTACGTGGAGGCCGGCATCACCACCGGCCCGGAGCTGCTCGCCGTCGCCCGCGAATACCTTGAGCCGCTCAAGGCCGCCGGGGTGGACACCGTGGTGCTCGGCTGCACGCACTACCCGCTGCTCACCGGCGTGATCTCCTATGTCATGGGCGAGGACGTCACCCTTGTCTCCAGCGCCGAGGAGACCGCCAAGGACGTTTACCGGGCGCTCGCGTCCCGCGGCCTGGAGCGCACGGGCAGCACCGCGCCCGAGCACCACTTCATCGCCACCGGCGACGCTGCGCAGTTCGAGCACCTCGCCCGCCGCTTCCTCGGCCCCGAGGTGCTCAGCGTGCGCCATGTGGACCATGTCGCGGCGCAGTACCCCACCGGCAGCCTCGCCCGGATCACCCCGGAAATGATTGCCGCCGCCCAAGCCGGCGCGAACCGGCCGCGCATCTCCAACTTCGTCTCCGCTAATGGGGCGCCGCTGAACGGCCTGCGGGGGTCCGGCCTGTGAAGCTGACCATCGTGGGGTGTACCGGGTCCTTTCCCGGTCCCGGCTCGCCGGCGTCGTGCTACCTGCTGACCGCGCACGACGGCGAGCGGAGCTGGAAGATCGTGCTGGACCTCGGCAGCGGCGCCCTCGGCGCGATCCAGCGGTACACCGACCTTGAGGACATCGACGGGATTTTCCTCACCCACCTGCACCCGGACCACTGCATGGACCTGTGCGGGCTGCACGTCGCGGTGCGCTGGAAGCCGGGCGGCTGGGGCCGGGGCCGGATCCCGGTCTGGGGGCCGGCGGCGACCGCGGACCGGATGGCCACCGCCTACGGCCTGGACCTGGACCCGGGCATGCACGAGGAATTCGACTTCAGCAACTGGTCCGAGCGCAAGCCGGTGACCATGGGCCCGTTCACCGTCACCCCGTTCGCGGTGAACCACCCGGTCGAGGAGGCCTACGCCCTGCGGGTGGAGGTCACCGAGCCGGACAAGGACGGCGCCCCGGTCACCCGGGTGCTGAGCTACTCGGGGGACACCGACTCCTGCGGCGGCCTCGAGGACGCAGCCCGCGACGCCGACCTGTTCCTCTGTGAGGCGGCGTTCGAGGAGGGCCGCGACGACGGCATCAAGGACGTCCACCTGACCGGCAAACGTGCCGGCGAGGCCGCCGTGGCTGCCGGGGCGCGGCGGCTGCTGCTGACCCACATCCCGGTCTGGACGTCCCCGACGACGGTGATGGCGGAAGCCAAGGAGGTCTTCGGCCAGCACGTGGCCGTCGCCGTGGCGGGCGTGCACTACACCGTCTGAGCTGTAGTCCTCTGAACGGCGGTCCGGGGGAGAAGCCCAGCGCCGAGTCGATATGCTGGAAGGCATGACTTCCGAAGCCCTCACTGCCCCCGTCATCCGCGCCGATGGCCGCACCCCCGACCAGCTCCGCCCGATCAGCATCACCCGCGGCTGGTCCAAGCAGGCCGAAGGCTCGGCGCTGATCGAGTTCGGCAACACCCGGGTGCTCTGCACGGCCTCGCTGACCGAGGGTGTGCCCCGCTGGCTCAAGGGCGAGGGCCGGGGCTGGGTCACGGCCGAATACGCGATGCTGCCGCGGGCCACCAACACCCGCTCCGCCCGGGAGTCCGTCAAGGGCAAGATCGGCGGCCGCACACACGAGATTTCCCGGCTGATCGGCCGCTCGCTGCGCTCGATCATCGACACCAAGGCCCTCGGCGAAAACACGATCGTGCTGGACTGCGACGTCCTTCAGGCCGACGGCGGCACCCGCACTGCGGCGATCACCGGCGCCTACGTCGCGCTCGCCGAGGCGATCCGCTTCGCCCGGGAGAACAAGCTGATCGCCCGCAACGCCCAGCCGCTGGTGGACACCATCGCGGCCGTCTCGGTGGGCATCATCGACGGCGTGCCGATGCTGGACCTGCCGTACGTGGAGGACGTCCGGGCCGAGACCGACATGAACGTTGTGGTGACCGGTTCAGGCAAGTTCGTGGAGGTCCAGGGCACCGCCGAGGGCGCCCCGTTCGACCGGGATGAGCTTAACAAGCTGCTGGACCTGGCCCTGCTGGGCACCGAGCAGCTCGCCGCGATCCAGCGCGAAACCCTGGCCGAGGCACCGTGAGCGGCGCCCCCACGGCGGACCGGCAGCCCCGCCCGGTGCTGGTCCTGGCCACCCACAACCAAGGCAAGCTGCGGGAGTTGCGGGAGCTGCTGCGCGGGCAGTTGCCCGGGCTCGACGTCGACACGCAGGTGGTGGACGCCGGCGCCGTCGGGGCCCCCGACGTCGTCGAAACCGGGGTGACCTTCGCGGAGAACTCGCTGCTCAAGGCCCGGGCGGTGGCGGAGGCCACCGGCCTCGTCGCGATCGCCGACGACTCGGGTCTGGCCGTGGACGTCCTCGGCGGCGCGCCCGGGATCTTCTCGGCCCGCTGGGCCGGACGGCACGGGGACGACGCCGCGAACCTGCGGCTGCTGCTGGACCAGCTCGCCGACGTGCCGGACGGATACCGCGGAGCGGCCTTTGTCTGCGCCGCGGCGCTGGCGGTGCCCGGTGCCGCGCCCGGCGAAGGCCGTGAGGTGGTCGAGTACGGCCAGCTGGAAGGGACGCTGCTACGCGAGCCGCGCGGGGCGGGCGGTTTCGGCTACGACCCGGTGCTCCAGCCGAGCGGCCTGGACCGCAGCTGCGCCGAACTCAGCGCCGAAGAGAAAAACGCCATCAGCCACCGCGGCCACGCCTTCCGGGCGCTGCTGCCGGCCATTGTCGAGGCGCTGGCAGGCAGATAGCGGGAGGGCGTGGCCGGCGGGGGAGCTGCAGGCGTTACGGGGTCTTGCGCTCTTCCTCGGGCTCGTGCTCCTCGATGAACTCCTCCACGACGTCGGTGCCGTACTGCTCGGCCTGGCGCCGGGCGATGAAACCGCGGACCACTTCAATGCCGATCGGGACCACGGAGAGCAGGACGATCGCAATGAAGATGATGTCGAGGTTGTTGCGCACCCACGGCACGCTGTCGCCCAGCAGGTAACCGAGCAGGGTGACGCCGCCGCCCCACAGCACGGCGCCGACCACGTTGTAGAGGAAGAACTTGCGCTTGCTCATCTGGGCCACGCCGACGATCACCGGCACAAAGGTCCGGATGATCGGGACGAAGCGGGCCAGGATGAGCGCCTTGCCGCCGTGCTTCTCGAAGAACGCGTGGGCGCTCTCCACGTTCTCACGCTTGAACAGCTTGGAGTCCGGCTTGTTGAAGAGGGCGGGACCGGCCTTGGAACCGATCAGGTAGCCGGCCTGGTTGCCGATGATCGCCGAAACGACAATCAGCGCGGCGAACGCCCAGATGTTGAACTTGATCGTGTCTGTCGCCACGAGCAGTCCGGCCGTGAACAGCATCGAATCGCCGGGCAGGAAAAAGCCGATCAGCAGGCCGGTTTCGGCGAAAATGATGCCGCAGACCAGCAGCACAACCCATGGCGCCAGGGCCGGGTCGGCCAGGAAGACCTGGGGGTTGAGCCAGTCGGGCAGGAGAGAGGACAGGCGCGGCTGGACCGGTCCGGCGCCCGCGAGCGTGGTCACGGCGGCGTCGTGCAGCGTATAAAGGTTCACCTATCTAGGGTACTTGACGGGTCGGTGCCCGTTCCGGCGCTAAAGTTGGAGCGTGGGTTTGGACTTTACGGCGATCGACTTCGAGACCGCGAACGGCTTCCGCGGCTCGCCGTGCGCCGTCGGCCTGAGCAAGGTGCGCGGCGGCGTCGTCGTCGAGGAAGCCTCCTGGCTGATGCGCCCGCCCGCCAACCACGACGCCTTCGACCACCACAACGTCCGCATCCACGGGATCCGGCCCGAGCAGGTGGCCGGCCTTCCCCGCTTCGGTGAGCTGTTCCCGGAGATCGGCGCGTTTATCGGCGACGACGTCCTGGCCGCCCACAACGCCGCCTTCGACCTGGGCGTGATCCGGTCCGGCCTGGAGGTATCCGGCCTGGCCGGCCCAGCCTATGACTACGTCTGCACCGTGATGCTGTCCCGGCGCTGCTACTCGCTGGTGTCCAACTCGCTGCCCTACGCCGCCGCGGAGGCCGGGGTCCCGCTGCTGAACCACCACGACGCCGCCGAGGATGCGCGCGCGTGCGCCGGCATCCTGATAGACATCGCCGCCCGCAACGGCGCCGCCAGCATTGCGGAGCTTTACCTCTCGCTGGGCCTCGCCGTGTCCCGCCAGCCTGCCTTCGACCCGCGCCGCGACCCGCTCTCCAAGGCCACCCGGTCGGCGCTCGAGGCGCTGGCCGCCGGCCAGGGCCCGGTGCCCGCGTCCCGCCCCCTCCGGCCGGGCTGGCCGGAGGAGGGGGAGAACCCGGAACCCAACGCCGGGGCAGAACCGGGCCATCCGCTGTTCGGGCAGACCGTGGTGTTCACCGGGGAGCTGGCGATTCCGAGACCCGAGGCAAAGCTGCGTTCGGCCGAATGCGGCGCCCGGCCCGAGAGCCGCGTCACCGCCCGCACCACGGTCCTGGTGGTGGGGGACGGCTTCGTCGCGGCAGACCTGCGCTCGGGCCGGCTGACCGGCAAGGCGCGCCGGGTGCTGGAACTGCATGAACGCGGCCAGCGGATCGAGGTGGTCTCCGAGGGGGAGTTCCTGCAGATGGTGGGCGGCCACGTAGCCGCGGCCAGCTGAGCCGGGGTCACACGGCGCAACAATCATTTCGTCCCGGCCGGGGCCGCTTCTAGCCTTGAGTGATGAGCAAACTGATCTCGGCACAGGCCCGCACCGCGGAGAACGGCACCGCACAGACTCCCGCCGCCGGTCCGCGGGGCGGAGTGGACTGGGGCAAGGTGTTTGCCTTCCCGAATCCGGTGAACGAGTACTCCGCGCGGATCACGGCCGCCCTCGTGGTGCTGCTCTCGCTCGCGACGCTCCTGACCGGCTTCGGCTGGGGGCTGGCGGTCATCGCCGCAGGCTTCTGGCTGCGTGTGCTGTTCGGCCCGCGGATCTCGCCCTTCGGCATCCTCTCGGTCAAGGTCCTGACGCCGTGGCTGGGCAAGAAGCGGCTGGTCCCCGGACCGCCGAAGCGCTTCGCCCAGGGCATCGGCGCGGCGCTGTCCACCACCGCCGCCATCCTCCTCGCCGCCGGTCTGGCCCCCGCCGCCTGGATCCTGCTCGCGGCCCTGATCGTGGCCGCGTCCCTGGAGGCTTTCGCCGGGTTCTGCCTCGGCTGCGCGATCTTCGGGATGCTGCAGCGCCGCGGACTCATCCCCGAGGATGTCTGCGAAGCCTGCAACAACATTTCGCTCAGGCGCCCGTAACCGCCGCCAGCCGCGCGGCCATGCCGCGGATCACCTCGGGCGCCTCAAGCGCCGCCAGCCAGTCCGCCGGCAGGCACTCCTCGCCGTAGTAGGCGCCCAGGATGTTGCCCGCGATGGAGGCGGTGGAATCGCTGTCGCCGCTGTGGTTGACGGCCACGGCGATCGCCGCCCGAAAATGCTCCTCCGGCCCCGCGGCAGCCGCCTTCGCCTTCGTTGCCGGGGCGGTGGCCAGCACCGCGTAAAGCCCGACGGCGAGGGCCTCCTCGGCCACCCACCCCTCACCCAGTTCCCGGACCAGGTCCTCGGCGCCCAGCAGGCCGCCGTCGCCGGTTGTGCCGCCGGCGGCGAGGCGAAGGGACGCCGCCAGCCGCTCCAGCAGCGCCGGATCGGGCTCCTCGCCCCGGGGCAGCCTGCCGGCCTGCAGCCGGGAAAGCGCGACGCCGGCCGCCTCGTTCAGGCCGGCTCCATTAGCCAGCGAGTGGATCAGCAGGCTGAACGCGCCGGCGCTCTGCCGGGCGGAGGGGTGCCCGTGGGTCAAGGACGCGGCGTCCGCGCTGAGCTTGTAGACGGCGTCGGCGTCGATGTGCGGGATCAGCCCGAACGGCGCCGAGCGCATCACCGTCCCGCATCCCTTGGACTCCGGGTTGACCGGCCGGAACACGGTTCCCATCTCGCCGGTGGCGAGGCCGCTGAGGCAGGCATTGCCCGGCGCCCGGCGGTGCCGGAGCACCGCGTGGCCGTCGATCCAGCGCGGCGGCTGGAACGGCGCGGAGTCGGGAATCTGCACACCCTGGCTGCCGAGCCAGCGCAGGTACGCGAGCCAGAGGCAGGCGTTGGTGTCCGCCGCCACGCCCGAGTTGGCCCACTCGAGCGCCTCCAGCAGGCCGTCCACCGTGTACAGCGTCATCTGCGTGTCGTCGGAGAAGTGGCTGTCGCCGTCCAGCGCCGCGAAGTCGCGCAGCCCGTCGGGCCCGAAAGCGGCGCGGATCGCGTCGATCGTGTCGAATTCCACCGCGTAGCCCAGCGAATCGCCCAGAGCGCCGCCCAGCAGGCAGCCGTGGATGCGGGATTCGTGGGAGGGGGCGGGGGCCGCCGCGGGGGTCTCGGCGGCGGGGCTGCCGGGCTCAGTACTCATGCCCTCAAATTTACCCCGGGGGACCGTCCGGTCCTCAATGCCCCGTCCCGTCCCGGTAGGGTGCTGTTGGTGTGGTGGACCAAGACGCCGCAGCCGCAGGGACCACGGACTCAACGAGGGGAGAGGGATGCGCGAACCAGCGTGGCGGAAGACCGGCAGCACGCCTGACTACAGGTTCTCGCTGGCCAACGAGCGGACCTTCCTGGCCTGGATCAGGACCTCGCTGGCGCTGATTGCCGGGGCGCTCGCCATTGACCAGCTCGCCCCGAACATCGCGCCGGGTCCCGTGCGGATCACCATCTGCGTCGTGCTGGCGCTGATCGGGGCGGGGCTGGCGGCCCTTTCCTACCGGCGCTGGGGGCAAATGGAGGCGGCCATGCGCCACAACCGCGAGCTGCCGTTCTCCGGTGTCCTGTTGGTGATGACGGTGGGGGTGGCTGCCGCGGCGTTCATCGTGGCCGGCCTCATCCTGCTGGCCCGGTGAACGTCCCGGCGCAGGTCCCGGCACACCGCGATCCGGGGCTCCAGCCCGAGCGCACGTCGCTGGCCTGGCGGCGCACCCTGCTGGCGCTTGTCGTTGTGGACCTCCTGGTGTGGCGGAGCTGGGTGCGCGCCGGAACAGCCGCGCCGTCGTCCGGGGTCGACCTTCCCGGTCTGAGTGCCCTCACGGCGATGGCCGCCACCGCCGTGCTGGCCGGCGTTGTGTTCGTCCGGGGCCGGGAGCTGCGCCGGGGCTCTGCGGCACCTCCGGCGGTCCTGATGCGGTGTGCCGCCGGCGCCGTGATCGCGCTGGCCGGGAGCACGGTCGCCGCGCTGGCGCTGGGCCGCTAAGCTCGGACCCAGCCAACGCCCAGACTCCGCTGGCAGACTGCTGGCGGCCCCAGACCCCAAGCGAAGGATTCCGAGAACATGACCTTGCCAGTGCCAGCCTCCGGGCCCGACGGCGGGCAGCCGACCACCGTCCTCGACGACTGGACGCCCGGCCTCCCCGCCCGGCTCGGCGCCGAGGCGCTCGGGACCCTGTTCGTTGTGGCCGTGGGCCTGGGCGTGCCGCTCTTCGCCGTCCCGCGGTACAACCCGATATCCGCGTCGCTGGCGGCCGGGCTGGCCCTCACCGCGGCCATGCTCGCCTTCGGCTACCTCTCCGGCGGCCACTTCAACCCCGCAGTGACCTTGGGGAACCTGATCGCCGGGCGGATCCGACCGGTCGAGGCCGCCGCCTACCTCGGCGCTCAGCTGGCAGGCGCCCTGCTGGGCGCGCTGGCGCTGTTCGGCGTCCTGCGCACCGTCCCAAAGCTCAACGGCACCCGCGCGGCCTTCGACACCGTGGCGGCCGGCTTTGATGCCCGCTCGGTCATCCAGGCCCCGATGCCCGGCGTCCTGCTGGTCGAGGTACTCGGCGCGGCACTGCTCGTGGCGGTCTACCTCGGCACGACGGCGGGGCGTAACCCGGCGCGGGCCGCGGCGCCGTTCGCGGTCGGCCTGGCCATGGCCGTGTTGCTGCAGCTGGGCCAGAGCATCGGGAACGCCCCGTTCAACCCGGCCCGCGCGACGGCGTCGGCGCTGTTCAGCAGCCCCGATGCCCTGGGCCAGCTGTGGCTCTTCTGGGTGGCGCCGCTGGTCGGCGCCGCGGTCGCAGGCCTCGTGTTCCGTGGCTTTGCCCACACCTCTGCACCGGCAGCTGCCAGTGCTGCGGCACCGGAGGAGCGCGGCGCTTTCGCCGACGGCGACGACGTCGGCGACCTTGACGACCCGGCTGACCTTGGGAATCGCGGCGGCACGGCGACTGCCGCGCCGGCCCGAACGCCCGCTCCGGCCCCGGCCGACGAGGCCCGCGACTTCTTCGACAGGCCCACCCCGTAACGCGCGCCACCTCCGGCGCCGGGCCGCTGCGCATTAGTGTCAGTGGCAGCCGCTAGCGTAGTGGCATGCGGTTATTGCACACCTCGGACTGGCATTTGGGCCGGTCGTTCCACGGCGTCGGGATGCTTGACGCCCAGCGCGCCTTCGTCGACCAGCTCGTCGGCGTCGTCCGCGAACAGTCGGTCGACGTCGTCCTCATCGCGGGCGACGTCTACGACCGTGCGCTGCCCGGCGTCGACGTCGTCGGCCTGCTCGACGACGCGCTGGTGCGGCTGAGCGGAGCCGGGGCGACGGTGGTGCTGACCAGCGGGAACCACGATTCGGCCATCCGGCTCGGCTTTGCGTCCCGGCTGCTCGAACGCGGGGGAGTGCACCTGCGCACCCGGCTCGCCGAACTGGACACGCCGCTGCTCCTTCCGCTGGCGGATGACGCCGGGTCCAATGACGCCGACGCTGGGCCTGTCCTCGCCATCTATGGCATTCCCTGGCTGGAGCCGCGGCTGGTCGCCGCGCAGCTGGGCGCCGAGACCGCCAGCCATTTTGACGTCACCCGGGCCGCCACTGGGCTGATCCGCGCCGATCTTGCAGCCCGGGCCCAGACCCGGACCGTGCACTCGGTGGTGCTGGCCCACACCTTCGCCAGCGGCGGCATCAGCTCCGAGAGCGAGCGGGACCTCAGCATCGGCGGGGTCGGCGCCGTACCGCTGGATCTCTTCGACGGCTTCAGCTACACCGCCCTGGGCCACCTACACGGCCGGCAGACGCTCTCGCCCACGGTCCGCTACTCCGGCTCGCCGCTGGCATACTCCTTCTCCGAGGCAAAACACCAGAAGGGCGGCTGGATGATCGACGTCGATGCCACCGGCGTCACCGATGTCACCGAGGTGCTCTGGGAAGCCCCGCGCCAGCTCGCCGTGCTGCGCGGCCCCCTGGACCAGCTGCTCGACGCCGAGGAGTTCGGCTGGGCCGAGGGCGCCTACTGCCAGATCACGCTGACCGACGCGCAGCGCCCGGCCCAGGCCATGGAACGGCTGCGCGCGCGTTTCCCCGACACCCTCGTGCTGGGCTTCGACCCCCAAGGCGCCGAGGCCGCCGCCAAGACCAGCTACAGCACCAGGCTGGCCCAGGCCGGTGACGACCTCGCAATTTGCTGCGGCTTCCTGGAGCACGTCCGGGGCCGGAGCGCCGATGACGCAGAATCCGGTGTCCTGGCCGAAGCGCTCGAAGCCGTCCGACTGGAAGGGGTGTCCCGGTGAGGATCCACCGCCTCGAAATTTCCACGTTTGGCCCCTTCGCCGGCACCGAGGCCATCGACTTTGACCGGCTCTCCGCGCATGGCCTGTTCCTGCTCAACGGCGCCACCGGGGCCGGCAAAACCAGCGTCCTGGATGCCATTTGCTTCGCCCTCTACGGCTCGGTGCCCGGCGCGCGGCAGGAGGGCAAGCGGCTGCGCAGCGACCATGCCGACGTCGCCGCCGAGCCGCGCGTCACCTGCGAGTTCTCCGCCAAGGGCCGGCACTTCGAAGTCTCCAGGACGCCCGCCTGGAACAAGCCCAGCGCCCGGGGAAAGAACGGGTTCACCGAGCAGAAGGCCAACACCCTGCTGCGCGAGCGGGTGGACGGCGCATGGCTGGAAAAGTCCGGCCGCAACGACGAGGCGGGAGCGGAGATCACCGCCCTGCTGGGTATGGACCGGGACCAGTTCACCAGGGTGGTGATGCTGCCGCAGGGCGACTTCGCGGCCTTCCTGCGCTCCAAGGCCTCCGACCGGCTGGACCTGCTCCAGAGCCTCTTCGGCACCGAGCGCTTCGAGTCGGTGGAACAGGAACTCGGGCGTCGGGCGGCTGCGGCCCGCGCCGAAGTGGAAAGCCTCAACAACCAGCTCATGCTCCTGCTGGCCCAGGCGGAGACCGAAACCGCCGGGCTTGGGCTTGACTTGGACGGGGCCCCCGGCAGGGACGACGCCGACTGCCTGCTGGCCTGGCTCGGGGACGCAACCGCGGCGGCGGCCGGCGAACGGCAGGCTGCGGCGGTCGACGCCGAACGGCTCGGCGTCGAGCTTGCCGCCCGGCTCGAGGGCATGGCGTCGCGCGCCGAGCGGCAGGCCAAACTCGCTGCGGCCGAAAAGCGCCGGGCCGACGCCGATGCGGCAGCCCCCGGACTGCGCGAGGCGGCCGAACGGCTGCAACGGCACCGGAAGGCCGAGGTCCTCGGAGGCCAGCTGGAGGCGGTGGACAGCGCCGAGGCGGCAGAGGATCGTGCCGAGCTGGCCGCCGCCGGTGCGGCCTCGGAGCTGCGGGCCGCGGCCCTCACCGACCCGGAACTGGCCGCGCTGGCGGCCGCCGTGCCGGATGTGCCTCCGGGCGACGGCGGCCCTGCCGCCGCTCCGCTCTTCGAGGGCGCCGTGCTGCGGGGCGAGCTGGGCCGCCTGCATTCGCTCCGGGCAATCCTGGCCGAACGGATGCCGGACGAGGACCGGCTGGCCGCACTGACCACCCGCGGCGCCGAACTGCAGCTCAGCCTGGACGGTCTGCACACGGCGCACCGCTCCGGCGCAGCGGCCCTGACCGGGCTGCGCGCCGAGTCCGCGGCCCTCGTGGCCGCCCTCGCGCCACTTGAGGAATTGGCCGCTGAAGTCCAGCTGCGGACCAAGGAAGCCGCGGCCGCGGACGAGCTGGTCGCCATCGTGGGCCGCCACGCCAAGGCCGCGGAAAACTGCGCCGGAATCACCGAGCGGCACCGGCTGGCCCGTGACACGTACCAGGACCGCCGGCAGCACTGGCTGGACCTCCGGGAGGAGCGGCTCGCCAATGCCGCCGCGGAACTCGCGGCGCAGCTGCACCCGGACGAACCCTGTCCGGTCTGCGGCAGCGCCGAGCACCCGGCACCGGCGCCGGCCGCGGCCTCCGCCCTGGCCATCGCAGAAGCCGAGCAGACCGCGCAGGAGGACGCCGACGCGGCCGAGGCGGTGCTGACGGCGCTGGAACACGAACTCGGCGAGGCCCAGCAGACCCTGGCCGTGCTGGCAGCGCAGGGCGGTGACACCGAGCCCGTTGTTGCCCGCAGCGACGCCGCCCTGGCCAGGGACCGTGCGGCCGAAGCCACCTGCGCCGCGGCGGACCTCGCCGCCAACCGGGCGCGGCGCGACGAGCTGGACGACGAGATCATGGCCGCGGAGCAAGGCCAGACGGCGGCCGCCGCCGGGATCGCCCAGACCGAAGCCACCCTCAGCGGCGTCCGCGGTGAGGTCGACGCGCTCGAGGCCGCCCTGGCGGGCCTGCGCTCCGGACACCCGAATCTCGGGACGCGCCTGGCTGCAGTCCGCGGCACCACAACCCTGCTTGAGCGCGCCGATGCCGCCGCGGGCAGCCTCGAACAGGCCCGGGTGCGGACCGCGGAGGCCCGCGCGCAGCTGGAGAGGGCCCTCCCGGCTGCCGGCTTCGAGTCGGCCGCCGCCGCCCGTTCGGTGCTGCTCCCGGCCCCCGACGCCGCCGGCCTGGAAGCCGCCATCCGTGCCGGGCAGGACGAGGCCGCCCGGCTCGGGGAACTCTTTGCCGGTGAGGAACTCTCCCTGGCCGCCCGCGAGCAGGCGGCGGACGGCCCCGTGGACCCGGCCGTCCTCGCCGCGCTCCGCCAAGAGGCCGCCGCCGCAGAGCGCACCACGCGGGAAGCCGTACTGGCCGCCGGGCTGGCCGGGAACTCGGTGCGGGCGCTCGGCCGGATCGACGCGGACTACGCGGAACAGGCCGCTGCCGGCCGGGAGCCACGGGAACGCGCCGCGCTGTGGACCGCCGTCGCCGAAGCCGCCCGCGGCGGCGGTGACAACACCTACCGCATGAGCCTGAACAGCTACGTCTTGGCCGCCCGGCTGGAACAGGTCGCGGCCGCTGCCTCGGACCGGCTGATCGGCATGAGCGACGGCCGGTATACCCTGCAGCACACCGACGCGCGGGCCGCCCGAAACCAGAAGTCCGGACTCGGCCTGGAAGTGGTGGACCAGTGGACCGGCCAGCGCCGGGACACCGCCACACTCTCCGGCGGGGAGTCCTTTATGGCCTCGCTCGCGCTGGCCCTGGGCCTCGCGGACGTGGTGCAGATGGAATCCGGCGGGGTGGACATCGAGACGCTCTTCGTGGACGAGGGCTTCGGCAGCCTCGACGAGCAGTCGCTCGAGCAGGTCATGGACGCGCTGGAGGGGCTCCGCGACGGCGGCCGGGTGGTGGGCCTGGTGAGCCACGTGGCGGAGATGAAACAGCGGATCACGACCCAGCTGCAGGTGGTCAAGGGCCGGGACGGGTCCACGCTGCATATCTCGGACGATACCCCGGCCTGAGGGACCTTGCCTCGGGTATAATTTGAGGGTTACCGGGTCGCGCGCATCGGGAGGAGGGACGATGCGCACCATCGAACGAACCCGGAAATATGACCCCCTCCACGTCTTCCCAGGCGCCGGCCTCTGCGGCGCCCGCCACCAAGGCACAATCCACCGGAGCCAAAACGGCTGAAGCAGCATCCGCCGAGCCGACCTCCGCGGGCGCCACACCGGCACCACGCGGCGGCCGCTTTGCCCGGCTTCCCCTGCTGGCCGGCCGGAGTTTCATCCCGCTGGGCCTCTTCGCCCGACTGCCCCTGGCCATGCTGACCGTCGGCGCCCTGACCCTGGTCACCGCTGTCACCGGTTCCTATGCCGTGGGCGGCGCCGCGGCCGGCGCCGTCGGCATCGGCTCGGCACTCGGCGCCCCCGTGCTGGGGGCCCTGGCGGACCGGCTGGGCCAGCGCCCCGTCCTGCTCTTTTCGGCCGTCTTCAACACCCTGGCCGTGACCGCCCTCATCCTCGCCGCGTACCTGGTTCCGGGCGGCCGGGAGCTTGCCGCCGCGGCCCCGGTGCTCGCCGCTGCCTTCGTCTCCGGGGCCAGCTGCCCGCAGGTCGGCCCGCTGGCCCGGGTCCGCTGGATGGCCCTGAGCTCCCGCCGCGGCGGGGCCGGACACGCGGACGACCTGGACACCGCACTGTCCTACGAGAGCACTGCGGACGAGCTGACCTTCGTGCTGGGCCCGGCCCTCGTGGGTATCCTGGCCAGCCTCATCAACCCCTGGCTGCCGCTCGCCCTCGCCGCCGCGCTGACCCTCACCTTGGTCCCCGCCTTCGCCGTGCACCCCACGCACCGCGTCGTCCCGCGCACCCCTGCACGGAGCCGGAGCGCCTCGGCCGCTGCGCGGCGGCGGCGGAAAGAGCTGACGGCTGGCCAGCGTGCCGCCGGCTTCGCTGCCGTCGGACTCCCGGTGCTGGCCATGGTCTGCATGGGAACGTTCTTCGGCGCGACGCAGACGTCCCTGAGTTCCTTCGCGGCCAGCTTCGCGACCTCGGAGCTTGCCGGACTGCTGTACGCGGTGATGGGCCTGAGCTCGGCCGCCGCGGCCCTGTCCGTGGCCTACTGGCCCCGGCGGTTCAGCGTCAACGCCCGCTGGCTGGCCTGCGCCGCCCTGATGGCAGGCCTTGCCGCCCTGCTGCTCCTGCCCTCGACGGCGCTGCCGATGATCCTGGTGCTCCTTGTCCTGGGCCTGCCGGTCGGTCCGTTGATGGTCACCGTGTTCGCCATCGGCGGCCTGGTGGCCCCGGCAGGCAAACTCGGCACGGTGATGACGGCGCTGGCCAGCGGCATCGTCGCCGGCACCGCGGTGGGCTCGTCAGTGGCCGGCCGGCTCGCGCAGGACTTCGGCTATTCGGCCGCGTTCCTGGTCCCGGTCTGCGCCGCGGCGGCGCTGTTCCTGCTCGGCGCGGCAGCCGCAGTCGTCCTCCGGCGAGGCACGACGGCGGCGGCCGCGCGCTGACGTGGAGGCCCAGCAGGTCCACATAGGCGCAGCGGACAATGTCCGGCGCCGGGACCGAGGGGTTTCAGCTCGCGGCGCCGAATTTCGGGGTGTGGACGGCGCCCAGGGTGATGTGGACGGCCTGCTGGTCGGTGTAGAAGTCGATCGACCGGTAGCCGCCCTCGTGGCCGAGGCCGGAGGCCTTGACCCCGCCGAACGGGGTGCGCAGGTCGCGGACGTTGTGGCTGTTGAGCCAGACCATCCCCGCCTCGAGGTTCTGCGAGAAGTTGTGCGCCCGGGTCAGGTTGTTGGTCCAGACGTAACCGGCCAGGCCGTAACGGGTGTTGTTCGCCAAGGCCAATGCCTCGGCGTCGTCCTCGAACGGGGTGATCGCCACGACCGGGCCGAAGATCTCCTCCTGGAAGATCCGGGCGTCCGGCTTGACGTCGGCGAAGACCGTGGGCGCGATGTAGTTGCCGGTGGGCAGCGACTCCGGGCGGCCCCCGCCGGCCAGCAGCCGGCCCTCGGACTTGCCGATCTCCACGTAGGAGGCCACCTTGGCGTAGTGCTCGGGGTGCACCAGCGCGCCGACCTCGGTCTTCGGGTCATGCGGGTCGCCGACGACGATGTTCTTCGCCCGGGCGGCGTACTTCTCGCAGAACTCCTCGTAGATGCCGCGCTGGACCAGGATCCGGGAGCCGGCCGTGCAGCGCTCGCCGTTGAGCGAGAAAACGCCGAACAGGGTCGAGTCGATCGCGGCGTCGAGGTCGGCGTCGTCGAAGATGATCGCCGGGCTCTTGCCGCCAAGTTCCATCGAGAGGCCCTTGAGGTTCTCCGCGGCGTTGCGGAAGATCGTCTTGCCCGTGGTGGTCTCGCCGGTAAAGGAGATCAGCGGAACGTCCGGGTGCTTGACCAGCGCATCGCCGGCGTCCTCGCCCAGGCCGTTGACCAGGTTGAAGACGCCGTCGGGCAGGCCGGCGTCCTTGAAGGTCTTGGCCCAGAGCGAGGCGGAGAGCGGCGTGAATTCGGCCGGCTTGAGCACCACACAGTTGCCGGTGGCCAGCGCCGGGGCGAGCTTCCAGGACTCGAGCATAAACGGCGTGTTCCACGGCGTGATGAGGCCGGCGACGCCGATCGGCTTGCGGTTGACGTAGTTGATCTGGGCGCCGGGGACCTTCATGGCGTCGTCGAACTGCGCCACGATCAGGTCCGCGAAGAAGCGGAAGTTCTCCGCCGCGCGCAGCGCCTGGCCCTTGGCCTGGGTGATGGGCAGCCCGGTGTCGAAGGTCTCCAGCTGCGCGAGCCGGGTCTCCTGGGCCTCGACGGCGTCGGCGATCTTGTTCAGGACGCGGGCACGCTCGCGTGGTTTCATCCGCGGCCACGGGCCCTCGGTGAAGGCTTTGCGGGCGGCGGCGACGGCGAGGTCAATGTCCTCCTTCTGCCCGGCGGCGGCCGTGGCGTAGGTCTCGTTGGAGACCGGGTCCAGGACGTCGAAGGTCTTGCCGCTGACGGAGTCGACGAACTCGCCGTTGATGTAGTGCCGGATCCGGGTGGGAAGGTCGTCCGGGATGTAGTGCTCGGCCATGGGGATCAATCCTTTGCTTCGGCGGTGAAGTGCTCGGGCGGGGGTTATTTGGCTTGTCAAGGTCCGGGTCCGGCCAGGCCCGGGTAGGCGCGGCGTCAGCCCAGCTGGGCCTCGATGCGTGCGGCGCTCGCGGCCAGGGCGGCCGCAACCTCCGCGGGATCCTGCGCGTCGCGGACGTAGACCACCGCCAGGGCAGCCGGCCGGCCACCCGGTACGGTGACCGGCACGGCCAGCGAGGATACCCCCGGAATCACTTCGTCGTGGCTGGCCGCATAGCCGCGGCGGCGGGCCTCGGCGGCCTCGGGGCGGTAGGGAATGCTTGGGGCGAGGCTGTGCCATTCCCGCTCCGAGAGCGCCGACTGGATCGCGATGCCCGGGGCGCCCGCGCTGACCGGGTGCCGCGAGCCGGGATGCTGGACCACGGCCGCACCCGTGCGGCGGGGATCGACAGTGACGAGCGTGACGCAGTCCTCGCGGTCCCAGACGGCCACGAAGGCGCTCATGTCCAGGGCGTTGGCCAGCTGGGTGAGCTCGGGGAGGGCCGCGGTCTGCAGGTTGCGGGCCACGCCGCGGGCGAGGACGGCCAGGCCGGGGCCGGGCTGGACCCGGCCGCCGTCGTCGCGGACCAGCAGCGAGTGATCCTCAAGGGTGCGCAGGATGCGGTAGGCGACCGAGCGGTGGACGCCCATGGCGTCGGCGAGCTCGGCGATGGTGAGCGGCTCCGGCGCGTCGGCAAGAATCTCCAGCGCCCGGATGCCACGGGAGAGCGTCTGGGACGGGGAGGCCTGGGTGCTGCCGGCGGTCGGGGTCATGGGTCCATCCTAGGGCGGGGTGCGGGAACGCCGGGCGGGGTGTGCCGCAGCAGTGCCGCAGGGTCTCTTGTGCGCGGGCTCACAGTCCAGTTGCGTTCTATATTGGAATTGAGTGTTCGACTATAGAACGCTGAATTCGATCCGCACAAGCCCCTGCGGCGAATCGCGCGGCGGTCTGAGCGTCACGATTTGGGGAAGGGTCAGCTTTTTTCCCCGGAATGTGTGTCTGATCACATGTTTCATAGTAAGATCACAGATACTAACTGACCGTTCGATCAGTAATTCAAGAGGCATTCAGTTATTCTCTTCGCACCCACCCGGGCAGTACCTCTGCCCCCAGCAACGGAGTTCCAATGACCGCAACTTCAACCGTCGATTCAGAGACGGGCCCCAGCAGCAAGCATGAGGAACGCAAGGTCCTCGCCGGGACGCTGGTCGGTACCACCATCGAGTGGTACGACTTCTTCATCTTCGCGCAGCTGACCGCAACGCTGCTCTCCCCGCTCTTCCTGGCGCCGCTGAACGCCTCCAACCCGGGCCTGGCGCAGATCCTGTCCTTCGCGCTGATCGGCATCAGCTTCCTGTTCCGCCCGCTCGGCGCCATCATCGCCGGCCACCTCGGCGACCGCCTGGGCCGCAAGGCGATGCTGGTCTTCACCCTCGTCATGATGGGGGCCGCGACCGCCCTGATCGGCATGCTGCCGACCTACGCCCAGATCGGCGTCTGGGCCCCGGTCCTGCTGATCCTCCTCCGCATCATCCAGGGCTTCTCCGCCGGCGGTGAATGGGGCGGCGCTGCCCTGATGGCCGTGGAGCACGCTCCAATGAGCAAGCGCGGCCTTTTCGGCGCCTACCCGCAGATCGGCGTTCCGGTGGGCATGATCCTCGCCACCGGCCTGCTGTACTTCCTCAACACGTCCATGTCCAAAGAGGACTTCGCGTCCTGGGGCTGGCGGGTGCCTTTCCTGCTCTCCATCGTGCTGATCGTGGTCGGGTACCTGATCCGCCGCGCCGTGGCCGAGAGCCCGGTCTTCAAGGAAATGCAGGAGCGCAAGGAAGAAAGCAAGGCGCCGCTTGGCGAGCTGATCCGCAAGCACAAGAAGGCCGTCCTCTACTCGACGATGATCTTCATCGGCAACAACGCCGCCGGCTACCTGCTGATCGCCTTCTTCATCTCCTACGCCACCAAGTCGCTGAAGATGCCCACCCCGCAGATCCTGCTGGCGACCACCCTCGCGTCCTTCGGCTGGCTCATCTTCACCCTGGTGGGCGGCTGGCTCTCCGACAAGATCGGGCGGGTCAAGACCTTCCTGATCGGCTACGGCATCGTCTTCGCCTGGATGATCCCGATGTTCGCCCTGATCGACACCAAGGACATCGTGCTCTACGGCGTCGCGCTGTTCGTCCTGACCGTTGGCCTGGGCCTGTCCTACGGCCCGATGTCCGCCATGTACGCCGAGATGTTCCCGGCGAACGTGCGCTACTCGGGCATCTCGATCGGCTACGCGTTCGGCGCCATCCTCGGCGGCGCCTTCGCGGCCACCATCGCGGAGGCCCTGCTGCAGGGCACCAAGTGGACCGGCTCGATCGGCATCTACATCATGATCCTCTGCGTGATCTCCGCCGTCGGCGTCGTGCTGGCCAAGGAAACCAAGGGACGCCCGCTCGGCGTCAGCTCCCACCACTAGGCACCCCAAAACAACAACGCGGGGTCACTTACTGCCCATCCGGAACCCCCGGACCGGCGATAAGTGACCCCGCGTTGCTGTTTAAGCGAGGGCTCAGGCGCCGAGGAACTCGATGGCGCCCTGCTTGAAGGCGCGGCTGGTAATGGCATTGGTGTGGTTCCGGGCCGGCAGGATGAGCTGTTCCACCAGCGCCCCGGCCTTGGCGCCCAGCGCCGCGAGCTCGGGCATGGATTCGGCCCGCTCGTCCTTCTCGCCGGCCACCAGCAGCATCGGCATCGGCGGCACGGCCTCGGCGGGGTCAAACGGCTCGTCCTTGATCGCCTCGACCAGGGACAGCAGGGCAAAAATGTTGTTGCTCGGCAGCAGCTGCGCCATCTTGAGCAGCCCGGCGGTGGACGCGTCAGCGATCGGGGTGCCGTCGGCCAGGTACCGCTGCGCGGCGACGAGGTCGAAGTCCGCCAGCGGATCGGCCACGTTGGGTCCGCCCAGCACCAGCCGGTGCACCAGCTCGTGCTGGGTGGCGCCGAATTCCCAGGCCAGCCGGGAGCCCAGCGAGTAGCCGATCACGTCCAGTCCGCTGGCCGGGTCTCCATCGCGCAGCGGGCGGGCGCCGGCGTCGAACGCGATCTGCAGCAGGTCCGCGCGGATCCGGCTGGGGGAGTAGGAGTCGCGGTCTTCGGGGGCGCCGCTGCGGCCGTGGCCTGGCAGGTCCACCGTGATGACGCGGCGTCCGGCCTCGGTCAGGGAAGTGATCCAGCCGGTGTCCTCCCAGTTGAGCTTGGCGGAGGAGGAGAAGCCGTGCAGCAGCAGCACCGGACGCAGGCCGGCGTCGTCCTTGGGATCATGCACCCCGACGTACAACTGGGGGTCGGTGCCCTCGACGGTGTGGGAATGCTGTTCGCCGGTGTGCCTGCCGCTCATGGTGTCAGTCCTCATCAAGTACGGCGCTCAGGCGGACCCGGCGCTTCGGTGCCTCTTCCTTCGGGACCGTGCCCACGATGCCGGCGGTGTTGTCCGGCACCTCGAACACGATCAGGGGCTCGCCGACGTTGATTTTGTCGCCGGGCCCGCCGTGGATACGCACTACCTTACCCGCCTGCGGGCTGGGCAATTCAACGGCCGACTTTGTGGTTTCCACCTCCACGAGCGGCTGGTTGCGCTCCACCTGGTCACCCGGGGCGACCAGCCATTCCAGCACGGTCGCCTCGATCAGGCCCTCGCCGAGATCCGGCAGTGGGAAGGAAATTTCAGCCACGTTTGTACTCCAATACTCGCTGGATGCCAAAGAGGATCCGGTCAATGTTCGGGATGTATTCGTCCTCGAGGTCCCCCGAGGGGTATGGGACGTCGAAGCCGGTGACCCGCTCCACCGGCGCCTTGAGGGTGTCGAAGCAACTCTGCGTGATCAGCTGTGCCACCTCCGCGCCGAGGCCCGAGGTCAGCGGCGCCTCATGGACGACGACGGCGCGGCGCGTCTTGCGCACGGACGCGGCGAGGGCGTCGGCGTCGATCGGCTTGAGCCAGCGCAGGTCCAGGACCTCGATGTCGATCCCGTCCTCGGCCGCGAGCTCGGCC
This sequence comes from Arthrobacter sp. SlRoot2-15, assembly GCF_059739345.1. Taxonomy (NCBI): domain Bacteria; kingdom Bacillati; phylum Actinomycetota; class Actinomycetes; order Micrococcales; family Micrococcaceae; genus Arthrobacter; species Arthrobacter sp. SlRoot2-15. Next base: position 3,180,009 of record NZ_AP046058.1, read on the forward strand.
ACCTGCAGGCAGCGCGCCACCATAGCGCCCCACGCCACCAGGGTCAGGTGCCGGCCCTCACGCATGACCTTGGCGCGGGCGGGGGAGCCGCCGTCGGCGTCGTGCGTGGCGGGGTCCACCTCGCCCTTCTGCCAGTAGCGGGACTTCGGCTCCATAAAGATGACCGGGTCCGGCCGCGTGGCGGCGTACTTGAGCAGGTGGTAGGCCTCGTGCGGGGTCGACGGCGAGACCACTTTCAGGCCCGGTACGTGGGCGAAGAGTGCCTCGAGGCTTTCGCCGTGGTGTTCGGGGGCGCGGATGCCGCCGAAGCTGGGCACCCGCAGGGTGATCGGCATCGGCAGGGTGCCGCGGCTGCGGTAGTTCATCCGGGCGATCTGGCAGACGATCTGGTTGACGGCCGGGTACGCGAAGCCGTCGAACTGGACCTCGGGGATGGGGTGGAAGCCGGCCATGGCCAGGCCCACGGACATGCCGAGGATGCCGGATTCCGCCAGCGGGGTATCGAACACCCGCTGCTCGCCGTGCTTGGCCTGCAGCCCGTCGGTGATCCGGAAGACGCCGCCGAGCTGGCCGCAGTCCTCGCCGAAGATGACGGCCTTGGGGTTTTCCGCGAGTACCTCGTCGAGGGCCCTATTGAGCGCCTGCTGCATGGACATCACGGTGGTGGTCGCGGGGGCAGGCGCCGCCGCCAAGGTTCCGCTTTCAAGGGTCGGGTTAGACATGTTCGGACTCCTCGCGCCAGCTGGCGGCCTGGGCCTGCAGGGCAGGGGTGGTTTCCTGGAAGACCAGGTCAAACATTTCGGTGCCGGGGCGGGAGCCGAGGGCCTGGATGCCGGTGCGGATCTGCTCCTCTTCGGCCTTGGCGGCGGCGAGGGCGTCGGCGAAGAAGGCCTCGTCGGCGATCCCGTCGGCGAGCAGCCGCTTGCGCAGGCGCTCCAGCGGATCCTCGCCGGCGCCGTCGCGCTCTTCGTCGAGGGAGCGGTAGCGGCCGGGGTCATCGGAGGTGGAGTGTGGGCCGCGGCGGTAGGTCATGGCCTCGATCAGCACGGGGCCGTTGCCGGCCCGGGCGTGCGCGAAGGCGCGGCGGGTGGCTTCGACGACGGCGACGACGTCGTCGCCGTCGATCTGCAGCGCCGGCATGCCGTACCCGGCGGCGCGGGCGGCGACCGAGCCGCCGGCGACCTGGCGTTCGGTGGGCACCGAGATGGCCCAGCCGTTGTTCTGGACAAAGAACACCACGGGCGCCTTCATCACAGCCGCGAAGTTCATGGCCTCGTGGACGTCGCCCTGTGAGGAGGCGCCGTCGCCGAAGTAGGTCAGCGCGACGCCGAGCTTTCCGTCGGCGGGACGGGCCAGGGTCTGGCCGTGGGCCCAGCCGACGGCGTGCAGCACGGACCCGGCCACCACGGCCTGGATCGGGGCGAGCCGGGATTCCAGCGGGTTGTAGAGGCCGCCGTGCCAGGTCGCCTTGTGGGTGGACATATAGCCCACCATGTCCACTCCCATGGTCCGGGCGACGCCCATCTCGCGGTAGGTGGGGAAGACGAAGTCGCGGGTGGTGTCGACGGCGTAGCCGCTGCCCACCTGGGCCGCCTCCTGGCCGAGTTCCGGGGCGTAGCCGGGGATGATGCCCTGCCGCTGCCAGGCGATGGCCGAGGTGTCGAGGTGCCGGACGGCGACCATCAGGGTGTACAGCTCGCGGAGCTCGGCGGGGGTGAGCGGGCCGGCGTCGTCACCGGAAACCGCGAGGGGGAGTGTGTCCATGCCTGTGACCCTAGTCACGGGCCTGAAGTTAGGCAATCAGCTCAGCAAACGCTGACCACTCTGCGCAAAGCCTCCCGTCCCACCGCGGTCCCGCCTGGCAGTTTGTACAGACTCTCCCGGCGGGTCAGCTCGCTCGGCGGGCGCTGATCCGGGCGCCGATCCAGCAGGCGGCGGCGATGCCGGCGATCAGCGCCATGGTGCTGAAGAGCTGCTTGCTGCTCTCCGGGCTGCTGAAGCCGACGGCGAAGATCAGGGCCAGCAGCACCAGGCCAAAAATGGTCAGTCCGGGGAAGCCCTTCATCCGCAGCGGCAGCTCGGTGCCGGCGCGGTCGGCCCGGCGCCGGAGGATCAGCTGGGAGACCAGCGCCGAGCCCCACACCACGAGGCAGGTCGAGCCCACCAGCTGGAACAGGGCCGGCAGGATCTGTTCCGGGAACAGCAGTTCCAGCACCGCGGCCAGGAAGCCGAACGCCACCGAGATGCCCACGGCAATCACCGGAACGCGGGCCGCATTCAGGCGCGACAGGAAGCGCGGGGCTTCGCCGCGTTCGGACAGGGAATAGGCCATCCGCGAGGCGCCGTACAGGTTCGCGTTCAGGGCCGAGAGCAGGGCGACGACGGCGACCAGCGTGATCGCCGCCCCGGCACCCGGAATGCGGGCCAGGTCCAGGACGCCAGCGAACGGGGACTTGAGCGCCGCCGACGTCGAGGGCAGCACGGCCGCGATGACAAAAACGGAGCCGATGTAGAACACCAGGATGCGCCAGATCACGGTGCGGATCGCGTGACCGACGCTGTGCGCGGGGTTCTCGGTCTCGGCCGCGGCGACGCTGACGATTTCGGTGCCGCCGAAGGCGAAGATCACCACGAACAGGGCGGTGGCGATGCCGCCGAGGCCTGCCGGGGCGAAGTCGGAGGTGATGTTGCGCAGTCCGGGGCTGGGAACGTCAGGCAGCCAGCCGAGGAGCAGGGCCGCGCCGATGGCCAGGAACAGCAGGATGGCGCCGACTTTGAGGATGGCGAACCAGAACTCAAACTCGCCGAAGTTCTTCACACCGGCGAGGTTGATGGCGGTGAACAGCGCCATAAAGACCAGCGCGAGCCCCCACACGGGAATCACCGGCCAGACCGTAAAAAGGAGCCCGGCCGCGCCGAGGGCCTCGGCCGCAATGACAACAACGAGCTGCAGCCACCAGAGCCAGCCGACGGTGGCGCCGGCGGTCCTGCCCAGGGCCTTTGCGGCGTAGACGGAGAACGCGCCGCTGTTCGGGTTGGCGGCGGCCATCTCGCCGAGCGCCCACATCACCAGGATGATCAGGGTGCCCGCGACGAGGTAGGAGATCAGGACGGCCGGGCCGGCGGCCTGGATCCCGGCCCCCGATCCGAGGAACAGGCCGGCGCCAATGGCGCTGCCGAGGCCCATCATGGTCAGCTGGCGGGGCAACATGGTGTGGCCGAGTTTCGGGGCCGGGCGCTCCGCGGGGGACTTCGTTGTCATGCTGGCGAACCTTCTTACGGTGGTGTTGGCGTCCTTTTGGGACCATACGAATTTACCGCCCCCGGCGGGCCCCTTGGTGCGGCCGGCGTGAGAGCATGGTTGCAGTTTGTTGATCAACTGGCCCGGATCGCGACGATGTGTGCCCTTGAAACTCTGCAGGCAAGGAATCTGAAGTGAACGTCGACGCGCTCGATGCCAAAATTGTCCGATTCTTCACGGACTCCCCGCGCTCCTCCGTCCTGGAGGCGTCCAGGGTGCTCAAGGTCGCCCGCGCCACCGTGCAGTCCCGGCTGGACCGGATGCAGGACAGCGGCGTCATCGGGTCGTGGGTGCCGCAGCCGGACCCGGCCCGTTTCGGCTACCCGGTGGTGGCCTTCTGCTCCCTGACCATCAACCAGGACCTTGGCCACGACGCCGTCGTGGAGGCGCTCGCGCGGATTCCGGAGCTGATCGAGATCCATACCGTGTCCGGCGGATCGGACCTGATGGCCCGCATCGCCGCACGCTCCAACTTGGACCTGCAGCGGGTGCTGGACGCCATGATCGCCACCCGGACCGTGCTGCGTTCGTCCTCGGTGATCGTGCTCAACACCCATTTCCAGGGCCGCACCCTGCCGCTGCTCGAGGCCGCCGCCGCTCAGCAATAGCTCCCGCGGCACCTGCGCCCGCCACCCCGCCGCCCCCTTGCGTCCGCGGCGTACCGAAACATTTTGCGCCCGGCCGCCGGCGTCCTAGAATTAGTTCTAGTCAATTTGACTATAACTATTCCGGCGGTCCGGCCGGAACTGTCCGGCAGGTCCGCAGGGACCGGGCCGGACCCCGGAACCCGGGGGTCGATCACCGTCTACACCTCTCCAGCCAACGTCTCCGAGCGCCAGCTCGCGCCGCCGTCGCTGGCCATTTCCACGGTGATCTTCGCCCTGCGCCCGAGTGAACGCTCCGGCCGCCCCACGCTCTGGATCCCGCTGGTGCGCCGGATCCGCGAGCCCTTCAAAGGCCAGTGGGCCCTCCCCGGCGGGCCGCTGACCCATTCCGAATCGCTGCAGGACGCCGCCTCCCGCAACCTCCGCGAGACCACCGGGCTGGCGCCGAACTACCTGGAACAGCTCTACGCCTTCGGCGGGCTGCACCGCTCGCCCACCCAGCGGGTGGTTTCGATCGTCTACTGGGCGCTCGTCCAGCCCACCGAGGCCGCGCTCGCCGATGAATCCGAAAACGTCCGCTGGTTCCGGGCGGACCGGCTCGGCGAACTGGCCTTCGACCACAACGCGATCATCGACTACGCACTCTGGCGGCTGCGGAACAAGATGGCCTACGGCTCGATCGCCTACCACCTGCTCGGCGAGTACTTCACCCTCGCGCAGGTCCGGGAGGTCTACGAGGCCGTCCTGGACCGGGAGCTGGATCCGGCCAACTTCCGCCGCCAGATCAAGGCCACCCCGGAAATCGAAGAAACCGACGAATACCTCCAGGGCGGCAAACACCGCCCGCCCCGCCTCTACCGCTTTACCGGCCGGCCCGGCCTCGATCCAGACAACAGGAGCACACCATGACCAGCGTCAACAAGGCGATCCAGCTGATCACACGCGAGGCGGCCGCGGGCCAGGCGACAGCCGCCGCCGCGGCTTCCACCTGCAGCGCGGCCCTGGCCCGGGGCCCCTGGGACTTCGACCTCGCCGAGGCCGTCGCCGGTGTTCCCGCGTACGGCCCGGGCGCCTCCGTGGCCGACGTCGCCCCGCCGTCGACCCCCCGGCAGGGGCAGCTGCCGGAGGAATACCGCCTGGCCGGCGACGCCGAGCTGGACGCCCGGATCCGGGCCGCCAAGGCGGCGCTGGGGGACCGGGCCGTTATCCTCGGCCACTTCTACCAGCGCGACGAGGTGGTTGAATACGCCGACTTCGTGGGCGACTCGTTCCAGCTGGCCAACGCGGCCCTGACCAGGCCGGACGCCGAGGCGATCATCTTCTGCGGCGTGCACTTTATGGCCGAAACCGCGGACATCCTGTCCGCCCCGGAGCAGGCCGTGATCCTGCCCAACCTCGCCGCGGGCTGCTCGATGGCGGACATGGCGGACATCGATTCGGTGACCGAGTGCTGGGAGCAGTTGGAGGAGTTGTTCGGCACCGAGCCCGACGCCGACGGCAGGGTCCCGGTCATCCCGGTCACCTACATGAACTCCTCGGCGGCACTGAAGGGCTTCTGCGGCGAGCACGGCGGCATCGTCTGCACCTCCTCCAACGCCGCTACGGTGTTGGAATGGGCGTTCGAGCGCGGCCAGCGCGTCCTGTTCTTCCCGGACCAGCACCTGGGCCGCAACACGGCCAAGGCCATGGGTGTGCCGCTGGCGCAGATGCCGATGTGGAATCCGCGCAAGGAACTCGGCGGCAACGACGAACAGACGCTGCAGGACTCCCGCGTGATCCTGTGGCACGGTTTCTGCTCGGTCCACAAGCGCTTCAACGTCGCCCAGATCGAAAAGGCCCGTGCGGACTTCCCGGGCGTGCAGGTGATTGTTCACCCGGAGTGCCCCATGGAGGTGGTGGACGCCGCCGATTCGGCCGGCTCCACGGACTTCATCCGCAAGGCCATTGCCGCCGCCACCGAGCCCACGGTCTTCGCCGTCGGCACCGAGATCAACCTGGTCAACCGGCTGGCCGCCGAGTACCCGCAGCACACCATCTTCTGCCTGGACCCGGTGATCTGCCCCTGCTCGACGATGTACCGCATCCATCCCGGCTACCTGGCCTGGGTGCTGGAGGCCCTGGTCCGCGGCGAGGTGGTCAACCGCATCACAGTGGCGGACGACGTCGCGGCCCCCGCCCGGGTCGCCCTGGAACGCATGCTGGCGGCGCGGCCGTGACCAGGCGGCTCGTCGTCGTCGGCAGCGGGATCGCCGGACTGTACGCGGCGCTGCTCGCCTCCGAAGCGCCCGGCACCGAGGTGGTGCTGCTGACCAAGGGCACGCTCGAGGAGAGCAACACCTTCTACGCCCAGGGCGGGATCTCCGCGGTGCTGGCACCGGGGGAGGCCTCGCCGGGCGACTCCGTTGCGGCGCACATTGCCGACACCCTGGCCGCCGGGGCCGGGCTGAACGACCCCGACGCCGTGCGCATCCTCTGCACCGAAGCCGTCGGCGACATCGCCGGGCTGCGGCGCTTCGGCGTGAACTTCGACGCCGGGGCCCACGGCGGACCGGCGCTGGGCCTGGAAGCGGCGCACTCAGCGGCCCGCATCCTGCACGCCGGAGGCGACGCGACCGGCGCCTGCATCGCCCGCGGCCTCGTGGCCGCCGTGCTGGACCGCGCCGTCCAGGGGCGGCTCCGGGTGGAGACCGGCGCTTTTGTAACCGCACTGCTGACCGACGCCGGTGACCCGGACGGCGGTTCATCGGGCTCCGTCACCGGGGTCGCCTACCTGGCCGGCGGGCAGCCCAGGGAACTGGACGCCGACGCCGTGTTGCTCGCCACCGGCGGCGCCGGGCGGCTGTTCGCCCGCACCAGCAACCCGTCCGTTGCCACCGCCGACGGCCTCGCGCTGGCCTGGCGCGCAGGCGCCGCCGTACGCGACCTGGAGTTCTTCCAGTTCCACCCCACCACGCTCGCGGCGGCCGAAGTGCCCGGCGGCCCGCCCGCGCTGCTGATCTCGGAGGCGGTGCGCGGCGAGGGCGCCGTGCTGCTGGACGCCGCCGGGCACCGCTTTATGCCCGACTACCACCCCGACGCCGAGCTGGCCCCGCGCGACGTCGTCTCCCGCAGCATCGCCCTGCACTTGGCGGCGACCGGGCGCCCGGCCGACAGCCCGGTGTACCTGGACGCCCGGGGCATTGAGGCCGGCCGCGGGGCAGGCTTCCTGGCCCGGCGCTTCCCGACCATCACCGCCAGGACGCGGGCCGCCGGCTACGACTGGACTGCCGAGCTGCTGCCGGTATCGCCCGCCGCGCACTACTGGATGGGCGGGGTGGCCACCGACCTGCGCGGCCGCACCTCGGTGCCGGGACTCTACGCCGCGGGCGAAGCGGCGTGCACCGGCGCCCAGGGCGCCAACCGGCTGGCCAGCAACTCGCTGCTCGAAGGGCTGGTCTTCGGGCGGCGGGCCGTCGAGGACTTTCTTGGCGATGCGCCGCGCAACGGCACTGCTCCGCGTGCTAGCTCGGCCGCGGGCGGCCTCCCTTTGACGCACGCTTCCGCAGTACCCTTGCGCGGCCCCTCCAGGGAAGGAACCTCCGCGGCGGCCCCCGAAGTTGGTGTGAAGTCTCGGCCCGAGCCTGGGGTGTTTTCGAGGGAGGCTTTGGGGCGGTTGATGACCAGGGCGGCCGGGGTGGTGCGTTGTGGGGTCGAGCTTGATGCTGCCGCGGAGCAGCTCGGTGCCTGGGCCGCCGTCGTTCGTCCCGGGGCCGTGGCGGACAGCCCGGACCCGCGGGCGCACGAGGACCGCAACCTGCTGCTGGCTGCCGGCCTGCTTGTGGAGGCCGCCCGGAACCGGACCGCCTCCGTGGGCGCCCACTACCGGGCCGACACGGAGCCGGCCTCCGCCCCCGCCCACTCGATGCAAAGGATTTCCTCATGACCACCACCACCCAGGACACCCTAGCCTCTCCGGCCGATGCCCGCGTCGAGCTCGCCGGGTCCCTGCCCGCGGCCGCCGTCGACGCCGTGCTCCGCGCCGCCCTGCTGGAGGACGCTCCCTACGGCGACATCACCTCGCAGACCCTCATTCCGGCCCATGCCCGCGCCACCGCGGTGCTCGCGGCCCGGGTGCCAGGCGTGTTCAGCGGCGGGCAGGTCTTTGCCGCCGCGATGAAGCTGGCGGACCCGGACGCCGCGGTCGAACTGCTAGTCGCGGACGGGGCGGCGTTCGACGCCGGCACGGCGCTGGCACGGGTGAGCGGCAACGCCCGCGGCGTGCTGCTGGCCGAACGGGTGGCGCTGAACCTGGTCCAGCGGATGAGCGCGATCGCCACGCGGACCGCGGAGTTCACCGCCCTGGTCACCGGCACCCGTGCACGGATCACCGACACCCGGAAAACGACGCCGGGGCTGCGGGTGCTGGAGCGCTACGCCGTCCGGTGCGGCGGCGGGGCGAACCACCGCTTCAGCCTCTCGGACGCAGTGCTGGCCAAGGACAACCACCTGGCGGTACTGACCGGGGGAGACCCCGGGAAGCTCACCGCCGTGTTGCGCGGCGCCCGCGACCGGCTGGGGCACACCACCCACTTCGAGGTAGAGGTGGACAGCATGGAACAGATCGGGCCAGTGCTGGCCGCCGGCGTGGACACCATCATGCTGGACAACTTCTCGTTGCAGGACCTCGCCGCCGGCGTTGCACTGGTGGCGGGGCGGGCCCGGGTCGAAGCCAGCGGCAACGTCAGCCTCGCCACTGTGGCCGGGATCGCCGCCACCGGCGTGGACGTCATCTCGGTCGGGGCCCTCACCCACAGCGTCACCGCCCTGGACCTGGGGCTTGATGTCGAGCTCGACGTCGAGCTGGAAACGGCTGGCTGAGGCGCACCGTGATCTTCCTCGATGCCGCCGCCACCACGCCGGTCCGACGCGAAGTCCTCGAGGCCATGTGGCCCTATCTCAGCGGGGACTTCGGCAACCCGTCGAGCCACCATTCGCTCGGCGACGCCGCCGCCAGGGCGCTCGCGGAAGCCAGGGAAGCGACGGCGAAGGCCCTGGGCTGCCGGCCGGGAGAGATCGTCTTCACCTCCGGCGGGACGGAGGCGGACAACCTCGCCGTCAAGGGCATCGCCCTGGCCCGCCGCGCGGCAGATCCGCGCCTGGACCGGGTGGCGATCAGCGCCGTCGAACACCCCGCGGTGGAGGAATCCGCCCGCTACCTCGAACGCGTCCATGGCTTCGCCGTCGACGTGATCCCGGTGGACGGCTACGGGCAGGTCAGGGAGGAAGCGCTCGCGGCCGTGCTCCGGCCGGAAACCGCGCTGGCCAGCGTGATGTACGCCAACAACGAGGTGGGCACGGTCCAGCCCGTGGCCCGGCTGGCCGGGCTGGCCCGGGGGCTCGGCATCCCGTTCCACAGCGACGCCGTGCAGGCCGCCGGCTCGCTGCCCCTGGATGTGCGCGAACTCGGCGTCGACGCGCTGAGTATCTCCGGCCACAAGCTGGGCGCCCCAAAAGGCTGCGGGGCGCTGTATGTGCGCGGCCGGACCCGACTGGAACCGCTGATCCACGGCGGCGGGCAGGAGCGGGGCCGCCGCTCCGGCACCGAGAACGTGGCCGGGGCCGTGGCCCTGGCGACGGCGCTGGGCCTCGCCGGGGCGTCCGGGAAGGACGCGTCCGCCCGGGTAGCCGGCCTGCGCGACGACTTCATTGCCGCCGTCCTGGCCGGGGTGCCCGGCGCCGTTCTCACCGGGCATCCGGCCGACCGGCTGCCCTCCGTGGCATCTTTCTGCTTCCCCGGCACCAGCGGTGAATCCGTGCTTCTGGAGCTGGAACGGCAGGGGGTAATCTGCTCCAGCGGTTCGGCCTGCGCCGCGGGGTCCGACGAGCCCTCCCCGGTGCTGCTGGCGATGGGGATCGGCGCCGAGGTGGCCCAGACTGCCGTGCGCTTCAGCTTCGATTCGTCCGTCACGGCCGCAGAGTTGCACGAAGCGGCGGCCGCGGTGCGCACCGCCGTCGGCAGCATCCGTACCCTCGGCGGCTGAACCCGGGCACCGGAACCCCGGCTAGCGGTGCCGGGCGCGGCGGAAAATCCAGTGCCGGAGCATGGTGAACCGCACGGCCGTCGCCAGGAAGCCGGAAAGGGTAGTGGTCCAAAGCTCGTCGGCCACGGTCGCGTCGGGGTTGATCCAGTGCAGGATGCCGAGGCTGCCGCCGGTGATCAGCAGCGCGACGACGATCACGATCAGCCCGTTGAGGTGGTCGCGCTTCATCCGGTGCCGCTCGGTGATCTTGAACGTCAGCCGACGGTTCAGGGCCGTGTTCATCAGCGAAGTGATGATCAGCGCCGCCGCGTTGGCCGGCTGGGACCCGATCCACGGCCGCAGGAACGCATACAACGCCAGGGAGGTCACGGTGCAGACAATGCCGACGCCGGTAAAACGCAGGAGCTGCCGGACCGCCGGATAGCGGAGCACGCCCCGGTGGCGGCGCCGCGGGGCGGCGGAGGAGCCGGGTGAACCGGAGGAAACGGTCTGCGGGGTTGGCTGCGCCTGTTGTAGCTGCGACTCCATCCGGCTAGTACAGCTCGCCGACCGGGATGTCCACGGCCAGGCGGTTCGAGGGCCCGGCCAGCGGGCAGGCCCACGCCTCGTTGTACGCGCAGGAGGGGTTGTACGCGAAGTTGAAGTCGAGCACGAACTCGGCGTCGTCCCCGGAGCCGGTGACGCCGTGGAAGGCGCCCTTGATGGTGTCCAGCAGGTACCGCCCGGCGCCGTAGCTGCCGCCGGGCTGCCCGGCGGTGGCGTCCCGGAACGGCACGAAGATGCCGCCGCCATAGCCGTTGAGCTTCCAGACCGCCAGCTGACCCATCTCGGGGAGGTCGAAGGTGCCGAGCCGGACAAAGCGGACCAGGCCGTCGGTACCGGTCTCGACGTTCATCTCCCGCCCGGCGCCCTCTTTGGTGATCGGGACGTGGAAGCGGTAGATCGGGTCGTAGTCGGCGGTCTTGAGCCCGCCGAAGCTGGCCTTGGCCGCGTCGGTCAGCGGCGATGCCGGGTGCGTGCCGAACATGCGGTCCCGCTCGTGCCGCCAGTAGGAGTGCGCCTCGGCCGGGCTGTCCGCCGCGATCTTCCGCACGGTGGCGTACAGCGCAAAGGTCCGGAGCCGCCAGTCCGCGATGTCGACGGCGGACATCCGCGCGACGCCGTCCGGCTCGCCAAAGTCCGCTCCGTCAAAGTGCTGTTCAGCCATCCCCCCAGCCTAGCCGTGTTTCGTTGCCCGAAATGCGGCGGGCCCTGCGGCCCGGCGGCACGTAAGGGTCGTAGGCTGTCGCGCATGCACACCACCGACCCCGCCGGGTCCGCCCGCCGCGCCGCCGCCTCGCTGGCGGAACTCGTCCGGTTCCGCACCGTGTCCTCCCGGGTTCCCGCCGAGGTGGAGACCGCAGAGTTCGAGGCCTTCCTGGCCGCCCTGCCCCGGCTCTACCCCGCGGTCTACGCCGCGCTGGCGGTGGAACGGGTCAACGGCCTGGCCCTGCTGTTCCGCTGGCCGGGCACCGCTGACGACGCTGCCGACGCCGGGGTCGAGGCCGACGTCGAGGGAACCCGAAACCGCCCCGCGGTGCTGATGGCGCACTACGACGTCGTCCCGGCCGGGGACGGGCAGGCCTGGACGCATCCGCCCTTCTCCGGCCATAACGACGGCACCCACCTCTGGGGCCGCGGCACCCTCGACGACAAAGGTGCGCTGGTCGCCATCCTGGAGGCCGCCGAGGCCCTGCTCGCTGAGGGTTTCACCCCGGCCCGCGACGTCTATTTCTCCTTTGGCAACAACGAAGAGACCGCCGGTGACAGCGCCGCAGCCGCCGCCGCGCTTCTTGCCGCCAGGGGAGTGCGGCCCTGGATCGTGCTGGACGAGGGCGGTGCCGTCGCGGGAGGCGCGTTCCCGGGCGTAGGCCGGCCGGCCGCCGTCGTCGGCGTGGCGGAAAAGGGGATCCTGGACGTGGAGCTGCTCACCCGCGACCCCGGCGGACACGCCTCGACGCCGCCGCGGATGGGGGCCACGGCGCGGCTGGCCCGGGCCATCACCCGGATTGAGCGCAGCCCGTTCCCGCAGAGCCTGCCGGAGGTGACCGCGGAGATGCTCCGGCGCTTTGGCCCGCACGCACCGGCCCCGCTGCGGCTCGCCTTCGCGAACCTCTCGCTGCTTAGGGTCCCCATGACCTGGCTTTTCGGCCGGCTCGGGAACGAGACCAACGCGATGACCCGCACCACGGTGGCCGTCACCACCCTGGAGGGCAGCGCCGGCGCCAATGTCCTCGCCGCGACGGCCAAGGCGAACGCCAACGTCCGGATCGCCGTGGGGGACACCGTGGCCGGAACCGTGGAGCGGCTGAGGAAGGTCATCCGGGATCCGAAAGTGGAGCTGCGGGTGGTGGAGGGCAACGATCCCACGCCGGTGTCCGACTTTGCCGGAGCCCAGTGGGAGCTGCTGGAGCGCTGCATCGCCGCGACCTTCCCGGAGGCGCTCATCACGCCGTACATCATGATGGGCGGAACGGATTCGCGCCGCTTCACCGGGATCTGCGACGCGGTCTACCGGTTCGCGCCCTTCGCCATGGACGCCGCGGACCGCGGCTCGATCCACGCCGTGGACGAAAAGATCTCGCTCGAGACCCTGAGCCGGGGCGTCCGGTTCTACGAAACGCTGCTCCGGAAACTCTGATCGGCCGTGGGCCCCGGCTACGCTGGCTCCATGACTGGGACGGCTATTTCCCGAGGACTCCGGATCGTCGCTGCGCTGGCGCTCGCCGCGACGGCGCTCGCCGGCTGCAGCAGCGACGGCAAGGGCGCACCGGCCTGGACGGCTGGCAGCCCGGGCGGGAGCTCGACGGCGGATCCCTCCGCCGGGGCCACGTCGCCGGGAGCGCCGGGCGCCTCGGCGTCGGGCACCGCATCCGGCACGGCCTCCGCCGGGGCCTCCGCGGGGGCCTCCGCGGGAGCGACGGCGGCGGCGTGGAAGACGTTCTCGGACCCGGGCAAGACCGTGAGTTTCGACCTCCCCCAGGAATGGATCGCGCAGTCGATCGCCCCGGCGCCGGGCACCCTGCCGGGGGCGCTCAAGATCGAGGTCAAGGACGCCGAAGGCAGGTACCTGGCCACGCTGCAGACCGGACTGCCGGCCCAGGCTGCCGGCGCCTGCGCGGCCGAGGCCGCCAAACCTTATGTGGTGGTCAGCAGCGTTCCGGTGGAACTGCCGCACCGCGGCGGGGAGGGCGCCATCGACCCGCACGTGGTGTTCCGCGTGATCCAGGGCTACAAGTATTTCGGGTCATACGGCATCACCAACGTGGTCGGGGGAGCGGAAGGCAAGTCCTGTTCCCTGCAGAACCTTGTGCGCGGGCCCGAGGGCAAAGGCGACTACTCCTTCGGGGACCTGGCCGAGCTGAAGGCGTTCGCCCCGGACCAGAAAGTGGCGCCGGCCAAGCCCTTTGACACGCTGGCCCAGGCGGACGCCTATGTCAACGAGGGGTCGGAATTCGCCAATGTCCAGCGGATGCTAATGTCGCTGAAGATCAAAAACTAGTCCCGCCGCCGGCTTCACTGCGGCCCGGGGCGACTGCCCGCCCGCTGAGACTTCAGCGGCTTCGCTCGCACCCCTCCGGAGATCCATGGAACGCATCGTGACCGCACGCCTGGCCTTCAAGACCGTGGCCGACACCAAGGTCGCAATGGCGGTGGCCGTGGCCCGGAACCCCGGCTACAGCGGCTTCGAGGAGTCGCTTTCCGTCACTGCCGGCGGCGAGGACGTGCCTCTGGCCGAGCTGTCCGACCACCACGGCGGGCGCTTTCACTACATGGAGTTCGCCGAGCCCACCGAGGTCCTGGTGGAGTACGGCGCCACCGTCACCGGGGCCGCGGAGCCGGAGGAGCCGGGGCTGATGGAGCTCATCCGCTATGTCCGGCCGAGCCGCTACGCCGAATCCGACCGGCTGCTGCCGACGGCGTACGCCGAATTCGGCGGCCTGCAGGGCCCGGAGCTGCTGCACGCCGTGCGGGACTGGGTCTTCAGCGAACTGCGCTACGTCAGCGGGTCATCGCGGGGGACCGACGGCGCCGTCGAGACGCTGCTGCACCGCCGCGGCGTCTGCCGGGACTTCGCCCACCTGGCGATCTCGCTGCTGCGGTCCAAGAACGTCCCGGCGCGGCTGGCCGCGGTCTACGCGCCCGGACTGAGTCCAATGGACTTCCACGCCGTGGCCGAAGCCCACGTCGGCGGAGCCTGGCACGTGATCGACCCGACCGGACTGGCCCCCCGGGAGAGCATGCTCCGGATCACCGCCGGCCGGGACTCCTCGGACACAGCCTTCCTGTCCACCGTCGGCGGCAGCCTCTCGCTGAAGGAGCTCAAGGTCACCGCCACCGTCACCGGCGAACTGCCGGTCGAGGACCCGGCCGCGCTGGTCACCATCCGCTAGCGCGCCTGGACCGCGGTCCGCAGCTTGTCCGTCAGGCGCAGCAGCTCGCGCTGTTCCTCGGCGGTGAGCGCCGGTGCCACCAGAGAGGCGATGTCGCGGACGTGCTCCCGGCCGATCTGCTTCTGCAGTTCCCGGCCGGCGTCCGTAAGTCGGACCAGCACGCCGCGGCCGTCGTCGGGGGCTGGCCTGCGCTCCACGAGCCCCCGCTTTTCCAGCCGCTCCACCAGCCGGCTCAGGCTCGACTGGCTCAAGAGCACGTGGTCGTTCAGTTCGTTCTGGCGGAGCCAGCCGGAGGGGCAGCCGGAGAGCGTGAACAGCACGTCGTACTCGTTCACGGCCAGCGCCTTGAACGCGGGGCCGGACTGCAGCCGGCGCATCACCGCGACCTGGGCGCGGAACAGGGACTCCCAGGTTTCCGCGGCCAGGCGCACGGGCGATTCGGTTTTGGCGGACATCACGCGTCCAGACGCGTGTTTTCGACCGTGCCGGCGTCGACGGTTCCGGCAGCCACGGCTGCCGCCACCCGCCCGGCGTGGGTGGGCGGTTCCGGGACGTGCGCCGGGGTCTTCTCGGCATATTCCTTGCGGAGCACGGGCAGGACTTCCTCGCCGAACAGGTCGAGCTGCTCCAGCACGGTCTTCAGCGGCAGGCCGGCGTGGTCGATCAGGAACAGCTGGCGCTGGTAGTCGCCGAAGTACTCGCGGAAGGTCAGGGTCTTCTCGATGACTTCCTGCGGGCTGCCGACGGTCAGCGGGGTCTGCGAGGTGAAGTCCTCCAGGGACGGTCCGTGGCCGTAGACCGGGGCGTTGTCGAAGTACGGGCGGAACTCCTTGACGGCGTCCTGCGAGCTCTTCCGCATAAAGAATTGCCCGCCGAGGCCCACAATCGCCTGGTCCGCCTTGCCGTGGCCGTAGTGTTCGTAGCGTTCGCGGTACAGGCCGATCAGCTGCTGGTAGTGCTCCTTGGGCCAGAAGATGTTGTTGGCGAAGAACCCGTCGCCGTAGTACGCGGCGACCTCGGCGATCTGCGGCGTGCGGATCGAGCCGTGCCAGACAAAGGGGGCGACGCCGTCGAGCGGGCGCGGGGTGGAGGTGAAGTTCTGCAGCGGGGTGCGGTGCTTGCCGGACCAGTTAACCGTGTCCTCGTCCCACAGCCGGCGCAGCAGGGAGTAGTTCTCGATTGCGAGTTCGATCCCGTCCTGGATGTTCTTGCCGAACCAGGGGTAGACGGGGGCGGTGTTGCCGCGGCCCAGGACCAGGTCCACGCGGCCGCCGGCGAGGTGCTGGAGCATCGCGAAGTCCTCGGCGATCTTCACCGGGTCGTTGGTGGTGATCAGCGTGGTGGCGGTGGAAAGGATGATCCGTTCCGTCTGCGCCGCGATGTAGGCCAGCGTGGTGGTGGGGGAGGAGGAGAAGAACGGCCGGTTGTGGTGCTCGCCGATGGCGTAGACATCCATGCCGATCTCTTCGACCTTTTTGGCGATCGCCACCGAGGCCTTGATGCGCTCGTGTTCGGTCGGGGTGCGGCCCGTGGTGGGGTCCGTGGTGATGTCGCTGACGCTAAAGACGCCGATCTGCATGGTATTCCTTTCCCTGGCCGGAAACTTCCGGTTGCTGCTTCTACTATACCCGATTTAGATGCATTTGCATCTATCGCCCGGTACAACGCCCGCCACGCCGGGATATTCCCGGCTCCTCCGATGGGCCGGCGGCACCCGGCCCTAGGATGCAATCAATCGGCTGGCCGCCAGGTGTCCAGCCCGCCCGGAAGGTTCCCATGCGCCGCGTCGTTGCTTTTCTGTGTCTGGTGGAACTCACCAGCGGCATCCTGCAGGGCTACTACACCCCCATCCTCACCGACATCGCCCGGCACCTGGGGATCCACGACGGCGACGTGAACTGGTTCGAGGCGGCCCAGCTGACGGTCAGCGCCCTGGCGGTGCCGGTGCTGGCGAAGCTGGGCGACCTGTACGGCCACCGCCGGATCCTGCTGGTCTCCACCGTGCTGACCGCTGCCGCCTCCTGGGGGGTGGCGCTCGCGCCGGGCTTCTGGACATTCCTCGCCGCCTGGTCGCTGCAGGGCTTCTATGTGGTCTGGCTGCCGCTGGAGATCGCCCTGGTCTTCAGCCGGGTGCACGGGCTGGCCGACGGCGCCGCCCGCACCCGCCGCGCCGCGGGCATCCTCGTCGGGGCGCTGGAATTCGGTGTCATCGCCGGGGCGCTGGCTTCCGGGGCGCTCGTGGAGGCCTTCGCCGGGCAACTGCAGCTGGTGCTGATGATCCCCGCCGTCGTCGTGACCGCCTGCTGGTTCGCCATCCGCTTCGGCGTGCCGGAGTCGGCCGGGCGCGCCGGCGGCCGGGTGGACACCGGCGGCTTCGCGCTGCTCGCCGTCGGGCTGCTGCTGATCACCTCCGGGCTGACCTTCATGCGGCTGGGCGGCCCCGGCGCCTGGTGGGCCGGGTCGCTGGTCGCGGCCGGTGTGCTGGTCTTCATTCCCTTTGTCCGCGTCCAGCTGGGCCGCGAGGACCCGCTGGTGGACATCCGGATGCTGCGGTCCAAATCGATGTGGCCGGTGCAGCTGACGGCCGGGCTGTTCGGCGTCTCCGTGCTGGGCGCCCAGGCCCCGCTCTCCACCTTCGCCCGGACCGATCCCGCGCTGCACGGCTACGGGCTGGGGCTGCGCGCGGGGCAGGTCTCGATCATCATCGGCGTTTACGTGCTGGCCCTGCTGGTGGGCGCGCTGCTGTACCCCGTGGTGACCCGCCGGCTGACCCCGCGCTGGACCCTCGTGGGGGCCGCGGCGCTGGTCGGCACGGGCTACCTGCTGTTCCTGCCCCTGCACGGCAGCCTGGCCGAGGCGCTGGTCAACATGGCGGTGGCCGGCGTCGGCTCCGGGGCGCTGGTGGCGGCACTGCCCTCCGCCGCGGCCGCCGCGGCCCCGCTGGACCGGACAGCGATGGCCACGGGGCTGACCAACACCACCAAGACCATCGGGGGCGCCTTCGCCTCCGCGGTGTTCGGCATCGCGCTGCTCAGCCACGTCCTCGGCGACGCCGGTGCTGCCGCGGGCGCAGGCCAGACCGCGGCGCCGTTGGGCGGCTACCTCACCGTCTGGGCCATCTGCGGGGTCATCGGCCTGGCCGCAGCCGCCGCCCTGGTCCTGGTGCCTCGGCTGGCGTTCTCCGACCGAGCCCCGGCCACCACCGAAACCCCCGCCACCGAACAGGCCGCCCCCGCTGCGCCCGCCCCCAACTAGCTCGCAGTTCAGGCCGTTTTCAGCGCTCAAAACGGCCTGAACTGCCAGTCAGTTGGGTGGGCAGCCCGGGCGTGGGGACGCTAGTTGCGGAGCGCCGGGGCCTCGTCCGGTTCGTCGGCCTCGTCAAGCTGGCCGAGTTCGGGTGCGGTGCCCTCGGCGTCCGCGGGTGCGGGCTGGGCGCGGCGGCCGTGGGCGGACTTGCCGCCGTTGGCCTTCTGCAGCGCCTTGCGTTCGCGCCGGCCCTCCACCAGCCGGTAGAGCACCGGGACCAGGACCAGGGTCAGGGCGGTGGAGGAGATGAGTCCGCCGATCACCACAATCGCCAGCGGCTGGGAGATGAAACCGCCGCCGCCGGTCAGGCCCAGCGCCATCGGGGTCAACGCGAACACGGTGGCCAGCGCGGTCATCAGGATCGGCCTCAGGCGCTGCCGGGCGCCGTGGGTGATCGCGTCCGCCACGCTCATGCCCGGCTCGCCGTTGCGCGGCTGGCGGTACTGGTTGATCAGGTCGATCAGCACGATCGCGTTGGTCACCACAATGCCCACCAGCATCAGCATGCCGATCAGTGACGGCAGCCCCAGCGGGACGCGGGTCACGAGCAGCAGCGCGATGGCGCCGGTGGCCGCGAACGGGACCGAGACCAGCAGGATTAGCGGTTGCACGAGCGACTTGAAGGCGGCCACCATGATCACGTAGACGATCGCGATGGCGGCCAGCAGCGCCAGCCCCAGCTGCCCGAAGGACTCGGCCTGCTGCGTGGTGGCGCCGCCGATCTCCGCGGTGACGCCCGGCGGCAGCTGGACGGTCTTGAGCCGGGCCTGCACCTCGGTGCTGACCGCGCCGAGGTTGCCGCCCGACGGCGTGACGGACACGCGAGCGGTCCGCTGGCCGTTGCTGGCGGTAATGGAGACGGGGACGTCCACCTGTTCCACCGAGGCGATCGAGGACAGCGGAACCGGCCCGCGCGCCGTCGGCAGCGGGAGGTCGCGGACGGCGCCGATGCTGGTGAAGCGGGTTCCCTCGCCGATCCGGACCGGGAAATCGTTGGTGCCAATCCGGACGGTGCCTGCCGGGATCGGGCTGATGGTGGAGGCCAGCACCCCGGCGACCTGCTGCTCGTTCAGGCCGGCCGCGACGGCCTTGGCGCGGTCCACCTTCACCTGGACCACCGGCTGGCTCGCGGCCAGGTTGGTGCTGACCTCGGAGGAGCCGGGGACGCCGTCCATGGCCGTGACCATGGCGTCGCTGGCGGTGCGGAGGTCCGCTGAGCTGGCGGCCTTGAGCGTGATGTCGACCGTCGACGTTGTGCCGAAGCCGCCCTGCTGGGAGCCGACGGTGATCTTGCCGGCGCCGGGGATCTTAGCGAGTTCGCTGCGGACGGTGTCCTGCAGCTTGCCCTGGTTGGACTTCTCTTCGGTGACGACGGTGAAGCTGGAATTGGCTGCCCCGGTGGACTGCAGCGCGGAGAACCCGGACTGCGCGTTGCCGGTGGTGACCTGGACGTCCTTGACCCCGTCGATGCCCCGCAGCACGGACTCGACCTTGATGGCCGCGGCGCTGCCCTCGGCCAGGCTGGTGCCGGCCGGGAGGGCCTGCTTCACCGTCATGCTGTTTTCGCCGGAGCGACCCAGCAGGTCGGTGGCCAGCAGCGGGGACATGGCGGCGGTCCCGCCGAGGACCAGGACGGCCGCCACCAGGGTGATCACGGGGTGCCGCTGCGTCTTCGTGAGGATCGGGAGGTAGCCGCGCTGCAGGAAGCTGCGCTGCTCGGCCTCGTGAGCCTTTGCCGCGGTCTCCCGGGCGGTGGCCTCGGACACGGCGTTCCCGGCCTTGTCCGCCGGCGTCCGCAGGAACCAGTACGCCAGCACCGGCACGATGGTCAGCGAGACCAGCAGCGAGGACACCAGGGCGATGGTAACGGTGAGCGCAAAGGGCCGGAACAGCTCGCCGGCGAGTCCGGCCACGAAGGCGATCGGCAGGAAGACCGCCACCGTGGTGAGCGTGGAGGCGGTGATGGCGCCGGCAACCTCCCGGATGGAGGTCAGGATGGCGGTGATTTTCTGCTCGCCGTAGCTCAGGTGCCGTTTGATGTTCTCGATCACCACGATCGAGTCGTCCACCACCCGGCCGATGGCGATGGTCAGCGCCCCGAGGGTCAGGATGTTCAGCGAGTACCCGGTGGCGGAGAGACCAATGAACGTGATCAGCAGGGACAGCGGGATGGACACGGCCGTGACCAGGGTGGAGCGCACCGAGAGCAGGAACAGCAGGATGACGGCGACGGCGAAGCCCAGGCCCAGCAGCCCCTCGGTGGTGAGGTCCTTGATGGACTTCTCAATGAACGGCGCCTGGTCGAAGACCGGGGTGAACTTGGCGTTCGAGCCCAGTTCGGCCTCAAGCTGCGGGATGGAATCCTTCACCGCATGCGAGATGCCCACCGTGTCGCCCTCGGGCTTTTTTGTCACCGAAAGGGCCAGGGTTTCCTTGCCGTTGGTCCGGGTGATTGAGGTGCGGGCGTCCTCGGTGATGCTGACATCGGCGACGGCGCCGATCGTGGCGGCGTCGCGGGCGCCGCCCAGCGGCAGGGCCTTGACAGCGTCGAGGGAGTCCACCGGGCTGCCGATCTGCAGCGACAGCGTCTTGCCCTGTTCCTCGATGCTGCCGGCCGGCACCAGCGACCCGTTGTTCTTCAACGCGTCCGTAATGGACGCGATGGTGGCGCCGGAGGCCGCCATGGCCTCGGGCCGCGGCAGGATCTTGATGTGCTGGGTGGCCCCGCCGGTCACCTCGGCGCCGCGCACGCCGTCGAGCTTCTGCAGCCGCGGCACGCTCAGGCGGGCCAGGTCCGCGTTCAGCTCGCTCAGCGGCTTGTCCGAGGACACCGCGAGGTAGACGATCGGGAAGTCGCTGATGCTGCCGGCGATTGCCTGCGGCTGGACGTCCTTCGGCAGCGCCTGCTTGGCGTTGGAGATGGCCCGGTCGATCTGGTTCCGGGCACGGTCAAGGTTGGAGCCGTAGGTAAACACCAGGGTGATCTGCGAGACACCGTTGCGCGAGGTCGACGACGTCGACTCCAGCCCCTCGACGCCGTTGAGCGCCGTCTCGAGCGGGCCGCTGATCTGCTTGTCCACGACTTCCGGCGAGGCGCCGGGCATCGCGGTGATCACCGTGATCTGCGGGAACTCGATGGACGGGATGAGCTCCTGCTTGAGCGAGGACATCGTAATCACGCCGAAGACAGACGCGAAGACGGTGATCAGCGCGATCAGCGCCCGGTTCCCTAGCGAGAGCTTGGCCAGCCGGAACATCTCATGGTCTCCTGGGGATTAGCGGACGCTCGCCACGACGGAACGCCTCAATGGGACTAAACGTGCCGCAACCCGGCAGAGTTTCAGCGGGCCGCCGGAACCGGTTCGAGCTGGAGCGCCGCGGCCGTCTCGGCCTCGAGCCGGGCGGCAAGGTCCGGGTTCTCGTTGAGTTTGACGCCGTAGCCGGGCATCATCTCCTTGAGCTTGGACTGCCAGCCCTTGAAGTTCTTGGGGAAGGACTTCTGCAGCAGCTCGATCATGATCGGCACCGCGGTGGACGCGCCCGGGGACGCGCCCAGGAGCGCGCCGATCGTGCCGTCGCGGCCGGCGATGACCTCGGTGCCGAACTGCAGCACGCCGCCCTTCTTGGGGTCCTTCTTGATGATCTGGACCCGCTGACCTGCGGTGATGAGTTCCCAGTCGCCGTCCTTGGCCTCCGGATAGTACTCCCGCAGGGCCTCCACCTTGGCGCCGTGCCGCTTGGCGACTTCCTTGACCAGATAGGCGGTGAGGTCCATGTTGTCCTTGGCCACGGCCAGCATCGGGATGATGTTGGAGGGCCGGATGGACAGCGGCAGGTCCAGGTAGGAGCCGTTCTTGAGGAAGTTGGTGGAGAACCCGGCGTAGGGTCCGAAGAGCAGCGACCGCTTGCCGTTGACGAACCGGGTGTCCAGGTGCGGCACCGACATGGGCGGGGCGCCCACCGAGGCCTGGCCGTAGACCTTGGCGCTGTGCTGGGCGGCGAGGGTCTCGTCGGTGCAGCGGAAGAACTGGCCGGAGACCGGGAAGCCGCCGAAGCCCTTGCTCTCCGGGATGCCCGAGGCCTGGAGCAGGTGCAGGGCGCCGCCGCCGGCGCCGACGAAGACAAACTTCGCGTGGATCGAGCCGTGTTCGCCGGAGCGGGGGTGCTTGAGCGCGAGGTCCCAGCCGCCGTCGGAGGCCCGCTTGATGCCGGTGACGTCGTGGCCGTAGTTGATTTCGACGCCGTTGTTGCCGAGGTAGCCGGTCAGTTCCCGGGTCAGGGCGCCGAAGTCGACGTCGGTGCCTTCCGCGGCGCGGGTGGCGGCGATGTGCTGCTTCGGGTCCCGGCCCTTGACGATCAGCGGCGCCCACTTGGCGATCTGGTCGTGGTCTTCGGAGAACTCCATGGAACGGAACAGCGGGTTCGGCTTGAGGGCCTCGTAGCGGGTCCGCAGGAACTTGGCGTTGGCGTCGCCGACCACAAAACTCATGTGCGGGACCGTGTTGATGAAGCCCTTGGGGGAGCCGATCAGCGAGTTGGTGACCAGGTGGGACCAGAACTGGCGGGAGAGCTGGAACTGCTCGTTGATGTGCAGGGCCTTGGCCGGGTCCACCGAGCCGTCTTTGGCTGCGGGGGAGTAGTTAAGCTCACACAGGGCGGCGTGTCCGGTGCCGGCGTTGTTCCACGGATCGGAGCTTTCCAGGCCCGGCTGGTCGAGGCGCTCGAACAGCGAAATGGTCCAGTTCGGCTCCAGCTGCTTGAGGAAGGCGCCCAGCGTGGCGCTCATGATGCCGCCGCCAATCAGGACGACGTCGGCATGGTGGGTCTTGGAAATGAAAGTCACATCAGTCTCCGGTAGCAGCGGCTCTGGCTGTCACAGAATATCCCTGCACCGCCCACTAACTGAAATTGGGTGCCTCCGTCAAGGCTTTAGCGCGACCTTCGTGAAAACTTCGTTCAGGACCGGCGACGCCGGGTACTTCAGGACCCGGTCCGAGAGCGCCAGCGCCGAGATCGGGAACGCGATCGGCACCGCCGGGACCGTCGCCGCAATCTGGGCGTTGATGGTCTGGTACTGCTCGGTGCGTTCCTTGCCCTCGGGCAGGCCCCGGGCCCGGGAGATCTTCGAAAACACCTGGGGGTCCTGGTATCCGAACTCGCCGGTGTTCTCGCCGAACAGCGGGCCCACGAAGTTGTCCGGATCGGCGTAGGACCCGTTCCAGCCCAGCAGGTGCAGGGCGTGGTCCCCGGGGGAGGTGACTTTCTGGAGGTAGCCGTCGGACCAGTCCACCGGGACCGGTTTGATGTTGAGCCCGACGGCGGTGAGCTGGCGGCTGATCTCGGCGTAGACCTTTTCCGGCGTCGGCAGGTACGGCCGGGCAACGTTGAGCGGGTAGTAGAACTTCAGTTCCTCGCCCTTGTACCCGCCCTCGGCAAGGAGCTCCTTGGCCTTGGCCGCGTCGTGTCCCAGCGAGGGGGCGTTGTTGTTGAAGCCGCTCAGCTTCGGCGGTACAAACTGGGAGGCCGCCGCCGTGTTGTCGATGAAGAACTTGCGGATCAGGGTGTCCTTGTCCAGGGCCATCTCGATCGCCTGGCGGACCTTGAGGTTCTGCAGCACGGGCACTTCCTGGTTCATGCCCAGGTACATGACCGAGAACGGATCACGCTGGATGATCTGTTTGCCGCGCTTGACCAGCTGGTCGAAATTTCCCACGGTGACCGAATCATAGGCATCGATCTTGCCGTCCAGCAGCGCTTGCAGCCGGGTCTGGGGATGGTCGTAGCTGATGAAGTTGATGGTCCCGATCTGCCCCTTGTCGCCCCAGTAGTCCTTGTTGCTGGTCAGGGTGACGGTGTTGTTGTCCCACGAGCCGAAGACGTAGGGGCCGGTGCCCACCGGGTGCAGGGCATAGGCGGACACGGCCTGCCCTTCGCGGCTCTGGGTAAGGGAGTCGGCGGACTGCGCGTCGAGGGCCTTCGGCGAGGACATGGCGAAAGCAGGCAGCGTCAGGGCCTGGAGGAAGCCCGTGAACGGCTGGGTGAGGTCGATCCGGACACTGTCCGCCGCCAGTGCCGTGCAGCTCTTGTAGATGGACAGCGAGGCCTGGTCGGCGTGGGCCTTGAAAACGCCCTTGAAGGTGCTGCCCGTTGCCTGCTTCCGGAGGGCGGCGGGGAAGTTGAACCATCGGTTGAAGTTGGCGCACACGGCTGCCGCGTTGAAGGCCGTCCCGTCGTGGAATTTCACGTTCTCGCGGAGCTTGAAAGTGTAGGCGCGGCCCTCGTTGCTGTCGCTCCACTCCGTGGCGAGCAGGGGGGTGGGCTTGCCGCTGGTCTGGTCGACGCCGATCAGCCCTTCGAGCACCTGGCGGGTGATCCGGTAGGAGTCAACGTCGGACACGAGGGCAGGGTCCAGGCCCAGCGGCCGCGATGCGGTGCCAAAGCTGAACGTGGCGGTGGGGACCGCGTCGGACGCGCCGGCGGTGGACGACGACGTCGGCGCCGGCGCCGGTGTTCCGGTGCACGCTGCGAGCGGGGCCAGCAACAGGAGAGTGCTGAGGCCGGCTGCGATGCGGCGCAACTTCCTGCTGGGGCCTGCCGTGGTCGGCGCGGGACTGCTGGGCACTGAAGGAATCACCTCTGGGAACTGTACGGCCGCCGGCTGCGGAACAGCCCCAGTCTAGTAGACCGGGCTGCGGATTCCGGCGGGCGGCCGGTGCAGCTGGCCGATGCCGCTGCGGGCAGGCGCTGTCCGTGGGCCGCCCCGCGCAACGGGCGAAGGCCCGCACCAACAGGTGCGGGCCTTCGTTTCTCCAAGTGGATCCAGGGAGTCAGGCTGGAACCGGTACAGGAGGGTTTGGGGTGGCCTACTTCGGCATCAGGACGGAGTCGACCATGTAGACCGTGGCGTTGGCGGTCTTGACGCCGCCGCAGACAACGTTGGCGCCGTCGACCTTGAGCGCGTCCTTGGTGCCGGAGACGGTGACCGAGCCGCCCTGGACCGTCTTGTGCGTGCCGACGATCTGGTCCGGGCTGATCTTGCCGGGCACCACGTGGTAGGTCAGGATCTTGCTCAGCAGGGCATCGTCGGTCTTGAGCGTTTCGATGGTGGCGGCGTCGATCTTCTTGAACGCGTCATCGGTCGGGGCGAAGACGGTGAATTCACTGCCGTTCAGGGTGTCCACCAGGTTGACCTTGGGGTTGAGCTTGCCGGACACGGCGGCGGTCAGCGTGGTCAGGATGGGGTTGTTCGATGCGGCGACTGCCACCGGATCGAGCGCCATGCCGGACACCGAACCCTTGCCGTCCGGAACCTTGGCGGCGTAGCCGGCGCAGCCGGCACCCACCAGGTTGGCGGCCGGGTCCATCGCTGCGGCCGAGGAGCTCATGGACGGCGACGGCGCCATGCTCGACGCGGACGGCGCGGCGGCCGGAGCCGAGGAAGAGCTGGAACCCGTGCTGGATCCGCCGCAGGCAGTGAGGCTGAGCATGGCTGCGGCAGCGATACCTGCAACGGCGAAAGTCGTGCGCTTGATGGTCTGCATTTCGAATCTCCTTTGTTGTGCCGATTTCATTGCCGGCAGCGAACGTCTTTGCCGCTGTGGCCCTTATCCGACTGGTGGGCACCGACCCTTGGTTGGTGTCTCAATGGGTATTCGGGAGCTCGGCACAAAGGGATGGGTGGGATTCGAAATTGTTTTCCGGCAGGTTTAGATCCTGCCGGAGTTTAGTCTCAGCGACGTCAGGACTGCTGCTCTTCGCCCCGGGTTTCCTTCACTTGGAAGACAGCGGCAAGCAGGACCGCCGCGAGGGCCGTCGCCGCCATGGCGTGGCTCATGCCCGTGTAGGTCCCGAGCCAGCCCGCCAGGAGGGGCCCGGCGGCCGGGGCGAGGGCTGTCACCGCCGTCAGCGGGGCCGCGAAGTGTCCCTGCAGGGTGCCCAAGCTCCCTGTGCCCCAGCGATCTGCGACGAGGGTGGCCTGGAGCAGGGTCTGGCATCCGCGGACCGCGCCGGCGAGCATTCCTGCCGCGATCAACACCGGAACCGGTCCGGGCAGGACCGCCAGGAGGAGGACGGCCCCGGCGGCCGTGCCGGTGATCACCGGAAGCCGGGCGCCTGGCGGGATGCCGGCGAACAGCAGCCGGCCCCCGACCTGCCCGGCGCCCACGAGACCAAGTCCGAAGGCCGCAGTGGCGTAACCGGCCCCCTTTTCCATCAGCAGGGGCACAATGTTCAGCGTTACGGTGTAAAGCCCGAGGCAGAGCAAAACCATGAGCAGCTGAAGTCCCAGGAAATCGGGGCTGCGCCGGATGTTCCGCAGCGCGGCCCGGTGGGCAGGCCCGTTGGAGCCCGCGGCGGCGGGGGACCAGCGCCGGTTGAGGTAGCGGGCGTGCAGCGGAACGGTGACAAGTCCCAGCACCCCGGCCAGGAAGATAAAGGCGCTTCTCCAGCCGAACGCCGAGGTGAGGGCGGCCGTGACGGGGGCGAAGATCGTGGACGCGAATCCGGCCACGAGGGTCAGTATGGTCAGGGGCCGGATGCGGGCCGGCCCGTACCAGCGGCTGATCACGGTGAAGGCCGGTTGGTACAACACAGCTGCCTGCGCGGTCCCGGCCAGCAGCCAAGCGCCGAAGAACACCGGCAGGTTCGGTGCCGTCGCCACGAGGACCAGGGCCAGCACTCCGAGGAGGGATCCGCCGATCATCAGGTCGCGCGGCCCGGTCCTGTCGAGGATCCTGCCGACGCCGATGCCGGCCGCCGCGGAGACCAGCAGACCGACGGAGAAGGCTCCCGTCACCACGGCGGAATCCCAGCCGGTGTCTTCGCTGATGGGCAGGACCGCCGCGATCAGGGCATAGTAGAGCACGCCCCACCCGGTGGTCTGGGTGATGCACAGCGCGGCAAGGCCGCCGCGCGGGGCACCTTCTGCGACCAGGGTCCGGGCGGGGGCGGGCGCGGGCATGGTCAGTTCCCGGTGAGCTCCGCATACAGCTTCTGGACCCGGGCCTTGATGTCATCCCGGACCAGGCGCATGCGTTCCATGCCTTCGATGCCGCGCTCGGAGGGCTCGTCCGTGTCCCAGACCTCATACCGGTTGCCCTCGGGGGCTTCGACTTTTGCCTCGTTGCCCAGGACGATGACGACGTCGACCGCGGCCAGTACGTCGTCCGTGACGGGTTTGGGCTGCTCGCCGGTGATGTCGATCCCGAGTTCTGCCAGCGCGTCCACGGACTGCGGATTCAGCGACTTGCCGGGTTTGGTGCCGGCCGAGTGCACCGTAACGGTCCCGTCGGCGAGCTGGTTCATCAGCCCGGCGGCGAGCTGGGATTTTCCGCCGTTCTTGCTGCAGACGAACAGGACACTGGGCGTTTTCGTGGTCTCGGTCATGCGTTTGATTCTTCCTTGAGTGTGTCGGTGGTGAGCAGTGGTCAGTTTCCGCCGGAGCGGCCGTGGGCGAGCCCGGTGGGGAATCCGACGAGGACCGGTTCCGGCGCGCCGCAGCATCCGCCTGAGGTTTCCGCCGCAAAGTCCGTGGTGGCGGCGGCCGGGACGTCGCAGCTGGTGCCGATGTCCGAGGAGCAAACGCCGGTCTCCGGCAGCTCGAGCTGGACGGTGTCGGCGGCCTCCCGGTCTCCGGCGAGGGCGGCGGCAACCGAGCGGACCTGCTCGTAGCCGGTGGCCAGCAGGAAGGTGGGGGCCCGGCCGTAGGACTTCATGCCGACGATGTAGAAGTCCTGCTCCGGGTGGGCCAGCATCTTGGCGCCGTGCGGCTCGACCGTGCCGCAGGAGTGGAATTCGGGATCGATCAGCGGGCCGAGCTCACGCGGGGCCTCGACGCCGGGGTCCAGTTCCAGCCGGAGTTCCCGGAACATGTCCAGGTTCGGTCGGAACCCGGTGGCCGGTACCACGACGTCGGCCTCGAGGGTGCGTCCGTCGGTGGCGGTGAGCGTGACGGCGCCGCCGTCGGTGGTAAGGCCGGCGATACCGAAGCCGGTCCGGAGTTCCACGGTGCCGTCCTCCACCAGTCCGCGGAGGCGGCTGCCGAGCTGGCCGCGGGCGGCGAGGCCGTCGGCGTCGCCGCCGCCGTAGACCTTGGCCGCCGAAGCGCCGCGGATCGCCCACACGATCTTTGTCCCGGGCACCTGGGCTGCCAGTTCGGAGAGGTTGATCAGGGTGTTGGCGGCGGAGTGGCCCGCACCGACCACGACGGCGGTGCGACCCGCAAACGTTTCGCGGTCGCGGCCCAGGACATCCGGCAGCGGCGAGGAGATTCGGGAAGCCGCAGCGGTTTCGCCGACGGCGGGAAGCCCCGAGGTTCCGAGCGGGTTGCGTGTGGACCAGGTCCCGGACGCGTCGATGACGGCGGCGGCCGGGTAGTCACGGACCTCGCCGTCTGCGTGTTCGACCCGGACCACAAAAGGGGTGGTGTCGCGGTTCCGGCTGTGGGTCTTGTCCATGCCGAGGCGGGTGACCGCGACGACGCGCGCCCCGGTGTGCAGGCGGGATGCGATTGTGGGGAGCGCGGCGAGCGGCGTCAGGTACCGGTCGATGAGTTCGCCGCCGGTGGGCAGGGCCGTCGGTTCCGGCGCTTCCCAGCCGTTCGTGGCGAGCAGGCGGACAGCGGCGGCGTCGGTGTTGTACTGCCACGGGGAGAACAGGCGGATGTGGCGCCACTGCTCGATGGCCGCGGCCGCCGTCGGGCCAGCCTCCAGGATGAGCGGCTCCAGGCCGCGTTCGAGCAGGTGCGCTGCCGCGGCGAGGCCGACGGGCCCGGCTCCGATGACAGCTACGGGAAGGGTAGTGGCTACAGCCATGGTGTCCTCTGTTTCATCCGATGGTGCTCTAGGAGTGGGTGGGTTCCTCGACCAGGGCGGTGGCGATGCTGTCGGCGTCGTCCAGCGCGGCGAGGTAGCGTTCGGCGTCCAGGGCTGCGGCGCAGCCGGTGCCGGCGGCGGTGATGGCCTGGCGGTAGCGGTGGTCCACGGCGTCGCCGCAGGCGAAGACGCCGGAGAGGTTGGTGACGGTGGTAGGGGACTCGACTTTGATGTAGCCCTCGGCGTCGAGCTCCACCTGGCCGTGCAGCAGTTCGGTGCGCGGCACGTGCCCGATCGCCACGAAAATTCCGGTGGCGGCTTGCTCCCGGGTTTCGCCGGTGACGGTGTCCGTCAGCGTGACGCCGGTGACCTTGCCGTCGCCGTGGATCGCGGTGACGGCCGAGTTCCAGGCGAAACGGATCTTGGGGTTGTCCTTGGCCCGCTGGGCCATGATCCGGGACGCGCGCAGCTCGTTCTTGCGCACGACGACGGTCACGGTCTTGCCGAACCGGGTCAGGAACGTCGCTTCCTCCATCGCCGAGTCCCCGCCGCCGACCACGATGATGTCCTGGTCCCGGAAGAAGAAGCCGTCGCAGGTGGCGCACCAGGAGACGCCGTGGCCGCTGAACTTTTTCTCCTCCCGCAGGCCGAGTTCCTTGTAGGCGGAGCCGGTGGCGAGGATGACGGCGAGCGCCTCGTGCGTCTCGCCGGCTCCGGTGACGACGCGCTTGAGGTGGCCGGTGAGCGTCACTTCGGTGACGTCGTCGAACACCACTCGGGCGCCGAACTTCTCGGCCTGCTGCTGGAGCCCGTCCATCAGCTCGGGGCCCTGGACGCCGGCGGGGAAGCCGGGGAAGTTCTCCACCTCGGTGGTGTTCATCAGGGCGCCGCCCGCCGTGACGGCCCCGGCGATGACCAGGGGCGCGAGCCCTGCGCGCGCGGCGTAGATCGCCGCGGTGTAGCCGGCGGGGCCGGACCCGATGATGATCAGCTGTTCAGTCATGGTTGTGTTCCTACTTGGCCGCCGGGGTGAGGGACGCGATGAGGTCCTCGATCCGGACCTTGATGTCGTCGCGGATGGGGCGGACGGCGGCGACGCCCTGGCCGGCAGGGTCTTCGAGTTCCCAGTCCTCGTAGCGCTTGCCAGGGAAGATCGGGCAGGTGTCGCCGCAGCCCATCGTGATGACGACGTCGGATTCCTTGACGGCCTCGGTGGTGAGGACCTTGGGGATTTCGGCGGACATGTCGATGCCGAGTTCGGCCATGGCCTCGACGGCGGCCGGGTTGACCTTTTCGGCGGGCTGCGACCCGGCCGAGCGGACCTCGATCCGGCCCTCCCCGAGGGTGGTGAGGAAGGCGGCGGCCATCTGCGAGCGGCCGGCGTTGTGCACGCAGACAAACAGGACGGACGGCTTCTTGGCGGTTTCGGTGCTCACAGTGTTTCTCCTGGAATCAGTGGATGTGGGTCGGTGTGTGATGGGGCTGTCGTCCCCGCACCCGGTCTGCTGCCTGAACATTGATGTTTGTCGATGCATGAAGTATCAAGCACTAAATCGATGTTTGTCAATATTTCGGATGCCGGGTGTGGTCTTGGGTTCAGGCTGCGTGCAGGCGGGGTGCGAGATCGCTGATGCGGCGGGCAATGTCAGCGAAGGCGCCTTCGAAGGCGGCGTCGGTGTTCAGCCGGAGCGGATCCGGGACGGACCAGTGGATGCCTCCCGGATTGGGGATTTCCTCGTGGGCGTTGTCGCACACGGTCACGACGAAGTCCTCGGCATGCGCCACCTCGTCCAGCCGGCGCGGGGGCTTATCTGCCAGATCCACGCCGTGCCGCCGGGCGACGTCGATGGCCCCGCGCGCGATGTGGTCCGCGGGATGCGTTCCCGCCGACGCCGCGGGGACTGTGCTGACCTGCTGCCAGAGGGCGGAGGCCAGTTGGGAACGTGCGCTGTTGCGTGTGCAGACGAACAATACGCGCCGGGCTCCGTGTTCAGGCCGTGGCGCCAGGCCTTCCAGGGCGCCGGGGGCGAGTCTGATGTAGCTGCGGCGTTTATCCGCCTCCGAGCGGTGCCGGGTCGCCATGCCGGCTGCTTCGAGCGAGCGCAGGTGGTGCGAGAGGAGGTTCGACGGCATCCCGAGCTCGGCCTGCAGCTCCGTCGGGGAGAAGTCGCCCAGCGTGAGCAGGTCGACAATGCGCAGCCGCGCAGGATCGGCAAGGGCTGCATGCTTGGCTACCCGCGCCCGGAAACCTTGCGCTGTCTCAATGTTCATTGATTCAATTTTGACTGAGTTAATTCTTTGGGTCAAGCTGTTGCCATGACTTCCAACCAACCGCCGTTGTGGCGCCGCGCCGTCGCTGAACTGCTCGGCACCAGCCTGCTCGTGACCGTCGTCGTCGGTTCCGGGATTGCCGCCCAGCAACTTTCCCCCAATGACGTAGGCCTGCAGTTGCTCCAGAACAGCACCGCCACCGTATTGGGACTGACGGTTCTGATTCTCGTGCTCGGTCCCGTCAGCGGCGCACACTTCAACCCTGCGGTCTCCGCTGCGGACTGGCTCCTGGGCCGGCGCAGCGGGACCGGAATGACCCTGCCCGAACTGGGAACTTATGTCGTGGCCCAGACCGTTGGGGCAGTCGGCGGCAGCGTGGTCGCGAACGCCATGTTTGAGGTGGGCACCTCCATCTCCGCCAAGGAACGTACAACGTCGGGTCATCTGCTGGCCGAGGTCATCGCCACTGCCGGTCTGATCCTGCTGATCTTCGCCCTCGCCGCCACCAAGCGGGGTGCCCTCGCCGCTCCGGCCGTGGGGGCCTACATCGGGGCGGCGTACTGGTTTACGTCGTCGACGTCGTTCGCGAACCCGGCGGTGACCGTCGGACGGATCTTCAGCGACACCTTCGCCGGCATTGCGCCGGTCTCCGTTCCTGCCTTCATCCTCGCGCAGCTCCTGGGCGCGGCCGTAGGACTTGGCTTGCTCCTCGTCCTGTTCCCCTCCGCCGCCCGCGCCGCGGACGAAGCAGTTCTCCCGCACGGTTCAGAACCCGCCAAGGCATAACGTTCGAAACCCACTGAGTGCCTATATTGATGATTGTCAATGTCGCGGCATAATAGTTCTATGAACCTGATGCCTGTCATCGAAGCCACGGAAGAATCCTGCTGCGCCCCGGCGGGATCGCCTGCCCTCGGCGTCGAGGAGGCGAGGCAGAAGGCCCTGATATTCAAGGCGCTGGCAGATCCGAATCGGCTGCGGCTGCTTTCCATCGTCAAAGCCGAAGCGTCCGGGGAATCCTGTGTCTGCGACCTCACCGAGCCGCTGGACCTGGGCCAGCCCACCGTCTCCCATCACTTGAAGATCCTGGTGGACGCCGGCCTGCTGCACCGCGAGAAGCGCGGCACCTGGGCCTACTACTCGCTCGTCCCCGGCGCCCTGGAGCAAACGGCCGGCCTGCTCGCGTCCCTGTGAGCCAGAGCTCGGTGTCCGACGTCGTCGTCCGGCCGATGCGGGAATCCGATTGGCCCCGGGTCTGTCGGATCTATGCGGAGGGCATCGCTACGGGCCAGGCCACGTTCGAGGTCGAGCCGCCTGATTGGCGCCGTTTCCACGCTTCGCGGCTTGCCAACCACCGGTTGGTGGCGCAGGCGCCCGACGTCGGGATTCTCGGCTGGGCGGCGGCCTCCGCAGTTTCCGGCCGCCCGGCCTACGCCGGCGTCGTGGAACACTCCATCTACGTTTCCGAGGCGGCCCGCGGACGGCGGATCGGGTCGCTCCTCCTCCGGTCCCTGATCGCCTCGACCGAGGAAGATGGCATTTGGACCATTCAGGCCAGCGTCTTTCCGGAAAACGAGCACAGCCTGAGACTGCACCTCGCCCACGGGTTCAGGGTTGTGGGGCGGCGGGAAAGAATCGCTCGGATGGCCCACGGTCCTGCGGCAGGCCGTTGGAGGGACACTGTCCTGATCGAGCGGCGCTCGCAGGTCCTTTAGTTCTTGCGGTGCCAGCACGGCGGCGTCCAAGGTGGTCCTGTCAGCTGTCGACGCGACAGCAACTAAGGAGGGCGCCATGAATGCCGAGACCCCCACCACCGAGGCCCGGCTGCTCGCAATGCTGGAGAACATCAGGACGGCGGTGGCCAACACGCGCCAGACGATGGATTCATCGGGCGACGAGAACTGGGTGCAGGACGGCGAGTCGGATGCCGAGTACCTGCGGTCGATCCAACGGGACACGCTCGCCAGGCTGGACGCCACTGCACGGGAGGTCGAAGCGCTGCTGGCCGAACGCCGGGATTTCTGAACGGGTCACACAGCCCGGGCCGCACGCGGTGCCGGGGCTGGGGTCAACGTCACGCGGGCTGGGAACCCCGGTCCGGAGACCGGGGTTCCCAGTGTGCGCAAGGGGGGACTTGAACCCCCACGCCCGAAGGCACAGGAACCTAAATCCTGCGTGTCTGCCAATTTCACCACTCGCGCGCGGCGCCGTCGTCCGCAGGTCCCGCAGGACCCCGACGGCGGATGCCAGACATCATTCTACATTCGGCTCAGCCGTGCGGCGCCCGAGGAAACGCGGCCGCCGGCTAGGCGTCGAGTTTCAGGTCGCGTCGTAGCTTGGCGACGTGGCCCGTGGCGCGCACGTTGTACTGGGCCAGCGTGACCTTGCCGTCGGGGCCGACCACCACGGTGGAACGGATGAGCCCGTCGTAGGTTCGGCCGTAGTTCTTTTTCTCGCCCCACGCCGCATACGCCTCGGCTACCGCATGGTCCGGATCGGAGAGCAACGGGAAGCTGAGTCCCTCGGCCGCCGCGAAATCGGCAAGCTTCTCGACGGGGTCGGGGGAGATGCCCACAACCTCGTAGCCTGCCCCCTGGAGGGCGGCGAGGGAATCGCGGAAGTCGCAGGCCTGCTTCGTGCACCCGGGCGTGGCCGCGGCCGGGTAGAAATAGACCACCGTGTTTCGGCCGCGGAAGTCCCGCAGGCCGACGTCGTGTCCGGCCGCGTCCTGCAGTCGGAAGTCGGGCGCGTCGTCCCCGGGGACAAGTCGTTCAGGCATGTTCTTCTCCTTGACAAAATTGCGGATTTCCAGCCTAGTGAGCGCGGGGGCGGGCGGCGAATCGTACAGTCGTTATACTCTTTGGTATGCCTGATATGGATCGCTGGCCCACTGGCCGCCTACTGTCCACGGCAGCACGCCTTGTAGAACACGCCTGGAACGAGAAGCTCGGGGCCATCGGCCTTACCCACGCCGGGGTGATCGCGATGGAAGTGCTCTCCGCCCAAGGACCCATGACCCAAGCGCAACTGGCGCAGCTCGTCCGGGTCCAGGCCCAGACCATGGGCAAAACGTTGAGTCGGCTCGAAGCGCACGGCCACATCTCGCGGGAGCGTAGCGCCTCCGACCGCCGCAGCCATGTGGTCACGCTGACCGACCGCGGACGCGAAGCCGTTGCCGCCGCCGCGGACATGGAGCGCTCAGTGCTGGCTGCCGCGTCGATCGACCCGGATTCCCTCCGGCACGAACTTCAGTCCGTGGTCCGTGAGCTGGCGAACCGGATCACCACGACGGAGGCAACTGCCCTCGTGATCGCGGATCCGTCGGTCCCCGCCGAGGCGAACCACGTCAATTAGGCCCCCGGCCTCCGGGCGAGCCGTACGCCGTCGAATAGTCACCCTGCGGTGGGCGGACTGACCGTGTCATGACCCGCTCGCGAAGGCCGCCTCGCATAAGGTTTTCCTATGGAAACGGCGCCGCCACCCGAACTGGACGGGCAGACCTCGATCAACGAGCTGCTTGATGAGCCCGTCGGGGCGGCGCCGCTCCAGCTCGCGCTTCCCATTCACATCCAGTTGGCCGCGGCCGGCCACCGCTAGCCGCGGTTCCCGGGGCGGCCGGAGCTGCCGGGTTGCCAGCTGCCGGGCGAAAGTCCGCTGAAATCCCGCGGCCCCCTCGGCGCGGAACGTAGGATAGCTAGGATGAGAACGCGTAGGAGTGCCATAGCCGGCACAGCCCTGACCGCCCTCGCCCTGGCCGCCGGCCTTACTGTCGCGGCTCCTGCCGCCGCGGAGCCCTGCGGGCCGGTGGTGGTGGATCCCCTGGGACTGTGCCAGGAGCCGTCCACCCCGAGCGCGAAGCCCTCCAATACTCCTAAGCCGTCACGGACCGCCCCGCCTGGGCCCTCGGCACCTCCGGCGGCGCCCCCTCCCGCGGTTCCCCCGGCCCCCGGCCCGAGTGGGTCGGAGACGCCCCCGGCCACCGCAGTCCAGGAGTCGCCGGCAGGCACCGCCACCGCTCCGGCGGCACCGCCCGCCCCGTCCTCCACCGGCACGACGACGGCGACGCCGGCTCCCTCGACGCTTCCGGCTGTACAGACGGCCGACGCCGCCGCCGGCCCCCGGGCCGCCGGGGCTGAAACCAGTGCCGGCGCCGTACTGCTCGCCCTGGGCGGGCTGCTGATGACGGCCTCCGCGGCCCTTGGACTCAGCCGGCGCCGCGACCGCCTTCCCTGAGCCGACAGGGTCTCAGGGTGCCACGCCGAAATGCCCCACCCGGCCGGGATGGAGGGTACTATCCGGCACATGGACGGCATCGCTGAGCTGGCCCAACGCATGGCCGGCACGTACCTGCAGTTGCGGGACGCTCGACGGTGAACGCCCGCACGAAGCACCGGTGGCGTACGGCTTGTTGGGCTGCGCTGGTCGTGGCGTCCGTGGCGCTGACCTTAGCCGGGCTGGCGGGCACCTTCACCTTGCTCAGCTACCCGGAGTTCGAGGAGCGCACCGGTCCGGGGCACGGGATGATCTTCGCCGGCGCCCTGCTGTCTGCCGCTGCCGCCGTCTGGACCCGGCTGCGCGGCCACGGCTGGCCGGTCGTGTTCTGCGTCGCCGCCCCGGTGCTCGTGGGCTGGGCCGATTTCGCCGTCGACCGCGGCCTGCTGCCCCATCTGGCCGGCCTGTTTGCCGTCCCTGCGGCCGTGGGCGGGCTGCTGTCCGGCCTGCCGCCCGCCACGCCGCCGGCCGCGCAGGAAGGGCAGCGGAGCCGGAGATGATGAAACAGTCCCCGGAGACATGGGGGAAACTGGACGCTACTGACAAACAGTCGACCAACAGGGAAAGTAGGAAACACCATGACGCTGAAAGAGCGACTGAAAGAAGACGTTGTCGCTTACATGAAGGCCGGCAACAAGACCGCGCTGACGACCGTCCGGAACGTCCTGGGTGAGATCAGCACCCGCGAAAAGTCCGGCAAGACCCCGGTCGAACTCGACGACACCCAGGTGACGTCGCTGCTGCAGAAGGAAGCCGCCAAGCGCCGCGATACCGCCCGGATCTACACCGAGGCCGGCGAAACCGGCCGCGCCGCAGCCGAGGTCGCCGAAGCCGAGATCATCGAGGAGTACCTGCCGAAGGCGCTCACCCGGGACGAGGTCGAAGCCATCGTCGACGAGGCCATCACCGCGCTCAAGGCTGACGGCCAGGAACTGTCCATGCGCTCCATCGGCGCAGTGATGAAGCCGGTCACCGCCAAGGTCGCCGGTCGCTTCGACGGCAAGCAGGTCAGCGAGATGGTCCGCGGCCGCCTCGGCTAGCTACGCGTCGTTGCCCGCCAGGCAAAGAGCCCATAAATATCCGCCAAGAATCACAACAGAAAACCCCGCCCTGCATGCTTTTCAGCGAATCAGGACGGGGTTTCTCTCTGTGGTGCACCCCCCGGGACTCGAACCCGGAACCCATTGATTAAGAGTCAATTGCTCTGCCAGTTGAGCTAGAGGTGCAGCTGTTGTTTTCGTTCCCCTCGGGCTTTTTATTTCCCGCGGTGTTCTCCGCAACGACATGAAACTCTACACGAGTTTTGGTGCCGTGTGAAATCGGGATGGGCACCCCGGGGTGAGGTTAGCCACCGAGGCTTAAAACCAGCGCAAAATCGGGGTTTTGGCCGTTGCTGAGGACCCAGAGGCGGCCGTCCGGGGCCAGGGCAACGTCGCGGATCCGGCCGTACTCTCCTGTGAAATAGGCCACAGGATCCCCGGCAAATTCGCCCCGCAGCGGAACGGCCCAGAGCCGCTGGCCCCGGAGTGCCCCGAGGTAGGCCGTGTCGCCGACGATTTCGAGGCCGCTCGGGGAGGACGATGCCGTCGAGGGCCACACCACCTTGGCATCCAGGAACCCCTCGCGGTGCGGAGCGCCGGTCACCTCGGGCCAGCCGTAGTTGCCTCCGGGGACGATCAGGTTCAGCTCGTCGTCCACGTCCGGGCCGAACTCGCTCGCCCAGAGCCGCCCCGCGCTGTCCCAGGCGAGGCCCTGGACGTTGCGGTGCCCCAGGCTGTAGACGGGGTTACTGCCGAAAGGGTTTCCCGGGGCGGGTTTTCCCTCGGGCGTGAGGCGGAGGATCTTGCCGCCGAGTGCGTTCCGGTCCTGTGGCTGGACTCGGCGTTGGGAGTCGCCGGTGCCGACGTAGAGCTGGCCGTCCGGGCCGAAGCGGATCCGGCCGCCGTTGTGCGTGGACGCTTTGGGAATCCCGGTAAAGATGACCTCGGCGGCCCCGAGTCCCAGCCGCGCCCCGGTTCCCTCAAGCCGGAAGCGCGCGATCCGGTTGTCTCCCGGGGCCGTGAAATAGGCATACAGGTACCGGTCTTCCGCGAAGGCCGGGGACAGTGCCAGCCCCAGCAGGCCGCCTTCGCCGCCGGGGACGACGTCGGGCACCCTGCCCAGGGTGGCAGCAGGACCGCCGTCGCCGGATGGTACGAACTTCAGCAGCGCGCTGTCCCGTTCCGAGATGACGGCGGTGCCGTCCGGCAGGAAAACCGTCGACCAGGGCAGCGTCAGCCCCGCGTCGACGCGGCGGTCAAGCTGCGGGGTCGCCGTCCCGGCCGGGCTGGTGGCGGCTGGGCTGCCGGGAGGCGGGGGAGCGGTGGTGCTGCTGGTGCAGCCGGCCGTCGCGAGCACCAGAGCAGCCGCCGCCAAGGCGGCACGCAGTGTCGGCGGCCGGTGCACGGCTAGGGCCGCGAGCGGCGCGGCGGCCGGAAGCCTGCCGCTTCGGCGTGGGCCGCGGACAGGAACCAGACCTCCGCCCGGGTTTCTTCATAGGAGGGGCTGGTCTCGTCGTGGTAAATCATCGAAGAGGCATTCCCCTTGACGGTGAAGCCGTCGGGCCCGCTGCCGTCCGCGGCCGGCATCGCCGAGCCCTCGCCGTAGGGCTGTTCCGCCGCGAGGTGCCCCGCCGGCGCCGCGGTGTGGCTAGCGAAGCCCTCGGCGGCGGCTGCGGAGGAGGCAGCCTGCATCGTCTCTGCCTCGGCGACGTCGGCGGCCTCGGCGGCTGCCGATTCCGCTCCGGGAAGGGTGGGGGCATGCTGTTCGGTGTACTCGGGATGGTGCACGGGGGTGTGCCCGGCCGGCTGCTCCGGCCCCGCAGCGCCGGCCGGGGCCACCATGTCCTCGGAACCGCTCCCGGTGGCGGCGTGGTCGTGGTGGGCGTGGTCGTGGTGGGCGGCGGCGTGCGTCTCAGCCGGCGGCGTTTCCGACCACTGGGTCTCCCAGTCCGCATTGTCTGCGCCGGCCTCCTGCGCGGGCGCAGCGGCCCCTGGCGCAGTAGCCGCCGGCGCATCCGCCGAAGACGCACCAGTCGAGGGAGCACTTGCTGCCAGGTCGTCGTCGGCGGTGGTGGGCGGCTCCGGCTCGGCGTTGCTAAAACCTGCCGCGGACGGAATCCCGGTGGTGGCGGCCGCGGCCGCCGATGCGGCGGCGGACCCGCCGGACAGGGCTCCGTCGTGGCCTACCCTGCCCGGGGTGGCTTGCGGCGCGGCGGCGGATCCGGCCCCCGTGGAAGTCGAGGTTCCGGCTCCGCTGCGGGAACTGTTGCGGTTTAACAGCCACCACACGACGCCGACAATCACCACGATGACGATGAGCCAGATAATCCAATCCATGGCCGAATCCTTCTGTCCAGGCGGCAGGGTTGCCGTTGCTTGACGTTACGTCCGGCCCAACGCGGCTGTCCAGCATTCCGGACCCGCCGCGTGTAGCCTCGCTGCATGGACTTCAAGCGACTGCGGATCCTTCGCGAACTGGCGGACCGCGGCACGGTGGGGGCCACCGCCGATGCCTTGCGGGTGACGCCCTCGGCCGTCTCGCAGCAGCTCAAGACCCTGCAGGAGGAGCTTGGCGTCGTCCTCGTGGAAAAGTCAGGCAGGGGAGTGCGGCTGACCGAGGCGGGCCTGGCCATGGCCGGCGCGGCGGCGGAGGTGGCCACGGCCATGGCCCGCGCCGAGGCCACCATCGACACCTACCGGCTCGGCTGGCAGACCCGGATCAAGGCGGCGTTCTTTCCCAGCGCCGCGGAGATGTTCCTGCCCGGCCTCCTGCACCGGGTAAAGGAGATTGAAGGGCTCCGGTTTGAGGCGCACTTCGAGGACCCCGGCGTGGCCGGCTTTGCCGCCCTGGCCGCCGACTACGACATCGTCCTGGCGCACAGCGTCGACGGGCCCGAGGTGTTCGCCCGCCAGGGCCTCCAGGTGATCCCCCTGCTCGACGAGCCGCTCGATGTGGCGGTTCCGGCTGGCCACGCCCTGGCCGGCAAGGCGACGCTCAGCGCCGAAGACGTGGTCGGCTTTCCCTGGATGGGGGTGCCCGACGGTTTCCCCTTTGACACCGTGCTGCGCCAGATCGAAACCCAGGCCGATTCCCCGGCACTGCGGGCGCAGCTGTTCCCGGACCTCCGCGTCCTGGAGGCGCTGGTCAGCGCCGGGCACGGGCTCAGCCTGCTGCCGCGCTATACCGCGCTGAAGAACCAGGGCAGAGGGTTCGTGCTCCGCCCGCTCCGCGGCGTCAAGGCCAGCCGCAGCATCGTGGCCCTGGCCCGCCCCGAAGCCGCCGCCCGGACCACCATCCGGGAGGTGCTGGCGATGCTCAAGGCCGAGGCCCAGGCCGTCGCCGAGGCGCCGGAATTGCGTGATGCGGCCCACAGAGGCTGAACCGTGCCGAGGCCCGAGCGGGCGTAGAGTCCACTGGATGAGACGAGCGTCCACTATTCGGGCGAAATATTCCCGGTTTTGCGCTTAATGAGCCATTCCGGCTCGTTGCCGCCGATGCCGGAGCCCTAGACTTTCACCCATGAGTGAGGACACCCAAACAGCGACAGCCACCACACCGGACATCAAACCCCGCAGCCGGGTCGTCACCGATGGAATCCACGCCGCGCCCGCGCGCGGGATGTTCCGGGCGGTCGGCATGGGCGACGACGACTTCGCCAAGCCCCAGATCGGCGTGGCAAGTTCCTGGAACGAAATCACTCCCTGCAACCTCTCCCTGAACCGGCTCGCCCAGGGCGCCAAGGAAGGCGTCCACGCCGGCGGCGGGTTTCCGATGCAGTTCGGCACCATCTCCGTCTCCGACGGCATCTCCATGGGCCACGAAGGCATGCACTTCTCCCTGGTCTCCCGCGAAGTCATCGCCGACTCCGTTGAAACGGTCATGCAGGCCGAGCGGATCGACGGCTCCGTGCTGTTGGCCGGCTGTGACAAGTCCCTGCCCGGCATGCTGATGGCGGCCGCCAGGCTGGACCTTGCGAGCGTGTTCCTCTACGCCGGCTCGATCATGCCCGGCTGGGTCAAGCTCGAGGACGGCTCCGAAAAGGAGGTCACCCTGATTGACGCCTTCGAGGCCGTGGGCGCCTGCGCCGCGGGCAAGATGAGCATGGAGGACCTGACCCGGATCGAAAAGGCCATTTGCCCGGGCGAAGGCGCCTGCGGCGGCATGTACACGGCCAACACCATGGCCTGCATCGGCGAGGCACTGGGCATGTCCCTGCCCGGCTCGGCCGCGCCGCCCTCGGCGGACCGCCGCCGCGACGACTTCGCGCGCAAGTCCGGCGAAGCCGTCGTGAACCTGCTGCGCAAGGGCATCACCGCCCGCGACATCATGACCAAAAAGGCCTTCGAAAACGCGATCGCCGTGACCATGGCCTTCGGCGGCTCCACCAACGCCGTGCTGCACCTGCTTGCCATCGCCCGCGAGGCCGAGGTCGAGCTGACCCTGGACGACTTCAACCGCATCGGCGACAAGATCCCGCACCTGGGCGACCTCAAGCCGTTCGGCCGTTACGTTATGACCGACGTCGACAAGATCGGCGGCGTGCCGGTCATCATGCGCGCGCTGCTCGACGCCGGACTGCTGCACGGCGACTGCCTTACCGTCACCGGCAAGACCGTCGCGGAAAACCTGGCCGCGATCAACCCGCCGGACCTGGACGGCAAGATCCTCCGCGCCATGGACAACCCGATCCACAAGACCGGCGGCATCACCATCCTGCACGGCACGATGGCCCCCGAGGGCGCCGTCGTGAAGAGCGCCGGCTTCGACGCCGACGTCTTCGAGGGCACCGCGCGCGTCTTCGAGCGCGAACAGGGCGCCCTGGACGCGCTCGACAAGGGCCAGATCAAGGCCGGCGACGTCGTCGTGATCCGCTACGAGGGCCCCAAGGGCGGTCCGGGCATGCGCGAGATGCTCGCCATCACCGGCGCCATCAAGGGCGCCGGCCTCGGCAAGGACGTGCTGCTGCTCACCGACGGCCGCTTCTCCGGCGGGACGACGGGCCTTTGCATCGGCCACGTCGCCCCGGAAGCCGTCGACGGCGGTCCCATCGCGTTCGTCAAGGACGGCGACCGCATCCGGGTGGACATCGCAGCCCGCAGCTTCGACCTCCTGGTCGAGCCCGCTGAGCTCGAGGCCCGCAAGGTCGGCTGGGAGCCGCTGCCGGCCAAGTTCACCAAGGGTGTGCTCGCCAAGTACGCCAAGCTCGTCCACAGCGCCTCCACCGGCGCCTACTGCGGGTGATACCTTCCCCAAGGACACGGCGCGGGCGCCGTGTCCTTGGGCCCTCGGTATTCCCCTTATTAAAGTCCTGCCGCCGAAGGCGGACGGGTCACCAAGGGAATTGGGGGAACAGTTCAAAAAGTGGACACCGTTGTCCACATCGTGAGACAGGGCCTTGGCTCGTTGACAGCTGTCTCACGCAGAGGGAAAACTGAACGCATGACCGCAATCGTTACCACCGGCCGCGTTGCAGGCGAGAGTGCTGCAGATGTATCCGTCGTCCTTACCAAGCGCGTGGCTCCATAGCCTCCACTGGTAACGAACCGTCACGCGCAAACCCCTCGAAGAGCCGCCAAGGCTGAGGGGTTTTTTTATTACCCACAGTTCCACGATCACAGAAGATCCACCAAAGGAAGAGTCCGATGAGCAAAGGATCGCCGATCAGCCCCTCGCTGATGGCCACAAAGTCCGCTGGAGCCCCCAAGGCTCCGGAACGCATCGAACGCCCGGCCGACGCCGGCGTCGAGCATGCTGCTGCCTCTCCCGTCCTTGGGCCGAACAACGTCGTACCCCCGACGGTGATGACCGGCTCGCAAGCAATCGTCCGCGCGCTCGAAGAACTCGGCGTCGAGGATATTTTCGGTTTGCCCGGTGGCGCGATCCTGCCCACCTATGACCCCTTGATGGCCTCCAAAATGAACCACATTCTGGTCCGTCACGAACAGGGAGCCGGCCACGCAGCGCAAGGCTATGCCATGGTCACCGGACGGGTCGGCGTCTGTATCGCCACCTCTGGCCCCGGTGCCACCAACCTCGTTACCGCCATCATGGACGCCCACATGGACTCCGTGCCGATGGTGGCCATCACCGGCCAGGTCTCCAGCGGTGTCATCGGCACCGACGCTTTCCAGGAAGCGGACATCGTCGGCATCACCATGCCGATCACCAAGCACTCCTTCCTGGTCACCGACCCCAACGACATCCCGCACGTGATGGCCGAGGCGTTCCACCTGGCCTCGACCGGCCGTCCCGGCCCCGTCCTCGTGGACGTGGCCAAGGATGCCCAGCAGGGCCAGATGACGTTCTCCTGGCCGCCCAAGGTCGACCTCCCGGGTTACCGGCCGGTGCTCCGCGGCCACAGCAAGCAGGTCCGTGAGGCCGCCCGGCTGATCGCGGCCGCCAGCAAGCCCGTGCTCTATGTCGGCGGCGGTGTGGTCAAGGCCCACGCGTCAGCCGAGCTGCGGGAACTGGCCGAGCTTTCCGGCGCCCCGGTGGTTACCACGCTGATGGCGCGGGGTGTCTTCCCGGACTCGCACCCGCAACACGTGGGCATGCCCGGCATGCACGGCACGGTCTCCGCCGTGACCGCGCTGCAGCAATCGGACCTGCTGATCACCCTGGGTGCGCGCTTCGATGACCGGGTCACCGGCATCCTGAAGTCCTTCGCCCCGAACGCGAAGGTCATCCACGCGGACATCGACCCGGCCGAAATCTCCAAGAACCGCACCGCGGACGTGCCGATCGTCGGTTCGGTGAAGGAGATCATTCCGGAGCTCAGCGAGGCCCTGCGCCAGCAGTTGGAAACCTCCGGCACCCCGGACCTGGCCAATTGGTGGGCTTTCCTGAACAACCTCAAGGAGACCTACCCGCTCGGCTGGACCGAACCCGAGGACGGACTCAGCGCCCCGCAGCGCGTGATCGAGCGGATCGGTGCCCTCACCGGGCCCGAGGGCGTCTACGTCGCCGGCGTCGGCCAGCACCAGATGTGGGCCTCGCAGTTCATCAAGTACGAACGCCCGCACGCCTGGCTGAACTCCGGCGGCGCCGGCACCATGGGCTACGCCGTTCCGGCCGCCATGGGCGCCAAGGTGGGGGAGCCGGACCGTGTGGTCTGGGCGATCGACGGGGACGGCTGCTTCCAGATGACCAACCAGGAACTGGCCACCTGCGCGATCAACAAGATCCCGATCAAGGTCGCGGTGATCAACAACTCCTCCCTGGGTATGGTGCGCCAGTGGCAGACCCTCTTCTACGAGGGCCGCTACTCCAACACCGACCTCAACACCGGCCACGACACCGTCCGGATCCCGGACTTCGTCAAGCTGGCAGACGCCTACGGCTGCGCCGCGTTCCGTTGCGAACGCGACGAGGACATCGACGCCACCATCCAGAAGGCCCTGGAGATCAACGACCGCCCGGTGGTCATCGACTTTGTCGTGAGCCCGAACTCCATGG
This sequence comes from Arthrobacter sp. SlRoot2-15, assembly GCF_059739345.1. Classification (NCBI taxonomy): domain Bacteria; kingdom Bacillati; phylum Actinomycetota; class Actinomycetes; order Micrococcales; family Micrococcaceae; genus Arthrobacter; species Arthrobacter sp. SlRoot2-15. The sequence continues at coordinate 3,223,524 of NZ_AP046058.1, forward strand.
TGTGGCCGATGGTCCCCGCCGGGGTCAGCAACGACCAGATCCAGGTTGCCCGCAACATGACCCCGGACTGGGAAGAAGAGGACTGAACATGACCCGCCACACACTCTCCGTTCTGGTCGAAGACAAGCCCGGTGTGCTGACCCGCGTCGCCAGCCTCTTCGCCCGCCGCGCCTTCAACATCAACTCCCTGGCCGTCGGACCCACCGAGGTTCCGGGCATCTCCCGGATGACGGTCGTCGTCGACGCCGACGGCGAGCTGATCGAACAGGTCACCAAGCAGCTGAACAAGCTGATCAACGTGATCAAGATCGTCGAACTCACCCCCGAATCCTCCGTGCAGCGCGACCACATCCTGGTCAAGGTGCGTGCGGATGCCGCAACCCGGCTGCAGGTCACCCAGGCAGCCGACCTCTTCCGCGCTTCAGTGGTCGACGTCTCCACAGAGTCGGTCGTCATCGAAGGCACGGGCCACCCGGACAAGCTCGCGGCACTGCTTTCGGTGCTGGAGCCCTTCGGCGTCCGCGAAATCGTGCAGTCCGGCACCCTGGCCGTCGGCCGCGGGTCCCGCTCCATGAGCGACCGGGCCCTGCGTTCCGCCTAGGCGGCGCGCCGGACCCTCAGCACCACCGTTCCACCAACGAATTTTCCCAGCCAACACCAAAGAATCCATTCAAAGGAGACACCCCAGTGACTGAAATGTTCTACGACGACGACGCCGACCTGTCGATCATCCAGGGCCGCACCGTCGCCGTCATCGGTTACGGCTCCCAGGGCCACGCCCACGCCCTCAGCCTGCGCGATTCCGGTGTTGACGTCCGCGTCGGCCTGAAGGAAGACTCCAAGTCCCGCGCCAAGGCCGAGGCCGAGGGCCTGCGTGTGCTCAACGTCGCCGACGCCGTGGCCGAAGCCGACCTGATCATGATCCTCACCCCGGACCAGGTCCAGCGCCACGTCTACGCCGAGGACATCGCCCCGAACCTGCAGGCCGGCGACGCCCTGTTCTTCGGACACGGCTTCAACATCCGCTACGCCTACATCAAGCCGCCGGCCGACGTCGACGTCGCACTGGTCGCCCCGAAGGGACCGGGCCACATCGTGCGCCGCGAGTTTGAAGCCGGCCGCGGCGTGCCGGACCTGATCGCCGTCGAGCAGAACGCGTCCGGCAAGGCCAAGGAGCTGGCCCTGTCCTACGCCAAGGCAATCGGCGGCACCCGCGCCGGCGTCATCGAGACCACCTTCACCGAAGAGACCGAAACCGACCTCTTCGGCGAGCAGGCCGTGCTCTGCGGCGGCGCATCGCAGCTGATCATGTACGGCTTCGAGACCCTCACCGAGGCCGGCTACAAGCCCGAGGTGGCCTACTTCGAGGTGCTTCACGAGCTCAAGCTGATCGTCGACCTGATGGTCGAGGGCGGCATCGCCAAGCAGCGCTGGAGCGTCTCGGACACGGCGGAATACGGCGACTACGTCTCCGGCCCGCGCGTCATCACCCCCGAGGTGAAAGAAAACATGAAGGCCGTCCTGAAGGACATCCAGGACGGCACCTTCGCCAAGCGCTTCATCGACGACCAGGACGCCGGCGCCCCCGAGTTCAAGGCCCTGCGCAAGAAGGGCGAAGACCACCCGATCGAGGCCACCGGCCGCGAACTGCGCAAGCTGTTCTCCTGGATCAAGAACGAAGACGACTACACCGAAGGATCAGTAGCCCGCTAGGCACTGCCCGGCCGCGGGTGGGCGGGGGTATTCTTTCGGCTGCTGCGCTCGTTCCTCACGCAACAACGCCAGCCTTCAAGAACACCCCAGCCCACCCCGCAGTTCGGCACGGCCGTCCGCCACCCAACGTTCTAAAATCCCCACCTGATACACAAGAGAGCTAAAGAGGTCACCGGTGACAAGCACCAAACCTGTTGTACTCCTCGCTGAGGAACTTTCGCCCGCCACAGTCGAGGCCCTCGGCCCGGACTTTGAAATCCGCCAGACCGACGGCGCCGACCGTTCCCAGCTGCTCTCCGCGATCTCCGACGTCGACGCGATCCTGATCCGGTCCGCCACCCAGCTCGACGCCGAGGCGATCGCCGCCGCGAAGAACCTCAAGGTGATCGCCCGCGCCGGCGTTGGCCTGGACAACGTGGACATCAAGGCCGCCACCCAGGCCGGCGTGATGGTGGTCAACGCCCCGACGTCGAACATCGTCTCCGCCGCCGAACTCACGGTCGGCCACATCCTCAGCCTGGCCCGCCACATCCCGCAGGCATCCGCCGCGCTCAAGGACGGCGAGTGGAAGCGCTCCAAGTACACCGGCACCGAGCTGTTCGAGAAGAAGATCGGCATCATCGGCCTCGGCCGGATCGGCGCCCTCGTCGCGGCCCGGCTGAAGGGTTTCGACACCAAGATCCTCGCGTACGACCCGTACATCACCTCGGCCCGCGCCGCGCAGCTCGGCGTGCAGCTGGTGACCCTGGACGAGCTGCTGGCGCAGTCCGACTTCATCACCATCCACATGCCCAAGACGCCCGAGACCGTCGGCATGCTCGGCGAGGACGCCTTCAAGAAGATGAAGAGCACCGCCTACGTCGTCAACGTGGCCCGCGGCGGCCTGGTGGACGAGGAGGCCCTCTACGCGGCGCTGGAGTCCGGCCAGATCGCCGGCGCCGGCGTGGACGTCTTCGTCAAGGAACCCAGCACCGACCTGCCCTTCTTCAAGCTCGACAACGTTGTGGTCACCCCGCACCTGGGCGCCTCCACCGACGAGGCCCAGGAAAAGGCCGGCGTCTCCGTGGCCAAGTCCGTCCGCCAGGCCCTGGCCGGCGAACTGGTCCCCGACGCCGTCAACGTCGCCGGCGGCGTAATCGCCCCGGATGTGCGCCCCGGCATCCCGCTGATCGAGAAGCTAGGCCGGATCTTCACCGCCATGACGCACGCTTCGCTCACGCAGTTCGACGTCGAGGTGGCCGGCGAGATCTCCTCGCTGGATGTCAAGGTCCTCGAACTCGCCGCGCTCAAGGGCATCTTCGCCGACGTCGTGACCGAGCAGGTCTCCTACGTCAATGCCCCCGTGATCGCCGAGCAGCGCGGCATCAACGTCCGGCTCATCACCACCCCGGACACGGAGTCCTACCGCAACGTCCTGACCCTGCGAGGGGCCCTGAGCGACGGCACCCAGATCTCGGTGGCGGGGACCTTGACGGGACCCAAGCAGGTCCAGAAACTCGTCGGAATCAACGGCTTCGAGGTTGAAATCCCGATCAGCGAGCACCTCGTGGTGGTGGCCTACTCGGACCGCCCGGGCGTGATCGGCACCATCGGCCACATCCTGGGAATGAACAACATCAACATCGCCGGTATGCAGGTGGCGCGGCAGACGGAGGGCGGCCAGGTGCTCGCACTCCTGACCATCGACAGCTCCGTGCCGCAGCAGGTGCTGGACGCGATCAAGGCCGGAATCGGCGCCGAAATGGTCCGCGAAGTCGACCTCGAGGACTAATGCCCCACGTCGGACGCCTGCGGCGGCAACACCGCCGCAGGCGTCCGCAAAGAAGCGGCCGGTCTGCGTACAATGGCTAGGTCCGAATTTCGGATCTGGCCGGCAGACCGGCCTTTACTTTTGTACACCCGGCCGGGGACGCCGTTATTTTCCAGCGTGGAAATGAACAGTGGTGTGCGCACGCAATCCAGCTTTCAGGAGCCCAATGAACGCCGTCCAGAGGTTCATCAGAAGCAGAGTGCTTTTGCTGACCGCGTCCATTTTGATCGTGGCCATGTGCCTTTCCGTCCTGGTGCAGGGCCAGTCGCAGGCCGCGCTGAACCGCACCGTCGACCAGAACTCCCGCGGGCTTTACGACGTCCTTGTCCAGGCCAAGGCCGACGACAACGGCGGCCTGATGCAGCCCGAGATCGCCACCGGCCAGGGCGGGGTCAGCTTCGAGCAGCTGGATTCCATCCGCAAGCTGGCCGGCACCTCCGTGGCGGCACCGATCAGCCTGGTGTCCCGCGTCTCGCAGAACCTTGAGTCCCCGCGGCTCGATGCCACCGACTACCTCGGCTACAGCGCCGGCCTCGCCGGCACCGCCGGTGACCCCAGCGCCACCGATCCGTCCAAGTGGCCCGCGGCCGAGTCCGTGCTCAGCGACACCGCCAAGAAATACCGCCTCACCGCCAGCGCCGTGAGCTCTGACGGCAAGTCCGAGCAGACCCTGTTCAAGACCACCGCCGAGGGATCCCTGGGCAAGGCCAAGCTCGTCGAAGAGCAGGTGGCCGGCGGCAAGAACGTGCGGATCGCCGGCCCGGCGGGGGAGACCGGCATCAAGTTCCCGGCCCCGGCCGGCGGCTCCGAACACAACCTTTTCAACCTCTCCGTCTCCCTGCCCATGGCGCCGCAGGTGACCGAGTCCGTCGTCGCCGTCGACCCGGTCGCCGAACGCGCGCTCCTGGGCGGCGCCGGGGACTTCCTCGCGCCGCTGGAGAAGGCGCCCCCGGCCGATGCCCGCAACGCCGGCGCGATCGGCCGTCACTTCGAGAGCCTCTTCACCAACGGCATCAGCATGGAACAGCTCAAGGAAGGCCCCGATTTCCTCGGCGTCAAGCTCAAGTACTGGGCCCCGCTAATGTCCCAGTACCAGCAGGCGAAGCGTGCCGGCCAGCTGACCGCCGACTCGCAGGCGATTCCGCTGATCGTGCGTTCGGGTACCTCCCTTGATCTGAAGTACTCGGTCAAGATCGAGGAAATCGACGCCGCCGGCAACGTCACCAAGGACGTTGGCACCGCGACCCGGTCGCTGGACAAGGACTACCTGCCGTTCGTCTCCAAATCGCCGTTCGCCCTGGCCTGGCCCGGCTCCAAGGACCTGTCCCAGCTGATGGGCGACACCGGCAGCTTCGGCCAGGGCCTCTACAACCCCGCCACCTGGAGCACCGACTTCGCCGCCGCGCCCAAGTACAAGGACGGCGAAACCGCCGGCAACGGCGCCGTGGACAAGTCCGCGGTGCCGGGCGACTGGATCACCGTGAACCGGCTGCCCGATAAGGGCGCCAACGGCGCCCCGGTCGACCAGACGCAGCGCACGCCGGTCGACGAGCGGGCCTACCGCGAAAACCTCGCGACCGGCAAGAAGCCGGCCACGCCGCTCGCCATGGTCTACGGCACCTTCGATCCGGCCAAGGTCCAGCAGGCCGCCGGTGACGTCAACCGCCTGCCCCTCGGCGGCTACGACCCGACGCCGATGACCCTGAGCAAGGATGCCGCCGGTAACGACGCCGGGCAGGCCGCGCTCAAGCCCTCGCTCAGCGGGACCGGACTGGTCAGCCAGTCGGCCGGCGCCATCACCGACTACTACGGACTGGCCGCCGCCCGCGGCTACGAGAAGAACGCCTCCGTGATCGACGCCGTGCGCGTCCGCGCCAAGGTGGACGGCAGCTGGAAGCAGGCACAGCCGGAGGTCGAAAAACTCGCCAACGAGATCCGCGACATGGGCCTGCAGGCGACAGTGGTCGCCGGCTCCGCCCGGGAAGACGCCAACATCTTCGTGCCCGGCTACTCCAAGGACGGTGCCGGGAAGGAGTCGCCGCTGGGCACCGTGCAGCAGTCGTGGGTCCGCCAGAACGCCGCCGACGCCGTCTCCGGCTCGCTGACCGGCACCAACCTCACGCTGCTCTTCCTGACCCTGTGCGGAGCGGCGCTGCTCACCGGCGCCTCGACCGTCAGCTACGTCCGCAAGCGCCGCCGCGAGGCGGGCACCCTGCGGGCCATGGGCTGGACGCAGCGCAAGATCCGGTCCTGGGTGCTCGCCGAATTCGGCGTCGGCGCTGCCCTGCTCACCGTCGCCGGGATCGCACTGAGCCTGATCAGCTGGAACCCGGCCACCGCGATCGTCTCCGCCTCGGTCCTGGTCCTGTACTGCGGCGCCGCCTACTTCGCCGCGCAGCAGCTGCGCCACCGCGAGGTCATCGACCAGGAGCCGCAGCACGATGAGCGGCTCATCCCCGTGGACTCGCCGCTGACCTTCGCCAGCCGCCAGCTGAGCACCAACAAGTTCAACACCGGCTCGCTGGCCGTCGCCGTCGGCGTCTTCGGTGCCGCCGTGGGCGGGCTCGCGGCGCTGCTGATCGACATCCCCCGGGCCGCCGGCGCCAGCGCCCTGAGCGGGCTGGCCGCCGCCAGCATCGCACTGCCGAGCATCGTCCTGGGTGTGTCCGGGGTGGCCGTGGGGCTGCTGCTGACCATGGTCACCGGCCGCTTCGAACTCGGCGCCAAACGCCAGTACCTGGGCACCCTGCAGGCCATGGGCTGGAACCCGGACATGCTGGGCCAGGTCCGTTTCTTCGAAAATGCCATGGTGGGGACCATCGCACTGCCGCTGGGTGTCCTGGGCGCCCTGGGCATCAGCCTGCTCCTCGCCCCCTACGCCGCCATCTGGGCCGGAATCGCCGGACTTGTCGCGGTACTTTGCTGGATTCCAATTGCAACGAAAGTGGTCCAATGACTAACGAGCTGAACCTGACCAGGGCGGCCCGGAACCGGATGCCGGAGAGCACCGGGAACGGCGGCCACCAGACCCGAGCCAACACGATCGTGAAGGCATCGGACCACGCCACACCCCTGGAACTGAGCAACATCACCATCCACTACGGCGGAGGCAAGGGCGGCGCCGAGCCGGTCAACGTGGTCGATGACTTCAACATGACGCTGCACGCCGGCGAAATGCACTGCGTTGCCGGCCGCTCCGGCTCGGGCAAGACCAGCATCCTGACCGTCGGCGCGGGCCTGACCCTGCCGACGTCGGGCCGGGTGTTCTGGGAAGGCGACTCGCTCGAGACCATGGGCGACGACGAAATCGCCGACCGCCGTCGTGCCCTGATCGGCTACGTCGACCAGGGCGGCGCCTTGATCGACGGGATGAGCGCGCTCGAGAACGTGCTGCTGCCGGCCGTGCCGGACGGCGAGGTCGAACAGCGCCGCGATATGGCCAAGGACCTGCTGGACCTCGTCGGCCTCGGCCGCCGCATGCGCCACCGGCCGGCGCAGCTCTCCGGCGGTGAGCGCCAGCGCGTCGCGATCGCCCGCGCTCTCATCCTGGGCACGCGCGTGCTCGTGGTGGACGAGCCCACCGCAAGCCTGGACCGCACCTCGGCCAACCGCATCATCAGCATCCTCAAGGACACGACGTCGGACGGCATCGCCGTGCTCGTGGCGTCACATGACCACGAGCTTGTCCGCCAGAGCGATACCCTGACCGAACTGATCTAGGTTAATAACGTGACGCCTTCCGAAAAAACCCCGTTCTACATCACCACGGCCATCAGCTACCCGAACGGCGTGCCGCACATCGGCCACGCCTACGAAGTCATCGCCACCGACGCGATGGCGCGGTTTAAGCGGCTGGACGGCTACGACGTGTTCTTTATGACCGGCACGGACGAGCACGGCCTGAAGATGCAGCAGACGGCGGAGAAGGAAGGCATTCCGGTCAAGGAACTTGCCGATCGCAATTCGACGGCCTTCCGCCAGATGAGCGATGACCTGGGCATCTCGCTGAGCCGGTTCATCCGCACCACGGACCCGGACCACTATGAGGCTGCCAAGGCACTCTGGCAGCGGATGGAAGCCAACGGGGACATCTACCTCTCCAAGTATGCCGGCTGGTACTCGGTCCGGGACGAGCGCTACTTTGTCGAGGACGAGACCGAGGTCCGCGACGATGGGGTGCGCTATGCCTCCGAGACCGGTACCGAGGTGACGTGGACCGAGGAGGAGAGCTACTTCTTCAAGCTCTCCGCCTACCAGGACCGGCTGTTGGCGCTCTACGCCGACCACCCGGAGTTCGGGGCGCCGCACAGCAGGTTCAACGAGGTCATCAGCTTCGTCAAGGGCGGCCTCGAGGACCTGTCGATCAGCCGCACCTCCTTCAACTGGGGTGTCCCGGTGCCGGGCAACCCGGACCACGTGATGTACGTCTGGGTGGACGCGCTGACCAACTACCTGACCGGCGTCGGGTTCCCGGACACCGAGTCGGAAAGCTTCCGGAAGTACTGGCCGGCGGATGTCCACGTGATCGGCAAGGACATCTCGCGGTTCCACGCCGTGTATTGGCCCGCGTTTCTGATGTCCGCCGGGCTGGAACTGCCCCGGCGCGTGATGATCCACGGCCACCTGCACAACCAGGGCATCAAGATGTCCAAGTCGCTGGGCAACGTGGTGGCACCCGCGGACTGGGTGGCGCAGTACGGCCTGGACCAGGTCCGGTTCTTCCTGCTCCGCGAGGTGCCCTTCGGCGCCGACGGGAACTACAGCCACGACGCGATCGTCGGCCGGATGAACTCGGACCTGGCGAACAACTTCGGTAACCTCGCGCAGCGTTCGCTGTCCATGGTGGCGAAGAACTGCGAGGGCGCCGTCCCCGTTCCGGGCGGATTCAGCGCCGAGGACGCCGCGCTGCTGGGCCAGGCCAAGGGCCTGCTGGGCATCGCCCGGGCCGCATTCGAAAGGCAGGAGTTCAGCCGCGCGCTCGAGGCCATCTGGAACGTTCTCGGCGACACCAACGCCTACTTCGCCGAGCAGGCGCCGTGGGTGCTGCGCAAGACCGACGTCGAACGCATGAACACGGTGCTTTACGTGACCCTCGAGGTACTCCGGACCGTCGCAATCCTGGCGCAGCCGGTGATGCCCGCGGCTGCCGGAGCCATTCTCGACAGCCTGGGCCAGCCCGACGGGGAGGCCCGCGATTTTGCCGCCCTGGAGACGCCGATCGAGGCCGGAACCGCGCTGCCGGCGCCGTCGCCGGTGTTCCCCAAGTACGAGGAGCCCGCGGAGGCCTGATCCGGGCCGGAGGTCTTCCGGCTCCACTTTCGTCGAGGTGGTACCTCGCGGCAAAGTTTCCACAAACACTGCCGCGAAGTGCCACCTCGCGGCCGTTAACGGGGCCGTCACATTACTGACAAGTAGTCTGCTGCTCCGGAACTGAGTACAACCACAGGGAGGGGAGTACCGGCCGTAGCGATACACGGGTACCAGTTACTCGGGACTCAGGCGGAGGCCGGGAAATAGCCTGAAAAAGCAAGCGAACTGACGACAAATGCTGGGGAGTAACTGTCATCACGCACTTCGCTCACCGAGGTCTCACAACGATTTGCCGGGTCTCTAGGACGGTTACTCCGCGCTCACGTCAGCTCTGACACCTGAGTTGGACGGAGGGGCCGAAGATGAAAAAAACCATTGCAACGCTGGGGGTCGTGGGGCTGGGCGTAATGGGGGCAGCTGTCTCCGCGAACGCGGCACCCCCGGAAAAGATCACGATCTGTCACGCGACCAAAGCGGCGGGTAACCCTTTTGTCGCCGAGACGATCAACCTCAACGCGCTCAAGGCGCACGCCAACGACACCCTGGACATCGTGCCCGTAAATACCGGCGACATCATGCCCCAGGGACAAAACCTATCGGAGGCAAACCTCGCCCTGCTGGCCAACAACTGTGTTGCCGCTGTGGTGGTTCCGCCGGTCGATCCACCGGCCAATCCGCCGGTCGATCCGCCGGCCAATCCGCCGGCTGATCCGCCGGCCAACCCGCCGGCCAACCCGCCAGCTAATCCGCCTGCCGACCCGCCGGCTAATCCGCCTGCCGACCCGCCGGCAAACCCCGGCGCCGTGCCGGGCACGGACACCACCCGGCAGACGTCGCCGACGGTCGCACCGCTCAAGGTGGACGCCAACGCTGTCACGGCAGTCCCGCAGGCCAGCACGACCCCGGCCGTTGCCACGCAGGCCAAGGTCAACGTCGGCTACAACGTTCAGACCGCCGTCGGCCACTCGAAGGCTCCGGACGGCCTTCCGGCCTGGCTGTTGGGCCTGACCGGCCTGTTCGCGGCAGGGTCCGGGGCAGTGCTGTGGCGGGGCGGACAGCGCGCCCGGAAGGTCGCCGGCTAGGAAGTCCGATATCCGGGGCGGGTGCTGCGCAGGCGGCACCCGCCCCGATCCTTTAGGTTCCGCAGCTTGCCTCGCAGCAGGAGAAATCATGGGCAGCCACCGCAAGAGGCCCCGGTTCCGGGTCGCCGGCAACCGCGGGCTGCTGCTGAGCGCCAGGGACCTCCTCATCCTGGCCGTCTGCGCACTCGGCATCGCGTCCGCCTGGCTCGCCTACGGCCTGGGCGGAACCAGCCCTCTCACCCCGGACGCCGGAGCTTCCGCCGTCGGGCCGGAAACAGTCGTCTCAGCCCCGGCGTTGCCCCCGCAAAAGCGGTCCGGCGGGCCGGATCCCGAGGCAACGACCGAGAAGGCCCCGGCCGTTCTCCCGGCCGGGGCAACCGGGGCAGGAAAGTCCGCTGAGCCCGCAGTGCCGGCCCTGCCCGCCGCGTCCATCCCGCTGCGGATCACGTTTCCCGCAGCAGGCATGGACGTGGAGGTGCACCCCTTGGAGCCCGGCCTCGATGATACGGAGAGCCGCAGCATCGTGCCGCCGGAAACCAAGGACGGATACTGGCTGGCACCTTTTGGAACTCCCGGCGCGGGCTCGACGAACACCACCTACATCATCGGCCACAGCTGGCTGGACCAGGATGCACCCTTCAACCACCTGAGCTCACGGGCCGCCCCCGGCGGCCTGCTGACGGTGACCACCGCTACGGGCATCCTCAGCTACCGGGTGGATTCGGTCACCACCTATACCAAGTCGACCCTGAAGGACAGCGCTGCCTGGGAAGCCGTCGCCAACCGGCTCGTCCTCATCAGCTGCTACACGGAGGACCCGTGGGGCCGGAACGTGGTGGTGGTCGCCTCACCGTTGCCCGGCGGCTGAGCCGTTGTTCGAATAATGAGACGAATTGACCAGCATGCGGATGGCTTGGCTACGCTGAAATCATGAGCGCATCCACCATTGATTTGGCCGTCATTCCCGGTGACGGCATCGGCCCCGAGGTCACCGCCGAAGCACTGAAGGTCCTCGAGAAGGCTGCCGCCGCCGAGGGCATCGTGCTGCAGCAGACGCACTACGAGCTCGGGGCCGCGCACTGGCTGGCCACGGGGGAGACCCTGCCCGAGCACACGCTGGCCGACCTGCGCACCCGCGACGCCATCTTGTTCGGCGCGGTGGGCGCCGCCCCCGATGACACCCGCATCCCCTCCGGCATCATCGAACGCGAACTGCTGCTCAAGCTGCGTTTCAGCCTTGACCACTTCGTCAACCTGCGGCCCTCGAAACTCTATGCCGGCGTCGGCAGCCCGCTGGCGAACCCCGGCGAGGTCGACTTCATTGTGGTCCGCGAGGGCACCGAAGGGCCCTACGTGGGCAACGGCGGCACCCTGCGCGCCGGAACGCCGCACGAGGTGGCGACCGAGGTCTCGCTGAACACCGCCCACGGCGTGGAGCGCGTGGTGCGGGACGCGTTCCGCCGCGCCAACGACCGGCCCCGCAAGAAACTGACGCTGGTGCACAAGCACAACGTCCTAGTCTTCGCCGGGCACCTCTGGAAGCGCACCGTGGAGGCCGTGGCCCAGGAGTTCCCCGAGGTCACCCACGACTACCTGCACGTCGATGCGGCCACGATCTTTATGGTGACCGACCCGGCGCGCTTTGACGTCATCGTCACCGACAACCTCTTTGGCGACATCCTCACGGACCTCGCCGCCGCCGTCACCGGCGGCATCGGCCTGGCCGCGTCGGGCAACATCAACATGGACCGCACCGCGCCGTCGATGTTCGAACCGGTCCACGGCTCGGCCCCGGACATCGCCGGCCAGCAGAAGGCGGACCCAAGCGCCGCCATCCTGTCCGCCGCGCTCCTGCTGGACCACCTGGGCTACTCCGCGGCGGCCCGGAAGGTCGAGGCGGCCGTCGCCGCGGACGTCGAAGCCAGGGACGGCAGCTTCCGCAGCACCGCCACGATCGGCGACGCCATCGCCGCCGCCCTCTAGCAGCCGCCACGGCACTACCGCCCCGGGCGTAAGCTTGTTTTCGAATCACCAATATGCTGCCGTGGCCCGAGGATGAACCACGTTCACACGCCAGGCAGCCGACCGTGGAGGAACCATGACCCAGACTGCCCATGGCGTCGAATTCACCCAGCGGCTCTCGGCGACCCCGAAGTCCGCGCAAGAGCGTGAAGCCATCCTGGCCAACCCGGGATTCGGCGACTATTTCACCGACCACACCGCGATCGTCGACTACAGCGTCGATGCCGAGGGCAAGGGCGGCTGGCACGACGCGCGGATCGAACCCTACGGTCCCATCATGCTGGATCCCTCCGCTGCCGTGCTCCACTACGGCCAGGAAATCTTTGAAGGCCTCAAGGCCTACCGCCACGCAGATGGCTCGATCTGGACTTTCCGGCCCGAGGCCAACGCGGCCCGCCTGAACAAGTCCGCTCGCCGGCTCGCCCTCCCGGAGCTTCCGGAGGAATACTTCCTGGCGGCCATCCGCGAACTCGTCTCCGTGGACCGGGACTGGGTCCCCGCCTGCGACGGGGAAGCCCTCTACCTGCGCCCCTTTATGATCGCCACCGAGGCGTTCCTGGGTGTCCGGGCAGCCCGCGAGGTCTCGTTCCGCGTCATCGCCTCCCCGGCCGGCAATTACTTCGGCGGCGAGCTGAAGCCGGTATCGATCTGGATCTCCCGCGAATACGCCCGCGCGGGACGCGGCGGCACCGGCGCGGCCAAGTGCGGCGGCAACTATGCAGCCTCGCTGATCGCCCAGCAGGAGGCCGAGGCCCACGGCTGCAAGCAGGTCCTGTTCCTGGACCAGTTCAACGACAACGCTGTCGAAGAACTCGGCGGAATGAACGTCTTCTTCGTGATGAAGGACGGCTCGCTGGTCACCCCGGCGCTCTCCGGCACCATCCTGGAGGGTGTCACCCGCTCCTCCGTGATCCAGGTGGCCCGCGATATGGGCCGCGAAGTGACCGAACGCAAGATCACCCTCGATGAGTGGCGCGACGGCGTCGCGGCCGGTGAGATCGCCGAGGTCTTCGCCTGCGGCACCGCCGCCGTGATCACCCCGATCGGCGTCCTCAAGGACAACACCGAATTCATCGGTTCCGAGGACGCCACGGCGGGGGAGACCACCATGGCCATCCGCGAACAGCTCCTCGGCATCCAGACCGGCACAGTCGAGGACACCCACGGCTGGCTGACCCGTCTCGCGTAGCCTGCGCTGATCCTCGCCGGCGGCCCTCACCCTCCGGTGCGGGCCGCCGTCGTCGCTGGCGCGCGCCGCGGGGTCCGGAAGGCCCTGTCCCGTTGCCGCCGCCGGGGCGACACTGGTTCCATGACTGGGCTGCTGCAGGTACTGGGCGTTGTCTTCGGAGTCGTGCTGATCGCCGTCGGAATCCTGGAATCCTTTTTCTACCGCGACCAGCGCTTCTACCGACTGTTTCTGATCAAACCGGAAGACGTGCCGGCCGTTCAGATGTGGACCTTCAACCTCGGCTTCTACAACATGATTTGGGGCGTCGGCGCAATCGTGGGAGCGCTTATGCTGACGGGGGCCGAGCCCGCGGCCGGGCGTGCGTTGCTGCTCTTCACCGCTGCCGGCCACGTGATCCTCGGCGTCATCCTGGTCCTTTCGGAGCGGCGGCTCTGGGCCAGCGCCATCGCCGAGGCACTGCTGCCGGCAGTGATTGTTGCCCTCCTGCTCCTATGAAGGCCCCGCGGTGGGAAGATGGAAGGGTGATTCCCGACGATGCCCGCTCCCTGGTCCGCAGCACCGAGCTGACGCGTGTCCGCCTGGCTCCGAACCCCGGCCCGATGAGCCTGCACGGCACCAACTCCTATGTGGTCGCCGCCCCAGGCTCGCCGAACGTCGTCGTCGTGGATCCAGGACCGCTCGACGAGGAGCATCTGCGCGAGCTGACCGAATACGGCGCCGTGGAGCTGATCCTTATCACGCACCGCCATGCCGACCACACCGCGGCCGCTGCACGGTTCTCCGAGCTCACGGGTGCTCCCGTCCGCGCCGCGGATCCCGCGCACTGCCATGGCGCAGGGCCGCTCCAGGAGGGCGAGGTGCTGCACGCCGCCGGCGTGGAGATCCGGGTGCTGGCGACGCCGGGGCACACCTCCGACTCAGTCTGCTTCCACCTTCCGGAGGACGGTGCCCACGGAGCCGTCCTCACCGGCGACACCATTCTGGGCGTCGGCACCACCGTCCTGGACTACCCGGACGGCACGCTGGGGGATTACCTCGACTCGCTGGACCGGCTGGAGAGCCTCGGCCCGGCCACGGTCCTGCCCGCCCACGGGCCCATGCTTCCGGCCCTGGACAGCATTGTGCGGGCCTACCGGGACCACCGGCAGGACCGCCTTGGCCAGATCCGCGCTGCCCTCGCCGAGCTCGGCGCGGAAGCCGGTGTGCAGGAGGTCGCGAACGCCGTTTACGCCGCCGTCGACCCCGCCGTCCGGCCCGCGGCGGAACTGTCCGTCGCTGCGCAGCTGGAGTACCTGCGCGGACGGTAGGCTTGGAACCATGCGTATCGCCCGGTTTGTAGTCGATTCTGATCCCATGTACGGCATTGTTGAGGGCCAGCCCGGCAGTGAGGAAATCACTGTCATCAACGGCGACCCCTTCTTCCACGGTGTGGAACGGACCGCCGTCAAGCACAAGCTGGAGGATGTCCGCCTCCTCGCGCCGATCATCCCGCGCAGCAAGGTCATCGGCGTGGGCCGCAACTTCGTGGAGCACGCCCACGAGCTCGGCAACGAGGTGCCGGCGCAGCCGCTGCTCTTCCTCAAGCCCAACACCTCGGTGATCGGACCCAACGATCCGATCATCCTGCCGGAATTTTCCGAGGAGGTCTCCTTCGAAGCCGAGCTGTGCGTTGTGATCGGCCGGATCTGCAAGGACGTCCCGGAAGAACGCGTCGACGACGTCGTCTTCGGCTACACCTGCGGCAACGACCTCACCGCCCGGGACGTGCAGAAAACGGACCTGCAGTGGGCCCGCGCCAAGGGCTTCGACACCTCGGCGCCGCTGGGGCCCTGGATCGAGACCGAGCTGGACACCGAGGACCTGCAGATCCAGGGCCGGCTAAACGGCGAGCTCCGCCAGGACGGCAGCACCAGCCAGATGATCCGCGGCGTCCGCGAACTGGTGTCCATCGTCTCGCAGGCGTTTACGCTGCTCCCCGGCGACGTGATCATGACCGGTACCCCGGCCGGCGTCGGTCTGGTCCAGGCCGGTGACCGCTTTGAGGTCGAGATCGAGGGCATTGGACGCCTCTCCAACCCGGTGGTCCGCCGCTAACGTCTCCGCGGCGTAAGAAACCGCGCCGGTTTCGGACAGCCGCACCGTGGATCCACGGTGCCGCTGTCCATTTTTGTAGCGGAATCCGGCGCCGGGCACGCGGTAAAGTTGGTACCACTATGACTACTCCCACCGCGCCCGACGCCGTCTCCAGCACTGCCACCACGGAACTGACCCGTGAAGCCACCCGTGAAGTCACCGCCGAAACCCCGGTCCGGGTCCGGTTCTGCCCGTCGCCGACCGGCACCCCGCACGTCGGCCTGATCCGTACGGCACTCTTCAACTGGGCCCACGCCAAGCACACCAAGGGCACCTTCGTCTTCCGCATCGAAGACACCGACGCGGCGCGCGACTCGGAGGAGAGCTACCAGCAGCTGCTCGAGGCCCTCAAGTGGCTCGGCATCAGCTGGGAAGAAGGCGTCGAAGTGGGCGGCCCGCACGAGCCCTACCGCCAGTCGCAGCGCCTGGACCTCTATAAGGACGTCGTCGCCAAGCTCCTGGAGGCCGGCTACGCCTACGAGTGCTACTCCTCCCCGGAGGAAGTCGAGGCCCGCCACCGCGCCGCCGGCCGCGACCCCAAGCTCGGTTACGACAACTTCGACCGCGATCTCACCGACGAGCAACTGGGCGCCTTCAAAGCAGAAGGCCGCCAGCCGGTGCTGCGCGTCCGGATGCCGGACGAGGACGTCACCTTCACCGACATGGTCCGCGGCGAGATCACCTTCAAGGCCGGCAGCATCCCCGACTATGTGATTGTCCGCGCCGACGGCTCGCCGCTCTACACCCTGGTCAACCCGGTCGACGATGCGCTGATGGGCATTACGCACGTGCTGCGCGGCGAGGACCTGCTGTCCTCCACGCCCCGCCAGGTGGTGCTCATCCGGGCGCTGATGGACATCGGCGTCGCCAGCTACCTGCCGGTGTTCGGCCACCTGCCGTACGTCATGGGGGAGGGCAACAAGAAGCTCTCCAAGCGCGACCCGCAGTCCAACCTTTTCCTGCTCCGGGACCGCGGCTTCATCCCCGAGGGCCTGCTGAACTACCTGTCCCTGCTGGGCTGGAGCCTCTCCGCCGACGAGGACATCTTCACGGTGGCCCAGCTGATCGAGAACTTCGACGTCAACGATGTCCTCGCCAACCCGGCCCGCTTCGACATCAAAAAGGCCGAGGCGATCAACGGCACGCACATCCGCATGCTGGCCCCGGAGGACTTCCGCGGCCGGCTGGTGCCCTACCTGCAGGCCGCCGGCCTGGTGGGGGAGAGCCTCACCCCCCGCGAGGAGGAGATCCTCGCCGAGGCGGCGCCGCTGATCCAGGAGCGCATTTCGCTCCTCGGCGAAGCCCCGGAGATGCTCGCCTTCCTGTTCAAGGCCGACGACGCGATCGACGTCGCCGACGACGCCCGCAAGGGCCTGCCGGAGAACCTCACCGAGGTGCTCGACGCTGCATTGGCCGCGCTCGAGCCTGTCGCCGACTGGACCGCCGAGAACATCCAGGCTGCCCTGAAGGAGGCCCTCGTCGAAGGCCTCGGCGTGAAGCCGCGGCTGGCTTTCGGGCCCGTCCGCACGGCCGTCTCGGGCCGCCGGATCTCCCCGCCGCTGTTCGAATCCATGGTCATCCTGGGCAAGGATTCATCCCTGGCCCGGCTGCGCGCGTTCCGCGGCTGATGAACGGCGGGGCCGGCTCCGGCGGCGGTGTCCTTGCCTCCGGGCTCGACGGCATCCGCGGGGTGCTGTTCGACATCGACGACACCCTGGTGGACCTCGAGTTCGCGATGACGTCGGCGCTGCGCGGCGTCAGCGAGCACCTCCTGCCGGGCCTTGACGAGGCGGGCTGGGAGCGGTTCGGGCGGATCTTCACGCGCGAGACGACCCACTTCTACGACCGCTACCTGGCCGGTGAACTGAGCTTCAACGAACAGCGCCTGCTGCGCGGCCGGGCCGCGCTGGGGCACTTCGGCGTCGAACTGGCGGAGGGCGAACAGGCCCACCACTGGGTCAGCTCCTACGCCAGCCTCCAGCACAGTTACATCCGCGCGTTCGACGACGTGGCTCCGCTGCTGGACGCCCTGGACGACGCCGGCGTCCCCTACGGCGCCGTCAGCAACAATGTGCACGACTACCAGCGGGTGAAGCTCGACGCCGCGGGGCTGCGCCGCGTCGGCGTCCTGGTCGGCACGGACACGGTCGGCGTGCCCAAGCCGGATCCCGCTATCTACCTTGAAGGCGTGCGCCGGCTCGGCACCGACCCCGGCGAAACGCTGTACGTCGGCGACAACCGCCTGCTCGACGCGGAAGGTTCGACGGCGGCCGGCCTGCTGGGCGTCTGGCTGAACCGCGGCGGCGAGCCCGCCCCCGGCTTCGCCGGCCGCGAGGTCGTCTCGCTGCTGGACCTGCTGGCCTGACCCCGGAGCGGCCACAGCCGGTCCACAACAATCGGCCCTGCCGGCGGAGAAGGTTCCGCCGGCAGGGCCGTTTCTGGTGCTGCTTGCCGGTGGCTAGGCCGTCTTCTCTGCCAGCCGCCGGTTCCGCAGGGCCAGGTACCCTCCGACGGCGCCGAGGGCAAGGAGTGCCACGAGGCCCAGGGCCACCGCGACGTCGGCCTTGACCATGTTCGACGGCGAGACGGCCGCCGCGCTGGTGTACAGCGTGCCGGTGCCCGCGGCAATCCTGGCGTTGCCGTCGGCCAGTTTGTCGGCCCCGGCGGACAGCTGCGATGAGCCGGAAGCCAGTTTGGTGTTGCCCTCTGAGAGCTGTGTTGCGCCGGATGCCAGGGCCGTGGAACCGTTGAGCAGTCCGGGGTTGGCCGGATCAGCGGGGTCGCCCTTGATGCCGGCGTTCAGGGCCAGTGTGCCGTCGGCGAGGCGCGAGCTGCCATCGGCCAGTCTGGCGGTCGCCTTGAGCAGACCGGGGTGCTCGGGGTCGCCAGGAACACCGTCCATGCCGACCCGAATTTTGGACGTACCGTCGGCTAGCAGCGCGGTGCCCATGACCACACCCGGGCTGTTGGGATCGCGGCTGTTGAGCTTGGCTGCCAGAGTGGCGAACCCCGCAGTGAGCTTGCCGGTGCCGGCGTGGAGCTGGCCGGCCCCGGCGTTGAGCTGGCCCGTACCAGCCTGGAGCTGGGACGCCCCGGCATCCAGTCGCTGGGCACCGGCGAGGATCTTCGCGATCTTGTCTTTGACCACGGCAAGCGGCACGGCCCCCTGGAGGGGATCGTTGGCGGCCGCGTACAGCTGCTCCATGGCCTGGGCGAGCGCAGCCGTTCCGGTGCCGGCCGCAGGGTCATTGTTCGCCCCGCGGTAGCCCTTCAGCTGGTCGGTGCCGGCCGCCAGCTGGCCGGTGCCGGCCTCCAGCCGGGCCGCCCCGGCATCTAGCTGGGTGGCGCCGTCGGCCAGGTTGTTTTCGGCGTTGCCCGCGGCGGTGGGGGTAAGGGCGGCGGAGAGCTGAACGGCCCCCGCGGCGAGCTTTTGGGCGCCGTCGTCCACCTTGTACACGGCGGGGGTCAGCTTATTGTTGACATCCGTTTCAATCTTCACCGAACCCTCGGCGAGCTGGCTGGCGCCTTCCTGGAGCTGTTCTGCGCCCGGGGCGAGTTTGCCGGCGATGCCGGCGCGGACCTTCTCGGCACCTTCCGAGAGCTTGCCCGCGCCGGTATCGGCCTGGCCTGCGCCGGTGGCGAGCTTGCCTGCGCCGTCCTTCAGTTGCTGGGCACCGGTTGCGGCCTGCCCGGCGCCGTCGTTGAGCTTCGCGGAACCGTCTGTGATCCTTCCGGTAACCAGGGTGTAGAACCCCAGCAGCGCAATCAGCAGCAGGGCCAGGACGGCGATGGCGATCTGTTGAGCACGGGTGCGGGTCGGGGCGATGGCGGCACGACTCTGTGACACAGGTTGTTCCTCTCGACGATCTCGCCGGCAACGGCTCTGCTGCCGGCCCCCCAAATTGTGATGCAGCTAACATCTGAAAATAGACGTTGCTCCGCCCTCAACTGGGTGGGGGAGGAGTTGTTACTCATTGGTAACTTACCGAGCGTAAACTTAGCGGCGCCGGATTGGCAAGGGTTTTTTTGGGATAACCCTGGATATTTAGGTCCCCGCGGCTGGCGGTGGGGCCGCTGGGGCTGGCGGGGCGGGCCCGATTTGTGCCGGACAAAAGTCTCGGGTAAAGTAATTACTCGTGCTGAGGCGCTGGGAGCGCGGGTTTGGACCTGCGAAACCGGCCCGAAAGTTCCATTGGGATATGGTGTAATTGGCAACACTACGGTTTCTGGTACCGTCATTCTAGGTTCGAGTCCTGGTATCCCAGCTCTGAAAAAACCGCGGATTTCCGCGACGGATCAGGGGTTCCGAGCCGGCCGCGCCGATTTGGAACACATGCCGAGTTTATGAAATACTGACTTGGCCTGAACGGCAGAAATGCTGTTTGGAAAGTACAAGGCCCCATCGTATAGCGGCCTAGTACGCTGCCCTCTCACGGCGGTAACGCGGGTTCGAATCCCGCTGGGGTCACCAAAAGGACGGTCCCGGGCATCAGCCCGGGGCCGTTTTTGTTTGCCCGCCACCGCACGTCGGGGGCTGCGGGCGCACCGGCGCGGGCCGGTCCAACTGGCATGATGATGCTGTGAGCTCCATGGAAAGCGCCGGCCCGACCGGGCAACAGTCCCAAGCCGCACGCCAGGGCGCTGCCGTCGAACTGCTCGAGGCAGTGCGGAAGGAGCTGTCCGCGGTGTCGCTGCCGCTGGCCCTGCCCGGCGCCGAGGCCGCCCGGCTGGACATCCGCCAGGCCCTGGCCCAGCTGGATGACTACATCCTGCCCCGCTACCGCAGCCTGGATGCCCCGCTGCTCGCCGTCGTCGGCGGGTCCACCGGAGCGGGCAAATCCACGCTCGTCAACGGGCTCGTGGGGCATGCGGTCACCCGGGCCGGAGCGATCCGGCCCACCACCCGGCAGCCCATCCTGCTGCACCACCCCGGCGACGCTGCCTGGTTCGAGGACCAGCGGGTGTTGCCGAACCTGAGCCGGATCCGCGGCACCGTGGTCGCCGCGCCGCTGCCCGCCAACCAGGCCGGCCCCGCCCCGGACGCCGCCGCCATCACCTCGCTGGTGCTCGCCGCCGACCCGGCCGTGCCGCCGGGCATCGCGCTGCTCGATGCCCCCGACGTGGACTCCATCTCCGATGACAACCGCAGGCTCGCGGGACAACTCCTCGCCGCCGCTGACCTGTGGGTCTTCGTCACCACCGCCAACCGCTACGCCGACGCCGTGCCCTGGCGCCTGCTGCTCGACGCAGCCTCCCGCGACATCATGGTGGCCGTGGTGCTGGACCGGGTGCCGCAGGCCGCCGAAGAGGAGGTCAGCGCCGATCTTCGCTCCATGCTCGGCCGCGAGGGCCTGGGCTCCGCCCGGCTGTTTGTGGTTCCCGAGGTGGCACTGGATGCGATGGGTATGCTGCCCGCCGACGCCGTCGCCCCGCTGCGGAACTGGCTCCGGGAACTCGCCGCCGATGCCGCCGGCCGCGCGGCGATCGCCCGCCGGACGCTCAACGGCACGGTCAAGGCCCTCGGCGGGCGGGTGGATGCGGTAGCGGAAGCCGTCCGCGCCCAGCACCGCGCGGCCGGACGGCTGGGCAGCGACGCCGGCAACGCCTACGAGGACGCCGTGGGCAGGATCCTCGACGCCACCCGGGACGGCGCCCTGCTCCGCGGCGAAGTCCTGGCCCGCTGGCAGGACTTTGTGGGCACCGGCGAATTCTTCCGCGTCATGGAGCAGAACATCGGCAGGTTGCGGGACCGGATGGGTGCTTTCTTCCGTGGAGAGCCCACCCCGGCCGTGCGCGTGGAGACAGCAATTGAGACCGGCCTGCAGGCGGTCATCCTCGACGAGGCAGCCAACGCCGCCGAAGAGGCAGACCGGCGCTGGCGGTCGGACCCGGCCGGCCGGCAGCTGCTCGGCACCGACGACCTCTCGGGCACCAGCGAAGGCTTCGCCGACGCCGTTGCCGCCGAGATCAGGGCCTGGCAGGGCAGCCTGATGGAACTGATCCGCACCGAAGGCCAAGGCAAGCGCAGCCAGGCGCGCTGGCTTTCCTTTGGCATCAACGGCCTCGGCGCGGCGCTGATGATCGTTGTCTTCTCCATGACCGCGGGCCTGACCGGCCTCGAGATCGGCGTGGCCGGCGGCACCGCCGTCGTCGGCCAGCGCGTGCTCGAAGCAGTCTTCGGCGAAGACGCCGTGCGCCGACTGGCCAAGACCGCTCGAGACGACCTGCAGGCCCGCTGCCAGCGCCTCCTCCAGGCCGAAAGCCGGCGCTTCCTGGACCGGCTGGACGCCCCCGGTGCGGTTCCGCCGGCAGCCCTCGCGGAACAGGCAGAAGCCCTCGGCCGTCTGGCAGGCGCTGCATGAACCGCCACGGCGCCGCCCGGCAGGCCTCGCAGCTGCACCGCCGGTTGGAAGCCTTGGACGAGGCCCGGCAACTGGCCGCCGGCGCCCTGCCCGAGGCGACCCTGGACGAGGTGCTCGACGTCCTGGAACGGGCGAGTTCACGCCGCTCGCTCTCGGCGGAGCACACCGTGGTGGGCTTCTTCGGCGCGACTGGAAGCGGCAAGTCCTCGCTCTTCAATGCCGTCAGCGGGGCCGAGATCGCCACGGCGGCCGCCCGGCGCCCCACGACCTCCGAACCCCTTGCCGGTATCTGGGGCGCGGACGGCAGCGAAGCCCTGCTGGACTGGCTCGAGGTCCGCAACCGGCACCACGCCGACGCCGTGCCCGGGTTCGCCGATGAGGCCACCGGGCTGATCCTGCTGGACCTGCCCGACTTTGACTCGACCCGTTCGGAAAACCGGGAGATCGTCCAGCGCATGGTGGGGCTCGTGGACGTGCTGGTCTGGGTGCTGGACCCGCAGAAATACGCCGACGCCGCGGTTCACAATGACTTCCTGGCCCCGCTCGCCTCGCACGCGGCGGTGACGCTGGTGGTGCTCAACCAGGTGGACCGGCTGCCCGAGCATGAGATCCGTCCGGTGCTGGAGTCCCTCAAGGCCATTCTGGCGCGGGACGGGCTGGGCAAGGTTCAGGTGCTGGGCGCCTCGGCCGTCGTTGGCACCGGCGTGGACAAGGTCCGGGCCGCGATCCGGCAGGTCGCCATGCAGCGGCTGGCGCTCTCACAGCGTCTCGCGGCGGACGTGGACCGGGCCGCGCAACGTCTCACCGAAGCCTCGGGCGCCGGGGAGGCTGCCGGCGTGAAGGCCGGAACCCGGGACCGGCTGGCCGGCGAGCTGGCCGTGGCCGCGAACGTGCCGCTGGTGGTCGACGCCGTGGCCCGCTCCTACCGGCAGGAAGCCACCCGCCGCACCGGCTGGCCCGTGACCCGCTGGCTGGTCCGGTTCCGGCCGGACCCGCTGCGGCGGCTGAACCTGCGCCGGTCCGGGGAGAAGCCGGAGTTGAACCGGACCTCGCTGCCGCCCGCAGGAGCCCCGGAGCGGGCCCGCACCGACGCCGCCGTGCGGCAGTTTGCCGACGCCGCCTCCGACGGCGCCCCGGGGCCCTGGCGGGCGGTCATCCGCGGGGCGGCCCGGGAAGGCCGGGAGCGGCTCCCCGACGCCCTGGACCAGGCTATCGCCGGCACGGACCTCAAAGCAGGCCGCGGCTCCTGGTGGTGGACCGCCTTCAACGCCGTCCAGTGGCTGGGCCTGCTCACCGCACTCGGCGGTCTCGGCTGGCTCGGGGTGCTGGCGGCCCTGGCGTACTTCCAGCTGCCGGTTCCGGAAGTCCCGCGGGTGCAGGGCTGGCCCGTCCCGACAGTCCTGGTGGCCGGAGGCGTGCTGCTGGGCATCGTGCTGGCCGTCGCGGCAAGATTCATTGCCGGCGCCGCGGCGCGTGCCCGCGCGGCGGCGGCCGGCAGGCGGCTGCGCGCCTCGGTTGCCGCCGTCGCGGAGGACCTCGTGGTCGCCCCCGTGGAGCTGGAGGTCAGCCGCCTCCGGTCCTTCAACGCCGCACTGAAGTCCGCCGCGGGCCGAGGTTAGCCGCGGGCTGAGGCCCGTCGCGGAGCGCCGCGGCTAGCCTGCGCCCGGCGGCACGGCGGCGTCGCGGACCTTGATCATGGTCCGCAGGTTACGGGTGGTGGTGCTGGCCTTGTAGCGGGCCTTGGCGGAGAGTTTGCTGAACGGGCTCTCGAGGGTGCCGCCGGACGGGGCCAGCCAGGCCACGGCTTCGGGCGCCAGCCGGGCCAGCTCCACTCCGTCCAGGGCCCGGCCGGCGTCGTACAGCTCGGTAAGGATCTCCGGATCCGAGGACAGCGTGACGTAGCTGTGTGTGGCCTTGTCATCCGCGGGGTAGGGGCAGGCCTCCACCAGCGCCGCCACCTGGGCCGCGCTCAGCACCACCACCCAGGCGTCGTAGCCGAATGTTTCGCGCAGGCAGGCCTCGAACTCGGTCTTCACGCCGGCGGCCGGAAGTTCACTGGAGAGCACCACGTTGCCGCTGGCGAGCAGCGTTGCCACGGCTGAGAACGGGCGTGATTTCAGGGCCGCTTTGAGGTCGGCCATCTTGATGTTGATGCCGCCCACGTTGACCCCGCGCAGGAAGACCGCGTAGCTGTTCATGGGCAAAGCCTAGCGCCGCGGATCGCCGGCCGGGGTCAGTCGTTGGTCTTGCGCAGCGCCTCGGTCAGGACGCGCGCGGCGTTGCAGACCACCTCGGCGTGCAGGCGGCCCGGCTGGCGGGTCAGTCGTTCAATCGGCCCGGAGATGGAGACGGCGGCGATCACCCGGCCGGAAGGCCCGCGGACGGGCGCCGACACCGAGGCGACCCCGGGCTCACGCTCGCCGAGGCTCTGGGCCCAGCCCCGGCGTCGTACCCCGGCCAGGACGGTGGGCGTAAAGCGGGCCGCCTGGAGGCCCTCCAGCAGGCGGTCGTGGTCCTCCCAGGCCAGCAGCACCTGGGCGGCGGATCCGGCCTTCATGGACAGCTGGGTGCCGACCGGGATGGTGTCCCGCAGGCCGATGGGCCGTTCGGCGGACGCCACGCAGACGCGCCAGTCGCCCTGGCGGCGGAAGATCTGGGCGCTTTCGCCGGTGGCGTCGCGCAGTTGCATCAGGACGGGCCCGGCGGTGGCGATCAGCCGGTCCTCACCGGCGGCCGAGGCAAGTTCCACCAGCCGGCTGCCGAGGACAAAGCGGCCCTGGATGTCGCGGCTGACGAGGCGGTGGTGGACAAGCGCCAGGGCGAGGCGGTGCACGGTAGGCCGGGCCAGGCCGGTCGCGGCCACGAGCTGCGCCAGGGTGGTGGGTCCGGCCTCGAGTGCGTCAAGCACATGGGCCGCTTTATCGATGACACCGACGCCACTAGAATTGTCCATGTAATGATATTGCCGTCTCAATATCTGAGATGCAAATCATTGCGCTGGCGCATCCGGCGGTTGGGCTGATTCAGTGGAGAGCATCAACCCGCGGGAGCGGGACCAAGCACGGCGGCGAAGTTACACACGCGGCGAAAAAGCAGTGAAGGGAGCAGGCCGTGGCAAAGACATTGGCCGAGAAAGTCTGGGACGCGCACGTGGTGCGCAAGGGGGACGGCGAAGGCGCCAACGCCCAGCCGGACCTCCTTTTCATCGACCTCCACCTGGTGCATGAGGTGACCTCCCCGCAGGCTTTCGAGGGCCTGCGGCTCGCCGGCCGGAAGCTGCGCCGGCCGGACCTCACCATCGCCACGGAGGACCACAACACTCCCACGCTGGCCATCGACAAGCCAATCGCGGACCTCACCAGCCGGACCCAGATCGAGACCCTGCGCGACAACTGCAAGGAGTTCGGCGTCCGCCTGCACTCCCTTGGCGACGCCGAGCAGGGGATCGTGCACGTGGTCGGCCCGCAGCTGGGACTGACCCAGCCGGGCATGACCGTGGTGTGCGGCGACTCGCACACCTCCACGCACGGCGCCTTCGGCGCGCTCGCGATGGGCATCGGCACTTCCGAGGTGGAGCACGTGATGGCCACCCAGACGCTCTCGCTGAAGCCGTTCAAGACCATGGCCATCAATGTCGAGGGCACGTTGCGCCCCGGCGTCTCGGCCAAGGACATCATCCTGGCCGTGATTGCCAAGATCGGCACCGGCGGCGGCCAGGGCTACGTCCTCGAGTACCGCGGCTCCGCGATCCGGGCGCTCTCCATGGAGGCCCGGATGACCATCTGCAACATGTCCATCGAGGCCGGCGCCCGGGCCGGCCTGGTCGCCCCTGACCAGACCACCTACGATTACATGCACGGCCGCCCGCACGCGCCCCAGGGCGCCGACTGGGACGCCGCCGTCGAATACTGGAACACCCTGCGCACCGACGACGGCGCCGTCTTCGACGCCGAGGTGGACCTCGACGCCGACACCCTGGAACCGTTCGTGACGTGGGGGACCAACCCCGGCCAGGGCGTGTCGCTGTCCGCCAAGGTGCCCTCCCCGGCGGACTTCGGCGACGAGAACGCCAAAGCCGCCGCCGAACGTGCCCTGCAGTACATGGGACTCGAGCCCGGCACACCGATGAAGGACATCCGGGTCGACACAGTGTTCCTCGGCTCCTGCACCAACTCCCGGATGGAGGACCTCCGGGCCGCCGCGGACATCATCCGCGGCCGCACCAAGGACCCGGACATCCGGATGCTTGTGGTCCCCGGCTCCGCGCGCGTCCGGCTCGAAGCCGAGGCCGAGGGCCTGGACAAAGTCTTTACGGACTTCGGCGCCGAATGGCGGTTCGCAGGCTGCTCGATGTGCCTGGGCATGAACCCGGACCAGCTGGAGGTGGGGGAGCGCTGCGCCTCCACGTCCAACCGCAACTTCGAGGGCCGGCAGGGCAAGGGCGGCCGCACCCACCTGGTCTCGCCCGTCGTCGCCGCGGCGACGGCGGTGCGCGGGACGCTGAGCTCGCCGTCGGACCTGGAATCCGAGCCCGCGTCCGCCGGCCACCGCGCCGGCACCGCATAGCGTCCGCCTGCACCGGTCCCCACCGCCCACGAAGGATCCGCCATGGAAAAGTTCACCACCCACACCGGCATCGGTGTCCCGCTGCGCCAGAGCAACGTCGACACCGACCAGATCATCCCCGCCGTCTACCTCAAGCGCATCACCCGGACGGGGTTCGAGGACGCGCTCTTCTCCGCCTGGCGCAAGGACCCGGCGTTCATCCTGAACCAGGACCCGTTCAGCGCAGGCTCCGTGCTGGTCGCGGGGCCCGACTTCGGCACCGGATCCTCCCGCGAGCACGCCGTCTGGGCACTGAAGGACTACGGCTTCAAGGCCGTGCTGTCCTCCCGCTTCGCGGACATTTTCCGGGGCAACTCGGGCAAGCAGGGCCTGCTGGCCGCCGAGCTGGCCCAGGACGATATTGAACTCATCTGGAAGGTGCTGGAAAACGCCCCGGGCACCGAGGTCAAGGTGGACCTCGTCTCCAAGACGGTCGAATGTGGCAACGTCGTCGCGCCGTTCGACATTGACGACTACACCCGCTGGCGCCTGCTCGAAGGCCTGGATGACATCGGCCTGACCCTCCAGCATGAAGAGGACATCACCGCGTACGAGGCCACCCGGCCGGCCTTCAAGCCCACGACGCTACCGGCCAAGCTGTCCTAGTTCGGCGTCGCACCACAACAACGCGGGGTCACTTACGGCCCATTCCGAGAGCCGGGACGGGCCGTAAGTGACCCCGCGTCGTGTGTTTTCCGACGGCTAAGGCGGGGCCCGCCACGAAGCCCCGCACCGCGCCGTATTTCAGATCGGTAACGCAAGCTCCTATGCTTAGCTGGAGCCTTTGTAAGGATTTGGGGGCGAGTAGTCGTGAGGAAACTGGTAAATGAGTAGTGTTCTGACAATCCGCGGAGGCGTCCCGCTGACCGGCCGCGTCACCGTCCGCGGGGCCAAGAATCTTGTCCCCAAGGCGATGGTTGCTGCCCTGCTGGGCAACGAGCCGTCCGTGCTGCGCAACGTCCCCGAAATCAAGGACGTTGAGGTTGTCACCAGCCTGCTCCAGCTCCACGGTGTCACGGTGGACAAGGACCCCGTCACCGGGGACCTCACGCTGGACCCGACGAACGCCAAGACGGCCTCGCACACGGCTATCGACGCCCACGCCGGCGACTCGCGCATCCCGATCCTGCTCTGCGGACCCCTGATCCATGCCATCGGCGAGGCGTTCATCCCGGACCTCGGCGGCTGCAAGATCGGCGACCGCCCGATCGACTACCACCTGAACGTGCTGCGCCAGTTCGGCGCCGTCGTCGAGAAGCGCCCGGGCGGCATCCACATCTCCGCACCCAACGGGCTCAAGGGCGCCAAGATCGCGCTGCCCTACCCCTCTGTCGGGGCAACCGAGCAGGTCCTGCTCAGCGCCACTCGGGCCGAGGGCATCACCGAGCTGTCCGGTGCGGCCACCGAGCCCGAAATCGTCGACCTCATCGCCGTGTTGCAGAAGATGGGCGCGATCATCAGCGTCCAGACCGACCGCACCATCCGGATCGAAGGCGTCCAGGATCTCGGTGGCTACAACCACCGGGCCCTGTCAGACCGCAACGAATCCGCATCCTGGGCCTCCGCCGCCCTGGTGACCCGCGGCGACATCTTCGTCGAAGGCGCCACCCAGCGCGACATGATGACGTTCCTGAACACCTACCGCAAGGTGGGCGGCGGCATGGACATCGGCGACGACGGCATCCGCTTCTACCACCCCGGCGGCAAGCTCAGCCCGCTGGTGCTCGAAACCGACGTGCACCCCGGGTTTATGACCGACTGGCAGCAGCCGCTCATTGTGGCCCTGACCCAGGCGGAGGGCGTGTCGATCGTGCACGAGACCGTCTACGAAAACCGCTTCGGCTTCACCGACGCCCTGGTCCGGATGGGCGCCAACATCCAGGTCCACCGCGAATGCCTCGGCAGTGTCCCGTGCCGCTTCGGCCAGCGGAACTTCCTGCACTCGGCCGTCATCTCCGGCCCGACGCAGCTCAAGGGCACCGACATTGACGTGCCGGACCTGCGCGGCGGCTTCAGCCACCTCATCGCCGCCCTGGCGGCCACCGGCACCTCCCGGGTCACCGGCATCGACATCATCAACCGCGGCTACGAGCGTTTCACCGAGAAGCTCGCCGGCCTCGGTGCCGACTTCGACATCACCTCGGCCCGGTAGAGGACAAAGTGAAGGAAACGGCCAAGAGCCACATCACCTTTGTCATTGTGGCCGGAATCGTCCGGCCGGTCATGAACCTGCTGATGAACAAGAAGTGGGAGGGGCTGGAGAAGCTCCCCGCCGGCGGTTTTATTGCCGCGCCCAACCACTGCACCGAGATCGATCCGCTGGTGATCGGCCACATGCTCTACAACCAGAAGCGGATGCCGCACTTTCTGGCCAAGGGCAGCCTCTTCAAGGTCCCGGTGCTCGGCTCGGTGCTGCGGAACACCAAGCAGGTCCCGGTGGAACGCTCGACGTCGGGCGCCAACCGTTCGCTGCAGGTCGCCAAGGAAGTGGTGGATGAAGGCGGCGCCATCATCATCTATCCCGAGGGAACGCTCACCCGCGACCCCGAGCTCTGGCCGATGAAGGGCCACACCGGCGCGGCGAGGATGGCGCTGGAAAGCGGCATCCCGGTCGTCCCGATGGCGCACTGGGGGGCGCATGAGGTGTTCCCGCGTTACGCCAAGCGGTTCTACGTCTTCCCGCGGAAGACCTCGCGCGTGCTGGTGGGCGACCCGGTGGACCTGAGCGCGTTCGCCGGCCGGCCGCTGGACAAAGCGACGCTGACCGAGGCCACGAACGTGATCATGGACGCCATCACCGAACTGCTGGCCAGCCTGCGCGGCGGACAGCCGCCGCTGGTCCGCTGGGATCCCTCGGCGCACAACCAGTCCACTCACGGGCGGTTCGTCGAGCGCGGCGGCAACCCCGGCCCCGCCCCCGAGCCCGGCACCGCCCCCGACGCAGGCACCGCCACGGACGGTGTCCAGTGACGGCTGTGCCCCGCGGCACGGAGGCCGGCTCGGCCCTGAGCGTCGCCGTGCTCGGCGCCGGCTCCTGGGGGACTACCTTCGCCAAGATCCTCGCCGACGCGGCCACCGCGTCCGGCGTCGACCGCAGCATCCGGCTCTGGGGCCGCCGCGCCGCCGTCGTGGACCAGATCAACGCCGAACACCGCAACGAGCAGTACCTCAAAGGCATTGCCCTGCCGGCCAGCATCACCGCCTCCACCGACGTCGCCGAGGTCCTCGACGGCGCCGACTTGGTGGTTCTTGCCGTCCCCGCGCAGACCCTGCGGCCCCAGCTGCGCGAGTGGAAGCACCTGATCGGGTCCGGCGCCCTCGTGGTGTCCCTGATGAAGGGCCTGGAGCTGCACTCGGATGCCCGGATGAGCGAAGTCATTTGCGAGGAACTGGGCATTCCCGCCGAGCGCGTGGCAGTCGTCTCCGGTCCCAACCTGGCCATGGAAATCGCCCGCGAGGAGCCGACGGCCTCCGTTGTGGCCTGCTCCGACGCCGCGGCGGCCGGCTGGGTGGCCCGCAGCTGCACGGCCCCCTACTTCCGCCCGTACACGACGTCGGACGTGGTCGGCGTCGAAATCGGCGGCATCGTCAAGAACATCATCGCCCTCGCCGTGGGCATCTGCGAAGGCAAGCAGATGGGCGACAACACCAAGGCCTCCGTGATCACCCGCGGCCTCGCCGAGACCTCGCGGCTGACCCTGGCGCTGGGCGGCGAAGCCCAAACCATGGCGGGTCTGGCGGGCCTGGGCGACCTCGTCGCCACCTGCTCCTCGGCGCTGTCGCGGAACCACACCGCAGGGCGGCTGCTCGGCACCGGCCTGAGCCTGGAACAGGTCACCGCCGAGATGACGCAGACGGCCGAAGGCATTAAATCGGCGCAGGCCGTGCATGAACTGGCCGGCAAACTGGGCGTCGAGATGCCCATCACCGCCGCCGTCGTCGCGGTCCTGGCCGGAAAACTGTCCGTAGACCAACTGGGGCCGCTGCTGCTGTCCCGGGACCTGAAATCCGAAGGCGATTACTAACAGTGTCGGAAAAGATTGTGACTACAGAGGCCCAGCCCGGCCGCAAGCCGCGGGTCGCGGTGCTCTTCGGCGGCCGCTCCAGCGAACACGCGGTCAGCTGCGTCACGGCGGCCGGGGTTCTCGGCGCCATCGACCAGGACAAGTATGAGGTGATCCCGATCGGGATCGCCAAGACCGGCCAGTGGGTGCTGGCCTCCGGCGACACCCGGTCGTGGTCCCTGTCCGCCTCCTCGCTGCCGGAGGTTGCGCCGTCGGAGCAGACCGTGACGCTGGCCGAGATCGGCGGCGAACACCAGCTGATCGTCGCCGCGCCCAACCAGGTCCCGCAGGAACTGGGGTCCGTGGACGTGGTCTTCCCGCTGCTGCACGGGCCCTTCGGCGAGGACGGCACCATCCAGGGGCTGCTGGAACTCTCTGACACCCGCTACGTCGGCGCCGGCGTCCTGGCGTCCGCCGTCGGCATGGACAAGCACTACATGAAGGTGGTTTTCGAGGCCGCCGGGCTGCGCGTGGGACCCTACATCGCGGTGACGGACCGGCAGTGGCTCACCGACCCGGAGCTGGTGCGCAAGCGCGTGGACGCCCTTGGCTTCCCGGTGTTCGTCAAGCCGGCGCGGGCCGGCTCTTCGATGGGCATCTCCAAGGTGGACTCGCTTGATGACCTGGATGCGGCGATCGAGGCGGCCCGGGAACATGATCCCAAGCTCGTGATCGAAGCGGGCATCATCGGCCGGGAGATCGAGTGCGCCGTGCTCGAGGGCCGCGGGACCGATGCACCGCGCACCTCGATGCCGGGCGAGATCTCGGTGGCCGGCGGCGGCCACGATTTCTATGACTTCAACGCCAAGTACGTGGAGGACGACGCCGCCGCGCTCAGCTGCCCGGCCGACCTTCCCGAAGAAGCCATCGCCCGGGTCCGCGAGCTCGCGGCGGTCGCCTTCGAGGCGGTGGGCGCCGAAGGCCTGAGCCGGGTGGACTTCTTCTACACGCCCGAGGGCGAGCTGATCATCAACGAGATCAACACCATGCCCGGCTTCACGCCCAAGAGCATGTACCCGCAGATGTGGAAGGCCTCCGGGCTGGGCTACGCGGAGCTGATCGACGAGCTGATCCACCTGGCCCTGCACCGCAAGACCGGCCTGCGCTGACCCCGTAGGCGCCGCGCCGGCCTGCCTACTTGCCGGTGGGCAGGTTCTGCAGGTCGGCCTGGCCCACGCAGTTCCGCGTCGCTTTCACCTTGGCGGCGGCATTGGCCAGTTCGGCCAGGACCGTTGCCGAGCTGATCTTGTCCGGATCCATCAGGATCTCCGTGGCGGGTTCACGCCCGAAGGTGGTCAGGGTCCACACCGGGTGGCCCTCCTTAATCACCCAGTCGACGCCGTTGACGCTGACGCAACGGTCCGTGGTGGGGCCGGGGACGTTGACACCGCACCGCAGTACCACCAGGGACGGATCGCCCCAGGCAGCCGTCGCCTGGCTGTTGGTCTTGCGCAGCTTCGCCTCACCGATGCTGTCCGGCAGCGCCAGCATCATCGGGGCGCAGGCGGCGTTCGCCGCATCCTTGGCAGGCGCGACGTCGACGGCGGGGGAGCAGGCGCTGAGCAGGAGCCCGGCTGCGGCAGCGGCGGCCAGAAAGCGAACGGGACGGAGCGGGCCGTGCGGGCGGAGCTGGAGCATTCACCCAGCCTATCCCGGCCCGGGGTCCGGCCCGACCCCGCGGCTGTCAGCGCCGCACGGTAGCGTAGGCCTGTGCCTGAACCGCTGACCCAACCGACCCCTTCGCCGCCGCTGACCGTGGCCGAGCTCTCCGAATCGGAACTCCTCGCCCGGATCTTCCCGAGGCTTCACGGCGGAGACTCCACCCCGGGCACCGGCACCCTGCTGCTGGGCCCCGGCGACGACGCCGCGATCGTGGCGGCCCCTGACGGCCGGGCAGTGGTCAGCATCGACACCCAGGTGGTGGACCAGGATTTCCGGCTCGTGTGGAACAACGGCTACCGGACCTCCGGCTACGACGTCGGCTGGAAAGCAGCGGCCCAGAACCTCAGCGACATCAACGCCATGGGCGCCCGTGCCACCTCCATGGTGGTGAGCCTGACCATGCCCCCGGAGACCCCCGTGGGCTGGGTGGAGGACTTCGCCGACGGCCTGAGCGCCGGCATCCGCGAACTGGGCGCCCCGGACTGCGCCGTGGCCGGCGGGGACCTGGGCCGCGGAAAGGAACTGGCCGTCAGCGTCGCCATCCTGGGCACCCTCGACGGACAGGCCCCGGTGCTGCGCTCCGGCGCCCGCGCGGGGGACACCCTGGCGCTCGCCGGCAGCGTGGGACGGGCCGCCGCCGGATTGGCCCTGCTGGAATCCGCCACCCCGGTGCAGGAACTGACCCTGGAACAGCGCGCCCTGATGGATACCCAGTGCCGCCCCCGGCCGCCGCTCGCAGCCGGTCCGCTGGCCCGGGAAGCCGGCGCCACCGCCCTGATGGACATCTCCGACGGGCTGGTCCGGGACGGGGCTCGGATGGCCGCCGCCAGCCACGCCGTGCTCAACCTGGACCCAGCGGCGCTGAAGGAGCTCGCGGCGCCGCTGGAGCCGGCAGCCGCCCTGCTGGGCGCGGACCCGCAGGACTGGGTGCTCGGCGGCGGCGAGGACCACGGCCTGCTGGCTGCCTTCCCGGCGGGCGTTCAGCTGCCTCCCGGCTTCACTGCGATAGGCTCGGTAGAGGCCCCTGCACCAACGGACAGCACGGGCGTGACAATAGCGGGCCGGCCCGCTGACACTGTGGGATGGGATCACTTTGCAGACTAAAATTGCCGCCAACGCGCAAGCGATGAAGCGGTGGTTGGGCAAGGCGGAAACAACGCTTGGGAACCACAGCGACCGCCTGAACGCCATCAATATCTTCCCCGTCGCCGACGGCGACACCGGAACCAACCTCTACCTCACGGTGCGCGCCGCCGCCCGGGCCCTCCACGACGTGGCCACCGACACCGCCGCCCTGCCCCAGCTCAGCGCCGACACCCCGGTGCACGCGGTGGGCGCGCCGGACCCCGCCCAGAATGACGTCGGCGCCGTCCTGGCACGGGCAGGCCAGGCCGCGATCGAGCAGGCGCGCGGCAACTCCGGCACCCTGTTCGCCGTCTTCCTGTGCGCCGCAGCCGAACCTCTGGCCGGGCACACCCGGCTCAGCTCGCCGCTGCTGGCCGCCGCGCTCAACCGCGCCCAGATCCGGGCCTGGTCCGCGCTCAGCGACCCGGTCCCGGGCACCATGCTCTCCGTGATGGAGGCCGCCGCCCGCGCCGCCGCAGCCGTCGACGCGGAGCACGACGGCGACGACAGCAACCACACCCTCGGCCTGGCCCTCGACGCCGCCGTGGAGGCCGCCCTGGCCGCCGTGGTGCACACCGAAGACCAGCTCGAGGCCCTGCACACCGCCCATGTGGTGGACGCGGGCGGCGTCGGGATGCTCCTGGTGCTGGACTGCCTGCGCTCCGCCGTGCTCGGCGAGGAACTCCAGGACCAGCTCCTCGACGGACTGCACGGCTACGACGTCCAGGACCCCCACATCCACGCGGACATGCCGCGGGACGATGGCGTGGAGGTCATGTGCACCATCACGCTCTCGCCGCTGGACGCGGCCACCATGCGGCAGCGGCTCGACGAGATGGGCGAGTCCGTGATCATGAGCCAGGTCGGCGGTGACGCCGACGCCAACGGCGCCTACCGCTGGCGCGTCCATGTCCACGTGCCCGACGCCGGCCCAGCCGTCGACCTGATCCGCTCGCTCGGCGAACCCTCGGACATCAGCGTCAGCGACCTGGCCGTGCCACGTGACCCCGAGGCAGGCCTCCCCGATGGCCCCCGCAGCGCGGCCCGCGACGGACATGACCACTGAACTTGACCTCGGCCTGGAACGCCGGATCGGGAAGCGTTCGGCGGCTGTCATCGAGAAACACCTCGGCATCACCACAGTCGGAGGGCTGCTGAACTACTTCCCGCGCCGCTACATGAACCGCGGCGAGTTGACCCTTATCAGCGAGGTCCCGCTGGACGAGGAGGTCACACTGATCGCCCGCGTGGTCTCCAGCAGCACCCGGCAGATGCGCGCCCGCCGCGGCTCGCTGACCGACGTTGTGATCACCGACGACGCCGGCTCCGGAACCGCCGCCCGTCCGGCCGGGGCCGTGCCCGGAACCCTCAAGGTGAGCTTCTTCAACGGCTTCCGCGCCAAGGCGGAGCTGCAGCCCGGCCGGCGCGCGCTGTTTTCCGGAAAGATCACCCGCTACGGCGGCGCGCTGGGGCTGACCAACCCCGAGTTCCAGCTGCTCGACGAAGACCCGGACATCCCGGGAATGGACCCGGAAATGCTCGCGGCCATGCCCATTCCGGTGTACCCGGCCACCGCCAAACTGACCAGCTGGTCCATCCAGAAGGTGGTCGCCACGCTGCTGGACACCGCTGACCTCGACGCGGTCCCGGACCCGCTCCCGGCGGAGATCGCCGCCCGGGAAAAGTTCCTCCCGGTCGCCGCCGCCTACCGGCTGATCCACGCGCCGGAGACCGCGTCGGACTGGCAGCGCGCCCGGGACCGCTTCCGCTACCAGGAAGCGTTGGTGCTGCAGTCCGCCCTGGCCCGGCGCCGCGCCCAGCTGGCCGCCGAGGAGGCGACCGCCCGCCGGCCGGTGCCCGGCGGCCTGCTGGCGGCCTTCGACCGGCAGCTGCCCTTCACCCTGACCGCCGGCCAGGCCACCGTCGGCAAGACCCTCGCCGAAGAACTGGCCCTGGACTCGCCGATGAACCGGCTGCTGCAGGGCGAGGTCGGCTCGGGCAAGACGATTGTGGCCCTGCGCGCCATGCTTCAGGTGGTCGACGCCGGGGGACAGGCCGCGCTGCTGGCCCCCACCGAGGTGCTCGCGGCCCAGCACTTCGATTCCATCCGCCGCACCCTCGGGCCGCTCTCCCGGGACGGGCTGCTCGGCGGCCTCGGCCCGGACTCCGTCCAGGTCACCCTGCTCACCGGCTCCATGCCCACCGCCGCCCGGAAACAGGCCATGCTGGACGCCGCGTCCGGGACCGCGGGGATCGTGATCGGCACGCACGCGCTGCTCAGCGAAAACGTCTCCTTCTACGACCTCGGCCTGATCGTGGTGGACGAACAGCACCGCTTCGGCGTCGAGCAGCGGGACGCCCTCCGGTCCAAGGCCAGCAAACCGCCGCACCTGCTGGTCATGACCGCCACCCCCATCCCGCGCACCGTGGCCATGACCGTGTTCGGCGACCTGGAAACCTCCGTGCTCGATGAACTGCCGGCCGGCCGCGCGCCGATCTCCACCCATGTGGTGGGCCTGGCCGAACACCCCGCCTGGGCCTCCCGGATCTGGTCCCGCTCGCGGGAGGAAATCGACGCCGGCCACCAGGTCTACGTCGTCTGCCCCAAGATCGGCACCGACGACGACGGCGACTTCAGCCCCGGGGAGGCCGAACCCACCGACGCGGACCTGGCGGAAAACGGCACCCGGGAGCTGGCCTCCGTCACCGGCGTAGTCGAACTGCTGCGGGACGAACCGTTGCTGGCCGGGGTGACCGTGGCGCCGCTGCACGGCCGGCAGGACCCCGTCCTGAAGTCCGAGACCATGGCCGCCTTCACCGCGAACCAGACCAAACTGCTGGTCTCCACCACCGTGATCGAGGTCGGCGTCGACGTGCACAATGCCACGCTGATGGTGATCCTGGACGCGGACCGGTTCGGCATTTCCCAGCTCCACCAGCTCCGCGGCCGGGTGGGCCGCGGCGGGCTGCCGGGAACCTGCCTACTGGTCACCACCCTGGAGCCGGAGCATCCCAGCCGGCGCCGGCTCGACGCGGTGGCGGCCACCACCGACGGCTTTGCCCTCTCGCAGGAGGACCTCAAGCTGCGCCGCGAAGGCGACATCCTGGGGGCCTCGCAGTCCGGCGGCCGTTCGACGCTGAAGTTCCTGCGGGTGCTCGAGCACGAGGACGTTATCGCCCGCGCCCGGCAGGACGCCCAGGCGATCGTCGGCGCGGACCCGGACCTGGCCCGGCACGCCGGCCTCGCCGCGGCAATCGACGACTACCTCAACCCCGAGAAGGAGGCGTTCCTTGAACGCGGCTAGCCCACGCAGCGCAGCGAGTCAGACCACGGGACCGGCCACGGCCGCACGGGGGAGCCAGCCATGAGCCGGATCATCGCCGGCGCCGCGGGCGGCACGCCGCTGGTCAGCGTGCCCGGCTCCTTGACCCGCCCCACCACGGACCGGGTCAAGGAGGCGCTCTTCTCCCGGCTGGACGCCTTCGAGGTCATCGCTGACGCCCGGGTCCTTGACCTCTATGCAGGGTCCGGTTCGCTCGGCGTGGAAAGCGCCAGCCGCGGCGCGCGGACCGTGGACCTGGTCGAATTCGATGGCAAAGCCAGCGAGGTGTGCCAGCGCAACGCGGACCTCGTCAACACCGTGGCGCGGCGGAAGACAGTCTCCGTGCACCGCTCCAAGGTCGAGTCGTTCCTGGACCGGGCCGCCGCGGAGGCCGCCTGGGACCTGGTGTTCCTGGACCCGCCGTACCCGCTAGACGAGGTGGCCCTGGCCGCGGTGCTCGCGAAGCTGCTCCCGCACCTGGCCGAGGGCGCCGTCGTCGTGGTGGAACGCTCGGCCCGGACCCCGGAGCCGTCCTGGCCGGCGGGGATGGAGCGGTTCGCGGAAAAGAAGTACGGCGAAACCCGGCTCTGGTTCGCCGAGCCCGGCGTGGAGGCCGCGGGCACCGAGGCTGACACGGACGAGGGCCGGGACGCCAGCGCGGCGGACGACGCCGACAGGGACTAGCCCGGTTCTGGCGGTACCAGCGCGGCATTTGGCGTAGCCCGGCCGGCGCGTGCGTCACGCCGGGCAGTATGGTTCTGCCGGCCGCACCGTACCCCGTTATTCCGCGGAGACCGAAGCTTCACCCGCCAATAACGTGTCTGTCGTGGCGTTTGAGCTGGGCGTGTTGGTCTGGCTATCACTTGGACGGACTTCTCGAGTGGGCCTAACGTGACATCAGCCGGCACGCGGTGCGGCGATTGCGATCAGATTTGAGCCTTCTCGGCAGCCGACTTCCCGAAGCTGTTCGTGGTCCGGGTGCGCAGGCGTAAGACATGCCGGTCAGGAAAATCGCAGCCATGAGATCCAGGACCTTATCCGGAGAGCACGTCCAGCTCAACACCGGAGAGCACCTTCGCCGGGTGTGGCCCACGGGCAGTCAGGGCCGCGGTCCACGAGTCCGGCCATGGTCCCCGGGTCCCGGTCAGGATGATGTTGCCGGGATAGCGGCCGGCGAACATTCCTGCCTCGGCAAACGCGGACACGTCGGCCATGGCCCGGCGCAGCGCGGCCACCTGGCTGCGGACCAGGGTCAGGCCCGGTTCGTCGCCGACATTGACGATCAGCACGCCGCGCTCGGTCAGCCGGTCGGCGGCTTCCTGGTAGAACTCCGTGCAGGCAAGGTGCGCAGGCGCCTCCGGGCCGGAGAAGATGTCCAGGATCACGACGTCGAACCGCAGTTCCGCGGGGAGTGCGCCCAGCGACTCGCGGGCATCGCCGATCACGGTCTGCAGTGACGTCCCCTCCGGCATCGGCAGCTGCTGGAGCACAAAGTCCAGCAATTCCCGCTCCAGCTCCACCGCATACTGCACCGAACCCGGCCGGGTCGCCTGGATGTAGCGGGCCAACGTCAGGGCTCCAGCTCCGAGGTGGAGCGCTGTGATGGGCTCGCCCCACGGCGCCGCGAGATCGACCACATGGCCGATCCGGCGCAGGTACTCGTAGAAGATGTCTTCCGGGTCGGCCAGGTTGACGTGGGACTGCTCGGCGCCGCCGATGCTCAGCACAAAGCTGCCCTCGGTGAACTCATCGGGCTCAATCACGGCGTGCTGGCCCGTGGTCCGCAGGAAGCGCGTCGCCGCGGGGGTGCCGTCCGCGCTCACAGCCTGTCCCGGAGCGTGGAGAGGCGCTCGGCGGCTTCCTCCAGGATGTATGTCTTTTTGCAGAACGCGAAGCGGAGCAGGCTGCGGGTCCGCTCGGCGCCTTCGGCATGGCAGAACACGGGCACCGGGATGGCGGCGACGCCCACCAGTTCCGGCAGCCGGCGGGCCAGGTCCACCGAGTCGGAGATGCCCAGCGGGGCGGTGTCCACGTTTACAAAGTAGGTCCCCTGCGGGCTGAAGACCTCCAGCCCCGCCGCGCGGAGGCCTTCGCTGAGGATGTCCCGCTTGAGCCGCAGCGTGTCGGCGATGCCGGTGTAGAACTCATCGGGCAGGCCCAGCCCCACCGCGATGGCGCTCTGGAACGGCGTCCCGGAACTGTAGCTGAGGAACTGCTTGACGGTGCGGGCGGCGGCCACCAGGTGGGCGGGGCCGCTGAGCCAGCCGATCTTCCAGCCGGTGAAGGAAAAGGTCTTGCCGGCCGAGGAAATGGTCAGGGTGCGCTCCGCGGCACCTGGCAGCGTCGCGACCGGCAGGTGCACGGCGTCGAAGGTGAGGTGTTCGTAAACCTCGTCGGTGATGATGACGGCGTCGTGCCGAGTGGCGAGTTCGACGACGCGTTCGAGCACCTCACGCGGGAACACCGCCCCCGTGGGGTTGTGCGGATTGTTCACCAGCACCACCTTGGTGCGGTCGCTGAACGCCGCGGCCAGGGCATCGAGGTCCGGCATGAAGTCGGGGGCCAGCAGCGGCGCGGTGACGTGCCGGGCGCCGGAGAGGCCGATGATCGCGCCGTAGGAGTCGTAGAACGGCTCGAAGGTCAGGACCTCGTCGCCGGGCCCCACCAGGGCCAGCAGTGCGGCGGCGATGGCCTCCGTGGCGCCGGTGGTGACAATGATTTCGGTCTGCGGATCCGGGGTCAGGCCGTAGAAGCGCTCCTGGTGCAGGGAGATGGCCTCCCGCAATTCCAGGATGCCCTTGCCGGGGGCGTACTGGTTGGCGCCGGCGGCGATTGCGGCCTGGGCGGCGTCCTTGATCTCCGCGGGGCCGTCCTCGTCCGGGAAGCCCTGGCCGAGGTTGATGGCGCCGGTCTGCAGCGCCAGGGTGGTCATCTCCTCAAAGATCGTGACGCCCAGGTCCCCGGCGGGGGAGAGCAGGTTCGCGCCGGTGGCCGCACGCTGCCAGGGGGAGAGCGGCTGGTTGCTCACGGGGTTCCCGCCTTGTCCGTCCGTCCGGTGAACTTGTCCATCGTGGTGTAGATGCCGAAAACTTTCCCGCCAACGAAGTCCCAGGCCCGGACCGGCAGCAGGCCGCGCAACACCTTGCCCAGTTGCGCCGTCGCCGGGGCGATCAGCTGCGGCTGGCCGGCCACCGTGGCACGCCAGGCGCGGTTGACGGCGTCGTCCGGGGTCATCAGGGGAGTGAACAGCGGGCCGCGGGCGCCGGCGAACATGCCCGTGGAAATGTAGCTGGGGCAGAAGGTGGTCACCTTGAGGTGGTCGTGGCCCTGCTGCTCGAGTTCCAGCCGGAGCGAGTCGCTCCAGCCGATCACCGCCCACTTGGAGGCGGCGTAGACGCTCATCCGCGGGTTGGACACGGTCCCGGCGGCGGAGGCGATGTTCAGGATCCGGCGCGGGCGGCCGCCGTCGGCCATCATGGCCGGCAGGAACGCGTGGGCGACGTACATCGGCGCCAGGGCGTTGATGTCCATGGTCAGGGCGATGTCGCGGGCCGGGTCGTGGTCCCAGAACATCGCGCCGCGCACGATGCCCGCATTGTTGATGAGCAGGGTCAGCGGGCCCTCGGACTGCGCTTCCGCGGCGGCTTCGGCGATTGCCTCCCGGCTGGACAGGTCCACCCGGCGGACGACGGCGCGCGCGCCCAGCGCCGTGACTTCGCCGGCCGTCTGCGCCAGGCCATCCGCGTCGACGTCCCAGAGGATGACGACGGCGGCACCCTCCCGGGCGGCGCGCAGGGCATAGAGGCGCCCCATGCCCATTGCGGCCCCCGTGACCAGGACGACGCCGCCGGCGACGGTGAACGGAGTGCGCACGGACTCGGCAGAAGAACTCTTAGATGCTGACATTCCGCCATGCTATCCCGGCCCGCACGGCCGATGGGGTAGGTTCGGAGGATGAGACGCGCCGTATGCCCTGGCTCCTTTGACCCCATTCACAACGGCCACCTGGAAGTCATTGCCCGGGCGGCCAGCCTCTTCGACGAGGTTATTGTGGCGGTGTCCACCAACTACGCCAAGAAGTACCGCTTTGGGCTCGAGGAACGGCTCGACATGGCGCGTCAAACCCTGGCCTCGCTGCGGGGCATCGTGGTGGAACCCGTGGGACAAGGACTGCTGGCCGACTACTGCCG
The DNA here is from genome assembly GCF_059739345.1 of Arthrobacter sp. SlRoot2-15. Taxonomy (NCBI): domain Bacteria; kingdom Bacillati; phylum Actinomycetota; class Actinomycetes; order Micrococcales; family Micrococcaceae; genus Arthrobacter; species Arthrobacter sp. SlRoot2-15. Next base: position 3,264,114 of record NZ_AP046058.1, read on the forward strand.
GCAGCGTGGAGCCTCCGCGATTGTCAAGGGACTGCGCTCCTCCTCTGACTTCGACTACGAGCTGCCGATGGCCACGATGAACCGGCAGCTCACCGGGGTGGAGACCGTGTTCATTCCGGCCGAGGGCCACTACCTGCACCTGTCCTCCACCCTGATCAAGGAAGTCTTCACCCTCGGCGGGGACGTATCGGAGTTTGTGCCGAAGTCCGTGCTGAAGCGGCTGAGATCCGGCGAGCCGGGTCCGGGGCACACCGCGTAGAGGGTAAGCTTGATCGGTACTCGGCGGCCTGCTGCCGGTTGCGCGGCCCTTACCGGGCCGGGGTGCGGCGCTCAGCCGCGCGCCGTCCGCCGGTTTGAGTCCGTCCGGAAATTCAGGCTAAGATGGTACGTCGGTCATATGTTCAACAGGAGTTCTCATTAAACGAGATGCTAGTTCGCCCCTGGCGTTCGACGTCAAGGACCTCGGACGCAGTCCGGGAAGCATGCGGACACTGACGGAACATGTACCCGCGCCAAGTGATCTTGGTGTGGCGCTCATTGGTGTGCAGGAAGGCTCGGATGTCGAGCTGGATCTGCGCCTGGAGGCCGTACACGAAGGAATTCTGGTATCGGGCACCGCAAACGTCGAAGTAACCGGCGAATGCGGTCGATGCCTGGATCCCCTTGCGTATGACCTTGAGGTCAATGTGCAAGAACTTTTCTTCTACGGGGATGCTGAATTCCCGGATGAAGAAGACGAACAAGAGCAACGTCGAGTCGAGCACGATCTGATCGATCTTGAGCCGGTGTTGCGGGACGCAGTTGTCACCATGCTGCCGTTCCAGCCGGTGTGCCGGGAAGACTGCCAGGGCCTTTGCTCCGAATGCGGAGTACGCCTGGAAGACGAGCCGGGGCACCACCACGAGGTCGTAGATCCTCGCTGGGCTGCCCTAGCTGATCTGGCTAAGCCTGACCGGCAAAACTGATTTGTAAGTGTTGGACTAGAGAGAAATGAGTTAGCCGTGGCTGTTCCCAAGCGGAAAATGTCTCGCTCGAATACCCGCGCCCGCCGCTCCCAGTGGAAGGCAACTGCCCCCCACCTGGTGAAGACCGTGGAAAACGGACAGGTTGTTTACAGCCTGCCGCACCAGGCAAAGGTCGTTACCGACTCGGCTGGCACCGCGCTGTTCCTTGAGTACAAGGGCCGCAAGGTCGCAGACGTCTAATCCGCCAACAGGCTGACCAAGATGTCTTCAACTGAAGAGCTTCTGAAGCGTCTCGGTGTCTCTATTGACGCCGGGACGCTTCGTCTTGCTCTGACACACCGTTCCTACGCCTACGAAAACGGCGGCATCCCCACCAACGAACGGCTCGAGTTCCTGGGCGACTCCATCCTGGGCTTCTCCGTCACCGACGCGCTGTACCGGGACAACCCGGAACTGCCCGAAGGGGACCTGGCCAAGCGCCGCTCCGCCGTCGTGAGTACCCGGGCGCTGGCCGGCATCGGCCGCAGCATCGGGCTGGGGGAGTACATCTACCTCGGCCAGGGCGAGAAGCTCACCGAGGGCAAGAACAAGGCCTCCATCCTGGCGGACACCATGGAGGCGCTCATCGGCGCCACCTACCTCTCCAACGATCTGGAGACCGCCCGCCAGCTCGTAATGCGCCTGATCGGTCCGCTGCTCCAGGACGCCGCCGCGCTGGGCGCCGGCACAGACTGGAAGACTTCCATCCAGGAACTCGCGGCCAGCCGCCAGCTCGGGACGATCAACTATGCCGTGGAGGGCTCGGGCCCGGACCACGCGCGTTCGTTCGAGGCCGTGCTGCGGATCGGTGGCACCGACTACGGCACCGGTTCGGGAAATTCCAAGAAGGAAGCCGAGCAGGAAGCAGCCGCGGACGCCTGGCGCCGCCTCTCGGCACGGACCCCGGACGCTACGGCGGCCGACGCTGCGGAGTCCCAGCAGCTCAAGTCCCAGACCGGCAGCTAGGCGCCCCTTGCCTGAACTGCCCGAGGTCGAGGTCGTCCGGCGCGGCCTGGTGAACTGGGTGCGGGGCCGGACCATCACCGCCGTCGAGGTGCTGGACCCGCGCTCCATCCGCCGCCACGCACTCGGCGCCGAGGACTTCGCTGGGAACCTCGAAGGCGCCCGCGTGCTGGACGTGGTGCGCCGCGGAAAATTCCTCTGGCTCCCGCTCGCGGACACCGCAGGCACAGACGACGCCGGCACCGCCACCGGTGCCGCGCCGCCCTCGGTGGCGTTGATGGCCCACCTGGGCATGTCCGGCCAGCTGCTGATGCAGGACGCCGCCGTCGCCGACGAGAAGCACCTGAAAATCCGGCTGCGGCTCAGCCCGGCGGCGGGGATGCCCGAACAGCTGCGCTTCGTCGACCAGCGGATCTTCGGCGGGCTCTTCCTCACCTCGCTGGTCCCCACGCCCGACGGCGGTCCCGGCGGCCTGGCGGAAATGCCGCTGCCGCTGATCGCCGAGGAGGCCGCGCACATCGCCCGCGACCCGCTGGACCCGCACTTCTCCTTCGAGGAGTTCTTCCGCCGGCTGCGGGCGCGGAAAACCGGACTCAAGCGGGCCTTCCTGGACCAGGGGCTGGTCTCGGGGATCGGCAACATCTACGCGGACGAGGCACTCTGGCTCGCCAAACTCCACTACGCCCGGCCCACGGACACGCTCCGCCGCTCGGAGGCGCTGCGGGTGCTCGACGCCGCCCTCCAGGTGATGACCGACGCCCTCGCCGCCGGCGGCACCAGCTTCGATTCCCTCTACGTCAACGTCAACGGCGCCTCCGGCTACTTCGAACGGTCCCTGAACGCCTACGGCCGCGAGGGCCAGGAATGCCGCCGCTGCGCCGCGGCCGGCCTCGTGAGCCTGATGAAACGCGAACAGTTCATGAACCGCTCCTCCTATACCTGCCCCGTCTGCCAGCCGCGGCCGCGGAACGGGCGCTGGTAGCGGACGCCCGCGAACCCGGTTGCCGCATTCCCCCCAACCCACCCTAAATCCGATGAATTTGTTGTGGTGCCAGTAGATTTAGGGCAGGAAACACGCCCGCTTCCGCCATCCAGGAGACCCGAAACACCTTGCACCTCAAAAGCCTGACCGTCCGCGGATTCAAGTCGTTCGCCTCCGCGACGACGTTCGAATTCGAACCCGGCGTCACCGCCGTGGTGGGACCCAACGGCTCCGGCAAGTCCAACGTGGTGGACGCGCTGTCCTGGGTGATGGGCGAACAGGGTGCCAAGACCCTGCGCGGCGGCAAGATGGAAGACGTTATCTTCGCCGGCACCTCCGGCCGGCCGCCCCTTGGCCGGGCGCACGTCTCGCTGACCATCGACAACAGCGACGGCGCCCTGCCCATCGACTACAGCGAAGTCACGATTTCGCGCACCCTGTTCCGCACCGGCGGCTCTGAGTACGCCATCAACGGCGCGGGCTGCCGGCTGCTGGACATCCAGGAGCTGCTCTCCGACTCCGGCCTGGGCCGGGAAATGCACGCGATCGTGGGGCAGGGGCAGCTGGATAAGGTCCTGCACGCCACGCCCGAGGACCGGCGCGGCTTCATCGAGGAGGCCGCCGGCATCCTCAAGCACCGCCGCCGCAAGGAAAAAACGGTCCGCAAACTCGAGGCCATGCAGGCCAACCTGGCTCGGCTCAGCGACCTCACGGGGGAAATCCGCCGCCAGCTCACCCCGCTGGGCAAACAGGCGGAGGTGGCGCGCCGCGCCCAGACCGTGCAGTTCGAAGTCCGCGACGCCCGCTCCCGACTCCTCGCCGACGACCTGGTGCAGCTTCAATCCGTGCTGGAGCAGGACGTCGCGGACGAGACGGCGCTGAAGGCCCGCCGCGCCGTCGTCGAACGCGAGCTCGAAAGCGGCCGCCAGCGCCAGGCCGCGCTTGAGCAACTCGCCGCGGAGGCCACCCCGAAGCTCAACGCCGCGCGGGACAACTGGTACCGGCTCTCCTCCGGACGCGAACGGCTGCGCTCGCTCGGATCACTTGCCGAGGAACGCCGCCGCCTGCTCGGAGCCGCGGACACGGCTCCCGACGCCGGCCGGGACCCGGAGCAGCTGGAGAAGCAGGCCGAGCGGGTCCGGGCGGAGCAGGCCGGACTGGAGGCCGGCATCCTCGAGCGGCGGGGTGTCCTGGACGCCGCCACCGCCGCCAAACAGGAGGCCGAGAGCGCGGCCGCCGCCGAAGACAAGCGCCTCGCCACCCTGCTCCGGGCTGCCGCGGACCGCCGCGAGGGCCTTGCCCGGCTCGCGGGACAGGTCGGCGCCGCGAGGTCCCGGGTCGAGTCCGCCCAGGCCGAGATCGGCCGGCTGAGGGAATCCCAGAAGGCCGGAGATGAACGGCGCCGCCAGGCCCAAAGCGAGTTCAGCGCGCTTGAGTCCCAGGTCGCCGGCGTCGAGGACGGCGAGGAGACCCTGGACGCGGAATACGAGGCGGCGACCGAGGCTCTGGACGCAGTGGTTGCTGAAATCGACGCCCTCAAAGCCGCCGAGCGGGACGGCGAGCGGGAACGCGACGCCCTCGTGGCCCGCCGCGATGCGCTGCAGCTTGGCCTCAACCGCAGGGATGGCTCGGAGCATGTCCTGTCCGCCGAGCTGCCCGGCGTGCTCGGCCCGCTGGCGGGCTTGCTGGCCGTGGAGGCAGGCTACGAGACCGCCATCGCAGCCGCGCTGGGAAGTTGCTCGGACGCCGTCGTCGTCCAGGATGCCGCCTCCGCTGCCGCCGCGGTCCAGCTCCTGAAGGACGACGACGCCGGCCGGGCCTCCCTGCTGCTCGCCGGTGCGTCCGGACCGGCCGACCCGGCCCCGGCCGCAGACCTTCCCGACGGCGCCCGCTGGGCCGCCGCGCTGGTCGCCCCCGCCAGGGACAAAACCGGCGGGGGCAAATCCGTCGGAGACAAAGCCAGCGGCGTGCCGCTGGCCCGGCTGCTGGCGGGCGCCGCCGTCGTCGAGGACCTCGACGCCGCCGCGCGGCTGATCGCCGCCCGGCCGGAACTGACCGCCGTGACCCGGGCCGGCGACGTGTTCACCGCCTTCACCGTCAGCGGCGGCTCCGCCTCGGCGCCGTCCCTGCTGGAGGTCCAGGCCGCCGTCGACGACGCCGCCGCACGGCTCGCCGCCGTCGGCGCTGACCTGGAGCGCAACCGATTCGCCCTGTCCGCCGCGGAATCCCGCCGCTCCGCCGCCCAGAACCGCGCGGACGCCGCCCTGGAAAAACTGCACGACTCGGACGCCCGGCTCGCTGCCGTGGCCGAACGGCTGGGCCACCTGAACTCCGTGCTGCGCAGCGCCGTCGGGGAGAGTGAACGGCTCGCCGCATCCCTGGCCCGTGCGGAAGCGAACATCACGGGGGAGCAGGAGGCCCTGGAGGCTGTCGCGGCCAGGCTCGCCGCCGCGCAGGAGGCCCCCGCCGAGGAGGAACCCTCGCCGGAGCACCGCGACGCCCTCGCCCTGGCAGCGTCTGCGGCGCGGGCCGCCGAGATGGAGGCACGCCTTTCGCTGCGCAGCGCGGAGGAACAGCTCACCGCCATCCGCAACCGCGCCGCCTCGCTGGAGCGGGCCGCCGCCACCGAACGCCGTGCCCGCGAGGAGGCGGCCGAACGCGCCCGCCGCCGCAGGCTCCAGGCCGCCCGCGCCGCCGCCGTCTCCGCGGCCGTGGAGCAAGTGATCGGTTTCATCGATGTCTCGGTCGAGCTGGCCCGCCGCGAACGCGACACGGCGGAGGAACGCCGCGAACAGATGGAGCGCGAACTGGCCGCCGTGCGCGCCGGCAACGACACCCTCGCCCGTGAACTGGCCGAGCTGACCGATTCCGTGCACCGGGACGAACTGGCCCGCGCGCAGCAGCGGCTCCGCATCGAGGCCCTCGAACTGCGCAGCGTCGAGGAACTCGGACTGACCGCGGACCAGCTGGTCGCCGACTTCGGCCCCGACCGGCCCGTACCGGTGCCGGCGGCCGAATCGGGGGACAAGTGGGCCGCGCTCCGCGCCCCCGTGGACGAGGACGGACAGGAAATTGTCGCCGGCAAACCCTTTGTCCGCGAGGAACAGGAAAAGCGGCTGCGCAAGGCCGAACGCGACCTCGCAGCCCTGGGCCGGGTCAACCCGCTGGCGCTCGAGGAGTTCGCGGCACTGGAGGAACGCCACCAGTTCCTGAGCACGCAGCTGGAGGACCTCAAGTCCAGCCGCAAGGACCTGCTGGACATCATCAAGGAAGTCGACGAGCGGGTGCAGAAGGTCTTCGCCGAGGCCTTCGAGGACACCGCCGCCCAGTTCGTCCGGGTCTTCGCGCGGCTCTTCCCCGGCGGCGAGGGTCGGCTGGTCCTGACCGACCCCTCGGACATGCTCACCACCGGGATCGAAGTGGAGGCGCGTCCCGCCGGCAAGAAGATCAAGCGGCTCTCGCTGCTTTCCGGCGGTGAACGGTCGCTGACCGCGGTGGCCCTGCTGGTGGCCATCTTCAAGGCCCGGCCCTCGCCGTTCTACGTGATGGACGAGGTGGAGGCCGCCCTGGACGACACCAACCTGGGCCGGCTCATCACCATCTTCGAAGAGCTCCGCGAGTCCAGCCAGCTGATCGTGATCACGCACCAGAAACGCACCATGGAAGTGGCGGACGCGCTCTACGGCGTCACTATGCGCGGCGACGGCGTCTCCACCGTGATCAGCCAGCGGCTGGGGGCCGAGGTCTGAGGACCCTCCGCTGCAGGTGAACGGGCAGGTGAACGGGCAGGTGAACGGGCCGTCCGCGGGGCATTTGGGGTTTGTGAGAAGCTAGGGGAGTGAACGACATCCTCCCCATTGCCCTGCCCATCCTCGTTGCCCTGGTGGTCCTCGGTGCGCTGATTCCGGTGCTGATGAAGACCCGGAAGAACATCACCAACTACCCCTCGCAGCGCGACGCGAACGACCCCGTCCAGGGTTCCGGCGGGGGCACGCTGCTGGAGGACCGCCCGGCGCCGCCCCGCGGTGCGGCGCCGTCGGACGCCGTCGACGTCGAGGGTCTGGAGACCGTCGAGGTGCCGGACAACGTCGCCGGCCTCGAGACCGTTCCGGTCGAGACCCCGCTGCCGGTGGCGGGACGCCTGACCCGGCTGCGCGAACGCCTGGTCAAGTCCAACAACATCTTCGGCAAGGGCCTGCTCACCCTGCTGTCCGCGGACAAGATCGACGAGAACGTCTGGGACGAAGTCGAGGAGACGCTGCTGCTGGCGGACCTCGGTACCGAACCGACGATGCAGCTGGTGGACGCCCTCCGGGAACGCGTCAAGGTGCTCGGCACGCGCTCGCCCGAACAGGTCAAGGCGCTGCTGCGCGAGGAACTGATCAAGCTGGTGGACCCCGGAATGGACCGCAGCCTCAACGTCGAGCGGCACGCGGACAAGCCCGCGGTCATGATGGTGGTGGGCGTCAACGGCGTCGGCAAGACCACCACGGTGGGCAAGCTCGCCCGCGTGCTGGTCGCGGAGGACAAAGACGTGCTGCTCGGCGCCGCGGACACCTTCCGCGCGGCCGCCGCTGAACAGCTCGCCACCTGGGGCCAGCGCGTCGGCGTGCCCACAGTCAAGTCCGACGTCGACGGGGCCGACCCGGCGTCGGTCGCGTATGAGGCGGTCAAGGCCGGCATCGACCAGGAAGTCGACGTCGTCATGATCGACACCGCCGGCCGGCTGCAGAACAAGGTCGGCCTGATGGACGAGCTCGGCAAGGTCAAGCGCGTCATCGAAAAGCTCGCCGAGGTGGACGAGGTGCTTCTGGTCCTCGACGCGACCACCGGCCAGAACGGCCTGAACCAGGCCCGAGTCTTCGCCGAGGTCGTCAACATCACCGGCATTGTGCTGACCAAGCTGGACGGGACCGCCAAGGGCGGTATCGTCGTCGCGATCCAGAAGTCCCTCGGCGTCCCGGTCAAGCTGGTGGGACTCGGCGAAGGCGCAGACGACCTGGCTCCGTTCGACCCCGAGAGCTTCGTGGACGCGCTGCTGAACTAGCCCCGCGCGGGGGTCCGCTGGAAGGTTTCCCGGGCCAGCAGCCAGCCGACGGCCGCGGCGAGCAGCACCCCGCCGGTCACGCCGAAGGCCCAGCCGTAGCCCAGCCGGTCGGCCAGCAGCCCGGCGATGACCGGGCCCACGATCGCGCCGCTGTCCGCGGTCATCTGGAACACCGCGAGCACCCGGCCGCCGGAGCGCTCATTGCCCACGACGTCGGCGATCGCCGCCTGCTGCGCCGGCCCGAGCAGCCCGGACCCGATGCCGGCGACGGTCGAGGCCAGCAGGAACCACGGCAGGTCGTGGGTGAAGCCGATCGCGCCGGTGGCGAGGCCGGTGACGGCCAGCCCGGCGAGCATCATCGGCTTCCGGCCCAGGCTGTCCGCGAGCCGCCCGGAGAAGGTCAGGGCCGCGGCGTTGCCCCCGGCGAACACGGCCAGCGCCCAGCCCGCCGACGACGGTCCGGCACCGAGCGCCGCGACGGCGAACAGCGGCACCGTGGCCATCCGGACGCCGAAGGTTGCCCAGCCGTTGGCGAAGCTGGAGACCAGCCCGGCCCGGTAGGCGCTGTCCCGCAGGGCCTCCCGCAACAGCATCGCCGGAGCAGACGCCCCCGCCTTCCGCGAACCCGCGGGGACGTGGCTGAGCTGGGTCTGCACGACGGCGGCGGCCAGCACCAGCGCCGCCGCGTACGCCAGGAACGGCACGCGCAGCCCGAAGCTGGCCAGCAGCCCGCCCACGATCGGTCCGCACACATTGCCTATCAGGAAGGCCGAGGCGTACGCGCCGGAGACCCGGCCTCGGCTCTCCGGCGGCGCCAGCCGCACCACCAGGGCCATCGACGCCACCGTGAACATCACCGATCCGGCCCCGCCCAGGCCCCGGAACACCAGCAGCTGCCAGTAGTCCTGGGCGAAAGCGCAGGCAGCGGTGGACGCCGCCACGATCAGCAGCCCGGCCACGTACACCGGGCGTTCGCCCAGCCGCACGATCAGCGCGCCGCCGGCCGGAGCGAACACCAGCCGCATGAACGCGAAGATACTCACGATCACCGCCGCCGCCGTCGCGCCGACGTCGAACGTGGTGGCGAACTGCGGGAGCACCGGCGCCACGAGGCCGAACCCCAGCGCGATCAGGAAGGCCGCGACCAACATCACCTTGATGTCCCGGGGCAGGCGGGGGCCGGCTGGCTGCCGGAACCAGGCCGGGCGCCGGGTTCCGTCGGCGGAACGGGTTGTTTTGCTCATGCTGCTGCTTTCGGTGCTGCTTTCGGTGCCGCTTTTAGTGCCTTGCGGCCGGCGGGGCGTGATGGAAGGCGTGAAACATAACCGTAACAAGCACGAGACGCACCATTTACTTCCGGGAGGTTCTTGTAACAGCCCGGCAATGTAAATCCTCCGCCGGTGAAACACGGCACCAGCAAACTCTTCTTAGAACGCAAACAGCGTTGGGGCAGGCGGAGCGATCCGCCGGACATCTCAGATCGCATCGAACGTAATTCTAAGCAAGGGAGGACGTGCACCATGGAACTTACCGCAGGTCACGTATGGCTGATGGTGGCAGCAGCACTAGTGCTGTTCATGACACCTGGACTCGCATTTTTCTACGGCGGCATGACGCGCGCCAAGGCCGCACTGAACATGATGATGATGAGCTTCATCTCCATCGGCATGGTCGGTGTGGTGTGGGTGCTCTGGGGCGCCTCAATGAGCTCGGGCGAAGGCTTCCTGGAGATCGTCGGGAACCCGTTCGCCACCTTCGGCGTCGAAGGCATCACCACCCCGGACGGCCTGATCAAGGTCGGCTACGCGGCCACCTTCGCCATCATCACGGTGGCCCTGATCAGCGGCGCGATCGCTGACCGCGCCAAGTTCGGCGCCTGGACCGTGTTCGTCCCGGTCTGGGTCACCCTGGTGTACTGCCCGCTGGCCTACATGGTCTGGGGCGGCGGCATCTTCGGCCCCGAGGGTGAGATCGGCAAGGCCCTCGGCCCGGCCATCGACTTCGCCGGCGGCACCGTGGTCCACATCAACGCCGGCGTCGCGGCACTGGTCCTGGTCCTGATCATCGGCAACCGCCGCGGCTTCGGCAAGGACCCGAACCACCGCCCGCACAACATCCCGTTCGTGATGCTGGGCGCGGCCATCCTCTGGTTCGGCTGGTTCGGCTTCAACGCCGGTGCCGCCACGACATCCGAGCAGGCCGGCCTGATCTGGGTCAACACGCTCGCAGCGCCCGCCGCTGCCATGCTCGGCTGGCTCATCACGGAACGCATCCGCGACGGCCACCCGACCTCGCTCGGCGCCGCCTCCGGCGTGGTGGCCGGCCTGGTCGCCATCACCCCGGCCTGTGCCAACGTCAGCCCGGTCGGAGCCCTCGGCCTCGGCGTCGTGGCAGGCGTGGCTTCGGCCCTGGCCGTCGGCCTGAAGTTCCGCTGGGGCTTTGACGACTCGCTCGACGTCGTCGGCGTCCACCTGGTCTCCGGCATCATCGGCACCGTGGCGCTGGGCTTCATCGCCCTCCCGGCCGACGGCGTCGGCGGCGGCCTCTTCTACGGCGGCGGCTTCACCCAGCTCTGGGCCCAGCTCGCAGTGGCCGGCGTGGCGATCGTCTACTCCGCCGTCCTCACGGCGCTGATTGCCTTCGCCATCCACAAGACCATGGGCTTCCGGGTTTCCCAGGAGCAGGAAGTCGTGGGTGTGGACCTGAGCCTGCACGCCGAGACGGCGTACGAGTTCGGCGTCGGCGGCCACGGCGGAAGCTTCCAGCCGCTGCACGAGCTCATCACCGGCAAGCCGGAAGGCGGGGCTGCCGAAGCCGCCGCCGCCGGAACCGTGGACGCGGCGTCCAACGGCAAGAAGACCGCAGCAGGCAAGGAAAGTGTGGGGGCATGAAACTGATCACAGCAATCGTCCGTCCGGAAAAGCTCGACGCCATCAGGGAGGGCCTGGAAGCCTACGGGGTGCAGGGCCTGACGGTCAGCGCGGCCAGCGGCTACGGCCGGCAGCGCGGCTACACCGAGGTGTACCGCGGCGCCGAGTACAACGTGGACCTGCTGCCCAAGATCCGGGTCGAGGTGCTCGCCACCGACGAACAGGCGGACGACATCCTGGATGTCATCATCGCCAGCTCGAACACCGGCCGGGCCGGTGACGGGAAGGTCTGGACGATGGATGTGTTCGAAGCCGTGCGCGTCCGCACCGGGGAACGCGGCGCGGCAGCCATCTAGGCGGCAGCCCCCCCAGCCGCGACGCGCCAGCGGACAGCGAGCGGGGCCGCGATCGGGGGTTGCGACAGCGGGCCGGATACCTGAAAAGGTGTCCGGCCCGCTTTGTCGTTCCCGCTTGGCCGTCGCCGCGGGCTGTTGCCGGCGGCTACGCCGGCCAGCCCTCCGGACCGGGGGTTCCGGCAGCGTATTCCTCCAGCGGAACGCTGTCGCGGGCCCAGGCTTTCAGCACGGGCTCGAGGATGCGCCAGCAGTCTTCGGCGGTGTCGCCGCGCACGGAGAGCAACGGGTCGCCGTTGAGGACGCCTTCGAGGACTTCACCGTAGGGCAGCAGCTCGGAGGCGCTCAGCTCGGCCTTCAGGGTGGCCCGGTCCAGGCTGAGGATATTGCCGGGGCCGTTGACGTCGACGTCGAACTGCAGGGTGTCCGGGCCGAAGCCGATCCGCAGCTGGTTGGGGGAGTCGACGCCGGTGAAGCCCTTGGGCAGGTGCGGCACCGGCCGGAAGGTCACCACGGCCTCCTTGCGCATGGCGCCCAAGGCCTTGCCGGAACGGAGGACGAAGGGCACACCCTCCCAGCGCCAGTTGTCGATGTCCACCTGCACCTCCGCGAGGGTCTCCGTGTTCCGGGACGCGTCCACGCCCTCCTCCTTGGCGTAGTCCGGGACCTTGCGGCCGTCGATCGAGCCGGCGGTGTAGCGGGCGCGGCGGGTGTTCTTGGCGTACGGAGCCTTGATGCTGCTGGCGCGAAGGAGCGTGGCGACGGCGTCCCGCAGGTCCCGCTCGTCCACCGAGGCAGGCGGTTCGATCGCCATCAGGGCCATGATCTGCAGCAGGTGGCTCTGGATCATGTCACGCAGGGCACCGGCGCCGTCGTAATAGCGGGCCCGGCCCTCCAGCGCGAGGTCCTCGTCGAAGATGATCTCCACCTTCTCGACATAGTCCCGGTTCCACACCGGCTCCAGGAAGGTGTTCGCGAAACGCAGGCCCAGGATGTTCAGGACCGTCGCTTTGCCCAGGAAGTGGTCCACCCGGTGGATGTGGTCCTCCGGGACCAGCGCCGCGAGCGTCCTGTTCAGCTCGCGCGCGGACTCCTCGCTGGAACCGAACGGTTTTTCCATCACGAGCCGGGTCCCTGCCGGCACCTGCTCCGGAGTCAGGGCCTCGCAGGCCAGCTGGCTGATCTTGGGCGGCAACGCGAAGTACACGGCCACGGGACCCTCCAAAGTGGCCAGGAGCCCGGCCAGCTCGCCCGCCGCTGTGACGTCCAGCCGGTGGTAGCTGGTGCTCTCGCGGATCCGCTTCAGCTCCCGCTTGCCGGCCGAGTCGGCCTGGGAATTGGCGTCGGCGAAGGACGTCTCCAGCCGCTCCAGCCACTTCTCCGGGGCCCAGTCGTCCGAGCCGGCGCCCACCAGCGTGAGCCCGGGGGCGTGGCCCCGGGCCACCAGCCTGGCCAGGCCCGGCAGCAGCAGCCTGCCGGTCAGGTCGCCCGAGGCGCCGAGGATGAGCAAGGTCTTTACCGTTGTTTGACTGGTCACCTACGCCAGCATGCCACCTTGAAGGCGCGTCTTGGTACCCTAGATAGTCGAGTCCCGTTGTCGAGGCAGTTCGTTCCGGCGAAACAGTCACGACTCTGGCGTGCCGCTCCGGCCGCCAGCTGTAGATCCACTGAAAGAAGTGCACGGCGCGTGTTCAATTCACTCTCTGACCGGTTGACAGCAACCTTCAAGAACCTCCGTGGCAAGGGCCGCCTCACCGAGGCGGACGTTGACGCCACGGTCCGCGAAATCCGGCGTGCCCTGCTGGATGCCGACGTTGCCGTGCCGGTGGTCCGGGAGTTCACCGGCCGCGTGCGTGAGCGTGCCCTCGGCGCGGAGGTCTCCGGGGCGCTGAACCCGAGCCAGCAGATCGTGAAGATCGTCAATGAGGAGCTCGTCGAGATCCTCGGCGGCGAAACCCGCCGGATCCGCCTGGCCAAGACCGGGCCCACCATCATCATGCTCGCCGGGCTCCAGGGCGCCGGCAAGACCACCCTCGCCGGCAAGCTCTCCAAGTACCTCAAGGCGCAGGGCCACAGCCCCATGCTGGTGGCCTGCGACCTGCAGCGCCCCAACGCCGTGACGCAGCTGCAGGTCGTCGGCCAGCGCGCCGGCGTCCCCGTCTTTGCCCCGCACCCCGGCGCCACCTCCACCGAACTGGACCACCCGACCGGCGACCCGGTCGCCGTCGCCCGTGCCGGCGTCGAGGAAGCCAAGCGCACCCTGCACGACGTCGTGATCGTGGACACCGCCGGCCGCCTCGGCGTCGACGCCGAAATGATGGACCAGGCCCGCCGGATCCGCCAGGCGATCGTCCCCAACGAAGTCCTCTTCGTGATCGACTCCATGATCGGCCAGGACGCCGTCAACACGGCCATGGCGTTCGATGAGGGTGTCAACTTCACCGGCATCGTGCTCTCCAAGCTCGACGGCGACGCCCGCGGCGGTGCCGCGCTCTCCGTCGCGTCTGTCACCGGCAAGCCCGTGATGTTCGCGTCCACCGGCGAAGGCCTGGACGACTTTGAGCTGTTCCACCCGGACCGGATGGCTTCGCGCATCCTCGACATGGGTGACGTCCTCACCCTGATCGAGCAGGCCGAAAAGTCCTGGGACAAGGACGAAGCGGCCCGGATGGCGAAGAAGTTCGCCGACCAGGAAGACTTCACGCTCGAGGACTTCCTCGCCCAGATGCAGCAGATCCGCAACATGGGCTCGATGAAGAAAATGCTCATGATGATGCCGGGCGCCCAGAACATCCGCCAGCAACTGGAGCAGTTCGACGAGCGGGAGATCGACCGCGTCGAGGCGATCGTCCGGTCCATGACCCCGCACGAGCGCGTGGCCCCGAAGATCATCAACGGTTCGCGCCGTGCCCGCATTGCCCGCGGTTCCGGTGTGCACGTCTCCGAGGTCAACGGACTGCTGGAACGCTTTGCGCAGGCCCAGAAGATGATGAAGAAAATGGCTGCCGGCGGCGGCATGCCGGGGATGCCGGGGATGCCGGGCATGGGCGGCGGCGGTGCCCGCAAGGGTGCCAAGAGCGCGCCGAAGAAGAAGGCCCGCTCCGGCAACCCGGCCAAGGCCGCGCAGGAGCTCAAGGATGCCGAGGCGCGCCGTGCCGCCGGGGCCAAGGCCGTGCCCACCGGCGCAGCCTTCGGCCAGCAGGGCGGCGAGTTCGACCCGTCCCAGCTGAACCTGCCCAAGGGCTTCGACAAGTTCCTCGGCGGCAGCAAGTAGCGGGAGCCTCCCAGGCTCCGGCAGTTCGGGGGCGGGCAGCATGCCGACGGCCAGTATGTCGCCGGCCCCGATGACGGGGCGGTGCCATAGGCTTAGGGCATGTTCAAGCAGCGCGTAGTTTTCGTCCACGGGGCCGGCAGTTTCGGCGCCGCGGCGTGGCCGAAGCAGCATGGCATGGCGCTGAGCTACGACGCCCTGTTCCTGCGCCGGCACGGCTTCGACGCCGTCGCCGAACCGCTGGAAACGGACTTCGCCGCGGACGCGGCGATTGTACTGCGCGCCCTTGCCGACGACGGCCGCGGCGAGGCCGGCGGCCACGTGGTGGCGCATTCGCAGGGGGCCATCGCAGCGATGATGGCCGCCGTCGAACGTCCCGATCTGGTCCGGTCCCTGACCTTGGTCGAACCCGCCTGCTTTTCGCTGACCGCCGAACTGCCGGCGACGGCGGCGCACCGGGCGCTGATGCAGCCGCTCTTCGACGTCCGGCACCAGCTCGGCGACGAGGATTTCCACCGCGAGTTCGTGCGCCGGGTCTTCGCCGCCCACGCCCCGGTCCGCGGAACCGTGGGCGCCCCGGCGGCCGACGACGGACGGGAACAGCGCCGGCTCCGCCTCCAGGCGCCGCCCTGGGACGCCCCGCTGCAGATCGTACCGGGCGTGCCCACCCTGGTCCTCACCGGCGGCTGGGAACCGCTGTATGAGGAAATCGCCGGCTACCTGCGCGAAACCGGCGCCCTGCACCGCACAGCCCCGGGCGGGCACCGGCCGCAGGACTCGAAGGAAGGCGACCGGGCCATCCGCTCGTTTATCGCCGACGTCAACCGCAGCCGGCACGCCCACGCGTCCTAGCACGCGACTCCAGGGCGACCACCCGCCTGGACGGCTGCCCGACCCCGGCTAGGCCTCTACGGGTGCGCCCACGGTGGGCTCAGGAAGGTAGACCTTGCCGCCGGCCGCCAGGAATTCGTTGCTTTTCTCCCGCATTCCCGCCGCCATCTGGGCCAACGCCGTCTGCGATGCGGCCGAACCGTATTCCTCGCGGATATCCTGGCTGATCCGCATGGAGCAGAACTTCGGCCCGCACATCGAGCAGAAATGGGCTGTCTTGGCTGGCTCCGCCGGCAGGGTCTCGTCGTGGAATGCCTCAGCGGTCACCGGGTCCAGGGAAAGCGCGAACTGGTCCCGCCAACGGAATTCAAACCGGGCCTTGGACAGGGCATCGTCACGTTCGTGCGCCCCGGGGTGACCCTTGGCGAGGTCGGCGGCATGCGCGGCGATCTTGTAGGTGATCACGCCGGTCTTCACGTCGTCCTTGTTCGGCAGCCCCAGATGCTCCTTCGGCGTGACGTAGCAGAGCATGGCGGTCCCGTAACGGGCGATCTCGGTGGCGCCAATGGCCGAGGTGATGTGGTCATAGCCCGGTGCGATGTCCGTGACCAGCGGCCCCAAGGTGTAGAAGGGCGCGCCCTTGCAGAGTTCCTGCTGGCGCTCCACGTTTTCCCGGACGAGGTGGAACGGCACATGGCCCGGGCCTTCCACCATGACCTGGACTTCAAAGTCCCAGGCCCGTTGCGTGAGCTCGGCCAGGGTGTCCAGTTCGGCAAACTGCGCGGCGTCGTTAGCGTCCGCCGTGGACCCCGGCCGCAGACCGTCGCCGAGAGAGAAGGCGACGTCGTAGCGGGCGAAAATTTCGCACAGCTCGTCGAAATGCGTGTAGAGAAAGTTCTCCTGATGGTGCGCAAGGCACCACCCGGCCATGATGGAACCGCCGCGGGACACGATGCCGGTGACCCGGTTGGCGGTCAGCGGGACGTACCGCAGCAGCACCCCGGCGTGGATGGTCATGTAGTCGACGCCCTGCTCGCACTGTTCGATCACCGTGTCACGGAAGATCTCCCAGGTCAGGGCGTTTGCTTCGCCGTTGACCTTTTCCAGTGCCTGGTAAATCGGGACCGTGCCGATGGGAACGGGGGAATTGCGGATGATCCATTCGCGGGTCGTATGGATATCGTCCCCGGTCGACAGGTCCATCACCGTGTCCGCGCCCCACCGCGTGGCCCATTGGAGCTTGTCGACTTCCTCGGCGATGGAGCTGGTCACCGCGGAGTTGCCGATGTTCGCATTGATCTTGACCAGGAACGCCTTCCCGATGATCATCGGCTCGGACTCCGGGTGGTTGATGTTGCTCGGGATGATGGCCCGGCCCGCGGCGACTTCGTTCCGGACCAGCTCGACGTCGCAGTTCTCCCGCAGGGCGACGAAGCGCATCTCCGGTGTCACGATGCCTTGCCGCGCATAGTGCATCTGGGTCACCGTCCGTCCTTCAACGGCGCGGCGCGGCTCCGGCGGTGCGCCCTGCCATTCCGCCGAGGCGGCGCCCCGTCGAACGGCGGACTTCCCGTCGTCGAGCAGGGTCCGTTCCCGGCCGCTGTAGGATTCCGTGTCCCCGCGCCCGTTGATCCAGTCCCGGCGGAAGGGGGCCAGCCCCACCACCGGGTCGCTTCCCGGGCCGGCGGTGCGGTAAACGCGAAACGGTGGATTCGTGACGCCGCCCGGAGAGGGTTCCAGGGCGACTTCGGTCATGGGGACGCGGATCCCGCCGTCCTCGACATACACAAGGGCATGCGACTTCATTGACTGCGTGACGGGGCTCGCTGCGAAGCCGTCCCTGTTCTGGGCAGGGAGGTGCTGGGAATTTGTTGCGCTCAAAGAAATACTCACTTCCTTCGCCGGCATTACCCGGACAGGTTCAACGGTCGCAGGCTGCGTCAGCCCGATCTCAGCCCCTGCAAGGGCACCCGTGTGGTCGTAGACGAAGCTACCACAGCCTGCCGGGATGCCCTCAGGCCCTGAGCGTCATTGGAGCCGGACGCAGTGGGACGGCGGACAGCCAGGCGGATTAGGCTATAACCCGTGAGCAGCATCATCGAGTTCAGCGGCCCGGTCCTCACCGCGGCGGACCAGGAACGGCGAGGACTGTGGGCCGTGGACGGCCTTCTGACGTTCAACCGTCCCGCGGCCGCGTCGGATCGCGTGCTGGACGGGTGGGTCATCCCCGGGCTGGTCGACGCGCACTGTCATATCGGGCTCGGCCCCGGCGGCGATGTCCCGGAGGACGTGGCGGAACAGCAGGCCCTGACCGACCGTGACGCGGGAACCCTGCTGGTCCGCGACGCGGGCGCCGTGCACAACACCCGTTGGCTGCAGCAGCGCAAGGAGCTGCCGCGCCTCATTCGCTCGGGCCGGCACATCGCGAGGACGCGCCGGTACCTGCGCGGCTTCGCCGTCGAGGTGGAACCCGAGGACCTCGTGGAGGCTGTCCGCAAGCAGGCCCGGGCCGGGGACGGCTGGGTCAAGTTGGTGGGGGACTGGATCGACCGCGACGCCGGTGTTCTCGCCGCCAGCTTCCCGGCACGGCACGTCAAGGACGCAGTCCGGGCCGCCCATGACGAAGGCGCCCGCGTCACGGCGCATTGCTTCGCGGAGGACACTCTCGATGACATGCTCGACGCCGGCATCGACTGCATCGAACACGGAACCGGGCTGCTTCCCCGCCACCTGCCCCGATTCGTTGAACAGGGTGTTCCGATTGTTCCCACGCTGATCAACATCGCGACCTTCTCGGCCATCGCGGCCCAGGCCGAGGCGAAGTTCCCCCGGTACGCGGAACAGATGCTCGCGCTCTGGGAACGCCGCGCCGAACGGATTCTCGAAGCGTACGAAGCCGGGGTGGCCATCTACGCAGGAACAGACGCCGGCAGCGTCATCAAGCATGGACGCATTGCGGACGAGGTCGAGGCGCTGCACGCCGCCGGGATCCCCGCCGGTGCCGCCCTCGACGCCGCAACCTGGGCCGCGCGGGACTGGCTCTTGGCCGACGCTATCGCGGAGGGCGCCAGTGCCGACGTCCTTGTTTGCGCCGAGGACCCCCGCAGGAACCTCGCCACCCTGCAAACGCCCCGGAGCATCGTGTTGCGCGGCGAATTGAGCCGCCACGGAGGTGTTGCGCCCTAGGAATAAATTGAAGCTTCAAGTAATTTACCTTTATGTAAGGTCGCCGAGGGTCGGCGGCCACAGGACCACCGGAGGGTTTCGATGACCGCAGAAGCCAGCACCCAGGATCTCCTTCCTGCCGAACTCACCATGGGCACCGTGATGCTCAAGGTCGGCGACATGAAGATGATGACCGATTACTACCAGCGCGCTCTCGGCCTCGACATCGTCGCCGAGCAGGACGGTGGACTCTACCTCGGGCGCCAGGCCAAGCCGCTGGTCCACCTGGCCCCGGCCCCCGGGCTGAACCTGCCCTCCCGCGGCGAGGCCGGTCTCTTCCACACCGCCCTGCTGTTCAACGACCAGCCTTCCCTGGCGGCGACCGTCGCCTCCGCGGCACAGTATGAGCCGCAGTCCTTCACCGGCAGCGCGGACCACCTTGTCAGCGAGGCCTTCTACTTCAACGACCCCGAGGGTAACGGTATCGAGCTCTACTGGGACCGGCCGCGCGAGGCCTGGTCCTGGGAGGGCAAGAACGTGGTGATGGACAGTCTTGCCCTGCCGCCGCAGCGCTACCTGGAGCAGCACCTCACCGAAGCATCGCTTGCCGGGCAGCGGGAGGCGGACGCCGGTGTCGGGCACGTCCATCTGCAGGTCGGCGATGTGCAGTCCGCGCACGATTTCTACGTCGGCACTCTCGGCTTCGAGAAGACCGCCGGCTGGCACGGCCAGGCTCTTTTCGTCTCCGCCGGCGGTTACCACTACCACATGGCCATGAACGTCTGGAACAGCCGCGGCGCCGGCCCGCGCCGCGACACGCTGGGTCTCGGCGAGGTGCTGATCGAAGTACCGTCCGGCGACGACGTCGGCGCCCTGGCGGACCGGCTCAGGACCGCCGGCGTCCAGTCGCACCACACCGGGGCCGAGCTGCGCTTCGAGGATCCGTGGCGCAACCGGATCCGCGTCGCCGTCCGCTAGCAGCTCCGGACGTTCCCGGACATGCCCGGACATGCCCGTTGCCGGCGGCCGTACACCGGACATGCCCAACGTTCGGCTCCACCAATGAGCATGCCCATCCTTCGATGCCACGCAGGATGAGCATGCCCATCCTTGAGCCTGCCCGCTGAGCATGCCCATTCTCGAACCTGGCCGCTGGGCATGCCCATCCCGTGGTGCTGCGGCCGAGCATGCGCGTCTGGTGCGGGGCTGGTTCGAGGGGCATGTCCGGTCGACGCACCGAGGAATGGACATAACCTGGCTATGTCCAATGCTCGGCGCCAGCGATGGACATGCCCGTCCGGATGCTCGGGCCCAGAGTGGCATGACCATCGCTGGGGGTCGGGCGATGGGCATGTCCGTCCGTGGGCTTGCACCTGCAATGGGCATGCCCGTTCCGGCGGCCCGGGTAAGAGCGGCTAGGCTGAAGTGACGCCAAAACCGCGGCCGTGTGCCGCCTGACAGCTAAGGATGAGCTCATTGGGATTTACTGAAATCTTCGTGGCCACCCATGACGCCGCACTCAAGCGCGCCGCAGCCCTCGACCGCGGAGCCGCAGCGGCAGCCGGCGCTCTCCGGATCGCGGACATCAGCGACTTCGAAATCGAGCGGCTGGGCGACCTGGCCGGCACCGCGGTGCACGCCGCGGGCGCCGACTATGAGCTCGCCATGGTGGACGTGGCCAGTGACTCGCTGCTGGGCGTTCCGGCCGCGATGGTCCGGGCCCTGGCAGACCTGCTCAGCTACGAGACCGAGGGGGAGGGCGACGTCCTCACCGAGGTCGCCGAAGGCTGGGCCGCTGAGGAAGACATGCCCTTCGGGGTGGACCAGGCTGCCCGCTACGTCCGCCAGCTCGCTGACCTCGCCGCCGGCGTCGACCCCGCAACCAAAGCCGGACTTTACGTCTGGACATCTTGACGCCCGGGCAAATCGCCCCCAATCACCCCCGCCGCGGGTGTCAAGTCGAAATCCGCGCGGTGATCTGGCACAATGAACAGGTACTCGATCTGCGTGGCCCCTCTCTCCGCGTCCGGATCCTGTCCTTTAGAACCCCCTAGTACGGCCCGCCCCACGGGTGCAGAACGCCGGGCTCGACCCCGTTTCAGAAACAGGAGTGACCACAAAAGTGGCCGTAAAGATTCGCCTTAAGCGCTTCGGTAAGATGCGCGCACCGTACTACCGCATCGTCGTCATGGACGCACGCTCCAAGCGTGATGGCCGTGCCATCGAAGAGATCGGCAAGTACCACCCGACCGAAGAGCCCTCGTACATCGAGGTCGACACGGACCGTGCCCAGTACTGGCTCGGCGTCGGCGCACAGCCGTCCGAGCAGGTTGCCGCGATCCTGAAGATCACCGGTGACTGGCAGAAGTTCAAGGGACTCCCGGGCCAGGAGGGCACCTTGAAGACCAAGGCTCCCAAGGAAGCCTTCGTCACCCCGGAAAAGGGTTCCGTGATCATCCCGGAAGCCATCACCAAGAAGGCCAAGAAGGACGACGCAGCCGAGGCTCCCGCCGACGCCGAAGCAGAGACCACCGAGGCTGAGTAAATTGCTGGCAGAAGCGCTCGAACACCTGGTCCGCGGGATTGTTGACAGCCCCGAGGACGTCAAGGTCTCTGCGAAGAACAACCGCCGCGGGGATACCCTCGAGGTGCGCGTTCATCAGGAAGACCTCGGACGGGTGATCGGACGCCAGGGCCGCACCGCACGCGCACTGCGAACCGTGGTGGCGGCACTGGCCGACGGCGAACCGGTCAGGGTCGACGTCGTCGACACCGACCGCCGCCGGTAGCGTAGCCAGCATTACTTGATCTTTAGTCCGGCCCCTCCACCAGCTTATGGTGGAGGGGCCGGACTGTTTTGCGCAGCAAAACGCCCCACACCCCCTAGATTTCAAGAGAACCCGAACAGAGGAACAGATGCAGCTTCAGGTGGCACGAATCGGCAAGCCCCACGGCATCCGCGGCGAAGTGACCGTCCAGGTGCTCACGGATGCGCCCGGTGACCGCTTTGTTCCCGGCACGCAGTTTGTGGTGGAACCGGCCTCGGCCGGGCCGCTGACCGTGGAGAGCGCCCGCTGGAACAAGGACATCCTGCTGCTGGCCTTCGAGGAAGTTGAAACCCGCAACGATGCGGAGGCCCTCCGCGGGGCGAAGCTCTTCATCGAGACCGAGGAACTGGACGAGGACGACGACGAGGGCTGGTACGAGCACGAGCTCGTGGGCCTGGACGTCCGGGTCGGCGACGCGGTCGTCGGGAAGGTATCCGGGCTGCACACCATGCCCGTCCAGGACCTGCTGGTGGTGACCGACCAGGCCGGCAAGGAAATCCTGATCCCGTTCGTGGAGCAGATCGTCCCCGAGGTCAACGTCGCCGACAAATACGTCCTCGTCACCCCGCCGGCCGGCCTTTTCGAGGTCAACACCGACGCCGGCGCGACCCCGGACGACGGCGACGCCGACAATGCCGGCGCCGACAGCGGTAACGATGACAAGAACGCGGCGCCCGCCGCCGGGGATAACGCCTAAGATGCGGATCGACGTCGTCAGCATCTTCCCCGAGTACCTGGCGCCACTGGAGCTATCCTTGATCGGGAAAGCGCGCCAGGACGGGCTGCTGGAACTAACCGTCCACGACCTCCGCGACTTCACCACGGACCGGCACCGCACGGTGGACGACACCTCGTACGGCGGCGGCGCCGGCATGGTGATGAAGCCGGAGCCCTGGGCCCAGGCCCTGACCGCCGTGGCCGAGGCCGGCCCGAAGGCGCCTGAACCGGGCACCGCCCGCAAGCCCGTGCTGATCGTGCCGTCCCCGGCGGGGGAGCGGTTCAGCCAGGCGATCGCCCACGAACTCGCGGAAGAGGACCAGCTCGTCTTCGCCTGCGGCCGCTACGAGGGCATCGATGAGCGCGTCTTGGAATGGGCCGCCGAGCACTTCACCGTGCGGCCCATGAGCCTCGGCGACTACGTGCTGAACGGCGGCGAGGTGGCCGTGCTGGCCATGGTCGAAGCCGTCGGCCGGCTGCTGCCCGGCGTCGTCGGCAACCCCGAGTCACTGGTGGAGGAATCCCACTCCGACGGCCTGCTGGAATATCCCGTGTACACCAAACCCTCCAGCTGGCGGGACCGGGAGGTTCCGGCGGTGCTGCTCAGCGGCAACCACGGCAAGATCGCGCAATGGCGCCGGCACGAACAGTACCGGCGCACCGCGGAGCGCCGCCCGGACCTGCTGGACGCGTTCGACGCCGGAAAGCTGCCCCGTGCGGACCGCACCGCTTTCGGGGACCTCGGGTACGACGTCGTCGACGGCCGGCTGAAGCGCCGCCCCGACGCCTGAGCCGCCGACTCCACGGAGGCCAATTCACCAAAACGAACCGGTTTGTGGCAAAATTAGTCCTTGTGCCTGCTGGGTGCGAACCTGCCACAGGGGGAGCGTCACCAACAGCGCGGCACCCCGGCGCCGTCAAGTCCTGACGGAGCCGGAACGACAAAACTTTCGGCGGGAATTTCCGGTGCACTGCATCCGGGCTTGGCCGCCGTGACCCAACGTGAATGACCTGTGGCGTTCACCAGGAGTGGATCAATGCATATCCTCGATTCCGTAGACGCAGCCTCGCTGCGCACCGATGTTCCCGAGTTCCGCGCCGGTGACACCATCAAGGTGCACGTGAACATCATCGAAGGCAAGAACTCCCGCGTCCAGGTCTTCCAGGGCTTCGTCCTGGGCCGCCAGGGTGACGGCGTCCGCGAAACCTTCACCGTCCGCAAGGTCTCCTTCGGCGTCGGCGTGGAGCGTACCTTCCCGGTGCACTCCCCGATCATCGACAAGATCGAGCTCGTCTCCAAGGGTGACGTGCGCCGCGCCAAGCTTTACTACATGCGTGCACTGCGCGGTAAGGCTGCGAAGATCAAGGAAAAGCGCGACTTCCAGACCGCCAAGTAAGTCCTCCGGACTTTCACAGCGGATCCATGGAGGGTCCAGGCATTCGCCCGGACCGTCTGCCACTGCGCCGTTCAACTGAGAAAAGCGTTAGAGGACACGGATCATGGAACAGACAAAACGCCGGCCCAGGAAACTGGGCTGGCGTTTTGTGCTTCTGGGCCTGGTCCTCGCCGTGGCCATCAGCGGACTGGTCCGCTCGCTCTGGCTGGACGTCTATTTCATCCCCTCGGCGTCGATGGAGCCGCTCCTCCGCGACGGGGACCGGATCGTGGTATCCCGGACCGACTTCGCGGCCGAACCGGTGCGCCGCGGCGACGTCGTGGTCTTCGACGGCCGCGGCTCCTTCGCCCCGCTGAACAGCGGCAAGGGCCCGGCCGCCGACTTCCTCGCCGCGGCGGGCCACTGGCTGGGCCTGACCGGCAGCGACACCACCTACGTCAAACGCGTTGTCGGGCTGCCCGGTGACCACGTGGTGTGCTGCGACGCGGACAGCCGTCTCACAGTCAACGGCCAGCCAGTTGAGGAACCGTATGTGTTTGGGGGCGACGTTCCGAGCCAGCTCAAGTTCAACGTGCTGGTCCCGGACGGCCGGCTCTGGCTAATGGGCGACCACCGCTCAAAGTCGGCCGATTCCCGCAGCCTGCTGGGGGCCCCCGGCGGTGGAATGGTACCGCTGGACCGTGTCATTGGCCGGCCGGTACAGATCCTCTGGCCGCTTGATAGATTTGCAGAAATACCGCGGCCCACCGTGGCCGCCACAACGATGAAGAACGGACAGTAGATGCCCGAGACCGGACCCCGGACACCTGATCAGGGGAACGACGAGCCCCGGGTGACCTCCTCGCCCATCCCGGGCGCCGACCACCCGACGACGCGGCTCCCGGCCGTGCCTCGGCCCGAGCACACCCCGGGCCGCGAACACGCCCCGGAACCGGTGTTGCCCGCGCGTGCCGCCGACGCAGCCCAGACGGGTCCGTCGCACGCGGGTCCGTCGTCGGGGAGGGCCCGGCGGGCGAAGGCCCGGGAAGGCCGCAGCCCCGCGTTCCTCTGGCTCAAGGAAGTCGCCACCGTGGTGGTGATCGCCGTCGTACTGTCCTTCCTGATCAAGACCTTCCTGTTCCGGGCGTTCTACATCCCGTCCGAGTCGATGATGAACACCCTGGACGTCAACGACCGGATCTTCGTCAACCTGCTGGTGCCGGAGCCGATGGCCATGGAGCGCGGCGACGTCGTCGTTTTCCGGGACACCAAGGGCTGGCTCGTGCCGACCGCGCAGAAGCCGGCCGGGCCGTTCACCGGCGTGCAGGACGCGCTGACCTTTGTCGGCCTGCTGCCGGACAACTCCGAACAGCACCTCGTCAAGCGCGTCATCGGCCTGCCCGGGGACCACGTTGTCTGCTGCGACGGCAGCGGCCGGATCAGCGTCAACGGTGCCCCGCTGGACGAGAAATACATCAACAGTGCCGAGGTCCCGCAGGTGCGCGACTTCGACGTCGTGGTGCCCGCCGGCAAGGTCTGGGTGATGGGCGACAACCGGAACCACTCCGCCGACTCCCGCGCCCACATGGAAAGCAACGGCGGCTTCATCGACGTGGCCGACATCGAGGGCAAAGCCGCCGTGATCGCCTGGCCGCTGAACCGGATCACGGCCCTGGACAACTACCCGGCCGTCTTCCGCAGCGTCCCGGCCGCCGGGAAGTAAGGACAGCCGTGTCCGAAGCCCCCACTCTCGACTACGAGCGCCGGTTCCGGAGCTCCGGTGCCCGGCTGCTCGCCGGGATCGACGAGGTGGGCCGCGGCGCGCTGGCCGGACCGGTGAGCGTCGGGATCGCCGTCGTGGACCTGCACCGGCAGACGCTGCTCGCCGATGTGCGGGACAGCAAGCTGCTCAAGGTGGCGGACCGGGAGCGGCTGGAGCCGCTGGTGCGCAGCTGGAGCGTCGCTTCCGCGGTGGGGCACGCCTCCGCCGCGGAAATCGACGCGCTCGGCATCATCGCCGCGCTCCGGCTGGCCGGGAACCGCGCCTGGTCCGCGGTGCTGGCCGCCGGCGTGACGCCGGACGTGGTGCTGCTGGACGGCAGCCACAACTGGCTTTCGCCCGTCGCGCAGGCCTCGCTGTTCGACCCGGACCCCGACGACGCCCCGGAGCAGCCCGGCTGCGACGCGCCGGTCCACACCCTGGTCAAGGCGGACATGCAGTGCCTCAGTGTGGCCGCAGCCTCGGTACTGGCCAAGGTCGAACGCGACCGCCGGATGGCCGCCCTGCACACCGAGTACCCGGCGTTCGGCTGGAACGAGAACAAGGGCTACGGCACCGCCGCGCACAAGGACGCGCTCCGCGCCGCCGGCCCCACGCCGTACCACCGGGTGAGCTGGCAGCTGCTCGGCGACTGAGCCGTGGCGCGCGCCCGGCGCCCGATGGTGCAAGATGGAACCATGAGTGCCGAGGACCTTGAAAACTATGAAACCGACATGGAGCTGCAGCTCTACCGCGAATACCGCGACGTCGTCGGGCTGTTCAGCTATGTGGTCGAGACCGAGCGGCGTTTCTACCTGGCCAACCACGTGGACCTGCAGGCGCGCAGCGCCGACGGCGAGGTCTACTTCGATCTGACCCTGCAGGACGCCTGGGTCTGGGACGTGTACCGCTCCGCCCGGTTCGTCAAGAGCGTCCGCGTCATCACCTTCAAGGACGTCAACGTCGAGGAACTCCCGCGCAGCGAGGAGCTCGCCCTGCCCAAGGTGGAGGGCCTGGGGAACTGATTCCGGGCTATCTGGCGTCTGGGGAGCCTGAGTTACCCACATAGCCAAAGTCTTGTCCGCGTCCTGGCCGTTCCGCGTTCCACGCTGGAGGCATGAGAGCTAAGGACGTGCTGGGCCGGCGCGGTGAGGAACTTGCCGCCGGCTTCCTCGAGGCCCAGGGCATGCGGATCGTGGACCGCAACTGGCGCTGCCCCGAGGGCGAGATCGACATTGTTGCGCTCGACGGCGACGCCCTGGTCATCGCCGAAGTCAAGACCCGCAAATCCCTCGCCTACGGCCACCCCTTCGAGGCCGTGGGCGTGGACAAGCTGGCCCGGCTGCACCGGCTGGCCTCCGCATGGTGCCGGGACCATGAACTGAGAATGCCGCTGCGCCGCGTGGATGTCATCGCCGTGCTCGACGACGGCACCGGCGGCCCGGCCATCGAACACCTCAAGGGGGTGGGGTAGATGGCGCTGGGACGGACGTATTCTGTCGCGCTGGTGGGGCTGAACGGCTACATCGTCGAGGTCGAGGCGGACATCGGCCAAACCCTGCCCGCCTTCGTGATCCTCGGTCTCCCGGATGCCTCGCTCAACGAGGCGAAGGAACGGATCCGCTCCGCGGCCCAGAATTCGGGCATCCCGCTCAGCCGCCGCAAGATCACCGCGAACCTGATCCCGGCGTCCCTGCCGAAGCGCGGGTCCGGCTTCGACCTGTCCATCGCCATGGCGGTTCTGCTGGCCGCCAACGACATCCGCCCCACCGGCCGGCAGGTCTTCATCGCGGAGCTTGGCCTGGACGGACGGCTGCGGCCGGTCCGTGGCATCCTCCCGGCCGTGATGGCCGCTGTCCAGGCAGGCTATCCCGACGTGGTGGTGGCCCACGCCAACGCGGCCGAAGCCGAGCTTGTCCCCGGCGCCAGGGTCCGTGGCTATCGGACCCTGGCCCGGCTGGCCTTTGACTTCGGTGCCGACCCGCAGGACCTGGCACTGGACTTTGAGCCGGAGGACGAGGAGCCGGACGACGCCGGCGGAACTGCTGCGGCACCGCTGGCGCCGGACATGTGCGACGTCTCGGGCCAGAGGGAGGGCCGCCGGGCGCTGGAAGTGGCGGCCGCCGGGGCGCACCACGTGCTGCTGACCGGGCCGCCGGGGGCTGGCAAGACCATGCTGGCCGAGCGCCTGCCCGGCCTGCTCCCGGACCTCGGGGACCGGGAAGCAATGGAAGTGACGGCCATCCACTCGCTCAGTTCCCTCACGTCCGCCTCCGTGACGCTGCTGCGCCGGCCCCCGTACGAAAACCCGCACCATACCGCCACCGCCGCCGCCATCATCGGCGGCGGCTCCGGGCTGCCCCGGCCGGGTGCGGCCTCCCGGGCGCACCGCGGTGTGCTGTTCCTGGACGAAGCCCCCGAGTACGAGCGCAGGGTCCTGGACGCGCTCCGGCAGCCGTTGGAAAGCGGTGAACTGGTCATCCACCGCTCGGCGGGCACGGCCGCCTACCCGGCCCGGTTCCAGCTGGTCCTTGCGGCCAACCCCTGCCCCTGCGGCAAAGCCTCCGGCAAGGGCGTGGATTGCACCTGCACCCCGATCATGCGGCGCCGCTACCTCGCCCGGCTGTCCGGGCCGCTGCTGGACCGGGTGGACATCCAGCTGGAGGTCGAACGCGTGGCACTGGCGGACTTCGGCCAGCCCCGCGCCGAAGAGGGAACCGCGGACATCGCCGCCCGGGTGCAGGCCGCCCGGGAGCGCCAGCTGGAGCGGCTGCGTCCCCTCGGGCTGGAAACCAACGCGCAGGTACCGGGACGGGTGCTGCGCGGTCCGCTGCGCCTGCCCGGACCGACCACGCGGATCCTCGACCATGCGCTGGAACGCGGGTCCCTGACGGCCCGGGGGTACGACCGCGTGCTCCGCCTGGCGTGGACCCTGACGGATCTCGCCGGCCGTGACAGTCCCGAGGCAGACGACATCGGCCAGGCACTCGGCCTCCGTCAGGCCACTGCGGCTGCGGCCTGACTACCACCCCTGCACAATCACCAGCATTTCCCGTAAGGAGAACCATCGCGTGAAGGGAAAGCAGCACCATGACAGAGAATGAAAGGACGGCCCGGGCCGCCCTGTCCCGGCTCCTGGAACCCCAGGACGCCGCCGGCCTGGCCCTGGTCCGGGTCGCCGGGGCGGAGGACGCCCTGAGGATCGCCACCGGGCAGCTGGCGGCCGGCCCAGGCCTGGAGCAGGAGCTGGCCAGGGCGCTGGAAGAGAACGGGGCAGGAGGCGGCTGGGCCGGCCTGGGCATGGCCATGAAACGCTGGGCGCCGCGGGTTCCGGACCTTGCACCGGCACGAGACCTGGCCACCATGCAGCGGCTCGGCGGCCGTCTGCTCATCCCGGCGGATGACCTGTGGCCCCGCCAGCTGGCCGACCTGGGGCTGCAGGAACCGCTCTGCCTCTGGTGGCGCGGCGTGGAACAGGAACTGCCGGCGGTGAACAAGGCCATCGCGCTGGTCGGATCCCGGGACAGCACCGCCTACGGGTCCGCCGTCACCGGTGACCTCGCTTATTCGCTGGCGCAACGCGGCTTCACGATCATCTCCGGCGGCGCGTACGGCATCGACGCCCACGCCCACCGGGCCGCGTTGGCCGGCGCCACGGAAGGCCTGCCGACCATCGCCGTCATGGCCGGGGGTGTGGACCGGTTCTACCCCGCCGGGAACGAGGACCTGCTCCGGACCGTGGCCAACCAGGGCGCTGTGCTGGCCGAGGTCCCGCCGGGCTCGGCGCCCACGCGCTACCGCTTTCTACAACGCAACAGGCTCATCGCCGCTCTTGCCGCCGTGACCGTAGTGGTGGAGGCGCGGTGGAGATCCGGTGCGCTCAACACCGCCCACCACGCCGAGACCCTGGGCCGGGCCGTCGGTGCGGTTCCCGGGTCGGTCCACAGCGCCAACTCCGCCGGCTGCCACCGTCTGCTGCGCGAAGGCGGCGCCGTCTGCGTCACGGACGCCGCCGAGATCGCGGAACTCGCCTCACCCAGCGGAGACTCCCTGCCGGAACCCGGGTCCGGCCGGGTGGAAGCCCACGACGGCCTCACCCTCGAGGACCTGATCCTCTTGGACGCCCTCCCGCTGCGGATCACGAGCACCGTCGAAAAGCTCGCCACGGTCGCCGGGCTGAGCCCTGAATCGGTCAGGGCGGGCCTGGGCCGGCTCGGACTGCTGGGCTTGGCCGAATCACGCCATGGCGGTTGGAAGCGCGCCTCCGCAGCCGGGTGATGACGGTGGGCACGTTAGTGCGGCTCTGCGGCGGGGCGGGCGGTGAATCGCGACGGCCCCGCCACAGCACAGCGCAGCACAGTCCAGCCACGGTCACGCTCCGCGACGCGCCGCCGGGCTGCGCCGGTGCCGGACTAATTGCTGGGAGAGTTGGAGGGTGTCCTCCCAGCAACTTCCCGCAGCGCTCGCCGGGGCCGCCCACGGCTTCGGACGTTACCTGGAAGCGGAACGCGGCCGCTCGGCCCACACCGTGCGCGCCTATCTCGCCGACGTCGGCAGCCTGCTGGCACATGCGGTCTCGGAAAACGCGGAGAACCTCGCTGATCTTGAACTCGGCACGCTGCGCCGCTGGCTCGGTGCCCAGAGCGAAGCGGGGATGTCCCGCGCCACGCTGGCCCGGCGTGCGGCCACCGCCCGGGCTTTCACCGCGTGGGCCGTCCGCGAGGAGCTCATCACGGCCGATCCGGCCCTGCGGCTCAAGGCCCCGAAGCGGGAAAAGTCCCTGCCCGGCGTGCTGCAGCAGGGGCAGGTCCAGCGGCTCGTGGCCCGGGCCGAATCCGCCGCGGCCGAGGGTGAACCGATGGCCCTGCGTAACCGCGCGATGCTGGAACTGCTGTACGCCGCCGGTGTCCGCGTCGGGGAGCTCGCCGGGCTCGACGTCGACGACCTCGACCCGGACCGGCGGACTCTGCGTGTGCTCGGCAAGGGCAATAAGGAACGGACGGTTCCGTACGGCCTCCCGGCGGCGCTCGCCGTCGACGACTGGCTGCGCCGCGGACGCCCGGCCCTGGCTGCGGCCGAATCGGGACCCGCGCTCTTCCTGGGCGCGCGCGGCAAGCGGGTGGACCAGCGGCAGGTCCGCAGTGTCGTGAAGGGGCTGCTGGACGGGCTGGGGGACACCTCGGCGACGGGCCCGCACGCGCTGCGGCACTCGGCGGCGACGCACCTGCTCGACGGCGGGGCGGACCTGCGGGCCGTGCAGGAAATCCTCGGCCACAGCAGCCTGGCGACCACCCAGATCTATACCCACGTCTCGGTCGACAGGCTCCGGCAAAGCTACCAGCAGGCCCACCCGCGCGCCTGATGGCCGCCCGGACCCCGTCCGTACCCCCCCGCTGGCCAAAACGACGCGCCGGAAACGACGCGCGGAATTGCACTGGCGTAATTAGGCGGGGTACGGCAGAATAAGACTCACGCCCGGCAACTTTCAAGTGGTTCTTGAA
Organism: Arthrobacter sp. SlRoot2-15; assembly: GCF_059739345.1. NCBI lineage: Bacteria > Bacillati > Actinomycetota > Actinomycetes > Micrococcales > Micrococcaceae > Arthrobacter > Arthrobacter sp. SlRoot2-15. Next base: position 3,294,781 of record NZ_AP046058.1, read on the forward strand.
GCTCTTGAGCATCGTTCCACCACCTGAGGTCCGGACCTATTTTTTGCACCATGTGGTTTCAAAGAAACTGAATAGTCTGGCAGGGGCAAACGCCCCGCACGCGGATTCACGCAGCAGACAGGCATCCAGGCAGAGGTCGTTGGGGAAGACGTACCTATAGCTATGGAGGATGGAATGTCTGTTGCACTAACCCGCGGTGTCCTGTTCGTTCACTCGGCCCCGACCGCCCTGTGCCCCCACGTTGAGTGGGCCATTGGGTCTGTCGTGGACAAGCGGACGGACCTTGAGTGGACTGCCCAGCCCGCCGCGCCCGGAATGTTCCGGGCCGAGCTGTCGTGGACCGGAACCCCGGGCACGGGGGCTCAATTGGCGTCTGCGCTCCGCGGCTGGGCGCACCTGCGCTACGAGGTCACCGAGGAGCCCAGCCAGGGCGTCGACGGCGGCCGCTGGTCGCACACCCCCGAGCTCGGCATCTTCCACGCCGTCACGGACGTGCACGGCAATATCATGGTCTCCGAGGACCGCATCCGCTACGCCTACGAATCCGGCGCCGGCGACCCCTCCGCGGTCTACCACGAGCTCTCCCTGGCACTCGGCGAGGCCTGGGACGAGGAACTCGAACCCTTCCGGCACGCCGCCGAAGGCGCCCCCGTGCGCTGGCTCCACCAGGTCGGCTAAGCGTCCGCCGCTTAACCTCCAGCGCACTACCCTGCACTAAACACTCCATAGCAACGCCAAACGACAGATGGCGGCAATGTTCACGAGGAACATTGCCGCCATCTGTCGTTTTGGCGTCCGGACCCGAAGGCCCAGGGCCAAGCGACTTAGATGCTGCGGACGGCGATGACGGCGTTGTGGCCGCCGAAGCCGAAGGAGTTGCTCAACGCCACGATGCTGCCGCCGGGCAAGGCCCGCTCGGAGGTGACGACGTCGAGCGGGATCTCGGGATCCTGGTTCTCGAGGTTGATCGTCACCGGCGCCTTGCGCTCGTACACGGCCAGCACGGTCAGCACGGCCTCCACCGCACCGGAGGCGCCCAGCAGGTGCCCCATCTGCGACTTCGTGGCCGAGACCGCGACGTCGTCCACATGCTTGCCGAGGGCGGCCTTGAGCGCGGTGTACTCGGGCTTGTCGCCGACCGGAGTGGACGTCGCGTGCGCGTTGACGTGCACCACGTCCTCGGCCTGGATCCGCCCGTCGAACATGGCCGCCTTCAGCGCACGGGTGGCGCCGAGGCCCTCCGGGTCCGGGGCGGTGATGTGGTAGGCGTCGGCGGTCACCGAGGTGCCGGCGAGCTCGGCGTAGATCCGGGCGCCGCGGGCGATCGCGTGCTCCTCGGCCTCGAGGACCAGGGCACCGGCGCCCTCACCCATGACGAAGCCGTCACGGTCGCGGTCGTAGGGGCGCGAGGCGTGCTCGGGATCGTCGTTGCGGCGGGAGAGTGCCTGCATCGAGGAGAAGGCGGCGATCGGCATCGGGTGGATAGCAGCTTCGGCGCCGCCGCAGACGACGACGTCGGCCTTCCCGGAGCGGATCAGGTCCAGTCCCATGTGAACGGCTTCGGTGCCGGACGCGCAGGCGGAGACGGGGGTGTGGGCGCCGGCGCGGGCACCCAGGTCCAGGCTGACCGCGGCCGCGACGCCGTTGGGCATCAGCATCGGCACGGTCATCGGCAGGACGCGGCGCGGGCCCTTTTCACGCAGGGTGTCCCAGGCGTCCAGCAGCGTCCACACGCCGCCGATGCCGGTCGCGAAGGCGACGGCGAGGCGGTCGTGGTCGACCTCGGTGATGTTGGCGTCGGCCCAGGCCTCGCGGGCGGCGATGACGCCGAACTGCGTGGACGGGTCCATGCGTTTGGCCTCGACCCGGCTCAGGACTTCGAGGGCGGGGGTGGAGGCGCGTGCCGCGAAGTGCACGGGCAGTTCGTACTTGGCTACCCAGTCGTCCTCAAGCGTGTGCGCTCCGGAGACGCCCTTCAGCGCGTTCTTCCACATCGTGGGGACATCGCCGCCAATGGGTGTGGTGGCACCCAGACCGGTAATGACTACTTTGCGTGCCATGGGATCACTCTTTCGTCGGTGCGCCTGCCGTGTCCGGAACCCGGTGAGGGGAGGCCGGGGCGTGCGTGGGGAAAACTCGGTGGTCATGCTGAAGAGAACTCAGCGGTCATGCTGAAGAGAACTCAGCGGTCATGCAAGAAAGGCGTCCAGCGGTGGGTTCCGGTCCGGGGCCGCTGGAGCGCCCCGGACCGGCCACAGCTCCGGCCCGCGGGGCCGGAACCAAGGCTCAGGCGGAATTAGGCCTGGGCGCTGGCGATGAAGCTAACGGCGTCGCCGACGGTCTTGAGGTTCTTGACCTCTTCGTCCGGGATGCGCACGCCGAACTTTTCCTCGGCGTTGACGACGATGGTCATCATGGAGATGGAGTCGATGTCCAGGTCCTCGGTGAAGGACTTGTCCATTTCGACAGCCTCGGGGGCCAGGCCGGTCTCTTCGTTGACGATTTCAGCCAGGCCGGCCAGGATTTCTTCGTTGCTAGCCATTGATGGCTCCTTTTCTTGTTGGTGCCGTCCGCTTCCGGTGGTTGTGCCGGGAGATTCTGGCGAAATGATTCAAACCGAGGGTTCGGCTTGGTTCGGGAATCCGTGCTGTCGGGGATGCCAGCAGCTCGAGAAGTACGGTGGCCGCCTAGGGAAGCACAATCACCTGGGCGCCGAAGACCAGTCCGGCTCCGAAGCCGATCTGCAGGGCCAGTCCGCCGCTCAGTTCAGGGTTTTCCTGCAGCAAGCGGTGGGTTGCGAGGGGGATGGAGGCTGCCGAGGTGTTGCCTGCTTCGGCGATATCCCGGGCGACCTTGACGGTCTCCGGAAGCTTGAGCTTCTTGGCCATCTCGTCGATGATCCGCATGTTGGCCTGGTGCGGGATGAAGGCCGCGAGGTCCTCGGCCTGGATGCCGGCGGCGTCGAGCGCCTGCTGGGCCACCTTGGCCATTTCCCAGACCGCCCAGCGGAACACCGTCTGGCCGTCCTGGCGCAGCGTGGGCCACAGTGCCGCCTCGGTCACGGCGGCCTCGCCCTCGCTGAGCGCGGCGTCGCGCTTGCCGGCCAGCGCCAGCTCCCGGATGTCCAGCATCGAGTGGGTCATGCCGATGGCGTCCCACTTGCTGCCGTCCGAGCCCCACACCGACGGGCCGATGCCCGGGGTGTCGGAGGGGCCGACGACGACGGCGCCGGCGCCGTCGCCGAGCAGGAAGGAGATGGTGCGTTCGGTGTTGTCGATGACGTCGGAAAGTTTCTCCGCGCCGACCACCAGCACGTACTTGGCCGCGCCGGAGCGGACCAGGGCGTCCGCCTGCGCGATCCCGTAGCAGTAGCCGGCGCAGGCCGCGGAGATGTCGAACGCCGGTGCCGGGGTGGCGCCGAGCCGGTCGGCCAGGCTGGCGGCGGCCGAGGGGGTCGCGTAGGGGTGCGTCACGGTGGAGACGATCACGGCGCCGAGCGCGGAAGCGTCGATGCCGGCCTTCTGCAGGGCCTCGCGGGCTGCGCCCTCGGCCATGTCGATCACGCTGACGTCGGCGGGGGCGCGGTGCCGGGTGATGATGCCGGTGCGCTGCCGGATCCACTCATCGGAGGAATCGATCCACTGGCACACGTCCTCGTTGGTGACGATGACGCTGGGCCGGTAGGCGCCGACGCCCATCACCCGGGTGTGCTCCTGCAGCGGAGCCTGCTTCAGGGTTGGAGTGCTCATTGCCCTCCCTCCAGTTCTGCGAATAGGGCCAAGGCGGCGGAAAGGTCATCCGGGGTCTTGACGGTAACGGTCTTCACACCGGGCATGCCGCGTTTGGCCAGGCCGGCCAGCGTCCCGGCGGGCGCCAGTTCGATCACGCCGGTCACCCCGCGCGCCACGAGGGTCTCCATGCAGCGGTCCCAGCGGACCGGGCGCGAGACCTGGGCGATCAGGCTGTCGACGGCGGCGCCGCCGTCGGTGACCTCGGCGCCGTCGAAGTTGGACAGCAGGGGGACCTGCGGGTCCCGCGGGTGCAGCGAGGGCCGCAGGGCCTGCAGCGCGGCGACGGCGGGGGACATGTGCGAGGTGTGGAATGCCCCGGCGACCTTCAGCGGGATCACGCGCGCCTTTGCCGGCGGATTCTCGGCGAGGGCTTTGAGCTGCTCCAGGGTGCCGGCGGCGACGGTCTGGCCGGCGCCGTTGACGTTGGCGGGGGTGAGCCCGCAGGCCTCGATCGCGGCCAGGACGTCGGCGGGGTCTCCGCCCACGACGGCGCTCATGCCGGTGGGGGTGGCAGCGGCGGCGGCCGCCATGCCGTTGGCGCGTTCGCGGACGAAGGTCATGGCCTCGGTCTCGGTCAGGACGCCGGCCAGGGCCGAGGCGGTGATCTCGCCGACCGAGTGCCCGGCCAGGATGACCGGGAGGGTGCCGAGTTCGACGTCGAAGAGGGCCTTGGCGGTCACCAGGCCGGCGGCGACGATCAGGGGCTGCGCGACGGCAGTGTCCTTGATGGTTTCCTCGTCGGAGGTGGTTCCGTGGGCGGTGAGGTCGATGCCTGCGATTTCGCTAAAGGAGGCCAGCTGGCCTGCGACGGATGGCAGTTCCAGCCAGGGGGCTAGAAAACCAGGGGTCTGGGAGCCCTGTCCAGGGCAAACGATTGCAAGCACGTATCCAGCTTTCCAAATTGCCGCGTGATTCATCGGTACTCTCATGCACCAAGCTCACTGGGTCAGTTTGTAGGAAGTCTACAACGGGTCAGGAGTTGTTACGGGACGGCTGGCGCTCCGCGGTGGGCCTTGGCGGGGTCGAAAGCCGGCCCACCACCAACGCAGCCTGGAGCACAAAAGCCTCCCGAGGGATCAGCGGATCCCAGCCGGTGACGTCGCAGACGCGTTTGAGCCGGTACCGGACGGTGTTGGCGTGGACGAAGAGTTCGCGGGCCGTCGCCTCGAGCGAATGCCCGAGTTCCAGGTAGGTCCCGAGGGTCTCCACGAGGCCGTTGGACGCCGCGAGCAGGGGCCGGTAGATGTTCTTGACCAGGGAACGCCGGGCGGCGTCGTCGCCGGAGATCACCCGCTCCGGCAGCAGGTCATCGGCCGCCACGGGGCGTGGAGCGGAAGGCCACGCCCGGGCCGCGGTCAGCCCGGCGAAGGCCGACTGGGCGGAGCTGCTGGCCTCCAGCAGCGAGCCGGCTTCGGCTCCGTAGACCACCGGTCCGGGCGCGAAGAGTTCGCTCAGTTTCTGGCAGGCCGTTTCGCGGTCCTGCACCCCGCCGAGGATCAGGATCAGCCGGTCGCCCTGGATGCCGACGAGGGCGTCCTCGGCGAAGCGCCCGGCGGTGCGGCGGAGCTCGCTGACGTAGCTGGCACTCGGTTCCGACGGCGAATTTCCCACCATCACGGTGAAGCGTTCCTGGGCTTTCCAGCCCAGTGCGGCGATCCGGGAGCGCAGCGCGTCGGTGTTTTCACCGCGCAGGATCGCATCGACAATGAGTGCTTCCAGCCGGGTGTCCCAGGAGCCGCGGGTCTCCGCGGCGCGGGCGTAGACGTCGGCGGCGGCGAACGCCACCTCGCGCGAGTAGCGCAGCACGGCCTCGCGCAGCGCGGCCTGGTCGGCCTCGGGGGCGATGATCGGCACCTGTTCCTCGACCACCTCAACGACGATCCGGATCAGCTGCAGCGCCTTCTGCAGGCTGATCGATCGGGTCAGTTCCGTCGGTGCGGTGCCGAAGACGTCGGAGAGGATCCACGAGGGGGAGCTGGGCCGCTCGAACCAGGTGACGAAAGCTGCGATGCCGTTTTGCGCGACCATGCCCAGGGCGGAGCGCTCGTCGGAGTTCAGCCGGCTGTACCAGGGCAGCGAGGCCTCCAGCTGGCGCAGGGTCGTCGTGGACAGCTGGCCCACGCTGGACCGGAGCTTTTTCAGCGTCTCAGCCTTCTCCGGGGTGAGGGCCCGCACGGACGGCTTGCGTTTTGCGGGGGTGGTGGTGGGCTCTGCCATGCAACGAGCATACGGTGCCGGCCGGCCAAGCTCCATTTGTGCAAAGGCTACAACGCGCGTTGTCGCGGATCACAGTGCTCGGGCGCAGCCGTTAACGCCCGACGGCGGCCCCCACCGTGGTGGGAACCGCCGTCGTGCGCTGTTCGGCCGGCTCTAGGAGTCGCCGCCCGCGTTGCCGGTGGTGCCGGCGTTGACGTTGAGCAGACGGTACTTCTCGATGGCCTGGGCCGGGGCCTGGGCGTCGACCTCGCCGCGGCGGGCCAGCATCTGCAGCGAACGGACCACAATCGAGTGGGTGTCGTTCTTGAAGAAGCGGCGCGCTGCGGCGCGGGTGTCCGAGAAGCCGAATCCGTCGGCGCCGAGCGAGGCGAACTCGTTCGGGATGAACTGCCGGATCTGGTCCGGGACGGCCTTCATGTAGTCCGAGACCGCCACGATCGGGCCGGTGGCTCCGGCGAGCTGCTCGGTGACGAACGGGACGCGCGCCGGCTGGCCCGGGTTGAGGAAGGCGTCTTCCTCGGCGGCCATCGCGTCGCGGCGCAGTTCGGTCCAGGAGGTCACGGACCAGACATCGGCGGAGACGCCCCAGTCCTCGGCCAGGATCCGCTGGGCTTCGAGGGCCCAAGGCACCGACACACCGGAGGCGAGGATCTGCGTGCGCGGGCCGTCGATCTTGGCCGGCGCCAGCAGGTAGATGCCCTTGATGATGCCCTCGGCGTCGAGCTCCGCCGGAGCCGGCGGCTGGACGATCGGCTCGTTGTAGACCGTGATGTAGTACATCACGTTCCGCGACGGGTCGTTGTCCGCAATTTCTTTTCCGGCTTCGCCGGGACCGTACATCCGGTTGAGCCCGTCACGCATGATTACGCCGATCTCGTAACCGTAGGCCGGGTCGTAGGTGACGACGGCCGGGTTGGTCGAGGCCAAGATCGGGGAGTGGCCGTCGGCGTGCTGCAGGCCTTCGCCGGTGAGCGTGGTGCGACCGGCGGTAGCGCCGATGATGAACCCGCGGGTCATCTGGTCCGCGGCGGCCCAGAAGGAGTCGCCGGTGCGCTGGAAACCGAACATCGAGTAGAACACGTAGATCGGGATCAGCGGTTCGCCGTGCGTGGCGTAGGAGGTGCCCGCGGCGGTGAAGGCGGCAACCGAACCTGCCTCGTTGATGCCCGCGTGCACGATCTGGCCGGCAATGGATTCCTTGTACGCCAGGACCAGGTCGCGGTCCACGGACAGGTAGTTCTGGCCGTTCGGGTTGTAGATCTTCGCCGTCGGGAAGAACGCGTCCATGCCGAAGGTGCGCGCCTCATCGGGGATGATCGGCACGATCCGGGTGCCGAAGTCCTTGTCCCGCATCAGGTCCTTGAGCAGCCGCACGAACGCCATGGTGGTGGCGGCCTGCTGCTTGCCGGACCCGCGGTTGGCGACCTCGTACGCCTTGTCGCCCGGCAGGGTGACGTCGGTGTGCTTCGAGCGGCGTTCCGGAACGAACCCGCCAAGGGCCCGCCGGCGTTCCATCAGGTACTGGATCTCCGGGGCGTCGGCGCCGGGGTGGTAGTACGGCGGCTGGTACGGGTCGGCCTCGAGCTGCTCGTCCGTGATCGGGATGCGCAGGTGGTCGCGGAAGGCCTTGAGGTCCGCCAGCGTGAGCTTCTTCATCTGGTGGGTCGCGTTGCGGCCCTCGAAGTGGGTGCCCAGGCCGTAGCCCTTGACGGTGTGGGCCAGGATGACCGTGGGCTTGCCCTTGAACTCGGTGGCGGCCTTGTACGCGGCGTAGACCTTGTTGTAGTCGTGGCCGCCGCGCTTGAGGTTCCAGATCTCCTGGTCCGTCATATCCGCGACCATGTCCTTGGTCTGCGGGGTCTTGCCGAAGAAGTGCTCGCGGACGAACCCGCCGGATTCGGCCTTGTAGGTCTGGTAGTCGCCGTCGACCGTCTCGTTCATGATCTTCACCAGCGAGCCGTCTTCGTCCTTGGCGAGCAGGTTGTCCCACTCACGGCCCCAGACGACCTTGATGACGTTCCAGCCGGCGCCGCGGAAGAACGCTTCGAGCTCCTGCATGATCTTGCCGTTGCCGCGGACCGGGCCGTCGAGGCGCTGCAGGTTGCAGTTGATGACGAAGTTGAGGTTGTCCAGCTTGTCGTTCGCGGCGAGCTGGAGCAGGCCGCGGGACTCGGGCTCGTCCATTTCACCGTCGCCCAGGAACGCCCAGACCTGCTGGTCGGAGGTGTCCTTGAGGCCGCGGTTGTGCAGGTAGCGGTTCGACTGCGCCTGGTAGATGGCGTTCATCGGGCCGATGCCCATCGATACGGTGGGGAACTCCCAGAACTCGGGCATCAGGCGCGGGTGCGGGTAGCTGGAGAGCGCGTGGCCCTCCTTGGACTTCTCCTGGCGGAAGCCGTCCAGGTCCTCCTCGGTGAGGCGGCCTTCCATAAAGGCGCGGGCGTACATGCCGGGGGAGGCGTGGCCCTGGAAGAAGACCTGGTCTCCGCCGCCGGCGTGGTCCTTGCCGCGGAAGAAGTGGTTGAAGCCGACCTCGTAGAGGGTCGCGGCGCCCGCGTAGGTGGAGATGTGCCCGCCGACGCCAATTTCAGGGCGCTGGGAGCGGTGCACCATCACGGCGGCGTTCCAGCGCAGCCAGGCGCGGTACTTGCGTTCAATCTCCTCGTCGCCCGGGAAAGGCGCTTCCTGGTCCACCGGGATGGTGTTGACGTAGTCGGTGGTGGTCACCATCGGCACGCCCACGCTCTGGGCGCCGGCCCGCTGGAGCAGGCTCCGCATGATGTACTGGGCACGCTCGGTGCCTTGTTCCTGAATCAGGGTGTCCAGGGACTCCAGCCATTCGGCGGTCTCTTCCGGATCACGATCAGGCAGCTGGTTAGTCAACCCGCTGAGGATATGGGAGGTATCTTCTCCTGCAGCCACGTCCAACCTCTCTTTGAGCGCATTCATCGGCACCCTCAGCTCCGGCAGGGTAACTGCCTGGCGTGAACGCGACGTGTGCGACATATCGGTAACAACAGCCCGGTCCTGTACGCCGGGCTAGGTCCAATCACAACCATGCCTGTGTGTAGTAGCGGGCAGTCGCCCGCGCAGGCATAGTCGTCATCAGCCACTCTAGCCGTGTGCGTCCGCGGATGCGTAGCTGTCCCATGGGGCCGCCGTCGTATTTCACGGGCATACTGGTTCTGTGACGTGGAGCCTCCCCAGGGCCCCCGGAACGGCCGGTGTGACGCAGAATATGGCGGATCGCGGCCCCTGCAGCTTGAAGCAAAGGCCCAAAGGGTGTTGGCTTGTAGTAATGGAAATCACTAGCACCACTGGACTTACCAAGCAGTATCCGTGTACGTATAACCAGCAAATGAACAAACAGCATAGGAGCAACACGTGAGCGAGGCCGACGCCGCCACTTCGGTGAATGTGGCGGAAAAATTGGGTTTCAAAAACGGAGATCTGATTCAGGAATTCGGTTATGACGACGACGTCGACTTCGACTTGCGTGACGACATCGAGGACCTCACCGGTTCGGAGCTCTTCGACGAGGACGACCATGAGGTTGTCGACGCCGTGATCCTCTGGTGGCGCTCCGACGACGGCGACCTCGTAGACACCCTGGTCGGCTCGCGGACCACCCTCACCGAGGGCGGCGTGGTCTGGGTGCTGACGCCCAAGTCGGGACGGGTCGGCTACGTCTCGCCGGCGGACATCCAGGACGCGGCCCCCACCGCAGGGCTGCACTACACCACCTCCGCCGGCGTCTCCAAGGACTGGAGTGCCACCCGCTTGGTCACGCGGAAGAACAAGTGAGCCAACCGGCCCCCGCAACGGCGGCTTCACCCACGGCCGTGCCGGCCGTCGGCGTGCCCGCCCCTGACTTTGAGCTGGTCAACCAGTTCGGCGAGCCCGTCCGGCTCTCGGACCTGCGCGGACGCGCCGTGGTCCTGGTGTTCTTCCCCTTTGCCTTCTCCGGCATCTGCACGGGCGAACTCTGCGAACTTCGCGACAACCTCGCGCTTTTCGAAGCTGCCGACGCCGCCGTCCTCGGGGTGTCGGTGGACAGCAAGTTCGCCCAGCGCGCCTACGCGGAAAAGGAAGGCTACACCTTCGACCTGCTCGCGGACTTCTGGCCGCACGGGGCGGTGGCGGAGCAGTACGGCGTTTTTGATCCGGAGAGCGGCATGGCCAGGCGCGGCACGTTCATTATCGACGCCGACGGCATCGTCCGCTATGTCGTCGTGAACCCCCGCGGCCAGGCCCGGGACTTCGCCGAATACCGCGCTGCCCTGGCAGGACTCACGGGGAACTGACGGCGGGGAACTGACGCGATGAGGCAGCGGCGGCCCGGCGTGGGCATGACTGGCTTCGCCAGCCTGCCGCCGGTCGCCGCCGCCGAACCCGAACGCAGCGAGCTGGAGGTTCTGGCGGAAATCCATGATGTCCTCGCAGGCCAGAGGTTCGCGCTGCTGACCGGTGCGGGGCTGAGCACGGATTCGGGCATCCCGGACTACCGCGGTCCCGGCGCCGCTCCCCGGGCGCCGATGACCTACCAGGAGTTCGTTGGCGCTGCCGAGAACCGCCGGCGTTACTGGGCGCGGAACCATATCGGCTGGTCGCACCTGCGCCGGGCCGACCCCAATGCCGGCCACGTTGCCGCCGCCCGGTTGGAACACCGCGGACTCCTCACCGGCCTGATCACGCAGAACGTGGACCGGCTGCATGAGGACGCCGGGAGCATCAACGTGGTGGACCTGCACGGACGCTTCGACCGGGTGGCCTGCCTGGGCTGCCAGCGCCGCTACAGCCGCTCGCTGCTGGCCGGTGTGCTGGAGGAACTGAACCCCGGGTTCCTCGCCGACGCCCTCGCCGCCGGAGTCGTGGAAATGGCTCCCGACGCCGACGCCACCGTGGAGGACGCGGAGCTGATCGCCGGTTTTGTCGTCGCGAACTGCCCGGCCTGCGGCGGCACGCTGAAACCGGACTTTGTCTACTTCGGCGAGAACGTCCCCAAGGACCGGGTGGAGCGCTCCTACGCCATGGTGGACGAGGCCGGGGCCCTGCTGGTGGCGGGGTCGTCCTTGACCGTGATGAGCGGGCTGCGGTTCGTCCGGCACGCGGCGAAGCAGGGTAAAGCCGTGGTGATCGTCAACCGGGGCCAGACCCGCGGCGATGACCTGGCCACCATCAAGCTGGAGGCCGGCGTGAGCGAGGCCTTGACCTGGCTGGCTGCCGAACTTCCGGCCCTCTGACATCGGCCTGGCGGGGCCCCGCCGATTGGCGTTTCCCCGGCCGGTTCCGGTAGAGTCATTGTTCGTTGGTTGACGCATTGAAGTGCGGAAACAACACCTTGGGTCTTTAGCTCAGCTGGTAGAGCGCCACGTTTACACCGTGGATGTCATCGGTTCGATCCCGGTAGGACCCACCAAGGAAAACCCCGTCGCAGCAGGCCAGAAGGCCGGCCGCGGCGGGGTTTTTTGCTGTCACCATGGCCCGGGTTTCAATGGCCAGGAAAATGTCGGTCCCCGTCCGTACCGTCACTGGCATGGAACATGTGATCGTGAAGACCGGCCCGGACGGACACCCCTTGGCGGTGGTCCGCGCCGGCCGCGAATGGCTGGTGGGCGCCGAGCCGGTGCGCTGGTTCGAGCGGGTGAGCTGGTGGGAGGCCGAGCGCCGGATGCCGAAAGGCCTGAGCCGGGTCGACGTCGAGGTGTGGCAGGTCCAGGCGAGGCTGGGCCGGAACGGCGGATCGGCGCTGACCACAATGGAGATCATCCGGGACGGCCTCGGCGGAGGCTGGAGGCTCCGGGAAGCGGTGGCGGACGCGGCCTGAGTGGCTGGCGGCCCACGGGCAAAGGAAAATGGTCCAGGCAATGGAAAAGCCTTCCACCGCGACTATTGGGGGATGCCGCGGTGGAAGGCTTGTAAAAAATATACCGTGGATGCGTCCAAATGTGAAACGCTTAGCGGTTGAATTACGCCACAGAACGGACTAATTGCGGCCGGACCCGGCCCGGATTGTCGGCCTAGCGGGGCTGGACCGGGACGAACACCCGCGGCTGGTCCCGCCAGCTTGGCTCCATGTCGGCGATCGTCTCGCGCATGATCTTGTCCGAGGCTTCGCGGGCCGCGACGCCGTTGCCGGCCGCGATCGCCTCCGCTACGTCCACATGCCACTGCAGCGCCGAGGTCCTTGGGTGGTCCGGCATCAGGCCGTGGACGGTGCGCCCGGTCAGGGTCTCGGCGACCTGGCCCACCATGTTGGCGAACATCTCGTTGCCCGATCCTGTCAGCAGGAGGGAATGGAACTTGATGTCCAGGTCCAGGAATAGCGGTACGTCGCCGGCCACCCCTGCCTCCCGCATCGCGTGCGAAATTTCCACAAGCTCGCTGCGCAGTTCGTCCGGGGCGTTGACGGCCGCCAGTTCGGCGGCAACAGGTTCGACGGCGGTGCGCAGTTCGGCCAGGGAGCGCAGCTGCGCGCCGCGGCCCTCGCCGGCCAGGCGCCAGCGGATCACGAGCGGATCGAAGGGGTTCCAGCGGCTGGCGGGCAGCACCCGGATGCCGACGCGTTTGATGGTCTCGACCAGGCCCAGGGACTGCAGCACGCGCACGGCCTCGCGGACCACCGAGCGGGAGACCTTCAGTTCGTCCTCAAGGTGCTCGGCCAGCATGACGTGGCCGGCGGGGAGTTCGCCGGTGACAATCCGCGCCCCCAGGTGCTCGATGGCGCGGTGATGGAGGCTGGTTGACATAAACGTAAGCATAGTGGCGCAGCTCGCAGTCCCGGCGGCAGAAGGCACCCGGGCCGCGGAAAAACATAGACTGTTTGTGACGCGCCGTATTCCGCCACGTGGGCACCGCTTTCACGCGGTCCGCGGAAATACATATGGTTTATTGACAGCCATTGGTCCCAGAAAGCGTGTTCCGCAGCATGTGCGGGACGAACTGCACTCGATGCACAGAATGAATTGGAGTTTTTGATGTCAGCACACATCGGTGTCACCGGCCTCGCGGTGATGGGGGCCAACCTGGCCCGGAACCTGGCCCGTAACGGCTTCACCGTTGCCCTGCACAACCGGTCCGTGGAAAAAACCGACGCGCTGCTCGAAAAGCACGGCCACGACGGCGACTTCGTCCGCACCGAAACGCTGCAGGAACTCGTTGACTCGCTGGAGAAGCCGCGCCGCGTTCTGATCATGGTCAAGGCCGGCAAGCCGGTGGACTCAGTGATCGAGCAGCTCGAGCCGCTGCTGGAACCGGGCGACATCATCATTGACGCCGGTAACTCGCACTACGAGGACACCCGCCGCCGCGAGGCCGCCCTCGCCAAAAAAGACCTCCACTTCGTCGGCATCGGCGTCTCCGGCGGCGAGGAGGGCGCCCTCAACGGCCCCTCGATCATGCCCGGAGGCTCCAGGGAGTCCTACGAGGCCCTCGGCCCGCTGCTGGAGAAGATCGCCGCCCACGTTGACGGCCAGCCCTGCTGCGCCTGGATCGGCACCGACGGCGCCGGCCACTTCGTGAAGATGGTTCACAACGGCATCGAGTACGCCGACATGCAGGTCATCGGCGAGGCCTTCGACCTGTTGCGCTCCGGCGCCGGGATCGAACCGGCCGAGCAGTCCAAGATCTTCGCAGAGTGGAACAAGGGCGAGCTTGCCTCGTTCCTGATCGAAATCTCCGCCGAGGTCCTCGGCCACGTCGATGCCAAGACCGGCAAGCCGTTCGTCGACGTCGTTGTGGACGCAGCCGGGCAGAAGGGCACCGGCCGCTGGACGGTCATCTCCGCCCTGGAGCTGGGCTCCCCGACGTCGGGGATCGCCGAATCGGTCTTCGCCCGCGCCCTGTCTTCCCAGGCGGAGCAGCGCAAGCTGGCCCAGGAACTGCTGTCAGGGGGCGAGGCCGCCGTCGAGGTCCCCGAGACCTTCGTCGAGGACGTCCGGCAGGCGCTGTACGCCTCCAAGCTGGTCTCCTACGCCCAAGGGCTGGACATGCTCACCTCCGCCGCCAAGGAATACGGTTGGGACCTCAAGCTGGACGAGATCGCCTCGCTGTGGCGCGGTGGCTGCATCATCCGCGCCGAGCTACTCAAGGAAATCACCAAGGCCTACGCCGCGGAGGAAAAGCCGGCCAACCTGCTGTTCGCCCCGGCGTTCACCAAGGCGATCGCCGACGTCCTCCCGGCCTGGCGCCGGGTGGTGGCCACCGCCGTGCAGTTGGGCATTCCGGTGCCGGTGTTCTCCTCCTCGCTGGCGTACTACGACGGCCTGCGCCGCAAGCGCCTCCCGGCCGCCGTGATCCAGGGCCAGCGCGACCTCTTCGGTGCACACACCTATGGCCGGATCGACACCGAGGGCACCTTCCACACCCTGTGGGGCGAGGACAAGTCCGAGATCGCTGCGGTGGACACGCACTAGTCCACGCCGTTTCCGGTCCGGCGGCCGGCGCTTCCCGATACTCCGGGGGCGCCGGCCGCTGCCGTAACATCTGCAAGCGGATCTCCGGTTAGCGGGGGACCGGCACCGGCTCTGACCCGAACTTCGTCCATCGTCCTTCGGAGACCACCTCGACAGCGCCGTCGACCACGCTGATGGCCGTCTGCTCGTCGATGGCGTAGGCCGGGGCGCCGAGGTCGGCGGCCCATCGCTCTGCGGCGGCCTGGCTGTTCCCCGGGAAGGCGTCCAGGTGCGGGAAGATTGAGAAGTCGACGACGCCCAGGGTGCGGTCGTCCGCGGCAGTTGGCCATGCGACGAAGGAGGCCCCGATCCGGGGCGTCATCACCATGCTTCCGGCGCTTACTCCCACCCACACCGTGTCATTTAGCGAAGGCAGCAGATCGGCCAGCCCGGACTCCCGCATCCAGTGGCACAGGTAGCTCGCGTCCCCGCCGTCGACCAGGAGCACATCGGCGTCCCGGACCCACGGTACCCATCGCTCCGCACCGATGGAGGGCAGTGCGGTGAGCTCGAGGACACCGAGCGACGCCCAGCCCAGGCCGGAAAAGTTCTGCCACGTGGGCTCGGCGGCGACGAGGCCGCGCACCGAGGCAGGTCCGCACATCGGGTGACCCCACTGGGCGGTGGGGACCACCAGGGCGTGGCATTCGGCGACCGGCTTGCCAAGAAGCTGCACGAGCGCCGCATGGATGCTGGGGTTCGTGACGCCGCCTGAGGTCAGCAGGAGCTTCAAGGTGCCTCCAAATTCGTGCGGAAGGTGGATGTGCTTGAAGACCCGGGCGGGTGCGCCGCGGGACCCTTAGATCCGGTATTCGATCAGGTACTCGGCCGGGTCGACGGCGGGCTTGGTCTCACGCTGCGCGTCGCGGTGCCGCCAGGTGGCCGGCACCCCGGTGAGGATTGATTCGGCCGGGGCGTCCTTGACCACCACGGCGTTGGCGCCGATGGCGCTGTCCCGGCCGATCGTGATAGGCCCCAGGACCTTCGCGCCGGCGCCGATCACCACCCGGTCCTCGATCGTGGGGTGGCGCTTGATCTTCGCGAGCGAGCGGCCGCCGAGGGTGACGCCGTGGTAGATCATCACGTCCTCGCCGATTTCGGCGGTCTCGCCGATGACCACACCCATGCCGTGGTCGATGAAAAAGCGGCGGCCGATGGTGGCCCCCGGATGGATCTCGATGCCGGTCAGGAAACGGGCCAGCTGCGAGATCAGCCGCGCCGGGAAGCGCAGCGACGGGTTCTGCCAGAGCCGGTGCGTCAGGCGGTGCGCCCAGATCGCGTGCAGGCCGGAGTAGGCAAAGAAGTTCTCGAAAGAACCCCGCGCCGCCGGGTCGTGGGACCGGGCGGCGTCGAGGTCTTCCTTCAGTCTTGCGAAGAAGCTCACAAAGACCTTTCTACGAATTCTTGGGTCACGGCCCGAATTAGCCGCGGATGTCGTCGTACAGCACGGTGGAAATGTAGCGCTCCCCGAAGTCGCAGACAACGGCGACAATCAGTTTACCGGCGTTCTCCGGACGCTTGGCGAGCTCCAGGGCCGCCCAGACGATCGCGCCGGAGGAGATGCCGCCGAGGATGCCCTCCTTGACGCCGAGGTCCCGTGCCACGCGGACCGAGTCCTCCAGGGTGGCGTCGATGACCTCGTCGTAGACGTTCGTGTCCAGGATTTCGGGGACGAAGTTGGCGCCCAGGCCCTGGATCTTGTGCGGGCCCGGGGCGCCGCCGTTGAGGATGGGGGAGTCCTTGGGCTCGACGGCGACGATCTGCACGTCCGGCTTGCGTTCCTTGAGGACCTGCCCGACGCCGGTGACGGTTCCGCCGGTGCCGACGCCGGCGACGAAGATGTCCACCTTGCCGTCGGTGTCCGACCAGATTTCTTCGGCCGTGGTCCGGCGGTGGACCTCGGGGTTGGCTTCGTTGGCGAACTGCTGGGCCCAGATGGAGTTCTCCGTGTTGGCCACGATCTCCTGGGCCTTCTCCACCGCTCCGCGCATGCCCTCTGAGCCGGGGGTCAGCACGATTTCGGCACCGTAGGCGCGGAGCATCACACGGCGTTCCGTGGACATGGTTTCCGGCATGGTGAGGATGACCTTGTAGCCGCGGGCGGCGCCGACCATGGCCAGCGCGATGCCCGTGTTGCCGGAGGTGCCCTCGACGATGGTTCCACCCGGCTTCAGCGCGCCGGACTTCTCCGCCGCGTCGATGATGGCGACACCGATCCGGTCCTTGACGCTGTTGGCCGGGTTGTAGAACTCCAGCTTGACCGCCACGGTGGCGTCCAGGCCTTCGCTCAGCCGGTTGAGGCGGACCAGCGGGGTGCCGCCGACCAGCTGGGTAACATCGTCATAGATCCGTGCCATGGGTATATGTGCCTATCTGTGAAGAGGGAATTCTAAGGTCAGCCTAACGATGGCGCTTAAGCCCTAGCTAAGCATTAAGCCATGCAGAGTAATATTTCCTGGCCTTCGCGAGCTTCGGGTTGATGATCACCTGGCAGTAGCCCTGCTCGGGATACTTCGCGTAGTAGTCCTGGTGGAAATCCTCGGCAACGTGGAAGCGGGGGAGCCGGCTCACCTCGGTGACGATCGGATCCGTCCACAGCTCCTGGTTCCGTTCGATCGCCTCCTCGAACAGAATCTTCTCCTCGGTGGTCTCGTAGAACATCGAGGACCGGTACTGGGTCCCGACGTCGTAACCCTGCCGGTTCAGCGTGGTGGGATCGTGCAGGGCGAAGAACATGTCCAGGATGATGTCGGCCGGGACCACGTCCTCGTCAAAGGTCACCGCCACCACCTCGGCGTGGCCGGTGGTCCCGGAGCACACGGAGTAGTAATCGGGGTTGTGGTCATGGCCCCCGGTGTAGCCCGAAACAACCGAGCTGACACCCTTGGTCTTCTGGTAGACAGCGTCGAGGCACCAGAAGCAGCCCCCGCCGAGCACGAAAGTTCTCATGCCCTGTTCAATGGACGAGACGCCCGGATCATTCCCGAGCCCGGCAGTCGGTCAGCGGCCGGCGCCGCGGCCGGCGCCGCCGATAGGGTAAAAATGAGGGTATGGAACCTGAGAACACGGACGTTTCAGCGCAGCCCGCCGACGCGTCGCCTTCCGACGCGCAGCCTGCCGAAGCCGCAAAAGCCGGCGAGGCCGCCACGCTGGGCATGATCCTGCTGGCCGTCGAGGAGCTCTGGCCCGAATCGCTGGCGGAAGACTGGGACGAGGTGGGTCTCGTGGCCGGGCACCCCTCCGCCGAGGTGAGCAGGATCCTCTTCGCCGTCGACCCCACCCTCGAAGTCATCGAGGAAGCCGTAGCCTGGGGCGCCGAACTGCTCATCACGCACCATCCGCTGCTGCTCAAGGGCGTCACCTCGGTGGCGGCCAACACCCCCAAGGGCAAGGCCGTGCACCGGTTGATTGAGTCCGGGACCGCCCTGCTGACGGTTCACACCAATGGCGATTCCGCCGTCGGCGGTGTCTCCGACGTGCTTGCCGACGCGCTGGGCCTGCAGGACGTGGTGCCGCTGACTCCGGCCGCCAACGGACTGCCCGAAGAGGGGATTGGGCGGGTCGGCGACCTCGCCGAGGTCCAGACGCTCGGGGATTTCGCCGCACAGGTTTTCGGCATCCTGCCCTCCGTCGCCGGCGGTGTCCGGGTCTCCGGCGACCGGGACGGCCTGGTCCGCCGGGTGGCCCTGTGCGGCGGGGCGGGTGATTCGCTGCTCAACGAGGTCCGTGCGAGCAACGCCGATGTCTATCTGACCGCGGACCTGCGCCACCACCCGGCGTCGGAGGCACGGGAGGCCGCCGTGAACGACCGGCCCTACCTGATCGACGTCTCGCATTTCGCCAGCGAGTGGCTGTGGCTGCCGGCGGCCGCCGAGGCCCTCGGGAACGTGCTGACCGACCAGGGGCACGACATCGAGATTCGGGTCAGCACCACCAACAGTGACCCGTGGGACTTCATTCTGACTCCGGGCTAAGCCAGGCGTGCGAGGGGCCCCGGGTGAGCGTAGCGAGGCCGGGGAGCACGGTTGGCGCTAGAGTCTAGGGGAGCGCCGGTACGGTGCCCGGCTCCGGCCGGTAAGTGAACAAGCGGAGGAAATAGTGGCCAAGGCAGCACCGGCGGAACAGTTGAAGTTGCTCGAATTGCAGGGACTCGATGCCAAAATCAAGTCACTGTCCAACCGCCGCCGCAGCCTTGAGAGCGACTCCCGGATCACCGACCTGGAGGCCGCCCTCAGCGTGGCCAACGGCGAGCTCGGGGCCGCGAAGGTCGCCGTGCACGACGCCGAACTGGAGCTCAAGCGCGCCGAGGCCGACGTCGAACAGGTGGCCTCCCGGATCGAACGCGACGAGGCCCGGCTCAACAGCGGCACCGGCCTGTCCAAGGACCTGGTGGCCCTCCAGCGCGACATCGCTTCGCTGAACAAGCGCCGCTCGGACCTGGAGGACGTCGAACTCGAGGTCCTAGAGCGGCTCGATTCGCTGCGCCTGCGCCAGGCCACGCAGCAGCAGATCGTTGATGACATCCAGGGGTCTTTCGGTGCCATCCGCGCTGAACTGGACGAGCAGTTGGCCGAAGTGGCCGCCGAGATGACCGTGGTGCGCGGCCAGCGCGCCGAGTTCGCTGAGGGACTGGACGCGGGGATGCTTGCCGTCTACGAGAAAACCCTCGCCAAGCGCGGCGTGGGCGCTGCCCGCCTCTTCCACGGCACCTCTGAAGGTTCCGGCATGCAGCTAAGCCCCGGCGACCTCGCCGAGATCAAGGCCGCCGCCGAGGACGACATCGTTTTCTGCCCCGACTCCGGGTGCATCCTGGTCCGCTCCGCCGAGTGGGTCTAACCGCCAACTGACTGGCAGTTGTTGTCGTTTTGAGCGCTCAAAACGACAACTAATGCGAGCTAGTTGGGCAGGATGAGGTTCAGGGTGTGCGGCTTACGGGCCGTGCCCTCGATGAGCTCCGCCTGCCACTTCTCAGCGGCGGCCCGCTGCAGCTGCGCCGGATTATGCGGGGCCTTGCCGCGGCGGCTCAGCAGGTGCCGGGCCAGCTCCCCGCGGGTGTGTTTGGCGAAGTGGCTGACGACCTTGCGCACCCCTTTGACCTCCGTGAAGACGTTGACAGCCACGGTCTGTTCGGGCGGCGGAGCCCACGCCGCGGCGTAGGTGCTGGAGCGGCAATCGACCAGCAGTTCCCCGGCCGTGGCGGCCGCGAGTGCCTCGGTCAGCTGCGGTTTCCAGAACGAAGCCAGGCGTCCGACGTCGGGGAGCGCCGTGCCCATCGACAGCCGGTAGGCCGGCACCCGGTCGCCGAACCGGAGGGCGCCCCAGAGCGCGGAAATCACCAGCACGGACTCGTCCGCCTTCTTCCGCTGGCCGGGCGTCAGCGAACGGTAGCCCAGGGCGTCGTACAGCACCCCGGAGTACACCTGGTGGGCGGGCGCGGCGGGCTCGGCATGCAGCCGGGTGTTGCGTTCGACGTCGGCGGCCAGCGAGGCGCCGACGCCCAGCAGCGCCAGCGCATCCTCGTGTGCGCTGACGGTGCCGAGTGCCTCGAGCACCTTCGCGCGGTAGCTGTTCAGCGCGGGAAAGCTGAGCGAGGAAGGGTCGACGGCGTCGCCGCCGGTTGCGGGGGTCTTGCCTTCGGAGGGCGGCAGCAGAATCAGCACCGTACGATCCTACCGGCGGCGGGCTAGGCGAGTTGGCGGCCGAGGAAGGACAGCAGGGTAGGCAGGATGAGCCGCCAGTACGCCTCCTCGTGTCCGCCGGGCTGGTAGCCGCCCTCGACGTGTCCCGGCAGGCCGGCGACGTAGTCCTTGACCGAGGGCAGGAGGGGATCGCCGGTGCCGCAATCGATGCGTTTCGGCAGGTCTTTGAGCCGGGGCCGCAGCGCGAAGACGTCATTGGCCTCGAAGTCCTCCGGGCTGTCGAACGCCCCGTCCAGCCCGTCGTCGTAGTCACTCCAGACCGCCGGACTCATGGCGGCGACGGCCCGCAACCCTGGGACCTTGCCCTGCGAGGCGAGCAGCAGGGCGCCGAAGCCGACCATGGAGAGGCCGAAGAGCCCAAACCTGTCGAGGTCCAGCCCCTGCCGGCCCAGAAACGGGATGAATTCCTCCAGCAGCATGGACTCGGTATCTGTGCCGTCGGTTCGCGGATGCCACCAGGAGTCGCCGCCATCCACGGAGGCGATCGCGAAGGGCGTTCCGCCGTCCACGAGGTAGCGCTGCAGCACCGCCTGGATGCCGAGGTCGTCGAAGAGGAAACGGTTGTCGCTGCCGGTGCCGTGCAGGAAGAGCGCTACCGGCATCTTGGCCTGCTCGTAGCCGGCGACGACCGGTGTGGCCAGGGACCACCCGGTGGGGGTGTCCGGGCGGAACTTTGTGTCGAAACTGCCGGAGGTGACGTCAACCCGAGAGGCCGGGGTCCCGGGCACAGCCGTGGTGGACGTCGTTGCCGGTTGGGCGCCAGGCCGATCGGGGCCGGCGGCCACGCCGCCGGCGCTGCGCTCGGGGTTGCGAGCCTCAGGGGCGCAGGCTGCCAGCGTGGCGGCGCCCACAAAGCCGGCTCCGAGTTCCAGCATCCGCCGGCGGTCAAGCAGCGGCTCATCCATCCCTTGATCTTAGGCGCGGAAGCCGGGCGGTGGCAGTGCCGCCCCCAAGCCGCGCACGGGGCTCAGGCTACCTTGGCGGGCGGTGCGGGGACTGGACCCTGAACGGAGTCCGGGGAAACCGCGGCCGGTGCTGGCAGCGGGGGCCGTGCTGGGGTTGCCGCAGCCTGTGCGGCCTGGTTCTCACGCGCCAGGAAGGCCGACAGCTCGCCGATGGTGCTCATCAGCGGGGCCGGGAAGACGACGGTGGAGTTCTTGTCCACGGCGATCTCCACGAGGGACTGCAGGTTCCGCAGCTGCAGGGCCAGCGGATGCGCCATCATCGTGTCGGACGCTTCGCCGAGGGCCGTGGCCGCGATGGACTCGCCCTCGGCGGCGATGATCTTGGCCCGCTTCTCCCGCTCGGCCTCGGCCTGCCGGGCCATGGCGCGCTTCATGCTTTCGGGCAGCTGGATGTCCTTGAGCTCCACGAGGGTCACCTCGACGCCCCACTCCAGCGTGAGGGCGTCGAGGATTTCGCGGATGTCGCTGTTGATGTGTTCCGTCTCGGACAGGGTCTGGTCCAGGCTGTGCCGGCCGACGACTTTCCGCAGCGTCGTCTGGGCGATCTGGTTGATCGCCGCCGCGACGTTCTCGATCGCCACGACCGACTTCACGGCATCGATCACCCGGTAGTAGGCCACCGCCGAGATGTCGACACTGACGTTGTCCTGGGTGATGATGCCCTGCGACTGGATCGGCATAGTCACGATCCGCAGGCTGACGAGGTGGAGCCTGTCGATCACCGGAATGATGAAGCGCAGGCCCGGCATCCGGACCCCGATCACCCGGCCCAGCCGGAACAACACACCCTGCTCGTACTGGCGCACAATCCGGATCGACATCCGGGCCACGATGAGCAGTAGGGCAATAACGAGCAACCAAACGACGACGGCGGTGATGTCCATCCGAATCGCTTCCTTCAGCGGGGTTAGCTGCTTCCATTCTCCCACCGGCTGGGCCAAAAGGCGCCGGCAGGGCGGGCCTGCCCGGGGGAGACCGTAGAATGAACAACGGATGGGTTGACCAGGCGGCCGCGCGTCACGCAAGTGGCTCGAGGAACGTCCGGGCTCCGCAGGGCGGGTGGTGGGTAACGCCCACTCGGGGTAACCCGCAGGCCAGTGCCACAGAGAAGAGACCGCCTGCCCAAGGGCCGTGTCCGCACGGTTCGGGGAGCAGGTAAGGGTGAAACGGCGGTGTAAGAGACCACCAGCTTCCCGGGTGACCGGGAAGGCTAGGTAAACCCCACCCGGAGCAAGGCCAGACAGGACACGTTTGAGGGCTGCCCGCCCGAGTGTCCGGGTAGGCCGCTGGAGGGCGTCGGCAACGGCGTCCGTAGATGGATGGCCGCTACTCCCGCGCCGGTAACAGCGCGGGAGCACAGAACCCGGCGTATCGGTCAACCCGTCCATCCACACAAAAGGGGCCGGCACCGTATGGTGCCAGCCCCTCCTTCTCAGCCGTAGATTTCGGTTCAGGCCTTGGCCTTGCGCTTCACCCAGCCCCACGCCGCCGTGGCGACAAAGAGGACCAGGCCGATCACAGCCAGCCAGAGCAGGCCCTTTATGACGAAGCCCAGGATCGAGAGGATGAGCCAAATGACGAGTAGTGCAACGATGAGTCCCATCCGGCCATCCTAGGGCAGGGGAAGTACCTATCCGCGGACATCGGGTGTGAGTGATTTCACCCCGTACCGGCCGGTAGGGTAGCGGAGGCCACCCTAGAATGGATAGCGAACGTAGAAGTTCTGCCGCCGGGTCTGCGTTCGCAGCCGGTGGCTTTTTCTTTGCGATGCATATAGGTGCAGAAAGGTGCGCGGGCTGGACCGAATTCCCGCAGCGCCAGGTTCCGGACATCCGCCGGCAGCCGACTTCCGCATACGAGGACGTATGCGGTGGATTCTAGGAAGGTAGTTCTGTGAGCCAGACGTCAGATTCTTGTCTTGATACGTGGATGGGCCGGGAGGCGCTCGCCGAGGCCATGATTCCGGTGATCGGCCGGCTGTACCGTGAGAACAACGTGGTGACCTCCATCCACGGCCGCAGCCTGATCAACAAATCCACCATGAACATCCTCAAGGCGCACCGCTTCGCCCGCCGGATGAGCAAGGAAGAACTGCGCCTCGAAGAGACCGCGCCGCTGCTGGACGCCCTCACCAAGCTGGAGCTCGGCGCGGCTGCCATCGACATCGCCCGTCTCACCGAGAAGTACCGCGCCGAGGGCGACGGCGTCAGCCTGGACGAGTTCCTGCGGGCCGAGCTGGCCGACGTCGTCGGCAAGCGTGGCGGCGATGACCGCACCAGTACCGACGTCGTGCTCTACGGCTTCGGCCGCATCGGCCGGCTGCTCGCCCGCCTCCTGATCGAAAAGGCAGGCGGCGGCCACGGCCTGCGCCTGCGCGCCATCGTGGTGCGCCGCGGCTCGGACAACGACCTGGCCAAGCGCGCCAGCCTGTTGCGCCGCGACTCGGTGCACGGCTCCTTCGAGGGCACCATCAAGGTGGACCTCCAGAACGACACGATCACCGCCAACGGCGTCCAGATCCAGGTCATCTACTCGGACAACCCCGCCACCGTGGACTACACCGCCTACGGCATCCACGACGCACTCGTCGTCGACAACACCGGCCGCTGGCGCGACGCCCAGGGCCTGTCCCAGCACCTGCAGAGCAAGGGTGTCTCCCGCGTCCTCCTCACCGCCCCGGGCAAGGGCGAGCTGAAGAACATCGTGCACGGCATCAACCACACCGCGATCACCGACTCGGACAAGATCGTCTCCGCAGCTTCCTGCACCACCAACGCCATCACCCCGGTGCTGAAGGCGATCAATGACCGCTACGGTGTGGTGCACGGCCACGTGGAGACGGTCCACTCCTTCACCAACGACCAGAACCTGATCGACAACTTCCACAAGGGCGACCGCCGCGGCCGCTCCGCCGCGCTGAACATGGTCATCACCGAGACCGGCGCCGCCACGGCAGTGGCCAAGGCCCTGCCGGAGCTCCTTGGCAAACTGTCGGGAAGCTCCATCCGCGTCCCCACCCCGGACGTGTCCCTGGCCATCCTGAACCTGAGCCTGGAAAACGGCACCACCAAGGACGAGGTCAACAACTACCTGCGGGAAATGTCCCTGCACTCGGACCTCCGGAAGCAGATCGACTACATCGATTCGCCCGAGGTGGTCTCCACCGACTTCGTCGGCTCACGCCGCGCCGGCATCGTCGACGGCCTCGCCACCATCTCCAACGACAAGAACGTCATCCTCTACGTCTGGTACGACAACGAGTTCGGCTACAGCTGCCAGGTGGTCCGTGTCATGGAGGAAATGGCCGGCGTAAACCCGCCGTCGTTCCCCGCCAAGGATGCAGCCGCAACGCTGGAAGCAGCCGGCCTGCCGGTCGAGGTCGGATAACCTGCTGTGGCGACCTTCCCAGCCGAATCTCTGGAATCGGCCGGGAAAGGGAACCACAATGGAGCCATGGAACAGAACCCGGCTCTGGAACACGAAACCACCCTCGAACACGCCCTCGATGTGGCACGGCGGAACGCCAAGGAAGCCAAGCGCCTCCTCGACGACGCCCGCGCCAAGCGCGAAGCCGGCGAGGTCGACGACGCACGCGTCAGCCAGTTGGAGGCGCTGCTGACCCTCGCCGAGGAGGACCTCCGCCGGGTTACCAGGGAACAATGACCCCTGAGCGCTAGCCTTTCCGGTGTCGCCGGACCGGTCCTCCACACTGTGGACAACCGGCCCGGCGACGGTGGCCCGGCCTACGCTGTGGTGGTGCAGCGCTCCCAGCCCGCCAGGGTCCTTCCGTGACCGCGACCTGGACCGATTTCCGGCGTGCCCGACGCCGATCCCGCCAGGCCTGGGCCCTGCTGGCCGCCGCGGGACTAACCCTGCTCGCCGCCCTCGGCTGGTTCTTCACCGTCGGCCAGTTTGCCCTGGGGGAGCCGCAAGCGGACGGCCCCACCGAGGCTCCCGTCCTCGCGGGGGCCTGGATGAAGCCTGTTACCCCGGTGCGGCCCGTGCCGGGCGGGAGCGCCGTCGAGGTCTTGGCGACGCTGCCGGTCAAAGGCCGGGCAGCCGCGAACAACTACGAGCGCACCGCCTTCGGCCAGGCCTGGCTCGACGTCGACCGCAACGGCTGCGACACCCGCAACGACATTCTTCGCCGCGACCTGGCCGGGGCCACCTTCACCGAGGGCTCCCGCTGCCGGATCGGCGCCGGTTCGTTCCGGGAGCCCTACACCGGCCGGAGCATCGATTTCCGGCGGGGTGCCGAGTCCAGCAAAGCGGTGCAGATCGACCACGTTGTGGCGCTGGGGGACGCCTGGCAAAAGGGCGCCCAGCAGCTGACGGCCGTGCAGAGACAGCACCTGGCCAACGATCCGCTGAACCTGATCGCCGCGGACGGCCAGGCCAACCAGGACAAGGGCGCGTCCGACGCCGCGAGCTGGCTGCCGCCGAACAAGGTGTTCCGCTGCCACTACGTCGCCCGGCAGATCTCGGTCAAGGCCGCCTACGGGCTGTGGGTGACCCCGGCCGAAAAAGACGCCATGAAGCGGATCCTTGATGCCTGCCCAGGGCAGCAGACGGTGGTGCCGCGCTGAGTGTTGCTGGCCCGAATCCCATGCTCATTGACAGTCGAAGCCACCGGGTCTACCACTGGGTTTATCAGCTAGGACCCACCATCAGGGTCCACCATTTGAGGAGCAGAAAATGGCTTACGGAGTTGTGCACTTTTTCCCGGGCGGAACCAAGGAACAATACGAGGCGTCCATCGCGGCGGTCCATCCCGGCGAAGGACGCTTGCCGGAGGGACAGATTTTCCACGCCGGAGGCGCGTCCGCCGGTGGGTGGACCATCATGGCGGTCCACGATTCGAAGGAGAGCTGGGAGAAGTTCCGCGACGGCATTCTGATGCCAAAGATGCAGGCCGGCATCCAGGGTGGCTTCGCCTCGCCGCCGGACGAGACGGTCGTTGACCTCTACAAAGTGCTGCCCTAGAAGCGGGTCTTCTCTCAGAGGAGCACTTTGGCCAGGCACCAGCCGGCGAGGAGCACGCCCAGAATCAGCATAGGTATGTTCCACCGCGAAGTGACCGTGGGGTCAGCGGAGTCCCCGGCCGCCGCGCCGTCGGCGTGCCGGGCGTCCTGCCAGGCTCTGACGATCGCGTCACGTCCGGTCGCCGGCTCGGAGTGCCTCATCCGCTCGTTGGACGGCAGCAATCCGAAGGGGCGCTGCTTCCAGTCCCGGGCGTGCTCGAAGCCTGCGGCGAAGGCACTGGGCGGAGTCGGAGCACCCCAGCTGATGTACTTATTCGCCCGGCCGTCAGCGTCACCGCGTGGCGGACTTCAATGTCGTCCACCGCGGCGAACGGGATCCGGTGCCGGCGCAGGCCATTCACCACCTCAAAGCCGTCGCCGTCGACGATCAGGCGCGGCCGCCATTGAGTCAGGTAGACGAGCAGGGACAGGACCGCCAACCACGGCGCGGCCGCCGCGGCGGCACCGGTCCTGCCCGCGAGCAGCAGCCAGCCGACGGCGACGGCGCAGCCCGCCCAGACCACGAGCGAGACCGCCCGGCCGGATGGATCCTTGAAAGTGCGAGCTTGCGGTGCTGAGTCTAACGGCGTCGTAGTTTTCCCCATGCGGCAAATCATGCCAGCGCGGCTGAGCTTTTCCCGCTTAGGCTCCGAAGTCCTGGGCCGCGAGTTCCGCTTCCAGCCGTTCGACGTCGTCCCGGTGGCACAATTCGGTGGCCCGCGTCGTGACGGTGGCGCTGCCCGCGGCGACGGCCGAGCGGAACGCCTCCGCCAGACTGCGCCCCTGGGCCAGCCGAAGGACAAAGGCCGCGAGGAAGCTGTCGCCCGCGCCGACGGTACTCCGCACGTCCACCTGCGGCACGGGCAGCCGGAGCGTGCCGCCCCGGGACGAGAGAACCGCGCCTCGGCCGCCGAGGGTCAGGGCAACAAGCTCGGTGGATCCATCGTCCACCAGCGCCATGGCGGCATCGAGTTCGCTTTGCTCGCTGTCCAGGGTAATGCCGAAATGCAGTCCGAGCTCCCGGCGGCTTGGCTTAATCAGGAAGACCCCTTCAGAGAGTGCGGCGGCCAGGGCCGGTCCGGAGGCGTCCACCACGCAGCGGGCATTCTGTTCCCGGGACAGCCGGGCCACCTCTGCGTAGAAATCATCCGGCACCCCGGGCGGAAGGCTGCCGCTGGCCACCACGAAGCCGCCCGGTTGGATGGAATCCGCCACGAGCGTTAAACAGAGGCGCCACTCGGACTCACTCAATTCCGGTCCTTGGAGGACAAAACGGAACTGCTTGCCTGTGGAGGCCTCGTCGACCGTGAAATCCTGCCGGGTGCTGCCCTGGATCGGCACCACGAGGGTGGGCAGGCGTTCGGCTTCGATCAGCCGCCGGTACGCCTCGCCCGTGGGACCGCCGGCGGTGTAAATGGCCAGCGGGCGTCCGCCGAGCCGTTGCACGACCCGCGCCACGTTGACGCCGCCGCCGCCCGGATCCAGCCGGCTGGGGCCGCACCGGAGCTTATGGCCGCTGGCGACCAGTTCGGTGCTGGTGCTGATGTCCAGGGCCGGGTTCACGGTGACCGTGAGGATGGGCAACACCTGCGCCGATGGGGATGCTTCCATGAGCCCAAGCATAGGAGACGCGGCCGCATCCCGGGCCGATGGCCCTAGCCCGGAGCAGGGTGCTGGGCAAGAATGGGCGCGGCAGGACACGCGGCAGGACGTACGCGGCCACGAGCGGAGTGGGAGCCATGGCACATCGCAAGGGAGGCGCCGGCAAGGCGGCGGGCGGGATAGCGGCCGGCGGGAAGGACCTGGCGGGCCAGTCCGGCGCCAAGGAGTCGCCGGAGGCGCCGGGCCGGCTACCGCTCGGGGTGTATGAGGCCGAACTGGCCCGGCTCCAGGCGGAGCTGGTTGCGCTGCAGGAATGGGTCCGCAGCACCGGTGCGCGGGTGCTGGTGCTCTTCGAAGGGCGCGACGCCGCCGGCAAGGGGAGCGCGATCAAGCGGGTCACGGAGTACCTGAACCCGCGGGTGGTCCGGATCGTGGCATTGCCGGCTCCGACCGACCGGCAACGCGGGGAATGGTATTTCCAGCGGTACGTCGAGCAACTGCCGGCGGCTGGGGAAATCGTGCTGATGGACCGCTCCTGGTACAACCGTGCCGGCGTCGAGCGCGTGATGGGGTTCTGCACCCCCGCGGAACACAAGCGCTTTATGGCCCAGTGCCCCGTGTTTGAGCGCCTGCTGATTCAGGACGGCATCCTCATGTTCAAATACTGGTTCTCGATCAGCCACGAAGAGCAGGAACGGCGGTTCAGGGCCCGGCTGGAGGATCCGCTGCGGCAATGGAAGCTTTCGCCGATGGACCGGGAGGCGATCCTGCGCTGGGAAGACTATTCCCGGGCCAAGGACGACATGTTCATGCAGACGGATACGGCGGAATCGCCCTGGTTCGTGGTTGAGGCAGAGGACAAACGGCGGGCCAGGATCAACATGATCGCCCACCTGCTCTCCAGCATCGACTACACCGAAGTCCGTACCGAGCCCGTGACCCTGCCGGAGCGGCCGCGAGCCGTCAATTACACCCGCCCACCGCGCGAGCTGTACCGCTATGTCCCGGACCACGCCGCCCAGCTGCTGAAACCCGCCGCGGAATAGTCCGGGGCCGGTCTCTGGCGAACCTAGTGGCCGAACGGATCCGGGTCCACGCCCGGCATCCAGGTCAGCCCGGGGATACCCCAGCCGTTCTTCTTGGCCTGCTTCAGAGCCTTGCGGGAGTACCGGTCGATCAGCCGGTTGACGTACAGCTTGCCGTCGAGGTGGTCGTATTCGTGCTGGATCACCCGGGCGAACCAGCCTGTCGCCTCGAACTCGACCGGCTTGCCGTCGCCGTCGAAACCCTGGACCCGCGCCCATTCGGCCCGTTTGAGCGGGTACTGCCCGCCCGGGAAGGACAGGCATCCTTCCTCTTCCTCGTCCGGGTCCGGAAGTGCGCCGGAGACCTTGGAGAGGGTCAGCACGGGGTTGACGACGACGCCGGACGGCG
This sequence comes from Arthrobacter sp. SlRoot2-15, assembly GCF_059739345.1. NCBI lineage: Bacteria > Bacillati > Actinomycetota > Actinomycetes > Micrococcales > Micrococcaceae > Arthrobacter > Arthrobacter sp. SlRoot2-15. The sequence goes on from NZ_AP046058.1 coordinate 3,323,963, forward strand.
GGGCGCCGTCGTCGTTCTCGTATTTGTACACGAACAACCGCTTGCCCACGCCGACCTGGGGCGCGGCGAGGCCCACACCGTTGGCGGCGTCGTTGGTCTCGAACATGTCCGCGATCAGGGTGCGGAGTTCGTCGTCGAAGACCTCAACCTCGGCGGCCCGGCGGTGCAGCACGGGTTCGCCCCAGATTGTGATGGGAAGGACTGTCATGTCGAAAGAGTTCCTTTGGTGCTGGGGGTTGCTGGCGGCGGAGGGGTCAGTCCGCGATGGTGCGGCCGACGACGTCGCGCATGATTTCGTTGGTGCCGCCGAAGATGGTCAGCAGCCGGGCCGCCAGGAAGGCCTGCGCCACCGGGTACTCGAGGATGTAGCCGTAGCCGCCGTGCAGCTGCAGGCACCGGTCGGTGACGGACTTGGCCCGCTCGGAGGCCCACAGTTTCGCCCGGGCCGCGGAGCCGGCGTCGAGCTCGCCGGCGTTGAAGGCCTGGATGGCCCGGTCAACGTAGGATTCGGTGACCTCAACCTCGGTGAGGATGTCGGCCAGTTCAAAGCGGGTGTTCTGGAAGTCGATGATCCGCTCGCCGAAGGCATTGCGGTCCTTCGTGTAGTTGACCGTCGCCTCGTAGACGGCCCGGACGACGGCGGAGCTCGCCACGGCGATCGCGAGCCGGCCCTGGGGGAGCTGCCCGGCGGCGTACTGCAGGCCCTTGCCCTCCTCGCCGACGAGGTCCGTGTGCGGGACGCGGACGTTGTCGAAAAACAGTTCCGCGGTGTCCGATGCCTTCAGGCCCATCTTGTCCAGCTGGTTGCCCGTGGTGTAGCCCTCGCCCTTGCGCACCATAAAGAGGGAGAAGGAGTCGCGGCCGCCGCGCCCGGTGCCGCCGTCGGTGCGGGCAAGGACCAGCGAGGCGTCGCCGGAAATGCCGTTGCCGATGAACGTTTTCTGGCCGGTGATCAGCCAGTCATCGCCGTCGCGCACGGCCTTAGTGCGGATGCCGCGCAGGTCCGACCCGGCGCCGGGCTCGGTCCAGGCGACGGAGGTGACCGTTTCACCGGAGACCATCCCGGGCAGCCAGCGGCTCTTGAGGTCATCGGAGCCGTACGCCAGCAGGTGAGGCAGGACCAGGTCATCGTGCAGGTGGAAGGCCAGGCCGACGGCTAGGTGGTTGCTCCGGGCGAATTCCTCGTCCAGCACTGCGCGGAACCGGTAGTCGGCCATGCCCATGCCGCCGAACTCCTCGGGCACGGCGAGGCCCAGCAGGCCCTGCTCACCGGCCGCAGTCCACAGCGAGCGGGGCATCATGTGGTCCTGGTCCCACTGGGCGTAGTGCGGGGCAACCGCCCGGGAGTTGAACTCCGCTGCCATCCCACGGAACATCTCGTGGTCTTCTTCAAAGAGCTGGCGCTTCATGAGATTCCTTCCGTGGACGGACAACACTGGACAGACAAGGCTGGACAGACACAATCTGGACAGACAACAAAGGCCGCACCGGATAACCGGTGCGGCCTTTGGCAAGGTCGGACAATTCTGCCGTCCTTGGTGAGGGTGAGCGACGGGGGTTGAACCCGCGACCTCCTGGACCACAACCAGGCGCTCTGCCAACTGAGCTACGCCCACCATGTGCCCCGCCGTGACCACCGGCGAACCGGCTGTCTGGAAAGGCAACGACAAATAGCTTACCTGCTCCTTGGGGGTGGTTTTGCCAATTTCCCCGAATTCGCGGAAATTTTCCCCAAACGTGGTGCAGATTACTCCGCGGGTGCTGCCGCCCGTGCTTGCGCTGAGTCGTCCGCTGACGATTCCGCGTCCGATGCGGCAGCCGCCATGACGGACTTTGCGATCCGCTGCGCGGTGGCGCTGTCGGGACCCGGGGGCGGCACAAAGACCGCCTCACGGTAGTAGCGGAGCTCGTCGATGGAATCCTTGATGTCGCCCAGGGCCCGGTGGCCGCCGAGCTTGGCGGGGGACTGGAAGTACGCCCGGGCGTACCAGCGCCGGGAGAGCTCCTTGATGGTGCTGACGTCGATCACGCGGTAGTGCAGGTGCTCCACCAGTTCGGGCATGTCGCGGACCAGGAACACCCTGTCGGTGCCCACCGAGTTGCCGCCCAGCGGGGCCTTCTTCGGGTCCGGCACCCACTTCTTGATGTACTCCAGCACAACGGCCTGCGCTTCGGCCATGGTCTTGCCGCGGGGGAGTTCGGCCAGCAGCCCGGAACGGGTGTGCATGTCGCGCACGAAGTCGTTCATCTGGGCAAGCGCGGCGTCGTCGGGTTTGATCACGACGTCGACGCCGTCACCGAGGATGTTGAGCTCCGAGTCCGTCACCAGGGCGGCCACCTCGATCAGGGCGTCGTTCTTGGTGTCCAGGCCGGTCATTTCGCAGTCGATCCACACGATGCGTTCATTAGATATAGGCACCCGCCCAGCCTACCGTTCCGGCGCACCTGAGCGGTCCGGTGCTAGGATTTTGGCAACGCGGCCTTCGAAGATTTTCGTCATCGCGGCGCGCCCCCTCACTGCCTTTCGGGCCGGATGCGGGCCAAACCAGCTCCACAACAGATTGGACGACCCTGAGATGACGGCGCCTGTACCTGCGGCGGGGCAAACGGCTGTCGGTACGTCCCGCACCTCCCCGAAGGCAGGGGTTGCGGATGTGGACAACGCCGCCTCGCCGATCCTCTCCGGATTCCTCGGATCCGTGTTTATGGCGGTCGGGTCGCTCGGCGTCGGCTGGCTCGCCCCGGTCTCCGAACTGCGCCGGCTGCCCCTGTTCATCTGGATGCGCACCGAGGCCGTCGGCGTCGGACTGAGCATTGTGCTGCTGGCCGTCGGCGGAATGCTGCTGGTACGGGCCTGGCTCCGGCTGGGGCAGCGCGTGCGGCACTGGGGCGCGGGCGCGCGCAAGGCGACGCTGCTCGCGGTGGCGGCCTGGGGGCTGCCGATGATGTTCTCCGTCCCGCTCTTCAGCCGCGATGTCTACGCCTACATCGGGCAGGGCCGCCTGATGGTGGAGGGCTTCAACCCCTACGAGAACGGCATCTCGGCGCTCTCCAACTACTTCCAGCTCGGCGCTGACAAGATGTGGACCGAGGCGCCGGTGCCGTACGGGCAGCTCTTCCTCTGGATCGAGCAGCTCGTGGTCTGGTCCACCAACGTCCATCCCGAGGCCAGCATCATGCTGTTCCGGCTCGCGGCCCTGGCCGGCATTGTGCTCTGCGTGGTCTACGTGCCGAAACTGGCCGAGCTCCACGGCGTCAACCCGCACCGCGCCCTCTGGCTCACCGCCGCCAACCCCCTGTTCCTGACCAACTTCATCGCCAGCGTGCACAACGACGCCCTGATGATCGGCCTCGCCCTCGCCGGGCTCTACTACTGCGCCACGAAACGGGTGCTCTTTGGCCTGGTCCTCGTCACGCTCTCCATCTCGGTCAAACCCATCACGATCGTGTTCCTGCCGTTCATCGGCCTGTTGTGGGCGGGCAAAAATGCCGGCTGGCCGCGCAAATTCGTCTTCTGGGCGCTCACCGCGGGCATCAGCCTGGCCCTGCTGTACGGGATGAGCCTGGTCAACGGGTTCGGCTTCGGCTGGATCAACGGACTCTCCGCCCCGGGCAGCATCTGGATCTGGTACGCGCCGGTCGGGCTGCTCGGGCTCATTGTCGCCTCGATCTTCAATGCCTTCAGCCTGGACGGCTGGGGGATGGCCAAGTGGGTGTACGACGCCGGGAAGCTGCTTGCGCTGGGCGTCGTCGCCTGGCAGATCTTCCGGGGCGACTTCGACCGCCTGATGCGCCGCCTGACGCTGGCCTTTGCCGCCGTCGTGGTCCTGGCACCGATGATCCAGTCCTGGTACGTCGTCTGGCTCATCCCGCTGTTTGCGGTCACCGGCATCCGTGACGACTGGCAGGTCAAGGCCGTGTACTTCATCGTGTCCTTCTTTATGGTCTACGCCATTTCGGACCAGCTGGAGGTTTTCCCGTACCTGCAGACCGAGGACCTGGGCCTTGCCCTTGCGCTGGCCCGCAACGCCGCGGCCATTATCGCGCTGCTCTTTGCGCTGTACCTGATCTTCCTCGACCCGAAAACCAAACAGCTCTTCAGCAAGCCGGCGGAGCCGGTCACCACCCGTCCGGTCATCTAGGCGTCCGCACGAAGTTTCCGCAGCGCTTCCGTGCGCGACAACGGGCTGAGCTGATCCCAGTGCTGTTGTACGAACGCGCGCACCCATTCCGGGTCGGTGGCGGAAAAATCGCGCAGCGCCCAGCCGATCGCCTTCCGGATGAAGAACTCGGAATCGGCCAGGTTGGCCTCGATGACAGCGGCCAGCAGGGCTCGGTCGGTGGCGGCCTTCGCCCCCAGCTGGGCGGTGATGGCGGACCGCCGGATCCAGAAGTCCGGATCCGTGCTCCAGCGCAGCAGCACCGGCGACATGTCTTCCCGGTGGGTCTGCAGCAGTTCGCAGAGCCGGTGGGAGACCCCGTCCACCAGATCCCACCAGGCGCCGGTCCGGATGATCTCCTCGTACAGCGGGAGCATGCCGAGCGCGCCGCCGGCCAGCCGAAGGCCGGCCAGATCGATGGCCGCGTAGCGCTCCTCCCGCCAGCGCGCTCCGCGCCACAGCTCCAGGACCGCCGACTGCAGCTCCGCCAGGGAGCCGGGAGGCAGCTCCCTGGCGGCGGCTTTGACGATCCGCCGGACCTCCGGAACGCGGACCCCCAGCGAAGGCATCTCGGACTTCATGTACGCCCGGGCCCCTGCCGCCCGGAGAGGATCGGCCGCCGCCTGCAGCCGGGACCGGATGGTGGAGATCAGTTCAGCGGGGGCCATGAGACCACTTTAGCCACGCACCCGCCGGCCCTAGAGTTAGGGCATGTCGATGATCAAGAGCCCCGCCGAGATTGCCCTGATGCGCGAAGCCGGCCGGGTTGTGGCCACCACGCTGGAACGCGTCCGAGACGCGGCCGCCGTCGGCGTGTCCCTGAAGGAACTGGACGAGCTGGCTGCGGAGACGATCGCCGGGGAAGGGGCCATCCCGGCCTTCCTGAACTACCGTCCACGCTGGGCCTCGGTGCCGTTCCCCGGCGTGATCTGCACGTCCGTTAACGACGCCGTGGTCCACGGCATCCCCAACGACTACCGGCTGGCCGACGGCGACCTGCTCAGTGTGGACTGCGGCGCTTTCCTCGAGGGCTGGTGCGGCGACGCGGCCATCAGCTTCATCGTGGGCACGGCGGAACCGGTGGACCAGGCGCTGATCGCCGCCACCGAGGAAGCGCTGGCACGCGGCATCGAAGCCGCGCGCATCGGCAACAAAATGGGCGATCTGGCCTACGCGATCGGCGGCGCGGCACGCCGGGCGGGCTACGGGTTGCTGGCCGACCACGGAGGCCACGGCATCGGCAAAACCATGCACGCGGAACCGCCCGTGCCCAATGAAGGCCGTCCCGGCCGGGGCATCAAGTTGACCGAGGGGCTCGTCATCGCGATCGAACCCATGCTGATCCTCGGCGGCAAGGACGACTACTACCACGACGAGGACGAGTGGACGCTCCGCTCGGCCAACGGACGCCGGGCAGCGCACAGCGAGCACACGGTCGCGATCACGGCCGACGGCCCGAAGATCCTGACGCTGCCCTAGGGCGGGTGAACTACGCCGGGCCGCGGGTTATCAGCGGGTCCGTGTGCTTTGGCCAGCCAGCCGGACGCGTTGACGATGGGTTGCAAGCCGCAGCTGAATGATGCGTGCCGCTCCGGCGATGGCGACCAGCACGCCGCCGCCGACCGCGGCAATGAAGAGGGCAATTCCGAGCGGAACCGAGCCTTCGAGGCCAAAGAACTTCACTTGGACGTAGACCTGGTTTTGCAGAATGAAGACGATGAGCAGGACCAGCACCACGAGTGCGCTGGCAACGGCGGCCCAGACCATGCCCGCGCGGGTGACCTGACGGGGTCCCGGGGCGGACGACGGCGACGTTGACGCTGCCGCGGGGAGTGTTTCCTCCCGGGAGCCGGGCGGGGCGTCCGTTGTCGCTGGGTACTGCGGGCTCGGGCCTTCTTTCGGCTCCTGGGGATCGAATCCGCTGGGTATCTGGGTCATGGCGGCCGTACCTTTCGGTTGCGGGCGGGCTGTCGGGCATTCCCAATATCCCGTTTGTCAGTCCAATACTAAGGGTACTGACGACCGGGCGGGCGCACGTGCGGTTGGCAGCCGGCGTGGGACGGTATAGCGTCACAGCCAAGGGGCCGCCCTGAGCGGGCGGTTCAGGCGAGGAGGCATGGCCGTGACGATCGTCGACAACGCCGTTTACGTGGACGGGTACCGGACCGCGGACCCGGAGGACCTGGACGAGACCTATTTCCTGTTGCGGCAACGCCAGGGGATGGCCTGGATCGGGCTCTACCGCCCGGACGCCCCGGAGCTCCGCTCGGTGGCCGAGGAATTCGACCTGAACCATTTGGCGGTGGAGGATGCGCTCGCCGGCCACCAGCGCGCCAAACTCGAGCACTACGGCGACACCCTGTTCCTGGTGCTGCGGCCGGCCCGCTACCTGGACGAGGTGGAGAAAGTCGAATTCGGCGAGATCCACGTCTTCACCGGCCCCGACTTTGTGGTGACCGTCCGCCATGCCGAATCACCGGACCTGGCCCGGGTACGGCGCCGGATGGAAGCCGAGCCCGAGTTCCTGGCCCTCGGCCCGGACGCCGTACTGTACGCCATCCTGGACCAGGTGGTTGATGAGTACGAGCCCGTGGCCGCCGGCCTGGAGAACGACGTCGACGAGATCGAGGATGAGCTCTTTGCCGCCGATCCCGGCGTCTCCCGCCGGATCTACGAGCTCTCGCGGCAGGTGATCATGTTCCAGCGCGCCACGGCTCCGCTGACCGCGATACTGCAGGCGCTCAGGGCGGGCAGCCCCAACCGGGTGCCCGGGCCCGAACTGCAGGACCACTTCCGGGACGTCCTGGACCATGTGCTGCGCCTGAGCGAACGGATCACGGCATTCCGGGCCCTGCTGCAGAATGCGCTCGCGGTCAACGCCGCGCTCGTGGCGCAGCGGCAGAACGACGAAATGCGGCTGCTGACGGAATCGAGCATCGCCCAGAACGAGCAGACGAAGCGGATCTCATCCTGGGCCGCCATCCTCTTCGCCCCGACGCTCATCGCCTCGATCTACGGTATGAATTTCCGCCTGATCCCTGAGCTCGACTGGGTCTTCGGCTATCCCATGGCCCTGGGGCTGATGCTGGCGATGGGGCTGGGGCTCTACCTGACGTTCCGGCACAACAAATGGATCTGACCGGCTGACGGCCGGCGCCGTGAAATGAGGTGGTTGCGGCTCTGGCCGGCGGATGATCCGCGGCCAGAGCCGCACTTTTGTGCCCCAGGAGGGAATCGAACCCCCGACCGGCGGATTAGAAGGCCGCTGCTCTATCCCCTGAGCTACTGGGGCGCGTGTGGCGCGCCGTCCGGCTGCTGCCGGGGGACGCCTCAAGAAGTTTACAGTGCCCGGTGGGCGCCGCCGGTCAGGGCGCCCGGAGATTCCCGCATGCCTGTCGCCGCTTCGCGAGAGGCTGCTTCGGCTGGAGACCCGCCGGCTGCCCGTGGGTTTGTCCACATAGCGCAGGTGGGCCCTGCCGCTGGCCCGGCCCCGGCGTGAAGCTGGGATGGCCAGCAAGACTCATCGAGACAGGACAGCGCAATGAATGACAGCATCACGGTCCGCGGCTTCGTGGCCACGGAGATCAAGACGTCCACGACGCCGGGTGGCGTCGCCACGGCCAACTTCCGGCTCGGCTCCACCGGGCGGCGCTTCGACCGGTCGGCCAACGCCTGGGTGGACGGCAACACCAACTGGTTTACGGTGCAGGGCTACCGCCAGTTGGCCGGAAACATGGGCTGCAGCATCAAGAAAGGCCAGCGGGTCATCGTCGTAGGCCGGCTCAAGATGCGCAGCTGGGAAAAGGACGGCCGCATCTACCACGTGGCGGAAATAGACGCCGAGTCCGTCGGCCACGATCTGATGTGGGGGTCCGCAAACTTCACCCGGAACGCCGGCAACGGCCCGGTGCCGGGCCAGGAAACCGCGGCCGCCAACCGCGGGGAGGGCGTGCCCGACGCGCCGGACGACGCCGACCGCGGGCCGGATGCGGACCGGGACGACGCCGCAGACCACTCCCAGGATGACGAACCGGAGTTCGACGAGGAGACCGGTGAGCTGAAGGAGGCCGCCGCCTGAGCCGCGGTTATCGGCCCGTGGCGCCTGCCCCGCGCGCCGGGTGCAGGGCTCCGGCGTGCGGCACCGGGAATGTGAGTTATCCCGGTGTAAGCACTAGATTTGTAGGCATGGCGGAATTTATCTACACAATGACCAAGGCCCGTAAGGCCGTTGGCGAAAAACTTATCCTCGACGACGTGAGCATGTCCTTCTTCCCGGGGGCCAAAATTGGTGTTGTTGGCCCGAATGGTGCCGGTAAGTCCACCATTCTCAAGATCATGGCCGGCCTGGACACTCCCTCCAACGGCGAAGCCCGGCTGAGCCCCGGCTACACCGTCGGCATCCTGCTGCAGGAGCCGCCGCTGAACGAGGAGAAGACCGTTCTGGGCAACGTCCAGGAAGGCGTGGGCGAGATCTACGGCAAGATCCAGCGCTTCAACGAGATCTCCGAAGAAATGGCCAGCCCCGACGCTGACTACGACGCCCTCCTCGAAGAGATGGGCCAGCTTCAGGAAGCCATCGACGCCGCCGACGCCTGGGACCTCGATTCCCAGCTCGAGCAGGCCATGGACGCCCTGCGCTGCCCGCCGGCCGACGCCGACGTCACTCTGCTCTCCGGTGGTGAGCGCCGCCGCGTCGCGCTCTGCAAGCTCCTGCTCCAGAAGCCGGACCTGCTGCTCCTTGACGAGCCCACCAACCACCTCGACGCCGAGAGCGTCCTGTGGCTCGAACAGCACCTCTCCAGCTACCCCGGCGCCGTCCTGGCCGTTACCCACGACCGGTACTTCCTCGACCACGTGGCCGAATGGATCGCCGAAGTGGACCGCGGCCACCTGTACCCGTACGAGGGCAACTACTCCACGTACCTCGAAAAGAAGCGCGCCCGCCTGGAGATCCAGGGCAAGAAGGACGCCAAGCAGGCCAAACGCCTGGCTGAGGAACTCGAATGGGTCCGCTCCAACGCCAAGGGCCGCCAGACCAAGTCCAAGGCCCGCCTCGCCCGCTACGAGGAAATGGCTGCCGAGGCCGACCGCACCCGCAAGCTCGACTTCGAGGAGATCCAGATTCCGCCGGGACCGCGCCTGGGCGGCCTGGTCCTGGAGGCCAAGAACCTGCAGAAGGGCTTCGAGGACCGCACCCTGATCGACGGACTGACCTTCACGCTGCCGCGCAACGGCATCGTCGGTGTCATCGGCCCCAACGGCGTGGGCAAAACCACGCTGTTCAAGACCATCGTCGGGCTGGAGCCCCTCGACGGCGGCGAGCTGAAAATCGGCGATTCGGTCAAGATCTCCTACGCGGACCAGAGCCGCGGCGGCATCGACCCCAACAAGACCCTTTGGGAGGTCGTCTCCGACGGGCTCGATTTCATCCAGGTCGGCCAGGTCGAAATGCCGTCCCGCGCCTATGTTGCCGCGTTCGGCTTCAAGGGACCGGACCAGCAGAAGAAGGCCGGGGTGCTGTCCGGCGGTGAGCGCAACCGCCTGAACCTGGCGCTGACCCTGAAGCAGGGCGGAAACCTGCTGCTCCTCGACGAACCGACCAACGACCTCGACGTCGAAACCCTCAGCAGCCTCGAAAACGCCCTGCTCGAATTCCCGGGCTGCGCCGTCGTGGTCTCGCACGACCGCTGGTTCCTGGACCGGGTGGCGACCCACATCCTGGCCTACGAAGGCGACGAGGAGAACCCCTCCAAGTGGTACTGGTTCGAGGGCAACTTCGAATCCTACGAGGAGAACAAGATCGAGCGCCTCGGCCCCGACGCGGCCAAGCCACACCGCGTGACCCACCGCCGCCTCACCCGCGACTAGATCCCGCCGGGCCCGCGACGGCCACAGAAAAAGGCCGGCTCCCCAGTTCACACTGGGGAGCCGGCCTTCTTTGTGGGTGCCGCTCAGGCGCGGTCGGCCTTGCGCATCTGGTGCTGCAGCACCTTCGTCTGCACTGCGCCCTTGACCTTGTTCTTGAAGTCCGTCGGCACGCGGATCATGCCTTCCTGCGCCACGGTGGCCACGTGCCGGCCGTCGCGGCTGAAGATCTTGCCGGTGGCGAGGCCGCGGGCGCCTTGGGCGCTGGGGGACTCCTGGACGTAGAGCAGCCACTCGTCCACCCGGACCGGCCGGTGCCACCACATGGCGTGGTCCAGGCTCGCGACGGACATGCCCGGAGTAATCCAGCTCATCCCGTGCCGGCGCAGCACGGACTCCAACAGGGTGTAGTCGCTCGCGTAGGCCAGCGCTGCGCGGTGCATCTCCGGGTCGTCGGGCATGGGCCCGAACGTGCGCATCCAGACCGCGTTCCGGGCCTCCTTGGGACCCTTCGCCGACACATACAGGGCCGGATCCACGTGCCGGATGTCGAAAGGCCGCTCATAGGCCCAGTGCCGGGCCACCGGGTGGTCGTACTTGCCCAGCAGGTCGGCAGTGCTCGGCAGCGATTCCGGGTCCGGGATGCCCGCCGGCATCTCGGTCTGGTGCTCGATGCCCTCGTCCTCGTCCTGGAAAGACGCGATCATCGACAGGATGGGCATGCCCTCCTGGTACGCGTGAACCCGCCGTGCGGAGAACGACCGGCCGTCGCGCAGCCGCTGGACACCGAAGGTGATGGGCTTGTTGGCGTCGCCGGGACGGAGGAAGTAGCCGTGCATGGAGTGCACGCCGCGGCCCTCCGGGACGGTGCGACTGCCGGCCACCAGGGACTGCGCCAGGACCTGGCCGCCGAACACACGCTGCCGCGGCTGCTTCTGGGACGGGCCCATAAAGATGTCCTCGTCCGTCCGCGCGCCCTCCAGCTCGCCGAGGGTCAGGAGTTGGATGAGCGAGGAGGTGGGGTCCTCGATGGGCAGCGCCTGCAATCCGGCTTCGGCTTCAGTCATGGTTTGACTCTAGACGGCACCCCGGCACCGCTCAAAAGAGGCACAGCCGGTAGAGTCAAGATTGTGTCTGACGTCCTCACCCAGCCCCTGCAGTTCACCGATCCCCGCGACCTTGACGACCTGCGCACCTTCGCAACCCGGGCCCGGGCGGTCGACGACGGCGCCATCCGGCTGACCGCGTCCGGGCCGGTCCTGGCCGCCTACGTCTGCGTGCTCCGGCCCCGCCTGCTGGGGGAGTCGACCCCCACCATCCTGGGGCTCCGGACCGTGGCCCTGGCCCGGTCGGCCGAACTCGACGTGACGGTCCCGCTCGCAGCCGTGCTAGACCGGCTGGCACGCGCAGTTGCCGATGACGTCGAACTGCCGGTGCCGCCGATGACCGTCACCGAATCGTGGGCCGGCGTCGGCGCTCCCCGCACGGGGTGGGAACCGCTGGGCGCCCTGCCGGACGCGGCCCTGCGGCAGGCAGCGGAAGCCGGGATCACCGAGATCGCCGCCATAATCCCGGACAAGCCGGGCGCCCTGATCGTCAACAACGCGCGGGCCACCGTCTGGGGCCGGCCGCTGCCCGACGCCGGGGGACTGCCCGCCGGGGCCGCGTTCGCCGCGCTGACCCTTGGTTTCCTGGCCGACGGCGAACAGAGCCTCTTCCGGGCAGGCCGGTGGTACCGGCTCAGCAGCGCCCGCGGACACGTCCTGGTCCGCGCCGGCTCAGGACTCCAGTCGGCGCTGTCCGCCGACGGCGCCTAGCCGGGGCTCACTTCAGAACCGGAGGATGTTCAGCTCCGCGGCGGGCTGGAAACCCAGCCTCGCGTAGAAGGTACGCGAAGCCGGCGACGGCGAGAGCACCATCCGTGCCGCCTCGATGCCCTGCGAGAACTCAATCGCGGCTTCGACCAGTTGCGCTCCGATGCCGGCATTCCGGAAGGCCGGCAGCACGTAGACATTCCCCAGGTAGACCCAGCGGGAGGGGTCCTTCCCGGGTTTGGGCATCCGCTCAAAGACCAGCAGGTTGAGCATCCCGACAAGCTCGCCGTCCCGCTCGGCAACAAAGAACTTCCGCGGGTTGGCATCCATCCAGCCGCTGTACACGTCTTCGAAATCCGGATCGTCGACAAGCCCGGGATCCTGCTCCGCGGCCCACGTTGCCCTCAGCGCTGCAAGGGCGGGCCGGTCTTCGCTACGTTCCTCTCGGATAATCAGCATGGGTTCACCCTACTGTCCGGGGTGCCCGCACACGGCAGACGAAACGCTTGCCGACGGATACCCGGCCGGGTATTATTGGGGCAGAAAGACCCCGGAGACATTCCCCCAAGTGCCTCCGGGGTCTTTCCATCTCTAAAACCAGGCCGGGCGCCCCAGTGTGCCGGCATTGCCGCCTCTGTGACACTTGGCGCATGAGCAGCCTGTCCGTGCTGGATCCACCTGTCGAGCGGCACCCCCGTTTCAACCGGGCCTTACATCCGGACCGCGGCTGGATCCGGGCGCTGCGCTTCGCGGTGGGTGTCCTGGTGCTCGTCGCCCTTGTCCAGAAGACATACGATGCGACGCGCCCTGGCAACGACGTGGATGTCGCCCAGCTCTACTCCGAATTCACGGTGCAATCGAACCTTGCCCTCGGGCTGGTGCTGGTGGTCGCGGCTGCCCGGCCGCGGGTCCGGCTGCCGCACTGGTGGGACAGCCTGTCGGGTGCGCTGGCTTTGTACCTGGTGATGACGGGCATCATCTACGTGGTCCTTGTGGCTCCGCCGGACGAGCCGTGGTGGAGCCTGGATATGTACTGGCCCCAGCTCGTGCACCACCGTCTGGCTCCGCTGTTCGCCGCGTTGGATTGGCTGCTGGTCACCAGGACGGTCCGTGGCAGCTGGTGGCGTCCTCTGGCGTGGCTCGGCTATCCGGCCGCCTTTTTCATCTTCTCGTGGGTGCGCGGTGGCATCGACGGCTGGTACGTCTACGACTTCCTCGATCCGACCCTCGAGGGCGGGTGGGGCGCCGCGCTCACGACGACGGCGCAGGTGCTCGCCGCGTTCCTCGTCGTCGCCGTTCTCCTGCATGTCGCGGGGAATATTCGTGCGTGGCTGGCCGCTCCGCGCCTGCAGCGCTAGGGAGCCCTTAGGCCCCAGAGGGGCTGTTGACCATGGAGAGCGCGGCGCGTTCCATGTAGTCCCAGAGGGTGCCCTCGTAAAGGGGCGGCAGCTCCAGGGCGTCCACGGCGGTGCGCATGTGGTGAAGCCAGGCGTCCTTGGCTTCGGGCGTGACGCGGAACGGCTGATGCCGCATCCGGAGCCGCGGGTGGCCGCGCTCCTCGCCGTAGGTGGTGGGACCGCCCCAGTACTGCTCGAGGAACATCAGGAAGCGGCGCTTGGCCGGGCCGAGGTCTTCCTCCGGGTACATCGGGCGCAGCAGCGGATCAGTGGCGACGCCGTCGTAAAACACGTCGATGAGCTTCACGAAGGTCTCGTGGCCGCCGACGGCGTCGTAGAAGTTGTCCGTGTAGCCGGGCTGGCTGAAGGGATCGTTCTGCATCAGCTGCTTGGGCTGGCGGGGTTCGCCGGCGGTGGGGATCGTCATTCTTATTCTCCGGCCTGTTGCTGGGGTGCTGATCCGGCGTCGTCCGCCGGTGGGCTGTCGGGGGAAACATAGGTGCCCTGGGAGCGGTTGCCCACCCTCAGGATCTCGCCGTTGCGCAGGTACCAGATGGTGCCGTCCTCGGCCCTGACCCTGGTGATGCGCAGCCCCATGGACTCCACCGTGCCCACTACCTCGGAGGTTTCGATCACGTCACCGATCCCGTACTGGTCCTCGATCGTAATGAAGATGCCGGCCAGGAAGTCCCGGATCAGCTGCTGCGCGCCGAAACCGATGGCCACGCCCAGGATGCCGACGCTGGTCAGCAGCGGGGCGATGTTCACGTTGAGGTTCTGCAGGACGTACATCACCGTGATGATGACGACGAGCACGCTCGCCACGCTGTTGAGCAACGAGCCGATGGTGTTGGCACGCTGTTCGCGCCGCTGATGGTCCAGCGCACGCAAGGCAGGGGCAACCCAGCGGAAGTGGGGCTTTTTGAAGAACGAGGTTCCTGCGGCGACGCTTTTGGTGATCCCGGCGATCACGAAGGACGCCACCAGCCACGTGGCTACGCCGACGCCGATGCTGATCAGGACGCCCGGCAGGTTGACGGCCGAAATGTCCGGCGGCGTGATGGACTCGGCGGAGGTCAGGCGGTACATCAGCGCGGTGTGCTCCTTCGCGCGCCCGCGTTCGCCGGGCGCATAAGACTCTGTTCAGCCTCAACATTAGCGCCGTAGCGTGGCACCATGCGCATCCTGGTCCTCGGCGGTACCGCCTTCCTCTCAGCAGAAATCGTCCGACAGGCCGTCGACGCCGGCCACGAGGTCATGTGCCTGGCCCGCGGCACACAGTCCGCCCCGCCTGAGGGGGCCACGTGGCTGCAGGCGGACCGCTCGCGGGGCCCCGCCGCCTACGCCGGGGCCGTCCATGCGGGGGAGTGGGACGCCGTCGTCGAGGTGGCCAGGGACCCCCGGTACGCGCTGGAGGCGCTCGAAGCCCTGGCTACCAGCGCGCGGCACTGGACGTTTGTCTCCAGCTGCTCGGTCTACGCAGACCATTCCGTCCCGGGTGCGGCCGAGGACGCCGCCGTGCTGGCCCCGCTGGCGCCCGGCGCCGAGGCGACCCCGGAAACCTACGGCGAGGCGAAGTCGGCGATTGAACTCTCGACGGCGAAACTCGCCGCGGGCAAGGCGCACCTGTGCCGCGCCGGGCTGATCGGGGGACCCGGGGACGGGTCGGACCGCTACGGCTACTGGCCCGCCCGCTTCGCCCGGGACTCCGGCCCGGTGCTGGCGCCTGACATTCCCGCCGACCCCACCCAGGTCATCGATGTCCGCGACCTGGCCGCTTGGGTGCTCACAGCGGCCGCGGCCGGCGTCACGGGGGCGCTGAACGCCGTCGACGAGCCGGTGCCCTTTGCCGCATACCTCGAAGAATCTAGGCGGCTCGCCGGGTCAAGCGCCGACGTGGCGGCCGCTCCAGCCGATTGGCTGGCCGCACGCGGGGCGAACTACTGGGCAGGGCCGGACTCGCTGCCGCTCTGGCTCCCGCCAGGCCACGACGGCTTCGCCGCCCGCAGCAACGCAGCGACGCGGGCCGCCGGGATGAATGTGCGCCCGTGGACCGAGACACTGAGCGACACCCTGGTCGACGAACGCCGCCGCGGACTCGACCGGGACCGCAGGGCCGGCCTGAGCCCGGCGGCCGAGCGCCGCCTGCTGCGGGAGTTCGAGGCCGAGTTTCAGTCCGCCTGAGCAGCCACACCCGGATCGACGGCCGCCGAGGGCTCATGCCGGACCGGGAAATTGACGCTCCGGGCGATGAAGCACACCGCATTGGCGCCGTGGTGCAGCTCCGCCATCAGCTCGTCGGCCACCGGAGCCGCCGTCGTGACACGGGGCTTCAGCGTGACCGACTCGAACTGGCCGCTGCCGTCCCGGTTGGTCCGCATCACGCCCTCGGCCCGGTCCTCGTAGCCGGTCACTACCACCCCGTGCTTGACGGCGACATGGAGGAAGGAGAGCATGTGGCACTGCGAGAGCGCGGCCAGCAGCAGCTGCTCGGGGTTGTACCGCTCCCGGTCGCCATGAAAGGTCGGGTCCGCCGAGCCTTTGAGCACCGGCAGCCCGGGGATCTCGACGTCGTGGTCCCGGGAGTAGCCGCGGTAGGAGGAGGTCCCCTCGCCCAGGTTCCCGGTCCACCGGACGGTCAGCGCGTAGTGGTGCTCGTCGAGGCTCATGCCGCCAGTCTAGCGGCGCGAAAACGCCAAGACCCCGGCGCCGCCATGCGGTGCCGGGGTCCTGAACTGCGGGGGTCAGCCCGCCGCCGTGCCTAGACGTCCGCGGCGCGGGCGCGCAGGGCGCGGGCGACGCCGTCGCGGTTTTCCAGCATCATCCGGCGCAGTGCCGCGCTCTCCTCCGGCAGCGAGGTTAGGAACTCGTCGGTGCGGTCAACGGTTTCCTGCGTGGTCAGCTGCGCCGGGTAGAGGCCGACGACGATCTGCTGGGCCAGCGCGTGGGTACGGTCCTTGACGATGCCCGGGACGGCCGCGAAGTACTTCTCCGCGTACGGCTCCAGCAGCGAGGTGTCCAGCACCCGGGTGAAGCCGGCGACCGCGGAACCCTGCAGCGCGTTGGACAGTTCGCCCTTGACCACAATCGACTCCCAGGCCGCGGCCTTGGCCTCGGCGGTGGGGATGGCTGCCTTGGCCAGGGCAGCCGCGTTTTGGCCGGTGGCGGTGTTGTCGTGCTCCAGCTCGGCATCGATCGTTTCCTGCCCTGCCCGGCCGCCGGCCACGAGGGACGCGATCAGCTCCCAGCGCAGGTCCTGGTCCACGGTGAGGCCGGCCAGCACCTGCGAACCGTCGAGCAGCCCGGCGACGGTGTCCAGCTGGGAGGCGCTGCGGGCCAGCAGGGCGTAGGACTTCACGAACTGCAGCCGCGCGTCGGAACCGGCCGGGACGCGGGAGGCAAGCTCCCAGAGCCGGTCCGCGGCGGCGGTCGCGGTGGTTTCCTTGTGCTCCGCGGCGACGTAGAAGTTCAGCGTCGTGGCGAGCTGGCGGAGCTGGACCAGGATGACGGAGGAATCGGATTCCTCGGCGATGTTGGCCAAGATCAGTTCCACGTAGCCGCGGGCCGGGGTCTCGCCGTCGCGGGCCGCGTCCCACGCCGAGCCCCAGACGAGGGTGCGGGGGAGGCTCTGGCCGAAGTCCTTCAAGTGCGCCGTGGCGGTGGCGAGGGACTTCGGGTCCAGCCGGACCTTGGCATAGGCGAGGTCGTCGTCGTTGAGCAGGATCAGGTCCGGCTGAGCCAGGCCGGCCAGCGCCGGAACCTCGGTGCGTTCGCCGTCGACGTCGAGCTCCTCGCGGTGCACCCGCTCGAGCTTCCCGGCGCCGTCCAGGTTGTAGAAACCGACGGCGAGCCGGTGCGGGCGGATGGTCGGCTGCGCCTCGGTGGCGGACTGCAGGATGGTGAAGGACGAAATCGTGCCGTCCTCGCCGACGGACAGTTCGGGCTTGAGCGTGTTGACCCCGGCGGTTTCCAGCCAGAGCTGGCCCCAGTGGTCCAGGTCGCGGCCGCTGGCCTTTTCGAGCTCGACCATCAGGTCGCTGAGCTCGGTGTTCTGCCAGGAGTGCTTGCGGAAGTACTCGCGGACCCCGGCCATGAACTCCTCCGGACCCACCCAGGCCACCAGCTGACGGAGCACCGAGGCGCCCTTGGCGTAGGTGATGCCGTCAAAGTTGACTTCGACATCCTGCAGGTCGTTGATCTCGGCGAAGATCGGGTGCGTGGTGGGCAGCTGGTCCTGGCGGTAGGCCCAGGACTTCTCCACCGAGGCGAAGGTGGTCCAGGCGTGGTCGAACTTGGTGTTTTCGACTGCGGCGAGGTGCGACATGTATTCGGCGAAGGACTCGTTGAGCCAGAGGTCGTTCCACCAGCGCATGGTCACGAGATCGCCGAACCACATGTGGGCCAGCTCGTGCAGCACGGTGATGGCGCGGCGCTCCACCTGGGCGTCAGTGACCTTGCTGCGGAAGACGTACCCTTCCAGGATGGTGACGGCGCCGGCGTTTTCCATGGCGCCGGCATTGAACTCCGGCACGAAGAGCTGGTCGTACTTCTCGAACGGGTACGGGCAGCCGAACTGCGCCTCAAAGAACTCGAAGCCCTGGCGGGTGAGGTCGAAGATGTTGTCCGCGTCGAGGTACTGCATGAGGGACTTGCGGGCAAAGACGCCCAGCGGCGTGACCTTCCCGTCCGCAGACTTCACTTCGCTGCGGACCGACTGGTACGGGCCGGCAATCAGGGCCGTGACGTAGGAGGAGAGCCGCGGGGTGGGGGCGAATTCCCAGACCGAGCGGGCGCCGCCGTCCTCGCCGGGGATGGTTTCCACCGGTTCCGGAGTGGGGGAGTTGGAGACGACGTCCCAGTGCGAGGGCGCCGTGACGGTGAAGCTGAAGCTGGCCTTGAGGTCGGGCTGCTCGAAGACGGCGAACATCCGCCGGGAATCCGGAACCTCGAACTGCGTGTACAGGTAGACCTCGTTGTCCACCGGGTCCACGAAGCGGTGCAGGCCTTCGCCGGTGTTCATGTAGGGCGCGTCCGCGACCACCAGCAGCTCGTTCTCAGCTGCGAGGTCCGGGAGCTGGATCCGGATGCCGTCGGAGACCTCAGCGGGGTCCAGTTCGCGGCCGTTGAGCGTGACACTGTGCACCGTGTGCGTTACGGCGTCGATGAAGGTGGAAGACCCCGGCTCGGCCGTGAACTTTACGGCGGTGGTGGAGCCGAACACCTTCTCGCCCCGGGTCAGGTCGAGGCTGACCTCATAGGAGTCGACGGCGATCAGTGCGGCGCGCTCGCGGGCTTCGGCGCGCGTGAGGTTCATACCGGGCAAGTGGTGCCTCCAAAAGGGGTGGGAACGGTGGAAACGATACTGTGAAATTATTCTTTCACAACGCGGTCGGTTGGCAAGTTGCGCCCGTCACAGCGAGTCTCTCCCGGCGGCCCCGGCAGGGGTAGCGTTGGAGCCATGGGAAAGATCCGGGATTCCGTAGACGCCAGGGCCCTGCGCTTCGCCGTGGGGTTCCCGCTCATGCTGGCGGCTGCCTTCGTCGTCTGCGCGCTGCTGATCCGCGGGGACCTGCCCGAGCCGTTGGCCGTCCGCTGGACCGGTGACGGCGCCGCGGATTTCGCACCCTTCGGGGCCGTGGTGGGCGTCGGCGCGGGCCTGATCGTGCTGGTCGGCTGGGCCGTCCTGCTGCAGGCGGCGCCGTTGTCCCGCCCGGCGCTGATGCGCCGGTTCATGATGGGCACCGGGCTGGCGGTCAGCCTCTTCGTGACCACTGTCCTGGCCGCGGTGCTGGTGGGCCAGTTGGGCCTCGCCGACGCACGGGAATCCCGCGTGGACGTGGCGGTCCTGGCCATGGGCAGCGGGGCGGCCCTGGGTCTCGGGGTGGTCATGGGCTTCGTGTTCAAAGCGGACGAGCGGTGGTCCGCGGATGATGAACGGGCCGTGCGGGAGGCCCTGGAAAAGGAGCTGGACCCCGAGCTCGCCCGGGATACCGTCAGCCTCTGGGTCCACGCCCGCAGCTCGGTCTTCGTGATGCTCGGGATCGCCACCCTGTTTCCCGCGGCCCTGCTGACCGTCGCTGTCCCGTGGCTGGCAGCGTTGCTGGTGGCGGCCGCGCTGCTGGTGGCCGTGTTCCTCTTCGCCCGCATCCGCGTTGACCGGAGCGGGCTCCGGGTGTTCGCCGCCGGGTTCTTGAGGGTGATGGATGTCCCCGCCGCCGCCATCGAGTCGGCGACGCCCAAAGAGGTCAAGGCCGCGGACTACGGCGGCTGGGGCTACCGGAGCCACGGTGCCACGACAGCGATGCTCGTCAGCAGCGGACCCGCCGTCGTCGTGGACCGCTCCGATGGCCGCCGGCTGACCGTAAGCGGCGGCAGCCCGACGACGGCGGACAACGTGGCGCAGGTGCTCTCCCGCGTTGCGGACCGGGCCCGCCGTGACGGTGGGACTCCGGCGTCGTAGCCCTAGTAGGCTGGGAGGAGCCCTGACCAGCAGCGCCGGTAGTCCACCGGCGCCCCACAGAACGGATCCGCCCGTGACCACTGCCCCGGACTTCCCGCGCGTTCATATCGCCACCGACCACGCCGGCATGGAGCTCAGCGCCCACCTGGTGGGCCACCTCAGCGCCAAGGGTTACGACGTCGTGGATCACGGCCCGAAGGTCTATGACGCGCTGGATGACTACCCCTCCTTCTGCATCAACGCCGCCCGCGCCGTCGTGGCCGACCAGGCGGCGGGCACCCGCGCGCTGGGCATTGTGCTGGGCGGCTCCGGCAATGGCGAGCAGATCGCGGCCAACAAGGTCAAGGGGGTCCGGGCCGCCCTGGCCTGGAACCTGTCCACCGCCAAGCTGGCCCGTGAACACAACGACGCCAATGTCGTCGCCGTCGGCGGCCGGCAGCACAGCGTCGACGAGGCCACGGCCATCATCGAGGCCTTCCTGACCGAGCCCTTCAGCAACGACGAGCGCCACATCCGCCGGATCGGGAAGATCGCCACCTACGAGGCCACCGGCGAGGTCGTCGAGTAGTGCCGGAGGGGCATTCAGTCCACCGGCTGGCCCGGCAGTTCGCGGACGTCTTCGCGGGGGAGCGGCTGGCGGTGACCAGCCCGCAGGGGCGTTTCGTGCAGGGCGCGGCCCTGCTGGACGGCCACGTCCTCACCGAATCCGTGGCGCACGGCAAGCACCTGTTCCTAGGCTTCGAGCACGGACTGGTCCTGCACGTGCACCTGGGACTGTACGGGGCCTGGGACTTCGGCGGCGACGCCGGCTTCCGCGGGGCCTCCAGCATCGGCGCGCCCCGGAAAATCGGCGAGCGGGAGACCTACGCCGACGACGGCCCGGATCCCGTCTATGCGGGTCCGCCGGCGCCGGTCGGCGCGGTCCGGGTGCGGCTGGCGAGCGGGCACGGCTGGGCGGACCTGCGCGGGGCAACCACCTGCGAAACGCTGACCGAGGCCGACGTCGAGGCCGTCGCGGCCAGGCTGGGTCCGGACCCGCTGCGGAACCTGCCCGGTGACCGGGAGAGCTTCCTCGCCGGGCTGGCCAGGAAGCGCACCCCGCTGGCGACGCTGCTGATGGACCAGAAGGTGATTGCCGGCGTCGGGAACGTCTACCGCGCCGAGCTGCTGTTCCGGGGCCGGCTGGACCCCTGGCTGTCCGGGAATGCCCTGCCCGCGGAGGCCGCGGGGCTGCTCTGGGACGACACCGTCGCCATGATGTCCGACGGCGTGCGCGACGGACGGATCATCACCACCCCGCCGCGCTTCTGGACGGGGACGGCAGGAACAGGTGCCGAGGGAGCGGGGACGCCCAACCGGACGGGAACGCCCAACCGGCTGCCCGCCCCGGAGGACGCGCACTTCGTATACCGGCGCCAGGGCCTGGACTGCCGGGACTGCGGCACGGCCGTGGCCGTGGCGGAACACGCCGCCCGGAAGCTCTACTGGTGCCCGGTCTGCCAGCGTTCCTGAACCCTGTGGAGTCGCCGCGGGGGCGGGCGGGCATGAAAAAAGCCCCTCCGGAGAGGGGCCGTTTCTTCGTCATATTTCGGAGGGGACGACGGGAATCGAACCCGCGTAATCAGTTTGGAAGACTGAGGCTTTACCATTAAGCTACGTCCCCGGGAATTTACTGGAACTTCAGCAAAACTTCCGGGCGGCTGTTGAAGCCGGATACAACTAAACCCAATTCAGGCCCCCAGTGTCAAATGTGCAAAACGCCACAGGATGACCGTAGACTGTTCTGTGCACTTACGGGGTGTAGCTCAGCTTGGCTAGAGCGCCTGCTTTGGGAGCAGGAAGTCGCAGGTTCAAATCCTGTCACCCCGACTCTGCAGCAACTGCCTTTCGAAGTGGCGTTGCAGAGCCCCATCCCCCAAAACCAGGAGTACTTAGACTGTGAAGAGCGCTGTCGAGAACCTCACCCCCACGCGGGTCAAGCTCAATGTTGAGGTCCCCTTTGAGGAATTGAAGCCCAGCATCGCCGAGGCATACAAGACTGTTGCTTCCCAGATCCAGGTTCCCGGGTTCCGCAAGGGCAAAGTCCCCTCCAAGCTCATTGACCAGCGCGTTGGCCGTGGCTATGTCCTGGAGACGGCCATCAACGAAGGCCTCAACGGCTGGTACCAGGCTGCCGTGCAGGAAACCGGCATCCGCCCGCTGAGCCGTCCCGAGGTCGAGATCACCGAGGTGCCGGACCCGTCCGCCACCGACGGCGAGCTGAAGTTCCACGCCGAGGTCGACGTCCGCCCCGAGATCGAACTCCCGGACTACGCCGGCATCAAGGTTGAGGTCGCCGCCGCCGAGTCATCCGCCGCCGACGTCGACAAGGCCCTCGACGAACTGCGCGGCCGCTTCGGCACGCTCAAGTCCGTGGACCGCCCCGCCGCCGACGGGGACTTCCTCACCATCGACATCACCGCCTCGATCGACGGCGCCGAGGTCGACTCCGCTTCCGGCCTGTCCTACCAGGTAGGCGCCGGCACCATGCTCGAGGGCCTCGACGAAGCCGTCACCGGCCTCAGCGCCGACGAGGACGCCATCTTCGACACCACCCTCGTGGGCGGTGACCACGCCGGCGAGTCCGCTCAGGTGAAGGTGGTCGTCAAGGCCGTCAAGGAGCGCGAGCTTCCCGAGGCCAACGACGACTTCGCCCAGCTGGCGTCCGAGTTCGACACCCTGGCCGAGCTCCGCGAGGACCTCGCCAAGCAGGCCGCCGACTCCAAGACGGTCGAACAGGGCGTCGAGGCCCGCGACAAGGTCCTGGACAAGCTCGTCGAGCTCGTCGAGGTTCCGGTTCCGGCCTCCGTCGTCGAAGAGCAGCTCGAGCAGCACTTCAGCGCCGAAAACTCCCACGGTGAAGGCGAGCACGACACCGAGGAGCACCGCGCCGAGGTCAAGGCCAACACCGAGCGCGCCTTCCAGAACGAGATCATCCTTGACGCCATCGCCGAAAAGGAAGAAGTCAACGTCACTCAGAACGAGCTGATCGACTACATCGTCACCACCGCCAGCCAGTACGGCATGGACCCGAACCAGTTCGCCCAGATCATCGATCAGAGCGGCCAGGTTCCGATGATGGTGTCCGAGGTGCGCCGCCGCAAGGCACTCGCCGTCGTCCTGGGCCAGGCCGAGGTCACCGACACCGAGGGCAACAAGATCGACCTGAGCGATTTCGTCCGCCCCGGCGGCGAAGAGGCTTCCTTCGAAGCCGACGCCGAGGAAGCTGCTACCGAGGAAACCTCTTCCGAGGAAGCAGCCGCCGCAAAGAACGACGACCCGGCAGCAGTGAAGTTCTAACACTTCCTGTTCCCGCAGTCCCTGCCCGCACCCCCGGATCACGCATCCGGGGGTGCGGCTTTTTAAGCCTGCAATGAACCCTCCCGGCCAATCGTGCGCCGTCAGCGAACAGCCCTGCGCCTGCGCACAAAGCGGCCGCGAAAACCGTTAGTGTCCATGTAGGAAAGTTCAGTGATGCCGTCAAGTGGCGTCACCGTCGCCAGCGAGAGGTAAGTACACATGTCACAGCAAGCAGGGGCACCCCGGATGGCTACCGTCGATCCGGCGGCCCAGGATAACTACATTTACAACCGCCTGCTGAAAGAGCGCATCATCTGGCTCGGCTCCGAGGTCCGCGACGAGAACGCCAACGCGATCTGCTCGCAGCTGCTGCTGCTCTCGGCCGAGAACCCCGAGAAGGACATCTACCTCTACATCAACTCGCCGGGCGGCTCCGTCACCGCCGGCATGGCCATCTACGACACGATGCAGTTCATCCCGAACGACGTCGTCACCGTCGCCACCGGCCTGGCCGCCTCGATGGGCCAGTTCCTGCTCTCCTCCGGCACCAAGGGCAAGCGCTACGCCACCCCGAACGCCCGCATCCTGATGCACCAGCCCTCGGGCGGCATCGGCGGCACCGCCTCGGACATCAAGATCCAGGCCGAGCTGATCCTGCACATGAAGAAGGTCATGGCCGAACTGACGGCCGAGCAGACCGGGCAGACCGTGGAGACCATCCTCAAGGACAACGACCGCGACAAGTGGTTCACGGCGACCGAGGCCCTCGAATACGGCTTCTTCGACAAGATCGCGGCGCACGCCGGGTCCGTGGCGGGCGGCGGCGGAACCAACGCCGACGCCGGCAGCGAAAACTAACCGGCACGCAGACAGAACCGACTCCAGGAGCAATGAACATGAACTACAACTTCGGATCGACTGCCGGGAACCTGCCGAGCAGCCGCTACGTGCTGCCGCAGTTTGAAGAGCGCACCCCCTACGGCTTCAAGCGCCAGGACCCCTACACCAAGCTGTTCGAGGACCGCATCATCTTCCTGGGTGTCCAGGTCGACGACGCCTCCGCCGATGACGTGATGGCCCAGCTGCTGGTCCTCGAGTCCACCGACCCGGACCGCGACATCACGCTCTACATCAACTCGCCCGGCGGTTCCTTCACCGCCATGACGGCGATCTACGACACGATGCAGTACATCCGCCCGGAGATCCAGACGGTCTGCCTGGGCCAGGCCGCCAGCGCGGCTGCCGTGCTGCTCGCCGCCGGCACCCCGGGCAAGCGCCTGGCCCTGCCGAACGCACGCGTGCTGATCCACCAGCCCGCCCTCTCCGGCGGCCAAGGCGGACAGGCCTCCGACCTGGAAATCCAGGCCGCCGAGGTCATGCGGATGCGCTCCTGGCTCGAGGACACACTGGCCAAGCACTCCGGCCGCACGTCCGAGCAGGTCAACAACGACATCGAACGCGACAAGATCCTCACGGCCGCCGAGGCCATGAGCTACGGGCTGATCGACCAGGTGCTCGATTCCCGCAAGATCAAGCCGCAGGCGATCACAAAGTAGCTCCAACGGCAGTTCCAACACGACTGCCGCACGACGCCGGTGCCGCTCAACAGAAATGGGCGGCACCGGCGTCTTCTTTCCACCCATCAGGGCGAAAGTGACCTAGAGTGGAAGATGTCACGGCCTCTCGTTCCGCGGGGACGGTCCGTGATCCAGTAACGGATGCAGCGCTGCACAGGAGCACGACCCAGCCGGCAGCAAGATACTAAGGGGTTCCCATATGGCTCGGATTGGCGAGAGCACCGATCTGCTGAAGTGTTCTTTTTGCGGAAAGAGCCAGAAGCAGGTCCGCAAGCTCATTGCCGGACCCGGCGTCTACATCTGCGACGAGTGCATTGAACTCTGCAACGAGATCATTGAAGAAGAACTCGCCGAAGTAGCTGACCTGGGAAGCTTTGAGCTGCCCAAGCCCCGCGAAATTTTCGATTTCCTGCAGGAATACGTGATCGGCCAGGAGCCCGCCAAGCGGTCCCTCGCCGTCGCTGTTTACAACCACTACAAGCGGATCCAGGCGGGCCACGCACCCAAGAGCGGCGCCCTGGCCGAGGGCGGCCACCACGACGACGTCGAGATCGCCAAGTCCAACATCCTGCTGATCGGCCCCACGGGCTGCGGCAAGACCTACCTGGCCCAGACCCTGGCCCGGCGCCTGAATGTCCCGTTCGCCGTCGCCGACGCCACCGCCCTGACCGAAGCCGGCTACGTGGGCGAGGACGTCGAGAACATCCTGCTCAAGCTCATCCAGGCCGCTGACTACGACGTCAAGAAGGCCGAACAGGGCATCATCTACATCGACGAGATCGACAAGATTTCGCGCAAGAGCGAGAACCCGTCCATCACCCGGGACGTCTCCGGCGAGGGTGTCCAGCAGGCGCTGCTGAAGATCCTCGAGGGCACGGTCGCCTCGGTTCCGCCGCAGGGCGGCCGCAAGCACCCGCACCAGGAATTCATCCAGATCGACACCACCAACGTGCTCTTCATCGTGGCGGGCGCCTTCGCCGGTCTCGAGGAGATCATCGGTTCGCGGTCCGGCCGCAAGGGCATCGGCTTCGGCGCCCCGCTGAACGAGGTCAAGAACAACGCGGACTCCTATGGCGAGGTCATGCCCGAAGACCTGCTGAAGTTCGGCCTCATCCCCGAATTCATCGGCCGGCTGCCGGTCATCACCACGGTCTCGAACCTTGACCGTCCGGCGCTGATCCAGATCCTCTCCACGCCCAAGAATGCCCTCGTGAAGCAGTACCAGAAGATGTTCCAGCTCGACGGCGTCGAGCTGGTCTTCGAGGACGAGGCGCTGGACCTGATCGCAGACCAGGCCCTGGAACGCGGCACCGGTGCCCGTGGCCTCCGCGCCATCATGGAGGAAGTCCTGCTGCCGGTGATGTTCGACCTGCCGAGCCGGGACGACGTCGCCAGTGTGGTCATCACCGAGGACGTGGTGGCCAAAAAGGCCGCGCCCACCATGATCCCCCACGACGTCAAGCGCCGTAAGTCCGCCTGAACCAGACAGCCCCCGCGCGTGGAAAAGCCGGAATAAATCCGCCGGCAGCGTCGCTGTGCCTAACTGTTGCGCTTAACCATTGCGCCGTGCCGTCCGTGGCTACGGCCTCCGGCAGGCCTTGGCGAACGCTCCCCGTTGACTTCCAAAGGAGAACCCTGTGCCCGAAACGATGACGAACAAAGCAGACTTCTGGTTCGACCCCATGTGCCCCTTCGCCTGGGTGACCTCCCGCTGGATCTCCGAGGTGGAAGAAGTCCGGGACATCAAGACCGAGTGGCACGTGATGAGCCTGGCGGTCCTGAACGAGGGCCGCGACGAGCTCCCGGCCGAGTACAAGGAGTTCCTGGTCAAGGCCTGGGCGCCGGTCCGGGTCATCATCGCCGCCGCGGAACAGCACGGCGCGGAGTACATCAAGCCGCTCTACGACGCCATGGGCACCAAGATCCACAACGAAGGCAACAAGGACATCGACGAGGTCATCGCCAAGTCCCTCGCCGAGGCGGGCCTGCCTGCCGAGCTCGCTGCCGCCGGCCAGTCGGACGAGTTCGACGCCCAGCTGCGCTCCAGCCACGAGGCCGGCATCTCGCTGGTCGGCCAGGACGTCGGAACCCCCGTCGTCGCGTTCAATGGCACCGCGTTCTTTGGCCCCGTCCTCACCCGCATCCCGCGCGGTGAAGACGCCGGGAAGCTCTGGGACGCCACCGTGACGCTGGCCTCATTCCCGTACTTCTTCGAACTCAAGCGCAGCCGCACCGAGAGCCCCGTTTTCAGCTAGGCCGCTGCCCCGGACGGTACGCCAAGGGCCCTGAATGAACTACCCGCTTGTAGTTCATCCGGGGCCCTTGTGCATCCGGAGGAGCGGGAGAACAATAGAACTTACCCACTTCGAAAGAAGCGGGACGCAGGAACCAAAGATTCAGTGACACTCATCCGACGCAGCCTTCGGCAAAGTCAGATGATGGCTACCAGTGACGAGGTAGGAAGACCTGAAACTCCAAGGATCCCGCCAGATTACCTAAGACGTCACGTGGTAATCGAAAAGTCGAAGCCCCACCAACCGCAAAAAGCTGATGGGGCTTCCCCTTTGCCCAAAAGTCGCCTCTGATTGGTGCCATGAGCACTGAGCCCATCGCGGAATACGCGCTGCTGTCCGACTGCTGGTCTGCGGCCCTGGTCAGCGCCGCGGGCTCTGTGGACTGGCTCTGCTTACCGCGCTTCGACAGCCCCTCGGTCTTCGGCCGGCTGCTGGGCGAAGACGCCGGCCACTGGTCCATCCGGCCCGCCGGCGAGTACACAACCACCCGGCGGTACCTAGGTCCGTCCATGGTCCTGGAGTCGCTCCACACATCCGCCCACGGCCGGCTCGCCGTCAGCGACGCACTGGTCCTCGGCTCCGGACGGCGAGGGCACGACCTCGGCCAGGGATCCCCGGGCACGCTGCTGCGCTGGCTGTCCTGCACCGCGGGGAGCGTTGAGGTGGACGTCAGCTTCGCGCCGCGGCCGGAGTACGGGCTGGTGCGCCCGGTGCTGCAGGCCGTGGACGGCGGCCTGCTGATCCGCGCCGGCGCCGAGGAACTCGCCCTGTCCGCTCCGGTGCCGTTCACGCTCGACGGCGGTACCGCCCGCGCCGTCCTGCGGCTCGGCGCCGGCGACAGCCTTGGCTTCGCCCTCCACCGCCAGCTTGGAGAGGGCGAGGTGCTGGGGTTCTGGGACCAGGAGGAGATGGTGCACCGCCTTGGTGACACCCTCGAGGGCTGGAGCAGCTGGTCCGGGATCCACCAGGGCTACCGCGGCCCCTGGCAGGAGCTCGTGGCAGGCAGCGGCCGGGTCCTGCAGGCCCTCAGCTACTATCCGTCCGGCGCTATCGTGGCCGCGCCGACCACCTCCCTGCCCGAGGTGGCCGGCGGCACCCGCAACTGGGACTACCGCTACACCTGGGTCCGGGATGCCAGCATGACCCTGCAGGCGCTGTGGGTGGCGGCGTGCCCAGACGAGGCAGGGAAGTTCTTCCAGTTCCTGGCGACGGCCGCTGCCCGCCAGCTGGCCGGGGGCGAGGAGCTGCAGATCATGTATGGGATTGGCGGTGAGCGCGACCTTCCCGAGCGGGTCCTGGACCACCTCCCCGGCTGGCGGGGCAGTTCGCCGGTGCGGGTCGGCAACGGAGCCTGGGACCAGCGGCAACTGGACGTCTACGGCGAGCTGCTGGATGCGGCCGCGACCATGCCGGAATTCCTCGACGGCCTGGCACCGGAAACGCTGCGTTTCCTGGCGGACGCGGCCGACGCAGCCGTCGCCCGCTGGCAGGAGCGCGACCAGGGGATCTGGGAGGTCCGCGGCGAACCGCGGCACTACCTGTATTCCAAGCTGATGTGCTGGGTCGCCGTGGACCGGGCCATCACCCTGGCCGGGGTGCTGCAGGCCACGGACCGGGTGCCGCGCTGGAGGGACGCCCGGGAGCTGATCGCCGACTCCATCCGCGCGAACGGCTGGAGCGACGCCGCGGGGGCGTACACCCAGGCGTACGGTGCCGAGCAGCTGGACGCTTCGGCCCTGATGCTCGGAATCGTGGGATTCCTGCCCCCGGATGATCCGCGGTTCCTGGCCACGATCGAAGCCGTCGAGCACCGGCTCACCGACGGCCGCGGCCTGGTCTACCGCTACCACACCGACGACGGCCTGCCGGGCGAGGAGGGCGCCTTCCTGCTCTGCACCTTCTGGCTCGCCCACGCCCTGGCCCTCGCCGGGCTGACGGACCGGGCGAGAGAGGTCTTCGAACGTGCGGCCGGATTTGCCACCGGCCTGGGACTGATGGCCGAGGAGGTCGCCCCGGACAGCCGGGAACTGCTGGGCAACTTCCCGCAGGCGTTCAGCCACATTGGACTGGTCAACGCGGCCTGGGCCATCAGCGAGGCGGAACGGCGAAACCGCGAGGGCCCTCCGCCCGGCCTGAGCCGGCCGGAGGGCCCTCGCGTTTGATACTGCGGTACCGGGCGTTACGCCTGGCCCGGCTCCTCCGCGGGGGCCAGGACGACGTCGCTCACGCTCAGTTCACCCTCGCCGGCCACCAGCGCCAGCTCACGGGCGTTGGCCGCGGCCTTGAGGTCGCCCAGGCCTGCCTTCAGCTGGGCCGTGAGGGACTCCGACGCCGTGATGGTCGCGGAGAGCACCTCGGTGCGCTGCTTGACCTTGGCCTCGGACTTGGCCTTGCGGATGCCCCCCAGCGCCGTTCCCACCGTGGCGAGCAGGGTGGTGTCGCCGTCGATCTCCACGGGGGAGGGCCACTGTGCGCGGTGCACCGAGCCGGTCCGCCACCAGCCCCAGACTTCCTCCGTCGCGAACGGCAGGTACGGCGCGAAGAGCCGCAGCAGGGTGTCCAGGCTGGTGGCCAGCGCGGCCAGCACGGACGCCTGCTCGGCCTTGCCGGCGGCACCGTAGGCGCGGTCCTTGATCAGCTCCACGTAGTCGTCCGTGAAGTGCCAGAAGAAGCTCTCGGTGATCTGCAGGGCCCGGGCGTAGTCGTAGTTCTCGAACGCCTTGGTGGCCTGCTGGACAACCTCGGAGAGCTGCGCCAGCACGGCGCGGTCGAGGGGATTGGTCAGCACTGACAGGTCCGCGGAGACTACCGAGTTCTCGGTGGCGCCCAGATTCAGCACGAACTTGGACGCGTTGAGCAGCTTGATCGCCAGCCGGCGGCCGATCTTCATCTGCGCGATCTCGTAGGCGGTGTCCGCACCGAGCTTGGCCGAGGCCGCCCAGTACCGGACGGCGTCCGAGCCGTATTCGTTGAGCACGTCGGTCGGGACGATCACGTTGCCCTTGGACTTGGACATCTTCTTCCGGTCCGGGTCGAGGATCCAGCCGGAGATCGCGGCGTGCTTCCACGGCGCGACGTCCTGGAGGGCATCGGCACGGACGGCGGTTGAGAACAGCCAGGTCCGGATGATGTCGTGGGCCTGCGGGCGCACGTCGAACGGGAAGACCTTGGCGAAGAGCGCCTCGTCGGTGCTCCAGCCGCCCACGATCTGCGGGGTCAGCGAGGAGGTGGCCCAGGTGTCCAGGACGTCGGCGTCGCCGGTGAAGCCGCCCGGCACATCGCGCTGGGCTTCCTCGTAGCCGGGGGCCGCGTCCGCGGCGGGATCCACCGGGAGCTGGCCGTCGGTCGGCAGGATGGGCGCGTCATAGTCCGGGTTGCCGTCGGCATCAAGCGGGTACCAGACCGGCACCGGCACGCCGAAGAACCGCTGGCGGGAGACCAGCCAGTCGCCGTTGAGGCCGGTGATCCAGTTCTCGTAACGCGAGCGCATAAACGACGGGTGGAACTCGATCTCGTTGCCGCGACCGATCAGGCGTTCGCGCCGCTCCTCGTCGCGGCCGCCGTTGCGGATGTACCACTGGCGCGAGGTCACGACCTCAAGGGGCTTGTCGCCCTTTTCGAAGAAGTTCACCGGGTGCATGATCTTCTTGGGCTCGCCGTCGAGCAGGTCCGCGGCGGCAAGCTGTTCCACCACGGCCTCCTTGGCGCTGAAGACGGTCTTGCCGGCGATCGCTTCGAACGCGGCGCGGCCTTCCCCGGTGGTGATCCACTCCGGGGTTTCGCCGACGATTCGGCCGTCGCGGCCCACGATCGCGCGGGTGGGCAGCTGCAGTTCACGCCACCAGGTCACGTCGGTCAGGTCGCCGAAGGTGCAGACCATGGCGATGCCGGAGCCCTTGTCCGCCTTCGCGAGGTGGTGGGCCTTGACCTCCACCTCGACGCCGAAGAGGGGAGAGGTGACCTTCTTGCCGAACAGCGGCTGGTACCGCTCGTCATCGGGGTTCGCCACCAGCGCGGCGCAGGCGGCCAGCAGCTCGGGGCGGGTGGTCTCGATGTAGATCTTTTCGCCGTCCTCGGTGAAGAACGGGTAGCGGTAGTAAGCGCCGGCGACCTCGCGGTCCTCCAGCTCGGCCTGGGCCACCGCGGTGCGGAAGGTGACGTCCCACAGGGTGGGCGCCTCCGCCATGTAGGCGTCGCCGGCGGCAAGGTTCGCCAAGAAGGCGCGCTGGGAGATGGCGCGGGACTTGTCGTCGATGGTGCGGTAGGTCAGGTCCCAGTCGACGGACAGGCCGAGGGTCTGGAACAGGTTTTCAAAGACCTTCTCGTCCTCGACGGCGAGTTCCTCGCAGAGTTCGATGAAGTTCCGGCGCGAGACGACGTCGAAGTCGCGCTGGTTCTTGGCGGGCTCCGCCGGCGGCCGGTAACCGGCGTCGTAGGGGATGGCCGGATCGCAGCGCACGCCGTAGTAGTTCTGCACCCGCCGCTCGGTGGGCAGGCCGTTGTCGTCCCAGCCCATCGGGTAGAAGACGTTCTTGCCGGTCATCCGCTGGTAGCGGGCCAGGACGTCGGTCTGGGTGTAGGAGAACATGTGCCCCACGTGCAGGGACCCCGATGCGGTGGGCGGGGGAGTGTCGATCGAGTAGACCTGCTCCCGGGTGGTCTCCCGGTTGAACTTGTAGGTCCCTTCGTCAAGCCAGCGCCGGGTGAGGGCGGCTTCGAGCCCCTCGAGGGCGGGCTTGTCCGGAACGTTGATGGGGGCGGTGGTGGGCGTGTCTGTACCCTGCGTGTCTTCAGCCATGGGCCAATTCTTTCACGCCCGGCCGCGGGCGGGCGCAATGGCCTGCCGGTGGGAGGACCTTAGGGGTGATGCGGGAGGCGACCAGGCCGCCGTCAGCCGGATTCGCTGCTAGCGCCCCACGACGAATTCCCACCGCAAACTGCCGCTTGTCACCATGGGCCGCCCCGAGAATGCTGGCCGTCCGTCTCTTAGGCTCGAAAGTGTGTCCGCCAGGAGGGCGTCAACGGACGGCCAAATCGCTGGGCGCCAGTCGGCCTCGCCCTTGAAATACTCGCTGACGCAGCCGTGCTGCCGCCCTGGCCTGAGATCGACGAACAGGAAGTCGCCGGCGTTGTTGTCGCAGATCGGCAGGAAGGAAGCGAGGAACATAAAAGCTTGGGTACCTGCCTCATCAGCTTCCACCCGTGCCGGGTCGTAGGGTTTGTGGGGTTCGGGCAAAGGGTCGCTGCTGTTGGCCGCCTGGAACGCCCTCAAGTTTCGGTATCGGGGGGAGATTCTTTCACGTTCGAATTCTGCGTTCATGACCTCCCCAACCTGCGCCCAGATGCCAAGCATCATCTCCCGCAAACTCCTGCTTTCCTCCAAGGGAAGGGGCCGATACCTCGGGAATATGTTCGCCGCCGGCGACAATTCTGCCCCGTCGAACAGGCGGTACAGGGCCGACAGCTCGTCCGGCCACCCGCCGGGCACAATCTGTTCCAACGAACGGACCAGATTTTCCGGTGCCGGCGCCCGGATGGTTTCAGCCGTCACAGGTGCATTTTGACTCAGCCAGTCAACAATGCCCGCCCAGAGTTCCCGTGTCCCCATGGCGTGAATCTACGCGCTCCTGCCATCAATAAACACGGCCCATGATCCGCGTTCCGGCGTAGCATGCGCAGATGGAGACTTTTGCCGGGACCTTCGCGATCAAGCGCATCTATGACGAACCCGCGGATGACGACGGCTGCCGGGTCCTGGTGGACCGGCTCTGGCCGCGCGGCGTCAGCAAGGACCGCGCGCAGCTTCAGCTGTGGCTCAAGGAAGTAGCGCCCTCCCCGCCCCTGCGGACCGAATTCGCGCACATGCAGGAACGCTTCACCGACTTCCGCGCCGCCTACGAGGCCGAACTCGAAACCAACCCCGCGGTGCAGACGCTGCGGGACCTGGCCGCGGAGCACGGCAAGGTGTCCCTGCTGTTCGGCGCCCGGGATCCGGAGACCAACCACGCCCGGGTGCTGTTGGAGTTCCTGCAGCGCTGAACCGCTAGGGTGGTGCCATGACTGAGGAAATCGACATCGCACGAACTGCAAATACAGCACCAGCAGCCAAAGCAGCAGTAGTCACCGGCGCCAGCACCGGCATCGGCGAGGCCACGGTGAGGGCCCTCCGCCAGGAGGGCTGGACCGTGTTCGCCGTCGCCCGCCGCGCCGAGCGGCTTGAGGCGCTCGCCGCCGAGACCGGCTCCGTCGCGCTCCCCGCCGATGTGACCGACGACGCCGACGTCGCCCGGCTGGTGGAGGAGGTGACCCGCGCCGGCGGCATCGACACGCTGGTCAACATCGCCGGCGGCGCCCGCGGCGCGGACAAGGTGGCCGAGGCCAAGACCGAGGACTGGGCCTGGATGTACGAGGTCAACGTGCTCGGCACCATGAAGCTCACCCGGGCGTTCCTGCCGATGCTGCGGGCCTGCGGCGAGGGCACCGTGCTGAACCTGACGTCGACGGCGGGCCTGTCCGCCTATGAGGGCGGCGGCGGTTACAACGCCGCGAAGTTCGCCCAGCACGCCCTCACCGGCGCGTTGCGGCTGGAGGAGGCCGAACACAACCTCCGTGTGATCGAGGTGGCCCCCGGCATGGTGCAGACCGAGGAGTTCTCGCTGAACCGGCTCGGCGACGCCGGTGCCGCGGAGAAGGTCTACGCCGGGGTGGAGAAGCCGCTCACAGCCGGTGACGTCGCCGACGTCGTCCGCTTCGCCGTGACCGCGCCGCACCACGTCAACCTGGACCAGATCGTGATCCGCCCGGTGGCGCAGGCGTCCAACTTCAAGGTGATCCGCAAGGGCTGACGGGGCCTGGGGCGGCCCCGGACGTTCACCCCGGCGTCGCCCGGGGGCCGGGAAGGGGTGGCCGGGCGTTGGCCGGGGGAGGGCACGGTGGCTGGTGCAACTGCACACCACCAGAGTGGAGATCCATTCCCATGCGCAACACGACCAAGTTGGGCGCTGCCGTACTCAGCGCAGCCCTGCTGCTCGCCTCCTCCGTCCCGGCCCAGGCGGCCGACACCAACGCCGGCGGCACCTCCGCGGCCGGCGGAGACAACCACTTCGACCTTCAGGCACACCGCGGCGGGATCGGACTGACTGTCGAATCGACCCTGGCGTCCTTCGCCAAGGGGATCGAGACCGGAGTCGCCACCCTCGAAATGGACCTCCAGATCACCAAGGACGGCCGCGAAGTCATCACCCATGACCGCAAGATCAGCGGCCAGAAGTGCCTGGACACGGCACCGGTCACCCCGAATGACCCGCAGTTCCCGTATGTGGGCAAGTACATCAAGGACCTCACCTTCGACCAGGTCCGCAGCCTGGACTGCGGCTCGCTCACCCTGCCGCAGTTCCCCGGGCAGCAGGCCTCCCCGGGCGCCAAGATGCCCACCCTCGCCGAGGTGTTCGCCATGACGGACGCCCACCACGCCAGCCAGGTGAGATTCAACATCGAGACCAAGGTCGAAGCCGGCGCCCCCGAGCAGACCGCACCCCGCGAACAGTTCGTCGAGGTCGCCCTGCGCGAAATCAACAAGGCGCACATGCAGAGCCGTGTCTCGATCGAAAGCTTCGACTGGGGCGCGCTGCGCCTGGTCCAGCAGCAGCAACCCCAGATCCCGACCGTGGCACTGACCAATAAGGACTTCCTGCAGGTCGGCCAGCCCGGCAAGTCCCCGTGGCTTGGCGGCATCGACGCCGACGACTTCGGCGGCGACCTGGTCGCCGCGGCTGCGTCCCTGCACTTCAACGCCATCTCCCCGGTGCACGGTAGCCCGCAGAACGGCAAGGTCACCGACGCCAACTACGTCCCCTACGTCACCCCGGATATGGTGCAGCGCGCCCACGCGGCCGGCATGCAGGTCATCCCGTGGACCGTCGATGACAAGCCCACCATGCGGGCCCTGATCGCCGACGGCGTCGATGGACTCATCACCGATTACCCGAACATGCTCCGCGACGTCATGGCCGAGTCCGGCATGAAACTGCCCAAGGCCTTCGAGCTGCAGGCCGCCCACTAAGGTGCAGGCGTCGTGTTTCACTGCCCGGTGGCTGGTCCGCCGGGCAGTGAAACACGGGGACTTCCGGTAACATCGACGTATCAGCTTTGACCCGGCCATCACCGGTGAGCTTCCGGAAGAACGCTCCGGCGCGGCAAACATACCGCGCCAGGGCCGGTAGAACCGGACGGGTAAGCCCGTCACAGCAGTCAACGAGCGGCCGACGCCGGTGCAGCGCTTTCCTTTGGATTCTTAGAGGAAGGACGGGACCGGGGACGGTAAGTGAGGTGGTACCGCGGTGCCGGTGTTGGTGAAACAACACAGGAGCCGTCCTCGCATCCTGAATGAATCCCGCTATTCACCAGCTCAACCCAGGATGTCGAGATGACCCATTACCCCAAGGCCTCCGCCGCACCCGCAGGCGCCAGCACCTCCGCCTCCAACACCACTGGCGTGTCCGCCTCCGTGAAGTTCCCGGAGATCGAAGAGCGCATCCTGAAGTACTGGGACCAGGACGGCACCTTCCAGGCCAGCATTGACCAGCGCGATGCCGGTAAGGACGGATCCAATGAGTTTGTCTTCTACGACGGCCCGCCCTTCGCCAACGGCCTGCCGCACTACGGCCACCTGCTGACCGGCTACGCCAAGGACCTCGTGGGCCGCTACCAGACCCAGCGCGGCCGCAGGGTGGAGCGCCGCTTCGGCTGGGACACCCACGGGCTGCCCGCCGAGCTGGAAGCCATGAAGCAGCTCGGCATGACGGACAAGACCCAGATCGAGGCCATGGGCATCGACAAGTTCAATGACGCCTGCCGTGCCTCGGTCATGAAGTACGCCGACGAGTGGAAGAGCTACGTCACCCGCCAGGCCCGGTGGGTGGACTTCGAGAACGACTACAAGACGCTCAACGTCGAGTACATGGAGTCCGTGCTCTGGGCCTTCAAGCAGCTGCACGAGAAGGGCCTGACCTACAACGGCTACCGGGTGCTGCCGTACTGCTGGAAGGACGAGACGCCGCTGTCCAACCATGAACTGCGCATGGACGACGACGTTTACAAGAACCGCCAGGACCAGACCGTCACGGTCACCTTCCCGATCACGGCGGGGGAGTCGGAGCTTTCCCGGCAGCTCGCCGGCGTGCAGGCGCTCGCCTGGACCACCACGCCCTGGACGCTGCCCACCAACCTGGCGCTCGCCGTCGGGCCTGCCATTAACTACGTCGTGCTGCCCGCCGGCCCCAACGGAATCAAGGCCGCCGCGGCCGACGCCCCGGTCAGCGGAAGCTTCCTGCTCGCCGCGGACCTGCTGGGCGCCTACGCCAAGGACCTCGGCTACGGCGACGGCGTCGAGGGCGCGACCGCCGCCGAGGCCGCCGTCACTTCCCGCCACACCGGTGCCGAGCTCGAGGGCCTGAGCTACGAACCGCTCTGGGACTACTTCCACGACGCCGAGAAGTACGGCACCGAGAACGCCTGGCGCTTCCTCGTGGCCGACTACGTCACCACCACCGACGGCACCGGCATCGTCCACCAGGCGCCCGCCTACGGCGAGGACGACCAGAAGGTCTGTGAAGAGGCCGGCATCCCCGTGGTCCTCTCGGTGGACGAGGGCGCGAAGTTCCTGCCGCTCTTCGGCCACGGCGACCTCGCCGAGATCGCCGGGCTCCAGGTCTTCGAGGCCAACAAGCCCATCACCCAGGTGCTCCGCGCCCAGGGCCGCCTGGTCCGCCAGGCCAGCTACGAGCACAGCTACCCGCACTGCTGGCGCTGCCGCAACCCGCTGATCTACCGCGCCGTCTCCTCCTGGTACGTCGAGGTCACCAAGTTCAAGGACCGCATGTCCGAGCTGAACCAGGAGATCAACTGGATCCCGGGCAACGTCAAGGACGGCCAGTTCGGCAAATGGCTCGCCAATGCCCGCGACTGGTCCATCAGCCGCAACCGCTACTGGGGCAGCCCCATCCCTGTCTGGCAGTCCACCGACCCGGACTACCCGCGCACCGACGTCTACGGCTCGCTCGCCGAGATCGAAGCCGATTTCGGTCGGCTGCCGCTGAACAAGGCCGGCCAGGTGGACCTGCACCGGCCGTTCATCGACGAACTGACCCGGCCCAACCCGGACGACCCGCGCACCCCGGAGGAGGGCCAGTCCGTGATGCGCCGCGTCGAGGACGTCCTGGACGTCTGGTTCGACTCCGGCTCCATGCCCTACGGCCAGGTGCACTACCCGTTCCAGAACGAGGAATGGTTCGACACCCACAACCCGGCGGACTTCATCGTCGAGTACATCGGCCAGACCCGCGGCTGGTTCTACATGCTGCACATCCTCTCCACCGCACTGTTTGACCGGCCGGCCTTCCGCAACGTCATCAGCCACGGCATCGTGCTGGGCTCGGACGGGCAGAAAATGTCCAAGAGCCTGCGCAACTACCCTGACGTCTCCGAGGTCCTGGACCGCGACGGCTCCGACGCGATGCGCTGGTTCCTGATGTCCAGCCCCATCCTGCGCGGCGGCAACCTCGTGGTCACCGAACAGGGCATCCGCGACGGCGTCCGCCAGGTCATCCTGCCGCTGTGGAACGTGTACAGCTTCTTCACGCTGTACACCAACGCCGCCACAGGCGGCGCAGGCTACGACGCTAAGCTCCGCTACGACGGCTACGCCGACACCCTGGACCAGTACTTGATGGCCAACACCGGCGACCTCGTCCGGAACATGACCGCGCAGCTGGACAGCTACGACATCTCCGGCGCCTGCGACGAGCTGCGCGGCTACCTGGACATGCTCACCAACTGGTACGTCCGGCGCAGCCGCCAGCGCTTCTTCGACGAGAACGTCGACGCTTTCGACGCGCTCTACACCGCAGTGGAAACGGTCTGCCGGGTCGCGGCGTCGCTGCTGCCGCTGGTCTCCGAGGAGATCTGGCGCGGCCTCACCGGCGGGCGCTCCGTACACCTGGCCGACTGGCCGGACGCGGACCTCTTCCCGGCCAACCCGGAACTCGTCGAGGCGATGAACCGGGTGCAGCACATCTGCTCCACCGGCTCCTCGCTGCGCAAGGCCGCCAACCTCCGTGTGCGCCTGCCGCTGCAGGAACTCACCGTGGTGGCACCCGGCGCAGGCGCGCTGGAAGGCTTCGCCGCCGTCGTCGCCGATGAACTGAACCTGCGCTCCGTGCGCCTGCTCGACGCCGAGAGCGCCTCCCCGGAGGAATTCGGCATCGAACAGAAGCTCGTGGTCAACGCCCGGGCCGCCGGCCCGCGCCTGGGCAAAAACGTCCAGCAGGCCATCAAGGGCTCCAAGTCCGGCGACTGGAGCGTCGACGACGCCGGCGTCGTCACCGCCGGCGGCCTGACCCTGGAACCGCAGGAGTACACCTTGGAAACCGTCGTGGCGGAAGCCGCGGAGGGTGAAGGCTCGCGCGCAGCGGCCGTCCTGCCCGGGGGCGGGTTCGTGGTCCTCAACACCGAGGTCACCCCGGAACTGGAAGCCGAAGGCATCGCCCGTGACATGGTCCGCGCCATCCAGCAGGCCCGCAAGGATGCCGGCTTGAACGTCAGCGACCGGATCCGGACCAACGTCACCGCCACGATGGACGTCGTCGACGCCGTGAAAGCCCACGAAAACCTGGTGGTCACCGAAACCCTCACGATGGAGCTCGGCTTGTCCTCCAACGGAGACGGCACCGAACTGCAGATCACCGTCGAAAAGATAGAGGCCTAATCCATGACCGACGAATTTTCCGTAGAGAGCGTCTACGCCGAGCTGCTGGGCCGGGCGCCGGAAAACAAGATGGAGCCGCGGCTGGCACCGCTGCACCGGGCCATGGACATCCTGGGGGAGCCGAACAAGGCGTTCCCGATCATC
The DNA here is from genome assembly GCF_059739345.1 of Arthrobacter sp. SlRoot2-15. Taxonomy (NCBI): domain Bacteria; kingdom Bacillati; phylum Actinomycetota; class Actinomycetes; order Micrococcales; family Micrococcaceae; genus Arthrobacter; species Arthrobacter sp. SlRoot2-15. Next base: position 3,362,777 of record NZ_AP046058.1, read on the forward strand.
CACGTCACCGGCACCAACGGCAAGACCTCCACCGCCCGGATGATCGAGGCCGGCCTGCGCGCCCACGGCCTGAGCACCGGCCGCTACACCAGCCCGCACCTGTCCAAGGTCACCGAGCGGATCAGTATCGACGGCGAGCCGGTGCCGGACGAGACCTTCGTCCGGATCTGGGACGAAATCCGGCCCTACCTGGAGATCGTGGACGGCGAGCTCGAAGCCGAGGGCCAGCCCCGGCTGACCTACTTCGAGTGCCTGACCATCCTGGGCTTCGCCGTCTTCGCGGACCAGCCGGTCAACGTGGCCGTCATCGAGGTGGGCCTGGGCGGCATTACCGACGCGACCAACGTCGGCGACGGCCAGGTCGCCGTCATCACCCCGATTTCACTGGACCACACCGAACTGCTGGGCGAGACCACCGAGGAGATCGCCTACGAAAAGGCCGGCATCATCAAGCCCGGCGGCTTCCTGGTCAGCGCGGCGCAGCCCGTCGACGCGGCCCAGGTCCTGCTGGACAAGGCCAAGGAAACCAACGTGCCGTTCCGGTTCGAAGGCGTGGAATTCGGCGTCGAGTCCCGCAACGTGGCCGTCGGCGGCCAGATGGTGACCATCCAGGGCATCGCCGGCCGTTACGAGGACCTGCTGGTGCCGCTGCACGGGGCGCACCAGGCCGAGAACGCCGCCGTCGCGATCGCCGCGCTGGAGGCCTTCTTCGGCGCCGAAAAGCCGCTCGACGCCGAGGTGCTGCAGGAAGCCTTCGCCTCAGTCAGCTCCCCGGGCCGGCTGGAGGTGCTCCGCACCGCGCCGACCATCATTGTGGACGCCGCGCACAACCCGGAGGGCATCCGGGTCTCCGCCGAGGCCATCCACGAGGCCTTCAGCTTCAGCAAGCTCGTGGTGGTGGTCGGTGTGCTGAAGGAAAAGGACGCCGAGGAGATCCTCCGCCAGCTCAAGGAATCGCTGGGCGACCTCGCCTCGGAGTACTGCTTCACCCAGTCCAACTCGCCCCGCGCCGTACCGGCCGAGGACCTCGCCGAGCTGGCGATGGACCTGGGTTTCGGTGAGGACAACATCCACGTCGCCGAGAAGCTCGACGACGCCCTCGAATGGGCCGTGGAGAGGGCCGAGTCCAACGAGGACCTGGCTGGCGGCATCCTTGTCACCGGCTCCATCACGCTCGTGGCCGAGGCCCGGATCCTGCTCGGAAAGCCCGAGGCGTAACCATGGCCAGACTTACCAAGGCCCAGCGCGAATGGCGCCCGGGCATGCCCAAAAAGCGCCGCTCCACCAAAGTTATGTTCGCCTCGACCGTGCTGCTGCTGGAGGCCTTTGTGGCGCTCTTCGGCACCCTCGCGGTCTTCGGGCTGCGGCGCGGGGAACTGCCGCCGCTGCTTGTGTTCGGCGTCGGCATCGGACTGAGCGTGGTGCTCGTGCTGACCTGCGCCGTGCTCTCGAAGCCGTGGGGCGTGGCCCTGGGCTGGATCCTGCAGATACTGCTGATCCTCACCGGCATCGTGGAGCCCACAATGTACGTGGTCGGCGGCCTCTTCGCCATCACCTGGTGGTACGGCATCCGGACCGGCATCCGGATCGACCGCGAGGCTGCCCAGCGCGAACGCGAGCAGGCAGCCTGGGACGCCGCGAACCCCGACGGCCAAAGCAACTAGACTTGTCCCGAACCCCACCCCAACCACATTGGAGCAGCTGTGAGCATTGAGCGCACCCTCGTCCTGGTCAAGCCCGACGGCGTCGCCCGCAACCTGACCGGCAGCATCATCGCCCGGATCGAAGCCAAGGGCTATACCCTGGCCGAACTCAAGAAGGTCAACGCGACCCGCGAACTCCTCGAGCAGCACTACGAGGAGCACGTGGGCAAGCCGTTCTACGAGCCGCTGGTCGAGTTTATGCTCAGCGGCCCGGTGGTGGCCGCGATCTTCGAGGGCCACCGCGTGATCGAGGGCTTCCGTTCCCTCGCCGGCACCACCGACCCGACGACGGCGGCGCCCGGCACCATCCGCGGCGACTTCGGCCGCGACTGGGGCGTCAAGGTCCAGCAGAACCTGGTCCACGGCTCCGACTCGGCCGAGTCCGCCGAACGCGAGATCAAGATCTGGTTCTAGGAACCAGCAGCACCCCAGCGAGGTGACAGCTGAGGCCAATGTTCAACGCGAACATTGGCCTCAACTGTCACCTCGCGGCGGTTAATCCGGGTCCGTCTCCTCAGTAGCCGGAGGTGCCGATGAAGACCTGGATGAAGGCGAAGAAGATGGTGGCGACCACGGCGACGTAGAGCAGGGCCGTAAGGATCCAGCCGGAGTCGCCGAGGATGCGGGCTGCGGCGGAGGGCATCGGGATGACGCCGTGGCTGACGTTGCGGACGGTCACCCAGACGAACAGCGGGATCATTGCGGCCCAGACGATCATGCAGAACGGGCACAGGATGTGGATGGAGTAGAGCGCCTGCGACCAGAGCCACACCACAAAGGCGAAGCCCAGGGTGACACCGGCCTGCAGGCCGAGCCAGTACCAGCGGGCGAACCTGGCGCCGGCGAGGAGGCCCATGGCGGTGGTGATGATGACGGCGAACGCGACGATGCCGATGAACATGTTGGGGAATCCGAAGACTGAACTCTGCCAGGTCTGCATCACCTGGCCGCACGAGATCCACGGGTTCACGTCGCACACCGTCACATGGCCGGGATCCTTCAGGACTTCCAGTTTTTCCAGCACCAGCGTGCCGGAAGCCAGCCAGCCGACGACACCGGTGATCAGCAGCAACCACGCGAACGGCCGGTCGCGGGTCATCGGCGGCAGGGGGCGCTCCGCCTCGGCCGCGCCGGCGGCGTGCTCGCCGGCGGTCACATCGTCCGGGGCGTGGGAAATGCTGGGCATGGGAACTCGATCCTTCGCGTCGGGTGCTCTTGGGCCGATTGTATCGCCGCAGGCTGGACGAATCGGGATGGGCGTTGTGCCGGCACCCGTTGTTCGGTGCGCGGCGCGGGACGGATGCCCCGCTTAGCCCGGCTTTGGCGGCTCTTGTGAGACAATGAACGTGGCTGGGACATGATCCACATTCGCGTCTCAGTCCGGCGACTTTGTTTTCAAGACCGCCAATGATGAGCAGGGCATACTTCGGGTCCCTCGATCCGTCCTATCCCGCAATGCCATTGGACGGCACCTGGTTGTGACGTACAGATCAACGGGTTCAGCACAATCTCGCCGGCCTTCCAGGGCTGCCGCACCCCACTGCCGGTGCGAACCTGGGGGTACTCAATTGACTTCTGTCAATGCCTGCGGGTGTTGACAAATATTTGCCCCCGCGGGTGCCGGATGTGGCGGTACATCAGGGGCAGGAGTGTCGCCACATATGGATAATGACCAGCTTGTAGCCGGTAACGACGAAGCAACTGTTACCGAGGAAGCAACGGAAACCGCCGCAGCAACGGAGGCGCCGAAGAAGGCCACCCGGACCCGGCGCAAGGCCGCGCCCAAGGAGGAAGCCCCCGCTGCGGACGCAGAAGCAGCGGCCGGCACGTCCGACGCCGTCGCTGACGCCGTCGCCGACAGCCCCGCGGCAGCCGAACCGGTGAAGGCCCCGGCCCGCCGGAGCCGGTCGCGGAAAAAGATCGACTCCGAAGCAGAGCCCGCCACAGCCGAATCAGCTGCAGCAGCTGAAGAGGCGCCCGCTGACGCCCCGGCTGAGCAGCCCGCAGCCGAAGAAGCCCCGGAGAAGCCCGTCCGCCGCCGCGCCTCCCGCGCCAAGGAGGCGGCCCCCGTGGCCGAGGAAACCGAGGACGCCGCGGCGCCGGCCGAATCCGTCCCAGCCGCCGAGCCGGTCCTCGCTGCCGCTGACGCCGCAGCAGAGGCCGCCCCTGCAGCGGATACCCCCGAAGCCACCGAGGCCCCGTCACTCTTCCTCGCGCCCGGCGCCGTCACCTCGATGATCTTCCAGGCCCCGGACCTGACCGCCGTCGTCCGCCCCTCCCCGGCCGCAGCCGAGGAAACGGAGGACGAGGACGAAGAAGCCGAGGGTGACGACGCGGGCAGCCGCCGCCGCCGTCGCAGCCGTGGACGCCGCGGCCGCAGCCGCGCCGGCGAGGCGGACACCGACGCCGACGGCGGAACCGAAGACGCCGCCGAGTCCGGTGAAGATACCGAGGGCACCCACGAAGACGGCGTCACCTCGCGCCGCCGCCGCCGTCGCCGCCGCGGCGACCAGGACCTCGAACTGACCGGCGGCGGGGACGACGATCCGCCCAACACGGTGACCCGGGTCCGGGCCCCGCGCGCGATCAGCGAGGCCCCGCCCAGCAACCGCGTCACCTCCGTCAAGGGCTCCACCCGCCTCGAGGCCAAGAAGCAGCGCCGCCGCGAGTCCCGCGACACCGGTCGCCGCCGCACCGTCATCACCGAGGCCGAGTTCCTGGCCCGCCGCGAATCCGTGGACCGCCAGATGATCGTCCGCCAGCGCGACGACAGAATCCAGATCGGCGTCCTCGAGGACGGCGTGCTGGCCGAGCACTTTGTCTCCAAGACCCAGCAGGACTCCCTGATCGGCAACGTCTACCTGGGCAAGGTCCAGAACGTGCTGCCGTCCATGGAAGCCGCGTTCGTCGACATCGGACGCGGCCGCAACGCCGTACTCTACGCCGGCGAGGTCAACTGGGACGCCGTCAATCTCGAGGGCAAGCAGCGCCGGATCGAAAACGCGCTCAAGTCCGGGGACTCCGTACTGGTCCAGGTCACCAAGGACCCCGTCGGCCACAAGGGCGCCCGCCTCACCAGCCAGATCTCCCTGCCCGGCCGCTACCTCGTGTACGTGCCCGGCGGCTCCATGACCGGCATCTCGCGCAAGCTGCCCGACGTCGAACGGAACCGGCTCAAGCGGATCCTCAAGGACCGACTGCCGGAGAGCGCCGGCGTGATCGTCCGCACCGCCGCCGAGGGTGCCTCCGAGGAAGAGCTGACGCACGACATCAACCGTCTGCGCGCCCAGTGGGAAGGCATCGAGAGCCAGTCCACGTCTACCAAGATCCTGGCCCCCGAGCTGCTCTACGGCGAACCGGACCTGACCATCAAGGTGGTCCGCGACGTCTTCAACGAAGACTTCTCCAAGCTGATCGTCTCCGGCGAGGAAGCCTGGGACACCATCGAGGCCTACGTCACCTATGTGGCTCCGGACCTGGTGGGCCGGCTCGAGAAGTGGACCAAGGACACGGACATCTTCGCGGCCTGGCGCATCGACGAGCAGATCCACAAGGCACTGGACCGCAAGGTCTTCCTGCCCTCCGGCGGCTCGCTCGTGATCGACCGCACCGAAGCCATGACCGTGGTGGACGTCAACACCGGTAAGTTCACCGGCAGCGGCGGCAACCTCGAGGAAACCGTCACCAAGAACAACCTGGAAGCGGCCGAGGAAGTCGTCCGGCAGCTCCGACTCCGGGACATCGGCGGCATCATCGTGATCGACTTCATCGACATGGTGCTCGAATCCAACCGCGACCTCGTGCTGCGCCGCATGGTGGAGTGCCTGGGCCGCGACCGGACCAAGCACCAGGTGGCGGAGGTGACCTCCCTGGGGCTCGTGCAGATGACCCGCAAGCGGATGGGCACCGGGCTGCTGGAAGTCTTCGGCGAACAGTGTGAAGCCTGCGCCGGCCGCGGCGTTGTCACCCATGACGAGCCCGTCGAGCACCGCCGTGCCAACACCGTCGCCGCCGAACACCATGTTCCGCGGGCCGAACACCAGCCCGCCGCGCGTACCGAGCGCAAGCGCCGCCGCGGCCGGGGTGGCCAGGGTTCGGACGAGCAGTCCGCGCCCGTTGCAGTGCACCCGGAGCCCACCGAGGCCGAGCGCCACGCCAAGGCGGAGGCTACCCGCGCGGCGCTTGCGAACATCGCCGCCGCCGCACACGCCGCCCACCTGCACGACGGCGACGCGACGGCTGCGCCCGACGCCGAAACCCGCCAGGCGGCGCTGAACGCGGCCGTGGAAGTTGCCTCGACGGAGGAAGCTGCCGGGCGTCCGGCCGCCGTGCTGACCTTCGGCGGCGAGCAGGTTGCCCTGCCGTTCGTCGAGCACGCCGAGGAAGCGCAGCAGCCGGCGCTGACCCTGGACCTGCTCACCGAGGCCTTCGCCAACCTGGGCGACGCCGAGGCCGGCAAGCCGGCGGCAGCGGAACAGGGCGCGGAAGCACCCGAAGCCCAAGCTGAGGCCGCCGAGCAGGCCCCTGCAGCGGAAGCCGCCGAAGCCGCCGCCGCGGCGCCGTCCCGTGCCACCCGTGGCCGGGGACGCGCCCGGACCGCACGGATCCAGGCCCCGAGTGCCCGCACCCGCGAACCGCAGGCGCCCGCCCGCCAGGAAGCCGCCAAGGCTCTCGCTGCGCAGGCACCCGTCCGGCAGGAAGCCGCAAAGGCTCCCGCTGCGCAGGCACCCGTCCGTCAGGAAGCCGCAAAGGCTCCCGCTGCGCAGGCACCCGTCCGTCAGGAAGCTGCCAAGGCGCCCGTAGTGCAGGCCGCCGCCGCGGACACCACCCCGCCGCGCCGGGTACGCCGGAACCGGAGCGCCAGCCGTGCCCAGGGCGCCGCCAACGAGACGTCCGTGCAGCAGCGCGCGACTGCTCCGTCGGCCGCTGCTGGTTCGGTCCACGAGGCCAAGGCCCCGGAGCCGGCGAAGGTGGCCGCCAAACCGGCAGCCAGCGAACCGATCATCCTCGGCGTCGGCGTTCCCGCTTCGGAGCTGTAGCACCGGGCAGACGCCGCCACTCGCGGGTACCGACCGGGCAAGACGCAACATTGCGTCGAGCCCGGACGGTACCCGCGAGTTCGTTAACGGGCGCACGGTAACAACCGCAGCGGTGCGGACAGAGCCTGGCACGGACCGCTAGGCTGGGGGACTGACACGGGGTGCCGCGCAACGAGCCGGCTGAGATCCAGACCCGTTGAACCTGTCTGGTTAGCACCGGCGAAGGGATGTCTCTTGATTTCATCGACCCAACCTGCCTCAACCGAGCCGGCAGGACCGGACCGGCCCGCGTCCATCCTGCAGTCCACGTTCCCGTCTGCCGCCCCCGGCGAACCCGTTCTGCCGACGATTCCGCGGGTCCTCGCCATTGCGGGCTCGGACCCCTCCGGCGGCGCCGGCATCCAGGCGGACCTGAAGAGCATCGCCGCGCATGGCGGCTACGGCATGGCGGCCATTACCGCGCTGACGGCCCAGAACACCCAGGGCGTCCGGTCCGTCCACGTCCCGCCGGCGTCCTTCCTCACCGCCCAGCTGGACGCCATCAGCGAGGACATCACCATCGACGCCGTCAAGATCGGCATGCTCGGCGACGCCGTCGTGATCGACGCTGTCCGGTCCTGGCTCGAGCGGGTCCGCCCCGCCGTCGTGGTCCTGGACCCGGTGATGGTGGCCACCAGCGGCGACCGGCTGCTACAGGAATCGGCCGAGACAGCCCTGCAGGCCCTGCTCCCGCTCGCGGACCTCATCACCCCCAACCTGGCGGAACTGGCCATGCTGCTCGGCGAAGAACCCACCGCGGACTGGGACGAGGCGCTGGACCAGGGCAAACGGCTCGCGGCGCTGACCGGCTCCACCGTCCTGGTCAAGGGCGGCCACCTCCAGGACACCGGCGCCGACGACGACGCCGACGCAGGATGCCCGGACGCGCTCGTCAACACCGGAGGACTGCTTGGTGCGGAGACGGTGGTGGTGCCGGGCGAGCGGATCGCCACCCGCAACAGCCACGGCACCGGCTGCTCGCTGTCCTCGGCGCTGGCCACGGTGCAAGTCCGGACGGGGGACTGGGAGGCGTCGCTGCGTGAGGCCAAGCCGTGGCTGCTGGGCGCGCTGCGGGAGGCCGGGCGCCTCGACGTCGGACGCGGCAACGGTCCGGTGCACCATTTCCACCACCTGCAGCAGGGCGGTTCGCCGTCCGCGCCGTCCTTCGCCCGCGAGGGGGACTTCGCCGCGGTCCTCGACGGGCACGCCGCTGGCGGGCTGGACGCGATCTACGCCCTGGACTTCATCCGCGGCCTCGCGGACGGGTCCCTGCCCGAACGCGAGTTCGCCTACTACCTCGGCCAGGACGCCCTCTACCTCAACGGCTACTCCCGGGTGCTGTCGCGCGCGGCCGCCCTTGCGCCGTCGGAAGCCGAACAGCTGTTCTGGTCCCGTTCGGCGCAGCAGTGCCTCGAAGTGGAATCCGAGCTGCATCGGAACTGGCTGGGCGGCCGGGCAGCGGCGGGATCGCCGGGACCGGTCACCAAGGCGTACGTGGACCATCTGCACGCGGCTTCACTCGCCGGCAGCTACGGCGTGCTGGTGGCCGCGGCGCTGCCGTGCTTCTGGCTCTACGCCGAGGTGGGCGCCGCCTTGCACCGGGAGTTCCTTGGCGCCGGCGCCCCGGTGGGTCACCCCTACGCGGACTGGCTGCGCACCTACGCCGACGAGGCCTTCGCGGAGTCGACCCGGCAGGCGATCAGATACACGGACGCGGCGGCCCGCCGGGGTTCCGAGGCCGAGCGCAGCGCCATGGTCCTCGCCTTCGGGCAGTCCTGCCGGTACGAGGTGGAGTTCTTCGACGCGCCGAGGTTGCACGCCTGAGCGGCCCGGCGGGATGCGGCCGGTACGATGGTGGGGCGCGGTTCCGGAAGTCGCTGCGATGCCACCACTTTGGCCCCTCGGGGACAGTGTGTGGCGTCCGTCACGCACTACCGCCGGGACCGGCCTCGTTTGCGGCCGAAGGCAAAATTAGCGTAGTCTAGATCTTCGGTGCTTACGCCAACACTTGGGTTATGACCTTGAGGAACTGTTCACCCGCACTGCGGGCAGGACTTTCCACGGGATAGCTCATGGGTTCCCCCGGGGAATCCACCGGCGTTGAGGCACAGCGTGAGCCGGTCCAAAGACTTTGGCACCAGGTTCCGCACGCAAATCTAGTAATAAACGTCGAGAGAAGTGAGTTCCCCAGTGGTGTACGCGATTGTCCGCGCAGGCGGCCGCCAAGAGAAGGTTTCCGTTGGAGACTTCGTTACCCTGAACCGCGTCCCCGGTGGAGCCGGCAGCACCTTTGAGTTGCCCGCACTGCTCCTGGTGGACGGTGACAAGGTCACGACTGCAGCCAAGGACCTGGCCAAGGTAACGGTTACGGCTGAGATCCTGGAAGACCTCCGTGGTCCCAAGATCGTTATCCAGAAGTTCAAGAACAAGACCGGTTACAAGAAGCGCCAGGGTCACCGTCAGGAACTGACCAAGGTCAAGATCACCGGTATCAAGTAACTCCCCGTTACTGATCAGGTTCCAACAGTTTCCCCAGAATTTTTGAAGGCAGGCATTCCAAATGGCACATAAAAAAGGCGCGAGCTCCACTCGCAACGGTCGTGACTCCAACGCCCAGTACCTCGGCGTCAAGCGCTTCGGCGGCCAGGTAGTTTCCGCCGGCGAGATCATCGTCCGCCAGCGCGGCACCCACTTCCACCCGGGCGCCGGCGTCGGCCGCGGCGGCGACGACACCCTGTTCGCCCTGACCCCCGGTGCTGTCGAGTTCGGCACCCGCCGTGGTCGTCGCGTTGTGAACATCGTGGCTGCTGCAGCTGCAGAGTAACAACAAGTTCTAAATCGGTGGGGCGGGCCAATAGGTCCGCTCCACCGGTGTTTTAACCGCATTACAATCATCTTGGGCCCCTGGGACCCGAGGAACAGCACTGAGGAGATCCACGTGGCGAGCTTTGTAGACCGGGTAGTACTGCACGTATCCGGCGGTACCGGCGGCCACGGCTGTGTCTCCGTCCACCGCGAAAAGTTCAAGCCACTTGGCGGCCCCGACGGCGGCAACGGCGGCAACGGCGGCGACGTCATCCTGCGCGTGGACCCCCAGACCACCACCCTGCTCGACTACCACCACGCCCCGCACCGGCACGCCACCAACGGCGGCCCCGGCATGGGGGACTGGCGCGGCGGCAAAAACGGCGAGACCCTGGTCCTGCCCGTTCCCGAAGGCACCGTCGTCAAGAGCAAGGACGGCACCGTACTGGCCGACATGGTGGGTGAAGGCACCGAATTCATCGCCGCGGCCGGCGGCATCGGCGGCCTCGGTAACGCTGCGCTGTCCTCGCAAAAGCGCCGTGCCCCCGGCTTCGCCCTGCTCGGTATCGAAGGCGAATCCAGCGACATCGTCCTGGAACTGAAGTCCATCGCTGACATCGCCCTGGTCGGGTTCCCCTCCGCCGGCAAGTCCAGCCTGATCGCGGCCATGTCCGCGGCGCGGCCCAAGATTGCCGACTACCCCTTCACCACCCTGATCCCCAACCTCGGTGTCGTCCAGGCCGGCGACGTGCGCTTCACCATTGCCGACGTCCCGGGCCTGATCGAGGGCGCCAGCGAAGGCAAGGGCCTGGGCCACCACTTCCTCCGCCACGTCGAACGCTGCGCCGCGCTGGTGCACGTGCTGGACTGCGGCACGCTGGAATCGGACCGCGACCCGCTCTCGGACCTGGCCGTGATCGAGGCAGAGCTCGAAAAGTACGCCGTGGACATGAGCTACGCCGGCACCGACGGCGAAGTCGTGCCGCTGAACCACCGCCCGCGCCTGGTCGCCCTGAACAAGGTGGACCTGCCCGACGGCAAGGACATGGCCGAATTCGTCCGCCCGGAACTCGAAAAGCGCGGTTACAAGGTTTTCGAAATCTCGGCCACCAGCCATGAGGGCCTCCGCCAGCTGGGCTTCGCCATGGCGGAGATCGTCAAGGCCGCCCGCGACGCCGTCGCCGCATCGCAGCCCAAGGTCCAGGCCCCCGTGCTGCGGCCCCGCGCCGTCAACGAGTCCGGATTCACCATCCGCCGCGAGGAGAAAAACCTCGAGCCGCTGTTCCGCGTCCTCGGCGAGAAGCCGGTGCGCTGGGTCAAGCAGACCGACTTCACCAACGAGGAGGCCATCGGCTACCTCGCCGACCGCCTCGCCAAGCTCGGCGTCGAAAACGAACTCTTCAAGCAGGGCGCCAAGCCGGGTGACATGGTCGTCATCGGCGAGGACGACGGCGTTGTCTTCGACTGGGAGCCGACCATGATGGCCGGTGCCGAACTGCTGGCATCCCCGCGCGGCACCGACGTGCGCTTCGCCGACATCGGCGACCGCCCCACCCGCGGCCAGAAGCGCGAGGACCAGCAGGAGCGCCGCGACGCCAAGGCCGCCGCCCGGGCCGAGCTCGAAGCCGAGCGCAAGGCCGGCATCTGGACCGAATCGGTCAGTGCCCGCCGTGCCCGGCAGCCGCTCAAGGAGAGTGGACTCGGCGAAGCCGATGACGAGTAACGCTGTCGCCGCGGCGGCCGCAGCCGGGTCGCCCAGCCGCGCCGTGCTCTCCGGCGCCCGCCGGATCGTGGTCAAGGTCGGCTCCTCCTCGCTGACGTCCATCCGCGGCGGCATCGCCGAGGAAGCCCTGACCGACCTCGCCGACGCCCTCGCGCACAAACGCAACGCCGGCACCGAAATCATCCTCGTCTCCTCGGGGGCGATCGCCGCCGGGCTGGCGCCGCTGGGCCTGGACAAGCGCCCCCGCGACCTCGCCACCCAGCAGGCCGCCGCGAGCGTGGGCCAGGGGCTCCTGATGGCCCGTTACACCCACGCCTTTGGCGCTCACGGGGTCACGGTCAGCCAGGTGCTGCTCACCGCCGACGACTTCATGCGGCGCAGCCAGCACACCAACGCCTTCCGCGCGCTGGACCGGCTGCTCAACCTCGGGGTGGTCCCGGTGGTCAACGAAAACGACACGGTCGCCACCCATGAGATCCGCTTCGGCGACAACGACCGGCTCGCGGCCCTGGTGGCGCACCTGGTCCGCGCCGACGCGCTCGTGCTGCTCTCCGACGTCGATTCCCTCTACGACGGCCCGCACTCGCACGGTGCCAAGCGGATCGCCCACGTCGCCGGCCCCCGCGACCTCGAAGGCGTCTCGATCGGCAGCACCGGCAAGGCCGGGGTCGGCACCGGCGGCATGGTCACCAAGGTCGAGGCCGCCTCCATCGCCGCCGGTTCCGGAATCCACGCCCTCGTGACCTCCACCGCGAACGCCGCCGCCGCACTGGCGGGGGAGGACGTGGGCACCTGGTTCTCGGTCAACGGCGCCCGCAAGCCCATCCGGCTGCTCTGGCTCGCCCACCTGGCCTCCGTGCAGGGCACCCTGGTGCTCGACGACGGCGCCGTCCGGGCCGTCCGGGACCGCCACACCTCGCTGCTGCCGGCCGGGATCTCCGCCGTGCACGGCGACTTCGAAGCGGGCGACGCCGTCGAGATCGTCGGCACCGACGGGACCGTGATCGCCCGCGGCCTCGTGAACTACGGAGCCGCCGAGCTGCCGCAGATGCTGGGCCGTTCCACCCGTGAACTCGGCAAGGCTCTGGGGCGCGGGTATGACCGTGAAGTTGTTCATGTTGACGACCTGGTGCTGGTCTAAGCCCGCTGCTCGCCTAAACTTGGAGCATGACTGAGGCCCTGACTTCGCACCCCGACCTGCCGGTTCACGACGCGCCCGCCGAAGGCGTCCCGTCGGCCGCAACGGACGTCGAAGCCGCCGTGCACGCCATCGCCGACCGGTCCCGGGTGGCCTCCCGCCGGATGGCACGCGCCAACCGGGCGTGGAAGGACCGCGGCCTGCGCGCCGTCGGCGCCGCGCTGCTGGAACACAAGGACCGGATTCTGGCCGCCAACGCCAAGGACGTCGCGGCCGGCCGCGCCAACGGCACCTCGTCCGCGCTGCTGGACCGTCTCACCCTCACGGACGCGCGGGTCCAGGCCCTCGCCGCCGCCCTGGAAAACCTCGCCAACCTCCCCGACCCGGTGGGCAACGTGGTCCGCGGCCAGACCCTCCCGAACGGGCTGCGGCTGCGCCAGGTCAACGTGCCGATGGGCGTGGTTGCCGCGATCTACGAGGCGCGTCCCAACGTCACCGTCGATATTGCCGGGCTGGCGCTCAAAAGCGGCAACGCCGTCATCCTGCGCGGCGGCAGCGCCGCCGCCGCCACAAACGCCGCGCTGGTCAGTCTGCTCCGCGAGGCACTGGACTCGGTGGGGCTGCCCGCGGATGCGGTCCAGAGCGTCGACGAGTTCGGCCGCGAGGGTGCGAATGTCCTGATGCGGGCCCGCGGCCGGGTGGACGTGCTGATTCCCCGCGGTGGACGCGAACTTATCCAGACCGTGGTGCTGAACTCCTCGGTGCCCGTCATCGAAACCGGCGAAGGCAACGTCCACATCTTCCTCGACGCCTCGGCGGACGAGGAGATGGCCGTCGAGATCCTGCTCAACGCCAAGACCCAGCGCCCCAGCGTCTGCAACACCGTCGAGACCCTGCTGGTCCACTCCGGTTCCACCGTGCTGCCCGCCGTCGCCGCCGCCCTGCGGGCCGCCGGCGTCACCCTCCACACGGACGAACGGATCCGGGCCGCGCTCGGCCCCGGGGTGGAGTCCGTTGCCGCCACCGAGGCGGATTGGGCCACCGAATACATGGATCTCGACCTGGCCGTGGCCATGGTGGACAGCCTGGACGAGGCGGTGCAGCACATCCGCACCTGGTCCACCGGGCACACCGAGGCGATCCTCACCAACGATCTTGCCAACGCGGAGCGCTTCATCGCCGAGATCGATTCCGCGGCCGTGATCGTGAACGCCTCCACGCGGTTCACCGACGGCGGCGAGCTGGGCCTGGGCGCCGAGGTGGGCATTTCGACGCAGAAACTGCATGCCCGCGGCCCGATGGGTTTGACCGAGCTCACCACCACGAAGTGGATCGTGCAGGGCGAAGGCCAGATCCGGGCATAGCAACGCGGTAACATGGAAGGGAAGCCAGGAACGGCGGGACCTTTCCACGACGTAAATCAGACGTAAATCAGTCGTGAACCCGTCGTAAACCTGCCGTAAAACCGTCATAAATTGTGAACTCACTAGGGGAGAACATGCTGTTGCAGCAGATCGCCACATCCATCGCCGCGGCCGGCGAACACGAAGAACTCGCGCCGCTCATTGCGCCGCCGTTCGTTATCGGTGGCACCATGTTTGTGATCCTGCTGGTCCTGATGTTCATCACGCTGTCCTACGGCAACCTCGGCAACCGCCACGAAGCCGTCGAGGAGCACGCGGACCCGCACCGCCAGCACCCGAACAAGCACGACCACGGCCAGGGCCACTAATATTTCCGCCACGGTGAAGCAGCACGGCGCAACGCGCCGCCTGCGGCTGGGTGTGATGGGCGGCACGTTTGATCCGATCCATCACGGCCACCTCGTCGCGGCCAGTGAGGTCGCGGCGAAGTTCGGCCTCGACGAAGTGGTGTTTGTGCCCACCGGGCAGCCCTGGCAGAAGAGCAGCAAAAAAGTCAGCGAGGCCGAACACCGGTACCTCATGACCGTCATCGCCACCGCGTCGAACCCGCGCTTCACCGTCAGCCGGGTCGACGTCGACCGGCCCGGCCCCACCTATACCATCGACACCCTGCGGGACCTCCGTACGCTGCGCCCGGACGCGGACCTGTTCTTCATCACCGGCGCCGACGCGCTGGCCCAGATCCTGTCCTGGAAGGACATCGACGAGCTGTGGTCGCTCGCACACTTCGTTGGGGTGACGCGCCCGGGGCACGTGCTGGACGGCATGGGCCGCGACGACGTCAGCCTGCTGGAAGTGCCTGCCATGGCGATTTCCTCCACGGACTGCAGGGCACGCGTCGCTGCGGGAAACCCCGTCTGGTACCTCGTGCCCGACGGCGTGGTCCAGTACATTGCCAAGTACGACCTGTACGACGGCCGGCCCGATCCCCAGCCGGACAGCCAGGAGTTCCGCCCCGTCCAAGAAGTAAACCAAACCGCCAGCACCGAATGAGCCTTCAATGAGTCAGGAACAGCCTCCCATCCGCAGCCGCCGCGAATTGCGCCTGGCCAGGGATGAACGCCAGGACGTGGACCCCGGCGCCGGCGCCGCCGGTGCTGTTACGCCTGCCCCGGAGAGCGCCGGCGGAGCCGGCTCCGGTACGGCACAGGACAGCGCGAACCCTGCCTTCTCCGAGCGGCCCGAGGAGCCGACCGAGGCCGAAACCACCGGCCGCCGCCGGATCCCCGGCCCGGTGGACTCGGTCCGGACCACTTCGGCTGCCCAGCGCTCGTCCCAGATCCGCGCCCGCGACCGCGCGGCCCTGCGCACCATCAAGGAGCTCGCCGAGAAGGAAGGCCAGCTTTCCCCCGGCGGGCCGCCCACGCGCCGCCAGCTCCGCCTCCAGCAGCTTGCCGAAGAGACGGCCCCTGCCACCTCGGCCAACCCCATTGTCCCGATGCCCTCGCCGCGGACCCGCTCGCACCCCGTCGTCGCGCCGGCTGCCGCTGCACCGGGGGTCCAGGCCGCCCCGGCTACGCAGGATGCCGACCCCGACGGCGGCGTTCCCGGCCCCGGCGGGAAGCTGCCGGAAGGCATGAGCGTCGAGCAGGCGCTGGCCGCGCGTGAGCTCCTTGCCGCGCAGGCCCGTAACCAGGTGGCGAAGATGGAGCACATCGCCGCTACGGACCCCGATGCCGTCAATCCGGAGGTGCTGGCCGAGCAGATCGCCCTGGCCGAGCGTGCCGCCGTGCTCAACCGGCGGGCCGCGGCCAAGCAGAAGCTGGCCGAACAGAACAGCCAGCCGCCGCAGCGCAACGATCCCTCGACGGCGAGCAACCTCGCCATGGTCACTCCGCTGGAATTCGTCGAGGTTCCCGGCGTCGAACGGCCGGTGATGAAGCGCCCTGCCACGTCACACGTGCCGGTCGCCACCAACTCCAGCCCCAAGGTCCAGCCGAAAACCTCTCGCCGTCCGGGCCTGTCCCGGCTGCGGGATGCCGGACCGGTGAAAGGCCGGGCAGGCGTTTTGGCCCGGGCGGAGGCTGCCGCGCAGGCGGGTACCCGGCCGGCCGTGTCGGCCGCCCAGCCGGTTCCAGACGCCCCGGTAACCGAGGAGGACTTCGCGGCCCGGCCGCCCGTGGCTGCCAACGCCGCCTACGGGCTGGATCCGCTTGACGCCGCCACAGCCGGACTGGGCAGGGCACAGCGCCTGCGGGCCCTCCAGCTCGGCGTCCTGGCCCTGGGCGTGCTCGCGCTCATCGCCGGAATCATCCTGATCATCACCGGAATGGCCCACTAGCCGCCAACCCCGCAACGACCCCATGCCGCGCCGGTCCGCCAGGCAGCGCTTACGGACCGTTCAGCTGCCCCGTCTAAAAGTTTCTACATCTCAAGAATTTCCAATTTCACCAAGGAGTCCCGTGACTGCAACCGATTCATCCATCGCCACAGCCCGCCACGCCGCCCGTGCGGCATCGGAAAAATTGGCCGAGGACATTGTGGCCCTCGACGTCAGCGAACGGCTCGCCCTGGCGGACGTGTTCCTGATCGCCTCGGCCCCGTCCGAGCGCCAGGTCAACGCGATCGTCGACGGCATCGAGGATGAACTGTCCAAGTTCGACCTCAAGCCGGTCCGCCGCGAGGGACGCTCCGGCGGACGCTGGGTGCTGCTGGACTACGCCGACGTCGTGATCCACGTCCAGCACGAAGAGGACCGCGTGTTCTACGCCCTGGAGCGCCTCTGGAAGGACTGCCCGGTGGTTGACCTGCAGCTCGGCGACGACGCCTCGGCAAAGGCCGGCGCGGCCACCGAAACCGAGTAGCCGGCCCGGCCGCCGCAGCGCCAGAGCCTGAATATGCCCGATTTGGAATTTTCAGAAGTGCTGATCTAAGATATTTGAGTTGCTTCGGGGAGAACGAAATCGGAGCAGCGAAAATTCGGGGCTGTGGCGCAGCTGGTAGCGCACCTGCATGGCATGCAGGGGGTCAGGGGTTCGAGTCCCCTCAGCTCCACCGGATGATCCGCCGGAATCGAAAGATTCCGGCGGATTTTTTTGTGCCCGGCCGGCGCCAGGACGCCGGCGGTGGCGCGCTGCACGACGCGCCGCGCCCCGATTAGCGTCACGGGCAAATGTAGATTAAGCTAATCAGGTTGCTTGATCGAACCGGCCTTCGGCCGGCGGGATCAGCGGCAAGTTCGGGGCTGTGGCGCAGCTGGTAGCGCACCTGCATGGCATGCAGGGGGTCAGGGGTTCGAGTCCCCTCAGCTCCACCGAACAGGGTCCCGCTCAATGAGCGGGACCCTGCTGGTTTAACCCTCACCTAGGATGGGACCGTGAACGAAGTGCGCCTGGCCGACGTTGTGGTCATTGGTGCGGGGCAGGCCGGACTGTCCGCCGCCTACCACCTGCAGCGCCGCGGTTTCGTCCCGGCTGACGACGCCGACCAGGGTGCCGACCAGGGCGCCGACTACAACGGCGGCAGCGCCGCGGGCCCGCTTAGCTATGTGGTGCTCGACGCCGAGGACGGTCCCGGAGGCGCCTGGCGCCACCGGTGGAAGAGCCTGCTGATGGCCACCGTGAACGGCATCAGCGACCTCCCCGGCATCCCGCAGCCCTCGGTGGACCCGCAGGAGGCGAGCTCAAGCTTCCTGAGCCGCTACTTCGGCGACTACGAGACCGAGCTGGGTCTGGCCATCCGGCGCCCCGTGAAGGTGCGCTCGGTCAGCCGCGAGGACGGCAATCCGGCCGGACGGCTGCGTGTTGCCACCTCCGTTGGCGCCTGGTCAGCGCGGGGCGTGATCAATGCCACCGGCACCTGGACCCGTCCGTTTTGGCCGATCTACCCGGGCCAGTCCAGCTTCCACGGACGGCAGCTGCATGTGGCGGACTACGTCTCGGCCGAGGAGTTCCGCGGCCAGCACGTGCTCGTGGTAGGCGGGGGCATCTCCGCCGTCGGCCTGCTCGAGGAAATTTCCCACGTCACCACCACCACCTGGTTCACCCGGCGTGAACCCGTCTGGCGCGACGCCGCCTTCGACCGGCAGGCCGGCCACGACGCCGTCGCCCTCGTCGAAGAGCGGGTCCGGCAGGGACTGCCGCCGCAGAGCGTCGTCGCCGTCACCGGCCTGATCTGGACCCCAACCTTGCGCGCCGCCGCCGAGCGCGGTGTGCTCCGGCGCAACCCCATGTTCACCGGCATCGAACCCGGGGGAGTGCGGCTCGCGGACGGCAGTTTCCTGGCCGCCGACGTCATCCTTTGGGCCACCGGCTTCCGGGCCGAGCTGGAGCACCTCGCACCGCTGCACCTGCGCGGGCCCGGCGGCGGCATCGCGATGGACGGAACGCAGGTCGCCGCGGAACCCCGGGTGCACTTGGTGGGTTACGGCCCCTCCTCATCCACCATCGGGGCCAACCGCGCAGGCCGGGCCGCCGTGGCCGGGATCGTCAAACTGCTGTCCGGTTCGGGATAACGTAAAACGGTGCAAAATACGCTCGAACAACTCTTCCCCCGGCTGCGGCGGTTCCCTGATGTCGAGGCCGCCAACCTGCAGGCCTGGGACGCCACCGACAGGCTGCTGCTGGACACCGCGGCCGAGCTACAGGCCGCCGGTGTCATCGCACCCGGCGCCACGACCGCCGTCGTCGGCGACCGGTACGGTGCGCTGACCCTCGGCCTGCTGGCGCTGGGCGGGCGGGGCACGCAGGCGGGCGCGGTCCGCGTACACGAGGACCTGGTCACCGGCGAACGCGCGCTGCGCCACAACGCCGAACTCGTGGGGATCACTGACGGCTTCGACCAGCTCACGCTGGACGCCGCGGTGGACGGCGCCGGACTGGTGCTGCTGCAGCTGCCCAGGTCCCTCGCCGAACTCGAGGAGATCGCCGACGCCGTCGCCCGGCACGCCGCGCCCGGTGTGGTGCTGCTGGCCGGCGGCCGGGTCAAGCACATGAGCCTGGGCATGAACGCGGTGCTGGAACGCTACTTCGGCGAGGTGCAGCCGCAGCTGGCGCGGCAAAAATCCCGGGTCCTGCTCGCCCGCGCCGCCAAGGCGGTCGGCGCCACCCCACCCTTCCCGGTCGCCGAGCGCAACGCCGAGCTAGACCTCACCGTCTGCGCCCGGGGCGCCGTGTTTGCCGGCACGGGGCTGGACATCGGCACCCGCTTCCTGCTGGGATTCCTGCCGGAGATGCCCAACGTCGGCCGCGCCGTCGACCTGGGCTGCGGCACGGGAATCCTCGCGGCCATGTACGCCCGAAGCCACCCGGGCGCCCGTGTCACGGCCACCGACAGGTCCGGGGCCGCCGTCGAATCGGCCCGGGAAACTGCCCGTGCCAACGGCCTCGACGCCCGGATCGACGTGCTGCAGGACGACGCCATGAGCACCCTGCCCGACGCCGGCGCCGGCCTGGTCCTGCTCAACCCGCCCTTCCACCTCGGATCCGCCGTGCACGCCGGGGCAGGACTCAAGCTGATCGAAGCCGCCGCCCGGGTCCTGGCCCCCGGCGGCGAACTCTGGACCGTGTTCAACAGCCACCTGCACTACCGGCCGGCGCTGGAACGGCTGGTCGGGCCCACCCGCCAGGTGGGCCGCAACGCGAAATTCACCGTCACCGCGAGCGTCCGCAGGCCGTAGCCCAGACCGCGCTGGCGGCAGCGCCGGGCTGACCGCCAGAAAACCGCCCGACTGTGAAGCCGCTCTATGGGGCTCGGGGCCGCGGGTAACGTACGATTCTGGAATCAGCAGTGCTTGGCCGAAGACGTTTAGAGGTATCAGTGACTGAGATCCGCACACCCTCGCCGCGGCGCGGAACGAACCTCCCCCGGATGGGGGATTTCAACCTCACCGTCATTCTCGACGCGATCCGGCGCGCCCCGGGCGGCCTCAGCCGGGTGGAACTCGCGCAGATCGTCGGACTCTCGCCGCAAACCATTTCCAACATCTCCCGCCGGCTGCTGGACCAGAACCTCATCGTCGAGGCGGGCAAGGAAGGCACCGGGCCCGGCAAACCGCGGACCATGCTCAGGCTCAACCCCGGCGGCATGTACGCCGTGGGCGTCCACCTCGACCCCGCCGTCCTGACCTTCGTAGTGCTGGACCTCGTCGGCGCCGTCGTCAAGCACTCCCGGATCAAGACCCCCTCCCGCACGGATCCGGGCTCCATCATCGACACCATCGCCGCCGAGATCAAGCAGCTGGTCGAGGACTCCGGGGTGGACCGTTCCAAGGTCGCCGGGCTGGGTGTCGCCTCGCCCGGGCCCATCGACCTGGTCGAAGGCGCCGTGGTGGATCCGCCGCTGCTGCCGGGCTGGGAGCGCGTTCCGTTGCGTGACGCCCTGGCCGAGGCGACCGGGCTCTCCACGATCCTGGACAAGGACGTAACCAGCGCCGCCGTGGCCGAAACCTGGGCCGGCGGTCCCAGCGGTGCCGGCAGTTTCGTCTTTATGTACATGGGCTCCGGCATAGGGTGCGGTCTGGTCCTCAACGACGAGGTCATCCGCGGCACCTCCGGCAACGCCGGCGAAATCGGCCACATCATCGTGGACCCGGACGGGCCGCTGTGCGACTGCGGCCAGCGCGGCTGCGTGAAATCCTCGGCCATCCCGCAGGTCCTGGTGGCCCAGGCCGAGGCAGCCGGGGTGTTGGACGGCTCCCGCGCGGACCGGAGCGCCCCGGCGGTGCAGGAAAGCTTCGCGGAACTCTGTGCGCTGGCCTACGGCGGGAACGAGGCCGCACTGGAGATCATCCGAAAATCCGCTGTGCTGGTTGGCCGGGCCATCTCCGCGGTCACCAACGCCCTGGATGTGGACCGGGTGGTGTTTGGCGGACCGTTCTGGACCTGCCTCGCTCCGGCCTACCTGGAGCTGATCCCGGGCCTCGTCGGCGAGAACAGCGCCACCTGCAAGATCCACGGGATCGAAGTGGTGGGCACGGGCGTGGGCGAGGACGTGGGTGCGATCGGCGCCGCGTGCCTGGTCCTCGAGCACACCCTGGCGCCCCGCTCCCAGCGCCTGCTGCTGGAGGGTTAGGGCCTGCCCTCAGACGCCGCCGCCGGCAGCGCCGCCACGGTCAGCACCAATTCAGTCGATGTCCTCGATGACGGTGCCGAAGGGGATCGCCTCGTCCACGTGCGCCTGGTGCCCGGTGGGGCCCCGGTTGTAGGACACCTTGACACCGTGCAACTTGTCCGCGGCGGACTGCATCAGCACCGGCCTGACCGTGTTGACAAAACTCTCGCTCTTGCCGGCGAGATACTCCTGGTAACTTGCTGGAAGCTGAATCATGGCATCAGGATAGACCTGCGCCGCGGACAAGGGGAGGGCCCTTGGGGGCGAATAATCTTCTGTCTCGACCGTCACGGCTGCGTAAAGACGCGTCTTAATTCGGCGTCCGACTTGTTTGCCGCTTTCCCGGCCCTTAGAGTCGTAGTCAAGTTACCGCGGTAACGTGTCAGCGATCCTCCGCTGCAGGCCGGCCCACTGGAAAATTCCCCGGAACAATCCAGCGGCGGCCAAGGAGGGTGTGGGTGCCCCCATGTGGGCCTGACATTTGCTCACGGACAACTTCGTACCAGGCGTAACAGTCGCGGCTGCGCCCTGCTGAAGTTTCCTCCGTGTTCCCCAAACTCAACTCATTGGCGGCAGCGCCGGCCGGTTTTCCGGCCTCAGCTGGCGGCAGTGGCTCACAGCCAAGGACGCAAATGTCTCCACCAAGCCTTATCGACGCACATCCCAATCTCGCCTGCGCGGCCCCTCTGGCCCTGTCGTATGAGCTGTTCCCGCCCCGGTCTCCCGCGGCCGCGGAAACGCTCTGGACCACCATCGCCGAACTGGAAGCCACAAGCCCCGACTACGTGTCGGTGACCTACGGTGCGAGCGGCTCCAACCGGGGCACCGCCGTCGAACTTGTCCGACGCCTGGTGCAGGAAACCTCGCTGCGCCCGCTGGCGCACCTGACTTGCGTGGGCAACACCCCTCAGGAGCTCGCCGAAATCATCGGCGAACTGCTCGACGTCGGCGTCCGCGGCATCCTCGCCTTGCGCGGGGACCAGCCCAGGGACGGCGAACTCCCGGCGGACGGCTCGCTCCGGTACGCCCAGGACCTGATCGAACTGATCCGCCGCGTCGAACAGCGCCGCTCGGCGCTGCTGTGCGCCGGCAAAGTGGCAGTCGGCGTCGCCGCCTATCCCACCCGGCATCCCGAATCACCGAGTGAGGCGCACGACGTCGAGGTGCTGCTCGCCAAGCAGCGGTCCGGCGCGGACTTCGCCATCACCCAGGTCTTCTTTCACACCGAGCAGTATGCGCAGCTCCTGACCCGGGCACGCCGTGCCGGGGTCACCATCCCGATCGTCCCCGGGGTGATGCCGCTGACCAGCATCCGCCGGCTCACCCGCCTCGGCGAACTCACCGGCGTCGAGCCGGCCCCGGAGCTGATCGAAAAGCTCTCGGCCGCCGAGACCGACGCCGAACGCAACCGCATCGGGGTCACGGCCACCGTGGACCTGGCCAACGCGGCACTGGACGCCGGAGCCCCGGGCCTCCACCTCTACACCTTCAATGAGCACGCCAGCGCCCTCGACGTGCTGGACAAGCTTGCGCTGCCGCGCCCGCACCGGGCCGGCAACCGCACCGGGGCCGCGCGCCGCGGCGCCGGCCAGCAGCTCGCCAGCTGACCATCCGCTTCCGACGCAACCTGACGACAAAACCCAAGGACTTCCCCATGACTGAACAGCACAACACCCCCTTCCCGTCCGCCTCGATCCTCGGCTACCCGCGCATCGGCCGCCGCCGCGAGCTCAAGAAGGCCGTCGAGGCCTACTGGGCGGGCAAGATCGACGTCGCAGCCCTGGACGCCGCCGCCAAGGACATCCAGCTCGGCACCGCCAAGCGCCTGCAGGGCCTGGGCCTGACCGAGGCCGCCGCCGTCCCCGGCACCTTCTCCTACTACGACCAGGTCCTCGACGCCGCAGCCCACCTCGGCGCCGTGCCCGCCCGCTTCGGCAACCTCCTGGACGCCGACGGCCAGCTCGACATCGACGGCTACTTCACCCTGGCCCGCGGCACCAAGGACCAGCAGCCGCTGGAAATGACCAAGTGGTTCGACACCAACTACCACTACCTCGTCCCGGAAATCGGCCCGGAAACCAGCTTCGCGCCGACCTCCGAGCGGATCGTCGAGGAATTCGCCTACGCCCTCGCCAACGGGGTGGAAACCCGGCCGTACCTCGTCGGACCGGTCACGTTCCTGCTGCTGAGCAAGGCCTCCGATGACGCCCCGGCCGGGTTCAGCCCGCTGTCCCGCCTCGAGGACGTCCTCCCGGTCTACACCGCCCTGCTCCAGAAGCTGGCCGCCGCCGGCGCTAGCTGGGTTCAGCTCGACGAGCCCGCCCTCGTAGTGGACCAGGACACCCCGGCAGCGGAAATCGACGCCGCCGTCGCCCGCTCCTACGAGGTTCTCGCCGCCGCCGCGAACCGCCCGCAGCTGTTCGTCTCCACCCCGTACGGGGCGCTGGGCGGTCAGCTCGGCACCCTCGCGGCCACCGGCATCGACGCCCTGCACCTGGACGTCTTCAAGGGTGAGGTCCCCTCGGCCGCCGCGCTGGCCGGGCTGGGCAATAAGACCCTCGTCGCCGGTGTTGTGGACGGCCACAACATCTGGCGCAACGACCTCGCCGCCTCCGCAGCCACGATCGCCGAGCTGCAGAAGTCCGTCGCCAAGCTGGCCGTCAGCACCTCCACCTCGACCCAGCACGTCCCGCACGACGTCGACGAGGAAGTCCAGCTCTCCGCGCAGCTGCGCAGCTGGCTCGCCTTCGCCGACCAGAAAGCCGCCGAGGTGGTCACCCTCGCCGGGCTCCTGACCGACCCCGACGCCGTCCGGCCTGCCATCGACGAGGCCACCCGCATCATCGCCGACCGCGCCGCGGCCGACGGCGTCCGCCGCGCGGAGGTCCGGAACCGCACCGCCGCCCTGACCGACGCAGACTTCAGCCGCTCGGCGTACGGCGTCCGCGAGGCCGCGCAGACCGAGGCCCTGCACCTGCCGCCGCTGCCCACCACCACCATCGGCTCCTTCCCGCAGACCGGTGAAATCCGCACCGCCCGGGCCCGCGCCAACAAGGGCGAACTCAGCACGGAGCAGTACGAGCAGCTCATGCAGGACGAGATCAAGCGCGTGGTGGAACTCCAGGAAGAGCTCGGCTTCGATGTGCTGGTCCACGGCGAACCCGAGCGCAACGACATGGTCCAGTACTTCGCCGAGAACCTCGAAGGCTTCGACGTCACCGTGCACGGCTGGGTCCAGTCCTACGGCTCCCGCTGCACCCGCCCTTCCGTCCTCTGGGGCGACGTCACCCGCAGCGCCCCGATCACCGTTGAATGGGCGCGCTACGCGCAGTCCCTGACGAACAAGCCGATGAAGGGCATGCTCACAGGCCCGGTCACCATCCTGGCGTGGTCCTTCGTCCGCGACGACCAGCCCCTCGGCGAGACCGCCAACCAAGTGGCCCTGGCGCTCCGGGACGAGATCGCGGACCTCGAAGCCGCCGGCATCAAGGTCATCCAGGTCGACGAGCCGGCGCTGCGCGAACTCCTCCCGCTGCGCAAGGCCGAGCAGGCCGCGTACCTGGACTGGTCCGTGAAGTCCTTCCGGCTCGCGACCGCCGGCGCCGCGGACGCCACCCAGGTCCACACGCACCTGTGCTACTCGGAGTTCGGCGCGATCATCGACGCGATTGACGGCCTCGACGCCGACGTCACCTCGATCGAGGCCGCCCGTTCCCGCATGGAGGTTGTCCACGACCTCGAGTCACACGGCTTCGGCCGCGGCGTGGGCCCGGGCGTCTACGACATCCACTCGCCGCGCGTCCCGGGGGAGCAGGAAGTCACCGAGCTGCTCAGCACCGCGGTCAAGCACGTCCCGTCCCGCCAGCTCTGGGTCAACCCGGACTGCGGCCTGAAGACCCGCGGCTACGCCGAGACCGAGGAGTCCCTGCGCAACCTGGTGCACGCCGCCAAGACGGTCCGCGCCGAGCTGCTGGAAGCGGCCAAGTAGCCTGCTGCGCCACCTACGACGGCGGCCGGCCACCTCACAAGGTGGCCGGCCGCCGTCGTACGCGTTTTACCAGGCTGCTGAGCAAACGCCCTTATGGCCCCTCAAAAGGGCGTGAACGGAGCAGCCGATCAGGATTCCCAGAGGATCTCGTCGTCGACGACGCCGTCCTCGTCCGCGGAGGCCACCAGGATCTCATCGGTGAAGTGTGAGCCCAGGGTGAAGTCCAGGACGAAGTAGCGCTCCGGCTGGCCGGGGAAGATGCCCACGTGGCCCAGCTTCAGGGCCTTGAGGAAGACCTGGTTGGTCAGCTGCGCCTTGTCGGTCACGCCGAAGACCTGCTTTAGGTGCTCGGGCTTGATGGCGTTGCAGTGGAAGCGGAGGTATTCCTGCGGGCTGGTGCCTTCCTGCTCCAGCTCCTCAGCGATCATGTCGCGGACCTGGTCCACGAGCTCGGGCAGGAAACGCAGCCGGTAGTCGACCTTGTGCATGGCCGCCTCATCAAAGTGGTCATGCGCGTTGACACTTAGGTCAAGTTCCAGGGGCTGGCCCGCGAGTTCGTGTTTCGCGGCGAAATTATGGTCACGCCCGTGGTTGAGCTCGATCTCTCCAAAGTGCTGGCTCGCTACCTTGCTCATGTCTTCAACATAGTCCTGAAAACTGGTCCGTTCCAGCATCGCTGGGGATTTATCCGATACCGGACCCGCCGCGGGGCGTGCGGCCGGTACATTGATCGGATGCAGACCGTCGCCGCCACCGTTGCCCGTGCCCGTGAAGTTTTTGACAACGGAACCACCCGTCCGCTGGCGTGGCGGCTGGAACAGCTCGGCAGCCTGCGGCGGATGCTGATCGAACGGCGCGAGGATTTCGCCGCAGCGCTCGCCGGCGACCTGGGCAAACACGAAACCGAGGCCCAGCTGACCGAGATCGGTTTTGTCACGGCCGAGGCATCGCACCTGGAGAAGCACCTGGAGGCCTGGCTGCGCCCGCGGTCCGTGTCCGTGCCGCTCGCCGTCCAGCCGGCCAAGGCCTGGACCGAGCTCACCCCGCTGGGCGTGGTGCTGGTGATCGGCCCGTGGAACTACCCGCTGCAGCTGCTGCTCGCGCCGCTGGCCGGTGCCCTGGCCGCGGGCAACACCGTGGTGCTCAAGCCCAGCGAGCACGCCCCGGCCACCTCCGCCGCCCTGGCCCGCTGGATTCCCGAGTACCTGCCGGACGCGGCGCAGGTTATTGAGGGCGGCATTCCCGAGACGACCGAGCTGCTGGCCCTCCGCTTCGACCACATCTTCTTCACCGGCGGGGAGGCCGCGGCCAAGGTGGTGCTGCGCGCCGCCGCGGAGCACCTGACGCCGGTGACCCTGGAACTGGGCGGCAAGTCCCCGGCCTACGTGGACGCGTCGACCGACCTGGCCAAGGCGGCCAAGCGGCTGGCCTGGGGCAGGTTCATGAACGCCGGGCAGACCTGCGTGGCCCCGGACTACATCCTCGCCACGGAGGACGTGCTCGCCCCGCTGGAACGCGAACTGGTCAAGGCGATCGGGGCCCTCTTCGGGGAGGACTCGGCCCGGAGCGACTCCTACGGCCGGATTATCAACGACAGGCACTTCGACCGGCTGGCAGCGCTCGCGGACGGCAGCACCGTGGTCCACGGCGGCGGGCGCGACGCCGCCAGCCGGCACTTCGCCCCGACCCTGCTCCGGCCGGCTCCCGGCGACGCGGTGATGGCGGAGGAAATCTTCGGCCCGCTGCTGCCACTGGTCCCGGTCAGCGGCAAGGACGAGGCGATCCGGACGATCAACGCCGGGCCCAAGCCGCTGGCCCTGTACGTATTCAGCAACGACGCCGGCACGCGCCGGGCGTTCTCCGAACAGACCTCCTCGGGTGCGCTGTGCTTCGACGTCCCGGCCGCGCACCTGACGGTGCCCGGACTGCCGTTCGGCGGGGTGGGCAACAGCGGCATGGGCGCCTACCACGGCGAACATTCGCTCAGGACCTTCTCGCACGAGCGCTCCACCCTGTCCAAGCCGCACTGGCCGGACACGCTGGAGTTGATCTACCCGCCCTACACCAAGGCCAAGCACCGGATCATCAGCACCCTGGTGGCGCCGGCCGGGAAACTCGGCGTCAAGTCAGGCAAAAAGGCCAGGAAGGGCTCCGGCCAGCCCTAGGAGTCAGTCCCGGCGAGTGGTGCCGAGCTTGTGCAGCGTGTCCGCGAGCAGCTCCACGAAAAGCTGGACCTGGGCCGTCAGCTTCTCCTTGGGCAACAGGGCAAAGACGTTGCGGGCCAGCCGGATTTCCGGGACGTCCAGCACCACCACGCCCGGGGGCCGGCGCAGCAAGGCCAGTTCCGGGACCAGCGCCGCCCCAAGGCCGGCGGCCGCCATTTCCAGGCTGGCGTGGAAGTCGTCGCTGTAGGCGACCACACGCGGGTGCAGGTTGCAGCTGGCGAAGAGCCGTTCAATCACGGTGGCGTCCGAGGTGCCGGGGTGGTGCATGATCCACGGCATGTCGGAGAGGTGGTCCGCCGCGACCTTGGAATCAGGGCCGATGCCCCAGGCGGCGGGCAGCACCACCCGGAAGTCGTCGTCGCCGATCCATTGCCGGTTCACCGTGTGCGGCCAGGCCAGGCCCGACTGGCCCACCTGGTAGACCAGGGCCACGTCGAGTTCGCCGCCGGTGCGCAGGCCCTGGATGGTCTGGCCAGGTTCGGCCACGGAGACCCGCAGCTCGATGCCGAGCTTCCGCCAGGCCGGATTCTGCAGGATCCGGGGGAGGACGTAGGTGGCCAGGGACGGGAAGATGCCCAGCCGGAGCTCTTGGCTCGTGCTGTCGTGGGTCCGGGCCGCCGCCGCCATCAGCGTGTCGATATCGGTGAGGACCTTGGCCGCGTGCCGGGTCATCACGGCGGCGGCCTCCGTGGGCTGGATGCTCCTGGCCGAGCGCTGGAACAGGGCCACCCCGGTGTCCCGTTCCAGCGCGGACATCTGCTGCGACACCGCCGATGCCGTGTAGCCGAGCCGGGTGGCGGCCGCCGTGAAGGAGCCGAGCCGGACCACTTCCACCAGCGTTCGGAGGTGCACGGGGTTGATCAAGGGCTGCCCTTCGGTGGTTACGGTGAGGCGGGTGCGAAATCCCGCTTCATTCTGGCACATTGGTTCCCAGGCAGCCGGGGTGAAATCACACTCATCCGGCGGCCCCGCGGTGACGAATTGCCCATAAGTAGATCCATCAGGACAATTCAGGCGAAGCAACAGGAGCGGACCAGTGCAGCAAGCAGCAAGTATCCCGGACGGACGGCGGGTTGCCGTGATCGGCAGTGGGGTGGCCGGACTGACCGCCGCCTACGTGCTGAACCGGCGGGACCACGTCTCCGTCTTCGAGGCAGACGTGCGGCTCGGCGGCCACGCCCACACCCATGACGTGCCCCAGACCGACGGTTCCGTGCTGGGCATCGACACCGGCTTCATCGTCCACAACGAACGGACCTACCCCACCCTGCTGCGGCTCTTCCGTGAATTGGGCGTGCAGACCCAGGACTCGGAAATGAGCATGTCCATCCGCTGCGACGGCTGCGGCCTCGAGTACGCCGGTGCCCGGGGCGGCGCGCGGGGAATCATCCCGCGGCCCTCCACCCTGCTGCGGGGCCGCTACCTGAAGATGCTGCTGGAGGTCGGGCGCTTCTACCGCCGGGCCCGCGCCCTGCTCGCGGAAACCGACGCCGACGGGGCCGCCACGGCCGGCACTCCCGAGCTGACCCTGGGCGAGTTCCTGGACCGGGAGAAGTTCAGCAGCTACTTCATCGTGCACTTCATGACCCCGGTGGTCAGCGCCGTCTGGTCCTGCGACCCGACCACCGCGCTGGCGTACCCGGCGCGCTACCTCTTCACCTTCCTCGGCCACCACGGACTCCTCGGAGTCAAGGGCTCCCCGCAGTGGCGCACGGTCACCGGCGGCTCCCGCAGCTACGTGGACAAGCTCGCCGCCACGCTGCCCGATGTCCGCCTCGCCAGCCCGGTCACCCGCGTCCGGCGCCACGCCGGCGGGGTGGACATCACCACGGCCAACGGCACCGAGAGCACCGAAACCTTCGACGCCGTCGTGATCGCCACGCACCCGGCGCAGGCGCTGGGGATGCTCACGGACGCCTCGCCCGCCGAGCGGGAGGCGCTCGCCGGCATGCCCTACTCGGTCAACCACACCGTCTTCCACCGCGACGACGCCGTGCTGCCCGCCAGCGACAACGCCAAGGCCTCCTGGAACTACCGCCTGCCCTCCTGCGACGCCCGCCCGGACCGGGTGCTGGTCAGCTACGACATGACCCGGCTGCAGCGGCTGGAACCGGCGGACGGCCGGCGCTACATCGTCAGCCTCGGGGAGTCGGAGCTGATCGACGACGGCACCGTGCTGGAGCAGATGGTCTACGAGCACCCGCAGTACACCCCGGATTCGCTGCGCGCCCAGCAGCAGATCCTGGGCCTCGGCGACAGCCGCCTGGCCTTCGCCGGTGCCTACCACGGCTGGGGCTTCCACGAGGACGGCGCCCTCTCCGGCGTCCGCGCCGCCGCCCGGCTGGGCCGCGACTGGGAAGACCGCGCGGCGGGGCCGCAGGCAGCGGAACTCCAGACGTCCCTGGAGGGCGCATGAGCAGCCAGGCAGCGATTTACCGCACCTCGATCGCGCACGTGCGGCGCACCCCGCTCAAGAACGCCTTCACCTACCGCAGCTACAGCTGGTATGTCGACGTCGACTCCCTTCCGAAGCTGCCGCGCTGGCTCGCGCCGCTGGCCGGCTTCTCCGCCGCGGACCACCTGGGCGACCCGGACGGGACACTGCGCGGCAACGTCGAGCGCTACCTCGCCACGCAGGGCATCACCCTCGACGGCGGCCGGATCACCATGCTGGCCAGCGCCCGTGTCCTCGGCCACGTCTTCAACCCGCTGAGCCTGTTCTGGTGCCACGACGCCGCCGGGGTGCTGCGCTGCGTGGTCGCCGAGGTCCACAACACCTACGGGGAGCGTCACTGCTACCTGCTGGAGACCGACGACGCCGGCCGGGCCAGCGTGCCCAAGGCGTTCTACGTCTCGCCGTTCAACGACGTCGAGGGCCAGTACCGGATGAAGCTTCCGGAGCCCGGCGGGCGGCTGGCGGTCTCGATCGTCCTGGAACGCGAGGGACAGAAACCCTTCGTCGCCACCATGGACGGCGTCCGCAGCGAAGCCACCGTGCCGAACATCCTGGCCGCGGCGCTCGCCGTCCCGCTGGCGCCGCTGCGGGTCGCAGCGCAGATCCGCTGGCAGGGCATCAAACTTTGGGCACGCAGGCTGCCCGTCATCAAGAGACCACACCACCCCTCACAGGAGGCAGTCCAGTGACCATGACCGAAGCGACCGGATCCCAGCCGGTGGAGAAGAACCCATCGCAGTCCAAGGCAGCGCTGAAGAACGCGCAGTCCAACCCCAGCGTGCCCTATACGGTGCCGCAGCCGCCCGCCGTCGTTGACGCCGGAATCTGGCCCAGCATCGCCGCGGGGCCCTCGAGCCTCAAGGCGCGGCTCGCCGGGCGGGTCGCGGACGCCATCTTCCGCGCCGCCGTACGCAGCCTCCCGCTGGAGGTGCGCTACCCCGACGGCACCGTCCTGGGCAGGGCCTCCGCCGGCAAGTCCCCGTCCGGCGAGCCGTATCCCGTCATGACGATGAACCGGCCGGAAGCCTTCGCCGCACGCCTGGGCGACGGCGGCCTGATCGGGCTGGGGGAGTCCTACATGGCCGGAGACTGGGACGCGGACAACCTCACGGCAGTGATGGAAGTCTTCGCCGCCCGGGTCGGGACGCTGGTCCCGGAGCCGCTGCAGAAGCTCCGCGGCCTCTACCTGCCCCGCACCCCGCGCACCGAACGGAACTCGGAGCAGAACACCCGCTCCAACATCTCCCGGCACTACGACCTGTCCAACGAGCTTTTCGCGACCTTCCTGGACAGCACCATGACCTACTCCAGCGCCCTCTTCCCTGAGAGCGGCGAGGCGCTGGGCCACGTGGCGTGGGACGGTCTGGCCGCCGCGCAGCAGGCCAAGATCGACCGGCTGCTGGACAAGGCCGGGGTGACGGAAGGAACGCGCGTGCTGGAGATCGGCACCGGCTGGGGCGAACTCGCCCTCCGCGCCGCAGCCCGCGGGGCCACGGTCTATTCCGTGACCCTCTCCAGCGAACAGCAGGAACTGGCACGCCAGCGCGTGGCCGAGGCAGGCTACGCCGACGCCGTCACGATCGAACTCAAGGACTACCGGGCCGTGGAGGGCGAGTACGACGCCGTCGTCTCGGTCGAAATGATCGAAGCGGTCGGCTACGAATACTGGGCCACCTACTTCCAGACGATCGAACGCGTGCTGGCCCCCGGCGGGAAGGTCGCCATCCAGGCCATCACGATCGGCCACGACCGGCTGATCGCCACCCGGACCAGCTACACCTGGGTGCACAAATACATCTTCCCCGGCGGCGTCATCCCCTCGGTCCGGGCCATTGAAGAGATCACCGAGAAGCAGACCGGGCTCCGCGTCCGCGAACGCCTCGCCATGGGCGAGCACTACGCCCAGACGCTGCGGCTGTGGGAGGAGCGCTTTATGGCCCGCGGCGAGGACGTCCGCGCCCTCGGCTTCGACGAGATCTTCCAGCGGATGTGGCTGTTCTACCTGTGCTACTCCCGTGCCGGCTTCGAGACCGGATACCTGAACGTCCAGCAAATCGTCCTGGACAAGGCGGCCACCAAGGCTGCCGGCCGCACCCGCGCGACGACGGCGTCCGGCGAACGGGCGGCAGGATGACCGGCGCCTTGGCCGGCACCATCGCCGAGGTCCTCCGGCCGCTGGTGGGCGGCGAGCTCCCCGTCCGGCTGATCGTCTGGGACGGCAGCGAGACCGGCCCCGCCGGCGCCCCCGTGGTGCGGCTCAACTCACCTGACGCCATCCGCCGGCTGCTCTGGGCACCGGGGGAACTGGGTGCCGCCCAGGCGTACGTCACCGGAGAGCTGGACGTCGACGGCGACCTCAACGCTGCCCTCAAGCACCTGTGGAAGGTGGTCAGGGACCGCGGCCTGTCCGGCATCCGCCCCACCCCGGCCGTGCTCGCCGGCGTCGCCCGGATCGCGAAGGAAGCCGGAGCCCTGGGCGCCCCGCCCGAGCCGCCGGCCAGCCAGGCCCGGGTGAAGGGACGGCTGCACAGCCTGATCCGCGACCGCGCCGCCATCAGCCACCACTACGACCTCAGCAACGACTTCTACGCACTGATTCTTGACCCGCAGATGGCCTATTCGAGCGGGTACTGGACGGATTCGCGCGGGAACGCCGCGCCAGGCTACGGCCTCGAAGACGCTCAGCGGGACAAACTTGACCTGGTCTGCCGCAAGATCGGGCTGCGGCCAGGGATGCGGATGCTGGACGTCGGCTGCGGCTGGGGCTCGCTGAGCCTGCACGCCGCGCAGCACTACGGCATCGACGTCGTCGGCGTCACGCTCTCCGTGGAACAGAAGGCGTTCATCGACGCCCGGATCAAGGAACGCGGCCTCGAGGGGCGCGTGGAGATCAGGGTGCAGGACTACCGCGAGATTCCGGACGGCCCGTTCGACGCCGTCGCCTCGCTGGAGATGGGCGAGCACGTGGGGCAGCGGAACTACCCGGTGTACGCCGCCGCGCTGTTCAACAACGTGGTCCCCGGCGGCCGGGTGCTGGTGCAGCAGATGTCCCGGCGCGGCAAGCACCCCGGGGGCGGGCCGTTCATCGAGTCGTTCATCGCCCCGGACATGCACATGCGCCCGGTGGGGGAGACCCTGGGGTTCCTGGAAGACGCCGGACTCGAGGTCGAGGCCGTCGAGGCGATGCGCCGCGACTACGTCCGGACCCTCGAGGCCTGGTACGCGCGGTTCGAGCAGAACCACGGCGCCGCCGTCGCGATGATGGGCGAAGAGATCGCCCGGGTCTGGCGGCTGTACCTGGTCGGCGCGCTGCGCAGTTTCGCCGAGGGCCGGATGGGCGTGGAACAGATCCTCTGCAGCCGCCCGGAGTAGGCGGCCGGAGCGGCCCTAACAGCGCTCCCGGCAGGTCCCCTGCCGGGAGCGCTGTTAGGCGAATCACCGTGAGCTAAGGCGGGTACCGACCGGTGCCCGCCTTTGCTGTGCCGTCAGCCACTATATGTAGTGCTTCGTCCCACTCCGGCCCCTTCTGGGGGAACCCGCGACACGCCGTCCAGAATGCGACACGCGGGGCGGTTAATTGTGGCTAACTACTCCACAGGGTGTGGATGGTGTCCTCGAAAATGGCTGAATTCCGGACATTTTGAAGGCCCCGGCCTGTGGATTAATGGTGCGTTAAATGACATACTTGTAATACATCATCTTGGGGTCCACGCGGGGCTCTTGCACTACATGTAGTATCGACTTACAGTTCGAGCGAAGCGGTTGCAGACCGCCAGGCGAGGCCAGTAGCGGATAAGGATTCCTGTTCCGAGTCGGCCCCACCGGACACGAACCAAAGACTTCAACAAAGGGGACTCAGGACATGACCGTTACGGTTTACACGAAGCCGGCTTGCGTGCAGTGCAACGCTACCTACCGCGCTCTCGACAAGAAGGGCATCGCTTACCAGAGCGTCGACATCTCCCAGGATGCCGAGGCCCTCGAACGCCTCAAGTCCCTGGGCTACATGCAGGCCCCGGTCGTCGTCACCGACCAGGACCACTGGTCCGGCTTCCGCCCGGACAAGATCGAAGAACTGGCGCAGGCTGCCGCCGTCGCGGTCGCCTGAAAGCCTCCACGCAGCACCACCACGTCGGATGAGGTGACTCCTATGGCACTGGCAACCGCCGGACCGCCGCTGGCAGCGACCACCGTGGACTCAGCCACGGTTCGCACTACCGGCAGCCACCTCATCTACTTCTCCTCCACCTCAGAGAACACCAAACGCTTCGTGCAGAAGCTGGGTGTCGACGCCGCCCGCATCCCCCTCCACGCGAGGGAACCGGCACTGCTGGCGACCGAACCCTACGTGCTGGTGCTTCCCACCTATGGGGGGACCGGGGGAGAGGGATCCGTTCCGAAGCAGGTCATCCGCTTTCTGAACGATCCGAGGAACCGGCAACAGCTCCGTGGAGTGATCGGGGCGGGCAACACGAACTTTGGGGACAACTACTGCATGGCCGGCGACATCATCGCCGCCAAATGCCAGGTCCCGCACCTATATCGTTTCGAACTCATGGGGACGCCGGAAGACGTCAGCCGAGTACAACAAGGATTGGAAGAATTTTGGACACGACTGTCGCAGACACCGAAGTGACCGGGGGTTCCCACATGGCCGGTAACACCGCCGTCGAGAAGCACACCGTCCCCGGCGAGAAGCCGGCGCTGCCGGCCGCTTACCAGGGCCTGGGCTACCACGAGCTCAACGCCATGCTGAACCTGTACGGCCCCAACGGCGAGATCCAGTTCGAGGCCGACCGCGAGGCCGCGCACCAGTACTTCCTGCAGCACGTGAACAACAACACCGTGTTCTTCCACGACCTCGAGGAAAAGCTCGACTACCTCGTCAAGAACGAGTACTACGAGCGCGAAACCCTCGACCAGTACACGATGAACTTCATCCGCGAGCTCTTCAACCGCGCCTACAAGAAGAAGTTCCGCTTCGAGACCTTCCTCGGCGCGTTCAAGTTCTACACCTCCTACACGCTCAAGACGTTCGACGGCAAGCGCTTCCTGGAGCGCTACGAGGACCGCGTCTGCATGGTGGCCCTGCACCTGGCCCGCGGTGACGAGAAGCTCGCCACCGCGATGGTGGATGAGATCATCGAGGGCCGCTTCCAGCCGGCCACCCCCACGTTCCTGAACGCCGGCAAGAAGCAGCGCGGCGAGCTGGTCTCCTGCTTCCTGCTCCGCATCGAAGACAACATGGAATCGATCGGCCGGTCCATCAACTCCGCGCTGCAGCTCTCCAAGCGCGGCGGCGGCGTGGCGTTCGCGCTGACCAACATCCGCGAAGTCGGCGCGCCGATCAAGCAGATCGAGAACCAGTCCTCCGGCGTCATCCCCGTGATGAAGCTCCTCGAGGACAGCTTCTCGTACGCCAACCAGCTCGGTGCCCGCCAGGGTGCCGGAGCGGTGTACCTGCACGCCCACCACCCGGACATCTACCGCTTCCTGGACACCAAGCGCGAAAACGCGGACGAGAAGATCCGCATCAAGACCCTCTCGCTCGGCGTCGTGATCCCGGACATCACCTTCGAGCTGGCCAAGAAGGACGAGGACATGTACCTGTTCTCGCCGTACGACGTCGAAAAGGTCTACGGCATGCCGTTCTCCGACGTCTCGGTCACCGAGAAGTACTACGAGATGGTGGACGATTCCCGGATCAAGAAGACCAAAATCAAGGCGCGCGAGTTCTTCCAGACTCTCGCCGAGATCCAGTTCGAATCCGGCTACCCGTACATCATGTTCGAGGACACCGTGAACCGGGAAAACCCGATCGACGGCAAGATCATCATGTCCAACCTGTGCTCGGAGATCCTCCAGGTTTCGCAGCCGACGACGTACCACGATGACCTGTCCTACGACACCACCGGCAAGGACATCTCCTGCAACCTGGGCTCGATGAACATTGCCAAGGCGATGGACTCGCCGAACTTCGGCCTGACCATCGAGACGGCCATCCGCTCGCTCTCGGCCGTCTCCGACATGTCCAACATCACCTCGGTGCCCTCGATCGCCCGCGGCAACGACCAGAGCCACGCGATCGGCCTCGGCCAGATGAACCTGCACGGCTACCTGGCCCGCGAGCGGGTCCACTACGGTTCCGAAGAGGGCCTGGACTTCACCAACATCTACTTCTACTCGGTGGTGTTCCACGCGGTCCGCGCCTCGAACCTGCTGGCCATCGAGACCGGCCAGACCTTCGGCGGCTTCGAGAAGTCCAAGTACGCGTCCGGCGAGTTCTTCGACAAGTACACGGACCGGGAATGGGTCCCTCAGACGGCGAAGGTTACCGAGCTGTTCAAGAACATCCACATCCCCACCCAGGATGACTGGCGCGAGCTGAAGGCTTCCGTCATGGAGCACGGCATCTACAACCAGAACCTGCAGGCTGTCCCGCCGACCGGCTCGATCTCCTACATCAACAACTCCACCTCCTCGATCCACCCGGTGGCGTCCAAGATCGAGATCCGCAAGGAAGGCAAGCTGGGCCGCGTGTACTACCCGGCGCCGTACCTGACCAACGACAACCTGGAGTACTACCAGGACGCGTACGAGATCGGCTACGAGAAGGTCATCGACACCTACGCGGCGGCCACGCAGCACGTGGACCAGGGCCTGTCCCTGACGCTGTTCTTCAAGGACACCGCCACCACGCGTGACATCAACAAGGCCCAGATCTACGCCTGGAAGAAGGGCATCAAGACCATCTACTACATCCGTCTCCGCCAGCTCGCGCTGGAAGGGACCGAGGTGGAGGGCTGCGTCAGCTGTGCACTATGAAACCAATATCGGTTGATTCTCATTAGGAGATGAAATGATG
Source organism: Arthrobacter sp. SlRoot2-15 (assembly GCF_059739345.1). NCBI lineage: Bacteria > Bacillati > Actinomycetota > Actinomycetes > Micrococcales > Micrococcaceae > Arthrobacter > Arthrobacter sp. SlRoot2-15. Next base: position 3,399,231 of record NZ_AP046058.1, read on the forward strand.
GAAACGGCGACGGCGACGGGCGGCTTGGTCTACGGCATCCGTCTTCGGCGGGAGGTCGAGTACCGCTATGTCGGTATCACCACCAAGACGGCTAGTCGTCGTTTCCATCAGCACCTCCGCGTGGCCGCAGAGGGACGCAAGACCCCGTTCTACGATTGGCTCCGAAAGCATGACCCGGCGGACGTTATCGCGGATGAGTTGGGCTGGATAGAGGGTCTGCCCGAGTTAGGGAAGGCCGAGATCGACTGGATCAGCTACCTGCGGCGCGAGGGAGAGCGTCTGCTGAACGTTGCGGACGGCGGCCTGGGACCGACCGGCGTCGTGTGGACGCACGCCATGCGGGAGGCCGCATTCGTTCGACTGGTCGTAAGATCGCCCGGATTTCAGGGCCGGGAGCCTCCTTCTATGGGAAGAACCACAGTGCTGAGCAGCGCGAAAAATGGTCACGTGAGCGCAAGGGCACGATCACTGGCCCTGAGAATCCCAACTTCGGCAAGTTCGGCCCTGAACATCCCAGCTATGGCCGCGTCATGAGCGAGGAAACACGTGCGGCTCTTTCGGAAGCCAGGAAAGGTGCCGGCAATCCGAACTTCGGTAAGAAGGCCAGCGCGGAAACCCGTGCGAAAATGTCAGCAGTACGGAAAGGCGTCCCTAAGCCGTCCAGCCGACGCAGTGCCCACACAAGACATCACACCAACAAAGGCATCGAGAAAGCCGAGTGCAGCTTCTGCATCGAGGACTCAGCCAAACCCAGTCTCTCTTCAGAAAGCGAGTCGGAGTCATGACAGAAAAAGTGAAGCTTCTTAGCCATGTTGAGGCGATCAACTGGAACCGCATCCAGGACGAGAAGGACGTTGACGTCTGGAACCGCCTGGTCAACAACTTCTGGCTGCCGGAGAAGGTGCCGCTGTCCAACGACGTGCAGTCGTGGGCGACGCTGACCCCGGACGAGCAGCAGCTCACCATGCGTGTGTTCACCGGCCTGACCTTGCTGGACACCATCCAGGGCACCGTCGGCGCCGTCTCGCTGATCCCGGACGCGGTTACCCCGCATGAAGAGGCTGTCTACACGAACATCGCCTTCATGGAGTCCGTGCACGCCAAGAGCTACTCCTCCATCTTCTCCACGCTGGCCTCCACCAAGGAGATTGACGAGGCGTTCCGCTGGTCCACCGAGAACGAGAACCTTCAGAAGAAGGCCCAGATCGTCATGGACTACTACCAGGGCGACGACCCGCTGAAGCGCAAGGTGGCCTCCACGCTGCTGGAAAGCTTCCTGTTCTACTCCGGCTTTTACCTGCCGATGTACTGGTCCTCGCGGGCCAAGCTGACGAACACGGCCGACCTGATCCGCCTGATCATCCGCGACGAGGCCGTGCACGGCTACTACATCGGCTACAAATTCCAGAAGGGCCTGGAGAAGGTCTCCGAGGAGCGCCGGCAGGAGATCAAGGACTACACCTTCGAGCTCCTCTTCGAGCTCTACGAGAACGAAGTCCAGTACACGCACGACCTCTACGACTCCGTCGGCTTGGCCGAGGACGTCAAGAAGTTCCTGCACTACAACGCCAACAAGGCACTGATGAACCTGGGTTACGAGGCCATGTTCCCGGCCTCCGTCACCGACGTGAACCCGGCCATCCTGTCGGCCCTGTCGCCCAACGCCGACGAGAACCACGACTTCTTCTCGGGGTCCGGTTCGTCGTATGTGATTGGCAAGGCTGTTAACACTGAGGATGACGACTGGGACTTCTAGGTCCCGTCCGTCGATTTCCCCTGAGAAGGGCGGATCGCGTCGTCCGCGACTGCTGTCAACGACGAAGGCTTCGCGCGTTGTAATCAACACGCGGAGCCTTCGTCGTTCCCGAATGGTATAGGTGGCTACTTCCGGGGCACCCCGGCGGCGGCCTCGGCCGCAGTCAGCGACGCGCGGAACGCCGCTACGGCGGACCGGTAGTTGGCCGTGTTGGATTCTGACTTTGCCTGCTCGGCGTGGCGCCTGGCCCTGTTCATGGCCGCGGTCGCGGGGAAAGCGGCGTCGGACATGGCCGGGAAATCGAACTGCAGCTTAGGGTCAACTTCGTAGGCCAGCCACTGGCTGTCTAGGAGCTTATGCTGTGCGGCAACGGAGCCGAAGGCTTGGGCGTCAGCCAGCGACAGCCCGCTTAGGCTTCCGGAAGCCAGACCCGCGGCTTCTTCCGCCTTCCGGATGGCCTCTTGCTGGCGTTGCAATGCTTGTTCGGCTCCAAGCCCTTTGGAGTCTTTGAGCCGGTGCTTTAGAACCATGTTGTTTTCATAAATCCGGATTTCCTGTGGGGTCATACGGTCCAGCTCCGACGAGCTTCGGCTGACCACATCGCTTGGGCCGCGCCGGCTGGCGATGCTGCTGACCGGGATGGGGAACAGGAACTTGCCCAACAGGAAACCCGCGAGCACGATGCCTACAACCACCCAGTCCGGCAGGGTTGCCGAGCCTGTAGACCCGGCAACGAAAAAGGCGCCCAAGTTCGTTAGCGCCTGGCCGGTGGTAAATGTCAGTCGCGTCTTTCCGAGACGCCTCACCTTGCGGTGCGTGGTGAGTTGCCGGACGTGAAAAGAACGGGCCCTGGAGATCCAGTCGCGGGTTCGGTTCACCAAGTGAGGGCTTTCAGTCATAATCCCGAGGATAGCGGTCTACACAGACACCGAACCGACGGTGTCCCCGGCCTGTCCGCAGTGCTCCCCGTGAGCGCTTCGAAAACCGAATGGACCCCGCACATTAACTCGTGCGGGGTCCATGGTCGAGCCGGTTCCCATGCAAGTTATTTGTCGAGGAACGAAACCTTGATGCCGGTGGAGCCAAACATCCCAGTCAGCATGGACTTGGTGTTTTCGGTGGCACGCTTCCGTAGCTCTGACTGCTCAGCGGCAGCGGTGAATTTCTTCTCGGCGAGGATTTGCATCTTCTTCTCCTGCTCTGGCATACCGACTGCATCCGAGATTCGGTCCAAGACGCCGCGGTCCTGACTGTAGGTGTAGGAGCGCTCAAGATCCAGATTGGGCTTGTCGAGCTGCGCCTCTGGCAGCCGCACCGTCAGCGATTTGCCGTCCGCGGACAGATTTAGGTCCTTCTCAGCCAGGCCGGATAGATCGATGTAGGCGTTGACGGTGCCGGCCGCGACGAACAACGTCCGTCTTCCGGCGATGATGGGCGGCACCCACGAATCGTCGGTCTTGTCGTCGATCACGACTTCGAAGTTGCCGACCGCCGCGTGGTACTGGCTGACGTCCTGGATCGACTTCAACAGTGCGGGCCGGTCCCGATCGTTCTTGCCCGCTTGGAACGGGCTGAATCCGAGCAGGTTCGCTACACCGAGCGCGACCAGCGCCACGACGACTGCGCCAACAAGTGTGAACGTGATGCGCTTGATTGTCGACTTCTTCCTGGCATTTGAATCCGCCTGGATTGAACTCATTGTTATTTCCCCGTTTTTCGTGTGGTGGTCATGCGCGTGGCGGGCGACGTCGGTGGACAGCCGGCGAAGTTGCGAGCCTTGCTTCCCTGACTTTTCCCTCCGTGCCGTTGGCGCCTGTCCAGACTAAGTGGTGCTCGGCAAACGACAGCTCATTTCGGATCGAGACGGTGCAGGTCGCGCGGAGCACAACGCTCCGCTCCTTCCCGGCGTGTGAGACGCGGCACATTCGTTGACTTTTCAAGTAATAGTGCAAGGATAGATGCATACGCATATAAACGCGTACCGCGGGAGCGCCGACATAACGACCCTGACCGCGACATCGCTGAGAGATTGGATTAAGCCATGCAACTCGAGAACAAGGTCGCTTTTATTACCGGTGGCGGATCGGGGCTGGGCCTCGCGACCGCGAAGACCTTCATTGCCGAAGGCGCAAAGGTCATGATCTTCGATTTCAATCCCAAGTCGCAGGAAGTGGCCGACGAGATCGGCGCAAAATTCTTCCAGGGTGACGTCTCGAAGGCCGAGAGCGTCGAAGCGGCCGTCGCGAAGACGGTCGAGGAATTTGGCGGCCTTGATATCGCCGTCGCTTCGGCCGGCGTTGGAGGCGAGGGCGACGTCGTCACCTCCACCGTGGAAAACTGGGAGCGCACCAACGGCATCGACTACTCTGGCGTGTTCTACACCAACAAGTACGCCATCGAGCAGCTCCTCACGCAGGGCCGCGGGGGCGTCGTGGTCAACCTCGCTTCGATGTTCGGTCTGGTGGCCGTCTCCAACAACATCGCCTACTCGGCCTCGAAGGGCGGCGTTGTGAACATGACCCGCGCCGCCGGGACCATGTATGCGAAGGAGGGCATCCGCGTGAACGCGGTGGCCCCGGGCGTGATCCGCACCCCGCTCATCGACGAGCCGACCCTCGAGCAGTAAGCAGGCCTGCACCCCGCCGGCCGCGTCGGCGAGGCACAGGAGGTCGCCGACCTCATTACCTTCCTCGCGAGCGACAAGGCGAAGTTCATCACCGGTGCGACTATTCCGATCGACGGCGGCTACACCGCCGTCTAGGCCGACCCTGGTGCAACGAGCGCGCCCCATCCCGTTGGAGGGGGCGCGCTCGTTTGTGTAGGGCGTCCCCTGATGCGGGCTGCCGAAGCCGTCCTGAACGCCCGCCTCATTTAGACACTTGAACCTTCAACTAAAACCGACTAGAATGGTGTCATGACTTCGACACTCGACCGCCCCCCGGTTCTCTTCCTCAGCCACGGCGCACCGCCCCTGGCTGACGACGCCACCTGGACCCGTGAACTCAAGACCTGGTCCGGCACCTTTGACAAGCCCACGGACATCCTTATGGTGTCCGCCCACTGGGAAAACGCCCCGGTGACGCTCAGCGCCACCACCCGCAACCCGGGCTTGGTCTACGACTTCGGCGGCTTCGCCCAGAAGTACTACGACGTCACCTACGACGCGCCGCAGGCCCCCGAGCTCGCCGCCGAGGTGGCGAAGCTCGTGGCAGACCACGGCCACCACGTAGAACGCGACGAGTACCGCGGCCTGGACCACGGCGCCTACGTCCCGCTCAAGGAGATGTTCCCGGACGCGGATGTGCCGGTGGTACAGATGTCCATGCCCACCCTGGATCCGCAGGGCCTGTTCAATCTGGGGAAGTCGCTGGCGCCTTTGCGCGACCGCGGTACGCTGATCGTCGGCTCAGGCTTCACCACGCACAACCTGCGCTGGTTCAACCCCGCCGGCGGACCCGACAGCACACCGCCGTCGGTCTCCCGGGAGTTCGATCACTGGGCAGAGGAAGCAATGGCGCGCGGGGACGTCGACTCCATCCTGGACTTCCTTGACAAGGCTCCGGCGGCCCGCGAGGCGCACCCCCGCAGCGAACACTGGGCCCCGCTCTATGTGGCTCTTGGCGCGGCCTACGAGTCCGGCGACCTGAACGCCAAGACCGCCATTGACGGGTTCTGGTTCGGCCTGTCCAAGCGCTCCTGGACCCTGACCTAAGCAGGGCCGGCGGGCGGCGACGCGAAAGCCCTGCACCCGGTTGGGTGCAGGGCTTTCGCCACATCCGCCGCTCCTCCAGCCAGGATCAGGCGTAGTTCAGGCTCAGCAGCAGGGCCTTGAGCTGGGCGTACTGATCGGTCGCCAGCCAGGCCTTGGCCGCGCCGCGGTTCGGGAAGCCGGGTTCGTTGAAATGAACTCGGGTGAAGAGGCCGCCGTTCGCCGTGGGGATCAGGTTGCACCAAGACGAGACGCCCTCACCTTCCTTCAGCGACCGGGGATCGGTGAGTCCCATGAAATACGCTTCGCCGTTCCCATAGTCTTCCGCTACGAAGCCGAAGCTGGGTTCCACACCGTTCGGCGCCGTCATTCCGGGAGCCGCCGTTTGGTCCAAGACCCGACGTGACACCGGGCCGCCCGCGCACCCGGCGGTGACGCCGTTGGCTAAGGTCAGCAAATCGTTGCCCTCGGTGTCGGCGACGATCGCTTCGACCCCGGGGAGGCCGGCCGGCGGCTGTACCGTCCGCACCGTCCACGTCTCCGGATAGGCGAACGAGATGTGCCCGTCCGGGAAGGTGTAGGTCTTCAGCGCCGGAGACCCGTGCTTCGCGCTTGAGGCGGGAACCTTCGACGCCGGTACGGAGCTGGAAGCGGGGGCTCCCGACGGTGGCATGGACGACGCCGGGACGGTCAGCGCCGTCGTCCGCTCGCCCGTGCCGCTCACGGCGACGTCCGAGGCTGCGGCCGGAGTTCCTGGTTGCGGCCCGCAGCCAGCCAGGACGAGGCTGGCGGAGACTCCCGCCACGGCGACTGCCGTGAGGAATGCGGTGCGACGTGAATTCATTGTGTAACCCCCAAAATTCGGTGACGGCGGCCTGAATGCCCGCTTGAAAACAAAGTTTCCGGAACGTCGTCAGGCGTTACAGGCAGGGCCAAGTATTTACCCTGTGTGCCGTTCGCCGTTCCCGCCCCAACCCTCTTGTGTGACGAAGTGTTCAACCCTGCGGTCCGGAACGAGCCAGATCAGGGCCACCGCGGTGTACAGCGCAAGACCGAGCAGTGGCTGCACGGACGCGGTAGCAATGCCGGCCAGGTAGATCAGCGGCGACGCCTTTCCCTTCCAGTCCCGGCCGATGGCGCGTGACAGCGCGCCGCCTCGGCCCTGCCGGCGGATCAGCGCCTGCTGCAGGACGAAGTAGGCGACGGCTGCGCAGAGCAGGTTGATCCCGTAGACCAGCACCGGTACCTCGACGAAGCCCGACTCATCCATCCAGCGTGTACTGAACGGGAACAGCGACAGCCAGAACAATAGGTGCAGGTTGGCCCACAGGACTGACCCGTTGACCGAGTCGGCCAGGTGGATCATGTGGTGGTGGTTGTTCCAGTAGATTCCCACGTAGACGAAACTGAGCAAGTAGCTGAGGAAGGTCGGCAGGACGGCGGCCAGACCGGACCAGGTCGGTTCCTCCGGCGCCCGCAGTTCCAGGACCATGATCGTGATGATGATGGCCAGCACACCGTCGCTGAACGCCTCCAGCCGATTCTTGTTCACAGCGCCAGCTTAGGGCCTGAACGTCCAAGGAAGGCTCCGCACGCGGGCCTTCCTCCGTGCGTCCAATGCCCGACTAACGCTTCGTCTTCCGGGCGCACCGTCGGTCTAGCGAGAGCTATCGCTACCTGACAGTACAGCAGGGGCCCGGGAGAGGAACTCCTCCACTACTTCGGCGAACTCGTCGGGGCGTTCGATCTGGGGCATGTGTCCCGTCTTCGAGAAGACGTACGGCTCGGCGTGTGGGAATGCCTCGACCGCCGCCGCCAGATGGCTGTGCGGGAGGATGTGGTCGTGGGTTCCCCACACCACAAGCGTGGGTACGTCCTGCTGCGCCAACGCCCCGATAAGGGCCGTCCGCCATTCGGCCCTGACGCCGGAAACGGTTCCGAGGTCGCGGGCGACGTCAAGCAGCGTCTTGCGGTGGGTTGCCCGTTGCGACAGTGCGAACGCATGGCCCACCCGGGGCTCGGTAACCAAGGCCTTGTCATAGAACAGCGACTGCACGGTGCGGCGCGAAGCGTCCTCGTCGGGACGCATGAGCAGCGCGGCGAGCGGGCGGACTGCGAGCAGACGCAACACCAGTGCGACTTCCTTGCCGAACCCCGCGCTGTTGGCAAGAACCAGGGCCGATACGCGGTCCGGATGCTCGGCAGCCAGTTTCATGGCAACGGCGCCGCCGAGCGAGTTGCCCATCACGGGCAGCGGCCCAGGCGCCCCGACGGCATCGAGGAAGCCTGGAAGGACGGCTGCAAGCTTCGCCAGCGTCGCCTGTCCCGGGACCCGGTCGGAGTACGCGAAGCCGGGCAGGTCCACGCTGATGACGGTGTGGCGTGCCGAGAGCCGCTCGTGTTGCTCGTTCCAGTCCTCCAGGCTCTGGCCGATGCCGTGAAGGAGCAGCAGGGGATCCCCGCTGCCGGTCTTCCGGTACCGCAAGCGTGTGCCGCCGACGTCGACGTGTCCCGTTCCGGGAAGAGCAAGAGGATCTTGGCTCCCCGCCGTCGTACGCCGTCCGGGGGCATGCACGGGTTGCCCGCGCCGTCCGAAACGAACGTGGTCCCTCAGCCGGCCGGCCCTGAGCAAGGCGAAGTCGCGGAAATAGTTCTGGTGCAGCCGCCAAGGCGAGCGGGGGCCCTGTCTGGGCAGGTCGCCGGCGCCGCGCAGGATGTAGCCGGCTTTCAAATCGATCAGCGACGTCTGTTCGGCGTCGGCAACGCCGGCGGGCGCACTGGGCGCCACCCACTGCAGGTTCCGGCGGTCGAGGTACTTCAACAACCTGCAGGCGTAACCTGCGACCAGATCGGCCTTGAGCGTCCACGAGGCGTTCGTGTAGCCGACGGTGAGCGCAAAGTTAGGGACGCCGTCGAGCATCATGCCCTTGTAAGTCAGTGTCCTGCCGACGTCCACAGGTTCGCCGTCGACGGTGAGCGTCATGCCGCCTATCACCAGCAGGTTCAGTCCCGTCGCCATCACGATGACGTCGGCCGGAATTGACCCGCCCGAGGCCAAGTCAACTCCCGTCGGGGTGATCCGCGCGATCTCGTCCGTCACGATGTCGGCGGTCCCGGCGCTGATCGCACGGTAGAGGTCGCCGTTGGGGATCGCGCAGAGCCGCTGGTCCCACGGCTGGTACGCCGGTGCCAGGTGCGTGTCGACCGCAAAGCCGTCCGGCAGTTTGGCGATGGCCGACTTCCGCAGGATTGCCTTCATCGTCTCCGGCCGCCGTCGGCTGAGCTGGTACGTGAACATCGAAAAGAGGATGTTCTTGGCCCGCACGACGTCGTACGCCAGCTGCGCCGGCAGCTTGCCCCGGAGACGGTCGGCAAGGTGGTCCCGCGACGGCACGGGGGCGATGTAGGTGGGGGAGCGCTGCAGCATCGTCACCTTGGCGGCGGACTTCGCCATCGACGGCACCAGTGTCACGGCGGTGGCCCCGCTGCCGATGATCACCACCTGCTTGCCCTCGTAATCGAGGTCGGCCGGCCAGTGCTGCGGGTGGACGATCGGCCCCGCAAACGTCTCGGCCCCCTCAATGGCCGGGGTAAACCCCTCGTCGTAGCGGTAGTAGCCGGAGCAGACGGACAGGAACGAGCAGGTAAACGTGACAGTCGCGCCGGGACCAGACGCCGCATCGCCTGCCCGGTATTCTCCGCCCGACGTCGGGACCGCCGTCACCGTCCACAGTGCGGTATCGCTGGACCATTCGGCTGAGACGACCCGGTGATTCAGCCGGATCTGCGGAGACAGGCCCTCGTCCGCGACCGTCTCCTCGATGTACTCGCGGATCGACTCGCCGTCGGCGATCGCCTTGGCGCCGGCCCAGGGCCGGAAGGAGTAGCCGAGCGTGTACATGTCGCTATCGGAGCGGACGCCCGGGTAGCGGAAAAGGTCCCAGGTGCCTCCCACCGCGCCGCGGGACTCCAGAATCGTAAAAGTCTTTCCGGGTACCTCGCGTTTCAGTCGGCTGGCGAAACCTATGCCGCTTAGCCCGGCGCCGACAATCAACACATCCACGTGTTCGCTCATCATGCCAAGTTATCGACTCCAAGTTGAGAGAGTCAACAGCATGTTGAGAGATGAGGCTAGGATGGGCCCATGGTTCAGCGAGGACGACGCAGCACAAGGGTCTCCGGGGATGAGCGCCAGGACGCGATCCTGCTCACCGCCGAGGCGCTCCTCTGCGAGCGGGCCTTTGACGAGATCTCGATCGAGGATCTCGCCCGAGGCGCCGGCATCTCGCGCCCCACCTTCTACTTCTACTTCTCGTCCAAGGACGAGGTGCTGCTGGCCCTCCTGGACCGGGTGATTACCGAGGTGGAACACCGGGTGGGCGCATTGCCGCGGGATTTCGCGACCGACCCCGCGGGGGCGTGGACGCGCTCCATCGGCATGTTCGTCGAGGTGTTCGTAGCCCACCGCGGCGTCGCCACCGCGGCGATTGGTGTGCGCGCACGCAACGAGGCAGTGCGTGCGCTCTGGTCCAAGTCGATGCAGTCCTGGGCAGACTTCTCAAGTGACGTGATTCAGTCCGAGCAGGACCGAGGGGCTGCGCCACAGGGTGTCGACGCACGGGACTTGGCAGTAAGCCTCAATTTGATGAACGAGCGGGTGATCACCGCGGTCCTCAACCAGGAGAGTCCCGCCATCCCCGAGTCGAGTGCCCTGGATGTGCTATCAACCATCTGGATCCGCAGTATCTATGGATCCGACAACCCCGGACGCCGGTAATGCCCGCGTTGAAAGGAAGAACGCAGATGCCCCAGATCAAGACGCTGACCGTGCTCGGCACCGGAGTGCTCGGCTCGCAAATCGCCGACCAGGCCGCCTTCCACGGATTCGCTGTCACCACCTATGACATTGACGACGACGCCCTCGCGAAGGCCGAGGCGCGCTTCGCGCAGCTCGCAGGTATCTACCGGGCGGCAAAGGTGGGAGGCGCCGCGGAGGGCGAAGCCGAGGCCGCTCTGGGCAGGCTGCGCTTGACTGCCGACCTGGCCGACGCCGTCGCCGGTGCGGACCTCGTGATTGAGGCCGTCCCCGAACTGCTTGAGCTCAAACGCGAGGTCTACCGCAAACTCGCTGGGCTCGCCCCCGCCAGGACCATCTTCGCCACCAACTCGTCGACCCTGCTGCCGAGCGACCTCAAGGAGTCCACCGGCCGCCCCGACCGCTTCCTCGCCATCCATCACGCCAACAACATCTGGGCGCAGAACATCGCCGAGGTGATGGGCACGGCCGACACCGATCCGGCGGTGTTCGACGCCGTCGTCGAGTTCGCCCGGAACAGCGGGCTGGAACCGATCGAGATCAAGAAGGAGAAGGCCGGCTACGTCCTGAATTCGCTGCTGGTCCCGCTCCTGAACGCGGCCGCAGGCCTGCTACTGCAGGGCATCGCCAGCCCGGAAACCATCGACAAGACGTGGCGCATCGCCACCGGAGCGCCGAGCGGCCCGTTTCAGATTTTCGACGTCGTTGGCCTGGGAACCGCGTACAACATTGCGTCGTCGTCCCCGGACGCCGGGTCCCAGGCCTTCGCCGGGTACCTGAAGGACAACTACATCGACCAGGGCAAGCTCGGCGTCGCGACGGGCGAGGGCTTCTATACGTACTGAATCAGAACAAAGTGACGCCGGTCAGTTCGGCCAGTCGACCCATGAGCCGGTCCTGGAAACCGGGGTCCAGGGCTTCGGCGGCGGGAGTGCGGAGTGTGCGGTGGTGCCAGTACCCTCCGCTGGTGAGGGCGTCAGGATCGTTGCTGGTGGCCAGCCAGGTCTGCGTAAGGTGGCCCTTGTCCAGGTCGTCCGGCGCGCCGGGGCCGCCCATTTTGGTGGGTACCCAGCCGGGGTCGACGGCGTTGCTCAGCACCGCCGGCCCGTGGCGCGCTGCTGCGAGGGCCAGCGTGGTGGTGTAGAGCTTGCTCTCGGCGTACGCCTGGCCGGCGTTCCAGCGCCGCTGGCTCCAGTCAACGTCCTCCAGCGAGCCACTGCCGCTGCGGTGGAGGCCGCTGCTGAGGAAAATCAGTCGAGCCGGCTTGTCGATCAAAGCGGTCAGCAGGTACGGCGCCAAAGTGTTCACGGCCAGTGTCCGTGCGTGCCCCTCGGGGGTGTTGCCACGGGCCGGCTCCAGGTAGGTGCCGGCGTTGTGGATGACGGCGTCCATGCGGCCGATGCTGTTCACCTGCTCGGCCAGTGAACGGGTTTCCGTCCCGCTGCTGAGATCGCCCACGACGACGCCGGCGGCCCGGTTGGCCAGGTCGCCGAGGGCTTTGACGCGCTCGGACGTGCGGGCGTGCAGGACAACGTCGTGGCCCTCATCGATCAGGGTAACCGCAGCGCCTAGCCCCAGCCCGGCGGCGGAGCCGGTGATGAAGATGCGTGCCACGCGGTTCCCCTAGTCTTGGTCCACGTCCTGGACGGAGCGGGACAGCAGGCAGAACTCGTTGCCCTCCGGGTCTGCCAGTACCACCCAGCTGACGTCCCGGCCTTGGCCCACGTCCGTGCGCTCTGCGCCGAGGGCGAGCAGCCGCTCGAGCTCCTGCGCCGTAGACGTGCCGTCCGCGCGCAGGTCGAAATGCAGCCGGTTCTTGACGGTCTTGCCCTCAGGGACCGCGATCACATCGATGGTGGGGTACGTCTTGCCGTGCGGGCCGATGCTGATGATCCCGGTGTCCTCCTCGAGGACGTGCCAGCCGAAGACGGCGCACCAGAAGTCGGCTACCACCTGTGGATTGATCGCGTCGATGGCAATTGAAGCTAGCTGGCTTGGCATGGCACCACGATAGCCCAGGGGGGCCCACGGCGCCTGAGATTTTCGGGATGGGGGCGCTGCACCACGTGGCTACGCGGCCGCAAACAGGTACCACTCCGGGAAGGGGTCAGCGGGCAGGTCCGTTTCGGGATCCGGGCCGCGACACTGGTCCGGATCCTGGTCTGGATCGTCCGGATCGTCTGGATGAGGGCACGGTTCGAAGTCAGATGCCAGATCCGGGGGCGGCACGGAGTCGACCAGCATATCCGCCGCCAAGATGGGGCCTGGCCAGTGGGGTGGTTCCCAGTCCTGTTGTGCGCTGGGGTAGGTCCGTCCTGATGGTGAGGTCCAGCCTGGCGGGTGGTTCTTGCCGGCCGCGGTGGGCGTCCAGCCGGAGCCATGTTTGAGGCGGTGGTGTTTGCGGCAGGGCTGGCCGAGGTTGGTGATGCCGGTGGCGCCTCCGTCGGCCCAGGCCAGAAGGTGGTCGGCGTCGTTGTCCAGTGAGGCGTTGTTGCAGCCGGGGAACGGGCATTTGCCGTCGCGCAGGCGAAGCCATTGACGCAGGGCCTTCGGCACACGGTAGCTGGTCCGGCCGATTTCCAACGGGGCACCGTCGCGCGGGTCGGTCAGGACCCGGTTGAACGACTCGGCGCCGTCCGCGACGAGGCGGCGGGCCATCGATGCCGAGATCGGCCCGTATCCGTCCAGCATTGCCGGTTCGTCCGTGGCACCCAGCAGGGACAGGGCCGGGACTGTGACCAGGACCTGCGCCCGGGGCGACGGCACGCCCCCGGTTCCCATGCCGTCGTTGGGCGTTACGGAGCCCGTGCCGTTGGCTGAGCAGCCACGTCGCGGCGATGTCGGCGCGGAGCTGGGTCAGGGTCCGGGTTTCGGCCGGGCCCTGCAGGGCGCGGGCGGCGGCGGTGGTTCGTTCCCAGATCCCGGCGGCGGTGTCGGCCGGCAGGTAGGCCGAGAGCCAGGCCATGCCGTCCCGGTCCGGGGCGTATTCGACCCGCCGGTTCACGGCACTCTTGGTGTGGCGCGCCTGGATGCTGACCGGGTGGTGGCGTTCGCGCCAGGCGCGCGCCTTGGCCCGGAACCGGCCGGGGACGAGCTCCCCGGCGCCGCAGCCGCGGGCGGGTTTGGGCGCGTCGGGGTCCAGGAAATGCGCTTCCAGCGCCGCCGCCCCGGCCGGGTCCAGGTTCGCGGTTTCGTCGACCATGATCCGGGCGTGCTGCCAGGAGATCGTGCCGGCCTGCAGGGCGGCCAGGGTCAGCGGCAGCTCCGCCGTCAGGGCCAGGGCCTCGGAGATCAGCGCCCCGGCGGCCCGTTCGCTGACGGTCAGGACACAGGCGACCTCGGAGACCACCGCCATCTCCCGGACGGTGCAGTCCTGCGGCGTCGCCGCCGGCGCCAGGGCCTCGGCCGCGCCGAGGTACTCCGCGGTCAGCCGGACCTTCAACGCGGCGAACCGGGCCTCGCACCGGGCCACCTCGGCCAGGCCGTCCAGGCAAGTATCGGCTAGTTTCCGCAACGAGTCGGTGTGCTCCGCGCCGTCCTCCATAACGGCCGCCAGAGCAGCAACGGACGCGGCAACAGCCGCCAGCGCCGCACCGGTCTCCGCACCGGTCTCCGAAGTCAAAGCCGCTCCGCTTTCCATAGCCCCACACTAGAAGCAGGCACCGACAATAATGCCTGCGGTGCAGCGGTCCGCGGAAAGAATCGTTCATACCAAGCGGCGCCGGGAAGCTTCCGGGCGCCGGAGCTCCTGTGAGAGGGTGAAGTCTCATGAAGCGCATCGGTTTTCTGTCCTTCGGCCACTGGGGTGACATCCCGGGTTCGCGCACACGCTCGGCCCGGGACGCCCTCCTGCAGGCAGGTGACCTGGCCGTGGCCGCGGAGGATGTCGGCGTCGACGGCCGCAACAACGACCGCGACGGCGGTCTGGCCCGGTTCGGGCGCAGCTACGTCGGAGAGCCCGATCGTCTCGTGGAAGAGCTTTCCCGCGACGCCGCGGTGGCGGCAGCGGATACCGTGCTGGTGACCGTCCCGAACCAGCTTGGCGTCGACTTCAACGTGCGGCTGCTGGAGTCGATTTCCCGCGACCTGCGCCCCGCATTGGGCTGGGACTGATTCGGCTATGCGCCAACGTCTGATGCTGCTCGATACCGCCTCGTTGTATTTCCGTGCGTTCTACGGAGTGCCCGACACAATCCACCGCTCCGACGGCACGCCGGTTAACGCCGTTCGCGGCCTGCTCGACATGATCGCGCGGCTCACCACCGACTACGACGCGTCGCATCTCATCGCGTGCTGGGACAATGACTGGCGCCCACAGTGGCGGGTCGATCGCCTCCCCAGCTACAAGGCGCATCGCGTGGCCGAGGCCGTGGCGGGCGCTCCTGACGTCGAGCTCGTGCCGGACGCCCTCACCGCCCAGCTTCCGTTGATCCGCAAGGTGCTTGACCTGGCGGGCATCGCCGTCGTCGGGGCGGCGGACCACGAGGCCGACGACGTCGTCGGCACCTACGCCAGCAACGCCAGGTTTCCGGTGGACGTGGTGACCGGCGACCGTGATCTTTTCCAAGTTGTTGACGACGCCCATCAGGTGCGGGTGATCTACACGGCGCGGGGAATGCGGAACCTGGAAGTAGTCACCGAGTCGGTCATTTTCGGCAAGTACCGCGTGCTCCCGGGGCAGTATGCGGACTATGCGACCCTGCGCGGCGATACCTCGGATGGGTTGCCGGGGGTCGCCGGCATCGGCGAAAAGACCGCTGCGGCGCTTCTGGCCGACTACGGCACGCTGGAGAGCCTTTTGGCCGCTGCAACGGACGCGGGAAGCGGACTGTCCCCGTCCATTCGATCAAGGCTCGGCTCGGCCCAGGATTATCTGTCCGTCGCGCCCGATGTCGTGAACGTCGTGCGCGACCTTGAGTTGCCGACTCTTGAGGAGGCAGGGGCGCAACTGCGTCCCGTCGCCGGCGATTCCCGCGCCGAACTTGCGGCCCTTGCTGCCGAGTGGAACCTTGGCGGCTCGGTCACACGGCTCCTCGCGGCGTTGGACGGGCGTCATTGAGCGGCAAGGTATGACAGTGCGCTGACCACATGGGCTTGGACGCCCATGGACAGGGTCGGGTCCATGACCGGGGCAAACAGAGGGGAGTGGTTGGCCGGAATGTCCTGCGCCACCGTTCCCTTCGCGGCCGCGGCCTGGAACTCCTCCGGGTCCGCGCCGCCGAGGAGCCAGAAGGTGTACGGCGCGCCGAACGCGTCCGGAATGCGGCTGAAGTCCTCGGAAGCCGTCTGACGCTGGGCCCCGTGCACGGCGTCCGCCCCGAAGTGGGCCACAAACGAGGCGTGTACGCCCTTCGTCACGGCCGCGTCGTTGCTCGTGGCCGGGAACTGGTCGTAATACTCAAAGTCAGGTTCCCGCGGTGTGCCCGCGGCGGAGCACTCGCCCCTGACGATCCGCTCGATTGCGGCCAGCACGGTGCTGCGGACATGTGGATCGTAGGTGCGGATGTTCAGCAGCATCGTGGCGTGGTCCGGGATGATGTTCGATGCCGTCCCGGCGTTCAGCGCTCCCACGGTTACGACTGCGAAGTCGCCGGGCCTGACCTGTCGGGAAACGACGGATTGCAGCCGGACGACGATCGACGCGGCCAGCACCACCGGGTCCACGGACATGTGCGGCATCGAGCCGTGTGCCCCTTTTCCGTACACGACGATCTTGAGTGAATCGGCGGCCGAGAGGACCGGTCCCGCCGTGGTCGCGACGGTCCCTGCGGGTAGTGGCATCACATGCTGGCCGAAGACGACATCGGGTCTCGGAACCTTGGTGGTAAGGCCGTCGTCGATCATGGCCTGGGACCCGGCCCCGATCTCCTCGGCCGGCTGGAACAACGCAATGTAGGTACCGGACCACGCGTCCCGACCCTCCGCCAGCAACTTGGCGGCGCCGAGCAGGGTGCTGACGTGGACGTCGTGCCCGCAGGCGTGCATAACCCCGTCCACCTGCGACGCGTAGGGGAGCCCGGTGGCCTCCGTGACGGGCAGCGCGTCCATGTCGGCCCGGGCCAGGACGGTGGGACCCTCGCCATTGAGCAGCACACCCACGACGCCGGTACCGCCGATGCGGCTCACCGAATAGCCGGACGCCGCGAGCTTGGCTTCGACCATCGTCGACGTTGCGTGTTCTTCCAGACTGAGTTCCGGATGCCGGTGCAACTCGGTGTAGGTTTCGCGTATCCAGCCCAGTTCGGAATCGAGGCCGGCTAGGACAGTTGCGACGTTACTCATGAGCAGCTCGCTCTCGCTGGCTGAAGGCGACGGAGAAGTCCGGGCGCCGCTGGCACGATCCAGCCTAGACCGCTGAGCGACGAGATCAAGGACAGCGGGTGGCCTTGGGCCCTTCCCGCCCCCGCCGCTGTGCTGGTAGACCGGTAACCCAGGTGTGATCAATCCGAGCGCTCCGGGAGGTGCGCATGGCCGAGGTGACAGTCGCGACGGAACGCGGCGAAATGCCGGCCTACCTGGCTGCTCCGCCCGGCGCGGGTCCCTGGCCCGGCGTCGTGGTCATCCATGACGCGCTGGGCCTGAGCCGCGACACCCGCAGCCAGGCTGACTGGCTCGCCGGCGAGGGGTACCTCGCGGTGGCGCCGGACCTGTTCCACTGGGGGAGCCGGGCAACGTGTTTGTGGTCCCTGATCCGCGGGTGGCGGCCCCTCGGCGACCTGGACCGCACCCGCGCATGGCTGGCCGCACGCGAGGACTGCACCGGCCGGGTTGGCGTGATCGGTTTTTGCATGGGTGGCGGGTTCGCGCTCATGTTGGCCCCGGACCACGACTTCGCCGCTGCCAGCGTGAACTACGGCGGGTTCGACGACGAGACGGCGAGGGCAATGCCCCGCGCCTGCCCGATTGTGGCGAGCTATGGCGCCAAGGACCGTTGGCCGGGAGTGCGCAAGGCGCCGGCCCGGCTGGAGCCGCTGCTGACCGCCGCCGGGATAGACCACGACATCAAGGTCTACCCGGGCGCTGGGCATGGTTTTCTTAACAAGCATGGCCCCTCGGACTTGACGTTCGGTGACCAACTGCTCGCGAAACTGGTGGCGGCGGGCTACCACGAGCCCTCCGCCGAGGACGCGCGCCGTCGCATCCTCGTGTTCTTCAGGAAACACCTGGGCCCTGCGGGGGAGGAGCAATGACTAACAGCGCCCCGGGGCGGCTGCCCGGCATCGTTGCCGCCGGGTTCGTAACTGCCTATCTGGCCCTCGTGCGCCCGCGCCTGTTGCGCGCGGGCGCGACCGGCGGCGAGGTCCTCGGACCTTACCCGGGCGCCGTGATCGTCCCGGGTGGAAAGCGCAGCGCAACGATGGCCGTGACCGTCAACGTTCCACCGTCGCGCGTGTGGCCCTGGCTGCTGCAGATGGGCACCGACCGGGGCGGCTGGTACAGCTGGGACCGGCTGGACAACTTCGGACGGCGCAGCGCGGAAACCATCCACCCCGAGTGGCAGGACATCGCCGTCGGCGACCGTCTGGCGGCCACACCGGACGGCAGCCAGTGGTGGCAGGTGGCAGCGCTGGAGCCGGAACGGTTCCTTGGCCTTCGGATGTCCCTCGATCTGCGGGGGAGGCCGTTCGACCCGGCAGGAGCACGGCCGCGGCACTTCACCGACTCTCTCTGGGGATTCGAGCTGAAGGAAACGGCGGAGGGCTGCACCCGGCTCGTCGTCAGCGGGTACTGGTCGTTCCGGCCGAAATGGCTACAGCCTCTCCTGAGCATTGTGGTGCTGGAGCCCTCGCACTGGGTGATGCAGACCCGTCAGTTCGCCAACCTCAAGCGCCTCGCCGAGTCAGAAAGCGTCTGAGCGTCCGGCACCCGCCGGCCTGCCCACGCCGCCTCCGCTGCCGAGCAAACTGCGGGTGAGCGCCTCGCCGTCGGCCATCAGCTCGCTCACGGCCGCCTGAAGGTGGGCGTCCGCGACCGGGGAGCCGGCAAGGGCGGCGGCCACGACGGCGCGGCGGATCAGCTCGCGGGCGAACGAGGCCGTGGTGCCGTCGGTCCGGGCCGCGGCCTCCTCAAGTGCCGCAGGGCTGAAGCCAATCCCGCGGGCATACAGCCGGAGCAACGCCACGCGCTCTGCTTGCGCGGGCAGCGGAATCTCCACGGCCAGATCCACCCGGCCGGGACGCTGCGCCAGGGCGCGCTCCAGCATGTCCACCCGGTTGGTGGTGAGGACGAACGCCACATCGGCGTCGTCGGCCAGGCCGTCCATGGCGTCGAGCACCTCGAACAGCAGCGGCTGGGGCCCGTGGCCGAAGCTGCGGTCCTCGGCGATCAGGTCGCAGTCCTCGAGCACGACGATGGACGGCTGCAGCGCCCGCGCCATGGTGGCCGCCTCCGAGATCCGGGCCAGCGAGCCGCCGGACAGCAGGATGGCGGTGGCCCCGTGGCTGCGGCTGAGCAGATACCGCACCGTGTGGGTCTTCCCGGTGCCCGGCCGGCCGTAGAGCAGGATGCCGCGCTTGAGATGCTGCCCGTACTGGTTGAGGGTGTCGCGGTGCTCGGCGATCCCCAAGGCGTGGTCGGCAACCTTCTGCAGCAGGCCGTCCGGCAGGATGACCTCGGCAGCGGCCAGGGATGGGCGCGCGTGGAAGGTCACGCCCGCCGCGCTGGGGCCGTATTCACCCATAACGAGTGAAATGACCTGCCCCTTGAGGACGCTGTGATGCTGCATGCGACGGCGGAAGTCGGCGAGGAACGCCGCCGCGGAGTCAGTATCTGCGGCAAGGACTTCCAGGCGGGCAGTCTGCCGGCCGGACCGGGGGTTGGCGTCCCGCTGCAGCACGGCGATCGGCCGGCCGCCGTGGCTGAACAGCCAGAGCCCCAGCGCCACCGCTTGGCGCTGCTCGTCCGGCCCCACCGCCAGGTTGGCGTAGTCGGGCTGGGACAGCGGGAACTGCGGAAAGACCTGCGCCTGCTGCAGCATGTCGCTTAAGGAGTGATGGTGGCGCTGGTCCCCTCCGCCGATGCCGACCAGCCGGAACTGCGGATCCTCGCCCGCAAGCTCTGCCATCTGGATGTCGGCGTCCACGAACCGGTGCGGCGGAATGTCCTCCACCACGACGGAGACCGACCCGGCCGCCACGCCCAGATGCCCGGTGAGCGTCGTCAGCAGCTGCGGCCCGGCTGCTGCGCGGTGCTGCCCGGCCTGCGCAAGCTGCACGAGTTGCGCGAAATTGTCGATGAACTTCCCCAAATTTTCATCCATGCGCAGACCCTACCAGCGTCCCGGCACCCGGCAGCCCTACCGCAGGTTCTCCTGAATGGCCCGGCCCAGAATGCGGGCACCCTCCGGGAACGCGCCGGGGTTGGGCCCGGCGTAGTTGAGCCGGATGAACGGGCCGGCAGGTTCCGCGGGGAACCACTCCGTACCCGCAGCGATCAGCAGGCCGTCCCGCTCGCAGTCGGCACTCAACTGCTCGACGTCGGTCCCGTCCGACAGCCGCGCCCAGAGGTTCAGCCCGCCCTTGGGGACCAGGGTGATCTGGGCCTGCGGGGCGTGCTCGCGAAGGCTCGTCACCAGCAAGTCGCGGCGCGACTGGAGCTGGTGCCGGACGCTGCGCAGGTGCGTCTGCCAGGCCGGCTGGGTGACGACGTCCAGGGCAGCGGCCTGGAGCAGGCCGCTGACGTACATCGACTCGGCCCCGCGGTCGGCGAGGATGCGCTCCCTCGCCGGCCCGCGCGCAATGACGGCGGCCACCCGGATGGCCGGCGACACACTCTTCGTCAGCGTCCGCAGGTACACCACATGGCCGGAATCGTCGCGCGCGGCCACGGGGGAGGGGGCGCTGCTGATGCCGAAGTCGTGGGCCCAATCGTCCTCCACGAGGAATGCCCCATGCCGCCGCACCACCTCCAGGACCTCGTCTCCGCGCCGCACGCTCCACTGCGCCCCGGTGGGATTGGCGTAGTTGGCCTGGGCATAGAACAGCCGCGACCCGGTCTCCTCGAACGCCCGGGCCAACCCGTCCGGGTCAGGGCCGTCCGGGCCGGACGGCACCGGGACAACACGGACGCCTGCCTGGGCAGCCGCGAGGATGGCACCCCAGTAGCTGGGGGACTCCATCAGCAGCGGCTGCCCGCTGCCCACCAGCGACCTGAAGATCGAGCTAAGGCCGCTCTGGCTGCCCGGCAGCACGACGACGTCGCTCGCCCCGGGCGGCGTGACGCCCGCCGGCGTCGAGGTGCCGAGTTCGTGGGCGAACCACGACTGCAGCTCGGGCAGTCCCGCGGCGGGGGCACGGGAGAGCGCCGCCTCGCCGCGGGTTGCCCGGACCAGGGCCGCCCGGACCAGCCGCTCCGGCAGGAGTTCGCGGGCCGGGTAGCCCGAGTGCAGGGCGATCACATCGTTGGAAGCGCTGCGCATCGCGGCCGACGCCGAGCGCAGCGGCGCCTTCGGCGCCCGCAGGGCCGCCGTCTGCCAGCCGTAGTCGGAGGGACGCGCCGTCCGGACCGCGCGGACGAAGGTCCCGACGCCCGGACGGCTTTCGATCAGGCCCTGGCCGGTGAGGGCCTGCAGGGCCTTCTGCACCGTAACGGGACTGACACTGTGTTCGGCCACGAGCGAGCGCGTGGACGGCAGTCGGGAGCCTGGGGCGGCCCGTGCAATCCATTCCTTCAGCTGCGCCACAATCCGCGAACTGCTATCGTTGTCCATGAGAGACAAGAGTAGCGCTACTGTCAGTGGAAGCCCAGTGATACCGGCCGCATCTGCTGCCCCTTCGGTCGGCCGCGCGGCCGGTCTCTGGTGGGGCCTGCTCGGCGTGGCGGCGTTCTCCTTCACGGTTCCGTTCACCCGGGTCGCCGTCGCAGGCCTCTCGCCCCTGTTCATCGGCTCCGGCCGGGCGGTCGTGGCAGCTGCCCTGGCCTCCGCGGCGCTCGTCCTTACCCGCCAGCGCTTTCCCTTGGGCCGGCAGTGGATCAGGCTCGCGGTAGTTGCCGGCGGAATCGTCGTCGGATTTCCGCTGCTCACTTCTTTCGCCCTTACCAGCGCTCCTGCCAGCCACGGCGCCGTCGTGATCGCGCTGCTCCCGGCCGCGACGGCGACCGCTGCCGTCCTTCGCGGACATGAGCGGCCGCCCGCGGCGTTCTGGCTCGCCACGGCGGCGGGCGCTGCCGCCGCCGTCGGCTTCGCCTTCGCACAGCCCGGAGGTTTCGGGCAACTGCACTGGGCGGACCTGCTGCTCCTCGGAGCCGTCGCGGCTGCCGCGGTGGGCTATGCCGAAGGCGGCCTGCTCGCCCGTGAACTTGGCGCCTGGCAGACCGTGTCCTGGGCGCTCGTCCTCGCGGTGCCGCTGATGGTCGCCCTGGCCGCGCTCGCGGTGGCCCAGCAGCCCCCGTCGGGCACCCCGGCGCAGTGGGCCTCCTTCGCCTACCTCGGCGTCGTCAGCATGTTCCTCGGATTCTTCGCGTGGTACCGGGGACTCGCCATCGGCCCGATGACGCAGGTCAGCCAGATCCAGCTCGTTCAGCCCGTGCTCAGTATCGCGTGGGCGGCGCTACTCCTCGGCGAAGCGCTGACGCCGGCCACCCTGATGGGCGGCGCCGCCGTGATCGCCTGCGCCGGCCTGGCCGTCCGGGCCCGGGTGAAGCCGCCCCTGGCGCCGCCGCGAGTCTGAAGACGCACGGACCGCGCCAATTTACCCAAAGTCAAAGGACAGCCCCATGTATATCCCCGCACACTTCGCCGCCAGCCCGGGCGCCATCGAGGAACTCCTCGCTGCCCCGGTAGCCGCCAACCTCATCACCATGACCGCGGAGGGCCTGCTCGCCAGCTTCTTGCCGCTCCTCTACGATCCCTCGGCCGGCGCGCACGGCGCGCTGCACGGCCACCTGGCCAGGAACAATCCGCAGTGGTCCAAGCCGCCGATCGGAGAGGCATTGGTCATCCTTCAGGGTGCGGACGCCTACATTTCGCCGGCCTGGTATGCCTCAAAGGCCGAGCACGGCCGCGTTGTGCCGACCTGGAACTACTCCACCGCACACGTCTACGGCACGCTGGTGGTCCATGAGGACCCGGCCTGGCTCGACCGCCATGTCCGGCAGTTGACCGAATTCCACGAAGCGCGTTCAGACCGGCCATGGTCCGTCGACGACGCCCCGGAGCGGTATATCGCCGGCCAACTGCGGGCCATCGTCGGCGTCGAACTGCTGATCAGCAGGATCGAGGCGAAGGCCAAATTGAGCCAGAACCGCTCTGCCCTGGACATCGACGGCGTGGTGGCAGGACTTCGGGCCGCCGGTCACACGGCCAGCGCGGCCGACGTCGACCGGGCACGGCAGGAAGGGTTGCCGTTGGCGTAGCCATTTCCACCGGCCTGCACTAGATTCAGGGGACAAACCGGCAGGGGGCCGGTCCTCCAGCGGCGGACCAACGGCAAGGATGACCATGAAAACCAGTTCCCCCACCGCGGCCGCCCTCGGCACCTTCATCCTGGCCGGCTGGTTGCCGGCCGGATCCGCGGTCCCGGCCCAGGCGGCCGGTGTCACGTACTACGTCAGTGCCGCGGGCAACGACAGAACTCGCGGTGCCGCAGGACGGTGACTGCAACGGAACGGCCGCCGCCGATTCCGGAGCCTACGAGTTCGACTCGCCCAACTGCTGAGCTGTTTGCGGTGGGCTCCCGGCAGGGCTCAGGGACGCGCGTCGCTGCTGTAGCTGAGCCCGATCTGGCCCCGGACAGTGTCCAGCGCCGCCATGACCTGGACGCTCTGGCTGGGCGGCAGGATGTCGTTCGCGGTGGCGCCAGCGGCGATCAGCCGCTCCATCTCCCAACCCTGGTACTGCATGCCGCGGCCGGTCACCGGCTCGTCGAAGCGCTCGACGACGTTACCGCCGTCGTCGTAGCGGGTGAAGCCCGTGGGGGTGTACCAGACCGGATCGATTTCAATGCTGCCTCCGGTGCCGATGACCGCGGCCCGGTTCGGTCCCGCGGTGTCCAGCGCGCAATGCAGCACCGCCTGCTGTCCGTCCCCGTATTCGAAGATCATGGCGGTCTGGCGGTCGACGCCGGTGGCCGTCATGCTGGCGGCGGCCTGGATTCCGGCCGGCACCCCGAAGAGGTCGAAGGAGAAGGACACCGGGTAAATGCCCAGGTCCAGGAGGGCGCCGCCGCCCAATGCCGGGTCGTTAAGCCGGTGTTCCGGATCCTTGGGGAGGTTCTGGTTGTGGTCCGCAAGCAGGGTCCGGACCTCGCCGAGGGCGCCCGAGCCGACCAGTTCACGGATCCGGACCATGTGCGGCAGGTACCGCGTCCACATTGCCTCGAGGGCGACCAGGCCCTTGGACGCGGCGAGGTCCACGACCTCCTGCGCCTGCCACGCGTTCATCGCGAACGGTTTTTCCACCAGCACGTGCTTGCCGGCGTTCAGAGCCAGCAGTGCGTTCGCGTAGTGGAAGGGGTGCGGCGAGGAGATATAGACCACGTCGACGTCGGCGTCTTCCACCAGCGATTCGTAGCTGCCATGGGCCGCGGGCAGGCCGAACCTGGCGGCGAACTCGCGGGCCGTGGCCAGATTGCGGGAACCCACCGCCTGGACCACAAAGCCGTGCTGCACCAGATCCGAGGTCTGCAGCCCGGCAATGAGGCCGGTGCCAAGGATTCCCCACCGGATGATGCTACCCGGGCCTTCGGGGCGATCGGGGGAGTGGACGGTGGGGGTGTCTGACATGGTGGGGTCCCTTCCGCGGGCCGCTGCCGGCGTGTTGTAGGCCGTACCGTACGGGCGTCAGTCTATTGCAGGCGGTTCCGGGTCAGAGGGTGTGGTTCGACGTTTTGGCGGGAAATAGCGGCCTGCAGTGAGTGCAGGATTCGCCGCCGGGCGGTGCCCCGCCGGCGGGGGTGAGCGCAGCCTGTTCAAGATCCAGGCGCAGGCGCAGCGCCCAGCCCAGCAGGGCCAGCGAGGCGAGCACGGCGGCAGGCTGGATCACGGCGCCCAGCACTGCGGGAGACGCCCAGCTGAACAGACAACCAAGGAGGCTGTCCGGGCCGGGGGAGGTGCCCAGCGCCAGCCCGGCGAGGCCAAGCATCGGCCATCGGGTGTCGCACACCGTGGCCTCTGCGCCGATCGGGGCCCGGACGTAGCTGCCGACGACGAGGCCGGCCAGTAGCGAACCGGCGGCGATCGCCGGGACGGTCCACCACGCGGCCAAGACCGCGCCGGCGCCGACCATGCCGGTCGCGGCGGCCAGCACCACCGCGAACGTCGCGGCGGTAATGCCGGCAGTCACACGTCGTGGGCGCTCCCAGCGGCGCAGCAAACGCCACTCCCGTCGCGGCCAGCCCGAGGCTTCCACCGGTCCGCCGGCGGGCCCATCCTCAGCCTTGGTGTGCCGCGGCATGTTCTTCCGCCTTTCCCCACGCACGGATGGCGGTCCAGCCGGTGACGACAGCAACCAGCGCAATAGCCAGAAAGCCGAGCCCGGAATAGCCCGCCGCGGCAAGGACCGGACCCGCAAGGGCGCCGCCGAGGGCCCCGGCGGCGTTCATGCCCAGGTCGGATACGCCCTGGATGGCCGGCCGGTCCTGCCCGGAAGCGGATTCGGCCACCATTGCTGAGCCCGCGACCACCGAGGCGGACCAGCCCAGGCCCAGCAGGATGAGGCTAACCGTCACGGCCGTGCGGGAATCCGCGGCGAAACCGGCGATAAGGAGAGATGTCAGCAGCATGCCCTGGCCCATTAGCACGACTGGCAGCCGTCCGGTCTTGTCGGCAAGCCAGCCGAAGACGGGGGAGAGCGCGTACATTCCTGCGATGTGAAGGCTGATGGTGAAGCCCACGATCGTCAGGCTTGCGCCATGCTCGCGCAGATGGATCGGAGTCATGGACATCAGCGCCACCATGGTGGCATGGCTTAGCGCCACGACGACGACGGCGTACCGGGCCCGGGCGTTGCTGCGAAGGATCCGCAGTCCGGACTGTGGAACCGTAGTTTCCCCGGGCCGGTCACCGGACTTCAGCGCCTCCAGCAACGGGTCCGGCCGAAGTCCGGCTAGGTACACGGCGGCGGCGGCGAGTTGGGCGGCCACCGAAAAGGCAAAAGCACCGGTCATTGGCGGCAAGCCGAGTGCGGCGCCGGCGGCTTCCCCGGGGCCGAAGAGATTGGGGCCCAGCACGGCTCCGATTGTGGTGGACCAGACGACCACGGAGAGGTCGCGGGCACGCGAACCGGGCCGGGCCAGATCGGTGGCGGCAAACCGGGCCTGCAGGTTCACGGCGGAGGCCGAACCCAGCAGCATCAGCCCCAGCAGGAGCAGCGGGAAGACCGTGAGCGCGGCCGAGCTGATCGCGATGACCGCGCCGGCACCCGCGATGAAGGCGCCGGTGGAGAGCGACACTCGGCGTCCCCGTGCGCGCGCGAGCCGGGCCAGGGGAATCGCGGCGAGGGCTGCGCCGAGAGTGCTCATGGTCGCTGCCGTGCCGGCCCAGGCCGGCGAGCCGGACAGCTGGGCCGCCAGCAGCGAACCGAGGGAGAGGGTTGCGCCCATACCGATTCCGCCCAGGATCTGGCCGCCGACCAGCACGGAGAGCACCTTCCGCTGCGAATCGCGGCCAGGAAGGTGCTCCCGTACGGGCGCGGGCCGGGGCGGCATCATCGCCCGGTGGGGCGCAGGTGCCGTGGCATCCCGGCGGGTCGGGGTGGGATCACTTGCAGGTGCAGCGCTGCTCGGTGGGTACGTCGGCCATGACGGACTCCACGTGCTCGCCGCACCCGGCCCAGGTGATCTTGCCACAGCTATTGCAACGGACGGGACTGCACATTGTTTCTCCTTGAGTCGGGTACTGCGGGTGCGGCTTGTGCCGCGGGTTGTATTGGACTGCTTGTGATGAGGCGTGGCCGCTCAGGACGCGGCGGAGGCGGATACTTTCGCCCGGACCTCGTCCATGTCGAGCCCCTTGACGGCGGTGATGAGCTCGTCCAGGCCGGTGGCATTCATGGCGCCCGGCTGGGAGAAGACAAGAATACCGTCGCGGAACGCCATCAGGGTGGGGATGGAGGTGATCTGTGCCGCCGCGGCCAGCGCCGGCTCGGCCTCCGTGTCCACCTTGGCGAAGACGACGTCGGAGTGCGCCTCGGAGGCCTTGCTGAACGTCGGGGCAAACATGCGGCACGGACCGCACCACGCTGCCCAGAAGTCCACCAGCACAATGTCGTTGCTCGAGATCGTGTCGTTGAAGGTCTTTTCGGAAATGTCGATGGTTGCCATGAATCCAATTTATACCCCCGGGGGTATTTTGTGCAAACGTCCGGATGCTTTCAGGCCACCCGATCGTCCCGACTTGCAAAATACCCCCGGGGGTATCACGATTGAAGAGAAGCAAACCCGCCCGGGATACCCGGACGCCTGAAAGGAAAGCATGATGAAGAGCATTTCAGTGGATGACCTCGCGGCCCTGGGGCCGGGCGTGTCCATTATTGACGTCCGCGAGGCCGAGGAATATGCCGAAGCCAGCGTTCCCGGCACCAAAAACCTGCCGATGTCCCGGTTTTCGCAGTCGCTTGGGGATATTCCGATCGGCCGCACCGTGTACGTTATGTGCGCCTCCGGCGGCCGCAGTTCGCGGGCTACGGCGCACCTCGTGGAACAGGGATATGACGCGGTCAACGTCATGGGCGGCATCACCGAGTGGTACCGGAACGGCCATCCGGTGGCCTATAGCGGCGGGAACTGACCGTGAGCACCGTCGTTGGCGGGGCGGCCGCAGGGTTGGGCCCCGATGCCGGCCGGCGTCGGACCGTCAATAGGCTCAAGCGCGCCCAGGGGCAGCTGGCGGCGTTGATCGCCGCCGTCGAGTCCGGGGCCGACTGCGGGGGAGTGGTCACCCAGCTCTCTGCGGTCCGCGGGGCCCTCGATAAGGCGGGCTTCGAGTTGATCTCCTCCGCCATGCGCGATTGCATTGCGGACTCCCCGGCTGCGCCGCGTGCCGGGGATGACGTTTCTGCGGCGGGGCGCAAGCCGACCCTCGAGGAAATCCGCGGGCTTTTTCTTCGCCTGACCTGAGGCCCGTACGCTTCCCGGCAGGTTGAACGCTCAATACCCCCTGGGGTATATTATTGAGGGTTAGCTCAACCCGGTTCACCACGACCTTCTCCACCAACGCCCGAAAGGTGCACCCGCATGGATCTCACCGCCCAGCAGCTCAACGACCAGCTCAAGAACGGCAGCGACGCCCAGATCGTGGACGTCCGCGAGGACGCGGAAGTGGCGGGCGGCATGATTGCCGGCGCGCGCCACATTCCGCTGGGCGACCTTGCCGCAAAGATGGGCGAACTGGACAAGGCCCGTCCCGTCGTCGCCGTGTGCCGCAGCGGCCGCCGCAGTGCGGCAGCCGCCGACCAGCTGACCGCCGCCGGCTTCACCGCCTACACCATGACTGGCGGGATGCTCGACTGGGCTGCCGCGGGCCTCCCCGCCGGCTAAGACCCCCACGAACTGCCCGGGCGGCGCTTTCCCCCCCAGCGCGCCGCCCGGGCCCCACCTGTCCAGGCTCCGCCCCTGCGGGCTGCCGGACCGGTGGATGGCGGCTTCCCGACCGTGGGCTGCCGCCGGAACCACCCAAGCTAGACCGAAAGAGACTATGACTTCCTCAAACAAAACCACCACGACCGACACCGCACCCCAGACCATTGACGCGTCCACCCTGAAGGCCTGGGAGGACAACCACGATGACCTGATGGTGATCGACGTACGCAGCGGTGCCGAGTTTGATTCGATGCACATCAAGGGCTCCTACCATGTCCCGCTGCCGCTGCTGAGCGAGCACACCGAAGAGTTCGCCGCCAAGATGGGCACCCGCGTGGTCCTGGTCTGCCAGTCCGGCAACCGGGCCGAGCAGGCCCGCAAGCACCTGGACGCCGTGGGCCTGGGCAGCGCGAGCGTGCTCGCCGGCGGGGTCCCCGCCTACGCCACGGCCGGCGGCAACGTCGTCAAGGGTAAGAACACCTGGGCGCTGGAGCGCCAGGTGCGCATGACGGCGGGCTCGCTGGTCCTGGCCGGCATCGTCGGCAGCAAGTTCCTCTCGCCGAAGCTCGGCCTGCTGGCCGGCGGCATCGGCGCGGGCCTGACCTTCTCCGCGGCCACTAACAGCTGCGCCATGGGCCAGATGCTCTCCAAGATGCCGTGGAACCGTTCCGCGAACGAGCCCACCGCGCACCAGGCCCTGCAGAACCTGGGCGCCAAGGCATGATCCTCACCGCGGCGGCGTTCGGGCTGATCGTTGGCGGCCTGCTGGGCCTGGTCGGAGGCGGCGGGTCCATTCTTGCCGTCCCCGCCCTCGTCTACGGCGTGGGGCTCCCGCTGGCCGCGGCGATCCCGACGTCGCTGGTCGTCGTCGGTGCGTCCTCCGCCGTCGCGGTGCTGCCCCGCCTGCGGGGCGGGGTGAACTGGCGGCTGGCCCTCATTATCGGGGCGGCCGGCACCGCCACCGCGTACCTCGGCGCCTACGTGAACCGGCTGCTGGACCCGAAGGTGCTGCTGCTGGCGTTTGCCGCGATCATGGTCTTCGCCGGGATCCGGATGATGCTGCCGTCCAAGGCCTCCGGCGGGTCCTGTGCCTTGCCCGGCGGCGGTGTCCACTGGCGCAGCTGCCTGCCTAAGGCCATTGCCACCGGCGCCGTCGTGGGCTTCCTCACCGGGCTCCTGGGCGTCGGCGGCGGCTTCCTGATCGTCCCGGCCCTGACCCTGGTCCTGGGCCTGCCCATGGCGGTGACCGTCGGCACCTCGCTGGTCATCATCGTGATC
This sequence comes from Arthrobacter sp. SlRoot2-15, assembly GCF_059739345.1. Taxonomy (NCBI): domain Bacteria; kingdom Bacillati; phylum Actinomycetota; class Actinomycetes; order Micrococcales; family Micrococcaceae; genus Arthrobacter; species Arthrobacter sp. SlRoot2-15. The sequence continues at coordinate 3,428,306 of NZ_AP046058.1, forward strand.
AACTCGGTCGCCGGGTTCGCCGCCCACCTTGGTGACCTGCAGATCGACTGGGCCGTCACGGCGGCGTTCGCGGGCGCAGCCATGGTGGCGTCCCTGGTCGCCGGCCGGCTCGGAACCAACATCCCGGACAAGGTGCTCAAGCGCGCATTCGGCGTCCTGGTCCTGCTGGTCGCCGCCTACGTGAGCGTGCAGGCCCTGCTCTCCTAGCAGCACCCGTTGCCCACAGAAGGCGCCGGAGGATTGATTCCTCCGGCGCCCTTCTGCGTGCCCGCGCCGTTGGGAGTAGCGTGGGCCGGGCCGTCGTCGAGATACAGGGGTTCGGGGTCTCGGTGTGGCATGGTGGGCGCATGGCGACTGATACGCACAGCGGGTACGCCGGGTGACTCATGACGGCGAGGAAAGCATCCGAGGCGTCCGCGTCGTCCGCCCGGACCAATGGAGCGCCCTGCCGATCCAGCCGCCCGCCGGCTACTGGTGGCGCCTGACGCGGCGGCTCTCGGTTGTGGTCCTGTCGGCCCTTGGGGTAATGGCGTCGCTGGCGATCTATTCAGTGACGGGGGCGAGGCCCCCGGAATGGCTTATCTCCGTCGCCCTTGCGGCAATCGTGGCTCCGGCCGTGGCCGTGATCATCCTTTGCGTGATCGCGGCCCGGCCATACAAGGCAGAGCGCCGGCTCGGCTACACCACCTGGCCCTCGGTGCGTGAACTGGGCAAGGGTTTGAGATAGCGAGCTCCACCATGCCGCCTTCCGGATGAGGGATTGGCCTGGGAACAACAAAGACCTTCGGCACAACAACGACCATCAGCACGACAAAGACCATCGGCGGCACCCCCTGCTGGGAGTGCCGCCGATGGTCTTTGCGCGGTGGTGTCCGGGCGTCCGGGCCCGGTTAGGCGGCGTTGACGGCTGCCTTCGTCTGCTGCCAAGCGGCCCAGGCGGCGTAGCTGCCGTCGAGTTCGACGACGTCGTAGCCGGCGCGGCGCAGGGCGCTGGCCGCGACGGAGTTCCGGACACCGCTCTGGCAGTAGGACACGATGGTGCCCTCGGCCGGGAGCTCATCCAGGTGCCACATCACGCGGCCGCCGCTGAGCTGGTACGAGCCCGGGATGTGGCCAGCGGTGTGCTCGGTGCGGTTCCGGACGTCCAGGACCATGGCAGCGTCGAAGCCGTCGAGTTCCTCCGGCTGGATCAGCTTCGGGGTGCTGGCAGGCAGGCCCTCGAGGCTGGTGAGGTAGCCGGCGACGTTGTCGATGCCGACGCGGACGAGGTGGTCCCACATCTCCTGCGCGTCAGCCTGGCTGGACGCGAGCAGGACCAGCGGGTTCTTGTCGGTTTCGGGGTTCACGACCCAGGCGCCGAAGCTGGCGGTGGACTTGCCGGCCGGGATGTTCAGCGACCGGGCAACGGTGCCCTCGTGGACCTGGCCGTTGGGGCGGGTGTCCACGAAGGTCAGGGTGTCGTCGGCCAGGCCGGCGGCAACGTCGGCGGTGGCGAGTTCGGCCAGCGGGGTCCGCTCGCCCATCACGGCCGGGCCTTCGCGGTTTTCACGCTTCATCCGGGCGAAGTAAGCGTGCGCGTCGGGCTGGCCGTCGAGGAGCTCGTCGATGAAGCCCTGCTCGTCGTTGGCGGCGAGGTAAGGGCCCCACCAGGCGTAGAGCCGTTCGTAGCCGACGGTGGAGGAGGGGATGGCGCCCAGGGCCTTGCCGCAGGCACTGCCGGCGCCGTGGCCGGGGTGGACCTGGACGTGGTCCGGCAGGGTCAGGAACTTGTCCCGGAGGCTGGCGAAGAGCTGCTTCGCGCCCTCGAAGCGCGTATCGACGCCGCCGGCGGCCTCGTCGAGCAGGTCCGGCCGGCCCAGGTCACCGGAGAACACGAAGTCGCCGGAGAGCAGGTAACCGGGGGCGTTCGCGAACGCGCCGTCGGTGATCAGGAAGGACAGGTGCTCGGGCGTGTGGCCGGGGGTATGCAATGCCTTGACCGTGATGTTGCCGAGGGTGATCTCTTCATTGTCGTGCAGGCGTTCGGCGTCGAAGCCGTACTGCCAGTCGGCTCCGCCCTCGCCGGAGACGTAGGCGGTGGCGCCGGTTGCGGCGGCCAGTTCCCGGGTGCCGGAGAGGAAGTCGGCGTGGATGTGGGTCTCGGTGACGGCCACGATCTTCATGCCATTGGCGGCGGCGAGGTCCTCGTAGACGGCGATGTCGCGCCGGGGATCAACGACCAGCGCCTCTCCCTTGGCCTGGCAGCCGATGAAATAGCTGGCCTGGGCGAGGTCTTCGTCATAGATGCGCTCGATAAGCATTCAGGGTGCTCCTTCTTGATGTAGACGGGGAAGGGATTCCTTCCTCTTCTGACTTCAACAATAATACCCCCGGGGGTATCACGCAAGCTGCGTCCGGACGGCTTCGGCCGCCCGGGACGGTGCCTAGCCGCCAACCCTGGCCATCACCTTGTTGATGGTTGCCGCCAGGCCGTCCGCCGCCTGCTGGACGGCGCTGTCGGAGAGGGTCTTGGTTTCGGTTTCGACGCAGAGCCTGCCCTTACGGGCACCCACCAGGACATGCCGGACGCCGGTTCCGTCGGGAAGCATGTACACAACGGCGTAGCCGGTTTGCCCGCTGGTATCGACGATGGGGTGATTGAGCGGCGACCAGGTCCGGGACCCAGCCGAAGGCAGCTGCTCCTGAACCGTGGTGCAGCCGGCCAGATCGGCGGCCCGTCGGTCGAAAGCTGACCCGTCCGGTGACGGCGCGGGCAGGCCGATGAGCCGCAGGCTGATCTGGTCGGGTGCCTGGCCGGTGCCGGGGATCTCGGCCACCACGGTGGCTGCTCCGCCCAGCGAGGCGAGGTACGCCGCGTCGTCGTAGATGCAGTGTGGGGCGGCCGGATCCGCGGGTGTTGCCGGTTCCGTGGGGGCGTAGCGGCCTTCCAGCACCTGGGCCGGGCTTCCGTTGGGCCCGGTAATGCCCTGCAGCAGCCGCGCCAGTTGCTCCGGGCTCTGAAGTTCGGGTGCCTGCCGGGACGGTGGTTGGGCTGGTGCGGGGTGCGCCGACGGCGGTTCCGACGGCGGTTTCGACGTCGGGCTGGGCGGCACACTGGCGGCCGGGGCGCCGCCGGCCAGTTCCCGGACCAGCTTCTGGGCCAGCCCGAGCAGCGGCGCCAGGGCGGACTGGAGTTCGTCGTCGGACGGATTGGCCGGCACCTGCCGACTGAGCCCGAGAGACACTGTTCCCTTGAGGACCTGCAGGGACACGGTGCCGGCAGCCGGGGCAGTATCTGCTGCTGCGGCCGGGCTCGAAACCAGGGCGTAGGCCCGTTCCCCCAGTTCAGGGACGGTCAGCAGCCGGACGGTGGTCGGCGGCGAGTCCGCGGAGGCCTGCCGGAAGCTCGCGCAGGTGGCGGCCTGCTCGTCGGCGTAGGCGAAGTCCGCGGCAACCACCGTGTCCCGGGGCGCGCTCCTGGCCAGCACAAAGGCCACGGCCTCGCGGGACCACGCTCCGGTGAGCGTCAGGACGCCGGCCGCGAAATTCATGTCCAGGTCTGCGCTGCTGGTCGGCGCGCTGTGCGGCTGGAAGACGCCGCATTCACCGGGCTCGACGGCGGGCCCCTGCGCGGGTGCAGGCCGTCCCTGAAGGCGCGTCCGCAGGTCCGCGCTCTTTGAGACCCTCCCGGCGCCCTGCTGGCTGCCGTTGATCGCCCGGTCCACCAGGGACATCAGTTCCTCGTCGGAGAGCACCGCATCACCCGCCGGAGACGCTGAGGCGCCGGCAGGGGAGGGGGACTCGGCGGCGGACGAGGCGGGGCGGCTGCTGGCAGAAGGAGGGGATGGTGATCCGGGTGTGCAGCCGCTCAATGCCAGCGCGGCCGCGGCGCAGGCCAGAAACCAGCGCTGTCGCCACGGGGGACCGCCGGGGATTCTGGTTCTTGTTGCAGCACCTGGGCGCACGACTGGACTCCCTGCCGTCGAAAGATGTGCTGCGCCCAGCTTCCGCCCCGCGCTCCGGCGGCACCAGAGGATTTATGCCCGGCGCCACAAAGGCACCGTCCTCAGCCGAAGATGGTGCCTTTGTGGTGTGACGATGCCTTAGGTATTGCGGTGACGGATACTGCGCCGCCCGCCTCTGTCCTACTGGTAGACGCGGACCCAGTCGACCTGCATCTGCGACGGGCTGGTGGCGGTGCCGTCGGGGAACCAGTCGAGCTGCATCGTCTGGTGCATGCCGACCGTGGGCTGGTGCGCCGGGTTGGTGTCGCTGAACGTTTTCACGCCGTCGATGTAGCCGGTGATCCCGGCCGGCGTCCACTCCACCGCGTAGTTGTGCCATTGCGTCGTGTCCACGGGCGTGGCCGCCGTCGTCTGGAAGTCTCCGCCGCTGCAGGCGTAGTGCAGGAAGAATTTCATGGCAGCGGTGTTCGAGGTGCCTTCCGCGAAATCCACCTCGGCACAGTTCGGCGAGGTGTTGTTGTTCGGCCACAGCAGCAGCACGGGGTGGTACTCGGGGTCGCGGGCGTTGGTCTTCATCCGGGTCTCCCAGCGGCCGTACTTCTGCTGGCCGAACTTTGCCGACATCCCGCCGGTGGTGCCGGCCGCGTCGCCGGTGACCGTGGCGACGCCGTTGGCCACTGACCACGCCTGCGGGCTGCGGACGCCCTTGCCGGCATGTCCGGCGCCGTTGAAGACGCCCCACTTGGTGGCGTCCGGGGCGCCGGCGTAGGAGAATTCGTCGCCGGCTAGAACGGGACCCCAGCCCAGGGCGGCCGCGGCCTGTGCTCCGTCGCCGGCGGGGGCTGCCGGGGCCGGTGCCACTGCGGGCGCTGCCGGCACCGCGGGTGCTTCGGCCGGCACGGCCGGGGGAGTGCTGGGGGCCGCCGGTGCGGCAGCCGGCGGAGTTGCCGGGGCCGCTGCGGTGGTTTCCGCGGGGGCCGGAGCGGCGGCGGAGGTGGCCGGCGCCGACGTCGGGGATGCTGCCCGGGCAGACGACGTCGGGCTGGCCGCCTTGGTGGGCGCGGCGGTACCGGCTGAGGACGCAGCGCTGCATCCGGTCAGCGACAAGGCACCGAGGGTAACGGTGATGGCAATCTTCTTGAACAAGTGACCCCTCCGGGCTATTGAATTGGCGCAAGCGTCAGGCGCGGTCGGGCCGCTGGCGAGCGTCTTGCAGCTTCTTTCAGCCCCGCCTGGCGGACAGGGCGAGCAGGCGCCGAATGGCGCGGCGGCGCCCTGCACAGCGGGCATCCGGGGCCCTGCGTTCGGGCCTGGCCCTCGGGCCAGCCGTCAACGTTACCCGATCGTAACCTTCGTTCGCAAAACGCCTGCCGGTCCTGGTGCTCTGGCCGGAGAAGAAGCTGGGGCCCTGCTGTATCCGGACGGCAGGTCCTCGACATCTCCGACGAACCCTACGACGGGAACCCGGCCCACTCCGCAGAGAGCATCGCACGCGGAAAGTTTGCCGCGCAGGGTTGACCCCGGCTGCAGGACCGGGCCGGCGGCTGCGACAGAATGGACCTATGAGCGAGGCGGGTGACTTCATTGATGCGGCGCTGCAGCGCGAAAGCACCTGGCAGCGGGCCGAGGAGGCACGGTCCCGTCTCGGTCCGGAACTCGGGTCCTACGGCGCCTCCGTCGGCGCCGTCCGGGGCGCGGTCCGGGATGCGCTCCGCCGCTACCGGCACCTCGGCCGTGACGGGATCACGGCGCTCAGCTCGGAGTTGTGGGCGGTACCGGTCTTCGAACGCCGCCTCGCCGCCGTCGTCCTGCTGCAGTCCCGTATCACCATGCTGGACAACTCGGACCTGACCCGGATCGAAGGCTTCCTGCGCGGTGCGCGCCTGCGTGAGCTGGCGGATCCGCTGGCGGTCGACGTCGTCGGGCCGCTGATTGCGGGTCTTGACGGGGTAAGCCGGAACCGGGCCGAGGCTGTGCTGGAACGGTGGCTGCAGGATCCGGACCCGTGGCTGCGCCGCGCGGCGCAGCTGGCACCAGCGGGCGAACTCCGCTCCGACGGTGGCAGGCGCCGCAAGGTTCCCTAGCGGGACGGCCTGCGCTCCACCACGGCGTAGGCCTTGCCATCGAGGAACTGCCAATCGGTCACGACCATAAAGCCGAGGGCATCTACACGGTCGTTCAGGACGTGGACGTCGAATCCGCCGTCGCGCGGTTCGGCGTCCCAGGTGGCAACGTGGATTTCCCCGCCCTCGAGAACCAGCAGCTCCGTGTTGACGTCGAAGTCCTCCTGCGGCTGGTCACTTAGCTGGCAGATGGCGACACAGTGCCGGTTCATAACAGGGCCTCCGCTCGGGGAACGCTGGATGAGCCCATCCTATGCGTGGCGGCGCCCGGCGCCCTAGGCCTAATTCCCCGCCAGGACACGCCCCCGTTACCTGAATGTGACATTACCGCCCAGTACCGTTACCGTGGATAGGTGCCTGTTTGTTTCCGATACGGGCGCTTCCGAGCCGATTGCCTAACTCTGCCGCGGCCCGGAATCCGAATGCAACCTTCTGGCAGAGACGGGGAAACCACTTATTACCTGCCGCTCCGGCGGGTCTTGGGGTGAAGCCGCGCAGCCCGCTCTGACGGGCCCGCGGCCGGGTGCCTCCCATCCGAATCCGACAGCTCACCTCGCAGGCATTGGGAGAGGCTACCAACATGACTTCACGCACTACTGCTGCGCGCCATCGTTCCGACGTCCCCGCAGGACGGACCTCAGCATTTTCGGTCAAGCCAGGCACAGTCGGCCGCCAGGCCGCAGTCATTATGGCGGCGTCCGGCCTCGTCCTGACGAGCGGCATGGCGGCCAATGCCGCGTCCGCACCGGCCGAGCGCGACTCCGCACCGGCATCATCCGTCGACGTCGCCAGCAAGGTTTCGGCGCCGGTCACCGCGGATTCCGCGGTGCAGATCAGCTTCGACCGTCCGGCCGTGGCCACCACGCCCGCGCCCGTCGTCGAGCAGCCCAAGCCCGTCGCCGCACCGGCGGTTGCCCAGGCTCCGGCCGCCCCCAAGATCACGGTCCAGGCCCAGGCTGCCGTTGCCCCGGCCCCGGCCCCGGCTGCCGGCGGAGTCAACGCCGCAATGCTGTCGGCCGCCTACAGCCAGATCGGCATCACCCAGGACTGCACCGCCATGGTCGAGAAGGCCCTCGGCGCTGCCGGCATCCCGGTCGGCGACCTGGGTCCGCAGCAGTTCATGAACTACGGCAAGGTTGTGGCCGACCCGCAGCCGGGCGACATGATCGTCCAGTCCGGCCACGTCGCCATCTACGCCGGCAACGGCCAGGCCATCAGCGGCGGCATGAACGGATCCAACCAGACGATCTCGCACCCGCTCTCCTGGCTGACCGCCACCGGCGGTGTGACGTTCGTCCGCGCCGGAGCGTAAGCACCGTGTAGGCATTGCACCAGCACTGCTCCCGAAGGCCGGTGGCCGGTTGTCGCTACGACAGCCGGCCACCGGCTTTCGCTGGTCCGCCGCAACTCAGCTGGTGTACCGCACCCGGACCACTCCGTTGCCGAACGTCCGAGTTTCGGCGAGCGTAAGTGCGGCCCTGCTGTCTGCGGGCTTGAACAGCGGCGTGCCCTGCCCCAGCAGCACCGGGTGGATGTAGATCCAGTACTCGTCAATCAGTCCGAGCCGTCGGAAGCTGTCCGCCAGCCGGGCCCCGCCCAGGGCCAGGTCGCCGCCGGGCTGTGCCTTGAGTGCCAGGATGTCCTCGACGACGACGTCGCGCGCCACCGTGGTGTTCCAATCGGCGCTCTCCAGGGTTTTGGAGTAGACGATCTTGGGCATCTCGCGCCAGATGCCCGCGAACTCGGCCTCGGGTGGCGTGCTGGCCGGGTTCTGGTCCGCCGTCGGCCAGTAGGCGGCCATCAGCTCATAGGTGATGCGGCCGTCCAGGAAGGCGCCCATGGTGCGGAGCTCCTCGTTGAAGTGGCTGTGGAGCTCGTCGTCCACCATGTGCCAGTCAAGCTCCCGGTGGGGGCCTTCCATGAACCCGTCCAGGGACACCTGCATTGCAAAGATGATCTTCCGCATGCGCCGAGCCTACGCGCGCACCGGACCCCGGGGAACAGTCCGGCGGAGAACGTTCCGGGGGGAAACGACGGCGGGAACCGCCGCCTCTGCCCGCGGAGACCGGCAACATGGTGCCGGTCCGAGTCCGGGTGGCGGGCTGAATCCCCTCACTCAGGTCGTTTCGGCAGCATCTTGCCGAAAGTCGTAAATTGCGGCACGATAGGGGGAGTTTCCCGCCCGAACCGGCAAAATGATGCCGGACAGTCGTGGCGGGTCCGTTGGGGAGGGAAAACAGTGGATGATGTGGCGGCGATCGCCGAGGGAATCCGCCGGAGCAGGAAGGACGCCGGACTGACACAGGAGGACCTGGCTCATCTGGCCGGCACCTCGGAGCGAACCGTTCGCGCCATCGAGACCGGGACCGGCAACCCCTCGCTGCAGGCCGTGGTGTCCGTGGCAAATGTCCTGGGCCTGAAGCTCGCGGTGGCCTGATGCCGGCCGAACTGCAGGATCTGCGCTTTGTCCGGGCCGCCGATGTCTACAAAAACGGGGTCCCGGCGGGGGAGCTGGCGCGCACCGGCGATGGCGGCGTGCGCTTCTCCTACCGCGCCGACTACCTCGCGGGCGGTTATCCCGCCGTCGCGGTCTCGCTGCCCCTGTCCGAGACGGCGGTGGAAGCCCCGGCCGGCGCCCTGCCGGCCTTCTTTGCCGGCCTGTTGCCCGAGGGGCACCGGCTCACGGTGCTGAAGAACGCTACCAAGACTAGCTTCGATGACGAGTTGACCCTGCTGCTCGCCGTCGGCTCCGACGTACCGGGCGACGTCCAAGTGGTGCCCGCCGGCGAGCCCCCGGCGGAGCCGGCGGCACTGGCCGACACCTCGCGGCCCGAGGAGCTGGACTTTTCTTTCCTCGCGAATACTGTGGACCTGCACGGCATCCCGGGCGTGCAGCGCAAGACCAGTGCCTCCATGCTGACGACGCCGCTGGCCCTACGCGGGCACCGCTACCTGCTGAAGCTGGATCCGCCGGAACATCCGCATCTGGTGGAAAACGAGGCAGCCCATCTGAATGCTGCGAAGGCGCTGAAGATCGCGGTCGCCAAGAGTTCCGTCATCGCGGACCGGAACGGGCTGCCCGGGCTCCTGGTGGAACGGTTCGACCGCTACCGGACGCCCGACGGCGCGTGGCACCGGCTTCCCCTGGAGGACGGCACCCAGGTGCTGGGCCTTCCGCCGGCCTCGAAATACGGGGTGAGCGCCGAACAGGTGGCTGCCGCGCTGGCCGGCATCTGCAAGGCGCCGCTGATTGCCAGCCGGAACCTGTACCTGCAGTTCCTCTTCGCCTGGCTGACCGGAAACGGCGATCTTCACGCGAAGAACCTGGCCGTCCTCGGCGGCGCCGCCGGCTTCATCATGGCCCCCGTGTATGACGTTCCGTGCACCCTGCTGTACGGCGACGAAACCCTCGCGCTGCCCGTGGCCGGAAAAACCAAGAACCTCAAGGCCAAGCACTGGGCGGAATTCGCGCACACCCTTGGGCTGCCGCCGCGGGCTGCTGCGGGCGCCAACCGTACGGCCCTTGCGGCGGCGGGGGCCATCCGTCTCGAGGAGCTGCCGTTCGCCGGCTCCCCGTTGCGTGGCGCCCAACGGGTGCTGCGCTTCAGGCGGCAGGAACTGGGGTCCTGAGCCAAGGTTTTCTCAAGGTCCGGCCCTTGCTACGGCGCCCTCCGGCAGGCAAAATTCAGGGACTTTGAAGCCCCGCGGTTCTTGAAAGTGCCTGTGCCTGGAGGAATTGCATGCCTTTATCAGCGCCCATGGACACCGGCCGGTGGACGAACCCGACCGGCCGGGGATGATGCCCCGTGGGTCTGGTGCGAAACGGCGGCTACAGCCGCCACGGGGTCCGGCACACGCGGCGGGGGCGGCCCAGCGCTGAGACCCTGACCGGAATCGGCGCCATTCTCTCCCTGGTGCTGGCCACCAGCGTCTACGCAGTCGGTCAGGCGGCGGTCCCGTCCAGCGAGTCATTCTCCGCCCCGCGCGCAGCGGGTGCGATGGCGGTCGCGCCCGCCGTGCCGGACCCGACGACGCTCGCCGTGCAGCAGGCAGCACCAACGGCCGACCCCGCGCCAACCGCCGCGGCCCAGCGGGACCCGGCTGGAACCGGTGGGTCGCCGTCGTCGACGGCCGCGGTGCCGCCAGGCCAAACCGAAAACCCGCCAAGCCAGAGCCCTCCGGAAGCTGGCGCGCCGGAAGACGGTGCGCCCGAGACCGGGGCACCGTTGGGGGCGGCCGCCGCCGCGGCGCCCGCGCCGTCCATCGGGCCCGACCTCGACGCGCAACTGAACCGCATCGTGCGGTCGTACCCCGGCTACCAGTTGGGGGTGGCATTGATCGACGTGGCGGATGGCGTTGTGCACGAGTACGGTGTGCGCAGCAAGTTCACGGCGGCCAGCACCGCCAAGGTCCTCGCAGCGGCGGCGTACTACCGGCTGGCCGAAACCGGGGAGCTGTCGCTGGACGCGCCGATGGGTGCGAGCACGGCAGGCCTGCAGATCCGCCAGATGATCCAGCAGAGCAACAACGAGTCCTGGGCCATGATCCTCGAAGCGCTCGGATCACGGCGCCTGACCGACTACGCGGCGTCGATCGGCATCGACTACGACCGCAGCTACAACAAGCTCACGGCTGCCGAGACGGCACGCACGCTCGCACTGCTCTACACCGGTCAGCTGCTGAGCGCGCCCGATACCGCCGAGCTGCTCTCGTACATGCAGGACACCAACCTGGAAACGCTGATCCCGGCGGCGCTGCCGCCCGACGTCGTCGTGTTCCACAAATACGGTCTGCTCTACGGCAACCTGCACGACGCCAGCCTTTTGGTCCGCGGCGGGAAGGCGTACGCGTTTGTGGTTTACACCCTGGGCCGGAGTCCCGCGGAAATCACGAGCCGTACCCGGGTCATCCACCTGCTGACCCGGACCGTCTCGGCCGCGCTCTTCCCCGGCTGAGCCACTGAAGCCGCAGGCCGGCTATTCGCCGGCTTTGGCGAACGTGGCGGCGCTGAGGAACTCCACCCCGACAAACGGGTCCCCGCCTTCCACCCAGGCGTCGTGGCCCGGCGGGATGGTGTAGGAATCGCCGGGGCCGACGTCGATCCGGCCGCCGTCGGTCGTCTCGACACTCAGCCGGCCGGAGACACAAAAACCGACGTGGCTGTTCTGGCAGGAGTCCGTGTGCACCACCGGCTTGATGCATTCGGACCAGCGCCACCCCGGCTCGAAGCTGAACCGGCCGATGGTGTAGTCGCCGACGGAGACAATATCGATCTCGCTCTTGTCTGGGCGGCGCTTCTCATCCGGGGAATTGTGGGACTTCACTTGCAGCTGGGTGACAACGTTTGCGGACATTGCACTCCCTCTCTTCGATCAGGGAAATGAACTGCTTACGGGGCCTAGAATCCTCGCTTGGCCGCCGGTTGTCGATATGAATCTCTTCGCAGCTGGAGTTAGAAGCTGGAGGAACTTCCGGAGCCGGAGAAGCTGCCCCCGCTGCCGCCATATCCCGTGGTGCTGCCGCCACGGGCGGTGCTGACACTGCTGACCCCGGTGCTGAGGCCAGTGTTGAACGTGGGGACCGAGAAGAAGTAGTAGGACGGGTACACTGTACCCAGGATGCTGGGCTCGTAGCGGGGCCGCTGTTTCCTGCCGGTCCCGGACTGGGCCTGCTCCATATCCTTGCGCATCAGCCTGGCCTCCCGCTCGTTGCGGGCATAGCCGGCGATCACGGTCTCCGCATGGGCCTTCAGCAGTTCCGAGAGCTCGGTCCGGGCGTCACGCAGCCGGTCCAGCGCCGTTTCCGGGCTGATGCCGCCGTCGGACAGCTCGGCCGTCCAGCGTTCGATGTCGCTCTGGCTGCGGTCCCGGAACGAGCGCAGCGACGCGGCGGTCGCGGAGCCGCCCTCGCCGTGGCTCTTGGCCAGCAGGCCCTCGACGCCTGCCAGATCGCTGCGGAAGGGTGCGAGCTGGCGGTCCCAGGCCGTCGCCCAGATGGACCCGCGGTTCAGCAGGGCGTTGGTGTCGGAGATGACATCGTCGAGGGCATCGAGCTCGGCGGCCGCATCCGCGTATTGCCGGGCCAGCGCCAGGCTTGAGCGGCGGCCCAACTGGCGCTGCGTCAGCGCGTGCACCTGGTTGGAGAGGCCGGTGGCAGTGTTGTACCGGCCCAGGAAGGTGCGGTGCTTTTCCAGCACCGTGCTGCCGTAGCGGGAGGACTCCGGGATGGTGCCGGCGTTAAGTTCGGTGACTTGGAGGTCCATGCTCACGTTGGCGTAATTCGCGTCCCCGCGGGCGATCTCCTTGCGGCTGCCCACCCTCGTCCGCCAGCGCACCAGCAACCAGGTGCCCGCACCGGCCACCACGGCACCCGCCGCGCTCCAGGCCGCGACGAGGAAAGCGGTGGAGCGGTACCAGGGCTGGTTGATCAGTTCGGCGCCGCGCCGGATGCCGGCGATCGTGCCCTCCGTCCACTGGGCATCACGCAGCAGGTCCTTGGCGGCGTTCTGGATGTCATCGCGTTGCTCGAGGGAGACCTTCCGGTCCTCGCCCATGTAGGTTCCGACGTGCCGGCCCACCGGATCCAGCGCGAAGATGAAGAGGCCGTCCGCCCACTTCTGCCCGTCCTGGCTGATCCAGTCCGGGTGCTCAGCGCGGGCGTAGCGCAGCACCTCCTCGTTGAGGTTGTCCGCGGCGGTGCCCTTATACGTGTACACAGCCACCTTGGTGGGCTGGTAGAACTCGATTCTCCGCACCGCGGGCAGCAGGGTGTTGCTGTCCAGGACGCCCGCCCGGTCGGCCACGACGACGTCGGCCGGCGGCACCGCCAGCGCCGCCGGTGCGGCGCCGAGCAGCATGCCGGCCAGGCCGATGAGCAGCAACAGGGCGCCCGCCAGCTTCGGGCCGAAGATTTTCCGCATGATCCCCATCGTCTGAGCGTAGTGTTTACTGCCAGCGTCGTTGACGCGCGCCGGGGCTGAAAGGGCCTAAAGACACCATGACGGTGCTGTGGCGGGCATCCATACTGACGGCATGAGCCAACCACCGTACGATCCCGGACCGCCGGCAGCGCCACAGCACGACGAAACAAGGGTTCCGGAGCCGGCACCGGCCCCCGGACACCGCCGGCCGGACAGGGTCCTGCTGGGCATCGTAGCGGCGATCGCCGTCCTGGTGGCAGTAGCGCTGGCCGTGGTCTTCCTTCGCGGGGAACCGCAGCCACTGGACGAAGCGTCCCCGGCCGGCGTCGTGCAGCGCTACAGCAAGGCGGTCATCGACGCCGATCCCGCCGCGGCCGATGCCTACCTCACCGACAACGCCCGGTCCCGGTGCGCCAACTACTACGGCGGCGCGCAGGCCAGCCGGGTGGTTCTGGTGTCCACGACCGAGCGCAGCGAGACGGCAACGGTGAAGATCTCAATCGTGCATTCGTCCGCGGAGGGCCCGTTTGGCCCCTCCGAATTTGCCGAGGACGCCGTGGTTGTCCTCGTGAAGGTGGCGGGCAAATGGATGATCAATGAACTCCCTTACAGCCTCCAGACCTGCACCGGCCCAGGGGTGAAAAAGTGAGCGCCGCGCGGATCCACACCGGCCCTGCCGCCGGGTCTGCCCAGGCCAAGGTCCGCCGACTGGTGGTGTTCGTGCTGCTGTTCGCCCTGGTGGTGATCGCCGCCAACGGGCTCAGCGGCCTGCTGGAACGCCTGCTGCGCTCCGGGCAGGTGCTGGCCGGGGAAGGCGTGGCGGGGCTGGCGCTGTCTCTGGCGTTCACCCTGATCGGCGGCCCGCTCGCCGCGCTGCTGTGGTGGCTCATCTGGCGGCGGCTCGACGAGGCCGGGGAGCGGGAAGCGCCGTCGTGGGGCCTCTACGTGGCGGCGGTGTACACAGTGTCCCTGGTCATCTTCGTGACGTCCCTGCTGGCGATGGCGGCCTCGCTCATCGGCGACGAAAATCCGGACTGGCGGGCGCCGCTGTCCGTCGGGCTGGTCTGGGCCCTGGTGTGGCTGTGGCACCGCTGGATGTGGCGGCACCCCGTGCGGGGGCCGCTGGAACTCTCGAGCGTGCCGGCCGTGATCGGCACCTACTTCGGGCTGGGGATCGGCGTCGGCGGCGCGGTGACGGCGCTGGCTGCCCTGCTGGATGTCGCAATCCGGGGGTCCCTGGAACTGACGGCAGCCGTGGATCCCTGGTGGCGCTCCGCCCTCCAGGGCCTGGTCTGGGCGGCCGGGGGAGCCCTGGTGTGGTGGTGGCACTGGGTCCGCGGCGGCGCGGGCCGGCTCCGCGGCGGGTTCGCCGACGTGGGGCTGATCGTGGTGGGCGTGCTGGCGGCCGGGCTTCTCGCCCTGGGTGGTGCGGGGACGGTCCTCTTTGTGCTGCTGCGGCTGGCTTTTGACCGGGAGGATCCCCTGCTGGAACTGCTGTCGCCGCTCGCCGCCGCCATAGCTGCGGCCGCCGTCGGCGCGCTGGTGTGGCGGTATTACCGCACCGCCGCGACCGGCCGCTCGGAGCGGACCCGGCAGGCCGGCGTGCTGGTGACCTCGGGCGTGGCGCTGGCGGCGGCCGCGACCGGCGTCGGCGTGATCGTGAATGCGGCGCTGTCCATCGCGGTTTCGCCACTCGCCGGCGGCAATGCCCGCACGCTGCTGCTGGGCGGCATCAGCTCGCTCGTGGTGGGCGGCGCGGTGTGGTGGCTGGCGTGGCGGCCGGCACGGCAGCACCGGCAGGATACCGCGGTTCCGACGGGACGGCGTGTCTACCTTGTCGCCGTGTTCGGCCTCAGCGCCGTGGTGGCCCTGGTCGCCTTGCTGGTGATCGGGTACCGGCTCTTCGAGTTCTTCCTGGCCGATGTAACGGGCGGCAGCCTGGTGGACCGGATCCGTGCGCCGCTGGGGCTGCTGGTGGCCACCGCCCTGGCCGCCGGGTACCACTTCGCCGTCTGGCGGCAGGACCGGTCCCGTCAGGCGGCGGCGGGGACCGGCCGCAAGCGCACGATCGGGCACGTGATCCTGGTGGCCGGTCCCGACCCGGAGCCGCTGCGCCGGGCAGTCGAAGAGCTGACCGGGGCCGGCGTCACGCTATGGAGCCGGGCCGACGTCGGCGTGCCCGTACTGACCGCGGCCGCTTCCGCAACGGGAGAGGGGGTGCCTGGTACCGGCGGCGGTGCGCCGCGGGTGCCCTCGGGCGCCGGCCTGGCCGAGGCACTGGCCGGGGTGAGCGCCAAACGGGTGCTTGTTATCGCGGGAGCCGACGGCAGCGTGGACGTCATTCCGCTGCGCGGCTGAGGGGCCGGTTCCGGCGCCGGGGCTAGGGCGACGGGAGGCCGAATTCCTTGCGATAGGAGCGCACGGCATTGTGCACCGTCGGGAAGAAATGGTCGGGTCCGAACCGGCTGCTCACGCCGAATCGGATCAGCCGGTCCTTGATCGGACCCTTCATCTCCGCAAACACCAGGCTGATGCCTTTCCTGGCGAGTTCGTCGTCGAGTTCCACCAGATCGTCCAGGGCGGTGGTGTCAAGATCCGTGATGGCCTCCGAGGCGACCACCACCCACCGCACCGGCGCGGGGGCGTGCGCCACGAGCGTCCGGATGTGCTCGGCAAACACGGCGCCGTTCGCGAAAAACAGCGGGGCATCGAAGCGTGCGATCACCAGTCCGGGCACCCGGTGTCCCTCCGGGTGCCTGTTGAGGTCATGGTAGCCGGGCATGTCCTCGACACTGGCCAGTTCCGTCCGGTAGGGATCCCAGGCGCGCAGCACAAAGGCAATCAGGGACAGGCCAATCGCGACCACCACCCCTTCCAAAACGCCCACAAAGGCGACGCCGAGGAACGTCGCCAGCAGCAGCGCCGCTTCGGTCCGGCTCATCCTGACCAGCCGAGCCAATGTCTTCAGGTCGATTACCGAGACTGCCGCGACGATCACGACGCCGGCCAGGGTGCTGGAGGGCAGGAATGAGGTGGCCCCGGGGGCCGCCACCATAAACAGGACCACCAGGGCTGCCGCGATCACGCCGCTCAGCGGAGTCCGGGCGCCCGCCTCGAGCGCGATCGGGGTGCGCGAGGCGCTCCCGGAGACCGGAAACCCGCCGAAGAGTCCACACGCGGCGTTCGCCAGGCCGAGGGCGCCCATTTCCTGGTTCCCGTTCACGTGGGCGCCACGGCGGCGTGCGAGGCTCTTGGACAGCACGGAGGTATCCGCGAACGCGATCAGCGCGATGCCTGCCGCAGGGCCGAGCAGGGCCAGGACCTCCGCCGGGCGGACACTCCCAAGATCGGTCGCGGGCGGGCCCGCCGGAAGTTCACCCACCACCGGCACGGCGGACTCCAGGCCCGCCGCCGCTGCGACCGCCATGGACGCCAGTACCGCCAGCAGTACCCCGGGAACCTTCCAGGGCAGCGCCCGGCAGCCGAGGATGATCGCGATGGTGCCGGCCCCGAACAGCAGAGCCAGGGGTTGGACCGTGCCCTGCGCCAGTTGGCGGGCTGTCCCGGCGAGGCTGTCGGCGAGGGAGCCGCCGGTGGCCGGGACGCCGAACAGCTTGGGCAGTTGGCTGGCGATCACGACGAGGGCAATTCCATTGAGGTAGCCCACGCGGATGGGCTTGGACAGCAGGCCCGTGACAAACCCGAGATTGAGGAACCTGCCCACGACCAACATCAGCCCGATCAGCAGGGACAGCACCCCCGCCAAGGCCACGGCATGGCCGGAGTTCCCGGCCGCCAGCGGCAGGATCGCGGCGGCGATCATTGGGACCAGCGAGGAGTCCGGCCCCACGACCAGTACCCTTGAGGGGCCGAAGACGGCGTACGCCAACAGGGGAATCACCGAGGCGTAGAGGCCCGTGACAGCGGGCAGCCCGGCTGCTTGGGCGTACGCCATGCCGGCCGGGATCAGGGCTGCGCTCAGGGCGGCTCCAGCGGCCAGGTCGGATTTGAGCCAGGACCGTTCGTAGTCGAGGACAGTTTTGAGGCCGGGCGGGGCACTGCCTAGCCAACGGCGGCGGCGCACGGCGGGCCCGGCTTAGTTCCGGGCGGCGGGCGGGCGGACGAGACTCATGATCGATTCTACGTCCGCCCGCCCCCTGCAACTCCGGGAATTACCCCGACGCTGCGCCTACAGGCAGCTGGGCTGGAAGGCAGGGTCTGACGGCTGGCCGGCCGGACGACCCAGCGCGTTGGAGACCAACTGCTGGACTACCGGGTCATTAGGCGTCTGGTCGTGTTCGATCACATCCGCAGGGCACTTGTCCTGGATGGTGATGTTGGTGACCTTCTCCGCCGGACCGGCCAGGAACTGGCTCTGGTACGGCGTGACCACCTCGTCGTGGGTCGTCGAGATGACGGTGTAGGCTGGCCCGCGCACGGTGTCCCCGATGGAGTTCAGCTTGGTCAGGAACGGCGAACCCGCCTGCTGGTCTGCACAGGCCTGGCAGTTGGAGCCGCCCAAAGACGTGGCCGGCGGCACGGAGCCCGGCGCCGGGGTTATCAGCCCCTGGGTGCCGTGGTTGGACGGGGCGATGCCGACAAGCTGGTTGACCTTCTTCGCGCCGCCCAGGAAACCCATGTAGTAACGGGGCATCATGCCGCCCTGGCTGTGTCCCACGAGGTCGACCGTCTTTGCCCCGGTCGAGGCCAATACGGCGTCCACAAACGGGGCCAGCTGCGCGGCCGAGTCCGCGATTGGGCCGGTGGCGTCAATGCCGTTGGTGGTCCCGTAGTTCAGGGCGTAGACGCAGTAGCCCTCGCTCTTGAGGGCCGGCGCCATCGTGGCCCAGTTCTTGGCCATGCTCTCGAACGTTCCAGGGACAAGGATTACCGGGTTGGGGTGCGCCGCGGAGGGCTTGCACGACCAGTCGTTTGCGCCGGGAGGGGAAACATCCACGGTACTGGCGGTGGCTGCCGGTGCTGCCGCCAGGGATCCGCACAGGAGCGCAATCGCCCCCAGCGCCGCGGACTTGGCCAGCGTGCGCTTGGGGCGGGAAGTGTTGTTGAGCTGGGACACGGTAATACCTCTTCGGTTGGGCCCCTCGACTGTGAGGGGTCAGCGTGGATGGGGTGAGTTAGGGATCCGTCCCCCTGTGATCCGGCTCACGTCCATCACTCAAGCCTAGGAAAGTGGTCATTGCGCGCAACCCCCTATGCACGTTTGTGCAGCAGTTTCTGGCTGAGGCGGGCTACTTGCGGGTAGCAAACTCCCCAGTGGCTGCACGATTTCCCAATTTTTGCCAGGGGCGGAGGTCGTGGCCCAGCGCCGTGGGCCGCGCTGTTTCAGGATTTGAGCGGCGCGGCGAAAGACCGTGCGGCACGCGCTCCGCCCAGCGAACTGGCGGCAATGGTGACGAGGGCGCCGAGAAGCAGGGCCGCATCCTCGCCGGGTTGCAGGACATGGAGTTGCGCGCCGATGCTGGCCGCCGCCACCGGGATCCCCAGTTGGGCCGCTGAGAGCACACCGAGCGGCAGGGGTAGGCCGAACGCTCTCAGGCAGGCATGAAGGAATACGGTACCGACGCCCAGTGAGAGGCCCAGGGCCGCCATGTCCGGGTGGCCGGCAAGGTCGCGCAGGTTCAGGGACGATCCCAGCCAGACAAAAAAGATCGGACCGAGGAATCCGTCGCTGACGGCGAAGAGCTGACGCGCCAGGCGTCGGGGTTCGCCGACGGCCGCCACAACCAGACCGAAGGAGAAGCCGGCCAGCATGACAGAGACGTGCCCGAAGTTTGCGACTCCGGCCAGGGCGAAGAGGAGGGCCAGTTGGATGCGGAGCTCCAGCGCGAACTTGCGGTCCTCAGAGAGGCGATGCATGCGCTGGCGGGTCCCGCGGCGCTCCAGCAAGCGCAGCGTGAAGAAGAGGGCGACGGCGCAGACCCCCACTGCGAGCGCCCCCAGCGCGGCGCGGACGGCGTTTGGCGGGTCCACAGCCAGCGGCAACGCGAGAATGCAGGCAATGTCCGCGATGGCCACCTGCGCCGTCATGGCGATTACCTGTGGTCCGCCCAGGCGAAGGGAATCGACAATTGGCAGTACCAGCGCGGCAGACGAGGAGGCCAGGAGCACAACGTACAGCGGTGCGTGCCCGGTGCCGAAGGCCAGGCCCAGGCCGGTGCCAACCACGGCGGCCGCGATGGCCGCCAGAGCGGCGCGGCGTGCCCCCTGGCCAAGGGCGGAACGGATCTGCGGATCCCGCACCGGTACGTGCGTTCCGGCCACGAACATCATGAGCGCAAAGCCGATGTTGGCCAACAGGCTGAACGTCGGATCCGCCGGGTCGACCAGTGCGAGCCCCGTGCGCCCGATCAGGACGCCGGCCAGCAATTCGCCCAGGACCACCGGCAGGTTCCAGCGGACCGGCAGCGCGAGGAGGGGCCCGGCCAGCGCGACGACGGCGATCAGCGCCAGGGTCAGGAAGGTCACGGCGCGCCGGCGGCGGCGCGCACCGTCATTCCAGAGTCACTCACCATGGAATGAGACTAGTCCCGCGCGCGCCAAGTGCCCGTAACTGCCCGGCGTCGACCTGCGTTCCGGCCGGCGGGTTGCCGCAGGGCTACCCCCCGTTTACGGCTCTCAGCCTGTTCTCAGAATCCGTGGCTAAAGTCCCCGACGGCAGGATTGTCCTACCGCCGATGTGAGGAGAATGCGTGGGCCCGGTAAAGAGTCTTTGGGCGATGGTGCAGGGGGATCCCGTCTTCATGCGGAGGGTCAACGGGTGGCTGGCCATCCTCTGGATCCTCATGATCCCTATTTCCCTGATGATGGGCTGGCTGGACTCCGTCGTGTACGTCTCTGCCCTATCGCTCTGGGCCCTCGTCTCCGGCCACTGGTCCGCCTGGCAGGCCGCCCGCGTCGAAGTCGCCCAGATGGAGGACGCGAAGAAGCGCGATAAGGAAGACATTGTGGCGGAGGTGGTGGCCGCGCTGCTCGCCAGGACGGATTTGGAGCCGGCAGGCTCCCCGGTCACAGAGCGGGGCGGATCGCCGGCCGCGGCCGCCAACTGACCACCCCTGCGGTCTCAGTCACCGGCGGCAGGGAGGATGAGCCTCATCACGGTTCCATCGGCCCCGGTCCGGGCCACCTCCACCGAACCGCCGGCCGCCATGGCGATTTCGCGGACCAGGGACAGCCCGATGCCGTAGCTGCGCTGCCCGCGTGACCCGTCGGGGCCTGCAGTCCTGACGAAACGTTCGAAGATTCTGTTCTGGTCGACGCCGGTGATCCCGGCGCCCGTGTCCGCCACGGTGATCACCGCGTGCTGCTGCTCGGCGGCCACTGAAATGGTGACGCGGCCGCCGGGCGGGGTGTGGGAGAGTGCGTTGTCCGCCAGCGCCAGCACTGCGCGGCGCAGCGCGTTCGCGTCGATCCTGGCCGACGGCCGGCCGGCCGCGGAGAATTCCAGCCGGACGTCACTGGCCGCGGCGAGTTGCTGGAGACTTTCAGCGACGGCGGCGGCGACGTCGGCCAGGTCAACCAAATCCGCCGGCCCGGCCGCGGGATCCGGGGCGTCCGCCGTAGCGGCGAGCAACAGTTCGTTGACGATGTCGGTGAGCCGGGCAGTGTCCTCGCGGATCCGGGCCAGCTCCCGGCCCGGGCGCGAATCCGCCGCGGCGCCGCGCTGCGCAAGCTGGATCCGGGTGTCCAGGATGGCCAGCGGGGTGCGGAGTTCGTGGCTGGCGTCCTGGACAAACCGGCGCTGCAGGGCCAGTGCCTCGCCCAACGGCCGAATGGCGCTGCGGGCGCTGAGCCAGCCCACGAGGCCGGCCAGTGCAATCCCGGCTACCCCGGCGATGACCATCGCCTCCAAAAGGTCCCTGGAATCGAGGTAGGTGTACGTGGTCCCCGCCGGCGCCGGGGGCGGCAATTCCGGACGGGCCAGCTTGTTCATGAGATACAGGGCGGCGACTGCGAGCAGGCAAAGCACCATCACCGCGCAGGCCGCGCTGATGCGGACGGCCACCTTGAGCGAGGCCTTGCGCAGGGTGGTCTGGTCCGGCGTTCCTCCCGGCGGGGTTTCCTTAGTCATGGGCTTTCCTAGTCATTGGCCTCGCCGATCTGGTATCCGACGCCGTGGACGGTTCGGATGACGGTCCGGGCGATTTTCCGGCGGAGGTGGTGGACGTAGGTGTCGATCACGCCGGGTTGGTCAGTGGGATCAAAGAAGCCCGCGAGAAGTTCATCGCGGGTAAAGACCCTGCCGGGTTCGGCGGCGAGCGCCGCCAGCAGCTCGGCTTCCTTCGCCGTGAGGGATACCACGGCTCCGTAGACGGAGCGGACCGAGCGCGACGCCGGATCGAGCTCCCAGTCGCCGATGCCGACGGGGCCCGCGGGCCGGGAGTAGCTGCGGGTGAGGGCGCGGAGACGCGCGGCCAGCTCGCCGGCGTCGAACGGTTTGGTCACGTAGTCGTTGGCACCGGCGTCGAGGCCCCGGACCTTCTCGTCCGGTTCGCCCAGCGCCGTCAGAATCAGAATGGGCGTGGCGATTCCCTTGGACCGCAGGGCGGCTATCACGGCAATGCCGTCCATCACGGGCAGTCCGCGGTCAATCACCAGCACGTCCCACGGCTCGGTCAGCCCGAGGTGCAGGCCGTCCTGGCCCGTGGCGGCCAGCCGGACGCGGTAGTCCGGCTCCAGCAGTTCGGCGATCAGCGGGCCCAGGACGGGGTCGTCCTCGACGAGGAGCAGGGCCGGCCGGTCAGCGAGTGTCATGGGCCCTATTCTTCCGTGGCCGGTTCCCGGTTCAGTCCGGCGCCGTCCGTGTCGCGGCTGCTGCGGCGGCGCTTGAGCAGCTGGATTACCCAGGGCACGACGGAGACGAGGACCATCACCACTGCAATGACGTCGATGTTCTTGGCGACGATCTCATAGTGGCCCAGCCAGGTGCCCAGCAAGGTCACGGAGGTGGCCCAGGCCAGCGCCCCCACGACGTTCCAGAGGGTAAAGGCCTTGTACCCGTAGCGGCCGATTCCCGCGGTTAGCGGCGCAAACGTCCTGACCATGGGGACGAACCGGGCCAGGACGACGGCGGCGCCGCCGTGGCGGCGGAAGAACTCCTCCGTTGCGGTCAGGTGGGCGGTCTTCAGGATCCTCGCGTCGTCCTTGAACCATCGCCGCCCGAAGGTGCGGCCCAGCATGTAACCGACCTGGTCGCCCGCGATGGCGGCGGCCGTGACCACCCCGATCAGCACGGGCAGGGTCAGGTGCAGCTGCTGGTGCAGCAGGCCGGCGGTGAAGAGCAGGGAGTCGCCGGGCAGGAACGGGAACAGCACACCGGACTCGATGAACACCATCGCGGCGATTACGCCGAGTGCCGCGGGGCCGAGCCCCGCGAGCAGGCTGGCCGGGTCCAGCAGGGACGGTGTTCCGGCGGCGGCCAGGGCCGGGGCAAGCCCCGAGGTCAAAATACCAGGCATGGGAAGGTCCTTAGGGTCGGCTGGAACGGAGGAAGACGGCGTCGGGCAGGCGTTCCACGGTCCGGGGGCCGAACCGGTTCCATAGCCCGGCGAGCAACACGACTGCGGCCCCCGTGGCGAGGAAGGAAGCGGCGACGTCGGTGGGGTAGTGGACGCCGATGTACAGCCTGGACCAGGCCACGATAAGCGACATGGCCGCGCCGGCGGCTGCGGCGGCCGTGGACCAGCGGGTTCCGCGGGCGAGGAAATACAGCGCGAAGGCCAGCGCGGCGGCGAAGGCGACGTGGCCGCTGGGGAAGCTGTCGGCGCCTGTCTCCGGCGCGAGCGGGTCGAAGAGCAGGGTCGGGTCGGGCCGCGGGCGGGAGATGAGGAGCTTGAAGACTTCGCTGGCCGCCCAGCCCGAGCAGGCCACAACGCCGAACGCTACGGCCTTCACCAGATCGCGGCGGACCAGCCAGAGGTAGAGGGCCACGGCGCCGACTAACGCGAGTCCGGCCACGGGCCCGAACAGCACGTTGATGCCCATCGCGACGGCGGTCAGCGCTGCGGCGTGGTGCAGGCTGAGTCCCTGGTCTACGCCCAGCTCGGCTGCGGTGTCGCCCGGCACCAGTTGCACGGCCAGGCCCAGCGCCATGACCGCAACGCAAAGCAGCGCACCCAGGGACAGCCAGTGGCGGGCCTGGGGCAGGGCCCGAAAACGCTGCCCGGCGGCGGAACGCGCGTCGGGAAGGCGGGCTGGTGCAGGGCGGCTGTCAGGGACGGGTCCAGTCATGGAATCCTCCGGCTCGGGGGCGGCGGCGCGCGGTCACGCGTCCTGTCCCAGTCTTTGCCCCCCGGCTTAAGAAACGCTTAAGAACTTCCCGGCGGCATCAGTCCGAACCTCTCGTACAGCAACGGCAGCCCGGTTTTGAGACCGTAATCCACCGAGTCGCCGCGGTGGCCGATGCCTTCGCCGACGAACCGGCGGGTTGTCATGCCGGCGGCCCTAGCGAACCCCTCGGCGGCGGCGGCCTGCGGCCCGTACACCGGATCCAAGGCACCGCTGGTGAAAATGGCGAGCGAGTCGCTGTACTGGTGCGCCTTGAGGATGGTGGCAGGCTTCTCGGCGTTGAAGGCCGCCTGGTTCCCCCCAAAAATGGTCTTCACGGTGTTCTCGGGAGAGCCGTCGATTGGCTCGAGCTCGCCGGAAATGTCCAGCAGGGACCCGAAGAGCTCCGGCCTCTTGGCCCCGAACGAGAGGGCGCACTCCCCGCCGTTGGAGTAGCCTGCCACCGCCCACTGGACGCGGGCGCTCGAGACATTGAGCCTGGTACGGATGAAATTGACGACGTCGGTGGTGACGTAGGTGTACACCTTGCCCTTGTCCGAGTCCACGCAGACGGGATTCTGGTAGGGATTGCCCAGCTGGTCGATGGTGAGGAAGAGCGGAGCCAGCCCGTGGTTGCGTTGGGCGAGGGCGTTGAGTTCCTGGACGGCGGATTTGTTTTGTTCAGGCCCTCCCGGCTGGCCCATCATCATGATGATGATCGGAAGGGGCGGCGGATCGGCAACCAGGGCCGCAGGCGGCAGGTACAGATACGCGTCCCGGGCGCGGAAACCCGAGGCGGTTGCCGGGATCGATACGGACCCGCTCCTGCCGGTGGCCGGTATCCCGGCCGGAGGCGTCCAGCTCTGCCACAGCGCAACACCGCTGTCCTGCCGGGCCTTCGGGTTGAGCGCAGGCAGGGCCAGGTGCTGGGCCTGGTTCAGCCCCAGCATGGCACCCAGGGTGGGGTTCAGCCCGTAGCCGGCATTGATTGCCAAGGCCGCCGTCGAGACGAAAACCAGCACGGCGATCACGGCTGCCGCCTTTCGCCACCAGCGCGAACGCCACAGGTTTACCACCGCGAGGCCGACGCCGGCGAAGGCGGAGATAACCCAGACGCGGGTATCGGACTCCAGCGGCAGTCCGAACACGTTGACCACGACTTCGCAGATAAAGAGCGTGATGGCACCTGCGAGGGCCCCGCCCGCCAGTCCCGCAAACGCCACGAGCAACCAGCGCGGCGGGGGCGGCCTCCGGACCGCGAGGTAGAGGCAGGCGAGTACCGACAGCCCGTAGAAGGCGTAGAGCAGGGTTTGATCCACGACGTTCAGGCCGAGCAGCTGCTGCATGGGGTCCCCTCCATCACGCGCGTCCCTCTTAGGACGTTATAACACTGCAGACCGCGGAAAACGCTGGGAGTCCGATGGGTGCCGGCCCTCCTGCGGGTGATCCGGAGGTGCCAAGGGCAGCCGGTCGGGGCCCCTGTTGCCGTGCGGGCTGGAGTGGTCAAATGGTAGCAGCGGGACGAGGTAACTGAAGCTCCGATGTCCTGAAAGGAGTGCCCTTTGCCAGCTCCAGTGTCGACGCCAGTCCACGGGGCGAAGCGGACGCGTCGCAGCGGGTCGCCAAGGTGGGTTTTCTCGTCACTGCGGAGCGCGCCGGTGACCCTCGGGTTTGTCGCTGTCTTCTGGATCGTCGGCGCCGCGTCGTCGAGCATTTTCGAGGGGCCGGCGCCGGGTTTGAAGGCAGAGGTGGCCGCTACGGCGCATTTCTGGCCCGACCACTGGACCGCCGTGCTGGCTTCCGCCCTCTGGGCCCGGAACCTGCCGGGCTACATTCTGGGAACAGTGCTCGTGCTGCTGGTCGGCGTCCCGGTGGAACGCCAGATCGGCAGCCTGAAGCTGGCGCTCGCAGCCATCGCGGCCCAGGTTGCCGGCGTTCTGGCCGCCACCGGCGTCTGGGAGGCAACGAGGCTCCTGATGGGGAGCTGGGCCCGGGGCCTGGATGCAACCTACTTCCTGGGTCCGAGCGCCATGGTCTACGGCTCCCTCCTGGCTGCGACGGCGTCGATGGGGCCGCTGTGGAGGCGCCGGATCCGGCTGGGACTGTTCGGCCTGCTTATCCTGCTGACGTTCTACAGCGGCGGGTTCACGGACCTGGTCCGTCTTGGGGCTGGCGCTGCCGGCGCGTTGCTGGGCCCCGTGCTCCTTGGCCGCAGACCCCGGCTCCGGCGTCCGGTCAGCTCCCGGCACGAAGGGCGGGTGCTGATAGCGCTGCTGGTAGCGGTGTCGGCGGTGGGGCCGGTGGTTGCCGGTCTGACCCCGCACGCGGCGGGTCCGCTCGCTGTGCTGCGTTTGATCTTCACCGATATCCAGCCGGTGGATCCCCAGACGTTGCAGAGCGTGTGTGCCATCCCCGCCCAGCATCGGGAGTGCGAAGCCATGCTCCTGCAGCTGAGGGCCGGAGGCGGGGCCATCTTTATGGCGATCGTGCCGTCATTCTTGTTGCTGCTGCTGGCTGAAGGCCTGCGCCGGGGGCGCCGGGCGGCCTGGTTCGGTGCTGTGCTGGTCCAGGCCGCCTTGTCGGTCCTGGCGCTCATCACTATGGTCGGGGTCCTGCAGGCGGCCGGTCCCAACACGGTCGCCGGGGAACTGGTGGACGCCAGCCGGGTGGGCGGCCGGACCCATCCGCTGACCCTGGTGCTCCCGCTGCTCCTGCCGGTCATTCTCTTTGCTGTGCTGCTGGCGTGCCAGCCGATGTTTCCGGTTGCTGCGCCGCGCGGGACGTACCGGCGACTGGCCTTGCGGGTCCTCGGGTTGGCGGGACTTCTCGGTGTTCTCTACGTTCTCCTCGGAGTGGCGCTGGCTCCGGGCTTCAGCCCCGACCCGACGCTCGCTGACCTGGTGGCTGACGTCCCGGACAGATTCCTTCCGCTGGGCTTTACCGTGGACCTGCCGCCGGCGTTTTTCCCCGAAAGTACCCCGGCCGTGTTGCTCTATGAGGGCGTCGGAATCGCCTTCTGGGTCATCAGCGGGGGGTGGATACTGACGTCGTTCCTGCGTCCGGCCCACCCCCGCAGCGGTGCCGATATTGACCGGGCCCGGGCGATCCTCCGGGCCGGCCGGGGAAGCTCCATCTCGTGGATGACGACGTGGCCGGGTAACGTTTACTGGTTTTCGAGCAGCGGCGAGAGCTTTGTCGCCTACCGGGTCATCGCCGGCATCGCGCTGACCCTTGGCGGGCCGGTCGGACCGGGGTCCGGGACCGGCGATGAGGTGAACGAATTCGCCGCGTACTGCAGGTCCAACGGATGGAGTCCGTGCTTCTACTCCGTGCACACCGAGGTCCGTGAGGCCGCGTCCTCCCTGGGGTGGGATTCGGTGCAGGTCGCCCAGGAGACCATTCTTCCCCTGGCGGGCCTGTCGTTCCGCGGCAAGCAGTTCCAGGATATTCGGACGGCGATGAACAACGCCGCGAAGGCAGGCATCAGCGCCGAGTGGGTGCGGTATCCCGCCGCGACACTGGCAATCCAGGCGCAGATCCAGGCCATCTCCGAGGAATGGGTGGCCGACCGGAAGATGCCCGAGATGGGCTTCACCCTCGGGGGTGTCGAGGAGCTGAACGACCCCGAAGTCCGCTGCCTGCTCGCCGTCGACGTCCGGCACCACGTTCACGCGGTCACGTCATGGCTGCCGGTCTACCGGGACGGACGCATTGCGGGATGGACGCTGGACCTCATGCGCGGCCGAAGCTCAGGATTCCGGCCGGGCATCGAGTTCCTCATCGCCTCCGCTGCGCTGAGCTTCCGGGACGAGGGTTTCGACTTCATCAGTCTCTCCGGCGCACCCCTGGCCCATGCCCCGGGGGAGGAGCAAATCCGGCTCCGCGACGCCGGACCGGACGAAGCCGGACGCCTGGAGCGTCTGCTTGACCGCCTGGGGTCGGCACTGGAGCCTCTCTACGGCTTCCGGTCCCTTCTGGCTTTCAAGGGGAAGTTCCGTCCGCTGTACGCCCCGCTGTACATGGTCTATCCGGACTCGGCGGCCTTACCCGGCATTGCCAGCGCGCTCACCCGCGCCTACCTGCCCGACCTTGCTCTCCGGGAGCGTTTCCGGCTGGCCGGCAGCGTCCTGCGCCGCGGCGCCAAAGCCCGCGGCGCGTCCGGGAGGTCTTAAGGCCCGGCAAAATGACATGATCGCAGCATGAGTGCAAGCAGATTTCCGGGAAATCACGGCAGAAGTTTCAATAGCCGGGCCCATCATTCGCGGCTCAGGGTTCTGGTGATGGCCGTCGTCGGCCTGGGAACGGGGCTGGCGGTCGGGGTATTGAAGTCGTGGGCCTACGCGCCCGCGACGGGGTGGGCGGCGGCGTCGTTGACCTACCTGATATGGGTTTGGGCGGTCATCGGTGGACTGCAAGCCGAGGCGACGGCGGCGCACGCCCGGCGCGAGGATCCCAGCCGGGGCGTCTCCGATCTTCTTGTCCTGACGGCCACGGTGGCCAGCTTCGGCGGGGTTGCCCTGATTCTGTTGGACGCATCGAATGCCGAGGGCGGGACGAAGGCAGCCATTATCGGGATGGCTTTGGGTAGCGTGGCCCTGTCCTGGATGCTCGTGCATACCCTGTACACGCTGCGTTACGCCTCCATCTATTACCGGGACAAGACCGGCGTCGACTTCAATGAGGACAAGCTTCCGCGTTACCTGGATTTCGCCTATTTGGCTTTCACCGTAGGGATGACGTTCCAGGTTTCGGATACCGATCTCAAAACGGACGCCATCCGCACTACGGTGTTGCGCCAGGCGCTGCTGTCATATCTGCTCGGCGCCATCGTGCTGGCGACCACCATCAACCTTGTGTCGGGTCTGATCCACTGAACGTGCCGGTGAACGGGTGCCACCGTGAACACGAACGCCCGGCCGGTGCAGGAGCACCGGCCGGGCGTTTGCCGTTCATCGCGGGACCTGTTTTAGACCCCGGCGTTGTAGACGTCGAGGCCGAAGCGGTTCAGCCCCGGCGTCCCGGCGTACCCGAGGTAGGGCAGGCCGAAGGTGTCCTCGATGCTGGCGAGCAGGCTGTAGTGGTTGTAGGGGGTGGTGGACCAGGTACCGCCCTTGGTGAAGGGCGAGAGGACCAGCGCGCCGACCCGGCCGCCGCCCATGCCGGTAATGCCCGGCATCGGCGAGTTCGGGCCAGGGCCCTCGCCGCAGCACGCACTCGCGTCGCTCTGCGGGCCGTCGGACTCGTCGAAGGTGATCACCAGAACCCCGTCCTGCTTGAACGCGGGCGAGGAGGTGATGGCCGGAACCCACTGCTTGAGCCAGGCGTCGGCGCTGGCCAGGCCGCCCGGGCGCCCGTCGACACACGGGGAATCGTGGCCGTCATTGCACAGGTTCGGCGTGATCATCGACAGGTTCGGGGTTGTGGCGACCGAGGCGAGGTCCGTCTTCAGGGCGGACAGGTCGACGTCGTTCTTAGCGCAGTCCGGCGAACCGGTGATGCCGGCGAAGTACACGAACGGGTTGTGGCGCGCCGCGTACTGGTCGCCGACCTTGGCCTTCTGGGTGTCGTCGACGGTGCCCAGCGCGGGGTGCCGGCAGGGGGTTCCCATGTCCTCCATGTACCCCTTCCAGGTCTTCCCGGCGTCCTTGAGCTGCCCCGCGACGGAGGGGACGCTGGCCGGGAAGACGCAGCCGTCGCCGACTGCCTGGCCCGGGCTGGCCGTCCCGCTGCCGACGAACGGCGAGTAGTTTTGGCAGTCGGCCTGCATCTGGGGGTTCGGACCCTGGCCCGAAATCTGGGCCACATAGTTGGGCTGGGAGTTATGCGCCGTGCCGAAGTACTGGTTCAGCAGCACGCCCTGGCCGCGCAGCGTCTGCGAGAGATACGGCGCGGCCGACGCCGGACCCCAGGTCTCGTCGTAGCCCTTGTTCTCGAGGTTGATCACAAAGACATGCTTGGCCCCGGGCAGGTACCCGCCTGCTTTGGTGGCGGCCGGAGCGGCGCCGGTGCTTGCGGGGGTGCCCGCGGTGGCTGCCTGCGGGCCGTAACTGAGCGAGGCGGCTGCGAGCACGACCATGGCGGCAGCGGCGAGCCGCCGCAGCGTGCGGCGGCCGCGTCGTTCCAGCGCGGGCGGTGCTATAGGAGTACTGGGGTTCACGGGAGCTTCCATCCGTCGGCGAGTGCTTTCTGTTTCAGTCCGGACCATTCCTCGGCCGGCGGCGGTCCCACGGGGGTGCACGCCGGGCCGGCCACAAACGGCGGGACCAGATACTTGGGGGCGGCAAGGTTGGCCGGTGCGCCGAAGTCGAGGACCTCGGCGATGTTGCGGGCGGCCTTGTCCCGCGGGGTCAGCGGCGGCAGGTTCCAGCGCCATTCGATGGCCTTGAGGACCGAGGTGTGGTCGTAGACGTCATGCGCGACATAGCGGCGCCGGGCACGGGGTGAGACCACCAGGGAGGGAACCCGGAAGCCGCGCAGTGCGGTGTCCGGGCTGGTGTCCGGAGCGGTCGTCGGGGCGACGTGGTCGTAGAAGCCGCCCCATTCGTCGTAGTTGACCACCAGCAGGGTGTTGGCCCAGCCCGGGCCGGATGTGACCGCGTTGTAGACCTCGGCGAGGAACGTCTCGCCGGAGCGGATATCGGCGTGCGGGTGGTCGTCCCCGGAGGTGCCGGAGCCCTCCTCGGTGAACCGCGGATCCACGAAGGACACTGCCGGCAGGGTCCCGGCGCTGGCGTCGGAAAGGAACTCGGAGTAGTGGTGCGAAATTCCCAAATACTTCGTGCCCCACAGCGCGGTGAACGGGATGTCGCCGTAGTAGTACTTGCCGGACACTCCCGCTGCGGCGAGCCGGTCCCAGATCGTGGTCAGCGAGCTGGTGGCCGAGGAGTTATGGATCCGGTCGGTGGCGGCGGCGTGCTGGTAGAACCGGTTGGGGTAGGTCTCGGCCATGGTCGCCGCGAAGTACCGGTCGCAGACCGTCCAGTCAGGGCCGGCCTGCCGCCAGAAGTCGACGTCGGCGGCGTCGTAATATCCGACGGCGAACTCGTCGTTCTCACCGGCCCGGAGCCAGCCGTCGTTCTTGCCGTTGTTGTACTGGATCCGGCCGCCCTCGTAGGAGTGGTCCGGGTCCGGGTGGCCGCAGCCCTGGAAGTCCGTCAGGTGGTGGGTCGAGTGCGGAATGCCATAGCGGTCAATGTAACTCAGCCCGGACTGTTTCCCGTCCGCGCCCGGCATCCAGCCCAGGAAGTGGTCGAAGGAGCGGTTTTCCATCATCACGACGATGATGTGCTCGATTCCGGAGGCCGCGGG
Organism: Arthrobacter sp. SlRoot2-15; assembly: GCF_059739345.1. Taxonomy (NCBI): domain Bacteria; kingdom Bacillati; phylum Actinomycetota; class Actinomycetes; order Micrococcales; family Micrococcaceae; genus Arthrobacter; species Arthrobacter sp. SlRoot2-15. The sequence goes on from NZ_AP046058.1 coordinate 3,458,884, forward strand.
CGCCGGCAGCGCGGGCGCGGCGGCCGTAGCGGCCCGGAGGGTGCCGCCGGTGGCCAAGGCCGTGGCGGCAGCGGTCCCTGCCACGCCCAAAAAGTTGCGTCTTGAAAAGTTCACGTTCGGATTCCTTTGTCGTCAGGGCTGACTTCCCGCGTCGCCGGAGGAGACCCGGCCAGCCCGCTACAGGGGTAATCGCTGGGAGGGCCCGGCAAGTTACTCACGGGTAGAGTTCACGCCAAAAAGTAGATCACGAAACGGTTACGCCCGGGGCGATATGGGGGTCAGTTCATGCCCTGTTCATGACACGTTCGCGCACAGGACGGCCGGGTTCACCCAGCGGTTACCGGAATTGGACAGCCAGCGAGGCCACGCCGATGCGCGGCCGGCTGCCCCGCGGCCGGCGGGGGAGGGGCATTACCCCGCGGCAGCCCCGGGTGCGTTCTGGCCGTATTCGGCCGTGATGAGGATCGGCAGGTGGTCGGAGGCGCCGCGCGGGAGCGTTTCGACGTTCTCGATCATGAGGCCCTGCGAGGTCGCGAAGTCGAAATGGCCCTTGAACACCTTGTAGCGGGTGTAGGTGCGCCGGTCGCTGAGTGAGAGCTCGTAGCCGGCGTCCTTCATCTGCTCGGTGAGGTATTTCGTGAAAAACGGGTAGTTGAAGTCGCCCACCATTAGAGTCATCAGCCCCCCGCCCATGCTCAGCAGCTCCGCGTGGGCGGCATGGATCTGGTTCCGCCGCAGCGAGTTCGACGCCGTGAGCGGCGCGGCATGGAAGGACGCGATGACCAGGTCATGGTCAGTCTCGTTGTCAACCACCCGGGTGCCGATGAGCCGCTCATGCGCAGGAGCCAGCACGTGGTCATGCAGCGACTTCTTCAGCGCGAAAGTCTTGGTCTCATACGCGGTGAAACGGTCCTTGCGGTAATAGATCGCCAGGCCGAGCCGGTTGCCCCTCGTCGCATCGGCGAGGTGGAGGTCCCCGATGCTCTCGGGCAGATCCTCGGTGTCACATTCCTGGAGGCAGAGCGCATCGATATTGAAACTGGCGGCCAAAGCCTCCAGTTCGCCACTGGCCTTGTGTTTGCGGAGGTTGTAGCTGATTACGCGGATCAGGGGGAGCACCTCTTCGCAGGATAGTCGGGGTAAGCCTGCTCCCGAGTCTACCCAGTCCGCCGGTCCGGGGAGACAAAAGGCGCGGCGGGAGCGCGGCGTCCCGAGGCGATAAGGTGGGTTGGATTCTCTGATGAATGCTGCGAAAGGGTCGACGTTGACTGCTGAACTACCGGTGCTGGCCGAGGGCGATTTCTACTACGAGGTGTTGGGGGACGGGCGGTTCCGCTCCACCATCCACGCCCAGGGCGCCTGGAATGCGCACGAACAGCACATGGCCCCGGCGTCGGGCATCATGGCAGACGCCCTGGCCCGGCACGAGCCGCGCGAGGACATGCGGATGGCCCGGATCAGCTACGAGATCCTGGGCCTGATCCCGGGCGGCGAGTTCGAGGTCACCACCACCACATTGCGCCCCGGCCGGACCATCGAGCTCCTGCAGGCCGAACTCGTGGCCGGCGGCCGCGTGGCCATCCGGGCCACGGCCTGGCGCATAATCACCTCCGACACCTCCGCGGTCGCCGCCTTCGAGGACCCCGGTATCCCCGCGCCGGAAGACTGCGAACCGTACGACGCCGCCACGGTCTGGCCCGGCGGCTACATCGCCTCGCTGACAATGCGCATCGCCGAGGGCCACCGGGCCGGGTCCGGGACGGTATGGCTGCACACCGGCTACCCGCTCACGGACCGGGCGGACAGCAGCGACCTGGCCCGGCTGGTGGGCCTGGTGGACACGGCCAACGGCATTGCCGCACGGGTTCCGCCGGGCAAGGGCAGCTACGCCTTCCCCAACCTGGACCTGCAGATCCACATGTACCGCCGCCCTGAGGGGGAGTGGCTGGGCCTGGACAACGAGGTGTCCTTCGGCACGGACGGCATCGGGCTGACCTCCACGGTGCTGCATGACCTGCAGGGACCCTTCGGGCGCGCCGAACAGATTCTGACGCTGCGGAAAAGCTGAGCAGCGGGACGCCCGGCGGCGGCTAGTGGAAGACGAGCCAGCCGACAACGGTGGCCAGGCCGGTCAGGAACGCGCCCCACGCGATGTCCGCGACGACGATCGCCAGCGGCCACTTCTTCAGCGTCGCGGCGTTCGTCAGATCGTAAGTGGCGTACGCGAACGCGCCCAGCGCGGCGCCATAGCCCAAGGCTGTCAGCCAGCTTCCGCCGTCGAGCGCCGGCCGGAGGGCGAAGAAGACAATTCCGGCGATGTAGAGCACGTAGAACACCACGGCGTACCCTAGATGGGGCTTGTCCGCCATCAGGTGTCCCAGGTGCCGGCGGTAGAACTTGTTCATCGACTTGAGCCAGACGGCGTCAATCACGGCGAACGCGGCGGCCACCACCAGGAATTGCAGAATGAGCATAAGGGAGCATAACAACATGGAGCAGGCCGCGGCCGGACCCCGGACCCTGAGGGTGTTCCGGCAGGAGCACTCGCTCGGCGCCGCGGCGGACCTGGACTTCGCCCTGGAACTGCTGCAGCGGGTGAAGACGGGAGCGGCCGGGCCCATGCTGCGGCTCTACCGGCCCGCGCCCACGGTCGCGTTCGGCCAGCGGGACACCCATCTTCCGGGCTTCGAGGCCGCGGCACAGGCCTGCCGCGAACTCGGGTTCGAACCCCTGATCCGGAAAGCCGGCGGCCGGGCAGCCGCGTACCACGAGGGCACGCTGGTGATCGACCACCTCGAGCCGCACACCGACGCGATCGCAGGCGCCAAGGGGCGCTTTTCGCTGTTCGGCGAACTGCTGGCGCAAGGACTGCGTGACGCCGGAGTGGACGCCGCCGTCGGGGAGATCCCGGGCGAGTACTGCCCGGGGGAGTTCAGCGTCCACGGGCAGGATCCTGCGGTGCCGGGGCATCAAGTCAAGCTCATCGGCACCGCCCAGCGGGTGGTCTCCGGCGGCTGGCTGTTCAGCTCGGTGATCATCGTGGAAAACTCCGCGCCGATCCGGGCCGTGCTCGAGGCAAGCTACGCGGCCCTGGGCCTGGACTGGGACCCGGCGACGGCGGGGGCGGTCAACGATCTGGTCCCGCACCTGGATGTGGACGCCATCGAGGGTGCCGTGCTGGGCGCATACGGGCGCTACGCCTCGCTCAAAGACGGCGGCTTCGGCAGCCTCCGGGCCTAACTTTCGTCCTGCGTTTCGGCTGCGCCGGCGCGCGCCGCGAGGAGCTGTTCACGCAGGATGTCGGCGTGCCCGCAGTGCTGGGCGAGTTCCCGCAGCATGTGCAGATAGACCCAGCGCAGCGGCAGCGGCCCGCGGCGGTTGCCGGTAACCAGGTCGTCGAGCCCCAGAGCTACGGTCCCGCCGCGTGAGTCCTCGCAGGCCTGGACGTAGGCGGCCCGGACGCCGGCGATGGTATCGCCGGCGTCCAGGATGAAGGATTCGTCCGGGGTCGCCGGGATGCCGATCTCCGATCGGCTCCGGCGCGTGATGGCTTCGTCGAACCAGACCTTCTCCACAAATGTTGCGTGCTTGACCAGCCCCAGCAGCGTTGTCCGCGAAGGGACCAGGGAAGCCCGCGCCTCCTGCTCGCTCAGCCCCTCCAAGCAGTCGTGCAGGGCGGTCCGGTGCTCGTCGAGGAAGGCGTCGAATTGCGCCTTAAGGCCCGCCGAGAAGATCGCCGGATCCATGCTGGGGAAAGTGCTCATGGGCCCACAGCCTAGTACGTAGCAGGCGCTCAGTTGGCGCCCGCGAGCAGTGAGCTGGCTTCCTGGCGGGTGCTGCCGGAGCTTTCGATGTGGGCGAGTTCGGCGGGGATGTCCCAGCCTTTTTTGCGCATCGCGGTGGCCCAGAGCCGGCCGGCGCGGTAGGAGGAGCGGACCAGGGGCCCGGACATGACGCCGAGGAAGCCGATCTCGTTGGCCTCGTTTTGCAGGTCGACGAATTCCTGCGGTTTGACCCAGCGGTCCACCGGGAGGTGGCGTTCGGAGGGGCGCAGGTACTGGGTGATGGTGATCAGGTCGCAGCCGGCCTCGTGCAGGTCGCGCAGTGCCTCGGAGATTTCCTCGCGGGTCTCGCCCATGCCCAGGATCAGGTTGGACTTGGTGACCATGCCGAGGTTGCGGCCCTGGGTGATGACGTCCAGGGAGCGTTCGTAGCGGAACGCGGGGCGGATGCGCTTGAAGATCCTCGGCACGGTCTCGACGTTGTGCGCGAAGACCTCGGGTTTGGCGTCGCAGATCGCCGCGATGTGTTCGGGTTTGCCGGAGAAGTCCGGGATCAGGAGTTCGACGCCGGTGCCCGGGTTCAGTTCGTGGATCTTGCGGACCGTTTCGGCGTAGAGCCAGACGCCTTCGTCGGCGAGGTCATCGCGGGCCACACCGGTGACGGTGGCGTAGCGCAGGGCCATGGACTGGACCGAGCGGGCGACCTTAGTGGGTTCGAACATGTCCACCGGGGAGGGTTTGCCGGTGTCGATCTGGCAGAAGTCGCAGCGCCGCGTGCACTCGGAGCCGCCGATCAGGAACGTCGCTTCCTTGTCTTCCCAGCACTCGAAGATGTTGGGGCAGCCGGCCTCCTCACACACGGTGTGCAGGCCCTCTTTTTTGACGAGGTTCTTGAGCTGGACGAACTCCGGGCCCATCTGGACCTTGGCTTTAATCCATTCGGGCTTCCGTTCCACCGGGGTGGCCGCATTGCGCTGCTCAATGCGCAGCATCTTCCGGCCTTCTGGTGCCAGTGTCATCTGTTTTTCCTTCGTAAGTGGGCCGGGTGTCGGCGGGGTGGGATGGGAGGGTCGGCGGTAGCGGAGCTGGTCACCACCCGGTGTACTGGGCTGCGGCGTAGAGAATGAGGACGAAGCCCAGCAGTCCACTTAAGCCGACCGCCCAGGCTTCAGCCTGCTGCCGCCTGCGCCGCCTCCGGCGCCTGGCGGCCGCTGTTCCGGCCGGGGTCGGCCGGAGGGCCAGGGACCGATTGGCTCGGTTGATGTCCGCCATTGCCGTCAGCACTCCACGACGTTGACGGCGAGGCCGCCCATGGCGGTTTCTTTGTATTTGGAGCTCATGTCTTTGCCGGTTTCGCGCATGGTCACGATGACTTCGTCGAGGGAGACGCGGTGGGTGCCGTCGCCCCAGAGGGCCATTTTGGCGGCGTTGATGGCTTTCGCCGCGGCGATCGCGTTGCGTTCGATGCAGGGGATCTGCACGAGCCCGCCGATCGGGTCGCAGGTCAGGCCGAGGTTGTGTTCCATCGCGATTTCCGCGGCGTTCTCGACCTGGGCCGGGGTGCCGCCCATGACTTCGGCGAGCCCGGCGGCGGCCATTGACGACGCCGAGCCCACCTCGCCCTGGCAGCCGACCTCGGCGCCGGAGATCGAGGCCTGTTCCTTGTAGAGCACCCCGATCGCGCCGGCGGTGAGCAGGAACTTGACGACCGTCTCGTCGCGGTCGGCCTGGCTGGCCTTGTCCATGCCGGGGGCGAAGTGCAGGGCGTAGTAGAGCACCGCGGGGATGATCCCGGCGGCGCCGTTGGTGGGGGCGGTGACGACGCGGCCGCCGGAGGCGTTTTCCTCGTTCACGGCTAGGGCGATCAGGTTGACCCATTCCTGCCAGTACTTCGGGTCCCGGTAGTCGGGGTCCTGGCCGGGGGTTTCCTTGAGCAGGCGTTCGTGCCAGTCGGGGGCGCGGCGGCGGACCTTGAGCCCGCCGGGCAGCAGCCCCTCGCGCTTGAGGGAGGTTTCCACGCAGCCTTCCATCACCGAGTAGATGTGCAGCAGGCCTTCGCGGATCTCCTGCTCCGTGCGGGAGGCACGTTCGTTGACGAACATGACCTCCCCGATCGAGAGGCCCCCGGACTTACAGTGTTCGAGCAGTTCCGCGGCGGTGCGGAACGGCAGCGGCAGTTCCTTTTTGGATTCGTTGAGTTCCTTGAGCGCGGCGTCTTCCTCGCCCTCGCGGACGATGAAGCCGCCGCCGACGGAGAAGAACGTGGCGGAGTGCAGGGTCCCGCCGTCGGCGTCGGAGACCATGAAGGTCATGCCGTTGGTGTGCCGGGGCAGGATGGTCAGCGGGCGCAGCACCATGTCCTTCACCCCGTACGGCAAGGCGACGGACCCGGCGAGCTGCAGTTTCCCGCTCTCGGCAATCGCGGCGAGCCGCTCCTCCACCTCCGCCGGGAGGATGAGTTCAGGGTGGTAGCCCTCGAGCCCCAGCAGGACCGCCGTCATCGTCCCGTGGCCGTGGCCGGTCGCAGCAAGGGATCCGTAGAGATCCACCCGCAGCGACGCCACGCGTCCCAGGTCGCCGGAGGCCTTGAGCTCCTCGGCGAACACCGCCGCGGCCCGCATCGGGCCCACGGTATGCGAGCTTGACGGCCCCAATCCGATGGAAAAGAGATCAAAGACTCCAACAGCCATTGTCGGTTCCTCACTAGGTCATGCTTCGAATGTTCGGTGGTCGGGCCTGTCCAGCCCCCAATGCGTGGACAGGCCCGACCGCCAGGGCTGGCTAGAGAGCCGGGTAGAGCGGGTGGGCGGCGGCGAGGGCTTGGACCCGGGTGCGGAGCCCGGAGAGGTCCGTGCCGGCGTCGGCGGTCAAAGCCTCGGCGATGATGTCCGCGACCTCGGCGAACGCGGCCTCGCCGAAGCCTCGGGTGGCCAACGCCGGGGTGCCGATCCGCAGGCCGGAGGTGACCATCGGCGGGCGCGGATCGAACGGCACGGCATTGCGGTTGACCGTGATGTCGATCGCAGCGAGCCGGTCCTCGGCTTCCTGGCCGTTGAGCTCGCACTCGCGCAGGTCCACCAGCACCAGGTGTACATCGGTGCCGCCGGAGATCACGTTGATCCCCTTCGCGATCACGTCCGGCTGGACCAGGCGCTCGGCGAGGATCCGGGCACCGGCCAGGACACGCTCCTGGCGTTCCTTGAACTCCGGCGACGTGGCGATCTTGAAGGCCACGGCCTTGCCGGCGATGACGTGCTCGAGCGGTCCGCCCTGCTGGCCCGGGAACACGGCCGAGTTGATCTTCTTGGCGATGCCGGCGTCGTTGCTCAGGATGATCCCGCCGCGCGGACCGGCGAGGGTCTTGTGCGTCGTCGACGTGGTGACGTGGGCGTGCGGCACCGGGGAGGGGTGCAGCCCGGCCGCGACGAGCCCGGCGAAGTGCGCCATGTCCACCATCAGGTACGCGCCCACCGAATCGGCGATCCGGCGGAACTCCGCGAAGTCCAACTGCCGGGCGTAGGCAGACCAGCCGGCAACAATGAGCTGCGGCTTGTGCTCCCGGGCCAGGGCCTCGACCTCGGCCATGTCGATCCGGTGGTCATCCTCCCGCACCTGGTACGGGATCACGTTGTAGAGCCGGCCGGAGAAGTTGATCTTCATGCCGTGGGTGAGGTGCCCGCCGTGGGCCAGGTTCAGGCCCATGATCGTGTCGCCCGGACGGATCAGCGCGTGCATCACCGAGGCGTTCGCCTGCGCACCGGAGTGCGGCTGGACGTTCGCGTATTCGGCACCGAACAGGGCCTTGACCCGGTCGATCGCGAGCTGCTCGATCACGTCGACGTGTTCGCAGCCGCCGTAATAGCGCTTGCCCGGGTAGCCCTCGGCGTACTTGTTCGTCAGGACCGAGCCCTGCGCCTGCATCACGGCCACCGCGGTGTGGTTTTCCGAGGCGATCATTTCCAGGCCGTCACGCTGACGGCCCAGCTCCGCGTCGATCTTCGCGGCGATCTCCGGGTCCAGCACGGACAGCTCCGCATCCAGCGACGGCGACACGACCTGGTCGAAGGCGGTCAGGGTGCCCGCCGCCGCAGCCCCGCTCACAGTTCCCCGCCGTTGGCTGCAGCGTACTCTTCGGCCGACATCAGCGGCCCTTCTTCGATCACGGCGACCTTGAACAGCCAGCCGGCACCGTACGGGTCGCTGTTGATCAGCGAGGGATCGTCGACGACGGCGGGGTTGGTTTCGGTGACCTCGCCCGTGACCGGGGCGTACAGGTCCGAGACCGACTTGGTTGACTCGACCTCGCCGCAGGTCTCGCCCGCGGTCACCGTGGCGCCCACCTCGGGCAGGTCAACGTAAACGATGTCGCCGAGGGCGTCCGCGGCCACGGCTGAAATGCCGATCCCGGCCGGGCCCGACCCGTCAGCGGCGACCCATTCGTGTTCCGCGGAGTACTTCAGTTCGGCTACTACTTTGCTCATGCTTCTCAATCCTTAAGTTCGTAGGTTGTATCGACGGGCCCAGCCGGCGGCCGGGCTATTTTTCGCGCTTGTAGAACGGCAGCGCCACGACTTCGAACGGCTCGGCCTTGCCGCGCAAATCGATGTCCAGGGCGGTGCCCGGTTCGGTGAACTCGACGTCCACGTACGCCATCGCGACGGGGTACCCCAGGGTGGGGCTCGGCTGCCCGGAGGTCACTTCGCCGACGACGGTGCCGTCCTTGAGGACAGGGTAGTGGCCGCGGCCGGCCCGGCGGCCCAGGCCCTTGAGGCCCACAAGTCTGCGGCCGGTGGTGGAACCTGCGCCGGCTTCCTTGAGTTCGGCCAGGGCCGCCTTGCCGACGAAGTCCGACTCCTTGGCGAGCGAGACGACCGGTCCCAGGCCTGCCGCGTACGGGTTGCCTTCGCGGGAGAGCTCGTTGCCGTAGAGCGGCATGCCGGCTTCCAGACGCAACGAGTCGCGGCAGGCCAGGCCGGCGGGGATAAGCCGCTGGCTGGCACCGGTTTCCAGCAGTGCTTCCCAGAGGCCGGCGGCGTCCTCGTTGGGAACGTAGATTTCAAAGCCGTCCTCGCCGGTGTAGCCGGTGCGGGCGAGCAGCAGGTCCTGTCCGTTGATCTGAACCTCAACCGCGGCGTAGTACTTCAGCTCGGTGACCAGCGCGTGCTGCCCGGCCGGGACCAGGGCCAGCAGGATCGCTTCGGCGTTGGGGCCCTGGACGGCGATCAGCGAAGTTTCGGCGGAGACGTTCTCCACCGTGACGTCAAAGCCTGCAGCCCGCTCGGCCAAGGCCGCGGCCACTACCTCAGCGTTTCCGGCGTTGGGGACCACCAGGTACCTGTCTTCGGCGCGGCGGTAGGAGATGAGGTCATCGATGATGCCGCCGTCTTCCTGGCAGATCAGCGAGTACTTGGCCTTGCCCACGGCCACAGCCGAGAGCTTCCCGGCCAGGGCAAAGTCGAGGAACGCGGCGGCGTCCGGGCCGCTGACCCAGACCTCACCCATGTGGGAGAGGTCGAACAAGCCCGCGGCGTTGCGGACGGCGTGGTGCTCGGCCAGTTCCGATTCGTACTTAAGGGGCATCTGCCAGCCGCCGAAGTCCGTGAAGGAGGCGCCGGCTTTTTTGTGCTGCTCGAAGAGGGCGGTGTAGTTCTCACTCATCAGGGGATCCTTAGTTCTCGAATTCGGAAAGCGGAGGGCAGGAGCAGACCAGGTTCCGGTCGCCGGCTGCACCGTCGATCCGGCCGACCGGCGGGAAGTACTTGTCCTGCCTAAGCGTGTGGACCGGGAAGGCGGCCTGCTCGCGCGGATACGCCCGCTCCCAGTCGGACGAGACGACGGCGGCCGCCGTGTGGGGTGCGTTGCGCAGCGGGGAGTTCTCCACCGTGAACTCACCGCTGGCCACCTGGTCGATCTCCTGCCGGATCGTGATCATCGCCGCGATGAAGCGGTCGATCTCCGCGAGGTCCTCGGACTCCGTGGGCTCCACCATCAGGGTGCCCGCCACGGGGAAAGACAGCGTGGGGGCGTGGAAGCCGAAGTCGATCAGGCGCTTGGCGACGTCCTCCGCGGTGACACCGGTCCTGGCCGTGAGTTCACGCAGGTCCAGAATGCACTCGTGCGCCACCAGTCCGCTTTCGCCGGTGTAGAGCACCGGGAAGTGCTCATCCAACCGTGCAGCGATGTAGTTCGCGGCGAGGAGGGCCGACTTGGTCGCCTCGGTCAGGCCCTGCCCGCCCATGAGCTTCACGTACGCCCAGGAGATCGGCAGGACGCCGGCCGAGCCGTACCGGGACGCTGAGATGGCCACGCCTGTCCCGCCCTGGTCGGCGGCCTTGTTCGCGTCGCCGGGCATAAACGGCGCCAAGTGCGCCTTGGCCGCAACCGGGCCGACGCCGGGTCCGCCGCCGCCGTGCGGGATGCAGAAGGTCTTGTGCAGGTTCAGGTGCGAGACGTCGCCGCCGAACTGCCCCGGCTGGGCCAGGCCGACGAGGGCGTTGAGGTTGGCGCCGTCGACGTAGACCTGCCCGCCAGCGGCGTGGATGGCGTCGCAGACCTCTCGGACGTCGGCGTCGTAGACGCCGTGCGTGGACGGATAGGTGATCATAATCGCCGAGAGCACGTCCTTGTGCTGCTCGATCTTTGCCTGCAGGTCCGCGTGGTCGATCGTGCCGTCCGAAGCTGTCGCCACCACGACGACCTTCATGCCGGCGAGCACCGCGGAGGCGGCGTTGGTACCGTGCGCCGAGGCCGGGATCAGGCAGACGTTGCGCTGGGCATCGCCGCGGGAGTGGTGGTAGCCGCGGATCGCGAGCAGGCCCGCGAGTTCACCCTGGGAGCCGGCGTTTGGCTGGATGGAGACCTGGTCGTAGCCGGTGATTTCGGCGAGGTCAGCCTCGAGGCCGCTGATGAGTTCGCGCCACCCTTCGGTCTGGGAGTCCGGCGCGAAGGGGTGGATGGAGGCGAACTCCGGCCAGGAGATCGCCTCCATCTCGGCCGTGGCGTTCAGCTTCATGGTGCAGGAACCCAGCGGGATCATGGTGCGGTCCAGGGCGAGGTCCCGGTCCGAGAGGCGGCGGATGTAGCGCAGCAGCTGGGTCTCGGATCGGTGGGTGTTGAAGACCGGGTGCTGCAGGTAGTCGGAGGTGCGCAGCACCGAGTCGGGCAGTTCGAAGCCCTTGGCCTCCACGAGCGGACCGGCGCCAAAGGCGACGACCACAGCGGAGAGGACTTCCGGCGTCGTGGTTTCATCGACGGACACGCCAACTGTGTCCGCGTCGATGAGCCGCAGGTTGATGCCCCGGGCCTCGGCGGCGGCGATGGCCTTCGCGGCCTTGCCCGGCACCCGGACCGTGATGGTGTCGAAGAAGGAATCGCTTGCCAGTTCGCGGCCGGCAATCTTCAGTGTGGCGGCCAGGGCGCGGGCGTTGTTGTGGACGGCCTCGGCGATTGCCTTCAGCCCGTCCGGGCCGTGGTAGACGGCGTAGAAAGAGGACACGATGGCCAGCAGCGCCTGGGCGGTGCAGATGTTGGAGGTGGCCTTCTCCCGGCGGATGTGCTGCTCGCGGGTCTGCAACGCCAGGCGGTAGGCGGGGATGCCGGCGTTGTCCTTGGATACGCCGACGATCCGGCCCGGGAGCGTGCGTTCCATGCCCTCGCGCACCGCCATGTAGGCGGCGTGCGGGCCGCCGAAGAACAGCGGGACACCGAAGCGCTGGGTCGAGCCGACGGCGATGTCCGCGCCATGCTCGCCCGGGGGAGTGATGAGGGTCAGGGCAAGCAGGTCCGCGGCCACGGTGACCAGTGCGCCGCGCTCCTTGGCCTCGGCGATCACACCGGACTGGTCCCAAACCCGGCCGGAAACGCCCGGCTGCTGCAGCACAACGCCGTTGATGACACCCTCGGGCAGGCCCTTGGACAAATCGGCGACCTCAACCTCGAAGCCGAGGGCCTCGGCGCGGCCCTGGACGATGGCGATGGTCTGCGGCAGGCAGTCGGCGTCGAGGACGGTCTTGCCGTCGTGAGCGGACTTGTTCTTATTTGCCCGGCGCATCATCAGCACGGCCTCGGCGACGGCGGTGGCTTCGTCCAGCAGCGAGGCGTTGGCGATCGGCAGGCCCACGAGGTCCTGGACCATGGTCTGGAAGTTCAGCAGCGCCTCGAGCCGGCCCTGCGAGATCTCGGGCTGGTACGGCGTGTAGGCGGTGTACCAGGCCGGGGCTTCGAGGATATTGCGGCGGATCACGGCCGGGGTGACGGTGTCGTAGTAGCCCTGGCCGATCATCTGCACGGCGGTCTTGTTCTTGGCGGCCAGCTTGCGCAGCTCGGCGAGGACTTCGACTTCGCTCAGCGCCGCGGCCAGGGTGAGGGGCTTTTCCTGGCGGATTGAATCAGGGACAGCAGTATCCACCAGGCCGTCGACACTGTCGTAGCCGACAGCCTTCAGCATGGTGTCGACGTCGGCCTCGCGGCGGGCGCCAATATGGCGGTCAGCGAAATTGGATGAAAGAGATTGAACCGTCAAGAGGAACTCCAAGGTTTGGCCGGCGCAAGGCGCCGGAAGGGACCGGGTTCCTCCCCGCTCTGTATTGGACCTGAGAGATTCCGCGGACCGTTGTCCGCTTGCACCGTCGGTGAGCCAGGAACTTTCCTGACTGCTTTCCAGAGTTGCCTCGCCGCGGCGGTACATGGGCCTGAGAGATTCCTGGGGAGGATTTGCTCCTACGGCGCCTGCCCGTTGGTGACGGGGAGGACTCTCCCGCCACGGCTCGAAAGGCATATTCGAATGTGGTGATTCGCCTCACACCGTACACGCCATCCCGGGGAGGGGCAACAATGCGGCCGCCGGGCAATGTCACATTTGCGGGGCTTGACTTTCCCGAGTGATCCATCACACACTGAGTCGGCCGGACGATGTCCTTCGAGGGTGATCCGGCCATGGTGGGTGCAGGTCCCGGCACATCCGGGGCACCGCACCCACGACGGCGCGCTTTGTTCGGAGCTAACCTCCACGCCACTGGGCCGTCCGTAACATTCACAAATGAACATGCCTATGATCTGCGGCGGGAGAGTCCTGCCGGTACATACAGCAGGCGCCGTAGGAGCAAATCCTCCCCAGGAATCTCTCAGGCCCATGTACCGCCGCGGCGAGGCAACTCTGGAAAGCAGCCAGGCACGTTCCTGGCTCACCGAAGGTGCAAGCGGGTCTGCGGGGGCAGGAACGCGGAAACTCTCAGGTCCAAGACAGAGCGGGGAGGAACCCGAATCATCGTGGCACCGAAGTGCCACTTGAACGATGGAGTTCCTTATGACGATTCAACGACCACCTTCGGCTCCGGTTGAAGCCCCCCACCTTGAGCGCCAGCTCAGCAACCGGCACATCCAGCTCATCGCGATCGGCGGCGCCATCGGCACCGGCCTTTTTATGGGCTCGGGAAAGACCATCTCGGCGGCCGGCCCTTCCGTAATCTTCGTCTACATGATCATCGGCTTTATGCTGTTCTTCGTCATGCGGGCCATGGGTGAGCTGCTGCTGTCCAACCTCCACTACAAGTCCTTCAGTGATTTCGCGGCGGACTTGCTTGGCCCCTGGGCCGGCTTCTTCACCGGCTGGACCTACTGGTTCTGCTGGGTGATCACCGGCATCGCCGACGTTATCGCCATCGCCGGCTACTCCCAGGAGCTCTGGCCCGGGCTGCCCCTGTGGATACCGGGACTGGTCACCGTCGCCATCCTGCTGCTGCTGAACCTGACCACGGTGAAGGCCTTCGGCGAAACCGAGTTCTGGTTCGCGCTGATCAAGATCATCGCCATCGCGGCGTTGATTATCGTGGGCCTGTTCATGATTTTCAGCGGATTCAGGTCCGACGCCGGACCCGCTACTTTCAGCAACCTGTGGAGCCACGGAGGCTTCTTCCCGAACGAGTTCATGGGCTTCGTCGCCGGCTTCCAGATTGCCGTGTTCGCCTTCGTGGGCATCGAACTGGTGGGCACCACTGCGGCAGAGGCCAAGGACCCGGAGAAGAACCTGCCCCGGGCCATCAACTCCATCCCGATCCGTGTACTGCTGTTCTACGTGGGCGCCCTCATCATCCTGATGTCCGTCATCCCCTGGACCCAGTTCGCCGCCGGACACAGCCCCTTCATCGCCATGTTCTCCCTGGCCGGCCTCGGGGCCGCTGCCACGGTCGTCAACCTGGTGGTCCTTTCCTCGGCGATGTCCTCGGCCAACTCCGGAATCTACTCCACGTCCCGGATGGTCTACGGCTTGGCCCAGGAAGGTGACGCGCCGGTCCGTTTCGGTGCCCTGTCGCGCCGCAAGGTTCCCCAGAATGCGCTATTCCTCTCCTGCGTGCTGCTGCTGGCGGGTGTGGTGCTGATGTACGCCGGGGAGAACATCGGCAAGGCCTTTGAGATGGTCACCACCGTTTCCGCCGTCTGCTTCGTCTTCGTCTGGTCGATCATCCTGGCCAGCTACATCGCCTTCCGCCGGCGCCGCCCGCACCTGCATGCCGCCTCGAAGTTCAAGATGCCCGGCGGCATCCCCATGGTCTGGGCGGTCTTCGCCTTCTTCGCCTTCGTGCTCTGGACCCTGACCACCCAGCCGGACACCCTCACGGCGCTTCTGGTGACCCCCATCTGGTTCATCATCCTCGGCGCGGCATGGTTCGTCCTGCGCCGCCGTCCCGCGCACCTGGCTCGCTACCAGGCGTTCAAGGACGAACTTCAGTCTGAGCAGGATGTCGCAGGCGGACGCCAGGCGGTGGACAGCCTGTGACCACCGGAGAAGCCACACCCGCCACCCCGTCCTCCCTCCCGGCGTTGGAAAAGCCGGTGGCGCCCAGCACGGAATTTGTCCTCACCCTCGACTGCGCCGAGTCACCCGGAATCATCCACGCCGTCTCTGAATTCCTGCTGGCCCACGGCTGCAACATCATCGACATCAAGCAGTTCGGCGACCGGCAGGAACAGCACTTCTTTATGCGCGTGCACTTCGTCGCAGCGGGTGCGGGCGCTGACGTCGAAGCCCTCCGGCAGGATTTCGTTCCGGTGGCCGGGGAGTGGGACATGAATTGGCGGCTCGAACGCCACGGCCGGAAAGAGAGGATTCTGGTCATGGTGTCCAAATACGGCCACTGCCTCAACGACCTGCTCTTCCGCGCCCGCATCGGCGAACTGCCCGTGGAGATCGTGGCCGTCGTGTCCAACCACCAGGACCACGAGGATCTCGTCACCTGGCACGGGA
Source organism: Arthrobacter sp. SlRoot2-15 (assembly GCF_059739345.1). Lineage (NCBI taxonomy): Bacteria > Bacillati > Actinomycetota > Actinomycetes > Micrococcales > Micrococcaceae > Arthrobacter > Arthrobacter sp. SlRoot2-15. Next base: position 3,473,908 of record NZ_AP046058.1, read on the forward strand.
TTCCGTTCCATCACGTGCCGGTGAGCCAGCAAACCAAGCCCGCCGCCGAAGCAACGCTGCTCTCACTGGTGGATCGCTACCAGGTGGAGCTGGTGGTCCTCGCCCGCTACATGCAGGTCCTGAGTGACAACCTCACGGGCCGCCTCGCCGGCAGGGCCATCAACATCCACCATTCATTCCTGCCGAGCTTCAAGGGCGCCAGGCCCTACCACCAGGCGTACGACCGGGGCGTCAAGACCGTCGGGGCCACCGCGCACTACGTCAATTCCGAGCTGGACGAGGGACCCATCATTGCCCAGCAGGTGATCGAGGTGGACCACACCTACACCCCCGCTGACCTGGTCGCGGTGGGCCGGGACGCCGAATGCAAAGCCCTGACGAACGCCGTCCGCTGGCATGCCGAAGGACGAATCATTCTTTCCGGCAACAGGACCGTCATACTTCGCTGACGCGTCCCCACGATCATGCGAAGCCCCCTCATCCGGGGCTTCGCATGATGACCTGCCGGGTCCGGTTCCGTCCGTTCCGGCCTGTCCGCTCCGGCGCCTTGCGCCGGCTATTCCTTGGAGTACCTCGTGACGGTTAATTCTCTTACGCCCACTTCCCCCTCAACCCGGCCCGTCGGTAGTGATCCGCAGCTTCCCACGCGGCTGGAAATCGTTCCCACCGACGGCATCGTCGCCAGGGTTCAGGCGGCCCTCCCGGCGGGCTCGAAACTCACGGTCACCTGCCTTCCGCATCACGGGGTCAAGCCCACCGTGCAAACGGCGGTCCAGCTGGGCCAGCTCGGTTACCGCGTGGTGCCCCACCTCGCGGCCCGCAGCCTCGAAGGCCGCGCGGAACTCGCAGGCATCCTCAAAGTCTGCGAGGCTGCCGGGGTCACCGAGGTCTTCGCCGTCGGCGGCGACGCGGCGCAGGCAGCCGGCCCCTACCCGAGCAGCGCCCGCCTGCTGGAGGACATTGCCGAGATCTCCGGCGGGCGCATTGCAGCGGGCGTCGCCGGCTACCCGGAAGGGCACCCGCAGCAGAGCCAACTCCATATGCTCGATGCGCTGCTGGAAAAACAGCATCTTGCCTCCAGCGTGGTCACGCAGATGTGTTTCTCGGGTGCGCGGATCGGCTGGTACGTAGAGTTGCTGCGCCGCGAGGGTGTCACGCTGCCGGTGTGGGCCGGAGTCGCCGGATCCGTACCCCGGACCAAGCTCGTCTCCCTGGCAACCAAGATCGGAGTGGGGCCGTCCCTGCGCTTCATCAGCCGCAGGGGACCGCTCGCCCGTCGGCTGCTGGACGGCGGCAACTATTCTCCCCAACGGCTCGTGTCCGAGCTGTCGGCGGTCCAGCCCGCTTTGGCCGGCGTCCACCTCTACACGTTCAACAACCTCGAACCGTACGCGGCCGCCGGCATGGCCAAAAGTGCCGGAGCGCCGGCAGCCACATCGCCGGGACGCGGTTGATGGCCACGCCGGAGGGCGCCGCCGGCGTCGCCACGCGGGGTGTGCGCCTGCCCTGGGCGGCACTCCCACGCGGCCTGCCGGTTCGGGTCACCGCCGACAGGAGGTACCTCGGCCGGGGCACAGTGGATGGTGCCACGCCGGACGGATCAGTGTTGTGGGTCCTCTTCAACGGCACGGAGGGCCGGCGCATGTTCCACCGGGACGACCACATTCACGTCGAAGTGGGGTAACAGGGAACCGCTGCCCACCGGGTCAGTGGCCCCGCTTGATCCAGTCCGCAAGCTGGGGCGCCTCGGCGCCGATTGTCGTCGAGTCCCCGTGCCCGGTGCGCACCACGGTCTCGGCCGGGAGCGTGAGCAGGCGGGCCTTGATGGACTCGATGATGGTGGGGAAGTCGCTGAAGGACCGCCCGGTGGCGCCCGGCCCGCCCTGGAAGAGGGTGTCGCCGGTGAAGACGGTGCCCTCGCCCGCCAGGTGGAAGCTCACCGAGCCGGGGGAATGACCCGGGGTGTGCAGTGCCGTGAGACTGGCTCCGGCGACGTCGAACGTGTCGCCGTCGTCGATGCCGCGGTCCGGCTGGGTCCCGGGGAAGACCCGGTCCCAGAGCATCCAGTCGTCCCGGTGCAGGTAAACCGGAGCCTTGACCAGATCTCTGAAGGCGCCCACTGCGGCGATGTGGTCGTCGTGGCCGTGGGTGAGCAGGATGGCCGTGACGGTCCGGCCGGCGACGGCGGCGGCGACGGCTGCGGCGTCGTGGGCCGGATCGATCACCACGCATTCCTCCTCGTTGCCGAGGATCCAGACGTTGTTGTCCACGTCCCAGGTGCCGCCGTCGAGCGAGAACGTCCCGGAGGTGACCAGTTGCTCGATCCGCAGGCTGCTGCCGGCAGCGCCGCTCACAGTTCCACCACCGAGCGGAGGACGGCGCCGGAGTGCATCTTCTCGAAGGCGTCCTCGATCTGGTCGATCGTGATGCGTTCCGTGACGAAGGCGTCCAGGTCCAGCCGGCCCTGCCGGTAGAGGTCGATCAGCATGGGGAAATCGCGGGACGGGAGGCAGTCGCCGTACCAGGAGGACTTCAGGGAGCCGCCGCGGCCGAACACGTCCAGCAGTGGCAGTTCAAGGGTCATGTCCTGGCTGGGGACGCCCACCAGGACCACGGTGCCGGCGAGGTCGCGGGCGTAGAAGGCCTGCTTATAGGTCTCGGGACGCCCGACGGCGTCGATCACGACGTCGGCGCCGAAACCGCCGGTCAGTTCCCGGATCGCCTCGACCGGGTCGACGGCGGCGGAGTCCACGGTGTGGGTGGCGCCGAGTTCCTTGGCGCGTTCGAGCTTGTTGGCGTCGATGTCCACCGCGATCACGGTGGTGGCCCCGGCGAGCGCGGCGCCGGCCACGGCCGCCACACCCACGCCGCCGCAGCCGATCACGGCGACGGAATCTCCGCGCTTGACATTGCCGGTGTTGATGGCGGCGCCGAGGCCGGCCATGACGCCGCAGCCGAGCAGGCCGATTGCGGCGGGGTCGGCGTCGGGGTCCACCTTGGTGCACTGCCCGGCGGCGACGAGGGTCTTCTCGGCGAACGCGCCGATGCCCAGCGCTGCGGAGAGTTCGGTGCCGTCCTCGAGTGTCATCTTCTGGGTGGCGTTGTGGGTGTTGAAGCAGTACTGCGGTTCGCCGCGGCGGCACGCCCGGCATTCGCCGCAGACGGCCCGCCAGTTCAGCACCACGCGGTCGCCGGGGGCCACTTCGGTGACGCCGGGGCCGACGGCGCTGACCACACCGGTGGCTTCGTGGCCGAGCAGGAACGGGAAGTCGTCGTTGATGGCGCCCTGCTTGTAGTGCAGGTCGGTGTGGCAGACGCCGCAGGTGAGGACGTCCACCAGGGCCTCGCCGGGTCCGGGATCCGGGACGAGGATGGTCTCCAGGGTGACGGGGGCGTTTTTGGACCGGACGACGGCGCCTTTGACTTTGTGGACCATGCGGGTGGCTCCTCTCATCCCGCTCCCGTGGCGGGAAGCGGCACGGCGCGGGCTCCTGGGATTAGCCGGGAGTCCGCGCCGCAAATGGTGTGGTGGGTTGTGTCCTAAAAAGGGGGGCGTTAGGCCGCGAGGCGGCTCTTGACCTCGGCCGCGGAGGGGTTGGTGGCCGCGGTGCCGTCCGGGAACAGCACGGTGGGGACGGTGCGGTTGCCTCCGTTGAGCTGCTCCACGAGTTCGGCGGTGCCTTCGACTTCCTCGATGTTAATCTCGGTGTACCCGATGCCCTGCGCGTCCAGCTGCTTCTTCAGCCGGTTGCAGTAGCCGCACCAGGTGGTCGAAAACATGGTGATGGTGCCGGAATCGGGGGTGAAGTCCACGAAGTTCTCCTCAAAGCTGGTTGGCGGCGCTTGCTCGCCGGTGATGGGTGGCAGCGCCGGTTGCCGACAAAAGTCGTACGTCACTACCAATAACCGTAACCCGTGGCCCGCTATTCCCGGACGCTATTCCGGCCGAGCGGCTCCCGGTGGCATGCTGGTGCCATGTGTGGACGCTACGTGATGGCCCGGGCCGTCGGGGACCTGCTGGCCGAATTCGACGCCGAACTCGAGGAAGAGGTGGTCATTCCGCTGTCGTGGAACGTGGCTCCGACGGCGGACGTGCCGATCCTGCTTGAGCGGCTGGTGGACGGGGAGTCGGTGCGGCAACTGCACATTGCCCGCTGGGGACTCGTGCCGTCCTGGGCCAAGGACCCGGGCATCGGCTCGAAAATGATCAACGCGCGTAGCGAGAGCGTGCTGGAGAAGCCCGCCTTCCGCAAAGCCACCCGTTCCCGGCGCTGCGCGGTCCCGGCGGACGGCTACTACGAGTGGAAGGGCGAAGGCCGCGGCAAGCAGCCCTACTACGTGCACCCGAAGGACGGCAGCCCGGTGGTCTTTGCGGGCCTTTACGAATGGTGGAAAGACCCGTCCAAGGCCGAGGGGGATCCGGAGCGCTGGCTGCTCTCGACGTCGATCCTGACCACCGACTCCCCGCCGGAGGGCTACGCGGACGGGATGCTGGCCGAACTGACGGCCCTGCATGACCGGGTTCCGCTGCCGATGGACCGTCAGACCATGGCGACCTGGCTGGACCCGCAGGCCGACGACGCCGCCGCCCTCGTGGGGGTGGTGCGGGCCGGCGCGCATGACGTCGCGGAGGGCTGGACGATCGACGCCGTGGGCACCGCCGTCGGGAACGTCAGGAACGACTCCCCTGAGCTGATCCGGCCGGTGGGGAGCCTGTTCTAGGGCTGCGGCTAGACCGTGACCCTGCCGCCGGCGTCGACCGTCCAGCTGGGGTTGAAGGCGACCTCCCAGCGGAAGCCGTCCGGGTCGGCGAAGTAGCCGGTGTACCCGCCCCACGGCTGGGTCTTCGGGGCCGCCACCACGACGGCGCCCGCGGCCTCCGCCTGGCGCAGTGCCTGGTCCACTTCTGCCGCACTGCCGACGTTGTGGCTGAGCGTGATGCAGGGGACGCCGGCCGGGGCGTCGGTCCCCGCCTCGGCCTGCATCTGCTCGGCGTCCCAGAGCGAGAGGATGAGCCCGTGGTTGGCCTGCAGGAAGACCACCTCTCCGGGCACCTCGCGGTGGACGGGCCAGCCGAGGCCCTCGGCGTAGAAGCGGCGTGAGGCGTCAACGCTGCGGACACCCAATGAGATGAAGTCGACTCGTGGTTGCATCGTTCGATACTGTCATGCACATGTCCACAAATCACGGAGACGACAAAGACGCCCAGGCCGACAAGGAACAGCTCGCCGCCGTGCGGGTGGCTGTCGACGAGGTGGACGAGCAGATCGTCGCACTGATCGGCCGGCGCGAACGGCTGATCCGGATCGCCGGGACGCTCAAGGCCGACAGTGCCGAGGTCCGCGCCCCGGGCCGTGTGGAGCGGGTGCTCGAACACGTCAAGGCCACGGCGGAGCAGAAAGACATTGACGCGGAAATCGTCGAGCAGACCTACCGGGCCATGATCGACGCATTCATCCGGCTCGAGCTGGACGTGTACAAGGCCTCCAGCTAAGGCCTGCCCCCGTCGGTTTAAAGCGACTCTTCGACGGGTACGTTGGCCTGGTAGTCCCGGCCCTCGCAATCGCTGAACGCCGTCATCAGATGGCCCTTGGTCAGGCCCATCACAGTGCTGAGCGGAAAGTTCCCGGTGATGGTGTTGCCGGAGTGCTCCACGCCCTTGAGGTCAAAATTCTCCTCCGTGCCGTCATGGCTGAAGCAGAAAAATGACACAGCCTCGCCGTTCATGAACTCGATTTCCATCCGGCGCTGGTGGGAATGGTCTGGAGTGGCGGCCACGAGCCCGACCACGTAGGCCCCGGAACTCGGAATATTCCCGTCTATATCGAACTTCGCCACCAAGGTTGAATCCTTGGCGGCGATGCTTACGTGCTTCAGGAGTGCGCTGTGGGAGCTCATGGCTCAATCCTGCTACCTGCGCCTGCGTCCGTCCACCCCCGATCTATGTTTTGTCACCACGGCGTCGTAGACTGGAAGTGTTCGAAGATATATTCGAATCCCGGTGTTCTCACCCACGCGTGTTCTGGCCGGGAGTAGGCACTTTCCGGGAGACGTTATGGGCATGTTCAGCGAGTCTGTCGACGTCGCCTGCGCCCCGGACGGCCAGCCCCGGTCCCTCGACTGGGCCGGTCGGCACTACGAGGTATGCGCCGAGCCGGTCCGCTGGTTCGAGCGGCGCCAGTGGTGGGCGGAGGAGCAGCGTGCCCCGCTGGGCGCCGGCCCGGGCCTGGTGGACCACGAAATCTGGCGGGTCCAGGTTACCGATGCCGCCAATCCGGAGCGGCCCCTCACCCTGGACCTGAGCCGGCACGTAGGCAGCGGGCGCTGGCGGCTGCTGCGGATCCTCGATGCCCTGCCCCATCTCCGGAAACCCGAGTCGGCATGAGCTTCACCCACCTGCATGTTTCCACCGCATTCAGCGCCCACTACGGGGTGTCCTGGCCGGATGAACTTGCCGCTGCCGCCGCCGCGGACGGGGCCACGGCGCTCGCCTGCACGGACCGCGACGGGCTCTACGGCACCGTTAAGCACTTGAAGGCCTGCATGGCCACCGGGCTTGACCCGGTGGTCGGGGTGGACCTCGCGGTGTTCGACGACGACGGAGACCTCCGCACCCAGGTCGGGGGACGCGTCGTCGTGCTGGCGCACGGGCAGAACCACGGCGCAGGCTACCGGGCACTGTGCCGGCTGGTCTCCGACGCCCATGCCCGCACCACGGGCAAGGCCGGCGGGGCGGTTCCGGTCGCCGTGACCCGGGCGGAGCTGGCCTCGCGCACCCTGGATCCGCAGACCCTCAAGCCGGTCCTGACCGTCCTGCTCGGCCCTGACTCCGACGTCGGCCGGTCCATGGGCGGGCGGCGCTACCTCCGGCCCCGCACCCTTTTCAAACGCTGGCTGGAAGCCATGCCCGCTGGCACCATCGCCGCAGAGGTGGTCTCGCAGCTCAGCCCGCCCGGCGAACCCCTGAGCACGGCCCACGCCGTGCGGATGCTCAAGCTCGCCGCGGAACACGCCGTCCCCGCCGTGCTGAGCAACGCCGTAAGGTACTGCGCTGAGGACGGCGCCGCGACGGCGGACGTGCTCGACTCCGCCCGCACCCTGAAGTCCCTGCCCGAACTTTCCGCCGCGCCGCAGCTGCAACCCAACGGACAAGGCTGGCTGAAATCCTCCGCCCAGATGCTGCGCCTGGGTAAGGAAATCATGCACTCCGCCGGGTACGGCGCCGCGGACCTGAAAAGCCTGCTGGCGCACACCGAGGCGCTCGCGGACCGGTGCCGGATGGATCCGGTCACGGACATGGGGTGGAAGCAGCCTGTGGTTCCGGAAGCCTCAGTGATCGGCATTGCGGGGGACCCTTTGGTGGAGCTCACCCAGCGTTGCGAGGCGGGCATCAGCCGGCGGTTCCCGGGCATCGCCGGAAAGGCCGCCGAGGAGCTGCGCGCCCGGCTGGAGCATGAGCTGCGGATCATCGACGGCCTGGGCTTCGCTTCCTACTTCCTCACCGTCGCCGAGGTTTCCCGGATGATCCTGGACATGGGGGTGCGAGCCGCCGCCCGCGGCTCCGGCGCCTCCAGCCTGGTCAACTACCTGATCGACGTCAGCCAGGTGAATCCGCTGCAGCATGACCTCATCTTCGAACGCTTCTTGTCCCGGGACCGCGCCACCCTCCCGGACATCGACATCGACGTCGAAAGCGCTGAGCGGCACAACGTCTACCGCAAAATTTTTGAGCGCTTCGGCTCCGAACGAGTGACCCTGATGAGCATGCAGAACGGCTACCGCGCCCGCGGGGCCGTCCGTGACGCCGGCCTGGCCCTGGGCATGGACGGCAGTGACATCGACGAGATCGCCAAGCAGCTGTGGCGGTTTTCGGCCCGGAACTTCCGCGAAGCCCTGGTGGAAAAGCCGGAGCTGAAGGAATTCGCCGGCCGGGTGGAGCAGCGGGACTTCACCGAAAACCAGCAGCTTGACCTGCTGGTGGACCTGACCGAACGGCTGGACCGGCTGCCGCGCCATATTTCGATGCACCCCTGCGGGGTGATCCTGGGCGATGCCACCCTGCTGGACCGCACACCCGTGCAGCCCAGTGGCCTGGGCCTGCCGATGAGCCAGTTCGACAAGCACGACATGGACCCGATGGGCATGCTCAAACTCGACGTCCTGGGCGTCCGGATGCAGAGCGCCATGGCCTTCGCGGTCCGTGAGGTGATCCGGCTGCACCCCTCCAAGGCCGAGGTGGTGGCCGCCGGCCGCCACCCGGCGGGGCCGGAGGGCGCCGGACCGGACTACATCGCCGCGGACGGGACGATCGACCTCAACGCCGTCCCGCTCGACGACGAACCCACCTATGAGCTGATCCGCAGCACCCATACCCTAGGCTGTTTCCAGATCGAGTCACCGGGGCAGCGGGAACTGATCGGCAAGCTGGCTCCACGGGAATTCAACGACCTCATCATCGATATCTCGCTGTTCCGGCCCGGGCCGATGAAGTCGGACATGGTCCGTCCCTTCCTGGAGCACCGACACGGCTTTGCGCCGGAGGTCTACCCGCATCCGGACCTCAAACCGGTGCTGCAGGAGACCCACGGGGTGACGGTCTTCCACGAACAGATCCTCAAAACCTTCGACGTGATGACCGGGTGCGGGCTGGCCCGGGCCGATGAATTCCGGCGCGCCCTCGGCAATGAGGTGCTCGAAGCCAAGGTGGAGGAGTTCTTCCGCCGCGAGGCACGGATCCGGAACTACACGCCCGAGGTGGTGGACAAGGTCTGGGGGACCCTGAAGGCTTTCGGCAGCTTCGGTTTCTGCAAGGCCCACGGCGCCGCCTTCGCCGTCCCCACCTACCAGTCGGCCTGGCTCAAGACCCACCACCCCGAGGCTTTCCTTGCCGGGCTCTGGGAACATGACCCAGGCATGTACCCGAAGCGGCTGCTGGTGGCAGAGGCCCGCCGGCTGGGGATCCCCATCCTGCCGTTGGACATCAACCGCAGCCAGGCCGAATACCGGGTGGAGCGTGTGGAAACCGGTCCGGACCGGGGCAAGCTCGGCATCCGGCTGAGCCTCAACGGCATTTTCGGGCTCTCCGGGGCCGAGCTGAAGAGGATCGTGGCCGGCCAACCCTATGACTCCCTTGCGGACCTGCGGGCACGCTCCCGGATCAGCAAACCGAGCATCCAGCGCCTGGCCCAGCTGGGCGCCTTCGACTCGCTGCACCGGTCCTCCGGCGGAACCGCCAACCGGGCTGACCTGGTCCAGCACCTGCAGCAGCTCCAGGGCAGGGCGCAACGCAAGGGTGTCGAGGTCATTGAGGGGCAGCTGGCCCTGCCGCTGGGCGACGTCGAGCTCAAAAACATCAAGTCCGGGCTGCCGGCCCCCACACTGGTGGAGACTGTCCGGGCAGAACTGGACCTGATGGCCCTGGACGTCAGCGGCCACCTGATGGCCAGCCACCGGCCCCTGCTGCAGAAACTTGGCGTCACGACGGCGGATCAGCTGCTGGGGCTGCGCAACGGCACCGAGGTGCTGGTGGCCGGGGTCCGGGTGGCCACCCAGACCCCGCCGATGCGCGGCGGTCGGCGGGTGGTGTTCATCAGCATCGATGACGGCACCGGCTGCGTGGACTCGGTCTTCTTCCACGAGGCCCAGGAGCAGTCCGGCCCGCTGCTCTTCGGGACCCGGTTGCTGCTGATCCGCGGCACCACCCGGCGGACCGGGCCGCGCGGCATCAGCATCAGCGCCTCCCTGGCCTGGGACCTCAGCCGCACCGAGACCCTGCCCTTCCCCGCTGCGGCGGCCGGCGGGGCAGGTGGGGCCGGCACAACGCCGCCGTCGGAACCCTCCGAGCCGGGCCCGCTGGACGGCATCCGGCGCCACCTCGCCATCACCGGCATGGGTGGCTGAACCGCCGCCGAACTGCCATTAAACGGCGGCCGGCCGGCGGTCGACAGGCGGCGGGCCGCGTTGGTTGGCCTATCCGGAACCCGATAGCATGGACGAGGCTGGCTGTGGTCCCCGTACGCCACAAGCTACGAAGCCTTAACTTTGAATAGGAGACACCCGTGTCAGATGCCCAGCAGATCACCCTTCTCGTCGACGGCGAAGAGACCAAGGTGACTACCGGGACCACCGGCGCGGAACTCTTTTTTGAGCGCCGCGACGTTGTTGTAGCCCGCGTCAACGGCGAACTCAAGGACCTGGACCAGCCGCTGCCCGAGGGCGCCACGGTCGAGGGCGTCACCATCGAGTCCCCGGACGGCCTCAACGTGCTGCGCCACTCCACCGCCCACGTGATGGCCCAGGCCGTGCAGCAGCTGCGCCCCGACGCGAAGCTCGGCATCGGCCCGTACATCACCGACGGGTTCTACTTCGACTTCGACGTCGAAGAACCGTTCACCCCGGAGGACCTGAAGACCCTGGAAAAGATGATGCAGAAGATCATCAACCAGAACCAGAAGTTCGTCCGCCGGGTCGTTTCCGAGGACGAGGCGCGCGAGGCCATGAAGGACGAGCCGTACAAGCTCGAACTGATCGGCCTCAAGGGCGCCGGTTCCGACGCCGACGGCTCCTCCGTGGAAGTGGGCGCCGGCGAGCTGAGCATTTACGACAACGTCGAGCGCAAGGAAGGCACCACTCTCTGGTGCGACCTGTGCCGCGGACCGCACCTGCCCAACACCAAGCTGATCTCCAACGCCTTCGCTCTGACCCGCTCCTCCGCGGCCTACTGGCGCGGCAGCGAAAAGAACAAGCAGCTCCAGCGCATCTACGGCACCGCGTGGCCCACCAAGGAAGCCCTCAAGGCCTACCAGGAGCGGATCGCCGAGGCCGAGCGCCGCGACCACCGCAAGCTCGGCGCCGAGCTGGACCTGTTCTCCTTCCCGGACGAACTGGGCTCTGGCCTGCCCGTGTTCCACCCCAAGGGCGGCATCATCCGCAAGGCCATGGAGGACTACTCCCGCCAGCGCCACGTCGACGCCGGCTACGAGTTCGTCTACACCCCGCACATCACCAAGGGCCACCTCTACGAAGTCTCCGGCCACCTGGACTGGTACCGCGAGGGCATGTTCCCCCCGATGCACATCGATGCGGAACTCAACGAGGACGGCACCGTGCGCAAGCCCGGCCAGGACTACTACCTGAAGCCGATGAACTGCCCCATGCACAACCTGATCTTCCGGTCCCGCGGCCGCTCCTACCGCGAACTGCCGCTCCGGCTCTTCGAATTCGGCTCCGTGTACCGCTACGAGAAGTCCGGCGTTGTGCACGGCCTCACCCGCGTCCGGGGCATGACCCAGGACGACGCCCACATCTACTGCACCCGTGAGCAGATGAAGGACGAGCTCACCAAGACGTTGAACTTCGTCCTCGGCCTGCTCAAGGACTACGGACTGGAGGACTTCTACCTGGAACTCTCCACCAAGGACCCGGAGAAGTCCGTGGGCTCGGACGAGGTCTGGGAGGAAGCCACCCGCACCCTCGAGGAGGTCGCCAAGGAATCCGGACTGGAACTGGTCCCGGATCCGGGCGGAGCCGCGTTCTACGGCCCCAAGATCTCGGTGCAGGCACGCGATGCCATCGGCCGGACCTGGCAGATGTCCACCATCCAGCTGGACTTCAACCTGCCCGAGCGCTTCGAGCTCGAGTTCCAGGCCGCCGACGGCACCCGCCAGCGCCCGGTCATGATCCACCGCGCCCTCTTCGGCTCGATCGAACGGTTCATGGGTGTCCTGACCGAGCACTACGCCGGGGCCTTCCCGGCCTGGCTGGCTCCGGTCCAGGTGGTCGGCATCCCCGTGGCGGAGGCCTTCAACGACTACATGTTCGACGTCGTCGACCAGCTCAAGGCCGCCGGGATCCGGGCCGAGGTGGACATCTCCTCGGACCGCTTCCCGAAGAAGATCCGCACCGCCAGCAAGGACAAGATCCCGTTTGTGCTGATCGCCGGCGGGGACGACGCCGAGGCCGGCGCCGTGTCCTTCCGGTTCCGTGACGGCAGCCAGGACAACGGCGTGCCCGTGGCCGAAGCTGTCCGCCGGATCGTTGACGCCGTCCGCAACCGGACCAGCTAGCGGGGGAGCAGCACGTGCAGGAGACCACAGGCGCTGTCCCGGGATACCCGGGGGACGAGGGCATCACCGACGACTTTGGCCTGGCCGGGGTGCCGGACGCCTTCCAGCGCCTGTGGACTCCGCACCGCATGGCCTACATCAAGGGCGGCCAGCACCAGTTCAAGAACCCGGATGACTGTCCCTTCTGCGTTGCGCCCGAACGCGAGGACGACGACTCCCTGATCGTCTACCGCGGGCGGACCAGCTACGTGGTGCTGAACCTCTTTCCGTACAACCCGGGCCACCTGCTGGTCTGCCCGTACCGGCACATTCCCGATTACACCGACCTGACCGTCGAGGAGACCGCGGAGTTCGCCGAGCTGACCCAGACGGCCATGCGGGTGCTGCGCAAGGTCGCCAACCCCACCGGCTTCAACCTCGGCATGAACCAGGGCGTGACCGGCGGCGCCGGTGTCGCGGGCCACCTGCACCAGCATGTGGTGCCGCGCTGGGGCGGGGACGGCAATTTCTTCCCGATCATCGCGCAGACCAAGGCGATCACCCAGACGCTCGGCGAGGTCCGCCAACAGGTCGCCGAGGCGTGGCCGGAGCCGACCGCGACCGAGACCGGGGCGACGGATGCTGAATAAGCACGCACGCGGCTTCTTCACCGCCCTGTTCTCGCCGCTGGCCCGCTGGCTGCTGCGGATCGGTGTCTCACCCGACGCCGTTACGATCGTCGGCACCGCCGGCGTTGTGGTCGGTGCCCTCGTGTTCTACCCCCTCGGCCAACTCTGGTGGGGGACGCTCTTCATCACCGCGTTCATCTTCTCCGACGTCATCGACGGCATCATGGCCCGGATGCAGGAACGCGGCGGACGCTGGGGCAACTTCCTGGATTCCACCCTGGACCGCGTCGCCGACGGCGCGCTGTTCGCCGGCGTCGCCATCTGGTATTTCACCGGCGGCGCCGACACCCCCATCGCCATCGCCGCCGTCGTCTGCCTGGTGCTGGGCATGGTGGTGTCCTACGCCCGGGCGAAGGCAGAGGCGCTGGGGTACCACGCGAACGTCGGCATCGCGGAGCGCGCCGAACGGCTGGTGTCCGTCCTGGTGGTCACCGGACTCACCGGTGTCGGGCTCCCCACCGTGGTCCTGTTCGCCACCCTCTGCCTGCTCGGCCTGGCCAGTTTTGTGACGGTGGTGCAGCGCATCGCCGCCGTGCACCGGCAGTCGCTGGACGAGGCCCGCGACACCGCCACCGAGCAGGCCGCCTGAGGCTGTAACCGGAATTCAACCCGGCCGTGGCGTGGGACTAGTATTAGCCTTACCGGCCAATGGTTCCCGGTAATCCGGTGTGTGCGAGCCGGTGTATGCGAGATTGTCGTCTGCGTGCCGCCCGCGCCCCGGTGAGGTCATCTATCTACCCATAGGGGTTTTTGTGTCTACACCTGATGTAAGCAGCGAAGCCGGCGCGTCCGCCAAGAACGTTACGGGCAGCAGCCGCGTCAAGCGCGGCATGGCGGAGATGCTCAAGGGCGGCGTCATCATGGACGTCGTCAACGTCGAGCAGGCCCGCATCGCCGAAGACGCCGGTGCCGTGGCCGTGATGGCGCTCGAACGCGTCCCCGCCGACATCCGCGCCCAGGGCGGCGTCTCCCGCATGAGCGACCCGGACATGATCGACAAGATCATCGACGCCGTCTCCGTGCCGGTCATGGCGAAGGCCCGCATCGGCCACTTCGTCGAGGCCCAGGTCCTGCAGTCCCTCGGCGTCGACTACATCGACGAGTCCGAGGTCCTCACCCCGGCCGACTACACCAACCACATCGACAAGTGGAAGTTCACCGTTCCCTTCGTCTGCGGCGCCACGAACCTGGGCGAAGCGCTCCGGCGCATCAACGAGGGCGCGGCAATGATCCGCTCCAAGGGTGAGGCCGGCACCGGCGACGTCTCCAACGCCACCACCCACATGCGCCAGATCCGCGCCGAGATCCTGAAGCTGGCCGCGCTGCCCGAGGACGAGCTCTACGTCGCCGCCAAGGAACTGCAGGCCCCGTACGAACTGGTCAAGGAAGTTGCCTCCACCGGCAAGCTCCCGGTTGTGCTGTTCACCGCCGGCGGCATCGCCACCCCGGCGGACGCCGCCATGATGATGCAGCTCGGCGCCGACGGTGTGTTCGTCGGCTCCGGCATCTTCAAGTCCGGCAACCCGGCCCAGCGCGCCGCCGCCGTCGTGAAGGCCACCACCTTCTTCGACGACCCGGACGAAATTGCCAAGGCCTCCCGCGGCCTGGGCGAGGCCATGGTGGGCATCAACGTCGACGAGATCCCGCAGCCGCACCGCCTCGCCGAGCGCGGCTGGTAGTTCGCGCATTTGGGGGCGCCGGACGGCGCTGATCCTCTGCGTGCTATTCCCCGCGCGTTATTGGCAGCTCAGCTGCTGGTTGGGGCGCGGGGCCCCTTTTACGCACGCCGCCGGATCACACCGCCCTGCGCCTTGCGCTCCTGATTAAAGTGCGACGGCGGCGGGTCACCTTTGTTAGGTGACCCGCCGCCGTCGTCGTCTATCTGCCCAACTAAGTCGCAGCTCAGGCCGTTTTCGCGCCCCAGAACGGCCCGAGCTGCTAGTCAGTTGGGGGCGGGAACTATTAGTCCAGGCCGCGGCGCTTGAGCAGCGGTTCGAGCCGGGCGTCGCGGCCGCGGAAGGCCCGGAAGGACTCCAGCGGGTCGCGGCTGTTGCCGCGCGAGAGCAGTTCGGCCCGGAAGAAGTCGCCGTTGGCCCGGTTGAGACCGCCGTTGTCCTTGAACCATTCGACCGTCTCGGCGTCGAGCACCTCGCTCCAGATGTAGGAGTAGTACCCCGCGGCGTACCAACCGCCGGCGAAGATGTGCTGGAAGTAGCCGGTCCGGTAGCGCGGCGGGATCAGGCTGTGCGCCACACCGGCCGCGGCCAGGGCCTTGGCCTCGAACTCCAGTGCGTCCTCCGGGATGTCGGTGCCGTCGAGCACGTGCCATGCGAGGTCCAGCAGCGCCGCGCCAAGGTACTCGGTGGTGCCGAAGCCCTCGCCCCACAGCGCTGCCTCGTTGAGCTTGTCCACCGCGTCCTGCGGCAGCGGTTCGCCGGTGGTGTGGTGCCGGGCGTAGTTGGCCAGCACCTCGGGCCACATGATCCACATTTCGTTGACCTGCGAGGGGTACTCGACGAAGTCCCGCGGGACGGAGGTGCCGGCGAACCGCGGGTACGTCACGGAGGAGAACAGCCCGTGCAGGGCGTGGCCGAATTCGTGGAAGGTCGTCCGCAGCTCATCGAGGGTCAGCAGCGTGGGCTCGCCGGCCGGCGGCTTGGAGATGTTCAGGTTGTTGATCACCACCGGCCGGGTGTTCAACAGCCCGGACTGCTCCACGAGCGAGTTCATCCAGGCCCCGCCGCGCTTGGAATCCCGGGTGTAGTAGTCGCCCAGGAACAGGCCGAGGTCGGTCCCGTCGGAGTTCTTCACTTCCCAGACCCGGACATCCGGGTGGTAGCCGGCCAGATCGGTGCGTTCGTGGAAGGTGATGCCGTAGAGGGCATTGTCGGCGAAGAACACGCCGTCGTTCAGCACCCGGTCCAGCTCGAAGTACGGCCGCAGGGCCTGCTCGTCCACGGAGTACCGTTCGCGCTTCACCCGGGCCGAATAGAAGGCCCAGTCCCAGGCTTCCAGCGGGTGGCCGGCCACCTCAGCCAGCGCCTCGGCCTCGGCGTCGGCGTTCCGAACCGCGGCCGGGGCCAGGCGGTTCATCATGGCCTGGACGGCTTCGAAATCGGGGGCGGTTTGCTGGTCCACGCTGAGCTCGGCAAAGTTGGCGAAGCCGAGCAGGCCGGCCTTTTCGGCGCGGAGCCGGACCATGTCCTTGACCAGGTCCAGCACGTCGAGGCTGCCGCCGCCGCTGCCGCGGCCGATCGAGGCCTCGTAGAGCCGGCGCCGCACCTCCCGGTTCTCCAGGGCGGCCAGGGCGGGCTGGTTGCTGGGCTGGATCAGGGTGAGGAGGTACTTCCCCTCGTGCCCGGCGGTGCGCGCGGCTTCGGCGGCGCTGGCGACGTCGTCGGCGGGGAGACCGGCGAGCTCCGCGGCGTCGTCCAGCCGCAGCGCGGCGGACTTCATGCCTTCCTTGACGCGCTGGCCAAACTCGGTGCCCAGGGTGGACAGCTCGGCGTTGATGGCCTTCAGCCGTTCCTGGCCTGCCGGCTCGAGCTGGATGCCGGACTGGCGGAACTCCTTGAGATACTCCTCCACCAGCCGGCTGGATTCGGCGTCGAGCCGGTCGGTGTTGATGGCCGCGAAGCGCTCGAACAGGCCACGGTTCAGGTAAACGGCGTCCTGGTGGGCCGAGAAGCCGGGGGAGAGGCGGGTTTCCAGTTCGCGGATTTCCTCCGACGCGTCCGCGGAGACCAGGGTGAAGAAGGACGCCGCGGCCCGCTGCAGCAGCTGTCCGGAGCGCTCCATCGCCAGCGCCGTGTTCTCGAAGGTCGCAGGCTCGGGATCGTCAACGATCGCCTGGATCTCGGCGAGGTGTTCGGCCAGGCCGGCCTCGACCGCTTCGGCGTAGTGCGGCGCCTCGATGTCCGCGAAAGGCGGCAGTCCGTAGGGCAGGGGGCTGGGGCTCAACAGGGGATTGGTCATGAAATGACTCTTTCATGTGAGGCCGGAGTTCTCAACGAATCGCTAAGCGTGTTGTGATCTGGCCCACCGTAGGATTGCCGCATGCGACCCATCCCTTCCACGTTGCGCGGACGCCTCCTCGCCGTCTCAGCAGCATTCCTCCTGGCAGTTTCCCTGGCATCCTGCGGCGTCGGTGCCCGCCCGGACGGCAATGCTTCCACCTCAGGCGCCGCAGCCACGACCGGGTCCACCACGGAAACCGCGACGCCGTCGGCCTCGCTGACTCCTTCGCCCACCCCCACCCCGACGCCCGGCAAGGGACCGGCCTGCGCGGCTGTCCGCTGCACGTCGGTCCTGGTCACCGGGGACATGCTGGTCCACGCCCAGCTCTGGGAACAGGCGCGTGCGGACGCCCTGGCCACCGGCGCCAAGGGCCTGGACTTCGGACCGCTGCTGGAAGGCCAGCGCAGGTACATCGAGAAGAGCGACCTCGCGATCTGCCACCAGGAAACGCCGGTGGCCGGCCCCACGGGGCCGTTCTCCGCCTACCCGTCGTTCAACGTCCCGCCGGAGATCACCACCGCTGCCCGGCAGGTGGGCTACCAGGCCTGCACCACCGCGAGCAACCACACGATTGACCGCGGCACCGCCGGGCTGGTCCGCACGCTGGATGCCCTCGACGCCGCCGGGCTGCAGCACACCGGGTCCTACCGCAGCGAAGCCGACTCCCAGGGCATCATGATCCTGCCGACCGCCGCGGCGAAGATTGCCGTGATCGAAGGCACTTACGGGCTGAACGGCCAGGTCCCGGAAGCTGCCTGGCAGGTGGACATGCTGGACCCCGCCGCCATGATCGCCAAGGCCAAAAAGGCGAGATCCCTCGGCGCCGACATCGTCCTTGGGGCGATGCACGCCGGGGACGAGTACTCGAGCGTGCCCAACGCCGAGCAGCAGCGCGTCGCGCACGCCCTGGCGGACAGCGGCCAGTTCACCATGGTCTACGGCCACCACACCCACTCGGTACTCCCGATCGAACGGTACAAAGGAACCTGGATTGTCTACGGCCTCGGCAACGGGATCACCGAACTCTCGCCGAGCTACGTGGTGAACAACGAGGGACTGCTGGTCCGGGCCCAGTTCAGCCAGGACGCCGCCGGCACGTGGACCGCGTCCGACCTGGCCTGGGCGCCGTCGGTCATCGTCCGCGGGCCCTACCGCTGGTGCTCGGTCGCCACCGACGCCCCGCAGGGCCCCTGCGCCGGAGCCGCCGCCGACGCGGCCACCCGGCTGCGAACCAAAACCGTGGTCGAATCGATGGGGGCGGCAGCCGCCGGCGCCCACGAACTGCTGATCACGAAGGAACGGTAGGCATGGACACAATGATGGAACGACGGCGGTGCGTCGCGGCGCGCGGGGCGGAACTGGCCGTCTTCGAATACGGCCGGCAGCCCGGCCCGGACGTGGCGACCCTGGTCTTCGTGCACGGCTACCCGGACGACCACCGGGTGTTCCTGCCTGCCATCCGGGAGCTGGCGCCGACGCACCACCTGATCGCCTACGACACGCGCAACGCCGGCACGTCCGCCGTCCTGGCAAGCCCGGGCGACTTCACGCTGGCAGCGCTGGTGGATGACCTGTTCGCCGTCCTGGCGGCCACCGGCGCCGCCCGCGTCCACCTCGTCGGGCACGACTGGGGCTCCATCCAGGGCTGGGCCGCCGTGCAGGATCCACGAGCCGCCGCCGTGATCAGCCGGTATTCGAGCATCTCCGGGCCGGACCTGGGCCACTTCGCGCGCTGGGTGCGCACACGGTTCCGGAACCCACGCGGCTGGCCCCAGTTGGCCGGGCAGTTGATGCGCAGCTGGTATATCGCGGCCTTCCTGGTCCCGGTGCTGCCCGAGGCCGCCTGGCGGCTGTTCCTCACCCGGCGTTACGAACAACTGGCCAAGCGCGGTGTCGGGAACGACCCGGTCCGCGGGTTGGCCCTCTACCGGGCCAACTTCGGTCCCGGCCGCAACCGGCCCACGCCGGCCGCACGCGCCACGGTCACCATACCGGTGCAGGTGGTGGTGCCGACCCGTGACCCGTTCCTGTCCCCGGACCTGGTGGAGGGGCTCGAGGCCTGGGTGGAGGACCTGACAGTGGTGCGGGTGGACAGCGGCCACTGGTGGCCCGCGACCCGCCCCGCCGAGTTGGCCGGGCTGCTGCGCAACAGCGGCGCCGGCGCCTGAGGCCGGCGGCGCTGACCGTCAGCCGGGGAGGGCGTCCGCAAGGCTGCGGACCATAAACACACTGTTGGGATCGGGCTGGTAACCGGCGAACGGCGGGCACGGGACGAAGCCGTGCCGCGCGTAGAGCCTCCGCGCCGGGGCGAAGAACTCCTGAGACCCGGTTTCGAGAAACAGTCGCCGGTAGCCGCACAGGCGGGCCTCGTCCAGGATCCGACGAAGGACCAGTGCGGCGATGCCGCGGCCGCGGGCGTGCTGCGCCGTCCGCATCGACTTGATTTCCCCGTCCTCCGCACCAAGTTCCTTCAGCGCCCCGCAGCCGAGCAGCACTGCGCCGCCCGGCACAGCGCTGTCGCGGGCGGTCCAGAAGGTGATGTCCGGGCCGGCCAGCGCCCCGAGGCCCAGGGCATGCACACTCTCGGCCGGTGACGTCGCTAACATGTCGGCCAGGTGTTCCTCCAGCAGGTTCCGGACGTCGGGGAGGGCCGGGCTGTCGCGGGCAACCAGGATCATAGGCCGGGCGTTAGCGGGGGCGGCGGGCCGCGTGCTCCCGGGCCAGCGCGGCGTAGGAGTCGTCCGGGTCGCCGGGCACGAAGGTGCCGTATTTGCGCTCCACGGCGGTCTTGATCAGGAAGTCGGCCAGCGCCGGGTTCTTGGGCAGCAGTGAGCCGTGCAGGTAGCTGGCCACGATGTTGCGGTAGCGGGCACCCTCCTGGCCGTCGCTGCTGTTGTTGCCGGTGCCCTTGGCCGTGGTGCCCAGCGGCGTGACGCCGGGGCCCAGCGTGGTCTGGCCGCTGTGGTTCTCGTAGCCCAGCACGGTGCCGAACTCGGGGGAGGACACCGAGACGTTGCCGATCAGCCGCTCGTCCGTGCCGTGGGTCTCCACGTCCAGAACGCCGATGCCGGGGATCACGGAGCCGGTCCGGGTCTTGAAAAACTTTCCGAACAGCTGGTAGAGCCCGCAGATCACTAGCATAGGTGTGCCGTCCTCGGCGAGCTCCTTGAGGACCGTTTCACGGGAGAGCAGATCGTCCTGGATCACCAGTTGGCCGCTGTCCTGGCCGCCGCCGCCCACGATCAGGTCCACGTCGGTTGGGAAGTCGTCACCCACGTTGTATTCGAGCAGTTCCGGGGTGTACCCGTGCCAGCGCAGCCGCTGGGCCAGGACCAGCGCATTGCCCCAGTCGCCGTAGATGTTCATATCCCGCGGATAGAGCTGCACCACGCGGATGGTGCCCTTGCTTGGGGAAGCGGACTCTTCGGGCGGCAGAACATGGCCGAAGGAGAGCCCGTCCGGGGTGTCGGGGGATGCGGGGGTCATGAGACCACCTCAACTGTGGTGATTTTGGCCAGCTCGCGGCGGATGGCCAGCATGGCGGTGTAGGTGCAGAAGATCCGCTTCGGCTGGTCCTTCGCCCCGCGGATGAAGGTGGCCAGGGCGGGGGCGATGTCTGTGTCGACGGCGCCGATCGGAACGTCGTCGTACTGCAGCCGCAGGGCCATGTCGAAGGCGCGGGAGCCGGTGAGTTGGTCCACGCCGCCCTCGCGCAGGGTGTCGAATTCCACGTCCCAGAGCCAGGACATGTCGCGTCCGTCCGCGTAGTTGTCGTTGATCGCGATCATGGTCGCGTAGCCGGTGGCCGGGAAGGACTTCAGGCCGAGCCGGAAGCCGCTGGGGTTCTTGACCAGGACAAGCTCCAGCGGCAGGCCGTCCACCACCAGGCTTTCGCCGCGGCCGAACGCCGGCGCGACGTTGGCGAGGGCCGCCAGCAGCCCGGCGTGGTCGGTACCGGTGCCTCGGGCCCCGGTGATGGCCCGGGCCAGGGTCAGGGCCGCGGCCGCGTTGAAGATGTTGTAGACGCCGCGGAGTTTCATGCCGGTGGTGACCGTGGCGCCGTCGTACTCGAAGTCGGCGTCATCGGCGCCCACCCGGCGGAGGACGACGTCGGCCTGCGGCTTGGCCGGGGCCGGCGGCACCGGGCTGCCCGGCGCGGCCCGCAGCTCGTCGTCGTTCGGGAAGGTGCTCAGCAGCGACTCGTCGAGGCCGAAGTAGAGCACCTCGGGGCCGTTAAGCGTATTTGCGATCCGGGCGACGCGCGGGTCCTCGCGGTTCAGCACCACGGTGCCGGTGGTCTTGGCCGCGATGTGCTGCAGCAGCTCCGCTGTCTTGTCGATCTCGCCGAAGCGGTCCAGCTGGTCGCGGAGCACGTTCAGCAGCAGGCAGTAGCGCGGCGGAACCTTGTTGACGAAGTGCACGGCGTGGGCCTCGTCCAGTTCAAGGACGGCTACGTCGGCGTCGAGCCGGCCGCGCAAGTCCACCTCGCCGAGGAGCGCCGCGGCGACGCCGCGCGTGAAGTTGCTGCCGGTCCGGTTGGTGAAGACCTTCAGGCCTTGGCTTTCCAGCAGCTCCACGACCATCTTGGTGGTGGTGGTTTTGCCGTTTGTCCCGCTGACGACGGCGACTCCCAGCGGCAGTGTGGACAGCGTCCGCTGCATAAAGCCGGGGTCGATTTTTTCGACTACCAGGCCGGGAAGAGCGGAGCCTCCGCCCCGGAGCCGGGAGACCCGGCGGACGAGCTTGCCGAGCGGAACGCTGAAGTAGAGCATGCTTTGTAATATATCCCAGCGGAGGCATGGAACCCGGTCCCGGGGCACGCCCCGGTGCGGCCCGGCGGGCCCCGCGGACTATGCTGGCAGGATGACCACCCCCCTTACGCCGCCTCCTTCCCGCGTGGGATCGGGCCTGCGGATCGGCGTCCTGGCGCTCCAGGGCGACTTCCGCGAACACCTGCACGCCGTGGAAGCTGCCGGCGCCGCCGGCATTGGTGTCCGTCGCCCCGCCGAGCTGGACGGCCTCGACGGCCTCATCATTCCCGGCGGGGAATCGACCACCATCGACAAGCTGGCCCGGATCTTTGAGCTCAGGGATCCGCTGCGGGACCGGATCCGGGCAGGGCTGCCTGTTTACGGCTCCTGCGCCGGGATGATCCTGCTGGCCGAGGAGATCGCCGACCCCGCAACCGACCTCGCCGGAAACCCGCAGCAGACCTTCGGCGGCCTGGACATCACGGTGCGCCGCAACGCGTTCGGCCGGCAGCGCGAGTCCTTCGAGACCGACCTGGAGTTCAAGGGGCTGGAGTTCAGCGCCGAGGACGGCACAGTGGCCCCGGTGCACGCGGTGTTCATCCGCGGACCCTGGGTGGAACGCGTCGGCGCGGGCGTCGAAGTCCTGGCCCAGGTGGAACCGTCCAAGGCCGGCCACCCGGAATCCCTCGACGGGACGGCTAGAATTGTTGCAGTGCGTTCCGGCAAGCTGCTGGCCACCTCCTTCCACCCGGAAGTGACGGGGGAGAAGCGCGTGCATGAACTCTTTATTCGAATGATCAGAGGAGAAGCGTAAAGCATGTCAGGCCACTCCAAATGGGCGACGACCAAGCACAAGAAGGCCATCCTGGACAGCCGCCGGGCCAAGTCGTTCGCCAAGCTGATCAAGAACATCGAAGTTGCCGCGCGCATGGGCGGACCCGACCTCGCCGGCAACCCGAGCCTGGAACTTGCCGTCACCAAGGCCAAAAAGACCTCGGTTCCCGCTGACAACATCGACCGCGCCATCAAGCGCGGCGCCGGCCTCACCGGCGAGGTCGTGGATTACACCGAGATCATGTACGAATGCCGCGGCCCGCAGGGCTCGGCGCTGCTGATCGAGTGCCTCACAGACAACAAGAACCGTGCCGCCTCCGAGGTCCGGCTTGCCATTTCCCGCAACGGCGGAACCATCGCCGATCCCGGCTCGGTCAGCTACCTGTTCTCCCGCAAGGGTGTTGTCTCGCTGCCGAAGAACGGCCTGACCGAGGACGACGTGCTGATGGCGGTGCTCGACGCCGGCGCCGAAGAAGTCAAGGACAACGGCGACAGCTTCGAGATCCACTCCGAACCGACCGACCTGCAGGCCATCCGGGACGCGCTCAAGGAAGCCGGGATCGACTACGACACCGACGAGGCCGAATTTGTGCCCTCCATGCAGGTGCCGCTGGACCTCGACGCCGCCAAGAAGTTCATGAAGCTCGTCGATGCCCTCGAAGAACTCGACGACGTCCAGAACGTGTACAGCAACGCCGACCTCAGCGATGAAGTGCAGGCCGCACTGGAAGCCGAGTGACCCTTCGCGTCCTCGGTGTCGATCCGGGCCTCACCCGCTGCGGGATCGGCGTCGTGGACGTCGAGAAGAACCGCCGCGCCACCATGGTGGCCTTCGGCGTCGTCGGCACCTCCCCGGAGGAAAGCCTGGACCAGCGGCTGCTGGTCATCGCCACCTCCATCGACGAGTGGTTGGATCGGTACGAGCCGCAGGTCCTCGCCGTCGAACGTGTTTTCTCCCAGCTCAACGTCAGTACGGTGATGGGCGTCGCCCAGGCCTCCGGCGTGGTGATCGCCGCCGCCGCGCGCCGGGGGATCCCGGTGGCGCTGCACACGCCCTCCGAGGTCAAGGCCGCAGTGACTGGCAGCGGGACCTCCAACAAGGAGGCCGTCACCAAGCTGGTCACCAAGATCCTCCGGCTAGACGCCCCGCCGCGGCCGGCCGATGCCGCCGACGCCCTGGCGCTGGCGATCACCCACGCGTGGCGGTCCGGCAGCGGCACGTCCAGTAGCGGCGCAGTCACGACCGGCCCGGGCAGCCAGTCCCTCACGCCCGCGCAGCGCGCCTGGGCCGACGCCGAGGCCAAAGCGCGCCGTGCACGCTGAATGGCGCGTTAAATGTCCGGGCCCTTGCTAGGGTATTCGTAGATATGTTCGGATAGCCGGTGCTTGCAGATTCATGCCAGCCGGCTTGACCCAGCTGGACCTGAACCAGCTGTAAGACCAGGAGCCAGGCCTTGATCAGTTTTCTCCGCGGAACCGTAGCGCACGTCGGCCTGTCCTCGGCGGTGATCGACCTGAACGGCGCCGGCATGAGTGTCAACGCCACCCCGCAGACCCTCAGCCGGCTCCGCGTCGGGGACGAGGGCAAACTGTTCACCTCCCTGATCGTCCGGGAGGACTCGCTCACCCTCTTCGGCTTCGCCACCGACGACGAGCGCGAGGTCTTCGACGTGCTGCTGAGCGTCAGCGGCGTGGGGCCGCGGCTGGCGTTGGCCGTGCTGGCCGTCCACGACCCCGAAGCGATCCGGGTGGCCGCGCACTCCGGCGACGGCAAGGCCTTCACCAAGGTCCCCGGCATTGGCCCCAAGGTCGCCGGCCGGATCGTGCTCGAACTGGCCGGGAAGCTGGTGCCGCACGGCACCCCGGGTCACGCCGACGCCGGCGTCACGGCCCGGTCCGCCGAAGCCGTGTGGAAGCCGCAGGTGGTGGCCGCCATGACCAGCCTCGGCTGGTCCGAGAAAGACGCGACCTCCAGCATCGACAAGTCGCTGGCGGACTCGCCGGAACTCGCCGAGGCCGGCAACGTCGCGGAAATCCTCCGTGCCACGCTGCGCTGGCTGGGCCAGGACGGCGCCCGCGCCGGGAACCGCGTAGGCGCCCGTGGCTGAGCCGTCGCTCGTCGCCGGGGGAGAGGAACCGGAGGAACGGGCCATCGAGGCCGCCCTCCGCCCCAAGAACCTGCACGATTTTGTGGGCCAGCACCGGGTCCGCAAGCAGCTCTCGCTGGTGCTGGAGGCCTCCCGGATGCGCGGGCGCAGCGCCGACCACGTGCTGCTGTCCGGTCCGCCCGGCCTGGGCAAGACCACGCTGTCCATGATCATCGCGGCCGAGATGAACGCCCCGCTGCGGATCAGCAGCGGGCCGGCGATCCAGCACGCCGGGGACCTGGCCGCCATCCTGTCCTCGCTCTCCGAAGGGGAAGTCCTTTTCCTCGACGAGATCCACCGCATGTCCCGCCCGGCCGAAGAAATGCTCTACATGGCGATGGAGGACTTCCGCGTCGACATCGTCGTCGGCAAGGGCGCCGGCGCCACCGCGATTCCGTTGGAACTGCCGCCGTTCACCCTCGTGGGCGCCACCACCCGCGCCGGGCTGCTGCCCGGGCCGCTGCGGGACCGGTTCGGTTTTACCGGCCACCTGGAGTTCTACTCCGTCGAGGAGCTGGAGCTGGTGCTGCGCCGTTCGGCGGGGCTGCTGGACCTGAAGGTGAACTCCGCCGGGTTCAGCGAGATCGCCGGCCGGTCCCGGGGCACTCCCCGCATCGCCAACCGGCTGCTGCGCCGCGTCCGGGACTGGGCGCTGGTGCACGGGGTTGACCAGATCGACGCGCGGTCCGCCTCGGCTGCCCTGGACATGTACGAAGTGGACAAGCGCGGCCTGGACCGCCTGGACCGCGCCGTCCTCGAGGCGCTGATCACCAAGTTCGGCGGCGGCCCGGTGGGCCTGTCCACCCTGGCCATCGCCGTCGGTGAGGAAACCGAGACCGTGGAAACGGTCGCCGAGCCGTACCTGGTTCGCGAGGGCCTCCTTGGCCGGACCCCGCGCGGGCGGATCGCGCTGGCGCCGGCCTGGACGCACCTTGGCTTCGCAGTGCCGGCCGGTGCGTTCGGCCAGGACCCGCTGGACCTGTTCCAGGCCGGAGACGCCGACGGCGGGCCGGCCGGGTTGGCAGCCGATACCGATCCGGAATGGATCCGTAATAGTCAATAGCACTCGCTAGTGACCTTTTCCCTTTAGACTGGTATGACGCTCGGCACGTTCGGGCCTTTGTTTCCGTGCGCGGCTCCCGCTAGCCGCCGATGGCAGGGCAGGGTTTTCTGCCACGGGCCTGCCAGGTTTCCTGCCAGGTTCCACGCCAGGTGGCCCCGGAGCGAAGCGGACGTTGCTGAAAAACCAGCTCGCAAGTACAGAACGGAACTTTCCCCTTGGATCCAATGACAATTCTCCTGTTCGTCATGCTCGGCGTGTTCGTCTTTATGATGTTCCGCCGCAACAAGAAGACGCAGCAGCAGCAGGCGGAGCTCCAGTCGAAGTTCGGCCCCGGCGTTGAGGTCATGACCAGCTTCGGCCTGTTCGGCCGCATCGTCGAGATTGACGAGGCCGAGAACAAGGTTGTCCTGGAGCTCTCCCCGGGCAACACCGCCACTGTGCACCGCCAGGCCGTTACCAAGATCGTCGAGCCGGTTGCCGCCGTCGAGGAACCCACCGTAGTTCCCGACGATGCTTCCTCGCTGACCCTGGGCAAGACCGAAGAGCCCGGCTCCGCCGTCGAGGGCACCACCGTCGCCGGTGACACGCACCGCACCGAAACGCCGGACGAAACCCTGCGCCGCCTGAACGACGAAGGCAAAAAAGACAGCTAGTCTGCCTCCTGAGCAACCCCGCGGAGCTTCAGTGCGCGGGCATCCGCCGGTGCGGTCCTGACCTGGACGCACCGGCGGTTCCTCCGTAAACAATAGAAAGATCGACAATGGCACGAACTGGCCCCAAAAACTCAGCCCGCAGGGTGCTGGTCTGGCTTGGCGTAATGCTCGCCGTCCTGACCGCCGTCCTGGCCGGCGGCACGATGGCCGGGCAGGCCAGCTGGGCCCCCAAGCTGGCCCTGGACCTTGAAGGCGGCACCCAGATGATCCTGGCGCCCAAGGTGGAGGGCGGTTCGGGCATTAACGAAGAACAGCTCAACCAGGCTGTGGCGATCATCCGCCAGCGCGTCGACGGCTCCGGTGTCGCGGAAGCCGAAATCAGCACCCAGTCCGGCCGCAACGTCGTCGTCAGCCTCCCGGGCACTCCGTCCAAAGAGACCCGCGCGCTGATCCAGGCGTCCGCGGACATGAACTTCCGCCCGGTCATCCAGGCCGGCGACGGCGCTGCCGTGCCTGTCGAGGCGCGCACCCCTGAAGACAAGCTGCCCAAGCCGACCGCCGCGCCCGAAAACAGCAGCGACGAGAACTGGGTCACCGCGGACGTCTACAAGAAGTTCGAAGCCCTCGACTGCGTCAACCCGTCACAGGACAAGCAGGAACGCTCCGACCCGGCCAAGCCGCTCGTGACCTGCGAACCGGCCTCCGACGGCCGCCCCGCGATCAAGTACATCCTCGGCCCGGTAGAGGTCAAGGGGTCGAACATCAAGACCTCCTCCTTCCAGCTGCAGCGCGGCGCGCAGGGTGCGGTCACCAACGAATGGGCCGTCGATATCCAGTTCGACGACGAGGGCACGGCCAAGTTCAAGACCATCACCGAGCGGCTGAACAAGTTCTACGTTGCCGCCGGCGGCCAGAGCGGCTCGGATCCGAAGTCGCAGTTCGCGATTGTCCTGGACGATCAGGTTATTTCCGCGCCGCGGTCCCAGGCCGTCATCACCGATGGCCGCCCGCAGATCACTGGCGGCTTCACTGAGAAGTCCGCGAAGGCCCTCTCCGACCAGCTGCGCTTCGGCGCCCTGCCGATCAGCTTCGAGATCCAGAGCGACCAGCAGATCTCTGCCACCCTCGGCGGCGAGCAGCTCCGGATGGGTATGCTGGCCGGCCTGATCGGCCTGCTGCTCGTTGTGGTCTACTCGCTGTTCCAGTACCGGGCGCTCGGCTTCGTCACCGTCGCCTCGCTCGTCGTGGCCGGTGCACTGACCTACCTGGCCATCGCCATCCTCGGCTGGACGGAGAATTACCGCCTCTCGCTGGCCGGTGTCGCCGGTATCATCGTGGCGATCGGCCAGACCGCGGACTCCTTCATCGTCTACTTCGAGCGCATCCGTGACGAACTCCGCGAAGGCCGCGGCCTGGTCTCGGCGGTGGAAAACGGCTGGAAGCGCGCCAAGCGGACCGTCCTGGCCTCCAAGGCCGTGAACCTGCTCGCCGCCCTCGTGCTGTACTTCGTGGCCGTGGGCAACGTCCGCGGCTTCGCCTTCACCCTGGGCCTTACCGCGATCGCCGACCTGATCGTCGTCTTTATGTTCACCCACCCGACGCTGCAGGTGCTGGCCCGGACCAAGTTCTTCGGGGAGGGCCACAAGTTCTCGGGCCTCGACCCGAAGCGGCTCCGTGCCGTGCCCCTCTACCGGGGCGCCGGACGGATCCGGACACCGGACGACAAGCCCGTCCCGGCGCCGCGCGCCAAGAACACCGGTGCCGCGGCCGAGGCCGAACGCCGGATGACCATTGCAGAACGACGTCTCGCGGAAAAGCAGGAGCAGCTCGCCGGTTCCTCCAAGAGCGCGTCCAAGGAAGGCAAGTAAATGGCCAGCTTCGCCACTTTCGGTAACGACCTCTACACGGGCAAGCGCTCCTACGACTTCGTCGGTTCCAAGAAAATCTGGTTCCTGATCGCCGCCGTCGCCGTCGCCCTGTCCATCCTGCTGCCGGTCGTCAAAGGCGGGTTCAACCTCGGCATCGAGTTCCGCGGCGGCTCCGAGTTCACGGTGTCCAACGTCAAGGACCGCGACGCCGCACTCGGCGAAAAGGCCGTCCAGGAGGTCGTCTCCGGCAGCCTGCCGCGCGTCGCGAACGTCGCCGGCAACACCATGCGCATCCAGACGGACAAGCTGAACGACGAAGAGGTCCTCAAGGTCAAGGAAGGCCTCACCAAGGCCTACGGCGTGACCGACAACGAGGTCACCTCGACGTTCGTCGGACCCACCTGGGGCGCGGACGTGACCAAGCAGGCCCTGATCGGCCTGGCGATCTTCGTGGGCCTGGCCGCAGTCCTGATGGCGCTGTACTTCCGGACCTGGAAGATGTCGCTGTCCGCCCTCGCCGGCATGGCCGCGACGATGTTCGTCACGGCCGGGGTGTACTCCCTCAGCGACTTCGAGGTGACTCCGTCGGCCATCATCGGGTTCCTCACCGTGCTCAGCTACTCGCTGTACGACACCGTGGTGGTCTTCGACAAGATCCGCGAGAACACCTCCGAACTGCAGTCCTCCACCCGGCGCACCTTTGCCGAAGAGGTCAACCTCGCCGTCAACCAGACCCTGGTGCGTTCCATCAACACCATGATGGTGGCCATCCTGCCGGTCGGTGCCATCCTCTTCATCGGCGCCGGACTGCTGGGCGCGGGAACGCTGCGGGACCTCTCGCTGGCGCTGTTCGTGGGCATCCTGATCGGTACCGCGGCGACCATCTTCGTCGCCGCCCCGCTGTACGCCTGGCTGCGCCAGGGTGAGCCCGATCTGGTCAAGCAGGCCAAGCGGGTCCAGCAGCGGCGGGCCGAAAACGCCGCCAAGTCGGCCCCGGTCACGGCCTAGCCGCCAGTCCCGCCGAACCCGCCCGACGGGCCGGAGAACGTCCCCGACGTTCTCCGGCCCGTCGGGCTTTGGGCGCCGGTTACAAAAGTATCCCGCCACGGGAATAGACTTGAATAATTAACGGGTTGTGAGAGGTGCTTCATTGGAAGAACGTTCGACGCCGGTGCCCGCAGCTCCGGCGGATCAGGCTGCCGGCCAGGGGGCACAGACTGGCTTGGCTGCTCCCGGACGCCCCGACGCGGCCGTTCCGGTGGACAACTCAGGGACCCGCCCGACCTTCCCCGGACGCCGTGAACGTACCCGCTCCAGGCTCGCGCGCCTGACCGGCCGCGGAACACCCGCCTATTCGCCCATCCTCGAACCGCTGCTGCGCACCGTGCGGGCCAACAACCCCAAGGACGACTTCGAGCTCATCCAGCGCGCCTTCGTGGTGGCGGAACGCTGCCACCGCGGGCAAAAGCGCAAGAGCGGGGACCCCTACATCACGCACCCGGTGGCCGTTGCGACCATCCTGGCCGAGCTGGGCCTGAGCGGGACGACGCTGGCCGCCGCCCTGCTGCACGACACCGTGGAGGACACCTCCTACACCCTGGACGACCTCAAGGGCGAGTTCGGCCCGGAAGTCGCAATGCTGGTGGACGGCGTCACCAAGCTGGACAAGGTCAGCTTCGGTGAGGCCGCCCAGTCCGAGACCGTCCGCAAGATGGTTGTGGCCATGGCCAAAGACATCCGCGTCCTGATGATCAAGCTCGCCGACCGGCTGCACAACGCGCGCACCTGGCGCTTCGTCTCCGCCGAGTCTTCGGCCCGCAAGGCGCGTGAAACCCTCGAAATCTTCGCGCCGCTGGCCCACCGGCTCGGCATGAACACGATCAAATGGGAACTGGAAGACCTCTCCTTCGCCGCGCTGTACCCCAAGGTCTACGAGGAGATCGTGCGGATGGTGGGGGACCGGACGCCGGAGCGTGAAAAGAACCTCGCGGTGATCCGCAACCAGATCACCGAGGACCTCCGGGCGGCCAAGATCAAGGCCACCATCACCGGCCGGCCCAAGCATTACTACTCGATCTACCAGAAGATGATCGTCCGCGACAAAGACTTCGACGACATCAACGACCTGATGGGCGTCCGCGTCCTGGTCGACTCGGTGCGCGACTGTTACGCCGCGCTCGGTGCCATGCACTCGCGCTGGAACCCGCTTCCGGGCCGGTTCAAGGACTACATTGCGATGCCCAAGTTCAACATGTACCAGTCGCTGCACACGACCGTGATCGGCCCCGGCGGCAAACCGGTGGAGATCCAGATCCGGACCCATGAAATGCACCGGCGTGCCGAGTACGGCGTTGCCGCGCACTGGAAGTACAAGGACCAACCCAACCGCACGGCCGCCGGGCCGGGAAGCCCCCGCGACGGCGACATGGGCTGGCTGCGGTCGCTGGTGGACTGGCAGCAGGAAACCTCGGACCCCGGCGAGTTCCTCGACTCGCTGCGCTTTGAAATCAACGCCCGCGAGGTGTTCGTCTTCACCCCCAAGGGTGAAGTAATGGCGCTGCCCGCAGGGTCGACGCCGGTGGACTTCGCCTATGCGGTCCACACCGAGGTGGGGCACCGGACCATCGGTGCGCGCGTGAACGGCAAGCTGGTGCCGCTCAACAGCGAACTGAACCATGGCGACTGGGTGGAGATCTTCACCTCCAAGGCCGAGGGGGCCGGGCCAAGCCAGGACTGGCAGCACTTCGTCAAGAGCGCCCGGGCCCGCAACAAGATCCGGCAGTGGTTCAGCAAGGAACGCCGCGAAGAGGCGATCGACCGCGGCAAGGAACTGCTCACCAAGGCGATGCGCAAGCAAAACCTTCCCCTGCAGCGCCTGATGACGCACGATGCCCTCGCCGCGATTGCCGAGGACTTCAAGTACACGGACATCTCCGGGCTCTACGCCGGGGTGGGCGACGGGCACACCTCGGCCCAGTCCGTGATGGAACGGCTGGTCGAGAGCCTCGGCGGCAACGAAACGCCCGAGGATGACCTGACCGAGGTCTCGATCCCCACCCAGGTCACCAAGGCCCGCTACTCCGACTCTGGGGTTGTGGTCCGCGGCGTCGGGGACGTCTGGGTGAAGCTGGCACGCTGCTGCACCCCGGTGCCGCCGGACCCGATCCTGGGCTTCGTGACCCGCGGCTCCGGAGTCTCGGTGCACCGGACCGACTGCACCAACGTGTCGGGCCTGATGGATCAGCCGGACCGGATCGTCGAGGTCGAGTGGGCGCCGACGCAGTCCAGTGTGTTCCTGGTGGAAATCCAGGTCGAGGCCCTGGACCGCAAGTCGCTGCTCTCCGATGTCACCCGGGTCCTCTCGGAGAATCACGTGAACATCCTGGCGGCGAGTGTGCACACGTCCACGGACCGGGTGGCGATCTCCAAGTTCGCCTTCGAGATGGGCGACCCGAAGTACCTCAGCCATGTGCTCAGCGCCGTGCGGCGAATCGACGGCGTCTTCGACGTCTACCGCACCACCGGCAACAGCCGCCGCAGCTAGCCGTGTAGACGGTCGCGTTCCCGGCCGGAGGGAAGGGCCGCAAGTTTGTCCAGAGCAGCCTTCTTGTACGGCAGCCGCGGCGTCGCTTCCACCGCCCGGATTAGCAGCTTCAGCTTCACGCCGAGTTCGGGCGCGGCCAGCATTGCGCCCAAGGCCGGCAGGGCACGTTCCGGATCGACGTGCAG
This sequence comes from Arthrobacter sp. SlRoot2-15, assembly GCF_059739345.1. Classification (NCBI taxonomy): domain Bacteria; kingdom Bacillati; phylum Actinomycetota; class Actinomycetes; order Micrococcales; family Micrococcaceae; genus Arthrobacter; species Arthrobacter sp. SlRoot2-15. Next base: position 3,505,703 of record NZ_AP046058.1, read on the forward strand.
GGCAATGTCCACCGCCGTCCGCAGCGGACTGGAGACCATAAGCCCGCCGAGGCTGACGACATCGAACGGGCCGAGCCGCACTTCGTGGAAACTGCAGCCGCGGGTGGCCCTGAGGCTGGAGACCCGCCGGGTGGCATCCACCAGCAGCGCCATCCGGTCCGGTTCCCCGGCGCAGCCGTAGATCCACGCTGCCGTCATCCGCCCGGCGACGACCCGTTGCCGGATCGGCGGCGGAATGGTGCAGGCCGCCGCCCGCGCCCGCAGCTGCGGGGTGGAGGCGGCGCCGGGCGGCAGGTAGCCGCGCTGCGAGAGCCTCGTCAGCACGCCGTCGGCCGCCATGGCCTGGAGTTCAACCCAGGAGAACAGCGCCCCGGGGGAGTAGAGCACGGGCGACGGCGCACCCGCCGGCTCGCGCGGGGAACGGCAATCCGGCAGTCCGGAGATGCGGAAGCCGGAAGCGGGGTTGCCGGGCACAGGGACCATTCAGCCATCGTGCCGTCTTGGCCGGAACGCGGAACAGGCCCCGCCCCGGTCATGTGGATAACCGGGCGGAGCCTGTTGCGGCCGGCGGGCAGACCCGGCGGCGGAGATTGCTTCAGCGGATAATGCTAGGAGAGTTCGCTGGCGGAGCGTTCCAGCTGCTCCAACCAGGCCTGGCGTGCCTCGAGGGCTTCCTTCGCCGCCTTGATCTTGCGCTCGTCCCCGGCCTTCTCTGCCTTGGCCAGGTCGTCCTTCAGCCCGCTGATGGCCGCCTCCAGCTGCGACAGGGCGCTGTTGGTGCGTGCCTTCGTTTCTGGGTTGGAACGCTTCCAGTTCTCATCCTCGGCGTTGCGGACGGCGTCCTCCACCTTCCGGAGGCCGGCCTCAATCCGGCCCATGTCCGCGCGCGGAACCTTGCCGGCTTCCTCCCAGCGGTCGCGGATGGACTGCAGCGCCTTCTTGGCGGCGGCGAGGTCCTTGATCGGGAGCAGTTCGTTGGCCTCTACCAGCAGGGCTTCCTTGACCACGAGGTTCGCGCCGTATTCCTGGTCGATCTCCTCGTTGGCGGCCTGCCGGTTCGTGAAGAAGACGTCCTGTGCGGCCCGGAACCGGGCCCAGAGAGCGTCGTCGTCCTTGCGGCTGGCGCGCGGGGAGGCCTTCCACTGGTCCATCAGGCGGCGGTACTCGCCGGCGGCGTGCCCCCAGTCGGTCGAGGAGGACAGTGCCTCGGCCTCGGTGATCAGCTTTTCCTTGGCGGCCTTGGCGGCGGAGTTGTTGCTGTCCAGCTGGGAGAAGTAGGCGCGGCGGTGCCGGTCGAAGACCGTGCGGGCGGCGCGGAACCGCTTCCAGAGCGCGTCCTCGTTGCTCCGGCCCAGCCGGACACCGCTCTTCTGCGCCGTCTTCCAGCTCTCGAAGAGTTCGTTCATCCGGGCGCTGGAGGTCTTCCACTGGATCTGTGCCGGGTCGTGCCCGGCGATCTCCTCGGCCTCGGCGACGATCGCCTCGCGGGCAGCCAGTTCGGCGGCGCGGACGGCGTCGTGTTCGGCCTTTTCGGTCTTTTCCAGCGCGGTGATCTGGCCGGACAGGGTGTCCAGGCGGGCCTCGGCGGCTCGGAGGTCACCGACCATGTTGCGTTCGGCCAGCTGCTCGCGCAGGTGCGTCACGGTCTTCTGCATGTCCGCGGCCGGTGCCTTGGAGGCCACTCGCTGCTCCAGCAGGACGATCTGGGCCAGGACGTCGTCGTACTTGCGGGCGAAGTAGCCCAGCGCCTCGTCATCGCTGACGCCCGGGTACTGGCCGACGGCGTGTTCTTCGCCGTCGATGGTCAGGAACACCTGGCCGTCGCCCTCCACGCGGCCCCAGCGGGCAGCCTCGGCAAGCGATGCGGCGCTGGAGGCAGGGGTGGCGGCCGGTGCGGCGACGGACGGCGAAGCCTTCGGGCGGGCCGCAAAGGCGGCGGGCGACGGCGCCGGGCGCGGCGCAGGCACCGGCGCAGAGGCCGGGGCGGCGGGCTCCTCTGTGGGTTCCACGGCCGCGGCTTCGGCGGCGGGTTCCGCCGTCGGGGCCTCGGCCTCGGCCGGGGTCGCCTCGTTGGCCGCTTCGGTCACCGCAACCTCGGCTTCGGTCTCGTTGGCAGCTGCTGCCACTGTTTCGTCGGATTTCTGACTGTCTGTCACCGCTAGAAGTCTTTCGCTTGGAGGGAAATACCGGCACCGCGGCCACGCGGGCCCCGGCAGGTTACTTCAGAGAGAACGAGTCTATCGTGACTGGTTCCACAGGTGCGCCGTCCGTGGCGCTGGCGCCCGGTTTGACACCGGCCGCGGCAATGTTGGCCACCACGTCCAGACCGGACGTGACCTTGCCGACCGCTGTGTAGCCGCCGGCGGCGTCCGCCGGGATCACGGTGTCCTTGTAAACGATGAAGAACTGGGTTCCGTTTCCGTAGGCGTTGCCGCCGGTCCGTGCCACAGCGATGGTGCCGGCCGGATATTTGTTGTCTGCGGGGGTGTTTTCCAGCGGACCCCAGGTGAAAGCGGGATCACTGTTGCCGTCCCCGGACTTGGAGCCGCATTGCAGCACGCCGAAGGACTCCGCGGTGGTTAGCCGGTGGCAGTTGACGCCGCTGTAGAAGTTCTGGTCCGCGAGGGATTTGAACACGGCGGCCGCCTGCGGGGCGGTGGTGCCGTCAAGTTCCACACCGACGGTGCCGCGGTTGAGGGCAAGTGCACCAGTGAAGGTCTTGCCCGCCGCGGTCTCCGGCTTGGGAATGTTTTCGCCGTTGCTTGGGCTGGCGGACGGGGTGGCGGACGCAGACGGGCTTTTCAGCCCGGCCTCGGCGGCCTTGAATTCGTCCTCGGTCGGGTTGCCGGCGAAGACTGTCAGCTGCAGCACAATGGCCAGGGCAAGGACGGCGGCACCGCCGGCGGTGGCGAGGACGTTGTCGCGCTTTCGGCGCTTGTCCTGCTCGCGCCGCAGCTCACGCTTTGCCTCCATCTGCTGGACGCGCCGCTTGGCTTCGCGGGCGCTCCGTGAACTGGCCGCCAATGGTCCTCCTGGTTGTAGGGCCGCATCCCGGGCGGCGCGCCGTCGGCGCCGTCGGGGGTGCAGCAAGCAAGCTGCGGCAGCGCCGCCCGCCGCGTGCGCATTAGAGATGCGCGCGGCAAAAAGCATAAACTGACTGCCGCACACAGTTTATGCACGACTGGCCGGTCTGCGCGCGACGCCGCGGCCGTTGTATCCGCCGTCGTAATCAGAGGAGAAAATTCCACCATGGCACGCACCGCCTCCCTGTCCGGATTCCCCGAGTGGCTTCCCGAGGAGCGGCTGGTGGAGCTGCATGTGCTGGATACCCTGCGGCGGACCTTTGAACTGCACGGCTTCTCCTCGATTGAGACCCGGGCGGTGGAGACCGTCGGGCAGCTGCTGCGCAAGGGTGAGATCGACAAAGAGGTCTACGGGCTGAGCCGGCTGCAGGACGACGAGGGCGCCGAGTCCCCGTCGCACAAGGCCGACCCGCACGCCCTGGCCCTGCACTTCGACCTCACCGTGCCGTTCGCCCGCTACGTGGTGGAAAACGCCGGCTACCTCGCCTTCCCGTTCCGCCGCTACCAGATCCAGAAAGTCTGGCGCGGCGAGCGTCCGCAGGAAGGCCGCGCCCGCGAGTTCACCCAGGCGGACATCGACATCGTCGGCGACGGCGAACTGCCGTTCCGCTACGACGTCGAAATCGCGCTGGTGATCGCCGAGGCACTCAGCGCCCTGCCGATCCCGGACTTCCTGCTCCGGATCAACAACCGCAAACTGGCCGAAGGGTTCTACACCGGGATCGGACTGGTCGACACCGCCGGAGTGCTGCGCAGCATCGACAAACTCGAAAAGATCGGCCCCGCCAAGGTGGCCGAACTGCTCAAGACCGAACTCGGAGCCACCGAGGAACAGGCGCAGGCCGCGCTCAAGCTGGCCGCGATCCGCACCGGGGACACCTCGTTCGTGCAGCAGGTCCGGGCCCTCGGCGTGGACAACGAGCTGCTGGAGGAAGGCCTGAACGAGCTGGAACAGGTCATTGCCGCCGCCGTCCAGCGCGCCCCGGGCAAGGTGGTCGCGGACCTCAGCATCGCCCGCGGCCTGGACTACTACACCGGCACCGTGGTGGAGACCGTGCTCGTGGGCCACGAACAGCTCGGCTCGATCTGCTCCGGCGGCCGCTACGACGCCCTCGCCAGCAAGGGCAACCGCAAGTTCCCCGGCGTCGGGCTCTCCATCGGCGTGACCCGGCTGGTCTCCCGGATCCTCAGCCAGGACCTCGCCAAGGCAACACGGTCCGTGCCGACAGCCGTGCTGGTGGCCCTCAACAGCGACGACAGCTGGGGCGCGGCGCAGGACGTCGCCGCGCAGCTGCGCGGCCGCGGGATCGCCACCGAGGTCGCGGCCAAGGCCGAGAAGTTCGGCAAGCAGATCAAGTTCGCGGACCGCCGCGGCATCCCCTTCGTCTGGTTCACCGACGACGACGGCAAGCACCAGGTCAAGGACATCCGCACCGGCGAACAGCTCGACGCCGATCCGGCGACCTGGGGGCCGGCCGCGGAAGACCTGCACGTCCGGGTCCTGAAGGCTTAGGCCGCAGCCCTCCTACCCCGTCGAGGCCCTCCGCCGCCGAAGCACCAGGAACCGGCCGGTGGCCCCTGCCGCGAGCACGGCGGCCATGCCCAGCGCCGAGGCCGGCGGCAGGGTCACCGCCAGCAGCAGGCAGCCGATAAACCCCAGCACATTGAGCCAGCGCGGGGCATGCCACGGGCGCGAGGTGAGGGTGAAGGCGGCGGCATTCGTCACCGCGTAATAGACCAGGACGCCGAAACTGGAGAAGCCCACCACGGTCAGGACGTTGGTGGTCAGCAGCAGCACGATGACCGAGGCCGCGACGGTCAGTTCGGCCGTGATCGGAACCGTATGTGCCCCGCCCACCCGGGCCAGCGGTGCGGGCAGGTCCCGTTCCCGGGCCATCGCCATCGCGGTCCTGCCCACCCCCGTAATCAGGGCCAGCAGGGCTCCGAGGCACGCTGCCGCCGCCCCGGCCTGGACCAGCGGAGCGCCGACGCTGAGCCTTGAGCTGCTGACGGCGTCGAGCAGCGGCGCCGTCGAGCTGCCGAGTTCAGCTGCGGGAAGGTGCCACTGCAGCAGGGCCGCGAGCCCCAGGTAGATCAGAAAGGCTCCGCCGAGCGCGCCGAGGATGGCCCGCGGGATGGTGCGGGTGGGGTCCTTGACCTCCTCGCCGAGCGTGGCGATCCGGGCGTAGCCGGCAAAAGCGAAGAACACCAGTCCGGCGGCGGGCAGCACACCCCACACGTTGCGGCCGTCGGCAGTTCCGGCAGCGGCCCCGGCGCCCGCCGGGTGCGGGCCGAGCAGTGCCGCCGCCGCCACGAACGCGATGGTGGCGAGCACCACGGCGAGCAGTACCTTGGTCAGCAGCGCCGTACGGGTGATGCCGAGCAGGTTCACGCCGGTCAGCACAACGACGGCGGCCACCGCCACCGGCGTCGCGAATTCCGGTGCCGCATAGTGCCCGAAGGTCAGCGCCATCGCCGCGCACGAGGCCGTCTTGCCGGTGACAAAGCCCCAGCCGGCGACGAACCCCGGCCATTCGCCCAGCTGCCGGCGGCCATAGACGTAGGTCCCGCCGCTGGAGGGGTACATGGCCGCCAGCTGCGCCGATGCCACGGCGTTGCAGTAGGCCACCACGCCGGCCACGGCCACGGCGAGGGTCAGCAGCGGACCGGCCAGGGCCGCGGCGGGGGAGAAGACCACGAACACACCGGCACCCAGCATTGAGCCGAGGCCGATCGCGGTGGAATCGACCGCGCCCAGGCGGCGCTGCAGCTGCCCGGGGCGGAGTGGTGGGATTGCCATGGCAGGCGGGGCCTTTCCAACGGGTAAACTCGAACGGGACCGTTCCTGTAGCGGTCCCATTTAATACCACCCTGTTTTCCTTCTGAAAGGCGAGCTGTGCTGCGCACACACGACCTCGGATCCCTTCGCTCCGAGCACATTGGACAAACCGTAACCCTCGCCGGCTGGGTCGGCCGGCGTCGTGACCACGGTGGTGTCGCATTCGTGGACCTGCGCGACGCTTCGGGCGTCTCCCAGGTGGTCGTTCGTGAAGAAGAGGTTTTCCACGGCCTCCGCAACGAATTTGTGCTGCAGGTCATCGGCACCGTCGCCAAACGCCCCGAGGGCAACGAGAACCCCGCCCTGGCCACCGGCGAGATCGAGGTCATGGCCGAGAAGGTCACCATCCTCAACACCTCCGATCCGCTGCCGTTCCAGATCGACGAGCACGTTGAAGTGGGCGAGGAAGCCCGCCTCAAGCACCGCTACCTGGACCTGCGCCGGCCGGGCCCCGCCCGCAACCTGCGCCTGCGTTCCGAGGCCAACCGGGTTGCCCGCGAACTGCTGCACCAGGACGGCTACGTCGAGATCGAGACCCCCACACTGACGCGGTCGACGCCGGAAGGCGCCCGCGACTTCGTCGTCCCCGCGCGCCTCGCGCCGGGTTCCTGGTACGCGCTGCCGCAGTCCCCGCAGCTGTTCAAGCAGCTCCTGCAGGTGGGCGGCTTCGAGAAGTACTACCAGATCGCCCGCTGCTACCGCGACGAGGACTTCCGCGCGGACCGCCAGCCTGAGTTCACCCAGCTCGACATCGAAGCCAGCTTCGTCGAGCAGGACGACATCATCAAGCTCGGCGAGAGCATCGTGACCGCGCTGTGGAAGCTGATCGACGTCGAGATCCCCACCCCGATCCAGCGGATCACTTATAACGACGCGATGGCCCGGTACGGCTCGGACAAGCCGGACCTGCGCTTCGGCCTGGAACTGACCGAGCTCACCGAGTTCTTCAAGGACACCAACTTCGGCGTTTTCAAGGCCCCCTACGTCGGTGCCGTGGTGATGCCGGGCGGCGCCTCGCAGGCCCGCCGCGCCCTCGACGCCTGGCAGGAATGGGCCAAGCAGCGCGGCGCCAAGGGCCTGGCCTACGTCCTGTTCAAGGAGGACGGCGAACTTGCCGGCCCGGTCGCGAAGAACCTGACCGAGACCGAACGTGCAGGCCTGGCCGACGCCGTCGGCGCCAAGCCCGGCGACTGCATCTTCTTCGCCGCCGGCGAGAAGACCCCGTCCCGCGCGCTGCTCGGCGCGGCCCGCGTCGAGATCGGCCACCGCACCGGCCTGATCAACCCGAGCGACTGGGCCTTCTGCTGGGTGGTCGACGCGCCGATGTTCGAACCGGCGGCGGCCGCCGTCGCGTCCGGTGATGTCGCCGTCGGAGGCGGCAAGTGGACGGCCGTGCACCACGCCTTCACCTCGCCCAAGCCCGAATTCATGGACAGCTTCGACACGGACCCGGAAACCGCCCTGGCGTACGCCTATGACATTGTCTGCAACGGCAACGAAATCGGCGGCGGCTCCATCCGTATCCACCAGGGCGACATCCAGGAGCGCGTCTTCAAGGTCATGGGCCTCTCGCACGAAGACGCCCAGGAGAAGTTCGGCTTCCTGCTCGAGGGCTTCAAGTTCGGCGCGCCCCCGCACGGCGGCATCGCATTCGGCTGGGACCGTGTTGTCTCGCTGCTCGCGGGCGTGGACTCGATCCGCGACGTCATTGCGTTCCCGAAGTCCGGGGGCGGCTATGACCCGCTGACCCAAGCGCCGGCGCCCATCACGGCGCAGCAGCGCAAGGAAGCCGGCGTTGACTTCAAGCCGCAGGACAAGAAGGACGACGGCTCCAAGTAGCCGGCCCGCTCCACCGCAGAGGCTCCCCGGGCAACCGGGGGGCCTTTGCTGTCGGCCGGGGACGTGATGATCTGAGACAGGAAGGGGACTCCTTGGAACCGGAATCCGGGCCCACGCTGGAGGCGCTGATGGACGCCGCCTGGCCCGCCGCCGACCGTGAGGACTCCGGCGGCTGGGTGCTCCGCGCCGCCTCCGGCGTGACTCAGCGCGCCAACTCGGTGTGGCCCCGGGATCCGGGAGTCGACGCCCACGCCCAGTTCGCGGCGCTCCGGGACTCCCGGCTCTGGTACCGGGCCCGCCGGCTGCCTCTCATCTTCCAGGTTTTCGACGACCCGCGCTCCGCGCCGCTGAACGCCGTGCTCGACTCCGAGGGGTTCACCCGCCAGTCCGAAACGCTGGTTATGGTGCGCGGCGGCGGTTCTGCCGCGGCGTCGGGCGACGGCGTCGAGATCTCGAGTCAGCCTTCGGCGGAGTGGCTGCGGCTCTGGTGGAGCGTGGACGGGCGCGGCGACGCTGGGGCCCTGGACGTCGCCCGCGGCATCCTGACCGGCTGCCCCTCGCTGTACGCCCTCGTGCGCGACGACGACGGCGCCCCGGCCGCCGCCGGACGACTCGCCCTGCCCGACGCCGAACCCGGCAGCCCCCGCCACGGCGGCCTGTACTGCATGGCAACCCGGCCAGATTTACGACGCCGGGGCTACGCCTCCCGAGTGCTGCAGGCACTGCTGGAGGAGGGCGCACGCCTGGGTCTGGCAGGCTACTGGCTGCTCATCACGGCGGCCAATACCGGGGCGCAGGAACTCTACGCCCGGGCCGGCTTCGGGGAGTCGGGCCGGTACCTCTACCGGCAGGAACGGCCCAAACGGCACCTGACCGGCTGCTAGGGGGATCGGTCTAGTGTTCCCCGGGACTGCCGGTACCGGAGTCCCGGGGAACGCGACAGGGCCACACTCGTCAGATCGGTGCGATGCCGGCGCGGGCAGGGCCCCTGCGAGGAGTCTGTGCCCATCAATTTGCCAGGAATGGCCGCTAAGCCACCCCGGATGGCGGCCATTCTCGTCAGATCGGTGCGATGCCGGCGCCGGCAGGGCCCCTGCGGGGGAGTCTGCGCCCATCGATTTGCCAGGAACGGCCGTTAGACCACCCATGGACTTCAAACCGCAGTCCATCCCGCCTGATCCAAGGCCTGGCAGGGCTCGCGTACCTGGGGATGTTTGTCGCCGTCGCCATTGCCGGGCTGTCACTGGCCGTCGCCACCCACCGCCTCCGCCGTGCTGGACCGCAAGCGTGTCCTTGGCCTGATGCACCTGATGGGGATGCCGGTGTCCATCCTGCGCTGGATCATCATTCGCGAAGCGGCCGTCCCGCTCCTTACCGTCCTGCTGCTCTCGGCCGGCCTGGGGCTCCTCGTGGCCTGGCTGATGGTGACCTTAATCAACGACGCCTACCGCGTGGCCTGGCCGGGGCCCGGATACTTCATGGCGCTGGGGCCCAGCCTGCTTCTGGCCATCGGAGCGGTCGCCGCGACATTCGGTTTCATCCGGGGCAATACCGCCACAACGGCCACCCGCTTCGATTAGCCCCGTGTCCGACGGCGGCTACGTCACCAGGATCCGGACCGCGCACGCGTCGGCGGCGGCCTTTTTCAGTACCGGCAGGAACGGCCCAAACGGCACCTGAGCGGCTGCTAGGGGGTGGCCTGCTGGGGGTTGATACGGGCCACCGGCTCACTGGACTGCCGACTCAATGCAGGACCGGTTGCGCAGCCGGAGGAATAGACGATCTTCGCGTGGAACAGATAGCGGAGCGTGAATGCCCCCACCAGAGTGGCGGCCTGGGCGGCAATCGGGTCGATCAGCAGTACATCGACAGCAAAGAGCAGCACCGGCAGCCGAAGCAGGGCTTCCAGATTGTTAAAGCTGAAGCTCTGGACGAACCGTTTCCGGCGGCCATTCACCTTGTCGCGCAGCGTGCCGAAGACGACATGCTCCTGCATGATGAAGTTGGACAAAATGGTAAGTTCAGCGGCGACCGTCGCGGCGATAGCGTAATGGATGCCGGCCGAATGCAGGAACGCCATGATCATGAGGTTCATGAGGGCGCCCACAGCGCCCACGATGGCAAACAGGAAAGCTGTCCCCGCGCGTAGTTGTCCTAGCTGCCGGACGAAGCTCAGTCCCGTTTGCAGCCGCGCCTTCGACGCTCCAGCCGTTCGCCGGTCCTGCCTGATAGGAATATCCCGTATCCGCAGCCGGTGCCGGGCCAGTATCTCAAGAAGGATCTTGAAGCCGCTGGGCCGGAGGATTTCCTGGTCAATGGCCGACCGCCTGATCGCAAAGAACCCGGACATCGGGTCGGAACAGCCGCGCATTCTGAGCGGAAACAGGCACCGCGTCAGGGCCCTGGCTCCCAGGGAGACCCCACGGCGGAACGTGGCTCTGACGCCGTCTTGGCCGCTGGGCCGGCCGATGCCGCGGGCTGCGACGACCACGTCTGCGCCCGAGCCTTCGATTTCCGCGAGAAGGGCTGGAATCGCTTCCGGAGGATGCTGGAGATCCCCGTGCATCACGAGGCAGTACTCTGCATTGCTGGACGCAATGCCATCCGCGACGGCGCCGCTCAGGCCGCCGGTGGGCGACCGGCGTGTGATGAGCCGAACTGGCAACCGCGTGTGTAACGCGGAATAGAGGATCAGCTCCGGTGTCCGGTCGGTTGAGTCGTCGACGAAAACCAGTTCCGCATCCAGGCCGTCGCAGGCCGCAGCAGTTCGACAGATGAGGTTTTCGATGTTGGGCGCCTCATTGCGGGTCGGAACAATAATTGAGAGCATCATGGCCGCGTCTTTCCGTTGGCGTCCTGGGCCGGGGCAGCCGTCACCCGCCGGATCGACCACTCGCCATACGTCTGGACAGGTTCAGAATTTTCCAGCGCTGTCTTTGCCAGTTGGAGGCCCAGGTTGTCGATGTTGGAGGTCACGGACGGGCCGACGATTATCCATTTGATGTCGCGCCAGCCTCCGGGGCGTTCGGTTCTAAACTGCCTGTCGAGGTCCGCCTTCTCCGTTGCGATCATGGTCCAGGCGTTGTTCCACCCGCTCGAGTTCAAGTCCTGCCACATGGAGTACGGCGCAAGAACGACGTCCTGGCGCGACACATTGCGCTGGACCCACGTCATGGCTTGCCGCCAATTAGAGTTGCTGTCCGCGGTCAGGAGGAGTCGGTCCTGTTCGAACCACTGCGGAACGGACATGAGCACCAAGGATCCGGCGAGGGCGAGCGTGAAAGCGGCGCGCAGGGGATGTTTGAATCCCGGCGAACGACGGCCCAGCTTGTCCATGGCGCTCCAGGCGATGTCAACCGCAGTTCCCAAAGCAAGGGCGAGAAACGGAATCACGCCAATCACGTACATGGCTGGAAGGTACCCTTGGCCGACAACGATGGGGACGGCAAAGGAGACGATTGCCGCGGTGACCACTTGCGCCCGCCGTCGGAGCAGGCAAACGACGGCGGCAGCGAGGCCGGCAGCAATGAGGTACTTGTCGAAGTAAAGCCAGCCTGCCAGCAACTGCGCACGGCTCGAACCCGCCTGGAAAATGGTGCCGGAGCCGGAGCGCTCCAGGAACTGATAGCTCAAAGCCGTCTGCAGTGATACATGGTCGGGTCCCGCCAACAGTTCGTTTCGCAGCAGTGCCGAGAGCGGATAGAAGGCCAGGACCAGCCCGCCCGCGCCGAGGAAGCCGACCACCGAGAAGGATCGGTTGCTCCATTTGGGACGGTGGATGAGGGCCAGCAGCAGGGCTGGGCCGAAGATGGCGAGGGTCTCCTTCGAGAGTACCGCCACGGCGAAGCAGATCCCCGCCCCGATGTGGTGCCACAGCGCATCCCGGGACGACAGCGCCAGGTAGAAGGCAAGCAAGAGCCAGGGGACGCCGATGTTGTCGAGGTACACCTGGCGCCCCAGCACGAGGGACAGCGGGGAGAGGATGAACACGACGGCAGTCATCGTCGCAAACGGGATCCGCAGGCGCAGCCGACGGGCGAGCAGGTAGAGCAGTACGGCGCCGGCGACGAAATACATTGCAATCACGTATCGCGTCCCGCCGATGGCGGTGCCGTCGCCCAACCCCAGCAGATGGGGAAACCAGTTCAGGGCGGCGAGCTGGATCCACCCCAGCGGGGGATGGTCATACCAATAGGTGTAGGGGGCCAGGCTTCCGGACGCGACTGCGTACGCCTGGGCCGTGTAGGTGCCTTCGTCGTCTTGATAGTTGGGCGCTCCGGTCAGGTTCCACAGTGCCAGTACGGCTGCCCCGACCGTGAGTGCGGAGAGTACTGCCTTGTCCCAGACGGTCATGGTGGTCAGTGTGAAGGGAGCTGAACCGGCCGGGCTCCGGTGCCGGGCCGGTCGACGGTCTCCGGTTGCTTCCGATGCTGTGGGGGCAGGCCCGGCCGGGGGGCGAACCGGCGCCTCCAGGACTTCCGTTGTCTCGGGTTGGGCCGTGGACAGTTCCTGGGTGGTCATGGCCGGGCCAGCCCTGCACTCGTCGGCCGGATGTAGGCCAGATGCGACCCTGAATGGTCAGTTTTTTCCCACAGGAAGTCGCGGCGGATGAACTTGAACAGCGCACGCAGGGCGGAAAATGCCAGAATGATCTGGTACACCGGCGTCCCGGCGATGAGCCGGAAGTAGTCGTACCCGCGGATCTTGAAACCATGGTCGCGGCCGAATTCGTGCAGCATGCAAATGTCGAACGCCACCGTGACGAGCGTAGGAATCAGGGGCAGGAACGTCACGAGCGTGACCAGGAGGGGGAACCGGCCCCACAGTGCGGCCAGGATCGCCAGCGGAATGCAAATTCCGGCCAGCGCCATGAAATGCTGCTGCATCAGCGTCCACCAAGCAATGGTCCGCATGCGTCTCGTTGGGAGCTGCTTCCAGTCACCCTTGGCGAATACCTGCATAAAGCCAAGGGACCAGCGGGTGCGCTGGCGGATCAGCGCATACAGGCTCTCGGGTGTCTCCTCACGGGTTACCAGCTCGGGCGCATACGCGACGATGATCCTTCGGCCGAGCGTTGACAGGCGGACACCGAGATCGCAATCTTCGGCCAGGCATGAACCGTCCCACCCGCCAACCTCGTTGAGCAGTTCGCGTTTGATGAAGACGGTGTTTCCGCCCAGGGGTATGAACCCCTGGCGGGAGTGGGCGTGCAGCCTGGACCTGAACCACGTGAAGTACTCAAGACAATTCCGCAGCGAATACCAGGTGTCGCGGTAATTGATCAGTTGCACGGCGCCTTGGACGACGTCGGCGTTTTTTGTTGCGAAGACACTATCAATGTGTGCCAGCAGGTCCTTGGCGGCTATTGACTCGGCATCGAAAACGCCAACAACGCTGTTCCGGCACAGGGACAATGCCATGTTGAGCTGGCGTGGCTTGTTCTTGGTTTCGCTGACGTCAACACTGACGCGCACCGAAGCGGGGAACTCGTTGGCGAGGCGGTGCGCTATCCGCACCGTCTCAGGATCGTCGTGGCCGACCGAAATAATCACTTCCTTGCTCGAGTGGCTCTGCGCCAGGAGTGCTGCGAGGGTGGCCCTCATGACGTCCTCGCGTTCGTTGCGGCAGGGCATGATCAGCGAGAAGGACTGGCTTTCTGTCTCCTGCAAGCCGGAGTAAGACGTGCGGCGCTGTGTCTTCGGGTCCCACCACGCGTAGGTGTTCAGGTAGAGCGTGGACAGGGCCATGGCAAACAGCGCGAGGGCGATCAGAATGACCAAAGTGCTGGCCACAGTTACCAGTGACATTTCGGGGCTCCAAGGACGTAGGCGGGCGCACGAATATTGGGCGGACGGGGAGAATTCGGGAGGGCTGGGGCTCAGTCGGCCGGCCCGCAGGCGATCCCGTCCGCATCGGTGTCGAGCTTCTGCGGGTCGATTCCGGCCTGGCGAACGTGGATTCCGTTCGGGAAGTACTTCCGCGCCTCATCGCACGTCCAGCTGTGAGGCATGGATGCCGGATCGGCTCCCGCATCCTTCATCTCCTGGAGGTGGCGGGCGAGGCTCGGCGGGATCGCCGGGAGGCATTGGCCAGAGTCGCCGTATTCCGCGAGGCAGCCACCCAAGGCCGGCGCCGCGCCGACAATATCGGCGGGGGCTGCAGTGCCGGCCTTAGGAAGGTTCCGCGAAGGGTCCTTACCGGAACGGGCGGCGTAGCCCACCTCGGCCCGGCCGGCCTCCTCCAGCGAAACCTCCGGTTTGTCGCCCGCACCCGGGCCGGTGGTTTCCGGCGGCATTTCCTGCAGTGGTGGTGCGCTGGCGGGGCCGGGAGTTTGCTGGTGATGGGAGGCGCCGGGTGCCTGCGGAGTTCCTGGAGAGGCAGGCGCTGCGGCCGGCCCGTCCGGGTTCCGGGACGCCCGGTCTGCCGCGCTGGCGGCAACTTCCGCGACGGTGGCAACCGCCGACGACCCGCTCCAGATCAGGGCGGCGGACACTGCAGCAGCGGCTGCAGCCAGCGCCAGGGCTACGCCCAAGCGGCGTCGCGGCTTCACGGTATCGGCATTCATGAGATCCAAACCCAACGTGCGACGCTCGGAATCCCGTCAGCTGTGAGAACTGTGAGCATGTAGGGTCCGGGCGGAAGGAGGTTACGGTTATTTGGTATTTGCGCTGTGCGGCCGGCATCGGTGCCGGACAGTGGCAGGTCCACGAGCCGGGCGTTGGTGTCCGTCTGGTGGGTGGCGGACATTGGCGACATCAGGGATGCGGACGTGACGTTGCCGGTGACGCCAAGCTGGATGGATTCCCCGTAGCTTGCCCGATCAGGTGCCGCGGTCACCGTGGGACGCGTGCCCTTGAAGAGGTAGGGCGGGCTGTAGACAGAGATCCTGAACTCGAAGGAATTGTCCAGGGGGTTCGACCCCATGATGGCAACCCGCCCGTCCGGCAGCAGGATTGCCGTCGAATGGTAGTTCCGGCCGACCGGATCGGCGTCGATCGACGTCCAGCTGTTGACGGCCGGATTGTAGATCGCTGCCGTCTGTACGTTGCCGGTGCGGTTCAACTGGGCCCCGTCGGCTGCAAGCACCGTTCGGTCGGGCAGGTTGATCAGGTTGACATAGAGCTTGCCGGGGCCTGGGAGATCGGGGCCCGGGACGTACTGAGGAGCCGCTTGTTTGAAGTCGATGATGTCCACGAGGTTGATGGCAGGGGTGTTGCCGTCGGTGTTGCCTCCGCCGACGATCATCAGTTTCTGATCCTGGGCCGGCCCGATGAAGACGGATCCGGCCTGGTCCCGCATGTCTTTTTGCCGGAGTCCCGGAACATCCCACATTGTGGCGGTGGTCCAGTCGTACAGCCTCGCTCCCGTGCCGGGCAGTCCGTTGCCGAAGGTGTGGCCGCCGGTGTAGAACATTTTGCCGTCGTCCATGAGGAACATGTGCGGGTAGGTTCCCCAGTAGCTCCAGGTCTGCGGGACCTGGGTTTGCGGCAGCCAGCTCATCGCCGAGGTGCTGAACATCTCAGTGAGGACCGTGCCTTTGGCGTTCTCGTCGATACCGCCCGCGGACCAGATGTCGCCGTTCCCGAGTTTGGTCAGGGAGGGGTACCAATGCGCACCGGCCATGTCATTAAGCGGGTGGAACTGGTCGTCCGCCGGGTCAAAGTAATAGCTCTTCCTGGATCCCTTGAAAGTGGTGGGGCCGGCTGTTGGAGCGGGGAAGGCCGCCGTGCCCCCTGCGATCAGGACCTTTCCGTCCGGGAGGGTGACGTGTCCGGAGCAAAACATGTCGTACGGCACCGGGACTTCCTTGAACGCGCCGCCGGTAGGGGACCAGACCATCGCTTTGAAGGTGCCGGCGGTGAAGTTCGCCCCGGAATTGCCTGAGCCCGCGATGAGTAGCAGCCGCCCGTCGTTCAGCAGGGTGGAGTGGATGGCGCGAATGGGAAGATTAGTCGACAAAACATCCCAGGAGCCCACTAAGCCGGGTGTTCCCGCGGGCGGGGGTGACGCCGGCTCGTACTTGACCATGGAGTAGTTGGTGGTCCTAAGCGATCCGTTTCCGCTGATCGAGAGCCCGAAGGCAATGCGGTCAACGCCGGCGGGTATCGCTGGTGTCCGCGCTTGCGCAGTGGTCCAGGCCGCTACCGCGGGAAGCTGTTTGATGTCGGTCCAGTATTTCCAGCCGGTGGACGAGTGGCTGAACAACGTCAGCCCAGAGGCCCCCGCTGCGGTCGACTTGTAATCGACCTTGAGGTCGTATTGGGCGCCCGGTGTCACCGCGGGGGCGCACCCCGCAGGCTCGGACTGGATGAGTTTCGCATCCCCGGAGACGTACGAGGCGACGGAGATGTCGAAGGACCGGGTGCCGGCGGTAGAATTCGGCGGAACGTCGGACGTAATTGTGGGGGTCAGCTGCCTATTTCCCCAGCCGGCAATCCGGAAGCAAGTGGGTGTCGGCGTTCCGTCCGCGAGATTGCCATTGGAAATTAATTCCCCGGTACTTGGCGGGGGCGCTATTACTTTATTAGCTAGTGAATAGTCGTCGGTAATTAATGTGCCATTAGCCGCCAGTGAAAGTCCAAAGACAATCTGATCGGTTCCGTCCGGAATCACCGGGGTGTCAGCCGCGGCGAGTGTCCAGTCGGTCGCCGCTACCTGTGCTTTGACGTCGCCCCAGTAGCTCCAGCCCTGGGCGGTGTGCCTGAACATTGTCAGCATGACCTTCGCCGTGGACTTGTACCAGACCTGCATCTCGTACGTCTGGCCGGGCGTGACGGTCGGAGCGCAGGCAGCACTCTCCGTCTGGAGCAGCTTCCGGTCTCCCTGGGTGTAGCCCGAGATGGCGACGCTGACGGCGCGCCCTCCCGTCCGGCCCGGAGCAAAGGTCCAGGTTCCCGCGGTTCCCCACCCCGAGCGTTTGAAGCAGGTGGGGTCGGTGGTTCCGTCCTCAAGGGAAGGATTTTTTACCAGGTTCTCCCCGGCCGCCACAGCCGGAGCGCCGGCAACACCCACCAGGAAGTTGAACGGAATCAGGATGCTCAGGATTATTGCCGTTAGCCAGCGCCTACGTCGAGGAAATTTCATCCCGGTATATCCCTGCTTCGAAAAAATGCGCCGCGAGCCCGAAATAGGAAGGCGGAAGAAGGGCAATTTCCATGCAGGAGATAAAGAACGGCGCCGCATTGAGACCCCCAAGAAAGAATGACTCATGAGAATACGAATGCGGCGAGTCTAACGACGGAAATGCTGGCCTTGAACCAGTAGTTGATACTCGTTGTTAATTACCTAATTTGTGCGACGCTACTTGAGTACTTAGGGTGTGGAACTACTCGGACGGCGGATCTGTCACCACGATCCGGACCCCGCAGGCGTCGGCGGCGGCCTTCTTCAGCACGGACGCGCGGGGGTCCGGAACGTCCAGGAATGGAAGCCGCACCAGCGCCGAATAGCCCTTCAGTACGGGTTCGGCGAGGACGTGCTCGGCCAGGGTCCGGTCGCCGCCCGGGACGAGATACTCGACGCTGTGGGCCGCGAAGATGCGGGCGGCGTGGTCGGCCACGGCCTCCACCAGGGCGTCCGCCTGGTTCGCGCGGCGCCGGGCGAAGCGCTGCTGGGACCAGCCGCCGGCCGCCGTGCGGGACTGCACGTGCCGGGTTCCGGTCTTGGCCGCGAGCACCCGGCCCTCGGACACCACCGCCACGGAGTACCCGCCGCGGCGCACCAGGACCAGGCCGAGCCGCCGCGGCTGACCGGCCAGCGACGCGAGCCGGGCCACGGCATCCGCACCGCGGCCAGGCCGCCCGCCGTCCGGCCAGGGTGGCTGCAACAAGGCGGTGGCGCCGTCGGCCGCGAGCAGCCGCAGGCCCGCGTCGTCCGGCACCTCGCGTAATTCCCCGTGGCTGGCGCCAAACCGCTCCACCCAGCCGGCCAGCCGGCCGCCGGAGACGAACGCCACACGGGTGTCGGGGCTGGCCATGGCGTGGATCTCCGTTGTGAGGGTCAGGCGTCGGGGTGGCGGTGCGGCCGCCGTGCCGGGGCGGGCAGGAACTAGAAGTAGCCTATCTATGTGGATGATCTCTTTGGCGCAGGGCAGGACAACGCGTCCGCACACGATGACGGCGACGTCGAAGAGCCGGCCTACGGCAGCTCCCCGGGCGCCACCCCGGCCCGCTCCGCCCCGCGCAGCCCGCTCGCGGTCCGGATGCGGCCGCGAAGCCTGGACGACGTCGTGGGCCAGCAGCATCTCCTCGGCCAGGGCTCGCCGCTGCGGCAGCTCGCGGCCGGCAGCGACGCCACCGGCCCGGCCGGGCCGAGTTCGCTGATCCTGTGGGGACCCCCCGGTACCGGTAAGACCACTCTGGCGCACGTGATCGCCAAGGGCCCGGGCCGCAAGTTCGTCGAACTTTCCGCCATCACCGCCGGCGTCAAGGACGTCCGCCGCGTGATGGATGAGGCCCTCACCGCACGGGACCTCTACAAGACCACCACCGTGCTGTTCCTGGACGAGATCCACCGCTTCAACAAGGCCCAGCAGGACGCACTGCTTCCCGGCGTCGAGAACCGCTGGGTGGTCCTGGTCGCGGCCACCACGGAGAACCCGTCGTTCTCGGTGGTCTCGCCGCTGCTGTCCCGCTCGCTGTTGTTGACCCTCAAACCGCTGACGGACGCCGACGTCGAGGGCCTGCTGCTCCGGGCCGCGGCGGACCCCCGTGGCCTGGGTGGCAAGGTGGAGATCGACGACGACGCCTTGGCCCACCTGGTTCGGCTCTCCGGCGGGGACGCGCGCCGGGCCCTGACCGCGCTGGAGGCCGCAGCCGGCGTCGCGTTCGGGGACGCGGACGACGCCGGGGGGCCCGGCGGCGCCGCCGGCGAAACCCCGGTCAGGATCGAGCTCAAGCACACCGAGCGGGCGCTCGACGTCGCCTCGGTGCGCTACGACCGGGCCGGCGACCAGCACTACGACGTCGCCAGCGCCTTCATCAAATCCATCCGCGGCTCCGACGTCGACGCCGCCCTGCACTACCTGGCCCGGATGCTGGAGGCGGGGGAGGACCCCCGGTTCGTCGCCCGGCGGATCGTGATCTCCGCTGCCGAGGACGTGGGCATGGCCGACCCCACCGCCCTCCAGACCGCGGTGGCCGCCGCCCAGGCGGTGCAGCTGATCGGGATGCCCGAAGGCCGGATCATCCTGGCCGAAGCCGTGGTTCACCTCGCCACCGCGCCGAAGTCCAACGCCGCCTACCTGGGCATCAACCAGGCGATCGCCGACGTCCGCGCAGGCCTGGGCAACGGCATCCCCGCCCACCTGCGCGATGCCCACTACCCCGGGTCCAAGCAGCTCGGCCACGGCAAGGGCTACAAGTACGCGCACGACGCCCCGCACGCCGTCGCCACCCAGCAGTACCCGCCGGACGACCTGGTGGGCCGGAACTACTACGTACCCACCGGCAACGGCGCCGAACGCGACATCTCCACCCGGCTGGAGCGGCTGCGGAAGATCATCCGGGGCAAGTGATCCTCTGGTACGATGGATCGTTGTCTGGCAAGGTACGGACGCACAATCCACCAGTTTTCGGCAGTTCCTGCTGATTTGATGGGTTCGCCCTGTGCCCAGTAGCAAAAGGCAGCGGTTGGCCGATGCTCTCCATCGTGGAGGCCAGTAACACTGACACACCGCAGATATTGGAAGGACACAAGTGGCTAACAACACTCGTGCTCGCCGTACCGCACGCCTCTCGCGTGCACTCGGCATTGCTCTGACCCCCAAGGCCGCCAAGTACATGGAGCGCCGCCCGTACGGCCCCGGTGAGCATGGCCGTGCCCGCAAGAAGCAGGACTCCGACTACGCCGTACGTCTGCGCGAAAAGCAGCGTCTGCGCGCCCAGTACGGCATCCGCGAAGCCCAGATGACCCGTGCCTTCGAAGAAGCACGCCGCACCAAGGGCCTGACCGGTGAAAACCTGATCGAACTGCTCGAAATGCGTCTCGACGCCCTCGTGCTGCGTGCCGGCTTCGCCCGCACCATCGCCCAGGCCCGCCAGCTGGTTGTGCACCGCCACATCCTGGTTGACGGCATCCGCGTTGACCGCCCGTCTTTCCGCGTCGGTGAGGGCCAGCTGGTCCACGTCCACAGCCGCAGCGAGACCATGCCTCCGTTCCAGGTGGCAGCAGCCGGCGCGCACCGCGACGTCCTGCCCATGGTTCCGGCCTACCTGGACGTCAAGCTCGACGCCCTGCAGGCACGCCTGGTCCGTCGCCCCAAGCGCTCCGAAATCCCCGTGACCTGCGAAGAGCAGCTCGTCGTGGAATTCTACGCACGCTAGATCCAGCGCGACACCTTACAAAGAAGCCCGTGGCAAGCGCCGCGGGCTTCTTTGTATGTAAGGTACTTGGGGGAGTTCTCCGTTTGCCGCGCCCGCGGCCGGAGGGCCATGCAGGAATCCACGTAGTTTCAAGGAGATGAACGTCTATGTCTGGTGGCGATATTGCCGGCCTGATCGCGGCCGGAGTGTTTGCACTGCTGGTCCTGCTGCTCGCCGTCCCCATCCTCAAGCTCGGGGGCGTGTTCGACGAGGTGCGCAGCACCATCCGCTCGATCAGCGACGGTGCCACCCCGCTCATGGATGAAGTCACCGCCACCGTCTCCACCACCAACCAGCAACTGAAGAAGGTCGACGGCATCGCGTCCAACGTCTCGGACGCCTCGGCCAACATTTCGGCGCTGTCCTCGCTGGTCGCCGCGACCGTCGGCTCCCCGCTGATCAAGGTCGCCGCGTTCAGCTACGGCGTACGCTCCGCGTTCTCAGCCCGCAAGAAGCCCGCCACCGGCCGCCGCAGCCGCTGAAACCCTGACAGGAGCTGACATGAACAGAATCATCTGGATGGGCATCGGCGTCGCGATCGGCGTTATCGCTTTCCGCAAGCTCACCGAGGCGCAGTCCACGCTTGGCCCCGAGGGCCTGAACCGGGCCGTCGGCCGGCTCACCGACAGCGTCTACGACTTCGCCGACGCCGTCCGCGTCGGCATGCGCGAGCGGGAGGCCGAACTCCGCTCCGCCCTCGGCGTTGACGCGGGCATTGAAGCCGGCGCCGGCGGCCGGGATGTCGCCCGGCGCTAGCCGGGGGAGAATGAGTAGAGGGCGGTGCCTCTGACGGGCCGCCTGACGGGCCACCGGCTCGGCCACCGGCCGGAACCAGGGCGTTCCGCGGACTAGGCGCGTGAACGCCAAACGCAGTGCAGATAGACGCAGTGAATATAAATGCAGTGAATATTGAAGGGTAAGAAACCAGGTTATGAAGTCGCAGGAGATCACCAAGCGCTGGATCGACTTTTTCGTCAGCAAGGGCCACACGGCGGTTCCCTCCGCCTCCCTGGTCTCCAGCGACCCGTCCCTGCTGTTCACCGTGGCCGGAATGGTGCCCTTCATTCCCTACCTGACCGCGCGTGAGGAAGCACCGTACCTGCGGGCCACCAGCGTGCAGAAGTGCATCCGGACCGGCGACATCGAGGAAGTCGGCAAGACGGCCCGGCACGGCACCTTCTTCCAGATGTGCGGCAACTTCTCCTTCGGCGACTACTTCAAGGAAGACGCCATCAAGTTCGCCTGGGAACTGCTCACCACCGGCGTCGACGACGGCGGCTACGGCCTGCCGCCGGAGCGTCTCTGGGTCACCGTCTACGAAGAGGACGACGAGGCCAAGGAACTCTGGCTGAAGAACACCGGCGTGCCGGCCGAGCGCATCCAGCGGATGGGCAAGGCGGACAACTACTGGTCCACCGGCCAGCCGGGCCCCGCCGGACCCTGCTCCGAGATCTACTACGACCGCGGCCCCGCGTACGGCATCGAGGGCGGCCCGCTGGCCGACGAGACCCGGTACATCGAAATCTGGAACCTCGTGTTCATGCAGTACCAGATCGACAACGTCCGCTCCAAGGTGGACTTTGACATCACCGGTGAACTGCCGAAAAAGAACATCGACACCGGCCTCGGCATGGAGCGCCTCGCGATGATCCTGCAGGGCGTCGAGAACATGTACGAGACCGACCAGGTCCGCCCGGTGATCGACAAGGCCGCCGCGCTCTCGGGCAAGGAATACACCTCCGCCGAGACGCCCGAGGACCCGCACCACACCGACGACGTTCGGATGCGCGTCGTCGCCGACCACATCCGCTCGGCCCTGATGCTGATCGCCGACGGCGTCACCCCCTCCAACGAAGGCCGCGGCTACGTGCTGCGCCGCCTTATCCGCCGCGCCGTGCGCTCCATGCGCCTGCTCGGCGTCGAGAAGGCCTGCCTGCCCGAGCTGCTGCCCGCCTCCCGTGACGCGATGAAGGGTGTCTACCCCATCGTGGAGACCGACTTCGACCGGATCAGCCGGATCGCCTACGCCGAGGAAAAGGCATTCCTGCGCACCATCGCCTCCGGCACCGCCCGGCTCGAGGACGCCGTGAAGGAATCGCGCGCCGCCGGCCAGCCGCTCTCCGGCGCCGACGCCTTCGCCCTGCACGACACCTACGGCTTCCCGATCGACCTCACGCTGGAAATGGCCGAGGAGGCCGGGCTCAAGGTCGACGAGCCCGAGTTCCGCAAGCTGATGCTCGAACAGCGCCAGCGCGCCCAGGCCGATGCCAAGGGCAAGAAGGGCGCCCACGCGGACCTCAGCGCCTTCCAGGAGCTGCTTTCCGCCGGCGAGACGGTCTTCACCGGCTACACCGAGCTCGCCGGCGAGTCCAAGGTCCGCGGCATCCTGGCCGGCGGCCGGAAGGTCTCCCAGGCGTCCACCGGCGAGGAAATCGAACTGGTCCTTGCCGAGACCCCGTTCTACGCCGAGGCCGGCGGCCAGGCGGCCGACACCGGCCTGATCACCGGCGACGGCTTCGTCGTCGAGGTCCTGGATGTGCAGCGGCCCATCAAGGGCCTCAGCGTGCACAAAGCCATCGTCCGCGAGGGCGAAATCGGCACCGATTCGTTCGTCCTGGCGGCCGTGGACCGGGAACGCCGGCACGCCGCCGAACAGGCCCACACCGGCACACACATTGTGCACGCGGCCCTGCACCAGATCCTCGGCCCGGAGGCCCTGCAGCGCGGCTCCTTCAACAAGGCCGGCTACCTGCGCTTCGACTTCGCCTGGGGCGAGGGCCTCAGCGCCGCCACCCGCTCCGAAATCGAGGAAGTCTCCAACATCGCCATCCGCAACAACTTCCAGGTGGAAACCAAGGTGATGGGCCTCGCCGAGGCCAAGGCCCTCGGCGCCATGGCGCTGTTCGGCGAGAACTACGGCAACGAGGTCCGGGTCGTGGAGATCGACGGCGCCTGGTCCCGTGAACTTTGCGGCGGCACCCACGTGTCCAACACCTCACTGATCGGCAGCCTGTCGCTGCTCGGCGAACAGTCGGTCGGGTCGGGAAACCGCCGCGTGGAGGCCTTTGTGGGCATGGACGCGTTCCGCCACCTCGCCGCCGAGCGCGCCCTCGTGACCGAACTCACCGAGATGCTAAAGGTCCCCTCCGGGCTGCTGACCGAGCGCATCGCCGGCACCCTGGCGAAGCTCAAGGCGGCCGAGAAGGAGCTGGAGCGGCTGCGCAAGGAACAGCTCACCGCGGCGGCCGCCGCGCTTGTGGGCACCGCCAAGGACGCCGCCGGCGTCAGGGTCATCGCCCACGACGCCGGTACGGTCAGCGGCGCTGACGATCTCCGCGGCCTGGCCCTGGACCTGCGGACCCGGCTCGGGTCCGAGCCGGCCGCCGTGGCGGTCGCGGGGGTCAGCAACGACCGCCCGGTCATCCTGATCGCCACCAACGAGGCCGCCCGCGCCGCGGGGGTCAAGGCCGGCGCCCTGGTCCGCCTCGCAGCAGGCATCCTCGGCGGCGGCGGCGGCGGCAAGGACGACGTCGCCCAGGGCGGCGGTACGGACGCGGCCAAGGTCGGCACGGCCCTCGCCGCTGTCGTGGACGCCATCACCAAGCGCTAGGCCCCGAATGACTGATGCGGCCGTGCCCGGCGCCTACCCCCGGGGAGTGAAACTCGGGGTGGACGTCGGCACCGTGCGGGTGGGCGTCGCGGTCTGCGACCGCGACGGCATCCTGGCCACGCCCCTTCGGACGCTGGCACGAAACGTGAAAAAGAACACCGACGTCCGGCTCCTCGCGAAGCTCGCGATGGAACTCGAGGCGGTGGAGATCTTCGTCGGCCTGCCCCGCACCATGAAAGGCGAGGAGCACGCTTCCGCGCGAATGGCCACCGAGTATGCCAAGCTACTGGTCAGCACACTATTGGAGGCCGGATCCGGCGTGCCGGTGAGGCTGGTCGACGAGCGGCTGAGCACGGTTTCAGCCCACCGCGACCTGCACCAAGCTGGCATGAGCAGCAGGGACCACCGTAAAGTAGTGGATCAGGTTGCGGCAGCAGGTATTCTGCAGCATGCGATCGATATGCAAAAGGCCAGGGGAACGGATGTAGGAAACCGCGTCAGCGAGGACCTCCTTCCGGGGCCGACCGGAGGCTGCGACAACGCCGCCCCGGCAGTACACACGCATTCTGCACAACGCATTCTGCACAACACGGAAGGCTACAGTGAGCCCGGTCAACAATGACGACTCCTCTGGTGTTGCCAACAGCGGCGCCGGCCGTCCGCTGACGCGCAAGGAAATCAGGGCGCAGGAAAAGTCCCTGGCTACCCAGGGCCACGACGTCATCCCGCCCCAGGCCTTCGAGACCGGGCGTGAGACGCCCGACGTGACGCCACCGGCGGCGGACCCTGTGGCCGCCGGCGAACCCGCCGCTGCCCCGGAACTCCCGGACGCCGCCCCCACGGTCCACGAGCCCGTCCACGAGGAACCCCTCTACGCGGAGCCCGTCCAGGCCGAACCCGTTCCCGAGGCTGCGGAGCACGCACCCGCCCACGAGGAGCCCGTGCGGGAGGAGCCGGCCTACGAGCCCGTGGAGCACGCGCCCGCCCACGAGGAACCCGTGCACGAGGAACCGGCCTACGAGGCCGTGCAGCACGCGCCCGCCCACGATGAGCCCGTGCACGAGTATGCCGGGGGGATGACCCGCGAGGAAACCCTGCGCCGCGCCGACGAATTGCAGTACGGCCACGATCCCCACCACGACGCTGACTACGCCCCTGCCTATGCGGCGCATGCTGACGATGAGGACCCCCACGGCTACGACGACGGCGCCGGCCACGCCCTGATGGCCGGGGCAGCAACCCTCCCCACCGCCAAGGGACCGTCCAAGAAGGTCCGCCGGCGCCGCCGCTTCCTCGCCCTGGTCCTGACGCTGACAGTATTTGTGGTCGCGATCGTCGTCGGGGCACAGTTCATCAAACCCCTGCTCGGCGGCGACACCGTGGCCGATTACCCGGGCCCGGGCACCGGCGAAGTGACCATCACCGTCCCGCCGGGGGCCGGCCCCAAGTCCGTCGCCACCGACCTGCAGTCCAAGCAGGTCATCGCGAACTCGGAGTCCTTCCTCAAGCAGTTCGCTGCCTCCGGGGGAGCGTTGAGCCCGGGCACCTTCACGATGCGCAAGGAGATGAGCAACTCGGACGCCGTGGCCGCGCTGCTGAACAAGGAACAGGGCAAGGTCATGTACTTCGCCCTCAGCGCCGGCATGCGCCTGAACGAGTCGCTCCAGGCCATCTCCCAGGGCACCGGCGTCGCCGTGCCGGAACTCAAGGCGCTCAGTGATTCCCCGGCCCAGTTCGGCGTTCCGGCCAAGGCCAAGAACCTCGAGGGCTTCCTGTTCCCCGGCGAATACCGGTTCCCGGTCGGGACCAGCGCCAAGGACGTCCTTGCGAAGCTCGTCGGCAGCACCCTCGATGAACTGAAGTCCCAGGGGGTTACCGATCCGGCCAAGCAGTACGACGCCGTCACGGTCGCCAGCATTGTGCAGGCCGAAGGCGGCCAGGCCGAATACGGTGACGTGGCCGGCGCGATTTACAACCGGCTCAAGCCCAACAACACCGAGACGGCCGGCCTGATCCAGTCCGACGCCACGGTGACCTACGGGCTGGGTATCCGGAGCTTCCACATCGACCCGGCGCAAAAGGCCGACAAGTCCAACCCGTACAACACGTACGCCAACACCGGCCTGCCGGCCGGCCCCATTGGTTCGCCGGGCAAGACGGCCATCGACGCCGCCGCCAAGCCCAAGACCAACGACTACCTCTACTGGGTGACCATCAACCTGGACACCAAGGAGACGAAGTTCTCCAAGACTTTGGCCGAGCACAACGGCTACGTGGCCAAGTACAACGCCTGGTGCGATGCCAACCCCGGACGCTGCGTGTGACGCTGCGGGCTGCCGTCCTCGGCCATCCCATCAGCCACTCGAAGTCCCCGGCCCTGCACCGCGCCGCGTACACCCGGCTCGGCGCCGGCCTGGACTATGAGGCCATCGACGTAACCGTCGACGCGCTCCCGGCCTTTATGGCCGGGGTGCGCGCGGACAGACGCTGGCGCGGGCTGTCGGTGACAATGCCGCTCAAGGGTGCCATGGCCGCCGAGGTCGATGAGGTCCGCGGCGTGGCCCGGCAGTTGGGGGTCATCAACACCGTGGCCTTCGACACCGCGGACGCGACGGGCGACGCCCGCGCCCGGCTCATCGGCTACAACACCGACGTCGCGGGAATCGTGAACGCCCTGCGCTACGCGGGCGTTGCCCCGAAGCCGTCGGCCGCCATCCTCGGCGGCGGCGGAACCGCCGCGGCCGCCGTGGCCGCCCTGAAGGAACTCGGCGCCCCGGCCGCGTCAATCTTCGTCCGGGACACCGGCCGCGCCACCGAAGCCCGGACCGCGGCCGCCGCCGTCGGACTGGAACTGCAGGTGCTGCCGCTCGCCGGCGCGGCGACGGCGCTGGCGGCCGCCGACGTCGTGGTTTCCACCCTCCCGCCGCGCGCCGCGGACCCGCTGGCGGACGAACTCACCCGGCTGCCCGGCACGGGAGCCGGGGTGCTGCTGGATGTCGCCTACGATCCCTGGCCCAGCCGGATCGCCGCGGCGTGGACCGCCGCGGGCGGGAAAGTGGTTCCGGGCCTCGAGATGCTGCTCTACCAGGCGGTCGAGCAGGTGCGGCTCTTCACCGGCCTTGGCGGGCCCGTCCCGGCCGAGGTCATAGATGTGATGTGTGACGCAGTCGGGGTGCCTCGACGGGTGTTCTGAGGGCCATGCATGGCAGGATGGATCGTATGTTGCGTTGGTTGACTGCCGGAGAATCCCATGGTCCGGCCCTGGTCGGAATTATCGAAGGCGTCCCCGCCGGTGTTGAGCTCAGCAGTGACCGGATCGTTGAGGCGCTGGCCCGCCGGCGGCTCGGTTATGGCCGCGGCGCCCGGATGAAGTTCGAACAGGACGTCGTGACCGTACTCGGCGGTGTCCGCCACGGACTGACCCAGGGCGGCCCCGTCGCCATCCAGGTTGGCAACACCGAATGGCCCAAGTGGGAGCAGATCATGTCTGCCGACCCGGTGGACCCCGAGGTCCTGGCCGACCAGGCCCGCAACGCACCCCTCACCCGCCCCCGTCCCGGCCACGCCGACTTCACCGGCATGCAGAAGTACGGCTTCGACGAGGCCCGGCCCGTCCTGGAGCGCGCCAGCGCCCGGGAAACCGCCACCCGCGTAGCCCTGGGCGCCGTCGCCGCCGCCTTCCTCGAACAGCTCGGCATCAAACTCGTCTCGCACACGGTCTCCATTGCCAGTGTTTCCGTTCCGGAGGGCCGGCCGCTGCCGGCGCCGGAGAACGTGCTGGCCCTCGACGCCGACCCGCTGCGCTGCTTCGACCGTGAAACCTCGGACGCCATGGTCGCCGAAGTGGACGCGGCGCACAAGGAAGGCGAAACGCTCGGCGGCGTTGTCGAGGTTCTCGCCTACGGACTGCCGCCGGGACTGGGCAGCTATGTCCACTGGGACCGCCGCCTCGACTCGCGTCTGGCCGCTGCCCTGATGGGCATCCAGGCGATCAAGGGTGTGGAGGTCGGCGACGGGTTCCTCACCGCCGCGCGCCGGGGTTCCGCCGCCCACGACGAGATCGTCAAAGACGCGGACGGCCGCATCATCCGCACTTCCAACCGCGCGGGCGGCATCGAGGGCGGCATGAGCATCGGCGACGTACTGCGCGTCCGGGCGGCCATGAAGCCCATCGCGACTGTGCCGCGCGCGCTCCGGACCGTGGACGTCAGCACCGGAGAGGCCGCTAAGGCCCACCATCAGCGTTCGGACGTCTGTGCGGTTCCGGCCGCGGGCGTCGTGGCCGAAGCCATGGTGGCCCTGGTCCTCGCCGAGGCGGTCACGGAAAAGTTCGGCGGGGACTCCGTGCAGGAGACCGCCCGCAACATCAAGGGTTACCTGGACAACATTCCGGCGTCCCTGGACTCGATCGGGCACTAGTGCCAGCGCCAGAAAACCTGCGCACGCCACAGCACCGCCCGGTCGTCCTGATCGGCCCGATGGCGGTCGGCAAGTCCGCGATCGGGCAGCAGCTGGCCCAGCACCTCGGCGCCCGCTTCGTGGACACCGACGCCGAGGTCGTCGCCCAGCACGGCACCATCGCGGATATTTTCGCCAGCCGCGGGGAGTGCGCCTTCCGCGAACTCGAGGCGCGGGCCGTGGCGCACGCGATCGAGGACGCCGCCGGCAGCAGTGCCGCAGGCACGAACACCGCAGTCACCCCCACCGTCATCTCCCTCGGCGGCGGCGCGGTCCTGGATTCGGGCACGCAGCAACTGCTGGCCGGCTGCACCGTCGTCTACCTCGAATGCGACGCCGACACCGTCTCCGAACGGATCGCCCGGAACTCCGGGCGCCCGCTCCTGGCGGGGGATGCGATGGAGCGTTGGCGCGCCCTGTTCGCCACCCGGCAGCCGGTCTACGAACGGCTCGCCGACCTGGTTCTCGATGTCCGGACCGGTTCCGTCACGGACCTCGCACACCGGCTTGAAGATGCGCTGGAGCAGCTGGCTGCCGCACACGCCGCGCCTGCCCCCGCCCCAGCAGCGACAAAGGAAGTTGAAAAGTGAGCAACGAATCAACCGTCATCAAAGTCACCGGCCAGACCCCGGGGGAGAACTACGACGTCATCGTCGGACGCGGGCTGCTGGCCGGACTTCCCGGCCTGCTGGGTGAGCGCGTCAAGCGCGTCCTGGTCATCCACCCGCGCGCGCTGCGGCTCACGGGCGACGCCGTCCGGGAAGAGCTGGCCACCGCCGGCTTTACCGCACTGACGGCGGAAATCCCGGACGCGGAGGAGGGCAAACACATCGAGGTCGCCTCGTTCTGCTGGCAGGTGCTCGGCCAGAACGACTTCACCCGCTCGGACGCGATCGTCGCCGTCGGCGGGGGAGCGGTCACCGACCTCGCCGGCTTCGTCGCCGCGACCTGGCTGCGCGGCGTCAAGGTCATCCACATGCCCACCAGCCTGCTCGGCATGGTGGACGCGGCCGTCGGCGGCAAGACCGGCATCAACACCGCCGAGGGCAAAAACCTCGTGGGCGTCTTCCACCCGCCGGCCGGTGTCCTCGCAGACCTGGACACACTGGACACGCTGCCGAAGAACGAGATCATCTCCGGCATGGCCGAGGTCATCAAGTGCGGCTTTATCGCGGACCCCGCCATCCTCGAGCTGATCGAGAAGGACCCCGCCGCCGTGTCCGATCCCCGCTCGGACACCCTGCGGGAACTGATCGAACGCGCCATCACGGTCAAGGCGCGCGTGGTCTCCGAGGACCTGAAGGAGACCGGGCAGCGGGAGATCCTCAACTACGGCCACACCCTGGGCCACGCAATCGAACTCGCCGAACGCTACTCCTGGCGTCACGGCGCCGCCGTCTCGGTGGGCATGATGTTCGCCGCCGAACTGGCCCGCAGCGTCGGCCGGCTCAGCGATGCCGACGCCGACCGGCACCGTGACATCCTGGAAAGCCTCGGGCTTCCCATCAGCTACCGCCGCGACCGCTGGCAGGCACTGCTGGACGGCATGCGGCGGGATAAGAAGTCCCGCGGCGACCTGCTGCGTTTTGTGGTGCTCGACGGCGTGGGACGCCCCGGCATCCTGGACGTTCCGGACACCTCACTGCTCTTTGCCGCGTACCAGGAAATCGCGTCCTGATGGTCAGCGACAGCGCCGGGACCAGCGAGTGGCCGGACGGCGGGTTCCCCGGCATCCGGATCAACCCGGAAACCCTTATGCCGCAGCTCGTCAACGGGGAAGCCTGCGCCGCGGCGCTGGCCGCCTCCACTGACCCCACGGACCGGATTTTCGTGCGCCTCGTGGAGGGCCATCCGGGCGAAGCCGCCGAGCTGCTGGCCGAAGCCCGGTACAAGGACCCGGACTCCTTCCGGCTGCGGATGTTCGAGGCGGAGGTCCTGCGGGTATCGCACCGCTTAGACCGCGCCGTCGAACTCTACCGCCAGCTCCTCGCAGAGGCGCAGGGCACCCCGGAGGAGGCAACCGTCCGGCAGCATCTGGGCCGCTCGCACTTCGCCGCCGGCAACATCGCCGCCGCCGTCGAATCCTTCGCCAAGGCGCTGGACCTGCGTGTGGCCGGCGCCGCGGACGCGTCGCTGATCTACTCCTCGACGGTGGCGCTGCAACGCGCCCGGGACGTGCTGGACCTGGCCTGCTGACGGCGCGTCCGGCAGCCCCGGCGCAAAACCGGTAGAATGGTTCTTGGATTTTTGATAAATACGCGCTGGCAGGCCCTTTTCGGCTCGCCTGCCTGGCATAAGCGGCTGGCAGCTAGAACCAGTCCACGAGGAAACCTGAGGATACTGTGGCAACGACTAACGACATCAAGAACGGAACCGTGCTGAAGCTTGAGGGCCAGCTCTGGAACATCATCGAGTTCCAGCACGTCAAGCCCGGCAAGGGTGGCGCCTTCGTGCGGACCAAGATGCGCAACGTGATGTCCGGCAAGGTCGTCGACAAGACCTTCAACGCCGGCCTCAAGATCGAGACCGCCACGGTGGACCGCCGCGACTACCAGTACCTGTACCAGGACGGCGCCGACTTCGTGTTCATGGACACCTCGGACTTCGACCAGCTCACCGTGTCCGCCGCCACCGTCGGCGACGCCACCAACTTTATGCTCGAGAACCAGATGGTGAACATCGCCATCCACGAGGGCAACCCGCTGTACATCGAACTGCCGCCGAGCGTTGTGCTGGAAATCACCTACACCGAGCCGGGCCTGCAGGGCGACCGCTCCTCGGCCGGCACCAAGCCCGCCACGCTCGAGACCGGCTACGAGATCCAGGTGCCGCTGTTCGTTGAGAACAACACCAAGGTCAAGGTCGACACCCGCGACGGCAGCTACCTTGGCCGGGTCAACGACTAGTGAGCGCACGCGGTAAGGCCCGTAACCGGGCCCTGGACGTTCTCTTCGAGGCGGAGCAGCGCTCCACCTCGGCCTTCGATGTGCTGCGTTCCCGTCGTGAACAGACGGACCAGATCATCAACCCGTACACGCTGGAAATCGTCGAGGGCGTTGTGTCCCACCAGACGGCTATCGACGAGTTCCTCGAAACCTACTCGCAGGGCTGGTCGCTGGAGCGGATGCCCTCGGTGGACCGCATCATCCTGCGGATCGGCACCTGGGAGCTGCTCTACA
This sequence comes from Arthrobacter sp. SlRoot2-15, assembly GCF_059739345.1. Taxonomy (NCBI): domain Bacteria; kingdom Bacillati; phylum Actinomycetota; class Actinomycetes; order Micrococcales; family Micrococcaceae; genus Arthrobacter; species Arthrobacter sp. SlRoot2-15. Next base: position 3,537,073 of record NZ_AP046058.1, read on the forward strand.
ACGACGACGTACCCGACGGCGTTGCCGTCAGCGAGGCGGTGGCGTTGGCCAAGACACTCTCGACCGACGAGTCGCCGCAGTTCATCAACGGCCTGCTGGGCCGCCTCCAGCAGCTCAAGCCGTCGCTGCTGGCCTAGCCGCACCGCGCACCGAAACAGCATCAAGGGCCGGAGCCCGCCGCGAGGCGGGCGCCGGCCCTTGGCGTTTCTGCCCGGCCCCGGGGCAGCGTGTTCGAAGGGGTTCGGTCCCGAGGCGGTCAGCGCAGCAGGGCCGCGCGCAGGGCCCGGACCTCATCCAGCTGGTGGCGCTCGTCGAGCTGGTGCGCCGCAACGTCCCGGCCGCTGAGGATCCGCTGGCGGGTGAAGGCCAGCCGGGTGGCGGCGTGCAGGAACGCCTTCATTTCCGATGCCCGCCCGATTGACCGGGCCCAGCGCTTCGCCGCGCGGCGCCCTGCCGGGGTGGCCAGCATCGCCACCTCCTGGCCGGTGAACCACCCCGCCGCCGCGTACTCCTGCAGCCGTTGCCGGGTCAGCCGGCGCTCGGCCACGCGCAGCAGCACCACCACCAGCACGGCAAGCAGGAAGATCGGCACCTGGACCAGGATGTACTGCGCCAGGAAATCCTGGCCCATGGAGTTCCAGCCGCTGTGCAGGACCATGGCCGGGACCAGCCCCGCCGGGAACGCGAGCAGGGTGAGGCCCGAGTGCCCGCGGCGCGCGGCCAGGCCCAGGATGAGTCCGGTGGTGCCGGTAAAGATGGCGTGGGCGAACGGGGACATCACCCCGCGCAGGAAAAACACCACGGCCAGGTCCACGCCCGGGGTGCTGGACTGGGCAATGGCCCGGCCGAAGTACAGGATGTTCTCGGTGAAGGCGAACCCGCCCGCAATGGTGAACGCGAAAACGACGCCGTCCACCGGCCCGTCGAACTGCTTCCGGGCGAAAACCAGCAGCAACAACAATCCGAGCGACTTTGCGAACTCCTCCACAACCGGCGCCTGGATGGTGACGGCGAAGGTCGTGTAGTCCAGTCCGGACGCCGGACCCGCGGCGAGCGAAAAGAAGGGCTGGAGCAGCATCGTGACGGACACCGAGACCAGCGCGCCCCAGCCGAAGGCGAAGAACAGCAGCCGCTTCGGCTCGGGCTCCCAGCGGTCGATGTAGCGGACCGCCAGCAGGACCGAGCCGAGCGGCAACAGCGAGGCGATGAACCCCACCACAAAACCGCCGGGCCCGGTGTTTTCCAGCAGATAGGGCAGCACCAGGAACAGGCTCACGAAGGCGAGGACCCCGCCGCCCAGCACCAGCGCCGCCCCGCCGGCCGAGGCGCGGGCCCGCGGCGCGGTGGATGCCGGCGGTAGTCCCGGCTGCCCGAACGTGGTGGCGGACGGCGTCTGGCCGAGGCCCGGCGCCGGCCGGTAGTACTCCGGCTGGACCTGGCCCAGCCAGCTGGGGTTGGCCTGCTGCGGGCTCTGGCCGGGCGGGGCCTGCCGGCCGGGCGGGGGATCGAAGCTTGTCATGGCACGAGCCTAGGGCGCGGGCGCCGCGCGGCCCAAGACGCGGGGCCGCGGATGTGACGCACACCGCCCTTCCCGGCGCCGGGAGGCGGCTGCCTGTGTGGTAATTTGAAAGAGCAAATGATCCTTTTTTAATTCCGTCCCGTGAGGCGGGGAAAGGGGAGACGAGCGTTGACTTCTGTTCCAGAAGCACCGGTTCCGGCCAAGGTCCAGCTCAGCAGGGTTGTCCTCAACCAGGCTGACATTGACCGTGCACTCACTCGTATCGCCCATGAGATTCTCGAGTCCAACAAGGGCTCCCAGGACCTGGTCCTGCTGGGCATCCCGCGGCGGGGTTACCCGCTCGCCGTCCGGCTCGCCGCAAAAATCGCCGCCGCCGACCCCACCGTGGACCCTGCCGCGATCGTCGGCCAGCTGGATGTGACCATGTTCCGCGACGACCTCTCGCACCAGCCGACCAGGCCGCCGTACCCCACCCAGCTGCCCCGCACCGGGATCGACAACAAAGTCGTGGTCCTGATCGATGACGTCCTGTACTCCGGGCGCACCATCCGCGCCGCGCTGGACGCCATCATCGACCTCGGCCGGCCCCGGATCGTCCGCCTCGCCGTCCTGATCGACCGCGGCCACCGGGAGCTGCCGATCCGCGCCGACCACGTCGGCAAAAACCTCCCCACCTCCTCCGCGGAAAAGGTCCGCGTCCGGCTCGAGGAAACCGATTCCACCGACGGCGGCGCCGTGAATGAAGTTGTCATCGAGGCGACCGCATGAGGCACCTGCTCTCCACCGAAGGCCTCAGCCGCGCCAGCGCCATCCGCATCCTCGACACCGCCGAAGAGATGGCCGCGGTGGGCGAGCGCGAGGTCAAGAAGCTCCCGGCGCTGCGCGGCCGCACCGTGGTGAACCTGTTTTTCGAGGACTCCACCCGCACCCGCATCTCCTTCGAGGCGGCCGCCAAGCGGCTCTCGGCGGACGTCATCAACTTCGCCGCCAAGGGTTCCTCCGTTTCGAAGGGCGAATCTCTCAAGGACACGGCCCAGACGCTCGCCGCGATGGGGGCCGACGCCGTCGTGATCCGGCACTGGGCCTCCGGAGCCCCGCACCGGCTGGCCGCGACGGACTGGATCGACGCCGCCGTGATCAACGCCGGCGACGGCACCCACGAACACCCCACCCAAGCCCTGCTGGATGCGTTCACCATGCGCCGGCACTGGTCCAAACTGGCGGGCACCCCGTCGGCCGGGGCCGACCTGGCAGGCATGCGCGTCGCGATCGCCGGGGACGTCCTGCACTCCCGGGTCGCCCGTTCCAACGTCTGGCTGCTGCGCACCCTCGGCGCCGAAGTTACGCTCGTTGCCCCGCCCACCCTGCTGCCGGTCGGCGTCGAGCAGTGGCCGTGTACCGTCAGCTACGACCTTGACGAGACCCTCGCCGGGGGCGTGGACGCGATGATGATGCTCCGCGTACAGGGCGAGCGGATGAACGCCTCGTTCTTCCCGACCACCCGCGAATACTCGCGGCGTTGGGGCTTTGACGACAACCGGCTCCGCGCGCTCGACAGCCTGGGCCTGAAGGACACCATCATCATGCACCCCGGCCCGATGAACCGCGGGCTGGAAATTTCCTCGGCCGCCGCCGACTCGCCCCGCTCCACCGTGCTGGCACAGGTGCGCAACGGCGTGTCCGTCCGGATGGCCGCCCTCTACCTGCTGCTCTCCGGGGACACCCGCGAACCAGCAACCCCCACCGCCGCCTACTCCAAGGAGAGCCACTGATGGCATCACAGCAACAGGACGCAGGCAGCACCGGCGCCTACCTCATCCGGGGAGCCTCGATCCTCGGCGGGGCCGCCGAGGACCTGCTGATCCGCGACGGCGTCATCGCCGCCCGCGGCCGGGACCTCGCCGCCGACGGCGCCACCGTCATTGACGCCGCCGGCCTCGTGGCCCTGCCGGGCATGGTGGACATCCACACGCACCTGCGCGAACCCGGCCGCGAAGACGCCGAAACGGTCGAGACCGGCACCCGCGCCGCGGCGCTGGGCGGCTACACCGCGGTGCACGCGATGGCCAACAGCACCCCGGTGGCGGACACCGCCGGCGTCGTCGAACAGGTCCTCACCCTGGGCCGCGCCGCCGGCTGGGTGGACGTCCACCCGGTCGGCGCCGTCACCGTGGGCCTGGCCGGCGAGCAGCTCGCCGAACTCGGCGCCATGGCCGACTCCCGCGCTAAGGTGCGGGTCTTCTCCGACGACGGGATCTGTGTCAGCGACCCGGTCCTGATGCGCCGGGCCCTGGAATACGTCAAGGCGTTCGACGGCGTCGTCGCCCAGCACGCGCAGGAACCGCGGCTCACCGCCGGTGCGCAAATGAACGAGGGGGTGGTCTCCGCGGTGCTCGGCCTCACCGGCTGGCCCGCCGTCGCCGAGGAAAGCATCATCGCCCGCGACGTGCTGCTCGCCCAGCACGTCGGATCCCGGCTGCACGTCTGCCACGTGTCCACCGCGGGTTCCGTGGAAATTGTGCGCTGGGCTAAATCCCGCGGCATCAATGTCACGGCCGAGGTCACCCCGCACCACCTCTGGCTGACCGATGAACTGGTCCGCAGCTACGACCCGGTCTACAAGGTCAACCCGCCGCTGCGCACCGACCAGGATGTCCAGGCCCTGCGCGCGGCACTGGCGGACGGCACCATCGACGTCGTTGGCACCGACCACGCCCCGCACCCGAGCGAACACAAGGAATGCGAATGGGCGCAGGCCGCGATGGGCATGACCGGGCTGGAGACCGCCCTGTCGGTGGTGCAGCACACCATGATCGAGACCGGCCTGATGACCTGGGCCGACTTCGCCCGCGTGACCTCCACCGCTCCCGCCACGATTGGCCGGCTCGCAGACCAGGGCCGGCCGCTGGAGCCCGGCGAACCCGCCAACGTCACACTCGTGGACCCGGCTGCGCGCTGGACCGTGGACCCTTCTAAGATGGCAACCATGGGCCGTAACTCTCCGTTTGCCGGCCGGGAACTCCCGGGCAAGGTGGTGGCCACCTTCTTCAAGGGACATCCGACCGTGCTGAACGGCGAACTCAACAGCCCGTACCGGTGGCTCCCCGACGGCACAGAGACCGCCGACACCGCGGCGGCGGGCCGCCCCTGATGGTCAAGGAACTCTCCCTGCTGTTCACCCTGGTCCTGATCGCCGCCGCGCTGGCGCTGATCTGGCTCGGCTGGCGGAACCGGCTGCGGCGCCAGGCCGACGTCGAACCCCTCCCCGCGGTTCCCGCCGTGCTGGGCAGCCCGCTGGCGGGCGCCGACGGCCAGTACGTCGCCTCCACCACCGCCGGGGACTGGCTCGACAGGATCGCCGTCCACCAGCTGGGCATCCGCACCAACGCCGTGCTCAGCGTGCACCCCGAAGGGGTGCTCTTCGAACGCTCCGGCGCCGGGCCCGTCTTTATCCCGGCCGCGCGGCTCAGCGGCGTCCGGCAGGAGAGCGGCATGGCCGGAAAGTTCGTCGAAAAGGACGGTCTGCTGGTGCTCAGCTGGATGCTCGGCTCCCGGGAACTCGACACCGGGTTCCGCACCCGCCGGGCCGAGGACAAGGCCCTGCTCCTGGCCACCCTCCAAGATTTGATCTCCGCAGCCCCTCAGGCAGATGCCGATAGTGGAAAGTAACGACGTGACGGAAACCCACGAAGTGTCAGAAACAGCAGTGATAGAAGAAGAAAACATGACAGAAAACGCAGCAGCCGCCGTCCCCGCCGTGCTCGTCCTTGAGGACGGCCGGATCTTCCGCGGCCGCAGCTACGGCGCCACCGGCACCGCGCTCGGCGAAGCAGTCTTCGCGACCGGCATGACCGGCTACCAGGAAACCATCACCGATCCCTCCTACGCCCGCCAGCTTGTGGTGCAGACCGCCCCGCACATCGGCAACACCGGTGTGAACCGCGACGACGCCGAATCCCGCCGCATCTGGGTGGCCGGCTACATCGTCCGCGACGCCGCCCGCCGGCCGTCCAACTGGCGCTCGGAACGCTCCCTCGACGAGGAACTCGTCGAGCAGGGCATCGTCGGTATCCAGGGCGTCGACACCCGCGCCATCACCCGGCACCTGCGCGAACACAAGACCATGCGCGCCGGGATCTTCTCCGGCGACGCCGCCGCGGCCACGGACAAGGAACTCGTGGATACCGTGCTGGCGAGTGCGCCGATGGAAGGCTCCCGGCTCGCCGAGGAAGTCAGCGTCGACGAGGCATACACCGTCGAACCGGCCGACTGGGGCTGGGAAGGGGAGCCGCGGTTCAATATCGCCGCGATCGACCTTGGCATCAAGCGCATGACCCCGATCCGCTTCGCCGAACGCGGCGTCCGCGTCCACGTCCTGCCGGCCACCGCCACGCTCGAGGACGTCCAGGCGGTCAAACCCGACGGCGTGTTCATGTCCAACGGCCCCGGCGACCCCGCCACCGCCGACAACCAGGTGAACCTGCTCCGCTCAGTACTGGACGCCAAGCTGCCCTACTTCGGCATCTGCTTCGGCAACCAGATCCTGGGCCGGGCGCTGGGCTTCGGCACCTACAAACTCCGCTACGGCCACCGCGGCATCAACCAGCCCGTGATGGACCGCCGCACCGGCAAAGTCGAAATCACTTCGCAGAACCACGGCTTCGCCGTCGACGCCCCGCTCGAGGGCGCCACCAAGGCCCCGGAAGAGCGCTTCGGCCGCGTCGAGGTCAGCCACGTGAGCCTTAACGACGACGTCGTCGAGGGTCTGTCCTGCCTGGACATTCCCGCCTTCTCGGTCCAGTACCACCCCGAAGCCGCTTCCGGCCCGCACGACGCCGCCTACCTCTTCGACCGCTTCATCGAGCTGATGGCGGACACCAAGCAGGCCGGCGCCGCCACCGCCACGGACACCAAGACTTCCACCGACTCCAAGACTGAGGACAAGAAGTAATGCCCAAGAGAACTGACCTTAAGAGCGTCCTGGTCATCGGTTCCGGCCCGATCGTGATCGGCCAGGCGGCCGAATTCGACTATTCCGGCACGCAGGCACTGCGCGTCCTCAAGGAGGAAGGCCTGCGCGTCATCCTCGTCAACTCCAACCCGGCCACCATCATGACCGACCCGGAGTTCGCCGACGCCACCTACATCGAACCGATCACCCCCGAGGTGGTCGAGAAGATCATCGCCAAGGAACGCCCCGACGCCCTGCTGCCCACCCTGGGCGGCCAGACGGCCCTGAACACGGCGATCGCGCTGGACAAGAACGGTGTCCTGGAGAAGTACAACGTCGAGCTGATCGGCGCCAACATCGCCGCGATCGAACTCGGCGAGGACCGCGAGAAGTTCAAGGGCGTCGTCGAGCGCTGCGGCGCCGAATCCGCGCGCAGCCACATCATCCACAGCATGGACGAGGCCCTCACCGCGGCCGAAGACCTGGGCTACCCGATGGTGGTCCGGCCCTCCTTCACCATGGGCGGCCTCGGCTCCGGCCTGGCCTACAACGAGGGGGACCTGCGCCGGATCGTCGGCCAGGGCCTGCAGTACAGCCCGACCTCCGAGGTGCTGCTCGAAGAGAGCATCCTCGGCTGGAAGGAATACGAACTCGAGATGATGCGGGACAAGAACGACAACGTCGTGGTGGTCTGCTCGATCGAGAACTTCGACCCGGTGGGCGTGCATACCGGCGACTCCATCACCGTCGCCCCCGCCCTGACCCTGACCGACCGCGAATACCAGCGCCTGCGCGACATCTCGATCGCCGTCATCCGCGAGGTCGGCGTCGACACCGGCGGCTGCAACATCCAGTTCGCCGTCGAACCCGACACCGGCCGCGTTGTGGTGATCGAGATGAACCCCCGCGTCTCCCGCTCCTCGGCCCTGGCCTCCAAGGCCACCGGCTTTGCGATCGCCAAGATCGCCACCAAGCTCTCGCTCGGCTACACCCTGGACGAGATCCCGAACGACATCACGCAGAAGACCCCGGCGTCCTTCGAACCGACCCTGGACTACGTCGTCGTCAAGGTCCCGCGCTTCGCGTTCGAGAAGTTCCCGGCCGCCGACTCCACCCTGACCACCACCATGAAGTCGGTGGGCGAGGCCATGGCGATGGGCCGGAACTTCACCGAGGCCCTGCAGAAGGCGCTCCGGTCCCTGGAGCAGAAGGGCTCGCAGCTGGACTTCGGCCCGGTCCCGGAATGGGAAGTCCCGGAACTGATCGAAAAGGCCAAACGCCCCAGCACCGAACGCCTGCACCAGGTCCAGCGCGCCCTGCTCGGCGGCGCCACCGTGGAGCAGCTCTTCGAGGCCACCAAGATCGACCCCTGGTACCTGGACCAGCTCCAGCTGCTGAACGAGATCTCCAACGAGATCCGCCGCTCCACCGCGCTGACCCAGGAAATGCTGCAGCGCGCCAAGCGGCACGGCTTCTCCGACGCGCAGATCGGCGCCCTGACGCACAACTCCGAGGCCGTCGTCCGCGGCGTCCGGCAGGCCCTGGGCATCCGCCCGGTCTACAAGACTGTGGACACCTGCGCCGCCGAGTTCGCCGCGTACACCCCCTACCACTACTCCTCGTACGACGAGGAGGACGAGGTGGCGCTGCACGCCAAACCGTCCATCATCATCCTCGGCTCCGGGCCGAACCGGATCGGCCAGGGCATCGAGTTCGACTACTCCTGCGTGCACGCCTCGATGGCGCTGCGCAAGGCCGGCTACGAGACCGTGATGGTCAACTGCAACCCGGAAACCGTCTCCACCGACTACGACGTGTCCACCCGGCTCTACTTCGAACCGCTCACCCTCGAGGACGTCCTCGAGGTCATCGCGGCCGAGGAGCGCACCGGTGGCGTGATGGGCGTGTTCGTCCAGCTCGGCGGCCAGACCCCGCTCAAACTCGCCCAGCAGCTCGCCGACGCGGGCGTCCCGATCCTCGGCACCTCCCCGGAGGCGATCGACCTGGCCGAGCACCGCGGCGCCTTCTCCCGGGTGCTCGACGAGGCCGGACTGATCTCGCCGAAGAACGGCACCGCCGTCTCCTTCGAGGACGCCAAGAAGATCGCCGACGAGATCGGCTACCCGGTCCTGGTCCGTCCCTCCTACGTCCTCGGCGGCCGCGGCATGGAGATCGTCTACGACGAGGCCAACCTCTCCCGGTACATCGCCAACGCCACCGAAATCACCCCGGACCACCCGGTCCTGATCGACCGCTTCCTCGAAGACGCCGTCGAGATCGACGTCGACGCCCTCTACGACGGCAAGGACCTGTACCTTGGCGGCATCATGGAGCACATCGAGGAAGCCGGCATCCACTCCGGTGACTCCGCCTGTGTGCTGCCGCCCATCACCCTGGGCAACAACGTCATCGACCGGGTCCGGACCGCCACCCGGGCCATCGCTGAAGGCGTCGGCGTCCGCGGCCTGATCAACATCCAGTTCGCGCTGGCCTCCGACGTGCTCTACGTGCTCGAAGCCAACCCGCGCGCCTCCCGCACGGTGCCGTTCGTCTCCAAGGCCACCGGCGTGCAGATGGCCAAGGCCGCGGCGCTGATCGGCACCGGCGTCACCGTCAACCAACTCCGCACCGCCTACAAGATGCTGCCGGAATCCGGGGACGGCTCCACGCTGCCGCTGGACGCCCCGGTGGCGGTCAAGGAAGCGGTGCTGCCGTTCAGCCGCTTCCGCACCCTCGAGGGCAAGGTCGTCGACTCCCTGCTGGGCCCGGAAATGCGCTCCACCGGCGAGGTCATGGGCATCGACAAGCACTTCGACACCGCCTTCGCCAAGAGCCAGGCCGCGGCCAACAACGCGCTGCCCACCGAGGGCAAGGTCTTCGTTTCGGTCGCGAACCGGGACAAGCGCGCCGTCATCATGGCCGTCAAGCGCCTCTCGGACCTCGGGTTCGAGATCGTGTCCACCGGCGGCACCGCCGACGTGCTGCGCCGCAACGGCCTGCAGGCCACTACGGTCCGCAAGGTCGCCGAGGGTTCCAGCGCCGAGGGCGAGGGCACCATCGCGGACCTGATCGTCGCCGGCGAGATCGATATGGTCTTCAACACCCCGTCCGGCGGCGAGGCCCGCGGCGACGGCTACGAAATCCGCGCGGCCGCCACCTCGATCGGCATCCCGTGCATCACCACGGTGGCCGAGTTCAACGCCGCCGTCCAGGCCATCGAGGCGATGCGGACCTACGAGTGGTCCGTTACGAGCCTGCAGGAGCACGCCGCCGCCCTGGCTGCTTCGCAGGAACGGGTCGCGCAGGAAGCGAAGGCCGGTGCCTGAGGCTGCCGCTGACACGGCCGGCCGGGAGTCCTTCGGCTGCCGGCTGGGCCGGGCCATGGCGGAGCGCGGCCCGCTCTGCGTGGGCATCGACCCGCATCCGGCGCTGCTGCAGCGCTGGGGCCTGAACGACGACGCCGCCGGGCTGGAGCGCTTCTCACTCACCGTTCTCGAGGCCGTCGGCTCCTTGGCCGCCGCGGTGAAGCCGCAGGTGGCGCTCTATGAGCGGCACGGCTCGGCCGGCATGGCCGTGCTGGAACGGGTCCTGGCGGCGTCCGCGGAGGCCGCTGTGCTCAGCATCGCCGACGCCAAACGCGGCGACATCGGCTCCACCATGGCCGCCTACGCCGACGCGTGGCTGCGCGACGGCTCCGCCCTGGCCGCGGACTCGGTGACTCTGAGCCCGTACCTGGGCTTCGAGTCCCTGCGTCCCGCCCTGGACCTCGCGGCCGAGGCCGGGCGCGGGGTGTTCGTCCTGGCCCTGACCTCCAACCCCGAGGGCGCGTCCGTGCAGCACGTCGGCGGCACGGACTCCGTGGCCCGGCGGATTGTCCGGGCCGCGGCTGCGGAAAACCAGCGGTACGGCGTTGACCAGGATGCCGGGGACCTGGGTTCCGTCGGCCTCGTCGTCGGTGCGACCGTCGGTTCGGCCCTGACGGATCTGGGCCTGGACCTTGCCGCGGTCCGCGGCCCGATCCTGGCCCCGGGCCTGGGCGCGCAGGGCGCCACCGCGGCTGACCTGCGCCGGACCTTCGGGAGTGCCTACGGCCAGGTGCTCGGCACCTCCAGCCGGGACATCCTTGCCGCCGGCCCGCGGATCCAGGACCTGCGGGACGCCGCGCAGCGCACCCTCGACGAACTCCGCACCGCGTAGCCCGGACCCTGGCCGCAGCGGCGCGTGGGCGGGCCTTGGGGTTTAGCCGGGCCGATTGGCCAAAGATGGCCGGTATGGACGACGCATTGCGGCCACCTGGGACAAATGGGCGACGCCTGCGGTCCAGCTAGGCACGGCCGGAGCAAGTCCGCGGCCCTAGATGCGCTGATTAGTCGCAGATGGCCGCTTTGGCTGCGCTTTCCGGCCATTCTTGACGAATGACCGCAGCAGCGCCGGCGTCGTCCCCGCGTTGCGGAGCCCCATTTGACTCACGTGGCCGCTATGGGCGGCGGCTTTCCGGCCGTTTGTGGCGAATGGCCGCAGCCGCATGGCCGCAGTCGCGCCGCCGCCGGGTCGCCGCCCGAGTGCTGCGCCCGGCCATCGCTTCGGACCCGCCCGGGCCGGGGCAACCATCCATTGATTTCAGCCTGTGCCAGAAGGTAGGTTCAGGAGAAGTCCGTGGTCCCAGCCGGGTGCTGGACGGTTCGCCCGGGCGGCCTGTTTGCCTGGGCCGTCCGACAATGCAGGGAGGACGTCAGTGAGCTTGCGACCCCTCACGCCGCACGAGCGTGCCGATGCCCTGCACAAGGCCGCCGCGGCCCGGGCTGCGCGGGCGGCGGCGAAAGAGCGGCTGAAGGCGGGGGAGCTGTCCATCGCGGAGCTGCTCAGCGCGGGCGAGACGGACGAGGCGATCGCCCGGATGCGCGTCGTCGAGCTGTTGGAAGCGCTGCCGGGCATCGGCCAGGTGCGCGCCGCCGCGATCATGGAGCGGCTTGGCATTGCGGCGTCCCGGCGGGTGCGGGGCCTGGGAATCCACCAGCGCCGCGCGCTGGTAGATTTTATAGACGAGAAATAGCCCGGCCCGCCGAGCTTCCACCACCGCCCAAAGGAATACGTGAGCAAGAAACCCGGACTGACAGTCCTCGCCGGTCCGACGGCCGTCGGCAAAGGCACCGTGTCCACCTACATCCGGGACAACTATCCCGAAGTCTGGCTTTCAGTGTCGGCAACCACCCGTCCGCCGCGGCCGGGTGAGATCGACGGGGTGCACTACTATTTCAAGTCCAAGGAAGAGTTCGACGCCCTCGTCGCGGCGGGGGAACTGCTGGAATGGGCCGTGGTGCACGGGCAGAACACCTACGGCACCCTCAAGAGCACGGTCGACGCGGCGATTGCCGAGGGCCGCTCGGTGCTGCTGGAGATTGACCTGCAGGGCGCACGCCAGGTGAAGAAGGCCGTGCCGGACGCGCAGTTCGTCTTCCTCGCCCCGCCCAGCTGGGAAGAATTGGTCCGCCGCCTGGTGGGGCGCGGCACTGAATCCGCCGAAGAACAGCAGCGACGGCTGGAAACCGGTAAAGTAGAACTAGCCGCTGAACCGGAGTTCGATCACACGGTCATCAATGATGACGTACGTCGGGCAGCGGATGAGCTTGTTTCACTCATGGGGCTAACGCCGCACCCGCATTAACCGCAGGGTCGGATTGGCCCGTTAGAATTTGGAGAATTCGTGTCCACGAACCTTGAAGGCATCATCAACCCGCCGATCGACGAGCTGCTGAAGGCTGCCGATTCGAAGTACGGACTGGTGATTTTCGGTGCCAAGCGCGCCCGGCAGATCAACGCCTACTACGCCCAGCTGCACGAGGGCCTGTTCGAGTACGTCGGCCCGCTGGTTGACACCAAGCTGAACGAAAAGTCGCTTTCCATCGCCCTGCGCGAAATCAACGAAGGCAAGCTCGTTTCCACGCCGATCGAAGCCGCAGCAGAGTAACCACGCTGCTGCCTGACGGAGGTCACGTGCGCATAGTCCTCGGAGTCGGGGGAGGGATTGCCGCCTACAAGGTGGCGTCGCTCCTCCGGCTTTTTACTGAAGCCGGCCATGACGTCACCGTCATCCCCACCGAGGCCGCCACCCGGTTCGTCGGCGTGGCCACCTGGGAGGCCCTGTCCGGGCATCCGGTCAGCAACAGCGTCTTCGACGAGGTGCACACCGTCAACCACGTCAGGCTCGGCCACGAGGCGGAGCTGATCGTCGTCGCCCCGGCCACCGCGGACCTCCTGGCCCGTGCCGCCACCGGCCAGGCCAACGACCTGCTCACCAACACCCTGCTGATGGCGGGCGGTCCGGTCCTGATGGCCCCGGCCATGCACACGGAAATGTGGCGCCACCCGGCAACCCAGGCCAACGTCGAAACCCTCCGCAGGCGGGGCATCACCGTGCTGGAGCCCGCCACCGGCCGGCTGACCGGAGCGGATTCCGGCCCCGGCAGGCTGCCCGAACCGGAGGCGATCTTCGCCGCCGCGCTGGCGCTGGCCGGCGCCCCCGGGGTGCCCAATGCACCTGACCTGACGACGTCGGACCTGGCGACGTCGGACCTGGCGACGTCGGACCTGACAGCCGCACCTTCGGCTGGCCGGCCGCTGGCCGGATTCACCGTGACGATCAGCGCCGGCGGCACCCGCGAACCCCTCGACCCGGTCCGCTTCCTCGGCAACCGGTCCTCCGGCAAGCAGGGCGTGGCCCTCGCCGTCGCGGCCCGGGAAGCCGGCGCCCGGGTCCGGCTGCTCGCGGCGCATATGGACGTCCCGGCCCCCGCCGGCGTCGATGTCGTCAAGGTCGAGACCGCGCTGGAACTGCGCGAGGCAGTTCTCCACGCAGCCGCGGACTCCGACGTCGTCATCATGGCCGCCGCGGTCGCGGACTTCCGCCCCGCGGACGTCTCCGGAACCAAAATCAAGAAGCGCGACGACACCGCGGACCCGGTAATTTCCCTGGTCCGCAACCCGGACATCCTCCGCGAGCTGGTCGAAGTCCGCGACGCCGCCTCCCGGAACCAGCTGATTGTGGGCTTCGCGGCGGAGACCGGCGACGCCGACGGGGACGTGCTGGAATACGCCGCCGCCAAGCTGCGCCGCAAGGCCTGCGACCTGCTGGTGGTCAACCACGTGGGGCAGGACAAGGTGTTCGGCGAGGACACCAACGCCGTAGTCATCCTTTCGCGCACCGGCTCCGAACCCCAAGAGGCGTCGGGTTCCAAATCCGACGTCGCGGCTGCCGTGATTGACCGCATCAGCGCCGAGCTGAGCCGGGTTGTCCCGCCCGCTTGAGCGCTGGCGTAAGCAACGTCTCCTTAGCAGGGGGACACACGCCGCCGGACGTCCGTTTCCCAACCAGTAAGGTAGTTGAGTGACTTTACCGCTGCACATCCCAGACTTCCACGGATCCACGCCCGCTTCGCTCCGGCTCTTCACGTCCGAGTCGGTGACCGAGGGACACCCCGACAAGATCTGTGACCAGATCAGCGATGCGATCCTCGACGCCCTGCTGACCAAGGACCCCGAGTCCCGCGTTGCCGTGGAAACCCTGGCGACCACCGGCCTGGTCCACGTCGCCGGCGAAGTCACCACGGACGCCTACGTGGAGATCCCGCAGATCGTCCGCGAGACCATCCTCGGGATCGGCTACGACTCCTCCGCGAACGGCTTCGACGGCGCCCGCTGCGGCGTCTCCGTCTCCATCGGCCAGCAGTCCAACGACATCGCCGGAGGTGTGTTCAACTCCCTCGAAGCGCGCGAAGGCCGCCAGGAGGACGACTACGACCTCCAGGGCGCCGGCGACCAGGGCCTCATGTTCGGGTATGCCAGCGACGAAACCCCCTCCTACATGCCGGTCCCGATCTGGCTCGCGCACCGGCTGTCCGAGCGCCTCACCGAGGTCCGCAAGTCCGGCCTGCTGGAGTACCTGCGCCCCGACGGCAAGACCCAGGTCACCGTGGGCTACGACGGCGACCGCCCGGTCTCGGTCGAAACGGTCGTCATTTCCAGCCAACACGCCGAAGGCGCCAGCCTCGACCAGCTCCGGGCCGACCTCGCCGAACACGTGGTCAACCCGGTCATGGCGCTGTCCAACCTGGACACCTCCCGCTCGCACAACATCCTCAACCCGGCCGGCGCCTTCGTGATCGGCGGCCCGGTGGGCGACGCCGGCCTGACCGGCCGCAAAATCATCGTCGACACCTATGGCGGCATGGCCCGGCACGGCGGCGGCGCTTTCTCCGGCAAGGACCCGTCGAAGGTGGACCGCTCGGCCGCGTACGCCATGCGCTGGGTAGCCAAGAACGTTGTGGCCGCGGGACTCGCGAAGCGCGCCGAAATTCAGATCGCCTACGCCATCGGCCAGGCCCGCCCCGTCGGCACGTACGTGGAGACCTTCGGGACCGAAACCGTGGATCCGGCCAGGATCAGCGCTGCCATCGCGGAGATCTTCGACCTGCGCCCGCGCGCCATCATCGACGCGCTCGACCTGAAGCGGCCGATCTACGCCAAGACGGCCGCCCACGGCCACTTCGGCCGCGACGAGCCCGACTTCACCTGGGAACGCCTGGGCCGCGTCGACGAGCTGAAGGCCTACTTCAACGCGTAAGGCCCGTCAGCGCTCTTTTCCAGCGTGTTGACGGACCCTGCCTGTTTTCTGAATGTCACAGCCCTGTGATGTGCTGTAGCCAGGCCGCCGAACGGCGGCCTGGCTACTTTTCTTAATGTTCATGACCGGACCAGCCGTCGAAGGGAGGCAGTCGCCATGACCCCAGCCCGAAGCGGCGCCCCGGAAGAGCCGCTGCAGCTCTCGCTGCTGCACGGGTTCCCCGCCTCGGCGGCCGCGGCCGGACCCGCCCTGGCCGCCGATCTGCCGGTTGCACGGGTGCAGTTGGAGTCATCCCTCCCGCACCTGGACCGGCCGTTCGACTACAGCGTGCCTGCAGAGCTCGACGCGGCCGCCCTGCCCGGCGTCCGGGTCCGGGTAAAGTTCAGCGGCCAGGAGCTCGGCGGCTACCTGCTCGAACGCGCCGCCGCTTCCGACGCCGGCCACCCCCTGGTGCCGCTGTACAAGGTCGTGTCCCCGGTTCCGGTGCTCACTCCGGCGGTGTCCGACCTCGCCGGCAGGGTCGCGGCGCGCTACGCCGGCACGGTCAGCGACGTGCTGCGGGTCGCCGTCCCGCCGCGGATGGCCAAACTGGAAAAGGAGTTCGCTCCCGGCGGCCTGCTGGATCCCGCCCTCTTCGCCGCGGCCCCTCCCGCCGGCGCTCCCGCCGGAGCTCCCGCCGCGCCGTCGGAGCCCGGCACCTCCGGGTGGGCGGGGTACCACAACGGGCCGGCGTTCCTGCAGCACCTGGGCGCGGGGGAGTCGCCCCGCGCCGCGCTGGGCGCCCTGCAGGGATTCGGCCCCGGCGGGTGGCCGCGGCTGGTCGCCGAGGCCGTGGCCGCCGTCCGCCGCTCCGGCCGGGGCGCCGTCGTGGTGGTCCCGGACTACCGCGACCTGGACCGGGCGGAGGCAGCCCTGCTGGAGCTGCTGCCGGCCGGCGACGTGGCCAGGCTCACCGCGGATGACGGCCCGACCCCCCGCTACCGCAGCTTCCTGCGGGTGCTCAGCGGCGCCGCGGGCGTGGCCGTCGGAACCCGCTCGGCCGCGTACGCGCCGGTGCACAACCTGGGCCTGGTGGTCTGCTGGGACGACGGCGATGAGCTGCACACCGAGCAACGGTCCCCGTATGCCCATGCCCGCGAGGTCCTCCTGCTCCGGGCGGCGCACGAAGGCGCCGCCTGCCTGCTCGCGGGCCATGCACGTAGCACCGAGACGCAGCGGCTGGTGGAATCAGGCTGGGCGCGCCCGGTAGAGGCAAACCGGGCCGTGGTGCGCCGCACGGCGCCCCGCGTGCTCAACACCGCGGACAGCTTTGAGCAGGAACGCGACCCGCTGGCCCGGATCGCGCGGCTGCCGGGCGCCGCGTGGCGGGCCGCGAAGGAGGGCCTGGAACGCGGCCCCGTCCTGGTCCAGGTGGCCCGGGCCGGCTACGCGCCGTCGCTGGCCTGCGAACGCTGCCGCGAACCCGCACGCTGCACCGCCTGCAACGGCCCGCTGGCCATCGCCGGACCTGGCGGCAGCGCAGCCGTGCCCGTGTGCCGCTGGTGCTCGGCGGCCGCCCCCGAATGGCGCTGCGTGCACTGCAACGGGGTTCGGCTCCGCCGGGGCGCGACCGGGGCACTGCGGACCGCTGAGGAGCTCGGCCGGGCGTTTCCGGGAAAGCCCGTCCTCACCTCCTCCGGTGACCGGGTCCTGGCCACGGTCCCGGACTCCAAGGCCCTGGTTGTTGCCACCGTCGGCGCCGAGCCGGTGGCGGCCGGCGGCTACGCTGCCGCGCTGCTGCTCGACGGCGACTCGCTGCTGCGCCGCGAAAACCTCCGGGCCGGAGAAGATGCCGTCCGGCGCTGGTTCAACGCCGCCGCCCTGGTCCGACCTGCGGCCGACGGCGGCCTGGTGGTCATCACCGCTGAGGACACCGCCGGAGTCGGGGCGCTGCTGCGCTGGGACCCGGCGGGCTACGCCGGGCGGGAACTCGCCCTGCGGCAGGAGCTCGCGCTGCCGCCGGCGGTCAGGATTGCGTCCGTCACCGGGGGACGGACCGCCGTCGGGCACTTCACCGAGGCCGTCGAGAAGGCGCTGGCGAAGCAGGGCATCGTGCTCAGGTCGGCCGGACCCGCGCCGCTGCCGGGCGCCGGCGGGGCCGGGGCGCCGCCGGCGGACGCCCCGCCTTCACGGGCGCCGGGCGCCGAGCGGCACGGCGGCAGGGACGTCCGGACGCTGATGTTTATCCCGTATGTCCAGGCCGCCGACGCCACCAGGGCCATGCGCGCAGTCAAGGCCGCGGCGGCCGCCAAGCGTGCCGACGACCCGGTGCAGTTGCGGCTCGACGGCGTGGACGTGCTCTAATCAATGTGCTCTAGGGGTGCTTGCGTGCGCGCAACGCCACCGCTTCCTCGGCCGCGGCCAGCAGGCGCTGCGCGGACGCATCCCAGCTGAACTCGGCCGCGCGCCGGACCGCGCGGGCGGATCGGTCCTTCCACTGCTCCGGCGCCTCGAGTTCGCGCACGGCCGCGGCAAAGGCTGCCGGGGAGTCCGGATCGACGTAGCTGACCGCGTCCGCGCCGACTTCGCGGAAAATCGGGATGTCGCTGGCAATGACCGGGGTGCCGTGGGACATGGCCTCGACGAGGGGCAGGCCGTACCCCTCCGCCTTGGAGAGGCTGATCAGCGCGGTGGTCCGGGCGAGCAGCTCCTCGTATTCGGTATCCGTCACGCCGTTGTGGAACACGATGTTGGCTCCGGCCGGGGCCAGGGCCTCCAGCTCTGACCGGCGTTCGGGCGTGATCCGGCTCAGCAGGTGCAGGGTCATGTCCGGGAGCTCGGCCATGCCCCGGACCATGGTTTCCACGTTCTTGTACGGCATAAACGATCCCATGTAGAGCAGGGTCTTGTCCGCCCCGGCGCCGGGGTCCCGCGGCGTGAGCCCGGGCTGCGGGGCGTTGCCCACGATCCGCACCGGCCGTTTCGTCAGGCGGTACTTCGCCATCAGGGATTCCGTGGTGGAGCTGATGGTCGCGACGACGTCGGCCCGGTTCAGCAGCACCCGCTGCGGCCAGAACGCCTTGTGGTAGAGCCGCCAAAGCACCCGGACGGGGGCCGGGAGGAACCCGGGGGGCGCGGGGTGCTCGTAGTAGATCAGGTCGTGCAGGGTCAGGACCAGGGCGTAGTTACGGCCCCAGCTGCCCATGGTCTGCATCGGGCAGACCACCACGTCGGCCGCGAGCGGGTTGACCTTGGCCGCGACGAACAATTCGGCTGGTGAGAGCGGGCTGTTGATGAGCGTGTACGGCACGTTGGGAAGCAGCGCCAGCTGGCGGGTGTCGCTGATCAGCATGGAGACGTCCGCGATTTTGGCGGTGGCGGCGATGAGGCTGGCGCCGTAGCGGCTGATGCCGTCGTGGTGGTCGAGTCTGGTGAAGCGGGCGTCAATGAGGATTTTCACGCGGCGTGGTCCTTCAGGAAGCGTCGGATGAAGCCCGCGGCGGGTTCCGGGGTTTCGTAGTGGATCAGGTGCCCGACGCCGGGAATGACCTCGAGGGTGCCGTCCGGCAGCAGCGGCAACAGC
Source organism: Arthrobacter sp. SlRoot2-15 (assembly GCF_059739345.1). NCBI lineage: Bacteria > Bacillati > Actinomycetota > Actinomycetes > Micrococcales > Micrococcaceae > Arthrobacter > Arthrobacter sp. SlRoot2-15. The sequence continues at coordinate 3,555,725 of NZ_AP046058.1, forward strand.
TTGTGCTGGTCCGGGAGGGTGGCGATCTCATCCTTCTCGCCGGCCACGAGAAGGACCGGCAGCGCCAGGCGCGGCGCCACCTCGGCGACGTTGCTGCCGACGGAGGCCTTGAAGGCTTCCAGCAGGCTGTCGCGGTCGGCGAAGGCGGAGAAGTAGGCGCTGTGCTGGGCGTGGACGAACCCGCGCACCACCGGGTCCTTGGTCTTGGCCATGGTTTCGCTCATCACGCGGACGATCAGCTGGTTGCGCAGCAGGGAGTTGCCGAGGCGGCGGGGGAGCCGGGCGGCGGCCTCGTAGTACAGCACAGCCGCCTTGGTCATGAGTCCCTTGGGCCCCTCGAGGGCCGGTGCGGCGATGGGGTTGATCAGGATCAGTTCGGCGACCGCGCCGGGGTGGTCGGCCACGAAGTGGCTGGTGACAATCGAACCAAAGGAGTGGCCCAGCAGCACGGTGTCCGGGCCGAGGCCAAGGGCTTCCATAAAGTCCTCGATGAACCGGCCGTAGCCCTCCACGCTGTGACCGCCGGGCGGGAAGGCGCCGGAGGCGCCGAATCCCGGCAGGTCCGGCATGAGCAGGCGCATCTCGGGGAGCTGGTCGACCACGCGGAGCAGGCCATGGTGGTCGCCGCGGAACCCATGGATCACCAGGATGGTCCGGGTTGCGGGGGTCTCCCGGACCGGTTCGTAGCTCCAGTAGGCGACCCTCGTGCCGTCCAGGTCCACGGCGGAGGCGCTGCTGCGGGACGCCAGCTCCGCGCTGAGCAGGGGAGGTGCGGGGGATGGTTCGGTGGCCACGTGTTCCATTCGATCGGATCCTAGTTGACGTTGTCGGGGTTCGAGCCGGTGCGGTGGCCCCGCTCCAGGCCGGCCAGGGCGTCCAGGTCGGCGGTGCCGAGGCTGAAGCTGAAGATGTCGTGGTTCTCCCGGATCCGGGTGTAGGAGCTGGCTTTCGGAATGACGACGTTGCCCAGTTCAAGGTGCCAGCGCAGGATGATCTGCGCGGCCGTCCGCCGGTGCGCCGCGGCGAGCTCGAGCACCACGGGGTCCTGCAGCACCTGGCCCCGGCCCAGCGGGCTCCAGGCCTCGGTGGTGATGCCCAGTGAGGCGTGCAGGGCCCTCAGCTCGTCCTGCTGCAGCCACGGGTGCAGCTCGACCTGGTTGACGGCGGGCACCACTTCCGCGCTCTGGAGCAGGTTCTCCAGGTGTGCGGGCTGGAAGTTGGAGACCCCGATCGCGCGGACCCTGCCTTCGCGGTAAAGGGTTTCGAGGGCGCGGTAGCTCTCCGTGTACAGCCCGCGCCGGGCGCACGGCCAGTGGATCAGGTAGAGGTCAATGTATTCCAGGCCCAGCTTGGCGATGGAGGTGTCGAAGGCCCGCAGCGTCGCGTCGTAGCCTTGGTCGTCGTTCCAGAGCTTTGTGGTCACAAAAAGGTCCTCACGGGCGAGCCGGGGGTGCAGTTCGCCGGAACCGCCAGCGGAGCCGTCGAAGGCGGACAGGGCGCCGATAGCTTTCCCGACGCCGGTTTCGTTTCCGTACATGGCGGCCGTGTCCACGTGCCGGTAGCCGGCCTCCAGCGCCATGGTGACGAGCCCGGCCGCGTCGGCCGGCGGGACCTTGTAGAGCCCGAACCCGAGGCGGTCCATCAGGACACCGTTGTTTAGGGTCAGCCGGGGCGAAATTCTCATAGCATCGACTCTACCCATTCCGGCGGCCCGGCCGGTGCGGGACGGCCCTCAGGCTGGGTGCTCGGTTCCGACCAGTCGCCGGGCCGTGGCCTCGTCGAGGATCAGGTCCGTGGCCAGGCCCGCCGCCAGCGCACCGCGCAGGCCGTTGATCTTGGACGCGCCGGAGACCACGCAGATCCGGCGCCGGACCTGGCGGAGCTGGGCAAGGTCCGGCCCGGTGGACCGTTCGTTCAGGGTGATCCCGTCCGAGGAGCCGTCGGCGCGGAAGAACACTGTGGCGACATCCCCGACGACGTCGGAGCCGGCCAGCACGTTCAGGTCGTCCTCGTCCAGGTAGCCGCCGGCGTAGACGTGGCTGGGGTAGTCGGCGTCGACCGATCCGACGCCGAAGATCGCGATGCTCATCCGGGCCTGCAGCCGCAGGATGCGCTGAACACTGCGTTCATTCCACATGGCTTCCTTGGTGGCCGCGTGGTCGAAGAAGGCCGGCACCGGGAACTGTTCCACCCGGGCACCGTAGGCGCTGCCGAAGCGCCGCATGATGTCCGAGGCGTAGGTGATGCCGGTGGTCTGCATGTTTCCGGCCCCGTTGAGCTGGACGATGACGCTGTCGTGGGTGATCTTCCGGGTCAGGTGCCGGCTGACCGCGCTCAGCGTGGAACCCCAGGCCACGCCGATAATGGCGTTCGAGTCCACGAGCGGGCCGATGGTGCGCGCGGCCTGCATCGCCACCCGGTCCAGCGTTTCCGCCTCGTTGAGCGTGTCCACCACCGGCACAACGTGCACATCGACCCTGTATTCGTCCCGGATCATGCCTTCGAGTTCGGGGCCCGTGTCGAGCGGGCTGCGGATCTGGATCTGCACGAGGCCGGATTCACGGGCCGCGGAGAGCAGCCGGGAAACGGTCGACCGGGAGGTGCGGAGCTCGCGGGCGATCGCGTCCATGGTCAGGTCCTGGAGGTAATACAGCTGGGCGGCCCGGAGGGCGTCGGACTGGCGGGTAGGCGACATTGCATATCCATTCTGCACGTTTGTGCATAGTGCTTGACTCCATTTTCCATTACTCCAAAGAATAGTGTTGAACGGCGACGTGCCAGACGGCGCGCCGCGCAGTACCAAGCCCCAAGGAGCAGTTTTGGGAAACAAGGTTTCATCCGGCCATCCGGCGTCGAGCAGCGGGCGCACATCCGTGCAGCAGTTGCGGAACCGGCCGCACGCGCAGGTGCTCATCATCGGCGGCGGCATCAACGGAGTCGGGACCTTCCGTGACCTGGCCCTGCAGGGCGTGGACGTGGCCCTCGTGGAACGCGGCGACTTCTGCCAGGGCGCCAGCGGCGCCTCCTCGCACATGATCCACGGCGGCATCAGGTACCTCGAAAACGGCGAGTTCCGCCTCGTCCAGGAATCCGTGGTCGAACGCAACCGGCTGCTGCGCATCGCGCCGCACTACGTGAAGCCGCTCCAGACCACCATCCCGATCTTCAGCACCTTCTCCGGCATCCTCGCCGCGCCGCTGCGGTTCCTGACCCACAAGCAGCAGGGCGCGCCCACGGAACGCGGCGCCTTCCTGATCAAGCTCGGCCTGAGCATGTACGACTTCTTCTCCCGCGACGGCGGCACCGTGCCGCGCCACCAGTTCCGCGGCCGCAAACGCGCCCTCGCCGAGCTGCCGCGGCTGCACCCGGGCATCAAATACGCGGCGACCTACTTTGACGCGTCCGTGCACAATCCGGAGCGGCTCACCCTGGACGTCCTCCAGGACGGCGAGAAGGCCGGCGAGGCGGGCGGCAACGGTGCCCGCGCCAGCAACTACCTGTCCCTCGTCTCCATGGACGGGGCGGCGGAGGCCGCAGGCTCCGGCACGGTCCAGCTCCGCGACGAACTGAGCGGCGAGGTCTTCGACTTCAGCGCCGACGTCGTGGTCAACACCACCGGCGCCTGGGTGGACCTGACCAACCAGGCCATGGGCGCCGCCTCGGCCTTTATGGGTGGCACCAAAGGCTCGCACATCGTGCTGGACCACCCGGAACTCCTCGAAGCCTGCCAGGGCCGGGAGATCTTCTTCGAGCACACGGACGGCCGGATCGTGCTGATCTACCCGATGGGTGACCGCGTCCTCGTCGGCACCACCGACGTCGACGCCGACATGGCCGAGGACGCCATTTGCACCGACGCCGAGATCGACTACTTCTTCGACCTGATCGGCCACGTTTTCCCCGACATCACGGTGGACCGGGAGCAGATCGTTTACACCTTCTCCGGCGTCCGTCCGCTGCCGAAGCACGACGCCACGCAGCCCGGCTTTGTCAGCCGCGACTACCGGATCGAACGCCGCGGCCCGGCCAAGGGCTCGGCGCAGCGCGAGGCTGGCGGCCCCGTCGTGCTCAGCCTCGTGGGCGGTAAGTGGACCACCTTCCGGGCCCTCGCCGAGCACCTGAGCAACGACGTGCTGGCCGAGCTCGGACTGGAGCGGAAAGTCTCGACGGCGAAACTCGCCATCGGCGGTGGCGCCGGGTTCCCGGGCACCGAGGATGGCGTTCAGCGCTGGATCAAGGCCCACATGGGCCCCGGCCGTGACGCGGACCGGACCGCGGTCCTGCTGACCCGCTACGGAACGCGCGCCGCGGACGTGATGGCCTACCTCGACGCCGGGGAAGACCGGCTGCTGCACTCCACCCGCGAACTGAGTGTGCGGGAACTGGAGTACATGGCACAGAACGAACAGCTCGGCCACCTGATTGACGTGCTCATCCGCCGCACGTCGCTCGCCTTCCGCGGCCTGGTGACCGGGGAACTGCTGAACGAGGTAGCCGAGGTCCTGTCCGGCCCGCTGGGCTGGGACGCCGCGGCACGGACCGCAGAGATCCACCACGCCCAGGAGGTGCTCGAACGGTTCCACGGTGTCCAGGTCCACAGCCTGGTCGCCTAAAGCTTGCGTGTCCGGACGGGTTTGTCCGGGCGCAAAGACTGCAGGGCCCCTGGCGGGCCCGGCAGTGGCCGGCCGGCAGCGCGAAACCGCTGCCGGCCCAACGGCCCTTCAAACTCGCGAAGGGCTGACAACAGAAAATAGAGGAGTCAAAGATGTCTCTTGGAATAGTTTTCCTGTCCGAAGTATTCGGCACCGCAATGCTGACCCTGCTGGGTTGCGGCGTTGTGGCCAACGTCGCGCTCAAAGGCACCAAGGGCAACAACGGCGGGTTCCTGATGGTCACCTGGGGATGGGGCATTGCCGTCTTCTCCGGTGTCTTCGTTGCCGCCAAGTCGGGCGCGCACCTGAACCCCGCCGTGACCTTCGGGCTGCTGCTCAACGGCAAGAAGGAGTACGCCCCCGGGGTCGCGGTCGACTTCGGCTCCACCCTGACCTACTTCGGCGGTGAACTGCTCGGGGCGTTCCTGGGCGCCGTCGTGATGTGGCTGGCACACAAGCAGCACTTCGACGTCGAACCCGAGCCCGCCAGCAAGCTGGGTGTCTTCTCCACCGGCCCCGCCATCCGCTCCACCCCGTGGAACCTGGTCACGGAGATCATCGGCACCTTTGTCCTCGTATTCGTCATCCTCACCTTCGGCGGGACCCCCTCCGGGCTGGGCCCGCTGGCCGTGGCCCTGCTGGTTGTCGGCATCGGTGTCTCCCTCGGCGGCCCGACCGGCTACGCCATCAACCCCGCCCGTGACCTGGGCCCGCGCATCGCCCACGCCCTGCTGCCGATCAAGGGCAAGGGTTCCTCCGACTGGAGCTACTCGTGGATCCCAGTGGTCGGACCGCTCGTCGGCGGCGGACTCGCCGGCGTCGTGGCAGCCGTGGTGCCGATCGTCGCGACCGCCGCAGCCTCCTAGGAATCACAGCCGTACGCATCAATTTCAACCGCAGGCCCAACCGACAAGGACGTCAGCATGAACCAGTATGTAATCGCCATTGACCAGGGAACCACGAGCACCCGCGCCATCGTGTTCGACCACAGCGGCAACATCGTTTCCTCCGGCCAGATGGAACACGAACAGATCTTCCCGCAGGCCGGCTGGGTGGAGCACGACCCCGCCGAGATCTGGAACAACACCCGCGAGGTCATCGCCTCCGCACTGTCCAAGGCCAACCTGACCCGTCACGACATTGCCGCGGTCGGCATCACCAACCAGCGCGAAACCGCGGTGGTCTGGGACAAGACCACCGGCAAGGCGGTGTACAACGCGATCGTGTGGCAGGACACCCGCACCCAGTCGATTGTCGACGAGCTGGCCAAGGACGGCGGCCCGGAGCGCTTCAAGCAGAAGGTGGGACTGCCGCTGGCAACCTACTTCTCCGGCACCAAGATCAAGTGGATCCTGGACAACGTCGAGGGCGCCCGCGCCAAGGCCGAGGCCGGGGACCTGGTCTTCGGCAACACCGACTGCTGGGTGCTCTGGAACCTCACCGGCGGGACCGACGGCGGCGTGCACGTCACGGACGTCACCAACGCCTCGCGGACCATGTTCATGGATCTCGAGACGCTGTCCTGGGACCAGGAGATCCTGGACGCCTTCGGTGTCCCGGCCTCGATGATGCCGGCCATCAAGTCCTCCTCCGAGGTCTACGGCACCGTCCACACGTCCCAGCTGCTGCGCGAGGTGCCGGTGGCCGGCATCCTCGGCGACCAGCAGGCGGCGACATTCGGCCAGGCCGCGTTCGACGCCGGCGAGGCCAAGAACACCTACGGCACGGGCTGCTTCCTCATCTTCAACACCGGTGAGGAGATCGTCCACTCCAAGAACGGGCTGCTGACCACGGTCGGCTACAAGCTCGGCGACGCCGCACCGCACTACGCCCTGGAAGGCTCCATCGCCGTCACCGGATCCCTGGTGCAGTGGCTGCGCGATAACCTCGGCATGATCGGCAGCGCCCCGGAGGTCGAGACCCTGGCGGCGTCGGTCGAGGACAACGGCGGCGTGTACATCGTGCCGGCATTCTCCGGCCTCTTCGCACCGTACTGGCGTTCCGACGCCCGCGGCGCGATCGTCGGCCTCACCCGGTTCGTGAACAAGAACCACATCGCCCGCGCGGCCCTGGAGGCCACCGCCTTCCAGACCCGCGAGGTGCTCGACGCCGTCAACGCCGACTCCGGTGTGCCGCTGACCGAGCTCAAGGTCGACGGCGGCATGGTCGCCAACGACGCCCTGATGCAGTTCCAGGCCGACATCCTGGGTGTCCCGGTGATCCGGCCGAAGGTGGTCGAGACGACCTCGCTCGGCGCCGCCTACGCGGCCGGCCTCGCCGTCGGCTTCTGGAAGGACCTGGGCGAGTGCTCGGCCAACTGGTCCGAGGATAAGCGCTGGGAGCCGAAGATGGACCAGGCTGAGCGCGAGCGCCAGATGCGCCTGTGGAAGAAGGCCGTCACCAAGTCCATGGACTGGGTCGACGAGGACGTGAAGTAGCCTTCCTCCCGGCGGTCACCCGCAGCACGGAAGAGCTCCGGTCAGCCAGGCTGACCGGAGCTCTTCCGTGTGGGGCGGGAACCGCGGGCCGGTGCCGGCTGCGGGCCGCGCCCGTCAGGAGCCGGTACGCGGATACGCGACGACGGCGCGCGGCGTCTTGGCGTAGACGTCCTTGCTCACGGTGTAGCCCCGCCCGTCCAGTGCGAGTGCCTGGGCGTTCACATGCTCGAGTTCGGCGCGGCTGAGCTTCTTGATCTTGACGAGGTCCATGAACTCCTGGCTGTCACCGCCGGAAGCCGTGACCTTCACGAGCCCGATGCCGGGGGCGTAGTACTTCCGCTGGTGGCCCGCGCTCGGCGGATCCAGCGGGTTGAACTCGTCGATCACCATCACATCGTTGTAGCAGCCCGTCGGGACGCAGACCCGCAGGTTTTTGTACAGCACGTCCCCGCAGTCCAGGAAGTCCACCTTCGGTGCGTAGGCCTGCACGTAGGCGGGGGTGTTGCGGTGCGGTTCCGCCTGCATCGCGATGCCGGCCTGTGCCCGCTGGATGCCGCTGATGAAGGTGCTGGGCGCGCCGACGAATGTTCCGTTTTCGTATTCCTCGGGGTATTCGCCGAACAACCAGACGTCGCCCTTGTCCGACTGGGCAAAGAACGCGAGTTCGGACTCGGTGAGCTCGCCGTCGGAGTAGTCCCGGTCCCACATCACGAGGGTCTTGACGCCGTCGATCACCTTGGTCAGGCCGGTGACCGTGTGGACCACGGTGTGGGCGCTTGTGCCCCCGGCGTCCGTGACGGTCCCTGTCGTGGTGAATTGCATGCCGGGGACCAGCGGGAACCACTTATTGTCGATCCGCGGCGACGACGGATAATCGTCCCGGTCGAACCTGATCGCCGACCCCGGCCCGCAGAGCTCCTGGCCCGACGGCGCGGCGGCGGCCGCCGGTGCCGACGTCGCGGTGAACGTCGCCAGCACCAGCAGGGCAGCCGAGCCGTAGGCGGTGAACCGCCTTCGTCGCTGAAACATGAAACACGCCTCTCTTTGGGGTTGTGTGCCGCGGCTAGCCGGCGGTGGCCGGCTGGGCCGCATGGAGCCCGTGCTCGCGCTCCGCGCGGCCCTTGGCGAACCGCAGGTAGAGCGAGGGGACGATAAACAGGTTCACCAGGGTCGAGGTGACCAGGCCGCCGAGGATGACGACGGCCATGGGGTGCTCGATCTCATGCCCCGGAATGTTGCCCATGACCACCAGCGGCACGAGGGCCAGGGCCGTGGCCAGGGTGGTCATCAGGATCGGGGACAACCGCTCGGCGGCGCCGCGCAGCACCAGTCCGGGGCCGAACCGCACGCCCTCGAATTGTTCGAGGTGCTGGCAGTGGTTGATCAGCAGGATGCCGTTGCGGGCGGCAATGCCCATCACCGTGAGGAAGCCGACCAGCGAGCCCAGGGACAGGATCCCGCCGCTGAGGTGCGCTGCGAGGACACCGCCCACCAGGGCCACCGGCAGGGTCAGGATCACCAGAGTCGCCAGCCGCCAGCTGCGGAAAGCCGCCTGCAGCAGCAGGAAGATCACCGCGATGGCGCCCACCGAGAAGACCAGCAGGCGCTGGGAGGCGGCCTGCCGTTCCGCGTACTCACCGAGGACGTCGGCGTGGTAGCCGGTCGGGAACTCCACGGTCTCGAGGTTGCCCTTCAGTTCCTCCACGACCTTGACCAGGTCGCCTTCCTTGACGTTGGCACTGACATCGAGCCGGCGTGAGCCCTCCGAACGCTCGATCACGTTCGGGGTCGGCTTGACCGAGATCTTGGCCACGTCGGCGAGCTTGATCCGCTGCCCGCTCGGGGTGTCCATCTGCAGGTTCTCGATGCTGGTGACGCTGGTGCGCGTCTCCGGCGGGCTCCAGACCTGCACGTCGTAGGCTTTGCCGTCGCGGTAGACGTCGCCGACCTCCTCGCCGGCGACCAGGGTGGCCGCGGCACGCCGCACGTCACCCGGCTTGAGCCCGTACTGGTTGGCGGCGGCCAGGTTCACTTCGACGTCGATCTGCGGCACGTCCACCTGCAGCGCAATCTTCGCGCCGACGGCACCCTCGATTCCGCCGAGGATTTTCTTGACCTTGTCCGCTTCCTTCCGGAGAACGGCGAGGTCGTCGCCGTACACCCGGACGACAACGGCGTAGCCGGTGCCGGTGAGCACTTCCCGGACGCGTTCCTTGAGGTAGGTCTGGACGTCCCGGTGGATGCCGGGGTAGCCGTCCACCAGTTCCTGGACCGAGGCGAGGGTCTTGCCGTAGTCCGCCGCGGGATCGATGCTGATCCAGTTTTCGCCGAAGTTGACGCCGACGACTTCATCGGCCGCAAACGCCTGCCCGATGTGGGATCCGCAGTTGCGCACCCCGGGCACCGTCATCAGCTCCTTGCAGGCCAGTTGGCTGACCCGGACCTCCTCGGAATTCGACGTTCCCGGCTGGGTGACCCAGTGCATCAGGAAGTCGCGTTCCTTGAAGGACGGGAGCAGCGACTGGCCCAGGAGGGGCGCGGCCACAATGCCCACCACACCCAGCGCCGCCAGCGACAGGTAGCCCGGGAGCGGGCGGCGGACGATGGGCCGGAGCCCGGCGCCGTACCAGCGCTTGAGGACCCGGACCAGCGGCGGGTCGCGGTCCTCAAGCTTCGCGTTACGCAGGAAGATGTACGCCATGGCCGGGGTTACGGTCAGGGCCACCAGCATGGACGCGAACACGGCCAGGGTGTAGGAGATGGCCAGCGGCCGGAAGAAGGATCCGGTGAGGCCGTCCAGGAAGAAGATCGGCACGGTGGCCGCGACGATGATCAGGGTCGCGTAGACAATCGGGCCGCGGACCTCCAGGGAGGCGTTGACCACCACCCGCGCCGCGCTGTCGGTGCCGCCGGCAGCCCGGTGCTGGCGGAGCCGGCGGACGATGTTTTCGACGTCGATAATGGCATCGTCCACCACCACCCCGACGGCGATCACCAATCCCGCTAGCACCATCGTGTTGACCGTGCCTCCTGTCCAGTAGAGGACCAGGGCCGCCGTCAGCAGCGAGAGCGGGATGGCCGCCACGCTGACCAGCGCGGTGCGCCACTGGAACAGGAACACGCTGAGGACCAGGATCACGAGCAGGCAGCCCAGCAGCAGGGCCACGCTGAGGTTGCCGAGGGATTCCTCGATGAAGGTCGCCGGCCGGAACAGCGTGGTGTCCACCGCTATGCCGGTGAGGCCCGGCTGGAGCTCCTTCAGGGCTTCCTCCACGCCGCGGGTGACCTCCAGCGTGTTGCCCCAGGGGAGCTTCTCCACGATCAGCATCAGGCCGGGTCCGCCGTTGATGACGGCGTCGCCGATCAGCTGCTGGTGGTCCTCGACAACGGTGGCAACGTCGGCGAGGCGCAGCGGTTCCTGCCCCTCACGCTGTTCCAGCGCGACCTGGGCCAGTTGCTGCGGACCGGTAATCGGCTGGACGTGGCGGATGCTCAGGCTCTGGCTCGGCGTCTCGAGTGCGCCGCCGGTGCCGATCAGGGCGCCGGGGGAGTACTTGAGCAGCCCGGCGTCCAAAGCGTCCGAGGTGGAGTTCATCACGTTTTCCAGCGTGACGTCGTGGGCGGCCAGCTTGGCCGGATCCACCTGGACCTGCAACATCTGCAGGCGCTCACCCCAGATGGCCACGTTGGCCACGCCCGGTACCCGCAGCAGGTGGGCCCGGATGTTCCAGTAGGAGATCATCGACATTTCGATCAGCGAGCGCGTGTCCGAGGACAACCCGATCTTCATGACCCGGCTCGTCGAGGACAGCGGCTGGAGCATCACCGGCGGCGCCGCCCAGGTGGGCAGCGTCGGGATGACGGTCGCCATCCGCTCGGACACCATCTGCCGGGCGTTGAGGACATCGGTCCCGGGTTTGAACTCGAGCACGATGGAGGAGAGTTGGGACACCGACTTGGACCGCATGTGGTCCAGGCCGTCGATCCCGTTGAACGCCTCCTCCATCGGGACAGAGACGAGTTCCTCGACCTCGGACGCCGTCAGGCCCAGACACGCGGTCTGCACCTCGACCTTGGGCGGCGCGAATTCGGGGAACACGTCCACCGAGGCTGTGCTGAGCTGGGCACTGCCTACGATCATCAAGGCAGCGGCCATCGCAACGATGATGGACCGGAACCTTAGGCTCGTCGCAATGATCCGGCGCATGTCAGTGCGCCGTATCGAACTCTGCGCCGAACAGTTCTGCCGCGCCGACGGTGACGATGGCGGTGCCCGCCGGCGGGCCGGCGGTGGCGGTCACGACGCCGGCTTCGACCTTCGCGACCGTGACCGCCTGGCGCTGGTAGACACGTTCCTCCGGATTCGTGTACACCCAGGTCTTGCCGCTCGCGTCGTAGAGCAGGGACGCGTACGGAAGCAGCACCTCGGTGCCGGTCGCTCCCGGCTTGACCGTGTCCGTCTTCAGCTCAAGCCGCTGCACAGCGCGGGCATTGAGGGTGATCTTGGCGATTCCCGTGGTGGCGTTCTTCTCCACCTTGGCCGGGTCGTTGGCCAGTTGGACCGAGGAACTGCTGGCCGCCGGAGTCGCCGCGCAGGCAGGCAGGGAACTCAGGAGTGCTGCACAGACAGCGGCCGCCAGGGGCAGACGCCGGAGGGGCTTTTGGCTGGTCATCTTACTTCCACCTTTTCCTGCATTACGGGAACTTCGGATTCATTGACGGATTCCCATTCCTCGGGCCCTTCCTTCGGGCCGAACCAGAACACCAGGAGCGGGAACACAAAGAGCGCACAGAGCGTCGCGGTGACGAGGCCGCCGACGATGATCAGCAGCATCGGGCCCAGGACGGTCTGGCCGATGACTCCGCCGAAGACAGCCGGCGGGATCAGCACCAGAACGGTGATCAGGGCGGTCTTGAGGACCGGGGAAATCCGGTCGCGGGCTGCCGCCATCACGACCGCCGCCCGGGAGGCTGCCGGATCTTCCAGCCACAGTTCGTCGCAGCGCGCCGAGAGCAGCGCCGCGTTCCGGGCCGTGATGGCCAGGACCGCCGCGAACGCCGTCAGCACAATCTGCGAATTCACCGCCCCGGACAGCCATGCCGCCACGGTGCCGCCGGCCAGGGCCGCCGGCAGGGACAGGAAGACCGCGAGGGCGAGCTTCCAGCTCCGCAGCGCCGTCTGCAGGAGGATCAGCACGGCCAGGAAGGCTGCGATGGCCAGACCGACCACCATGGTGTCGGCCGCCTGGTTCTCGCTGTACTTGGTCGGGATCTCGGCGTGATACTCGAGCGGGAACTCGATCTTCCGGACGGCATCGTTGATGTCCCGCTGGATGTCCGCGAGGGGACGGCCGCTGACGTCCGCGATCACGTCGATCCGCCGCGAGGTGTCATCGTGCATGATCACCACCTCGTTGGGGACCAGCCGCACCGCGGCGATGTCGCCGAGCTTGACGTGGCCGCCGTCGGGGGAGTCCAGCAGCAGGTCCCGCACGCTGGTCAGGTCGTCCCGGACGTCGACGGCGCCCCGGACCACAACCTCGAACACCTTCTGCTGTTCGAAGAGGTTGCCAACGACAATGCCCTGCATCAGGGCCGCCGCGGCGCGCCGGGCGTCACCTGGTTTGATGCCGACCTTCTGGGCCGCCTCCAGGTTGACTTCGACCTCCACGATGGGAGTCTTGGGCGTCTGGTTGACCCGGGGGTTTCCCACGCCGCTGACGCCGGCGATTGCCTTGCGGACTTCCTCAGCCTTCTGCTGCAGCACGGTCATGTCCGTGCCGTAGACGCGGACCGCGAAGCCCGGGTCCAGGGTGCTGCGGAGTTCGCCGATCTGCTGCTGGGAGTAGTTGACGACGTTGTTCGCGATGCCCGGGTAGCCCTTGACGACTTCACGGACGGCGCTTTCGGTCGCCGCGTAGTCCGCGTCCGCCGCGATGGACACCCACAGTTCCGCGGAACTGTTGCCGACCACCTGATCCGCGGCGATCGCCCGGCCGACGTGCCCGCCGACCCCTGAAACGCCGGGTACCGTCCGGAGTTCGTCCGAGGCGCGCGCTGCGATCCGGGTGACTTCCGCGTTGGAGGTTCCGGCCATGGCATCCCACTGGACCAGGAGGGTCCTGTCCGGCAGCGTCGGAACCACAGGGCGGTTGCCGACCAGCTGGGATGCGGCCGCCAGGCCCAGCACGCCGACGACGGCGACGGCAGCGATGCCGAGGGCCGTGCGGGAGCGGGCTGCCGTCAGGGTGCGCTGGTAGGAGGCGCGGGCCCGGTCAAATCCCGCCGATTCCCGCCGGAAGGACGCATCGCGGGGCAGGAGCAGGTGCACCAGCACGGGTGTGACGGCGAGGCCTACGATCAGCGAGGCAAGCAGAGCCAGCACCAGGGCCCAGATCAGCGGACGGAAGAATGCCCCGCCGATCCCGGAGGCGAAGAGCAACGGTACCAGGGGGATCAGCATGATGAGCGAGGCGTGGAACAGCGGGGTGCGCACGCTGTGGACGGCGTACCCGATCCGTGAGCGGAAGTCCGCGGCCGGGTCGGAAGAACCGTCGTAGTCGGCCCGGCGCCGGCGCTGGGCCTGCACATCCTCGATGATGTCGCCCACAATCAGGGCGACGCCCAGGAAGATACCGACCAGGACCGCCACGTTCAAAGTGGCCCCCTGCAGCTGCAGGACCACGGCCGCCGTCGTCACCGAGGTGGCCAGGGCAACCAGGCCGATCACGGCCACGCGCCAGGAGCGGAACAACAGCCAGAACAGGGCAACGGCGATCAGCAGGCTGAACAGCAGCGCGAGCGCCAGGCCGTCCACCGAGTCCTGCAGAGCCGCCGCCGGGCGGAACACCGAGGTGTCCATCTGGACGCCGGCGAGGCCCGGTTCGAGGTCTTTCAGCGCCGCTTCAATGTCCTTGGTGACCTCGAGCGCGCTGGTCCCCGGGAACTTCTCGATCACCAGCAGCAGGCCCGGATCCTGTCCGACCACCGCGTCGCCGATCAGCGGCTGGTGGTCCTCCCGGACCTTGGCAATGTCCCCGAGGAGCAACCGCGGGTTGGTGTCCTCGACGCTGACCTTGGAGAGGTCCGCCGGGGTGCGGATCGGCAGGACGTGCTGGATGCCGAGGCGCTGGCTGGGGGACTCTACGAAGCCGCCGGTGCCCGGCGTGGACGCTTCAAGGAAGCTTAGCGGCGAGACCCAGACGGCGTTGCCGGTGGATTTGATCACCTGCTCCAGTGTGATGCCCTTCTCCTGCAACTGGGTGGGGGTAACCTCCACCTGCAGCTGCTGTTCGCGCTGGCCCCAGATGGCCACGTTCGCCACCCCCGGGATGCCGATCAGCCGAGGCTTGATCTTCCACCGGGCCAGGACGGACATTTCGATGCCGGAGAGCTGCTTGGAGCTCATCCGGACCATCATCACGCGGCTGGTCGATGACATCGGCTGCATGATCAGCGGCGGGGATGACACGTTCGGCAGGGCGTGTGCCTGGGTCATCCGTTCCGCCACTAGCTGCCGGGCCCTGAGCAGGTCGGTGCCCGGCTGGAAGACGAGTTCGATGGAGGACAGGCCCGGAACCGACTTCGAGCGGATTTCGTCCAGCCAGGCCACCCCGTTGAGGAGGTCGGCTTCCATCGGTGAGGTGATGAGCTGTTCGACTTCAACAGCGGAGAGGCCCAGGGCCTCGGTCTGGATCTCGACCTGCGCGGGGGCGAACTCGGGCATGCTGTCGACAGCCATCCGGGGCACATTGACAACGCCGAAGGTGACAAGCCCGGCTGCGAGAGCCAGAACCAGGATGCGGAACTGCATACTGAACCGGGTAATCCAGCCGAACATGGCTAGACCTTTTCCGGGCGGCGGCCGGCCGCGCGGGAGCGCGGTGGCAGTTTAGCGAATTGTGGCAGGGCAGACGCACGCAAACGATACATATCAGGCTCCTCAACCCGAGACCGTTTACGAATCCCCCCCCGAGATCTTGAGTGCATAGTGTCCCTGTTCGAAACTTTTAGCAACCTCTCAGGATTTCCCCCGCCCAGTCCCCAAAAACGCCCGTATCATGCCTCAGTGGCGCCCGCTGCGGGTACCCTTCCCTGCCGCCGAAAAACTACTTGCCGAGGACCGAATCAATACCCATAAACTGACGGCCGGCTACTTGCCTTTAGAGTTGTATTACTCGTTGCGTATTTCTACCCTACGGGAGTCCGGGGGCCCGATATCGGCGTAAGTACCACCGCCTATTCACCGGGGAAATATAACAATTTGGTATCGCTCGAGGGGATTGTGCGGCCCAATTTCGAGCGGGCCTCGCCCCGGAAGCCGCGCGAAGGCGCTAAAGTAGTTCCATGCGCGCGATCCTTCTGCTTAGCTAGCCGCCCGGCATCCCGAACTCCATCTCGGATTGCCGAGCGGCAGCCCCTCCATGTCGAGGGGCTTTTGTGTGTCTGGGGCTCCCCGGGCCCGGCGGCAGGAAGACCGCGAAAGATCAGCTGCCGGGGACGGGGAACCATCCCGGCGGGGCGGAAGCTTGACAGGACCAGCGCTTGGAAACACAAGCCTGAAAGACAGAAGAGGCCAGCAGTGAGCGTTCAGCCGGAGACAGAAACCGGAACAGCAGCAGCCGCAGCGAACGAAGGCCCCGAAGAGGGCGCCTACAGCTTCGCCGCCATGGAGGCCAAGTGGCCGCAGGTCTGGGAAGACCTCAAGGTCTTCACGCCCCTGGATGACGGTTCGAAGGAACGCCGCTACGTGCTGGACATGTTCCCGTACCCGTCCGGCGACCTCCACATGGGCCACGCCGAAGCGTTCGCAATGGGCGACGTCGTCGCGCGCTACCTGCGCCAGCAGGGTTATGACGTGCTGCACCCGATCGGCTGGGACTCCTTCGGCCTGCCGGCCGAGAACGCCGCGATCAAGCGCAACGCGCACCCCAGCGAGTGGACCTACGCCAATATCGATACGCAGGCGGCATCGTTCAAGCGTTACGCCATCTCCGCGGACTGGTCCCGCCGGCTGCACACCTCGGACCCCGGCTACTACCGCTGGACCCAGTGGCTGTTCAAGCGCTTCTACGAGCGCGGCCTGGCCTACCGCAAGGACTCGCCGGTCAACTGGTGCCCCAAGGACCAGACCGTGCTGGCCAACGAACAGGTCGTCAACGGCGCCTGTGAGCGGTGCGGCACCGCCGTGACGAAAAAGTCCCTGAATCAGTGGTATTTCAAGATCACCGACTACGCCGACCGTCTGCTGGACGACATGGACGAGCTGCGCGGGCACTGGCCCGAGCGGGTCCTGGCCATGCAGAAGAACTGGATCGGCCGCTCCGAGGGCGCCCACGTCACCTTCGTGGTCGAGGCCGACGGCGGCAAGCCCGCCAAGGACGTCACCGTCTTCACCACCCGCCCGGACACCCTGTACGGTGCGACGTTCTTTGTGGTGGCCGCGGACGCGCCGCTCGCCGTCGAACTGGTCACCGAGGAACACGCCGAGGCCCTGGACGCGTACCGCGAACAGGTCAAGGCGCTCTCCGAGATCGAGCGGCAGTCCACCGAACGGGAAAAGACCGGCGTCTTTACCGGCCGCTATGCCATCAACCCGCTCAACGGCGAGAAGCTGCCCGTCTGGGCCGCCGACTACGTCCTGGCGGACTACGGCACCGGCGCCATCATGGCCGTCCCTGCCCATGACCAGCGCGACCTGGACTTCGCCAAGACCTTTGACCTGCCGGTCCGGGCGGTGCTGGACACCGGCGAGGAAGACCCCGCGGTCTCCGGCACGGCAACGGCCGGCGAAGGAACGCTGATCAACTCCGGTGCGCTGGACGGACTGCCCAAGGCCGAAGCCATCCCGGCGGCCATTGCCATCCTGGAGCAGCAGGGCACCGGGGAGAAGTTCGTGAACTTCCGTCTGCGCGACTGGCTGCTGAGCCGTCAGCGGTTCTGGGGCACCCCGATCCCGATCATCCACTGCCCGGCGTGCGGCGAGGTGCCCGTCCCGGACGAGCAGCTGCCGGTTACCCTGCCGGAGAACCTGCGCGGCGAAGACCTGTCCCCGAAGGGGACTTCCCCGCTGGCCGCCGCCGAGGCGTGGGTCAACGTGGAGTGCCCCAGCTGCCACGGTCCGGCCAAGCGCGACACGGACACCATGGACACCTTCGTGGACTCGTCCTGGTACTTCCTGCGCTTCGTCTCGCCGGAGTACACCGAGGGCCCGTTCGACCCGGCCAAAATCAACGACTGGATGCCGGTGGGCCAGTACGTCGGCGGCGTCGAGCACGCCATTCTGCACCTGCTGTACGCCCGCTTCTTCACCAAGGTCATCCACGATCTGGGCCTGATCGAGGCGGACGAGCCGTTCCGGGCGCTGCTGAACCAGGGCCAGGTACTCAACGGCGGCAAGGCCATGAGCAAGTCCCTCGGCAACGGCGTGGACCTGGGTGAGCAGCTGGACAAGTTCGGCGTCGACGCCGTGCGCCTGACCATGATCTTCGCGTCCCCGCCGGAGGACGACGTCGACTGGGCGGATGTTTCGCCGTCGGGCTCCGCGAAGTTCCTGGCCCGCGCCTGGCGGCTGGGCCAGGACGTCACGAGCGAACCCGGCGTCGACTTCGCCACCGGCGACCGCGCGCTGCGCACCGTCACGCACCGCACCATCGCGGACGCCGAGGCGCTGCTGGACTCCAACAAGTTCAACGTCGTCGTGGCCAAGCTGATGGAGCTGGTCAACGCGACCCGCAAGACCATTGATGCCGGCGCCGGCGGCGCGGATCCTGCGGTGCGCGAAGCGGTGGAAGCCGTCGCGGTCATCCTGAGCCTGTTCGCCCCCTACACGGCCGAGGACCTGTGGAACGCGCTGGGGCACCCGGCGTCCGTCGCCAATGCCGGCTGGCCCACGCACGACGAAGCCCTCCTGGTGCAGGACACGGTCACCGCCGTCGTCCAGGTCCAGGGCAAGGTGCGCGACCGCCTCGAGGTGTCCCCGGGCATCTCCGAGGACGAACTGCGCGAACTGGCGCTGGCCTCGGAGAACGTCCAGCGCGCGCTGGACGGCCGGGGTATCCGCACCGTGATTGTGCGGGCGCCTAAACTGGTCAACATCGTCCCGGCCTAGCCGGGCAGGCCAGCGTTTGAACCGGCCGCCGGCACTCGCCGGCGGCCGGAACCCTTTCCAGGAGGTGCCCCGTGCCGGACCGTGAGCCCCCGGGCTGGCCGTGGCTGCGCGAGCGCCTCATCCGGCTCCGCCAGGCCGCCCGGCCCGAAGCGGTACCTGAACCGGTGCCGGCGGTGGCCGTGCGCACGGCCGTGGTCACCGACTCCGCGGCGGCCCTGCCGGCGGACTGGGTGCGCGACTTCACCGCCGACGGCCGCCTCAGCGTGGTTCCGATGCCGGTGATGGTGGGCGAGGAGATCTATGGCGAGGGCGAGGACGACATCGCAGAGACCATCGCCGTCGCCCTGGCCGGCGGGGTTCCGGTCCGGACCTCCCGGCCCTCACCCGGCCAGTTCGAACAGGCGTACCTCGCCGCGGCGGCCCGTGGCTTCGAAGCGGTGGTCTCCATCCACATTTCCGGCGAACTCTCCGGCACCGCCGACTCGGCGCGCCTCGCGGCGGCCCGGGTGGGTATACCGGTGGAAGTCCTGGATTCCCGCACCGTCGGGATGGCGCAGGGCATGGGCGTGCAGAGCGCCGTCGTCGCGGCCGCCGACGGCAGGAGTGCCGACGAGGTCAAGGCCTTTGCCGAGGAGCGACTGGCCCGCACCAAGGTCTACTTCTACGTCCCGAGCCTAGAGCAGCTGCGCCGCGGCGGCCGGATCGGCGCGGCCGCCTCGCTCTGGGGGACCATGTTCTCGATCAAGCCGATACTCGCGGTCGAAGGCGGCAAAGTCGTGCCGCTGGAAAAGGTCCGCTCCGCGGCCCGGGCCATTGCCCGGCTCGAGGAAATCGCCGCAGCGGATGCGCTGACCAGACCCGACGGGGAAGCCCGGATTGCGGTGCACCACTTCGGCAACCCGGCCGAGGCGGAGCAAGTGGCCTCCCGGCTTGCGCGGATGCTTCCGGATTGCCCGCCGGCGCAGATCAGTTCGCTGCCCGCTGTGCTGGCGGCCCACGCCGGACTCGGCGTGCTGGCCGTGATCGTGGGGGAGAGCAGCACCCCGCTGCCGGGGACGTCCGGTCCCGCCGCGGCGTCCACGGGGCCCGGGGGGCTCGGAGGCCCCAGGCCGCTTTCCACATAGCCGATCCGGCGCCTGCCGAGGGTGCGGCGCCGTCCCTAGGCTGGGTTCCATGTCGCGCCGAGATCCGGGAGTCGAAGCCCGCAGCGCAGTCCACCCGGTCACGGGCCCAGCCCGGCACCGCTGGACCGCCAGCCTGGGCCCTGCGCGGCAGGACGCTTTGCTCGCCGCCGCGCCAGCCGCAGCGGCCACAGCCGCCCCGGAGGCGGGCGCCGCTGCGGGGCTCCCTGCCGCAAGGTTCAGATGGCGGACCGGCCGCCGTGCCACGGCGTTGCTTGCGGCCCTATCGGTGCTGCTGGGAGGCTGGTTCTGGTGGCAGGCCGCCGTCGGCGCACCCCGGGCCCAGCCCCTGGGGGAACCGTCCCGCGCAGGCGCCGAGGACCGTGCGGCTCCTGCCGGTGCCGGGGCTGGTGAGCCGGGTCCCGGCGGGCAGGACGGCTCGGGCCCGGCCGGAGCCGAGCCCTCCGGCACATCGACGGGCGGCACGATCGTGGTCCACATTGCCGGTGCCGTGGCGCGCCCCGGCATTGTGCAGCTCGCGACGGGAAGCCGGCTCCACGAGGCCATCACGGCCGCCGGCGGAAGCACGGGAACCGCCGACCTGGACCGGCTCAACCTCGCCGCCCTACTTGAGGACGGCCAAAAGATCCTCGTCCCGGAGCGGGGCAGCACCGACGCCGCCGTCCCCGGCGCCGGAGCCGACGGGTCGGGTGCTTCCGGCGGCACCGGCCCCCCGGCCAAGGTCAACCTCAACACCGCCGACGTCGAAGAGTTGGCAACGCTGCCCCGGGTCGGGCCGGTCCTGGCCCAGCGGATCGTGGACTGGCGCAAGCAGCACGGCCGGTTCGGCAGCGTTGATGAACTCGACGCCGTCGAGGGGGTTGGCCCCAAACTGCTCGAGGCCCTGCTACCGCTGGTGCGGGTCTGACATGGCCGGAGAACAGGGGCACCGCTGGCAGTCCTTCCGTGATGCCGCCGCAGCAACCACGGCCCGGGCCGCCGCGCCTGAAGACGGGACGCCGGTAGCCTGGGCGTGGCTGAGAGTCGGGGCCGCCGGATCCGGACGGGCCGCACTGTCCTGGCTCCATCACCGTGTCCGGGCCGCGCAGGAAGGACGGGGCACCGGGTCTACCGAGCCCGGGCGGCGGCGCCGCACCGACCTCCGGCTGGTGCCCGCGGCGCTGCTGGTCTGGGGGACGGCCCTCGCCGCCGGCCGGCTGGAACCTCCGGCGATCGCAGGCCTGTGCGCCGGCTTCGTGGCGGCTGCCCTGGCGCTGCTGGCACCCTGGCACTGGCACTGGCACTGGCACTGGCACCGGCACCGGCGCGGGCGCCCCATGCCCGCCACCCGCAGCCTGCGAGCCACCGCGGCCGCGGCGCTGCTGCTCTCCTGCGCGACTGCCGCCCACGCGGCGGTGGCGTCCATGCAACGGCATGAGGGTGCCGTCGCGGAGGCAGTCGCCGGCGGCGCCTCCGTGATAGCCGAACTGGAAGTCGCAGGTGTGCCGCGGCAGCTCGGGGGAGCGGCGGCCCCCCGACTCACCGCCCGCTGGGCGGTCCCCGCCACGGCCCTGGTGCTGGTCTTTGACGGCCGCCGGGTGGAGTCCCGCACGGCGCTGCTGGTGCTGGGCGGGGACGACTGGGCAACTGCCGAACCGGGCCAGCGGATCCGGACCACCGGCAGGCTCAAGCCGGCCGGCGCCGGCGGAGCGGAGGCCGGAATGCTGACCGCCTCCTCCGCCCCGGTCCGGCTGTCGACGCCCGCTGGCTGGCAACGAGCCCCCGCCGGCCTGCGGCACGGCTTCAGCGCCGCCGCGGCCGGGCTGCCGGGCGACGCGCGCGGGCTCCTGCCCGGCATGGTGACCGGTGACACCGCGGCGCTGGACCCGCAGCTCGCCGCTGCCATGAAGACGGTGGGGATGACCCATCTGACGGCGGTGAGCGGGGCCAACTGCAGCCTGGTCCTGGGGGTCCTGCTGCTGGCTGCCCGCACCCTGCGGCTGCCCCGGCCGGCGGTAGCCGGCTGTGCCCTGGTGGGGCTGGGCCTGTTCGTCCTGATGGTGGGCCCGGATGCCAGTGTGCTGCGGGCCGCGCTCATGGGCGCGGTCGGCCTCTCGGCGCTGGCTTTCGGCCGGGCCGGGCGCGGCCTCAGCCTGCTCTGTGTTGCCTCCACCGGACTGCTGCTCGCCGATCCGGCGCTGGCGGCCGACTTCGGGTTCCTGCTGTCGGTACTGGCCACCCTTGGCATCGTGGTTGCGGCCAGGCCGTTGATGGCCTGGCTACCCGCCGTTGTGCCGCGCTGGTGCGCCGCCGGAATCGCGGTTCCGCTGTCCGCCCAGCTGTTCTGCGGCCCACTCATCGTGCTGCTGCAGCCGCAGTTCTCCAGCTACGCCCTGCCCGCGAACCTCGCCGCTGCCGCGCTGGTGCCTCCGGTGACCGTGGTCGGCACGGCCGCCGTGCCGCTCGTTGCCGTGGTCCCGGCGTTGGCAGCCGTTCCGCTTGCCGTCGCCGGTGCCTTCGCGGGCGGCGTGGCGGGCATTGCCCGGTACTTCGCCGCCCTTCCCGGCGCGGCGCTGCCCTGGCCGGAGGGTGCGTTCGGTGCGTCCACGATGGCGTTGCTTTCCGTGCTGTCCGTGGCCGCCATCTGGCTCGTGACCCACCCCTCCGCTACCCTGGTCCGGGTCCGGATCATCCAGGAACGGATGGCGCTCCTCCTGGCCGCCGCGCTGGACCGGGGAACATCCCCCGGGGGCGCAACGCGCCGACACCACGGACCCGGCCGCCGCGGCTTGGTGGACCGTCCCCGCCGTGGCAGGCTTAGAGTCTGCAAACCAACTTCCCGGAGGAATCACCAGTGGCTGCTGCCCAGACCCAACGCACCCGGACCGCGGCGGCGAACACCGCCACCTGGCGCGATGTGACGCCGGCGCCGGTGGTCCTGGTCGGCGGCCCGGAGGATTACCTTGGTTCCCGCGCCATGGACCGGATCCGCTCCCAGGTCAGGGCGGCCGCCCCCGACGTCGAGGTCACCCGGCTGAACGCCGGC
Source organism: Arthrobacter sp. SlRoot2-15 (assembly GCF_059739345.1). NCBI lineage: Bacteria > Bacillati > Actinomycetota > Actinomycetes > Micrococcales > Micrococcaceae > Arthrobacter > Arthrobacter sp. SlRoot2-15. The sequence goes on from NZ_AP046058.1 coordinate 3,578,092, forward strand.
AGCTACGAGCCCGGCACCCTGGCTATGAACGTTAGCCCGTCCCTCTTCGGCGAGCAGAAGCTGATCGAGGTCGAGGGACTGGAGGCCATGAATGACGCCTTCCTCGCCGACTCCCTGAAATACCTGGCCCAGCCCGAGCCCGACGCCGTGCTGGTGTTCCGCCATGGCGGGGGAGTGCGGGGCAAGAAACTCCTGGACGCGATCAAGGCCGGCGGCTGGCCGGTGGTTGACTGCCAGCCGCTGAAGAAGGACGCGGACAAGGCCGCTTTCGTCACGACCGAGTTTAAGGCGGCCGCCCGCCGGATTGAGCAGGACGCCGTGCATGCCCTGGTCAACGCCGTCGGCGCGCAGCTGGCCGAACTCGCCGCCGCCTGCAGCCAGCTGATCGCTGATGCCACCACCGCCGTCGACGCCGACATGGTGGACCGCTACTACGGCGGCCGGGTCGAAGCCACGGCCTTCAAGGTTGCCGACGCCGCCATGGCCGGCAACGCGCCGCTGGCCCTCTCCACGCTCCGCCACGCCCTGGACACCGGAGCGGACCCGGTGCCGATCGTCGCGGCCCTGGCGTCGAAGCTGCGCTCCCTGGCCAAGGTCGCGGGCGCCTCGGGCTCCTCCGGGCAGATCGCGAAGCAGCTGGGCATGCAGCCCTGGCTGGTCGAGCAGGCGCAGCGCGAGGTCAGGCGCTGGACGCCGGAAGGCCTGGTGCGGTCCATCCAGGTCACCGCCGAGGCGGACGCGCAGGTCAAGGGGCTCTCTCGAGACCCGGTTTACGCCGTCGAACACGCCGTGACGGTCATTGCCGGATCGGTGCGCCGCTGACGCTAGGCACGGCGGCTCGCATTGGTCAAACTTCCGCGTTAACTGGCTGTGGCCGGCACCCTGGGGGTGCCGGCCACAATCATCAGTTCGGTTGAACTGGAAAACCTTAGAGTGCGTTGACCTTCTTGGAGATCGCGGACTTGCGGTTTGCAGCGTTGTTCTTGTGAAGAACACCCTTGCTGACAGCCTTGTCGAGCTTCCGGCTGGCAGTAACCAGTGCAGCAGCAGCGGCATCCTTGTCGGTGGACTCAACGGCGGTGTTGACGGCGCGGATGGCCGTCTTCAGCTCGGACTTGACTGCGTTGTTGCGCAGGCGAGCCTTTTCGTTGGTCAGGATGCGCTTCTTCTGGGACTTGATATTAGCCACGTGTGAACTCTCTTTTTCAATGCGGAAAATGGTCTAGAGGGCTTTCAGATTGGCCATTGACTGAGCGGCGTGGGGATACCTATGGCGACCAACCATCTGTGGCCGTCGACCTGCACGGACACACAGCTGTCAATAATAGCAGAGACGCACGGCCGGTGGCGATTTCCGGCGGCCGCCGCGGGTCGCGGGCGGGCCCGCGTGGCGGGATGCCCGGAAGCGGGGGTCAGGACCAGCCATGCCGGTCGCGCAGCGCCGCGGAGATGGCGCGGAAACGTCCCGCGTCGAGGATGGCACCTTCGCGCCGCACGTCCTCGGGATTGATCTGCAGGACGCGGTCCAGCCGTGCCTCACTCGGACGCCACTGCCGGTCCCAGGGGCCGGTGCCGATGTCCACGTAGTCGTCGGCGCGCCGGTCGTCGCCGTCGTGGTCCTTGCTGGTGAGCATCAGGCCGAGCAGGTAGCGGCCCTTGCTCCCCACCAGCAGCACCGGGCGGTCCTTGCCCCGGGTGTGGTCCTCCTCGAACGGCACCCAGGTCCAGACGATCTCGCCGGGTTCGGGCCGGCCGTTGGCGGCGGGGTTGTACTGCACCGTGGCCTTGCCGCGGAAATCGCCCGGGTAGGTACCGGTGAGTCCGCCGGAGGTGGCCGGGGACTTGCCGCCGGCAGGGCGGCCGGGGGGTCGGCCGGGCTTGCCGCCGGTGCGCCGCGTTTGGGCCGGCGCGCCGCCGCCGAGCCGGTCGAGGAAGCGCAGGGCGCCGCGGACGGCGTTGCTGAGGGAACGGAGATTCATGGCCATGGGGAAACCCTACCGGCTGCCTGCCGGCCGGCGCCCGGCCGGCGCCCGGCCGGCACTTGGCCGGCGCCCGGCCGGCACTTGGCCGTGGCCCGGCCGGCGCCTGACCGCGGCGGCTGATGCAGGGCCACGCTCCGGGACGTGGGAGACTATAAGGAACGAGAAATGCGGCGTGCCGCAGCGCGGTGGAACAGGCAACACGGTTCCACCCGCTGCGTTCGGCCGTGGAACAGCCAGCCAGTACAGCTCCCAGGTATTGCCAAACAGTAAGGACCCTGCGTGTCTCCCATGGCCCGCACCGCCCCGGTGCCTGCCGCAACAGATCCGGCCCTCATCCGGAACTTCTGCATCATTGCGCATATTGACCACGGCAAGTCCACACTGGCCGACCGGATGCTCCAGTACACCGGCGTCGTGCAGTCCCGCGACATGAAGGCCCAGTACCTGGACCGGATGGACATCGAGCGCGAACGCGGCATCACCATCAAGTCCCAGGCTGTCCGGATGCCGTGGGAACTGGACGGCACCAGCTACGCGCTGAACATGATCGACACCCCCGGCCACGTCGACTTCACCTACGAGGTGTCCCGGTCGCTGGCCGCGTGTGAGGGCGCCGTGCTGCTCGTGGACGCGGCCCAAGGCATTGAGGCACAGACCCTCGCCAACCTCTACCTGGCGATGGAGAACAACCTCACGATCATTCCCGTCCTGAACAAGATCGACCTTCCCGCCGCCCAGCCGGAGAAGTACGCCGAGGAACTGGCCAACCTCATCGGCGGCGACCCGGACGAGGTGCTGCGCGTCTCCGGCAAGACCGGCGCCGGCGTCGAGGTCCTGCTGGACAAGATCATCCGCGACCTCCCCGCCCCGGTCGGCGATCCAAACGCCCCCGCCCGTGCCATGATCTTCGACTCCGTCTACGACACCTACCGCGGCGTTGTCACCTACGTCCGTGTGGTCGACGGGATGCTGCACCCGCGCGAACGCATCCAGATGATGTCCACCCGCGCCACCCACGAACTGCTCGAAATCGGCGTCAGCTCCCCGGAGCCCACCCCGTCCAAGGGCCTGGGCGTCGGGGAGGTCGGCTACCTGATCACCGGCGTGAAGGACGTGCGCCAGTCCAAGGTCGGCGACACCGTCACCAACCTGGCTAAGCCGGCCAGCGACTCGCTGCCCGGCTACGCCGACGCCAAGCCGATGGTCTTCTCCGGCCTGTACCCGCTGGACGGCACGGACTACCCGGTGCTGCGCGACGCGCTGGAGAAGCTGATGCTCAACGACGCCGCGCTGGTCTATGAGCCGGAGACGTCGGCCGCGCTGGGCTTCGGCTTCCGCGTCGGCTTCCTGGGGCTGCTGCACCTGGAAATCACCCGCGAGCGGCTCGAACGCGAGTACAAGCTGGACCTCATCTCCACCGCCCCCAACGTGGAGTACGAGGTGACGCTGGAGGACAAGAAGGTCGTGCACGTCACCAACCCCAGCGAATACCCCACCGGCAAGGTCTCCGAGGTCCGCGAGCCGATGGTGGCGGCCACCATCCTGGCGCCCAACGAATTCGTCGGCGCCATTATGGAGCTGTGCCAGAGCCGCCGCGGCGTGATGGGCGGCATGGACTACCTTTCCGAGGACCGGGTGGAAATCCGGTACCGCCTGCCGCTGGCCGAGATCGTCTTCGACTTCTTCGACATCCTCAAGTCCAAGACCCGCGGCTACGGCTCGCTGGACTGGAAGGCCGACGGCGACCAGGTGGCCGACCTCGTCAAGGTGGACATCATGCTCCAGGGCGAGCAGGTGGACGCGTTCAGCGCCATCACCCACCGCGACAAGGCCTACGCCTACGGCGTGATGATGACCGGCAAGCTGCGCGAACTCATCCCGCGCCAGCAGTTCGAGGTGCCGATCCAGGCCGCCATCGGCTCCAGGATCATTGCCCGCGAAAGCATTCGCGCCATCCGCAAGGACGTCTTGGCCAAGTGCTACGGCGGTGACATCACCCGAAAGCGCAAACTGCTGGAAAAGCAGAAGGAAGGCAAGAAGCGCATGAAGATGGTGGGCCGCGTCGAGGTGCCGCAGGAGGCCTTCATCGCCGCTCTGACCACGGAAGAGTCCAAGGACAAGGCCAAGAAGTAGCCATGCCAAGCGCGCTTCCCCTCGGTGACCCCGTGCCGCCGGACGGGCTCCTGCCCGGCCAGGCGCTGGAGGGCGCCGCGGACCGGGCCTTCGGGCTCTATGTGCACATTCCGTTCTGCGCCGTCCGCTGCGGCTACTGCGACTTCAACACCTACACCGCCACCGAGCTCGGCGGCGGTGCCTCGCAGGACGCCTACGCCGCCACCGCCGTCGCCGAAGTGGAGTTCGCCGGCCGGGTGCTCACAGCATCGGGGCTACCGGCGCGCCGGCTCAGCACCGTCTTCTTTGGCGGTGGCACGCCCACGCTCCTGCCGGCTGCGGACCTGGCCAGCATCCTGGCGGCCGCGATCAAGACCTGGGGCCTGGAGCCCGGCGCCGAGGTCACCACCGAGGCCAACCCGGACTCGGTCACACCCGAATCACTGCAGCTGCTCGCCGATGCCGCCTTCACCAGGGTCTCCTTCGGCATGCAGTCCGCCGTGCCGCACGTCCTGAAGGTCCTGGACCGCACCCACACGCCCAGCCGTGTGCCGCAGGTGGTCGAGTGGGCCCGCGAGGCCGGCCTCGCCGTCAGCCTGGACCTGATCTACGGCACGCCCGGCGAGTCGCTGGAGGACTGGCGGTATTCGCTCGAGACGGCGCTCTCCTACCGCCCGGACCACATCAGCGCCTACGCGCTGATTGTCGAAGACGGCACCAAGCTCGCCGCCCAGATCCGCCGCGGCGAGGTTCCCGGAATCGACGACGACGACCACGCAGCCAAATATGAGCTCGCCGACGAGCTGATCTCCGCCGCCGGCCTTGGCTGGTACGAGGTCAGCAACTGGGCCCGCACCCCGGAGCAGGCCTGCCGCCACAACCTGGCCTATTGGCGCGGGGACGACTGGTGGGGGATCGGACCCGGCGCACATTCGCATGTGGGCGGGGTCCGCTGGTGGAACGTGAAGCACCCCACGGCCTACGCATCCCGGCTGGGCTCCGGCGTATCACCGGCCGCCGGCCGGGAGACGCTTGATTCTGAAACCCGCCACGTCGAGCGCGTGATGCTCGAGGCCAGGCTGGTGACCGGACTGGACATCCCGGGCCTGGGCGGGCTGGGGGACACCGGACGGCACGCCGTGGCCGGGCTGATCGCGGACGGGCTGGTGGACCCGGTGCAGGCGTTCAAGGGCCGCCTGGTGCTGACGCTCAAGGGGCGGTTGCTGGCGGACGCGGTGGTCCGCAGGATCCTGCCCGACTAGGACGCGGACCGCGCCGGCGGTAGGTCTCCGTTCGCGCTACTTGATCCAGCGGAGGTTGTACTCGTAGCGGTGCGGCTGGCCGCGGTTGACGTGGATGCCCGCGGCCACGGAGAAGCAGGCCAGGGCCAGCCAGATGGCCGTCGCCAGCACGGCGAACAGGTTTCCGACCACCGGGACAAAGACCAGCAGGTTGGCGAGAACGGCGGCGATCGTGGGCGGCAGCGTGAAGTTGAGCGCTTCCTTCGACTCCTGCGCCGTGAAGGGGCCGCGGTCCTTGAAGATCAGGTAGATCAGCAGCGAAGGGATGCAGCCCAGAATGGCGCCAAAGTGCGCCAGGGTGGCCCACTGCCGGTCCTCGCTCGCCGTCAGCGGCAGGGCATTAGCGGGCACGCCGTGATACTGCGACTCGCCATGGCCTGCCTGGTGGTCCGTGTGTTCGCGTGCATCTTCTGCCACGTTTCGTCCTTTGGATTGCGGTGGAGCATTGGTACTTGTAGGGCCGCGGCCGCAACAAACGTTGCGGGCGCCGTTCCAAGAATACTTGCTCGGGCACCGAACCGGCGCACGGCGGGGCGGCTACGGCACCGTGAGGAAGTCGATGACTTCTTCCACCCGGCCCAGCAGGGACGGTTCCAGGTCCGCGTAGCTGCGGACGGCGCCGAGGAGTTTCTGCCAGCCCAGGCCGATGTCCTCCTTGCTGCTGTGCGGCCAGCCGAAGGCCGTGAGGATCCCGGTCTTCCAGTCCACCCCCCGCGGGATCACCGGCCACTGTTCAATGCCCAGCACGGCCGGGCGGATGGCCTGCCAGACGTCCACGTAGGGGTGACCGACGATCAGCACGTTGCCGGCGGCCCCCGGGGACGCCATCACGGCGTCGGCGATCCGGGACTCCTTCGAATCCGGGACGAGGTGGTCCACCAGCACACCGAGCCGGCGGCCCGGACCCGGCCCGAACTCCTTCACGGCGGCAGCCAGGTCGTCGATGCCATGCAGCGGCTCGACGACGATGCCCTCCACCCGCAGGTCATCGCCCCAGACCCTCTCGACGAGCTCGGCGTCGTGCTTGCCTTCCACCCAGATCCGGCTGGCTTTGGCCACCTGGGCGCGCTGTCCGGCCACCCGCACCGAGCCGGAGGCCGTGCGCGCCCCGACTGCCGCAGCAGGGGCCCGGGGGGCGGGCGGCATCAGCCGGATGGGCTGGCCCTCCAGCAGGAAGCCGAAGCCCAGCCGGAAGGAACGGGACTTGCCGCGCCGGTCCTCGAGGGCCACAACGTGCATGCCGCCGGACTTCTCCACCCGGGTCACAGCGCCCACCCAGCCGGACTGCACGTCCTCCAGCACCATGCCGCGTTCCACCGGGATTTCAGGGAGCTGGGCCTTGGCGGGGGCGGACAGGTCCTGCGGGCCCCAGTTCTGGTACGTCATCTGCTACACACTGCTTTGCGCTCGGAAATTTTCGGGGGACGATTCGGTCCCGCGGCCTGCGGTGTGCCCGGAAACACCTGTCCCGGCGGTCACGCCCGCAGCGAATCCAATGCTAACAACGGCGCGAGTCATATTAGACTGGTTAGCACTTAGGCATGTCGAGTGCTAACCGCGGGTTTCCGGGCGCGTCCCGTCACGCCCGGCGGCACCCGGCTCAGCGGAAACAGGTCGATTGGAGGTGGGGCGTGAGCGAGCCACGCAAACTTGAAGTACTGCGCGCCATCGTGGAGGACTACGTCCATTCCCGTGAACCGGTGGGATCCAAGGCGCTGGTGGAGCGGCACCACCTGGGCGTCTCCAGCGCCACGATCCGCAACGACATGGCGGCCCTGGAGGACGAGGGCCTGATCACGGCGCCGCACACCAGCGCCGGTCGGATCCCCACCGACAAGGGCTACCGCCTGTTCGTGGACCAGATTTCGGCCGTGAAGCCGCTGTCCCTGGCGGAGCGGCGCGCCATCCAGGCGCTGCTGGAGGGCTCGGACGACCTCGACGACGTTCTCGACCGGACTGTGCGGTTGCTCTCGCAGCTGACCAACCAGGTCGCCGTCGTGCAGTACCCGCTGCTCAGCCGGGCCCGGGTCCGGCACATCGAATTTGTGCTGCTGGCTCCGCGCAAGGTGCTGACCGTGCTGATCGCCGACACCGGCAAGGTGGAACAGCGGGTGATCGACGTCGGCCAGGAGCTCGGCGACGAGGCCCTCGCGGAACTGCGCACCCTGTTCCTGGCCAAGCTTTCGGGCACCCCGCTGAACCTGCTGCCGCAGTCGCTGCAGGCCGTCTCGGACAGCTGCCCGCCCGCTCGGCGCGGCGCGGCTCAGGCCCTCGCCCGGGGGCTCGAGTCGCTGGCGGCGAGCAGCCGCGAGGAACGGATGGTCATGGCCGGCAGGGCCAACCTGGCCCGGTCCAACGTGGACTTCCCGCTCAGCATCGGCCCGGTGCTCGAGGCCCTCGAGGAGCAGGTGGTGATGTTGCGCCTGCTCAGCGACATGGCGCAGGACCCCCGCGGCGTCACTGTCAGCATCGGCCGGGAGAACCCTTACGACGGCCTCTCCGAAGCCTCCGTGGTGGCCACCGGCTACGGTCCGGACGCCACCGCCAAGGTCGGCGTCCTCGGACCCACGCGGATGGACTATCCCACCACCATGGCCGCCGTCCGTGCGGTGGCCCGCTACCTTTCACGGATCCTCGGGCCCTGACGGCCCGGCCCCGGCACCAGCCATTTACCTGATACAGGCTCTGCCAGTTACCGGCAGTACAACCAGGAAGAGATACACACTTTGAGCAGCCACTACGACGTTCTTGGAGTCTCCCGCGAAGCGACGGGGGAAGAAATCAAGAAGGCCTACCGCAAACTCGCGCGGACCCTGCACCCGGACGTGAACCCCGGTGACGACGCTTCGGACCGGTTCAAGGCGGTCACGCACGCCTACGAGGTGCTCTCCGATCCGCAGAAACGCCGGGTCTACGACACGACGGGCAACGAGAACGGCACCGACAACGGCTTCGGCGGCGGCTACGCCGGGCAGGGCTTCGCCTTCCAGGACATCTTCGAGACCTTCTTCGGCGGCGCTGGCGGCCAGGGCGGCCCCGCGTCCCGGGTCCGGCGCGGGCAGGACGCACTGATCAGCGTCCGGATCGAGCTCCGCGACGCCGTCTTCGGCGTCAACAAGAAGCTCGAGGTGGACACCGCCGTCACCTGCCCCACCTGCGAGGGCTCCTGCTGCCGTGAGGGCAGCCACCCCGAACGTTGCGACATCTGCGGCGGCAGCGGCCAGGTCCAGCGCGCGGTGCGCTCCATCCTCGGCCAGGTTATGACGACTGCCCCGTGCGGGAGCTGTGAGGGTTTCGGCACCGTAATCAAGGACCCGTGCAACGAGTGCGCCGGCCAGGGCCGGATCCGCAGCCGCCGCTCGATGACTGTCAAGGTCCCGGCCGGCGTTGCCACCGGCACCCGCATCCAGCTCTCCGGCCAGGGTGAGGCCGGCCCGGCCGGCGGTCCCTCCGGCGACCTGTACGTCGAGATCCGGGTCAACAACGACCCGACCTTCGTCCGGGAGGGCGACGACCTGCACGCGAGCCTTCACATCCCGATGACCGCGGCCGCCCTGGGCACGGAAGTGACCTTTGAGACCTTTGACGGGGCGCAGGAGATCGACGTCAAGGCAGGCACCCAGTCGGGCGAGATCATCACGCTCCGCGGCATGGGTGTGACCCACCTGCGCGGCTACGGCCGCGGCGACCTCAAGGTGCACCTGCAGGTGGACACCCCGGCCAAGCTCGACGCCGCCCAGGAAGACCTGCTCCGCCAGCTCGCCAAGCTCCGCGGCGAGCAGTTCACCGAGGGCAAGCTCGCCGCCAGCGGCGGCGTCTTCGCCAAGCTGCGGGACCGGCTCGGTAACCTGTAGCGGTGAGTAACCCGGTCTTCTTCACGCCCGCAGGAACCCTGGACGACCAGGCCCCCGGCACAACGTTCGTCCTCACGGGCGCCGAGGCGCGCCATGCCGTGACCGTCAAGCGGCTGGCCGTGGGGGAGGCGGTCGACCTTGCCGACGGCGCCGGCACCCGCATCACCGGCACCGTCACCGCCGTCGCTCCCCAGGAGCTGACGGTGGAATGCGTCGAGGCGGCCACCGAGGCGCGGCCGGATATCAGGCTGATCCTGGTGCAGGCACTGGCCAAGGGCGACCGCGACGAACTGGCCGCCGAAACTGCTACGGAACTGGGCATCGACGCCGTCGTGCCCTGGCAGGCGGAACGGTCGATCGTCCGGTGGAAGCCCGAGCGCGCCGCGAAGGCCCACGCCAAGTGGCAGTCCGTGGTGACGGCAGCGGCGAAGCAGGCGCGCCGCGCCTGGATCCCGGAGGTCCGGGACGCCGTCGACGGCGGCGGCTTGCAGGCAGCCGTCGCGGCTGCGGACCTTGCCGTCATCCTGCACGAGGACGCGGTCCGCCCGCTCCGCCAGGTGCTGGAAAGCTGGCGCGGTCAGGCACTGAGTGACGGCGGCGAGCCGCGCGAGGTGCTCCTGATTGTCGGTCCCGAGGGCGGGATCAGCCCCCGCGAGGTCACCCGGCTGTGCGACGCCGGTGCGGTGACCGCCCTGCTGGGCCATCATGTGCTGCGTTCCTCCACCGCGGGGCCGGCTGCCACCGTGCTGGCGAGCGACGTGCTCGGCCGCTGGTAGCTGCCGGGCACCGCAGACGGGCGCTGCTGCCGGAGCAGTGCCTAGCGGACGGTGAAGCCGCGGGTGTCCACGTTCAGGTCCTGCACCGTGCTGCCCGGATCCACCTGCGACACCCGGGCCTCATAGCTGCCGGGCCCGAGGTTCAGGGAGAAGTTGAACAGGCCGGCCTGCGCGCCGTCCTGGGAGGCGGTGATGTTGCCGTTCAGGTAGGGGGTCTTCGTGGTGCCGTCGACCCGCAGGATCTCCCAGCGCAGCTTGCCGCCCGGGACTGTGCTCCGGCCGGTAAACTTCACGGCCCCCTCGGCTGCCTGGGTGCCTTCCTGCGGATCGATGATCCACACCGGCGCCACCATCCCGGCGCTGCGCGACGTCGGCGAACCGAGACGGACCCGGTTGAACGCGACGTAATCGGTGTGCCCGTCCACCAGGATGACCACCTGGATCTGCTGCCCGGCGTCGGTCAGGCCGGCGCTGGCACCGGCGGCCGTGGCGGTGTAGACCAGCTGCTGGATGGCGCGTTCGGCCATCTCGGCGTCGACGTTGCTGTTGAACGCGTCCGCGGACACATCCACCGTGATGACGTTCTTGCCGGAAATCGAGGTGGCCAGCTTTTTCGGGTTCTGCCAGGGGGTGAAGAAGTCGGGATCCAGCGGTTTCTCGGACATCATCACCCGCAGGGCCCGCGTAATGGGGTTGTCCTGCTCCGAGACGTCCCGGAACTCGCGGTAGAGGAAGACGTTGTTGTTGCTGCGCCCGATCCAGTAGACCGGGGCCTTGTTGGACGCCTGCGTGGATTCCAGCGGCGCGCTGGTGGCGGCGGCGCCCGCGGCGGGGCCGGGCACCGTCTGGGTGGGAGTTGCCGAGTCGGTGATTCCCGGCTGGGGCGTGGCCACGCAGCCGGACAGCGCCAGGGCGGCAGGTAGCACCAGCAGCAGGGCCCCACGGCGCGCACGCCGTCCTGCTGCCTTGACTACTTCACGCTGGCTGATGGCCGCCGTCCTTTCGCTGTGAGCCCTGATTCCTGCACTGCTCCGTGCCTGCCTGGTTTATTCCGCGGGCAGGGCGCCGGCCGCGCCGGGTTGCCCGCACTCCGTCGGGGAACGGCGGCGTCGGGCCCGGTAAGGCCAAATCCAGCATTACACAGCGCCGGGGCGCTCCGGGCGGGTTTTCGCGCCGGCCGGCGAACTGCAACGGGAACGATATGAGGACGATATGAAGTTGATACCTTATGTCGCTGCGCCGGACCCGGGCGCCGGTCCCGGGCCGCGCTGGCGTAAGATGGAGGGACCCGCCGGAACCGGCGCTGACGGCCCGGACCGGCGTCGGCCGGCAATGGCGGGAGACCATTTCCGAACTGGAGGGGACCAGAGGCCCACGGGCCAACACCATGACTGAAGCAGCCAACGGCAAGGCCCGGATCAGCGCGGGCGAGCGCACCGCAGGGGAATTTCCCCACTCCCTCCCAGGCCTGCGGACGGAAGTGGTCCTGTTCGACAACTCCGACCAAATGGTGCAGTCCCTGGGCAGCCACGACGAAGCCCTGCGCTTCATCGAAACCCAGTTCCCCGACGTCGACTTCCATGTCCGCGGCAACGAACTCGCCATCAGCGGCCCGGCCGCCGACGTACCCCGGATCATGCGGCTGCTCAACGAAGTGCGCGGCCTCGTGGCCCGCGGCACCGTCATCACACCGGCCGTACTGCAGCAACTGGTGTCAATGCTGCGCAGCCAGTCGCTGCAGAACCCCGTGGACGTCCTGACGCTCAACATCCTCTCCAGCCGCGGCAAGACCATCCGGCCCAAGACCCTGAACCAGAAGAACTATGTGGACGCGATCGACGCGAACACGGTGATCTTTGGGATTGGCCCGGCCGGCACGGGCAAGACCTACCTGGCCATGGCCAAGGCGGTCCAGGCGCTGCAGCAGAAGGAAGTCAACCGGATCATCCTGACCCGCCCGGCGGTGGAAGCGGGGGAGCGGCTGGGCTTCCTCCCCGGCACGCTCAGCGACAAGATCGACCCCTACCTCCGCCCGCTCTACGATGCGCTGCACGACATGATGGACCCCGAGTCGATCCCGCGGCTGATGGCCGCCGGCACCATCGAGGTTGCGCCGCTGGCCTACATGCGCGGGCGCACGCTCAACGACGCCTTCATCATCCTGGACGAGGCGCAAAACACCACCCCCGAGCAGATGAAGATGTTCCTCACCCGGCTGGGCTTCGGCTCCAAAATGGTGGTCACCGGCGACGTCACCCAGGTGGACCTGCCGTTCGGCACCCGCTCCGGGCTGCGGATCGTCGAAGAGATCCTGCAGGGGATCGAGGACGTCAATTTCTCGGTGCTGGACGCCTCCGACGTCGTCCGGCACCGGCTGGTGGGCGACATCGTGAACGCCTACAGCAACTGGGACGAAATACAAAGGAACCGGGTCAAGCACTCCGTCGCCCGGGAGAACCGGGGAGAACGCGCATGAGCATCGAAGTCAACAACGAATCAGGCGTGAGCGTCGACGAAGCGGAACTGGTGGCCCTGGCCCGGTTTGTCTTCGAACGGCTCTTCATTCACCCGCAGGCGGAGCTGTCCATCCTGCTGGTCGACGAGCCCGCCATGGAGAAGCTGCACATCGAACTGATGGACGAGCCGGGGTCCACGGACGTGCTGTCCGTGCCGATGGACGAGCTGACCCCGGGCACACCGGACAAGCCGACCCCGCAGGGCATGCTGGGCGACATCGCGATTTGCCCCCAGGTGGCCGAGGTGCAGGCCAAGAACGCCGGGCACTCGACCCAGGACGAGATGTTGCTGCTCACCACCCACGGCATCCTGCACCTGCTCGGCTTTGACCACGCGGAACCGGAGGAAAAGGAAGAGATGTTCGGCCTGCAGCGCGAACTGCTCTCCGGCTTCACCGGCAAGGACGCCCCGGCAGAGACGATTCAGTGACCCCACTGATCCTGGCCGGCATGGCGCTGGTCTTCCTCAGTTTTGCCGCCGTACTGACCGCGGCCGAGGCGGCCTTCAACTACCTTCCCCGGCATGACGCCGAACAGGCGATCCTGCACAGCCGCGGCACCGCGCTGAAACGGATCATGGGCCAGCCGGTGGCGCACATGCGTGCGCTGCGGTTCTGGCGCGTCTGGTTCGAGATGGCCTCCGCGGTGGCCGTGACCGTGCTGCTGCACAGCCTGCTGGACAACGTCTGGCTCGCGGGACTGGCGGCCACGGGCATCATGGCGCTGGTGGGCTTTGTGATCGTCGGTGTGTCCCCGCGCCAGCTCGGCCGGGTGCACTCGGCAGGACTGGTGCGGTTCTCGGCCCCGCTGATCCGCTGGCTCTGCTGGGTGCTCGGCCCCATTCCGGGGTGGCTGGTCACCGTCGGCAGCGCTGTTGCCCCCGGCGCGCCGGCGGACAACGAGGCCTTCTTCAGCGAAGAGGAGTTCCGCGAACTGGTCGAACGCGCGAGCGAATCCGACGTGATCGAGGACAACGAGGCGGAGCTGATCCAGTCCGTCTTCGACTTCGGCGACACGCTGGTCCGCTCGGTTATGGTGCCCCGGACCGACATCCTCTGCATCGACTCGGGCTCCAGCCTGCACCGGGCGATGTCGCTGTTCCTGCGCTCCGGGTACTCACGGATCCCGGTCATCGGTGAGAACACGGACCAGATCCTCGGTATCGTGTACCTCAAGGACGTCGCCGCCGTGGTCCACAACCTGGCCCCGGGCGAGGAGCCGCCGCTCGTCGACGAACTGGCCCGCGAAGTCCGCTACGTGCCGGATTCGAAGCCCGTGAGCGAGCTGCTCCGGGAGCTGCAAAAGGAATCGACGCACGTCGCGATCGTGATCGACGAATACGGCGGGACCGCCGGGCTGGTCACGCTGGAGGACCTGATCGAGGAGATCGTCGGCGAGATCGTGGACGAATACGACACCGAGGCGGCCGAAGCCGTGGAACTGGGCGACGGCAGCTACCGGGTCAGCGCCAAGATGAGCATCGACGACCTCGGCGAGCTCTTCGACCTTGAACTCGACGACGACGAGGTGGACACCGTGGGCGGCCTGCTCGCGAAGGCGCTCGGCCGGGTGCCGATCGTCGGGAGCACGGTCGCCGTCGACGGCGTCACGCTCCGGGCCGACCGGCTCGAGGGCCGCCGGAACCGCGTCAGCCACATCATTGCGGCCGCAGTTCCAAAGGAAGAAACTGACCTTGATGGCCTTCTCGACGAGGCCGAACCAACGCAACAGGGAGTTCCACGTGAGCAAGCAGAATAAGTCCGACGGCGAAGCGCCCTTCGGCGGTTACCGGGCCGGTTTCGCGGTGCTGGTGGGACGGCCCAACGCCGGCAAATCCACCCTCACCAACGCCCTGGTCGGCCAGAAGGTTGCCATCACCTCGGCCAAGCCGCAGACCACCCGCCACACCATCCGCGGCATCGTGCACCGCGAGGACTCCCAGCTGATCCTCGTCGACACCCCCGGACTGCACCGCCCGCGCACCCTGCTCGGCAAGCGCCTGAACGAACTCGTCGCCGATACCCTCGCCGAGGTCGACGCGATCGGCTTCTGCCTGCCCGCCAACGAGAAGATCGGCCCCGGGGACAAGTTCATCGCCGCACAGCTCGCCGCCCTCGGTAACAAGCCGGTCATCGCGGTCGTGACGAAGGCCGACACAGTGGACCGCCAGGGCCTGACCGAGCAGTTGCTCGCCGTCGCCGCCCTGGGCCGCGAGGTGCTGGGCGGGGACGGCTGGAAGGACATCGTCCCGGTCTCCGCCACGGACGGCTTCCAGGTCGGCACCGTAGCGGATGTGCTGATCAGCCACATGCCGCCGTCGCCGCCGCTCTACCCGGACGGGCACCTGACCGACGAGCCCGAAGCGGTGATGATCGCCGAACTGATCCGCGAGGCCGCCCTCGAGGGCGTCCGTGACGAACTTCCGCACTCGCTGGCGGTCGTGGTCGACGAGATCGTTCCGCGCGAGGGCCGCCCCGAGGACCGCCCGTTCCTGGATGTCCGGGTCAACCTGTACGTGGAGCGGCCCTCGCAGAAGGCCATCATTATCGGCAAGGGCGGCGCCAGGCTCCGGGAAGTGGGCACCACGGCGCGCAAGGCCATCGAGGCGCTTCTTGGCGCCCGGATCTACCTGGACCTGCACGTCAAGGTTGCCAAGGACTGGCAGCGCGACCCGAAGCAGCTGGTGAAACTGGGCTTCTGACCCCCAACGACGGCGGTGCGGGCGGCGTTTCGATGCATCCGCCGCACCGCCGGCCCGGACCGCGGAAGGCCGCCGCGGCCCGGCCCCGGCACGCCCATCGGGAATTTCCCAGTTTCGGACACTAAAATGGTCAGACTCCCGCTCGCTAAGGAAGGCACCACCCGTGGTTCGACCCCGTGACAACAGTGCAGACGGAACCGGCTCCCCGGTTCGGTCAAACGCCGCTGCCCGGCACACGGAAGACCCTTCCGTCGGCCTCGCCCGCCATCTGGGTGCTGGCCCGCGGACCCCGGTATGGCTGAAGGCCACCACGCTCGTCATTTCGGTCCTGCTTGTGGGGGTGATTGCCTTCGGTGCGTACTGGTTCATCCGGCTGCAGGGAAACATCACCAAGCAGGCCCTTGGCGCCGGGAACAGCCGGACCGAAGACACCGTGGACGAAGCGAAGGACCGGATGCAGATCCTGATCCTCGGGTCGGACACCCGCGACGGCAAGAACTCGCAGTATGGCAGCGCGGCGGATTCCACTGGCTACGGCCACTCGGACGTGATGATGCTGATGGACATCTCCGCGGACAACAAGCGCGTGAGCGTGATCAGCTTCCCGCGCGATTTGCTGGTCAACATTCCCAAGTGCGTGGACCAGAAAACAAAGCAGGAGTTTCCGGCCCAGAAGAATGTCATGATCAACGCGGCGATGTCCGAGGCCGGCATCGGCTGTGCCGTGGACACGGTTAACAAGATGACCGGCCTGGAGATCGACCACTTTATGATGGCCGACTTCAACTCGGTCAAGGAGCTGTCCAACACGGTCGGCGGCGTGGACGTGTGCGTCAGTGACGCTATCTACGACCCCGACTCCGGGCTCCGCCTGCCCAAGGGCACCTCCAAGGTCCAGGGCGAGCAGGCCCTTTCCTTCGTCCGGACCCGGCATGCCTTCGGGGACGGCAGCGACCTCGGCCGGATCAAGGCCCAGCAGGGTTTCCTGTCTTCCCTGGTCCGCAAGATCAAGGACGACGGCACCCTCTCGAACCCGGGCCGGATGCTTGGCATCGCGGACGCGATCACCAAGAACCTCACTATTGACGAGGGCATGGCCTCCGTCCCGACGCTGCTGACGGTCGGGAACCGGCTCAGGGACATCGACGTCAGCAAGGTGGCCTTCGTCGCCGCCCCCACCGAGCCCGCCGTGTCGGACCCCAACCGCCTGCAGCTGGCCGAACCGGCCGCTTCGCAGCTGTTCGCGGCAATGCGCAAGGACATTGACCTGACCGATCCGGCCGCGAAACCCGATGCCTCGGCCAGCGCCCCGGCCAGTACGGAACCCGCGGCCAGCCAGAGCCCCGCCGCCCCGGCCTACAACAAGGCACTGCAGCCCGTGACCGTGGCCAACGGCACCGGCGACCCGGCCCGGGCCAAGGAGCTGGTCGCCGCGCTGACCGCAGGCGGCTTCACCCAGACGGGCCAGCTGACCGCGAAGGCGGTGGCGACGACGGCGGTGTACTACGGGGCCAACTTCGCCGACGTCGCAGTGGACGTCGCCGCGCTGCTGGGCATCCCGGCCTCCCAGGTGCTTCCGGCGGCCGGCGTCACCGGCGTGCAGGTCTACGTTGGCCGCGACTATGCCGGCGCGACCCAGCAGCCGGACGCCCCGGCGACGCTGCCGCCGGACATCGTCAACCAGACAGCCGGAGACACCGTCTGCCAGCAGGCCAACCCCGCGCTGATCACCCGCTAGGGACAGCACAACAAAGGCGGGCGGGGTGATGTCACCCGGCCCGCCTTTGTTGCCCCTACCAGCGGCGGCTGCCCGCTACCAGATGCTCACCCGTTCCTCCGGCGCCAGCCACATGCCGTCCTGCTCCGCGGGTTCGAAGGCCGCGTGGAACGCATCGAGGTTCTTGGCGATGTTGTTCGTGCGGAACTCGTTGGGGGAGTGCGGATCCGTGGCCAGCCGGCGGACCGCCTCCTCGCCGCGGATCACCTGGCGCCAGCATGCGGCCCAGGACGCAAAGAAGCGCTGCGCGCCGGTAAGCCCGTCAAGGACCGTCGGCTCCTGCCCGCCGAGGCTGAGCTGGTACGCCTTGTACGCGATGGTGAGGCCGCCAAGGTCGCCGATGTTCTCACCGAGCGTCAGCTTGCCGTTGACGTGGTGGCCCTCGGCTTCGGCGGGGGAGAGCGCATCGAACTGGGCCACCAGTTTGGAGGTCAGGGCCTCGAACGCGGTCCGGTCCGCCTCGGTCCACCAGTTGCGGAGCAGGCCGCTGCCGTCGTACTGGGAACCCTGGTCATCAAAACCGTGGCCGATCTCGTGGCCGATCACGGCGCCGATCCCGCCGTAGTTGACGGCGTCGTCGGCGTCGGCGGTGAAGAACGGCGGCTGCAGGATCGCGGCCGGGAACACGATCTCGTTCAGCAGCGGGTGGTAGTAGGCGTTGACGGTCTGCGGCGTCATGAGCCACTTCTCCCGGTCCACCGGTTTGCCCACCTCGTCCAGGTGCCGGTCGACGTCGGCGCTGTGGGCCCGCTCCACGTTGCCGAGGAGGTCCGCCTCGTCGATGACCACGGCGGAGTAATCGATCCACTTATCCGGGTACCCGATCTTGGCCCGGAAGGAATCGAGCTTCTTCAGCGCCTCCACCTTGGTCTCTTCGCCCATCCAGGCCAGGTCTGTAATCGACCCGCGGTACGCCTCGATCAGGTTGGCCACCAGCGCGCGCATGTGCTCCTTGTGGCTTTCCGGGAAATGCCGGGCGACGTAGATCTGCCCGACTGCCTCACCCAGGGCGGCCTCGACGACGGCGACGCCGCGCTTCCAGCGGTCCCGGTTGCGCGGCGTGCCGCTCAGCGTGGTGCCGTAGAACGCGAAGTTCGCGTCCACGAAGGCGGCGGACAGGTACGGCGCGGCCGCGCTGACGACGCGCAGTGCCAGCCATTCCTGCCAGACGGACAGCGGCACCGTGGCCAGCAGGGCGGCCGTGCCCGCGAAGAAGTCCGGGGTGCTCACCACGAGCTCGGCGCGCTTCTCCGGCGCGATCCCGGCGGCGTCGAACCAGTCCGGGAGCAGCGGGAACAGCTGCGCGACCTCTTCGGCGGACTTCAGGTTGTAGGTCTTCTGCGGGTTGCGCAGCGTGACCTTGTCCCAGTGGTGCGACGCCAGGGACGTCTCCAGCTCCACCACGCGGGCGGCAGCTCCCTCGGCGTCGGGGATGTCGGCGAGCCCGAACATGGTGCGGACGTGGTCGCGGTAGGCCTGGACCATCGGCGCGAACTTCTCGTCGCGGTAGTAGGACTCGTCGGGCAGCCCCAGACCGCCCTGGCCGGTGTAGAGCAGGATCCGGTCCGGGTTGCCCGCGTCCGGCGCCGGATAGATGTAGAACAGCCCGGAGACATCGGCGCGGAACAGCCGCCCGGCGAGCCGGACCAGCTCGGCCACGGACGGGGCGGCGAAGACCTCGGCCAGCCGGGCACGGATCGGCTCCGCACCCTTGGCCTCCACCGTGTCCTCGTCCATAAAGCTGTTGTAGAGGTCCCCGATCTTGCGTTCGATGCCGGTCGCGTCCGCGCCGCGGCCGGCCGCTTCCAGGATGATCTCCTTGACCGCAAGCTCCGAGCCGTCGCGCAGCGCCGTGAAAGTGCCCTCGAGCGGCCGGTCGTCCGGGATGGGGGTGTTCTTCAGCCAGCTGCCGTTGAAGTGCCGGTAAAGGTCGTCCTGGGGGCGGACGCCGGCGTCGATTGTGGACTGGTCAATCCCGGAAAGCGGCACTGCTGCTCCTTCGAATGGGACGCTGCGCCGGGCCCTGGCACCGGTGCGGCGTCTGCATGGTGGACGTTGCGGAGGTATGGCTCCTTCATCTTACGCACCCGTGTTAGTGTGAAAATGTGCGCGCAGAACTGCTCCTTCTTAGCTGCCGCGGCGAGGCCTCAGACGCGATCTAGCGCAAGGCCAAACCTCGCTGCGGAGTTTGTGTTGCCCGGCCACCCTTTCACCAGGAACCACAGAAAAGGCCCCGATAGTAATGCGAAACGCACAGCAGCCCTCAGGAATGCCGGTCCACCGCTACGTCCCGTTCCAGGACCTGATCACGGTCGAACTGCCGGACCGCACCTGGCCGGACAAGGTCATCACCAAAGCCCCGCGCTGGTGCGCGGTCGACCTGCGTGATGGCAACCAGGCCCTGATCGACCCGATGAGCCCGGCCCGCAAGATGAAGATGTTCGAGCTGCTGGTCCGGATGGGCTACAAGGAAATCGAGGTCGGATTCCCCTCGGCCTCGCAGACCGACTTCGACTTCGTCCGCCAGCTCATCGAGGGCAACCGCATCCCGGACGACGTCACCATCCAGGTCCTGACCCAGGCCCGTGAACACCTGATTGAGCGGACCTACGAATCCCTGGTCGGCGCCAAGCAGGCCATCGTGCACCTCTACAACTCGACGTCGGTCCTGCAGCGCCGGGTCGTGTTCAACCAGGACGAGGACGGCATCCTCGACATCGCCCTGCAGGGTGCCCGGCTGTGCAAGAAGTACGAGGAAACCCTCGAGGACACCCACATCACCTACGAGTACTCGCCGGAATCCTTCACCGGCACCGAACTCGCCTACGCCGTGCGGGTCTGCAACGCGATTGCCGACGTCTTCGAGGCGTCCGCCGACCGCCAGGTGATCATCAACCTGCCGGCCACGGTCGAGATGGCCACCCCCAACGTGTACGCGGATTCCATCGAGTGGATGAGCCGCCACCTGCACCCGCGCGAGGGCATCATCCTCTCCCTGCACCCGCACAACGACCGCGGGACCGGCGTCGCGGCCGCCGAGCTGGGCTACCTGGCCGGGGCCGACCGGATCGAGGGCTGCCTGTTCGGCAACGGGGAGCGGACCGGCAACGTGGACCTGGTCACCCTGGGCCTGAACATGTTCGTCCAGGGCATCGACCCGATGATCGACTTCTCCGACATCGACGACGTCCGCCGCACGGTCGAGTACTGCAACCAGCTACCCGTCGCGGAACGCTCGCCCTACGGCGGGGACCTGGTCTTTACGGCCTTCTCCGGTTCCCACCAGGACGCCATCAAGAAGGGCCTGGAAGCCCTGGAACGGGACGCGGCCGCCGCCGGCAAGGACGTGGCCGACTACGCCTGGCAGGTCCCGTACCTGCCGGTGGACCCCAAGGACCTCGGCCGCAGCTACGAGGCCGTGATCCGGGTCAACTCGCAGTCCGGCAAGGGCGGCGTGGCCTACCTGCTCAAGAACGAGCACAACCTGGACCTGCCGCGCCGGGCGCAGATTGAGTTCTCCGGCGTGATCCAGCGCCGCACTGACCTGGTGGGCGGCGAAGTCAGCGGCGGCCAGCTGTGGCAGCTCTTCCAGGACGAGTACCTGCCCTCCGCCGCCGCCGAGACCCAGTGGGGCCGCTACGCCCTCGGCGCGGTCAGCACCGAATCGGACGAAGACGGCACCATGACCCTGACCGCCGCGCTCAAGGTGGACGGCAAGCCGCTGCGCCGCACCGGGACCGGCAACGGCCCGATCGCGGCGCTGCTGAGCATCCTGCGTGAGGACGGCGTGGACGTCCGCGTGCTGGACTACAGCGAGCACGCCCTCTCCGAAGGCGGCAGCGCCCAGGCCGCGGCCTACGTCGAATGCGCCGTGGGGGAGCGGGTGCTGTGGGGAGTCGGGATCGACGCCAACACCTCCATGGCCTCGCTCAAGGCCGTTATCTCCGCCGTCAACCGGGCCATCCGGGACGCCCGCGCCTAGCAGCCGCAGTCGCCGTGCCGCCGGTTGCTCCGGCGGCGCGGGGCGGCGTCCCGGCAGGGCCGCATTTCCAATGGCAGTGTTTCCCCGAAGTCAGTGCGAAGATTAACTGTGGCCCAACCCTCCTCCTTTGCTGCGCGCGCGTACCGCGACGACGCCGTTGTGCTGCGCACCCACAAGCTCGGCGAAGCGGACCGCATCATCACCCTGCTGACCAAGCACCACGGCCAGGTCCGGGCCGTCGCCAAGGGTGTCCGCCGGACCAGCAGCCGCTTCGGCGCCAGGCTGGAACCGTTTATGGTCGCGGACCTGCAGCTGATCTCCGGGCGTACCCTGGACGTGGTCACGCAGGCCGTCGCCAAGGGCGCTTACGGCTCCAGCATCGCCGCCGACTACGGCCGCTACACCGTGGCAGCCGCGATGACCGAGACGGCGGAGAAGCTCACCGACGTCGACGGCGAGGCCGGCACCGCCCAATACAACCTGCTGGTCGGTGCACTGGCGTCGCTGAGCCGCGGCGACCACGCCCCCGAGCTCATCCTGGATTCCTACCTGCTCCGCGCCCTGTCCACCGGCGGCTGGGCACCCAGCTTCACCGACTGCGCCCGCTGCGGCGCGCCGGGGCCGCACACCGCCTTTTCCGCCGCGCTCGGCGGCATGGTCTGCGGGGAGTGCCGGCCGCCGGGATCCCCCGCGCCTGCCTCGGAGACGGTACTGCTGCTGGGGGCGCTGCTGACCGGCAACTGGACGGCGGCGGACGCCTCCGCGCCTGTCCACCGGCGGGAGGCCGCCGGCCTGGTGGCAAGCTACCTGCAGTGGCATCTGGAACGCGTCCTGAAATCCCTCAAACATGTGGAGCGAACATAACCGTGGCCCTCGGCAAGAGCAATCCAGGAAAGAAGAAGGATCCGGTCCGCCGGCGCACCGCCGAGGTGGTGGCCCCCTACCCGCACCCCTCCGGTGCCCTGCCGCCCGCCATCCCCGCGGAGTTTATTCCAAAGCACGTCGCGATCGTGATGGACGGCAACGGCCGCTGGGCGAACCAGCGCGGCCTGCCCCGGATCGAGGGCCACAAGGCGGGGGAGCCGGCCTTGCTGGACGTGATGGCCGGGGCCATCGAACTGGGCATCGAGCATGTCAGTGTTTACGCGTTTTCCACCGAGAACTGGCGCCGCTCGCCCGAGGAGGTGCGCTTCCTGATGGGATTTAACAAGGACGTGCTGCGTCGTCAGCGGAACCAGCTCGACGAGTGGGGCGTGCGGATCCGCTGGTCAGGGCGGCGGCCCAAGCTCTGGGGCTCAGTGATCCGGGAACTCGAGGAGGCCGAGGAGTACACCCGGGGCAACAGCACCTGCACACTGAACATGTGTGTTAATTACGGCGGCCGGGCGGAAATCGCCGACGCCGTCTCCGCGATCGCCGAGGAAGTCGCCGCCGGCCGGCTCAAGCCCGGCGCCATCACCGAACGGACCATCCAGAAGTACCTGGACGAACCCGACCTGCCCGACGTCGACCTGTTCCTGCGCAGCTCCGGCGAGCAGCGCCTCTCCAACTTCATGCTCTGGCAGTCCGCCTACGCCGAGTTCGTCTTCCTCGACACGCTGTGGCCGGACGTGGACCGGCGGACCCTCTGGGACGCCGTCGAAATCTATGCCCAGCGGGACCGCCGCTACGGAGGCGCGGTCGACGCTGCCGCCCCGGTGCGCCCCGCCTGACCCGCCCTAGGCGCCGGCGGCGTCGTCCGTGACGTAGGCCCGGATCCAGCGGGCGAGCCGGGCATAGGCGTCGGCCCGGACCCGCGGCGCCGAGAGGAAAACGTCGTGCAGGGCGCCGTCGATCCGTTCTAGGGTCACGGTGCGGCCCAGGCTGAGGGCGCGCAGGGCGATGGTGTTCACGTCCAGTACCGCGTCGGTGCGCCGCATCGACTCTTTCCAGAACATGCCGTTGGCGCTGGCGCCGGAGATCAGCACCAGGATCGGCACGTCGATGTTCAGCCCCCGGGCTACCCGGGACTGGCCGGCGAGCACGGCGCTGAGCCAGCCGGCGCGCACCGGGAAGGCCCGGGGCGGCCGATAGTTGTCATCCAGGACCCATTCGCCCTCCGCGGCGCTGCTGATGCTGCGCCAATAGAAGGCCCGCTCGGGCAGCCGGATCACGGACTCGGGCCGGAAGCGGGCCAGCGGCTCGACCATGGTCCGGGCGGCGCGGCGCACCGCAGGACTGCCGTGCATTTCGAGCCAGGGACTGTCGAGGACCAGCTGGGCGGCGCGGCCCGGGTGCCGGCTCGTCCAGAGCGCCGCGATCAGCCCGCCGGTGGAGTGCCCCATCAGGGTCACCGGCGGGGGAGCCGCGCCCTTGGGCGCGAGGGAGTCGATGATGTCGATCGCCGCGGTGATCTCGGCGTCGTAGTCGGCCAGGTCCGCGACGTAGCCGCCGTGGGCGCCGGGACGCAGACTCCGGCCGTGGTTGTGCATGTCCAGGGCGTAGAAGGCGAAGCCTTGGCCGGTCCAGAACTCCGCGAGTTCCTCGTTAAAGAAGTAGTCGCTCCAGCCGTGCAGGAACAGCACCGCCCGCCGCGGGGCGCTGCCGGCACCGGAGGCAGGGATGTGCCGGATCAGGGTGGCGGTGCGCTCCACCCCGTCAGGTCCCACCGACTGGAAGGGGCACGCCGCGAAGTCCTCGCCCAGGATGTCCCTCTGCCAGTCCATCTTTTCCTCCCGGTCTGCAGGTTAGAGGGCGGCGGCCGAGGCGCGGCCCGCCGCTCGGCCGGAGAACAGGCACCCGCCCAGGAAGGTGCCCTCCAGGGCGCGGTAGCCGTGGATGCCGCCGCCGCCAAAGCCGGCCGCCTCGCCGGCGGCGTAGAGCCCGGCCACCGGACGGCCGGCGCCGTCCAGGACCCGCGAGTGCAGATCCGTCTGGATCCCGCCGAGGCTCTTGCGGGTGAGGACGGAGAGGCGGACCGCCAGCAGCGGCCCGTGCCGGGGATCGAGCATCCGGTGCGGCGGCGCCACCCGCATGATCTTGTCCGTGGTGAAGCTCCGGGCGGCGCGGATCGCCGCGAGCTGCGGATCCTTGCCCAGCCCGCTCGTGAACTGCCGGTCCCGGGACCGGACCAGCCGGTCCAGTTCCGCGGCATCGATGAGCGGCGCGCCGGTGAGGGTGTTCATCTTCGCGGCGAGCTCCGCGGGGCTGCCGGCCTGCAGAAAGTCCACACCTCGGTCCAGGAAGCGCTGCAGCGGGCTGTCGCCGGCCGGTTTCAGGCGGGAGGCGAGCAGCCGGAGGTCCTTGCCGGTCAGATCCGGGTTCTGTTCGGAGCCGGAGAGCGCGAACTCCTTCATGGCGATGGTCTTGTTCAGCACGAACCAGGAATGGGTGTGCCCGGTGCCGAGGATGTGCCGGAGCGCGCCTAGCGAGTCGAAGCCCGGAAACAGCGGTGCCGGGAGCATCCGGCCCGTGGCGTCGAGCCAGAGCGCGGAGGGGCCGGGCAGGATCCGGATGCCGTGCTGCGGCCAGACCGGGGAGTGGTTGTGGATGCCTTCCGGGTAGTGCCACATCCGGTCGCCGTTGATCAGCCGGCCGCCGGCACGGTCCACGGCGGCCAGGAAATCGCCGTCCACCGAGGCCGGCACACCGCTGAGCATCGACGCCGGCGCCCCGCCGCCGGGCCATTGCCGCCGGACCGCGCCGTGGTTCCCGCCGATGCCGCCGCTGGTGACGACGACGGCGCCGGCGGCGGCCTCGAAGGCCCCGGCGGCCGTGCGGGAGGACTGTTCGCCCCGGGCGGCGGTGCTGGGTGCCAGGACCTCGCCGCGGACCCCGCTGAGCCGGCCCGCCGTCGTCGTCAGTTCGGTGGCGCGGTGCCGGAAGTGGAAGGTGACCCGTCCGGCAGCCACACCCTCGCGGAGCTTGGCGAGGAAGGGCGCGACCAGCGCCGGGCCGGTGCCCCAGGCGACGTGGAAGCGCGGCACGGTGTTGCCGTGGCCGTCCGGGCCGTAGCCTCCGCGCTCGGCCCACTGCACCAGCGGGAACAGCCCGACGCCCAGGGAGGCGAGCCAGGCGCGCTTCTCGCCGGCCGCGAAGTCCACGTACGCCTCCGCCCACTGCCGGGCCAGGGCGTCCTCGGGCCGATCGAAGGCGGCGGAGGCGAGCCAGTCGGCCAGGGCCAGCCCGGCGCTGTCGCGGACGCCCAGCCGCCGCTGCTCCGGGGTGTTGACCAGGAAGAGGCCGCCAAAGGACCAGTGGGCCTGGCCGCCCGCCGCGGCCTCGGGTTCCTGGTCCAGGACCGCTACCCGCCGGCCCGCCGCATAGGCTTCGGCCGCGGCCACCAGCCCGGCGAGCCCGGCGCCGACCACCACCACGTCGGCTTCGATCGGTGCCCCGGGGGAGTGCGCCGGGCCGTGGCTGTGGACTGCATCATCGCTGGTCATGGCTTCATGCTAGCGCCCGGCGGGCCCATGTTTTGGCTGCTTCCATTGCGGGTTTGGCCCGGCCTGGGTGCCGGCATTTTGGTTTGCGCGGCCGGAACCGGAAAACTAGGGGCATGCGCGTATATCCCACCTTCTTCCGGCTCGCCTTCTCCTGGATGGACGCCGAGCGCGCCCACAAGATCGGTTTCCGGGGCATCCGGCTGGCCAACCGCTGCGGCGCCGGCCGGGTGTTGCAGCGGATCACCGCCCCGGCGGCGTCGCTGCGGACCGAGGCTTTCGGCCTGACCTTCCCCTCGCCGTTCGGGCTGGCCGCGGGCTTTGACAAGGAAGGCCACGGCATCGAGGCGCTGACCGACCTGGGCTTCGGCCACGTCGAGGTCGGCACCATCACGGGACAGGCGCAGCCCGGCAACCCCGCCCCGCGGCTTTTCCGCCTCATCGAGGACCGGGCCGTGATCAACCGGATGGGGTTCAACAACGACGGCGCCGCCGCCGTGGCGCCCCGGCTGCGCTCCGCCCGCGCCGCGCTGCAGCGCCGCTACCCAGGCGTCCGTCCGGTGATCGGCGTCAACATCGGCAAGAGCAAGGTGGTGGAGCTCGAGGACGCGGTGGCGGACTACCTGGTCAGCGCCCGCAGCCTGGCCCCCGCCGCCGACTACCTGGTGGTCAACGTGAGCTCGCCGAACACCCCGGGGCTGCGCCTGCTGCAGGACGTTGACACCCTTCGGCCGCTGCTGACCGCGGTGGGGGAAGCCGCCGACACCGCCGCGGGCCGCCACGTGCCGCTGCTGGTGAAGATCGCACCGGACCTCAGCGACGAGGACATCGACGACGTCGCCCGGCTGGCGCTCGATCTCAAGCTGGACGGCATCATCGCCACCAACACCACCATCGGACGCTCCGGGCTGGTCTCCAGCCCGGAACAGATCGAGGCGTGCGGCGCCGGCGGACTCTCCGGCGCGCCGCTGAAGCAGCGCTCCCTCGAGGTGCTGTCCCGGCTCAAGGCCGCAACCGGCGGCGCCGTCACCCTCGTCTCGGTGGGCGGCGTCGAGACCGCGCAGGACGTCCAGCAGCGCCTCGACGCCGGCGCCACCCTGGTACAGGGCTACACCGCGTTCCTCTACGAGGGCCCGTTCTGGGCGGCGCGGATCAACCGGCTGCTCGCCAAGCACCCGTCCCGGCGGTAGGCCGCGCGGCGGCGCACGCGCCACTCAGCCGGGGCACCTTGCCTCCGCCAACGAAAGAGCCCCCGGCAACTGCCGGGAGCTCTTCTTGTTGGAGGCGTGAATCAGGCGGGGAAGTCGCCGCGCTTGACCTGGGGCTTGGGCAGCCGCAGGCGGCGGAACTGCAGGGAGCGCATGGAACCGTACCAGACGGTGCCGCGCTCAACGTCGACGAACTTCTCGGAGAGGCGCTTCTTGAGCTTGCGGGACAGGATGAAGACGTCGACGAAGACGGCCAGGAACATCACCCAGAAACCGCCGAGGACATAGATCATCTGTTCGCTGCTCGCCGGGACCAGCAGGGAGATGATGACAAACACGAGGGCGCCGAACATCAGGTACTCGCCAAGGCTGAAACGGGCATCCACGTAGTCGCGGGCGAAGCGCTTCTGCGGGCCCTTGTCGCGCAGCGGCAGGAACTTCTCGTCGCCGGTGTCCATGGCCTGGCGCATCTTGAGCCGCTGCTCCGCGACGGCGGTGCGCTCGGCGGCGCGGGAGGCCTTGCGGTCCTCCGGAACCAGCGGCCGCTTCCGGGCGGCCACCTGGGCGCTGCGCTTGGGCGTGGGCGCGCCCTTGCCGATGGCGGCGTCCCGGGCTGCTGCCTCGGCTACCTGCTGGTCAACTACGTCCTGCGCCGCGGGCGCTTCTTTTCTACGTCCAAACACCCCTACAGAATACCCTGCCGAACACCGCGCCAGACCCAGTCCGCGGCCCCGTGGCGCTGTTTGTCGTGGTGCCGGACACGGGTAGTGTTTTGGCCATGACTTCAGAACCCGCGGGGATCCCGCAGCCCTCAGCCAGCGGCTCCATCAATGCCGCAGCCCTCCGCCAGGCCGTCACCGAATCCTTCGACGCCACCGTCGAACAGTTGAAGGCGCTCGTGGCGATCCCTGGCATCGCCTGGCCCAGTTTCGACCCCGCCCCGCTGAACGCCAGCGCCGAGGCCGTCGCCGACCTGGTCCGCGCCAGCGGTTTCGAGGACGTCCGGATCCTGCGCTGCGACAAGGAGGACGGCACCCCCGGCGGCCCGGCCGTCGTCGCCAGCCGCCCCGCCGCGGCCGGCAAGCCCACCATCCTGCTTTACGCCCACCACGACGTGCAGCCCACCGGCGACCTGGCGCTCTGGGAGACCGAGCCGTTCACCGCCGTCGAACGCGACGGCCGCCTCTACGGCCGCGGCGCCGCGGATGACAAGGCCGGCATCCTGGCCCACGTCGCCGCCTACTCCGCCGTGACCCGGGTGCTCGGCGACGAGCTCGGCCTCGGCGTGACCTTCTTTTTCGAAGGCGAGGAGGAGGCGGGCTCACCCACGTTCCGGGCCTTCCTGGAAACCCACAAGGAACTGCTGCGATCCGACGTCATTGTCGTCGCCGATTCCTCCAACTGGAAGGTCGGCATCCCGGCGCTCACCACCAGCCTGCGCGGCCTGGTGGACGGCACCATCGAGGTCAAGGTGCTGGACCACGCCGTCCACTCCGGCATGTTCGGTGGACCCGTCCTGGACGCCCCCACGCTGCTGGCGCGGCTGATTGCCACCCTGCACGACGACGAGGGCAGCGTGGCGATCGAGGGCCTCGTCAGCCGCGACGACGTCGCCGTCGACCTCACCGAGGAGGAGTACCGCAACGACGCCTCCGTGCTCGACGGCGTCAAGCTCGCCGGCACCGGTTCGATCGCCTCGCGCATGTGGACCAAGCCGGCGCTGTCCATCATCGGCTTTGATGCCCCCGCGGTGGACGTCGCCTCCAACACCCTGCTGCCGCGCGCCCGCGCCAAATTCAGCTTGCGCCTCGCCCCGGGCCAGGACCCGGCCGAAGCCATGGAGGCCGTTCGGCGGCACGTTGAGGCGAACGCGCCGTTTGGCGCTGAGGTGGTGTTCACCCCGGGGGAGAGCGGCAACGCCTTCCTCACGGACACCAGCTCCACCGCCGCCAGCATGGCGATGTGGGCGCTCGGCGAGGCCTGGGGCGTGCCCGCGGTGGAGACTGGGATCGGCGGCTCGATTCCGTTCATCGCCGACCTGACCGAGCTGTACCCGGACGTGCAGATCCTGGTCACCGGTGTGGAGGATCCCGATTCGCGGGCGCACAGCGCCAACGAGTCGCTGCACCTGGACGACTTCCGCAACGCGATCATTGCCGAGGCGCTCCTGCTGGCCCGGCTGAACGCCGAGGGCCTGGCCTGAAGTCCTGCCCTGAGGTCCTGTCCAGGCAGGCCCGCGGGTCCGCGCTTCCGGGGAACATCCGGCCGGCTCTGAGGGTTACGTCAGGAGTTAGAGCTACACGTCTGATCGACGTAGCATGTAGCTATAGCCCATACCGTTTAAGTAGGGGCGGGCACCGCGCAGGCGGAGCCGCCACGACCGTC
The DNA here is from genome assembly GCF_059739345.1 of Arthrobacter sp. SlRoot2-15. Lineage (NCBI taxonomy): Bacteria > Bacillati > Actinomycetota > Actinomycetes > Micrococcales > Micrococcaceae > Arthrobacter > Arthrobacter sp. SlRoot2-15. The sequence goes on from NZ_AP046058.1 coordinate 3,607,107, forward strand.
GTAAGAAGGTAGGCCATGAGCACTACAACCAATGAAAACAGCGCCGACACCACCGTCCAGGCGGACCAGGAACTGGCCAGCCACGAGGTCCAGCTGACCGACGTCGCCGCCGGCAAGGTCCGCAGCCTGCTGGAACAGGAAGGCCGCACCGACCTTCGCCTCCGTGTTGCCGTGCAGCCGGGCGGTTGCTCCGGGCTGATCTACCAGCTCTACTTCGACGAGCGGCTCCTCGAGGGTGACGCCGTCCGCGACTACGACGGCGTCGAGGTCGTCGTCGACAAGATGAGCGTGCCGTACCTGAGCGGCGCCAGCATTGACTTCGAGGACACCATCTCGAAGCAGGGCTTCACGATCGACAACCCGAATGCGGGCGGATCCTGCGCCTGCGGGGACTCCTTCCACTAAGGGCTAAGGCCGGGCATTGAGCCCGGCCTTAGTGCCGTCCGGGGAGCGGTCGGCGGAAGCGCTCAAAACGCCTCCGACGCACGGTGCGGACATGTGGGCGAAAACTCGCGGGGAGCGGTAAGCTCTACACCGAGTAGTAAAACTTTTAGTGTGCCCGGAACGCCATCGGCGGCCGGGCGACAGCAACAAGTAGGAAGGGCCGTCTGTGAGTTCGCAGAACCGAACCGGCAGCCGACGCAAACAGATCACTACGATCACTGGCTTGGCACTAGCCGGCGCGTTGGCTTTGACTGGATGTTCACCAGAGGTACAGAAAGGGTGGCTGCCCACTGAGCGTGGCACCACCAACCACACTGACCGCATCATGGACCTCTGGGTCAACTCATGGATTGCCGCGCTGGTCGTCGGCATCATCACCTGGGGTTTGATGATCTGGTGCATCGTCGCTTACCGGCGTCGCAAGGGCACCGTGGGTTTCCCCCGCCAGAACAGCTTCAACCTCCCGCTTGAAGTCTTCTACCTGACGATCCCGCTCTTTATGGTCCTGGTGTTCTTCTACTTCACCGACCGCGACCAGCAGGCCATCGACAACCGGGACCAGCCGGCCGACGTCGTCGTCGACGTCCGCGGCAAGCAGTGGGCGTGGGACTTCAACTACAAGAAGGGCGACGTCGTCACCGGCGACGTCCACGAGGCCGGCGTCCAGGCGCACCTCACCGGCAACGAGGTGGACAAGGAAAAGCTGCCCACCCTGTACCTGCCGGTCAACAAGTCGGTTGACCTCGAGCTCAACGCCCGCGACGTCATCCACTCCTTCTGGGTTCCCGCCTTCCTGCAGAAGCGCGACATGATCCCGGGCAAGACCAACTACATCCGGTTCACCCCCACCAAAGAGGGAACCTACGACGGCAAGTGTGCCGAACTCTGTGGTGAGTACCACTCCGAAATGCTGTTCCGTGTGAAGGTCGTCTCCGACTCGGAGTTCAAGGCCCACCTGGACAAGCTCCGCCAGGACGGCAACACCGGATTGCTCGGCGAAGAGTACGACCGCAACCCGGCCCCGACCGAGAACAAGTAAGGGGAGCGCGAAGTGGCAACGACCTACTCTCAGCCCTCAGGGATCCTTGAGGCTCCCGTAGTACCGAAATCCAAGGGGCGCATCGTCGTCAACTGGATCACCTCCACCGACCACAAGACCATCGGGTACATGTACCTGATCGCGTCCTTCGTGTTCTTCTGCTTCGGCGGCGTGATGGCGCTGCTGATCCGCGCCGAACTGTTCGAGCCCGGCATGCAGATCCTGCAGACCAAAGAGCAGTACAACCAGCTCTTCACCATGCACGGAACCGTTATGCTCCTGATGTTCGCGACGCCGCTGTTCGCCGGCTTTGCCAACGTCATCATGCCGCTGCAGATCGGCGCCCCCGACGTCGCCTTCCCGCGGCTGAACGCACTGGCCTTCTGGTTCTTCCTGTTCGGCTCCACCATCGCCGTGTCCGGCTTCATTACCCCGCAGGGTGCCGCGTCGTTCGGCTGGTTCGCTTACGCGCCGCTGTCCAACACGACCTTCAGCCCCGGTGTGGGCGGTGACCTCTGGGTCTTCGGCCTAGCGCTCTCCGGCTTCGGCACCATCCTCGGTGCGGTCAACTTCATCACCACCATCATCTGCATGCGCGCCCCCGGCATGACGATGTGGCGCATGCCGATCTTCACCTGGAACACCCTGGTCACCGCCATTCTGGTGCTCATGGCCTTCCCGCCGCTGGCCGCTGCCCTCTTCGCCCTCGGCGCGGACCGCCGCTTCGGCGCCCACATCTTCGACCCGGAAAACGGCGGTGCCGTCCTCTGGCAGCACCTGTTCTGGTTCTTCGGCCACCCCGAGGTGTACATCATCGCGCTGCCGTTCTTCGGCATCGTCTCCGAGATCTTCCCCGTCTTCAGCCGCAAGCCGATCTTCGGCTACAAGGGCCTCGTCTACGCCACGATCTCCATCGCGGCGCTGTCCGTGACCGTGTGGGCCCACCACATGTACGTCACCGGCTCGGTCCTGCTGCCGTTCTTCTCCTTCATGACGATGCTGATCGCGGTTCCCACCGGCGTGAAGTTCTTCAACTGGATCGGCACCATGTGGCGGGGTTCCATCACCTTCGAAACCCCCATGCTCTGGAGCATCGGCTTCCTGGCAACCTTCCTCTTCGGCGGCCTGACCGGCATCATCCTGGCCTCCCCGCCGCTGGACTTCCACGTTTCCGACTCCTACTTCGTGGTGGCGCACTTCCACTACGTGGTCTTCGGCACCGTGGTGTTCGCAATGTTCGCCGGCTTCTACTTCTGGTGGCCGAAGTGGACCGGCAAGATGCTCAACGAGCGCCTCGGCAAGATCCACTTCTGGATGCTCTTCCTGGGCTTCCATGGCACCTTCCTCATCCAGCACTGGCTCGGCGTCGAGGGCATGCCCCGCCGCTACGCGGACTACATGCCGCAGGACAACTTCACCTGGATGAACCAGTTCTCGACCTACGCCTCCTTCCTGCTGGGCGCCTCGCTGATCCCGTTCTTCTGGAACGTCTACATCACCTGGCGCAGCAACGAACGGGTTACGGTCGATGACCCCTGGGGCTTCGGCGCGTCGCTCGAATGGGCGACGTCCTGCCCGCCGCCGCGGCACAACTTCACCTCGCTGCCGCGGATCCGCTCGGAGCGTCCTGCCCTGGACCTGCACCACCCGGAACTCTCCCAGTCATACACCGTCGACGCTCCTGCCCCGGCAGCGGCAGCGCTCGGTAACGCCGACCAGAAGGATCAAGCCCTGTGAAAATCGAATCAAGGATTTTTGGATTCGGCGTCTTCTTCTTCATCCCGGTCTCGGTAATCTACGGCTTCCTGACCGGCTGGACGGAATGGGTCGGCATCCTCGGTGTCCTGCTGCTGGGTGGTCTTGCCGGCATGATCGGCGCTTACCTGGGCTTCACCGGCAAGCGCGTCGGCATGCGCCCGGAGGACCGCAGCGACGCTGAGATCCACGAAGGCGCCGGCGAGCAGGGCCACTTCAGCCCCTGGAGCTGGTGGCCGCTGGTCCTCGGCCTGTCTTGCGCCGGCGGGTTCCTCGGCCTGGCCGTGGGCTTCTGGATCACATTCATCGCCGGCGGCCTCGCCGTCGTCGCACTGATCGGCTGGGTTTACGAATACAGCCGCGGTGACCACGCGCACTAGCGTCTACCGCTGATACCAACGACGTCGGGCCCCACCTTGTGGTGGGGCCCGACGTCGTTTGCGTTGGGTTAGGGCCTGAAGCCGCCGGTCAGCCTGCCTGGGACTCCAGCAGGATGCAGAGCTCGGCCAGGATTCGTTCGGCGTCGTCGACGCTGGACCCGGCCGGGACCGCCTCGGCCCGGACCGCCAGCTCCACCTCGCAGCCGCAGGGGAAATCCTCCGTCATGACCTCGAGGAGCGAGCGGGCGTCGACTCCGGGCCGTCCGTCCCGGCTGATCGTGACCGGCAGACCGCTCTGCGTCACGGCGCGGACAAAGACCGCCGCCGGGCGGGCGTGCAGTCCGATCGAGGCCTGGACGACCGCCTTGCGTACTGGCAACGGAAACTCCTTCAACTGGGAACATGTCCAGCGTAGCCGGGGGAGAGGGCGCCTGCGAACCGGGTCACGCGGTGGTCTAGACCTGCCCGGAAAGTGCCCTAGGCTTGA